>CAWDXA010000001.1:0-13353 GCA_963806175.1 uncultured Chloroflexia bacterium
TCCGGGCCTCGCAACTCATCCGCAACCGGCCACGGAGAGGCTGGCGGAGTAGCATGACGCGCGCCATGACAACCACCAAACGCATTGCCATTCTCACCGGCGGAGGCGACGTCCCAGGTCTCAATGCCGTCATCAAGAGCGTCGTGTATCGGGCCACCGACGCCGGCTACGAGGTCCTCGGGATCCGCCGGGGTTGGGAGGGCCTGACCCACATCCGGATCGGACCGTCGCTCGATCCCGACTACCTGCGGCCACTCGACCGGATCAACACGCGGACGATCGAACGAACCGGCGGGACGATCCTCCACACGTCGAGGACGAACCCCAAGAAGATGCGCGTCCAGGGGCTGCCGTCATGGATGGATGATGCGACGCGGGCCCGGTTCGAGGTTGGTGACGGGGTCTACGACCTGACGCCGCTCGTCCTCGACAACCTGTCGGCCCTGGGCATCGACCGCCTGGTGACGATCGGCGGGGACGACACGCTGTCGTACTCGCAGGTCCTGGTCAACGCCGGCGTTCCCCTGGTGGCCATCCCCAAGACGATGGACAACGACGTCCAGGGCACGGAGTACTGCATCGGGTTCTCCACGGCGATCACCCGGGCCAAGGAGGCCATCAACCGGCAGCGGACGACCCTGGGCAGCCATGAGCGGATCGGCGTCTTCCGCATCTTCGGCCGGGACGCCGGCTTCTCGGCGCTGTATACGGCCTACGTCACGTCCGCGCGCTGCGTGATCCCGGAGGCGCCGTACGACCTCGACGCGCTGTGCGACCTGCTCGCCTGGGACCACGAGGACAACCCGAGCCACTACGCCTTCGTGATCACGGCCGAGGGCGCCATCTGGCAGGGTGCCCAGATGAGCGACGTGGGCATGGCCGACGCCTTCGGGCACCGCCACAAGGCGAACATCGGCGAGTCTCTGGCGATGGAAATCCGGGACAGGACCGGGATCGAGACGCTCGCATCCGAGCTGACCTACGACCTGCGCAGCGGCGAGCCGGATTCGATCGACTCCCTCGTCGCGACGACCTTCGCCAACGTGGCCATGGATCTCATCGACAGCGGGGTTACCGGTCGGATGGTCGCGATCCAGGACGGCAAGTACGCCCACGCGGCGCTGCCCGATCCGGCCCTCGGGCCACGCAAGGTCGACGTCCCGGTCATGTACAACGTGGCCCGCTTCCGGCCGCGCTATGACGGCAAGCTCGGCGATCCGATGCTGCTCGTCGGGCTGGACTGACCGCCGACCCTCAGCCGTCGAGCGACGAGAGCGCCCGGATCGAGCGGGCCAGCGCCGACATGTCGTCGTCGCCGTGGCCGGCTGCGATCAGGCCGCTCTCGAGCTGGGCGGCCAGGGCGCTGACCGGGAGCACCGCGCCGAGCTGATTCGCGAGCTCGAGGGCGATGCCGAGGTCCTTGCGGTGCAGGGCGACCTTGAAGCCGAGCGGGTAGTCGTTGTCGAGCATGCGACTGCTTCGGTTGGCCAGGACCCAGCTCTGCGCCGCGCCGCCGCCCAACGCACCGACGACCTGCTCGACGTCCAGGCCGGCCTTGATCGCGAGGACGATCCCCTCGGCCACGCCGAGGTAGGTCGCGGCCAGGATGACCTGGTTGACCGCCTTGACCGCCTGGCCGGCGCCGATGGGGCCGACATGGGTGATCGTCTTGCCGAGCGCCGCGAGCACCGGCCGGGCTCGCTCGACATCGTCCTCGTCGCCACCGACGAAGATCGTGAGGGTGGCGTTCTTGGCGCCCTCGCTCCCGCCCGAGACCGGGGCGTCGACCATCGAGAGCCCATGGTCCTTGAGCCGGGCCGCGAACTCCCAGCTGCCAGATGGCGCGATCGTCGAGCAGTCCACGATGAGCGCGCCGGCCCGTGCCCCCTGGGCGACGCCGTCCGGACCGAACAGCACCGCCTCGACGTCCGGCGTGTCTGAGACGCAGAGCACGACGATCCCGGCCTCGGCGGCCGCCGCGGCCGGGTTGGCCGCCATGTCAACGCCGAGATCGCGGAGCTCGGGGGCGCGACCCGCGGTGCGGTTCCAGCCGGTGACGGCGAACCCGGCCCGGGCCAGATTCGCGGCCATCGCCGCACCCATGGTGCCCAGGCCCAGGAACGCGACCCGCTGGGGCTCGGCTGTCATGGCGGGATCGTAGCCGATGGCACCACGGGCCGCCGGCGTCGCGCGGTGCGGGTCCGTGGAGCACGCAGGAACCCGTCCGCGCCCGACGGCGGTGGCTGGCGGCGCTCCATCGCCTGGATCCTCGGCCGTGGGTCGGTCCGGCGGACCCGGACCTGTAGGCCGCGGTCGCCAACCTGGAGCGGCGGACGCGAGCGGCCCTGCTGCTCAACGTCGTGGACGGCTACACGCATGCCGAAATCGCGCGGATGCTGTCCGTGCCGGAAGGCACGGTGGCCAGCTGAATCTCGCGCGGGCTGACCGCGCTTCGGCGCGTGCTCGTCGCGCGAGATGGCGCGCCCGGCGGGACTCGAACCCACGACCTTTAGGTCCGCAACCTAACGCTCTATCCACTGAGCTACGGGCGCACGAGAGAGGGCTGGGAAGCTGGCGGAGAGGGAGGGATTCGAACCCTCGATGCAGGTTACCCCACATGGCGGTTTAGCAAACCGCTGCACTAGGCCTCTATGCGACCTCTCCGTCGCGACAGCGGGCGACATGCTATCACGGGGTCGGCCTCATCCTCGACCGGTGCGGTAGGCTGGCGCGCCGACGGCGACAGGAGGAAATGGATGACGGCTCAGCGGCCGCCGATGTCCCAGGCGACGAGCGAGGAGGCACTCCGGGCGGTGACGATCGGCGAGCTGGCGGTGCTCGCGGGCCCGGTCATGCTGTCTGAGTACGACCCGAACTGGCCGCTTCTGTTCGAGCGCGAGGCGGTCCGGATCCGCGCAGCACTCCGTGACCGAACCCGGCTGCTCGAGCACTGCGGGTCCACGTCCGTCCCCGGCCTCGCGGCCAAGCCGATCATCGACATCGTCCTCGCGGTCCCCGATTCGTCCGAAGAGGCCGACTACGTCCCGCCAATGGAGGCGGCCGGCTACGTCCTGCGCATCCGCGAGCCGGAATGGTTCGAGCACCGGCTCTTCCGGGGGTCGGAGCCGGCGGCCAACATCCACGTCTTCACCGAGGGAACCATCGAGATCCGGCGCATGCTGGCGTTTCGAGACTGGCTGCGCAGCCACGACGACGACCGAATCCTGTACGAACGTACGAAGCGCGAGCTGGCGGCCCGGGACTGGAAGTACGTCCAGCACTACGCGGACGCGAAGAGCGACGTGGTCGGCGCGATCATGGAGCGGGCGCTCGCCGGGGACCCAGCGGCGTCCTGATTCCGCTGCCGAGCCGCCGGCTCAGTCGGCGAGGTTGTGCAAGCGGCCGGCGCGGCGCAGGACCCCGAGGGCGGCGACCGTGACGAGCGGGTTGCTGCGGCCCGTCCCCGACGGACCCCAGTCCGCGAACGTGCCACGGCTGGCGATCACCGGACGGGTGGTTCCGATGCGCTCCTCGAGCGGGAAGCCGCCGTCCGAGAGCCGCTTCGACTCGAGCAGGTCGAGCGCCTCGGCGCAGCGCGGATCGTCGAGCCGCCCCATCTCGGCCATCACCTCGAGGACGAAGAGGACATCGAAGAAGCGGATCGGGAACTGGATTCGATCGGCGGGCTTGGCCCAGTCCGGGCGGATCACCGCTCCGTCATGACGGCGCCACAGAAGCCGGCGCGAGAGCAGCAACTCGGCTGCGCGGCCGGCGGAATCGATCGCCCTGCCATCGCGGTATCGCATGCCGAACGCGTACAGTGCCCGGGCCGGGATCGCGGTCTCCTGGAATGACGAGACGCGCGCCTCCGGCCGCTTGTCGCAGTTCCAGCCGCCGTCCGGCCATTGGAGGGCCACCAGGCGATCGACCCAGCCTGTGGTCCGCTCGTCCTCCAGGCCCAGGCGCAGCGCCGACCAGATGGCATTGCCCTCCTGCGACGCGCAGCGCCGAACACGCTCGGGCTGATCCGCGAAGCGGACGGTCCGTGGCGGGCGGAGGTGCCCACGTTCCGAGAGGTAGCCGTCCATCTGGCGCTTGATCGGGAGCAGCCCGAGATCCCCGGGCGGGTAGTCGAGCTGGGCAAGGCAGACCAACGTCCAGTGCGCTCCCTGGAACTTGGCATATGGGTTCAGCGGGATCGTGCCGTCCGGCTGGCGATGGGACAGCAGCGCGCGGGCGCGGGGGGAGTCGGCGATCGCTGCTCGCGGGGATGACGCGGCCGGGTCCGATTCGGCGATGCCAAGGACCCTGGTTCGCGCCTGGTAGGCCACGACCACGTCATCGGAGGCTGCCAGCCGGAGCGCAACGCCGGGATCCGTTGGGGCTCGTGCCGTGGCAGCCATCGCCGGGAAGGCTGCGGGCCGGGCGAATGCGCGGCAAGAGGCGTTCGGCTCATTCCCGGCGCGAGCGGGCGCGCGCCGACGCGGCGACGGATTGCCGCAGGCGTGACCCCGCTCTTGCAGTGGGTGCAACCATCCGTGTCGCCCGGGCTCCAGCGGGGCAAGAATCCGTGGTTTGTTGCCGGAGGAGCAAGGCATCGCCCGCAAGGTGCGGATTCGCCCGCTCGGAGCGCAGAATCTGGCACCGCAACCCGAGCAACGGCGGCCTCGCCGCCGCTTGGTTGCTCCCGCGGCAACGCGCGACAGGAATCTTGCGGTGGGGGCAAGGAATCAGCGGCGGCGCCATCACGGCGGTTGTCCGCGGCCGTTGTCCGCGGCCGTTGTCCGCGGCGGTTGGCGCGCTGCCGCGGGCGCCGCGGCTCCTCGCCCTTGCCCCCTCGCGTTGACATGGAGCGCGCCAGTGGCTACCGTCCACGCACGCACATGAACCGATTCTTCTACTTTCGATGCCCGGCATGATCGCTTCCGGTCGCTAGACCGGGGCACACGTCGTGTCGGGCGAGCGAGGCAGAGGTTGGACCTCTGCTTTTTTGTTTGGCCGAACGACCGACAGCAACCGACTGAGGAGACACGAGCGCGATGTTCGTCGTGATGGTCGTCGGCGCCAGCGAGGCGGAGGTCCTCGGGGTCAAGAGCCAGATCCTCGCCGAGGGGTTGACCCCGTTCGAGCACGCGGGGACCGAGCGGATGGTGATCGCCGTGGTCGGCGAGATCGGCGCCCGCAAGCCGATCCTGATGGATCGCCTGTCGGCCCTGTCCGGGGTCGAGTCCGTCACACCGATCAGCCGCCCGTTCAAGCTGACCTCGCGCGAGTTCCACCCCGAGGACACGGTCATCCGTGTCCTCGACGCGGTGATCGGCGATGGGTCGCTGACGATGATGGCCGGCCCGTGCTCGGTGGAGAGTCGCGAGCAGCTGTTCGAGACCGCCGACGCGGTGGCGGCGGCAGGCGCCACGGTCCTCCGGGGCGGCGCGTTCAAGCCACGGACCAGTCCGTACGCCTTCCAGGGCCTCGGCGTCCAGGGGCTGCGCTTCCTGGCCGAGGCCCGGGAGCGGACGGGCCTGCCGGTGATCACCGAGGTGATGGAACCGAACCAGGTCGACATCGTCGCCGAGTACGCCGACATCCTCCAGATCGGGACCCGGAACATGCAGAACTACTCGCTGCTGCGCGACGTCGGCCGGGTCGCCCGCCCGGTGATGCTCAAGCGCGGCTACGGCGCCACGGTCGAGGAATGGCTGATGGCCGCCGAGTACATCGTCAGCTCGGGCAACCCGAACGTCATCCTGTGCGAGCGCGGCATCCGCACGTTCGAGACCTACACGCGCAACACGCTCGACCTGGCCGCCGTCCCGCTCGTCCACCATCTCACGCACCTGCCCGTGATCGTGGATCCATCACACGCCACCGGGAAGCGCTGGCTGGTCAAGCCGCTGGCCATCGGTGGCGTGGCGGTGGGTGCGGACGGCGTGATGGTCGAGGTCCACCCACGGCCGGACGAGGCGCTCTCCGACGCCGAACAGCAGCTCGACTTCGACCAGTTCCGCGAACTGATGGCCGCGATCGTGCCCGTCCACGAGCATGTCAGGTCACTCCACGGCGATCCCCTGGTGTCCGGTGCGGCGCTCGGGATCGGCGGCGCCGGAGGGCTGGCCAAGCATTGAGCACGTTGCCGGCGCCAACCGGAGAAGCCGCCCACGCCGGGGTCGCGCGCGTCCGCGCGGCCGCGCGACTGCGCGGCGACCTCCGACTGCCGGGTGACAAGTCGATCAGCCATCGGGCGCTCATGCTGGCCGCGCTCGCCGCGGGCGAGAGCCGGATCGATGGCGCCGGCGACGGGGCGGACGTCCGGACAACGGCGCGGATCGTCGCGGCGCTCGGCGTCTCCGTCGAACGCGTCGGGACGGACGGCCGGAACGTGTCGTACCGGGTCGTGTCGCCGGGGGCGGACGGGCTCACCGAGCCGGACGGGGTCCTCGACTGCGGCAACTCCGGGACGAGCCTGCGGTTGATCAGCGGCATCCTGGCCGGCCTGCCGATGACGACGGTCCTTGACGGCGATGCGTCGTTGCGCCGCCGTCCGGTCGCTCGTATCATCGAGCCACTGCGCTCGATGGGCGCAGTGCTCCACGCCCGACGCAACGATTCCCTCCCTCCCCTGACCGTGGTCGGCCATACGCCGCTCCGGGCCATCGACATCGCAACACCGGTGCCGAGCGCGCAGGTGAAGTCGGCGATCCTGCTGGCCGGCCTGCGAGCGGATGGACGGACGACGGTCCGGGAAGCGGTCGCCACGCGCGACCACACGGAGCGCATGCTCAGGGCGCGCGGCGTGGCGGTCGAGCGCGAGGATTCGCCCGACGGGCGGGTCGCCTGGACGGTACAAGGAGGGGTGGCAGTGGGGGCGGTACAGGAGCGGGTCCCGGGCGACGTCTCGGCCGCCGCCTTCTGGCTGGCGGCTGGCGCGATCCATCCCGATGCCGAACTGGCACTGCACGACGTCGGGGTCAATCCCACGCGGCGTGCCGTGATCGACATCCTGCGCTCGATGGGCGCCCGGATCGAGGAGCACCCGCGTCACGAGACCGCGGACGACGGCGTCGGCGAGCCGGTCGCCGACCTGGTCGTCCGCTCGTCGGAGCTTCACGGGATCGACCTGGGGCCGGCCGACGTGGCCGCCGCCATCGACGAGATCCCGATCCTGTGCCTGGCGGCCGCGGCGGCCCGAGGGACCACCACGATCCGTGGCGCGAGCGAGCTGCGCCACAAGGAATCGGACCGGATCAGCGGGATCGCGGCCGGGCTGCTGGCGCTGGGCGCTCGGATCCGGGTCGACGGTGACGATCTGCGCATCGAGGGCGGAGCGTCGCTCCACGGCGCCCTGACCGACAGCCTCGACGACCACCGCCTGGCGATGGCCTTCGCGATCGCGGGTCTCGTCGCCGCGGGTGAGACGACGATCGCGCGGCCGGGCTCGGCCGCCATCTCCTATCCCGGGTTCTTCGACGACCTCGAAAGGGTGCGAGCATGACAAAGCGCGTGGTCCTGATCGGCCACCCCGTCGCTCATTCGCTGTCCTGGGCGATGCACCAGGCGGCCTTCGATTCGCTCGGTATCGACGCGACATACGAGGCCTGGGACCGCGCCCCGATCGAGCTGGCCGACGCGGTCGCCGAGCTGCGCACCGAGGCGTTCCTGGGGGCCAACGTGACCATCCCGCACAAGGAGCGGGTCGTCCCGATGGTCGACCGGCTCACCGAGGAAGCCCACAACACCGGCGCGGTCAACACGATCACGCGCGAAGGCAAGCGCCTGGTCGGGCACAACACCGACGTGCCCGGCTTCAAGGTGGCGCTCGATCGGCTCGTCGGCAAGCAGAAGATGCCGCGCCAGGCCGTCGTGCTCGGGGCCGGCGGCGGGGCGCGGGCGGTCGTCTACGGCCTGATCACCGAGGGCTTCCAGCGGATCGTCGTCTTCAACCGGCACCTCCACCGGGCCGAGAGCATGGTCAAGCACTTCTCCCGGAGTGCGGCCCACATGGAGCTGCGGGCGATGCCCTGGCACGACTCGATCATCGAGGCCGAGCTGGCCAAGACCAAGGTCCTGGTCAACGCGACCTCGATCGGGCTGACCAGCGACGACAGCCCGATCCCGGCCGAGGCGCTCAGCGGGGAGGTGCTGGTCCTCGACCTCATCTACGCCCGCACGAAGCTGCTCCGAGATTCCGAGGCCGCCGGCTGCACGGTGGCGGACGGCGAGCTGATGCTCCTCCACCAGGGTGCCGCGGCGTTCACGCTCTGGACGGGCCAGCCGGCGCCGCTCGACCTGATGCAGGAACGGCTGGCCGCCGCGCGCGCGGGGGGCCTGCGATCGGCCGAGGGTGAGCCTGCCGGAGAAGCCGTCACGGCCGGAACGCCGGCCGCCACGGCCGCCGACTGACGACATCGCGACGGCCTGGCTGACGACTCCGATCGGGATGGGCGCCTTCCGATTCCTGACCGCGGGCGAATCGCACGGGCCGGCGCTCGGCGTGACGATCGAGGGCGTGCCCGCCGGCCTGGCGGTCACGGCCGACGCGATCGCGATCGACCTCGCCCGCCGCCAGAAGGGGTACGGGCGCGGCGCGCGCCAGCAGATCGAGCAGGACCGGGCCGAGATCCTGGGTGGTGTGCGCCACGGGGTGACCCTCGGCTCGCCGATGCTCCTGCTCGTTCGGAACCGGGACTGGGAGAACTGGACGCAGGTGATGGCGGTCGAGCCGCTCGACGACGACGCGGCCGCCGCCCTGTTCAGCGCCGCCGCGGACGGCAACAAGCGGGCCACCCCGGTCACCCGGGTCCGGCCGGGTCACGCCGACCTGGCAGGCGCCCTCAAGTACGACTTCAACGACGTCCGCAACGTGCTCGAGCGCGCCTCGGCCCGCGAGACGGCGGCACGGGTCGCGGCCGGCGGCGTCGCCCGGGCGTTCCTGCGCGAGCTCGGGATCGAGGTCTGGTCGTTCACGGCCGAGGTCGGCGGAGTGGCGGTCGACCCGGCCAACTGCACGCGCCCGAGGGACGAGGCCGATGCCTCGCCGCTGCGCTGCCCCGACCCGGCGGCCGAGGCGCGGATGATCGCCCGGATCGACGAGGCGCGGTCGGCCGGCGACACGGTCGGCGGAGTGTTCGAGGTGGTGGCCCACGGCCTGCCCATTGGCCTCGGCTCGTACGTCCACTGGGATCGCCGGCTCGATGCCGCGCTGGCCGCGGCGGTGATGAGCATCAACATCGTCAAAGGCGTCGAGTTCGGGCTGGGGTTCGAGCAGACCCGCCGATTCGGCTCGACCGTCCACGACGTCATCGAGGGGCGTGGCGAGGGCGGCCGCTGGGTCCACCGGACGAACAACGCCGGCGGCCTGACCGGTGGCGTGACCAACGGCGAGCCGCTCGTCGTCCGTGGCGCCGTCAAGCCGATCTCGACGCTCGCCCGGCCGCTGCCGTCGGCCGACCTCGTGACCGGTGAGGCGGTCGACAAGGCGCACTACGAGCGGAGCGACATCAGCGTGGTGCCGGCGGCCGGGGTCGTGGCCGAGGCGATGATGATGCTGACGCTGGCCGCATTCGTGGTCGAGAAGTTCGGCGGCGACACGATGGGCGACATCCGCGCCAGCCTCGAGCGATATCGGGAGCGGATCGCCGCGACGCCGGAGGCCCCGGTTGCCGGCGGACGACGCGGTGCCGCGGCGGGGCACGGGCTGACCGGCACGGACGAGGCCGGGTCGGGCGGGGACGACTAGACCGCGATGGACGTCGTGCTGGTCGGGCTGCCCGGCAGCGGCAAGAGCGTCATCGGCCGGCGGCTGGCGAACCGGCATGCCGCGGCGTTCATCGACCTCGACGAGCGGATCGAATCGTCGGCCGGACGGTCGATTCCGGAACTCTTCGAAGAGGATGGCGAGGCCGCCTTCCGTGCGCTCGAGCGGGCCGCGATCGCCGAGCTGGGTCCGGCCGACATGGACCCGGAGATCCGGCGGGTGATCGCGACGGGCGGCGGCGCGGTCGTCGATCCCAGGAATCGCTGGTCGCTGTACCGCGGCCGGGTAACGGTCTGGCTCGACGGGCGACCCGAGGTCCTCGCCCAGCGCCTGCGCCGTTCGCCGAACGTGCGCCCGCTCGTCGCCGGCCGCGACCCGATCGGCGCAATCCGGGACCTCGGCACCCGGCGGGCCCGGTTCTATGCGGCCGCCGACGTCCACCAGTCCGGGATCTCGGAGGTCCAGGGCGTCGTCGACTCGCTCGACGACGCCCTGGCACGGGCGCTCACCGACGAGCGCACAGCCGGAACCGCGCTCCTCCGAGCCGACACGCCGATCGGCCGGATCGTGATCGGCGAAGGTATCGCGGCGGCAGCGCTGGCGGCAGAGCTGGAGGCGCTCGGCGCCCGGCGGGCGATCCTCGTCAGCGAGCCCGGCGCCTGGGGAGCCGTCGGTGGCGGGATCGAGGCCGGTCTGCGCGAGCGCGGCTGGGCGGTCGAGCGGGTGATGCTGCCACAGGGCGAGACAGCCAAGCGGCTGCCTGTCGTGGAGGACGCGGCGCGGGAGCTGTCCCGCCTCCGCGCGGAACGCTCCGAGCCGCTCGTCGCGATCGGCGGCGGGGCCCTCGGAGACACGGCCGGGTTCCTCGCGGCGACGTACCTCCGCGGCGTCCCGGTCATCCAGGTGCCGACCACGCTGGTCGCCCAGATCGACTCGTCCATCGGCGGCAAGACCGGGGTGGACCTGCCCGAGGGCAAGAACCTCGTCGGCGCATTCCACCAGCCGGCGGCCGTCGTGATCGACGTCGATCTGCTGCGGACACTCCCGGAGCGACAGCTTCGGGCGGCCCTCGGCGAGGCGGTCAAGATGGCGGCACTGGGCGACGAGCGGTTGTTCGAGCTCCTCGAGAGCGACGGACCGCTGATCGCCCGGGGTCACCCGGCGGCCTTCGGGCGCGGCGCCCTCGCCGAGGTCGTCGAGCGGTGCGCCTGGGCCAAGGTCGAAGTCGTCGTCGCGGACGAGCGGGAGCGCCGTCCGAGCAGCGGCCGCATCACGCTCAACCTCGGGCACTCGCTAGGCCACGCGGTGGAGGCCGCCGCCGGGTACGGCGACCTGCTCCACGGGGAGGCCGTGGCGTACGGGCTGCGCGCGGCGGCGAGGATCGGGATGGATGCGGGCGTGACTCCGCCGGAACGGGCCGGGCGAATGGGTGCGCTCCTCGATCGGCTGGACCTGGCGACCGCGCCACTCCCCTACCGGCTCGAGGCGGTGCTGGCCCACCTGGCGACAGACAAGAAGCATTCCGGCCGGCAGCTGCGCTGGGTCCTGCCGACCGCCGACGGCGTCGTCGTGCGCGACGACATCGAGGCAGGCGTCGTGGAGCGCGCCGCAACCCGCCTGCTGGCGGCTGGCGCCGGGTCGCCGCGATGACGACGGTGCTGGTCCTCGAGGGGCCCAACCTCAACCTCGTCGGGACGCGGGAGCCCGAGATCTACGGCCACGAATCCCTCGACGAGATCCACGCCGGGATTGCCGCGCGAGCCGCCGAGCTCGACCTCGATATTGCCTTCTATCAATCGAACCACGAGGGAGCCCTGATCGACCGACTCCACCGGCGCGACTTCGACGTGGCGATCGTGAACGCCGGCGGCCTCACCCACACGAGCGTGTCGCTGCGCGACGCGCTGCTCTCCGCCCAGCGGCCGTTCATCGAGGTCCACCTGTCCGATCCGTCGAAACGCGAGCCATTCCGGCAGGTCAACTTCCTCCACGATATCGCCCTCGAATCGATCGTCGGGCAGGGCGCCCGCGGCTACCACGTCGCCCTCGAATCGATCGCCCGGCGGTTTGGCGAAGGCCCGGCTGATGGTGCCGGCGGGCGCGCGGGTGGCCGCGATGGCTGACCGCTCCACCGAGACGTCCGAGCTGCGGCGGCTCCGGCTGCGGATCGACGCCCTCGATCGCAAGATCGTCGGGCTGCTCAACGAGCGCGCCGGGCTCGCCCGAGAAGCCGGTCTGGCCAAGGCCGCCGCGGGCCGGCGCGCGATCCGCGACGCGGAACGCGAGCGCGAGGTCCTGCTCCGGGTGACGATGGCCAACTCGGGCCCGCTCGCCCAGGCCGATCTGGTCGCCCTGTACCGGCGCCTGATGGCCGCGACGCGGGCCCTGGAGGCGCGCGACCGGGCTCGTCGCGATGGCGCGGCCGACGCAACCGACTGAGCCGGCGGACGCGACGCCGCAGGCGCCGATCGCCGGTCCCGAGACCGCCTGGACGCGGTTCGCCCCGGCGCCCACCGGGTTCCTCCATCTTGGCCATGTCGCCAACGCGATCTTCGTCTGGGGGCTGGCCGCGGCGCTCGACGCACACGTGCTGCTGCGGATCGAGGACCACGATCGCGAGCGCAGCCGCGCGGCCTACCAGATCGCGCTCCTCGAGGATCTCGACTGGCTCGGGTTCGTCGCAGACGCCGGTCCGGTCCGCCAGCACGACGATCCCGCCCCGTATCTGGCGGCCGTCGAGCGGCTTCGCGCGTCCGGACTCGTGTACGCGTGCGGCTGCACCCGGTCGACGTTTGCGGCGTGGGCCGCGATCCACGGCGGTCCCTGGCGCGGCCCGGGCTGCCCGGGGCGGTGCCGCGAGCGCGCGGTCCCCGAGGACCCCTGGTGCACCCTCAGGGTGGCGCTCGGGCCGGGCGAGGAGGCGTGGGTCGATCGGTTACTGGGTGCGACGGCAGCGCCCGTGGCGCCGGCCGGCGACCTCGCCATCCGGGATCGGCAGGGCAACTGGACCTATGCCCTGTGCGCCGTCGTCGACGATTTCCGCCAGCCGATCTCGCTCGTCGTCCGCGGCGAGGACCTGGCCGCGGCGACGCCCGCGCAACTTCGCCTGGCCCGCGTGCTGGGCCGGATGGAACCGGCGAAGTTCGCCCATCACCCGCTCATTCACAAACCCAACGGCGCCAAGCTGTCCAAGGCGGACGGGGACACGGGCGTCCGCGAGCTGCGCGCCGCGGGCCAACGCCCGGAGAACGTGATCGGCGAGGCGGCGGCCGCGGTGGGACTGCTCTCGTGGCCTCGCCCGATTGCGAGCTCCGCGGTCGCCGATCTCATGGAGGCCCGGAGCGGCCGATAGGGGCGCCGCCCGTCGCGTCGGACCGGCCGCCGTACTGGGTCAGGCACAGCCCATCGTCGGGTCCAGCGCACGGGACCCTCGTTCGACCAAGGTCGCGGTCGCCACGCAGAGCCAGAGCCACGTGTCGCCTGCCAACCGCAGTGTCCCGGTCCCGGGAAACTCCTCGATGACCGCCGGCGCGACCGGGACATCGTTTGCGTCGAGCCAGCCCCCGGCTCACGACCAACGCTAGCCGGCCTCCGTCCGG
>CAWDXA010000002.1:0-7464 GCA_963806175.1 uncultured Chloroflexia bacterium
TCGAGGTCCTCGCCGACGAGATCGGCGACCTGCCGGGCAACCGGACGCGGTTTGCGTTGCTGGTCCGGCCGGGCGTCGGGCCGCCGCGGATGGCCGGCGCGACCGCGACGTCGGATCGCCGAACCACCCTCGTCCTGGCCGTTCGCAACGAGCCGGGCACCCTGCTGGCGGTCCTCCGCGTGTTCGCCGAGCACGGCCTGAACATGAGCAAGCTCGAGTCGCGGCCCAGCCGCGAGCGTGCCTGGGAGTACGTCTTCTGGGTCGACCTCGACGCCGATGCCGGAGACGCGGGGACCCAGGCGGCGCTAGAGGCGGTGCGAACCGTGACGACGATGACCCGGGTCCTCGGCTGCTACCCCAAGGCCGCGGAAGGCTGACGGGCCGGCTGCGCCGGTCTCAGGCGGGGTTCAGATGGCGCTCGCGCAGGCCCGGCACTTCGAGGCGTCGACCGCGTTCGCCTCCTTGCAGAACGGGCAGGTCTTGGCTGCCGTCGGGGGTGGCTCCTTGATGAACATCCGCGACACCTGCCAGACGACGAAGGCGATCACGACGAAGGCGATGATCGCGTTCAGGAACGTGCCGTAGCGGATCGCGACCTCCGTTGCCGGGTCGCCACCGACGGCGTCCTTGAGCACGATCTTGAGCTGGCTGAAGTCCACCCCGCCGAGGGCCATCCCGATCGGCGGCATGATGATGTCGTTCACCAGGGAGTTGACGACGGTGCCCAGCGCCCCGCCGATGATCACGCCGATCGCCAGGGCCAGCGCGTTGGTCTTGAGCAGGAACGCCTTGAATTCGGAAAGCATCCGGGCGCCTCCTCAGTGCTCGACGATCTTCGGCAGGGTCTTCGCCTCGGCGATCCAGCCGGCCACCTCGCCCTCGGTCGGGGTTCGTCGGACGATGCCCGGCCGGGCGGCGACGACTTCGGCGAAGGTGGTCGCCAGATTCGCGGCGTTGCGGTTGGCCAGCTCGGCTGGGGAGTCCACCCCGGCCGCTTCGAGCAGATCCGAATACTCCGAGCCGACACCCTTCAGGCGCATCAGGTCGACGTGATTGACCCACTCCAGGATCAGGCTGCCGCTGATGCCGGTGGCGGCTTCGAGCCCCTGACGTCCGGAAGCCTTGGCACCGCGCTCGAGCAGTCCGTCGGTCGTCGTGACCCCGGCCTCGGCCAGTTTCGCGGCGTACGCAGCACCGATTCCCTCGACCTCGTTGATGTTCATCACACCACGCTCCCTGTGCCGGCCGATCGGCCGGCGTTCGGTCCGATGATACCCTTCGGAGATCCCGATCCTGGCAGCTTCGTGAGTCCCTGGAGGGGTCGATGGACCAGGCCTTCCGCGACGCCATGACGGCCGGCTACGCGCTCTCCGAGCCTGGTTTCGTCATCGGCAGCCCGATGCGTGACGATGAGCTGGACAACGATGCGCGCGTCCAGGTGGCCCTGAGCATGCTCAATCGCCACGGACTGATCGCCGGGGCCACCGGGACCGGCAAGACCAGGACGCTGCAACTCCTCGCGGGCCAGCTGTCCAAGGCCGGCGTGCCGGTTTTCGTGGCCGATATCAAGGGAGACCTGACCGGCCTCGCCGCGCCCGGCGATGCGGCGAACCCGAAGCTGCAGGAGCGGGTCGCGTCGCTGGCCTGGACCTTCCAGCCGGCCGGCCACCCGGTCGAGTACCTGTCGCTGTCGGGCAAGCTCGGGGCGCAGGTGAGGGCGACGGTCCACTCCTTCGGGCCGCTGCTCCTGGGCAAGGTTCTCGATCTGAACGAGACCCAGACCTCGATCCTGTCGCTCGTGTTCAAGTACTGCGACGACAACGACCTGCCGCTGCTGGACCTGAAGGACCTCGCAGCGACGCTCAAGTTCCTGTCGTCCGACGACGGCAAGCCCATCCTCGCCGATTACGGAGGGATGTCCTCGGCATCGGTGGGGGTCCTCCTGCGCTCGATGGTCGTCCTGGAGCAGGAGGGCGCCGACGTCTTCTTCGGTGAGCCCGAATTCGAGGTCGAGGACCTGCTCCGGACGACACCGGAAGGCGAGGGGATCATCAGCGTCCTCGAACTCCCGGACGTCATGGACCGCCCACGACTGTTCAGCACGTTCATGCTCTGGATGCTGGCCCAGCTGTACGAGAGCCTGCCCGAGGCCGGCGACCTGCCCAAGCCGAAGCTGTGCTTCTTCTTCGACGAGGCGCACCTGCTCTTCGACGACGCCTCGGAGGCACTCATGGACCAGGTGGAGCGGACGGCGCGTCTGATCCGGTCGAAGGGCGTCGGGATCTACTTCGTGACCCAGGCGCCGACGGACGTTCCGTCACCCGTGCTGGCCCAACTCGGCAATCGCGTGCAGCACGCGCTCCGCGCGTTCACGCCCGATGACGCGGACGCGCTGCGCAAGACGGCGCGGACCTTTCCTGTGACCGATTTCTACGACGTGGAGCGGACGATCACCTCCCTCGGGACCGGCGAAGCCCTGGTGACCGTCCTGTCCCCACGGGGGGTGCCCACGCCCCTCGCGGCGACTCGCCTGCTGGCCCCCGATTCCCTGATGGCACCTCTCGACGACGTGCAGTTTCGCGGTCGGATCGCGACGAGTCCGTACCAGGCCAAGTACGGCGCCACGGTCGATCGCGACTCGGCCTACGAGCGGATCACCGCCCGGCTGGCAGCCGCACGGCTCGCAGCGGCACGGGCCGCCGCCGCGAGTGCCGCGACGCGGGCGGCCGTCTCACCGACGACGGCGACGGGCCTCAACACGATGACCGCGGCGCAGCAGCAGCGGGAAATCGCCCGGCAGGCTCGCGACATCGCGGCGCAGAGACGCGCCGCCGAGCGGCAGCGGGCGGCCGACGCCAGGGCGCAGCGCGCGGCCGAGCGTGCCCAGCAACGGACGATCAACTCGGCGATCCGAACCGGCGGCCGGGTCCTGACCTCGCGCGTCGGCCAGGACGTGATCCGGGGCGTGTTCGGCACCCTGTTCGGCGGCGGAAAGTCGCGCTAGGCGCCGCACGCCCTTGCTCTGGGTCGATGCCGACTGGCGTGCCGAGGCGCTCGATTGGATCGATGGACAGCTCGTCCGGCTCGGTCGGCCTCGGGTAGGGGACGTCGCGCAGCCGCACGTGCGCCCCTGGTCCACCGTGATGTCGGTGCCCACGCTGGCAGGCACGGTCTGGTTCAAGGCCTCGGGACCTGGGACCGCGTACGAGCCGCGGCTGCTCCGGGCGCTCGCCGAGTGGCGCACACCGATGCTGCTGTTGCCGCTTGCCGTCGAGCCGGGTCGGTCCTGGATGCTGCTCCCGGACGGGGGCACCCGCCTGCGCGACCGGCTCGAGGGAGGCGCCGGCATCCAGGACTGGCTGCGGATCCTGCCGGCGTACGCCTCGCTTCAGCGCCTCCTCGCGGTCAGGGCACCCACCCTCATCGACCTGGGCGTGCCGGACCTGCGACCGGCGGCCATGCCGGCTCTGTTCGCTCGCCTGATCGACGACCCCGTGTCGCGCTTGAGCGATCCGGACCGCGCGCGCCTGAGCGGCCTGCTCCCCGCGTACACGGAATGGTGTGCAGGGCTCGCCGCGAGCGGGATCGAGCCGAGCCTCCAGCACGACGACCTCCACGACGGCAACGTCTTCGTCGGGGCGTCCGGCGACCCGGCTGCTGCCGAAGGGGCCACGGGAGACCGGATCTTCGACTGGGGTGACGCCGTGGTCGCGCACCCATTCGGGACGCTGCTTGCCACCTTGCGCAGCATCGCCAGCCGCGACGCCACACTCGGCCGCGCCCAGCTCCTCCGCCTCCGCGACGCCTACCTCGAACCGTGGACCGCCGACCAGTCGCGGGCGGCGCTCGTCGAAACCGTCGGCACCGCTCTGCGCGTAGGCGCGGTTGGACGGGCCTTCGCATGGGAACGCGCACTCAGCGGAGTCCCGCCCACAGACCACGGGGAGTACGCCGGGGCCGTCGGCGAGTGGCTGCTCGAATTGTTCGAACCGAGCCTGAACTAGCTGTTGCGGCGACCAGGGTGTTGACACCCGAGCCGAGCACCTCGCCCGACGCAGATCCGCACCAGCAGACTGGTACGCGGCGCATCCCCGCCGATCGAGCCGTGTCGGCCCTGCGGCTGAGCGTGGACCTGGCTGCCGGACCCGGTTCGCCGGGCAGATCTCGTCCGTACCAGTCCGCAGCTGAGGAGTTGCGTGACCGTCTTGGCCGCAACGTCCACGTCAACCTCCGACGGCGGCCTCGCGCCACTGCTCGTGCTATGCGATGACGAGGCCCCTCGGCAGGTCCGGCTCCGGCGGATAGGCCGGCTTCAGGTCGTTCAGCGTCTCGGCGAGGACCGACGAGACTGCCAGGTCGCGGAACCACTTGTGATTGGCGGGAATGACGTACCACGGCGCCCACGACGTCGAGGTCTTCGTCAGGGCGTCCTCGAACGCCCGCTGGTAGTCGCCCCAGAGCTTGCGCTCGTCGAGGTCGCCCATCGAGAACTTCCAGCGCTTGGTCGGGTCGTCATAGCGAGCCTGGAACCGCTGCCGCTGCTCGTCGCGGTCGATCTGGAGGAAGAACTTGACGATCGTGGTGCCGTTCTCGGCCAGCATCCGCTCGAACTCGTTGATCTGGCCGTAGCGCTTGGACCAGACTCGCTTCGGTGCGATCCCGTGGACCCGGACAACCAGCACGTCCTCGTATTGCGACCGGTTGAAGATACCGATTTCACCCTTCCGGGGCACGCGCTGATGGACCCGCCACAGGTAATCGTGGGCGAGCTCCTCGGTCGAGGGGACCTTGAACGACGTGACCGGGCAGCCCTGGGGGTTGAATGCCTCCATGACCTTGTTGATGGTGCCGTCCTTGCCGGCCGCATCGATGCCCTGCAGGACGACCAGCACCGACCGACGGGCCTCGGCCCACAGGCGATCCTGGAGGTCGGCCAACCGAACCAGGTTGGCCTGGGTCGCGCGGTCCGCGGACGCACGGTCGTGACCGAAGGTCCGGTCCGGATCCAGCCTCGTGAGGCGTGCCGAACGCCCCGGCTCGACTCGAAGGACGTCACGCAGATCCACGCCACGGGCCATCTCGGTCGCTCCTCTCCTGCGGATGTCAGGCTGGCCAGTTGTACGATGCAACCTACCCCACAGGAGACCGTGCCAGATGACTGTCGCCAGCGCCACGAAGCCACATCCGATCTTCCTCGCCGGTCGCTGGGTCGAATCGCCGGACCTGCTCGTCGTGGACAACCCGGCAGCGGCGGGGACGCCGGCCGGCGTCACCTACAACGCCACCGAGGCCCAGTACGACGACGCGGTCGAGGCGGCCGTCAGCGCCTTCGAGGTGACCCGGAAGCTGCCCGCGTACGAGCGCGGCCGGATCCTGCGCGAGATCAGCGCCGGGATCCGCGAGCGGCGCGAGGAGCTCGGCCACCTGATCGCGACCGAGGCCGGCAAGCCGATCCGTGACTCGCTGGTGGAGGTGGACCGGGCGAGCCTCACGTTCCGGCTGGGCGCCGAGGAGGCCGAGCGGATCACGGGCGAGGTCATCCCGCTCGACCTGCTGCCGAGCTCGAAGGACCGGGTCGGGATCACCCGGCGGTTCCCGATCGGGCCGATCGCCGGCATCAGCCCGTTCAACTTCCCGCTCAACCTGGCGGCCCACAAGGTCGCCCCGGCGATCGCGTCGGGCAACCCGATCGTCCTCAAGCCGCCGTCCAAGGACCCGCTGACGATGCTGGCCGTGGCCGAGATCATCGAGGCGGCCGGGGCCCCGGCCGGGTCGGTCTCGATCCTGCCCATGACCCGTGAGCTGGGCGATCGGATGGTGGCCGACGAGCGCTTCAAGCTGCTGACGTTCACCGGTTCGCCGTCGGTCGGCTGGCGGATGAAGGAGCGCGCCGGCAAGAAGAAGGTGGTGCTCGAGCTCGGCGGCAACGCCGGCGTGATCATCGACAGGAGCGCGAACCTCGACTGGGCCGTCAAGCGCTGCCTGACCGGCGCGTTCAGCTATGCCGGGCAGGTCTGCATCAGCGTCCAGCGGATGGTTATCCACGAGGACGTCTGGGACGAGTTCCTGGAGCGGTTCGTGGCCGGCGCGGCCGCGCTGCGGCTCGGCGACCCGCTCGACCCGGCGACCGACCTCGGCCCGATGGTCGACGCGACCGCGGCCGGCCGGACCCAGCGCTGGGTCGACGAAGCGGTCGCCCTCGGCGGGAAGCTCCTGCTGGGCGGCAAGGCCGACGGGACGTTCTTCCCGCCGACCGTGCTGACCGGCGTCCCGCCGACCGCCCAGGTCTGCTCGAACGAGGCCTTCGCGCCGCTCGTCGTCGCGTTCCCGTTCCGCGAGCTCGACGAGGCGATCGCGCGGGTCAACGACTCGATGTTCGGGCTCCAGACCGGCGTCTTCACCAACGACCTGGCCGGGGCGTTCCGCGCCTTCGGCGAGCTCGAGGTCGGCGGCGTCATCGTCAACGACGTGCCGACCTACCGGATCGATCACATGCCGTACGGCGGCGTCAAGGATTCCGGGCTCGGCCGCGAGGGCCTGCGCTGGGCGATCGAGGACATGACGGAGGTCCGGATCATGGTGCTCGCCCAGCCAGGCTGATGGTTCCGGCACGCGTTGCTGCGGGCTGCGCGGCCTCGCCCGGCGCCGCCCGAGCGCATCCCCGCCGACCCCGGGGCCGGGCTCGCGCGGGCGCGCATTCGAGGTCGTTCCAACCAAGAGAACCATGTCGGCCAGTGACCTTCGAGCACCAGGGCCACGGCCTCGACGATGGCTCCGATTCGATCGGGCCAGCGCGGACCGACGCTCACCGGGCAACCGTCGATCCTTCAACCAGTTCCGCTTGAGTGAAACGATCTCGATTCGCCGCATGGGCGAACCCAGACCGGTAACGCTGCGGGTCAAGCCAGCAGGACCGGGCGGCGTCCCGGGGCCCGCGACGTCGGCGCCGGGCGTCGTACCGCGTGGGGCATCCTTCGCGCGATGGACTTCAGCCTCGGCCCCACGCAGCTCGAGCTCCAGGCGCGGGCGCGCGCCTTCGTGCGCGACGTGCTCCAGCCCCGCGAGGTCGAATTCGAGCGGGCCGGTGGCCGCGTTCCGAGGGATTGGGGCCGGCCGATCCGTGAGGCCGCGATCGACGCCCGCCTCCAGGGTGGCTCGTTGCCACGCGCGGTCGGCGGGCAGGGCTGGTCGGTGATCGAGCAGGTCCTCGTCCACGAGCAGCTCGGGCAGTCGACCGGCGGCCTGTGGTCGTACATCCCGGGCGCCTACAACGTCCTGATCCATGCCGACCACGACCAGCGACGGCGCTACCTCGATCCGTCGCTTCGTGGTGAGCGGACCGGGAGCTATGCGATCACGGAGGACGGCGCCGGGTCCGACGCCCGGGCCATCCAGGCGACGGCCGTCCGTGACGCGGCCACCGGCGACTACGTCCTCAACGGCGAGAAGTGGTTCGTCACCGGA
>CAWDXA010000003.1:0-583449 GCA_963806175.1 uncultured Chloroflexia bacterium
CGACGGACGGTACGTGGCGCCGACCGCGCCGGGCTACAGCATCACGATGTGGCCGGAGTCGCTGCGGCGGTTCGCGTTCCCCGGCGGGGAAGCCTGGACGGCCGCGGTCGGGTCGAGGTCAGCCCGATGAGCGGTCGTCTCACGGACAAGGTCAGCCTGATCACGGGCGCCGGGTCGGGCATCGGCCGGGCATCGGCGCTCCTCTTCGCAGCGGAGGGGTCGCGCGTCGCGGTGGCGGACATCGATCCCGCCGCCGCGCTGGAGACCACCCGCCTGATCGCGGCAGCCGGCGGCGTTTCCGCCGACTTCCGCGTGGACGTCACCGACCCGGACGAGGGGGTCGTGCTGGCGGCGGCGGTCGTGGAGCGCTTCGGCGCGATCGACGTGCTGTTCAACAACGCCGGGATCGCCGGCGTCGGCGTGCTGCACGAGACATCGGTCGAGCTGTGGGACCGGGTGATGGCGGTCAACGTGCGAGGCGTCTTCCTCATCGCTCGCGCCGTCCTGCCGCACATGATCGCCGCCGGTCACGGGTCGATCATCAACATGTCCTCGACCATCGCGGAGATCGGACTCGCCAACCGCGCCTCGTACGCCGCATCCAAGGGAGCGGTCCTCGCGCTGACGCGTCAGATGCAGGCCGACTACGCGGTCCACGGGATCCGCGTCAACGCGCTGCTGCCGGGCACGATCCACACGCCGTTCGTGGATCGCTACCTGGCCGACAGTTACGACGACCCGGTCGCCGGTCTGGAGGCGCTCAAGAAGCGTCAACTGACCGGGGACCTGGGCCGGCCGGAGGATGTCGCGGCCGCCGCGCTGTACCTCGCCTCGGACGAGTCGCGGTTCGTCCTCGGCTCGGGCCTGTTCGTCGACGGCGGCGTCCGGGGCGCGAAGTGATCGGCCGATGCGACTGCTGAGCCGGGCGGCGCCGGACGGCGAACGACTCGCCGTCGTGAGCCACGGCGACGTTATCGTCGACGTGGACGACGTACTCGGCGGTGGGCCGTGGACCATGGCCCACCTCCTGGCCGACGTGGACGCCACACTGGCCGCGATCCGGCGGGGCCTCGCATCCGCCCAGCCGCTGCGTTCCCGAGCCCGCGACGACATCACCGTTCTGCCGCCGGTCACCCGCCCGGGCAAGGTCATCGCCGTGGGCCGGAACTACCACGAGCACGCCGCCGAGGAAGGCCAGACCGCACCGGCCGACCCGGTCGTCTTCGCGAAGTTCCCGAACAGCCTGGTCGGCGACCGGGCCGACATCGTGTGGCGGGCAGCCGACACCGGGCAGGTCGATTACGAGGCCGAGCTCGCGGTCGTGATCGGCCGGACCGCTCGCGACGTCCCGGCGTCGCAGGCGCTTGAGTACGTCCTCGGGTATACCTGTCTGAATGACGTCTCGGCGCGCGACCTGCAATTCGGCGACGGCCAGTGGGTGCGTGGAAAGAGCCTCGACACGTTCTGCCCGATCGGACCATGGATCGTGACCGCCGACGAGCTGCCCGATCCCGGGCGGCTCCACATCCGCTGCCTGGTCAACGGCGAGGTCGTGCAGGACGCCCGCACGTCCGACATGGTCCACGACGTCCAGCACCTGATCGCCTTCTGCTCGCGGTTCATGACGCTCTGGCCGGGCGACGTCATCGCCACCGGGACTCCGGGCGGGGTCGGGGTCTTCCGCGAGCCGCCACGCTTCCTGCGCAACGGTGACGAAGTCGCCGTCGACATCGACGGCATCGGGCGGCTGGTCAATCGCTGCCGCGTGATCGGCGGCTGAGGTCGTGCCGATGGGCGCCGGGACGATCGAGGTGAACCTGGCATACGGGTCGACCGGACTGTCGGTCCGGTTGCCCGCCTCGGCCACCGTGATCACACCGCGACCGCGCGAGGCGGCGCCGGACCCGCTGGCGGCGCTTCGAGCTGCGATCGAGAACCCGGTCGCCGGGCCGCGATTGCGTGACATCGCGCGACCGGGCCAGCGCGTGGCGATCTCGGTCTGCGACGTGACGAGGGCGCAGCCGCGGCCGGTCATGCTCCGGTCGATCTTCGAAGTCCTCGACGGCGTGGTCCGGCCGGACGACGTCGTGGTGCTGATCGCGACCGGGACCCACCGGGCCTCGACGACCGAGGAGCGGCGAGCGATGCTCGGGCAGGAGGTGCTCGACGCCTGGCGGGTCGTCGATCACGACGCCCGCGACCGGTCGAGCCTGGTCGACCTCGGGATGGTCGGCGACGTGCCGGTCCTCCTCGCGCGCGAGTGGCTGGAAGCTGACCTGCGGATCACGACCGGCTTTGTCGAGCCGCACTTCTTCGCCGGGTTCAGCGGCGGGCCCAAGATGGTCGCCCCGGGCCTGGCCGGGCTCGAGACCACGCTGGCGCTGCACAACGCCCGGCGGATCGGCGATCCGCGAGCGACCTGGGGCGTCATCGAGGGAAACCCGGTCCACGACGCAGTCCGGGCGATCGCCGTGGCGACGCGCGTCGACTTCTCCGTGGACGTGCTCCTCGACGACCGGCAGCGGATCACCCGTGCCTTCGCCGGCGAGACGCTGGCGATGCACGCGGCCGCCTGTGCCGCGGCGAGACGGGAGGCCATGCGGGCTGTCGACTCGCCGTTTGACATCGTGGTCACGACCAACAGCGGCTATCCGCTCGACCAGAACCTGTACCAGGCGGTCAAGGGCATGTCCGCGGCCGCCGAGATCGTGAAGCCCGGCGGCGACCATCCTCTGCGCGGCCGAGTGCCGGGACGGCCTCCCGAACCATGGCTCGTACGGACAGCTGCTGCACGCGGGCCGCTCCCCGGCCGACCTGCTCGAGCGGATCGCCGCCTCGCCGGTCACGATCCCCGACCAGTGGCAGGTCCAGATCCAGGCCCGAGTCCAGGCGAAGGCGGATGTCCTGCTTCGATGCGACGGCTTGACCGACGATGAGGTTCGCGCCGCGCACCTCAGCCCGATCCGCGACGTGGCTGAGACCGTCAACCGCCTGCTCCGCGACGACCGGGACGCCCGGATCTGTGTCCTGCCGCAGGGGCCGCAGACGATCGCCTACGTGGCCTGATCGCCCGGCACCGGCCAGGACCTGGCCGCGGTCAGCCTGTCCAGCCAGCGTCGTCGCGTATCGGCGTCGTCGGCAGCGGCGGCGCGCTCCGCGAGGGTTCGCAGGGCAAGTTCGTGGAGCCTCGCGTCGTTGTCACCAGGCTCGCGACCCGCAGCCGCGATGAACGCCGGCCACGCGGCCGCCCAGGCCTCCGGATGGTGGTGGCGGACGACCCAGCCCCACCAGGCGACGTCGAGCAGGGCCGGACCTGCTCCCGCGTGTTCGAAGTCGAGGAGGGCCGCGATCTCGCCGCCGGCGTCCATGACCACGTTGACCGGCGCGAAATCGCCATGGACGAACGTGGTCGGCGCGAGTTCGTCGACCGCAGATGCGTCCGCTGCGGAGGACCCGCGAAGGTCGAGGTCGGCCAGGTCGACGGCTCGCAACCGGCGCGCCAGCCGGCCCATCCGGTCGGCGAGGTGGCGCGCCCGGTCAGGATCGTCAAGCCAGCCGGCACCGGTCTCGCCATCGACCCACGTCGTGAGCAGCCACAGAGCACCGGGCGTCTCGACGAGGGTCGGCGACGGGACCGGCAGGCCGGAGCGAGCCAGGCCGACCATCAGCCGCCCGATGTGGTCCACGCGCCGGTGCATCTCGCGCCCCGCGAACCGACGAGCGGCGAACCGGCGGCCGTCGGCCAGCGACAACCGCTGCGTGGCGCGGGCGTCCCCCCACCCGACCGGCTCGGCCGCCTGGAGGTGCGACCCGAGCCGATCGGCGATGTGGTCGAGCTCCGTTCCGTCACCCGGTCCGCGCGCCATAGGGCGATCATGAAGGGTCCGCGGCGATCATTGCGGCGCATGGGTTCCGTCGTGCCGCGTGTCCACGTTGTCGTGCCGCTGTCGCCACCCCTTTCGTCCTCATGGGATCGAGCGGCTGCGGACTCCCCAACTCAACCCGCGAATGAAGGGTGGGAGATCCGTGACCTCCGGGAGCGACGCAGCCAGGCGGAGCCGGGCACGGCCTTGACGCGGGAGGTACGGTCGCAGAACCGTCGCGAAGGAGGTCCCGCATGAGCACGACCAACTACAGCTGGACGCCCCAGCACCCGCGCGTGGTGGCGGACCTCACGGGGGACGGCCGCTGCGACATCGTGGGCTTCGGCGCCGACGGCGTGTGGACAAGCCTGAACGATGGCGCGACCGGGTTCGGGGCGCCCGTATTCCGGATCGTCGCGTTGGAAGCGAATGCCGGCTGGCGGGTCGAGAACCATCCGCGCTTCGTGACCGATCTGACCGGCGACGGCCATGCCGACCTGCTGGGCTTCGGCGACGACGGCGTGTGGGTCGCCCTGGGCAACGGCGACGGCAGCTTCGGGCCGGCCCAGTTCGTGCTCGCCGAGCTGGGCTTCAACCAGGGCTGGCGGGTGGCCGACCATCCCCGGTTCCTGGCCGACCTCACCGGCGACGGCCGACCTGACATCGTCGGCTTCGGCATGGACGGCGTGTGGGTGGCGCTCAACAACGGGAGCGGCGGCTTCCAGCCGGCGGCGCTCGTATCAGGCGACCTGTCGTACAACACCGGCTGGCGGGTCGAGAACCATCCGCGCTTCGTGACCGATCTGACCGGCGACGGCCATGCCGACCTGCTGGGCTTCGGCGACGACGGCGTGTGGGTCGCCCTGGGCAACGGCGACGGCAGCTTCGGGCCGGCCCAGTTCGTGCTCGCCGAGCTCGGCTTCAACCAGGGCTGGCGGGTGGCCGACCATCCCCGGTTCCTGGCCGACCTCACCGGCGATGGCCGACCTGACATCGTCGGCTTCGGCATGGACGGCGTGTGGGTGGCGCTCAACAACGGGAGCGGCGGCTTCCAGCCGGCGGCGCTCGTATCAGGCGACCTGTCGTACAACACCGGCTGGCGGGTCGAGAACCATCCGCGCTTCGTGACCGATCTGACCGGCGACGGCCATGCCGACCTGCTGGGCTTCGGCGACGACGGCGTGTGGGTCGCCCTGGGCAACGGCGACGGCAGCTTCGGGCCGGCCCAGTTCGTGCTCGCCGAGCTCGGCTTCAACCAGGGCTGGCGGGTGGCCGACCATCCCCGGTTCCTGGCCGACCTCACCGGCGACGGCCGACCTGACATCGTCGGCTTCGGCATGGACGGCGTGTGGGTGGCGCTCAACAACGGCGCCGGGGCGTTCCAGGCAGCAACATTCGTCCTCGCCGACTTCGGACGTGGGTCGAACCGCGACCTCGTCGTCCGGCGGGAGATCGTCCGCGACCTGCGGCCGCGGTCGCGCATCAAGCACCTGTTCGTGCTGATGCTCGAGAACCGCTCCTACGACCACCTCCTCGGCTGGGCGGGCATCACGGGGACGGACGCGGCCACGGGCCAGCCGACCACGGCCGACGGCCTGAAGGGCACCGAGTTCAACACGCATGCCGGAGCTGTGTACCCGGTGACCCTCGGTGCACCCGACGTCACGGTAGCCCCCGGCCACGACTTCCCCGACGCGCTCGAGCAACTCTGCGGACCGCAGGCCACGTACCCGAGCGGCGGACCCTATCCCGACATCACCAACACCGGGTTCGTGTCGAATTCGTGGGCGGCAAACGCGGCGGGCCGGCCGAGATCATGCGCTGCTTCGACCCGAAGCACGTCCCGATCCTGACCCAGCTGGCGACGGAGTTCGCCGTCTGCGATCGCTGGTTCTCGTCGCTGCCCGGCCCGACGGAGCCCAACCGGTACTTCTCGCACGCCGCCAACAGCAACGGCTTCGACGAGTCTCCGGAGCCCCACGAGATCGTCAACGCCAGCACCAACCACTGGGGCGGCTTCGACGTCGGCGAGCACATCTTCGAGGCGCTCGACGAGGCGGACGTCAAGTCCTCGATCTACGCGGGCGATTGGTTCCCCGTCGTTGGCGAGCTCGACGGCGTGAGTAACACGTGGGACGTGGAGGACTGGGACGAGTTCCTCGAGGACCTCAAGGATCCGGACTTTGACGCGTCCTTCATTCACCTCGAGCCGCAGTACTTCGCGAGCATCGGTGACACGGTCGGCACCGACTTCTCGGGTGGAAACTCCCAGCACCCGTCGGGCGGGGTCGCCGCGGGCGAGCGGCTCATCAAGCAGACGTACGAGGCGATCCGGAACTCCCCGCACTGGGATTCGAGCATGTTGATCGTGACCTACGACGAGCACGGCGGGTTCTACGACCACGTAGCGCCGGGCCCTGCCGCACCCTCGGGCACGAAGGGCGACTCGCACGGCTTCATGTTCGACCAGCTCGGTCTGCGCGTTCCCGCGGTCGTGATCTCGCCGTACGTCCGGAAGGGGACCATCGAGCACCGTGAGCTCGAGCACTGCTCGATCATCAAGACGGTGTGCGACCTGTTCGACGTTCCACACCTCAAGCAGGGTCGCGACCTGGACACCGTGTGCGGGGTCCTGCATCTGGCCCAGCTCGAGCAACCACGCACCGACACGCCGGCGACGCTCCACGACGTGGTCGTGAGCGATTTCGTCCCGCCCAGGCCCGGGTGGCGGCACCGCGACCTGTCCCATGCGGGAGACGTCCTCACCAGCCATGCCGCCACCGACGACCACGCCACCGCCACCCCGGCGACGGTGGTCGCCGCAGCCGACGAGCCCGTCTGGGGCAGGCAGGACAGCTTCATCGCGACGACCCTTCGCGCTGCGGCGGTTCGCTACGCGGCCGTCGAGCCGGCACGGAAGAAGGAGATCCTCGAGCGGGCGGCGAATGTGCAGACGGTCGGCCAGGCGGTGGCGTTCGTCAACGAGGCCCAGGCGAAGCTCCGTGCATCACGGCTCCTGCCGCCCTCGACGCCACCCGGCGGGTCACTGGACACCCGGGACGTCAGGCGCGCGACCCGCGCGACGATCGGGCGCCGGCGTGCCGGTCCGGGGTGACCAGCGCTGTCCGCGCGCCTGCCCCGCGGACCGGCCCGGGGACGCTCGGCAGGACGCCCCCGGGCAGCTCGGTGGATAGCGCGGCATCGTCCGCACGGTGTCCGGTCCGGTGCTTCGAAGCACCCATGCGTGCATTCGGCTCTGGACGGGACTGGGTGGGTTAGGAGTAATCTGCACGTCCACGCCAGCCCGCCGGGGTCGGCTCGACAACGAGCGCGCTTCCCGGGCCGGGTGGGACGTGGGCGAGGTGCCCAAGCCATGCCGAACCCGACCCGTCTGCTTCGCCGCTGGCCTCGCGTCAGCGAAGCCGAGGTTGACGCCGCCCGCTCCGTCACCCTGGCCCGGCTCTCGGCGATCTTCGAGGACGGAACGGCGCAGGATGAGGCTGCGGCACCTGTGGAGGACGCCGCCACCACCGAGGCCGCCGCCCTGACCGAGGCGATGGAACCACGCGACGATCTGACCGTCGTCGGAACCGAAGCCGTCGGGGAACTCGAAACCAACGAGGAGCCCGCGGCCGTGGGCACCGCCGACATCGCCGACGCGGTGGCCGTCGAGGGCGCCGAGGCTGCGGTGACGAGCACGCTGCCCGAGACCGAAGCGGCGGCGGGGAGCGATGCGGCGCTCGAGCTGGAGTTTCCCGCCGTCATCGCGGAGACCCCCGCCGTGGGGGACATGGTGGCCGTCGGGCCCGGCGTGCATCGAAACGGCAGCCGCCCCGACGGCTCTTCCCGGGCCGCGCCACCGATCATCGTGATCGGGACCCAGAACGGCAACGGCTTCGCATCGGTGCCGGTCGACGAGGCATTCCTGCCCATCGACGTGCGTCCTCCCGTGGTCGTGCATCCGGACGGCCGGGGTCGTCTGCCGGTTCGGGTCGAGGTACCCGTTCCGGAGGAGCCTCCGGTTCCGGACGAGCCGCCGGTGTCAGGTGAGCCGCCGGTTCAAGCCCAGACTTCAGGCGCCGGGGCCCCCGTGGCGATGACGCCCGCGGGACGCGCCATGAAGCCGGTCTCCGCTCGAGTGGCGGCCACACGGCCCGCAACACCACGACCACGAGCGGCCGGTTCGTCGAGCCGCAGCGACCATGGGCCACAGCCGGCCGCCGGCCCGGTGGCGGTCGTCGCCTCATGTCCGTACTGCGCCGTTCTCCTCGATCCGCCACCCGAAGCCAACCGCCGCTGCGCGCGCTGTCGCCAGCGAATCATCGTGAAGCGGATCGAAGGACGGGCCGTCTATCTGACCGAGGCGGCCGTCGAGGTGTTCGAGGCCGAGCGCCGCCGCATCGCCAGCCTGGGTCACTGGACCCGCGACCGTGGACGGTGGCTCAAGCTCGCCGCCTCGGTCGGGGCTCCCGGCGGGCGGATCGAGCGCCTGGAACGTGCAGCCCTGTCGGACGCGGTCGTCGCAGCCGCCCGGTCGCTGTACGAGGCGACCGTGGAGCGGCGCGTACGCGTCGCGAGGCGGGGACGCCGGTGGGACGAGGCCTCCCGTCTCTGTCTCGATCAGGCCCTCGCCTTGTACCGCATCGCCGGCTCGCCCCTCCCGCCGCCCGACGATGTCGTTGCGCTGCACCGGGAAGGGGCGCTGGCCGCGCTGCGCGGTCTCGGTGACATCGCCAAGGAAGCGGCGCTGATCGGCGCCGACTGCTGCGAACCGTGTCGCGCCGACGACGGTCGGTCGTTCCGGATCAGCCGGGAGCTGCGCGAGCCCAGGCTGCCGCACCCGGACTGCCCAAAGGGCCTGTGTCGTTGCCGGTGGGACCTGACCACCCGCGACCGGAACCTGGTCGGCGACTACCTCCGCCGCCACGTTCGCCCGAACCGCGTGACGCCGTCGTCCGGAGTCAGCTAAGGCAGGCAACGCCCGCTCGAGAACCCGGCACGCCTCCCACGGCCGTCCGGGTCAGCCGAGCCGGAGGTTGGGCAACACCTCGCGGCCGAAGACCTCGATGAACTCCCGCTGGTTGCGGCCCACGTTGTGGAGATGGATCTCGTCGAAGCCCATGTCGACGTAGTGCTGGATGTTCTCGGTCTGGGCGGCCAGGCTCGACGACACCTCGCAGCGGTTGGTGAAGTGCTCCGGCCGGACGAGCCTGGCCATGGCCGCGAAGTCCTCGGGGTTCCTGATGTCCTGCTTGGGAAAGGCCATCCCGCCGTTCGGCCACTCGCGCAGGGCGTTGGCCATGGCCTCCTCGTCGGAGGGAGCCCAGGACAGGTGGACCTGGAGGAGCTTCGGCTTGCCGGTCGGGTCCTTGCCGGCCTCGCGGGCGCCCTCGTCGAACTTGTCCCAGAGCATCCCGATCTTGTCGTCGGCCGCACCGACCGTGATCATCCCGTCGGCGTACTTGCCGGTCCGCCTGGCGTTGACCGGGCCGGCCGTGGCGACGTAGATCGGGACCGGCTGCTCGGGGCGGGTGTAGAGCTTGGCGCTCTCGAGCTTGAAGTGCTCGCCGCGATGCTTGACGACGTTGCCGCTGAACAGCTTGGTGATGAGCTCGATCGCCTCGAACAGCATCGCGCTGCGGACGTTGATCTCCGGCCACTCGCCGCCCAGGATGTGCTCGTTGAGCGCCTCGCCGGCGCCGAGGCCCAGCCAGAAGCGGCCCGGGAACATGGCCCCCAGGGTGGCCGCGGCATGGGCGATGACGGCCGGGTGATAGCGGAAGCCGGGGCAGGTGACGGCGGTCCCGAACGGCAGCGTGGTCCGTGTCCCGAGCGCGCCCATGAACGCCCAGGCGAAGGCGCTCTGGCCCTGCTGCGGGGTCCACGGGTGGAAGTGCTCGCTGACCATGAAGCCGGCGTCGAAGCCGGCGTCCTCGGCCGCGGCACAGTAGTCGAGCAGGTCGGTCGGGTGGAACTGCTCGAGCATCGCCGCGTAGCCGATCCTGGTCACCGTGGGTGCCTCCGAGTTGGCCTGTCTGGCGGCCGAGTGGATCACGGGCCGCGCCTTGATTGTACCCAATCAGCAGTGGTTTGTATTCACTAGTCCATACCGGACGAACCGGGCGACGAGTCCGTCGCCAGCACACGCGCCACCCCCGCTCGGACGGCACGTCTTGGCGCGGTCCGGTCGAGCCGCTCGACGTCGCGGCGGCGCAACAGGTAGCCGCCAGGCCCGGCGACCGCCGCCAGGCGGCCGGAGCGGATTGCCTGTCGCAGCCATCCTGCGTCACGGCCGACGAGTCGCGCGGCCTCGCCGACGGACAGCGGATCGCTGCCCTGGTAGAAGTCGCTGTGATGGCCGAGATCACTGTGGTAGATCGGTCCACGATCCACCACGTAGCTGGCTGCGCCGGCCACGCCAGGCGAATCGAACTGGCCCCGGGACCGGCGTGCGTCGTAGGCGCGCCGGCTGGCCGGCGACCCGAGGACCTCGTAGGCACGCGCCACGGCCTTGAAACGCCGCTCGCCTTCGGGATCCTGGGCGTTCGTGTCGGGGTGGTAGCGCCGGGCCAGTCGACGATAGGCCGCCTTGATCTGGACGGTCGTGGCGGTGATGGGAACGCCCAGGAGCGCGTAGTGATCGACTCGACCCACCGCCTGTCACCTCCCTGGCCCGACGAGCCGCCCGTCGGCCGCCACGTCCCACTCGATCGAGCCCGGCCCTTGTCAGTCGCCGGTCACCATTGATGATGCCGCGATCGCCCGATTGGGGTGAGCGCCAAGCGGCGTGAAGGGCACTCGTTCCTGGTTGCACAGGTCCATGGCGATCCGGGCATACACGAACGCGGCGTCGGTCAGGTCCTTGACCTTGAACGCCTTCCTGGCGGCGTGGGTCCGCGAACGCGGCGCATAGCTGATGGCCGGGATTCCGAGTTCGTTGAACGCGTTCGTGTCGCGCCACATGCTCGTCACCGGCTCGCCGACGATCTCGGGCGGCGTGTCGAAGACCTGATCGTGCGCCCGCCGGACCGTCTCGATGAGACGCTCCGCGCCGACCGCCTCGAAGCCCGGCCGGTACAGGAACAGCTCGACCGTGCCTTCGACCCCGGCGGTTGCCAGCACCCCCCGCAGCTCGTCGCGGAGGTCGAGCGGGTTGGCCCCCGGCAGGATGCGGGTGTCGACATAGAACGAGCAGACCTGGGGAGCACTCGTCAGGTTGAAGGGGTAGCCGGAGCGGATGGCGTTGATGCTCGCCTTCGGGACGATCGTGCCGTTCGGGCCGCGATAGGTGTGCCGCTGCTGGTACTCGAACGCCCACGCCTCGAAGGCGGCGATCGCGGCGCCCGCCCGGACGATCGCATTCGGAGCGTCGGCGAGGCCTGTCGGTCGCGGCAGGTAGGGCGTGTAGTAGCGCGGGCCATCGGTCAGGACCGTCACCTTGAAATGGGCCTTGCCCGGCTCGATCCCCACGATGCCGAAGCCGGTCCCCTCGGCCACGATGGCGAAGTCGGCGACCGCGCCGTGGGTGACCATGAACCGTGCGCCAAGGTCCTTGCTGAGATAGGCCGGACCCTGCCACTCGTCGATCGGCTCGCGCGAGATCTCGCCGGCGACGGCGCTGACGATCAGGTCGCCCTTCAGCGGATAGCCGGCCTCCCGGATCGCCTTCGCCGCGACGAGGAAGGCCGCCATCGGACCCTTGTCGTTGACGACGCCGTCCCCGAAGATCTCGTCCCCTTCGATCCATGCCGAGTGATAGAGCGGATCATCGGGATCGCGTGCCGACAGGACCGCGTCGCGGCGGAGGGTCGTGTCGAGATGGGCGTTGAAGATCAGGCTGTACCCGCCGCCCGTGCCGTCGATCCATGCCGCCACGTTGAAACGATCAGCGGTCAGGGCGAACGTGCGCGGCGCGAAACCGTTCGCCGACAGCCAGTCACGGACGTACTGACCGGCGATTCCTTCGCTTCCCGTCGGGCTGTCGACGTTGCCGAGGGCGAGGGCGAGCTCGACGACCGCGTTCGGGTCGATGCGGGCGAGAACATCGTCAGGCGTCATCGCTCGGGACTCCTTCCGCTCAGGACCGGGTGGCAGCCGGGGTGGCAGGTGGCCGTGACGACAGCACGGCCGCACCCGCGGGAATGCCGACCTGCCCGATGACCGAGGCAGCCACGAGCACACCGGCCGCGGCCAGGATGGCGACCTGCGGACCAAAGGCATCGAACAGCGCGGCCAGCACGAGCGGCCCGAGCAGCGCGCCGATGTCCACGAAGAAGCGGTAGCCGGCGAGCACGCGGGCTCGATGGCGCGGTTCGACGAGCTCGGAAAGGAGGGCCGTCTGTGAGCTTGCGAAGAAGTCCCCGGAGCCGATCACGGCGGCGGCGAGCAGGAAGGTCGGGTAGCTCGCAACCCCCAGGAAGACGATGTCGCCGAAGGCCAGGATCAGCATCCCCACGACGACGATCCGGCGCCGGCCGATCCGGTCGCCCAGACGCGCGCCCGGGGTCACGACGACAATCCCGACCAGCGACATGAGCGTGATACCGCTCGCGATCTCGATCGGTCCGAGACCGAGGATCGCACCGGCGAACAACGGCAGCACCGTGTTCCGGACGCCGTGGCGCTGGATCATGTTGGCGACGACACCCGCGTAGACGGATCCGAGCGCGAACCGCCGCCGCACTGGCGAGAGGTCGAACTCGAGCGTGTCGACGAGCCCGGCGACGACCTCCTTCTTGCGACCCCGTTCGATCCGGCCGAGCAAGGGCACGAGCAGCAACCCGGCGACGATCGCACCGGCGCCGGACACCACGAAGGTCAACCGCCAGCCGAGGACCGCCCCGATCGCGCCGCCGACCAGCGGATAGACGGCGATGCCCGAGTTGTTGGCCAGCTGGAAGAGGCTCATGACCGCGCCGCGGTTGCGGGCGCTGGCGGTCCAGCTCAGCCCGGTCAGGATGACACCAGTCATCAGTCCGCTGCCGAGGCCGGACGCCACGCGGGCCGCGATCAACCACTCGACCGACGGCGAAGCGGCCCCGACGAGCGAGCCGATCAGGAGCAACGCGACCCCGCCGATCGCCACCCGCTGCTCGCCGATCCGTTCGAGCGCGACCCCCGACGGGAGGTCCGTCAGGAGACGGGCAAAGCCATACGTCGACACGACCAGCCCGGCCGTCGCGATGCTGATCCCGAAGTCGGCCTTGATGTTGGGAAGCAGGGGCGTGAGGATGTTCGTCGCGGCGATCGCGAAGAAGAGGGCGACCCCGAGCAGCCTCGCCTCGTCGGGGATCCGCATCTCGGGATCGCCGCCCCGGCCGCCGCGGAACGGCAGACGGCGGCTGAGACCGACCCAGGGCGCGGTCAACGCGTCTCCTGGTCGGGTTGGGCGACCGTCAGGGCGCCCAACAGGTCGTCGCCCGACAGGCGACCCGGGTCGAGGGCAAGATGGCGCCGCGATGTGATCGCGCGAAGGACCAGCTTGCGCACCTGCCGGGCGTCGGTCGAGGATGCGACGCAGACTTCGGCGACCTCGCTGAGCACGGCGGCGTCAATCGCGATCGTCGGGGCGACTTCGCGGAGCGTGTCCTCGAGGATGGCGACGATCGCCTCGACCCCCGGATAGCCCATCATCTCGATGACGTCGGCACGCGACAGGAAGGCCTCGTCGACGCCGCTCATGTGATTGGTCGTGGCCACGAAGGTGACGTTCGTGCACGTTCGCGCGACGTGATCGAGACCCGCGAGCACGGCGTCGGTCGAGCGGTGCACGTCCACGGGGTTCGTCTCGAGCGAGGCGCCCCGACGGCTGACCGCGAGGGCCTCGACCTCGTCCAGCAACACGACCGTCGGCAAGCCCCGCCGGGCGAGGTCCGGGAGGGTTCGCTCGAAGAGCCGTGCCGTGCTGCGCTGGCTCTCCCCCAGCATCTGGCTCGGAAAGGCATGCGGATCGACGTCGACGAACAGGAGGGGTCCACCGTCCAGCGCTCGCGACGCCTGATCGGCGAGGCCGCCGGCGAGCGTCGTCTTGCCCGTGCCCGGTGGGCCCGCAAGCACGACCAGGCCATGGACGGGCAGGCCGACCTGGCTGAGCCGGCCGCGGTGGAGCAGCGAGAAGAGCATGTAGTTGAGGAGCCGATCCTTCGCTTCGGGAGCGATCACGATGCGGTCCCAGCGATCGCGCCAGCCTTCGTCCGGCAGCTCGCTGATCTCGACGATCCCCTCGACGCCCGGCGGGACCTGGACGGATGGCACCTCAGCCCTCCGGACGGCCGTCGAGGTGATCCGGCCAGACGACGCCAGTCAGGTCGGGGGCATCGAGGGTCGGCAGCTCCTCGAACAGGTTGAGTGGGTCGAGCAGGATCCGCATCATGTCGTAGAGCGCGTCGAAGTTGTGCACCCGGATCAGGCGAGCCGTCTTCTCCCGGTCGTCGTTGAAGTGCTGGTGCATCTCCCAGTGGTCCACGACGATCAGATCGCCCGCCTCCCATGGATGGTCGACGCCGTCGATCTCGCTGTGGCCGTGGCCGGAGATCACGTACAGCCAGGCTTCGCCGCCGTGGCGATGGCGAGACTGGTACAGGCCCGGTGCCAACTCGTGCATGACCGCGCTCAGACCGGCCGTGTGGTACCCGATCGACTTGTCGACCATGAACAGGCTGCGGGCCCCGCGCTTCGTCACGAGTCCCCGGACGTCGTCGAACCGCGTGATCAGGCGACCGGTGTCGGTGCCTTCGTATTGCCTGGCGAGGCGCTGGGTTCGCCGCGCGTAGGGGTCATCGCCGGTCAGGGCCTCGATCTGGCGCGGCCGCGGCGGCAGGGCGCCGACGGGCGTGTCGCCGCCGTCCTCGAGAAAGGCCACGCCGAACTGCTCGAGCATCGGCTCGACGCTCCAGGTGTGGAAGACCGCGCTGTTGTCGCCATCGTTGCCGTGGCGGTGCCAGGCCCAGCCGGGCAGGTAGACGGTGTCCCATGGTCGCCAGTCGATGCGCTGGCCGTCGATCTCGGTCCAGCCCGAACCCGATTCGATGAACAGGATCGCGTCCCACGAGTGACGGTGGATCGTGGTCGTCGACCGGGGCGCCACCTCGTGGACGGTCGCGTCGAGGTTCTTCGTGGGACGGTCACCGTCCCAGCCGGCGTAGACGCCGCGGCGCATCCGGCGACTCGGGACGTCGACCATGACGACATCCGAGCGCTTGATGACCGTCTTGTGGTAGCCACGCCATTCCTCGAGGAGCGACTCGCGGCGCTTCTTCTGGATCTCGTAGTGGGTGACCTGGGTCGAAGTGGTCGTCTTCACGAGGGCGTCCTCTGGGGCGTGGCGAGGACCGCAGGGAGGGGGAACACCTGCGATCCTCGCCGATGAAATGGGCTCAGGCGCGGACGGCGGCCGGTTCCGTCACCCGCGGCAGGACCTCGCGGGCGAGGGTCTCGATCTGCTCGAGCCAATCCGCGAAGCGCATCCGGAAGTCGAAGATGAGCAGGTCGCACCCGATCTCCTGGTAGCGCTGGACGCCACGGACGATGTCGTCCGGCGAGCCCGCCAGGATCGACCCGTCAAGCTCCTCGATCGTGGTGAACTCGCCGCCCTCGGGCTTGAGCCAGAACTTCTGGGCGTTGGCGTTCTTGATGAGACCGGGCACGTTCATCCGGGCAGTTGCGGCCGCGAACGAGCCGTCGATGCTGGTGACCGGCACGGCCCCCGTCATGATCATCGGCTTGCCCTGTTCGGCGGTCAGCTCGGCGATCTTGGCGACCCTGGCTTCGTAGGTCGGGAACGTGATCCGGCCGGGCAGCCAGCCATCGCAGAAGTCGACCGCGAGGCGGGCCGAGGCAGGCGTCGCCCCGCCCCACCAGATCGGGACGGGGTGGACGGGCTGTGGCTTGAGGTCGACGTCGTCGAAGTCGTAGAGGTCGCTGTGCCAGTCGACGGTCTCGCCGGTCCACAGGCGGCGGGCGACGAGCGCCTGTTCCTTCATGAGCTCCGGCCGCTTGAGGTCGCCCTGGCCGATCACGTCGAACTCGTGCTGGAAGTTCCCGGCGCCGATCCCGAGGTCGAACCGTCGTCGTGTCAGCCAGGACATCGAGGCGACGCTGTAGGCCATGTTGATCGGGTGGCGAAACGGGATGATCGTGGCCGCGCCCAGCCCGATTTGCTCGGTCACGCCGGCGAGGTAGGTCAGGCTCACGAACGGCTCGATGAAGGTCCGGTCCGTCCCCTCCATCCCATGGGGATGGAAGACGAGGTGGTCCCGCACCCACAGGGAGTCGAAGCCGAGTCGATCTGCCAGGCGGGCGCCCTCGATCAGCAGGTCCTGGTCGGCGTCCTCGCCGAAATGCGGAACCAGGAGACCGAAGCGGGTGGACATCTGGGCTAGCTCCTTTGCTGCTCGGGGACGGCGGCCGGCCGGCTGCCCGGTCGCGCCTGGCGACCCCAGCCCGGCTCGCCGACGACAACGCCGTCGCGGTAGACGACATGGCCGCGGACGAGGGTGGTCTCCACGACGCCCCGGACGCGGGTACCGGCGTATGGCGTGTGGCCGATCTTGCTGAGCACGATCTCGTCACGGATCTCGAGCTCCGCATCGAGGTCCACGATCGCGACGTCGGCATCGCGACCGACCTCGAGGCGACCCTTGGTCGTCAGTCCGAAGCGATCCGCCGGGGCCGTCGCGATGAGATCGATCACGCGTTCGAGCGAGATCCGCCCATGGGCGGCCGCGTCGAGGAAGAGTGAGACGTAGAACTGCGTTGACGGCGTCCCCGTGTGGGCCTTCCAGCCGTCCGTCCAGCCGGGTTCCTTCTCCTCGCGCAGGTGCGGTGCGTGGTCGGTCGAGATCAGGTCGATCGTCCCGTCGGCGAGCGCGGCCCACAGGGGTTCGGTGTTCTTCTCCGGAACGTAGTAGGAGAGCGCGTACGAACCGAGCCGCTCGATGTTGGCCCAGTCGTTGCCCAGGAAGAGGGCCCACGGGTTGAGCTCGGCCGAGACGTCCTGTCCGTTGGCCTTGGCCCGCCGCAGGAGCTCGACCACGCCCGAGGTCTGGGTGTGGAGGAGATGGAGCGCGGTACCGGTGGACTGCTGGATGCGGAGGAGGAGGGCGGCCGCGGTGTCCCAGATGATCCCATCGTGCGCGGCGTAGGCCCTCGCGTAGGCTCGAGCGTCACGCTCGCCGCGCGCCCAGAACCCAGCCTCGATGTGGCGCATCAGGGCCTGGTCGTGGGGATGGACCATGAGCGGCAGGCCTGTGCCCGCGACCGTCTCGAAGATCGCCATGAGCTCGCCGTGGTCGTGGACGCCGATCCCCGGCATGTGCGGGTAGTCCCGACCCGTGTCGACGACCATGAACACCTTGAACGCGGCGATCCCGCGGGTCGCCATCGCCGGGATCTCGTCGCGGACGGTTCCGGCCGCATTGATGTTCCAGTCGACGATCGCCCTCCGTTCGTACAGCTCGATCATCGAGTCGAGACGGTCGGCGGTGTTGGGCGGCGGATCGACATTCGGCATCGCGAACGAGGTCGTCACGCCGCCTGCGGCGCACGCGCTCGTCGCGGTGACGATGTCCTCCTTGTGGGTGAAGCCCGGCTCGCGGTGGTGCGAGTGAACGTCGATCGCGCCCGGCAGGACGTGCCGGCCGGTCGCGTCGATGACCGACTCGCCCGCCAGCGGGGTCCCCGGTGCGACGATCGCCGCGATGCGTCCGTCGCGAATCGCGAGATCGGCGAGGGTGCGTCCCGTCGCGCCGACGAGGGTCCCACCGCGGATGACCGTGTCGTACCGGTCCATCGCTCCCCCGCTCATGCGCCGGTCCTCGACAGGTGGACGGTCTCGGCGCTCGGACCACGCTCGAGGACGCGGACCTCGCCGTCGACCAGATGTCGCTGGAACCACTCCACGATGAGCGGGTTGACAACGTCCCGGTACTGCTCGTAGGCGGCGTAGTGCGTCGTCCCGGTCTGGACGACGAGTCGCTTCGGACCACCAGCCCGCTCGTACAGGGCATAGGCGTGATCCTCGGGCGTCGTGGCGTCGTTCTCGACGCAGACGATCATCAACGCCCGTGGCGAGATCCGGTCGACCACGTCGATCGGACGGTAGGCGAAGATCGCCTCGGCGCTGGCGAGCAGGACCTGCTCCGGCACACGCCCGTCGACATCGCTCTTGACGGTCGTCGTCCGCCGCTCGGGCGTGGGGACCATGATCCCGTCGCGCGGGGCGACGAGCTCGCCGGAACCGCTCGCCACCCGACGCGCCCGATCGTCTCGGATGCGCTGCAGGAACTCGAGCCACTCATGCTCACGCCGCATGCGATGGAGCCAGTCCCGCCCGTCCGCGATCGGCACCTGGCTGACCGTCGCCTTGATGCGATCGTCGAGCCCGGCCGCCATGATCGCGTTGCCGCCGCCGGTCCCGCCGGATCCGAACGTGCCGATCCGGCCGGCGTCGATCTCGGGGCGCGTGGCCAGGTAGGTGACCGCGTTCCGCCAGTCGACGACCTGGTCCATCGGGTCGAGGTACGTCGCGTCGCCGCCCGAATCGCCGAAGCCGCGGTAGTCGAACACGAGCATGGCCATGCCCGCCGCCAGGAGCGCCTCGTGGTAGGGCCGGTACAGCTTCGCGTCGCGCAGGCCAAGCCAGCCAGGACCCTGGACGATGCCCGGGACGCGGCGGTCGGGGCCGGCTCCGTCGGGCAGCGTCAGGGTCGCCGCGATGGCGCTTCCCTGGCTGTGGAACCGGACCTCCTCGGACGTGGCCATCAGTCCTCCCATGCTCGGCCGAGTCGACCCGGATCCCGGATGTCGGTGGACGCCCAGCGCTGTCGTCGCCGGACCTCAGTCCGGTCACAACTGTATCCAAACCAGTCCAGATTGTCCACAACTTTGCCCATCAGACCGCCCTGGCCGCCGGCCTGCGCAGTGCCTCGCGAACGTGTGGTGCGCTTCATTCAGGCGGCCGGGCCATAGATCCAGGCCGCCGGATCGCGGGCGTAGTCGGCGTACGTGCCCGGCACGGTGACGCCCGGAATCGACGGGATCCAGTCGTCCCGGAGCAGTTCGTCCGGATCGCCGAACGTGGCGGCCAGGTCACGGACGGCGGGGTCGTCGTACGCCGACAACCGGCCGTTCTCGATGACCGGGATCTCCCCGGCAACCGTCTCGACGACCAGCGTCGCCGCCATGAGATGGACGTGCAGGTGGCCGTACAGGAGGTGCCGTTCGCCCGCCCAGACCTCCTCGGAGGATCGCCAACGGGTGCCCAATCCGCAATGGACGATGCCGGCTCGGCGACGCTCCCATTCGAAGCCGCCCGACGACAGGTTGCGGATATTCGAAGGCCGGCTGATCTTGGGGTTCGTCCCGATCGCCAGCTCCCACAGCCAGAACAGGCCAGGCGCCGGGAAGACCGGGTACTGCGTCGAGCGCGACTCGTCCTCGAGTTCGCGCCAGGCGGCCCCGTAGGCGCCTCCGCCGCGGATATCGGTGAGTCGGGCGCGTTCGACCTCGATCTCGATCCGGGGAAACGGCCGCGAGAAATGGTTCAGCGTCCCCGCGATCACCCCGCGGCTGTCGTCGTCGGGCTCGATCGGCGTCGGCGGGTGGGCCATCAGGTGGCCCCATTTGGGTGTCGGGCCGTAGTCGTGACGGTTGCCGTCATGGAAGGGCCGCTCGAGGATCGTCAGACTGAGGTCCGTGCCCTCGGGATCCGTCAACCGCAGGCGTCCTCCCGCGCTGTCGACGATCCGCGCCCAGGTGCGCTCGTTGATGAGCCGGTGGAGGGGCCGCGGATAGAGGTTCGCCTGCCGATCGAAGTGGTCCTTGACGACCCACGGGAAGCCTTCGTATCGATGGTCGACCTTGGGGATCGCCCCGCCCTTGCCGTGGACCAGGAGGTCGTAGCCGCGCGTCCTGGCGAGGTCCTCGACCCAGGGCAGGCCCTCCCAGCGGCGGGGTCGCTCGACCCATGGCTGGCGGCGCATGGCGACGTCGATCTCGTCGAGATCCTGGAATTCGCGGTCTGGTTCGACCTGTGCGACGACGACGTCGACGAGCGCGCCAAGCTTGCGGAGCGCCGTCGCGATGGCGGCGGTCAGGTCCGGATCGGTCTGGCTGTCGACGCCGAGCAGCACCCGGTCCCCCGGCTTCGTCGAGCCGTACCCGACGAACCCGGCAGCCGTCCGCCGGACCTCGTCCTGGCCCGCGATCCCGTCCGCCACGGCGGCCAGGGTCCCGAGGTCGACGACGCGTGCCACGCCACCGCGTGGGCCCGGCTTGATCGTCGCTGTCAGCTCGTCAGTCGAGCTCGATCCGCACATTGCCGATCCTTTCGAGGACGCCGAAGTGAGGCGCCCCCGAAGCGAACTTCGGGGGCGCGAACGCAGGCTTGCCGAACGCTCAGAACGGCTTGTCGGGGTCGCCGATCTGCGTGTAGAAGCCGGTGTCGTAGAGCTCCTGGAGGTAGCTCTTGTCATAGGCCTTGCTCACGTCCACGTCGGCCATCGCCGGGTTGACGGTCGCCAGGGTCAGCTTCGGGAAGTTGAACGCGTCGTCGGTCCAGCCCATCGCGCGGTCGCCGATCCCGATGAAGTCGTTGATCTGGGAGGTCGCGTCCGCCGGTGCGAGCTGGGCGTAGTCGGCGAACTTGGAGGCTGCCGTCGCCGGATCGAGCCACATGGAGTTCTGCGCCTCCAGGACGGCGGCCACGACCGCCTTGGTCGTGTTCGGGTTGGCCTGGGCGAACGCGGCCTGGACGGAGAGCGCGCTGCGCCCCCACTGCTTGCCGCTCGACTTGTTGTCGGTCAGGGTGACCAGGCCGGCAGCCTTCATCTCGGCGGCCTGGGCGAGGTCGATCGGGGCGCAGGCCACGGAACCGGCCTTGACGGCGGCGATCCGCGCGGTCTGGCCGCCGACCTGGGTGATGACCACGTCGTTCGCCGTCAAGCCGAGCTGATCGAGGAGGATGAGCACCGAACCGTGCGACGTGCCGCCGAACGTGCTGACCGCAACCTGCTTGCCCTTGATGTCGGCGGCGGTCTTGTAGTTCGGCCCGCAGACCAGGCCGTCGGTCAGCGTCACGCCGTTGAGAGCGATCGACTTGAGCGGCGTGTCCGTCGGGACCGAACTGATCGCCGACGACACGCCGATGACGCCGAAGTCGAGCGCCCCGGCCGTCAGCGCCTGGACGACCTTGCCGTCGCCCTCGAACCCGGACACTTCGACCGTCAATCCGTACTTCGCGTACGTGCCGATCTGGCCGGCAAGGTACTCGGCGAACTGGGCGGTCTCGCCCGACGTGCTGAGCCCGATCTTGAGCGAGGTCTTCTCGGGGGCGCCAAAGCTCGGTCCCACTGACGCGGCGGCGCTGGCGGGCGCCTCCGCGCTCGCCGCGGCGGTTGGGGCCGGGGTGTCCGCCGCGGGCGCGCTCGGGGTCGCGGCGCTGCTACTGCAGGCGGTGGCAATCAGCCCGACGGCCATTCCCAACGCCCCGATCCGGCCGATTCTGGCCTGGTAGTGCATCGTCCTGTGCCTCCTCCTACTCGCGAGCGGGCGCCATTGCGCCTCGCCGCCGAACCCCGGGAATGTACCCGAAGGCATTGACATTGTCTACAATCCGGTCGCACACTGATTCACATCGCCGGCCGCCCGGGCAGCGTCGCAACGGCGGCGCACACCTTCTCGGACATGGGGCACACTCCACAGCTCAACGGCCGCTCCCGACCTCGCGGTCGATCGGGTGGACAAGCCTTCTGCAGACAGGGGTCTCCGTGACACATCGACGCAGCGTCGCCCGATGACCGCCACGGCAACGATGCGGCCGGTCCGAAACCCGGAAGCGCGCCGGCATCGGACACGACCGGCCAGGTGGTTCCGCCGAAACGAACGCATGGTCCTCGGACTGACCGGCGTGCTGGGGCTGCTGCTCTTCTGGGAGATCGGCTCGCGCGTCGGCTTCGTCGACCCGTTCTTCTTCAGTCGCCCGACGGCGATCGCCGCGGCCGGGATCCGCGAGGTCCAGGTGCCGCGGTTCTGGAACGACCTGCGGGTCAGCAGCTTCGAATTCATCACCGGCTACGTGGGGGCGGTCGTGCTGGCCGTCCCGATCGGGTTGATCCTCGGCTGGTACCGCCGCGCGTCGTACATGGCCGACCCGTGGCTGAACCTGCTCAATTCGCTGCCGCGGGTCGCGCTCCTGCCGCTGATCGCGCTGTGGATCGGGATCGGCATCGAGTCGAAGATCACCGTCGTCTTCCTGGGTGCCTTCTTCTCCGTCGTCATCCCCACGGTCCAGGGAGTCCGGACGATCGATCGCCGGTTCCTCGACGTCGCGACGAGCTTCGGTGCTTCCCAGCGGCGCCTGTTCACATCGGTCGTCCTGCCCGGGACCGTCCCGTTCGTCGTGACCGGCCTCCGCCTCGGGATCGGGCGTGGGTTGATCGGCGTCGTCGTCGGCGAGCTGTACGCCCAGACGGATGGCCTGGGCGTCATCATCTCGCGGGCGAGCTCGAACCTCCAACCAGACCGGATGTTCTTCGCGATCCTGTTGTTCACCTTCACCGGCATCGCCGGGGTCGAGGGTCTTCGGCGCGTCGAGCGCCATTTCCAACGCTGGCGCCCAGCCCGAGAGGAGCGATGAGCCGATGCTGACCAATGGTCTCGCGCTGAGCGCCCACGACATCCGGATGGAATACCGGGACCGGGCGACCCGCCAGGAGCTGGTCGCCATCGAACAGCTCGACCTCGACATCCCGGAGGGCCAATTCGTCACGATCGTCGGACCGAGCGGCTGCGGCAAATCCACCTTCGCCAAGATCGTCAACGGGCTGCTGCCTGCGACCCGCGGCACGATCGAGCTCCGCAAGGCCGGTCACGGACGCGACCACGCCATGGTCTTCCAGGATTCCTCGCTCTTCCCGTGGTACACGGTGCTCAACAACGTCGCCTACGGCCTGGTCTGCCAGGGTGTCTCCAGGAAGGCGGCCCAGGCGCAGGCCATGCCGCTCATTCGCCTTGTCGGACTCGACGGGTTCGAGCAGAAGTACCCGTACCAGCTGTCCGGCGGCATGCAGCAGCGCGCCAATCTCGCTCGCGCGCTGACCGTCGATCCCGAGCTGCTGATCATGGACGAGCCCTTTGCCGCGCTCGACGCCCAGACTCGCGAATTGATGCAGGCGGAGCTGCTGCGCATCTGGAGCGCCTCCAACAAGACCGTCCTGTTCATCACCCACCAGATCGACGAGGCGATCTTCCTGTCCGACCGGGTGATCGTGATGAGTGCCCGGCCGGGCCGGATCATCGCCGACATCCCGATCGAGCTGCCGCGTCCGCGGGAGCTCAACATCAAGCGCACGGCCCAATTCGTCGCGTACGAGGAGCAGATCTGGAACCTCATCTCGACCCAGCTGACGAAGGTCGGCGATCGAGACAACGAGGCGGCATAGGTGGCGGTCAGCGCGTCGATCGCCGGTCGCCGGCACCCACGGATGCAGCCTCGCTTCGGTGCGCTCGACGCGTCCCGGAACGACTGCTCTTCGGCGTCATCGGGTTCGTCGGCGTGCTCGTCCTGTGGGAGGCGTCCGTTCGGCTGGGAATGGTCAAGGCATCGCTGGTCAGCTCGCCCACCGGCGTCATCGGTGCGGCGATCAGCGACTTCAGCTCGGGTGCCATCCAGCCGCACATCGAGACGAGCTTCCTCGAATGGCTGGTCGGTTTTGCGGTGGCCCTGGCCCTGGCGATCCCGCTCGGTTTCGCGCTCGGATCCTTCCGGCGGCTCGAATTCCTGTTCGATCCGCTCCTGGCCGCACTCTACGCCACGCCGACCGTTGCCCTCGTCCCATTGATCATCCTGCTGTTCGGCGTCGGGATCGAGTCGAAGTTCGCCGTCGTCTTCCTCGAGGCCTGGGTGACCCTCACGGTCAGCACGGTCAACGGCGTCCAGTCCGCCGACCGGCGCTGGCTGGACATCGCCCGGAGCTTCCAGGCGTCGAAGACCCTCACCTTCCGGTCGGTGACCGTGCCGAGCAGCATCCCGTTCATCATCACCGGGATCCGCATCGCGGCGGGCCGTGCCCTGGTCGGCGTGGTCGTCGCCGAATTCATCGCCTCGAACATCGGGCTCGGCTTCTACATCAGCGTCAACGGTTCGTTCCTGAACGCGTCGCGCGTGATGCTCGGGATCCTGCTGATCGGCGGCTTCGGCGTCTTCATCGGCGAGCTGATCCGGCGGCTCGAGCGCCGGTTCGAGAAATGGCGGCCGGCGATCAACTGATCGCCCGCGACCCGCGGCCGGCGTTACCTGCGGCGGTCGGCGCCCGCTCGCTCGCGGGCCTCGGCCTCGCGGAGGTATCGCCTGATCAGGACGGCGACGCGCTGGTAGTGGCTCGCCAGTTGGGCGACCGCACGATCGGCGTCGCCCATCTTCACGGCCTCGTAGAACCGATCGTGGTGTGACGGAGCGTGCTGGAGCGTCGGCCACCGCAGTGACCTGGCGACCTCCTGCCGGAGGCGGGCGATGAGCCCGACGAGGCGCGGCCGCCCGCTCACCGAGTAGAGGCGGATGTAGAAGCCTTCGCGGGCAGCCAGCTGCTCGTCCGGCGAGGCCGCGTTGGTCATCGCCGCGAACAGGCGGTCGAGCTCGACGATGTCCTCGTCGGTCAGGAGCGGCATGGCGACCCGGACGGCGTGACTCTCGAGGACGATGCGCAGGTCGTAGACCTCCTCGACGTCATCGGCGTCCAGCTCCGTGACGGTGAACCCGCGGTTCGGCTCCGACGCGACGAGGCCCTCGTACTCGAGGGCACGAAGCGCCTCGCGAACGGGGATCCGGCTCGTCCCGAAGCGCTCGGCCAGGTCCTCCTGGCGCAGCCTGGCGCCCGGACTCAGGACACCGGCGAGGATGGCTTCCCGAAGCGAGCCGAGCACCAGATCCTGGGCGGTCACGCTCGAAGCTCGACCGGCGGCGATGATCTGATCGAGGTCGGCCGCCTTCCCGTTCGCGGCGTCGGTGGCCGGATGTCCGTCGTTCATGAAGCGACCCCATCAGCTCCGTATACGAACCGACCTTCGATCATCGTCGCCCGGACCGGATGATCGACAAGTTCGTCGATAGTACCCTGCAGCGGGTCGCGATCGAAGACCACGAGGTCCGCAGCGCGGCCGACTTGGAGCGGGCCGACCACTCCCTCGCCGGCACTCGACGAGGGTAGCGTAGTCCAGCTGCGCCACGCCGAACGGATCGAGACGCCCTCGGCGGCGCCGATGGTCCGGCCGTCCGCCTGGCGTCCGACGGCTGCCCGGATGGCGTCGAGCGGGGCCTGCGGGCCACTTGGCACGTCGCTGTTGTGGAGGGTCGGGATGCCCAGCAGCTCGGCGCGCCGCAAGGGCAGGATCCGGTCGACCCGATCGGGTTCGAGGGCCGCCTCCCAGTCGTGACGGTAGGCGCCGAGGAACGCCGGCTGGACGGACCAGGTCACCCCCAGGTCGCGCATGCGACGCAGTTGCTCGTCGCCGATGTCGAGATGGCCGTGTTCGAGACGGTACGGCCCGGCCAGCGCGGGGCCCGCGGCCGCGAAGGCGTCGAGCGCGGCATCCACGGCCCGGACGCCGACCGCGTGGATGGCGATGCCGAGACCGCTCCGGTTCGCGGTGACGGTCAGGCGGGTCAGCTCCTCGGGCTCGATGCGAAGCAGCCCGGTGTTGTCCGGCTCGTTGCAGTACGGCTCGTAGACGGCGGCGTTCCGGAAGATGCACCAGCCGTCCACGCTGATCTTGACCCCGAGGATCCGCAGCCAGTCGTCACCGAGCCCATGCCGGATCCCGAGGGTCGTGAGGTGCTCGAGCGTGATCGGAGACTCGTGGATTCGATAGAACAGGCGGGTTCGCACGCCGAGCTCGCCGGCCGCGCGGATCGACGCGAAGTCGGCGGCTTCTTCCGGGAGTCGGACCATTTCGTGGATCGTGGTGATCCCGAGCCGGTGGAGATCGGCGAAGCCCGCCCGCAACGCCCGGTGACGCTCGCCGGCCGATGGGCCGGGGACGACCGTCTCGGGGTGGGACGTGTCGAGGCGCAGCTTGGCGCGCTCGTGGAGGATCCCGGTCGGCTCGCCGTCGGCGTCGCGCTCGATCCGGCCTCCCGGTGGGTCCGCCGTCCGGCGATCGATCCCCGCCAGCAGCGAGGGCCGCCGAATTCGCCGCGACGACGTGCTTGCCGATTCCGCGCAGCACCACGGGGTGACCGGCCGCCACCCGGTCCAGCTCGATTCGGTTGGGCAACCGCCCCTCGGCCAGTTGCGCCGCGGTCAGCGAGTCGCCCTGGATCCAGCCGCCCGACGGGAGGTCGGCGGCGCGCCGGCCCACCTGCGCGAGGACATCGCCCACGGACTTCGGGGCGAGGGACGCGAAATCCAGGTACAGCTGTCGGAGGATCGCGGCACGCTGGAAGTGCGTGTGGCTGTCGACGAAGCTCGGCAGCACCGTCCGGCCGCCGAGATCGAGCACCGTGGTCCGTGGTCCGGCGAGCGGTCGCAGATCTGCCGCCGAGCCCGTGGCGACGATCCGGCCGGCATCGATTGCGAGCCCGTCGACGATGGGCACGTCGTCGGCTGACGGATGGATCCTGCCGTTCAGCAGGATCGTCTCGGGAGTTCGGAAGGAGGCTCCCGCAGGCACGGATAGAATGTAGCCAATCTCCTCGTGATTGTCTAGGATCACGGCTGTGTTGCGGACAGATGGGCCAGTGCCGGCGGAGGTGTTCGGGGTGAACCCGGGCCTGCTCGTTGAGGCCACCGCCGAGTGAGCGACACCCGGTCGCGCCACGGGCTGCGGGCGCGGTTCGGGCCGTTCCGTCACGCGCCCTTCACCGTCTATTGGACGGGGGGCTTCCTGTCCAACATCGGGACCTGGCTCCAGACGGTCGCCGCATCCGTCTTCGTGTACCAGCTCACGGGCTCGACGCTGGCGGTCGGCCTCCTGAATTTCGCGTCGTTCCTGCCCATCTTCCTGTTCTCGATCATCGGCGGGGTCATCTCGGATCGCTACGATCGGCGGCTGGTCGTGGTCGTGACCCACCTGGCGTCCGGCGTCCTGGCCACGGTCCTGGCCGTCCTCTCGTTCTCAGGCGCAGCGACGGAGATCCACGTCGTGGTCATCGCCTTCGCCCTGAACACGTCCTACGCGGTTGCCAAGCCGGCGCTCGTGTCCATCCTGCCGTCGCTCGTCCCCCGGGAAGAGCTGACCGAAGCCGTCGGCGTCAACACGCTCCAATTCGTGACCGGACAGATGATCGGCCCGGTACTGTCGGCGATCGTCATTGCGACGGCGGGCGTGCCGTGGGCGTTCGCGATCAACGCCCTCAGCTACCTCGGCCCGGTCCTGAGCATGGTCTACCTGTCCCGCCTCGTCCCCGCCCGGGACGGTCGGTCGACGCACGCCGGGCGACTCCCCGCCGGCCAGGCGGTCAGCGCGGTCCAGTATGTCGGCGAGAACCGCTGGGTCCTGGCGCTGCTGATGGGCATCATCGCCTGCAGCGCCCCCCTGGAGGTCCTCCGAACCCTGTCGCCGGCCCTGGCCCACGTCCTCCACGAGCCGGAGAGCGCCGCCGGGCTCATCGTCGCGGCCCAGAGCGCGGGCTCGGCGCTGGCCCTCCTCGCGTTCATCCCCCTGCGACGGGCCGGTCGCTCCACCGACGTGGCCCGGGTCGGCCTGCTGATCCAGGCGGTGGGTCTCGTCGGCGCGTTCGCCGCCGCCGACCTCCGGACGGCGGCCGTGTCGGTCGGGCTCGTCGGTTTCGGCTTCTCGCTGTGCTTCCCGGTCCTGACCAGCGACCTCCAGGCGGAGGTCCCCGATGCGGTGCGCGGACGGATCATGTCGTTCCACCAGATGGCGCATCTCGGGAACCGGCCGTTCGCCGCCCTGGCGGCCGGTGCGCTGGCAGCCTTCGTCGGAGCCCAACCGGCCGTGCTCGTCGGGCTGGCCCTCAGTCCGATCGGCCTGCTCGCGACGCGCCGCGCCTGGAGCACCATGAACCGGACGGCGTCTGACCGCGACGAGATCAGGACGGTCGAGATCGCCGCCGATCCGATGAGCGTGGAGGACACGGAGACGTGGGGCCCGTCCGGTGGCGGGCCACCCGACGGTCGATCGGCCGTCAGCCCGCCGTCGGCGCCGGTCGCACCCGGAGGTTGACGGCCTTCAGCCGCGTGAAGGAGAGGATCTCGTCGAGGCCGTGCTCCGAGCCGACTCCGGAGTCCCCCCAGCCGCCGAACGGCACCGCCGGGAAGCGGGTCTCGACGTCGTTGATCCAGAGGTAGCCGGCCTCGATGCCATCGGCGAGCCGGAAGGCGCGATCCACGTCCTGGCTCCAGATCGACGCCGTCAGCCCGTAGCGTCCGGCGTTCGCCAGGTCGAGCGCCTCCTGCTCGGTCCGCCAGGTCATGGCCGCCAGGACCGGGCCGAAGATCTCCTCGTCCGCCAGGCGGGAACCGGGGGCGACCCGGTCCACGATGGTCGGTCGAAGGAACGCGCCTCCGGCGAGGGCGGCATCGTCGGGCGGCGTGTTGCCGGCCAGGATCCGGGCGCCGGCCGCCGCCGCCTCGCCCACGATCCGGATGCATCGGTCGCGGGCGGCCGGCGTGATCATCGAGCCCATCTCCGTCGTCGTGTCCGCCGGCATGCCGATCCGGATCCGGGCGGCCAGGTCGGCGACGCGCGCGAGGACGTCGTCGGCGATCGACTCGTGGATGACGAGACGGCTCGTCGATCCACAGCTCTGGCCCTGGACGCGCGTGAAGTTCATCCCGCGGACGATCGCGCCGGCGACCTCGTCGAGGTCAACGTCCGGGCAGACGACGATCGGGTTCTTGCCGCCCAACTCGAAGGTGATGGTCTTGACCCGGCCGGAATCCGCCGCGGCCGCCTGGATCCGCAACGCCGTTGCGGTGCTGCCGGTGAACGACAGCCGCTGCACGGCGGGGTGGCGCACCAGCGCGTCTCCTGTTGCCGGGCCGCCGACGACGACCGACACCAGCCCGTCGGGCAGCAGTCCGGCCGTCAGCTCGGCCACGGCCAGGGTCGCCAGCGGAGCGAGCTCGGAGGGCTTCAGCACGACCGCGTTGCCGGCGACCAGGGCCGATCCGAGCCGCGCGCAGGCGAACATGACCGGATGGTTGAAGGTGATCATCCGGCCGACGACGCCCCACGGCTCGCGCGTCGTGTAGTGCAGTCCCGGGAGCGGGAACGTCTGACCCTTGACCTCGAGGGCCAGTCCCGCAGCGTCGCCCATCAGTCGGACGCCCTTGGCGACGTCCGCGCGCATGGCGGCCAGCGGATTGCCCGTATCGAGCGCATCCAGGCGGGACAGCCGGTCGGCGTCGGCGGCGATGCGCCGGGCCAGTTCGGCGATCATCGCCCCGCGATCCCTGGCGGGGACTCGACGCCATTCGGCGAAGGCGGTGGTACCCGCCTCGACGGCGGCTGCGACCGCAGCCGTTCCGCCGTCCTCGATCCAGGCGATGCGCGTGCCCGTCGCCGGGTCGCGGACGTCGATTCGATCGTCCGCCGCGGGCTCGCCGATGACGCCGTCGACGAAGGACCCGAACGTCGGCACGTCGATCCGGGCAGCGTCGGCCTCGAGGATTCGTTCGGCGATCATCGCGTCTCCCGTTCAATTCCGACCGCGATCGGCCCTGGCCTTCGGCTTCACCCGCCGCCTGCGTCCGGGCGCTCGCCGCATGATTGTATGCACACGGGATCCTTGTGCGTACAATCTGTCCACGGCCACGCCGCATCGAGACCCCCGTCCACCCTCGTGAGGTAGCCATGGCGATCGAAGTCTCCGTCGATCCGGACCTGTGCATCGGGTCCGGCGACTGCGTCCGGATCCTGCCGACGGGTTTCCGGATCGACGAGACGGCCGGGGTATCCCGGCCACTCCAGGGCGTCGAGACAGCCGATCCGGGGATCCTGCTGGAGGTCGCGAGGACCTGTCCGACCCAGTCCATCCGGCTGGTCGCCGCAGACGGCACGGTGCTCCATGGATCCAACTGATCGACCCGGTGGCGCTCGAACGGCGGGCCCGCCGGTGACGTGACGACCTGCTGACCAGGTACACGGCGACGGTCACGTTCGATCGGTACGACGAGATCCGGGAGGCGCTCTTCGACACGAGCCTGTCCCGGAGCTTCGACAAGCGGTCCTACGACGCGGGCAACATCCGCGACGGCGTGGTCAGCATCACCCATGGTGCCGTGCATCGGGCCAGGCGGCGCGTCGAGAATACCCAGTTCCGGCCGGATGTCCTTCGTCTGTACGAGCGCAACCTGTTCCCGCAGGTGATGAGCGACCTGCTCGACGCCCTGATCGAACGCGAGGAGGTCGACCTGTACGAGATCGGGGAGCTCGTGTCGGTCGTCCTGGCGAGCCGCCGCGCCGGGATCGAATGCGACCCGTCGTCAATTGACGAGCTGCGCCGGCTCGTGCATGCGGTGGACGTCTTCTCGCAGGGCTCGGCCATCCTCGATGCCAAGGATCCCGATGCGGTCCGCGATCTGGTCAGGGCGACCTACGAGTCCTTCGAACGCGACTTCGTCCGGCCGGCATGGGAGCGACGACAGGCGCTCATCGACGGCGTGGAGCGGGGTGCGGCCGCCGGCGAGGATCTTCCGCACGACATCCTGACCATCCTCCTCCGGCATCGCGGCGATGCGCAGCTCGAGCTCGGCGACGACGGCCGGGTCGTGCGGGAGGTCGCGACCTATCTCCAGGGCGGCACGCACACGAGTGGGCAGACGCTGGTCAACGCCATCGACCTGATCTTCACGGAGAACGAGGCGCCCCTCGAACGGACCCTCGATCGCCTGGCCGATGACCTCGGGTTCGCCCAGCGGGTCGTCCACGAGACGCTCCGGCTCCGGCCGACCACGCCCAGGATCAAGCGGCGCGCGGAGGCCGACACGATCGTGGCCGGTCGGTCGATCCCCAGGGACGCGCTGGTCGTCCTCGACGCCGCCACGGCCAACCGGGACCCTCGCTACTTCGGGGAGTCGGCCGACCGGTTCGATCCGGATCGAACCGTCGCCGAAGGCGCACCGCGGTGGGGACTCTCCTTCGGGGCCGGCGCGCATCAATGCCCGGGTCGATCGGTGGCCGGCGGATTCCCCGTGCCGGACGAGCCCGGCACCGGCGACGAGCACGTGTTCGGTCTGGTCGCGCTGATGCTCCAGGAGGTCGCGCGTCGCGGCGTCCGTCCCGATCCGGCGCACGCGCCCGAGCGCGACCTGCGAACCGAGCGGTTCACCCGTTGGCGCCACTACCCCGTGCGGTTCACGAGGACTCGCCCGACCCCGATGACCGTCTGAACGGCGCCATCACGGACGGCGTCAGTCGAGGCTGCCGAACGGCTCAGTGGGCGGCCGTCCATTCGAGGACGTACCCGGCGGACAGCTCGGGCATCTGCCAGAAGTAGCCGTGTGAGCCGCCCTCGATCACGCGCAGCTCGGCAGTCGGCAAGTGCTCGAGCAGGTAGGCCGACTGCTCCCAGTGGACCCCGGTCCCTCCTTCGTGGCGGTCGCGATCGCCGATCAGCACGAGCGGTCGGCGTCTCGATCTCCGCAAGGCGATCGGCCGTCTGGTGTTCCTGGCGGGCGACGACGTGGCGAAGGTAGTCCTCGAGCGAGGGGCGGTGCGCCCAGAAGGCGCGGACCAGCCAGTCGACCCGATCGGGATCGGCTTCGACGAACTCGGGCGTGAAGAACGTGCTGGCGATGTGCGCCCGCATGTACGCCTCGTAGCCCAGCTCGATCATGTCGCGCGCCGTCGTGAGCGGCACGCCCCTGGTGACGGGTCGGTCGGGTCGGAATTCGCCGGGGCCGGTCGCGGCGAGGACGAGCGAGCGGACCCGATCCGGGCTGTCGAGCGCCATCCATTGGGCGACCCGCCCGCCCATCGAGTGCCCGACCACGTGCGCCGGCTCGACGCCGAGGTCGTCCATCAGCCGGAGGGCGTCGGCGGCGAACTCGCGGGTCGAGTACCGGCCGGGCGTCGAGGGCGTGTCACCCGTGCCCCGATGGTCGAACGTGATCACCAGGTGACGCTCCGCGAGGCGGCCGACGAGATCGGGATGCCAGGTGGCCCCCGGGTAGCCGGTCCCGGCGACGAGGACGAGCGGGATCCCGGCGCCACGGACGGTGGCCGATGGCACGACCGGCGCCGCGACCTCTGACGGCCGGGCTACGGGCGGGCCTGCGACGTCTCGCGATGCTCGATCTTGAAGTAGCCGGGCCACAGTCGCTCATAGAAGTAGCGGATCCCGAACTCGATCCGCAGGGTCCGGGTCTGGCTGTCCGTCGGGTTGAAATGCTCGTGCCGGGTCATCCTGGGCGGGATCTGCACGGCATCACCGGCTTGCCAGTCATACCGGACGCCGTCGATCTCCGAGTAGCCGGCCCCTTCGAGGACGTACAGGACGGCCTCGGTATGGGTATGGCAATGACTCGAGGTGTGCGGCACCTCCTCGAAGATCTGGGTCATGGCGACGGTCATCGCGGTGAACCCGTTGCGCAGCTCGGTGGCACTCTCACCGCCCCCCATCAGGTTGTAGATGGCGCCGTGACGGTGCGGATGGACGCTCTTGATGAGCCGCCGGCCGGGCGTACCGGGGTCGACCGCCTTGTCAGGGTCGTCCGGACGATCCTCGTCGTGGTGACCGCCGTGACCGCCGTGCTCGACGGACGACGTCGCAGCGCGCTGCCGGTCGGCCTCGTTCGGCGCGTCCTCGATGTGCAGGGCGATCCGGCGGCCGAGCCCATCGTACTGGCCGTCCTCCGCGGGGTACGCGGCCTCCACTCCGGACGGGTTCGGGCCCTTGACCGCGAGCTGCTCGAGGCGCCCGAGCTTCACGAACAGGTCCAGGTCCATCGTCGATGCCGAGACGTACTCGAGCTCGAGGTCGCCGGTGTTGAACAGCTGGTGGTCGTCCATGTACGGGACGAAGACCGTGGTGCCGGCATGGACGTCGTAGCGGCGCCCGGCGATCACGACGAAGCCGGTCCCGCGGAGGACGTGGATCGCCTCCTCGCCGTGTCGGTGCCGGCCGCCGTGCTGGCCCGCCGGGATCGCGGCCACGCAGAGATTGGTGCCGTTCGTCGGGAAGCCCACGTGGCTGCCAATGAGCATCGCGAGGCGCTGCTCATTCGGCGTCTCGATCCAGGTCAGGTCGCGCCCGCGGGCCAGGATCGGCGAACGCTCGACATCGAGCGCGTTGCGCTGGCTCGCGTCGAGCCATGCCGAATAGAAGTCGGCGCGTTCGAGGCGGGTCACTGGCGCCAGGTCTCGGTCATCGTCGGGCCCTCGAGCGTGTCGGCCGGTCGTGGATGGCGGCCTATTCCTCGCCGACCGGGCTGTCCGGATGCCGCTCGATCTGGTGGAGACCGAGTTGCTTGATCGTGAACGTGTCCTGGATCGCCAGGTACCGCGCGACATCGGTGTCGGAGTCATTGAAATGCTGATGCCAGGCCCAGAGCGGGATCCCGAGCAGGTCCCCCTCCTCCCAGTCGACACGCTCCTCGGGCTCGCCGTCGAAGTGCATGACCGTGTGTCCCTTGCCGCGGACGATGTACAGGACGGCCTCGGTCGTGTGGCGGTGTTTGACGGAAGCGTGGCTCGGTGGCAGCTCCGAGAGATGTGGCTGGAGTCGGATCGCGCCCGACAGTCGATAGAAACGGGCCTTCGTGCCGCGGTATTCGCGGGCAATCAGCTCGGTCGTGCGAAGGTCCTTGACGATCGTGGCCTCGGTCGGCGGGTGCTTCTTGTTCCATTGCTCGCGCTGGGTCATCTCCGTGATGGCCGTCCCGCTCAAGGGCTGCTCGGGCAACGCCACGATCTTCCGGTCGTCCGACATGTGTCGACTCCTCTGGGGCCGCGCAGAGACTACAATACCGCTTACAGTGTCAGCATCATCGGATACAAAGTCAAACGCTTTGTGTCCATAATGGCCCCCTCGCGCGAACCGTCGGTGCCGGCCCGGCCGATCGCCGGCTGAAGGTTGGAGATCCATGATCCCGCGTTTCTCGCTCGCCCGACCACGGACGCTGGATGAAGCCTTCGAGGCCTTCGTGGCGGCCGACGGGGAGGGAGCGTACATCGCCGGTGGGACGGAGCTCCTCCAGGTCATGAAGATGGGCTTTGCCCAGTTCGAGACGCTCATCGACATCAAGTCGATCGCCGGGATCCGGGGAATCGAGGCGACCGATGGCTCGCTGCGCATCGGGGCGACGACCACCCACCGCTCGATCGAGCGCTCGGCCGAGGTCCTCGCCGCGTTTCCCGGCCTCGTCGATCTCGAGCGACACGTCGCCAACGTCCGCGTTCGGTCGACCGGAACCATCGGCGGGAACCTCGCCTTCGCCGAACCGCATTCCGACCCAGCCACCTTGCTCCTCGCGTGCGACGCCCGGGTGGAGCTGTGCGGCCCATCGGGCAGCCGGTCCATGCTCCTGTCCGACTTCCTGATCGGACCGCTCGCGACGGCGCGCGAGCCGGAGGAGATCGTCGGCGCCGTGCGGATCCCGGCGGCCCGATCGGGCGAGGGTCGCGCCTACGGCAAGCTCGCCTTCTTCGAGCGACCCGCGGCGTCGGTGGCGGTGCGCCTGACGGTTCGCGATGGGGTCATCGCGGAGGCGACCGTCGCCGTCGGCTCGTTCACCGAGGTGCCGGTCATCGTCGAGCCGGCCGGCGCCGCGCTCGCCGGCGCAGCGGTCGAGCCGGGGGCGCTCGACGCGGCGCTGGCGGCCGCGGCGGCGGCCTTCGGCGATCTCGACGTCATCGAGGACCTCAACGGCTCGGCCGACTACAAGCGACACCTTGCCGGTGTCCTCCTCCGATCAACCGGCCGCAGCGCGGTAGTGGAGGCAACGGCCCATGCCTGAGCGGATCCAGGTCGCGCTCGTCGTGAACGGGCGATCACACGACCTGACGATCGCCCCCAACGAGACGCTCGCCGACGTCCTCAGGGACCGACTCTCGCTGACCGGGCTGAAGGTGTCCTGCGATGCCCAGGTCTGCGGCGCTTGCACGGTGCTGGTCGACGGCCTGCCGGTCAGTGGTTGCACGTTCCTCGCCGTCGATGCCGACGGACGGTGGGTGCGAACGGTCGAAGGACTCGCTACCGACGGCGTGCTGAGCCCGCTCCAGCAGGCGTTCATCGACCACGCCGCGTTCCAATGCGGCTTCTGCACGGCCGGCATGCTGATGGCCGCGACGGCGCTCCTGGAAGAGGCCCCGAACCCGACTCGCGACGACGTCATTCACGGGCTCGAGGGCAACCTCTGCCGCTGCACGGGCTACGCCCCGATCGTCGACGCCGTCCTCGCGGCCGCCGAGACCGGTTGGGCCCAACGGGCCGCGTCAGCGATGCCGAGGGGCGAGGGATGAGGCGCATCGTCGCGCGGCCCGCCGTCCCCTCGCCGATCGGCGAGGCGGTTCCGCGTCGCGACGGCATCGCCAAGGTCACGGGCGCCGCGCAGTTCGCGGTCGACGTGGTCGTCCCGGGCCTGGCGCATGCCCGGATCCTTCGAAGTCCCTATCCGCACGCCCGGATCCGGTCGGTCGATGCCACCGCGGCGCGTCGCCATCCCGGCGTCATCGCGGTCGTCTCGGCCGAGGACCTGCCGGACGTCCAGCTGGTCTACGGCCATGCCGTCGCCGACCATCCGCTGATCGCCGTCGGCAAGGTCCGCTTCGCCGGCGAGCCGGTCGTCGGCGTGGTGGCGGAGGACGCGGTCACCGCCGAGGAGGCGCTCCGCCTGATCAGCGTCGACTACGAGCCGCTGCCGTTCGTCCGTTCGGTTGCCGACGCGCTCGCCGGGGACGCACCGATCATCCACGAGCGACCGGGCGAGCAGCGACCCCACCGCGGCTTCGAGGAGGACATCGAGCGCGGCCACCCGAACATCTGCTCGTCCTCGCGCCAGGCGTGGGGCGACATCGACGCCGCGTTCGACGGCGCCGACCTGGTCCTCGAGGGCGAGTACCGGTACCCGATGTGCTACGCGTACGCGATGGAGCCGTACACGTCGCTGGCGGCGTGGAACGGGGGCGAGCTGACCGTCTGGACCTCGGGCCAGCACCCCTACATGGTCCGGGACGACCTGGCCACCTGCTTCGGCCTCCCCCTGGCCAAGATCCGGGTGATCGTCCCGTATGTCGGCGGCGGCTACGGCAGCAAGTCGTACACGAAGATCGAACCGCTCACCGCGGCCCTCGCCCTGCGGGCCGGACGGCCGGTGCGCCTCGCGCTCAGCGTCGAGGAGGCGATCCTCACCACCCGCGGCGACGCCGCGATCGTCAGGCTCCGGTCGGCGTTCGACCGGGATGGCCACATCCTGGGCCGCCAGGCGACGATCCATCTCGACACCGGCGGCTACGCGGAGAACTCGCCGCTCGTCGGCCGTAAGGCCGCCAATCGCCTCGGCGGGCCGTATCGCATCCCGGCCCTCGAGGTGACGTGCGACGTCGTCTACACCAACACCGCGCCGGCGAGCTCCTTCCGCGGCTTCGGAGCCCCGCAGGTCACCCTGGCCGGCGAATCGCAGATCGACGAGGCCGCCGCACGCCTCGGCATCGATCCGCTCGAACTGCGTCGCCGGAACGTCCTCGCCTTCCGTGAGCGCCCGTGGCCACGGGCGCGCGGCATCGATGCGGACCTGGACGCCGACCTGACGCTCGCCGCCGAGGAGATCGGCTGGGATGAGCCCGCGATTGCGGGACGCGGCAAGGCGATCGCGCTGTCCGCGTCGGATGCCGGCTCGGAGCCGATCACGACCTCCATCGTTCGGGTGCTGAGCGACGGGTCGGTCACGGTGATGTGCGGCAGCACGGAGATCGGGCAGGGGTCATCGACGGTGCTCGCCCAGATCGCCGCCGCCGAGATGGGCGTCCCGCTCGACCGCGTCCGGCTCATCCAGAGCGATACGGCGGCGGTCAGCTACGACCGGTCCACCGGGGCCAGCCGGACCACGACGCTGATGGGCCTGGCGATCCAGGCGGCCGCGGCGGATGCCCGTGCCCAGCTGGTGGACTGGGCGACAACGGCGCTCGCACCGGACGGACCCGACGTCATCGCGCAGGCGGGTGGCGTCCGGATCGGCGAGGCCGTTCACGACTGGGGCGCGATCGTCCGCGCCTGGTTCGGCAGCTCGGCCGGCGAAGTGGTCGGACGGGGCTACCTGCGCCGCGCGGGTGCCACGGAGGAGATGCCGCCGTTCTGGGAGATCGGCTGTGTCGCCGTCGAGGTCAGCGTCAACGAGGCCACCGGCGAGATCGCCGTCGAGCGGCTCGTGACGGTCGGCGACATCGGCTGCGCGATCAACCCGCAGACGGCTGAGGCCCAGGACGTGGGCGCCGCGATGATGGGCCTCGGGATGGCCACCCGCGAGGAGCTCGTCTACCAGGACGGCAACCTGATGAACGGCAACCTGTTCGACTATCGCGTGCCCCGGACAACGGACCTGCCGGAGCTGCGCACCGTCCTCGTCGAACGAGGTGACGGCGTCGGCGTCTACGGCGCCAAGGGTGGCGGCGAAGGCGCCCTCAACCCCGTCGCGGCAGCGATCGCCAACGCCGTCGAACGGGCGGCCGGCATCCGCCTGCGCGAGGCGCCGTTCACGCCCGAACGCGTCTGGCGCGCGCTCCAGGAGCGGGATGCCCGGCGCGCCGCATCCGCGCGGTCGACCCCTGTGGGAGACCCGGCGACCGAGCCCGACTCGAGCGACGCGGGCCGTTGAAGCTCGACGGCTCCATCGACATCGCAGCGCCGGCCGACGCCGTCTGGCAGCGCATCATCGACCCGACGAGCCTGGCCGCCTGCGTGCCCGGGGTGGGCGACGTCCGCCAGGTCGACGGCCGGACGTTCGAGGGCACGATCAGCGCGGCGGTCGGGCCGGTCGACGGGCAGTTCGAGTTCCGCTCGGTCATCGTTCGTGCGGACTTCCCGGACGATCTCGTCGTCGAGGTCGACGGCGTCGACTCGGTCACCAGGAGCCGACTCGTCGCCAACGTGACCGTCTCGCTGGCGACGGTGAACGCGACGGCGACGGCAGGGCGCGGCGACGGCGACGGCGGCGACAACCCTGACCTATCACGCGACGGTCAACGTCAAGGGCCGCCTGGCGATCCTCGGCGAGATGATGCTCCGGGCGACGGCCGGCCTGATGATCGGCCAGGTGACTCGCTGCCTGCGCTCGCAGCTCGAGGCGAATCCGAACGGGGAGGCTGCCGATTCGACGCACCCGGTGCCCACCGACCCGACCGGCAACCGAGGCTGATGACGACCCGCCGGCAGTTCGACCTGATCGTGGTCGGCGGCGGGACGGCCGGCTGCGTCGTCGCCGCCCGGGCGAGTGAAGATCCGGCCCGTCGAGTCCTGCTCGTGGAGGCCGGCCCGGATCCGCAGCCCGTTCCTGGCGTGGTCAGCGATCCCAGGCGCCAGACGGAGCTGATCCTCGAGTCGCCCTACGTTCGCATGTATGAGGCCGAGCGCGACGACGGGTCGACGTTTCCGCTCCTGTCCGGTCGGATCATGGGTGGCGGTTCGTCGATCAACAACCTGGTGGTCGTCCGACCGATGCGCCGCGACTTCGAGGCGTGGCAGGGCTTCGGCGGCGAGGCGTGGTCGTACGACGCCCTGCTCCCGCTGATGCGGGCCGTCGAGACCGACCGCGATTTCGCGGACAGCCCGATCCACGGCGCCGACGGACCCTTGCTCCTCCACCGCCCGTTCCGGCTGGACGGACCGGCGGACCCACCAGTCGCCGCATTGCTCGAAGCCGCCCACGCGTTCGGCCTCCCCGACTGCCCGGATCTCAACGTGCCCGAGCCATACGGGATCTGCTCGTCGCCGTACAACCAGCGAGACGGCAAGCGGCTGTCGACCGCCGTCGCCTATCTCGACCCGGCTCGCAGCCGGCCGAACCTCACGATCGAGTCCGAACGGCAGGTCACCAGGCTGTTGATCGAGGGCCCGCGCGTCACGGGCGTGGAGATCGCCTCGAGCAATGGACTCGAGATCGTCGAGGCGGACGAGATCGTGCTGTCGGCCGGTGTCTACCACTCGCCGCAGCTTCTGCTCCTGTCCGGGGTCGGGCCCGTCGCGGAGGTGGAACGAACGGGCCTGTCGGTCCGCCACAGGCTCGACGGTGTCGGCCGCAACTACCAGGATCACGCGGTGGTCTATGTCACCTTCCAGGGAACCACCGACCTCCGCGAGGACTACGTGATCCCGAAGGTCCGCCTGATCGCCAGCAGCGACGGCCGGATCGACCATCCCGACCTGCACATCTTCATGCGACCCTCCGTCCGGATGCCGGGTCTGCCGCCGATGCTCCCGGTCTCGATCCACCTGCTCGAGCACCGGACGACGGGCCGTGTCTCGCTCGCGTCGGCCGATCCGGACGAGCTGCCGCTCGTCGACCCCGGACTCCTCCGGGATCCCGGCGACGTCCGGGCAATGGTCGGCGGGATCGGCCTGGTCAACCGTCTGACGAGCCACCCCGCCCTCGCCGCGTTCTACGGACCGTTCCTCACGCCTGAATCGCCGGCCCGCTGGGAAGAGCACGTGCTGACCTCGTACGACACCTATCACCACGGCGTCGGGACCTGCCGCCTGGGGCCGGATGGTGACCCGGGAGCCGTGGTGGACCAGGCATTACGGGTGCATGGCCTCGACAACCTGCGGGTCGCCGATGCGTCCGTCCTCCCGACCGTGCCGCATGCCAATACGAACCTGGCGGCGATCATCGTCGCGGAGATCGCGGCACGCGAGCTCGCCCGCGCCTGACCCGCACGATCGCCCCCGCACCGATCGTGCTATGGTGCACTCCATGGACAGTTCACGTGATGGACTATTGGCTGAGCCCGACACGGCCGTCCTGGCGGATCGCCTCCTCGAGGTCCTGTCGATGGCGGCCCGGCGGGTCCGGCGCGAGATGCGCCGCAACACCGCCCTCGAGCTGACGGTTCCCCAGTTCCGCGCACTCCGCTATGTCGAGCGCCACCCCGGGACGGACCTCTCGCGCCTGGCCGACCACCTCGGGATGAGCCGCTCGTCGGCTTCGGCGCTCGTCGAGCGATTGGCCAGGGCCGGGCAGGTGGAGCGGTCAACGGATCCGTCCGAGCGCCGCCGCATCCGGATCGAACTGAGCCCGATCGGCGCGGCGGCCGTCGGACGGGCCGTCCTCGGCACCCGTGGCTGGCTGTCCGGCGAGCTCGAGGCCTTCGGCCCCGAGGAGCGCCGCCGCCTGTCCGAGGGGCTCGAGCTCCTTGCCCGAGTCGGATCGAGCTCCGAACCCGGACGGCCGGTGGGCGGTTGACGGCGACCGACAGGCGCTCCACCGAGACGGCCGGGCCGGCAGCGCCGTCCGGCGCGGCGGCCCCGGTGGTCACGACCGCGCTGACCCGGCGCTACGGCTCGGTCACGGCCGCCGACGCGCTCGACCTGTCGATCGCCCCGGGGGAGATCTTCGGCCTGCTCGGGCCGAACGGCGCGGGCAAGACGACGACGATCAAGATGTTGATCACCCTGCTGCCCCCGACATCGGGGACGGCGCTCGTCGCAGGCGCCGACATCGTCCGCGAACCAGGGCTTGTCAGACGCCGCATCGGGTACGTCCCCCAGCTGGTCTCGGCGGACGGGAGCCTGACGGGCCGCGAGAACCTCCGCCTGTCGGCACGCCTGTACCACCTTGACCGTGCGCGTCGCGAACTCGAGATCGCGGACGGGCTCGCCTTCATGGGCCTCGCCGACGTCGCCGACCGAATGGTCCGGACCTACTCCGGGGGGATGGTTCGGCGACTCGAGCTCGCCCAGGCGATGCTGCACCGTCCCGTCGTCCTGTTCCTCGACGAGCCGACCGTCGGGCTCGATCCGACAGCCAGGGCGGCCGTCTGGGAGCGGGTCCGGGGGCTTCGCGAGCGCGATGGGACGACGATCCTGCTGACCACCCACTACATGGACGAGGCGGATGAGCTGTGCGATCGGATCGCGGTCATGCATGCCGGCCGGCTGGCCGCCATCGGCACCCCGGCCGAACTGAAGGATCACGTCGGCCCGGACGCGTCGCTGGACGACGTCTTCGCCGCGCTCACCGGGACGGACCTGGAGATCGGAGGAACGTTCCGTGACATCGGGCGAACGCGCCGCACGGCCAAGCGCCTGGGCTGAGCCGGTGGCCGTGACCCGGTTCGTCTTCGATACATGGACGATCACCCGGGCGGAGCTGCTCAAGATCCGGCACGACCCGGTCGAGATGGTCAGCCGGGCCACGCAGCCGCTGCTCTGGCTCCTCGTCTTCGGCCAGGTTCTCGCGAGGACCCGCGCGATCCCGACCGGCTCGCTGCCGTACATGGACTACCTGGCCCCGGGGGTCCTCGCCCAGAGCGCGCAATTCAGCGCCATCTTCTTCGGGCTCGCGGTGATCTGGGAACGGGACCTGGGACTCGTGCACAAGCTCCTCGTCACGCCGGCCTCTCGCGGGGCGCTCGTCCTCGGCAAGGCGCTGGCCGGCGGGGCAAGGGCGCTCGTCCAGGCCGTCATCGTCTATGTCGCGGCGCTGGCCATTGGCGTCGGCGTCCGGCTCGACCCGGCTTCGGTCGCCCAGGTGGCGATCGTGGTGGTCCTCGGTTCGTCCCTGTTCGCGACGTTCTCGCTCGTGATCGCCTGCCTCGTCCGATCGCGCGAGCGATTCATGGGGATCGGCCAGCTGCTGACCATGCCGCTGTTCTTCGCGAGCAGCGCCATCTACCCGGTTGACCTCATGCCGGACTGGCTGCGGGTGGTGGCCATGCTCAACCCGTTGACCTACATGGTCGACGCCCTGCGGGCGCTCATGGTCACCGGCGCATCAAGCCCCCGGGGGGTGGCTGTCGACGTGGCCGTCCTGGCGCTCGTGCTCGTCGCGCTGGTGGCCATCGGCGCGCGACTCTATCCCCGTTTGGCCCAATAGCGCGCGGAATCGGTCAACCAGGATCCCGGGACACAGCCGCGATGAAGTGCGGGAGCAACGTCGCCCAGCCACCGCTGTTGCGGTCCCGCCAGTGCTGCCCGCCGGCGCCGAGCCGCTCCCAGCCCCTGTGCTCGATCTCAATGCGCGTCGCCCGCTCGCCGCGGGAGACGAACCGGATCTCGACCACCGTTGCGTCGCTTTGATCGCGGTTCAGATGCCACGTGTAGGCGAGTCGCGAGGGCGGTTCCCAGATGGTCACCGCGCCCCAATCGTGCTCGACGCCGCTCGACCGGCGCTCGAAGATCCGGCCGCCGGGACGACCCTCCAGAACGACCGTCAGGTCATCCTCGGCCGAGACGGTGTGGTCCCTCGGCCACCAGCCGGCGATGCCGCCCGTCCAGACCGCGAACGCATCGTCGACCGGACAGGCAACGTCGAACGCGAGACGGATCGGCTCGATCACCGCCGGTGGCGCTCAGACGGGAGGTCCCGCGTGGCCGCCTGATAGCCGGTGGCGGCCTCGCCCCAGACCCGCTCGAGGTACAGCCGAACGGCCTGGATCCCCTCGTCATGCAGCTGGTAGATCCGGCGAGTCCCGCGAGGCTGCTCGACGACGAGGCCGGCGCGCTTCAACAGGCGCAGGTGCCTCGAGACGGCCGGACGGCTGATCGGCAGCGCGTCCGCCAGCTCCTGGACGGAGCGCTGACGCCCGCGCAACAGCTCGACGATCGCCCGTCGGTTCGGGTCGCCGAGGGCATCGAACGGGTCGCCGGTCGCGACCGACACGGCCGCGGGGTCAGGCTTCATCGGCCGCCCGCCGCCTGGGCCTGGCGGGTCTCGAACGAGGTCATTCGATCGCACGCATCCGGTTGTTCCTGGCGTCGTGGGTCACCTCGGCGAGGCCGAGCGCTTCGAGAAGCGGCGGCATGTACACGCCAAAGCGACCGCGCAAGCCCTTCTTCAGGCCGTACCAGCCACCGCGTCGGATTCGATTCGGATCGTCCCCACGCCTCGACCGACCCATCGGGGGCGGGCTTCTGCTCATCGGCACCGCCGAGCGGCACCCAGTCTCCCTGGGCCTTCAACCAGCCGTGGAGCTCCTCGATGGCGCGGGCGTCATAGAGCAGCTTCGTCCCGCCGACCTGGCACACGATCGTCGGCGGGTCCGACGCCGCATCGCGGTACATCGTGTAGTCCGAGGTGCCGGGCGGGGTCTTGAGGACCCACGGGTCGTCTTTCGTGCCGCTCCCCATCGCCATCTCGATCCTCCATGCCACTCGCAGTCCGTAACCGTGCCGCTACGGTAACAGTTCAGTCACGTGTTGGACAAGGTGGGCAATGGTGATCGAGGCCGGCCCCTGGATCTGCGCCGTTGAGCGTCCCGCCGGATCTCAGCGAGGGCGGAGGACCGTCACGTACCGTTCGCCGTCCACCTCGGTGTACGAATCGAACTCGACCAGCGAACCCTCGACTCCGGGCATCCGGAAGCGCGATTCCGCGGCCCCGACGTCGGCCAGGATGGCGAGCATCGCCGACACCTGTTCGGTCGACCCGGGCGTCACCAGGTCCTGCCAATGGCGGCCGACCATCGTCCTCCCGAGCAGGGAGATGGCCGCGTCGTTCGCCTCGAGGATGAGACCCTGGGCGTCGTAGGTCACCATCGCGAGCGATGCGTCGCGCCACCAGCGTTCGCCGGCCTCCACGCTCCCCTCTGGATCGCGCGACACGATCCAGTGCGTGTCGGTGGCGGTGACGCGGGCGTGCGGATACAGCCGCCGCAACCGGAGGGCGAGCCCCTCCGTCGTTGGCTCCGGCATCCGGGAGGCGGCCAGCTGCGCATAGGCACGAAATGCCGCGTCGCGTTCCGGCCGGCACACGAGTCGCGGCGGCGCCGGCTGCGCGGAAACGGCAGACAGCTCGATGCTGTCGGCGAGCCTGAACTGCGCCTCGACCCCGGCGTCGCCGCCCGTCGCGTGGATGTCGACGGCGATCAGGTCACCGGTCGTCGGTCGCAACACGACCGTGGCGTCGAGATCGTGCCCGCCTCGGACGATGCGGAAGAGCGCCAGCGCGTCGTGCAGCGTTCCGGCCGCGATCAGGTCGGTGAAATGCCTGGCGCCGATGTCCGCCGGTTCGAGGCCGAGCAGGCTGAGCGCCAGCGGATTGGCGTCGCTCAGCCAGCCATCAGGTGACACGAGGACGCGCGGCAGGCTGTCCGCCACCCACCAGGGAGCCTCGCCGGGCGGCCGCCAGGCACCATCGCGGTAGACGTACCAGGCCGGTGGTTCGCCGGAGATGTCCCGTTCACGAACGACGACCCGCGGGAACAGTCGCCGCAGGCGCGCCTCGAGGACGGCCGGTTGATCGACCGAGTCGAGCGTCCCCAGGACGAGGGCCCGGAAGGCCTCGTCGGAACTGGGGATCGTGGTGATCGATGGGCGTTGGTTGGCTGGTGGCAAGAGGCGCGCCCGGACTCAGCACGGTTGGGTTTCGCGAGAGGAATCGAGCATCGCACACCGCCCATGTCGCGGAGCGGGTGCTCCTGTTACAACCTCATTGCAGTCTCGAGCGGCTCGCTGTGACCATCGTCGCGTCGCGGGTATGCTCGCGCTCCACAGGGTGTTGGAGAGGAGGCCCTCGGTGCCCTATCAGCGCGAAGCCGCAATCGTCCTCGAGATGTGGCGCGAGGTCGAGCGCGCCCTGAACGGCGCTCCGCCCAACAGCGATGAGGCTGAGGAGTTGCGGTCGGAGGCGGCGCGCCTGCGTGACGAATACCAGCGCCTCATCGCCGAGGCCACCAGGCACCATCGACCGCTGCCGCCACCGATGCCGCTCGACTGACCGTCACCGATGGTCCGGGCCGCACCTGCCCGGACCGGGGCTCAGGGCGTGGCCGCGAACTCGCCCTCCAGCGCCAGCCCGGCGTCTTCCCAGTCGAGCAGCCCACCCGAATAGCGTCGCACATGGCGGTATCCGCGCCGGACGAGGTCGCGATACAGGGCCACGCTCGACAGGCAGTCGACATGGGAGCAGTAGACGACGACCTCGTCGTCGGGCCGGACGGCGGCATAGAGCTCAGCGGGCGTATCGAAGTGGATCGACCCCGGGATGTGCTTGGCGTCGAACGCCCAGCGGTCCAGGGCCATGATCAGCTTGAAGTCTTCGCCGTGATCGAGCTTCGCCTGGAGCTCCTCCCGGCCAATCGTGAGGACGGGCTCCGGGCCTAACGACGCGTTCTGACGTGGCTGGTCCATGGTTGCCGGAGGATCGCGCGGTAGCCACCTCGATGTCCCGGACCGGTCCGAGACCGGCAGGCGATCGTCGCCCGATCGGTCCGGCCACGTGCCTGCGACCCAGGCGTGGTCGGGATCGAGCGTGATCCGCCAGGCTCGATCCGGGCCTGGTCCGGCCATCACGTTGAGGTAGTACAGGTCGTAGCCGGGGACCGCCATGGACGGGCCGTGCCAGCCGCCGGGGATGAGCACGACGTCGCCGGTCCGGACCTCGACGAGCATATCGATCGCGTGCGTCGGCGAGCCATACGCTCGCTGATAGGCCATCCCCGGTCCCGAGGGCCCGTCGGCAACCTGGTAGAAGTAGATCTCCTCGAGCTCCGTTTCGGCAAGACTCCGCCGGTCGTGCTTGTGCGGCGGATACGACGACCATCCGCCGCCGGGCGTGAGCGTCTCGGAGGCGATGAGTCGATCGGCGTCCAGGACCCCCGGGATCGCGAAGGTCCGCACTTCGCGAGCGGCCGGACCCGCGCCACGGCGCTCGATCGGGACGTCAGCCGCCGCGACGCGGCGGAACGGGTATCGTGCCTCGGCACGTGCCGATGGGATCGCCACGCGTCCGCCCGCCGGGGACGCGATCGTCAGGCCGGCGCCGGGCGGCGCGTAGGCGAAGTCGGTCGGCCCGTCGAACACGCTGGAGCGCCCCGAGAGGGTCGCCGTTCGACCGTCGCAGGCGATCTCGAAGCTGCCACGCAGCGGCAGGACGACGACCTCGTCCGGCCCCGTGTCGAATGACAAGACGCCGCCGGCAGCGAGGTCGGCGACCCGCAATCCCGAGAAGGCCCAGCCCGCGTCCTCGGGCGCCAGGGCGAGCGCCCAGGGCCCGCTGGCCAGCGACCCCGACGGCCGATGGAGCGCCCGCTCGACCGATCCAGGCGGCGAAGGTCCGGCTACGGATCGTGGCGTCGGTTCGCCTCCTGTCACGTCGTCGTATTGGACCGGACTACCGTACCGCACCGGGGTGCGGTCGGCCTCAGCCCCGGTCGAGGAGGGCGTCGCGGATGACCGCCTGGGCACCGGCATCGATCCCCAGCCCATCCGCGAAGTAGCCCTCGATGTCGCCGTACGTGCGGCGAACCTCGTCGAGCGAGGCGTCGAGATACGCAGCAACCGTCGCGAAGACCGAGCGGATGAGATCGGGATTGCCGCCCCGGGCGGCGTACTCATCGGCGAACGCCTGCAGCATCGGCGCGACGTGTCGGGCGCTCGCGAGGTAGTCGTCCAGCACGTCGGCATACGCCACGTCGAGCAGCAGGAGCAAGGCCGCGGCGGCCCAGCCCGTCCGGTCCTTTCCGGTCGAGCAGTGGAAGAGGATCGGCCGTTGCGCCTCGCTGGCCACGCCACGGAACAGGCTGCCGTAGGCGGCCCGGGCGGCGTCGAGCCGCACGAAGTCGCGGTACTGGCCGATCCAGATGGCGCGGCCGCGGTCTCCGCCCAGCTCCTGCTCGGCGATGTCCGGCTGCGCCAGCACCTCGAGCATGTGGACCGGGCTGCCCTCCGCCTTGTTGCCGATCACGTCGGCCAGCACGTGGGTCGCCCCGGGCGGCAGCCGGTCGGGCGCCGACGTCCGCTCGCCTGCCGTGCGCAGGTCGTAGACCGTCCGGATGCCCAGGGCCGCGACGGCCTCGGCGTCCGCGCCGTCGAGGTTCGCCAGCGCCGTCGAGCGATAGACCAGCCCGGTCCGGACACGAGCACCGTCGCGGGTGATATGGCCGCCGACGTCGCGCAGGTTCGGCACGGAGGCGATCCCCAGGGGTCGACCGGCTTCGGTGCGCGTGGCTGGACCTCCCATCGGGCTGGCGTGGCAGGGATCGCCCGTCACGCTAGCCGAACGAGCCCCGACGACCGAGGGCCGTTCGGCTCGAATCACCGAGCGTCGCAGGCGGACATGGCAGGCCGACACGGCCGAGCCGGCCGCGCGGTGGTAGCCTCCGGAGCCATGGCCGCCCCCGACATCCCCTCGATCCGGATCCCCAATTCGTACACGGTCTTCGCGGCCAGCGACATCCACGGCCAGCTCGGCGCCGTCGACCGGCTGCTCGCCAAGGCGGGCCTGTCCGACGGTGCGGACCGCTGGATCGCACCCGCAGGAACGGCGCTGGTCGTGACCGGCGACGTCGTCGACCGCGGGCCCGACACGCTGCGGCTCGTCCGGCGCCTCGCTTCGCTGCGGAGCCAGGCACCGCGCCACGGCGGGATCGTCGCGATCCTCGAAGGCAACCATGAGATGCAGGTCCTCGGCGGCTTGGCCGGCCAGCCGGAGATCTTCGGGGCGCTGATGGCGTTCGGTGGCGGGGCCACGCTGCAATCCGTGGGGCTCCGCCCCGAGGAGTGGGAGGGCCGGTCGTCCGCGCAGATCGCGGCCCGGGTGGACGACCTTGCGCCCGACCTCGTGCCGACGTTGCGGACGTTCGCCCCGTACGCGCGCTGGGGCGACGTGCTCTTCGTCCACGGCGGACCGGTTCCGTTCCAGGAGCTGGAGCGGTTCGAACGAAGCGCCGATCGCCTGTGGATCCGCGATGGGTTCTACGCATCGCCGGAGCCGTTCCCCGCCGCGGACTGCTGGGCGCCCTATCGGCGGGCCGGGATTCGTCGGGTCGTGTTCGGGCATACGCCGGTCGAGCGGCCGGCCCTGAGCCACGATGGGAACGCCCTCAACCTCGACACGTGGCGAGGCCGGCAGGTCACCCTTGCCCGACTGGAACCGGCACACGAGCTGCTCGACACGACGTTCCTGGTCGAGCCCGCCGAGCCGCGTGCGATCGCCGATGCCCCGGTCCCGCCCGAGGAGATCCGTCGCCTCGACGCCACGTTGCCGGCGATCGTCGACGCCTGGATCGCGACGTGGCCGGCACCCGCGGCGAGTCCGCGCTGACAGCGAGAGGAGGTCGCCATGCACGTCATGCTCGTTCACGTCCGGGTGCTGCCGGACCAGGTGGAGGCCTTCCTCGAGGCGAGCCGCGCGAACCACGCCGGCTCGATCCGTGAGCCCGGGAGTCTTCGCTTCGACGTCCTTCGCGATCCCGGGGACCCGACCCGCTTCCTGGTCTACGAGGTATTCGTCGACGAGTCCGCCGCGGCGGCGCACAAGTCGACGCCGCACTACCTGGCGTGGCGCGACCGGGTGGCGCCGATGATGGCCGAACCGCGGCGCGGCGACCGATGGGAAGCGGTGCTCATCGACCCGCCGCTCCACGAGCAGGCATGAGTGACGCCACGATCAGCGCGGGTGCTGCGATGACCGCGGGTGCCGCGCCGGTCGCGCCGGTCGGGCCGTTCGCGGTCGTGCGGCTCCCCAGGATCCTGTTCGGTGCGGGCCGGCGGGCGGAGCTGCCGGCCCTCGTCGCCGCGCACGGGCGCCGCGCGCTCGTGGTCACGGGCGCACGATCGCTCCAGGTCACGCCGGCGTGGTCCGAGCTGACGGCCGGACTGGACGAGGCCGGCGTCGCCTGGGAGCGGCTGGCCGTCCATGGTGAACCGTCGCCCGAGCAGGTCGACGAGGCAGTCGCGACCCGCCGCCTGGATCCGCCCGACGTCGTGGTCGGGATCGGCGGCGGCAGCGCGCTCGACACGGCGAAGGCGATCGCCGGGCTCGTCCGATCCGGAACGGCGGCTTTGGACCACCTCGAGGGCGTCGGGCGCGGGATCCCCTACCCCGGCCCGGCGACGCCGTTCATCGCGGTGCCGACCACCGCCGGGACGGGCTCCGAGGCGACGAAGAATGCGGTCCTCTCCGGCCGGCTCGCGGGGGACGACGGCGATCGAGCGGGGGTGCCCTTCAAGAAGTCGTTTCGCGACGATCGGCTCGTCGCCGCCACGGCCGTCGTGGACCCCGACCTGCTCGACGGGTGCCCGCCGGCGGTCATCGCCGGGGACGGGCTGGATGCCCTGACCCAATGCCTGGAGGCGTACGTCTCCACGGGTGCCTCGCCGTACACCGACGCCATCGCCTCGAGCGGGTTTGGGGCGATCGGACCCGCCCTGCCGGCCTGGTACGCCGCCGCACGGTCCGGACGGCCGACTGCCGAGACGGCCGCCGCACGGGCGGCCATGGCGTGGGGTGCGCTCGCGTCTGGGATTGCCCTGGCAAACGCCGGGCTCGGGGCGGTCCACGGCCTGATCGCGGCGCTCGGGGTCCGGCACGGCGTCCATCACGGGACGGGTTGCGGGATCCTCCTCGCCCCGGCGACCCGGATGAACCTGCGGGCCTTGCGGGCGCGGGATCCCGACGGGCCGGCCCTGCGCAGGTATGCCGAGGCCGGGCGGCAACTCCTCGCCGACGCGACGCTTCGCCCGGACGACGCAGCCGACGCCCTGGTCGAGTGGCTTGCCGAGCTGACCATGCAACTCGGCCTGCCGCGGCTCGGCGACGTCGGCGTCGGTGCCGGCGACGTCCCCACCCTGGTGGCGGAATCACGGGGCTCGAGCATGCGGACGAACCCGATCGTGCTGGACGACACCGAGATCGCGGCGATCCTGACCGACACGCTGTGAGGATCGCGCCGGCTCCGCGAAACGAGCCGCGATCACGTTGTAATGCGGTTGCGACCCCCGCGGCCAGCCACGAACCGTCGGCGCCATTGACCGGCGGGGACACTCGTCCACGATGGACAGGAACAATTCGCGACCGATCCTCGTGGTCAACCCGGCCGACGACCACGTCTTTGGCGGTTTCGCCGAGATGCTCGTCGACCATGGGGCGTCCAGCAGTGGGGAACTCGAGCGCCGGCTTCGGCCGATCTACGCGAGAGCCGTGGTGCATGCCCGGGAACTGAGCAGCGAGCCGTTCGTGATCTGGTACGTCTATCGGGAGGGCCGCTGGGTCAATTCCCGCGGCGAAGTCCAGCAATCAGGAGCGCGAGCCGACGATGTCCAATCTCCAGGATGACCTGCGATCGACCGAGGCCTCGATCATCCGGGACGCCGAGCTGGTGAGAGCGCTCGAGGAACAGAAGGCATCGCTCGAACCGACGGATCCGCGGGTGGAACGCCTGTCCAGGCAGATCGAGCATCTCGCGATCGGCCTCGCGGCGAAGACCGCTGCCGAGCGCGAGCTCAGCGAGGAGGTCCGGTCGGTGGGCTGAGCCCTCGCCCATGCCGCGTCCCGATCCCGGCCAGGGCTCGTCGCGCCGGCACCACGGGTGCCACCGCCGGGGCGCCCGCGGGTCTCGCGGGCGTGGCGCCACTAGGACGCTGCGAGCACCTCGCGGACTTCGTGCGCGATCTCGAGATCCTCGCGCGCCACGATGACGAACGCCCGGACCGTGGCGCCCGGTGCGCCGATCTCGCGTTCGTCCGGGCCAGTCTCGTTGCGTTCGGCATCGACCACGATCCCGAGGAAGCCGAGTCGTTCGGCGGCCAGCGCCCGAACGGCCGGCGAATGCTCGCCGACGCCACCGGTGAAGACGAGGGCGTCGATCCCGCCGAGCGAGGCGGTCATCGCCGCGATCGCCGCGCGGAGCCGGTGGACGTAGACGTCGAGCGCGAGCCGCGCGTCGGCGCTGCCGGACGCGGCCGCATCGACGATCACCCGCATGTCGGCCGTCCCGGCAAGGCCGAGCAGCCCCGAGCGGTGCTCGAGCGTGGCGGCCAGCTCGGCGGCCGGCGTCTTCGCATGCTCCTCGAGCCAGAGGACCAGCCCGGGGTCGACGCTCCCCGAGCGGGTCGCCATGACCAGGCCCTCCAGCGGCGTGAACCCCATCGTCGTGTCGACCGACCGTCCGTCGCGGATCGCGGCCAGCGACGCCCCGGCACCGAGATGGCAGGTCACCAGCCGCAGGCCGTCCGCCGGGCGGTCGAGCAGCTCGGTCACCCGCCGGCTGGCGTAGGCGTGGGACAGGCCGTGGAACCCGTACCGCCGCAGGTCCCAGCGCTTTCGCCACTCCGCCGGCAGCGCGTAGGTGGACGCGGCCGCCGGCAGCGAGGCATGGAACGCGGTGTCGAAACAGGCGACGGCCGGGACCTCCGGCAGGACGCCGGTCACGACGTCGAGGGCTGCGAGCGACTTCGGCTGGTGCAGCGGCGCCAGGTCGGTCAGGGCGCGCAGCCGCGCCACCACGCCGTCGTCGATCCGGACCGGGCTCGAGAACTGGGTCCCGCCGTGGACGATCCGATGCCCGACTGCGCCGACCGGGCCGAAACTGCGGATCGCGTCGGTCACCGCGACGGCGTCGGTCGATCCGCGAGGCGCCGGCAGGTCGGCCGACGCGACGATCGAATCGTCGCGGTCGAGGACGCGCAGCTTGAGGCTGCTCGACCCCGCGTTGACGACGAGGATCCGGTCCGTGCCGGGATCCTCCCCGCCTATTGGGGCCACGTCCAGTTGGCGATCTCGGGGGCGTCCTCGCCCGCGAGACGCGTGTAGGCGCGAGCCTCCAGCCGCTTGTCGACCATGAGCTGGCGTACGTGCCCGGCGCGACTGGCCAGTCCCGGCACCCGATCGATGACGTCGATGACGAGGTGGAACCGGTCCAGGTCATTGAGCATGACCATGTCGAACGGCGTGGTGGTCGTGCCCTCCTCCTTGTAGCCCCGGACGTGGAGGTTCACGTGGTTGGTCCGCCGGTAGGTCAGCCGGTGGATGAGCCAGGGGTAGCCGTGGTAGGCGAAGATCACCGGCCGGTCGGTCGTGAACAGCGAGTCGAACTCGACGTCCGACAGGCCGTGGGGATGCTCCGATGCCGGCTGCAGGCGCATCAGGTCGACGACGTTGACGAAGCGGACCCGGATGTCCGGCAGGTGCTGGCGGAGCAGGTCGACGGCGGCGAGGGCCTCGAGGGTGGGCACGTCACCGGCCGAGGCCATCACCACGTCCGGTTCGCCGTTGCCATCGTTGCTCGCCCAGTCCCAGATGCCGATGCCACGGCTGCAGTGGTAGATCGCCTGGTCCATCGACAGCCAGTTCGGACCGGGCTGCTTACCGGCGACGATCACGTTGACGTAGTGACGGCTGCGCAGGCAGTGGTCAGCGACGGACAACAGCGTGTTGGCGTCGGGCGGCAGGTAGACCCGGATCACGTCCGACTTCTTGTTGACGGCGTGGTCGATGAAGCCGGGGTCCTGGTGCGAGAAGCCGTTGTGGTCCTGGCGCCAGACGAGCGAGCTGAGGACGTAGTTGAGCGAGGCGATCGGGCGGCGCCAGGGCAGGTCGCGAGTGACCTTCAACCACTTGGCGTGCTGGTTGAACATCGAGTCGATGATGTGGATGAACGCCTCGTAGCAGTTGAACACGCCGTGCCGGCCGGTCAGCAGGTAGCCCTCGAGCCAGCCCTGGCACTGGTGCTCAGAAAGCACTTCCATCACCCGGCCCTGCAGGGCCTGGCCTTCGTCCGTCGCGAGGATCTCCCCCTCGAACTGGCGGTCCGTGACCTCGAAGACGGCGCCCAACCGGTTGGAGGCGGTCTCGTCCGGCCCGAAGATCCGGAAGTTGTCGCTGTTCCGGGTGATCACGTCGCGCAGGAAGGTCCCCAGGATTCGGGTCGCTTCGGCGCTGGTCGCGCCCGGTTTGGGCACGTCGACCGCGTAGTCCCCGAAGTCCGGCAGGCGGAGGTCGCGCAGCAGCTCGCCGCCGTTGGCGACCGGGTTGGCGCTCATCCGCCGGTAGCTCTTCGGGGGCAGGGCCGCGAGCTCGGGGATCAAGGTCCCGTTCGCGTCGAACAGCTCCTCGGGCCGGTAGCTGCGCATCCAGGTCTCGAGGATCGTCCGATGGGCGGCGTTCGTTCGGACCTCGCCCATCGGGACCTGGTGCGATCGCCAGGTCCCCTCGACCGGCTTGCCGTCGATCTCCTTGGGCCCGGTCCAGCCCTTGGGGGTCTTGAGCACGATCATCGGCCAGCGCGGGCGTCCGCTCTCGCCGCCGTCGCGGGCGGCCTTCTGGATCGCATGGATCTCCTGGACCACGACGTCGAGCGTCGAGGCCAGCGCCTGGTGGACGAGCGGCGGATCGTCGCCCTCGACGAAGTACGGCCTGTAGCCGTAGCCCTCCATGAGGGAACGCAACTCCTCCCTGGGGATCCGCGCGAGCACGGTGGGGTTGGCGATCTTGTAGCCGTTGAGGTGGAGGATCGGCAGGACGGCGCCATCGGTGACCGGGTTGAGGAACTTGTTCGAGTGCCAGCTCGTGGCCAGCGGCCCGGTCTCGGCCTCGCCGTCGCCGACGACGGCACAGACGATCAGGTCCGGGTTGTCGAAGGCGGCGCCGAAGGCGTGCGACAGGGCGTAGCCGAGCTCGCCGCCCTCGTGGATGGAACCCGGCGTCTCCGGCGCGACATGGCTCGGGATGCCGCCGGGGAACGAGAACTGGCGGAACAGGCGGCGGATCCCGTCTGCATCGCGGGTGATGCTCGGGTAGACCTCGCTGTACGTCCCCTCGAGATAGGCGTTGGCGACCAGGCCGGGCCCGCCGTGTCCCGGGCCGGTGATGTAGATCGCGTCGAGGTCCCAGTTGCGGATCACCCGGTTCATGTGGGCGTAGACCAGGTTGAGACCGGGTGTCGTTCCCCAATGGCCGAGGAGGCGCGGCTTGACGTGCTCCGGCCGGAGCGGCTCCTTCAGGAGCGGGTTGTCGAGCAGGTAGATCTGCCCGACCGACAGGTAGTTGGCGGCCCGCCAGTAGGCATCGATCTGGGCCAGCTCATCGGGGGCAAGGGTGGGTGCGAGTTCGACAGCCATGGGTGGCCTCATCCAAGCGGGCGCGGGCCGGTTCGGTCGTGGTCCCTAGAGGGTACCGCGCACGGGGAAGGCCGGCGGGGTCGGGGGTTGCGCCAGGGTTGCCGCCAGCCTACGATGCGGTGATCCCAGGCCGCTCCCGTACGGGGCCCGTTCACGTCCGCTTCGGCGGCTGAATGCAAGGGCCCGCGAGGCTCGGTCGGGTTTGGAGGCCGCGCTATGGCGACTGTGACGTTCGAGAACGTCAACAAGCTCTACGGCGATTTCCAGGCGGTCAAGGACCTCAACCTGGAGATCGGAGACGGCGAGTTCATGGTCCTCGTCGGCCCGTCGGGCTGCGGCAAGACGACCAGCCTCCGGATGATCGCCGGGCTCGAGGAGATCACCAGCGGCACGCTGCGCATCGGCGATCGCGTCGTCAACGACGTCCCGCCCAAGGACCGCGACATCGCCATGGTCTTCCAGAGCTACGCACTCTACCCGCACATGTCGGTGCGCGAGAACCTCGCGTTCGGGCTGAAGCTGCGCAAGGTCCCCAAGGCCGAGATCGAGCGCCGGGTCAAGGAGACGGCCGAGACCATCCAGCTGGAGAAGCTGCTCGACCGCAAGCCGAAGGAACTGTCCGGCGGCCAACGACAGCGCGTCGCGCTCGGCCGGGCCATCGTCCGCGAGCCGGCCGTCTTCCTCATGGACGAGCCGCTCTCCAACCTCGACGCGAAGCTGCGCGTCCAGACCCGCGCCGAGATCGCGCGGCTCCACCAGCGGCTCAAGACGACGATCGTGTACGTGACCCACGACCAGGTCGAGGCCATGACGATGGGCTCGCGGATCGCGGTCATGAACGACGGCGCGCTGCAGCAGGTCGGCGCCCCGCAGGTGGTCTACGACACCCCGATCAATCGCTTCGTGGCCGGCTTCATCGGCAGCCCGGCGATGAACTTCCTCGAAGTCCACATGGAAGGCTCCGGCGACACCGCCCGGCTGGTGGCCGCAAGCGACTGGTCGATCCCGCTGCCGAGCCACTATCGCGAGGCCGCGACCCCGAAGTCCGGGAAGACGCTGATCGCCGGGTTCCGGCCGGAGCACCTCGACATCGGCGAGGGTGGCAGCGGCACCGGCTCGTTCCGCGCCCGGGCGGACGTCGTCGAGTTCCTCGGCAACGAGGAACAGCTCCACGTGAGCGCTGCCGGCCAGGACGTGGTGGCCGTCGTCGACTCGGCCCATCGCGTCAAGCCGGGCGACATCGTGAACCTGGTCCTCCCGCTGGACAAGCTCCAGCTGTTCGACGGCGAGACCGGGTTGACGCTCCATCCCGATGCCGCGGTGATCAACTGAGCGCCGACCCCGGCAACGACCCGACGGCCCCGGAGGATCCCTCCGGGGCCGATCTCGTCGAGCGCGTTGTCGACTCGAAGGTCCTGCACCGGGGCCGCTACCTCACGTTCCGGATCGACACGGTGGAGCGGGCCGACGGTTCGCGGGCGACGCGCGAGATCGCCGCGCATCCGGGCGCGGTCGCGATCCTGGCCGTCGACGACGAGGACCGCGTGCTGCTCGTCCGGCAATGGCGGACGGCGGCCGGGCGGGCGCTTCTCGAGATCCCGGCCGGCACGCTGGACGTCGGCGCCGACGGGTCGGTCGAGGAGCCCGACCTCGCCGCCCGCCGAGAGCTGGAGGAAGAGACCGGGATGCGGGCCGGCTCGTTGAGCCTGCTGGCTCGCTTCTATACGGCGCCCGGGTTCACGTCCGAGCTGATGCATCTGTACCTGGCCACGGATCTGCGACTCGCGGACGGGCAGCGGCTGGGCCCCGACGAGGACGAGCGCCTGCTGCTCGAGCGCCTGCCGTGGCGCGACGCCCTGGCGGCCGCGGATCGCGGCGAGGTTGCGGATGCCAAGTCGCTGGTCGCGCTGTTCTGGCTCGCCCGCGATCGCGGGGTTCGGCCCTAGCCTTCGTCGGCGGCGTCGGGGGCCTTCGGCGGCGGCGCCGGCAGCCGTCCGAGCGCACCGCGGTAGAGCGGCTCGTCCGGGCTGAGTGCCACCGCCAGGCGGAGATGCGTTCTGGCCCGGTCGAACTGGCCGAGTCGTTTCAGGCTCTGGCCGATCGCGTAATGCGCGTAGGGCGACGATGGATCGATCTCCAGGAGCTCCTCGAAGCGCGTGCGCGCGGCCTCGGCCTGGCCCGAGTTGAAGTACGCCCGCCCGAGCGCCTCCAGGATCGACCCCTTGCCCGGCTCGACCCGATTGGCCCGTTCGAGCACGATCGCGGCCTGGGCATGGTGATGGCCATCCAGCAAGGCGTGTCCGCGCTGGAAGAGGTCGTAGGCCGATTCGCGGTCGTCGTCGGACTGGCGATCGTCGGACATCGATGGCTCCACCCCTGGGATGGTCCCACGGAACCGCATCGTGCGTCGACCGGGCGTCCGCGGGTGCGTCGACCGGGCGTCCGCGGGTGCGTCGGGTCGGGCGTCCGCCCCGCCTGGCGCCCCGCCCGTCCCGCCTCCCGGCGCCCCGTCCGCCCCGCCTCCCGGCGCATCCCGAGGTCGTTCCAATCACGCGGAACGATCTGCCCGGAACGACGGGGTTTCCAGGCTCAGCCACGTCGGTCGCGTCAGTCGCGTCGGCCATGTCGGTCGCGTCGGTCGCGTCGGCGGTTCCGGTCACAGACGTCGATGACGCGCGTCGCGTCGTGCCGGACGGCGAAGGTTCCCGGGGGACTGCTCGACGAGATCGTTCCGCTTGCCTGGAACTACCCGGATTCAGGGTCGCCAGGGACACCCGGCCGGCGCCGCGGTCCGGGAATCGTGGCGCGCGCGGCGCCCGACGGCGCGCGACGGCGCCTACGGCAGCCCGGAGCTACGCCTCGCGATAGACCGACAGGTCGATCGGCTGGAGGCGCGGCGAGTCGGTCAGCCCAGGGATGCGGCCGCGCTTGGCAATCGGGCGGCCGTCGATCTCCTTGATGTCGCCGGTGAAGTCGATCGGGCTGGCCCCGCTGATGTACGAGCCGACGGCGTACGAATCAACCGGCGCCGCCGCCTCCTTGAAGGTCGCGATGCGCTCGGGCGTCAGGCCGCCGGACACGGTGATCTGGACGTGCTGGAAGCCGGCCTGGTCGAGCCGCGCCCGGATCTCGTGGACGAGATCCGGCGTGACCCGGCCGCGCTCCGACGGGGTGTCGAGCCGGATCCCGTACAGCCGATCGCCGAGGGCCCGGGCCACCCGGAGCGCCTCCTCGGCCTCATCCTTGAACGTGTCGACGAGGACGATCCGCGGGACCTCCGCCTCGACGTGCCGATCGAACGCGAGGGCCGCCTCGACGGTGTCGCCGAAGATCAGGACGAGCGAGTGCGGCATGGTCCCGGTCGGGGCGAGGCCGGCAAGCCGCGCGCCGGCCGGGGTGGAGGCCCCGACGCAGCCGCCGACGATGGCGGCGTAGTCGAGGACGTCGGCGATGTCCGGATGGATGTGGCGCGCCCCGAAGCTGATGACCGGATCGGGCGCCGCCGTCTCGACGCAGGCCCGCGCGGCCGTTGCCCAACCGGTCGACTGCGCCAGCATCCCGAGGAAGGCGGTCTCATAGAGTCCGAACTGGCGATACCGGGCGCGGATCCGCAGGACGATCTCCTTGGGCCCGATGGCATCACCATCCTGGAGCGCCTCGAGCTGGGCCTCGCCGGGGGCGGCCTTCGCCAGGACGTGACCGAGCAGGTTCCGCGCCTCGTCGATGCCGCACAGGATCCCGGCCTGGCGGGTGAACACCTCCATCGTCACCAATGGATCCATGCCCTCGCGGGCGAGGATCGTCTCGGCGCGCCCGAAGTAGACATCGGCCGAATCGCCGGACAGGATCTCGTGCGATGGCCGCGACCGTGACAGGCCCATCAATCCTGTTCTGCTCCTCTGTCGTCGAGCGTGGCGACGTCGCCGGGCGTGGCGGCGAGTGTACCGTACGGGTCATCGCTGACCCAGCCCGGCGCGAGAGCGCGCAGACGGCGGCGCCGCCCGCGCAGCCAGGCGATGACGAGCGCGACCGCCAGCACGGCGGCCAGCGTCAACGCCGCGAGGCTCACCAGGCGTCCCCGTCCGGTGCTCTCGGCACCGGTCCACGCCGCCGCGGCGGTCGCGGCGGCGGTCGCCGACCCCGCAAGGTCGCCCGAAGCGAACAGCGTCCGAGCCTGTGCCAGCTCGGTGTCCGGCGTCATGCCCCACAGGCCGAGCGTCTGGAGCAGGTCGGGCGAGGCCGGTCGCGTGCCCGCCGCCGCGGCGTATCGATCGATCGACGCGAGCTCCGCGGCTGCCTCGTCGGCCGCGCTGGTGAAGCCGTCCGGCCGCTCGAACGCGGCGTGCAGGGTCGGCGGCGGCGTGAGCCCGGCGGCGGTCGCGTTCGCCTCGATCCTGCCGCGCTCGTCGAGGATCCGGGTCGCCCCCTCGAACAGGGCCGTTGCCGTGTCGAACCGCCAGGCCCGCATCGCGTCGCGGACCGGCCGCGGGAGCTGCCAGTCCCCCGCGGCGGCAACCAGCGAGTCGTAGCGGGCGCGCGCCGCCTGCCGTGCGTCGAGCAGCGGCAGGTCCGTGGGGCGTGCGACCCAGGTCCGCCACAGGTCGTCGAACGAGCCCGCGCCCTGCTCGTCGAGCAGGTCGAGCAGCCCGCGCCAGTCGGGCGCAGCGTCCACGGTCTCGGCCGCCCCGGCCGGCGCTCCAGGGACGACCGGCGGCTGGTACGCCCCGATCCGCGCGGCGGCGTCCGCCCAGACGGCCCGCAGCCGATCGGGCCCGGCACGCTCCGCGATCGCCCTGGCCAGCACCAACGTCGCGGCGTAGGCGTAATCCTCGATCGCGCTCGTGTCCCGTCCGATGGCGCCCCAGCTGTTGAGCGGGATCCTGGCGGCCTCGAGCGCCGGGGTGAGCGTCCCTCCGCTCGCCTTCACCTCGAGGTCGGGGGCGACCGCGAGACCGTAATACGAGGCGAAGGCCTCGTTCGCCCAGCGATCGGCCAGGAGGCTGCCGTTGAACCAGGCGTGGGCCGCCTCGTGGAGCACGACGAAGCCGTCCGCGTAGTACGCCACCTCGACCATGCCCTTGCCCGGGTCGAACAGGCCGGCGTACCCACCGGTCGACCGGCTCACCGCTTCCTGGACCGTCAGGCCGCCGATCCGTGCCCACGGCAGGCCGATCCGCTCCGAGAGGAGCGGAAGCGCGCGGCCGACGAGGTCGCCGACCCGGGTGGACCACGTCGGGTCATCGGGCCACGACCGGATCGTGAGGTCGACGGTCGAGCCGCCGACCACCGGGGAAAGGGTCCGTTCTGTGTAGGCGCCCGGGCGATCGGCGATCAGATAGGCGAAGAACGACAGCGGCCGGTCGAGCTTGCCGGTCTGGTAGATCGTCCGGCCGGTCGCGTCGACGACCGGGGCCGGGATCGAGCCGGCCTCGACGTCCGACGAGAAGCCGGCCGGAAAGACGACCTTGACCGAGCTGCCGGGGGTGCTGTCGGTCGCGAACGCCCAGACCGGGAAGGACACGAGGGAGTCGCCGACCCGAACGTCGCGCGTCGGCGCGCCGCCGGGATCGACCAGGTAGAAGACCAGCCGGTAGCGCGCGGACTTGCCGCTGAACAGGCGCTGGGCGAGATCCAGCCCGACGAGCGTGTAGTCCTTGGTCCGTTTCGAGACGTGGACCGACGGCGTGCCCTTGCCGTCCCAGGTCAGCTTGAACCCGGACGTGTTCGGCAACACCGCCAGGAACGCCTTGTCGAAGTAGTAGCGCCGGGTGACGGTGTCCTTCAGGTGGTTGGTCAGCAGGAGATCGACGATGACCCGGACGCGTTGCTGCGCGGGCTGGACGTCGTAGCGCGCGTCGCTCGACATCGTGAGATCCGGGGCAGCCGCGCGAACGGGTGGCGCGGCCGCCGGCGCGGCCGCGAGTCCGCCCGCGAGCGCCACGGCGAGCAGGACCCGGGTGGCGACTCGCAGGGTCGGGGTCATGCTTCGGACGGCCCGACCGGCGGCTCCGGGAGTCCGCCCAGCTCGGCCAGCCGCCCTGCGTACCGATCGAGGAAGGCGGCGTTCGCCGGCATCCGGTCACCCTGGTCCGGGATCCGGCCGCCGATCCACAGCCACTCCTTCGATTCCTCGAGGAGCTGGTCGGCGATCGCGAGGATCCGCGCGAGCGCTAGGCCGATCTCGTCGGCGCCGGCCAGCACGATCGGCAACTCCACGGCCAGCAGCGGCCGTCCGTCCTCGCCAACCGAGAACTTGGCGAACGGGAACTCGTCGTTCCAGCGCAGCAACTTGCGGTACGACTTGCGGAACATGTCGTTGATCGGCGGGGCGTAGTGCGCCCAGACGATGATCGCGAGGGCCGGATCCAGGATCACCGTGATCCGCAGCCCAAACCGGCGCCGGCCGTCGAGCAGGAGGTCCCAGCTGGCGATCCCCTCGCGTTCGGCGCGCTCGGACGGGGCGAGACCAAGCTCGGTGAACCAGCCTTCGACATCGGCGGGGCCCACGAGGCGGCGCGAGCCCGACTCGGCGGATGACATGGCCCGGGGAGTCTATCCGAGATCGACGGTCACGGGGCCCCGCCGGACCCAGGCAGGCCTCGAGGCCCGGGCCGGTCAGTCCTCGGGGACGGCCTTGCGACCTCCGCCGGCGATGGCCCGCACCACCGGCGCCGCCTTGGCGGCGGCCCCGGCGGCCCGCCCCCGTCCCCGGGCCCGACCGGAACCCACGTCCACGGACTCGCCGCTGCGCACGATTCGACCGGTGAAGTCGGAGGTCCGCACGTCGGCTGCGATCCTGACGTTCCGCCCGATGCGAACGCCGCGCGGCACGATGGCGTGCTTGCCGACCACCGTGATGCCGGTGTTCAGGCGCCCCGGCTCGCTGCGGTTCGGCCGGTCGTCGATCGGGCCGTCGCCGACGATCGCGCCAGGGCCGATGACGACCTCCTTGTCGAGGATGGCCCGGTCGACCACCGCGCCCGAGCGGATCACCGAATCGAACATCACGATCAATTCGCGGACGACGGCCCCGACGTCGACGCGAACGCCCGGTGAGAGGACGGAGTTGACGACGGTGCCGGCGATCTCGCAACCGTGGCTGATCAGGCTGCGGTGGACCTGGGCGGTCGGCCCCACCTTGGCCGGCGCGCGCTCCTCGGAGCGGGTGTGGATGACCCACTCCTTGTCGTACAGGTCGAGCGCCGGATCGTCGTCGAGGAGCGCCATGTTGGCCTCCCAGAACGACTGGATCGTGCCGACGTCCTGCCAGTAGCCGTTGTAGCGGTAGCCGAACACGCGCGCTCCGGCGTCGAGCATCGCCGGGACGACGTTGGCGCCGAAGTCGACCAGGTCTTCGGCCAGCCAGCGCTGCAGCGTCTTCTTGTTGAAGACGTAGACGCCCATCGACGCCAGGTCGCTCTTGGGCTGCTTGGGCTTCTCCTGCCACTCGGTGACCCGGTCGTTCTCGTCCATGCCGAGGATCCCCATGCGGGAGGCCTCGGCCAGCGGGACCCGCCGGACGGCGATCGTCACGTCCGCCCGGTGGCGGCGGTGGGCCGCCACGAAGGGCTGGTAGTCCATCTTGTAGATGTGGTCGCCGGCCAGGATCAGGACCGTGTCGGCCGAGTTGTTCTCCAGCACGCGCATGTTGCGCAGGACCGCGTCTGCCGTCCCGCGATACCACTCGGCCACCCGGCCCCGCGAAATGTACGGCTGGAGGAGCTTTACGCCGCCGGAATTGCGGTCGAGGTCCCACGGCCGCCCGAGCCCGATGTGGTCGTTGAGTGACCGTGGGTTGTACTGGGTCAGGACGACGACGTCGTCGATCCCGGAATTGACGCAGTTGGACAGCGTGAAATCGATGATCCGGTACTTGCCGCCGAACGGCACGGCCGGCTTGGCGCGTTCCTGGGACAGGATCGACAGGCGCTCGCCCTCACCACCGGCGAGGATCACCGCCATGGAGCGCTTCACGGGCCGATGCTAGCACGCGCTGGTTGCGCCGGACGTCAACGCCGTGTCAGCAGCCGGGCCGCCGAACGCTCGCGCGTCCTTACAGGAACAGCCGCGGATTCGCGAAGCCGCCGTTGAAGTAGACCGCCCAATGGAGGTGCGCCCCAGTCGAATGGCCGGTGTTCCCCTCGTACCCGATGACCTGGCCTTCGCGCACCCGGCTGCCGGTGCGGATCCCGCCCGGGTGGGTCGGCGACATGTGGGCGTACCAGGTCTGCAGCGACTGGCTATGGGCGATGACGACGATCCAGGCCGGGTCGTAGCCGTCGGCGTAGTTCCAACCGATGTACACGATCACGCCGCTGCCCGAGGCTCGCACCGGGGTGCCCATCGGCGCGACGACGTCGATCCCACGATGGAAGTGGCGGCAGCTCCCCAGGCGCGGCTCGAAGACGAACCCGGTACAGCCGAAGTTCTGGGTGATCGAGCCAGCCATCGGCCACGACAGCGCGCCGTTGTAGCGCGACGGGATCCGGCCGAAGCGGCTCTGCCGCAGCAGGCTGGCGATCTTGTTCTGGAGCGCCTTCTGGGCGGCCGCCGACTTGGCCAGGGCCGCGGCGGCCGCGGCCTTGTTCCTGGCGACCTGCGCATACGACGCCTTCTGGCGGGCGAGCGCCGCGGCCGTCTTCTGCTCGAGCGACTTGAGCGAGGCCCTCGCGTCGTTCAGGTCGGCCAGGCTCTGGTCGAGCGAATGCTTGGTGACGGCCGTCTCCTGGCGCAGCTCGTTCGTCCGGTCGCGGGTGTCCGACACGGTCTGGTGGATCGCCGCCAGCGTCTCCTGGTCGTGGGCGATCTCCTGGGCGAGCGCCTTGTCCTGCTCGCCGGCGTCGATGTAGTAGCTCATCTCCGCGAGCACGTCGGTGAACGTCCCGCCGGACAGGAACGACTCGAGGAGCGACGTCCGGTCGCTGTCGTAGGCATTGCGGATCCGCTCGGCCAGCTGGGCACGGCGCGTGCTCAGGTCGGCGCGCTTGGCCGCCTCCTGGGCCTGGACCTGGAGCAGCTGCGTGTCGAGCGCCCCGAGCTGCTCCACCAGTTGGTCGTAGTCACCCTGGACCGCGTCGATCCGCGTCTGCAGCGAGGTGATCTTCGTCTTGACGTCGGCCAGGTCGGCGTTGACGCCGCGCAGCTGGACCGCCGTGCTGTGGATGTCGGCCGACAGGCTTGCCTGGATGGCGGCCAGCTGGGCGATCCTCGCCCGTTGGGCGGCAACGTCCTTCTTGAGCTGGGCCTGCCTGGCGCGCGCGGCGCTGAGCTCGTCACCATGGACGCTCGGGACGTTGGGCGGCGCGCCGATCACGCCGACGATGAGCGGGAAGATGAGGAGGAGGATGCCGAGACGACGGCCGAGGCGACGATGCCGGGACGGGTGTCCGGCCACCGAAGTCCAACCAGTCACGGGTGAACTGGCCCCACGATCCGTCGTGCGGCGCTGCTCCAGGGCGATGTCATCGTGCGAGCCAACTCCGAGGGTCGCCCCGGGTCCCGAGGAACCCGGAAGCGTCTGACGGCGACGCCCGCCGGTGGATCGCCGTCCGGAGCGGGCACGACTCCTGACGACACCGGCTTGAGGGCATGATACGCGCCGAGTCCAGCCGGGCGCGGCCGGGCCCGCGCCCGGCCGCTTGTCCGGGCGGGCGGGCGGGCCGTCCCCGGAACGGCTCGCCCCCTCCGACCTAGACCCGCAGCAGCACGGCCCAGAGCGCCCCCAGGATGAAGAACGGCCCGAACGGGACGTACGTCCGGCGGCCGATCCGGCGCGTCGCCAGCAGGACGATCAGCACGACGCCCGACAGGACCAGGGCGAACACGACGCTGCTCAGCGCACGGCTCCCGCCCACGAGGAGACCCACGCCCACGAGCAGCTTGACGTCACCCAGCCCGAAGGCGCCCGCGCCGAACGGGATCGACGGCAGGAACAGGACGGCCGGGATGGCCACGGCGGCGATGACCGCCGCCGGAAGCTCGGCGCCGACCAGCGGATTGGAGCCGCTGGCCGCATACAGGAGGGCGACCGGGATGACCGGCAGGGTCAGCAGGTCGGGCAGCAGCCGCTGGTCCAGGTCCGTCGCCAGCCCGACGACGAGCGTGACGAACCAGGCCCCGAAGACGACGAACGCGAGCGGCTCGCCCGCGAACCGGAGCGGCAGCAGGCCGAGCGCGATCGCCCCGACCAGCGCACTCGTCGCGGTGCGCCAGTCGACCGGGCGACCCGGGGGGTGCTCCTCGTCGTGCTCGGGCCAGCGCGTCGCCAGGCGATCGGCCGCCAGCCCGAGCGCGAAACCCGCGGCCCCCAGGACGGCGGACAGGGGCTCCACTGGCGGTCGGCGCTGGAACGGACGACTGGGCTGCGGCCGGGCGGGGCGGGCTGCCGGTCAGCCGGCGCGGGCGCCCGCGAGGGCCAGCTCCACGAGCGTCGCGTGCGAGGCGCCGGTGGCACCCCGCGGGGCGTACGCGGTGGCCTTGCGGTAGTAGCCGGTCGAGGCGATGTCGAGATGGACCCACGGCCGGGTCACGAACTCGCGCAGGAAGAGCCCGCTCTTGATCAGCCCGCCTTCGGGCGACCCGGAGTTCGTGAGATCGCCGTACCAGCTCTCCATCTCGGTGACGTAGTCCTCGACGAGCGGCAGCTGCCAGTAGCGCTCGCCCGCTCGCTCGCCCGCCGCCGCGACCTCGTCGTAGAACGATTGCGGCCTGCCGAACGCGCCGGTCAACTGGTTGCCCAGGGCGCGCCCCACGGCGCCGGTCAGGGTGGCGACATCCACCAGGTGGGTCGCGCCCAGCCGTTCGGCATAGGTGAGGGCGTCGCCCAGGATCAGGCGTCCCTCGGCGTCGGTGTTGGTGATGTCGACCTTCTTGCCGTTGAGCGCCGTCACGATGTCGCCCGGCCGGGTCGAATGCGGGCCGGGCATGTTCTCGACGGCGGGCGCCACGGCCAGCAGCGGCGTGCCGGGCGCGAGCCGCGCCACGGTCGCCATCGCCGCGATGACCGTGCACGCCCCGGTCTTGTCCATCTTCATCTCTTCCATCCGGTCGGCCGGCTTGATGCTGATGCCGCCGGAGTCGAAGCAGACGCCCTTGCCGACGATGGCCAGGTGCCGTCCGAGCGCGTCGAGCTCCCCTTCCCCGCCGGAGCGCAGCAGGATCATGCGCGGCGGATTGTCGCTGCCGCGGCCGACGGCCATGAACATGCCCATCCCGAGCTCGGTGGCTCGCTCGGGCTCGATCACGTCGATCCACAGGTCGTGCTGCCGGGCGACCGCCCGCGCCTCCTCGGCCAGGACCTCGGGGCTGACGTCGTTCGAGGCCCGGTTGGACAGCGTCCGCGCCAGGCTCGAGCCCTCCGCCATGATGATCCCGCGCTCGGCGGCCCTGGTCAGCGCCGCGGCATCGGCGCCCGGCGCGATGAGGATCAGCTCGTCGGGCATGGGCATCGGCGAATCGACGGTGTCGCGATAGATCGTCCGTGGGTCGTACGAGCCCTCGAGCACGCCCCGCGCGACCAGCCCGGCGACGGTGGCGGTGTCGCCACCCAGGGCGTCGGCAAGCGGCGACAGCCAGAACGCGAGGCGATTGACCGCCCGGCCGGCAAGGCGACGCTCAGCGGTGGCGGCGACCCGGACGACCACTTCGCGATCGACGGTGTCGGACGCCCCGATCGACTCGAGCAGGAGCCGCCGGGCGGGCAGCCCGCCGGTCGACGCGGTCGCGCTCGAGTAGCGCTTGGCGTTCAGGTCCCCGAAGGCCACGAGCGACTGCAACTCGCCGCCGGCGCGGCGATCGAGCTCCCCGAGGGAGCCGTCGAACGCGACCGGCGATGCGACCGGGACGACGAGGAGATCCGCGGGCACGTCCCACGGCTGATCGGTGACGACACGAAGCTGCACGGGTATCCAGACCTCCGGAGGAGGACCGCCAGCGGTCGCGCGGCGCGGCGATCCGGAAACGAAACGTTGCGGTCAGTGTAGCGGCGGGCCCGCCACCGGGGAGAAGCGGCCGCACCTCACGGGGAGGCGCTCGCCCCGGGCACGCCGGTCGGCTCCGAACCGCCGGTCGATCCGGGCTCGGGCGTCGCAGCGGCGGCGGCGCCGGCGGCGACCGCGTCGATCAGCTTCGCGCGCGCCTCCTCGATCGCGATGACCGCGCCGTTCATCCCGCCGCGCCCGATCTCGGCCATGATCACGACCAGTCCCCGGGTGTCGGGCGGGAGGCGGTCCTTGGCCGCCTGCTCCGCGGCGATCGCCTGGCGCACGGCGTCGGTCACCCGGCTGCCGACCTTGGAGATGACCGCGTACAGGTTGCGCAGCGCCTTGTCGTAGGCCGCGTTGCGATCGAGCCACTGGTCGAGCACCGTGACGTCGACCGTGTTGGCGAGCTGGTCGCGCAGCGTCCGCGCCTGGACGATCGCGGCATCGGCCTGGTCGAGCAGGGTCGCGGCATCGTCGTACCTCGCCGCGCGGCCGCGCTGGGCGGCCCGGACGACCAGGTCGTCGTGGCTGGCGAGGAGGGCGCTCATCCGGGTCGCCGAGATCGAACCGAGGGTCAGTCGCTGCCACGCGTCGTCGAGGCCCTCGGTCGCGGCGATCGCGGCGACGAGGGCCGCGTGACGTGCCGCGACGGCGTCGGACAGCTCGATCGTGACGACCGGGGTGTCCACGTAGGGGACCGCGGCGAGCTCGCGGCGGAGGGCGACGGTCCGCAGCCGCAGGTCGGCGACCAGCCGGTTCCCGGCCGCGATCGCCCCGTCCACGGCGGCCGCGTCGACGCCGTTGAGCGCGGCCAGCGCACCTCGAGCCTGGACCCCGAGCGTGGCCACCTCGTCGGCGACCACCGACAGGTCGATGGCGGCCGCATCGAGCATGGGAACCACCTCGGCCTCGCCGACCGACGTGAGTTCCGCGCGGCCGGCCGTGCCCGGCTGGTGGTCCATCGCGTTGACGATGCCCGCGCCGCCCAGCCCGATGGCGGCCAGCAGCCCGAGCCAGCCGACGGCGACGACGACATGCCGGATGGCTGCCTTGACCGATCCGAAGGTGATCGAGCCGAGCCGCTCCGACACGCTCATCCGGCCACGGCGTACTGGTCGCGCAGCCTGCGTCGCAGGTAGCCCAGCGCGCCCTCCATGGCCCGGGGCTCGAAGCCGAAGCGGGACGGGATCAGGTCGAGCGGACCAGTGTTGTCGAGGCGGAGCTGGCGGAGCTGGTCGGTGGCGACCGGGAACGGCAGGTGGACGAGCTCGGCGGACCCGGCAACGAGGCGGATGAGCGGGATGGGCATCGGCACGATCGCGCGGCGCTTGCCCAGGGCTCGCAGCACTTCCGCGGTGATCTCGCGATAGGTCCAGTAGCGCGGGCCGCCCAGCTCGAACGTCTCGCCGACCGTGGACGGATCTGCGAGCGAGCGGACCACGACCGTCGCCACGTCGCCGACGAAGATGGGCTGGAAGCGGCTCTTCCCGTCGCCCGGCACGGGCACGATCCCCGGGGAGAGGCGAACCAGCCCGGCCACGATGTTGAAGAATCCGTCGCCCGGCCCGAACTGGAGCGAGGGCTTGAGGATCGTCCAGTCGAGGCCCGAGTCGCGGACCGCGGCCTCCGCCCTGGCCTTGGAGCTCGCGTAATGGAGGCGCGGATCGTCGGCGACCCCGAGCGCGCCCAAGTGGACGACGCGCCGCACGCCGGCCGTCGTCATCGCACCGAGGAGCGCGCGGGTTCCCGCCGTGTTGATCCGGAGCAGATCGGCGCCACCGTTGAAGTCGCGCGGGATCGCCACGAGGTGGACGACCGCGTCGACCCCCGCCAGCGCCGGCCCCAGGGTGGCCGGATGCGTCACGTCGGCTTCGCGGATCTCCACGTCTGATCGTCCGGCGGCGGGGAGCCGCTCCAGCAGGGTCGCGCCGGCCGCCGGGGTGCGGACCATCGCGACGACCCGATGGCCGGCGGCCAGCAGGGCGGGGACCGTATGGCTGCCGACAAACCCGTTCGCGCCGGTCACGAGGATCGTGGACACGGTGGCAGGGTAGCATCGCGGCCATGACGGATCGACCGCGCGGCCAGACGCCCGGTGACCTCCTGGTCGCGATGCCCAAGGCGGAGCTCCACCTCCATCTCGACGGCTCCCTCCGCGTCGCCACCGCCATCGACCTGGCCCGGACCCGCGGCGTTGACGCCCCGCTCGACCCTGCCGGGATGGCGGCCCGGCTGATCGCGCCGATGCCCTGCCGCGACCAGGCCGAGCTGCTGCGGGCCTTCGACCTGCCGATCGCCCTGCTGCAGGACGCCGAGGCCCTCGAGCGGATCGCCGCGGAGCTCGTCGAGGACAAGGCGGCCGACGGCGTTCGCTATGTCGAGATCCGCTGGGGGCCGCTCCTGCACGGTGCACGCGGGCTGTCGCTGGCGGACGGGATCGCGGCGGTGTGCGCCGGCGCGCGCGCGGCCGGAGCGCGGACCGGCACCGTCGTCCGGCTGATCTGCACCGCCCTCCGCTCGCACGATCCCGAGGCGAACCTGCGGCTGGCGGAGACGGCGGCGAGCTTCCGCGACCGGGGCCTGACCGGCTGGGACCTGGCCGGCCCCGAGGCCGCCTTCCCCGATCCGCTCACGCACCGCCAGGCATTCGCGGCCGCCCTCGCGGGCGGCCTGCGCATCACGATCCACGCCGGCGAGTGGGGCGGCGCCGCCCAGGTCCGCCGCGCCCTGACCGTGGATCCCGAGCGGATCGCCCATGGCCCGGGAGCGGTGGACGACCCCGCGCTGTGTCGCGAGCTGATCGCCCGGGAGGTGACGCTCGATCTCTGCCCGACCTCCAACGTCCAGGCCGGCATCGTGCCGTCGATCGCGGCGCACCCGCTCGCCCGGCTCCACCGTGCCGGCGTGCCGGTCACGCTCAGCACGGACGACGCGACGGTGTCGGACATCACCCTCTCGGAGGAGTACCGGCACGCGGTCGACGAGATCGGGCTGACGCTCCCCGAGCTGTGGGCGATCGACCGTCACGCCCTCGACGCCGCGTTCGCGGACGACGCCGACCTCGAGCCGGTCCGGGCGGCCTTCGACGCGTGGGCCGGGCACGTTCCCGAGCTCGGCGCGCCGCCTGCTACATTCCACGCGTGAACTGCCCGTCCTGCGGAACGCCGAGCGACCCCGGTCGCAAGTTCTGCGCGGAATGCGGGACGCGCCTGACGGTCGTCTGTCCGTCGTGCGCCGCCACGAACGCCCCGAGCGCCCGCTTCTGCGGCGAATGCGGCACCCGACTCGCCACGGACGCTCCGGCGGCCGCCGGCGTCGCACCGGCCACGGCCACACCGCCCGTCGCCGCCGCCCCGGTCGCCGAGCGGCGGCTCGTCACCGTCCTGTTCGCCGATCTGGTCGGGTTCACCTCGCTCGCGGAGGGCCGCGACGCGGAGGCGGTCCGTGAGCTGCTGACCCGCTACTTCGAGCTGGCCCGTGACGTGATCGACCGATACGGCGGGACCGTCGAGAAGTTCATCGGCGACGCCGTGATGGCGGTGTGGGGCGCGCCGGTCGCCCACGAGGACGATGCCGAGCGTGGCGTCCGGGCGGCGCTCGAGCTGGTGGACGCGGTTCGCTCGCTCGGGCCGGGCATCCAGGCGCGAGCCGGCGTCCTCACCGGAGAGGCCGCCGTGACGCTCGGCGCCCGCGACCAGGGGATGGTCGCCGGTGATCTGGTCAACACCGCCTCGCGGCTCCAGTCGGTCGCGGCCCCCGGCAAAGTGCTCGTCGGCGAGGCCACCCATCGGGCCGCCTCCGGGGCGATCGCCTTCGAGCCCGCCGAAGACCAGGTCCTCAAGGGCAAGGAGGCGCCGGTCCCGGCCTGGGTCGCGCTCCGGGTGGTCAGCAAGCGCAAGGGCCTGGGCAGGTCGGACCGGCTCGAGGCGCCCTTCGTTGGTCGCGACAGCGAACTCCGCCTGCTGAAGGACCTGTTCCACGCCACGACGCGCGAGAGCCGCGTCCGGCTGGTCTCGATCACCGGCCAGGCCGGGATCGGCAAGAGCCGGCTCGCCTGGGAGTTCCTCAAGTACGTCGACGGCGTGGTCGAGGGCGTCTGGTGGCACGACGGCCGGTCGCCCGCGTACGGCGAGGGTGTCACGTTCTGGGCGCTCGGCGAGATGATCCGCTCGCGCGCCGGATTGCTCGAGACCGACGACGCGGAGACCACCCGGGCCAAGGTCGCGGCGATGGTCGCCGAACACGTCCCCGACGAGGCCGAGCGGACCTCGATCGAGCCCGCGATGCTGGCGCTCCTTGGCGCGGGCGAGGCGCCCGCCGGCGGTCGCGACGAGCTGTTCCGGGCCTGGCGAACGTTCTTCGAGCGGCTCAGCTCGACCGGGATCGTCGGGCTCCTGTTCGAGGACCTCCACTGGGCCGACGCCGGCCTGCTCGACTTCATCGACTACCTGCTCGAGTGGAGCCGCGGCGTCCCGATCCTGATCATCACGCTCGCCCGCCCGGAGCTCCTCGACCGCCGACCGGACTGGGGCGCCGGTCGCCGCAACTTCCTCGCCCTGGGCCTCGAGCCGCTGACCGAGCCCGCCATGCGCGAGCTGCTGGCCGGTCTCGTCCCGGGACTGCCCCCCGCGACCACGCGCTCGATCATCGAACGCGCCGATGGGATCCCGCTGTACGCCGTCGAGACGATCCGGATGCTGCTGTCGGACGGCCGCCTGCGCGAAGTCGACGGGCACTACGAGCCGATCGGCGAGCTCGGCGAGCTGGCGGTCCCGGAGACGCTCCAGGCGCTCATCGCAGCCCGGCTGGACGGGCTGGGGGCGTCCGATCGGAGCCTCCTCCAGGACGCGGCCGTGCTCGGCCAGCGGTTCACGCTGGCCGGGCTGGCGGCGGTTTCCGGCGAGGAGCCGGCGGCCCTCGAGTCGCGGCTCCACGACCTCCAGAAGCTCGAGCTGATCGACCGGGACGTCGATCCCCGCTCGCCCGAGCGTGGGATGTACGGCTTCGTCCAGGCGCTCATCCGCGAGGTCGCCTACGGGACGCTGGCCAAGCGCGACCGGCGCTCCCGGCACCTGGCCGCCGCCCGGTTCTTCGAATCGCTCGAGGAAGACGAGCTGGCGGGGGCGCTCGCCGCCCACTACATCGCCGCCTGGCAGGCGGCGCCCGAGGGCCCGGAGGGCGAGGCCGTGGCGATCCAGGCACGCCTGGCCCTCGTCGGTGCGGCCGACCGTGCCCTCAAGCTCGGATCGCCGGAGAGCGCGGTCCGCTTCTTCGATCAGGCGCTCCTCGTGGCGAGCGACCCGGCCGACCGGGCGCCGATCCTCGAGCGGGCCGGCCGGGCCGCGGCCAGCGCGCTCCAGGGTGACCGCGCCGAGGGCCTGCTCCGGGAGGCCATCGACCTGCGCCGGGCCGTCGGTGACCGGCCGGGAACGTTCCGGGCGATCGCGGCCCTCGCCGCCGCGCTCCTCACCAGCCGGCGGTTCGAATTGGCAGCGACGTTGCTGGAACCGGCCGTCGCCGAGGCAGAGGGCGCGGCCGACGACGCCGACCTGGCCGCGCTGCTCTGCGCCCTGGCCCGCGTCCGCTTCAGCCAGGACCGGATCGAGGAGGGGCTGACCCTCATCGACCGCGGTCTGCCGATCGCCGAGCGCCACGAGCTCCACGAGCTCCTGACCGAAGCCTTGATCTCAAAGGGCAGCCTGCTGACGAAGTCCGGCCGGCCGGTCGAGGGGATCGCGCTCGTGGAGGCGGCCCGTGGACTCGCGGTCGAGCACGGCTTCCCCTCCTGGGAGGGACGCGCGCTGGTTTCGCTGTCCTTGAACATCGCGATTCGCGACCCGCGCGCGGCCGTCGCCCTGGAGCGCGAGGCGATCGCGCTCGCCCGAAGGACCGGCCAGCGCGCGCAGGAGCTGCTGCTCATCGGGAACGCCGGGGAGGATGCCTTCCGGACCGGTGAGTGGGACTTCCAGGCGGCCGAGTTCGCGTCGCTCGACGAACTCGAGATCGAGCCGGCCATCCGGCTGCCGATGGAGGCGGCGTCCCTGGTCGTCGGGCTCCTGCGAGGCAGCGTGCAGGCGGAGGAGCTCGAACCCAGGTTCCGCGAGTTCGCCACGAACTCCGAGGACGTCGACCTGGCGAGCAGCGACCGCGACATGCGCGGCTGGCTCGCCTTCGCAAATGGGCAGTTTGGCGACGCCGCGGCCGCGTGGCTCGAGAACGCTGCGCTCAGCGCGCTCAACGCCCCGTACGTGCTGCCGCGGGCCGCCCGGATGGCCCTGCTGGACGGCGACGCCGCGTCCGCCAGGCTCGCCCTCGAGCGGCTGGCCGCGACGGGAGCGCACGGCCGGGCGCTCGACGTGGACCGCGCCGGGATCGAAGCGGGCCTCGCCGCGCTCGAAGGCCGCCGGGCGGAGGCCATCGCCGGCTACCGGACCGCCATCGCCGGCTGGCGCGACCTCGGGCTGCCATGGGACGAGGCGCTCACCTCGATCGAGTTCGTTCGGCTGATCGGCGTCGACGACCCCGACGCCCGGGCGGCCGCCGGTTCGGCGCGAGCCATCCTCGAGGACCTCGGGGCAGTCCGGGTCCTCGACCTCCTCGACCAGCTCGTGGGGGGCGCCCATCGGACGGGGCGCGCTGCCACCGGACACCGGTCGGGCCTACAGGACGCCGTGTCCGAGGTCCGGCTGACCACGGACTGACCCGGTCCGCGATCATGGCCAACGTGGCGAACGAAACCGGCGAGATCGTCCTGACCATGGGCGACCTTCGTGCGGTCGCCGGGTACGCCGCCGAGAGCGCGCAGGACGTGCTGGACATCTTCGAGACGGCCCACCCGGCCGACTCGCGCCCTCGCGACGCGATCGACGCCGCCTGGACGTTCGCTCGCGGCGGCAAGCGCGGGAACGCCCTGCGCGACACCGCCTGGGCGGCGCTCAAGGCGGCGGGAGAGGCAGGGGCCGCGGCCGCGGGCGATGCGGCGCGGGCGGCGATGGCCGCGGCATCGGCGGCGTACCTGCATCCACTGGCCGATGCCCACCAGGTGAAGCACATCCTGGGGGCGGCGGCCCATGCGGCCAGGGCGGCCGAGCTCGCGGCCGGCGATGACCGGGCCGTCGGTGCGGACCGCATCGATGAAGCTCGCCGGCGCGCGACGCCGGCGGTCGTCGACGTGCTCCGGCGGTATCCCGCGGCACCGCCCGGTGGAGGGCGCATCGGGGAGCTGCTTCGCGACCTGGACGAGGCCCTTCGCGGACGTTCCTGAGGCCTCGCCGCACCGATCCGGTAGGCCTACTCGCCGAGCCGCTCCAGCGCCTCGGCCAGCTCGGTGGCATCGGCGGCGATCGCGGTCGGCTGGTCGGCCGGGGCCAGCGCCTCCACCTGGGCGCGCGTCGTGACCCCGGTCAGCATGAAGATGCAGCGCGCCCCCACCGCCCGTGCCGCGGCCAGGTCGGTCTCGATCCCGTCGCCGATCATGACCGCCTCGCTCGGCTGGCGGCCGACGGCGTGCGCGGCGGCCTCCAGCAGGTACGGCGCGGGCTTGCCGATCGAGATCGGCACGACGCCGGTCGCCGCCTCCACCGCCACGACGACCGCCCCGGCGCCCGGCTTCAACCCTCGCTCGGTCGGGTACACCGGGTCGCGATTGGTGGCCACGAAGTGCGCCCCGGCGCGGATGCAGTCGGTGGCGACGACCAGTCGCAGGTAGGTCAGGTTCGGGTCGAGCCCGACCACGACCGCGTCCGGATGGCCGGCCGCCTCGTAGCCGTCGATCCCCTCGTGGGTGACCCGCGTCGCGGCCGTCCCCGCGCCCACCACGTCGTAGCCCTCGTCGCGCAACTCGCGCTCGAGTCCGCCGGCACCCAGGACCAGGACGCGCCGGATCGACGGGTCGTGGGTCTTGAGGTAGGCCGCCGTCGCTCGGGCGGACGACACCACCGTGTTCGGCGAGACAGGGGCGCCCATCGCCGCCAGCCGGGTCTGGTAGTCGGCCCGGTAATGCATCGAGTTGTTGGTGACGTACACGACGTCGTCGCCGCGCGCCGCCCGGTCGGCGAGCACCGCCGCGACGCCGGGCACCGGCGCGCTGCCGCGATAGACGACGCCATCGAGATCGACCAGCAGCAGGAGGCTCACGGGCCCGATCGTAGCCGCGCGGCCTCGCTCGCGTACGATTGGCTCGATGCCGTCCCCCGATCGCGACCCGCTGGCCGCCACGCAACGCCTGCTGGTCGACGGCACCAACCTGCTGCATTCGCTCCAGCGCGGTGCGGGCGCGGCGCCGGCCGCGACGCTGATCGGCCGGCTCAGGGCGATCATCCCGGCCCAGGTGACGATCGAGCTGGTCTTCGATGGCCCGCCCGAGCGCGGCCTGCGCAACGAGCGGATCGCCTCGGGGACGCTGGTCCGGTACGGCGGCCCACGGTCGGCCGACGCGGTGATCCTGTCGCTGATCGACGACGTCCGGATGGTCGACGGCGCCGACGGCACGGCCGCCCTGCTGGTCGTGACGGACGATCGCGAGCTCAAGTACAGCGCGCGGATGCGCGGCGCCCGGACGGCCGGCTCCGCCTGGTTGATCGGACGGCTCGGCGGCGGCCGCCTGGCGTCGCCTTCGATCGGCAATCCGCGGCCGCCGCGGATTGCCGCGGGCTCGGCGGGTGCGTCCGCGACGGCCGCCGACGAGGACGAACAGGAGCGTGTCGGCTGGCGCCCCGGCCGTGGCGCGACGACCAAGCGGGGCAATCCGAAGCGGGCGCCCAAGGCCGGAGGGACTGGTAGGATGCCGCGGTGAATCTCGTCGACGTCCTGAACTCGATCTGGACCCAGATCCTCCAGGTCACGACACTGTTCGTGATCCCCGACTGGGGCCAGGTGATCGGTGCCCTGCCGGTCGTCGTCGTGCTGGGCCTGGTCGCGCCGTTCCTGACCTTCCTGGTCCTTGGGACGCTGATCTACCAGGTCCGCAAGCCGAGGGTCAGTGTTCGCTTCGAGGAAGGACCGCGGGTCGCCGAGATCGGGGCCGACGGCCAGCCGGTCTTCCCGGTCGGCCTGCCGCACTGCCGGCGCGACGGTCTCGTCTATCCGTCCGGAACCCAGCGCTGTGAGCGCTGCCACGACGACCTGGCCGTGATCTGCCCGATGTGTTCGCTGGGTCGCTCCGCCCTGATCGACACCTGCTCGAACTGCGGACTCGTCCTGAAGGTCAAGAGCCGCGCGGTCGCCGTGCGCGCGTCGGCGGGCCCCAGGCCCGGTGGCGCCGCGGTCGCCTGATCGTGGCCGCCCTCTCGTCCAGTCTCTTCTCGTTCGGCGTCATCTTCGTGGCGCTCGGGTTCGCGGCCCATGTCGGGCACGCGGTGATGCTGGCGAACGGCCGGCGGCTCCTGCCCGTCCTCGCGCCGGCGCCCCAACCGGCCTACGCCGGGGTCGTGACCGGGTCGTTCGTCGCAGCCCAGGAGCGTGCCGCCGCCGGTGGCGTCGGGACGTCCGCGTCGTCGAGCCCGCTGTCGCGGGCGGCGCTCGGACTCAGTCTCGTCGGCTGGCTGGCCCTTGGCGCGTCGATGCTGCTCCGCGCGTACGTGGTCGGCCGCGGGCCGTGGGGCAACATGTTCGAGTTCAGCGTCGCCTTCTCGTTCTCGATGATCGGCGGCTACCTGTTCCTCCAGCGCCGCTACCCCATCCGCACCATCGGCTTCCTGCCGCTCGGCGTCGCGCTGGCGATCCTGCTCTACGCCTCGAGCCTGCCGTCCGACATCAAGCCGCTCGTCCCGGCCCTCCAGAACGCCCCGCTGCTGACGATCCACGTGGGGATGGCCGTCCTGAGCTACGGCATCTTCGCGACGTCGTTCGCGGCCGGTGTCGGGTACCTGGTCCAGGGGCAGCGGGACCGGTTCGCCTGGCTGCCGAGCCACCGCGTGCTGGACGAGGTCGCCTACCGGGCCGTGATCATCGGCTTCCCGATCTTCGCGACGATGATCATCCTGGGCTCGTGGTGGGCGTCGATCGCCTGGTCGCGCTACTGGGGCTGGGACCCCAAGGAGACCGCTGCGCTCGTGACCTGGCTGATCTACGCGGTCTACCTCCACGCCCGGAACCAGCGCTCGTGGGCCGGCCGACCGGCCGCCCTGCTGCTGGTCGTCGGGTTCGGGATGGTGCTGGTCACCTACTCCGGGTCGCTCTGGTTCAGCGGCCTCCACGCATACAGCGGGCTGTAAGCGCCCGAGCTCGTCCGGGAGGTCCACGTTCTCGATCCGCCGGCGGGCGCGGCGGTCGGCGGGGCGGGGCGATGTCCGCGAACGGCCCTCAGCGCCGCCGGCCGGTCCGCATCGGCACCTCGATCTTGCCGATCGGACGACCATCGTCGTCGACGAGCCTCCAGGTGACACCCAGCTCCACGTCACCACCGCGCGCGACCGCCCGCACCACGGCACGGGCCGCGTCCGCCCCGGCCTCGCCCGAGTCGACGAGCGTCCCCACAGCCCGCTCGATCGCGAGGCGTGCCAGCGCGGGTTGACCGTCCGCAACCTCGGCCCGGGCGATGCGCTCCGCGTCGTCGACGCCCATCCGCTGAAGCCGGGCGATCAGGTCGCGCGCCCGCCGTCGTGCCAACGGCTCGAGATCGCGCAGCCACTTCGGTTCAAGCGCCGTGTCGGATGGCTGTCTCAGTGGCTTCGCGAGCGCGGCTGGTCGAGCGGACTCAGAGGCCGGCCGCGCGGTTCCCGGTTCCGTGCCCTCCGAGCTCGTTCGCGGGCGTCGACCATTCCATGTGTGCAGTCGACGCAGTCTCACGAGCGTGCTCCAGCCGCTCAGCCAGCGGCGACGCCTTCAGGCCCTCCGTCCGTGCGACATCGATCGCCTCCCTCGCGGCCGTGAGCGTCTGAAACGGTCCTCGGACCAGCGGCAACCCCAGCTCGTCCGTCTGTTCGTTGTCGACGATCACCCACGTACCGGACTGCGGCTCGATCGCGAAGCGCCCGTCGCGGGTTTGCCAGCGGCCTTCGCCCAGACGGCGCAGCGAATCGCTTCGTGGCATGGATCCAGTATCGGCCGAGCTGACAAGCCAGGCACGCGGTGGGACGGCGCCAGTCTGGTTCAGCTCTCGTGGGACGTCGTCGAGTCATCCGCGAGCTGCGTCTGCGCCGGGGGCGAATGGCGAGACGGGGTCGATGGTCAGCGCCAGCGGCCCTGCAGTCCCGACGACGGTCCCGTGGGCAGCACGAAGCGAACCCTGATCCATGCAGGCGTTCGCTGCCGCCACGAGAAGACGACTGTGCCCCGGGCGTCGGCGACCCGGCTGGTCAGTGTCGTCCAGGCGGTCCAGACGCCTTCGAGGCGGACGCCGACCTGGACATCGAACGCCCTGCCCACATCGGCCGGGTCGACGATCGCTCGCCAGGTGATGTAGTCGCCGAGCGGGGCCACGGGTGTCGCGGCCGCGTACGTTCCGCGGTCCGCCGGTCGACCGACCTTTGCCGAGATCGGCCTGGCGATCGGCACGGCCGTCGGCTGGGCGGCTGGTCCCCCGGATGACACCGCGCTCGAGACGGGTCCCGGCGCGGGATCGACGTCAGTTGGAGTGGACGACGCGACACCTCCGGCCGGTGACGCGGTGGTCGACGCGGTGGTCGACGCGCCTCCTGAACCGTCGCCGGCGCCGAACGGCGCCCGACCCGATAGCCCGGTCGTGGCGACGACAACCGCGAACCCGCAGGCGGCGCCGAGGAGGATCGACATCACCAGGGATCGGCGCGTCATCGCCGGAGTCCCGGAAACCGGCGGTTTCCTGTCGCACGGTCACTCACCATCGCTCGCCCTCCACGTCGCCCGCGTGCGCACTGTCGGTCTGCGCAGGCATCGTGCCACGGACTGCAAAGCGTGCGCGGTGTGCCGGACTCTCCGTCCCACCCCTTTGACCCCGTCTCTGCCATACTCGTCTCGTCGTTGACCCGGGGCACCACATCTCCACGCTCCCGCAACGACCATTCGCGGGATCCCCAGATCCCGTGTTCTAGCTCGCCGCGTCGTCGCCGGTCCGGGAGCGTCGACGCCATCGTCGCTGCGCTAGCAGCGTCCGGTAGAGGGGAGGCATGAGCTTTGCGCGATGTCGACAACGGCACCCAGAGGGTGTCAGGAGTTCAGCGGTTCAGGTCCACTGCCGGAGCCGCCCTGGCTGCAACCATCGTCCTGGCAGTCGGCGCGGCCATCTTCGCGGCCAACATCCTTGATCTCTCGTCCCCGGGCACGGCCGTGGATGGCGGCAGTCATCGCGGGCAGGCTGCCCAGCCGAGGACCCCGACGACGCCGGCATGGGCATTGGCATCCATCCTGGTCGGTGGCACTCGAACGGGCGGCGACAGCGCCTCGACGGACCGGGATTCGCCCAGCAACTCGCCGGTCCGCGGCCCGGTCACGACCTACCAGGAGACCTCTCCGGGCATCGCCTATCGCGGCCCTTGGGCACGAGCGCTGCATCCGGGATATCTCGGCCGGGCGGCCGAGTGGTCGGGCAAACGTGGCGCGGTCGCAAGTCTGCGGTTCACCGGTTCCGGGATCTCGTGGATCGGACCGACCGGACCCACCCGCGGTAAGGCGAGCATCTATGTCGATGGTCGCTTCGTGAAGACGGTCGACACGTACGCTCGCCGTTTCACGCCTTCACGGGTGCTCTTCTCGGCAACGTACGCCATCGAACGGCCACGGACACTGGCAATTGTCGTGCTGGGCACGAGCGGGCATCCGATCGTAGCCGTCGACGCACTCCTGGTTCGCATGGGGGGAGGCCCGGCCGCTCCGGCGGCGGATGCCACGAAACCGGCATCCGGGCCAGCGGAAACCTATCCGCCGACGACGCCGACGACGCCGACGACGCCGACGACGCCGAATGGGGTACCTGTCCCGAATGTGACGCCCACGCCGAGTGGACTCCCTGACGTTGCACCTGCCCCGGCGCCCAGCGCCACGCCCGTCCCCACGCCGGCCGTGACGCCGAGCGCCGGTCCGGAAGCGCCGGCCGCGACGGGCTCGGTCCGGGTGAGCTCGATCCCGGCCCTGCTGACCGCGCTGGCCGATAACGCGACCACCGACATCGTGGTCGCCAACGGCACCTATCACGTCAGCACGGCCGCCAGCCAGGCGGCCAATTCGCTCTGGATCGGGGACCGCTACGCGGGCCGGACGAGGCCGGTCACGGTCCGCGCCGAGACGCCCGGCGGGGTGACCTTCTCGGGTGGCGGGGCGACCACCTTCGGGGGGCTCAGCTTCGAGGCCGGCGCCCACGACCAGACCTGGGACGGCTTCGTGTTCGCCGACGGCCGGCCCACCCAGACCGGGGTGATCACCTTCGGCGGCTATCCCGGGCTGGCCGCCGCGCACCACATCACGCTGCGCAACATCAGCCTGTCCGGCTCGCTCAGCTCGGCCTCGACCGGCGCCACCGACGGCGGGGTCTACTTCAGCCAGGCCGTCGGCGGCCCGCACGACATCCTGATCGACGGGCTGACCGTCGACGGCTCGGGCGGGCTCGACTTCGCCGTCCAGTTCTACCACTCGACGGCCGGCAACCCCAACGCCTGGAACGTCACCCTGCGCAACCTCCGGGTCAGCGGGACCCAGCAGGCGATCATCCTGTGGGACCCGACCGTCCACGACATCGTGGTCGAGGACGCGCTGATCAGCGGCGCCGACGTGAGCGCCGTCCGCTACGAGACAGGGGGCACCGTCACATTGCGTCGGGTGGCCTCCACCGGCAGCGGTCTGACCGGCTTCTACTCGACGCTCGGCAGCGCCCCCCCGGGGGTCACCTTCGTCGACACCTCCCTCCACTGAGCGGGCGGACCGCTGGTCGGCGCGGCGGACGACGGGCCGTCAGGTCGTCCGGGTCACCTTCCGCAGGTTCCGCGGCCGTTCCGGATCCAGGCCGCGCGCTCGCGTGAGGTGCAGCGCGTGGAGCTGGCCCGCGACGATCGACACGATCGGCCCGAGCCACTCGGGCGTCCCCGCCGGGAGGCGCACCGGCCACGTCGCGGTCGCGAGCGCAGCGGGACGATCGGACAGGACCATGAGCGTGGCGTCCAGATCGGTTCGCAAGCGGCCGAGCAGCGCCACGAGATCGGCCTCCGGGGCGCCCGCGCGCGTGACGGCCAGGACCGGGACGCCGTCCTCGACCAGGGCCAGCGGCCCGTGCTGGAAGTCCGCCGCGGAATACGGATCCGCGAAGACCTGGCCGAGCTCCTTGAGCTTGAGCGCCCACTCGCGGGCCGTGGCGTACTCGTACCCGCGGGCGATCACGAGGGCGCGCTCGACGCCGGCCTGGTCGCGCGCGATCCGCTCGATCTCGGGCTCCAGGGCGAGCGTCCGGGCAAGCGCATCGGGCACCCCCGCGAGCGCGGCCCGGTCGTCCCCTTCGCCCCCCGCCAGGGCGGCCGACAGGAGGGCGATCGCGAGCAGCTCGGACGTGTACGTCTTGGTCGCGGCGATCGCCCGTTCCGGGCCGGCTCCCAGCGGGATCGTCCGATCGGCGGCCGCGCCCAGCGCCGAATCGGGCTCGTTGGTGATGGCGACCGTCGGCGAGCCCTGCGCGCGAGCGGCGGCAATGACCGCCACGATGTCGGGCGACGCCCCCGACTGGCTGATCCCGATCACCAGCGCGTCGCTGAAGTCCGGGACGACCCCGTACAGCGACACGATGGACGGCGTACCGAGCCCGACCGACAGCCGGTTGCGTACGCCGAGCACGTACTGGGCATAGATCGCGGCGTGGTCGCTGGTGCCGCGCGCGGCGATCACCACGTGCCGAAGCGGCCGCTGCCGCAGCCAGGCGCCGATCTCGTCGATCGCCTCCGACTGGGCGGCCAGCAGTCGCGCGGCGACCTCCGGCTGCTCGGCGATCTCGTTGTGCAGGGTCATGCCCGGAGCCCCGGTATGGCGACCGGCAGGCACGAGCGCGTCCGTAGGACGCGGCCAGGATCGGGTCCCACCGTCGATCGACGGGTCACCCCGGGTCAGGCGGACGAATGGGGCATGCCGGCAAGGACGCGCGCCTGCGGACCAAAGGCGTTGGAGCGGCCCGCGTGCGACGGTGATCGAGCGCGCCGCCAGCCATCTCACGACAGTCGGTGCCTCCGCCGGCCGACGACCTTCGGGGCGAAGCGCTGCCGCGACACCGGGCCAGGGCGCCCTCGGCCGCACGGCACATCAGCAGGTCCACGCCCGCGCGCACCGCCGCCTCGATCTGGGGCCCTGCTCGCCGCCTCTGCACGTCCGTCGGTGGGCGGTCGCAGTCCCCGCCACGAGCACGTCGAGCGTTCCTGCCGCTACCTGCGCCTCCCCGGCGCTGACGTCGGCGATGTCGTTGACCGTCACGTTCGCACCGAGCGCCGCGGCCGACGCGGTGAACGAACGCTCGAGCGCCTGCGATCCGCCGCTGAAGCCGACCCGGACCGGACTGGTCTTGCCGCCGAGCAGCGACGCGGCCACGATGCCGACCACCACGAGGACCGTCATGACGATGGTGCCGCCGATGAAGACGCGCGAGCGCAGGCGCATCCGGACCTCGCGCCGGGCGACGAGGACGATCGTCGGCAGGTGACGTGTTCCGCCCAGACCGAGCGGGCGGGCAGTCATGCCGCGGCCTCCCCGATGACCGTCCGGAAGAGCTCCCCGAGGCTGGGCTCGACGCGTTCGAACCCGCGCACGGGCCCCGTGGCCAGCGCCGCTTGGAGCAGCGCCTGATCGTCGTCGCTCTCGTCGAGCTCGAACAGCCATCGCGAACCGTCCCGCTCGACCAGTCGCGCGCCGGGAACACGTGGGTCCCAGTCTGCTCGTGCGGCTGGAGCATCGACCCAGCGGCGCTCTCGTCCTCCAACACGAAGCTCCTCGACCGTGCCACCGGCGACCAGCTTCCCGTGGTCGATGATCCCCACCCGGTCGCACAGCCGCTCCACGAGCTCGAGCTCGTGGCTCGAGAAGATCACCGGAATGCCCGCGTCGGCCTGCTCCCGGAGGACCGCGCTCATCACGTCGACGGCGAGTGGATCGAGCCCGGCGAACGGCTCGTCGAGAACCAGCAGGTCGGGCGAGAACACGAGGGCCGCGGCAAGCTGGATGCGCTGCTGGTTGCCGAGGCTCAGGGACGCCAGCTCGTCGTTGGCGCGCTCGGGCAGGCCCAGGCGCTCCAGCCAGTGTCGGGCGGATGCCCGGGCGTCGGCATCGGTCATGCCGTGGAGCTCGCCGAGGTAGCTCAGCTGCTCGGCCACGCGCATCTTCGGGTACAAGCCGCGCTCTTCGGGCATGTAACCGATCCTTCGGCGTGCCTCGAACGTGAGCGGCGACCCGTCGAAGGTGACCTCGCCCTCGTCGGCCGCCAGCACACCCAGGACGATCCGCATCGCCGTCGTCTTGCCCGCCCCGTTGCGTCCGACAAAGCCGAACACCTCGCCGCCGTTGACTTCGAGGTTCAGCCGCTCGAGCGCCACGACATCGCGGTAGCGCTTGGTGATCCCCCGGAGGCTGAGCGCTTCCATGGATTGAGCTTGGGCGAGTTCGGCGAACAGCGCAAGCATCGGGGCGGTGGAAGGGCTGCCGCACGACGCATACCGCACGTTCGTTCGATATGATGACGGGGACCGCCGGTGGACAACCACCCGGCCCGTCGTGGACAACTCCCCCGAACCGGTGGACACCTGGCCCCTGAGCGTGGACGAAGCCACCATGAGCGTGGATCGTCCAAACCACCACATCTAGCGGTCACGCCCCCGAACAAACCACAACATCTTGTGGTTTTGGTATTGACTGCCACTCCCCATCGGCGTAGAGTTCATGGGGTCGCCTGATCAACCGAGACGCCCACAACGCCCTTCCACCGACCGCATCCGTCGGCCGAAGGTGCGGCCCCCACAGGCTCGGGACCCACGCGACGGGATTCGGTGGCAGCTACACAGTCAGCCGGCCACCACACTGGCGATCCACGCGGAGGAATGAGGCAGATGGCACGAGCAGCGAGCGACGCGACCCCGGTCATGGCTCCCGACGCCCAGGCCACGTCCAAGGCGAGGCGGGCCACCACGGCCCCCGCCGCCGCCACGGCCCCCGCAGCCACCGAGGCTCCCGCCGCCGCTCCCTCCCACCTGACCGGCCCCTGGGGCGCCAGCTTCAGCGGCAAGTCCCCGGACGGCTCCCCCGCCCGCGGCCTGACCTTCGAGCGCCGCTGGACCCGCCCGGGCGTCCATCCCTACGACGAGATCACCTGGGAGTACCGGACGGCCGGCATCGCCAACGAGACCGGCAAGAGCGTCTTCGAGCAGAAGGACGTCGAGGTCCCCGACTTCTGGAGCCAGCTCGCCACCAACGTCGTGGTCAGCAAGTACTTCCGCGGCCACCTCGGAACGCCGGAGCGCGAGACCAGCGTCCGCCAGCTCATCGACCGTGTCGTCAACACCATCACGGCCTGGGCCGAGACCCAGCGCTACTTCGCCACGGACCAGGACCTCAAGACCTTCCAGGCCGAGCTGACCCACCTGCTGGTCCACCAGAAGATGAGCTTCAACTCCCCCGTCTGGTTCAACGTCGGCATCGAGCCGAAGCCGCAGTGCAGCGCCTGCTTCATCAACTCGGTCGAGGACACGATGTCCTCGATCATGGACCTGGCCAAGACCGAGGCCATGCTCTTCAAGTTCGGCTCGGGCGCCGGCAGCAACCTGTCCACCATCCGCTCCTCCAAGGAGAAGATGGCCGGCGGCGGCACGGCCTCCGGCCCCGTCAGCTTCATGAAGGGCTACGACGCCTTCGCCGGCGTCGTGAAGTCGGGCGGCAAGACCCGCCGCGCGGCCAAGATGGTGATCCTCGACGCCGGCCACCCGGACGTCCTCGAGTTCATCGATTCGAAGGCCCACGAGGAGCAGAAGGCCTGGGCCCTGATCGAGGCCGGCTACGACCCCTCCTTCACCGGCGAGGCCTACGGCATCGTCTTCTTCCAGAACGCCAACCACTCCGTCCGCGTGACCGACGAGTTCATGAACGCCGTGGTCGACGACAAGGACTGGACGACCCACGCCGTCGTCGGCGGCGAGCCGATGGACACCTACAAGGCCCGCGACATCTTCCGCAAGATGGCCGACGCCGCCCACCTGTGCGGCGACCCGGGCATCCAGTACGACACGACCATCAACGACTGGCACACCTCGGCCAACACGGACCGGATCCACGCCTCCAACCCGTGCTCCGAGTACATGTTCCTCAACGACACCGCCTGCAACCTGGCGAGTCTCAACCTGATGAAGTTCGCCACCGCGGACGGCGACGGCTTCGATGTCGAGGGCTATCGGTTCGCCGCCAGGGTGACGCTGACCGCCCAGGAGATCCTGGTCGACAACGCCTCCTACCCCACCCCGCGGATCGAGGAGAACTCCCACAAGTTCCGGCCGCTCGGCCTCGGCTACGCCAACCTCGGCGCCCTGCTGATGATCCGCGGCCTGGCCTACGACTCGGACGAGGGCCGCAACTACGCCGCCGCCCTGACCGCGATCATGCACGGCGAGGCGTACAAGCAGTCGGCGATCATCGCCCGCGACCACGGCGGCCCGTTCGTCGAGTTCGAGAAGAACCGCGCGCCGTTCCTGCGGGTCATCCGCAAGCACCGCGAGGCGGCCTACGCGATCCCCACGGACCAGGCCGTCCCCAAGGACATGATCCAGGCCGCCCGGGCCGTCTACGACGAGGCGCTCGAGCTCGGCGAGGCCAACGGCTACCGCAACGCCCAGGTCACCGTGCTCGCGCCCACCGGCACCATCGCCTTCATGATGGATTGCGACACGACCGGCATCGAGCCGGACATCGCGCTGATCAAGTACAAGAAGCTGGTCGGCGAGGGCTTCCTCAAGATCGTCAACCAGACCGTCCCGTCGGCCCTGCGCAAGCTCGGCTACGGCGCGGAGCAGGTCTCCGAGATCCTCGACTACATCAACGAGCACGAGACGATCGAAGGCGCCCCGTACCTCAAGCCGCAGCACCTGCCGGTCTTCGACTGCGCGTTCAAGCCGGCCAACGGCGAGCGGTCCATCCACTACATGGGCCACGTCCGGATGATGGGCGCCGTCCAGCCGTTCATCTCGGGCGCGATCAGCAAGACCGTCAACATGCCCGAGGCGGCGACCGCCGAGGAGATCGAGCGCGTCTACATGGAGGGCTGGAAGCTCGGCCTGAAGGCGATCGCGATCTACCGCGACAACAGCAAGCGCAGCCAGCCGCTCAGCACCAGCAAGAAGAAGGACGGCGACGCCGCCGCGCCGGCCGCCCCGGCTGCTGCCGACCTCGAGGAGATCGAGAAGCTGCGCAAGGAGCTCGCCCGAGCCCAGGCCGAGGCGGTCAAGCCACATCGACACCGCCTGCCGTCCGAGCGCTCCGCGCTGACCCACAAGTTCGATATCGCCGGCCACGAGGGCTACATCACGGTGGGCCTCTACCCGGACGGCCAGCCCGGCGAGATCTTCCTCAAGATGGCCAAGGAAGGCTCCACGGTCAGCGGACTGATGGACACCCTGGCGACCACGATCTCGGTCGCCCTCCAGTACGGCGTGCCGCTGCGCGACCTGGTCAACAAGTTCGCCCACGTCCGGTTCGAGCCCAGCGGCTTCACCGGCAACCAGGAGATCCCGATCGCCAAGTCGATCGTGGACTACATCTTCCGCTGGCTCGGTTCGCGGTTCCTCACCGACGACGACAAGGCGATGCTCGGCCTGCAGCCCGCGACGGTGACTGACTCCTCCACGTCGTTCCCTGGGGGGACCGGCGGTCAGTCACCGTCGCTTCCGTCTGCCGATGCCTCCGCTGCTGAGGGGACAAGCGCCTCCGGCGTCCAGTCCCCGTCCGCTGCGGATCGGCAGCCGTCTCAAGACGAACCAAAGGCGACTGCGGTTGCCTCTGAAGTGGTCGAGGCGCCGAGGCCGGCTGCGAATGGCGAGCTCAAGGTCATCGCCACCAACGGGCACGCGAACGGTCACACGTCGAACGGAAATGGGAAGGCCACGAGCAACGGGAATGGCGGCGGTGGACCCGTCGTCACGCTGAACCTCGGCCAGACCAAGGTCTCGTTCCAGACCCAGGCCGACGCCCCCAGCTGCGCCGACTGCGGCTCGATCATGATCCGCAACGGCAGTTGCTATAAGTGCCTGAACTGCGGCAGCACGAGCGGGTGCAGCTGACAAGGCAGGCAGCATCCCAATAGAGGCACCAAGGTTCGCCGCTGGCAGAAGGGCGGACGATAGAAGTCCAGACGTGCCATGCGGCTGAGTAGCATCGAGTTCCACAACTATCGCGGCTTGACCGACTACCACATCGGAGTCGACGACTTAGCTCGCTCGTCGACACCTCCGCTGGTTCGGGCCGACCACCGTGGCGCGGCTGGCTCGCTGGACCGGTGTCGAGGCGCGCGACGCCGCGCTGACCTGGGCGTCGATCGAGTCTGAGCTCGAACCCGTCGACATCGACGGCGCCGAGGGCGGGCCCCGCTTCGTGCTCGAGTCCGACGTCGACGCGCTCCTGACCGCCGAACCGATCGCCGGCGTCCGGCTCCTGCCCTACGACGACGCCTACACCAAGCTCGACCGCGAACTGCTCGTCCCGCACCCGCAGCTTCGGGCGCGGGTCCTGCCGCTCGTCGGCCAGTCCACGCTCGGCTACACGCCGGGCGCGCATCCTGGTCGACGGCGAGATCGTCGGCGCCTGGCAGCGCCAGCAGCGCAAGGTCACCGTCCACCCCTGGTCGACGCTGTCGCCGGCCGTCCGCGACGCCATCGAAGCCGAGGCGCTGGCCTTCCCGATCGCCGGCCCGTCGAAGCCGTCGGTCGCCTGGGGCTGACGTCCACTTGGACCGTGCGTCGCGGAGCCCAGGGAGCGACGCGACCCTACCGTGAGACGCGATCTGGGTTCCGACTCCGAACGTGCATACTCGCGCGCGGTGAGCCGGTCGGCACCCAGCCGCGAGCCGTCTCCCGACGTCCCGGGAAGGAGACTCGTCAATGGCCCAGATCATCGTGATCGCCGAGGTCAACGATGTCGAGGAGTGGCTGAAGTTCAAGGCGGACATGGTCCCCGCGATGGCGGCGGTCGCGTCCGACGGGTCGAGCTACGTCGCCATGGATGGCAGCAACCGGGTGGCCAGCACCTGGGATGTCCCTGACATGGAGGCCTTCCGGGCGGCCCAGGGTTCCTTCACCGGCGACCTGGCGGCGGCCGCGCAGCGAGCCGGGATGATCCCGTCGACGATGGTGATGTACATCAAGAAGTAGTCGGGCCGCGTCGGCATCATCGGCTGGCCGCGCTCGGCGGCCGCATCGCAAATCCCGAGGCCAGGTGCGGCGCTACGCCTCGCCGTTCACGATCATGCCGAAGACGGAGCGACGCTAACCCGCTGAGCCTGCCGACCTGGCGATCGCTCGTAGTGGAGCAGGGCCTGAGCCTGGACGAGGCGGTCGACGTCGCGGTCCGGCTCGTGTGCACGGCGGACTAGCCGCCGCCAGCCGAGCCTAGCGCGCAGCCGCTCGGAGCTCCGCCAGGTACGGTCCGAAGCGAGCCCAGTCGATCGGGTCGCCGTAGAGCGCCGGTTCCTCGGACAATCGCTCCTGGGTCAACCCCGGGAGATGGACGGCGCGCGGGCCGGCCGCCAGTGCCAACCTTCCATCGAGCGTCATCAACCGGGCATCTTCCGTCTCTGCCAGGGCGAGGTAGGCGGCGTCGTACGACGACAGCCCGAATCGCGCCTGCAGATCAAGGGTCACCAGCAAGAACGGCCGATCAATTCGGATCGAGCGGAGGTCGAAGTCATCGATGACCCGGAGCTGCTCCACGGCCTCCGCGGGCGTCACGCCGTATCTCCGGATCAGGACGTTCGCCACCTCGAGCCAGAAGTGGTCCGGCACCACGCGATCGCCTCGTCCGGTTGCCGTTTCGCGAAGCACGGCGAGCAGGGTCGGTCTCGACGGCTCGCGGCGAATGATCGCGACCGCCACGGAAGCGTCCAGGACGATCGGCGACTCGTTCACGACATCTCCCCGCGGTCATGCGCATCCCGTTCGTCGCGATCCATTCGGACTGCCGTGGCCGCATCGGGCGCATCCGGGATGCGGTCGCGAATTCGATCGCCGAATGCCGCGAGCCGTTCGAACGCGGCATCCATGCGGCGGAGCCGCTCCTCGGTATCCTCGTCGAGACGGTTGCCGTCCTCGACCGACACAAGCATCGCCATGGGTCGGTGGTCGCGCTCGATGACGAAGCGTTCGCCGGCCGAAGCCTCATCCAGGATTTCGACCGAGGGATCGCCGGAGATCAAGCGGTGTGATCGTTCTCATAGGCGACCATCATAGCATGCCATGATAGGCTCGCTGCCGCCGCGCGGCGCCAGGTCGCCTTGGAATTCACGACCGACTGGCGCATCCGTCCCTTGGCGATCCACCTAGAACCATGCCGGCCACCGGCAAGCGCGTCAACGTCCAGTTGATCGACATCTTCCGGTTCAGCGACGACGGGCTCCTGCGCGAGCATTTGGGGCGTTCTGGATGCCATGACGGTGATGCAGCAGCTCGGCGTGGTGCCGGCCGGGCCACCCGCCTAGGGCGCGGGATGACGAGTCTCAGGGTGCTGGCGGCGCCATGCCGAGCAACTGGGCGAGATCTGGTCTCGTAAACGGATCGTCCTCCACGATCTTGCCGTCGGCGAGCCGATCGTAGGTGAGGCGGTGACCAGTCGACCGGCTCCCCGCCTCGCGCTCCGTCATCGTCGGTGTTCGACTCCGCCCGACCGGTGATCTCATCCGGCACGGGACTGCGCGACGAGCGCCTCGTACTCGTCGATCGCTCGCTTGATCTGCCGTCGCTTGACCCTGGGGACGATCTCGACGAACACGACCACGACGACACCGGTCCAGAGCGACCAGCCGAGCGCATAGAGCAGGTCAGCCGCCAACCCGAGTGGCTCTTGCGGGTGCGAGGCCTTGATGCCGTACCCGACGACGAAGAGGGCCAGGCCGACCGCGAATGAGATCGCAAGGGTCCAATACAGGATGCGCTGGCCGGCCACGGCTCGCTTCAGCTCGGTGACGTGCTCGGCCATCCAGGCGAGGCCCTGCGGATCACGCAGGGCCTCGTCGATTGGCCCGTCTGCCTGTTGGCGAGACCGGCTGCCGGTGTCCGTGCGTTGCGTCATCGGTCGCACCTCCTCAGGCGATCTTGCGGCGGTAGGTCCGCATGGCGAAGAGGTACGCGACGACGAGGATGCCGACACACCAGGCGAGGGCGATCCAGATGTCGCTGCCGACCGGCTGCTGCGTGAACAGGTTGCGGATCGTGTTGACGATCGACGTGACCGGCTGGTTCTCGGCGAAGACGCGGACCGGGCCGGGCATGGTCTCGGTGGGCACGAATGCCGAGCTGATGAACGGCAGGAAGATGAGCGGATAGGAGAACGCGCTGGCGCCGTCGGCCGACGTCGCGGTCAGGCCGGGGATGACCGCCAGCCAGGTCAACGCCAGGGTGAACACGATCAGGATGCCGCCGACCGCGAGCCATGCCAGCGGCCCTGCCGACGAGCGGAACCCCATGAGGACGGCCACGAGCACGACGACCGCGATCGAGACGAGATTGGCCACCAGCGAGGTCAGGACGTGCGCCCACAGCACGGACGAGCGTGAGATCGGCATCGACTGGAAGCGCTCGAAGATGCCGCCCTTCATGTCCAGGAAGAGCCGGAACGCGGTGTAGGAGACGCCGGTCGCGATCGTGATGAGGAGAATGCCGGGCAGGAGGTAGTTCACGTACGAATCCGACCCGGACTTGATCGCCCCGCCGAACACGTAGACGAACAGCAACATGAAGGCGATCGGCATGATCGTCGTGGTGAGGATGGTGTCGAGGCTGCGCGTGACGTGGCGCAGGGATCGTCCGGTCAGGACGGCGGTGTCGCCGACGAAGTACGTGGTCATCGTTGTTCCCTACTTGTCCCTTGGTGGTGGTGTTGTCTGCGCCGTCGCTGCTTCCCTTGCCGCCGTCGCCGACGAGCGTCAGGAAGATGTCCTCGAGGGTCGGCTGCTTCTCGACGTACTCGACCTTGGCGGGCGGCTGCAGCCGCTTGAGCTCGGCGAGGGTGCCGTTCACGAGGATTCGGCCGTCGTGGAGGATCGCGATCCGGTCGGCGAGCTGCTCGGCCTCGTCGAGGTCCTGCGTGGTGAGCAGCACCGTCGTGCCGTGCCCGGCGAGGTCCTTGACGGCACGCCAGACCTCGAGGCGACCCTGCGGGTCGAGCCCGGTCGTCGGCTCGTCGAGGAAGATGACCGGCGGGTCCCCGATGAGGCTCATGGCGATGTCGAGGCGGCGGCGCATGCCACCCGAATAGGTCGACACCCGCCGCGTGGCCGCGTCGGTCAGCGCAAAGCGCTCGAGCAGCTCGTCCGCGATCCTGCCCGGGTCCTTCAGGTGCCGCAGCCGGGCGACGAGCGTGAGGTTCTCCCGCCCGCTGAGGATCTCGTCGACGGCGGCGAACTGGCCGGTGAGACTGAACGACTCCCGGACCTCCGCGGCCTGGCTCGCGACATCGAAGCCGTTGACGCTGGCGGTCCCCGCATCGGCCCTGAGCAGCGTGGACAGGATCCGCACCACCGTGGTCTTGCCCGCCCCGTTCGAACCGAGCAGGGCGAAGATGCTGCCCCGCGCCACGTCGAAGTCGACGCCGCGCAGCACGTGCAGCTCCTTGTAGGACTTCTCCAGCCCATGCACCTGCACGGCGGGGCCTCGGGTTTGCGTGGTCGTTACCACCAGCACTTCTCCTTGTTATCGCTGTCAGCATACGGCGTATACCTGATGCACCGGAGTCTAGGTATGCGGCGTATACTTGTCAAGCGATGAAGGAGACGAAACCCACCGAGCCGGTCCACGCCCATGGACGGCCCGGGCTGACCCGTGAGGCCCTCGTGGCCCGTGCGCTCGGGATCGGCACCGCGGAAGGCCTCGAGGCGGTCAGCCTGCGGCGCCTGGCGCAGGAGCTCGGGGTCACGCCGATGGCCCTCTACCGCCACGTTCGCGACAAGCAGGACCTGATCAACGCCATGACCGAGGCCGTCCTCGAGGGCATCGACACCACCGTCGGGCTCCGCCCCGAGATGACCTGGACGGAGCGGGTGCGCCTGCACATCGACAACTACAAGGAGCAGATCGACGCGCGTCCGCTCGCCCTTCCCCTGAGCATCGCCTACAACGCGGAAGGGCCCCCGAGCTTCTGGAAGGTGCTCGAGGACCTCCTGGCCATCCTGCTCGAGGCGGGCTTTGGGCGACGGGAGGCGATCGTCCTCATCCGCATGATCTCGAACCTCGTCGCCGGCTACCTGCTGCTCCTCCAGCAGGGCCCGTCCCCGGACGCCATGCGGCTGCTCGACGCCAACCAGATGGACCTGCTGCGACGGCGCTTCGCGCTCGCGCAGATGAGCCTGCCCCGCGACGAGTTCCCGAACCTGGTCGAGAGCGCGGAGGACACGGCCGAGGTCTGGCTGACCGACCCGAACGAATGGTGGGGAAAGACCGTCGACCTGCTCACGTTCGGCCTGGAGCGAATGCTCGAGCGCAGCCGTGACGGTTCACGCCCGGAGGACAGCGGCTCGTAACACGGCTCGACCTCGCAGGCACTCCAGTCAGGTCATCTCTGCGCGGAGTCGGGCGAGGTAGACAGGCCGTCCTTGCTGTTTGCACCGGACCACGTCAACGTGGTATTGTCAACTGTAGTCATAGACATCAACTGTAGGACACAGCCCGTGCTGGCATCGTCGTTCGGAAATGTTCTCAGGCAAGCGCGCGAGGTGCGCGAGCTGTCTGCCGTCGATGCGGCGCGGGCGGCGGGCATTTCGGCGGCCTACCTGAGCAAGCTCGAGAACGGCGCGGTCAAGAAGCCCTCGCCGCATGTTCTCCTTCAGCTGAGCGAGGCCCTGACGGTTCCGTACGCGGAGCTCATGCGCTTGAGCGGCTACCGTGTGCCCGGGCAGGACGACCAGCATGCCGCCGCCACGGTGGGTGCGGCGCTGTTCGCCGATATCACCGTCGACGAGCAGGAGGAGCTGCTCGAGTACCTCGCCTGGTACCGAGCGCGCCAGCGATCCAAACGCGGTGCCAACGGCGGCCGCTGACTTGTCTCGTCGGGGCGGCCGGCGAGGCTCACCCAAACATCCCTATCCGCAGACGACGTTCAGGAGGAACCATCCCTTGGCAACTGCCACGAAGAGCAAGTCCGCCCACAACTCGAAGTCGACCAGGCGCGCCGTCGCCACGCCAACCGCCAAGAAGCTCCACCCGCTGGGCGATCGTGTCGTTGTCCAGCCGAGCGCCCGTGAGGAGATGACCAAGAGCGGCATCGTGATCCCCGACACTGCCAAGGAGAAGCCCCAGGAGGGACTGATCCTCGCCGCCGGTCCGGGCCGAATCCTGGAGGACGGCAAGCGCGAGGCCATGGACGTGAAGACCGGCGACAAGGTCCTCTACGCCAAGTACGCCGGTACCGAATTCAAGCTTGACGGCGAGGATCTCCTCATCGTCAGCCAGAAGGACATCCTGGCGATCGTCGCGGACTGACCGTAGAGCAGGTCTGGACTCCGGCAAACCCTGAAAGGACAGCACACGCCATGGCCAAGCAACTGCTCTTCGACGAGATCGCGCGCCGCAGCCTCAAGCACGGCGTTGACCGCCTGGCCGACGCGGTCCGGGTCACGCTCGGCCCGAAGGGCCGCAACGTCGTCCTCGACAAGAAGTACGGATCACCGACGATCACCAACGACGGGGTGACGATCGCCAAGGACATCGAGCTCGACGACCCGTTCGAGAACATGGGCGCCCAGCTGCTCAAGGAGATCGCCACCAAGACCGACGATGTCGCCGGCGACGGCACTACGACGGCCATCGTCCTTGGCCAGGCGATCGTCGCCGAGGGCCTCCAGAACGTCAGCGCCGGGGCCAACCCGATGGGCATCAAACGCGGCATCGAGAGGGGCGTCGCGGCCATCGTCGCCGATCTCACCAGACAGTCGCGCGCGGTCGACAACCGCAAGCAGATCGCGGCGGTCGCGTCGATCAGCGCGGCGGATCCCGAGGTTGGCGAGATCATCGCCGAGGTCATGGACAAGGTCGGCAAGGACGGCGTCATCACCGTGGAGGAGGGTCAATCCCTCGGCCTCGAGACCGAGTACACGGAGGGGATGCAGTTCGACCGGGGCTACCTCTCGGCCTACTTCGTGACCAATCCCGACCACATGGAGGCGGTCCTCGACAACCCGCTCATCCTGATCACCGACAGGAAGATCTCGAGCGTCAAGGACATGCTGCCGGCGCTGGAGCTGGGCGTCGGACAGAGCAAGCCGGTGGTCATCATCGCCGAGGACGTCGACGGCGAGGCCCTTGCGACGCTGGTTGTGAACAAGCTCCGGGGCACCCTGTCGGTCCTCGCGGCGAAGGCGCCGGGCTTTGGCGACCGGCGCAAGGAGATGCTCCGCGACATCGCTGTCCTGACCGGCGGCACGGTGATCAGCGAGGAGATCGGGCGGAAGCTGGACTCAGTCACGGTCGAGGACTTCGGTTCCGCCCGCCGCGTGGTGGCCACCAAGGACGACACCACGATCATCGACGGCGCGGGCTCCAAGGACCAGATCAAGGCCCGGATGAGCCAGATCAAGGCCCAGATCGAGGACACCACGTCCGACTACGACAAGGAGAAGCTCGAGGAGCGCCTCGCCAAGCTGTCCGGCGGTGTGGCCGTCATCAAGGTCGGCGCGGCCACCGAGGTCGAGCTCAAGGAGAAGAAGCACAGGATCGAGGACGCCCTCTCCACCACCCGGGCCGCCGTCGAAGAGGGCCTCGTCGCCGGCGGCGGCGTGGCGCTGCTCCAGGCGATCCCGGCACTCGACCTGGTCGAGCTCGTGGGCGACGAGGCGGTCGGTCTCGGCATCCTGCGCCGCGCGCTCGAAGCACCCATCCGCCAGATTGCCGACAACGCCGGCGCGCACGGCGAAGTCGTCGTCGAGCACGTCAAGACGCTCAAGCCCGGCCATGGCTACGACGCGCTCAAGGGCGAGTACGGCGACATGTTCAAGAAGGGGATCGTCGATGCCGCCAAGGTGACGCGTTCGGCGCTCCAGAACGCGGCGTCGATCGCGGCCATGGTCCTGACGACGGAGACGCTGATCACCGACCTGCCCGAGAAGAAGCCGTCCGTTCCGGCTGGCGGCGGCGGTTATGGCGGAGACATGGACTACTAGACCGGCCTCCTGCGTTACGCCGCCGAACATTCGCCCGGCGGCGTACAGCAGCCTCTACTGGCCGGGCGATCCGGATGCGCGGGGTGCGGTGGCTTGGTCCGGCGTGGCCCCGTAGCGCCGAACCAAGACGTTGATCAACTCCGGCCAGAAGCCATCCGGCACGATCTTGCGCTCGCCACTCGCGGGAGTCCGTCGATCAGCCACCGCCATTTCGAGTCGAACTCCGCGCTATGACGAGCGTCAGTGAGCGGGCGGCGCCATACCGAGCAGCTGCGCGAGATCGGGCCTGGAGAACGGATCGTCTTCCACGATCTTGCCGTCGGCCAGGCGATAGTAGGTGAGGCCTTCGGCCGGCAGCTTCTCGCCGGTCGACCGGGTGGCCTCGAGGCCGAAGCGAACGACGACCGAATCGCCCTCCGCCACGAGCTCCCGGATCGTGAACCGCAGGCTGGCACCCATCGTGCTCACGATCCCCTTGAACGCCTCGCGGTCGGCGCCGCCCATCGCGGGGTTCACGTAGTTCGGCGCCAGGAGCTCGTCGAGGACGGCGAGATTGGCGCCCTGGAGGCCCTCGGTCATGAACCGGCGGACGACGGCCTTGTTCTGCTCGGTTGACGCCACAGTCGACCCTTCCTGGGCGCAGGCACGCCCATCACCCGGATGGCTCGGTCTCGCCATTGGCCCGGCGCGACGGTCGAGGCGACCGCATTGGGGACGACGCGCCGGCGGGAACCGAAGGCTCCCACGCCCGCCACCAGGAGGCGGAGTGTGCGCGCCCGCCAATTCGACGCCAAGTTAGGAATCGCTAACGTTCGGCCGCGTGGCGCATCCATCCCTTGGCGAGCCGTCGAGATGCGTGCAGACTGCGCCGCCTGGCGCCATCGACTGAGGTGAACGAATGGATCACGCGGCAACCGTGCGAGGGATGTATGCCTCGATCAATGCCGGCGATATCGACGGGTTCGCGAAGAACCTTGCGGAGGACTTCGTCGAGCACGAGGAGACGCCGGGCCTGGCGCCGACGAAGGCCGGCGTGATCGCCTTCTTCCGGATGCAGCTCGCCGCGTTCCCCGACCTGCGGATGGGCGTCGAGGACATCGTCGCGAACGGCGACAAGGTCGTCGCGCGGGTGGCGTTGACCGGGACCAACCGGGGCGCGTTCATGAACATGCCGGCCACCGGCAAGAGCGTCAACGTCCAGCTCATCGACATGTTCCGCTTCACCGACGACGGCCTCGTGCGCGAGCACTGGGGCGTGCTGGACGCGCTGACGATGATGCAGCAGCTCGGCGTCGTGCCGGCCGGGCCGCCCGCCTGAGCCAGGCGCCGGGGGCCCGGCAGGTGCTTCGGCATTCGAGACCCCTGGCGCGGTCACCCCGGCGCGGCGCGGGCCCGCAAGCGCCGTTGACCTTGACCTAGACCTGGGCCTCGCCTCGGCGGGCGCGGCGGATCTGGTCGGCGTGGTCGTGCGAGTGGCCGGCGTAGATGCGGAGCCAGTCGTCGACCGAGTACGGCCCCGAGACCGAGTGCGTCCCGGAGCGGTCCCATTCGGCCGGCGTCAGCGACTCGAGCAACTGGAGGCTGGCGACCCGGACCGCCCGCAGGACGTCGAGCGACGGCTCGATGGGGCGATCGTAGTGAAGCCGGCGGGCGAATGCCTCCTCGTCGTAGTCCGGGAGGAGCGGGTGGTCCTCCGCGATGAGGCGACGGAGCCGGATGTAGGCCGTCGTCTCGCTGTCGGCCAGGTGATGGACCACCTCACGGGCGCTCCAGTCGCTGCCCGGCGGCCGCCGGTCGAGCTCGTCGGCGGTGATCCCGTCGAGCGCGTCCTGCACGCCCTGGAAGCCGGTCCGAAATCGTTCGAGCTGTGCCTTTCGATCCATGGCGGCAGAGTAGCGCCCCAACCGGCGAAGAGGGCGATGACCAAAGGCGTGGTGCCGGCTGACCCGTCCCGTTCGGGCGCGAGCATACTGGCCATCCGACCCCTCGCTCGGCGATCAGCCCGCGGCCTTCTTCACCAGCTCGGCGATCCGCTTCTCACTCGCCGACGTCAGGCTCGCGAGGGCGAAGGCGACCGGCCACATTTCCTGTTCGTCGAGCCGCGCGTCGGGCTGGAAGCCCAGGGTCGAGTAGCGCACCTTGAACTTCGACTTCGCCTGGAAGAAGCAGATCGTCTTGCCGTCCCTGGCGTAGGCCGGCATCCCGTAATACGTCCGCGGCACGAGGTCCGGCACAGTCGCGAGGACGAGTTCGTGGACGCGCGCCGCCATCGCGCGATCGTCGTCGGGCATCTCGGCGATCTTGGCCTGCACGTCGGCCTCGCCGGCGGCGCGCTCCTCGGCCGGGCTGAGCTTCGCCGACTTCTTTCGCTCCCTGGCGCTCTCCTGCATCGCCGCGCGCTCTTCGTCGCTCCAGACGTTGTCGGTGGTCTTCGCCGAACTCGTTCGCTTCGTGGGGGTCTTCGCATCCGCCATGTCCGTCGTCCTTTCACGTGGGGCGCTGCCGGAGCGGGCGCCCGAGGTCCTTGCCTCTCGATGGGTTGACGCAGACCCTACCCATTCGGCCAGCGATCCGCTTCTTCAAACCTGACCGATTGCCCCGCGACGAGGTCAGGGCTCACTGAATCGGCCGCGGAACCCCGGTCAGTCGCGATCGAGCTCGCGCGCCAGCCGCTCTCCCCGCGACATCGTCGCCAGCCCGACCGCCTGGCGCGTGTACTCGATCAGCGTCGACTCCGGGATCGGCTCTCCGGGCCTGTAGGTCACGAACCGGACCTTCTTGAGCCGCAGGTGCGCGCCGCGCAGGATGCCTGCCGGGTCGTCCATCCAGGCGCCGTACTCGAACCCGAGGTGGACGTGCTCGGGCTCCGGCCAGATCATCGCGAAGTAGCGCGTCCGCTTGCCGGCCGGGACGTCGTAGCCGATCAGCCGCCAGCCGATCCGGACGCGCTCGATCGCGTCGGGGACCGCCGCGCGGACGACCGCTCGAAGCCGCTCGGCGCTCGCGCGGATGCCCGGCGAGTAGCCCTCGAGCAGGAGTTCGGGCGGGAAGGAATCGGCGCTCACGAGGGTCTCCATGCTCCGTGTTGTAGGCGCAGATCCTGACATCGCGTGTCAGGATCCCGGCCCCTCAGGTTCGATCACGATCGAGTCGATGACCGCCTGGAGCTCGGCCCGCTGCGAGCCCGACGCCGTGAGCGATAGCCCGGCGTCGATGACGATCGGCCCGCTGCCCGCGTCGACCACCCAGAGCCGGTTGACCTCGCTCGCGCCGAGCGAATACCGGGCGGCGCCGTTCGTCGCGTCCCAGAGGACGAGCTGCCCACCGTCGCATTGCGCGAAGTCGAGCGCCGTCGGGATCAGGACCTCGACGTACCAGGCCGGGTAGCCCGCGATCGTCGTCTGCTGCGGCTTGCTGGCGAGCGGCGCGATGCCCGAGTTGGAGACCGGCGGCTCGCCGGGATCCTGGCCCCACCACGACGACAGGGCCTGTGCCTGCCCCTGCGCCGTGGTCCATCGACGCCGCATCCGCGAACACGCCGGCCGACCAGCGGCAGGGGAAGGTGTTGACGTGCCGCAGGCGCCACGCGCCGATCGACAGGGCCACCGGGGTCGTGTCCGGCCTGAGGTCCATGGCGTCGCTGGCCTTCTCCCACCCGGCCGGCAGGGTGATCGAGACCGTCATGGGGAGCGCTCCGGCGGTGATCAGCTGCGTCGTACCCGCCCGGACGGGGACGGGGGCGTAGGTCGGGTACGGCGTCGCGGCCGGGTTGCGGGCGGGTGGCGCCGCGATCGCCGGCACCGTCGGCGTGTCTCCTTCGGCGACCGGCGACGGCACGGGCCTCGCCCCGGACGGCAGCGGGTGGATGCCCTGGGTCGGCGGACTCGTCGCGGGAGTGGCCTGCCTGGTCGCGAGCGCGACCGCGAGCACGCCGATCGCGACGACGGCGACGAGGACGACCGGAGCGCGACGTCCCGGTTGCGCGACGCCCCTGAAGGACGCGCCCGCAGGCGCGTCCTCACCTGGGTCGGGAGCCGCGGGTCCACCCAGGTCGGTCAGGCCAGCGGCTCCAGGATGACGACCTGGGTCTCGCGCGAGCGCCGGGCGGCGTACGCGTCGAGCCCCTTGTCGTAGTGCCCCCACCTGGCCCAGAGCCGGGGGCGCTCGTCCTTGTCGGCGGCGTGGGCGTGGTACCGGCCGGTCGCGCCGGCGAGCTCGACGGTGACGTCCGGATGGGCCTGCAGGTTGAGCCACCACGCGGGCTCCGGATCGGCCCAGCCGTTCATCGCCATCGTCACCAGGTTGGGACCGTCCTCGAGGTACGCGAGGATGACCGGGCGGTCGGCACCCGTCCGGCGCCCGATGGTCCGGACTCGCATCAGGCCCTGGGCACCGTCGGTCGCGCGCTTGAGGCCGCGCCTCTGCCGCCGGTGATCCTGTACAGGGCACGGTGCGCGGCCCAGAACGAGCGGACGAACCAGCGTGGCGGCAGTCCGCGCCTTCTGCTTCGGTTGTGCGGTCTGCGTCCCCTGGAGCATGCGTCGGCCCTCCTGCGGTCACCCGTGGGACGAGGCCATCAGCCTCCGCTTCGGCGGCTCGGGTGTCAACTTGCGCCAGGCGACACACGCTGCGGCTGCGAGCCGGCGCCCCGTATCCTTCGCCGTCCAGGGAACCGAGGGGAGAGACCGTGATCCGTCCGTCACAGGCCAGCCGCGCGCTGCTCGTCGCCACCTTGCTCACCGGCGCCTGCCTCGCCAGCGCCGCCGCCCCGCCGGCCGAGGCGGTCACGCGTCGTCCCGTTCTCGCGGCCGCTGGTCATCCCCAAGGTGCTGACCGGCTCGAACATCACGCTCACCGCCAGGCTGGCCGACGTCCAGATCCTGCCCGGCGCCAAGACGACGATGTGGACCTACAACGGGATGTTCCCGGGGCCGACCATCCGCCGGCCGACCGGCCAGACGACCAGGGTCACCCTGGTCAACGACCTGCCGCCCGAGGCGGGCGACCTGACGCTCCACAACCACGGCAACCACTCGACGCCGGAGAACGACGGCCAGCCGGACGACCGCCTGGCGGCCAACGGCGGCGGCTCGGTGACCTACACGTACACGGGCACGGAGGCCGGCGGCAACGAGCGCGGCGCCATGCAGTGGTACCACGACCACCGGATGGACGTGACCGCGCGCAACGTCTGGATGGGCCTCGCCGGGATGTACATCATCGACGACCCGGCCGACCCGCAGACGCTGCCGAAGGGCGCCTACGACGTCCCGCTGATGCTCGCCGACCGCTCGTTCGACGCCAACAACCAGATCCGCTACAACCCGGCGGGCAACGTGGGCCTGACCGGCAACCGGATCCTGGTCAACGGCGTGCCGCAGCCGTACTTCAACGTCGGCGACCGCAAGTACCGGCTGCGGATCCTCAACGCGTCGAACGCGCGCTCGTACACGCTCGCCCTCAGCAACGGCCAGGCATTCACCCAGATCGGCACCGAATCCGGCCTCCTGCCGGCGCCGGTCAAGCGAACGAAGATCGACATCGCGCCGGCCGAACGCGTCGACGTCGTCATCGACTTCGCGAAGAAGCTCGGCCAGAAGATCGTCCTCCAGAACCTCGCCGCGGACGGCTCGCTGCGCCAGCTCATGCAGTTCCGCGTCACGAAGCACCTGACCGACCCGAGCTCGATCCCGTCCAGGCTGCGGGCGCTCCCGAAGCTCGACGCGACGTCGGCGGTCACCCGGACGTTCGTCCTCAGCCGCTCACGCACGACCGGCCAGTGGCTGATCAACGGTCTCGCCTTCGACCCGAACCGGATCGACGCCGATCCCAAGCTCGGCACGACCGAGACCTGGATCTTCAAGAACGGGTCCAGCTCGAACCACGTCATCCACCTCCACGACGTGGACCAGCAGCTGGTGAGCCGCAACGGCGTGCCGGCCAGGCCGTGGGAGCGGATGAAGGAATCGTGGAACCTGGCCATCGGCGAGACCATCGTGCTCAAGGTCAAGTTCACCGACAACCTCGGCAAGTTCGTCTTCCACTGCCACATCCTCGAGCACGAGGACGACGCGATGATGGCCCAGATGGAGGTCGTGCCCTAGCGAGCGACGCGCACGGGCCGCGAGCGACGCGCGGCCGGGCGCAGAGCGCGCCCGCCGCGTCTCGCGGCAAGCGTCGCCGACGCCGCAGCGTCACACAACCGTCATGCCCCCGTCACGGGCAGGCGACAGGCTGCGCGACTCCATCGCCATCGTGTCAAGGAGTCGCCGATGCATCGCCCCAACGTGTCCACGTTCCCGCTCGCCGTCATCGGCACTCGCCGCCGCCGTCGTCCTGGCCGCCTGCTCCAGCGCCGGCTCGAGCCCGCGCCGTCCGCCAGCCCTCGGCCATGGTCGAGCACAGCGCCATGGCCGGGAGAGTCGGCGATGGCCGAGCCCAGCGCCATGGCCGGGGAGAGCGCGATGGCCGAGCCCAGCGCCATGGCCGAGTCCAGCGCCATGGCCGAGCAGAGCGCGATGCCGAGCGTGGCCGCCCCGGTCAGCATGGGCACCTTCCACGGCGTCGACGGGAACGCGACGGGCACCGCGGCCCTCTTCCACAAGCCCGACGGCACCTTCGTCATCACCTTCGAGGACTTCTCGGTCGCCAGTGCCGATCACACCCACGTGGTCCTGGTCCCGAACAAGGACGTCGCCGGCGACGCCGACATCGACAAGACCACGCTCGTCGACCTCGGGCCGCTCCAGGGCACGACCGGGATGCAGGACTACACGGTGCCGGCGACGGCCGACGCGATGACCTTCCATACCGTCGTGCTGTGGGACACCGAGATGGCCCACGCGGTCGCCGCCGCGCCGCTCGGGTAGCGGTCCAACCCTCGTGCTCGTCCTGGGCGTCTTCGCGTTCGTCGCGGGGACGCTCACGATCCTGGCGCCGTGCACGCTGCCGGTCGTGCCGCTCGTCCTCGGCGCATCGTCCACCGGCGGCGGCCGGCTCCGCACGACGGGCATCCTCGTCGGGTTCGGCCTGGCCTTCGTGTCGACGGCCGTCGTGCTCGCCAACGTCCTGGCCTCGGCCGGCCTGACGACGGACCGGCTGCGGGTGGCGAGCGCCGTGGTGCTGGGGCTGGTCGGCCTGTCCCTGGCGGCAAACCGCGTCGGGGCCTGGGCGGAGCGGCGCCTGTCGCCCGTCGCCGGATCTCGGGACCAGGCTCGCCGGTCGCCGGCCGGGCGACGGGCTGGCGGGCGGACTCGTCCTGGGCGCGGCGATCGGGCTGGTCTGGGCGCCGTGCGTGGGTCCGATCATGGCCGGCGTCATCGCCGCGGCCGCCACGCGCGGCCCGAACCTCGATAGCGTGATCGTCGCTCTCGCCTATGTCGCCGGCGTGGCGGTGCCGATCGCGCTCATCGCGAGCTGGGGCCGGCGGGCCACGGCCCGGATGGGCAGCGCAGCGCGCCGTGGACGGCTGCGCCGCGGTCTCGGCCTCGCCATGCTGGCCGCCGCCGTCCTCGTGGCGAGCGGTCTCGACCTGACCGTGGAGAACGCCGTCGCGGACGCGCTGCCGGCGGGATGGAGCGGCGCGCTGGCCGCGGTCGAGGAGCAACCGGCCGTGCAGCAGGAGCTCGACGGGCTTCGATCGAATGCCGCTCCGGCGCCGGCCGGCGCGCCGTCCGTCGCGCTCGAGGATCTCGGCGTCGCCCCGGAGGTGGCCGGCATCCAGGCCTGGATCAACTCGGACCCGATCACGATCGCCTCGCTCCGCGGCCGGGTCGTCCTGGTCGAGTTCTGGACCTTCGCCTGCATCAACTGCATCCACGTCCAGCCGTACGTCAGCGCCTGGTACGACCGCTACGCCTCCCAGGGCCTGACGGTCGTCGGCGTCCACACCCCCGAGCTGTCGTTCGAACGCGAGCTCGGGAACGTCCGGGACGCCGTGGCCAGGGCGGGGATCCGCTACCCGGTGGCCGTGGATCCGTCGTTCGCCACCTGGAACGCCTACCGGAACGGGTACTGGCCGGCGCTCTACTTCATCGGCCGCGATGGCCGCATCCGCCACACCCACGTCGGCGAAGGCGACTACGACGGCTCCGAGCAGGTGATCCGGGAGCTCCTCGCCGAACCGGCCTGAGTTCGGCAGCGGGGTGGGTCGCGATCAGGCGCCGCCCAGGATCTCCGGCGCCGCGTCAGGATCGCGCTTCCCCGTGCCCGGCGGGTCGTCGAGCTGGTCGCTCTCCTCCCAGGCCGGTTCGCCGGTCTCCCGATGCCGCTCACGACCGGCCTCGCGTCGCTCGTGGCGCGGTGACGGTTCCGCTGCCGGCACGTCCGGCACGCCCGTCAGGGTTTGCCTGATCCAGGAAAGCAGCGACATCAGTGTCCTCCCAGACGATCGAACGGCGTGACTCGACCACCATCGTGGGCTACTGCGTCAACCGTCCTCCGCCTTGTGCGGCAGGGCGCGGGACGCAACGCCGAACCCGCCTGACGATTGGAGCGCGAAGGCCCAGGGCACCGGCCAGTACGTCGCGCCGCGACCCGAGGACTTCGGCCGGCTACTGTTTCAGCGAGGAGGTCCGCGGACTCCAGGTGCCGACGCTCATCGTCGCCGCCGACGCCGACATGTCCCCGCCGAGCCATTACGTCGAGGTCTTCAAGCTGCTCGATGGCGGCCTGCGCGACGGCGGCTGGCTGGGCGAGGGCCGGCCGAAGGGCGGGCATGCCCTGGCGATCCTGCCCGGGCTGACGCACTACGACATCGGCCGGTCGCCACTGCTGGCGGCGGTCGCCCTGTCATTCCTGGCTGCGCCGGCCGGGGGCGCGCCGGCGTCCTGATGGCGACCGCGGCGGGCTCAACGCAGCTCCTGGATGCGGATCAGGTTACCCGCCGGATCGCGAAAGGCGCAGTCGCGAACCCCGTACGGCTGATCGGTCGGCTCCTGGACCACTTCGGCGTCGCTGGCCTGCAGCCGCTCGAAGGTGCCGTCAAGGTCGCGCGTGGCCAGCATGATCCAGCCGTACGTACCCTTGGCCATCATCTCGCCGATGGTGCGGCGCTCGTCGTCGGTGATGCCGGGATCCACCGCCGGCGGCGACAGGAGAATGCTCGTATCGGGCTGGTCGGCAGGGCCGACGACGATCCAGCGCATCGTGCCGCTCCCGACGTCGCTACGGACCTCGAAGCCGAGTGTGTCCCGGTAGAAGGCCACCGAGGCCTCCGGGTCGGCATGCGGGAGAACGCTCGTGTGGATCCGGATGTCCATCGCAGTCACTCCTATGTCGGTGCGTCCATCTCGTCAGACTGGGCGCGGCTTGGATCGCGTGCTTCTTGATTCCTGATCGGTCTGGTTACCTGCTTCGCGATGCACGCCGGCATCCCGGCCGTCACGCGCGCACCCACGTCCCGGTAGACGCTGGGCGGCACACCGACCAGTTCGGTGAAGCGCGTGCTGAAGGTGCCGAGCGACGAGCAGCCGACCTCGAAACAGACGTCGGTGACGCTGAGGTCGCCGCGGCGCAGGAGCGCCATCGCCCGCTCGATGCGCCGGGTCATCAGGTAGCTGTAGGGCGACTCGCCGTAGGCGAGCTTGAACTGCCGGCTGAGATGCCCGGCCGACATGTGCGCGCCACGGGCGAGCGCCTCGACGTCGAGCGGCTGAGCGTACTCGCGGTCGATCCGGTCACGGACCCGGCGCAGCCAGGCCAGATTGCTCAGGTGCTGGGCCTCTGCGGGTGTGGTAGTCACCTGCGGGATCGTGCCACAGACTGCCGGATGTGGACCGGGACGGCGGGCCCGCCCCGCTGAGCGCCTCGGTCAGGCGCCGACGTAGGCCGCGAGGTGCTCGCCGGTGAGGGTGGAGCGGGCGGCGACGAGGTCGGCCGGGGTTCCTTCGAAGACGATCCGGCCGCCGTCGTGGCCGGCGCCGGGGCCGAGGTCGATGATCCAGTCGGCGTGCGCCATGACCGCCTGGTGGTGGGCGATGACGATGACCGACTTGCCGGAGTCGACGAGCCGGTCCAGCAGGCCGAGGAGCTGCTCGACGTCGGCGAGGTGGAGGCCGCTGGTCGGCTCGTCGAGGATGTAGATGCCGCCCTTCTCGGCCATCCGGGTCGCCAGCTTGAGCCGCTGCCGCTCGCCGCCGGACAACGTCGGGAGCGGCTGGCCGAGCTTGAGATAGCCGAGCCCGACATCCGCGAGGCGGGCCAGGATCGACGCGGCCGCGGGCGTCCTCGTGTCGCCCTCGGCGAATAGGGCATGCGCCTCGGCGACCGGCAGGTCGAGCACCTCGGCGATGTTGAGCCCGCCGAAGCGCAGCTCGAGCACCGAGGCCTGGAACCGCTTGCCCCCGCAGTCCTCGCACGGCGTCACCACCGTCTCCATGAACCCGAGCTCGGTGTAGATCATCCCGTTGCCATTGCAGGTCGGGCAGGCGCCCTCGGAATTCGAGGAGAACAGCGCCGGCTTGACATCGTTGGCCTTCGCGAACGCGGTCCGGATCGGGTCGAGCAGGCCCGTGTACGTCGCGGGGTTGCTCCGCCGCGAGCCGTGGATCGCGCCCTGGTCGATCGACACCACGCCTGCGCCGGCGGGGATCGACCCGTGCACGAGCGACGACTTGCCCGACCCGGCCACGCCGGTCACGACGCAGAGCACCCCGAGCGGGACGTCGACATCGACGTCCTGCAGGTTGTGCGAGTTCGCGCCGCGGATCTCAAGCGTGCCGGTCGCCGCCCGGACCTTGTCCTTGAGCGCCATTCGGTGGTCGAGGTGACGGCCCGTGAGGGTGTCCGACGCCTTCAGCCCCGCGACGGTCCCCTCGAAGCAGACCGTGCCGCCGCCGGTGCCCGCCCCGGGGCCGAGGTCGACGACGTGGTCGGCGATCGCGATCGTCTCCGGCTTGTGCTCCACGACGAGAACCGTGTTGCCCTTGTCACGGAGCTCGAGGAGCAGGTTGTTCATCCGCTGGATGTCGTGTGGGTGGAGCCCGATCGTCGGCTCGTCGAAGACATACGTGACGTCGGTCAGCGCGGACCCGATATGCCGGACCATTTTCGTGCGCTGCGCCTCCCCGCCGGAGAGTGTGCCCGAGGGGCGGTCGAGCGAGAGATAGCCCAGGCCGATCTCGACGAACGAGTCGAACAGGTGCAGCAGGTTGGCCACGAGCGGCGCCACGCCCTTGTCGTCGATGCCGCGCAGCCACTCGGCGGCGTCCGTGACCTGCATGGCGCACACATCGGCGATGCTGATTCCGTTGATCTTCGAGGAGCGCGCCGCCTCGTTGAGCCGGCTCCCGTCACAGGCCGGACAGGTCTTGAAGACCGCGGCCCGTTCGACGAATGCCTTGATGTGGGGCTGCAGCGAGTCGACGTCCTTGCTGAACATCGACTTGCGGATCTTCGGGATCAACCCGTCGTAGCTGACGTTGATGCCTTTGGCCTTGATCTTGGTCGTCTGCTTGTAGAGCAGATCGTGGCGCTCCTTCTCCGAGTAGTCCCTGATCGGCTTCCCCGGGTCGAAGAACCCGGACTCGGTGAAGGTCGCCACCATCCAGCCGTCGGCGGTGTAGCCCGGCACCAGGATGGCGCCTTCGGCGAGTGACTTCGACTCGTCGATGATCACGGCCAGATCGATGTCGGAGACGGTGCCGCGGCCCTCGCACTCGGCGCACATTCCACCGAGGTAGACGGCGTCCTGGACGATCCTCGTCTCGCCCTTCGGGCCGGTCATCACGCCGCTCGCCCGCATGGTCGGGATGTTGAACGAGAACGCCGTCGGCCCGCCGATGTACGGCTTGCCGAGGCGGCTGAACAGGCTCCGCAGCATGGCGTGGGCGTCGGTGACGGTGCCGAGCGTCGACCGCGGGTTCGCTCCGAGCCGCTCCTGGTCGACGATGATCGCCGTCGTCAGCCCGTCGAGCACGTCGACGTCGGGCCGCGCCAGCGTCGGCATGAAGACCTGGACGAATGTCGAATAGGTCTCATCGATCAGCCGTCGCGACTCCGCGGCGATCGTGTCGAAGACCAGCGAGCTCTTGCCCGAGCCGGAGACGCCGGTGAACACCGTCAGCCGGCGCTTCGGGAGCTCGACGCTGACGTCCTTGAGGTTGTTGACGCGCGCGCCATGCACCCGGATCAGGTCGTGGCGGTCGGCGAGGTGCATCAGCGGGCGAGCCGGGACTCGGCGTCGTGGCGACGCCGAGCGCAGCGACAGGGGTCGGAGCTCATCGGTCCTGGAGCAGCCCGAGGACGTTGCCGTCGGGGTCGGTGACGGTGGCCACCAGGCGGCCGCCGCCGACGTCGTGGGCGGGCTCCTTGACGGTGGCGCCGGCCGCGGTCACCTCGGCCAGCTTCGCCTCGATGTCCGGCACGTGCCAGTAGGCCACCGGCGAGGTCATGCCCTGGGGTCCACCGTTCGGGACCAGCCCGATGTGCTGGCCCTCGGCCTCATAGCCGACGTAGTAGGGCGCGTCGCTCTGCGGCGGGATGCCGATCAACGCGGTGTACACCGCCTTGGCCGCGGCCAGGTCGGACACGGGATGCAGGATGGTCTTGATTCCCTGGGTGGACGAGCCGGTCATGGGTCACTCCTGGTGTCGCGGGTCATCTCGACCCGCTGTGATGTCAAGCCTGGGGACGAACGGAACGCCCGGGGATCAACGTGTCGGGCTGGCCAGCGGGCAGACCGTGATCCTGCGGATCCCGATGTCCTGACGGCCACTGTAGGCGACCTCGATGACCGGCGCTTCTCGATTCCTGACCGTTCTGGCCGCGGAGCGCAATCGGGCGATCTGGCACTGGCGGTCATGGGGCCTGCCCGGCCAAATGGGGCCACCAGCAGTGTCCGGGTGTTTGGCCACGGGCCACGAATGGATCAGCGAGGGACGACATGGTCACCAGCAGGCGGCAGATCGACGACTTCCTGGCGCTCAAGCGGATCGCCGTCGTCGGCGTCTCGCGCGACCCGAAGCAGTTGTCCACGACGATCTGGCAGGAACTGCGCCAGCGCCGGTACGAGGCGATCCCGGTCAATCCCAACACCGAGCTGATCGACGGCCAGCGCACGTACGCGCGCGTCCAGGACATCAAGCCGCCGGTGGACGGCGTCCTGATCATGACCGCGCCGAGCGTGACCGACAGCGTCGTCCATGACTGCGCCGCAGCCGGCGTCAAGCACGTCTGGATGCACCGCGGTATGGGGCGCGGTTCGGTCAGCCCGTCGGCGGTGCAGTTCTGCGAGTCGAACGGCATGGACGTGGTGGAAGGCTTCTGCCCGTACATGTTCCTGCCCGGCACGCCCGTCTTCCATGGCCTGCACGCCTTCGGCAAGAAGATCACCGGGAGCTACCCGCGGTGAGCGAGCCGGCGCGGGTGGAGACCGCCGCAATCGTCTATCGCAGTCACACGGGCCGGACACGCCGGTATGCCGAGGCGATCGCGGCGGAGCTTCGAACGCACGGCATCGAGGCCGAGGTCGCCTCCGTCGGCGACTGCGACATGGCTCGACTCGGGACGGTCGACTACCTGCTGCTGGGTTGCTGGACGAACGGCCTGTTCGTCGTCCTCCAGCATCCCGACGAGCCGTGGCTGGCCTTCGTCCGCGACCTGCCGCCTGTCGCTCGCGCCCGGATCGGCCTGTTCACGACGTACCAGCTCCTGACCGGGAGCATGTTCCCGAAGATGCGGGAGGCGCTCACCGGCCGGACACCAGCGCCGAGCCTCGAGTTGAAGTCGCGGGACAGCCGGTTGTCGGAACGCGACAAGCAGGCGCTGGCCCGGTTCGTCGCCGGAGGCTGACCGCCTGGCTCCCTCGGAACCACGGCCCGTCGCACGCCGTCCCGGCGCCATGACCCGCCGCGCGCTCCCCGGCGTCGTCGCCGCGATCGCCCTGGCCCTCGCCGCCTGCTCATCCGCATCGGCGCCCAGCGCGTCGCCGCGAACGCTCGACGGGCACACCTACCTGTCGACCGTGATCGAGGGCGCGGTGCTCGTGCCCGGCACCCAGGTCCGGCTCACGTTCGCCGACGGCAACCTCAACGCGGCGGCCGGCTGCAACACCATGGGCGGGGCCTACTCGATCGAGGGCGACCGCCTCACGACCAGCCAGCTGTCCATGACCGAGATGGCCTGCGACGACGCGCGACAGCACCAGGACGAGTGGCTGGCCCGGCTCCTGGGCGGCGTGACCTTCGACCTGCAGGCCGACGCGCTCATCCTCACCGACGGGACCGTCCGCCTGACGCTGCTGGACAAGGAGGTCGTCACGCCGGACCAACCGCTGGAGGGCACCAGCTGGGTCCTGGACGGGATCGTCTCGGGCGATGCCGTGTCGAGCGTGCCGTCCGGCGTGACCGCGGCGATCCAGATCGCCGGCGGCCGGGTCCAGGTGAATGCCGGCTGCAACACGGGCGGCGGCACAGTCGAGCTGGGCGGCGACACCGGCTCGCCCGGGACGATCACCTTCGGGCCGATCGGGCTGACGAAGATGGCCTGCGCCCCTCAGGCGATGGGCGGTCGAGACGGCCATGGTGACCATCCTGAGCGGGGCCGTTCGCTACACGATCGACGCGGACTCGCTCACCCTCATGGCCGGCGACCAGGGTTTGACCTTCCGCGCCGTCGCCTGCACGCACTGCCTGCCCTGATCTCCGCCACCGGGTCCGGCGCCAGCGTTCGCCCGACTTCTGCGACCATTGGCGTCGCTCGTCGAGCTCGCTCGGGAACGGATCCAGGAGGCCGGGAGATGAAGATCGGGACGATCGTGCCGCAGGGCTGGGTCGGCGAATACGACGGCTGGGATCCCCTCGACGCGTGGCGGCGGACCGTGCACCTGGCGCAGGAGGCGGAGCGGCTCGGGTTCGAGTCCGTCTGGCTGTTCGACCACTTCCACACGATCCCCCGCCCGACCGACGAGATCACGTTCGAGTCGTTCACGTCGCTGTCCGCACTGGCCGCCGTGACCCGCCGCGTCCGGCTGGGACACGTCGTGATCTGCACCGGGTTCCGCAACCCGGCTCTCACGGCCAAGATGATCTCGACCATGGATTCGATCAGCGGCGGCCGGATGGACCTCGGCATCGGCGCCGGCTGGAAGCGCGACGAGTGGGTGGGCTACGGCTACGGGTTCCCGGAGACGAGGGAGCGCCTGGCGCGCCTCGCCGACGACCTCGAGGTCATCACCCGGATGCTCCACGGCGATCGCCACGAGCACGCGACCTACGAGGGCCGCTACGCGAAGGTCAGCGACGCCCGGAACGTCCCCAAGCCGATCCAGCAGCCGCGGGTCCCGATCATGATCGGCGGCAACGGTCCCAACGTGACGTGGCGGCTGGCCGCCAGGCATGCCGACGAACTGAACCTGGACGGGATGTCGCCGGCCGACGTGGCGGCTGCCCTGCCCGTCATCCGCAGCCGGTGCGAGGAGATCGGCCGCGATCCGGCCACCCTGGCGGTCTCCGTCCACATGTGGGGCGAGGACCTGGGGCAGGCGGGCGCCCAGCGAGTCGAGCGGCTGGCCGGCTACCGCGAGCTCGGCCTGAGCCGGGTGATGGGCCTCGACCGGGCGATCGTGCGGTCGGACGAGGCCCTGGCATCGCTCGCCGAGGACGCCCGGACGGCCGGCATCGAGATGGCCCCGGCCTGACGGCGGAGGGCCTCGTCGACCTCCCGGTCGTCAGGCCGTGGCGACCGGCACGTCGGTCGACGGCAGGCGATTGGTGCGCGCCAGCTCGCGGTACCAGTAGGCGGAATCCTTCCAGGTCCGCTCGAGCGTACCCATGTCCACGTGGACGACGCCGAAGCGCCGATCGTAGCCCCACGACCACTCGAAGTTGTCGAGCAGCGACCAGACGAAGTAGCCGCGAACGTCGGCCCCCGCGTCGATGGCGGCGCCGATCGCCTCGATGTGGTCGTGCAGGTAGGCCAACCGCCGGTGATCGTGGATCCGGCCGTCCGGGCCGACGACGTCGTCGAACGCGGCGCCATTCTCGGTGACCATCAGCGGGACATGGGGATACCGGTCGTGGAGCCCGACGAGCAGCTCGGTCAAGCCGGCCGGTTCGATGTTCCAGCCCATCCTGGTGACCGGACCCGGCTGCGGCACGAACTCGACGTCGTCGGCGCCGACCCAGGCCGTGGCCTCCGACGGCCCGTGCCCGTCGGCACGGAGCGGCTCCTCCGCGTCGCGGACCCGTCGCACCCGTACCGTCGAGTAGTAGTTCACGCCGAGCACGTCGATCGGGACCGCGATCGTGGCCAGGTCGCCATCGCGGACGAAGCTCCAGTCCGTGATCGACCGGGTGTCCTCGAGGAGGTCGGCCGGATAGGCGCCCTCCAGCATCGGCCCGAGGAAGGCGCGGTTGGCCAGCGCGTCGGCCTGGCGGACCGCGTCCCGATCGGCGTCGGACGACGGGTCGTCCGGCCGGATCACGTGGATGTTGAGCGTCACGCTGAGCGGAGTATCGGCTGCCACGGCCCGGATCGCCCGTCCGCCCAGGCCGTGGGCCAGGTTGAGGTGGTGGACCGCGGCGAGCGCCTCGCCGGGATCGGTCCGGCCCGGTGCGTGCACGCCGGAGCCGTAGCCGAGGTAGGCCGCGCACCACGGCTCGTTGAGCGTAGCCCAGACCTTGACCCGGTCGCCCAGCTCGCGGGCCATCCGCTCGGCGTAATCGGCGAAGCGGTACGCCGTGTCGCGGTTCGGCCAGCCGCCGGCGTCCTCGAGCTCCTGGGGAAGGTCCCAGTGGTAGAGGGTCACGACCGGATCGATCCCGCGTTCCAGCAGGCCGTCGACGAGCCCCGAGTAGAACGCAAGGCCGGCCGGGTTGAACGCCCCCGAGCCGCCGGGCTGGACCCGCGGCCAGGCGATCGAGAAGCGGTACGCCCCCACGCCCAGATCCCGGAGGATGTCGAGGTCGCTCCGCCAGCGATGGAAATGGTCGACGGCCACGTCGCCCGTGTCGCCGTTCAGGATCCGGCCCGGCGTGTGGCTGTACGTGTCCCAGATGGACGGCGTTCGTCCGCCATCCGTGGCGCCGCCCTCGATCTGGTAGGACGCCGTGGCGGCTCCCCACAGGAAGCCGGGCGGAAAGGATCGCCTGCCGGAGGAAGTCGTCATGACCGCCATCGTACGCGCTCGGGCGGGGCTGGCGGGCAGGCCTATCATTGGCCTACCGCTTCGCGCGGGCCGCGAGCGGCGACGTGGCGATCGGAGGTAGTTGCATGGATGCGCGGGTTGGCGATCGGATCGTCCTGGAGTCGGACAAGGTAGGCGTCCCGACACGACGAGGAGAGATCCTGAAGGTGGTCCCGCACGAGAGCCACGTCGAGTTCCAGGTCCGCTGGGACGACGGGCACGTCACGGAGATCCGGCCCGCGGGGGCGAGCTACCGGATCCTGTCGAAGGCCGACATCGCCAAGACCTGAACCGCGCCCAGGCACAGGGGCGAAGGGCTGACCGCCGCCGCGGCCAGCCCTCCTGGTTTCCTCCGCCCTAGATCGATCGCCGGTATTTCCCGAACGCCCCGAGCGCCAGGACCGCACTGACCAGGACGAAGAGCGCGAGCCAGCCGAGGCGGACCCCGATGTAGGCGGCGTCGCCGGTCCCGTCGAGCGCCGCGCGCGAGGCGTCGGCCGCCCAGCTGAGCGGATTGAACCCGGCCACGGTGGCCATCCAGCCGGGCATGAGCTCGGGCACCATGAACGTCGTCGACAGGAAGGTCATCGGCAGGATGATCCCCTGCGACACCGCGATCAGGGTCTCGCGCGTGCCCGCCAGCAGCCCGATCCCGTGCGACAGGGCACCGGTGGCCGACCCCAGCAGCAACGAGGCGACGAGCATGATCGCCACGCCGGCGACGCCACCGTCGAAGCGCGCCCCGATCGCCATGCCGACCGCGACCAGGATCAACGTCTGCAGCACCAGGATCAGGGCGCCCTGGGCAAGGTGGCCGAAGATGATCGCGGCGCGGTTGGCCGGCGTCACGAGCATCCGGCCCATGATCCCGGCGTTGATGTCGTCGATCGACGCCATGCCCGCCCATCCGCCGCTCGACAGGGCGCTCATCGCGACCACGCCCGGGAGCAGGAAGTCGAGGTAGGAGCCCCGGAAGGCCGGCAGGTTGCCGACGGCCTGGAAGAGCTGCCCGAACAGGAGCAGGTAGATCAGCGGCTGCATCAGGCTGATGACGATCCACCACGGCTGGCGGACGAACGCCCGGACGTGGCGGGTCGCCAGGGCCGACGTGTGGACGAACGCAACGGTCATTTCGAGGCCTCCTGCGGGGTGCGCTCGGCGGCCGCGAACGAGCGGCCGGTGTGGCGAAGGTAGACGTCGTCGAGCGACGGACGGGCGACGGTCGCGGCCGCGACCTGGATCCCGCGGTTGTCGAGGGCGGACAGCACGCCCGGCAACGCGGTGGCGCCGGCGGCAACCCGGAGGTGCACGGTGTGGTCGTCGAAGCGGACCTCGTCGATCCCCGGCAGCGAGGCCAGCACGCCCCGCACCTGCGATTCCGTCGCGCCGTTTCGGAGCTCGAGCGCGATCGCGTCGCCACGAAGCTCGGACTTGAGCCCGTCGGGCGTGCCCTGCGTCACGATCCGCCCGTGGTCGAGGATTGCGAGGCGCCCGGCCAGCCGGTCGGCCTCCTCCAGGTAGTGGGTGGTCAGCAGGATCGTCAGGCCCTCGTCGACGGCCAGGCGCCGGATCTCGTCCCACATCGCCGCCCGGACCTCCGGGTCCAGGCCCGTGGTCGGCTCGTCGAGGAACAGGACTCGAGGCCGATGGATCAGGCCGATCGCGATGTCGAGGCGGCGAGTCATCCCGCCCGAGTAGGTGGTCGTGAACCGGTCGGCGGCCTCGGCCAGGCCGACGGTGTCCAGGAGCTGGCCGATCCGCTCGTTGAGCGCCCGGCCGGACAGGCCGAAGAGGCGGCCCTGCAGGACGAGGTTCTCGCGTCCGGTCGCCGCCGGGTATACCCCGGACTGCTGCGACACGACGCCGATCCGCCGGCGGACCTTCCCCGGCTGACCGGCGACGTCGAAGCCGGCGACCCGGGCGACACCGGCTGTCGGACCGGACAGGGTGGTCAGGATCCTGACGGTCGTGGTCTTGCCGGCGCCGTTCGGACCGAGCAGCGCGAAGATCTCGCCCTCCCCGACCTCGAAGCTGACGCCGTCGAGCGCGCGAACGCCTCCCGGATACACCTTGACGAGATCGGCCGCCTCGATGGCGATCGACCCTGGATGGCGGTTCATGGGACTCGACGGCCTCCTGCTGCGGGGCGTATGATTGTCTTGACGCATGAATTACTGCGCCGCGCAGCATTTTAGATAGTGAAAGACTCACATGTCAAGACGTTCACGGGCCGAGCTGGAAGCAGCCGGGATCGACGCCATCCGGGGTTGGCAGACGGACCAGGACATCTTCGATGACGCCACGGCCGAGTTCAGCGGGATCAACCGGACCGACGCGCGCTGCATCGACATCCTCGACCGTGAGGGACCGATGACCGCCGGCCGGCTGGCGATGGCCGCGCGGCTCACCAGCGGTGCCATCACCGCCGTCCTCGATCGGCTCGAGCGCGATGGGCTCGTCCGTCGGGTCCGCGATACCACGGACCGCCGGCGGGTCATGGTCGAGACGACGCCCGAAGTGATGCGTCGCGCTGCCCCGGTCTTCGGGCCGCTCGCCGAGGACGGGATGGCGCAGATGAACCGGTACACCGACGATGAGCTCGAGCTGATCGTGGAGTTCCTCGAGCGGAGCCGGGCGATGCTCCAGCGGCACACGATCCGGCTGCACGGCCTGATCGCCGAACAGGACCGCGCCAGGGCCACGGCCGACTGACCCCGGGCGGCCTACCCGGACCGGGGCGCCCGAGGCCGGTAGACTCGAACCCATGTCCGCGCTCGACGACGCGCCGCAGCTCCAGGCCGATGACCGCGCGACGTGGCGGGAATGGCTCGAGGCGAACCACGCGACGGCCCGCGGCGTCTGGCTCGTCACCTGGCGACCCCGCTCCGGCCGAATCGGGCTGGAGTACGAGGCGGCCATCGAGGAGGCGCTCTGCTTCGGCTGGGTCGACAGCACCGGCGGCCGGCTGGACGACGACCGGGGCAAGCTCTACTTCGCGCCGCGCAAGCCCCGGAGCGTCTGGGCGGCAACCAACAAGGCCCGCATCTCGCGACTGATCGCCGATGGGCGAATGCAGCCGGCCGGTCTCGCCGTCATCGAACGGGCGATCGCCAACGGCTCGTGGACCACGCTCGATGGCCCCGAGCGGCTCGAGGTCCCGCCGGATCTCGCCGCGGCATTGGAGCTTCATCCGCCGGCCGGCGCCCGGTTTGCGGCGTTCCCGCCGTCGGCGCGCAAGATGATGCTCGGCTGGATCGCGCTGGCGCAGCGTCCCCTGACGCGAGCGGCGCGGATCGAGGAAGTCGCCGCGGCGGCCGCCCGCAACGAGCGCGCTCGAGGCTGACTACCGGGCGGCGGCCGTCCGACGAGCGGAGAGCCGCCTGCGCAGCTTCGGTTGCACCACCGCCTGCGCGTCGACCCGGCCGGCCCCGAGGAAGGCCGTGAACCGGGCCATCCCCCGCCCGAGCGCCTCGGCAAAGGCGTCGTCGCGCGCGAGGGTCTCGTCCTCCAGCCAGAACCCGTTGATGACGAGCGTGGCGCTGGTCCGGTCGAGCCGGCTGTCGAACCGAGCCACCAGGCGGTCGCCCCACAGGATCGGGAGCGTGTAGTAGCCCCACCGGCGGAGGTGGGCGGGCTTGTAGACCTCCCAGACGTAGTCGAAGTCGAAGAGCGGCCTGGCCCGGCCGCGCGCGCTGACCGGATCGAGCGGCGAGAGGAAGGTCGCCTCGGCCTCGGTCGTCGTGTCGAGCGGGTCCCAGGCGGCAGGGCGGCCCCCGGCGGCCAGGACCTCCAGCACGGGGCGGTCCTCGGCCAGGGCGACCTGCGGCGCACGCCAGCCCTCGACCCGGACCTCGACGAGCTGGCCGGCGTCGATCTTGCGCCGGCGCCAGTCCGCGAGCTCGGCCGGTGGCACCGCCCGCCTGAGCGAGTTGCTGACCGTGCGCATCGGCGTGAGCCCGTCGGCGGCGACGGTCTTCATCAGGAGGTAGTCGTCGGCCTCTGCCTCGTCGTGCACGCGCAGGAGGTCCGCCGGGGCAACCACCTCGGTCAGCGCGTAGACCCGCTCGAACCGCTCGCGACGCGACACCATCACGTCCCCGATCCGCCACAGGTAGTGCAGCGCGAGCGCGCTGTCCTTCCGGCCGCGGTAGTGGTCGACCCGGGTCCGGGTGCCCATCTCGAAGTCGCGGTTGCTGACGGTGCCGCGCTCGCGCAGCACCTCGCGCATCTCGGCGATGGCGGCGGCGTGCTCCTGGCGGAACTCGACCCAGTTCGGCAGGTCGACCTCGCGTCGCATCAGCACCCGCCAGTACGGGAGCTCATCCATCGGCCGGACCGCGAGCCAGCCGCCCCAGTCGAAGAACTTGCGCTGGTCGTAGGTCAGCGTGGCCCAGTCGTCCTGGTGGTAGTCGATCACCCGGCCCTGGAGGATCAGGTCGTGGGCGCGGGCGACGACGACGAGCGGGTCGAGCTGCAGGTGCTCGATCGCACGCATCGCCTGGTCGGTGCCGTCCAGCCCTTGCCAGCGCCGGCCCGGCCACAGGCCCTGCCGGCCCAGGACGTAGCGACGCGCGGTCTCGATCGAGATCTCCAGTGGCATGGTGCGGCCCATGGTGGCAGGCCGCCGGGCGCCGTGCCCGCCGACTATCATCGGCCGACGTTTCCCAGGGCAGGAGAGGTCCGATGGTCATCGCCGCGACACCCACGTTCCGCACCGACGCCTTCATCGACGGCGCGTTCCGTCCGGCACAGGGCGGGGCCCGATTCGTGACCGAGAACCCGGCCACCGGCCGCCCGCTCGCCGAGATCGCGGCGGGCGACGCAGCGGACATCGACCTCGCGGTGCAGGCCGCGCGACGGGCATTCGACGACGGGCGCTGGTCGCGCCGCTCGCCGGCCGATCGGAAGGCGATCCTCCTCCGGTTCGCCGACCGGCTCGAGGCGAACCTCGAGGAGCTGGCCACGCTCGATTCGCTCGAAGCGGGCAAGCCGATCTCCGATTGCCGCGACGTTGACCTGCCGGACACGATCCGGACCTTCCGCTGGTACGCCGAGGCGATCGACAAGGTGTTCGACGCCGTCGCGCCAACCGGGCCGGACGCCGTGGGCCTCATCCTGCGCGAGCCGATCGGGGTCGTGGCCGCGGTCCTTCCCTGGAACTTCCCGCTCCTGATGGCGGCCTGGAAGGTGGCGCCGGCCCTCGCTGCCGGCAACTCGATGGTCGTCAAGCCCTCACGGTTGACCTCGCTGTCGGCGATCCGGATGGCCGAGCTCGCCGCCGAAGCCGGCGTGCCGGACGGCGTCCTCAACGTCGTGCCGGGACCGGGAGCGGCGGCGGGTGCCGCGCTGGGCCGGCACATGGACGTCGACAAGGTCACGTTCACCGGCTCGACCGAGGTCGGCCGGCTCTTCCTCCAGTACGCCGCCGAGAGCAACCTCAAGGAAGTCACGCTCGAGTGCGGCGGCAAGAGCCCGCAGATCGTGCTGGCCGACGCGCCCGATCTCGACCGGGTCGCCGGCGACGTGCTGTTCGCCGGGTTCATGAACATGGGCGAGAACTGCTCGTGTGGATCGCGCCTGATCGTCCACCGCTCCGTCCATGACGCGCTGGTCGAGCGGCTCGTCTCGCAGCTCGACGGCTGGACCGTCGGGGACCCGCTCGACCCGGCGACGAAGCTCGGCCCGATGATCGAACGACCGCATCTCGACAAGGTGCTCGGCTACATCGAGGCCGGACGGGCCGCCGGTGCACGGGTAGTGGCCGGCGGTGGGCGGACGCTCGAGGAGACCGGCGGCTACTTCGTCGCCCCGACGATCTTCGACGACGTCCGCAACGACATGCGGATCGCCCGCGAGGAGATCTTCGGGCCGGTCCTCTCGACGATCACGTTCGACTCCGAGGACGAGGCGATCGAACTCGCCAACGCCACCAGCTACGGGCTGGCCGCGTCGCTCTACACGACGGACCTCGACACCGCCTTCCGGGTCGGCCGCTCGCTCCGGGCCGGCACGGTGTCGGTCAACTCGTACTCCGAGGGCGACGTCTCGACGCCGTTCGGCGGCTACAGGGAATCGGGCTTCGGCGGCCGGGACAAGGGCCTCGAGGCACTCGACCAGTACACCGAGAAGAAGACGCTCTGGATCACGCTCCGGGGGTAGGACCGGCCGGCGCTGAGGCGACGGCGCCGATCGGCGGCGGCCGAGCCCCGGCACCCCGGCGGACGACCGAGGCCCGTGGCGCCCGCGCGACGACGCCGTCGGGCAGGCGCGCCCGGCGTACGCGCGCCGGCGCCTTCCGTGCCTCGAACCCGAGCCGTCGCGCCTGGGCGACGGTCAGCAGCGGCAGCCGCTTCCAGGTGAACGCGGTGGCGATCGCGTCCCAGACCGGCCCGAGCTCCCAGTACGCGCTGTGCGACTTCGGGAAGTCGAGCCCGGAGTGGACCCGCAGGTCGACCACGCTCGCCCGCCCGTCGGACCGGCGGAACAGCGGCTCGGCCACGAACGACAGGAAGTCCCGGCTGTCGTAGACGTTGAGCCAGGGGACCGGCAGGAACGGTGGGTTCGCCTCGTCGTACGGCATCGACCGGATCGCGTCGAACGTGTACAGCAGCGGCGCCTGCGAACCGACCGTCACGCACGCCTCGACCGGTGCCTCCGGCCAGCCCGCCAGCAGGTCGACCAAAGCGATCCCGCCGAGGCTGAGCGCGACCGGCAGGACCGGGCGATCCCCGGCCGCCTCGGCGGCGCGCGTCAGCTCGTCCTTGAGCAGCGCCTGGATCGACGCACGATGGAGCTCATAGCCAACGACGTCGGCGAGCATCTGGGCGCCGAGATCCTCGAGCAGGTCCTCGCGTCGACCTTCGAAGTAGTAGGTCGCGAGCTTGAGCACCGTTGTGCGGCGGATCCCCGCCCCGAGCCTGGGGACCGGAACCGGCGCCGACCGGGGCCCGCGATAGAGCGCCTTCCTCCAGTTCCCAAGGCGGAGGCCGGACCGCCGTCGCCACTCGGGCGCGACGACCGTGACGTCCCAGCCACGGGCTCGAACCTGGTCCTCGATCCGCGCGACGTTCCGGACCAGGCCCTCGGACGTCTCGGCGGCGCCGTGGACGAAGAACAGCACCCCGCTCGGCGAAGCGGATGGTCCTGGCGGCGTCGGGCCCTGGTGCTGGCGACGGCTGGGCACGGTCGGCCTAGGATAGTGGCGCCGTGACCGCACCGACCGATCCACGCCCGATCTCCATCCTCAGGTGCGCGAGCTGCGGCGCCGCCAACCGGATCGCACCGAGCCCGAGTGGGGCGCCGCATTGCGGCACCTGTGGCAAGCCGCTGCCGTGGCTCGTGAACGCCACCGACGCCACGTTCGAGGTCGAGGTCCGCGCCTCACCGACCGTGGTGGTCGACCTGTGGGCGCCGTGGTGCGGGCCGTGCCGGTTCGTCGGCCCGATCCTCGAGGAACTGTCGCGCGAGTGGGCCGGCCGGCTCAAGGTCGTCAAGGTCAACGTCGACGACAACCAGCGCCTGGCCCTGCAGTACGACGCGCGGAGCATTCCGACCATGCTGGTGATGCGCGACGGCCAGGTGGTCGACCGGATCGTGGGCGCCCTGCCGAAGCCGGACCTGGCCGCACGACTGGCGACACACCTGAAACCGCCCAAGGGCGCACGAGCCTAGGCACCGCCGGTCGCGCACCAGGTCGAGGGCCCACACGAAGCAGGACGCGCGACTCGTGCGAGACTGGCGCATGCGTCAGCCCGACATCCTCGCCCTGTTCGGCTACCTGTACTGGCTTCGCGATCGGGCGCTCGCCGAGGCGACAAAGCTGCCGCTGAGCGCATTCCTGGCGCCGGACACGGTCGCCTACCGGGACATTCGCTCCACGCTCGTCCATGAGCTGGACGTGGAGCGGAGCTGGCGCCTCCGACTGCGCGGCGCGCCGCGAGATGCCTGGGACATCGAGCTGGCGCCCGGCGACTACGGGGATCCCGCTTCGATCGCCGAACACTGGCGACTGGACGAGGCGGAGACACGCGCCTGGCTGGCCGGGCTGACCGATGAGGAGGTCGGGGCGTCCACGACCGTCAACGGGCTCGAGGGCTTCCCGCTGTCGACCTATCTCGTCCACATCGTCATGCATGGCGTGGAATCGTTCAGTGCCGCGGCGATCCTGCTGCATCGGGCCGGAGTCTCCATGGGCGACGTCGGCTTTCTGGACCACATCGACGCCGGTGCGCCGCCCCCTGCGCTGCGGGACGTTGAGCCCGGCCCCTGAATCTTGGGGGTGGTGGCGCAGCACGATCCCGGGTATGATGGATTCCGCGCCACGGGAAACGCCGTGGGCACATACGACAGATCGACGCAACTCGGACTCCTCTCACGGCTGACGCGAGAACCCGACGATGGGATCGCGCCGGATGTCGAGAGGAGTTCTTCTTTTGTACAACGACAAGAATCTGACCTGCGCGGACTGTTCACAGGAATTCGTGTTCACCGCGTCGGAGCAGGATTTCTACTCTCAGCGTGGCTTCACCGAGCCGCGACGCTGCCCGTCCTGCCGAGCCAGCCGCAAGGCTGCTCGCAACAGTGAGGGTGGCGGCTCCGGTGGCTACAGTTCAGGTGGTGGCTACTCCAGCGGTGGCTACTCCAGCGGTGCCGGCAGCTACGGCGGCGGTTCCGGTGGGTACGGCGAGCGAGATCGCGGTCCCCGCGAAATGTTCGCGGCCACGTGCTCGTCCTGCGGCAAGGAAGCCCAGGTCCCGTTCCGCCCAACCAGCGGCAAGCCCGTCTACTGCAGCGATTGCTTCCGGAGCCAGCGCGGCTAGTCCCGCCCTCTCGAGGCGGGCCGATCGCCGGCCCGTCGCACCAGCGTGATCCCGACCCGGGTTGTCAGTCGACTCGGGTCGTTTGATTCCGAGGTGCGTCCCGTCACCGCATCCGGAGGCCTGACGGCCATCCAGCATGGGACTTTCGTACCGGATCGCGGTACGCTCCGCGCTCGCACTATTCGAACCGGGTATCCGACCCTCACGCATCCCGAGGAACCCATGTCCATCGACGAAGAGCACGTCGCGCACCCGCGCCTGTACGGCGCGCCGGCGTACGCGCGGCCGCCCGCGGCGGTCGCCCAGACACCCTTGCCCCTCGGCCCCGACGACCTGCCGATCACGGCGGCGCAGACACCCGCCGAGCAGGCCCTGGCGGAGACGCTGGTGGCCCGGCCCTACGAGACGGTCAGCCCGCTGGAGCGCGCCTGCCGCGAGGAGCCGCGCCTGGAGCCCAGGCCTTTGCTGCTTCGGGCCTTGGCCGGGCGTCTTCTCCGCCGCGCCTCATAACCGACTCTCGCCTCGAGGGCGAGGCGGCCAAACCCGGGAGCCGGCTCAGGCGGGCTTCTTGGGCTTCTTCGGCTTCGGTGGCCGCTTCGGCGTCTTGTCACCCATGCGTGAGGCCCTCCTGAAGGTCCGTCCAGCGTGCCCGCTCGGTCAGCAGCCGGCGGCCATGCGGGTCAGGGTACGACGTTTCGGCGCCGACGTTTCGTGCCCGCAGGCCCCGGCCCGCTCAGGAATCGGTCACCCGGTAGACGGATCCGTTGCCGTCGGTCAGGTACAGCTCGCCGGCCTCGTCCTGGCCGAACGACGTGATCAGCGCGTCCGTGTCCAGCGCCAGCCTGGGGGCCGTCCCCCGGGAGGCGCCGCGGTCCACCCACCAGATCTCGCCGGAGCAGTAGTCGGCGAACAGGTAGGCCCCGGCGAGGTCCGGGTAGTCCGAACCGCGGTAGACGAAGCCGCCCGTGATCGAGCAGCGGCCATTGGTGTGGCGGTATTCGGTCAGGGGCAGCGTTCTCGCCGTCCTCGAGCACCCGGATGACGGGGCGTAGCAATGGCTGGCCTCCATCGCCTTCCAGCCGAAGTTGAGCCCGCGGCCCGCGTTCCGGCCGTTGGACGCGAGGGCACGATCGACTTCCTCCCACGTGTCCTGCCCCACGTCGCCGATCCACAGGTCGCCGGTCTTCCGGTCGAACGACCAGCGCCATGGGTTGCGAAGGCCGTATGCCCAGATCTGGTCGAGTCCGGCACGGCCGACGAACGGGTTCGTGGCAGGAATCCCGTATGGCAGCGTGCCGGTTCTCCGGTTGACGTCGATGCGGAGCAGCTTGCCGAAGAGCGAGCCCAGGTCTTGGGCGCGATTGCCCGGGTCACCGGCGCTCCCGCCGTCGCCGAAGCCGATGTACAGGTCGCCGTCCGGTCCGAAGGCGATGTTCCCGCCGTTGTGGTTGCTGTACGGCTGACGAAGGCGCAGCAGCGTCCGCCCGCTCGCGCCGTTCACTCGATCGGCGTTCGAGGACGACACGCGGTACTCGCGGATGATGCTGGTGCCGGCCCGGTCGGTGTAGCTCACGTAGAGCTTGCCGTTTGACCGGTACCCCGGATGGAAGGCAAGGCCGAGCAGGCCCTGCTCGTTGCCACCGGACACCGAGGCACTCAGGTCGAGGAACGACGTGTCCAGCAGCTTGCCGCCCTTGATGATCCGGATTCTGCCGGTCTGCTCGACGATGAACAGGCGGCCCGATCCGTCGCCGGCATTGGTGACCAGCAATGGCTTCGAGAGGCCGGTGGCGATCCGGGCCAGGCCGAGGTGGATCCGCGACGGAACGGCGGCGGCGGAGGCCGGGGCAGCCGCGGGTCCGACCAGCAGGCTGACCAGCACGGCGGCGGCGACCAGTCTCGTGAGGGCCGGCATTCGTTGCATGCTACGTCACACCCCGCGTCACGCCACCGGCAACCGAACCCGAGGCCATCGCGCCGGCCCGCGAGCGATGATCGCCGGCCCAGCGCGCGACGGGGCGCGACGGCTACATTGATGCGGTCGACCATCGGACCGCCGATCGACTCCGGCGTCGACGGGCAAGGAGCGCGCCCGTGCCTCAATCCGATCTTCCCCTGGACGAACTGCGCCGGTACAGCCCGGTCATCGAGGTCCCGTCCGATCTGGATCGGTTCTGGGCGACCACCCTCGCCGAGGCGCGCGGTCACGACCTGGCAGCCACGTTCGTGCCGGTCGACAACGGCCTGGCGGTCATCACCACGCTCGACGTCACGTTTGCCGGCTTCGGCGGGTCACCCGTCCGGGGTTGGCTGCACCTGCCTGCCGATCGCCCGGGCCCGCTCGCCGCGGTCGTCGAGTACATCGGCTACGGCGGTGGGCGCGGCCTTGCGCACGAACGCGTGCTGTGGGCGGCGGCCGGCTACGCGCATTTCGTCATGGACACGCGCGGCCAGGGCTCGACCTGGGCCGTGGGCGACACGCCCGATCCCGAGGCCGGCGGCATGCCGTTCCATCCGGGATTCACGACCCAGGGCATCCTCGACCCGTCGACCTACTATTACCGGCGCGTGTTCACCGATGCCGTCCGGGCGATCGAGGCGGTCCGGGCGCACCCCCAGGTCGACTCCGGCCGGATCGCGCTGACCGGTGGGAGCCAGGGCGGCGGGATCACGATCGCCGCAGCCGCGCTGGCGCCCGAAGTCGGCGCGGTCATGCCGGACGTCCCGTTCCTGAGCGACTTCCGACGGGCGATCACGTTCGCCGCCAGCGACCCGTACGCGGAGATCGTCCGCTACCTCAGGGCGCATCGCGATCATGTCGAGCGGGTGCTCTCGACGCTCGCCTACTTCGATGTGGCGGGCCTCGGCCGGCTGGCATCCGCGCCGGCGCTCTTCTCGGTGGGCCTGATGGACGAAATCTGCCCGCCATCCACCGTCTACGCGGCGTTCAATGCGTACGGCGGCCCCAAGGAGATCCGGGAATACCCGTTCAACGACCACGAAGGCGGGCAGGGCTTCCACGAGGCGGCCAAGTTCCGCTGGCTGGCCGAGCGGTTCCGCGCCTGACCGCCGTGCCGGGCTGACCCCCCGCCCGGGGCAGCCGCCCATACGCCGGCGACGGTCCGCCCAGACGACTCAGCCCCGGGCGCCTTGCGCGCGCGCCCGTTGCGGCCGCGGCTTCGCCTGCTCGTCCTTCGTCTCGTGCGGATCGCGGCCGTCGACATCGGGCTCGAGGAGCCGTCGCTGCCGGATCAGCTCGGCGATTTCACGCTCGCGATCGGCCTGGATGGCGTCTGCGAAACCCAGCTGGAACATGACCTGACCCTCCGGTGCGGCGACCCCTTCCGATCGCGTCTCACATCCGGATCATGACCCACGTACATGCCAGTTCCTGTCATGAATCGCCGCCGGCCCACCAAGGCGCTAAGGTGGACCGGCAGGACGCATGCTCGCCAGGAGGTCCCGTGAGCCACCTCATCGACATCGCCACCGTCCCGGTCATCGACGTGTGGGGCGAGACCATCCGCGCCCGACGGATCGAGGGTGAGCGGATCACGTTCGCCCTCGTCGAGCTTGCCGCCGACGGGAGGGTCCCCGAACACCGGCACGAGCACGAGCAGGTCGGGATGGTGATCCAGGGACGGGTCACGTTCACGATCGACGACGAGACGCGCGACCTGGGTCCGGGCGGGACCTGGTGCATCCCGTCCGGCGCCGCGCACCACGTGGACGTCGGGCCCGACGGGGCGGTGGTCATCGACATCTTCGCGCCGACGCGACGCGACTGGGACGCCCTGCCGGCCGGGCCGGCTCGGCCGGGTCTCTGGCCGTGAGCTTCCGGGCCGAGGGTTGTCAGGACCTTCTCAGGTCTTTGCCCTAGGCTACGGACCCGGGCCGCGACGGCCAGAGCGAGGAGGTTCCGTGCGAGAACGAGGGGTCCAATTCCGCCGGGCGCGCGACGCCGACCCCGAGCGGCGATCGAGGCCGCCGGACAACGGCCTGCGGTTCTGGCAGGTCCTCGCCGTCGTCGGCCTCATCGCGGCGACCGCGGGCTGGACGACGGCCGCCGTGCTCGCCCTGCGGCCCGCTTCGACACCGCCCCCGATCGCCCAGGCGTCGCCGTCGGACGAGCCCCTCCCATCGGACGACGCCAGCCTCGAACCGCCGGTCGAGAGTCACGCCGTCGCCGACCTGGAGGCGCTGCTGCCGGCCGATGTCAACGGGACGAGCCTGACCCGCGAGAGCTGGACCGGCGATACCGTCCTGGGCGACGACAGCTGGAGCACGTCGATCACCTCGTTCCTGACCACCGCGGGCAAGACGGCCGCCGATCTCCAGGCCTCGCAGGCCTACGACGCGACCGGCACGCTCGACCTGAGTGCCGGCGCCTTCCGGGCGGCGGGCGTGGGCGGGCCGGCCCTGCGCGACGCGATCATCGCCGCGTACAAGGGGGACTACCCCGACCTCAAGGTGTCGACGACAACGATCGCCGGCCTCCAGGTCACCAATGGCGACTTCGGTGACGGGAGCGTTGCCAGCTATTGGTACGTGCGCGACGACGTGGTGTTCGACATCGAGACCAGCGATCCCTCGATCGCGCAGGCCGCGCTGGCCGCGCTGCCCAGGCCGGGCGCCTCGCCGGCGCCGTCATCGAGCGCTTCGGCTTCGGCCGGCCCGTCGCCCTCGTCGCCGTCGCCCAGCTAGGCGTCAGCCGCGCGGTCGGCGCAGGTTGTGCGGGAAGGTCGGTCCGGGCGACGCGGGTCGCGGCCCGGGCAGGACCGGACGGAAGGTCAGTCGCGGTTGCTGGACCGGCGCGGCCGCTCGTCCTTGGGCGGCTTGGGCTCGCGACCGGGACGAGGCGGGCGGGGCGCCGTCCCCGGCGCCATGTCGGGTCGCTTCTCCTGCGGGCCGCGGGCGCGGGCGGCGGCGACCGATTCGGCGAACGCCTTCGCGCTGGCCGGAGGAAGGCTGCCGAGCCACGCGGCTTCGATCTGCTTGACGCGCTCGGTCTCGGCGGTTCGCCGTTCGCGCTCGTGCTTGGAATGCCTGGCCACGGTCGATCCTTTCGATGGTCGTCGTCGGGTTGTGCTCGGGGAGTGTACCGGCCCGCGTTCCGATCGTCGCCTATCCTTCGAGGATGCCGCTCTACACGCTCGACGATCCCGGCGATCTCGTCGCCCCGACGGTCCTGGCCGCCTTCGATGGCTGGGTGGACGCCGGTTCGGCTGCGACGGCGGCGCTCGGCCGTCTCGTCGAGGGCGCACCCGTCGTCGCGAGGTTCGATGCCGACCGGCTGTTCGACTACCGGGCGCGACGCCCACCGCTCGAGATCGTCGACGGCCGGCTGTCCGAGCTGACCTGGCACGACCTGGTCGTGCGGCGCGTCCGCCTCGGAGATCGCGACGTCCTGGTCCTCGTCGGCCCGGAGCCCGACTACCGCTGGCAGGCATTCTGCGCCGCCGTCGTCGAGTTGAGCCGTCGGCTCGGCGTCGTCGAATGGGTCAGCCTCGGCGCGATCCCGGCCGCGGTCCCGCACACCCGGCCGGTGTCGATCCTCGGGACCGAGGCGAGCGCCGGGCTCCTGCGCGGCGACGTGATGGCCGGCCCTGCGGGCACGCTGCGGGTTCCGTCGGCGCTCGTGTCGGCGCTCGAGTTCGAGGTGTCCACGGCGGGCATCCCGGCCCTCGGCTACTTCGCCCAGGTCCCCCACTACGTCTCGGGCCCGTACGCGACGGCGGCGCTCGCACTGCTCCGTGTCATCGGCAACCACGTGGGGACGGAGATCCCGGCGGATGACCTGGTGGTCGAGGCGCGCGAGCTCCGCACCCGGCTCGACGAGGCGACCGCGGCCGACGAGACCACGCGGTCCTACGTCGAGCGGCTCGAGGCGATGTACGACGAGCAGCGACTCCCGGCGGGCAACGACCTGATCACCGACATCGAACGGTTCCTCCGGGAACAGGGCGGCCAGGGTCGGGATCGCGGATCGCCCCGCGCCTGATCTCCGGGGCGACGACGCCCGCGGCGCCCGCGTCGACGGCGGCGGACTCAGTCCGCTTCGCGCTGGGTGGCCAGGACCGGGAGCGTGACCGTGAACGCGCTGCCGATCCCCGCCCGGCTGGTCACCGCGATCCGGCCGCCGTGCAGGCCGGCGATCCGCTGGGCGATGGCCAGGCCGAGCCCGCTGCCCTCGGAGAGGCGCGCGTTGGCCGCCCGGTAGAAGCGCTCGAAGATCCGGGGCAGGTCGGGCTCCGGGATGCCGATCCCGGTGTCCGCGACCTCGACGGCCACCGTGCCGCCGTCGACCTGGCCGGTGACCGATACCGACCCACCCGACGGCGTGTACTTGACGGCGTTGTCGAGCAGGATCAGGAACAGCTGCTTGAGGTAGTCGCCGTCGCCCTCGACCACGGTGTCCTCGAGCTCATGGAGCGCGGCCTGGTCGACGGTCAGTGTGGTCCCGTTGGTCCACGTCTGGCGGCAGGCGTCGGCGAGCGTCTCCGCCAGGAGGACAGGGCGGCGGCCCATCGGCAGGTCGGTGTCGGAGCGCGCCATGATCAGGAGCTGGGCGACCATCCGGCGCATCCGGTCGGCCTCCGCCCGCAGCCCGCGAAGCGTCCTGGCCACGTAGGCCGGGTCGTCCTTGCCGGTCCGGGCCAGGACGTCCAGGGACGACAGCATGATCGTCAGCGGTGTCCGCAGCTCGTGCGAGACGTCGAGCAGGAACTGGCGCTGGCTGGCGTTCGCCGCCTCCACCTGGCTGTGTGCGCCCTCGAGCGCCGCCAGCATCTCGTCGATCGTCCGCGCGACCTTGCCGATCTCGTCGTCGGGACCGGCGTAGGCCAGCCGCTGGCCGTGATCCTGGCTCGCGGCGATCGCGGCAGCCGCGGCACCCATGCGGTCGAGCGGCCGGATCGCGCGCCGGACGAGGAGCCAGCCGGCCAGACCGGCCAGCAGGAGGGCCAGGCCGGCTGCCGGGTACAGCACGCCACGCAGCCGGCCGAGCGCCTGGTAGATCACCGACGGAGACCGGCCCACGATCACGTACCCGGCGAGGCGGCCGTCCAGCATGACCGGCTGCTGGTCGAGGATCAGCGGGATCTTCCCGACCGGCAGCTCGTGCTGGAGCTCGCCCGTCGGCGCCGCCTGGAACGGCAGGTGCCACTTCCCGAGGTTGCTCGAGCGTGCGACCAGGTTGCCCTCGGCATCGACGACCTGACAGTAGACGTCGAGCTGGCTGAACACGTCGATCGTCCGGCTGCCCGCCGACGCCTCCTCCACCGTTCCGGCGAGGACGGTCGGACCGACGGTCGCCACCAGCTCGCTCGCCCGCTGATGGACGTCGCGATGGAGCTCGGACAGGAGGCTGTCGCTGGTCAGCTGCGAGGCCGCCAGGCTCAGCGCGACGACCACCGCGCCGAGGATCAGCGTGAACCAGAGCGCGAGCCTGACCCGGATGCTCATCGAAGCGCGTAGCCGATGCCCCGATAGGTCTGGATCAGCCGCCGGCCGCCGCCGGCCTCGAGCTTCTGGCGCAGGTGGCCGACGTGAACCTCGACGACGTTGGTCTCGACCGGCGTGTCAAACCCCCAGACGTGCTCGAGGACCTGGTCGCGGGTCAGGACCTGCCGCGCATGGCGGACGAAGAACAGGAGGAGGTCGTACTCGCGCGCGGTCAGCTCGATCGACTCGCCGGCCCGCCGGACCTCGCGCGTGCCGGGCTCGACCACGAGGTCGTCGTACTGGATAGCCTCGTCGCCGCCGTGCTGGCGCCGGAGCACGGCCCGGATGCGGGCGATCAGCTCGTCGAACGCGAACGGCTTGGCCACGTAGTCGTCGGCGCCCAGGTTGAGGGCCCGGACCTTGTCGGAGGTCTCGTCCCGGGCGGTCAGCATGATGATCGGGGCGTTGTGCGCGAGGCGAAGGCGACGGCAGACCTCGAAGCCGTCCGGACCGGGCATCGCGATATCCAGCAGGACCACGTGGGGTCGTTGCCGTTCGGCGCTCGCGAGCGCCGCGACGCCCTCGGCCGCGGCGACGACGTCGAACCCTTCGAACGCCAGCCCGCGCTGGAGCAGGGAGACGATCTTCGGATCGTCGTCGACCAGGAGCACTCGGGTGGCCATTCCCCTGCCACTACGTCGGGAATGGCGTCCCCGGATGCGGGCGCGCTTGCGGTGCGGGTGGGGTATGGCAGTCACGGCGCGCGTCCTCCCGCGCGCGCCGTGCTGCCTGCGCCAACAATCGTGCGGTGGGCCGTGGCTCAGCGCCGGCTGCGGGCGGTCCTCGTCACGACCAGGAGGGCCGACAGGGCGGCCGACAGGGCGATCAGGAGCCACACGAACTCGTTCGGCGCGGCCGGTGCCGTGGCGGGACTCACGGTGGACGTGGGTGGCGGCGTGGCGGTGACCACGGTCGGGGCCGGCGTCGCGGCCGCGGCCAGGACCACGGCCTGCCAGTTCGGGTAGATGCCGTTGGTGTCGCCCGGGGCGGTGTCGCTTTGCGAAGAAGTAGAGCGGCTTGCCGTTGTAGGTGACCTGGGTCGCGCCGTTGTCCGCGCGGACGATCGTGCCGAGCGTGCCGGTCACGGTCGAATCACCGGTCGGCGTGTCGCCGGCGGTGATCGTCAGGGCCGGCCAGTTCGTCAGGCAGCCGCCGGTGCACGCGCTCGTGCCGCTGCCGGCGACATCCTTGTCGAAGGTGTAGACGGTCATGCCGTTCGACGCGGCGACCAGCAGGGTGCCGTGCGACCCGATGACCTTGCCCATCACGGCCTGCTGCTGGACCGGAGCCGCGAGCACGACGGCCTGCCAGTTGGGGTAGATGCCGTTGGTGTCGCCCGGCGCGGTGTCGCTGTGGAAGAAGTAGAGCGGCTTGCCGTTGTAGGTGACCTGGGTCGCGCCGTTGTCCGCGCGGACGATCGTGCCGAGCGTGCCGGTCACGGTCGAATCACCGGTCGGCGTGTCGCCGGCGGTGATCGTCAGGGCCGGCCAGTTCGTCAGGCAGCCGCCGGTGCACGCGCTCGTGCCGCTGCCGGCGACATCCTTGTCGAAGGTGTAGACGGTCATGCCGTTCGACGCGGCGACCAGCAGGGTGCCGTGCGACCCGATGACCTTGCCCATCACGGCCTGCGTCTGTGCGGCGGCGACGGGCAGGACGGCCATGAGCAGCCCGCTCATGACCATGACGACCGACGCCCCGAGGATTCTGGATCTGCGCATCGCAACACTCCAATTCGGACTCGCGCAAGTGCGCGACGACTGAAGCCTGCGATCCGGGCCTGAACCGGCCCTGTCGCGAACCTAAAGACTTCCTGAAGGGCAGCGGTCGCCGCCAACCAGGTGTCGAGGGAGGTCGACGAAGGACCGCCGTGCAGGCACGCTTGCCGGCTCCGTTGCCGCCCGGCATCCCGCCGGAGAGCAGACGCGCCGCCGGACGATGGTCTCGATGTCCGGCGGTCCATTCGCGATGACACGACGGTAGGGCGGCCACGCTGGCGCGCAACCTGCCAATGGTCATGTTCTCGGCATGGACAAATGACCGCCCCGCATGGGGCCGTGAGGTCCGCCGACGTACCATGGCCCCGGCTCGTGGAGGTGGCCAGGCGATGACGTTCGATCCCGACGCCCGGCTCGACCCGGGGCAGATCACCGACCGCCGGGGCATGGGCGGACGCGGCGGGCTCGCGCTCGGTGGCGGCGGGCTCGGGATCGTGGTCCTGCTCGTCTACATGTTGCTCGGCGGCAACCCGAATGACCTCGGCCCGGTCCTGACCGATCCCGGCGCGGTCACCGGGCCCGGCGGCACGGCCATGGCGACCGACTGCCAGACGGGCCAGGACGCCAACGCCCGGGAGGATTGCCGGATCCTGGGATACGTCAACAGCGTGCAGGCCTTCTGGACCGAGTTCTTCACGACCGCCGGCGACACCTATGAGCCGGTCGACACGGTGTTGTTCACGGACGCCACCACGACGGGCTGCGGGATGGCGAGCGCGGCCAGCGGGCCCTTCTACTGCCCGGCGGACCGGCTCGTCTACCTCGACCTCGGGTTCTTCGACGAGCTGCGCACCCGGCTCGGCGCCACCGGGGGGTCGCTGGCCCAGGGCTACGTGATCGCCCACGAATACGGCCACCACGTCCAGGACCTCCTCGGCCAGCTCGACACCGGTGGCGGCGGATCGGGCGCGCAGGGCGGCTCCGTCCGGACCGAGCTGCAGGCCGACTGCTACGCGGGCGTCTGGGCGGATCACGCCACGAGCACCGGCTTCCTGGAGGCCATCACCGCTGCGCAGATCGCGGATGCCCTGGATGCGGCGGCGGCGGTCGGCGACGACCGGATCCAGCAGGAGACGAGCGGGCAGGTCAACCCCGAGACGTGGACCCACGGCTCCTCGGATCAGCGCCAGCGGTGGTTCACGACCGGTTTGCAGAGCGGTGCCCCGGTCGCCTGCGACACCGGCGGCGCCTTGTAGGTGGCAAGCAGGAACCCGGCGGCACCTCCCGCGCGCATCTCGAGGCGGGCGTTGCTGCGGGCCTTCGTGGCGGGGTCGGTCGGGATCGGCCTAGCGGCGTGTGCCGGTCCGACGGTGCCACCGTCGCCGTCGTCGACCGCCGGCCCGGCATCGCCGTCCCCTGCACCAACACCCGGTCGCAGTCCGAGCCCGCCGCCGACGCCCAGCCCTGAGCCGACCGTGACGCCGTCGTCCAGCCCGACGGGCGATCCGGCCGCGCTTCGCCGGAAGGTCGCACGTCTCGTGATGGTCGGCTTCCGGGGCCTCACGATCGGGCCGCCCGATCCGGTCACCAAGGCACTGGCGGCCGGGCTTGGCGGCGTGATCCTGTTCGACCGCGATCATGCGAAGCCCACCCGGAACATCAAGTCCCCGGCCCAGTTGAAGGCCCTGACCACGCAGCTGCGGGCGGCGTCAAGCGGGAACCTCCTCGTGGCGATCGACCAGGAGGGCGGGCGCGTGTCACGGCTGCAGCCGGCGCGGGGGTTCCCGGCCACGCGGTCGCAGGCGGCCATCGGCGCCACCGGCGACCCGAACCAGGCGTTCGACACGGGCCGCGCGATGGGCGCCACGATGGCGACCGCCGGGATCGACCTCGACCTCGCGCCCGTGGTCGATGTCGACGTGAACCCGGCGAACCCGGCGATCGGGGCCCTCGAGCGCAGCTTCTCGGCCGATCCGGCCGTCGTCGCCGCCATGGCCGAGGCCGAGATCCGCGGTCTCCACGAGCACGGGATCCGCGCTGCGGTCAAGCACTTCCCGGGTCTCGGGAGCGCCAGCGCCAACACGGACTTCGACGACGTGGACGTTACCCGGACCTGGACTCCGTCGGAGCTGGACCCGTACCGGGCCTTGTTCGCGGCAGGCATGCCGGACGCCGTCATGAGCGGTCACATCGTCAACGACACGCTCGACCCGGGCATCCCGGCCTCCCTGTCGCCGGCCACGATCGACGGGCTCCTTCGCGGCCAGCTCGGCTGGACGGGCGTGGTCGTCACCGACGACCTGGGAGCCGAAGCGATCGCCGGTCGCTACCAGCGCAGCGAGGCGATCGCGCTGGCGATCGAGGCCGGCAACGACCTGCTCCTGTTCGCCAACCAGACGATCTACGTGGCCGACCTCGCGGCCGAGGTCATCGAGACCATCGCCGGCCACGTCGAGTCCGGACGCATCGCGGAGGCGCGCATCGACGTTTCGGTCGAGCGGCTGGACCGGCTGGCGGTCGGAAGCGCCGTCGAGTGAACATGCCACTTCCTGGCAGGAATTGGCGTACCGTGGAGTTATGCGTGCGTCGCGCCTGGTCACGGTGCTGCTGCTCCTGCAGTCGCGCGGCCAGCTGACCGCCGGCGAGCTGGCCGCCGAGCTCGAGGTCTCCGAGCGGACGATCCACCGCGACGTCGACGCCCTCAGCGCGTCGGGCGTGCCGGTCTATGCCGAACGGGGGCCGCACGGCGGGATCCGGCTGGTGGACGGCTACCGGACGAGGCTGACCGGCCTGACCGGCGACGAGGCCGAGGCGCTCTTCCTCGCGGGCATCCCGGGACCGGCGGCGGAGCTCGGCCTCAGCACGGTCGTGGCCGCGGCGCAGCTGAAGGTGCTCGCCTCGCTGCCACCGGAGCTCCGGACGCGCGCCTCGCGACTCGTCGAGCGGTTCCATCTCGACGCCGGGGACTGGTTCCGGGCGAGCCAGCCGGTCCCGCACCTCGCCGCGCTGTCCGACGCGGTCTGGAGCTCGACCCGGATCACCATCGACTACCGGCGCGCCGAGGAGATCGTCCAGCGGGTCATCGAGCCGCTCGGTCTCGTGCTCAAGGCCGGAACCTGGTACGTGGTTGCCACGGTGGACGGCCAGTTCCGGACCTATCGTGTCTCACGCGTCGCCGGCGCCGTGCCCTCGACCGAGCAATTCGAGCGGCCGGCCGGCTTCGAGCTGGCCGCCTACTGGTCCGAATCGACGGCCGCCTACGAGCGCGACGTCCCACGGGTCGACGTCGAGGTCCGCGTCCGGCCGGACCGGGTCGACCGGCTCCGGGACGCGGTCGGCGGCGCGGCCTTCAACGCCGCCGAGACGCTCGACGACCCCGACCAGGACGGCTGGCTCCGGTTGCGGCTGCGACTCGACTGGCCGGGGGATGCCGCCCGGACCCTGCTCAGCGCCGGTCGCTGGGTGGAGGTGCTCGGTCCCCCGGAAGTCCGCTCCCGCGTTGCCTCGACCGCCCGGGCCGTTGCGGAGCACTACGCACCGGACCCCGCCGCCAGCATGGCCGGCGACACGGCGACCGCCGCCCCGGCTGACCCCGGCTGACCTGCCGGCGCCGCGTCGGGTCGGCCAGGGGGCTTGCAGGCCGTTGCGAACGCGGCCACGAATGACCGTGGGACTCGGGTAGGCTCTCCCCGATCATGCGAACCGTGCTCGCGACCCGCTACGTCACGCCGTTGCGCGAGGGCGGCTCCCTGCCCGGCCTGGTCGAGGCCGACGACGACGGCCTGTATGTCGTCAAGTTCCGGGGCGCCGGCCAGGGGCCCCGCGCGCTCGTCGCGGAGTGGCTGGCCGGAGAGCTCGCCCGCGCCATCGGCCTGACCGTTCCGGATCTCGTCGGCGTGGACATCGACCCGAACCTGGGCGATGCGGAGCCCGATGAGGAGATCCACGACCTGGTCCGGGCCAGTGGCGGGGTCAACCTCGGCCTCGACTTCCTGCCGGGCGCCCTGGCCTTCAGCCGGGCCGTCGCGGCCGACGGGGACACGGTCCCCCCGGACGTGGCCGCCGATGCGATCTGGCTCGACGCGCTGGTCACCAACCCGGACCGCACGGTGCAGAACCCGAACCTCCTGGTCTGGCACGGACGGACCTGGCTGATCGACCACGGGGCAGCGCTCTACATCCACCACACCTGGCGCGATCCCGACGAGCACGCTCGCCGGCCGTTCGATCGCATCCGCGACCATGTCCTGTTGCCGTTCGCGAGCTCGATCGAGGCGGCCGACGAGCGGCACGCCGGGACCATCGACCGCGCGCTGCTGGTGGAGCTCGTCGAGGCACTCCCCGACCTGTGGCTGCCGCCCGACCCGGCAGCCGGGGACCCGGCTGCGCAGCGGCTCGCGTACGTGCGCTACCTGCTCCGGCGGCTCGAGCCGCCACGAGCCTTCGTGGAGGTGGCCGAGCGTGCCCGAACGGCAGCGTAGCGTCTTCCAGTACGCGGTCGTGCGCGTCGTGCCCCGCGTCGAACGAGGCGAGTGCCTCAACGTCGGGATCGTGCTCCTGTGCCGGCCGCGCAGGTATCTCGGTGCCCGGATCCTGCTCGACGAGGGCCGTCTGGCCGCGTTCGCGCCGAACCTCGATCCGTCGACGCTCCGCCCGCACCTCGACGCGATCGAGCGCATCGCGGCCGGCGACCCGGCGGCGGGGCCGATCGCCCGGCTGGACCGCCCGGAGCGATTCCACTGGCTGGTGGCACCGGCCAGCACGATCATCCAGCCGTCCGAGGTCCACACCGGGCTGTGCCAGGACCCCGCCGCCGAGCTCGAGCACCTCGTGGCGACGCTCGTCGCCTAGCGGTCCTCCCCGTCAGGCGAGCCGGCGCTCGGCGGCAACGAGGGCGTCCTCGAGCGACTCGCCTCGTGCCGGAGCCGCGATCTCTATCCGCAGCTTCGTCGACGCCGGGCCGGCGCGCTGGTCGTGGAACGACCGGTCGAGCCGCGCGGCCACGTGCCGGGCGGCTCGGGCATTGGTCTCGGCCAGGAGCAGCCGGAAGCTGGCCGGCCCGATCCGGACCGCGCGGTCGATTTCGCGGACCTCGGTCCGGAGCAGGTCCGCCAGGGCGCGAGCTGCCCGCTCGAGCGACGCGGGTTCGGTGCCGGCATCGAGACCGATGAGGAGGACCGACGCGGGGCGCCCATATCGGGCGTGCCGCGAAGATTCGTGGAGGAGCGCGCTGGTCCAGTCCGGCCGCGTGTCGAGCTCGTGCGGCCGCCTTGGACGATCGCGATCGTCGATCGCCAGCTGGCGACCGTTCCGTCGGCTCGAGGAGCCGTCGAGGAAGGCCGCGATCCGGGCGGCGGTGCGCTCGTCGTGCCGGTCATCCGGCAGGACGAAGCGGGGTGTCCGGCGCTGACGGCCGGAGGAACGTGGAGTGCGATCGGCAGATTCAGCCACGGGTCGCCAGTCTAGCGTTCGGTGGCCAGGCGCACGCCCGGCGGGCGGCCGGCCGGCCGGATGACTATCCCCCGGAAGCGCGGAGGGCGGCCTTGTGGGCGCGCTTGCCCGCCTGGTAGGCGGCCAGCGCCTCCGGCGAATCGACGTCGCCGAGGGTCGGCCAGCCGGGCGCCACGCTCTCGTAGCCGGGGGGCCGGATCCCGAAGCGCTTGCCGAGCACCGCGATGATCGACTTGGCCTTCATCTCGCCGATGCCCGGCAGCCGTAGCAGGCGCGCCTCCAGGCTCGGCCCGTCTGCCGCTTCGGTCCACACCCGGGCCGCATCGTTGCCGTAGCCGGCCGCGATCGCCGCGCACAGCGCCTGGACCTTGCCGGCCATCGAGCCCGGGAAGCGATGGAGCGCCGGTCGCTCGCGGAAGACGGCATCCAGCGCGACGGGATCCATCGCCGCGATCCTGGCGGCGTCGAGGTGGCCGAGCCGCCGCTTCAGGTCGGCTGGACCGCTGAACGCCTTCTGCACCGTCACCTGCTGGTCGAGCGCGAACCCGATCAACAGGGCCAGGGGTTCCTCGACGAGCAGCCGGTCGGCCGCGTCGTCGCCGGTGAACGGAAGTGATGTCGGCATCGTCATGACCGCATGGTACGAGTTCCGTCGCACCCGGACGATCGCCCTACCAGGTCATGCGTCTCGTCAACCCGCCGGCCATGCCGGCGACGCACACCGCGACGACGAGCCCGCCCGCCAGGACGAACATCGCGGTCGCGCTGACGTCGATGAGCAGACCGGCCAGGGCGAGCGACAGCGGTGCGGCCACGACCGATCCGAGCATCAGGAAGCTCATCGTCCGGCCGAGCAGGTGCGGCTCGGTGCGGGCCTGCGTCCACGAGATGATCGAGACGTTCAGGTAGCCGACACCCGTGCCGACGACCAGCAGGACCGCCAGGCACACCTGCCAGGGCGCCACCCCGATCGCCGCCAGGCCGAGTCCCAGCCCGGCCCCGATGCCGAGGACCAGCCGGCCGAGGCTGCGCGGCCTCGGGAGCGATCCGACGAGCACGATACCGATCACCGATCCCGCCCCGAACGCCGCCAGGAGCCAGCCGAGCATCGACGCGTCGCCCTCGAACCTGACCCGGACCAGCCACGGCAGGCCGACCACCACCGGACCGGTGAACGCCACGTTGAAGGCGGTCGACAGGATCACGAGGATCCGCATTGCCGGGTCGCCGAGGACCGCCCGCGTCCCTTCGACGAGCGCACCGAGGACCGGCGGATGATTCGCCCGAGGCTCGACCGCCGGCTCGTCGCTCCCGGGACGCGCGCCGGAGACCGCGACGCCGCGCTGGTGGACGAGCCACAGCGCAGTCGCCGCGACCGCGAACGAAGCCGCATCGATGGCAAAGGCTGCGCCGATCCCGATGATCGCGACGGCGATCCCCGCCAGCGCCGGGCCGACGGTGGTCATCAGCTGCTGGGTCCCCTGGAGGAGGGCGTTGGCGGATGGGAGCTGCTCGGCGGGCACGAGGCGCGCCACGATCGTGCCGATGGCCGGGTAGAAGACCGCGTCGACCGTGCCGAAGAGGGCCCCCGCCACGACCAGCTGCCAGACCTCGATCTGCGACCCGAAGACGAGGGCGGCGATGACGGTCGTGATCATGGCCCTCATCGCGTTCGAGATCAGCATCACGGCTCTCGGGGAGACGCGGTCGGCGAGCACGCCGCCGAACAGCAGGAAGGCGCCACGCGGCAGCGAGGCGGCCAGCAGGACGGTGCCGAGCGCAAGACCCGATCCGGTCAGTTCGAGGACCAACCAGGACAGGGCGACGTAGTGGAACTGGTCCCCGAGGAGCGAGACGCTCTCGCCGAACCAGACCAGCCGATAATCGTGGCTGTGCAACGGCGCCAGCAATGGCAACCGGGCCAGCCGTTCCCGGCGACCGAACTCCGCGGTCGACCCGACTCCGCCGCTCATTCGATCGAGATCCGGACGCCGTCGCCGTCGTCGTCGACGTCGAGGATCGGGCCCTTGATCCCGGCGGCGATCGCCTCGCGGATCCGTTCGGAGGTGATCTCCGAGATCCCCGGGACGCGGCTGATCGCCGCCCGCCCGAGCGAGATCGGGATCCGCAGGTTGACCACCGACCGGCCACGCTCGGAGACCTCGACGCGCAGCGCCCGGCCCGGCGAATCGTCACCGCCCGCCGGCGTGCCGGCCGACTGGCGCGTCGACCCGGATCGAGCCTCGTCGAGCGCGTCCAGGATCGGACCGGCCTCTTCGGCCGTCAGCTTGCCCTCGCCGACGAGGCGGAGCACGCGTTCGAAGGCGTCCTCAGGCATGGCCGGCCTCGGCGCTGTCGCCGGTGCTGCCGCCGTCGGGCGCCGGGTCGCCCTTGTCGAGCGTCTCGAGCCGGCGGCCGGCTTCGGCGACGTCGATCTCGCCCCGCTCCAGCGATCGCAGGATCCGGAGTCGCGCCTCGTCGTAGGCCGCGGCGATCGCGTGGTTGCCGTCGCCGGCAGGTCCGGTCGACGGCTGGGGCGGCGCGGGCGGAGCACCGTGCTCGCGCGGAGCGCCGGCCGCGGGCGGAGCGCCATCGGGCGTCGGTGCAGACGCAACGACCGGCCGGACGACGTGGAGATCGCCCGACAGGGACCGGAATGTCACGAGCGGTCCGGAACGCCCGATCGTCAGCGAGCGACGCCCTCGCTGGACGGTCGGCCCGTCGAACTCGGAGTTGAGATCGCCGGTGACGCTGCTGAGCTGGACCTGGACGTCGCCGGCCGGCGCAAGGAGGCCGTCGCCGCTCACCGTCTCGACCGTGAACGGACCCGGACCAGCGAACCGGCCCGCGATCCGGAAGTCGCCACTCGTCGTGGCGGCCTGGACGCTCGACAGGGTCGCCGCGCGGATCTCGATGTCCCCAGAGACCGTCCGGGTGGTCAGGGCGGTGGTGCCGGTGGCCACGACGTCGACCTCGCCGGAGACCGCCTCGATGCTGACCTTGCCGCTGACGGCGCGCAGCGTGACGTCGCCCGATGCGGTGCGGTAGCGCTGGTCCCCCAGCAGCCCATCGGCCGCGAGCTCGCCGCTGGCGGCCTCGATCACGACGGCAGCGCGGCGAGGGACTTCGACCGTGAGTTCGGGCGCGTACGCACTGCCGCCGCGGCCGGCCGGCCCCATCCAGTCGAGAAGGTCGCGCGGACCGAAGCCCAGCCAGCCGACATCGAGCCCTCGGCGGGTCCGGAGCGCCAGGCTGCCGTCGGTGGCCTCGATCTCGAACAGGTCGTCCAGCGCTCGGCCGTTGATCTCGCGGACCCGAACGACCTCGCCATCCACGGCGCGCAGGCGGACCTCACCGCTCCGGATGCGGATCGCCAACAGGCCTGCGGCGCCGATCCGGTGCTCGATCTCGAAGCCGGTGGTGGTCGTCATCGGTCGGTCCTTCCGAGTGCCCGGATCGCCGTGGCGGCGTCCTCGGCGCTGATTTCGTGGCGGGCGAGGGCCTCGAGCACCTGGGCGCGCGTGCGTCCGGCCACCGGCTCCAACGGCGCCGCCGGCTCCTCGGCATCTTCGGTCTCGAGACGCGGTCCGAAGCCGAGTGCCCGGACGAGGGCCTCGACGCGACCGCGAACGGTGGGATAACTGATGCCGAGCTCGCGCTCCATCTCGCGGAGGTTGCCGCGCGAGCGAAGGAAGCTCTCGAGCAGGGCGAGCTGGTCGCGGTTCAGGCGGCCGAACCGCCCGACGCTGAAGTCCCCTTCAAGGGTCGTGCCGCACGTGGCGCAATGCAGCCGCGTGACGGCGAGCTCGGAAGCGCATACGGGACAGGTGGAGATGACGTCGTGGGACATCGTGATCGTCTATGCGCCGGTTTCGCGAATGCGAACCGAGGCGCGGCGAGACGTCCGGGGCTGGCTCGGGGACGGCCGCGCCGCAGCAGGAAGATCCCGCAACGGCATCAGGGCCTGGCGGTTCCGGAGGTCATCGGCGACCTCGCGCTCGCGGTCGGCCTGGACCACGTATCCGAGGGACAGTTGGAGCATCAGTGGCCTCCAGGTGATCAACGTATCGGTGAGGGTCACTGTATAGCATGTTCTCTTTCCTTTTGTCAATTCGGATCTTCACTTTGTTATTGACTCCACCCTGACAGCGCGGCAGAGAGGAGCCACGGACGTCGTCATCCGTCCACCTCCGGTTGGGTGGTTCGTCCAGCGCGAGAACGGACGCTCGACCGCGGAGACGCGAACGCGGGCCGTCGAGACTCGGTCCATCACGCCGACGATCCATCAACCCGTCGACGGCACCGGAACGGGAGCCATGCCATGACCACGCAGACCGTGATCCTTCGCCCGAGCCCTTTCAGCGGCCTTCCCTCGACCCTCGTGGTCCTCGTGACCATCCTCGTCGTGCTGGGCATCGCGGCGCACGCCGCCGTCATGTAGCGGGCGGTGCCCGAACAGGTTGCTGGCAACCGCGCCGGGCACCTCGCCCGACGCAGATCCGCACCAGCAGACTGGTACGCGGCGCATCCCCGCCGATCGAGCCGTGTCGGCCCTGCGGCTGAGCGTGGACCTGGCTGCCGGACCCGGTTCGCCGGGCAGATCTCGTCCGTACCAGTCCGTAGCCGAGGAGTTGCGTGACCGTCTGAGGGTGGCGCGCCGGCGGCCGTCAGCAGCCGGGCGCCCCGGCCGGGCGGCGGGCGTCCGCCGGCGGGCGTCCGGCGCTGAGCCCGTCGGGCTGCACCTACGGCTGGAGGCCGCCCGCGGCCGTGGCCGGCGACTCGTGAGGCGGAACGTCAGGCACGGATCGCGTCCATCGGCCGTGCCCCGAGGCGATCGTTGTTCCGCCTGCAGGCTGGCAGACTTGTCGGGCAGGCGGGACCCAGCCGGCAGCCCCAGCGCCGGCCCGCGTCTGCGGAGGAGCCGTGGCTCCCCCGCCGCGTCAGGACTTGCGGACGGACGACGCCGTGGTGGACAGGCTCCCGACGACGGACCGGTAGTAGCGACCGGGCGCCATGGGGTCCATCCAGACGCGTTTGCCTGGCGTCCTGGCGGAACTGAACGTGAAGTCGTTCGCTCCGCTCGCGCTCGGCGCGCCCATGAAGATCTGGCCCATCGTCTGGTTCGACCGGAACAGGCTGGCCAGGACGTACGAGGCGCTGTCGAGGCCTTCCGCGAAGACGGCCTTGGCGTTGGCGCGGAGGAAGCCCGCCCCGAAGTTGTCGGCGCGCTTCATCGCCACGGCCTTGGTCGGGTTCGCCGAGCCCCACTCCGAGTTGCCCGACGCGTAGCACAGGTGATTCAGGATGACCACGGCGTTCGGGGCGAGGTTGATGTAGGTCCGGATGTAGTACTCGCCCCAGTACTTGACGTTGGTGTTGCCGTGGCCCGCGGACGAATTCAGCCCGAGTCCGTCCTTGGTGAGTGCCGAGAAGGGGCCGTATGGGCTGGGCGATCCGTTGCCGTGCCCGAGGTAGATGAGGATGTTCGCGCCCTGAGCCGCGGCCTTCACCCTCGTCCAGGTGGCGTTCGGGCTGTAGAGCTCGATCACCTTGGCGCCGTACGAGCGGGCCTGCGAGGCGTAGCGCTTCGCATCGACGATGTACTTCGCGGTGCTCGATCCGGCCGGACCGACGACCACGACGACCTTCATGCCGGCCGCGGCGGCGGCCGGGCTGGGGTTCGTCGCCAGGCCACCGAGCGCCGCGAGCGACAGGGTGACGGCGAGAACGGCCAGGCGGATGAGCCGACCTGTTGACGCCCGCTGGGCGCCGCGCTGGTGCATCGGCAATCTTCTTGCCTCCTCTCCGCCGGAACACCGCGCTGGGGCGAGGTGACGGTGGGTGATGCCGCCGACGGCAGATGCTGCGATGCGGGTTGGCGATCGGGCCGGACCGATCTGGGGACCGGTGACCCGAGCCGGACGAAGGACGCGTTGGTCCGTGCCCGACGGGAGGGCGGATCCGGGACGAAACAGGACCTGCCGAGGGGGCGGCGTTCTTCGGTTGGTGCCTGTCTGAAGACGGATGGCCTGGGAGCAAGCCGAGTATGCCAGCCGAGGCAGCGGGCGTCGACCCCCTCAATGGTCCCGGCTGACCTCGGCGACGCGCGCCCCAGTCAACGCAACGAGGTCGGACGGCGCCAGTTCGAGCTGCGCCCCCCGCCGGCCGGCGGACACCAGAACCGTCGCGTGGACGGTCGCGCCGGTGTCGACGACGACCGGCAGCGCACGCCGCGACCCGATCGGGCTGATCCCGCCGACGACGTAGCCGGTCGCCCGCTCGGCGGCGGCAGGCTCGGCCAGCTCCGCCCGGCGCCCGCCCGCGGCGCCGGCGAGCGCCTTCAGGTCGAGCACCCGATCCACGGGCACGACGGCGAGGACCAGCCGGCCGTCGACGTTCGCCACCAGCGTCTTGAGCACCCGCGCGGGTTCGATGCCGAGAGCCGCCGCCGCCTCACGACCGTACGACGGGCGAGCGGCACGCTCGCGGCCGGGAGGCTCCACCCGCTCGTAGGCATGGATCCGGTGCTCGACGCCGCTGCGCCGCACGAGCTCGATGGCACGCGTTCCGGCGGCGGTCATGGGGCGATCGTACCGATTTCGGCTATGCTCCGGGCGGCTCCCCACACGGGCCACCGTCGCGCTCCGGCTGGTTGCCCGGCGACGGGTCCACGCAGGAGCGTTGCTTGACGTTCGACTCACTCGGTCTCTCGGCAGACCTCGTTCAGACAGTTGCAGAAGAGGGCTACCTCGCCCCCACCCCGGTCCAGGCGGAAGCCATCCCGCTCGTGCTGGCCGGACGGGACCTGCTGGCGGCGGCCCAGACCGGGACGGGCAAGACGGCGGCCTTCGTCCTGCCGATCCTCGACCGGCTGCGCGACAAGGCCAACACCAGCTTCTCCCCGGCGCGCCACCCGGTTCGCGTCCTGATCCTGGTTCCGACCCGCGAGCTTGCCATGCAGGTCGACGAGAGCGTCCGGACATACGGGCGCACCGTTCCGCTTCGGTCGACCGTGGTCTACGGCGGCATCCCGATCGACCCGCAGATCAAGGCGCTGCGGGCCGGTGTCGAGATCCTCGTGGCGACACCGGGCCGGCTGCTCGACCACGTCGGCCAGCGGACGGTCAACCTCGGCCAGATCGAGATCCTCGTCCTCGATGAGGCGGATCGGATGCTCGACATGGGCTTCCTTCCGGACATCCGAAGGATCCTGGAGCTCCTGCCGGCCCGTCGTCAGAGCCTGCTGTTCTCGGCCACCTTCTCGCAGGACATCCGCGACCTGTCCGGGTCGTTGCTGCGCGATCCAGCGACGGTCGAAGTCGCGGCCCGCAACCGGCCCGTCGAGGCGGTCCACCAGCTCGTCTACCCGGTCGATCGCGACCGCAAGGAGGCGTTGCTGGCCCACCTGATCCGCAAGGACGACCTGCGCCAGGTCCTGGTCTTCACGCGTACCAAGCTGGCCGCCAGCCGTCTTGCCGCCAGGCTGGATCGCGAGGGCGTGGATGCGGTGGCCATCCATTCGGATCGTTCGCAGCCGGAACGGACGCGCGCGCTCGAGGGCTTCAAGTCCGGCGAGATCCGGGTGCTGGTCGCGACCGACGTCGCCGCTCGCGGCCTCGACATCGAGGACCTGCCGGTCGTGGTCAACTTCGAGCTTCCCTGGAACCCGCAGGACTACATCCATCGCATCGGCCGGACGGGCCGGGCAGGCGCGACCGGCGAGGCCATCTCGCTGGTCTGCATCGACGAGACGGATCTGCTCCGGGGGATCCAGCGGATGCTCCGCCAGGCCATCCCGTGGACCGTCGAGGAGGGGTTCATCCCCGACCGTGAGGCGGAGCCCCGGCCGCTCGGCGCGCGGGCCGGGCACGCGCGGGTCGGCGCCGAGCATCACGCGCAGCGCAAGCCGGTGCGACATCGGGCGGGAACCGGGAGCGGGAGCGGGCGGCGCGGCTAGGCGGGGGGCGACGCAGCCGGCCGGTGACGGCCGTCAGGCCGGCGTGGCGGCGGTGCTCGTCGTGCCGTCCAGCGCGGCACCCGGGAAGAAGAAGCCGAGCATCAGGTCCGCCCGGATCCGCTCCACCCCGTAGCGGTTGACGAGGGCGTGATCCCCCGACGATATCCCGGCCTCCGGATGACCGGCGACCGACAAGTGGACATCGCGAATGAGCACCCACTCCCCGGACGGCCGGGTGAGCGAGCGGCCGGGGTCGAAGCCGGGCATGGTGGCAAGCTCGCCCTCGAGCACATACGGTCCGGCGTCGAGCAGGACGTGGTGCCAGGCGGCGTGCATCGGACCGCTCGGCGCCTCGTCGGCGACTGCGACCAGGATGTCGTCCGTGGCGAAGGCAATCGTTCCGGCCGGACTCGGGACGGCGTCGCCGAGGGCCTGCCAGGCGGCCTGGTCGAGCCGCAGCTCGGCATCGGTCGCCAGGGCATCGCGGAGCGTGCCGGGCCGAGCCATGATGCCGCTCGCCATGCCGTCGGTCGTGTAGATCTCGACACGAGTCGCCATGTGACCCTCTTCGGTCGGGGCTGCAGTGTGTCCCGGGGCAACGCTCGTGAGAAGCACCCGGGGGTACCGTTCGCGCCGGCCACTGGTACGGGAGTTCCCGAGCGGTGGTTCCCGCGCGCACCGGTCAGGGCTGCGGCAGGCAGTCGGGGCAGGGTGGCGGCGGCGGCGGTGGCACGCCGATGACCGATCGGAGCAGGTCGCGGACCAGGACATTGGGATCGGTCCGGCTCTGGTTGGTCATGACGGCCACGGCGATCCCCTCGACCGGCAGCCAGCGCATGACCGCGCGAAAGCCGAGCAGCCGCCCGGAGTGGCCCATCGTCTGCCGACCGTCGATGGTCACGACCTGGACGCCCAGGCCGTACGGGACGCTCGACTTGAGGGCGGTCGTCACCGCGGCGTCATCGACCATGGCGGTGAGCGTCTCGGGCCGGAGCACCGAGCCGCCATACAGCGCCCGTGCCCAGCGAACGAGGTCGGACGCGGTCGTCGCGATCGAACCGGCCCCGCCGGACGCGGTGACGACCGAGGTGAACGGGATGACCGCCGTGCCGTCGGACACGTCGATCCCCTTCTGCTTCGGGTTCGGGCTCGTGAAGCGGTAGCCGTGGGCGATCGGTCCGCGTGGCTTCTCGACCCACTGGTACACGGTGTGGCGAAGCTCGAGCGGATCGAAGAACGCCTGCCGAAGCTGACGGGCCAGCGGCGCCCGGCCGGCCGCCTCGGCGACCATGCCAAGCACGAGGTAGTTGGTGTTCGAGTAGTGCCAGCCGGCCCCGGGCCGGAAGTACGGCCCGGCCATGTACCGGAGCGAGGCGGCGGCCGACCAGGGGCGCGACCGGCTGGCGAGCAGTGCCTTGTCGATCGCCGGGTGGCTGAAGAAGTCGTCGAGACCGCTGGTGTGATCGAGCAGCTGGCGGACCGTGATCGCCGGATCGATGGCGAGCTTCGGCAGGTAGGTCCGGACCGGGGCGTCGAGCGACAGGCGGCCCTCTTCCGCCAGTCGAAGGATCAGCGCGGCGGTGAACGTCTTGGAGATGCTGCCAGCCGCGAACTCGGTCGTCGGCGTCACGACCCGATGCCTCGTCACGTCCGCGAAGCCCGCCTTGGCGACCCACGTCGTGCCATCGGGGAAGGTCATTGCCGCGGAGATGCCCGGGATCCCGTAGGCCGCGCGCAATCGCAGGAGCGTCGCCGACAGCGCCGCCCGCCGTTCCGCGATGGTGACGGGGAGCGGCGTGGGTGTGGGGGTCGGGGTCGGGGTGGAGATCGGGGTCGGGGTTGGGGCCCCCGTCGGCGGCGGGCTGCCGGACGGTCCACCGGGCGGGGCCGACGGGCTGCTTGCCGCCGAAGGCCCCGGGCTCGGCAGGCCGGCCGGCGCGGCTGCCACCGTGTGCCCCATCGGCAACGTCAATCCCGGGGCAAGCGCCGCCCAGGCGGCGCCTGTGCCGAGGACCAGTGCGATGGCGAGGAGCGGCCGGCGGGCGGCCCGTCTCACCGGCGGGAGCGAAGCTGCATGTTGGCGGCACGATACCCCGCGAAGGACGCGGGTACCATCGGCTCATGACGACCGACACGACGGCCCCGGCATTGCTCCGCTCGGTCGGCCTGATGGCGGACGGCCCGGGCCAATGGGGACGTCCCGTGCCCGCCTCGGGTCCGGGCGTGTTCATCGTCGAGCTGCCTGCCCCGCTCCCCACCGCCCCGATCGAGCTGACCCGGGTGGGCAAGTGGATCGAGCGGGTCGAGAGCCTGCGGCTGGACGGCGAGCGGCCCACGTCCAGGACGCTCGCCGCGCGCCTCGGGTCCTTCTGGCTCCCGTCGCAGACGGTCCTCTATGTCGGCGCCTCGGAGGCCTCGGTCCGTCGACGCCTGGCGGCGATCGCCGCGACCGAGCTCGGTGACCGGCGGCCATATGCCGGCGGCTACTGGCTCAAGGTCCTGCGAGGCCTCGACACGGCGCGGATCTGGTGGGCGGCCACGACCGCGACCGAGGAGTACGAGGACGCGCTGCTCGATGCCTTCAGCAGCGGCGTGGCCGGCGAGGAGCGTGCCGGACTCCCCGATCCGAACCTCGTCCTGCCGTTTGCCAACCTTCGTCGCACCTCCGGCGAACGCCGGGCGACCGGCCTCACCGGCGCGTTGCTCGCCGAGCCGGTCGTGGCGCCGGCGCCGCCGACCCAGATCGTGCTCGTCCCGGACGGGGATGCCGAAGGTGCTCGCGGCGAACCGGCGGCGCCTCGGCGCCGTGCCGCGGGTCCACGTGCCGCGGGTCCCGTCGCGCCCCGGCGATCGGTCGCCGCCCTGACCCGGGACCGGCTGGCCGCGGAAGCCGCGGCCGAGGCCGGCCAGGGTGTGCAGGACCTGACGGTGGACGGGGCGGCTCGCCTCCGCGCCGAGCTGGAGGAGCTGACGCTGGTGCGCCGGCCCGAGGTGATTGCCCGGATCCGGATCGCCAAGGAGCACGGCGACCTCAAGGAGAACGCCGAGTACCACGCGGCGCGGGAGGAACAGTCCTTCCTGGAGGGCCGGGTCCAGGCGATCGAGGCGCGCCTCCGCACGGCGGTGATCGTCGATGCGCCCGTCGCCGGCTCGCGGGTCGGCCTGGGCTCGAGGGTCACCGTCGAGCACGACGGCGAAATCGCGACGTGGACGATCGTCGGCGCGTCCGAGTCGGATCCGGTGTCCGGGCGGATCTCGTCGTCCTCGCCGGTCGGACGGGCGCTGGTCGGCCACGACGTCGGCGATGAGGTGCTCGTCAAGACTCCCGCGGGAGAGCGCGCCTACCGGATCGCCGCGATCGATTGATCGGCGGTGGGCTACCCGCTCGCGATGGACCGCCGGACCGACCTCGCCGTCGCTACGTCGCGGGCGGCTCGACGAGCTTGTGCTCGACCGCGTAGAGCGCGGCCTGGGTCCGCGACGCGAGCCCGAGCTTGCCCAGGATGTTCGAGACATAGGTCCGCGCCGTCCGCTCGGTGATGAACAGGCGGGTTGCGATCTCCTTGTTGCTCATCCCCTGGCCGAGCAGGTTGAGGACGTCCTTCTCGCGCTCGGTGAGCGGCTCGGCCAGCTCGTCCTGGGGCGCCTTGCGCTGACGCATCCGCTGGGCGAGCAGCCGCGCGACGGCCGGATCCAGGTGGACCTCGCCGGCGAACGCGGCGCGGACCGCCGCCGCGACCTCCTCCGCCTCGGCGTCCTTGAGCACGTAGCCGGACGCGCCGGCTTCCAGCGCCGCGGTGACCTTGTCCTCCTCGATGAACGAGGTCATGGTCACGATCTCGGTCTCGGGACGCTCGGCCTTGACCCGGGCGATGGCCGTGATGCCGTCCATGTTGGGCATCAGCAGGTCCATGAGAATCACGTCGGGCTCGAGCCGGCGGGCCATCGCCACGCCCTCGGAGCCGTCCGCGGCTTCGCCGACGACCTCGATGTCGGGTTGCAGGTCGAAGAAGACACGCAGCCCGGTCCGGACGACCGCGTGGTCGTCCACGATCAGCACGCGAATCTTGCTGGCTTCGGTCACGTCGGCTCCCGGCGTCGGTGCGCCATGGATGGGTACTGGGCTCGGCGGGAACGGCACGGAGTCTAGCAAACGATCGGGGCCCGGCGGGTCACGCCACGTCACCCCGGCACGCGAGGATCGCGGCGGTCAGGTCGTCCGGGCGGAACGTCTTGCGAACGCAGGCGTCGACGCCGTCGCACGTGGCGGCTCGCTCGACGACGTCGGCCGACCCGATCACGAGCACCGCCGCCCTCGGGGCCAGACGCCTCGCCTGCTCGATGAAGTCGAGCCCGGCCGGCAGGTCGGGCAGCCGCGGATCCACGACGACCACGTCGGGCTGCGCAGCACCGACCAGGCGCAGCGCGTGACCCGTCTCGCCCGCGGCGCCGACGACCTTGACCCTTCGTCCGATCCCGAGCAGGCCGGTCAGGCTCTCCCGGACCAGGTCGTCCGAATCCACGAGGACGATCCTGAGCGGCGCGGCGCGGCCGGCGAGCGGGGTGTCCATTCCTGCGATCGTCGCGCCCGGCAGACGTCGGCGCCACGGACGAATGACGATGTCCGGTCGGACGAACGTCCCCTCAATCGGAGCGGATCGGCGCCTCGGCAACCCGCCCGGACACCGGTCCGGCGGCGGCGATCGCGTCCTCGGGAACGTCCACGACGATGGTCGTCCCGTGGCCCGGCTCGCTGCGACACGAGAACCGGGCGCCGATCTTGTCGGCGCGGGCGCGCATGCCGGCCAGGCCCAGGTGGCCGTCCGGAACGCCGGCCGGGTCGAAGCCCTTGCCGTCGTCCTCGATGCGGAGTTCCACCCCGTGCGCCGTCCGGCCGACGTCCAGCCGGACCTGGCGGGCCGCCGCGTGCTTGATGACGTTGTGGAGCGCCTCCTGGGCGATCCGGTACAGGACCTCCTCGATCACCAGCGGCAGCCGCTCCCGGAGCGTGCTTTCGAGGACCACCGGCAGCCCGACCCGTCCCTGGATCGCGGCGGTGTGCGTCCGCAGCGCCCGGGTCAGGCCGTCCCGTTCGAGGTTGCCCGGCCGCAGCTCGAAGATCAGCGCCCGCATCTCGGCCAGGGCTTCGCGCTGCAGCTCGCGGAGCTGGCCCAGCTGCTCCCTGGCCGCGGCCGGATCGCGGTCAAGCAGCAGCTCGACGGCGCGCGTCACGAGTGTCATCGAGAAGAGGGCCTGGGTGACCGAGTCGTGCAGCTCGCGGGCCAGGTGGGCGCGCTCCTCGCCGGCGGCGAGCTCACCCGCCTGGCGACGCAGCTCCCGATCGAGCCGGGCGCGCTCGCTGATGTCGCGCGTGGAGCCGTGGATACCGGCGAACCGCCCGTCATCGTCGACCATCCCGATCGAGCTGACCTCGACCGGGATCAGCCGGCCATCCGGGCTGACCATGTTGATGTGGGTCACCTGCTCCACCGTCGGCTGGGCGGCCAGGGCTTCCCAGGCCGTAGCCGCCGTCCGGCGGCTGTCGACGTCGACGATCATCGAGAAGTGCCGGCCGACGACCTGCTCCGGCCGCCAGCCGGCCACCCGCTCGATGGTGTCGGACATGAACGTGAACTGCCCATCGGCGTCGATCGAGAAGACGATGTCCGGAGAGTTCTCGACGAGGAATCGGTAGCGGGCCGCCGACTCGCGCAGCTCCCGCTCGAGTCGTTCCCGGTCGCTGACGTCCCTCGCGACGCCGTGGATCGCGGTCAGCCGGCCCGCCTCGGAATTGCCGACCACGTTGATCTCGAGCGGCAGCGGCTCGCCGCGGGCATCGAGGAAATCGATCCGCGCGGTGTGGACGAGGTCCGGCTCGGCGACCAGGGCCTCGTAGCTGGCTGCCGCCTCTGCCTCCCAGCCCGGCGCGACGAATTCCATGAACGAGCGACCGAGCAGCGCCGCCGCGTCCCAGCCCAGCATCCGCTCCGCCTGGTTGCTCAGGAACGTGTACCTGCCCTCGGCGTCGGTGGCGAACACCAGGTCCGGCGACGACGAGGCAAGTGTCCGGTAGCGGGTCTCGGACTGGCGCAGGTCGTGCTCGAGCCGCTCCTGTTCGCGCATGTCGCGAACCGACCCGTTGGCACCGAGGAACCGTCCGGAATCGTCGAGCCTGGCCATGGCGATGAACTCGGCCGGGATGGGTTGGCCGTCGGCGCCGGCGAGGTTGAGGCGCCCACGGATCTCCTGTGCGCCGGACTGCATGCCCGTCGTCCAGTCGAAGGCGGCGACGTCGCGCGACGACTCGTGGACGAGCGCTCCGAAGTGCTCCCCGACGAGCTCCTCGGGCCGGCGGCCGGTCAGGCGGATGACGGCATCCGACAGGAATGTCAGGCGGGCGTCGGCACCGATCGACCAGACGATATCCGGTGCCGCCTCGACGAGGTACCGGTAGCGCGCCTCGGATTCGGTCAGGCGCGTCAACAGCGTCGAGTTGGTGATCGCGATGGCCGCCTGGTCGGCAAGGCCCTGGAGCAGGTCGAGCTCCTCCGCCTCGAACGAGCGTGGTCGGCGCGTCGAGACCGCGAGCGTCCCGATCACCTCCCCGCCGGGCGCCCGGAGCGGCGCCGCCGCCATGCCGCACAGCTGGAGGCGCTCGGCGACCGCGGCGTCGTCGGGTTCGTGAGGAACGCGTGGGTCGGCCTGGTAGTCGCTCGTCCAGATCGGCATGCCCTGCTCGGCGGCCAGCCCGTTGATCCCGCCGCCCAACGGGAACTCCATGTTCAGCAACCACGCCTGGTCGTTGGCGACGTCGTCCGAACCGGCGACCACGACGGGCACCAGGTATGGGCCGCGGTCACTCATCCGGGTCAGATGCGCGCCATCGGTCGCGAGCAGACGCTTGGCCTCTTCGACCACCCGATGGAGGATCACGTCCGGGTCGCGCAACGCGGCAATCCGCGCGGTGATCTCCCGCAGGGCCCGCTCGGTGTCCGCCCGTCGTGCCACCGTCTCCCGCGAGCGCTCGAGCTCCTCGATCAGGCGAGCGTTCGTGAACGCGATGGCGGCCTGGTCGGCGAGGCCGCCGAGGACCGCCTCGTCGATGACGTCGAACGTGTGCGGTCGATGGCTGAACACCTCGATCGCGCCGAGCGGGCCCGATTCGCCGATGATCGGGGCGACGATGAGGTCCCCGATGCCCGCCTCCGCCGCGTTCCGGTCCGCCTCCCGGTCATGCGGGAACGCGCCGGACAGGTAGTCGCCGGCGGTCATGACCCGGCCGAGGGCCACGGCCGTGCCGGACAATCCCTCGCCGAGGCGCAGGGCGGTCGAGCGAACGGCGGCACGCTGCGCGTCTGGCAGACCGGCGTCGTAGGCCCATTCGAGGCGCTCGGTCTCGGGGTTGAACTGGTCGATGACGGCGCCGTCGGCGCGGAGCAGGCGCTGCGCCTCGTCGACCACGTGCTGGAACAGATCACCGGGCGTGCGGATCGCGGTGATCCGGGCTGCGATCTCCCGGAGGGCCTTCTCCGCCTCGGCGCGCCGCTGGATGACGTCGCGGGAGCCGGCCAGCTCGTCCATCAGCCGCGCGTTGCGGATCGCGATCGACGCCTGGGTTGCCATCGCCGTGAGCACCTCGGCGTCGGCGTCGTCATAGGCGGCCGGCTGTCGCGACACGACCGACAGGGTCCCCAGCGCGCCCGCCTCGCCGGCCAGCGGGACCGCGATCACCGACCGGATCCCGGACTGCTCGACGAACTCGCGGGCCTGGTCGTCACGCTGGAACCGCTCGTCCGTCAGGTAGTCGTCGGTGCGGGCCGGGCGCTGCTCGGCGAAGGCGGTGCCGGCCACCGCCTGGCCGGGTCGCAGGCCACCGGTCGTCGCCCACCCCGGCGCGACCGCCATCGCGTCGCCGGCGGCGTATGACCAGCGCAGCGCGTCGATCTCGGCGTCGTACAGGTCGATCCGGGCGCCGTCCGAGTCGAGCAGTCGGGTTGCCTCGTCGACGATCTGCTGGAGGACCTCAGCGGGATCGAGGATCGCCGAGACCCGGGCGGCGATCTCGCGCAGCGTCCGCTCGCTGTCCGCCCGGCGGGCGATCTCGGCCCTCGACTGCTCGAGCTCGTCGATCAGCCGGGCGTTCGCGATGGCAACAGCGGCCTGGTCGGCGAGCGCCGCAAGGAGGCCGGCAGCCCCGTCGTCGAAGGCCTCGATCCGGTCGCTGTACACGGTGATCGCCCCGAGCACGACGTCGCGATGCACCAGCGGCGCCGCGATGACCGAGTGGATCCGGCTCTCGCGGACGAAGGCGTCACGGTCGGAGGTGTGCCCAAACCGTTCGTCCGCCAGGTACTCCCCGGTCCACTCGACCCGGCGCGTACGGATCGCGAGCCCCGAGACACCGGCATCGGCGTCGAGCACGGTCTGGCTCAGCAACCCGGCGTTGGAGATCGCCCGAACGCCGGCCTCCTGGCTGATCCAGGCCTCGGCCATGCCGGTCTGCCCGAGCAGGTCGATCATCGCACCGGTCGCGCCCAGGAGGCGGACCGAGGCGTCGATCACCGACTGGAGGATCTCGCCCTGGTCGCGCATGGCGCTGACTCGCCCGGCGATCTCTCGCAGCGTGCGTTCCGCCTCGGCGGTCCGGGCAAGCTCGCCACGGGAGCGCGCCAGCTGGTCGATCAGCCGGGCGTTGGTGATCGCGATCGCCGCCTGGCCGGCCAGCGTCCCGACCAGCCGGGAGTCGTCGTCGTCGAACGCCGCACGCTGGCGGCTGTAGACCTCGAGGACGCCCAGCGGTCCGCCGTCGCCGGTGATGGGCGCGGCGATCATGGAGTGGAAGCCGGTCCGGTCGTAGAACTCGGTCGATTCGGGTGACGGCGGAAACTGCGCCGCCAGGTCGTCGCCGGCCACGATCACCCGGTCCTCGGCGACCGCGATCCCGGTCGCACCGACCCCGATCGAGATCCAGAGCTTGGCTCGCTCCTCGGCGTCGAACTGCTGCGACAGGCCGTTGTCGAGCGCCCAATGGAGGTTGCCGGTCGTCGGATCGAGGAGGTCGAGGATGACCCCGTCGGCCCGGACGAGCCGGCCGGCCTGCTCGACCACGTCCTGGAGGATGGCATCCGGGTCGCGCATGACCGTGATCCGCGTCCCGAGCTCGCGCAGGACCTGCTCGGTCTGGGCACGCCGCTCGAGCTCGCCGCGCGAGGCGGCGAGGGCCTCGATCAGCCGCGCATTGCGCATCGCCCCCGCCGCGTGGTCGGCCAGCGCACGGACGAGGCGGATCTGCGCCGGGTCGAACGCGTCGGACCGGCTCGAGAACGTGCCGAGCGCCCCGAACACCTCGTCACCGGCGACCATCGGCGCGACGACCATCGAGCAGATCCCGATCTCGCGGACCACCTCGTCGGGCGCAGCTGCGTGGGCAAACGCGGCGTCGGCCAGGTAGTCGGCCGTGACAACCACCGTGCGGTCGGCGACCGCCCGGCCGAACAGGCCGACCCCGACCGGCAGGCGAATGCCCCGGATCAGCTCACGACCGCGCGCGCTCTCGATACCCGCGTCGTGCGCGAACCGGAGGATCCCGCTGTCCGCGTCCAGCAGGTAGACCATGGCACCGTCCGCCTTGAGCAGGCCGGTGGCCTCGGTCACGGCGGCGGTGAGCAGGTCGTGGATGTCCCCCGCGCCACCGTCCGGGTCTTCCGGCGGCGAGGACGGGTGCTTCGGGACGGCAGCGGCGCGGGCGCGCACGCCTCGAGTGGAGGTGGCCACGAGCCGAGGATACGCCCGACCCACGAGGGCCGGCATCGTCGGATGACGATGCCGGCGTCGTCATCCGGCCGCGGACGGCCTCGGCCTGGGTCCACCGGCGGGACCGGCCAGCGTCGCGTGGCGATCGGCGTCCATTGCCCACGGGCCCGGGCGGCGGCCGACCCGACCATGCGTCCAGACGCCGGCACTCGACCGGCCCTCGATGCTCAATGAGGTCACTGCCCGATGTTTGCTCCGCGAAGCGCTTTGCGCACCTCGGACGTCGTGGTCCGCGCGATCATCGTCGCCCTGACGCTGGGGACGGCCTACATCCATTCGACGCTCGGCGGCCTGCTGTTTACGCTGAACGCCGTCGGGTACGTCGTCGCCGCCGTGGCGGTCGTCGTGCCGCTGGCCCTGGCCGTCCGCTTCCGCTGGATCGTTCGCGCCGGCCTGATCGGCTACGCCGCCACCGCGATCGCCGCCTGGGCCGTCACGGGCCCGTACTACACCACCGCCTACGTCGCCAAGGCCATCGAGGTCGCGCTGATCGTCACACTCGCCGTGGACTTCGCGCGCCACGACGGGAACCCGGTCGCGGTCGTCCGGCGTGAGCTCGCCGCCCTCGTCGCATTCGTCTCGCGCCGCCGCGCCACGGCCGGCGCCGCCGCCTGACCCGCCAACCGGCCCCCGAACCCCTTGAGGAGTCCCTCGACATGAAGCGCCTCACCCTCGCCCTCGGCCTGCTGAGCCTGGCCGCCGTCGCTTGCCGCCTGCTCCGGCGCGACCGCCGCGGACGCGACGCCGACCGCGGCATCGTCGGGCGGCCCGAGCCCCGACGCCGTCGTCGTCGTCGCCAAGGACATCGCCTTCAGCACGCCGCAGATCACCGTCCCGGCCGGCAAGGCGTTCGAGCTGACCCTCGACAACCAGGACGGCGCCCCGCACAACGTGGCGATCTACACCGACACGAGCGCGGCCACCAAGGTCTCCGTCGGCGAGATCTTCGGCGGGCCCGGGCAGCGGACGCAGTCCGTCCCCGCCCTCACCGCCGGGACCTACTTCTTCCGCTGCGACGTGCACCAGAACATGACGGGGACGATCGTCGCCAGGTAGCATCCCTGCCCGATCTCGTCCCGCACACGGCCCGGGCTTCGGCCCGGGCCGTTGCCTGTCCGGGCCGGACGGCCGGCAACATGCCGTCCCGGCGTGCCTGCCAGTACCCTGATGGCCCACCCCAGCTCGGAGGAGACCCGATGCCAAAGCACGTCCCCGTCTTGCCCGACGGCGAGGTCACGACGCTCCCGTTCAGCCAGGTCGTCGAAGCCAATGGGTTCGTCTTCCTGGCCGGCCAGGTCGGCGACGCACCGGGCCGCGACGGCGCGGTGCCCGGCGGGATCGAGGCCGAGACCCGCCAGATGCTCGACAACGTGGGACGCCTGCTGCGGGCGGTCGGACTCGACTACGCCGACGTCGTCAAGGCGACGGTCTACCTCCGTGACTTCGACGAGTTCGCGGCGATGAGCGCCGTCTATCGCGAGTACTTCCCGACGGAGCCGCCGACACGCGCGACCGTCGGCGTGACCGGCCTGGCGCGCGATTTCCGGGTCGAGATCGAGGTGACCGCGGCCCGCTGAGCGGGAACGGCGGCGCTACGGGGTCACGACGAGCTCGTCGATCGCGACGAGCTTGTGCCCGCGGGTCGTCACGACCTCGATGGCCAGGCTGTGCCGTCCGGTCGTTGCCCAGCTGCGGCTGTAGAGCAGCATCCGGGCCTGGAACGACGACCGGTTCAGGTCGATGGTCTTGGCGATCACGCCGTCGACCACGACCCGGGCCTTGCCGCGGGTGGGCCCGACCGGTCCGTACCAGGCGATCCGGCTGCCGGTGAACGTGATCGAGGCGCGCGCGCCGGCGGTCGACGCGTAGGCCACCCGTCCGCCCGCGTAGCTCGCCGCGCGGGCGACATGCCAGGTTCCCGAGTAGTCGATGGTCGAGCTGCGCTCGGAGTAGTGGCGGAGCGCCTCGACCGAGGGTTGACTCGCCTCGGCGCCCCCGAAGATCGCCATGACTCTCGCGACGTAGGCACTCGCGGCGTTCGACCAGGCGGAGGTCCGGGACGAGCCGGTCAGCCACCAGTAGGAGACACGCTCCCAACTGCCGAGCCAGCGGTAGAGCTCGGCCATCTTGGCCCGTGCGACGCGTTCCTGGTTCGCCGGCGTGGGCTTGGCGTTGGCGTTGCCGAGGTACCGGCGCGCCCAGGCGCGCCAGTTGTCCGGCATGATCTGGTACCGGCCGTACGCCCCGCTCTTCTTGTTCAGCGCGGTGTGATTGCCGTGCGATTCGACCTGGGCGACCGCCTGCATGAAGCGGCTCAGCTGCGGCGGGTCGGAGGCGAGCGTTCGAGCCGGGCCGGCGACGCTGCCGCCGAGGATGCCCGAGAGGGCGACGACGAGGACCACCATCCGGCGGCCAGACGGGACTCGCAATGGAGCTCCTTCCTGCCTGAACGGCGCGCAGCGCGCGCCGAGCGAAGGCTCGGTCGAAGCCGGACAGGGAACGGCGCGAGGCCGCGGCCTGGGCACACCGGCGGCGACGAGGGCTGTTTGGCCGGGCGATTCCTGGTGCCCGGTGCCTGGGGTCGGTCAGGATACGCCGAGCGTCAACCCCGAGACAAGGGGCGCAAAGGTCAGGGTTGGCGGCCGGAGTCCTGGTCCCGCTCGCCCGCCACGCCCAGCAGGAACGATGCCGCCCGGTCCAAGGCATCTTCGAGGACGGGCTTCAGGGTGTGACCCAGGCGCGGGTACGTCACCAGCTCGCCGTCCTCGAGCAGGCCGACGGACGTCCGCAGCAGCTCGATTTGGGCGAACGGATCCGACTCGCCCGACAGCAGCAGGACCGGGCAGCGGATGGCCGGCCAATGGGCGATCCGGGCGGCGGTCCGCTCCGGGGATCCGGGAGGATGGAGCGGGTAGCTGAACAGGACGAGCGCGTGATACGACGCGCCGGGCTCGGCCGCGGCGAGGCTCGCCACCCGGCCGCCGTACGAGTGGCCGCCGACGGCCACGTCGGGACCGGACGGCACCACGTGGTGGAATGCGGGAAGGGCTTCCTCGGCCCTGCGGCGCGGCAGGTCGATGGCGACGGCGTCCACCCCGCGCCGCCTGAGCCCGGACACGAACGGCGCCATGCTGGCCGCGGATCCGCTCGCGCCATGGCCGAGGAAACATCGTAGGCTCACCGTGGCAGGGTACCCGGGCATGGGCCCATCGGCTGCGGGGGTCATGGGTCCGTCGGGTCATGGCCGTGGACCGGATGCACCACCATGCTCGGTGGCCAGCGCTTCGGGGACGTGCATGTCAGAGCGAACAACCAGCCAGCATCCGGGACCTCGGCTTCGGCGGACCGCCATGGTCGCGCTCGTCGCTGCCGTGGCAAGCGTTGCGCTGTCCGGTGTCGGGGGGCTGCCACGTGGCGCGCTCGCCGAGGTCGCGCCGCCCGGCCCGCCGGCGGCCGCGACGCCGCTGCCCGACGCCATCACGTTCTACGGGCGCGGCTTTGGTCACGGCGTCGGCATGTCCCAGTACGGGGCGCGCGGCCGGGCCCTTGCCGGCCAGGACGCTCCGACGATCCTCGCGCACTACTACCAGGGCACGACGCTCGGCCTGGTCGATCCGGCGACCCCGGTCCGCGTGCTCGTCCTCAGCCGCTGGGCCGCGACCGACGCGCATCCGCTCGAGGTCGGCGCCGTCGTCGCGCCGTGGACGATCGACGGCGTTGCGGCCACCTTCCCGCCGGACGCCCGGCTTCGGCTCGCCTGGTCCGCGGCCACGTCGCCGGCCACGTGGCACCTGACCGTGACCGCGGCGGACGGCAGCCCGCTGTTCGACGGCCCGGCTCCCGCGACCTCCGACCTCGCCATCCGCCCGGGCGCGGCCGACGGCCTCCTGCGCGTCGTCTCCAAGCCGACCCGCTTCAATGTCTATCGCGGCACCCTGCACCTCGTCCTGACCCCAGGCTGGTCACGGGTGTCGGTCGTCGACGAGGTCGGGCTCGACGCCTATCTCGGCGGCGTCGTCCCCGTCGAGATGCCGCCGACCTGGCCCCCCGCCGCGCTCCAGGCCCAGGCGATCGCCGCCCGCTCGTTCGCGGCACGCCGGTTGCACCCGGCCACCTCGTTCTTCGACGTCCCGGACACGTCGGCCTCGCAGGTCTACCGCGGCGTCCTGGCCGAGAAGCCGCAGACCAACGCCGCCGTCGCGGCGACGGCCGGTCAGGTCCTCATGAGCGGGTCGTCGATCATCAACGCCCTGTTCGACTCGACCGGCGGTGGCGCCACCGAATCGAACGAGAATGTCTACACGACCGCGAGCGGACGGGTGGTCGCCCGTCCCGTGAGCTATCTCCGCGGCTCGAGCGACCGGGCCCCCGACGGCACCGCCTACGACGCCGGCTCGCCGTATGCCACATGGTCGACCCGGACGTATGCACGGACCCAGCTGTCGGCGTGGTTCGCCGGCGACAGCCGGACGAACGTCGGCGACCTCGTCGCCCTCGACCTCCATGACCGAGGTGTCTCGGGCCGGCTCATCAGCGTGACCCTCGTCGGCACGGCCGGCACGCGACGCGTCTCGGGCGAGGTGTTCCGGGCGGTCTTCAACAAGGCGCGCCCGTCGACCGATCCGACCCTGCGCAGCACGCTGTTCGACTTCGCGCCGATCCCCTGACCCGGCTATCGTGGGCCGGTGATCGAGCCGCGACCGCGCTGCTCCTGGGCGTCCGCCGACGGGGCATCGCCCGATGTCCTGATGGTCGCGTACCACGACGACGAATGGGGCACGCCCACCCACGACGATTTCGAACTGTTCGAGCGACTCGCGCTCGAGTCGTTCCAGGCCGGCCTGTCTTGGGCGACGATCCTGCGGAAACGCGACGCCTTCCGCTCGGCATTCCGCGGGTTCGACCCCGGGGTCGTGGCGGCCTTCGACGAGGCCGACCGCGCGCGGCTGATGGCCGACGCCGGGATCGTCCGGAACCGGGCGAAAGTCGACGCCACGATCGGCAACGCCCGAGCCTTGCTCAAGGTCGCCGGGGCGTTCGGCTCGTTCGATCGGTACCTGGGGGACCGGGTCCCGGGGCCGCCCGCCCGCCTCCCGCGCGATGCCCGGAGCGGGCATCTCCCGGCCACCACGCCCGCCTCCGACGCGCTGTCCGTGGACCTGAAGCGGCTCGGTTTCCGGTTCGCCGGTTCGACCATCGTCTACGCGTTCATGCAGAGCGTCGGGCTGGTCGACGATCACGTTCCCGGCTGCTTCCGCTACCGGGGCTGACCGGCAGGGCGCACGGTCAGAGGTCGCGGCGCTCGAACCACCAGCTCGACAGGCCGAGCACCAACGCGATCCAGGCGACCGACCAGATGACGAACGGGAGCGGCGGCGGCCCCGCGGCGTAGAACGGGTTGGCGGCGGCGAAGCGCGGCAGGTTGCCGGTCGCGAGCAGCACGACCAGCGGCGGTTCGAGCCCGTAGATGACGCCGCGCCAGAGGCCGTCGCTCGGGAGGATCCAGCGGCTGATCTCGGCCACCTGCCCGAGCAACTGGACGCCGAAGGCGGCGGCAACCCCGGCCAGGACGCCGGCCATCCAGCCCAGTCCGAACCCGACGACGGCAATCGCCCCGGCAGCGATCGACGGCAGGACCGAACCGAGCGCGAGCGTCAGCGTCAGCAGCACGAGCGCCTGGCCGGCCAGGAACGCAACAGCCAGGAACGGGTCCGGCGGCCCGTACCCCGAGACCTGGACCGCGACGCCGATCGCCAGGAGTCCCGATGCGACCGTGTACGCCACGACGATGATCGCCGACCCGAGCCAGCGGCCCAGCAGCACCTCGGCGCGGCGGAGCGGCCGGGCCAGGATCGCGAGGGCCACCCCCGACTCGAGCTCGCCACCGATCGCCGGCGCGCCGACGAAGGCCGCGGTCATGGCCAGCACGAAGCTGAACATGAAGGCGATCATGATCAGGACCTGCGACACGCCGATCCGGATCTCCAGCTCGTTCGTGCCGTCCACCCGGGCCAGCGTGACGAGCCGGTCGAGGCCGAACGCGACCAGCGTCACCGACAGGATCGTCAGGGCGGCGAGGACCCAGACCACTCGCCGGCGGACGAGCTCGCGGACGGTCAGTCGCGCGATGACGATCATGCGGCGTCCTCGGGCGGCGCCGTGACCAGCTCGAGGAACCGCGCCTCGAGCGACCCCCGGCCCGGTTCCACCGCGTGGATCCGGCCGCCGGCCGCGACCAGCGCGGCCACGACCTCGGGGATGCGCGTGGTGTCGAGCGGACGGATCGACAACCAGTCGCCGTCGCTCGAGACGGGCCCGAAGCGCGCGAGGACCTGGCGGCCGGCCTCGTCGACGTCGCTGACCCGGAGCCGGACGCCGTCGGCGGCCACCACCTCGTCGAGCGGCCCGGACGCGATCGCCCGGCCCCGGTGGAGGATCACGACCCGGTCGCAGACTCGCTCGACCTCGGTCAGCAAGTGCGAGTTCAGGATCACCGTCGCGCCTCGATCGCGGGCCGCCCGGACGATCGCCCGGACGTCCGTGCGACCGACCGGGTCGAGCGCCGACGTCGGTTCGTCCAGAAGGATCAACTCGGGCTGGCCAAGGAGGGCGACGCCGAGACCGAGGCGCTGTTGCATCCCCTTGGAGAAGCCGCTGACCGGGTCGTCGGCACGGTCGGTGAGGCCGACCTGGTCGAGGGCCGCCTCGGCAGCCGCCGCGCGCCGCGCGGGTGGGACGCCGGCGAGCTCGGCGTGGAGCCCCAGGACCTCCCGCGCCCGGAGCCATGGCTGGTATCGGAACAGCTCCGGCAGGTAGCCGATCCGGGCACGGGCCGCCCGGTCGCCGAGCGGGGCGCCGAGGACGCGACCCGTGCCGCCCGTCGCGCGGACGAGCCCGAGGATGAGCTTGATCGCCGTGGTCTTGCCCGCGCCGTTGGGTCCGAGCAAGCCGACCAGCTCGCCCCGGCCCACCTGCAGGCTGAGCCCGTCGAGGGCCGTCGTCCGGCCGTAGCGCTTGGTGATGCCGTCGAATTCGATCGCCGCCGTTGACACGCTAGCTGTCACAAGCCACCCGCATGGTTCGGGGCATCGAGCCCAGCCCGACAGGAAAGGAGTGGAACACCGTGGTCACCGTTGATTGTCCATGCTGCTCCGAAGCCACGATGGTGGTAGCCGCCGAGATGGACGAGGTCGTCTGCGAATGCTGCGGCGTGCGGGCTGCGCTGGCGCCGGATCCAGTCGTCGACCCGGTCGCGCAGGCCGCCTGAGGGACGCGCCGATTCCGACGTCCGTGACGCCCGGTGGCGACGTAGCATGGCCGGGTGGACCTGGACGGCGCGGCCGACGCACTCATCGCGGCGGGGAGGCGACTCGGCGCTCGAGGACTGATCTCGGCCGGTGAAGGCAACCTGTCGCTCCGGCTCGATGCGGACCGGCTGCTGATCACGCCGTCCGGCCGTCGCAAGGATGAGCTCGAGCGCGACGACCTGGTGGTCGTTCGGATCGGCCACGCGGCGTCGGAAGCCAGGTCGCGGAGCGGACTGGCGCCGAGCTCGGACATCGCCATTCACCTGGCCATCCACGCCGCACGCCCCGCCCTCGGCGCCGTTGCCCATGCCCACCTTCCGGCAGTGCTGGCGCTCACCCTCGCCGGCGAGGTTCCCGATCCGCAGGCCCTCCCGGAGACCGCCCTGTTCCTCCCGAAGTTGCCGTTCCTCACCTATGGCGTGATGGGCAGCATCGAGCTCGCCGAGCGGGTCGCAGCGGCGCTGTCGGTGCCGCCCGAGCCGTTCGCCGACGCCGTCCTGCTCGAGCGGCACGGGGCGGTGGCGGTGGGTCCGGATCCGGAGACCGCCGTCAACCGCCTCGAGCTCGTCGAGGTGCTCTGCCGGACGTGGCGTGACGCGCTCATGATTCGCGCAGCACGAGGTCGCGACGGTATCGTGGTCGAACATGATCCGGGATCGCGACAGGAGGGAAGATGAACGCCCGCGCCTACCTCGCCGAGCTGCTCGGCACCTTCGTGTTCTTCGCCATCGGGATGTCCAGCATCCAGGGCGTCGGCGCCCTCGGCGCTGGGGTGGCACCGCTCCTTGTCGTCGTCCCGCTCGGATTCGGCCTTGGCCTGCTGGCGGCGATCTTTGCCTTTGGCCACGTCTCGGGCGGCCACTTCAACCCGGCGGTCTCGGTCGCCATGGCGATCGATGAGCGGCTGTCGCCCATGGACGCGGTCGGCTACATCATCAGCCAGGTCATTGGCGCGATCGGAGCCTCGGCGCTGATCCTGATCCTGTGGGGCCAGGACGCCGTGAAGGGCACGATCACGGCCCCCGGGTCGGGGTTCGATGACGTCCAGGCGCTGGCCCTCGAGACGGTCCTGACGGCGATCTTCGTGCTGGTGATCCTCGCCTCCACCAAGCACGCTGCCGCGCTCGCCGCGCTCGCGATCCCGCTCACCCTGGTCGCGATCCACGTGGTCGCCGTGCCGTTCACGGGCTCGTCCGTCAACCCGGCCCGGAGCATCGCGCCGGCCCTGCTCGGCGGCGATCTCTCGAAGCTCTGGATCTATCTCGTGGCACCGGTCGTCGGGGCCGTGATCGGGGCCGTGATCTTCCGCGTGATGGAGCGCGTGCCGGAACCGCCGGCCGCCCACGCCGGGTAGCCGTCAGACCCGACGCGGCGACAACATCGGCGGCTGCGCCCATCATCGCGAGCATCGGTCGCCTTTCGTTGTTCTTGCGTGCGAGTCGGCTGCGGCTGACGTAGCCGCCCGACGCTGCCCGGGTCGGGCACCGACGGCCAGCCGGGTCGCTCGGCTCGACGGCAGCACAGGGAGGCCTGCGTCATGCAGCCACTGTCGGCCCGATTGCGGGCCACGATCGCCTCGGCGATCTTCCTCGTCGGCCTGTTCGGGACGAGCTCCGTCTCGGCCGCCGAGTTGACGGCCACGACCGCTCCGACGCCGACCGTCGCCGGATCCGGCAGCCTGATCGCGCGTGGCAACGGGCATGTCCGTCTCGGCGGCAGCTACGTCCTGGCGGGTTCGCTCGACGGAGGAACCCTCCGGATCGGCGGCGCCGGGCTGATCTCGAGCGTCACGGTGACGGGCTGGGTCTCCAGGACCCGGCTCGCCGACGGCTCGGTCGTCTACCGCTTCGGCGACTCGACCGGACACTTCCTGATCGGCGGCCGGACGATCGTGACCCGGATCGAGAGCCATTCGATGCAGTTCAGCGCGACGGGGCACGGCCGGGCCTGGCTGGCCGGCAGCGGCACGTACCACGCAAACGGCCACGGCCCGTTCCCCTGGACGTCTCCGGCGGCGTCCACGACCTCGTCGTCCGCGCCTTTCTGACCGCTCGGTCGCCCTCGAGCGTCCGCCTTGGTCCGGTCAGGCCGCGCCCTCGGCCGGCAGGGGCGCGACCTCCGGCGCCATCGTCGGCATGACCGGCAGGGAGCGACCACCTTCGACCAGCCAGCAGGCGGCCTGCTGACCGGGGGCCACGTCGAACAAGGGCGGCTCCTCGACGCGACACCGATCGAACGCCAGCGGGCAGCGCGGATGGAACCGGCAGCCCGTGGGCAGATGAACCGCGTCCGGGGTCTCGCCCGCGAGGATCGTTCGCCGGGCGCGGACGCCGGCCGACGGCGGGTTCGGCGTCGGGGCAACGCTGACCAACGCCTTGGTGTACGGGTTGTGCGGGTCGCGGATGACCTGCTCGGCCGAGCCGATCTCCATGATCTTGCCCAGGTACATCACCGCGATCCGGTCGGCCAGCACCCAGGCGAGGGACAGGTCGTGGGTGATGAACAGGTAGGTCAGCCCGCGCGCGGCGCGCAGGTCGAGCATCAGCCGGAGCAGCTCCGTTCGAATCGAGACGTCGAGCATCGAGACCGGTTCGTCCGCGACGATCAGCTCCGGGTCCATGACCAGCGCCCCCGCGATCACGACGCGTTGGCGCTGACCGCCGGACAGCTCGTGCGGGTAGCGGAACGCGAAGTCCGAAGCGGGCCGGAGGCCGGCCGCCTCGAGCGCCCGGGCGACCCGTTCCTCGCGATCGGCCGCCGACGAGGCGAGGTGGTTGACCTCGATCGGCTCGGCCACGAAGTCGTGGATCGTCTGCTTCGGATTGAGCGTCTCGTACGGGTCCTGGAAGATGATCTGGACACGACGCCGGTAGTCGCGCAGCGCACCCACGCCCCACAGGCTGCTCACGTCCTTGCCGTCAAAGGTGATCCTGCCGGCCGTCTGGCGGGTGAGCTTGACGACAACCCGGCCGGTCGTGGTCTTGCCGCTGCCCGATTCGCCCACCAGGCCGAGGACCTCGCCGCGGCGGATGGTCAGGTCGATCCCGTCGACCGCGCGGACGACGGCGCCCGGCCGGCGCAGGATCGTGTCGAAGAGCCCGCCGCGGATCGGGAAATGGACCTTCAGGTCTTCCAGGCGGAGCAGCTCGTCGGTCATCAGCCGGCCTCCTCGAGCCGATCCTGCGAGGCCACCAGCGGGAGTCCGACGAGCGGCACAGTGGGCCCCACCGCGTTCGGCGGGGGCACCGTTACCGGAACGCCGTCCGTGCCCGCCGGGTAGAGGTGGCACGCCAGCCGGACGCCGTCGGCCAGCGTGACCTCGGGCGGCACGACCTCGGCGCAGATGGCCATGGCGAATGAGCAGCGCGGATGGAACCGGCAACCGGGCGGCGGCGTGCGCAGGTCCGGCGGCGAGCCGGGGATGACGTCGAGCGTCCGCCGGTCGGCCTGGATGTTGGGGAAGGCGGAGAGCAGTTTCTGCGTATACGGGTGGCGTGGCCGGGCGAACACCTCGCGGACGCTGCCCTCCTCGGCGACCCGGCCCGCGTACATGATCAGGACCCGGTCGCAGGTCTCGGCGATGACCGACAGGTCGTGGGTGATGAGGATCAGCGACAGGTTCAGCTCGTCACGCAGCCGCTCGAGCAGCGCCAGGATCTGCGCCTGGACCATCACGTCGAGGGCGGTGGTTGGTTCGTCGCCGATGATGATCGCCGGATCGCAGGCGAGGGCCATCGCGATCATGGCCCGCTGGCGCATGCCACCGGACAGCTCGTGCGGGTAGGCGGCGCCACGCTTCTTGGGGATGCCGACGAGATCGAGCAACTCGCCGGCACGCTTGAGCGCCTCGCCGCGCGACAGCGACAGCCGCTGCTCGATGGGCTCGGCGATCTGGTCGCGAACGCGCTGGACTGGATTGAGCGCGTTCATCGCGCCCTGGAAGACGATGCTGATCTCGCGCCAGCGGTAGCGACGGAGCTGGCGCTCGGTCTTGGGCACCAGGTCGATCCCGAACAGCTTGATCGACCCGCCCTCGATGTTCGCATTCGCCGGGAGGAGCCGCACCAGCGAGAGTGCCGTGGTGGTCTTGCCGCAGCCTGATTCGCCTGCGATCCCGAGCGCCTCGCCATAGTCGAGCTTGAAGGTCACCCCGTCGACCGCGTGGACGACGCCCGACGACAGCTGGAAGTAGGTCCTGAGGTCCTCGACCTCGAGGAGCGGGGCCCCGGGGACGGCCTGCTTCGGCAGCGGCCATTGCCGGCGGCCACGCGACGGACTCGCCTCACTCGCAGGGGTCGTCGCCGCCTCCACGCTCGTCGCTCGATCCGCCGTCATCGTCGCCCGCTCACCTTCGGATTGAGGATGTCGTCCAGCGCGTTCCCGACGAGCGTGAACGACAGGACGACGAGGACGACGCAAACGGCCGGCGGCGCGATGTACCACCACGCCCCCAGCCCGGGGGCGCCGGACACCTGGGCGGAGTCCAGGATCTGCCCCCACGATGGCGCGAAGGGGTCACCGAGCCCGACGAACGAGAGCGTCGTCTCGGTGAAGACGGCCGCCGCAAAGGTCAGGACGGCCTGGGCAACGATGAGGTTGACCACGTTCGGGAGGATGTGACGGCGCATGATCCGCGCCGGCCCGGCGCCGATCGCGCGGGCGCGGTCGACGAACATCCGCTCCTTCAGCGACAGCACCTGCGACCGGATGATCCGGGCCGTGGTCGCCCAGCTGGTGAGCCCGATCACCACGATGATCACGAGCAGCGTCGCGCGAATGCCGAACAATTCCGCGTCGTCGCCCACGATCTCGAGAATGACCGGGGCCAGGATGAGCGCCAGGACGAAGGTGGGCAGCACGAGGAAGAAGTCCGAGATGCGCATCAGGACCGAGTCGATCCGGCCGCCGACGTAGCCTGCGACGATCCCAACGAGCACGCCGACGACGATCGTGATCACGGTCGCCAGCAACCCGATGGTCATCGAGATCCGGGCTCCGTGGACGGTCAGGTTGAGCATGTCGCGACCGAGCTCGTCGGTGCCCAGCAGGTGGGCGGTCGAGGGCGAGCTGAACCCCTCGCCGGTCGCGGTCGTGGCCGTCTGGAGTGGCCCGACGAAGAGCTCGGGCGCCAGGGCGAGCACGGCGAACAGGACGAGGATGGCCAACCCGATCACGCCGTCGGTTCGTCCCGCGTAGCGCCGGCCGAAGCCTCGGGCGCGGGTCAGGAAGAGGCGCCACCGCTCGGCCCGGGCCCGGGCGACGGCGGCGCTGGTGGCGGTCACGTCCGCACCCTCGGGTCGAGGAAGCCGTAGACGAGGTCGGCGAGGAGGTTGGCGAGGACGACCGACACCGCCAGGAGCAGGAAGATGCCCTGCAGGATGGGGTAGTCGCGCGACTGGAGCGCCGATACGGTCAGCGTCCCCAGGCCCGGCCAGCTGAACACGACCTCCGCAGTGATCGCACCGGCGATCACGTAGCCTAGGTTGATCGCGATCAGCGTCACCATCGGCAGGAGCGCGTTCGGAAACGCGTGGTTTCGGAGGATCCGCCCGTCGCTCAGGCCCTTGGCGCGAGCGGTCGTGATGTAGTCCTCGGACCGCGTCTCGATGATCGACGAGCGCATCAGGATCGAGTACCCGCCGATCAGCCCGAGCGACACCGTCGCGAGGGGCAACGCAAGGTGGCTGCCCAGGTCCACCATCGATTCGAGGAACGGTTTCGCCCCGCCGCCGATCGATTGCATGCCCGACGTCGGGAACCAGTGGAGCCCGGCCGCGAAGATGATGATCAGGGGCATGCCGATCACGAAGTACGGCATCGAGTAGACCACCAGGCTGAGCCCGTTGCCGACCCGGTCGATTCGACCTCCGCGCCGCCAGCCGGCATACGACCCGAGGCCCAGTCCGAGCACGATCGACACGATCTCGCCCAGCCCGACCAGCAGGAGCGTCGGCCCGACCCGGTCGGCGATGACGTCGGTCACGGCCTGGCCGCGGAACTTGAACGAGTACCCGAGGTCGCCGGTCAGGGTCGCCTCGACGTAGGCGACCAGCTGGTCCGGGATGAGCGGCTTGTCCAGGCCCCACCGGACACGTGCCGCCTGGACGACCTCAGGCGAGAGGTTCGGGTTCCGGAAGAGAACCCGTTCCGGCGACCCGGGCATCAGCCGGAAGAGCAGGAAGTTGAGCACGACGATGGCGACGATCGTCATGAACGCCTGGGCGAACTTGCGGCCCAGGTAGCGGCCACCCATACGGCGGGGAGGTCAGCGCGCCGCGAGGGCCGCCGGACGGCGGCCCTCCGACGATCGCAAGGACGAACCCGGGGGCTCGCTCACTCGTCCTCCCCGGCGGCTCCCGCCCGCCGGCGGCTCATGACGAACCAGCCACCGATCACCACGACGATCACCAGGACGACGACGATGATGAGCACCGTGTTGTCGCCACTGCTCGACGCGGGGCTCGGCGCCGGGGCCGCCGAGGGCGACGGACCGGCCGGGCCGGCCGAGGCGCCGCCCGTGGCTGCGGGCTCGGTGCTCGGCGGGGCGCTGGCCGCCGCCTTGGCATCGGTCAACCTCGTGTAGTCGAGGGTGCCGTAGGTGAAGATCGGTGTCCCGTTGCTGGGCATGTTCTGCCAGCCGGCGAACCGATCGGTCCGGTACGCGTCCAGGGCGGCGTCGTAGTACAGGACGTCGTACGGCGCCTGGTCGTAGATGAGGTTCTGCATCTGGGTCAGGATCGCCTTGCGGGCGTCGCCCGACAGCTTCGATTCCTGGTCGTACAGCTTGTCGTAGTCCGGATTGCAGTAGTTGCTGTCGGACGTGTTGCCGATCTCGTCGCAGCGGAAGATCTGGAGCAGCGCATTCGGGTCCGGGTTGCCGGACCAGCCCCACAGCTCGATGTCGTACTTGGCCAGGTTGCCGCTGCCGCCGGCCTCCGGCGGGAGGAGCACGTCGGTCAGCGTCGCGCTGTCGAGGACCTTCGTCTGGACCTTGACGCCAAGCTGGCCGTACCAGTCCTTGATGAACTGCGCGGACTTGGGATAGGTGTCGCTCGAGTCCGGCATGTACATGCGCAGGGTGATCGGCTTGCCTTCCTTGTCGAGCCGGTTCCCGCTGGCGTCGAGCTTGTAGCCGGCGGCGTCGAGCTTCTGCTTGGCCAGCTCGATGTCGAACGTGCGTGGATGGTCCGGCTCGACGTGCCACTGGCCGAGAACGGGCGGCACGATGGTCGTCCCGACGTCGCCGAAGCCCCCGAGCACCTTGTCGACGAGTGCCTGGTGGTCGACGGCATAGCCGAGCGCGTCGCGGAAGGCGGGATCGAGGAGCGCCGGTGTCGATGGCCCGCCACCCTTGATCGTCTTCCCGGTGCCGGTGCCGTACGTGTTGAACGCGAGCTGCGTCCAGCCGTTGGAGGACCCGACGACGGTCTTGATGTCCGGCTCGTTCTGGAGCGCCTTGAGCTGGTCGGCGTTGACGTCATGGGCGTAGTCCAGGTCACCTGACTTGAGCGCCTGGACCATGGTGTCGGCACTGCTGAAGATCTGGATGACGACCTCGTCGGCGTACCCCTGGGTGCCCCAGTAGTTGGGGTTGCGGACGAAGCGCATGAACTGGCCGGTCTTCCATTCGGCCAGGGTGTACGGCCCGGTCCCGACGAGCGGCGCGTCGAACTTCTGGTCCGCGATCGTCTTGTAGTCGTACGTTGCCCCAGATGTGCTTGGGGATGATCGGCAGGTAGACCTGGAAGATCCGGTCGGACTGGTCGGTCGTGTAGGCGATCAACGTCTGGTCGTCGGGGCACTCGACCTTCGTGACCCCGGCGTCCTTGAGGTTCGGGTCGAGGTAGCCGAGGCCGATGTTCGAATCGGCCTTGATCGCGTCGACCGCAAGCTGCCAGCTGAAACAGGCGTCGGCCGACGTCGCCGGCTGCCCGTCGGACCACTTCATCCCGGTCCGGATGTGGAAGGTCACCTTGTCTGGCGCACGCTCCCACGAGTCGGCGAAGCCGGGGACCGGTTCGAGGTTCGGCCCGAAGTCGACGAGCAGGTTGTAGGTGAGCTGGAACGCCTCGTACCCGGACACGAGCGCCGTCTGGTACGGGTTGGAGGCGTCGACGTCCTGGGTCGTTCCGACACGAAGGACCACCGGGTCGGCCGCCGCCGCCGGAGCGGCGGCAGGGAGCAGGAGCGAGGCTGCCAGCGCACCGGCGCCAACGAGCCGGATCAATCGAGCGTGCAGGGTCGGTCGCATCGAGTTCCTCCTCTGGCGGAGGCCCGCATCCTCCTCGGACCTCCCGCCTGAATCCCCATCGAGTGGGCGGTACGTTGGCACACGCCGTCGTGGCTTGCAAGGCAGGGTTCGCACGGTGCGTCAGCGCCCAATCAGACCATCCACGACGTGGCCGGGTCGGCTTCGAGCAGGATCGGCCGGTCGATCCGGAAGGCCTCCAGCTCCGGGGCGGACGGGGTGCCACCGTCGGTCGTCAGCTCGGCCGTGATCCGGCCGAGGACCGAGGCGAACTTGAACCCGTGGCCGGCGCCCAGGGCGACCACGACGCCCGGCTGGTCGGGCAGCCGGTCCACCACGAAGTCGCGTTCCGGGGTCAGGGTGTACAGGCAGGTCTTCGTGTAGATCGGCGGGCCGAGGGCGCCGGGGAGATGGCGGGCGAGGAACCCGGTGACGCGCCGGAATGCGGCCTCGTCTCGCTCGAACGTGCGCCGGTCCGGATCCACCGGCATGCCGCCACAGTCCTGCGCCGCCTTCGGACCCGCCTCGCCGTACGTCGGGAAGCCGTAGAACGACGGCTCGTCCATCCAGATCCAGACCGGGAACCGGTCGGGAGCGAACGCCGCGGGGTCCGGGCAGGCGAAGTAGGTCACCTGCTCGCGGGTGACCTGGAGCGGCAGGTGACGCCCGAATGACGCCAGCAGCTGGTTGGTCCAGGCGTCGGCGGCGATCACGAGGCGGCCGGTGCGGAACGTCCCGGCCCCGGTCTCCACCTCGAGGTCGCCGCCGCCGGCATCCCGCAGGCGCGTGACGGGCGTCCGGTCGCGCAACGTGGCGCCGTTTGCCCGGGCGAGGCGGCGGTGGGCGCCGTTCCCCCTGTACGGGTCGGCCAGTCCGCCCTGTCGCTGCCATAGCGCGGTGACGTCCGGGCCGAGCCGCCACTGCGGCCAGCGGCGCATGACCTCGGCGCCATCCAGGAGCTCGAACGGCACGTCCTCGGCGGCGAGGCTCTCGACGTAGTCCGCCTGCGGGATCGCCGGGTCGGCCGGCCACAGGTCGAGCCCGCCGGTGATCGTCACGATGCGCTCGCCCGCCTCCGCTTCGACCACCGACCAGCTCTCGTACGCGCGCTTCGCGAGACGGACGTAGTCGGGACGGTGATACGAGAGCCGGATGATCCGGGAATGGTCCGCCGAGGCACCGTTGGGGTGGTCGAACTCGAATTGCTCCAGGCCGAGGACCCCGTCGCCGAACGCCCGGCTGAGCCAGTACGCCGCCCCGGAGCCGATCGCGCCGAGTCCGACGACGATCGCGTCCCAGTCGCGGCGGCCGGCCCCGGTCACGCGCCGCGCCCCCGGTCGTCCGGATCGGCCCCGGTCAGCCGGGCGATCGCGGCCCGCTGGACGGCGAGGATCGTCATCGCGTCGGTGATCCGCCCGTCGAGGGTCATGCCCAGGACCTCGTCGAACGGGACCCAGCGAACCGCCAGCGATTCCGTGCCGTCCGGCGTCGCGACCCCATGGGTCAATCCGGTCGCGAGGTAGAGCACGGCCTCCTCGTCGGAGACCGAGTTGGACAGGTGGCTCCGGCCGAGCTCGATCCAGTCCGCGGCTTCCACGCCCGTCTCCTCGCGCAGTTCGCGGCGCGCCCCCTCGAGGGCAGGCTCGCCGGCTGGCACGCCGCCTTCCGGGATCTCCCACGAATAGCGGTCGAGCGCGTAGCGGTGCTGTCCCACGAGCAGGACGCGACCGGATTCGTCGAGCGCGAGCACGCCGACGGCCAGGTTCGCAAAGTGGACGACGCCGTAGATCCCGGACTCCCCGTCCGGCCGGATCACTTCGTCGTGCCAGATCGTGATCCAGGCGTTCTCGTAGGCCACGCGTCGCGTGCGACGCGTCCAGGGACCGGCGACGACGGGCTCGTCCTCCATCGACGCCCATCGTCGCACGGCGCGGGCGGGGCCGTGACTCCCCCGGGCGCGAGCCTAGACTCCTGGCGATGCCTGATGACACCTCGGACGCGCTTCGTTCCGCGAGCCCTCCCCGCCACGAGGTCGAAACACGGCTCGGCGTCTGGATCCCGGCCCGCGACGGCGTGCAGCTGTCGGCCAACCTGTGGCTGCCGCTCCCGGCAACCGGAGACGCCGACCCCCGGTTCCCGGCCGTCCTCGAGATGATCCCCTACGGCAAGGACAACTGGCGGCGCGATGCCGACGTGGCCCGCGGCGTGTATCTCGCCCAGCGGGGGTATGCCCTCTGCCGGCTGGACGTGCGCGGCACCGGGTCGTCGGGCGGCGTCGCCCTCGACGAGTACACCGACGCGGAGACCCGCGACGGGTACGACGCCGTCGAGTGGCTGGCTGCCCAGCCGTGGTGCACCGGCGCGGTCGGCATGTGGGGGATCAGCTACGGCGGGTTCACCTCCATCCAGGTGGCCAAGCTCCAACCGCCCCACCTGCGCGCGATCGCGCCGATCCAGGCGACGGACGATCGCTACCGCACCGACGTCCACTACGTCGGCGGCTGCGTCACGGCCAGCGAGCTGAGCCAGTACGCCGTCAGCCAGGTGGCGATGAACGCGATGCCGCCGGACCCGGCGATCGTCGGCGACGACTGGAAACAGATGTGGGCCACGCGTCTGGACGCCACGCCGCCGTGGCTCTTCGAGTGGCTGCGCCGGCAGCACGACGGGCCGTACTGGCGGCACGGATCGCTGGCGCCCGACTACGACGCGATCGAGGCGGCGGTCCTCAATGTCGGCGGCTGGATGGATTCGTACGTCGACGCGGCGATGCGCATGCAGGCCGCCTGCCGCGCCCCGTCGCGGACGATCGTGGGCAACTGGGTCCACGGGCTGCCATCGTCGGCGACGCCGGGCCCGAACCTCGACGAGCTCCACGAGATCGTGCGGTTCTTCGATCGATGGCTCAAGGAGCTCCCGAACGGCGCCGACCGGGAGCCCGCTATCACCTGGTTCGAGCGTGAGTACGCGGAGCCCGAACCGTTCCCGGTCGCCTGGCCCGGTCGCTGGCGAGCGGCGACGGCGTATCCGCATCCGGCGGCGGCGCCGCGGGCCTGGGCGTTCGCCGGCGGCGAGCTCCCGCTGGTCGGGCGGCTGGTCGACGCGCCCGATGGGCCCGGCGGCGTCGACCGCTATCGACACCGACCGACGGTGGGCACGCGGGCCGCACTGTCCTGGGGCGCGGGCGGGCCGCCCAACGGCCTGGCGCGGGACCTCCGGCCGGATGAGGGACTCGGGCCGACGTATACCAGCGGCCCGCTGGAACTGCCGCTCGAGATCCTCGGCGTGCCCGCGGTCGTGCTCCATCTCGCCGTGTCGGCGCCCGTGGCGACGGCGGTCGTCCGCCTGGCGGACGTCGCGCCCGACGGCACCTCCGCGCAGGTCAGCGCCGGGATCCTCAATCTGACCCACCGCCGCTCGCACGACCATCCCGTGCCCCTCGCCCCCGGCCGGATCGAGGAGGTCACGATCGCGCTGCGGCCGGCCGGGTATCGGTTCCTGGCCGGGCATCGGATCCGGGTGTCCGTCGCATCGTCTGCCTGGCCCGTGATCTGGCCGTCGCCTGACCTCGCCGAATTCGAGCTGTGGCACGGCCCGGCGAACCCGTCGCGGCTGGTCCTCCCGGTGGTGCCGCCCGCGGGCGGTCCGGGCGACGCCCCCGTCCCGGCGTTCAAGACCACGCCGCCCGAGCTCGTCGAGGTCGGAGCCGAGGGTGAGGGCGACCCACCGATCTGGCAGGTCCAGGAGGACGTGATCGCCGGGTCCGTGACCGTCACGATCCACGACGGCGGCGAGGACCTCCTGGCCGACGGACGGCGCCTGTACTCGGCGGAGACCCTGCGCCTGACGGCCGCCGACGCCGACCCGGCGCACGCCAGCCTGTCGGCCGACGTCGTCTACCGCTGGCACGAGCACACGTTCGACACGGAGATCCGGGCGCGCTCGCAGCAGACCAGCGACGCGTCGGGATTCGACCTGCACGTCGAGCTCGAGGTGGACCTCGATGGCGAGCCGTTCTTCCGGCGCACCTGGCGTGAACGCATCCCGCGCCGACTCGTGTGAGTGGCGGCGCGCGGCGCCGCCGCCGGCTGGTGTGTGGCGCCGCGCGGCGGTGCGCGGCGGCGCGGCGGCGGTGGGCCCCGGCCTGTTCGGCTTCCGGTCGTTTCGGGCAAACGGAACGATCCCGACGACATGGCCGCGCTGCGCGATCACGGGGACGTCGAATCCCCACCCACGACTGCCAAACCGGCGACCGGCCACATTGGCCGAAACCTGTCAGCTCCCTCCGATGGTTTCGGTTGGTTCGAACCACCCGGATTCAGCACGGCTGGAGACCCGGCAGGGAGGCCCGGGGATGGCCCGCCGAGAGCCGACGCCCGCTAGGCCCCCTGCCCGATCCGCCGGGCCAGGTCGTCGATGGCGAGTCGCGTATCGGTCGTGTCGAAGCGCAGCAGCGGATCGGGCTCGATCGCCCGCTCGACGACCTGTCCCCGGACGCGACTGTAGACAACCGGGAAGATGGCGCCCGATCCATCTGCTTCGAGGGTCGCGATCAGGGCGTCCGGCCCGCCCCCATCGAGGACCTCGGCAAGCGGCTGGATGCCATCGTCGCGGAGACCGCCGGCGGGATCCGCGGTCAGCACGCGGGCCAGATAGCCGCGCTGGTGGAAGAGCTCGGGACCCTCGGCCAACTCGTGGGCCAGAACGCCTGACGCATCCCCGGGCGCGACTCGCGGTCGCTCGGGCTCCACGCCGAAGCGCGTCCGCGCGAGATACCCGGCCAGCACCCTGGCGTTGTAGCGGGCCCCGTGGACGGCCCCGGAATTGGCCGGGATCCCATGCTTCTGCAGGCCCTTGGCGCCCTGGCCGATGGTCCCGGCGAAGAAGACGCCCGGCAGGCCGGCGCTCTCCCACCACGGCGTCTGGGCAGGCAGCGCGCTCGCGCCGAACGTCGTGACGCCCAGCGCGGGCAGGTCCAGCAATGGCGCGACGAAACCGGTGGCGGCGATCACATCATCCGCTTCGATGGCCATGTCCGCGCCGCCGTCGGTCCGCCGGAGCCGCACCAGGAACGTCCCGTCGGCGGCTCGCTCGATCCGATCGATCGCCGCGTCGAGCACGCTGACCCCGCCGCCGAGGACGTGATCCTCGAACGGCTGCACGTAGCGCGCGCGGATGCCGACGAGCGACTTCGTGTCGACCGACAGCCGCGCCGGCGACGGCGACGACAGGATGAGCTGGCGGGCCCAGGGGAGCAGGCCCGTGGCCAGCTCGAAGCCCGAGTTCTGCTTGCCGATGATGAACACGCGCTTGCCGGCGTACGTCTCCGCCGGACGAACGTCCGCGTAATGCGAGGTGAGCTCCATGCCGAGACCGGGGGGTGTCCTGGGCTCGGCCACCCCGACCGCGACGACGAGGGCCCGGCACGAGTAGCGCCCGTCGGTCGTCTCGAGGACGAACCGTCGGCCAGCGGCGTCCTCCTCCAGGCTCGTCGCCGTCCAGCGGCACCCGTACCGGACGGCCACCCCGGCCCGATCGGCGAAGGTGACGAGGTTCGCCTCCATCTCCGGCCGCGACGGGAAGTAGGAGGTGCCGTCCATCAGGCCGGGCTGGATCGCCCGGGTCTCGGGCGTATCGCCGAGCAGGCTGTTCCAGTCGTAGCGTTCGTAGGCGCGGGTGCCCCGCTCGACCGGCGCGTGGGGCTTGGTCCACGACAGGAGCCGCTGGAAGAACGGCCAGCGTCGGAACATGCCGCCGGCCGCCGGATCCGCCGAGATCACCGCGTGCCCCACGCCGAGCCGGCCCAGCGAGTACGAGACCTGGAGGGCGCCCGGGCCACTCCCGACCACGACCACCGGGTACTCGCCGGGCGGGAACGGGCTGCTCAGCTCCGCCATCGGTTGGCAGCCCGCAGCCGCCGCGACTGGACCTGGAGCATCCGGTACATGACCCTCGGGTGCGCGATCAGGAACGATTCGACCCTGGGACCCGGCAGGACCAGGCAGCGCAGCGAACGGGTCGCGACGATGTCCGCGATCGGCGATTCCCCGAGGATCACCGAGACCTCGCCGAAGTAGTCGCCCCTGCCCAGCTTGGCGCGCTCGTTGCCGTCGACGACGACCGCAGCCTCCCCGTCGAGGATGATGTGGAAGCCGGACCCGGTCAGGCCCTGGCGCAGGACCCGCTCGCCCTCGGCGTAGAACGCCTCCTCGAAGATGTGGACGATCGCCGTGAGCTGTGGATCGGTGAGGTCGGCGAACAGCGCGAACCCGGCGATCGCATCCACCAGCTCCTCGCGCGCAACCATCGGCGCATGGTGCCATAGCCGGCGTTCCATTGCGGGCGATACGTGTTGACGGCTCGCCATCGAGCAGCGCAGCATGCCCCCCAACTCGAGCGGAGGCTGCATGACCCTGACCCGTGACCAGATCATCGAGCGGCTGGGGCAGACCCGCCTGTTCGCGGCCGTGGACGCCGCCGGGCTGGGGCGCATCGCCGATCGAATGACCGAGGTCGACCTTCCGCCCGACCGGATCATCGCCCGCCAGGGCGAGATCGGGACCGGCTTCTTCATCGTGGTGAGCGGCGCCGTCCGCGTCGTCCGCGACGGCGAGACGCTCGCGGAGCTCGGCCCCGGCGCGTTCTTCGGGGAGCTGTCGGTCATCGACCGCGAGCCGCGGCTGGCCCAGGTCATCAGCTCCGCGCCCACGACCTGCCTGGCCCTGGCGGGTTGGGATTTCGAGGAGATCATCGCCGAGCAGCCGAGCGTCGCGATGGCGATCCTGCGCGAGTTGGCGGGCCGGTTGCGCGAGCTGACCCGCGAGCTCTCGGACGCCCACCACCACTGAGGCGACCAGGAGCCCCAGCCATGAGCGCCACCCAGCCGATCACGAGTGGCACGGTCACCTTCCTGTTCAGCGACATCGAGGGCTCGACGCACCTCGAGCAGCGCGTCGGGACCGCCCGCTACGCGGAACTGCGCGAACGCCACCGGGCGATCCTGCGCCAGGCGTTCGGCGCCCACGACGGGATCGAGCAGGGCACCCAGGGTGACTCGTTCTTCGTCGTGTTCGCGAGCGCCCGGGCGGCGATCGGAGCGGCCGTCGCGGCCCAGCGGGCGCTCGCGGCCGAACCGTGGGGCGACGACGAGACGGTTCGGGTCCGGATCGGCATCCACTCGGGCGAGGCCGAGCTCGCCGGCGACAGCCTGGTCGGCCTGGACATCAACCGGACCGCGCGGATCGCGGCGGTCGGGCACGGCGGCCAGATCCTCCTGTCGGACGCGACGCGCGGCCTGGTCCAGCCCCATCTGCCGCCCGAAGGGTTCGCCTGCGCGACCTCGGCACCTACCGCCTGAAGGACCTGCTCGGACCGGAGCACGTCGTCCAGGTCGAGGCCGACGACCTCCCGGCGCGACTTCCCGCCGCTCCGCACCCCGGACGCGCGGCCGAACAACCTGCCGACCCAGCTGACCACGTTCGTCGGGTCGTGCCGCCGAGATCGATGAAGCCGCCCGTCTCCTGTCCATGACGCGGCTGCTGACCCTGACCGGCCCCGGCGGAACGGGCAAGACGCGGCTGTCGCTCCAGCTGGCCTCGACCGCCGCCGACGGGTTCCCCGATGGCGTCTTCTTCGTCCCGCTCGAACCGATCCGCGACCCGATGCTGGTGGCGTCCCGGATCGCCACCGCCGTCGGGGTGACCGAGAGCGGCACCCGTCCGATCGCCGACACGCTGTCCGACTGGCTGAAGGAGCGGCACGCTCCTGCTCGTCCTCGACAACTTCGAGCAGGTCACGAGCGCGGCGCCGCTGGTCGGCGACCTGCTCCGGGTGGCGCCAGGACTCAAGATCATCGTCACGAGCCGGGCGGCACTGCGCGTGTCCGGCGAGCAGGAGTATCCGGTCCCGGGCCTCCCAACCCCGCCGGACCTGGCCACGCTCAGTGGTCTCGACCGGTTGCAGCTGCCCGGCGAGGCGCGTGTGCTCGATCTCGCCGCGCTTAGCCAATACGCCGCGGTCCGGCTGTTCATCGAGCGCGCCCTGGCCGTCCGACCCGGCTTCACCGTGACCAATGCCAACGCGCCCGCGGTGGCCGCCATCAGCGCGCGACTCCACGGCATGCCACTCGCCATCGAGCTTGCCGCGGCGCGGATGAAGCTCCTGTCGCCCGAGGCGATCCTCGCCCGCCTGGAGCATCAGCTCGACGTCCTGGCAGCCGGCGCGCGCGACCTCCCGGCCCGCCAGCAGACGCTGCGTGGCGCCATCGCCTGGAGTTACGACCTGCTCGACGATGAAGCCAGGCGGCTGCTCGATCGGCTCTCGGTCTTCGCCGGGAGCTGTGACCTCGACGCCGCCGAGGCGGTGTGCGGACCGTCCTCCGAGATCGGCGGCGACGTGATCGACGGACTGATGGCCCTCGCCGACCAGAGCCTGCTCAAGGTGGAGGAGGGCGGCGACGGCGAACCGCGCTTCCGGTTGTTCGACACGATCCGTGAATACGCCGCCGAGCAGCTCGAGGGACGCGGCGAGACCTTCGCGATCCAGGATCGTCACCGTGATTGGTACCTGGGGCTCGCCGAGCAGGCGTCCGCGGAGATCGCCGGCTCCGACCAGCGCAACTGGCTCGATCGACTGGAGCTGGAGCATGACGACATCCGCGCCGTCCTCGACCGGTCGATGGCGCGGCCGGAGCCCGCCACAGCCATCCGATTGGGCTACGCCATGTGGCGGTTCTGGCAGAAGCGGGGCCATCTGGCGGAGGCGCGCCGCCGGCTGGTGGCGATCGAATTGGCACCATGGTCGAACGATGACCCGCGCCTCCGCGCCCGGCTTGCCGAAGGGCTCGGCGGAGTCTTCTGGTGGCAGGGCGAGATCGCCGAGATGTCCGCCCGGTACCAGGAGGCGCTCCGGCTCTGGCTGTCGATCGGCGACGAGGCCGAGATCGCCAACGCCTACTACAACGCCTCGTTCGCGTTTGCCGTCCCCCCAACGACCGACGGCCCGGACCCGGATCCCGACGGCGTCGGTCTGGGGTACATCGAGGAGGCGCGGCGCCGGTATCACGCGCTGGGTAATCGCCTCGGTGAGGCAAGCGCGCTCTGGGCCCTCGGCAACTACCACTACTTCCGGAATCAGGCCGGCAACGGGGTCGCGGAGTTCCGGGGGTCACTCGAGATGTTCCGCGCCACCAGGGACCGGACCATGGAGGCGTGGGCGCTCCACATGCTCGGCAGCGCACTGCTGCGCAACGGCGAGCTCGACGAGGCGCGTGAGCTCATCCAGCACGCGATCCGGCACTTCCAGGCGGCCGGCGACACGGCCGGCCTGACCATGACGCTCGACGACATGTCCGCGTTGGCCGCCGCCGCAGGCGAGCTCGACCGAGCGGCACGGCTGCGCGGCGCCGCGCGGAACCTGACGAACGAGACCGGGACCGGACTCGCGAGCTACGTCGAGGACAACTTCGAGACCGACGTGCGCCCCAGCATTCGGTCGTACATGGCCGCCGAAGACCTGGAGCGCCTGGGTGCCGAGGGCGCGGCGATGACCCTCGACCAAGCCGTGGCCTATGCGCTGGAGGGAAGCCAGGCGTCGGACCTGCACGACGAAATGGCCTCCCGACCAGCGGCCGCCAGACCCGAAGCCGGGACGCGCCGCCTCGACTAGACTGGCCATCCGATGACCGTCCCATCCGCCACGCCCGAGCCCGCTCGCGAGAAGAGCTCGATCCCGAAGAACCCGGGCCGCCGCGACCTCGGCATGCGGGCCACGCTGCTCTTTCCCAATCGGGAGATCGTCGAGCGCTACTACGTGCCGGTGATCTACACGGCCTGCCGGACCTGCTACTCGGAGCAGGATCCCGACGAGATCTTCCGGCGCGCCCTGGCCGGCGACTTCGACCCGCTCAAGATGCAGAAGCTGATCGGGTCCGTCATCGAATCCGGGCACGGCTCGACCATCGAGCACGTCGTCTTCACGTTCGCCATCAGCGGCGTCTCCCGGACGCTGTCCCATCAGCTCGTCCGGCACCGGGCGGGCGTGGCCTTCGACCAGCAGAGCCAGCGCTACGTCAAGTTCAAGGGCGCGGCGACGATGCTCCCCCACTCGATCGCCGAAGCCGATCCCGAGCTGCGCGAACGATTCGAGGAGCAGGTCGACGGTGCGCTCGGGCTGTACGGGGAGATGCTCAAGGCCGGCGTGCCGGGGGAAGATGCCCGGTTCGTCTTCCCGAACGCGACCCGCACCAACCTGGTCATGACCACGAACCTGCGGGCGCTCATCCACATGTCGGGGCTGCGCCTGTGCACGATGGCCCAGTGGGAGATCCGGCGGCTGTTCCAGTTGATCCGCCACGAAGTCTTTGCCGTGTCGCCGTTCCTCGGCAGCTTCCTGGCCCCGAAGTGTGTCCCGCTCGGCTACTGCGACGAGTTCAACAACCGCGACGGCCACTGCCCGATCCGGCCGCACAAGGACCGCGTCCTCGAGGCGTGGGCCGAGAAGAGCGCCGCCGCCCGGGCGACGGGTCGGGAGCTGCCCGTCACCTGACCCGGCGTGGTCAGGCCAGGTCCGCCACGAACCGGCGGATGACGCTCGCCAGGCGCGGGCCCGCCTCCGCTCCGGCGGCCAGGACCTCCTCGTGGGTCAACGGGGCTCCCGAGTATCCAGCACCGGCGTTCGTGACGAGCGAGACGCCGCAGACCTCGAGCCCCACCCAGCGGGCGGCGATGCACTCCAGCACCGTCGACATCCCGACCGCGTGGCCGCCGAGCCCGGCCAGCATCCGGACCTCAGCCGGCGTCTCGTAGTTGGGCCCCAGCAGGCCCACGTAGACGCCCTCGGCGAGCTCGACGCCCACGGCCACCCCCGCAGCGTGGAGCCGTTCGCGAAGCCTCGGACTCCACGCCTCGGTCAGGTCGGGGAAGCGTTCGCCGAGGCCGCCGGCGTTCGGGCCGATGAGCGGGTTGCGGCCGGTCAGGTTGAGGTGATCGCGCATCACCATCAGCGTCCCCGGCCCGAAGCCCGGATCGAGACCGCCGGCGGCATTGGTGAGGATGACGACGCGCACCCCGAGCTCGCGGAACAGGAGCACCGGCTGGACGACGAGGCCGGGATCGTTGCCCTCGTACAGGTGGAACCTGCCCTGGAGCATGACCACCGGCCGACCGGCGAGCCTGCCCAGCAGCAGCCGCCCCGCGTGGCCGGGCGCGGTCGCCGCCGGCCAGCCCGGGAGATCGGCGAACGGGATCGCGACCGGCGCCTCGAGATCGTCCGCGAGCCCGCCCAGACCCGAGCCCAGGACGATGCCGATCTCGGGCGTGAGATCCGTCCTGGCCCGCACGACGGACGCCAGTGCCGCGAGGCGAGCCGGCTGGTCGGCCGGCCGGATCGGATTCGACGGATCCAGGATGGGCTGGACGGGAACCTCAGGCATGCCGACCTCCACAACACATCCAACGCCAGACGGTCGGGGCCGCATGGCTTCGTTGGCCCGGCGGGAGTCTCGACACCGGGATGTCGATCACGTCCCGTCGGGCGAGCCGCGCTGGACGGCCGCGGTGAGACGACCCTCGCAGGCGGGTAACGAAGCGCCCGAAGCGACCGGCGGCGGAGCGGAGGTCCTTGATGCGATCTCGGGTCCTTCGATCCTGTCGGCCCCTTCGGGCTGAGACGTACGGTAGCGGCCCGGATTGTGGCCGGTCAACGCGGTTATCCACCAACTCGCGACGGCACGGGACGATCCCTTCCACGACTTGTCGACGCCTGTGGACAGCGTGTGGACAAGGCGCTCGTCAGCCGCCCATCGCGAACATCTCGACCTTTGGCAGCCGCGAGGTCGCGGCCGAGCGCAACTCGGAATAGCGATCGCCACGCTTCGCCCAGATCCCCTCTACGAAGGCTGCCAGCTCCGCGTCCGAGCCACCGGAGCGGAGCGCTGCCCGGGCGTCGTGGCCGTCGACGGCGAACAGGCAGGTGTAGACCTTGCCGTCCGCCGACACCCGCGCCCGGGTGCAATCCCGGCAGAACGGTTGCGTCACCGACGCGATCACGCCGAACTCGCCGCCGCCGTCCGCGTACCGCCAGCGATCTGCGACCTCGCCGCGGTAGAGCGGGTCGGCCGGCTCGATCGGCCAGGCCGCATGGATCATCTCGACCAGCTCGCCCGCCGGCACGACCTCGTCGAGCCGCCAGCCGTTGGAATGGCCGACGTCCATGTACTCGATGAAGCGCAGGATCACGCCCGTCTCCCGGGCCCAGGCCGCCATCGGCAGCACGCTCGCCTCGTTGATCCCGCGCCGCACGACCATGTTGACCTTGATCGGGGCCAGCCCCGCCTCGCCGGCGGCCGCGATCCCATCCAGCACCCGCTCGACCGGGAACTCGATGCCGTTCATCGCCCCGAAGACCGCGTCGTCAAGCGAGTCCAGGCTGACGGTGACGCGTCGCAGGCCGGCATCCGCCAACGGCCGCGCGAGCGCCCGCAGCGCCGACCCATTGGTGGTGAGCGTGAGATCCAGCGGCGCCCCGTCCGGCCCGGGGATGGCGGCCAGCATCGCGATCAGGTCCGGCAGGTCGCGGCGGACGAGCGGCTCGCCGCCGGTGATCCGCAGCTTCTCGACCCCGAGCCCGACGAAGGCGCGGGCCAGCCGCGTGATCTCCTCGAACGAAAGCACCTGGTCCTTGGGCAGGAACGCGTAATCCCGGCCGAAGACCTCCCGGGGCATGCAGTACGTGCAGCGGAAGTTGCAGCGGTCCGTCACCGAGATGCGCAGATCGCGCAGCGCCCGGCCGAGCGTGTCGGTCACGCCGGGACGATCGTCGAACCCATTCGGCTGGAGCATCGCGACATGGTAGCCCGGGAACAAGGATCGGATGACCAGCGACCCGGGCCGGTCCGGCGTCGCGGACGGTACCACCGGCCCACACCGCTGGTACCACTAGCCAACTACACCACACTCACCGCCGCTGCAACGATGCGTGCACGCACCGGAGATCGGGCCAGCGCGTCCGACCATCCCGTCAACGAGGTTCCGTCCTATGGCCAGTACCGAGACACGACCTTCCTTCCGCCTCCCGTGGAGCACCGGGCCGGCCGTATCCGACGAGCACGGGGGGATCGAGGCCGACGCCGAGCCGACAGGGGCCCTGGCCAAGCCGTCGATCGAGAGCGGTGACATGCCCGACAACGAGGAGACCCAGGCACCCACCATGATCGACACCGCAAGCCGTACATCGTCCCAGTCGGAGCGGTCCGGAGCGGTGCCCGCGCGCCGCGCAACCAAGTTCATGGCCGAGCTGAGCCATGCGATGCAGGCCGCGGCCGAGCACGCGCGCAGCGAGACGATGGAGCGCTTCGAGATCGAGGCCAAGGCCGTCGTCGAGGAGATCCGCGCGAACGCCACCACCGAGGTCGCCGATCTGCGCCGCAAGGCCGACGATGACGTTGCCGAGATCCGCGACTGGTCGAAGGCCGAGATCGCCCGGATCCGCGAGGAGACCGAGGCCCGAGTCGCCGCTCGAAAGACCGGCCTGGATGCCGAGATGGATGCCCATGCCGCCACGGTCGAGGCCCGGGCCGAGCGCGTCACCGCCCTGGTCGCCGCGTTCGAGGCCGAGATGAGCACCTTCTTCGACCGCCTCAACGCGGAAGAGGATCCCACCCGGATCGCCACGATGGCCGAGACGATGCCGGATCCGCCGAGCCTCGAGGCGGTGGTGGCGTCGATCGTCGCCACCCCGGCGCCGGCAGGTGCCACGACCGACCCGGGAGCCGTCACGGAACCCGTTGCCGAGCTCGAGCCCGCTGCGACGGCCGACATCGACTTCGCTGCCGCCGAGGCCGAGGCCCTGTCCTTCGACGGCGATCTCACGGCGCTCGGCGATCTCGACGACGAGGCCGAGGCGACGTCGGAGACGCCGGAGTCGACCGGATCCCCCGACGCCGAGGTGGCGGCGGAATTCGATGCCTCATCGGCCAGCCAGACATCGACCCGCGTCGTCGTGTCCGGGCTCATCAGCGTGGCGAGCATCGCGAACTTCAAGCGCAGCCTGGCCCGGGTCCCGGGTATCTGGTCGATCGGCGTATCGTCGGGGCCGGACGGCGACTTCGTGTTCACCGTGAGCCACAACGACAGCCTTGGGCTGGCCCACGAGATTCAGGCCATGACGGCCTTCGAGTCGCAGATCACCGGCGAATCCGAGGGCGAGATCACGGTGTCCGCGCACGACCGCGACGCGGTCGACTGACGTCCCAGCCCATCCACGAGGAGTCGTCACTTGGCCCGCCCTGCCATCGTCGTCGCACTGCCGCCATCCGAGGCCGATCCCGTCGTCGCCGAACTGCTCGGCGCCGGCTTCGAGGTCGTCACGGTCGAGGAACCGGCGGAGATGGTCGCCGCACTGGCGACCCGGCGCGATGTCTCGGTCGCCGTGCTCGATGGCGAGGCCGACGAGGACGTCGCGGGCGAGTACTGGGCGGCCCTGCTGAATGCCGGTCGATCGATCCCGGCCCTGACCGTGGTGTCACCCGAGTCGTACCAGCGGCTCGCCGAGATGGATGACGACGGCACCGGCAACGAGTACTTCACCCGGCCCTACTCGGCGGACGCGATCCGCTGGCGCGTGGAGGCCATGTGCATCCGCCGCGACACCGTGGACGACGGCAGTGGGCCGGTGCTCCAGGTTGGTCCCACGGGCCATGACGGCTGGGACCGGCGAGCCAGCGTGATCGCTGTCTTCAATCCGAAGGGTGGCGTCGGCAAGACGACGGTGGCCGTCAACCTGGCCTCAACCCTCCAGGCCCGAAAGGGCAAGTCCGTGCTGCTCATCGACGCCGACACGGTGACCGGCCACGTCACGACCTCATTCGCGCTCGAGGCCGTCCGCTCGGTGGCGGACAGCTGGCGCGACCAGGCCGAGGGCGGTCCGGCGGAAAGCTTCACCGAGCTCGCCTCCGAGCACGGGTCCGGGCTTCGCGTCATCGCGCTGACGGATTCGCCGCTTCACACCGAGGTGCTCGATCCGGGTCGAGTGGTCGCCGCCATCTCCGCCGCCCGGCGGCGGTTCGACATCATCGTGGTCGACCTGCATCCGTCGTACAGCACGCTCAACCAGGCGATCTTCGACGAGGCCGATCGGATCCTGGTGCCGGTCACGCCCGACGTGCCGGCGATCCGCGCAGCCGTCCAGCTGCGCGACGTGGCAACCTCCCTCGGCTGTCGCGAGCGCCTGGCGATGGTCGTCAATCGAGCCAACAGCGGCGTCTCCGTCGCGGACGTGGAGCGGACCGTCGGCATGCCGTCGTTCGCCCAGATCCGATCCGGCGGTATGTTCTTCGTGCGTGCGGCCAACGAGGGCCGCACGGTCATCGAGATGTTCCCGCGCGAGAAGATCACTGCCGACTTCGACGCGCTCGCCGATCGCGTCCTCGGCGTCGAGGCAACGCCCGAGCCGGCCGTCAAGAACGGGTTCCGTCTCCCGTCCCGCAGCAGGGCGATCGCCCGGGCCTAGGATCGGGCGACCCGGGGGCGAAACTGGCTAGCGGGACTTGTCGCTCCACTGGGCGCCGCCCATCGACCCGCCGGGCAGCTTCTCGTGGGGCTCGCCTGTCCGGGCGTCCACCTGCTCGACCCCCCGCAGGTAGGCCCGGTTGATGAGGATGGCCGTCCCGTCGGGCGGGCCGACCGTCCTGCCGCCGATCATTGCCGTCGCGTCGAGCACGGGCAGGAACATGTCGTTCGAGCGATCGAGGAGACGGACCGGCTCATAGCCGGGGTAGAGCTGGACGGTGCCGACCACCCGGTACGGCGGGATCTCGAGGGCGACTTCGTACGAGACCTTGTGGATGCGATGGGCCGATCGCTCCTGTTCGGACATCGGGGGCAGCGAATCCTCGCCGGCCAGGACCAGGACCAGGTCGTACGGGTCCACCGTCTTGAGGCCCGGCGCCGCGGAAAACGGCTCGCTGCCGTCGATCGGGGCCCACTGCACGTCGGCGAGCGGAATCGGCTCGCGCTTGTTGAGTGCGTCCGAGAGACGTCCTTCGACCAGCATCCGGCCGACGAGCCGCCAATCCTCGGTCATCCCGTCGAAGGCGATGCCAGCCGCTGCCGCGGACGGCGCGGACGGCGGCGCCACCGCCACGGTCGCCGACGGGGGCTCTTTTCGACGCCTCAGGAAGTCGAACGGCACGTCATTCCTCCGCAGCGCCCGTGTTGTCGCGGATGGTGTCCACCACGGTGGCGTCGGCGAGCGTGGTCGTGTCGCCGAGGACCCGTCCCTCGGCGATGTCGCGCAGCAACCGTCGCATGATCTTGCCCGACCTCGTCTTGGGCAGGTCCGGCACGAACATCAGGAACTTGGGCCGCGCGATCGGTCCGATCACGTAGGCCACGTGCTCGCGGAGCTGGAGCGCCAGCGCATCCGAGGGCTCCTGGTCGGCCTTGAGGATCACGAAGGCGAAGATGGCCTGGCCGCTGATCTCGTCCTTCTTCCCGACGACGGCCGCCTCGGCCACCGAGCGGTGGTCGACCAGCGCCGACTCGACCTCGGTCGTGGAGATACGGTGGCCGGCCACGTTCATCACGTCATCGACCCGGCCGAGCAGCCACAGGTAGCCGTCAGCGTCACGCTTCGCGCCGTCACCGGCGAAGTACATGCCGGGGAAACGGCTCCAGTAGGTCTCCTGGTAGCGGGCCGGGTCGCCGTAGATGCCCCGCAGCATCGCCGGCCAGGGCCGTTTCAGGACCAGGTACCCTCCGCCGCCCTTCGGCACCGAGTTGCCGTCGGCATCGACCACGTCGGCGTCGATCCCGGGGAACGCGAAGGTCGCCGATCCGGGTTTCGTGGTCGTCACGCCGGGGAGCGGCGTGATCAGGATCTGGCCGGTTTCGGTCTGCCACCACGTGTCCACCACGGGCGTTCGATCCCCGCCGATGTGCTCGCGGTACCACATCCAGGCCTCGGGATTGATCGGCTCGCCGACCGATCCGAGGACGCGCAGCGTCGACAGGTCGTGGCGATGCGGAATGGCCTCGCCCTGCTTCATGAAGGCGCGGATGGCGGTCGGGGCGCAGTACAGGATCGAGACCTTGTAGTCCTCGATGATCTGCCACCAGCGGTCCCAGGTGGGCGCGTCCGGGGCGCCCTCGTACAGGATCCCGGTGGTCGCGTTGGCGAGTGGCCCGTAGACGATGTAGGAGTGCCCGGTCACCCAGCCGATGTCGGCGGCGCACCAGTACACGTCGTTCGGCTTGACGTCGAAGATCGCCTCGTGGGTGAACGACGTGCCAAGGAGGTAGCCGGCGGTCGTGTGGAGGATGCCCTTGGGCTTGGCCGTGGTGCCGGACGTGTAGAGCAGGTAGAGCATGTGCTCGGATTCGACCGGCACCGGCGGGCAGTCCTCGGACTGGCGCTCGACGATCTCGTGCCACCAGTGGTCGCGGCGCGGGATCATGTGGACGCCGTCGCCGAAGCGGTCGACGACGATGACCGCCTCGATTGACGGCGTGTCGGCCAGGGCCTCGTCCGCGTGGTGCTTGAGGCCGACCTTCTTGCCGCGGCGCCAGCCACCGTCCGCCGTGATCAGGACCTTGGCGCCGCAGTCGTTGATCCGGCCCGAGAGCGCCTCGGCCGAGAAGCCGCCGAAGACCACCGTGTGCGGCGCCCCGATGCGGGCGCAGGCGAGCATCGCGATCGGCAACTCGGGGATCATCGGCATGTAGATCGCTACCCGGTCCCCTGTCCTGACGCCGAGCTCCTTGAGCGCGTTGGCCGCCTTGCTGACCTCGCGCTGGAGGTCGCGGAAGGTGATCGTCCGGGTGTCGCCGGGCTCGCCGATCCAGTGGTAGGCCACCTTGTCGCCCAGGCCGCGCTCCACGTGCCGGTCGATGCAGTTGTACGCGACGTTGAGCTCGCCGCCGACGAACCATTTGGCGAAGGGCAGCTCCCACTCAAGGGTCGTCTCGAACGGCTTCGACCAGTCCAGCCGCTCGCGGGCGCGCTTGGCCCAGAAGGCCTCGAAGTCGCGCTCGGCTTCCTCGTACAGCTCGGCGTTCGCGTTGGCCTGCGCAGCGAACGCGGGGTCGGGCGGATAGGTCCGCGACTCCGCGAGGAGGTTCTCGATCTCGGGCGACGGGGGGGACGACTCGACGCTCACGGCACCCTCGCAATGGCGATGTCGACTGGCCGGGCCATCCTACCGCGCAGGCCCAGTGGTCGTGCGAGCTGGAACGTGCACCATGCGGCGAACGGGCGGGCCGGCGGGCGCAGTCTCGTCGACCGGGAAGCCCTGCTACTCGGTCCCCTCGGCCAGCTCGTCCTGATCCGGCGCCAGGCCGACCTCGATGCCGTCACGCGGATCGCGGGCAAGGACGACGCGCTGCGGTCGGGGGATCTCGATGCCGTGCGTCTTGAATGCGGCCAGGAGGCGCTTGCGGAAGTCGCCGCCCGCTGACCACTGGTCCGCGGCGCGCACGGTGCCGAGGATCTTGAGGGTGACGCCGTACTCGGACAGGGCCTCCACCCGTTCGACGCGCGGCGCCTCGAGGACGCGCCGCTTCCAGACCGGATCGCCGGCCATCTCCCGGCCGACGTTGTCCACGACCTCGGTCGCCTTGTCGATGTCGGTCCCGTAGGCCACGGTGACGTCCTGGTTGATCCGCGACCAGACCCGGGTCAGGTTGGAGGCGACCCGGATCTCGCCGTTGGGGATGGTGTGGACGACACCGTCCAGGTCGCGCAGGGTGGTCCGGCGGAGCGTGAAGTCCTCGACGGCGCCGGCCACCCCGGCGGCCCGGATGACGTCACCCTTGCCGAACTGGTTCTCGATCAGGATCAGGGCGCCGTTGAGGTAGTCCTTGACCAGGCTCTGCGCTCCGAACCCCACGGCGATGCCGACCACGCCGAGCCCGGCGATGGCCGGCCCGATGTCGAGCCCGAGCTGGCCCAGGATCATCAGGCCGGCGATCACCACGATGAACGACTGGAGCGTCCGGCCGCCGAGCGAATCGAGCGTGTCCATCCGCTTCTTGAGCTCGACCGCGCTGAGCTCCTGGGCGGTCCCTTCGCTGGCTTCACGATCGAGCAGGGCCTTGACGAGGCCGCGTACGGAGAGGCGGGCCAGGCGGATCGCGACGACCGCCACGACCAGGATCAGCAGGATGGGCAGGATGTCGTCGCGCAGGACGTCGACGATCGTGCTCCACGGTTTCTTGTCGAAGTCAGGCATGCACAAAGCCTAGCGCGGGACCGTCGGACGTAGACGGCGGCATTCGCAGGCGCCCGATCCGCGCGTCGCCCGCCCGCGACGCGAGGCTAGGCGGTGGCGCTCGCGGGCGGGTGCACCCGGGTGGGTTCCCGCTCGGGGACGACGCCGCCCAAGCGGACCGAGATCGCCGCGGCGGCTTCGCGCGCCTGGACCGCGAGCTCCGGGATCCGACGGGGAGTGACCCGGAAGGCCGGGCCCCAGACGTCGACGGCGGCGATGACGTTGCCTCGTGCGTCGTGGACCGGCGCGGCGACTGCGTTGAGTCCGAGCTCGTACTCGCCGATCGCCGTGGCGAACCCGCGTCGCCGGACCCGGGCCAGCTCTTCGAGCAGCGGTTCGAGCTCGACGATCGTCCGTTCGGTGTAGCTGACGAGGCCGCGGCGGACGATCCGGAGCACCTCCCGCTCGGCCAGCGACGACAGCAGGACCTTGCCCGATGCGACACAGTGCAGCGGCGTCGCCCGGCCGGTCCAGTCGCCGACGGCAATCAGGTTGGGGCCGTCGGCCTGGGCCACCGACAGCATGGATTCGCCGTCGAGGACGCCGAGGCCGGTGGTCTCGTGCGTGAGGCGTGCCAGTCGTTCCAGCTCGGGCAGGGCGATCCCGCGCAGGTCGAGCGTGCGTTCGGCCTTCTCCGCGAGCCGGATGACGACCAGCCCGAGGCGGTACTTCCCGGTCTCGTCGTCCTGCTCCACCAACCCGCGCTTCTGGAGCGTGGCCAGAAGCCGCGAGGCGGTCGACTTGTGCAGCCCCAACCGGCGGGCGAGCTCGGTCACGCCGGCCTCGCCCGGGCTGTCGCCGAGGGCAAGGAGCAGCGCCGCCGCGCGGTCGACCGAGCGGACGGCGTTGCCGTCGAGGACCATGCCGCCGGGTCCGTTCATCCCGCGGCGGGGTGGGTCATGGCCCCGGTCGGCGCGCCGATCGCGCCGTGGGCGCGCGCCTCGAGGGCCGCGTCAAGCGAGTCGCTGAAGATCGTCAACACTTCGTCGATCGTGTCTCCCTGCGCGTGTGCTTCACAGATGAACCAGGGCTCGCGCGAGTCGGGCTCCGGCATCGCCCCGCGGGCATGCATGCCGACGGCGATGGCGTCGTACAGCTCGTGATCGGTGTTTGCCCAATCACGGTACTCCGACGGCTCGTGCTCCGTGAACATGATTCCGAACATCGACGGGTGGCCGGTGAAGACGTACGGCAGGCCGGTCGGGTTGAGGATCTCGCGCAGGCCGTCCTGGAGCCGGCGACCGACGGCGTGGATGGTCTCGAGCGCCGGCGTGTCGCGCAGGAGCTCCAGCGTCTTGACGGCCGCGGCGGCGGCGACCCGGTTGCCCGCGTACGTGCCGCCGTGGCTGACCTTGTCCGGGAGGACGCTCATGACCTCCTCGCGCCCGCCGAAGGCGGCCGCGGGGTAGCCGTTGCCCATCGCCTTGGCGAACGTGGCCAGGTCCGGCTTGATGCCGAAGTACTCGGCCGCACCGCCGCGGGCGAGACGGAACCCGGTCTTGACCTCGTCGAAGATCAGCAGGATCCCGAACTCCTCGGTCAGCTTGCGCATGGCCTGGTGGAAGCCCGGCTTGGGCATGATCGCCTGGGCGTTGCCGAGCACGGGCTCGACGATGATCGCCGCGATCTGATCGCCCTCGCGCTCGAACAGGCGGCGCAGGAAGTCGATGTTGTTGTAGCGGGCCGGGATGATCGTGTCGGCGACCGCTTCGGGGATGCCGCGACCCCACGCCAGATGGACCGGGTTGTCCTCGTCACCGAGCTCCGACATGTCGTCCGGGGCCACGCTGATCAGCGCGTAGTCATGAACGCCGTGGTACTGCCCCTCGAACTTCACGATCTTCTCGCGACCGGTATAGCCGCGGGCGATCCGCATCGCATGCATCGTCGCCTCGGTGCCCGACACGGTCATCCGGGCCTTGTCCACCCAGCCGGTCAGCTCCTTGACCAGCTCCATGGCCCGGACTTCGTCCTCGCTGGTCAGCGAGAAGCTGACGCCCTTGCGCATCCGCTCGTTGACGTAGTCGTCGACCCGCTCGTCGTTGTGGCCCAGGATCACCGGGCCATAGCCCATCCGGAGGTCGACGAACTCGTTGCCGTCCAGGTCCCAGACCCGGCCACCCTTGCCACGATCGACGTAGATCGTGTCGTCGCCCCAGGCACGGAAGTTCGAGTTGGTGCCGCCAGGCAGCGTCTTGAGCGCGCGCTGGTAGAGGGCCGACTGGCGTTCCCGGCGGAGGGCCGGAACGGTTCGGGCGGCGGGTTCGGTGGCCATGAGCGACCTCTGCGTACGGAGATGGACGGTCCCGTCCGTCGGGCGCGGTTGCACGGGGCGGGACGCGTCCGCGCATGGTGCCACAGCGCCCGATCGGGCGTCAACGCGGATACGCGAATTCGGTGCCGATGGGGGCCTGGCAGCACGAATCTCGTCAGAGAGCCAGCGCGTGATGTCGCAATGCGTTGCCGGGACCGGGGCGACGTGCGCGACGGGAGCCGCGCGAGTCCTGCGCCCGGCCCTACCCGTTCGTGCCGGTCGACGCGGCCTCGGCGGCCTTCACGGTCTGCACCACGCGCCGCCGGCGATCGTGGAGCGCGTCGTGGATCTCGGCGTTGGTCCGGCCGTCGCGCCTGGCGACGACCGGCTTGGGATGCGGGTGCGCATGGGCGTGGGTGTCATCGACCTCGAACGGCATGCCCCGGGCGAACAGCTCCGTGAATCGCTGGACCAGCTCCGGATCGAACTGCATGCCGCTGTGCCGGCGCAGCTCGCGGAGGGCCGCCTCGTGGGTGATCGCATCACGATACGGGCGCCCGGCCACCATCGCCTCGTAGGCGTCGGCGATGGCCACGATCCTGGCCCCGACCGGGATCTCCTCGCCGGCCAGACCGTACGGATAGCCGCGCCCGTCGTACCACTCGTGATGGTGGAGCACGATCGTCGCGGCGTCACGCAATGCGCCGGCCTGCTCGAGGATGACCTGGCCGATCTTGGGATGCTCCGAGACGATCCGCCACTCCGGATCGTTGAGCTCGCCCGGCTTGGTCAGGATCTCCTCGGGAATCGCCAGCTTGCCCAGGTCGTGGAGCATGCTCGCCACCCGGATCCGCTCGATCTCGCCTTCCGGCAGCCCCAGCCCGAGGGCCAGCTCGACGGCCGCACCGGCGATCATCGTGGACGGCTTCCCCGAGAACCCGGCCCTCGAGCCGAGCGCCGCGGTGAGCGAGTCGGTCGCAGCCCCGAAGGCCGCCTTCCCGACCTCGATGGCGTGGTTCCGAGCGCCCGGGGCGATCGCCGCCCGGCGGACGAGACCGTTGTCCTCGAGCTCGTGGAAGACGTACACCTGGTCGCGCCCGAGCGCCTTGGCGCTGTACATCGCGTTGTCGGCGTCCCGGACGAGGGCCTCCATGTCGAGGTGGCCGCCGTACCCGCCGGCCACCCCGGCCGACAGGCTCGTCGACGCGCGAAAGCCGTCTTCGAGCGACACGGCCAGACGACCGACCAGGCGGCGGAGCTTCTCGGCCAGCGATGCGGCCGCATCGACGTCCGTCTCGGGCAGGACGAGCAGGAACTCCTCGCCACCGTAGCGGCCCACGAAGTCGATCGACCGCACGTTCTCGCGAAGCGTGTCGGCTACTCGCCGCAGGATCAGGTCGCCGGCGGCGTGGCCGTGCGAATCGTTGAGTCGCTTGAAATGGTCGAGGTCGACCATCACGATCGACAGCTGGTGGCCGAAGCGCGAGGCCCGTTCGATCTCGGTGTCCAGGGTGGCCAGGAGTGCCTGTCGGTTGAGCACCCCGGTCAGATGGTCCACCGTGGCGAGCGTCCAGACCTCGGTCACGCGTTCGGCGAGCTGGGCGAAGCTGGCGCGAAGGTGCGGGTCGTTGATCCCGTCGGCCATGGCCAGGTGGCTCGCGTCGGTCGCCGACGCGAGCTCGTCGATCAGCCTGGCCATCCGGCGCGTCTGCCGACGAACGACCGTCATCGCGAACCCGGTCGCGCCGAGGATCGCCGCCGCACACAGCATGCCGATGGCGAGATAGCTCAGCACCAGCTCCGGCGCCAGCGCGGCGAGGTTGGGCATCGTCGGTTGCACTCCCCGATCGCGGGCACGACTGCCCACTGGGCGAAGGGTGCGCCCGGTCACCTCGGTGCACCATGAGACGATAGTCCCGCCTCCAGGTACCAGCGCAGGCCGGGCTCGCGCGGTCAGACGGGGGCGGCCAGCCAGTTCGGGAGCTCGCGTGCCAGCGTTGCGAGCGGCAGTGACCCGTGGCCGAGCAGCGCATCGTGGAACGCGCGCAGATCGAAGCCGGACCCATCGCGCGCCGAGAGCTCCGCCCGCAGACGCTGGATCTCCCGTTGGCCGATCTTGTAGGTCAGCGCCTGTCCCGGCCAGCAGATATAGCGATCGGTCTCGATGACCGCGTCCGTCGCGGACAGGCCGGAGCCCTTGAGGAAATCGATCGAGCGTTGGCGCGGCCAGCGCAGGGCGTGGAGCCCCGTGTCGACGACCAGCCGGGCGGCGCGCCAGGCCTGCGCGTCAAGCATGCCGAACCGCTCGGCCTCGTCGCGATACAGGCCCAATTCGTCCGCCAGCCGTTCGCTGTACAGCCCCCAGCCCTCGACGTATGCGCCGCCGACCATCCGCGCCCCGAGGCGACGGAACGTGATCAGCCGCTCGTTCTCCATCTCGAGCGCGATCTGGAAGTGGTGGCCGGGCGCGGCCTCGTGGTAGGTCGTCGCCGCCAGCTTGGTGAACTTGCGGCTCGGCAAGTCATAGCCGTTGGCGTAGTAGATCCCCGGCCGCGAGCCGTCGGGCGCCGGCGGGTAGTAGTACGCGAACGGCGCGTCCTTCTCCTTGTACTCCTCGACCGGGCGAACGTCGCAGTGCGCCCGCGGGAGGACGCCGAAGAAGCCGGGCGCGGCCGCCATGGCCCGCTCAATGTCATCGCGGGCGCGCTCGACGAGTGCGTCCTTGGTGGGCGGCTGGTTGGCCGGATCGGCGTCGAGGTGGGCACGGTACGCGGCGCGTGTCGTCGCCGAATCCCTCGGCGCGGGCGATCACCCGCCGCTCGGCCTCGATCGACTCGAGCTCGTCGAGGCCGATCTGGTGCACCACGGCCGGATCGAGCTCGAGCGTCGTCCAGCTCCGCATGGCGGTCCGGTACAGCTGCTCGCCGTTGGGCGCGGACCACAGGCCGGGCTCATCGCGCGTGGCCGCGAGGTACTCGTCCCGGAGGACCTCGAGGAAGGCGACGTCGGCTGGCTGGACCACGTCCCGGACGACCTCGCGGATCCGCTCACGATCGGCATCCTGGGCGACCTTGACCATCGACGGAATGAGGGCGGACTCGATCGGCACGGCAAGCATCCGCTCGATCTGGGCGATGGTCCGCTCGGCCACGATCCGCGGTGCGGTCAGCCCGGTCGCCATGCCGTCGCGCAGGATCCGCGCGTTCGCAGCCATGTACGCCGGGTACGCGTGGAGCCGGCCGAGGAAGGCCTCGAGCCGCTCCGGGGTGTCGACCGGCTGGAACTGCGTCATCTGCGGCAGCAGCTGTTGCGGACCGCCCATCTGGTCGACCACGCGGAGCTGGTGGAAGGCCTGGTCGTCCTCCTCGATCTGCAGGCCGGCGATGACCAGGAGCATGTCCCGGGTGATCCGATCCTCGGTCGGGAGTCCGTGCGGCTCGATCGCGGTCGCCTCGGCCGCGGTGCGAATCATCAGCGCCCGGGTCCGTGCCCGGCCGTCCGGTCCCGGATCCTCGAGGCGGTCGGCGTAGCGCTCGTCACCGTAGACGGTGGCGGTCGTCGGATTGAGCTCGAGGATGGTCTCCCAGAACCGGTCGGCAAGCTGGTTGACGGGCGAGTCGGCCAGATCGGGCACGGTCACGAGGGCGCCTCCTGTGCAACGCGTGCCGAGAGCGCACGCGACGACGAACGAGGCCTAGCCTAGCGCGAGGCGGGTGACGCCGCCTCAGCCGCCGAACAGCGGCAACTGCTCGCCGGTCCGCTCGATCAGCGGGTCGAGCCCCAGGTACGGCTCGAGGTCGTCGAGGTCGAGCGGGTCGCGTGCCAGGAACGTCCGGAGATGATCCGACTTGACGATGTGCCAGGTCCCTTCCTCCAGCGCCGTTCGCAGGAGCGGCGATCGCTCGAGCTTGTAGCGGACCAGCTCGGTCCGCTCCGGCGCCACCACGAGGAAGCGGATGATCAATTCGTCCGGCGGGATCCGCCCGTGGCGGCGAAGGATCGGCTCGCCGAGCATGGCCGTCCACTCGACCTCGAACAGCAACGCGACCTTGCTGCGGATGTACCAGATCGCGTCGACCTCGGCCAGGGCTTCGCCGGCGCGGCTGATCCCGCCCAGGTAGACGCGCTGCTCCCGATCGTCGAGCCGGTCGATGAGCGGTCCCTGCGACGACCGTCTCGATTGCTCCGATCGACCGATCCACACGCGCATCCCGAGCCGGTGGCCGGCGTCGGCGAGGATCCCGAGCAGCTCGGTGTGCTCCTGGCTGCGGCGCAGGAGGTCGTCGCCGGTGATCAGCCCGTCCGGGGTACTGGCCAGGCTGCGATAGCTGTCGAGGCAGGCCCGGACCAGGCCCTCGTCGGGGAGGTCATGACCCGTGAACAGCGAGGCGATCCGCTCGTAGAACCCGGCCTCCGAGATCGGGCCGGCCGTGGACAGCAGGCTGAACACGGCCCATTCGACGCGATCGGCGAGCGGCGCGGCGGCCGCCTCGCGATCCTCGCGCTCGGTCAGCCACCAACGACCGGGCTCGATCTCGACCAGGCGGCGCTGCGTCGGCCGCGTCAACTCGTCGCGAATCAGGGTGAGCAGGCCTTCGACCGGGTCGGGGTTGAGATCGCGGGCCGACACCGGCCGCCGGACGCGGGCCGCGGCGCCAATCGGCGTCTCGGAGCTCTCGGGGTCGCGACGGCGGACCGCACCGTCGGCGGGCAATAGCCGGCCGCCGCCCGCGTCGTCCGTGTCGGGCGAACGATCGTCGGGCTCGTCCGGCGCGGGCGGCTCGGGCTCCTGACCTCCGGCCGGCAGCGTCGCTGCGGCCAGCCGTCGGAGCTGGCCCGCCCGATCGAGCCCGACGAGGACCTCGCCGAGGACCCGCTCGTAGCGCGCCGGTTCACCGCGCGCGCGCAGGATCTCGACCGTCGTCTCGGTCACCGTCCTCGCCGTATCCGCCGCCGAGAACGGGCGCTGGTCGAACCGCTCGGGGGGCGCAAACAGCCCGCGACCGGGCACCACGTCCGGATCACCCGCACCGCCCGGCATCGGCTCCAGCCCCACGTTGCCGCGGGTCCTTGGACCGGGTGGCATCAGGCCGCCGGGCGGCAGCAGCTCCACGATCCCGGCCGCGTCGTCTTCCGGATCCGCGAGCCGGGCACTCAGGACCCGGTAGCCGGCTGTCGCGCCGCCCATCACCGCAGCCACCACTGCCTCCGCGCCGCCGTCGACGAGCTGGACCACGCGGCCGTCGCGAGCCATCACCGGCTCGACCGCTTCGAGCGCACGTCCGATGGACGCCGCCTGCCAGCTCCACGGGGCGCGAAGCGAGGAGCTGGCCAGCGCGTCGATCGGCAGCATCCCGGCCGCGTCGCGACCGAGCACCCACGCCGTCCCGTGGTAGGCGGCCGCCAGGCGCTCCAGGTTCGGCCGCATCGGCGGCTGGCCGAGCACGAGGCGGACGCGTGGCGTCGGCGCGGTCCGCCCATACCCGGTCGAGTCGTCTCGAATGGACAGCAGTCCCGATGGTCCTGACAGCCCGAGGACGGCGGTCGCGGTCCCCTCCCCCAGGCTCCGGAGGTCCTCGCCGAGTCGGGCCTGGACCGGTCCCAGGGACCCACCATCGAGGCGTTGGATGAAGCCGCGCACGCTGCGGAACGCGTCCTCGAACGCCAGCCACGGGTTCCGTTCGCGCCACTGCGTCGCGGTGGGTGTCCGGACGTGACCGCCGGCCACGCGCAAGGCCGCCGCACGACCGGGTTGCGTCGCCAGCCGGCTGGCGGGGAGGATCGCGTGGAGGAACGCCAGGCGCAGGGCGGCCACCACGGGGGCCGCCCGGAGATCACCCTCGATCCGCTCGAGGATCGCCCCCAGGCCGACCAGCTGTCGCGGCGTGTGCAGCTCGAGGAGTTCGTCCGGCAGGGCGGGCGCACCGGCGACGTCCGGGAATCGGCCGCGCAACATCGCCCGCATCGCCGCGACTTCCACGTCGGCCGTTGCGCGCGCGAGATCGTCGTCGTCGAGCGGCCCCTGGCGTTGCTCCGAGCCGCCGCGCTGATCGCGACAGACCGTGCACCGGTAGTGGCGGGCAAGCGGCCTCGGCGCGGTCATGGGCTTGCCCTCGGCGTCCTCGAGCGACCAGACCACGTCGTCGACCACGAGGGCGCGGGCGCACGTCGCGCAATGCGTCGCAAAGAGGTCGCCGATGGACACCTTGAGGCTCGAATCCCCGCGCGGCGAGGCGGCCATCCCCTGGAAGGCGGCGTCGAGATGGCGGACGTCCGGGGGTCGCAGCACGACCTCGGCGAGCATCCGGGTGAGCGGGCTCGATTCGAGCGAGATGCCGCGGCGCTGGAGATCGACGGCGGCCCGGGCCACCCATCCCCCGCGGCCGAACAGATCGGCGACCACGTCGCCGGGCCCGGTGTGCAGCTCGATCCGGGCCGCGACGAGGGCCGGTGACGGGGCGGGCGCGAGCCGATCGAACGCCGGCAGCGAATGGGCCGGTTCGGCGCTGGCGAACGAGGCTCGGCCGGTCATCCTGCGAATGCTAGCCGACCGGCGAGCACGGTCCGGCGGGGATCGTGGCCCGCCGAAGCGCCCCTACGGCTCGTCGAGCTCGTCCGGCTCGTCCTCGAAGGCCTCGTCGCTGGTGGACTCGGGCGGCAGGACCCGATCGAGATCCTCGATCTCGTCGTCCTCCTCGTCGTCCTCCAGGTCATCCTCGAGGTCCATCTCCTCGCGAACGAGCGTGCCCTTGGTGTACGGCCGCAGGTCGGTGGACTTGGCCGCGGTCGGGAAGCTCACCTTGCCGTAATTGGTCGGGTCCTGGAAGATCTCGCGGAGAATGATCCGGACATCCTTGTCGCCGAGCGAGGTGACGCCGGCCGCGTACTTGTTGCCGTCCGCGATCAGCTTCAACAGGCGGGCGGCGACGCGCGGCTCCACGACCCCGATCCGGACGCCGTTGCTGTGGGCAATCAGGCGATTACCCTCGGGCGTGAGCTCGACCGAGTCGCCCGGGTTGACCTGCGCCAGCTGGCGCGGGTCGGCGAGGTCGGTCAGGAAGGCGAACCCCGTCTTGCCGGTCTCCTCGACGAAGATGCTGACCGGCGCCTTGCTGCCCTCCTGGGCCGGCACCGTCTGCTCGCCCGCGGAGACCAGGAGCATCTTGAGGCGATCGATGTTCCGTTCGGCGATCCGGTTGGTCGGGTCGAGCGCCAGCGCGGTCTGGTAGTGCTCCCGGGCGGCACGCAGCTCGCCCAGCTCCCAGAGCGACTTCGCCAGGCGATTCTCGGATTCGGCATCCGGGCCGAGCTCGAGCAGCTTCCGGTTGGTCGCGGCCGCCTCCGCCCAATTGGCGGCCGATGCCTGGGCGATCGCCTGGTCCGCCAGCTGCCGCTTCTGGCGGGTCAGGTTGACGGGACTCTGGGCGGTGCTCTCGATATCGGGGAAGGTCACGAGGCGATCGTCCTTTCGGGGCGTGGCGAGATTCGGGGCGGTCCTGGAGCAGGGCGCGCGGCGACGCGGGCCAGTGCGCGAGTATCGCTTTTAGCACGGTCCGGCCGACGCGTCAAACGATCGGGCACGTCACAGCCCGATCGACGCCGTCACGAGCGGAGCATCAGGTTCCACGCGGCGACCACGACCCCAAGGGCCGCCAGGAGGCCGATCTGCCACAGCCAGCGCAGCTCCCGCCGGCGAGCCGGCGTGGTCCCGGTCAGCGCGTCCCAGAGGTACACCGCCAGGGTCAGGAGGGCCGGTCCGACGAGACGCGGGATCTCCATCGCCCGGAGCGCCGCGGCACCGATCGCGATGGCCGCCGCGTACGTGCCGGCCGACCACAGCGCGTCGGACAGTCGCGGGAGCCGCAGGGCGACGGCGCGGTAGCCGAGGAGTCCGGCGACGATGCCGTCGCCGACCGCCAGGATCAGCAGGTTGGTCTCGGGCAGCGTGCCGTGACCGTCGGGCGGGCCGATGAGCGCGCCGGGCACCATCGCCGCGACCCCGCTGAACCCGATGAAGCTGACGAGCAGGATCGTGACCAGCACAGCTGTCTGGTCGTCGGCCGTCAGCCCGCTCGTCGTTCGATGGATCCGCGCCTCGAGGGCGAGCGTGCGGCGGACCAGCAGCCAGGTCACCGCCAGGGCGGGGACCAGCCACAGGCCGAACGGGACAAGGCGAATGGCCCCGAGGCAGGCGACGGCGGCGACGGCAGGCAGGATCAGGGCCTCGATCGCCACCCCGGCCCCGGCCTCGGCCGGACCGGCCTCGTCGGCAAGGACCTGGAGCGCACCGAGCGCGACCGCGCCGAGCAGCAGCGCGGCCACCAGCCAGACCAGCGGCGGCTTCGACCAGCCGCGACAGCCCGACGACCGTCACCGCGACCAGCGCCAGGTCGCGCTGGCCGGCACCGTCGTCGATCGTGCCCTGGATCCGCGCGGCCATCAGACCCGTCCCGGCTTGCCGGCCGCCCATGCGAGCAGCTCCGCGCGCGACCGGCTGTTGACCACTGAGTCGGGGCCGATCCAGGCCCGCCGCGCCTGGCTGATCCCCCAGCGCAGATAGTCGAGCTCGCTCGTGTCGTGGGCGTCCGAGTCGATGGCGATCAGGCAGCCCATGCCGACGGCCCGCCGGGCGCGCTCCACCGCAAGGTCGAGGCGTGGCGGCGACCCGTTCATCTCGAGCGCCGTGCCCGTGCGCGCCGCCTCCGCGTAGACCACGTCCCAGTCGAGGTCCAGGTCGTCGCGCTCGCCGATCTTGCGGCCGGACGGATGGGCGATGACGTCCACGTGCGGGCTGCGGATGCCGTTGAGCGTGCGACGCGTCAGGTCGGCGCGTGGCTGCCGGCGGCCGACGTGGACGGACGCGACGACCACGTCGAAGCGGGACAGGAGGGCATCCTCGAAATCCAGCTGTCCGTCCGCCCGGATCTCGAGCTCGCATCCGTGGAGCAGGCGGAAGCCCTCGCCCGGGGTGGCCGCCGGAGCCGTACCGGCCGCCTCCTCCGCCGCGAACCGCTCGTTCAGCGCGGCGATCACCCCGGCCTGCCGGGCGACGCGCTCCGGCGTCAGGCCGCGCGCGATCCCGAGCGACTGGGAATGGTCGGTCAGGACCTGGTAGGCATGGCCGCGCGCCCGGGCCGCGGCGATCATGACCTCGATCGGCTGGCGCCCGTCGGACCAGTCCGAGTGGCTGTGCAGGTCGCCGCGCAGGTCGGACAACGAGACCAGCCGCGGCAAGGTCCCGGCAAGGGCCGCCTCGATCTCGCCCTGGTTCTCGCGGAGCTCCGGCTCGATGAACGGCAGGCCGAGGAAGGCATAGGCGTCGTCCTCGGTCGGGAACGTCCGCAGCTCGGCCTCGGCGCCGGTCAACGGGTCGCCGTCCTCCCCGATCCGCAGGAAGCCCTTCTCCGACAGGCTCCAGCCCCGGTCGCGGGCCATCGCCCGCAGGCGCACGTTGTGCTCCTTCGAGCCGGTGAAATGGATCCGGTACGTGCCGGCGGCGTCGGGCGGCATCGCCATCAGGTCCACCTGCGGCCCGCGGACCAGCCGGATCGCGGACTTCGCCAGTCCCCTGTTGACCGCGGTCTCGACCATCGGCAGCGACGTGAACGCCGCCATCAGGGCGGCCGCATCGTCCGTCTCTGCCAGCACGTCCAGGTCGCCGATGGTCTCCTTCCGTCGCCGGAACGACCCCGCCGGCTCGAGCGAACGCAGGCCGGGGACCGCCGCGAGCGCCGCCATGACCGCCGTCGCCAGCTCCTCGGCCCGGTCCAGCCGCATCCGCTCCGGCGGCCGATCGGCCAGCCGGGCAAGTCCGTCGAGCACGAGCGCCTCGGTCCGGGCCGACATGCCCCGGACTGCCCGCAGCCGTCCGGCCTCGGCGGCGGCACGAAGGTCGTCCAGCGACTCGATCCCGAGCTCCTGGTGGAGCTGGCGGACGGATTTCGGGCCGAGGCCCGAGATCTGCAGGAGCTCGACGAGACGGGGCGGGACCTCCCCTTGCAGGCGCTCGTGGAACGCGAGGCGCCCGGTGTTCGCCAGCTCCGCGAGCTTGTCGCTGATCGCCTTGCCCACGCCCGCGATGCGGGGTGGATCCCCGGACCGATACGCCGACACCAGGTCGACCGGACTGCGCCCGATCGCGTCGGCTGCGCGATGGTAGGCGATCACCTTGAACCCGAGCTCGCCCTTGAGCTCGAGCATGTCGCCGATCTCGTGGAAGATGCGGGCGAGGTCGCCGTTGGTCAATGCCGCCTGCTCGGTGGTCACCGGCGGATGGTAGACGGTTGCCCGGCCGGGCCGGGCGTCAGGCGGCGACGACCCGGTCGCGACCGGCCTTCTTCGCCCGATAGAGCGCACGGTCGGCAAGGATGACCAGGTCCTCGACCGGTTGGTCGGCCCGGCTCGAGACCGCCACGCCGACCGACACGGTGACCCCGGCGACGCCGAAGCGGTCGAGATCGAGCTTCGCGACGGCCGAGCGGACGCGCTCGCCGACGTCGAGCGCCACTTCGGGACCCGGGTTGCGCAGCAGGACCACGAACTCCTCGCCGCCGTAGCGCGCGGGGACGTCGTCCTCGCGCACGGCCGACACGATGGCGCCCCCGACGTCGCGCAGGACCTCGTCGCCGACCGCGTGTCCGTGCGCGTCGTTGAGCAGCTTGAAGTGGTCGATGTCGATCATCAGCACCCCGACGGCGTCGCCCGACCGGCGGCGCCTCGCGAGGAGCCCGCAGAACTCGTCGAAGTAGCGGCGGTTCGGGAGCCCGGTGAGGGCGTCGGTCGAGGCACGCGCCTCCGCGTCGCGGTGCGAGTACGCGCGGGCGAGCGCCGCGGACGCCTCGTCGGCCGCGCCGCGCAGCAGGCGCCGGGTGGTCGCCGACCAGGTGTCGCCGGTCCGGTGCGACAGCACGATCGCGCCGACGACACCGTCATCGGAGCTCAGCGGTGCGGCCAGCGTGCGATGGAGCCCGTACGCTCGCCGGACCCTCGCCGCGATCCGGTCTGCCACCAGTTGGGCCGCGCGACCGGGATCGGCCGATCCGGACGGGCGACCGCCTCCGACGACCCGCGCGGCGCTGCCACCGAGCCGCCCGGCAAGGTCCGTCCGGGCGCGCCCGCCTCGTCCGATCAGTCCCTCGAGACGGCCGCGGGGATCGGGACCGGTCGCCACCGGCTGGCCCAGCTCGGCCATCACGGGCACGCGGACCGGCTCGCGCTCGACGATCGGGCCGACCTCGAAGACGGGGTCCTCGAGGTCCGCGATCGGCAACAGCGTGGACGAGTCCGGCACCCCGGGCCGCGCGCTGATCAGTGTGGCGTCGAGGACCCTGGCCTCGGGTCGGCGACGCACGACGACGATGTGATCCGCGTCGGTGGCCCGGGCCAGTTCGTCCACGATCGCGCTCAGGATCGCGTCGGGCGAGATCGACCTGGACAGACCGGACAGGATCCGGGTGAACGATTCCGTCTCGGCACGCCGGGCCGCTTCGAGCGCCGAGACGGCCTCGCGATGGAGGATCGCCGCCGAGCCGGCGACGACGAGCAGGGCCACGATGGCCCAATCGAGCGGGCCGGGGCGCGTCGTCGCCATGCGGATGGCAAGGATGCCGCCCAGGACCAGGAAGGACCCGGCGAAGACCCCCCAGGACCGTCGGATGCGGCGGTCGGGCGCCTCCGGTGGTGCGACCGGGGGGCTGGGGGGATGGATCACTTCGAGGTATCAGGATGGCGGTCGGAGGTCCGGACGTCCACTGGTACTTTCGTACCCCTGTTCTGATCTGCGCCAGGATCAGCTCGGGCGAAGATGCGCCCGGATCAAGCGGCGCTGCCCTCTACGCTGCGTCGCCCTCGGCTCCCGCGGCGTCGTGGCCGCCCTCGCGCTTGACCCGGTACAGGGCGCGATCGGCGGCGGCGATGAGGTCCGTCGCGTACCGGCCATCGGCCGGGTAGGTCGCCACGCCGATCGACAGCCCGATGGGAACCGGGCCGCGCTGCTCGCCCACGAACGCATGGTCGCGGAACGCATCGAGGATCCGCTCGGCCGCGCTGCGCGCTGCGTCGGCGTCGGTCTCGGGCAGGATGATCGCGAACTCGTCGCCACCGTAGCGTGCCGGGATGTCCGAGCCGCGCAGGGTCGAACGGATCAGCTCGGCCGTCCAGGTCAGGACGCGGTCCCCGAACAGGTGGCCGAAGGTGTCGTTGACCAGCTTGAAGTCGTCGAGATCGAGCATCAGGACGCTCAGCGGATGGCGCGCTCGCTGCGTCCGGACGACCTCCTCGCCCAGTCGCTCGTGGAAGAAGCGGTGGTTGAAGAAGCCGGTCAATGGATCGCGGTCGGCGAGCTTGCGGGCGTCCTCGTACAGCCGCGCGTTCTCCAGGGCCATGGCGGCTTCGTTGGCCATGCTCTGGACGAGCTCGAGGAGCTCGGCGTTCCAGGGGATCGGGGACTTCGAGAAGAGCTCCGCCAGGGCGATCGCCTGGCCCTTGGCCACCAGCGGCAACATCGCCAGCGCTCGGTGGCCCTCGGCGCGCAGCAGGGCGACCTCCGCCTGATCGGCGGACGGGTCCTCCGCGTCGATCAGGATCATCTCCTGGCGCTCGAGAACGCGCAGGGTCGTCGGGTAGCGCGACACGTCGAAGAACGGCTCCATCTTGTCGGCCGGCTGCGGAGGGTAGTAGCCGAGCGACTCGACGCGCCCGGCCGACCGGTCCCAGTAGCTGATGGCGCACTCGTCGACGCCCATCGCGCGGGCCATGTGGCCGGCGATCAGGACGGCGACCTGGTGCGGGTCCAGGCTGGTCGACAGGTCGGCGCTCATGTCCAGGAGACGACGCAGCTCCTGGGCGAGGTCCTGGGTCCGGCCGAGCAGCCGGGCGGATTCCACCGCCGTGGCCGCCTGGTCGGCGAGGATCGTCAGCAGACGCAGGTCCTCCGGCCCGAACCCGTTGAGCCCGAGCTTGGAGAGGGTGATCACGCCGATCGTCACGCCGTCGTAGCGCATCGGCACGACCAGCATCGACTCGTCGACGACGTCCGTGCCGGGGATCGTCCGGCCGCGCGAGTCGGCGTTGGCGTCGTTGACCAGGAGCGGCTCGCCGCGCTGGGCGACCCAGCCGGTGAATCCCTCGCCGACGCGGGTGTGGAGGACGGCCATGTCGACCTGCTCATAGGCGCCCACGGAGCCTTCGAAGGCGATCGGGACTACCAGGTCGGGCGGTTCGAGCAGGTACATCCGGGCGTTGTGGTAGTCGATGATCCGGCGCGTCTCCTCGACCACCGTCCGGCCGATCTGTTCCACCGTGCCGGCGCGACTCATCCGCGCCGATGCCGCCTGCAGCATCTCGAGCTGGGCGGCCCGCGTCTCGGTCTGCTCGAGGAGCTCGGCGTTCGCCAGCGCGATTGCGGCGTGGGTGGCCAGGGTGCTGATGAACGAGATGTCCGTGCCGGTCCAGGCACGGGCGTGCTGCGAGGCGGCCGACAGGGTGCCGATGACCCGTCCGTGATGGATCAAGGGGGCGACGAGCAGGCCGACGAAGTCGTGCAGCCCCGAGTACCGCTCGAACCCGCGCCCGGCGACCGCCCGCACGTCGGACCACGCGATCGCTCGTCCCGTCCGGATGATCTCGCCCGGCCAGCCCTCGTCCTGGCGGAAGGCGGGAAGGCGCCGCGCCACCTCGTCGTCGATGCCGGCCCAGGCGGCCACCTCGAGGTGGTCGTCGTCGAGGATCCTGATCGTGGTGGAATCGACCCGCAGCGTCCGCCTCGTCTCGTCGACGATCATCCGGAACAGCTTCTCGCGGTCGCGCGAGGCCACGAGCCGCCCGGCCACGCCGAGCACGGTTTCGAGGAGTCCGGCCAGGCCGAGCTCCGGAGCGGGATCGGCCGTCAGGAACGCCGACGGCACGCCACCCTCGTCCAGGCCATCCCGGATCGCCTCCACTGCACGCACGGTTCGATGGTGGCAGCGGCCGGTCTTCCTGACGTACCGCCATCAGTCCTGCTCCAGCATGGGAAGAACGTCCCATGGCTGGCGCAGGATGTGCCTGACCTGGAGCATCCCTTCCGATCCTTGATGCACCTCGGCTGCATCAAGAGGCTGATGCTGATGCACCTCGGCTGCCGCAAGAGGCTGCCTGATGCTGATGCACCTCGGCTGCATCAAGAGGCTGATCCTGATGCTGATGCACCTCGGCTGCCTGCAAGAGGCTGCCTGATGCATTCGACATGCATCGACGCGGCGACGTGTCACGGGCGCGGCTCGGCGCGAGGTGCTCGGCGCGAGGTGCTCCGCGCGAGGTGCTCCGCGCCAGGTGCGCCGCGCGAGGTGCTCCGCGCGTTGACCACGGATCGAGCCCGGGGATACACTCCAGCCGTCGCCGTGGCCCTGCCCCGGATCACGTCCGTTCAGCTTCGCATCGCGAGGTCAGCACCCCCCGTGGACGACGGTCCCAGTCGCTGCGGCGCCCCGCGCGCCGCGAACATCAGGCTCCCCGTCCGCCCCGCCCTCTGACGGCTGACCGCGACCCGAGGGGGTCGCGCCACCAGGGCGGGACGGTCCCGCTCGTGAGGTGGCATCCATGCTGTACCTGAGTCAAGCCATCGGCCGGCCGGTGCTCGACGCCGCGGGCGAGCCCATCGGCAAGGTGAACGACCTCATCGTGCGGCTCGCCGACCGATATCCGGCGGTCACCGGCCTCGTCGTGGAAACCGACCGACGACGGATCTTCCTGCCGTGGTCGCACGTCGCCCGGTTCGACGCCTCGGGAGCCCGGCTGTCGACGCCGACCATCGACATCACCAAGTTCCACCAGCGCGACGACGAGTTCCTCCTCCGCGAGGATCTCCTCGACAAGCAGATCGTCGACATCGACGGTCGCAAGGTGGTCCGCGTCAACGACCTGCGCCTGGACGATGTCGAGGGCAACCTCCATCTCGTGGCCGTCGACGTCGGCGCGTCCGGCCTGCTCCGGCGACTCGGGATCGAGGGCGCCTACCGGATCGTGGCGCGCAATCTCAACCTGCCCACGCCCGAGCGCTACATCGACTGGGAGGACGTCGACCCGGTCGAGAGCTCGATCGCCTCGATCAAGCTGCGAGTTCCGCACCAGGGGCTCGCCGAGCTCCACCCAGCCGATCTCGCAGCGATCCTCGACAAGCTGGCGCCACGCGACCGGGCAGGCGTCCTGGCCTCCCTCGACGACGAAGCGGTGGCCGACGCGATGGAGGAGATGGAGCCGGACACGCAGGTGGAGGTCCTCGAGGACCTGGCTCCGGAGCGCGCGGCCGACATCCTCGAGGAGATGAGCCCGGATGACGCGGCGGACCTCGTCGCAGACCTCGACCAGAACGTGCGCGACCAGATCCTCGGGCACATGGAGCGCACCGAGGCCGAAGAGGTCCAGGAGCTGCTCGCGTACCCCGAGGACACCGCCGGCGGGATCATGACCACGGCCTACATCACCGTGGGGGCGCAATTCACCGCCGCCGGCGCGATCGATCTCCTGCGCGAACTCGAGCCCGATGCCGAGACGATCTACTACGTCTACGTTGTCGACGACGACGACCGGCTCGTCGGCGTCCTGTCATTGCGCGACCTGATCGTGGCCCGCCCCAACACGCTGATCGCCGACGTGATGATCGACGAGCCGGTTGCGGTCGGGGCGTACGCCAAGCAGGACGAGGTCGCCGAGGTGGTCGCCCACTACAACCTGCTGGCGGTGCCCGTCGTCGATGACGATCGCCGTCTCGTCGGGATCGTGACGATCGACGACGCGATCGACACGGTCATCCCGACGGCCTGGAAGAAGCGGCTCCCACGCGTGTTCGGTCGCCGGTAGTCGCCGATGGCCGATTCGGAGACGACGCGAGGTCCGCGGCCGCCCCTCGTGCAGACCATCCGCAAGGCGCGCCGGCGCCCGGCCGGGCTGGTGCCCCTGCGCCGCCTGCCGGCCTGGCGGGTCCGGATGGTCGCGGTCCTCGGGGTGCTCGGCCCGGGGCTCGTCAGCGGGTTCGCCGACAACGACGCCGGCGGGATCACGACCTACTCGCTCGCCGGCGCCCGGTTCGGCTACGCGCTGCTCTGGGTGATCCTCGCCAGCCAGGTCGTCCTGTTCTTCACCCAGGAGGTCGGGGCGCGGCTCGGGCTGGCGACCGGCAAGGGCCTGATGGGGCTGATCCGCGAGCGCTGGGGCGTTCGCTGGACCGCGTTCGCGGCGGCGATGATGCTCCTCGCGAACCTTGGCTCCACCGTCGCGGAGTTCGCTGGCATCGGTTCTGCCCTCAGCCTGTTCGGCGTCCCGCCGCAGATCAGCGCGGCCGTGGCGGCCGTCGTCGTCGTGAGCCTGATCGCCCTGGGCAACTACAGCCGGATCCAGTACCTGTTCGTCGGGATCGGGCTGGGGGTCTCGATCGCCTATGTGATCTCCGCGAACATCGCGCACCCCGCCTGGGACGTCGCGTTCCACAGCCTCATCGTGCCGCAGCTCCAGTCGTCACCGGCCTACTGGCTGATGGTGGTCGGCACCGTCGGGACGACCATCACGCCGTGGGGCCAGGCCTTCATCCAGTCATATGCCGCCGACAAGGGCCTCCGCGCCGAGGACCTGCCGGCCAGCCGTCTCGACGTGTTCGCCGGGGCGCTGCTGACGAATGTCATCGCGGCCTTCATCCTCATCGCCGTCGCGGCGACCCTGTGGACGACCGGCCAGCGTGACATCCAGACGGCCGCGGACGCGGCCAACGCGCTCAAGCCGCTGGCTGGAGCCGAAGCGAGCGTCCTCTTCGGCGTGGGCCTGCTGGGAGCGTCCATCCTGGGCCTCGGGGTGGTCCCGCTGACCAGCGCGTACGCGACCTGCGAGGCGTTCGGCTGGGAGACCGGCGTCAACTGGAACTGGCGGGAGGCGCCGGCCTTCTACGGACTGCTTGCGTTCTTCATCGGGTTCGCGGCCCTGTTCGTGATGATCCCCGGGCTGCCGCTCATCCAGGTCATGCTCGCGGCGCAGGTGCTCAACGCGCTCCTCCTGCCGTTCATCCTCGTGTTCGTGATGCTGCTGTCAGCCGACCGGAAGACGCTCGGGCCGCTGGCCAGCGGCCCGATCCTGCTGGCGATCGGCTGGCTGGCAACGGCCCTGCTGGTCGGCCTGTCATTGATCCTCGTGGTGACGACCGTCTTCGGCAGCTAGTTCCGGGACCGCACCCGCCGCGACCTCAGCGGGCGGGGACGACCGTCCCGACCGGCGGGAGAGCCGCACCTGTCGTGCCGCCCGCGAGCGACCCCTCGAACTTGCCGAGCTCCAGGGTCGCGGGGCCCAAGGCGGCCGAGGCTCCCGCCCGGATCGTCAGGCCGCGGATCGTGATCGGCTCGACGTTGTACACGTCGGACGCGACGATGCGGACCAGCAGCACGTTCGGCGCGGTGAGCCGCGTGACCACACCGAGCGAACCCGGTGCGACGACGCTGGGCGTCCCAACGAACGCGAGCGACGGATTGCCGGCGGCATCGGTCAGCGTCAGCTGGACGGAACCCGGCGCGTCGGGGACGGCGTCGGCGCGGAGTTCGATCAGGTCGAGCACGAAGGCCGAGGCTGAGGCCGAGCCCTGCGGGATGTCGCCGACGCCGGTCAGGCTCGCTGCCGCCCAGGCGACCGGCGCCGACGGTACTGGCGTCGAGGTCGGGGCAGCCGTGACCGCCTGGCTGCTCGTCGGCGCCACAGCCGGTTCGGGCGTCGCCGGGTTTGGCAGGACGACGACAACCACCGCGATCGCCAATACGAGCGCGCCGACGAGCACCGAGGCGACGACGGCTCGGAAGGTTCGCTCGCTCATCGGGAAACGGCACGCCGGCGTCCGCGAGGACCGCCTAGCGGGCGTGGACCTCCGCGGCGGGTCCGTGCCCGCCGATCCGCTCCGGCCATTTCCCTGACCCGGTCACCCCGTAGTCGACCAGGAACCCGGCGGCTTGCCAGGTGGGGACGCCGCCGGCGACCCAGGCCACTCGGTCGAACCCGGCCGATCGCAGCAGCGACGCGGCGACGCTCGCCCGATAGCCGCTCGCGCAGACCGTCGCAATCGGGCGATCGCGGGGGAGCTCGTCAAGCCGATCCGGCAGCTCGCCGGCGCCGAGCGGGAGGGCGCCCGGCACGTGGCCGGACTCGTACTCGGTGGGCTGGCGCACGTCGATCACCAGTGGGGCGTCGGGCCCCCCGCGGGCAAGTAGGCCGGCCAGCGCCGCAACGTCGAGGACGCCTCCGGCCTCCCGCGGCTGCCCGGCCTCCGCCCAGGCGCTGAACCCGCCGTGAACGTAGCCGACGATCGATTCGAATCCGATCCGAAGCGCCTGCCGAACCGCGTCGTCCCATTCGGCGTCGGAACCGAGGAGCAACACGAGCGGCTGCTCCGGATCGGCGACCACCCAGCCGAGCCACGTCCCGAATGATGAGCCCGCGGGGATCGACAGCGAGCCCGGGACGTGCGCCGCGGCGTGCTCGGCGGGCGATCGGAGGTCGATCATCCGAGCCCCGTTCTGGAGCGCCGCCGCGGCCGCATGCACCGCCATCGGCTGGGGCAGCGGGACGCCGCCGAGGAGCCGCGGCCCGGCCTGGTTGGTCGGACGCATCCGTGCGAAGTACCGCGGCACGGTCGGCTGGCCGGCCAGCAAGGCTCGGGCGAAGGCGTCGACGTCCATCGGTCGCAGGAGGCGGATCGTGCCGGCGCTCGAACCCGATCGTCGACCAGGTGGTCGACGAGATGTCCGTCGAGCAAAGCGATCCGCCCCCATGCGTCGGGTAGACCGCGACGGAGTCCTCGTGACCGAGGACGACGGTGTGGAGCGAGCGGTACATCTCGTGCGCGAACGGCACCGCGTTCGCCGGCACCCAGCAGATCCGTTCGCCCCACGGCGCCGACGAGCAGCGATCCGCCGGTCAACAGGAGGAGCGGCTCGTCTGCCCGCGACCGATCCGCCACGGCATAGCTGACGTGCTCGGGGGTGTGGCCGGGGGTCTCGAGCGCCTCGAATCGAAGCGACCCGACGTCGAAGGTCTCGCGATCGCGGATCGGATGGTGCTCGTGGCGGAGCTCGGCCCCGGTTCCGATGACGTGGCGCGCCCCGGTCAATGCGGCCAGTTCCCGGCCTCCGGAGACGTAGTCGTTGTGGAGATGGGTCTCGATGACGTGGCTGATCCGCCAGCCATTGGACCGCGCGGCATCCAGATAGACGTCGACATCGCGGCGTGGATCGACCACGGCCGCCACGCCGGCCGCCTCATCGGCGATCAGCGTGCTGAGGTGGCCGAGGCCGTCGATCACGAACTGCTGCAGCCGCACGTCGCAAGCCTAACTCGTGCACTTGGGTGTGGACGACGGAAACGAAACGGGACCCCCTCCCGGGCGGATGGGGGTCCCGTCGAACCGACCGGGGCGGGCGTCAGCGGACCGAGTACTTCTCGAGCGTCATGACGCTGTTGGCGTTGTACGCCGTGGGGTTCGCCTGGGAGCGAACATACCACTTGCCCGAGGTCGTGAACTTGAAGGTCGTCTTGGCCAGGCCGGCCGCGTCGATGACGACGTTCCGAGCGGTGACCAGGTGGTACGAACCGCCGGTCAACCGATAGAAGTAGAAGCTGACCGTTGCCGGCGCAAGCTCGGGCCGAGCCGGCCGGACGGTGGTCGAGAAGGTGATCGAGGTGTTGCGGTTGATCGTCTTGGTCGCACCGAAGTTCGTCGGACGCAGGAGCGCGAGCTCACGGACGACGGTCCGGACGACGTTGCTCGTGCCCGCCGAAAGGTCGGTGGTCCCGGCGAACACGGCCCGGTAGTACAGGTTCGTCACCGGTGTGTAGAAGAACGCTGCGTGACCGGTCGCATCCGTCGTCAACGTCGCGATCGTGTTCCACGTGACGCCGTCTCGCTGTGCCTGGAGCGTGAAGGGCTTGTTGGCGCCGTTGGCGCCGAACTGCACGCCCAGCGTGAACCCCTGGCCCCACAGGATCACCGGGTTGTGCGCACCCGGCGGAATCGGAGCAGAGGTCGTGAGCGTGATCGTGGCGCCCGGCACGGTCACGACAAATGACGTACTCGTCGCCGAGGTGAGACCCGTCGCGGCGGCCACGAGGGTATAGGTCCCCGCGGCGTTGACCGAGCAGCCGGTGAACGTGGCGACTCCGGCGACCGCGATCTTGACGTTGCCGCCCGTGCACGTGAGAACGGCACCGGAGGGTGCCGCACCCAACGACAGCACGACGGTCGCATTGCTGTTGGTCCCACTCGTGACGGTGTTCCCGCCGGCATCCTGGACAGCCACGATCGGCTGGATCGGGAACGCCTGGGCGGCCACGCCGCTCGTCGGCTGGGCTGTGAAGCCGAGCTTGGTTGCCGGGCCCGCGGTGATCGTCACGTTCGAGCTGACGGCCGAGGTGAGGCTGGTGGCCGAGGCGACCAGCTTGTAGGGATTGGCCGGCGATGACGGACTGATCTTGTCGATGCTGCATCCGCTGAAGGACGCGATCCCGTTGACCGCCGTCCTGGACAGGCCGCCGGTGCAGCTCAGTGTTGCTCCGGTCGCGCCCGTCCCGGCCTGGATCGACAGGGTCACGATGGTGCCCTGGTCATGCGTCGCCGTGTTGCTCGCGCCGGCGCGAACAGCCACCGCTGGCTGCGTCGCGAAGGCGATCCCGGCACTCGAGGTGCCGCTCGGCTGCGTCGCGAACACCAGTCGGTCGGCGACGTCGAACTGCGCGCTCGTCGCCAGGGTGTAGGGATGCGGTGCACCTCCGCCGGTGGCGTCGGTCGCGGTGAGGGTCAGGTTGACGCCCACCGCCGCGAGCGAGCAACCCGACCAAGTCGCGAGGCCGGCGACAGCCGTCCTGCTGAGCCCGCCGCTGCAGGTCATGGACCCGCTGTTGGGGGCGATCGTGATGATCGTGGTGTTGTCGCCGGCGACGGTGTTCCCGTTGACGTCCTGGACGGCGACGACGGGTTGTACCGCGAAGGCAACGCCCGGGATCCCTCGCGCCGGCGAGGTTGCGAACCCGAGCTTGGTCGCCGTGCCTGCGGTGATATTGAATGCGCTGCTCGTGGCGCCGGTCATGCCGGTCGCGCTCGCGACGAGCGTGTAGCCGATCCCGGACTTGTTGATCGACAACGTGCTGAACGTTGCCGTACCAGCCACGGCGGCCACGGTGGGCGTGCCTGACAACGCCCCGCCACCCGGGTTGGTCCCGATCGTGAGCCCGACGTTGGCCGTGCTCGTCGTCGGGTTTCCTCCAGCGTCCTGGATATTGACCGTTACGGCCGGACTGATCGTCGCGCCCGCGGCCGTGGCCGAAGGCTGCACGTTGAAGGCAAGCTTGCTCGGGGTTCCCACCGTGACGTTGAAGGCGCTGCTGGTCGCGGTGATGCCGTTGTCCGTCGTCCACGTAGCGATCAGCGTGTAGCCCGTCCCGACCTTGTCAATCTTGCAGCCGCTGAACGTGAAGTCGCCGGTCCCGCCGTCGTAGACCGAGGTGCATCCGGAAAGCGTTCCGGAGGACGGATTCGTCCCGATGGACAGGGTGACGTCACCGCCCGAGGCCGCCGGCGAGATCGTCACGACAGGCTGCGTCGTGAAGGCGGCCCCACCGGTCGCTCCGGAAGGCTGAGTCGAGAACGTCAGCGTCTCGCCGGCTCCGAGCACGGCGGTCGGGAGCAGGCCCGACAGCAGGAACCCCGCCAGGAGCACCGCCCAGGTGCGACGCGACCCGGAAGGAGCTTGATAGCTTGGGTGTCATGGCGGTTCCTCCCATGTGGTGCGAATGGGCAACGGTCACGGTACGCCCGGGGGTAGGCATTGTCGACCGAAGCGCTGCACGCGGACTTAATTCGGCAGCTTCACCCGAAGACGGCTACACCGGCGTAAATGTTTCCCGGCCTCGCCGATCAGTCGTCGATCGCCCCGGAACGTGGGTACCTCAACGGCTGACCGTCCAACGGTACACCGGGCTGATGTTGTTGGCGAACTCGCTGGTTGACCCGACCGAGGCACGCCAGTAGTAGGAGCCGGGCTGGGTCGCGTGCCAGGCAAGGCTTGCGTGGCCGCTCGCGTCGGTCCTTCGCCCCAGGCTGCCCGCATACACCCAATGCCGGCGTGCCACGTCATATCGATACAGCCGGAACGACACCGACACCCCGGCCGCGGCAGGGCCGACCGCCGCCGTGAGCCTCACCGTCGCACCGACCTTCGCCCGGGCAACAGCCGGCGAGGCAGGAGCCGACAGGGCAACCGATCGGCGCACGAGGACCCGTAGATCGGAACCAGCCGGCGCGACCGCATTGCCTCCGGCATACGCGAATCGATAGGTGGTGTTGGAGGCGGGCGTGACGACCAGCGACCCATGGCCGTTCACCAATGCAAGGGTCGTGAGCGGCAGGAAGTCCGGCGATGGACTGGTTGCCGCCAGGACCTGGACGACCACCGGCGCCGGCGCCCCGATCAATGACACGTCGACGCTCGTCGAGCCACCCGTTGCGAGAACCCGGGACGTCGGCGAGACCTCCAGGTCAACGGGAGCCAGCGGCAGCACGGTCCACGAGCCACGCGGCGAGACACCGTTACCGGCGGTATCGGTGACGTCGCCGATCGTCACGACGTACGTTGTTCCGGGGGTGAGTTCCGCCCGCGGGACGAATGCGCCAGTTCGCGTGGTCGCGTCGTACGAGTAATCCCCGGCGACGAGTTCACCGCTGGCGGACTGGATGATCAGACCGAGGTCCGTCCACGTCGAGGGATCGATCGACTCGTCAAACACCACCCGGAAGACGGGCCGCAGGCCGACGACCGCCGCGCCAGGGGCTGGCTCAACCGTGGTGGCGGACGGTGGGACGGTATCGACGGCGATGCTGGTCGTGGCTGCCGCCGAGTCAAGGCCGACGCCGTTCTTGACCTTCACCCAGAGCGTCTTGGTACCGTCGCCCGAGGCGAACGTCCACGAGGTCGTGCGGGCGAAGGGTTCCCAGGCTGTGTACGTCGGACCCGTCGTCACTGAAGGCCATCTCGGCCACACCGGAGAGATCATCCGATGCGGTAAGGGTGACGGGCACGGTGAGCTGATTCGTCGATGACCGACCGCCAGCCAGCACGGCGCTCACCGCCGGGGCCGTGGGATCTGGGACTGTCTGCACGGTCAGCCGGTAGTCACCCTCGAGGTCGGTCGACCCGTTCAGGTCGATGTAGTACGTGCCGCCCGATCGCGAGGGCCACGAGATCGATTCCGAGCTCGTCGAGCCGGTCGACTTCGTGAGCAGACCCGTATTCGACAGGACCGTCGTGGCGGATGCGTCGAACAGGTAGAGATCGAAGTCGGTTCCGGCAGTCCCGGTCAGGCTCGCTACGATCACGTACCCGGGCTCCACCGACAGGTGATAGACGACGTCGTAGATCGTCCCCCCGAGGCGCCCGGCGGCCACCGGGCCGGGCAGCTCAATCCCCGGGATGTCCGAGCTCGGGGTCGGCCGCCTTCGCGACTGGCATGACCCGGTCCGAGAAGCAGGCCCGTGGCGGCGAGCAGGATCGCGGCCCGAGTCTTCCAGCTTCGCGGCGAGTGAAGCATGTTGCGACGTTTCAGCATGGCGTGAGGATACGCGTGAAGACGAGAACGACCGGGGCGGCGAAGCCGCCCCGGTCGTTGTACTTGGGCGGAGCCGGAACGACCCGGACTCCGCACAGGACTGTCTAGGTTATGGGATCCAGCGAGCCTGGCGCGCAGGCGTCAACGTGCCCACCGGACACGCAGTGGCACGGAAGGACTTCCAGGTCGCCGAGCTCTAGCGGAAGTAGTAGTACACCACGCCCGAGGCATTGGCCACGCGGGTAGTCATCTTCGAGAACGCCGACCAGTCGTTACCGGTCTTGGTCGCGCCCCAGATGTCGACTTGCTGCGCCGGCAGCGCGCGACGCCGAAGTCGAAGCGATACGTGACGTACTTGCCGACCTTCTGAACCTTGGTTGACGTCGTGAAGGCGCCAACCTGCGTCACACCGAGCCGCGTGGCGGCGGTGCCGGCAAGCTGCGAACCGATCTTGGCGTTCGAGATCGTCGCCTGGAACTGGACGAAGGTGGCGAACCGACCGAAGCCGAACGACGTTCACCAGGACAGTGCCCGCGGCGGCGTCAGCAGTCGTGATGTAGTGGAGGTTGCTCACGACGACCTTGCCGGTGCCGCTGGTCGACTGCTGCAGGATCGTGAAGCGGAACGAAACGGTGAGGTTGGACGCCAGTGCGGTCAGCTCATCGAGGGTCGAGCACCTCTGGGTCGACATCGTCACCGGACCGATCACGACACCGCCGGAGGCGGTGGCAATCGGCAGGTCGGCGATGTTGAGCGCCGTTGCAGGTAGGTATCCGTGGAACGTCTCATTCGAGACGCGCGGGAGCGACCTCGACGCAGATGTCCTCGCCGGCCTTCAGCTGGCCGATCGCCGGTCTCAGCGATCTGGACGTCGCCGGCCAGCGAGCCCGTCGAGCCTGCCGGGCATGACCGGCTGGCGAGGGCCGTCACCGCGACCTGGTTGCGGAACGTCGCGTCGGCGAATGGTCACGGTGGCCGCGAGCTTGTTGTCCGAGGGCCGAGGACCGATGTACAGGTCGCGCTGACCGGCCCGGCGGGCTGGTTCACGTTGACGTTGATGATCGGACCGGTCGACAGGTCGGCATTGCCGATCTGGATCGTCGACACGGTCGTGCTCTCGGTCCAGACCGTCCAGTAGTAGCAGCCGCCGTCCTGGATGCCCTGGACGAGGTTGGTCGTGGAGGCCGCGGCGCCGTCGCGCAGGATCAGGTTGCCGGCGGCGACGCCACCGACGACCTTGGCATACGGAGCGAGGGTGAACGCGTAGTTCACGCCGTCCGGGCAGATCTCGAACGCAGTTGTTCGGGCCCGTGCCGTCGGTGAAGAAGCCGGGCGCGCCTCCGTGAAGGTGACGATGCCGGCGGCCTGACCGTTCTCGCCGATGTAGACCGTCGGGGTCGTTGCGGAGACGTTGGATGCCTCGGAAGACGACCGCGTTGGTCCGCGATGCCGGGGAGAACGGCCTTGGCTGGCGCTCGTCGGTCGACGCCCACGGAGATGAACGTCCCAGCCGGGGACGGTCGCAGCGACGTCATACAGGATGTCGGACAGGGTGATCGTGCGCCGCGGCGCTCGACACCGTCGAGACCGTGACGGTGGCGCTCTTGCGGTCCGCCGCAAGAACCGGTGCCGTCAGGACCATGGCACCGTTGTCGTCGGCGACGGTCGGCGCCGTCGAGAACACGACGCCGGCGGTGGCGATCGTGTAGGTGAAGGTCGTGGCGGCCGCGAGGAAGCCTGCGGACGGCTCGTGGAGCACGAGGTTGCTCGCCGGGCTGTTGTTCTCGCCCGGGAAGACGGTCAGATTGACGGGCTTGTCGAACGTCAGGGTCGCAACGACCGTGCCGGGCGACGCAAGGACGCCGTTCGGTGCACAGGCGGTGGATTCGCTGACGACCTCACCCGCGTTATGGATGCTGCCGGTAGCGCCGATGGTCAAGGTCTGCTGGCCGATCGCGGGCGTGTCGATCGCGCTCGCGGTCGTCAGGGCGACCGACTCGGCGCTCGTGGCGAAGTCCAGGGTGCCGGCCGACGTGAAGATGCAGCCCGTGGTCGCCACGTTGACGATGACCGAGGTCGCACCGATGCCGATGCCAGCGGAGATCGTGCCGCTGGCAGTGCCACCGGCCTGGAAGTCAGCCACGGCAACGCCGGCGCCAGTGGATTCTGCGAGGGTGGCCTTGACGGCACCCAGGGCAGCCGCGCCGACGTCATCGATCGACAGTCCGGAGACGTCGATGTACTCGATGTTGGAGGTGTCCGATGCCGACCAGCTGAAGGTCAGGACGTTCCCGACGATCGAGGCAGACGCACCAAGCGAACCCGGAGCGCTGACAACCGGCGTCCCGCTGAAGGCCAGCGTGTTCGACGCCTGCCGAGTCGAGGATGGCGATGTCGATCGAACCCGCCGAGTTCGGCAGAGCGGCCGCCGACTCTTCCGTGATACGGAAGGTAGCCGGTACCCGTCGACGATCCGCCTTGCGGGAATGTTGCCTGCGGATGTGACGCTGACGGAAGCCAAGACGCTTCCTGCCGCGATAAAGGTGAAGAGCGAAGCAACCAGCGCGGCACTCATGCCAGCGCTGATCGCCTTCTTCCATTTGTTCAAGTCGTGTACCTCATGTGTGGGCTAGGTAGCTGTTGCGCCGAGGGCGCACCCTCGGTGTTCGGATCGGCCCGTCTGCTCCTTCCCCTGCCCCGATCCGGCTGCATGGTTCCTGTGTTGTTGCCTTCCGGAAGGCCCGGAACGGCAAGACGCGCCCTGCGCGCCCCGCAGTTACGGCGATGGCGAGTCGGACGGCGGCGGCGTGCGCCGCTTGTCCGTTGGTGATGGTGAAGGTGTGGGCGAAGGGGTTGGCTCAGCGGTCGGCGTGGGCGTCGGCTCGACCGATGGTGACGGCGAGGCGGACGGCTCCTCCGACGGGCTGGGGCTCGCGCTGAGCTCCGGCGTCGCTGAGGGCTCCGGCGTGGGTGTCGGAGCGGTGGTGGGCTCGGTCGACGGCGTCGCCGAAGGACCCGAGCTCGGGCGTGGTGTCGCGGTGGCCGATCCCGGCGGGGCTGTTGGGACAGCCGATGCCGGCGTGAGCGTAGGCGTCGCCACTGGTGTCGAGGGTAGCACGTGCGGGAGGCTGGAATGGCGGAAGTTGTGCCACGACCTGCGAGGCCGCGAACACGAATGCGCCGCCCAGGAGGGCGACGGTCATGATCGTGACGATCAACGTGCCGGTCGTGCGCATCGCGCCGCGGATGACCTGGGTGCGGAGATCGGACAGCCAGGAGCGATGCTCGTGGCGGCGCCGGCGGTCCTCGAACGCCGCGACCAGGATGCGCTCGTCCAGGTCCGGCAGCGGCCGTGGCGTGCTCAGCGTCCCGAGCAGGCCGAGGACCCGCGTGCTCCCGCCGATCTCGGCGGCGCAGGCGGGGCAACCCTTGACATGGGCGGCGAGGCGCGCGGCGTCGGCCGGTTCCAGCTCGTCGAGCAGGAACGCGTCGATCAGGTCGCGGGCACGCGCGCAGTCCAGGGCATGGCCGCCGGGCGGGTTCGTCACAACCCATACATGACGCGAGGGTGCGAAAAGGTTGCAGGCCCTCGTGAACTCGGCGAGGTCAGCGCCTCAGCGGCTGCTCCGATCCGACGACCAGGTCACCTGATCGGCGGCCGTTGCCAGGCCCGATGCCGTGCCCGGCGGCGGGAACCGACGGCGTGGCCCTGACCGGTCTCGGCTCGCGGGGCTCGAGCCGCTCGGCGAGGGTCTCGCGAAGCATTCGGGTGCCACGCAGGAGATGGCTCTTGAAGGTGTTGAGCGGCACGTCCATCTGGAGGGCGGCGTCGGCGTAGTCGAGGCCCATGACGTGACGAAGGACGACCGCGGCGCGGTATTTGAAGGGCAGCTCGATCATGGCTGCGGCCAGATCTCGTCGAAGCTCGGCCGCCTCGGCCGCAGCGTGCGGGTCGCCGGAGGGATCGAGGTCGATCATGCCCTCGCCGATGGTCGGTGACGCGTTCCCGTTGGAGCCCGGCTGCCCGTGGATGGCCTGGTCGAGCGACGGGCCTGGCCGCGAGCGGCGGCGCGAGGCCGCGCGACCGGCCGTGCGCAGCACGATCGTGTTGAGCCACGGGCTCAGCGACGGTCGGGGCTCCACTTTCTCGATCGAGCGGAAGGCCGCGAGGAAGGTCTCCTGCACGACGTCCTCGGCGGTCTCACGGTCGCCCACGAGGCGGTAGGCGAGGAGATACAGGCGAGGGCGGTGACTTCGCACGAGCTCGGCATACGCCGCCTCGGATCCCTCCCTGCACCGTCGAACGAGTTCGCGCTCGTCCCTGCCTTCTCTCACCAGTCCTCCGAACGGCTGCCAGCCGAGAGTCACGCACTCGCAGGCAGTCTGACACATGGTTGGTGTGCTGGCCACCCGCACGATCGTCCGGTGAGGGATCGGTGAGGGATCGGTGATCGTCGGGTGAGCGTGCGACGACCGCCGGGTGAGCCTGGCAGCCCATCATCGCAACGTGCCGATGAGAGGCTTCTGAAAAGGACGTGATGAAGTCCGGGTTGGTTCCGGGCCGACGATCGAGCGTGGCCGCATGAACGATCCGCAGCTTGGCGCCCTGTTCAGGGCGGTCCGGATCCATCTTCGTCTCCGTCAGGAGGACGTCGCAGCGAAGGCACAGGTCTCGCAGTCGACGGTTTCGCGGATCGAGCGGGGGCACATCGGCGTGCTGCCGATCAATCACGTTCGCACCGTCGCAAGCGTCCTCGAGATCCGGCTCGATCTGGTCCCGTCATGGCGCGGCGGCGACCTCGAACGGCTTGTGAGCGCACGCCACACTGCGCTCCACGAGCAACTGGCTGAGCGAATGGCCGGCGCACCCGGCTGGGAATCGGCGGCCGAGGTGTCGTTCTCGATCTGGGGCGAGCGTGGCGTCATCGACCGGCTGGCCTACCACGGCGGACGCCGGGTCCTGGGCGTGTTCGAGATCAAACCCGATCTTGGCGATCCGGCCGGCTTGATCGCGCAACTGGACCGGTACCGGCGACTGGCGCCCGAGATCGTCCGCGAGCGTGGCTGGGAGGCGGATCGCGTCTGCTGCTGGGCCGTGGTGGCGGACACGGATACCAACAGGCGTCGGCTCCGGGCCTACGAGGCGCTGCTGCGTGGGGCGCTTCCGGCCGACGGCGTGGCATTCCGGCGATGGCTGGCGGACCCGGTGGCGGCGGTGCACGGACTCATGTTCCTCGCATATCCGCGCCCACAGACTGGTACGCGACGCCTCGCGAACATCAAGCGGGTCCGCGTCGCTCCTGCACGCTCAGACCGAGCGTGACCGCGGGCGCATACAGGCTCCCGGCGAGGTTCGGCGCCGCGATCCGCTGTGGCGATCCCGTAAGAGTCCGTGGGTGCGGTTTTGCGCCAGGATCGGAGGCGCGACGTTGATTGCAGTCCGTACGTCCGGTCTTGCGCCGCGGGGAGATCGTTCGAGTGAGTGGGCCGCCGGGCCGGTTGGCGCCAGGACCGGGAGACGCCGCGGGATAGCGCGCGCCGCGGCCCCTCCCTACATCATCACCAGGCCGCCGTCGACCGCCAGGACCTGCCCGGTGATGTAGGCCGCGTCGTCGCTGGCCAGGAAGGCCACGGCGCTCGCCACTTCCTCGGTCGTGCCGAAGCGGCCGAGCGGGGTGCGGGCCGTGATCTCGGCCTGGAGGGCGTCGGGGAGGTCCCGGGTCAGCTCGGTCAGCACGAACCCGGGGGCCACGGCGTTGACCGTGATCGACCGGCTGGCCAGCTCGCGCGCGGTCGCCTTGGTCAGGCCGATGAGCCCGGCCTTGGCCGACGAGTAGTTGGCCTGGCCCATCTGGCCGGCCTGCCCGGAGACCGACGTGATGTTCACGATCCGGCCGCTGCGGGCCTTGAGCATGGGGCGGGTCACCGCCTTGATCATGTAGAAGGCACCGAACAGGTTGGTCTCGAGCACGTCACGCCAGGCCTCGTCGGTCATCCGCATGATCAGGTCGTCGCGGGTGATCCCGGCGTTGTTGACCAGGATGTCCACCTTGCCGAATGCCGCGAGCATCGCCTTGACGAGGGCGTCGCCAGCGGCCGGGTCCCTGACGTCGGCCTGGATCGCGAGAGCTCGCCGGCCGAGCGCCTCCACGGCGGCGGCCGTCTCCGAGGCCGCGGCCGCGTTGCCGCGGTAGCTGAAGGCGACGTCGGCCCCCTGGGTCGCGAGGCGGATCACGATCGCGCGGCCGATCCCCCGGGCGCCACCGGTCACGAGTGCGGTCTTGCCGCCGAGGTCGATCATGCGTGCACCTCCGCTGGGGCCGTGCCGGCAGATTCGGGCTCACCGGGCACCACGTCGTCGAGCGGCACGTCGACGGGGCCGGGGCGACGCATCACGGCGGCCAGCGCCTCCGGAATGGGGTCCACCGAATCCCAGTCGACCGGCAGGCGGACGCTGACGTCCGAGGCCTGGACGGCCGCATCGCCGGCGATCCCGCGTGCCGGATCGGCCGTCCACTCGATGGCGACCGCGCCGGACGTGAAGCCGGCCCCGAAGGCGACCAGGACGATCCGGTCGCCGACCTTGACCCGGCCCTCGTTGACGGCCTCGGCCAGGGCGATCGGCACGGACGCGGCCGACGTGTTCCCGTAGCGATCGAGGTTCACGTACATGCGGTCCATCGGCAGCCCGAGGCCCTTGGCGACGGCCTCGATGATCCGCACGTTCGCCTGGTGCGGGATGAACAGGTCGATGTCGGCGGGCTGGAGCCCGGCGTGGTGGATGGCGGCGAGCGCCGTGGAGGCCAGCGTTCGCGTCGCGAATCGATAGGTCTCCTTGCCCTCCATCCGGATGTAGTGCTCACCGCGGGAAATCGTCTCGGCGGACGGCGGGCTCTTGGACCCGCCGGCCGGGAGCCAGATCATGTACGCGCCCTGCGGTTCGGTCGTCATCTCGATCCCGAGCCCGCCGCCCGGCTCGTCTGAAGCCGACAGGACGACCGCCCCGGCACCATCGCCGAACAGGATGCAGGTGTTCCGGTCGGTGTAGTCGAGGAAGCGGGTCAGCAGCTCGGCGCCGATCACCAGCACGTGCCTGGCCATCCCGCTGGTGACATACGCCTGTGCCGTGGCGAAGGCGTAGACGAACCCGGAGCAGGCCGCCGACACGTCCATCGCGGCCGCCTTCGTGTTGCCGATCGCCTCCTTGACGAGCGCGGCGGTCGAGGGCATCCAGTAGTCGGGCGTCAGCGTGGCGAGCAGGATCAGGTCGATCTCGGCCGGGTCGATCCCCGCGGTCCGGATCGCGCGCAGCCCGGCCACGGCCGCCATCGACGCCGTCGTCTCGTTCGCGGCAGCCACCCGCCGTTCCCGGATCCCGGTCCGCGTCCGGATCCACTCGTCGGACGTGTCGACCATGCGTTCGAGGTCGTGGTTGGTGAGAACCTGCGACGGCGCGTACCGGCCCCAGCCGGTCACGTGGGCGCGACGGACGGGCGTGCTCACAGCGGCTCCACCTCGATCAGCGGCTGCTTGGCCTTGACCAGGGCCCCGCTCTCCGGGAGCACCCGGACGACCCGTCCGGCGAGATCGGACTTGATCTCGTTGAACAGCTTCATCGCCTCGATCAGGCCGATCACCTGCCCGACCGCGACCTCGCCTCCGACCTGGACGTACGGCGCGCTGCCCGGTGCGGGCGAGGCGTAGAAGATGCCGGTGAGCGGCGCTCGGACGGATGGGGTGGCCGGCACGACGGGCTCCCGACCGACGGCACCCGCATCGCCGTCTCGCTCGGCGGACGACGTCTCGCCGACGGGCACGGCGGACGAGCCTGCGCCCGGCGCCTGCGCCGCCTGGGCGACGGCCTTGCGGAGGATCACCCCGGTGCCGCCCGATTCCACCTCGAGCTCGAGCAGGTCGGAGCGCTGGAGAAGCTCGGCCAGGCGATCGATCAGCGCGAGGAGCTCCGCGTTGCCGCCGGCCATCGCGTCGGACGGATCGAGCGCGGCCGGGATCGCCCCGGATCCCGTCGCGTGGCCCTCGCTCATCTGTCCCACCGCCGGAAGATCAGGGCCGTGTTCTGCCCGCCGAACCCGAACGAGTTGCTCAGGGCGGCCCGAACCGGGCGCTTCGCGGCTCGGTTGGGGGTGAGGTCGAGGCCGTCCGCCAGCGGGTCGGGGTCGGTCAGGTTGATCGTCGGCGGAACGCAGCCGTCGCGAATCGTCAGGATCGAGGCGATCGCCTCGATCGCACCGGCCGCCCCCAGGGTGTGGCCGAGCATCGACTTGTTGGCCGTGATCGGGATCCGCCCGGCGTGGTCGCCGAAGATCGTACGGATCGCCTGGAGCTCCGTCGGGTCGCCCTCGGGCGTGGACGTGGCATGGGCGTTGACGTGGTCGATCTCGGTCGGCTCCATGCCGGCCTTCTCCAGGGCGCGCCGCGCCGCGCGCACGGCTCCGATGCCGCCCGGCGCGGGCAGCGTGATGTGCGAGGCGTCCGCCGTCGCGCCGTAGCCGACGAGCTCGGCGAGGATCGTGGCACCGCGGGCCTCGGCGTGGTCGAGCGCCTCGAGCACCAGCACCCCGGAGCCCTCGCCGATGACGAACCCGTCGCGCGCACGGTCGAACGGGCGGGAGGCACCCGCCGGATCGTCGTTCCGGGTCGACAGGGCACGCATCGCGGCGAACGCGCCCACGATCGCCTCGTGGATGGCGGCCTCGGCCCCTCCGGCGATCATCACGTCCGCGTCGCCGCGCCGGATGATCTCGCTCGATTCGCCGAGGGCATGGCCACCCGTCGCGCAGGCGGAGACCGTCGTGAAGTTTGGTCCCGTCATGCCGAACTGGATGGCGATCTGGCCCGAGCCGATGTTCGGGATGCCCATCGGGATCACGAACGGGCTGATCCGGTCGGGGCCGCGCAGGGTGTTGGCCGAGATTCCCTCGATCAGGGTGCCGACACCCCCCAGGCCCGTCCCGAGGATGACGCCCGTCCGCTCGGCGAGCTCGCCTTCGAAGCGCTCGGGCAGGCCGGCGGACTCGATCGCCTCGCGGGCGGCCACCAGGCCGAGCTGGATGTAGCGGTCGGTCCGGCGGATCTCCTTCCGGCCGAGGACGCCGCTGGCATCGAAGCCGTGCACCTCGGCGGCGATCCGCGCGGTCAGGCGCGATGGGTCGAAGGAATCGATTTTGGCGACACCGGACCGACCGGCCACCAGGCCGGCCCAGGTGGTGGGCAGGTCCGGGCCGAGCGCCGTGACCATGCCCATCCCGGTCACCACGACGCGGCGACGGTCGGCCGGGCCAGCCACCGAGAGGCTCACCGCACGAGCTTCCCGGTGCGCACCGTGGCGGCTCGATAGACATCGCCCGGAAGGCCTCGCGCGGAGATGGCGTTCGCGACGGCGAGGACGTCGAACTCGGTCCGACGGATCTCGGCATCGACCTCGCCGTCGGCAATGTCGATCCGCGCCCAGGAGGCGGTCGGGTCGCCGTCGAAGACGTACCCTGCCGAGCCGTCGTTGACGATCAGCTTCCAGCCGAGATCGCGGATCTCGGGCAGGTGCGTGTGCCCACAGGCGATGACCCGGGCATCGGTGCGCGAGATGCGTTCGATGGTGACGCTCGGGTCGAGCGCCTGGTCCAGGCCGCGCGTCTGCGAGCCCGGCGAGGCGTGGCAGACGACGACCATCGTCCCGTCATCGGCGTGCAGGCGCCGCTCGGCCGGCAGACGCCGGAGCCAGGCGACGCGGTCATCGCCGAGCGTGTCGTTGGCCCATTCGGCGGCAGCCCGGAACGTGTCGGGCACCCCGTCGGTGAACCACGGGAATGCCGCCGCGTAGTCGAAGTCGGCCACGGCGATGTCCGTGTTGCCGCTGATGATCACGGCACCGTCCGTCTCCATCTCGCGCAGCAGGTCGACGCTGCCCGCCGGATCGGGGCCGTTGAACACGAGGTCGCCGGCGATCGCCACGAAGTCGGGCTTCTCGGCGCGCAGCGCCTTGCGAACGGCCTCCAGGGCAATGGCGTTGCCGTGGACGTCGGACAGGACGATGAACCGGGTCACCGGAGGACCCCGGGGCCGGGGATGATGAAGCTCAGCGTCGCCTCGCACGCCGTCTCGCCGTCGACGCTGGCCACGCCGCGGCCTCGGCCGAACCGCGGCCCCAGCTTGTCCATCGTGACCTCGAGGCGCAGCGTGTCGCCGGGGCTCACGACTCGCCTGAAGCGACAGTCGTCGACCCCGGCGAAGAGCCCGATCCGATCGCCGAAGCCGGGCTGCTTGGCGACGTAGACGGCCATGGTCTGGGCCAGGGCTTCCACCTGGAGCACGCCGGGCATGACCGGCAGGTCCGGGAAGTGACCCTGGAAGAACCACTCGCTCGCGGTCACCCCCTTGAGCCCGACGATCCGCTTCGCCTCCTGGTCGTACTCGACGATCCGATCGACGAGGAGGAACGGCCAGCGGTGCGGGATCATCGCCTGGATCTCGGCGGTCGTGTGGACGGTGGTCTCGGTCACGGGCAGCTCCGGGTCGGTGGCGGGCCTGGATTCGCTGGCGTCAAGTGTCGTGGGTCGGCGGCGGCGCCAGCGAGGAACTGCGTGCAGGTGTGCATGCCGAATGGGCAGGACATCGCCGTCATCCGCGGGCCGCGGCTGCCAGGAAGGCCGCACTCCCCACCCGGTCGAGGAGATTCGTGGTCATGCGGCCCTCGAGGAACGTCTCGTTGAGCAGCATGGCCTGGTGGATGGCGATGTTCGTCGCGACCCCCTCGACGACCAGCTCGTCGAGGGCGACGCGGCTTCGGGCGATGGCGGTGGCCCGGTCCGGGCCCCAGACGATCAGCTTGCCGAGCAACGAGTCATAGAAGGGCGGCACGTCGTAGCCGCTGAACAGGTGCGAATCCATGCGGACGCCCGGCCCGCCGGGCGCGTGGTACTGCTCGACCAGGCCGGCCCCGGGCCGGAAGTCGTGCGCCGCATCCTCGGCGTTGATCCGGAATTCGATGGCGTGACCGTGCAGCTGGACGTCCGGCTGGCTGAAGCCGAGCGGCTCGCCGGCCGCGATCCGGATCTGGAGCGCGACCATGTCGATGCCGGTCAGCATCTCGGTCACCGGGTGCTCGACCTGGATCCGGCAGTTGATCTCGATGAAGTAGAAGGCGCCGGCCGAGTCGACCAGGAACTCGAGCGTGCCCACGTTCTCGTAGCCCGCGGCCACCGACGCGCGAGACGCGAGTTCGGCGAGCTCGACCCGGGCGGCGTCGGACAGGGCGGGCGTGGGCGCCTCCTCGATGATCTTCTGGTGACGGCGCTGGACCGAGCAATCGCGCTCGCCGAGGTGGACGCCGTGGCCGTAGCGATCGACGGCGACCTGGATCTCGACGTGGCGGTTCTCGTCGAGCCACTTCTCGAGGTAGAGCGAGTCGTCGCCGAAGGCGGCTTTCGCTTCCGAGCGGCAAACGCGGAGAACGGACTCGAGCTCTCGCGCGGTGCGAACCATGCGCATGCCCTTGCCACCGCCGCCGGCCGAGGGCTTGATCAGGACCGGATAGCCGATCTGGTCGGCCTCGCTGAGCGCGTGTTGCTCGTCGCGGAGCATCCCGTGCGAACCGGGGATGGTCGGCAGGCCGTACGCCGACAGCAGCTCCCGCGTCGCGGCCTTGCTCCCGAACCGTTCGAGGACGGCCGCCGACGGCCCGATGAAGGTGAGGTCGTGGGCCGCGACCGCCTCGGCGAAGCCCTCGTCCTCGGACAGGAAGCCGTAGCCGGGGTGGATCGCGTCGCAACCGGTGACCAGCGCGGCCGAGATGACCGCGGAGGCCGACAGGTAGGAGCGCTTCGCGTCGGCCGGCCCGATGCAGATCGCCTCGTCGGCAAGCTGGACCGGCAGCGATTCCCGGTCGGCCTCGCTGTAGGCGACGACGGCCTCGACGCCCAGGACGCGGCACGCCCGCAGGATCCGGAGCGCGATCTCGCCGCGGTTGGCGATGAGCACCTTGTGGAACACGGTCAGTGATCCGCCTGCGCAGCGGACGCCACCGTCACGGCCGCGGCCGGCGTGGCCGACGCGAACTCGATGACGACCAGGCCCTGTCCGTATTCGACCGCGTCGCCCGGTTCGACCAGGTTGGCGCCGACGACCCCGTCGCTCGGCGCGACCACGTCCTGCGGGACGCCGAGCATGTCGACCGTGCCGATCCGGTCCCCGGCCCGGACGCGGGTCCCGGCGCGGGCGCTCGTCCGTGGCTGGAAGATGCCGACCGCGGGGGAGGTCGCAACGGCCCGTCCGTCAGCGCGCGATCCGGTCTCGCGCCCGTCTCGCCCGTCGCGGCCCTCGCGCCCGTCGCGTCCCGGACCCACCGCCGACAGACCGACCGGATGCGCCGGTCCAGGTGCGGCCGAGGCACTTCGGCCGGTGCGATCGCCGCGATCCGTTCGGTCGCTGCTTCGCCGGTTTCGCGAGGCGCCCCCCTCGGTCGGACGGCGGAGGCGGACTCGCAGGCTGTCCTGGCGGACCTCCAGCTCGGCCAGCCCGGTGGCGCCCAGCTTGGCGATCAGCGCCGGAAGCAGCTCGCCGATCGAGCCGGCGATCGCCGCCCGGTCGGCGGCGCGATCGGCGTCGGACCGATCGGCGTCGGACCGATCGGCGATCGGCGTCTCGTGGGTCTCGGTGCTGATGCTGTCGGGCACGGGCTACACCTCCTCCCGAGCCGGCGGCTCGTCTCGCGTGAAGCTCGGGACCGCGCCGCTGACCGCCCGGCGACCCGGACCGAGGAGCTCACGCAGCCGATCGCCCAGCCCGCGCCCCGTCACGGGCAGCGTGGGTTCGGGCATCTCGGCCTCAGTGTAGGACCCGATGGCACGATAGCGCCGGTAGCGGGCTTCGACGAGCTGGTCGATCGGCAGCTCGGCCAGCGCGGCCAGGTTGTCGACGATGATCGGCTTGAGCCGTCGGGCGGTCTCGGCCGGCTCGACGTGGGCTCCGGCGGCCGGCTCCGGGACGACGATGTCGATGATGCCGAGCGCCTGCTGGTCGGCGGCAGTCATCTTCATCGCCAGTGCGGCCGTCGGCGCTTCGTCGGACGTTCGCCACAGGATCGACGCGCAGCCTTCCGGCGAGATGACCGAGTAGACCGCGTTCTCGAGCGCGATCACCACGTCGCCGACGGCGATCGCCAGCGCGCCGCCCGAGCCGCCTTCGCCGGTGATGACCGTCACGATCGGCGTTCGCAGCCGGGTCATCAGCGCGATCGAGCGGGCGATGGCCTCGGCGATGCCTCGTTCCTCGGACTCGGCGCCTGGGTGGGCCCCCGGGACGTCGACGAAGGTGATGACCGGCAGCCCGAAGCGCTCCGCGAGCTCCATCACCCGCATCGACTTGCGGTACCCCTCGGGATGGGGCATCCCGAAGTTCCGGCGGATGTTCTCCTCGGTGTCGGCGCCCTTCTGCTGGCCGACGACGACGACGCGCCGGCCATCGACTCGCGCGAGGCCCGTCACCACCGCGGCGTCGTCGCCGAACAGCCGGTCGCCGTGCAGCTCGACGAAGTCTTCGGTCATGGCCTCGACGAACTCGAGCGTGCGCGGCCGGTGCAGGTTGCGCGCCAGCTGCACGCGCGCCCAGACGGCATCGCGGGGGTCCGTGGCCTCCGGCGAGGAGCGCGTGGCCTGGCCGCGGTCCGCGTCGGTGGCGCCGAGCTCGCCGACCCGCTCGGCCAGCGAGCTCAGGAAGGAGAACGGACGGAAGCCCGCCAGTTCGACCTCGGGCCCGGCGCCGTCGAGCTCGACCGCCGATCGAACGGGGAGCAGCCTGAGCAGCCGGGCGAGCTCGTCGCGCAGGGCCGGACGGGCCACGATGCGGTCAACGAAGCCATGGGCGAACAGGAACTCGGAGCGCTGGAAGCCGATCGGCAGCTCCTGCGCGATCGTCCCGGCCGACACGCGCGAGCCGGCGAACCCGATGAGGGCATTCGGCTCGGCGATGTTGACGTCGCCGACGGCGGCAAACGAGGCGAAGACGCCGCCGGTCGTCGGATCGCACAGCACGCTCAGGAAGGGGATGCCGGCGCCGCGCAGGCGCTCGACCGCGGCCAGCGTCTTGGCCAGCTGCATCAGCGCGAACGTGCCCTCCTGCATCCGGGCTCCGCCCGAGGCACTGACCACGATCAACGGCGTGCTCGTCGCCAGGGCATGTTCGGCGGCCCGCGTGACCTTCTCGCCGACGACGGCGCCCATCGACCCGCCCATGAACCCGAAGTCCATCACGCAGATGGCGATCGGCGTGCCGCCGAGCGTCGCGGTGCCCCACAGCGCCGCGTCGCGCATCCCGGTCGACAGCTGGGCTGCCGCAAGGCGGTCGACGTACGTCTTGCTGTCGACGAACCCGAGCCGGTCGACCGACAGGAGCCCCGCGTCGTGCTCCTCCCACGACCCGGCGTCCAGCAGCTGGTCGAGGCGTGCGGTCGCCGAGAGGCGGAAGTGATGGCCGCAGTTGGGGCAGACTCGAAGCGCCTTGTCGAGCTGCTTGTTGAAGAGCATCTCCTCGCAGTCCGGGCACTTCGTCCAGAGGTCCGGCGGGTAGGCGTTGCGCCGGGCCCGGAACGAGGGCAGCTTGAGCGGCATCAGGACAGCCTCGCCCGGGCCACGGCGCGGACCGCCCGGGCCATCGCGCCGTTCGGCGGCCGGCGGAACCGCCAGGCGAGGTAGGCCGCACCGGCCAGCGACAGCGCGGCGGACGTGAGTGCGCCACCGATCCACAGCGGTCTGGCCATCGTCGCCCGCAGGTCCGCCGACGGCGCGACCCGGATCGCGCCATCGGGCAGGATCGTCAGGGTCGGCAGGTCGGTCGCTGCCGTCCGCAGGCGTTCCGCCGCCGCGGCGAGCCGGTCGGCGAGCGCCTCCTCGAACCGGAACGACGGGTGGAACCTCGGCAGGTCGCGGGCGAGCCGGGCCATCGTCCGGCGGAGGACCGGGTCGGCCTCGATGGACGCCGGACCCGCGTCGGCGCCCCGGGCGTGGGCCGCGAGGAGGGTCTCGAGGTACCGGTCGGTGACCAGCGCGTCGACGTCGTGGCTGTCCCGGCCGGCGGGCGCCCAGGTCACCGGCGGCGGTCGCCGAGGTCGCGCGCGAGGCTGCGCAGCGCGCGGTGGATGAGCACCCTGATGGCACCGTCCGATCGACCGAGCACCCCGGCGATCTCGCTGGTCGACATCTCCTCGACGAAGCGGAGGATGACGGCCCGGCGGCGGTCGTCGGGGAGACGGTCGATGGCGCGCATCGCGGCCGCGACCTCGTCGCGACGGGCGGCGTCGCCTTCGACGTCGACGGTGGCGGTCATCGCGTCGGCGGCCTCGAGCGGCGCCTCCGGGCGACGACGCAGGCGGCGACGTCGTTCCGCCACGGCATTCCGGGCGATCTGGAAGAGCCAGACGCGGAACGTGGAGGCACCGTTGCCGTCGGCCGGCATGGCGCGTTCCTCGAACCGGCGCAGGCCGGTCAGGGCGGCCATGAACGTCCGCTCGGTGGCGTCCTCCGCCTCGTGGTGGTCGCGGAGCTCGTAGTAGGCGTAGCTGTACACCTGGGCGACGTACTTCCGATACAGGGCGTCGAACTGCGCCGGGTCCGCCTGTGCCGCCTCGACGGACGCGCGGTCGCGGTCGAGCGGGGCGTGGCGGGGTCCGCCCTCCTCCGGACGGTCCAACCTCCTGAATGCCGGACGGGCCATCGCGTTACACCGCCGATCCGGCTGCGGCGGCCAGGCGGACGTGGGTGATCTCCCCGACGAGCACCTGCCGCTCGCCGCCCGGGCCGGCCTCGTCCTCCACGATCAGGGCGCCGGTCGACACGTCGACGCCGATGGCCCGGACGGTCTCCTCGCCATCGGGCCGCTCCAGGCGGACCTGCCGGCCGGTCGTGAGCTGGCGCGCCTGCCAGTCGGCAACGTCGAACCGACCGCCCCGCAGCCCCTCGACCCGGGCCTCGATCCGGCCGAGGAAGGCGTCGAGCAGGAGGCCGAGCTCGATCGGGCGACCGTGGGAGGCTTCGCGCAGCGAGGTCATCGTGCCGGCCAGCGCAACGGGGAACTCCGCGGCCGGCCAGTCGGCGTTGATCCCGAGGCCGATGGCGGCCCGTGGATCCGCCGTCCCGAGCCCGTCCGTCTCGCCGAGCAGGCCGGCGAGCTTGCGGATGCCGCCGGCCGGCGCCGTGCCCGGCCCGCCCGGCGCCTGGACGTCGTCCTCGACGACCAGGTCGTTCGGCCATTTCAAGCGGATCGCGCCGTCGGCCAGGCCGGCCACCTCCTCGGCCGCGTCGGCCATCGCGAGGGCGGTGATCGCGGCCAGCCGCCACGTTCGCTCCGGCGCGAGCCAGCCCGGTCGGAATCCCAGGGAAAGCAGCAGGGCCTTGCCCCGCGGCGCCAGCCAGCTCCGGCCGGCCCGGCCGCGACCCGCGGTCTGCTCGTCGGCCACCGCCAGGCAGACCTCGGGCGTCCCCCCGGCCAGCCAGCCTCGGACGACGTCGTTGGTCGACCCGACGGCGTCGAACCGCTGCTGGCGTGCCATGAACGTGGTCATCGCGAGGGCCGCGTCAACCGACGGCAGCGGTGGCTTCGGCGTCTACCGGTTCCGGTCGTTCGAGCTCGAAGGCGTCGTGCAGCGCGCGGAGCGCCGTCTCGAGATCGGCTTCGGCGATCATGCAGGTGATCCGCACCTCCGACGTCGAGATCATCTCGATGTTCACGGCCTTGTCGGCGAGTGTCCCGAACATCCGCGCGGCGTAGCCCGGCGCGTTGTGCAGGCCGGCACCCACGATCGACACCTTGGCGACAGAGGCGTCGGTGGTCAGCTCGCGGGCGCCGAGCTCGCGGACGAGCGGGTCGAGCGCCTTCTTGGCCGACGCAAGCTCGACCCGCGGGACCGTGAACGACAGGTCGGTCTCGCCGCCGTGGCCGACGTTCTGGACGATCATGTCGACGTTGATGCCGGCCTCCGCCAGCGGATCGAAGATCGCCCGCGCCACACCCGGCCGGTCCGGCACGGCGACGACGGTCACCTTGGCCACGTTCCGGTCGTGGGCGAGCCCGCGGACCTTGTTGCGCTGCTCCACGAACGGGTCCTCCTTGATCAGCGTGCCGGGGGCGTCCTCGAACGAGCTGAGGACCTCGATGACGACGTTGTTGACCCAGCCGAGCTCGACCGCCCGGACCTGCATGACCTGGGCGCCCTGATGGGCCAGCTCGAGCATCTCCTCGTAGCTGATCACGGACAGCTGGCGAGCGTGCGCGACCAGGCGCGGATCGGCGGTGTAGATGCCGCGGACGTCGGTGAAGATCTGGCAGCGCGTCGCCTGCAGGCTCGCCGCCAGGGCCACGGCCGTCGTGTCGCTGCCGCCCCGGCCGAGCGTGGTGATCTCGTCGTCGCCGAGCGCCGCCGCGCTCTGGCCCTGGAACCCGGCCACGATCACGACCTTGCCTGCCCCGAGCTCGGTGCGCACCCGGCGCGGCTCGATGCCGGCGATCCGCGCCCGCCCGTAGCGACCGTCCGTCGTGATCCCGGCCTGCGGACCGCTCAGGCTGATGGCCGGGACGCCGAGCGCGTGGAGCGCCATCGAGACGAGCGTCGCGCTCTGGTGCTCGCCGGTCGCCAGCAGGACGTCCAGCTCGCGCGCATCCGGGTCGTCGGTGATGGCCGCGGCGAGGCCGAGCAGCTCGTCCGTCGTGTCACCCATGGCCGACACGATCACGACGAGGTCGTTGCCCGCGGCGCGCTCCCGGGCGATCCGCCGTGCGACGCGCTTGATGCGGTCGGCGTCCGCGAGCGACGAGCCACCGAACTTCTGGACAACGAGGGGAAGAGGCATCGCCGGGCATTCTACCGTGCGGGTGGTCGCCGTCCGCCGAACGGACGGGCGGGGCATGACGAACGAGCCCGATCGCCGGAGCGCCTACGATGCCCGCGTCATCCGTCGTCCGTCGTCCCCCCGGAGGCCAGCCATGTGTTTCGACCTCGACAGCCGGCCGCCGATCGCGCCGATCGCCGGCGGCGCGCTGGACTCGCGCCGTGTCGTCCTCACCGCAGAGGACGGCAACCGGCTCGCCGCGTTCGAGGCTCGCGCGAGCGCGCCCACCGGCGCCGCGATCCTGGTCCTGCCCGACGTTCGCGGCCTGCACCCGTACTACGAGGAGCTCGCCCTCCGGTTCGCCGAGCACGGCGTGGACGCAGTGGCCATCGACTACTTCGGCCGGACCGCCGGGACGGAATCGCGTCCCGACACGTTCGACTACCGGCCGCACGTCGACCAGACCCGCTGGCCGGGGCTCGAAGCCGACATCCGGGCAGGCACCGATGCGCTTCGGTCGGCCGGCGACGGCTCCGCACGAACCCTGTTCAGCGTCGGCTTCTGCTTCGGCGGCCGGATGGCCTACCTGACGGCGACCCTCGGCCTCGGGTTCGCCGGCGTCATCGGCTTCTATGGCTGGCCGTCGGGCGTCCACTACACCGGGTCGCCCGCGCCGACGGAGGTCGCCGAGCGGATGCGCGGGAGCGTGCTCGGGCTGTACGGCGGTGCCGACCAGGGTATCCCGGCCGGGACGGTGAGCGCGTTCGAGGGCGCCCTCGCCACGGCGGGCGTCGACCACCGGGTCGTCACCTACCCGGGCGCGCCGCACAGCTTCTTCGACCGCAAGGCCGCGGACTTTGCCGAGGCGAGCACGGCAGCCTGGAACGAAACGCTCGGCTTCATCCGCGAGCGCACCGCCCGACCGCGCTGACCTGCCCGCTCAGCTCCGCGCGACGACCCGGCCGCCGGCGTTCCGCGGCGCGACGACGGTGACCCGGCCGGGCAGGTCGCCGGCGGCCGCGCAGGACGTGAGGGCCGCCTCGATCCTCTCGATCGCGGCGGCAGAATCGGTGAAGGCCAGGATCGTCGAGCCCGCGCCGGACAGGCAGGCGCCGAGCGCGCCGGCCGAGCGAGCGGCCTCGACCATGACCGGGAGCTGCGGGTAGACGGTGGCCCGATACGGTTCGTGCAACCGGTCCACGGTCAGCCGTCGCAGGAGCTCGTAGTGACCGGTGGCCAGGCCGGCCACGCCGAGTGCGACCGCACCCAGGTTTGACACCGCGTCGGCGAGCGGCACGCTGGCCGGCAGGGCCGCACGCATCGCTCCCGTCCCGAGCCGCAGCTCGGGGATGAACAGGACGGCGCGGAGGTCGCGCGGGGCGTCGAACCGCATCGCCTCGACCCCGTCGGGGAACGCCGCCGACACCACGAACCCGCCGAGGAGCGCGGCGGCCGCATTGTCGGGATGGCCCTCGATCTCGGTGGCGATCCCGAGCAGCTCGGTCGCCGAGAGCGGCTCGCCGGCGAGGGCGTTGCCCGCCAGCACGCCCGCGACCGTGGCGGCCGCCGACGAGCCGAGCCCGCGGGCCAGCGGGATCTCGTTGCGCATCCCGATCCGCCAGCCGAGGCCCTCGGGCAGCTCGCCGCGCGCCTTGCGCAGGGTCGCCTCCAGGCCGCGGACGAACCGATTCTCGCGATCCTCGCTCAGCTCGTTGCGGCCCTGCCCGTCGACCGTGAGCTCGATCGCGCCGCGGCTCCAGACCCGCACCTCGAGCTCGATCCGGTTGAGCATCGCCAGGGCCAGGCCCAGGCAGTCGTAGCCGGCGCCGAGGTTGGCCGACGACGCCGGCACCTCGACGGCCAGGGCGCTGCCGTCGAGCTCGGCCAGCCAGTGCGCGGCCACGCGAACGCCTACCAGCCGAGCGCGACGGCGACGGCACCGACGCTGGCGTCTGCCTCGATGAACGACGCCGCCTGGCGCTCCGCCGTGGTCGGGTCCTTGAGGCCGTGGCCGGTCAGCACGCACACGACGAGCGCCTCGGGGTCCAGCTCGCCGGCGGCGGCGGCGCGGGTCACGCCGGCCACGCTGGCGGCGGACGCCGGCTCGCAGAAGATCCCCTCGTGCCGGGCGAGGGCGCGGTAGGCGGTCAGGATCTCGTCGTCGGTGACGGCGTCGATCCGGCCGCCCGAGGCATCACGGGCGTCGATCGCCTTGGTCCACGATGCCGGGTCGCCGATCCGGATCGCCGTGGCGATCGTGTCCGGGTGGTCGATCCGGTGGCCGACCACCAGCGGCGCGGCGCCGGCCGCCTGGAACCCCCACATCCGCGGCGTGTCGCGGATCAGGCCGGCCGCCGCGTACTCGCGGAACCCTTGCCAGTAGGCGCTGATGTTGCCGGCGTTGCCGACCGGGATGGCCAGGATGTCCGGCGCCCGGCCAAGGTCGTCACAGACCTCGAACGCGGCCGTCTTCTGCCCTTCGAGGCGGAACGGGTTGACCGAGTTGACCAGGGTCACCGGGTGATCGTCCTGCTCGGCGAGCGCCCGGACGATCCCGAGCGCCTGGTCGAAGTTGCCGTCGATCGCCACCACGCGTGCCCCCGCGATCAGCGCCTGGAGCAACTTGCCGACGGCGATCTGGCCCTTCGGCAGGACGACGATCACCTCCATGCCCGCGGAGGCGCCATACGCGGCCGCCGACGCGGAGGTGTTCCCGGTCGACGCGCAGACGATCGCCGTCGCCCCGGCCTCCACGGCCTTGGCGACCGCCACCACCATGCCGCGATCCTTGAACGAGCCGGTCGGGTTCTGGCCCTCGAACTTGAGGTGCAGGTTCGGCAGCCCCAGGGCGGCGCCGAGCCGGGTGGCGTGGACGAGTGGCGTCGCCCCCTCGCCGAGCGTGAGTGCCGGCGTGGCGTCCGTGATCGGCAGGAACTGCCGGTAGCGCTCCATCAGCCGAGGGCGGCGTGTGGCGGGTCCGGCGGGCAGGTCAGTCATCGACGGGGTACATCGTGGCCTGGGCGCGCGGTTCAAGGAGCGAGCGGACGATGTCGCGGGCCGTCTCGAACGGCATCGTCGGCGTGCGGACCGCGACCCCGCCATCGACCGCGACCACATCCACGCCCGGTGCGGGCGCGACTCGCTCCAGCGGCGGGCCGGCGACGAAGGCAAACCACGCCTGCGGTTGGATCGCCTGCGCGACGGCGGTCGTCCAGCCCGGCGCCGGGGCAAGCCCGGCCCAGGTCGACGAGAGGCCGCGTGCGACGGCCACCAGGTCGCCAAGCACGGCGCTGCTCGTCGCGGCACCACCGGCACCGGGGCCGGACAGGCCGATCGTGCCGAGCGGCTCGGCATCGATCTCGATGCGATTGGTGACGCCCATCGTCGACCCGAACGAGCCACCGGCGGCGACCGCGGTCGGGAGCACGGTCGCCTGGACGTCGTCGCCGGACCGCCGGGCCGACGCCAGCAGCCGCACGGTCAGGCCCAGGGCGGCCGCCGCCCCGAGCTCCCGCTCCGTGACACCGGTGATCCCCGGCGAACCGGCGCCGAAGGTTGTCGCCGGGACGCGCCCCACGCCCGACGGCTCCAGCCACCGGCCGAAGGCGAGCCGGGCGAGGATGACGAGCTTGTTGACCGCGTCGTCGCCTTCGACGTCACCACGCGGGTCAGCCTCCGCGTAGCCGCGTCGCTGGGCGTCGGCCAGCACCTCGCGATAGCCGCCGGATCCACCGGCCATCGCGGTCAGGATGTAGTTGGTGGTGCCGTTGACGATGCCCCGGACCCGCTGCACGGCATTCGCGGCCAGGTCCGTGGCGAGCGGCCCGAGCACCGGGATACCGCCGCCGACGGCGGCCTCGAACCGCAGGGCCACGTCCCCGCTTCGGGCGATCGCCTCGAGCGCCGGCCCATGGTGCGCGATGACGTGCTTGTTGGCGGTCACCACCGGTTTCCCGGCCGACAGGGCCGCGGCCACCAGCGTCCGGGCGGGCTCGTCGCCGCCCATCAGCTCGACGATGACGTCCGTCTCCGGGTCGGCCACCAGGTGAGCCGGCGCATCGGTCAGCAGCTCGCCGGGGATGCCGGCGCGTCGCGCGCGATCGAGGTCTCGGCAGGCCACTCCGGCCAGGACCAGCGGCGCGCCGTCGACGGCGCACAATCGCTCGGGATGGTCGAGCAGGGCGCGGATCACCTCGCGGCCGACCGCCCCGGCACCGAGGACGGCCACGCGCAGCGGCGCACGGCTCATCTGGTGCCTGGCCGGCTGGCCCGGGTGATTCGCTGGGAGGACATCGCGGGGAATGGTAGCGGACCGCTTCGGGCGGTCGCGGACCCGTCCGAATGGCCGCCGCGCGGTTTCCGGGTGAGTGGGGTCGGCTACACTCGCCACTCATGATGACCGAGCTCGCTCCGGCCCCCGCGCCCGCTGCCGACGACGTCGATCGCCCACGCATCTTCTCCGGGATCCAGCCGTCGGGCGTCGTGCACCTGGGCAACGAGCTGGGCGCCGTGCGCAACTACGTGACGCTCCAGTGGGACTTCGAGGCGATCTACTGCATCGTCGACTACCACGCCCTCACGAGCACGCACGACCCGGCGGTGCTGCGGTCGCGAACGCGCGAGATGGCGGCCTCCCTGCTGGCCCTGGGCCTGGACCCCGACCGCTGCACGCTGTTCGTCCAGAGCCATCGCCCCGAGCACGCCGAGCTGGCCTGGCTGTTCACCACGGTCACGCCGGTGAGCTGGCTGGAACGGACCCCGACGTACAAGGAGAAGCGCCAGACCCAGCCCGACGACATCAACCACGGGCTGCTCACCTACCCGGTCCTCCAGGCGGCCGACATCGCCATCTACAAGGCCTCGCGGGTGCCGGTCGGCAAGGACCAGGCTGCTCACCTGGAGCTGAGCCGGGAGATCGTCCGGACCTTCAACAGCCGCTACGGCCAGACGTTCCCGGAGCCACAGGCGGTCTACACGGAGGCACCGACCGTGCTCGGGACGGACGGTGTCCGGAAGATGAGCAAGTCGGTCGGCAACACCATCGACGTGCTCGGTGATCCGGCCCTCATCCGCAAGCAGGTCATGTCCATGGTGACCGACACGAAGCGGATCCTCCGAACGGACCCCGGCCGGCCCGAGGTCTGCAACGTCTGCCAGCTCCACCGATTCTTCGGGCCGGACTGGGAGGAGATCCAGGACGGCGAACGGACCGCCCGCACGGGATGCGTGGACACCAAGAAGCTGCTCGCCGACCGGATCGTGGCGCACTATGCGACCGCGCGCGAGCGCTACCTAGAGTTGCTGGCACATCCCGACGAGGTCGACGGCGTGCTGGAGGCCGGCGCCGACCGGCTGCGTCCGAGGGCCGAGGCGACGATGGACGAGGTTCGCCACAAGATGGGCCTGCGCTGACGGCCATGCTGAACGTCCGCCCCGAGGGACGCGATCGCCGACTCGTCGGCGCACTCCTCGTGCTCGGCGTGACGGCGTTGGTCTTCGTCGTCATCGGCCAGATCGCGACCGTCTTCTTCTACTTCGGCGACATCTTCCTGACGTTCTTCCTGGCCTGGCTGCTGGCGTTCATCATCAGCCCCGTCGTCACGCGGGTCGTGGACGCGGTGCCGCGGCTGCCGAGGGCCGTCGCCGTCGTCATCGTCTACACCGTCGTCATCATCGTGATGGCCCTGACCGTGGTCGTCGCCGCCGGCGCGCTGGCCACCTCGATCGCGCAGTTCGTCGAGTCGATCCCGGACATCCGGGCCAACCTGCCGACGATCGTCGCACCGTGGCAGCAATGGCTGGCCTCGGTCGGTCTCGGCCAGATCGACCTCGCCGGCGAGGCCACGGCCGTCCTGTCCAACCTCGACCAGGTCGCCGGACAGCTGGTCGAACCCCTCCAGCAGTTCGCGGTCGCCAGCCTCGGCGCGGTCGGGACGATGCTGATCGTCTTCTTCCTGTCGATCTACATGGTCGTCGACCGCGACCAGATCGTGGCCTTCCTGTTCCGGCTCGTCCCGCCGGCCTACGCCGAGGACGCACGGCTGCTCCAGACGTCGGTGTCGCGCTCGTTCGGCGGCTTCCTGCGCGGCCAGGCGCTGATGGGCGTGGTCTACTTCCTGATCGCCCTCGCCACGGACCTCCTCCTCGGCCTGCCGCTGGCGGCGCTCTCGTCGGTCAGCGCGGGGATCCTCCAGGCGATCCCGTTCTTCGGGCCGTTCCTGTCGTGGGCGCCGCCCGTCATCGTGGCGCTGGTCCTGCAGCCGTCCGCGCTGCTGCCCGCCGTCCTCCTGATGGGGGTCGGCTGGGTCGTGGTGATGAACGTCCTCCAGCCACGGATCATGCAGGACGCGGTGGGCATCCACCCGATCGTCGTCCTCGGCTCGGTCCTGATCGGCTCGCGGATCGCGGGCATCCCCGGCGCCATCTTCGGGATCCCGATCGCCGCCGTGGTGTCGGCCTTCTTCTTCCAGTTCCTGCATCGCACGACGGGCGATCGAACGGTCGCCGGGCGGGCGGCGCGCCGCCTGGCCGATCGCGAGGGCCGCCAGGTCCACGTGCCGCGCGAGCCCACGCCGGGCAGCGCGCTGGACATCGACGACCCGCAGCCGGCGACGAAACCGCCATGACCGACACGCCGGACCTGACCCGGGAGCGGGCGAGGACCGAACGCCGCGACGTGGACAAGGAACGCGGCGAGCCGCTCGCCGGCGGCGCCGCGCGCGGCGGCCCGCGCGCCCTGCGGGAGAACGCCCGGCCACTGGCCGAATGGTCGAGCCGGCCGCGGATCCTGGTGACGAACGACGACGGCGTCGAATCACGAGGGCTGCTCGCGCTGAAGCGGGCGCTCGAGGCGATGGGCGACGTGACCGTGGTGGCACCCGACACCAACCAGAGCGCAGTCGGGCACCAGAAGACGCTGATGCGGCCGCTGCGCGTCCGTGAGCGGACGCTGGCCGATGGCTCGCTCGCCTACTCCGTGGATGGATCGCCGACGGACGCGGTCAGCCTCGCGTTCCTCGGCTACTTCGGCCACGAATTCGACCTCGTGGCGTCGGGCATCAACTACGGGGCGAACCTCGGCGACGACATCACCTACTCGGGGACGGTCAGCGCGGCGATGGAGGCGGTCATCAACAACTGCCCGGCCTTCGCGATCTCGCAGGAGTACTACGAGCACCCCGATTTCTCGCTGGCGGCGCGGGCCGCCGCCACGGTCGCCCGCAACATCATGGAGCACGGCCTGTCGCCGGGCGAGCTGATCAACGTCAACGTGCCGGCCATGCCGCTCGAGGAGTTCGGCGGCGTGGAGGTCACCCGCCTGGGCAAGCGGGTCTACCAGGACGAGCTCATCCAGCGAACCGACCCGCGCGGCATCCCGTACTACTGGATCGGCGGACCGCCGCCCTCCGGACTGGCCGTGCCGGGCACCGATTTCCACGCCGTGGTCAACCGCCGGATCGCCGTGACCCCGATCCACCTCGACCTGACCGGCCGCCGGCTGCTGAAGCGACTGCGGACGTGGGACTGGACGCTGCCGGACCTCCCCGAGGCCGATGAACCGGATGGGGCGGACCCAGGCGGCGCGGCGCAGGGCCAGGCGCGGCGCAAGGCCGGTTGCTAGCGCGGGCCCCGGCTCCCGAGCCCCATCGCACCGCCCGGTGAGTGGCGGCGAAACAGGATCGACTGGATGGGGGCGCCCAGGAACCACAGCACCCAGGCGAGCGGCGGCGAGACCAGGGCCGCCGGGATCGAGATGGCGAAGACGACCGGGATGACGGCGGATCGCCGCGTGACATAGCGCGCGATCTCGGGGGTCACGGCCGGCGACACGAGGTGGGCGACCTGGGCCGGATACAGCCACAGCACGGTGGAGAGCGCCCCGGTCACGCACCCGAACCCGGCATAGATGATGGCCGCGCTCGCGAGGTCGCCCTCCCTGGCGAGGATCGAGGTCGGGAACGGCAGGATGGCGATCGAGAAGAGGAACGCCAGGTTGATCCCGATCAACCGCCCGTCGACGTCGACCAGGTAGCGGAACGTCCGGTAATGGCCGACCCAGAACGCGGCGATGACCAGGAAGCTGACGCTGAAGGCGAAGATCGACGGCCAGAGCCTCGACAGGATCTGCAGGAACGAGGCGTCGGTCTGCCCGGGCGGCAGGTCGGGGACCCGCAGGTCGATCGCGAGCAAGGTGATCGCGATGGCGAACACGGCATCGGAGAAGAAGACGAGGCGCTCGAGGGTGAAGGCAAACACCCGGTGCTCGTCGGCATCGGCTTCGGCGGGCGGGTTTGGCGGCGCTGTCTGCATCGGCCTGATTGTGGCGGACCGGCCGCCGCCGGGCCAGTCGAATCGCCGGGTCCTCCTCGACGGATGTCGATGCCCGATGTCGTCCGGTGCCCGTGGGTGCACTCCGCCGAGGCGGCGATCCTTCGGCCATGGACACGACGACCCTCGCCGGCGCTCGGATGCGACGGTTCCTGAAGCATGCGACGCATGATGCGACAGGGCGTCGCCCGGCGCCGGTCAGCGCCGGCGCTTCCTCCAGTCGGCCAGGATCTCCCGTGCCGCATTCTGCCCGTTCTGACCGCTGACGCCGCCGCCCGGATGCGCCCCGGCGCCCGCCAGGTAGAGTCCCTCGAGGGCGAGCCGGTAGCGCGCGTGGCCGAGCAGCGGCCGCCACAGGAACCACTGGTCGAGGCCGTGCTCGCCGTGCATCGGGTGTCCGCCGGTCAGCCCGTAGTCCCGTTCCAGGTCGACGGGCGTCAGGACCTGCCGTCCGGTCACCATCCCGGCCAGGCCCGGCGCGTAGGCGTCCAGCGTGGCGACCACGAGGTCGCCGAACGCCTCACGGCGCTCGTCCCAGGTGCCGTCCCGCAGGGCATGCGGCGTGGACTGGGCGATGACGCTCATCACCTGCGTGCCGGCCGGGGCCCCTTCGACGAGGGAGGGGTCGACGAGCGACGGGATCGTCGCCTCCATGACCGGCGGCTCCGACCAACGCCCGTACTTGGCGGCATCGTGGGCACGCTCCAGGGCGTCGATCCCCGGCGCGATCAGGATCCTGCCGCGGACCAGCGATTCATCTGAGCCGGCGGATGGGAACCGGGGCGTGCCGGCGAGGACCAGGTTGACCTTGGTGACCGTGCCCGGCGTCCGGATGTTGCCGGCCCGCCAGAGCAGGCTCGGCCCGACGGCCACCGGGTCGGCCAGCCGGGTCAGCGCGCGCTTGGGGTCGAGCCCGGCGATGACGACGCGCGCCGTGAGTTCTTCTCCGCCGGCCAGCGCCACGCCCGTGGCCCGGCCGTCCCGGGAGGTGATGGCCGCGACCTCGACGCCGGTCCGGTACTCGACGCCCCAGGCCCGTCCGGCCGCCTCGAGTGCCGCCGCGAGCGCGCCGGGGCCGCCACGGGCGAACACGGTCTGGCCGGCGGCTCCCCCGTCGTTACCGGCCGAGTCGGCCAGGAGCACCGCGGTCGTGCCGGCCGACCAGGGACCCATCGCCGTGTAGTGGATGCCGCGCCAGGCGATCGCGGCCTGGAGTGCGTCGGTCTCGAACGACTCGGCGACGAAGTCGGCGACGGCCATCGGCAGGACGCGGGTGATCGTCCTGGCATCCTGCCGGCCCAGCCCGCGGAAGGTCCGCCCGAGCTGGAGGCCGTTGATCGCATCGCCCAGGCCGGGCGATTCGATGTCGGGCGGCGTTCGGGCGGCGAGCTCGCCGAGGAACCCGGCCAGCGAGCGGACGAGCCGGTCGAAACCGAGGTAGGCATCCGCATCGTGGGCCGACCGGGCTCGCAGCCCCTCCGCCGTCGTGCCGGGGGCAGACCGGAGCACGATCGCCCCGCCGTCGAGGCCGGGGGCGAACACGCGCACGTCCGGGCCGATGAGCGACAGGCCGTGGCGCTTCAGGTCGAGGTCGCGGACGACGGACGGCCGCAGCCGTCCGACGGTGTGGGCGAGCGTCGGGACACGTGCGCCGGGTGACAGCTCGGATGTTGCCGTGGCACCGCCGAGGGTCTCGCGCCGCTCGACGACAACGGTCCGCAGCCCGGCCCGCCCGAGGTAGGCCGCGGTGACCAGGCCGTTGTGGCCGCCGCCGATGACGATCGCGTCGTAGCCGTTGGTCGTCATCGTCACGCCGCCCTTCGCCCGCGCGCCTTGAGGACTTCGAGGGCCGCGATGCGGCCGTTCGCGCCCATGATCCCGCCGCCGGGATGGGTGGCCGATCCGCACAGCCACAGGTCGCGGACGGGCGTCCGGAACCGGGCGTAGCCGGGCACGGGTCGGTTGAAGAAGAGCTGCTCGAGCGACAGCTCGCCCTGGAAGATGTTCCCCTCGGACAACCCGGTGGTGCGCTCGATGTCGAGCGGGGTCTGGACGTTCCGGTGGAGGATGACGTCGCGGATGTTCGGGGCGAACTCGGCGATCCGGTCGATCACCGCGTCGCCGAACGCCTCTCGCTGGTCGTCCCAGGTCCCCAGCTCGGGGGCCAGCTTGTACGGCGCGTACTGGACGAAGCAGCTGATGACGTGCTTGCCGGGCGGGGCCATCGAGGGATCGACGAGCGTCGGGATGATCATGTCGACGTAGGGCCGGCGGCTGAACCGGCCGTACTTCGCGTCGTCGTACGCCTGCTCCATCTCCTCGACCGACGGGCTGAAGCTGATCGCGCCGCGGAGATGCTCGCCCTCGCCGGGCAGGCAGCTGAAGTCGGGCAGCCGGTCGACCGCGAGGTTGACCTTGCCGGACGAGCCGCGGAACTTGAACCGGCGGATCTCCTCCTCGAAGGACGGCTCGAGGGTGCCGGACTCCAGCAGGCCGAGGAACGTCGAGCCGCGAGTCGAGCGAGGAGAGGATCGACGTCGCCTCGATCTCTTCTCCCGACTCGAGGGCCACGCCGGTCGCCTGGCCGCCCTTGACGATGATCCTGGCCACGGGGGCCTCGGTCCGGATCTCCGCCCCGAGCGCACGGGCCGCGTTGCCGATCGACTCGCTGATCCCACCGGTCCCGCCCTTCGGGATGCCCCAGGCGCGGAACGCGCCGTCGATCTCGCCCATGTAGTGGTGGAGGAGGACGTAGGCCGTCCCCGGGCTCTTGACGCCCTGGTAGGTCCCGATGATCCCCGAGGCCGACATCGTCGCCTTGAGCGGCTTCGTCTCGAACCACTGGTCGAGGAAGTCCGACGCGCTCATCGTCATGAGCTGGACGAAGACCGCCTGCTGCCGCTCCGGGAGCTGCTGGAATCGGCGCGCCAGACCGGCCAGGGGCAGCAGCGGCCGCGGATCGTTGCTGGTCGGGTCGGGCGGGGTGATGGCCAGGATCGGCTTGATGAAGCGGGCCATCTCGACCATCAGCTGGCCGTACTCCTCGTAGGCCTCGGCGTCGCTCGCCGACCAGCGGCGGAGCTCGCGGATGGTGCGGCCGTGGTCGTTGACGCGCCACAGGTAGTCACCGCCGCCGGCCACCGGGCCCTCGCCCGGCCGGAGCGGCGTGAACGTCCCGTCCAGGGGCAGGATGTCGAGCCCGTGCCTGGGAAGCTGCAGGTCGCGGATGATCTCGGGCCGGAGCAGGGAAACGACATAGCTGAAGACCGAGAACCGGAAGCCCGGGAAGATCTCCTCGGTGACGGCCGCGCCACCGAGGACGTGGCGCTTCTCGAGGACCAGCGTCTTGAGCCCGGCGCGCGCGAGATAGGCGGCGCTGACCAGGCCGTTGTGGCCACCACCAATGACGATCGCGTCGTACGACCCCGCCACGCTGCCTCCTCGGGCGTGCGCCCCGAGGGCGCATCGACTATCCAGCCTGCATAGCTTTCATGCAGTCTAGCGGAGCCACGACCCGCTCGAGTGGCCGGCGTGACGCCGGCCGGCCGGGTCCCTCAGCCGGCGCCGTCGACGATCCGCCCGTCCCGCAGCTCGATGGCCCGGTCGGCCAGGTCGATCAGCATCGGGTCGTGCGTGGCGATGATCGCGGTCAGCTGCTCGCTCCGGACGACGGCTCGCAGCAACGTCATGATCGAACGCCCGGTCCCCGAGTCAAGCTGCCCGGTCGGCTCGTCGGCAAGGAGCAGGTCGGGCCGGTTGGCCAGCGCCCGGGCGATCGCGACGCGCTGCTGCTCGCCGCCCGACAGCTCGTGCGGCCGATGGTGGGCCCGCCCGCCGAGGCCGACCAGCTCGAGGAGGATTGCGACCCGTTCGGCACGCTCACGCGGGTCGGCCGATACCAGGCGCATCGGGACCTCCACGTTCTCGGCGGCCGACAGGATGGACAGCAGTCCGAATGCCTGGAAGATGAACCCGACGCGCCGGCGTCGCAGGTCGACGAGCTCGCCGGGCCGCATCTCACCGACGGACCGGCCGTCGACCTCGACCCGCCCGCTCGTCGGCCGGTCGAGCCCACCGATCAGCGAGAGCAGCGTCGTCTTGCCGGATCCGGACCGGCCGCGGATGGCCACCAGCTCCCCGCGGTCGACCCGCAGGTTCACGTCGCGCACCGCGTGGACGACGTCGGAGCCGCGGGCGAAGTCGCGGCACAGCTCATGCGTCGCCACGATGGGACCGTCGTAGCCGCCGCCGGGCCGCATGGCGCGGGCGAACCTGGCCTCCACCGAGGTCATCGCAATCCCTCCGGGTGACGATCGTCGGGCTGTCCGGCGGCAGGCGTCGGCGCCGGCACGTCTCCGCCCGGCGCGGAGCCGGGGCGGTCGGGCCAGACGCCGATGTGGTCGGGTTCGAGCTCGAGCCGGACTCGCCGCTCCAGGCGGAGTGCCTCGACATGTGCCCGAGGGAGCTGCAGCCGGCCGGCCCGATCGAGGACCGCGTACTCCGTCGCGATGACGTGATGCTCGCCGGCGTCCGAGACGGCCCGCTGCCGGAGCACCTCGCTGCTCACGCGGCCATCGCGGATGGCGATGGTCCGGCTGACCTGTTCGCTCACGAGCGGGTCATGCGTGGCGATGACGATGGTGACGCCCAGTTCATGGTTCAGCCGCCGGAAGAGCTCGAACGTCTGGTGGGCGGTCGTGGTGTCGAGCTCGCCGGTCGGCTCGTCGGCAAGCAGGACCTCCGGGCGGTTGGCCAGGGCGACCGCGATGGCCGCCCGCTGCTGCTCGCCGCCGGACAGGGCGTCCGGGCGGTGGTCGAGCCGATCGCGCAGGTCGACCTGGTCGAGCAGCTCCCGCGCCGCGGCGTCGCGGGCACGCGGATCGACCCCATCGAGGACCATCGGCAGGGTCACGTTCTCGAGGACCGTCAGGTACGGCAGCAGGTTGCGCGAGCTTTGCTGCCAGACGAACCCGATCACCCGGCGGAGGTAGTCGGTCTGCTCCCGGGTGCCCATGTCGGCCAGCTGATGGCCGGCGACGACGGCCCGACCGGCGGACGGGACGTCGAGCCCGCCCAGGATGTTGAGGAGCGTGCTCTTGCCCGATCCGGACGCACCGATCAGCGCGACGAACTCGCCCGACTCGACCAGCAGGTCGAGGCCCTGCAGGGCCACGACCTCGAGATCGGCGACCTTGTAGATCTTGACCAGGTTGTCGCACACGATCATCGACCGCTCGCCGAACCGGGGGCGCGCCTGCCTGGCCCGCTGCTCGGCGCTCGGAAGGTCGACGATCTCGGGGATCGGCTCGCTCATCGTGTCTCCATGGTGGCTGGTTCGGTCATGGCTCGCCGATCCGCAGGACCTGGCTCACGTCCAGCCGGCGGGCCAGCCAGGTGCTCAGCCCGACCGCAGCGGCCACCACGCCCGCGACCAGGCCGGCGACGATCGCGAGCGACCCTGGGTCCGCCTGGAGTCGAACCGGTGACGTGGGATCGCTGAATGCGGCGAGGTCGATGCCGGGAGCCAGGAACCAGGCAAGACCGGTCCCCAGGAGCAGACCGATGACGACCGCGAGCAGGACCGGGAGACCCTGCTCGATCACCAGGAGCGTGAGGGCCTGCCGGTCGCTCAGGCCGAGCGTCCGGAGGAAGGCGATCTCGCGCGACCGGCGGGGGGCATGCAGGATGACGACCGAGACCACGGCGACCGCGGCGTACGCCATCGCCACGAGCAGGGCGATCGCGAAGCCGCCGACGACCGCCGCGACCAGCGGCGCATCGTGGAGCGCCGCGAACCGTTCGTAGCGCGACGTCACGCTCGGGGCACCCGGCCCGCTGCCGGCCATCGCCCGCAGCGAGGGCCCAATGGACTCCGCTCCCCGGACGAACCAGGCTGTCGGGCGCAGCGGGCTCCCCTGCCCCGCGGCCGCGACGGATGGGTACGGCGCGACGATGAACGGCGACGTCGCGGCGATGCCGGGGAAGGCGTCGACGACACCACCGAGCCGGAACGTGAGCAGGCGGCCGCTGATCGCCGCCTCGAACGTCGTGCCGATCGCCATCGCGTCGCTCCCGTTCGGACGGGTGGTGGACATCACGGCCGGGATCGGGTTCGACGGCGTGCCGGACTCGCTCCCGGTCGGAGCCTGGGCGAACCACGACGGCATGCCGACGGCGACCGGCGAACCCGCGACCACTTCCGGGTAGGTCGCCGGGTCGATCGCCTCGAACAGCCAGCGCGACCGCCGGCCCGGCGCGGTCTCGACCGAGACGTCGTGGTCGAGCAGGCCGGCGGCAGCCACCTCCACGCCGGCCACCGACGCGGGATCGATCCCGCCATCGAGGGCAGTCCCGCTCGGCGACTCGATCCGGAAGTCGGCGCCGACCTCGCGCCACGATGCCTCGAGCTGGCTCCGTTCGATCGTGACCTGGACCACCGAGGAGAACGTGCCGATCGCCACCGTCAGCATGACGATCATCAGCGGGAGGTAGCCGGCCGTCGGCCGGCGGCCCAGGTTGCGCAGGGCGAGCACCGGGACGAGGTCGCGCCGACGCGCCATCAACCAGCCGAGGCCCCGGACCGGCAGCGGGTACAGCCGGATCGTCAGCAACCCCACGGCGATCCCGACCAGGATCGGGGAGGCCGCCAGCAACGGATCGAAGCCCGTGCCCGTGCCCGACAGCCCCGTCGTGGCGAGGCCTCGCTGCCGAAGCAGCCAGGCGACGGCGAGTGACAGGCCGACGATCAGGGTCTCGAACACGAGACGACGCGGCGAGAGCCGGAACGTGGGCGGGTCGTCGCGCTCGAGGTCGCGCCGCGCGCGACGCGCGATCGGCCAGGTCGCGGCCACCAGCAGGACCGTGGCGCCGGCAACCACGCCGGCGACCCCGAGCGCCGAGAGCTCGCTGCCCCGCGCCGGGATCGCCGCGACCGCGACGGCCAGGCCGGCGAGCGCGGCAGGCACCGCGATCAGGATGGCTTCCCACAGCTGCGCCGCCAGCAGCTGCCTCGCCGACGCGCCTCGCGCGCGTGCCAGCGTCAGCGCGGGCCGGCGTCTTCGCACCAGGAGGATCCCGATCAGGCCGAGGGCCCCGGCAGCCACGGTCAGCGGTCCCAGCACAGCGATCGACAGCGCCGTCGAGCTGGTGGTGCGCTGCTGGCGGTAGCGCCCGACGATGTCGAGCAACCCGGTCCGGGCAATGGTCGAGCCGGACCGGATCGCTCCGGCCGTCGAGTAGGTTGCCTCGAGCCGGGTCAGGTCCGGCACCAGCCGGTCCAGGCGGCCGGCGTCGAGCCGGGCCGTGTCGACGAACTCGCGCCAGCGGTAGCTCGCGGGGAGGCCGAGGTCCATCAGGTCGCCATAGGCCTCGGGGGCGAACAGGCCGGTCGTGTAGGCGATGGGATCATCGGCCGAGCCGCCGATCGCGGCCGACGCGAGACCGCGGTCGTCGAACCAGAACGGGTCGCCACCGTCGCGCACCGTGAACCGGCCGACCAGCGTCAGATCGACGGCCGTGGTCGGTCGGGGAAACACCGTCGCGAGCACCGGATCGCCGGGGTCGACGTTGGCCGTCCAGGTGTCGCCGACGGCCATGCCGATCAGCCCCGCCGCCGCCTCCGACAGGGCGAACTCGAACCGGGGCGGGGCGTCGGCTTCCGGGCTGCCCGGCTGGGGAGCGGCCGAGGGCGGCGGGACCGCGGTCGGCCAGCGGCCTTCGACCAGGTCCACGCGACCGTCGAGGCCGTCCTGCGTCCGGAGGGTCACGAACGTGCGCAGGTTCGGGGGCTCGGCCACCCGGAAACGCGGCAGATCGATGACGTAGTGATCCTCGCCGATCAGCGAGCGGACCGATTCCGGCAGCCCGCCGCGGAGCGATGAGCCGCGCGCGGCGACGCCGTCGAACGGACCGCCGGGCCCGGGCTCGAACCGGTCGACACTGAGGAATTGCAGGTTCCGCTGCGCGGCCGTGGCGTGCGCCGCCGCATACCGGAGGCCCTCGTCGCTGACCTGGTTGAACAGGCGCGGCCCGGCGGCCACCGCCACGCTGGTAACCGCCACGAGCAGGAAGAGCAAGATCACGACGGCGCGTTCATCACGCAGCCGACGGAGCAGGGCGACGATCGAGGCGACGGCGCGCACGGTCAGTCCGCGCTCATGCGAAGGACCGAGGCGAGCCGGAGCCGGCCAAGGAGCCAGCTCAGGAGCGAGACGGTGCCACCCAGCGCGATGAGGCTGCTCAGTTCGAGGACCGCGACGGCCGTCCAGGGCGCGGTCACCACGACCGGCGGAAACGGCGCCGTCGCGCCCGAGGTCACCGTGATGAACGGCAGGACGACCCACGCCATGGCCAGCCCGAGGGCGCTGCCGACGACGAGGCTCACCGCGGCGAGCGCCGCGTTCTCGAGTGACAGCCAGACCGACAGCTGGCGGTTGGAGAGACCGAGCGCCTGGAGCAGCGCGAACTCGGTGATCCGCTCCCGGGCTGACACCGCGGCGCTCACGACGAACCCGACGATGGCGAAGAGCGCGGCGGCGACGAACCCGATCGCCAGCGCGCCGATGATCCCGAGGGCGACCGGGTCGGTCGCCAGCGCCCGGCCGCGACCCTCGATCGTGTCGACGCTGCTGCTCGTGAACGGCGTCCGGCCCAGCACATCGGCGACGGACCCGGCTGCCCCGTCGTCGACCGCCAGCCACCATTCCCGGACGGGTTCGACGGCGTCGTTGCCCTCGAACTGGAGCGACGACAGGGTCGCCAGGTCCATCAGCGCGATCGGCTCGCGTGGATCCGTGCCCGGATACGCGCGGACCGAGCCGGTGATCCGGACCATGCGCCGGACCCCGCCGATGGTCAGCGGAACGTCGTCCCCGACCTGGCTGGCCGAGGCCTCGAGAAAGGCGTCCGAGGCGACGATCGGCACCGGTCGATCGGCCACGTCCGCCAGGGACGCCGGGGCGAAGGTCAGGACCATCCCTCGTCCGACGCGGTCCACGCCCGGCAGGTACGGCAGGCCCGGGGCACCGGTCTCGGCGACGAGATCGCCTCCGCGGAGGAGCCGTGAGACCAGCTGGTGCGGCTGGCCGAAGTAGGCCGAGGTGCTCCGCCAGCCGGTCGGAAGGACCGGCGACACCGGCCTCCAGTCGCCGTCCGGACCGGCGGCCGCGAGCGTGCCGACGGTCAGGCTGGCGTCGGTCGCGCGATACCCCACCGGGAGGCTGACGGCGACCTCCAGCGCGACGAGCTCGAGCGGAGACGCGAACGTCGCCCCGTCGGGCGCCTCGGCCGACCCCAGCGGCACGACCAGCTGGTTGCGCTCGCGGTCCAGCGTCGTCGACCCACCCGCGAACCGGTACAGGATCCCGCGCGCGTCTCGGACGACGACCGACAGGCCGAGACCTGGCCAGTTCCCGATGGCCTGCCGCGTCGCCGGGACATCGACCTCGAGGCCTGTCGCGGGATCCGTTTCCCGGTGCTCGACCGACCGGATGGCAAGATCGACGTCAGCCCGGAGCTGCCGGGGTGCGCCCGGCAGCGTGACGCCCGTGACGCCGGGTCGCCCTTCCACGAGAGGCGCCGTCAGCGTCGACAGGGAGGCGGTCGAAAGATCCCCGCGCAGCCGGGCGACCGCCGGCACGACGGCGACGTCCGTCGCGACGATCGCGCCCCCGGCGGTGGCCCGGCCGACGCGAACCGGCTCCCGCGCGACGGGGACCCGGTCCCGCACGCCGAGCAGGGCGCCGTACGCCGAATCCAGCGCCCAGGGCGGCATCGAGTCGAGTTGCCGGCCGATCTGGACGCGCACGTCCGCGCCGACCTGGAACGTCGCCTGGTCGGCCTGCGACACCGACCAGGTCGCGGTGTAGCAGACCGCGAACACGCCAATCGCCATCGCCAGCATCAGCAGGAGCGCCGCACGCGTGTACCGAAGCGGCCGGCGCGCCAGCTGGCGGGCGCCGAGGGCGGACACCAGCCCGCGTCGCCTGGCCGTGGCGCGCTCGGCGACCTGGGCCAGCAGCGGGACGAGGCGCAAGGCCGCAACGCCGCCGGCCAGGAGACCCAGGGCCGGGGTGGCGATCAGGAGCGGGTCCAGCCCGAGGGTGCCCTGGACGGATCGGGTCAGCGGCGCGCCGTACTGGCGGAGCTGCCAGAACCCAAGGCCGGCCACCGCGAGGAGCGCGACGTCGATCCCCAGGCGCTGGCCGAGGCTGGTGGTCTCGCCGCGCGCCACGGCACCGTGGACCGACGCGAATTGCCGTGACGATCGCAGGGCCGGCAGCACCAGGGCCACCAGGCAGACAAGGGCGGCCGCGCTTGCGGCGACGTAGGCGTCGGCGCTGACCCGCGGCTCGATCGCGAGACCCGCGTCGGCCAGCGGTCCGCCCAGGTTGAAGACCCGCAGGGCGAGCGCCGCGAGCCAGGGCGCGACGATCGCGATCGGGACCGTCAGGACCGCCGCCTCGATGGTGGTCAGGCCGACGATCCGCCAGCGCCCCGCTCCGCGGGATCGGAGCATGGCGGTGTCGATGCGCCGCCGTTCGATGAGCAAGGAGGCGGAGAGCAGGACGGCGTAGGCGGCCAGCACGACCAGCTGGACGGTCACCAGGAGCACGCCCGCCCGGCTCACGAGGAGCGAGCGATCCGCGTCCGCGAGGATCCCCGGCAGCCCGGTCGACACGCCGATGCCGTCGCCGAGCGCGGCGCCCAACCGGTCCTTCAGTCCCTGCACGCGGGCGGCCAGCGGGCCGACGTCGCGAACGTCGAGCTCCGTCGCCGCCGGAACCGCGCGCCAGCGAAGCTCGATCCGGCTCGGCGTGGCCCGGCCGAGGAGGTCGCCGAGGGCGGCAAAGAACGGGCCGTGGGTCGTGAACCGCTGGCTCGTCACCACGCCGTCGAGGACCTGGGGCTCATCCCACCAGTAGCCGTCGGCCGGGTGGTCGATCCGGAAGACCGCGGCGATCCGGATCGAGGTCGAGAAGGTCGGATCGGCGCGGCTGTGCAGCACGAGCTCGTCCCCGACGTGCAGGCCGAGCGATCCGGCCACCGCGGTGGCGATCGCCACCGGGATCGGCGAGCCGGCGGCGACGCGGCCGCCCGAGCCCGGCCACGTTCCGTCGACCAGCGTCGCGTGGTCGGCCAGGCCCTCCGCGTAGCCGAGGACGGCCAGGTCGCGCTCCTCGCCGGCCGGCTGGTCCGGCAGGGCGAAGGAGTCCGACCGTGCCTGGCGGACGACCGTGCTGCCGGGTGGATCGAGCGTCGTCCGGAGCTGATCGGTCACGGCGGCGTCCACGGCCGGCACGTCCCCCGGCAGCGCCCGGAACGAGACCTCCACCCCGGCGTCGGCCGGTCGCGCGTCGGCCAGGACACGGTGGAGCCCGGCCGTCGACACCGAATCCGCGTAGATCGAGCCGGCCGCGAGCAGCGTCGCCGCCAGCAGGCAGATCAGGCCGGCGGCACCCACGATCGGCCAGTCGGAGCGGGAGCGGCGAAGACTGATGCGCAGCATCGCACCGAGTGACGAGGCCAACGGCGGGCGTCTCCGGGAGGCTGGATGGGATGGCTCGCTCGGCTGGGCAGGGCCACGAGGGGCGACCCGCAACCCGGCGCAACGGCCCGAGCCGGCGCGAGTATACGCGGTCGGAGCCGGTCGGCCGGTGCCCGGTGGTCATCCAGCCTGCATACGATTCCTGCATACTGAAGCGACCCACAGGAGATACCAGGTGAGCGTCGGCACCGCGTTCCACCCCAGGACCGCCCCCCTCAATCGCAAGCTGCAGTGGCGGGAGTGGTCCGGCTACTTCGCCTCCAGCGTCTACGCGGACTTCCACGACATCGAGTACAACGCCATCCGAGAGGCGGCGGCGCTGATCGACGTCTCGCCGCTCTACAAGTACGTGGTGTCCGGCCGCGACGCGACCCGCCTGGTCGACCGGGTCATCACCCGCGACGCGACGAAGCTCGCCGTCGGCGGCGTCTACTACACGCCCTGGTGCGACGAGAACGGCAAGGTCGTCGACGACGGCACGGTCCACCGCCTCGACGAACGGCTGTACCGCTGGACTGCGGCCGACCCGCAGCTCCGCTGGTTGCGCCAGAACAGCACGGGCCTCGACGTGACAGTCACCGAGGAGACCGAGGCGACGGCGGCGCTCGCCCTGCAGGGCCCGCTGTCACGCGATGTGCTCGAGGCCGCGACGGGCGAGTCGTTTGCCGACCTTCGCTATTTCCGGCGCCGGCCCTCCAGGATCGGGAAGGTCGCGCTCGACGTCTCACGGACGGGCTACACGGGCGACCTCGGTTACGAGCTGTGGATCCCGACCAGGGGCGCGCTCGCGGTGTGGGACGCCGTGATGGCCGCGGGCAAGGCGTATGGCATCCGGCCGGCCGGGATGGTCGCGCTCGACGTCGTCCGGCTCGAGGCCGGGCTGATCCTGCTCGAGGTCGACTACACGTCCGCGCGCCACGCGATGAACCCCGAGCAGCACTACTCGCCGTTCGAGATCGGGCTCGGGCGCCTGGTCAGCTTCGAGAAGGGCGACTTCGTGGGCCGGCTCGCGCTCGAGCGTGAAGCGCGCGCGGGCGGACCCAGGCGACGCCTCGTCGGACTCCAGCTCGACTGGTACGACATCGAGGGCCTGTACGACGCCCAGGGCCTGCCGCCGGCGATCAGCCCGAGCGTCGATCGATCGCCGGTTCCCGTGTTCGCCGGCGGCCGCCAGGTCGGCCGGGCCACCAGCCACGGCTGGAGCCCGATCCTCAAGCAGGCGATCGCGCTGGCGTCGGTGTCACCGCAGCACGAGTCGATCGGCTCGTCCCTCGCCGTCGAGTGGACCGTCGAGGGACGTCGAGGCCGGGTCGGCGCGACCGTCGTACCCCTGCCGTTCCTGGACCTCCCGCGCAAGCGGAGCTGACGCCGGGCCGGGCTCAGCGGAGCTGACTCCGGGCCGGGTCGTCGCGGCCCTCGGCTCAGGCGCCGACGAGCGGCAGGTCCACGACGTGCTCCGCCAGGAACCAGACCTGCAGCTCGTGGCGGCGCAGCACGTCGCTCATCAGCAGGTCGTTGGTACCCCAGTCTTCGGACTGCTCGGTCGACTTGATTGCCGCGCGCACCTTGATGAGGATCGTCTCGTGGGCGCGTAGCGTCCGGTCGAGCATCACCGACACCTCCTCGGCGCCGTCCGGCGGTCGCTCGATCGACGTCAGCTCGGCGGCCTGGCGCGGATCGCCGACCGCGATCCCGCCAAGGCTCTGGACCCGCTCGGCCAGGAGATCGACCAGCTCGAGCTGCTCACCGGCATGCTTGTCGAACAGCAGATGGAGCTGGTAGAACGTTGGCCCGGCGACGAGCCAGTGGTGCTTCTTGTACATCGCATAGAGCACCATCGTGTCGGAGAGGATCTCGTTGAGCAGCCGACAGCTGCCCGATCGTGCCTTTGACGGGAGGGCGATCGGCAGCTCGCGGAGCGTTCCGAAGGCCTGGATCTCGGGGGCACGGATGCCGAGGCGCGGTTCGGGCGAGCGCTTGCGCGACGCAACGCCATTGCGGCTGTGGGTCGGTGCGGTCCTGGGAGCCATGCGGATCCTCCGGTACGGGTGACGTCCGTTCGATCGAATCTGGCGCAGGCGCAACATCCAATGCGACGGCAATCGTCCGAAGGGCATCGCAACGGGATTACGGAGGTGGGAGTGTCGTGGCCATCGAGGTCCGTTCAAGGGCAGTCCGTCCGGCGCTGGTGACGGCCCTCGCCCTGCTGCTCGGACTGGTCATCGCCCTCATCGACAGCAGCCCGGGCTGGGATTCGACAGGCATGACCGCCGGCGCGCTGCTCCTCGCGAGCGGCATCACCGGCGTCCTCGGACGGCAGCGACCCTGGTTGTGGGCCCTGCTCGTCGGCCTGCCAACGCCGGCCCTCGAGATCGGCGGGGCCGGAGGGACCGGCTCGCTCCTCGCGTTGGTGTTCGCGGGGATCGGCGCGACGATCGGCTGGGCACTCGCCCGGGCCGGCTGACCCAGCCTTCGGTCCGGCCAGCCGACCCGGGCCTGGCCGGGGACGTGCCTCAGCGCAGCGTCCGGGCCGCGTAGGCCTCCAGCCGCGCGAGCGCATCGGGCAGGTCCGTCCGACCGAACCCCAGGCGGAACTGGTTGCCGGGGTGGCCGAATTGCGAGGCCGGCAGGAGCAGGACGCCTTCGGCTTCGACCAGCTCGGCGGCCCAGTCGTCGATCCGGACCCCGGGCACGGTCAGCCGCGGGAAGCCGATCGAGCCGGCTCGGGGCCGGACCCAGGTGAAGCGGTCGGCCCAGTCCTCGAAGAAGCCGTCGAGTCGCTCCAGGTTGGCGGCCACGATGTCGCGCGAACGGCGGAGCACACGGTCGCCCGCGCGCAGCGCGATGATCGCCAGGATCTCGGACGGTGCCGACGAGCAGATCGTGGTGTAGTCCTTGAACGCCGCCACCCTTGCCAGGAGGTCGCGGTCGTGGCTCGCCAGCCAGCCGATCCGCAGGCCGGCCATCGCGTAGGCCTTCGACATGACGCCGAGCGAGACGCCGCCACGGGTGGCGTCGGCGCCGGCCGGCAGGCGGTCCGCTTCGACGACCTCGAGGCCGCGGTAGACCTCGTCGACGAGCAGGTGAGCCTCCGCCTCGTCGGCGATCGCGACGAGCTCGTCAAAGGTCGCCCGGCTGGGCAGCATCCCGGTCGGGTTGTGCGGCAGGTTGACGACGATCAGCCGCGTGCGGGGCGTCAGCTGGCGACGAAGCCGGTCGAGATCGAGCGCCCAGTCCTCGGTCTCGTGGAGCTCGTGCAGGGTCACCTCGGCACCGGCGGCGCGGGCGACCTCGTACAGGCTCTGGTAGCCCGGCCAGGTGACGATCGCGTGGTCGCCCGGCTCCAGCGACACGTTGAGCAGGCAGAAGACCGCCTCCTCGGCGCCGGCGAAGGTGAGGACCTCGTCGGGCTCGATGGTGTCGTACAGCGAGGCGATCTCGCGCCGGAGGAGCGGGTGCCCGCTCGATTCGGAGTAGCCGAGCTGGAGGGTCTCCCACAGGCCGCGCGTCTCATCGTCGGCGAGGTCGAGCAGGTCGGCCATCGGGTAGCCCTGGACGTCCGACGCGCACAGCAGATACCGCACCGAGAACTCCCAGCGGGCGAAGTAGCGCTCGAGCGCGAAATCGGCGATCTGCATGCGACGCATGATGCGACACGCGCGACAACGCCGTGACGGCAATGGCGATGGCGAACGCCGGGTCAGCCGTCGGGCCGGGTCAGCCGTCGGGCCGCGTCAGCTGCGGGCCGCGTCAGCCTCCGACGACGACCAGGCCCGCCGCGATCGAGCGGGCCGTCGTCTCATCCAGGCCGGTCACCACCAACAGCCAGCTGAGGGTCGCCTCGCGGTCGAGCGCGATCGCCCAGCTCCCGTCGTCGAGGGCGACCAGCAGCCCGTCCTGACCGTCGAAGGCGGTCGTCCCGACGTCCTCGCCGGGAGGGACGCAGCCGCCCTGGATCGTGCAGAACGCGCCTTCGTCGAGCGTGATCTTTGCACGGTCGGGACCGCGGTAGACGATCTCGAGCCGGCCGCCGTCGGCCAGCCGGTACTGGCCGCTCTCCACGAACCAGCCGTCGGGGAGGACCGGGCAGTAGACGGGCCAGTCCACGGCCGCCGCCATCGACGCGAAGAAGTCGCGGTTCTCATTGCTGCCGCTGCACGCCGCGGCGCCGGCGTTGCCATCGCCCGGGTTCCCGCTCGCCGCGGAACCTGGGGATCCGGAGGGCGCGGCCGAACCGCCCGGGTTCGTCGCCTCGCTCGACGGCTCCGACGACGGCGCGGTCGACGTCGGCTCGGGGCCGTTCGACCCGGTCGGGACCCCGCTCGCCTGCGCCGGCGTGGAGGATCCGGGCGGCGCCGTCACCGTGCCACCACCGCAGGCGGCGACGAGGAGGGCGGACGTGATGAGCAGGACCGGGAGGCACCGGTTCGGATCGGGGAGGATCCGGCGTCGAGCGCTCGAGAATCGGAGCGTCACGCTCGGAATCGTAGCATGCGGCTATCGCCGGCCACGCCGGCGGGCGATGCCGGGCAGCCGGACCCAGCCGCCGGGCTCTGGAAAGGCGACCCGTTCGACCGGCGCCGCTCCGGCCAGCGCGATCGCGATCCGGAGCGGTCCGGCATGCGAGACCACGATGGTCGGCAGCGCCTCGTCCGCCAGGTCATCCAGCGCGGCGCCGACCCGCTCGGACAGCGACCACGCCGATTCACCAGCGGGCCAGTCGATGGCCACCTCGCCGCGGGCGAGGCGGCCGGCGAGATCCGGGTCCAGCTCGGCCAGCGCGTCGAACGTCCGGCCCTCGGCGATGCCGACGTCGGCCTCCGACCAGCGCTCGTCGATCCGGACGGCCACGCGGCCCGGCAGGACCCGCGCGATGGCCCGCGCGGTCTGTCGAGCCCGTCGCGATGGGCTCGACACGATCCTGACGACCGACCGGACGTCGGGCGCGAGCACCTCCGACAGCTCGGCGCCAAGCCGCCCGGCGATCAGCTGGCCGGCACGGGTCAGCGCCGGGTCGGCGCGACCGCAGAACCGGCGTCCAGACCAGCTCGTCGGTGCGTGCCGCACGAACACGAGTTCAGGCACTCGTCGCCCCGCTTCCGGCGTCGGCACCCGCTGCCGGCGGGACGACCGGACCAGACACGGCCGCCGACTCGAAGGTCGCCATCTCGTCGCGCACCCGGCAGGCCGCCACGAGCAGCCCGATCGCGAGCGCGGCGCCGCTCCCCTCGCCAAGCCGCAGGTCGAGGTCGAGACACGGTCGCAGCCCGAGCCGGGCGAGGACGATCGCGTGGCCAGGTTCGGACGAGCGGTGCGCGGCGATCAGCCTCGGCGGCAGTGCCGGCTCGATGGCCGCCGCCACGAGCGCGGCCGCGCCGGTGATGAACCCGTCGAGGACGACCGGGATCCGGGCCGCCGCGGCCCCGAGGATGAGCCCGACCAGCGCCGCGATCTCGAAGCCGCCCACGGCCGCCAGGACGCCGATCGGGTCGCCCGGGTCGGGCCGGTTGACCGCCAGCGCCCGCTCGATGGCCGCGATCTTGCGCGCCTGGGTCGGGTCGTCGATCCCCGTCCCGCGTCCGGTCACCGCGGCAACGGGCTCGCCGGTCAGCGCAGCGACGATGGCGCTCGCCGCGGTGCTGTTGCCGATCCCCATCTCGCCGACGCCGAGGAGATCCAGCCCGCGACCCGCTCGGAGTCGGTCGACCAGCCGCACGCCGACGTCGATCCCGCGCCGGGCGTCGGATCGGGACATCGCGGGACCCTCGGTCATGTCCGCGGTGCCGTCCGCGACCCGGGCGCCGGACCAGCCGTCCGCCCAGCCGGGGGCCGCGACGCGTTCGCGGGATCGGGCTCGCGACCCCCACGTCGACCACGATGACCGAGGCGCCGACCGCCGCGGCGAGGATGTTGATGGCGGCGCCGCCGGCCACGAAGTTGGCGACCATCTGCGGCGTGACGGCCGCTGGATAGGCGGAGACACCCTGGCGGGCGACCCCGTGATCCCCGGCGGCCACCACGATCACCCGACGGGCGATCGGCGCGTCCGGCCTGCCGGTGATCCCGGCCAGCGTGGTCGACCAGCTCCTCGAGGCGACCAAGGCTGCCGGGCGGCTTGGTCAGCCGATCCAGGTGCGCGGCGGCGGCGGCCATCGCCTTCGCGTCGAGCGGACCGATGGGCCCGATCCCTGCTGGACGCTCGAGAGCGGCCGTCGTGCGGTCGATCATCGTTCGACGTTCGACTTGAGGACCAGCGGCAGTCCCGCGACCACGAGGCGTACGTCGTCGGCCTGCGCGGCGAGGCGCTGGTGCACGAGACCGACGAGGTCACGGAAGGCGCGAGCCCCGGCCTGCATCGGGACCATGCCCAGGCCGATCTCGTCGCTCACCACGACGACCGGGCCGTCGTGACGGTCGATCGCCGCCAGCGCCCGGGCGACGGGGCCGTCGAGCGATCGGGTCGGGGTCCGCGATCTCATCCCCGACGAGCGGTGCTCAGCCAGAGGGTCAGCCCTTCGACGAGGACGGGCTCGGCGGACGCGGCGCGATCGATCGCCGAGGCAAGGTCGGGGCCGACGTCGATCGTCGGCCAGGCATCCGGCCTGGCCAGCCGGTGCCGGTCGATCCGCCGGTCGAGCTCGGGGTCGCCCCGGGTCGCGGTCGCCAGGAACCAGGCCCGCCCCGACCCCGCAAAGCCCTTGGCCAACTCGAGGGCGTGGTGGCTCTTGCCGCTGCGCGTTCCGCCAAGCACCAGGACCAGGGGGTTCGCCACGACTCGCTCCGGCCGGCGTCAGGCGACCGGCCAGCGGCCGAGGGCCGCCGTCGCCAGCATCACCGCGGCGAAGCCGAGCTCGACCGTCGCCCCGAGTCCATCACCGTCCAGCCGGCCGCGCAGCCGCACGACCACGAGCCCCAGCCCGACGCCGGCGACGCCGCCGGCCAGGCCGCCGGCGAGCAGCAGCGGACGGCCCACGCCGATCGCCGCCGCCAGTGCGACCGCCACCGCGGTCGCGGCAACGAGGACGACGTCGGCGGCGTCGACCTGCCGTGCGAACACGGCGCCGAGGCCGGCCCCTGCGACCCGTGGCCGAACGGCGAACGCCACGACCACGGGGACGGCGCGCGACGTCGCGCCGCCGACGAGACAGGCCAGCCCTGCGACGAGGACACCCGAGGCCGTGGCCAGGGTCGCGAGCGACGCGGCCTCGAGGCCGAGCACCAGGATCAGCGCGACGGCACCGCCGGCGCCGATCGACGGATCCTTCCGGGCGCGCTCGGCGGCGTCCGGTCCCATCGCCAGGAGGGCGTCGGCCGTGTCGGCCAGCCCGTCGAGATGGAGCGCGCCGGACAGCGCCGCCATGATCCCCAGCGCGAGGAAGGCGGCTCCGGCGGGGACAACCGTGCCGAGGAGCACGAGCGGCACGAATCCTCCGACGCCGACAAGCACCCCGACCACGCCGAACCAGGATGCGCCGGCGACGTCGCCGGTCGTGGATCCGACCGGGAACCGGGTGAGCATGGCGAGCGCCGCGCGCCCCGAGGCCATCACGCCGCCGGCACCGGAAGCCGGACCATCGACGGGTCGACGCCGAAGACGTCGCGGATCCGCTGCCCGGACAGGACCTCGGGCGGCTCGCCGTCGGCAACGATCCGGCCCCGGTCGATCAGGACGAGGCGCGGGAAGAACCGGGCGGCCAGCCCGAGATCGTGGAGCACCGCCACCACGGTCGTCCCGTCGCGGATGTTGAGATCGACCAGCAGCTCCATCGTCGCGACCTGGTGGCGGAGGTCGAGGTGGACGGTGGGCTCGTCCAGGATCAGGACGGGCGCGGCCTGGGCCACCGCGAGCGCGACCAGGGCGAGCTGGCGCTCCCCGAGCGAGAGCTCGCGAACGTCCCGCCCGACGAGGTGACCGATCCCGACCCGCTCGATCGCCGACGCCACCGCGGCCCGATCGGCCGGCCGGGCGCCGCGCAGCGGGTCCTCGTGCGGCAGCCGGCCCAGCGCGACCAGCTCCTCGACCCGGGTCGAGAACGGCACGACCACCTGCTGCGGGACGACGGCGATCCGGCGGGCGACGGCCGCGCGGTCCAGGGTCGCGAGCGAGCTCGCCGCCCACGCTGACCGTGCCGGTGTTCGGCGTGACCAGTCCCGTGACGACCCGCAGCAGGGTGGACTTGCCGGCGCCGTTCGGCCCGATCAGCGCGACTCGTTCGCCGGCGCCGACGGCGAGGTCGATCCCCGACAGGACGGCCCGGTCGCGATACGACACGCCGATCCCGGACAGGTCGATCACAGCTCGTATCCCGTCCGTGCCCGGCGAAGGAGGACGATGAAGAACGGCGCCCCGACGAGGGCGGTCACGATCCCGACCGGGATCTCGCCGGCCGAGCGCGCGATCACGTCCGCGAACGCGAGCAGGACGGCTCCACCGAGGGCCGACAGCGGCAGGACCAGTCGTGCGTTCGGTCCGACGACGAGGCGGACGACATGGGGGACCACGAGGCCCACGAACCCGATCAGACCGCTCACCGCGACGGCGGCCGCGGTGATCAGCGAGGCGAGCGCCAGGAGGATGGCCCGTTCGCGGCCCACGTCGATGCCGAGATGGGCCGCGGTCTCCTCGCCGAGCAGCAGGCCGTTGAGCGACCGGGCCCGCAGCAGGATCAGGGCACATCCGACGACGACGATCGGCAGGGTCCCGGCGAGCTGCGGCCAGGACGCCGTGTCGAAGCCGCCCAGCAGGTACGAGAAGATCTGGCGAAGGGCGGCGCCCGAGAGGTACATCGCCATCGCGAGCCCGGCGGCGAGCAGCGACCCGACGGCATAGCCGGTCAGCAGCAGGCTGGTCAGCGGGGACAACCCGCCGATCCGCGAGAGCCGGTAGACGGTGTAGATCGAGGCGAGCGCACCGACGAACGCGAGCCCCTGGAGCAGGCCGAAGCCGAGGAACACGATCCGGACCGGCAGCAGCACCGCGATCGCGGCACCCAGTGCGGCTCCGGAAGCGGTCCCGAGGACGTACGGGTCGGCGAGCGGATTGCGCAGCAGTCCCTGGAACGTGGCACCGGCCACCGCGAGCGCGGTCCCGACCACGAGCGAAGTGAGGACACGAGGGACCCGCAGGTCCCACACGATCGTCTCGGCCGAAGCCGGCCACGTCCGGCCGAGATCGATCCCGAACAGGTGGTGCGTGACGATCGCCAGGGTGTCCAGCGGGGCGATCGCCACGCTGCCCATGGCCACGCCGAGGCACGCGACGGCGACGAGCGCCCCGATGCCGGATCCGGCCAGGACAATCGAGCGACGGCGAGGACGCCCGATCAGGGCAACCGGTCGCGCCGGTGCGAGCGTGCCGCTCTCGGTGGTCATGGTGGTCAGGGCGCCGGATCGATCGCCCGGGCGGACGGGATCGAAGCGCCAGGATGGATCGTCCCGGCGAGGAGGGCCAGCCCGAGGAAGAGCCGCGGCCCGGGCCTGGTCACCGTCTGGTCGTCGATCGGCCGGATCTGGCCCGTCCTCACGGCGGTCATCACCTTCCAGCCCGGACGTGCGGCCACCTGCTCGGCAGTCACACCGAACGGGGCATCGGCCATCAGGATCACCTCCGGGTCCTGCTCGATCAGCCGCTCCACGGAGATGTCGTACTTGTCGGTCGAGCCGGTCGTGACCGGGATCCCGCCGGCCAGCTGGATCATCTCCGCGAGGAAGGACTTGTCGGCCGGTCCATAGATCGCACCGGTCGCATCGAGCTCGTAGAAGACCCGCGGCGCCGGCAGGCCCGCAACGGCGTCATGGACATTGCCGAACTCGGACCGGATGCGGTCGACCATCGCATCGCTCTTCGCGGTCCGGCCGGTGGCCTGCCCGATCAACGAGATGTCCCGGTAGACCGCGTCGACCGACGGCGCATAGAGGACCACGACGGTCAGGCCCAGGCTGCGCAGCCTCGCGATCGCGTCCGGCGGCGTGAAGAAGTTGCCGCCCGCGAAGACGACGTCGGGCGCCGCGGCGACCACCTTCTCGACATCGACCGAATCGTATGTGGCGAGCTCCGGGACCGCGCCGGCCTCCGGCGGGTACAGGAAGGGGTCCTGGCTCCGACCCTTGATCTCGTCGCCGAGCCCGAGCGCGAACAGGATCTCGGTGGTCGCGGGCGTCAGCGACACGATGGTCCGAGGCTCGCTCGCGATCGTCACCGCGGTGCCGTCGTCGTCGGTCAGCGTCGTCGGGAACGCCGGAGCCGCGGTCGGGCTGGCTACGGCCGGGCTCGTCGCGGCCGGGTTGGTCGCGGGGGCCGCGTCCGTGGCGGCCGCGTCCGTGGCGCGAGCCACCGACCCGGCCGGGGCACCGCCGCCGGCGCAGGCAGCCACGGCAAACAACAGGACCGGCAGCAGGCTCGCCAGACGCCTCGCCGGCGAGGCGCTCTGCGGAGCGCGCGTGGAACGGGGCACGTGTGACCTCCGGAGGAATCGGAGGGGCCGCATGACCTGCAGACCCCTCGGGTCGAACGCGTCGAACGAGGGGTCTCAGCCGGTGGGTCGCACGGTCCTGCCTACCTTTCTCTCGAAGGTCCGAGCATGCACCGTGAGGTCGGCGACCGGACTTGCGCTCCCGAAGGAGCGCTCACCGTAGCGGGACTGTGCCGGAATCTCACCGGCTTCGCGACCACGCGGCGTGACACAGGTTGTCCCACTGAGCCTAGCACGATGCGGCCATGCCGGCCCTCGGATAAGTGGCCGATACGTGCCCCCTGCGACCATCCCCACCTCGCCCTCCTCCCGCCATCACGTCCCGCCGGAGGAGTTCGATCGTGTTGGAGTCACGGTGGATACGTTGGGTCGGGCCAGGGGTGATCGCTCTCGTCGCACTGGGATCCCTGTCGACCGTCGCGATCGGGGCAGGACCGGTCGCCTGGACCGCCCGGCCATGCGCCGACGACGGGGCGAGCCTCGCTGCGGCCATGCGGCCGAGCGGCGCCATCGGGCTGGCCGACCTGCGCGGGGCGGTCTGGTATCGACTCGATCCTCAGCTCGACCGGAGCGGCGCTCTGCGGGGCCAGCGGCTCGCCATCGGGACCGACGGCGGCCGCTCGGGCCGGTCTCTCGACCTCCCGCCCGAGTCCTTCGCTGCGGGACCGTTCGGTCGGCTCGTCCTGGTCGGTCGTGACGACGGCGTCATGTCGCGACTCGGAGCCGTCGATGTCGCCGCCGGTTGCTCGTTCGAGCTTGCCGCCGGGCCGGACGTGATCCGGCGGGCGACCATCGATCCGGCCGCCGCCACGGTCTACGAGATGCGCGTCGACCGCGCGACGCGGGCCGACCTCGGCATCTGGTCGCGACCGCTCGACGGGTCCCGGCCTGCGGCTCCGGTGCTCGGACCGATCGATCCCGACGAACGGTTCGGGCCGACCTTCACGACCGAGTTCGCGTGGGACGCCGCAGGCCATCGCCTGGCCATCCAGTCATGCGGCGAGGCCGCGTGCCGCGTTCGCGTCCTGGATACCACGAGCGGCCTGGTCAGCCTCGTCGACGACCCGGGGATCGGCGCGCTCGTGGCGCTCGACGACGATCGGCTGGTGACGTACGAGACGTGCCCGGGATGGCCCTGTCCGATCGTCGCCGTCGACGTGGAGACAGGTCATCGGCAGGCGCTCGCCGACGCCGCCGCGGCGTCCGTCGTGGTGTCGACGTCCGACGGCCCCCGACTGGTCCACGAGGTCATCGACGGCCCGGGCGTCAGGCTCCGGTCGGTAGCCCTCGACGGCTCCGTGTCCGACGATCTCGGCCCATTGCCCGATGGCCTGCGGCTGCAGGGAAACCCGCTCGCCACGGACGCCGCGACGCGCGTTCCCGATGGCTGGGTGCTGGTCACCCCGGACGGCCGGTTGTCGGCCGCCGGCCCGGGTTCGCAGACCCAACTCCGCCACGTCCCGGACGGCGCGTCCGTCCAGCTCCAGGAGGTCAGTCGATGAGCACCCGGCGATGGTTGGCTGCTCGTGCCAGGTCGCGGTCCACACGCCTCGCGGCGTGCGCGCTCACGGCCGTGCTTGCGATCCTCACCGGATCGGCCGGTGTGGCCGCCCACGGACCCGATCCCATCTTCAACGGCCGATGGAACCAGAACCAGCGCCTCGCGTTCAGCTGGCGACCCGGATCGGTGCCCGCAGCCGCCTACCAGGCGGCCATCAAGGCGGCCGCGGCCGACGCCTCGGCCACCCGCGGGTCGCAGGCGGCCACCTTCGCCTACAGCGCCGGGGCTTCGAACCTGATCGGATACGGGACCAGGGCCACCTGCAGCACGCTCGGCATCGCCTGCTTCACCCGAAACCCGCCGTCGAGCTTCACCATGTGGATGCGAGAGCAGGGCCACCGGTTCGACTGGGGTTCCCTGCGCTGGTGCCAGGCCTACACGACGTGGCCGAACGGCTGCTTCGACGTCGAGAACATCATCCTCGACGAGTTCGGTCACGTGGAGATCCTCAATCACCACGCGACGTACGACAACGAGTCCGACTACCTCGACGCCCTGGTCCAGGCGACGTCGCACGCGAAGCCGAAGGCCGGCTGGAATGCCCACGCGTTGGGGCGGTGCGATGTGGCCAGTCTCCAGCTCCAGTACGACATGCTCAGCTGGAGCGCGAGGTACTCGACCTGTCTTGACCTGGCCACCACCCTCGACCTGTCCGCGAACCCGAGCTCGGTCGCCAAGGGGTCGTCCACCACGCTGACGGCCACGCTCAAGATCGCCGACGACGCCTCGTACGTCCGGCTCGGCCTGAATCCGCTGTCAGGACGAACGGTGACCCTCCAGAGTCGACCCGCGGCGACGACGACGTGGGCGACCGTCGGGAGGATGGCGAACGGCCCGACCGCGGGCACCTACACGATGTCCGTGACCCTCCAGGCGCGCACCGAGTTCCGCGCCGTCTTCGCCAGCCCCGCTGACGAAGGCCTTCAGCCCGTGACCTCCTCGTTCGTCACCGTGCCGATCGGCACCGTGGCGCAGGGCTAGTCATGAACCGCACCGGCCGTGGCTCGTATCGGGACCGCCGTGCTCGCCCGTCGAAAGGATCGACCATGCCTGCCCTTCCGCTCGGATCGTGGGCCACGCTCCGCGGCATCGCCATCGCCTTCCTCTGTGCGGGTTGCAGCGCCCTGCCCGCCGCCAGCCCGTCGACGTCCACGCCCGGACCGTCAGCGACGGCGTCCGCACCGAGTGCAGCGCAGGACATGCCGTCGCCGCCGGACGCGACGGCGACCCCGGAGGTCAGTGCCGGCTCGCCGTCGACAACCCCCGGGTCGGTGTCGCCGAGCGTGGAGTTGGGGGCCGAACCGCCGGCCGCATCGCTCGCGGTCGAGGGCGGCGACCCGGTCGTCGGCGAGCTTGGGTCGTTCACCTGGAACAACGCCGGGTCCGACGCGCCGTGGGTGCCCGGTACCCCATTGCGGGTCGCGCCCGGCGAGCGGTTCACGCTGTCGCTGGCCTCCAACGTTCCGATCGAGCACTGGACCGTCAAGCGCAGCCCGGCATCGTCGGTCGGGACCGGCGTGACCGGCATGGGCGAAGGGTCGTCCGACCCGGTGACGTTTCCGGCGCCGCCGCGGGGAGCGTGGTCAGTGGCCGTCGATGTCTGGTTCGCCGGCAACCTCGGGTCGGCCGCCTACTACTGGCTGGTCACCGTGGGCTGACACAGGGCGGCGCGGGCGATCCGATCGTCCGCGCCGTCATCGTCTTGCGGTCCACCCGGCTCCGGGTGGGTCCCGGTCAGGCCGTCGCGACGGATTCCACCGAGAAGATCGAGACCTGGGCCTCTTCGGGGAGCATCACGCCGAGCACCTTCTGGAGGGCGAGAAGGTGAACACAGGATCCCCAGCTCTGGAAGTAGTGGCAGGTGCATCGCCACTGGCCGGCGTCGAGGTCGACATGGTGCGTGTCGTTGTCGCCGCGGAACGTAAGCGAGAGTCGGTCGATCGTGATTCGATCGAGCTCGCGGGCGTAGCGATTTGCCTTCTCGACCTTGCCGATCAGGGAACTGTGCATCGCGGTGCTACCTCCGTCGCCCGAGAGGGCGCTCGCGGCTCCGCCGTCCGGTCATGCACCTTCGACCGGTGATGGCGGTCGCGTCCCAGAAGCCTACACCCGACGCCCCGACAGGTCACCCCCGAAATCGTCCTGGCCCGATCCCCGAATACGTGTCGGCCGCCGGCCCTCGCTTCCGGCTCGTGACGCGGACCGGCAGGCACGGATGGCGACGGTCGGCTGTGCCCCGGCGTCCACGGCGCGCGGTTGCGGGCCGGCAGGCGCATCGGCAGCCTGGTCGTGCCCGCCCGTGCGCGGACGTCACCGTATCCAGGCATCGCACCTGGGGTTCCAACGACCCCGCGACTGGCCTACGGGGCGCTCGTGCCTTCGCGGCCGAAGTCGTCTTCGAGACGGACCACGTCGTCGAGCTCCGGCGTCGAGACCTCGAGCAGCTCGCAGCGCTCGATCGCCTCGTAGCGATGGATCCGACCGGTGGGAACCCGGCGGAACTCGCCCGGCCCGAGCTCCTCGACGCGGACCGTGCCCTCGTCGTCCTCGAGGGACAGGCGGAGACGCCCGGCGATGACGTAGATCGACTCGTCCTTGACCAGGTGTCGCTGGAGCGAGAGCCGGCGGCCCGCCTCGATGACCAGGACCTTGCCGACATAGCGGTCCGTGTGCGCCCAGATCAACTCGTGGCCCCAGGGCTTCTCCACGCGCCGGCCGGCGCTCGACGGCGTCGGCCTCATGAGCCGCGCACCAGCCGTTCCCCGGCCACGAGCAGCGCGTCCCGCGATGCCTCGGACGTGGCCTCCGTGTAGACCCTGACGAGCGGCTCGGTGCCGGAGGCACGGATCAGCAGCCACGACCCGTCGTCTACCCAGAACTTGAACCCGTCACCGGTGTCGAGCGGCACGGTGCGGACGACGGCGAGGCCGCCGAGCTCGGTCGGCGGCTGGTCGCGCAGGTCGACCAGCAGGCGGCGCTTGGTGTCGGCATAGCGCCCGCGCTCGACGTGGACGTCCACGCGGAGGTACCACGACGGCCCCGCCAGCTCGTGGAACCGGGCGATCGCCTCGGACACGGTCCCGCGCCCCGCGCCTCGCTCGCGGAGGAACAGGTCGAGCAGCAGGAGATCCGCATAGACCCCGTCGCGCTCGGGCAGGTGCATCCCGAACCCGAACCCGCCGGACTCCTCGGCGCCCATCATGGCCCCGGTCTCGATCATCTTCGGACCGATGAACTTGAAGCCGACCGGGGTCTCGAACGTCGGGATCCCGTAGTGCTCGCCCAGCCGCGCCGCCATCGAGGTGTTGTTGACGCTGACCACGACCGGGTCGCGCCAGCCGCGGTGCTCGGCGAGGTAGTACATCAGGAGACCCGTGACCTGGAGCTGGTGGACGAAGGTGCCGCGCTCGTCCATCGCGCCGGCCCGGTCCGCGTCGCCGTCGAGGAGCAGGCCCAGGTCGAATCCGCCGCCGGCCATCAGCCCGAGTGCTTCGTCGATGTTGGGCCGGATCGGCTCCGGGTTGACCCCGCCGAAGTACGGGTTCCGCTCCTGGTGGATCTCGGTGACCCGGATCCGTCCGCCGGCAAGCAGGCGCGAGAGCCAGCCACTGCCGGCGCCCCACATCGGGTCCACGAGCACGCGGATATCCGCGCCCCGCAGCGCATCGAGGTCGATCGTGCGCCGGACGAACCGCTCGTAGCCCTCGTACGGATCGAACCATTCGACGAGCCCGGCCGCCTCGGCGTCGGCGAACGGCCGGCGCGCGATGGCCTCGGTCGCCGTTCGCCGCCAGCCGGGTCTCGATCACGCCGAGGATGTCGGCGCCGGCGGCGGCCCCGCTCGGGGCCTTGACCTTGAACCCGTTGTCGACCCACGGGTTGTGGCTGGCGGTGATGACGATGCCGGCCGCCGCGCCCCGCTGGATCACCTCGAACGAGCTCATCTGGGTCGGGACGGCGTGCGTGGCGAAGGCGACCGGGATGTCCTGGGCGAGCAGGACCTCGGCGGCGGCGGCCGCGAAGTGCTCGGAGGCGAACCGCCGGTCGTAGGCGATGACGACGCCCCTGGCCATCTCGCCCCGCCCGACCACGTAGCTCGCCACGCCGTCGGCGCAGCGGCGGACGGCGTCGAACGTGAACTCGTCGGCGACCCGGGCGCGCCAGCCGTCCGTGCCGAAGACGATGGTCGCGGGCGCGGGCACGTGGCGGACGAGCGTCAAGTCAAACCTCCGGTACCGAGCAGCGCTCGATCAGCGCCTGGACGAGGGACAGGTCCGGCCCAGACCCACGCAGCACGGCCAGCGGCTGCGTGGCGGTGATGCTACCGCGCTCGGGCGGCGCGATGACCCCGAGGTGCCCGCCGACCCGCCGCACGACGAGATCGTCGACCTCGACGGTCACGGTCTCGCCGGCCTGGACGACCGATCCGCTGCCGCGCGCACCGATGCGCCGCCAGCAGCGACGACCATGACCCGAGGTCCGACCAGCCGACGTCCATCGAGGCCATCACCACCGGATCCGTTGCGCGCGGCGCTCTCCATGACCGCGTAGTCGATCGAGACGGCGCGCTGGATCGATTCGTACGCGCGATCGAGCATCTGCGGCGACGAGACCATCGGTCCGAGCGACTGGACCAGGCCGGTGTAGCGCCGGAGGGCGGCGAGGATCGCACGGCGCCGCCACATGAAGATGCCGGCGTTCCAGGCCACCCCGGGCTGCTGCATCAACTCCTCGGCTCGAGGCGGCTTCGGCTTTTCCTCGAAGTGCCGCAGCGGATACGCCTGGAGTCCGTGCGACCGGCTCGCCGCGCTCGAGGTCCGGGATCAGGTAGCCGTATTCGGTGGCCGGCCGGTCGACCTGGATGCCGAGGGTCACGAGTGGGTCGTCGATGCCGAACGCCCCGGTCGCCAGCCACTCGGCGGCATCGCGCAGCACGCGCCGAAGCCACCGGCCTGCTCGACCGTCTGGTCGGCCGGCAGGACCAGCATCACCTCGTCCTCGGGCCGGTCGATGGCCAGCGCGGCCAGGGCGATCGCGGCAGCCGTGTTGCGACCGAGCGGCTCGAGCAGCATCCGCACGCCCGGCACCTGGGTCGCGGACGAGCCGCTCGTAGCGCCGGTCGGTCACGATCGTGACGTCGTCGGTCAGCCCCGCGAGGCGGTCGACCGTGCCCTGGAGCCAGCGTCTGGCCGGTCACCAGGGGCAGGAACGGCTTGGGGTGTTCCGGGCGGCTCAGCGGGTGGAGCCGCGTCCCGCCGCCGCCGGCCAGGATGACCGCGTACATGTCCGCCCATTCTAGGGTGCGAGGCGGTGCCGCCGGACGCTCGGACGCCGGGCAGCGTGGCGCACGAGGGGATCGTCGGTTGCGGCGGTCGCGCGCCGGGTCGTCAGGCCGGCTGGCTCGTCGAGGGAACCGGCTCCGGGTCCGGCAGGCCCGCCTCGGCGGCGAGCATGGCCGCCTTGTCGGTCCGCTCCCAGGGCAGGTCGAGATCCGGCCGGCCGAAGTGCCCGTAGGCGGCCGTCTGGCGGTAGATCGGCCGGCGCAGCTCGAGCGCGGCGATGATCGATGCCGGGCGAAGGTCGAAATGGCGCTCGATCAGGGTCTGGATCGCGGCGTCGTCGATCCGTCCGGTCCCGAACGAATCGACCGAGAAGCTGATCGGGCGGGCGATCCCGATGCCGTAGGCCACCTCGACCTCGAACCGGTCGGCGAGACCGGCCGCGACGACGTTCTTGGCCACCCAGCGGGCGGCGTAGGCCGCCGGACCGGTCGACCTTGGTCGGGTCCTTGCCCGAGAAGGCGCCGCCGCCGTGGCGGGCCATCCCGCCGTAGCTGTCGACGATGATCTTGCGCCCGGTCAGCCCGGCGTCGCCCATCGGCCCGCCGACGACGAAGCGACCGGTCGGGTTGACGTGCATCACCGGGTCGGTGGCGCGCAGGTCGCGCGGGATCATCGGCAGGATCACCGATTCGATGATCTCGGCGCGCAGGCGCTCGGCGCGCACGTCGGGGTCGTGCTGCGCGGCGACGACCACGGTCCGCACCCGCTTCGGGATGCCGTGCTCGTACTCGACCGTGACCTGGGTCTTGCCGTCGGGCCGCAGGTACGGGAGCTGGCCGGACTTGCGGACCTCGGCCAGCCGCCGCGCCATGCGGTGCGCGAGGGCGATCGGCAGCGGCATGAGCTCGGGCGTCTCGCGGCAGGCGAAGCCGAACATCATCCCCTGGTCGCCGGCCCCCAGCTCGAACGCCGGCGCGGCGTCGTCACGGATCTCGAGGGCCGCGTCGACACCCTGCGCGATGTCCGGCGACTGCTCCTTGACCGACACCAGCGTGCCGCAGGTCAGGTAGTCGAAGCCGTAGTCGGCCTGCGTGTAGCCGATGTCGCAGACGGTGTCGCGGACGATCGACTGGAAGTCGACGTAGGTGCTCGTCGTGATCTCGCCGAGGACCATCACGAGGCCCGTCGTGGTCGCCGTCTCGCAGGCCACCCGGGCGTCGGGATCCTCGCGGATGATGGCGTCCAGGATCGCGTCGGAGATCTGGTCGCACATCTTGTCCGGGTGGCCTTCGGTGACCGACTCGGAGGTGAACAGGTACTGCGCCGCGTCGACGATGCTCATGGCCGCGAAGCCTAGCACGCAGTCGTCAGGCTCCCGGCGTCAGCCGCTCGGTCGGGACGCCGCCAGCGCACCGCTGGAACGGCGACCCCCGCTCGCCCGCCAGCGGTCGAGGCCGGGCATCGCCAGCGGTTCGAGACGGTCGGCCGGATCGAAGCCGAACACCTGGCCGAGGAACGCCAGCTCGGCCTCGATCGAGCGGCGGATGGCGACCGCGCCGCGGAAGCCGTGGCCCTCGCCCTCGAAGGCGAGGTAGGCGTACGGGATGCCGTTCGCCGCGAGCGCCGCGACGATCGCCTCGGCCTGCGACGGCGGCACGATCCGGTCGTCCAGCCCCTGCATGACGAGCACCGGGCAGCGGATCCGGTCGAGGAAATGGACCGGCGAACGCTGGCGATAGAGGTCGGCCGCCTCCGGGTACGGTCCGACCAGCCCGTCCAGGTATCGAGACTCGAACTTGTGCGTGTCGCGTGCCATCGTCTCGAGGTCGCCCACGCCGAACAGGCTGATGCCGGCCGCGAAGACCTCGCGGAAGGCCAGCGCCGCCAGCGTGGTGTACCCACCGGCGCTGCCGCCGGAGATCGCGAGCCGCTCCGGATCCACGTCCCCGCGATCGGCCAGGAAGCGGGCGGCCGCGACGCAATCGTCCACGTCGACCACACCCCAGGCACCGTTGAGCGCCGCCCGGTAGGCGCGCCCGTACCCGGTGCTGCCGCCGTAGTCCACGTCCACCACGGCGATCCCGCGGCTGGTCAGGAGCTGCTTCGAAAGGTCCAGGGCCGTCGACGCGTTCGAGGTCGGGCCGCCGTGCGACTGGACCATCAGCGGCGGCCGCTCTCCGTCCGGGGCGACGAAGTCCGGGTTCCGCGGCGGGTAGTAGAGGGCGTGGGCCACTCGGCCGTTCGGCATCGGGAAATGGATGGTCTCCGGGATCGACACGACCACCGGATCGAGCACGGTGCTGCTGGCCCGACGGAGCACGCCGGCGACCGCCAGCGTGGCCGGATCGAAGCGGGCGAGGACCGTGGGCTCGGCCGGTGACCCCACGACGGCCACCACCCCGGCCGGCGCAACGCACAGCCCCTCGAACTCCGTGTAGGGCGACTCGACCTCTCCGACCAGGTCATCGGGCCGGACGTGGAACAGGTGGTCCCGTCCGTCGAACCGACCGATCGCCGCCAGCGATCCATCGGGCAGGAACCCGTACGACGACCGCCCGAAGACCCAGGCCGGGTCGGCGAACTCGGCGTCCATCGGCGCGAGCGGGTCGAGCGTGGGACCGTCGAGCAGCCGGTACAGGTTCCACCACCCGGTGCGGTCGGACACGAAGTGGAGGCGGCCGTCGGGCGACCATTCGGGCTGGACGATCGATTCCTCGAGGCCGCCGGCCGCCAGGATCGGGTCGCCGAGCGGTGCCGTCACCGGCGAGCTGTGCGACGCGCAATCGCGATCCGTCCCAGGGCATGTCGGGGTGATCCCACTCCAGCCAGGCGAGGCGGGTGCCGTCCGGTGACAGCCGGGGCGCGGCCAGGAAGTCCGCGCCACTGACGAGCACCTCGGGCGAGGCCGCGCCGTTGAGCGGGATCGCCACGATCGAGGCTTGCGCCTCGCCGGGCCCGGCATGGTCCTCGCGAACGGCGAGCACACGCAGCCGCCGCGGGTCCACCCGCAGGTCGGCGTAGCGCCAGGGCCCTTCGGGCGTGATGGCGACCGGATGCTCTTCACCCGGGTCAAGGCGGTAGAGCCGGTTGTCCGCGAAGTTCGAGAAGACGACCACGCCACCCGAGACCGTGTAGGATCCGCCGCCGTACTCGTGGACCCGGGTTCGCACGTTGAAGGGCGGCGCCGTCAGGTCGGCGATCGTGCCGTCCGGCGCCAGGCGGACGAGGACGCGCCGGCCGCCCTCGGACGGACGGGCCTCGAGCCAGTAGGTGGCGTCGCCGTCGAGCCAGGGCTCCGCCAGCCCGATGAGGTCGCCGACGATGTCGTCGATCCGGATCGGGGACGCCCAGGCGCCGTACGGCGCGATCGTGGGGTCGGGCACGCGACTAGGTACCGTGTCGCCAGGACGCGACGTAGGCCGCCTGCTCGGCGGTCATCGCCTCGAGCGTGATGCCCAGTGCGGCGAGCTTGAGGCGGGCGACCTCGGCGTCGATGGCCTCGGGGACCACGTAGACCTTCGGTTCGAGCTCGGCGTGGTGGAGCGCGACGTACTCCGCCGACAGCGCCTGGTTGGCGAAGCTCATGTCCATCACCGCCGCGGGATGGCCTTCGGCCGCGCCGAGGTTCACCAGACGGCCCTCGGCGATCAGGTTGAGCCGCTTGCCGCCGATGTCGAACTCCTGGACGTTCTCGCGAACGTCGCGGACGTGGCCCTCGGCCAGGGCGCGCAGCGCGGTCAGGTCCAGCTCGGCGTCGAAGTGGCCGGAGTTGGCCATGATGGAGCCGTCGCCCATCGCCTCGAAGTGCTCGCGCCGGAAGACGTTGATGTTGCCCGTGGCGGTGATGAACAGCTCTCCCCACGCGGCCGCGTCGGCGTGGGTCTTCACCTGGTACCCATCCATCAGCGCCTCGAGCGCGCGGACCGGATCGACCTCCACGACGGTGACGTGGGCACCGTGCCCGGCCATGCGCGACGCGATCCCCTTGCCCACCCAGCCGTAGCCGGCGATCACCACCTTGCGGCCTGCGATCAGGATATTGGTCGCGCGCAGGATCCCGTCGAGCGTGCTCTGTCCGGTGCCGTAGCGATTGTCGAACAGGTGCTTGGTCTGGGCCTCGTTGACGGCGATGACCGGGAAGCCGAGCGCGCCGTCCGCGGCCATCGCCCGGAGCCGGATCACGCCGGTGGTGGTCTCCTCGGTCCCGGCCAGGACCTCGCCGACCTGCGCCGGCCGGCTGCTGTGGAGGAGCGAGACGAGGTCGCAGCCATCGTCCATCGTCAGCTGTGGGTGCGTGTCGGCGACGGCCTCGAGGTGCGCGTAGTACGTGTCTCGATCCTCGCCACGCCGGGCGTAGACCGAGATCCCGTAGGCGGTCACCAGGGCGGCCGCCACGTCGTCCTTGGTCGACAGGGGGTTGCTGGCCGCCAGGACGACGTCGGCGCCGCCGGCCTTGAGCGTCCGCATCAGGTTGGCCGTCTCGGTGGTGACGTGCAGGCAGGCCCCGATCCGCAGCCCGGCCAGCGGGCGGTCGCGCTCGAACCGCTCGCGGATGAGGCGCAGGACGGGCATCTCGCGCTCCGCCCACTCGATCCGCCGGATCCCCTCGGCGGCCAGGCCGAGGTCCGTCACGTCGTGGGCAGGCGTCGTCTGGGCGGTAGACATCAGCGATCGGTCTCCCTGCGGTTGAACCAGCGGCGGAATGACGTAGCGAGGTCCGGCCACGGCGAGCCGAGACGGTGGACGAGCCGTTCCTCGAAGCGGACGTGATCGGCGTAGCCGAGCCGGCGATAGGCGGCGAGCGCGGGCGGGTTGTCGGCGCGGACATTGAGCACGACCTGGTCGCACGACCGCAGGAGCTCGGCGGTGACGGCACCGGTCACCGCGGTCGCGAAGCCACGGCCCCGGAAGTCGGCGTGGGTCAGCACGTTGCCGACCACGGCCAGGCGGGCCGTCCGGCTGATGACGTGGGTGCCTGCGGCCGCCACCAGCTGGCCGTTGACCCGGAGACCGTAATAGACGCCATCCGCGATCGTCGAGGCCGGCAGCCACGACGCGAACCCCAGCTGGTACAGCCGGTTGAGGTCGCCGATCTCCACCGGCAGGAGTCGCTGGACGGTTGCCGGGTACGGCCGGAACCGCTCGCGGTCGACCCACATCCGGACCATCGACGGGCCCGGGTCCACCCGGTAGGCGGTCGCGACGGCAGGCAGGACCGCGGCCGGCGCCGCGACGAACGCGACACGTGGTCGGATGAGGTCGCGCAGCACGGCCTCGATCCCGTCGAGCCGGCCCATGACGAACAGCGGCTGGGGCGTGGGACCGCTGTACTCGAGGACGAGCGCCACCGGCGCGTCACCCGCCCACCCCAGCCCCCAGCGGGTCCTGGAGAACTCGCGTTCCTCCAGGTCGCAGATCGCGTAGGCGGCGTACAGCCGGTCCTGCTCGAGGAAGGCGCGGAGCAGCGGACGATCGGTCGTCACGCGGGCGACGATGGCGTCACGCCGACCGACCGCGACCGTCGCCATCAGCCTGCCCCGGTGGCTGGGTCGATCGGCGCGGCGGGGCCGGCGGTTCGTTCGTGGCGCTCGGCACGTGCCGGCGTCGTCCCCCTCCGGCGCGCCAGGCTGGCGGCGGCTGCGGCGCGCAGCCCCGGCTCGAACGGGGAGCGGACGACCCCGTCCTCGGTCACGATGCCGGAGATCAGCTCGGCCGGCGTGACGTCGAAGGCGGGGTTGCGGACCTCGGTACCGGGCGGCGCCACTCGCACGCCGCGGAATTCCAGGACCTCCTCGGCCTTGCGCTCCTCGATCGGGATCGTCGTTCCGTCGGGCGTGTCGAGGTCCACCGAACTCGTGGGGGCGACGACGTAGAACGGGATCCCGTGGCGGGCTGCCAGCACGGCCAGCGTGTACGTGCCGATCTTGTTGGCCGTGTCGCCGTTGGCCGCCACCCGGTCGCCTCCCACCAGGACGACGTCGACCTCGCCCCGGGCCATCAGGTGCCCGGCCGCGACATCCGGGATAAGGGTGTGGTCGACGCCCGCCTGGGCCAGCTCCCAGGCCGTCAGCCGCGCGCCCTGCAAGTACGGGCGAGTCTCGTCCACCCAGACGTGCACCGGCAGGCCGGCGTTGTGAGCGGCCTGCACGACGCCCAGCGCCGTCCCGAACTGGCCACCGGCGAGGGGCCCGGTGTTGCAGTGGGTCAGGATCCGGACGGGTCGATCCGCGGGCGTCGGGAGGATACCGAGTCCGAAGCCCGCCATCCGCCCATGGTCGGTGGTGGCCTCGAAGACGATCGCGTCGGCCTCGGCGCGCAGCGCGCCGGCGATCGCGTCGCCATCCTCGGACAGGTCGCCGATCGCGTCGTAGCGAGCCATCATCCGGTCGACCGCCCAGCGCAGGTTGGATGCCGTGGGCCGCGAGTTGATGAGGGCGTTGGCGGACCCGCGGAGGGTCGCGCGTCGCGCGTACGGCCGCGACGGGCGCATCTTCTCGGCGGTCAGCGCCATGCCGATCGCGGCTGCCTGGCCGATCGCCGGAGCGCCGCGGATGATCATCTCGCGGATCGCGAAGGCGACCTCGCCGGCCGACCGGCACGGGTACTCCACCAAGGCGTCGGGGAGTCGGCGCTGGTCGATCAGGTACAGGACGCCGTCATCCTCGCGGAACGGGGTCCGGAAGCCACGGGGCGATGGCGGGCTGCCTGGGCTCGGCGGGTCCGCTGCGCCGAGGAGCCCGGCGGCCGATGCGGGATCGAGGATCGCGCTGGCGGCCTCGGCGGACGCCCGCTGCAGGGCCTGGGCCGCGCCGGCCACCGTCGCCGCGGTCTGGAACAGCTCGCCGGCGAAGGCCCGGAAGAAGCCCCGTCGCCCGACATCGACGCCGGTCGCCGGCTGGCCGAGGGCCGAACCGGACGCGGTCGCCGGGGCCTCGTCGGCCGGCGACGGGCCGCCCTCGGACCGTGGCGCCGGGTCGCGGATGGGGTCACCGGATGGCTCGGTCAACGGCGTGGCCTCGCTGCGTGCGGCCGTCAGTACTTGACGACGCTCGTGACGCGCCGGCCGTCGAGGCGATCGCGGCCCTTCAGGAACTCCAGCTCGACCAGGAAGGCGAGCCCGACGACTTCGCCCTTGAGCCGTTCGACCAGCTCGATCGTGCCGTGGACGGTCCCGCCCGTCGCGAGCAGGTCGTCGACGACGAGGACCTTCTGTCCCGGCTGGATCGCATCGCGGTGGATCTCGAGCGTGTTCGACCCGTACTCGAGCGCGTATTCGACCGTGATCGTCTCGGCCGGCAGCTTGCCCAGCTTGCGCACGGGGACGAGACCGGCGTTGAGCTGGTAGGCCATCGGCGCGCTGAAGATGAATCCGCGCGACTCCATGCCCACGACCACGTCGATGGGTTCGCCCGTGTATGGCGCGAGCATCAGGTCGATCGCCTCACGGTACGCGACCGCGTCCTTGAGCAGCGTCGTGATGTCGTAGAAGAGGATGCCGGGCTTCGGGAAGTCGGGAACCTCGCGGATCTTCGCGCGCAGATCCTCGGCAGACACGGTATCGAGGCCTCCAATGATCGTGGGGCGCGCGCCGTGAGCGGCGGGCTTGAGCGCTCCGAAGTCTACCGCAGGCGCTGCGACGGATCGACATGGGCCGCGGCGAGCGGCGCCTCAGGCTCCCTCGACCGGTTGCCCCCGCGCGGCGGCCGCGTGCGGTCGCAGCCGGCCGCTCAGCAGCAGGCCGCCGACGCCGACCGCAAGGGAGACCGCGAACGCGATCGCGAGCCCCGGCACGGGCTCGCCGCTGGTCCGCACGCTCGCCGCGACGATCGCCCCCGCGACGCCGGTCCCGAGCGCCGTGCCGACCGAATCGGTCAGCGACAGCGCACTCGACGCGGAGCCCTGGGTCTCGCGCGAGGCCTCGCGGAGCACGATCAGCGCCAGCGGCGAGTAGGCCAGGCCCATCCCGAACCCGGCCAGCGCGAAGGTCGGGATGCCGATCAGCCAGTCGACGTCCCGGCGCAGCACGACCATGAAGCCGGCCAGCCCGAGGAGCGCCAGCGCGAAGCCGGCCTGCACGAAGCGGTAAGTCGGCCAGCGATTGGTGTTCCGTGCCTGGACCCACGAGCCGGCCGTCCACAGCACGGTCGTCGCGGTCAGGGTGATCCCCGACTCGGTCAGCGAGCGCCCGCGCCAGGTCACGAGGACCAGGGCGACGAACACGTCGAACCCGAAGAACATGAACGTCAGGAGCCCGCGCACCAGGACCGCCGCCGGGAGCACGGGCCGGGCCGTCAGCGTACCGGCCGGGGTCAGGCGCCGAAGGGCGAACAGCCCGGCGACGGCCCCCAGGATGGACAGGGCAGCGGCCGGGGCAACCTCGGGCAGGGTCAGGCCGACGGTCACCAGCCCCACGCCGAGCGAGACGAGGATGGCCAGCGGCAGGCGCCTCCGGGCGGCGGCGTCGCGGCCCATGTCGCCGGCCACGTCCGGCGGCGTGTCCGAGACCGCGTGCAGCGCGCTCAGGGTCATGGCCCCGACCAGGGCGATCAGCGGCAGCAGGCCGAGGAAGACGGCGCGCCAGCCGACCCATTCACCCACGGCCCCGGCGATCGCCGGGCCGATGACGCCGGGAAGGACCCAGGCCGTCGACATGGTCGCGAACATCCTGGCCCGCAGTGTCTCGGGCAGGCTCCGCCCGATCGCGACGTAGGCGATCGGCGGGACCGTCCCGCCGCCCAGGCCCTGGACGAACCGCGCGGCCACGAGGATCGGCATCGAGGGCGCAAGGCCCCCCGACGAGCAGGCCGATCGCGAACAGCCCGAGCCCGAGCCCGAACGGCAGCGCCAGGCCGCGCCGATCGATCGCGCCGCCGACGACCACGATCCCGATCAGCGACCCGAGCAGGAACGAGGTGAAGACCCAGCCGTACAGCTCGAGGCCGTCGAGCTCGTGGGCGACCCTCGGCATGATCGTCGAGATCGCCAGGGCCTCGAAGGCGACGAGGGTGATCGTCAGGACCAGGCCGACGGTCAGCGAACGCCGCTGCGGGGACCACAGGCCGTCCGCCCGGTGCGGGTCGGAATGCATCCGCCAAGGATGGCGGGTCGCCGGTCGGGGCGCTGTGGCGCGGTGCCCTACTCGCTCGCCGGCTCCCACCCGTGCAGGGCCGCACGCAGGCGTGCCTCGGCAGCTTCGTGGGTCGCCGAACCGGCCACGCCGATCCGGTCGAGGCCAAGGAGCGCAGCCCCGAGGACCGGCGGCCCAGGGGAGCGGCGGAGCGTGGCCTTCGGGGCCGCCGCGTGGACGCCGGCCGCGATGCGCGCTTCGAAGGCGCCGTCGCGGGCGTTGAACACGCCGCCGGCCATGACGACGTCCGGATCGCCACGGGACAGGTTGAGGCGACGGATGATCGCGCCCGCCATGGCCGCGAGCTCGTCCGCGAGCCGATCGACGATCGACCGCGCGACCGGATCGCCCTCGGCGGCGACACGGAAGACCAACGGCGACAGCTCGCGTAGCCGGGCCTGGGACACCGAACCGGCCTCGATCGCCCGGGTCAGGTCGATGGGGCGGCTGTACCCGAACTGTCGCGGCACCACGGTCTCGAGCGCCGTCCGCAGCCCACGGCCGTCGCGCGCCCTGACGGCCGCTCCGAGGGCCGCGAGCCCCACGTCGCCGCCACCACCCCAGTCGCCCGAGATGTCACCGAGGGCCGCCAGCCGGGCGGTCCGGCCATCCGGGGCGATCCCCGCGGCGTTCATCCCGGAACCGCAGATCAGGGCGATTCCCCAGTGGCGAGTCGACCCGGCGCGGATCGGCGCGAACGCGTCGTTGACGACCACGTCCACGCCGGCCAGGTGACGGTCGGCGAGCGCCACCGCCAGGTGCCGGGTGTCGGCGGCCGAATCGGCACCCGCCAGTGCGTAGACGCCGACCTCGGGCGGTGGATCCCGCTCGGTCAGCCCGGCTCGTCCGCGGGCCTCGGCGACCAGCGCGGCCATGCGGTCCGTACCGGTCCGGAGGCCGACCTGCTGGTGCGACGTCGTCGGCCCGCGCAGTGCGGCGAGCAGATGGCCGTCGGCTGCCACCAGGGCGACGTCGGTCTTGGAGTTGCCACCGTCGACGGCCAGGATCGCGGCCAGGGCGAGATTCCCGGTCACGGCACGCCTGCGGGCACGTCGGCTAGCTCGTCGACGCGACAGGGCTCGACCCCGGCGGCCGCCAGCCGGTCGAGGATCATCTCGATCGCCCCGAGCGTGGCCGAGGGCCACGTATGGAGCAGGACGACGGCGCCGTCCCCATGCGACTCGATCCCGCGCAGGACCGCGTCCGCCACGAACGCGCTCGAGTGCTCCGGATCCCAGTCGTCGGCGGCGACGTGCCAGCCGACATGGCGTTGGCCCGCCGCATCGATCGCGGCCAGGACCCGCGGATCGTCGGCGCCGGCACCGAACGGGCAGCGGAACCAGGGCGCCGGATCGCGGCCCGTCACGTCCCGGATGGCGGCTGCGCCGTCGCGGATGTCCTCCGCGATCCCGGCATCGTGGAGCAGCGGCAGCCGCGCGTGGTAGTGCGAGTGATGGCCGACCAGGTGGCCTCCGTCAACGATCGCCCGGGCCGTCTGCGGGTACGCCTCCGCCCAGCGACCCTGGACGAAGAATGTCGCCCGGACGCCACGCCGTTCGAGCACGGCCAGCAACGCTTCGGCGTTGCCGGCCGGAGCCGGCCGGTCGGGATGCTCGGCATCGAAGGTCAGGGCGACGCGGCAGGTCACCTTGTCCCTCACTTCTCGACCCCGGTGATGACGATGCCGCGGGTGAAGAAGCGCTGGGTCAGCAGGAACGCGATCACGGGAATGATGAGCGTCATCAGCGTGCCCGCCTGGATCAGCCCCGGATCCCGGTAGTGCACGCCGTTGAAGCGCTGCAGCCCCAGCGCGATCGTCTGGATGTCGGGGTTGCTGGAGAGGTAGATGAGCGGCCCGAAGAAGTCGTTCCAGGCATAGACCAGGTGGAAGATCGCCACCGCGATCACGACCGGCCAGGCCTGCGGGAGGATCACCGAGATGAGCGTCCGGAACGGGCCGGCGCCGTCGATCGCGGCGGCCTCGTCCATCTCGGTCGGGATCGTCATGAAGTACTGGCGCATCAGGAAGACGTCGTAGGCGTTGGCAAAGAACGTCGGCACGAGCAGCGGCAGCCATGTTCCGACCCAGCCGAGCTTCTGGAAGATCGTGTAGGTCGGAATGATCGTGACCGCGCTCGGCAGGAAGATCGTGGCGATCAGCAGCGTGAACAGGATGCCCCGGCCGGGGAACTTGAACCGCGCGAACCCATAGGCCACCAGCGTGCACGACAGCAGCGTCCCGATCGTCGAGATGATGGCGATCGCCAGGGTATTGAACAGCAGGCGCGGGTAGTCGATGAGATCCCAGACCTTGGCGAAGTTGTCCCAGTGCGGGGCGAACTGCCAGATGTGGTCGAGCGTCCGCCACGAACCCTGCCAGGTGATCGGCGCGGCGTCCGGGTCGGCCGGATCGACGAACGTGCTCGACTTGCGGCCCGGCTCGAAGAGCGCGAGCTGGCGGGTGGAGCCGTCGGGCAACGGGACGAGGAGGAGCGGGAGCTCCTTACCCTGGTACGACAGGGTGACCGGATCGGCCGGCCAGAGCGGCGTCCCGGCCTGCGTGATCTGGTCGGTGCTCTTGACGGCATAGACGACCGACCGGAGCATCGGCGACAGGAAGGCCGCCAGGGCCAGGATCGCGATCAGCGTCAGCAGGAACGAGCGCGTCCGGTCGCCGCGCTCGCGTGGCTGGCGGCTCTCGGCGGCGCGAGCCCGCGACCGGCGGAACCAGCCCGACCGGGTGGTCGCGCCCTGGAGCTGGGCCAGCGGAGCCTGGTCCACGGCTCAGCGCGCCTCGCCTGCGTAGTAGACCCAATGGCGTGCGCTGCGGAAGAGGACCAGGGTCAGGACGAGGCTGATCGCGAACAGCAGCCAGGCGAGCGTGGCGCCGTAGGACATGTTCTGGAACGTGAAGAAGTTCTGGTACAGGTAGAGGTTGAAGAAGTTCGTGCTGCCGCCCGGCTCGCCGGTCCCGTTCTTGAGGACGAGCGGGACGAGGAAGTACTGGAGCACGTCCACGACGCCGAGGACCACCGTGTAGAAGATGACCGGCGACATCATCGGGATCGTGATGTGGCGGAGCGACTGGAACGCGCCCGCGCCGTCAATTCGGGCGGCCTCGTACAGGTCGGTCGGGATTCCCTTGAGGCCGGCAAGGTACACGATCATCCCCGCCCCGATGCCCCAGATCCCCATGATCACCAGGCCCGGATAGATCCAGGTGGGGTCCTGCAGCCAGTCCGGCGGATGGCTGATCCCGAGGAACTTGAGGAAGCCATTGATCCAGCCGGTGTCCGCGCTGAGCATCCCCTGCCAGATGAAGACACCGGCCACGAACGGGACCACGTACGGCAGGAAGAACAGGGTCCGGAAGAGGCCGGACGCCCGCAGGTGGCGCGAATGGAGCGTGAGCGCGACCACGAACGGCAGGCACACGCCGACGGGCAGCGCGATCAACGCGAACTTGAGCGTGACCGCGAGCGAATCCCAGGTTCGCTGATCGGACACGAGCGTCTGGTAGTTGCGCAGGCCGACGAACTGGAGTGGCTCTGACTGGTTGAGGTTGATGTTGGTGAACGTGAACGCCAGCGTCGCGATCATCGGGAGGGCCGTGAAGGCGAGGAACCCGATGACCCACGGCGCGATGAAGAGGTACCCCCAGCGGGCGCGACGCCAGGCCAGCCCGGCGAACCGGGGTCGGCCGCGCGGACGCGCCACGCCGGGGGCGGCCATCAGGTCAGTTGCCGCCCTGGTCCCAGATCGCCTGCATCTGGGTCTTCATGTCGGCGACCTCCTTGTCGATGTCCAGACCAGGCGTCGCCTGCCACTTCGTGAAGAAGGTGTTGATCAGGTTGAGCGTCTGGTTGTAGGCGGGGGTGTACGACTCGAAGTTGGGCACGTCCGCGAACTGGATGCCTTCCTTCGCGACCTTCCAGTCGATCGTCTGGGTGTAGTCGGCCTGCAGGCCCTGCAGGAAGGCGTCCTGCTGGGACTCGACGGCAGGCATGCCGCCATACAGCTTGAGCAAGTCCTGGTTGGCCAGCAGGTAGGTCAGCACCTTGAACGCCTCGTCCGGATGCTTGCTCCCCTTGAGGATGCGGAACGTGTCGGCGTTGAAGGCGGCCGTGGTCTGGCCCTGGTAGGACGGCGTGGCAGCCATGTTCCAGTCGTCACCGGCGTCGGAGACGCCGTACAGCGACCACAGGTAGTTCTCGCTCATGGCGACCTTTCCTGTGAAGAACGGGTAGCCGTTCGGATTGAAGTCCGTGTTCAGGAACTGCGGCCCCGTGACCGCGGTGTGGTCCTTCCAGATCGCGTCGTAGAAGTAGTGCCACGAGGCGACCCACGCGTCCGGCATTTGGACGGTCTTGCCGTCCGAAGCCACGAACGAGCCGGCCTTCCAGTAGGCGCCCGTCTGGCGCATGTCGTCACGCTGCGGCTCGAAGCCCCACTGCACGATGTTCTCCGGATCGAAGCCGGCCTCGGTCGCGTCCTTCCCGTTCTTGTCGACCGTCAGGAGCAGGGCGAGCTTGCGGACCGTGTCGTAGTCCCACGGCACCGTCGTGCCGTCCGGCATCGTGTACGTGCCGTTCCATTGGTGCGGCGGCTCGGCGAGGCCGGCCTCCTTGAACAGGCTCGCCTTGTAGAACAGGACCGAGGGATAGATCGCGTACGGGATCCCGACCTGGCCCTCGCCGCCGACGTTGTAGAGGCTGACCGTCGACGCCGGGAACTGGGTCATGTCGAACGAGTTCTTGTCGATGAAGGGCTGCAGGTCGAGCCACTGGCCATGGAAGGCGTTGGCGCCGCCGACGCCGATCGGGCCCACGAGGTCCGGCCCGTTGCCGGAGCCGATCTGGACCGACAGGGCGTCGCGGGCACCCGTGTACGGATAGGCCTGGAAGCTCAGGTGGATCCCCGGGTTGGCGGCGTTGAATGCCTCGGCGACCTGCTCCTCGACGGTGACCTGCTCCGGCGCGTCGCCCGTGCCGAGGCAGCAGAACCAGACGATGTTGACGTCGCCGGGCTTGCCGGTGGAGCCCGCGGTGATCGCGCTGGGGGCGGCGGACGCGTCGCCGCTGGCGGCGGCCGAGGCCTCGCCGCTCGGCGCGACCGACGCCTCGCTGCTGGGAGCCACGCTGGTGGTCGATGACCCGCAGGCCCCGAAGATCAACGCCGCCGCGGCGATCAGGACGCCGAGGCGCCCGACGGTCCGTTCCATCCCTTGCCTCCGATTCGGTCTACCGGGTGAGCTGTCGGTCAGCGCTTGCACGATTGCTCTCCTCCTCTTGCGTCGCGACCTCGTTCGAACGCATCCAGTGCGGGCGGATGACCACCCGTTCCACGTAGTACCGGGTCCGATCGCCGCGGACATACGTCCGCCCGAACTCCACCGGCCTTCCGTCGGCGCTGCTGGCGATCCCCTCGATGAGGAGCGCCGGGCTGCCGCGCTTCCGGCCGAGAAGCCGGGCCTCGCGGACCCGCAGCAGCACCGGCTCGAGGACCTCGCGAGCCCGGGCGACGCGGACGCCGTAGCCCTCGGTCAGCAGGTCGTACAGCGAGCCGCGCTCGAGATCCGAGGCGAGCAGGCCGGGGAACCGTTCCGCCGGAAGATGGACCTGCTCGAGCAGGAGCGGCTGGCCGTCGGCGAGGCGCAGCCGCTCCAGGTAGAGGGTCGGCGACCCGAGCTCGATGTCGAGGGCCGCCGCCACCGCCTCACCGGCCGATTCGGGACGCGCGGCCACGAGCCGCGTCTCCGGGTCAAGGCCGCGCGTCTGCATCTCCTCGGTGAACGACAGGTGTCCGGCAAAATCGCGGTCGATCCGGGGGTGCAGGACGAACGTGCCGCGTCCGCGCGTCCGTTCCAGGCGCCCTTCGCGAACGAGCTCGCCGAGTGCCCGCCGGATGGTGATGAGGCTGCAGCCGTACCGGGCGGCCAGGTCGCGCTCGGTCGGCAGGCGATCGCCGGGCCGCCACTCGCCCTCGTCGAGGGCAGCCTTGAGATCCAGGTAGACCTGGTGGTGGAGCGGGACGGGGCCGAGCTCGAGTCGGAAGCGGGCCATCGGCAGGCGTTGGACCTCGGGCGAGGGTCGACGATTTCCGGGCTTGCGCGAGCTTCGATTGCTGATAACGTTATAAGCAATCCTGTCAAGCCCCTTTCGGGAGCGGACCGTGGGCCTAAAGATCGCCGTCGTGGGTGGCGGCAGCACCTATACGCCCGAGCTGATCGAGGGCTTCGTCCGCCGGGCGGCGCGCCTGCCGATCGACGAGCTCGTGCTCCTCGACGTCGACCTCGAGCGGCTCGACATCGTCGGCGGTCTCGCCCAGCGGATGCTGGATCGCCTCGACTGGGTGGGCCGGCTGACCCTCACCGGCGACCGGGAGCGTGCCATCGACGGCGCCGACTTCGTGCTGATCCAGCTGCGGGTCGGCGGCCAGGCGACCCGGCTCGTCGACGAGACCCTGCCGCCCCGCTTCGGCGTGATCGGCCAGGAGACGACCGGCGCCGGCGGGTTCGCCAAGGCCCTGCGGACCGTGCCGGTAGTCCTCGAGCTGGCCGAGATCGTCGGCCGGCGTGCCGCACCCGGGGCCTGGATCATCGACTTCACCAACCCGGTCGGGATCGTGACCCAGGCGCTGCTCGATGACGGCCACCGGGCGCTCGGGCTGTGCAACGTCGCGATCAACATCCAGCGCACGATCGCCGAACGGCTCGGGGTCGGCATGGACGACGTGGCCCTCGAGCACGTCGGACTCAATCATCTGAGCTGGGAACGCGCAGTGCGGGTCAACGGCGTGGACCGGCTGCCGGAGCTGCTGGCGAACGACGCCGAGTGGCTGGCCGACCACGTCGGGATGCCCGTCGAGCTGATCCGCATGCTCGGGGCGATCCCGTCGTACTACCTGCACTACTACTACGAGACCTCGAAGGTCGTCGCCGAGCAGAGCGACGGCCATACACGGGCACAGGACGTCATCGACATCGAGGCGCGCCTCCTCGACATGTACCGCGACCAGGGACTCGCCGAGAAGCCTGCGCTGCTCGCCGACCGCGGCGGGGCCTACTACTCGGAGGCCGCCGCCCAACTCATCGCGTCGCTGTACGACGGCGCGGGAGACATCCAGGTCGTGGACATGCGCAATGACGGCGCACTGCCCGACCTGCCCGACCGGGCCGTCGTCGAGATCCCGGCCCGGATCGACCGCGACGGGGCGCATGCCCTCCCGCTGGCCCCGCTCGCACCCGAGATGCGCGGGCTGGTCCAGGCGGCCAAGGCGTACGAGGAGCTGACGGTGGAGGCGGCCTGCAGCGGCGACCGGCGGACTGCCCTGCGCGCCCTCGTCGCCAACCCGCTGGTCGGGGAATGGGCGATCGCCGAGCCGCTGCTGGCAGCCCTGCTGGAGGCGAACCGCAGGCACCTCCCGCGCTTCTTCCGATAGGCGGCAGGCCGCCGGCTCGCCTCGTCAGGCGTCCCTGGCCGGCCTCGCCAGCTCGGTGACCATCAGGCCGGGAGCTGCCTCGCGCTGCCGGACCGGGCGGAAGCCGCGCCGGCGATAGAGCGCGAGTGCCGGCTCGTTGGCGCTGCCGGTCGACACGATCATCGGGCTCGTCGGGCAGCGGCGATCGAGCTCGTCGAGCAGCGCGGTCGCCACGCCTGCACGGAACGCCCGGGGCGCGACGACGAGCCGGCAGATATCGATGCTGCCGTCGCCGAGGCGCCGCCACGCGACCGCGCCGCTGAGCCCGGTGGTGTCGAAGCACCCGAGCCAGGTCTCGCCGGCGTCGCGCAGCTCGTCGAGCGTCTCGGTCAGGGCGGGGATCCCGTCGGAGCCGATGAGCGCCGCCTCGACGGCGTAGGCCCGGCGCTGCAGGTCGAGGACGTCCCTGGCCAGGCGCTCGTCGACGTCCAGCCGGAGCAGCTCCGGTCGGTGCTCAGCCACGGGCGGGCACGACCGTCACCCGGCCTCGACCGAGAACCGGGCGACGACAGCCTGGGTGAGCGCCCAGCTCCTGCCCGGGTCGCGCGGCAGCCGGATCCGGACCTGGTTGCTGGCGAAGGTGACGTCGCTGGGCCGGACGCCCGGCAGGGTCGGACCGGCCAGCACGCGCATGGCAGTGGCCCGGGTGAGCCCGGCCCCGAACCGGAACACCAGCCAGCCCTCCTCGCGCGAGATCGAGGCCACGCCGGCCGCCTCGGCGGCGAGGCGGAGCTCGACGACCTCGACGAGCCGCTGTACCGGCGCCGGTATCGGCCCGAAGCGGTCCTGGACCTCCCCCTGGAAGGCGGCCAGGTCGGCGGCGGACCGGGCGCGCGCCAGTCGCCGGTAGAGCTCGAGCTTCTGGGCCTCGTCCGGCACGTAGTCGGTCGGCAGGTGCGCCTCGACCGGCAGGTCGACGACCGCCTGCGGCGCCTCGACGACCGGCGCCCGGCCCTCGAGGGCCGCCTTGCGCGCCTCGACGGCCTCGGCCAGCAGGCGCGAGTAGAGGTCGAACCCGACCGCCGCCATGTGCCCCGACTGCTCGGCGCCGAGGATGTTGCCGGCCCCACGGATCTCGAGGTCGGACAGGGCGATCTGGAAGCCCGCCCCCAGCTCGGACGCGTTGAAGATCGCCTGCAGCCGCTTGCGCGCCTCGTCGCTCAGCCGCTCGCGGCGCCGGTACAGGAGGTAGGCGTAGGCGCGCCGCGAGGAGCGTCCGACGCGGCCGCGGAGCTGGTAGAGCTGGGCGAGGCCTAGCGTGTCGGCCCGGTCGATGATGATCGTGTTGGCGTTCGGGATGTCCAGGCCCGACTCGATGATCGTGGTGCAGACAAGGACGTCGGCCGCGCCGTCGGCGAACGCGATCATCACCTTCTCGAGCGCGCCCTCGGCCATCTGGCCATGACCGACCACGAAGCGTGCGTCGGGCAGCATCCGGCGGAGCTGCTCGGCCTGCGCCTCGATGGTCTCGACGCGGTTGTGGACGTAGAACACCTGCCCGCCCCGGTCCAGCTCGCGAACGATCGCGTCCCGGACCAGCCCGGCGGATGCCTCGGCGACCCGCGTCTGGATGGGCAGCCGGTCCTCCGGCGGCGTCTCGATGACGCTCAGGTCGCGGATCCCGGCGAGCGCGAGGTTGAGCGTCCGCGGGATCGGCGTCGCCGACAGCGTCAGGACGTCGACCTCGCGCCGGAGCCGCTTGAGGCGCTCCTTGGCGGCCACCCCGAACCGCTGCTCCTCGTCGACCACCACCAGGCCGAGGTCCTTGAACCGGATGTCCCTGGACAGCAGCCGGTGCGTGCCGATCACCAGGTCCACGGTCCCATCGGTCAAGCCCGCCACGGTCGCCGCCTGGGCCGCCGCGGCGACGAACCGTGACAGCAACCGGACCTCCAGGGGGAAGGCGGCGAACCGTTGCGAGAACGTCGCGTGGTGCTGGGCGGCGAGGACCGTGGTCGGCACCAGCACGGCGACCTGCTTGCCGTCCTGGATCGCCTTGAACGCGGCACGCAGCGCAACCTCGGTCTTGCCGTAGCCGACGTCGCCCACCACGAGCCGGTCCATCGGCCGGACCTGCTCCATGTCGGCCTTGACCTCGAGCGCCGCGCGGAGCTGGTCGATCGTCTCCTCGTACGGGAACGACGCCTCCATCTCGGACTGCCAGGGCGTGTCGTCGGCGAACGCGTGGCCGCGCGCCTGGGCGCGCGTCGCGTACAGCTGGAGCAGGTCCTCGGCCAGGTCGTCGACCGCCTTGCGGACGCGCTGCTTGGCACGCAGCCAGTCGGTGCCGCCGAGCTTGGACAGGGCTGGTCGCTCGCCACCCGAGTAGCGGCTGATCCGCGCGATCTGCTCGACCGGCACGAAGATCCGGTCGCCCCCCGCGAACGACAGCTCGAGGTAGTCGCGGTCCTCGCCCGCACCACCGCGCCGGAGCATCTGCTCGTAGCGGGCCACGCCGTGGTCGATGTGGACGACCAGGTCGCCCGGCGTCAGCCGTTCGAGGATGTCGCGCGGCACCACCCGCCGGAGCGCCTTCGGGCGGCGGATCCGGACCGTCCCGAAGAGCTCCCGGTCGGTCACGAACGTGAGGCCGTCGGGCCCGCCGTTGAAGCCGCCGTTGAGGCTGCGCTCGACGAGGACGACCGCACCCGGCGGGGGCGCCTCGCTCACCCGGCTCACCACCGCTGCCGGCCGGCCGGCGTCGGCGAGCAGCTCGGCCAGACGCGGGGCCTGGTCGGAAGCGAGGACGACCCGGGCGTCCTCGGCGCGCCAGCCGTCGACCGCCTCGACCAGGCGACCGGCTCGGCCGGGCGGCAGCGACGGCTCCCGCCAGCCGAACGGGTCCCCCGAGGAGAGCGCGCCCCTGGCCAGCGAGGCGTCTTCCGGCGGGACGGATTCCCAGGTCAGCTCGAGCGTTCGCGAGGCGACCAGCCGGGCCTTCCATTCCCGCGGCCCGAGATAGCCGGACGGCCAATCGGGCGACAGCTCGCCCGCGTCGATCAGTTCGGCCCGGCGCTCATCGGCCTGGCGCCACAGGAACGCCGCCGACTCGGCGAGGTCGCCGGGCTCGTCGAGCACGAGCAGCGTCCCGGGGTCGACGTGGTCGAGACCCGTCGCCGGCGCAAGGTGGGCAGCCCAGACCTCGGCGGCGTCGCCGACGGCCATGGCGCGGGTCTGGTCGGCCGTCGCACGGGCCTCGAGCGGCGGCGAATCGAAGCGCTCGAGGTCGGCGGCCAGGCGTTCCGGCAACCGGCCGGCCTTGCGCCCGAGGCGTTCGCGGATGCCGGCTGCCCCGCCCGGCGGCAGCAGGAACTCCGAGGCAGGCAGCAGCACGGCGGTCTCGACCGGACCGACCGTCCGCTGGTCGGTCGGGTCGAAGGCGCGCAGCGAGTCGATCTCGTCTCCGAAGAATTCGATCCTGACCGGGAGCGTCAACGACGGCGGGAAGACGTCGACGATCCCGCCGCGCCGGGCGAACTCGCCACGGCCGGCCACCTCGGTGACGGGCACGTACCCGAGATCGAAGAGCTCGCGCAGCAGTCCGTCCAGGCGGATCCGTGCGCCCGGCCGGAGCTCGCGCGGGCTGGCCGGCAGGTCGTCCGGGGCGATCGTGTGCTGGAGCAGCGCCTGGACGCTGGCGACGAGGACCCGGGCGTGACCGGTCCGCCAGGCCGCCAGCGCGGCCACTCGTGCCGCGGTCTCGTCGGCGATCAGCTCGCTGCGCTCGTAGGCCAGCGAGGTGCGCGGTTCGAGCGTCGACACGGCCGCCGCATTGCCCAGCCAGGCGCCCAGCTCTTCAGCCACGCGGTCGCCGATCTCGGCGTCACGCGCGACCCAGACGAGCCGTTCGCCGGCCGGGCCGAGCGCCAGGGTCGCGGCCAGGAAGCTCTTGGCGCCGTGGGGGACCGACACCAGACCGACATGCCGGCCGACCCGGCGGGGATCGTCGGTCGCCCGGCCCAGGCGTTCGACGAGCGCGGCGAACGTCCCGGTCCCGGCGAGCAGCGGTGGAAGGGCGGAGAGGTCGGGAAGGCGATGCGCGCTGACCTTGGTTGCACTCCCGGCCCCCGGTCCCGCCGATGAGCGCGCCGCCCGGACTGGTCGCGCCGGCTCGGTCGCTCGCCGCTCCTCGTCCTCGACCTCGCGGTCGACTTCGGCGACGTCGAAGTCGAGCGCCTCGCGGGTCGGCGGCGCGTGTCGCGCGGCGAAGTCGGTCGCGACCCGCTCGGCGATCCTCCGGTCGCGGCCGCGACGGCCGCGGAGCGGCGGTGTGGGTGTCGGCATCGATCAGTCGTCCGCCGAGGCGGGACGGATCCGTCGCCAGCCAGTGCGTGTCCGCCGGATCCCGTCGGCGCCGGCCGGCCCGCCGACCTCGCCCGGTGCGGCGAGCAGCGTCGCGTCGGCCGGCCGGAGCTCGAACATGTTGAAGCGGTTGGCCGCCTTGTTCGTCCCCTCGTGCGCCCAGGCCTCGACGGCGTCGGCCGCGGCACCGATCAGCTCGTCGAGGCGGGCGACCTCGTCGGGCGCGAACGTGGACAGGACATGGTCGATGGCGCCCCGGTCGGGGACGCCGATCCCGATCCGGAGCCGGCTGAACTTCTCGGTGCCGAGCTCGTCGACGATCGACCGGAGCCCGTTGTGGCCGCCGTGGCTGCCGCCCTCCCGGAAGCGGAGCTTGCCGAACGGCAGGGCGAAGTCGTCGGCGACGACGAGCAGGTCGACCAGTGGTGCGTTGGCACGGGCCAGGACCTTGCGAACGGCGAGCCCGGAGTCGTTCATGTAGGTCAGCGGCTTGACCAGGGTCAGGTCGAGACCGTCATAGCGGCCCATGACCACGCTCGAGGCGTCCCGCTGGCGCCCGCGCCCCGCCCAGCCGGCACGATCGGCCAACCGGTCGACGACCTGCCAACCGACGTTGTGCCGGGTCCTGGCGTACTGCGACCCGGGATTCCCCAGGCCGACGACGACCTTCACACGATCCTCCGGACAGCCGGACAGGGCCCGATCCCGATCTGGGAGGGCCTGGTGCGATGGTACCCCGGACACGCTCGGCTGCGCCGATGACGGTGCGACCGGGGCCTCAAGGCATCAGCGCCGGTCCTCCTCGAGGAGCCTGACCTCCAGCGCGCGCATGACGGCCTCCTCGGCCGGCTCGGCATGATCCCAACCGCACAAATGGAGCGTGCCGTGCGTCGCCAGCAGGCGGAGCTCGTCGGCTGGCGCCCATCGGACGTCGCCGGTGTGGCCACCGCGGCCGTCGACGGCCTGCGCGATGGCACGCTCGACGGAGATCACCACGTCACCCAGGTTGGGCCGGCGACCGGGCGGCATGGGGAAGGCGACCGGGATCGCCGCCGGCGGCCCGGACCGGATCGCGCCGCCCTCGTGCGCCGGAAACGCGTCGGGTGGGAGGAGCGGGAACGACAGGACGTCGGTCGGGCCCCGCTTGCCGAGGTGCGCCGCGTTGAGCGTCGCAAGCTCCGCGTCATCGGACAGGATCAATCCGATCGACGCCGGCGACGGCGCCCCGGCGGCCTCGGCCGCACGGGTCATCGCGCGTGCGAGCGCGCCGGCGGAGACGGGTGTTGCCACCCCATCGCGAATGGTCACGTCGACCCGCCAGGGTCGCAGGTAGATCGACCGGCTCACGAAACGGAGCCGCCGCCTCCACCGGACGGCCCGGCGGCCGCGCGCCGGGATTCCAGCTCCACGACCGTGTTCTGCGGATAGGCGATGCGGGTGTGGTACATGCCGAGCAGTTGACCGACGAACGCTTCGCGGATCCGCTCGAGGTCTCGCAAGGTCAGGTCGCACTCGTCGAACTGGCCGTCGCTGATCCGCTCGTCGATGATCCGGCTGACCATCGCCCGGATCGCGGGCTCGTCGCGCGCGGCCAGTGAACGGACCGAGGCTTCCACGCCGTCGGCGAGCATGATCAGCGCCGCCTCCCGCGTCTGCGGCTTTGGCCCGGAGTGACGGAACTTGCGCTCGTCAACCGTCGCAGCCGGCCCGGCCAGGTCCTTCGCCCGGGCGTAGAAGTAGCTCATGATCGCCGTCCCGTGGTGTTGCGGGATGTAGGCGATCAGGGCCTTGGGCAGGTGCGCCCTGTAGGCCAGGTCGATGCCGTCGACGACGTGCTGCTTGAGGATGCCGGCGCTCACCTCCGGGTCGAGCTGGTCGTGGATGTTCTCGCCGCCGGCCTGGTTCTCGATGAACGCGAGGGGGTTCGCCAGCTTGCCGATGTCGTGGTAGTACGCCGCCACGCGGGTGACCAGCGGGTCGGCGCCGATCGCCTCCGCGGCACGCTCGGCGAGGTTGCCGACCATGAGCGAGTGGTGATAGGTGCCCGGCGTCTCGACCAGCAACCGCCGCAGCAGCGGTTGCGATGGGTTGGCCAGTTCGAGCAGCTGGAAGACCGTCAGGATCCCGAAGACCGAGCCGAGCACGGCGAACGACCCGACCGCGGCCACGCCCGAGCCCGCCGCGGACGCGCCGGAAGCGAACCACAGCTCGAGGACGCCCCGCAGGTCGCGGGCGCCGAGCAGCGAGAAGACCGACACCACGAGCGCGTTGACGAGGAAGGCCGCGACCGACGCCTGGAGGAACACCTGCAGCCGGTCACCCCGTCGAATGGCGACGATCCCGGCCAGGCCTCCGAGGAAGATGTAGGTGGTGATCTCGAGCGATGAGCCGTTGACCGCGCCACCGATGACCGCGACGAACGCCATCAGCACCGTCGCGATCGACGCGTCGAGCAGGACGGCAACGAGCATGGCGATCGCGGCGGTCGGGATGAAGAACGGCAGCGTCGGCCGGCCAGCCGTGATCTTGAGCGCGAGCGTCGCGCCCACCAGCAGCAGCCCGACCAGGATCAGGACGTTGTTGCGGTGCCACAGCCCCGGCCGGAACCGCCAGATCCAGCCGAGGAGCATGCCCACGACGAGCACCGCGAGCAGCAGCCAACCGGCGAAGCTCGTGACATCCGGGGTCGCCTGGCCGAGGCCGAGCTTGTCGATCTCCTCGAATTGCGTCGGGCTGATCTGCTCGCCGTTGCGGACGATCACCTGGCCCTGCAGGATCGAGACGCGGACCGGCGTGACCGCCTCGGCCGCGCGATCGCGCGCCTGGGCCGTGAGCTCCTCGCTGAACGAGGAATTGGGCACGAGGAGCGGGCCGATCAACTCGGCTGCCAGCATCCGCTCGGCCTCGTCGAGGCCGCCGGCCATCCGCCCCGACAGCCGGCTCCGGGCATCGGCCACCTCGCTGTCGCGGAGCTCGGTCCGTTCGGTCGCGTCCAGGACCCGGGCCGCCTCGGTCCGGACGACCGCCCAGCGCGCCGCATCGAGCCCGACCAGCGTCTTCCGCGCTGCGCTCGAGAGATCGGGGATCGCGGCCTCGAGCAGGGTCGTGCGGCTGGCATCCGAAAGCTTGGCCGAGAAGGTAGTGTCGATCTGGAGGACTCGCCGCTCGAAGGCGAGCTGCTGCTCCGCCGCGATGGCGATCGCGTTCTCGGTCGTGTAGTCGTACTGCGGTTCGACCGCCTGGCGCGCCGTGGCCTGGGCGTCGGCCGTCTGCAGGTCGCTTTCGAAGTCGATCGCGCGCGGCGCCACGATGTCGCGCGGGGCCAGGTCGCCGATGGCGACGTGGAACGGTTGCTGCGGCAGGATGTCGGCGCCGAGGATGGCCGCCAGACCCGCGATCAGGATCGACGCTGCGATTGCGAGGCGTACCGCATCACTGCGCGAGAAGCCCGCCCGGGTGGCGAGGGATCGGGTCAGCATCGGGATCGCACCGGCGGCCTCAGCCGCGGGCTCCATCGTGGGTCGCGAGGTCGGCGCTGGCGAGCGCCCGGGCAACCAGTTCGCTGACGTGCCTGCCGTCCGCGCGGCCGCGGGTCCGCGGCGACAACCAGCCCATGACCTTGCCCATGTCCCGCGCCGACGCGGCGCCGGTGGCCTCGATCGCCTGGCGAACGAGCTCGCCGACCTCGGTTTCGCTGAGTGGCTGGGGCAGGTACTCGGTCAGGATCTCGATCTCGCGCTCTTCCTTCGTGGCCAGGTCCTCGCGGCCACCGCCACGGAAGGCCTCCACGGACTCGCGTCGGGTCTTCACCTCGCGGGTCAGGACGGCAAGGAACTCGTCCTCGGTGAGCGGCCGGCCATTCCGCTTCTCGGCGTAGTGGGCAGCGCTCGACGCCATGCGCAGGACATCACGGCGCAGCGCGTCACCGCCGCGCATGGCGGCGGCAATGTCGGTCTGGATGCGTTGCTGAAGCGACACCGGTCTGGCACCTCGGGTTGGACGGGTCACCGTTTGTTCGCGGCGAGCCGTCGTGGAACCCGCGGGGGCAGGGCTCGGGAGACGGGCGACGGCCCGCTCAGCCGACCTGCGTTCGGGCGTTCTTCTTGCGCTTGGCTTCCTTGCGCTTTCGCTTCACCGACGGCTTCTCGTAGTGCTCACGTCGGCGGGCCTCGGCCAGGATGCCGCTCTGCTGGATCTTCTTGTTGAAGCGGCGCAGGGCGCTTTCGAACGTCTCGTTCTCACCCACTCGGACTTCTGCCAATCCCGGTTCACCTCCCCAGGCCTGGGGTCGTGCGATCGTCGTCAGGCTTGCGGCCACCGGCCATGACGCGTCCCGGGCGGTACCCCGTCCGAGGCTGGCGGAGCATAGCCGAGGGTCCCCACGCGGTCAAACGGCCAAACGGCCCGTTTCCTGGCCGGCAAGCCGGATCGAGCCAGCCCCGAGAACCGACGCGGGCGGCCCCCAGGCGGGCTCGTGGCACGGCAAACGCGGGCGTCGGGGCGTCGCGGGCGTCGCGGCCATCGCGGCGTTGCGGCGGCGCGGCGTCGCGGCAGTGGCGGGCGTCAGGGCAGGTCCATCACTTCCAATTGCCGTACGCCCCCGAGGATGGCGGTACGGAACGCTGGGACCGTCGTTGCGCCGAGATGCCATCCGAGGTGGCGTTACGTCACCCGATGCGCCGTCGCACGCGTTGCCGGCCGGTGACCCGGTTCGCAGTGCCACCCCGGGTGGCAAACGGCAGGAACCACAGCCCGGCCATCGACCCGATCGGATTTCGTACCCACGTCGCGACCGCCCGACCGTCCGCGAGGCGCCCCGGTCCGCGAGGCGCCCGTGGCCCTGCGCCCCGGCCTGCCGCCCACGGACTCACCCGGCGGGGGGTACGCTCATGCCATGACCGGGACGCTGGTCGACCTGCTCGAGGACGCCGTCGCCAGGTACGGCGATCGGCCGGCACTGCGCTTGCGCCGCGACGACGGCACGACGACGACCTGGAGCTTCCGCGAGCTCGATCGCCGCTCGCGGCTGGCGGCCTGGCGGCTGCGCGCACTCGGCCTCGAGCCCGGCGATCGCGTGCTCACCTGGTCGGCCTCGACACCCGAGTTGCCGGCGACCTACTTCGGGGCCATGCGCGCCGGCCTCGTCTTCGTGCCGCTCGACCTGCGCATGTCGGCCGACGCCGTCGAGATGGTGCTCCGGGCGTCGGGGGCCACGCACCTCATCCTCGGGACCGGCCGGGAGGCCCCGGACCCGCGCGAGGTCGGGCTCGATCGCTTCCCGACGACCACCGTGGAGGCGCTGCCGGCCGAGCCGGACGCGTCGTTCCCGCCAGATTGGGAGGAGCAGGCCGCCGCGTGGCCGAGGCCCGGGCCGGAGGACCTGTTCGAGCTCGTGTTCACGTCCGGGACGACCGGCACGCCCAAGGGCGTGATGCTCGCCCACGACAACGTCCTCGCCTCGGTCGAGTCGTTCCACCGGATCGTCCCCCCGCTGGATCACCGCATCGTCTCGATCCTTCCGCTCTCGCACCTGTTCGAGCAGTCCGTGGGCCTGTTCTATGCCCTGTCCGTGGGGGCCGACATTCTGTACGTGCGCAGTCGAAGTCCGCGGGTCATCTTCGATGCCCTGAGCGCCCACCGGGTGACGTCGATGATCATGGTCCCCCAGGTGCTCGACCTGTTCTGGAGCCAGATCGAGCGCGAGGTCGCGAAACGTCGCCGGACCGCCGCATTCGACCGGCTCCGCACGATCGGTCGTCGCCTGCCCGCGCGCGTCAGGCGGTGGCTGTTCAGGAGCGTCCACGCCCAGTTCGGCGGTCAGCTCCGTCTGTTCGTGTCGGCCGGCGCGTTCCTGCCACCGGCCGTCCAGCAGGGCTGGGAAGACCTGGGCGTCATCGTTCTCCAGGGATACGGGACCACCGAAACGGGGACGGGCAGCTGTACCACGCTCGAGGACCACGGTCTCGGGACGGTCGGCCGCCCACCGGCGGGGATCGACATGCGCCTGGCGGCGGACGGCGAGGTCCAGTTCCGCGGATCCCCCCTGTTCAAGGGCTACTGGCATGACGACGCGGCGACGGCCGCCGCCTTCACCGCGGACGGCTGGTACCGGACCGGCGACATCGGCCACCTCGATCCCGAGGGACGGCTCATCCTGTCGGGTCGAAGCCGGGACATGATCGTCCTGCCCAATGGATTCAACGTCTACCCGGAGGACATCGAGAACGCCCTGCGCGTCGCCGGCCTGCGCGACTCGGTGGTGGTCGAGACGCGGCCCGGCCGGATCGAGGCGATCGTCCTGGCTGGAGCGGCTGGAGCGGCGGGAGGCGGTGATGCGGCATCGCTCCGGAGCACGCTGGACGCCATGGTGAAGGCGGCCAACGCCCGGCTGGGCCCGAGCCAGCGCATCGCGGCCTGGCGGCTCTGGCCGGAGGAGGACTTCCCCCGGACGCACACCTACAAGATCAAGCGCGCACCGATCCGCGCCTGGGCGATCGCCGACACCCTCACCTCGGAAGCCTAGGCGCCGGCCCTCGCCGGCTGTTCCGGCTAGTTGCCGACCGGGAAGCCGACCCCCACGGTCTCGAGCGCCTGCTGGATCCCGGGCGCCCCGGGATCCTGGGCCGCACCGGGCAGCCAGTCATAGAACACCAGGGTCACGCCGACCTGGCGAAGGACCTGGACCGAGCCCTGTGGCGACTGGATCGTGCCGGGCCCGGTCTCCAGGTAGTGCTGCTCTTCGGCGGCGGCGATCGCGGCAGACGCGGAATCCTGGAACTCGTAGACCACGATGAAGCCCCTGGTCGGGTCCTTCGGGAGAATGACCTGGTAGACGGCACGGGGTGCGGTCGCCAGCAGCGGCGATTCGACCGGCCGGACCGGGGCCTGCGTATCGGTGAGCACGAGCTGGTGTTCGGCCAGCGCCGCCACCAGCGCAGCCCGGGTCTGGTTGACCGCCGGGCTGACCGTGGTCGCCGGGCCGATCGATCCGGCCGGGAACGTCTGGCCGGGGATCTCGGTGGTGGCGCAGCCCGCAGCCACGAGGGCCACGACGACGGCAGCGAGCGCGATCGATCTCAACCGGGTGGCCAGCCGAACGGGCGGCCCCCCATCAGGTGAACGTGCAGGTGGTCGACGGTCTGACCGCCCCAGCGTCCCACGTTCGAGGTCAGCCGGTACCCGCCGTCGGCGACCCCTTCCGAGCGAGCCAGCTCCGCAGCCACCGCGAACAGGCGGCCGAGCAGCGGGCCGTCCGCGTCGGTCAGCTCCGCAGCCGACGGGATGTGCCGTCGGGGCATCAGGACGATGTGCGTCGGCGCGCGGGGTGCGATATCGCGGATCGCGATGACGAGATCGTCGTCATGGACGCGCGTGGACGGGATCTCGCCGGCGACGATCCGGCAGAACAGGCAATCCCGGGCCGCGCGGCCGGTAGCGGCATCTCCACGTTCGCCGGCGTCCGCGTTCGCGCCCGTTTCGTCCGCCCTCACCAGAGCACCGGCTTCGAGCTCATGAGCAACCCGATCGTCCCCACCAGGCCCGCCATCAGGTAGGACACGTAGCGCTGGCGCCGTGCTCGTGCCCGCCAGCGCGCGTCGTCCGTGGCCGCCCGAATGCCGATCAGGGCGCGCAGGTTCGGGCGCTGGATGAACAGCGCGATCCCGATCGTGCCGGCGTAGATCGCCAGCGCCACCAGGAGCCAGCCCTGGCGGAGGAGCCCCGTCCCGAGCGACAGCACCAGGCCGGTGCCGGTGATCGCCAGCCCTGCGCCGATGATCGCGCTCCCGTTCGACTGCGCCCAGAGCAGCGTCCGGACGACGCCGTTCTCCGACTCCACGGTCGCGCGGCGCACGCGCAGTGCGAACGGCAGCAGGATCGACGGCAGCACCAGGCTCAGCGCCAGGGTGACGTGCGTGATCAGCAGGATGGGAAAGAACCACGGCATGGCCGCGATTGTAGGGCGACGGCGCCGCGGATCGGTTTCGCCGCGCAGAGCACGCCGCGCAGGGCCGGGTGCGGCATCGCGCGGCCGGGCGCTTCATCCGGCCGGCTGCGCGGCCGTCACCCACGGTCGCGCCGCCTCGAGCGCGACCCACTCCCCCTCGACGCGTTGATCGACGACCGTGAGTCCCGCGGCCTCGAAGGCCGTCCGGACCTCGCCCTCGCGGTCGACGAAGATCCCCGACGCCAGCAACGTGCCGCCCGGGCGCAACTCGTCACGCAGCAACGGCGCGAGGGGTACGAGGACGCCGGAGATCAGGTTGGCGAGGACCACGTCGAACCCGGGATCCGCGCTCGGCAGGCTTCCCTGGCGGGCACGCAACCGTCGGGTCACGGCATTGCGCCGGGCGTTGGCGCTGGTGGCCTCGACCGCGATCGGGTCGGTGTCGATGCCGAGCGCCGACGCCGCTCCGAGCTTCAATGCCGCGATCGCCAGGATGCCCGAGCCACAGCCGACGTCGAGCACCCGTCGCCCCGCGACGACGCCGCGGTCCGCCAGGCCTTCGAGTGCGGCCAGGCAGAGGCGCGTGGTCGGATGCAGCCCCGTCCCGAAGGCCATGCCGGGATCGAGCGCGAGCACGACGTCGTCAGGTCCGCGCCGGTGGCGTCGCCAGGTGGGCCGGATGACGAGCCGCCGGCCGACCCGCAGGACCGGGAAGTGGGCCTTCCACGCCTCGGCCCAGTCGGATTCGTGGACGAGCCTCGTCCGCAGCTCGCCGATCGGACGGAGCCCGAACGCCTGGAGATGCCCGAGCGCCTCGGCCACCCCGGCCGCGGCCCGTTCCGCGGCCGCTCGATCGCGGGCGGGCAGGTAGGCCCGGACGGTCGCGGGCCGGCGGGGGTCCACGCGCGCGCCCAGGCCCTCGTCGACGAGCTCGAAGGCGGGCTCGACCGAGGTCCCGCCGGGCGCCGCCCGACCGAGGATCTCGCTGACCGCCTCGACCGCCTCGACGTCGGCGTCGATGGCCAGCTCGAGCCAGGCGTCGGGGGCGGCGTCCGATGGACCGGGTCCCGAACGACTGCCGGGTTTCGTCCCGTGCGCCCGAGCGGCGGTCAACCGAGGCCGAGCTTCTCGCGGATCCCGCCGTGCCCGGTCTCGACGGATTCGCCGGACTCCTCGGCGTAGGCGGCGAGCAGCTCGCGCCCGCGCTTCGACAGCCTGGTCGGCACCACCACGTCCACCAGCACGTGCAGGTCCCCGCGGACGCCGCGCCGGAGATGCGGCACGCCCTTCCCGCGGAGCCGGATCTCGGTGGCCGGCTGGGTGCCCGCCTTGACCTCGACCTCCTCGTCGCCGTCGACCGTCGGGACCGTGATCTTCGTCCCGAGGGCCGCCTGCGCGATGGACACCTGGGCCTCGTAGTAGAGCTCCGTCCCGTCGCGCTTGAGCGATGGGTGCGGCTGGACGTGGACGGCGACGTAGAGGCTTCCGGCGGCACCGCCGCGCGGCCCCGCCTCGCCCTCGTTCGACAGGCGGATCTGGTGGCCCTCGTCGATCCCGGGCGGGATCGTGACCCGCAGGGTTCGTCGCCGCTCCGTCCGGCCCTCACCGTGGCAGGTCTCGCACGGCGTCTCCACGATTCGGCCCTCGCCCCCGCAGCGCGGGCAGGCGCTGACGTTGACCATCTGCCCGAGCATCGTCTGGCGGATCGATCGGACCTCGCCGCGTCCGTTGCATTGCGGGCAGGTGGTCGGCTCGGTCCCCGCCTTGGCGCCGCTGCCGAGGCACGTCTCGCAGCGGAGGAGGACCGGGAACTCGATCTCCTTCTCGGTCCCCTTGACCGACTCCTCGAACGTGATCCGCAGGTCGTAGCGGAGATCCGCCCCGGGCAGCGGCCGTCCGCGTCTCGCGCCGCCCGCGGCCGCCGCGCCGCCCCCGAAGAACGCGTCGAAGATGTCGCTGAAACCCCCGAACGTGTCGAACCCGGGCGCGCCGGCCCCGCCGACGCCGGCCCGCCCGAACATGTCGTAGCGCCCGCGCCGGTCGGGATCCGACAGCACCTGGTATGCCTCGTTGATCTCGGTGAAGCGGTCGTGCGCGGTCGGGTCGCGGTTGACATCCGGGTGCCACAACTGGGCGAGCTTGCGGTAGGCGCGCTTGATCTCGGCGTCTGTCGCGGTCCGTTCGACGCCGAGGACCTCGTAGTAGTCGCGCTCGGTGGTGGCCATGCTGGTCGAGAAGGATACGGGAGGAGGCGCCGGCAGTCCGGTCAGCCGCTGGGAACGCGGCTGGAGTTGCCGGCCAGCTCCCGGGCGCGGTCGAGAACCTCGCCGAACATGCCCCGCGTCAACCGCCCCGTGAACGTGTTCTGCTGGCTCGGGTGGTACGAACCGAGCAGCCGGTACGGCCCGATCTCGGCCGCCTGGCCGTGCCCGAAGCGGGGCTTCGGCCGGGCGCGATGGCCCAGTGCGGCGAGGGCGCGGAGCGCCGCATCCCAGCCGAACTGGCCGAGCGCGACCACGACGACCAATCGATCGAGCAGCTGGATCTCGCGCTCGAGGAACGGCGCGCAGGTGTCGCGTTCGAGCGGTGTCGGCTTGTTGGCCGGCGGGGCGCACCGGACCGCGGCGGCGATATAGGTGTCGGTCAACGCCAGGCCGTCGTCCGACCGCTGTGACGCGGGCCGGTCGGCCAGGCCGGCCCGGTGCAGAGCGGCCCACAGGAAGTCGCCGGAGGCGTCGCCGGTGAAGACGCGTCCCGTCCGGTTGCCGCCATGCGCCGCCGGCGCGAGCCCCAGCAGCAGGATCCGCGCCTCCGGATCCCCGAACCCGGGCAGCGGCCGGCCCCAGTAGGCCTCGTCGCGGAAGCGCCGGACCTTCTCCCGGGCCACCCGCTCGCGCCACTCGACCAGCCGCGGGCAGCGCCGGCACTCGACGATCCCGGCGCTCAACGCGGCAAGTCCCGCCCGGTTGGTCATGCCACCCCTCCCACGCGCCCTGCCTACTTCAACAGCAGCAGGTCGATCCGCCGCGAGGTGACGACCAGGCCCACCAGGCCCATCAGCGTCAGGTACGCGACGTGGAACAGGAGGATCGGCGAGATGGCACCGACCGCCAGCGAGCGGATCAGGTCCACGCCCTGGTACAGGGGCGTCAGCTGGACGACGACCCGCAGCGCGTCCGGATAGGCGTCGACCGGGTAGAAGGTCCCCGAGAACAGGAAGAGCGGCAGCACGACCAGCTGGATGAGGTCGAAGTCCTGCCACGTCTTCATGAACGAGGTGGCCGCCATGCCCGACCGCCCCGAACGCGAATCCGACGAGCAGTGCGGCCGGCACGGCGAGGATGGCCCAGGGCGTCACGACCAGCCCGAAGAGCGCCATGACCGCCATGAACCCGAGCGCGTACAGGCCGCCGCGAATGAGTGCCCAGCCCAGCTCGCCGAGGGCGATGTCCCCGGGCGAGAGCGGCGTCGCCAGGATCGACGCGAACGTCTTGTTGTAGTTGAGCTTGAAGAAGAAGTTGAAGGTGCTCTCGTTGATCGCGCCGTTCATGGCGGCCGTCGTCAGCAGCGCCGGCGCCACGAACAGCTGGTAGCTGATCGGCTGGCCGGCCGGGCCGTTGATGGTCCCGATCAGCGAGCCCAGCCCGAAGCCGATCCCGAGCAGGTAGAAGAGCGGCTCGAAGAAGCCCGACAGGATGACCAGCCAGCCGTGCTTGTAGACGTACAGGTTGCGCTCGATCAGGCGGGCCGACCGCCGGCTGCCGAAGGCCAGACCGACCGGGACGATGCGCAGCGTCGGGGCGGTCATCCGCGCACCAGCCGGCGCTCCATGGTGATCAGCAGCGCCCACGTGCCGGCCGCGATGAAGGCGAGCAGCGCGGCAAGGTGGACCACCGCGAAGCCCGGGTCGTTGACGATCGTGCCCAGCGACAGTCCGCGGGTAAGCGCCACGCCGTGGTAGAGCGGAGTCAGCCAGGCGAGCGGCTGGAGGAAGGCCGGCAGCGAGGTGAGCGGGAAGAACGTCCCGGAGAACAGGAACAGCGGCGTGATCCCGAACCGGAAGATGTTGCTGAACCGGTCCGGGGTGCGCTGCGTCGCGGAGAACGCCGCGATGGGTGCCGCGAAGGCCAGCCCGGTCAGGACGGCGGCCGGGACCGCCAGTACGACCAGCGGCGACGCCGCCGCACCGAACAGCACGATCACGGCCGTGAAGACCGTGGCGATGAAAGTCAGCCGCGCCGCGATCCAGGCGAGGTTGCCGAGGGCAATGTCGCGCGCCGAGATCGGCGTCGCGTACATCGCATGGAAGATCTTGTTCCAGACCAGTCCGCCCATGATCGGGAAGGTCGCCTCGAACGAGGCCGACTGCATCGCCGTGGCGGCCAGCAGGCCGGGCGCCAGGAAGGCGAGGTAGGAGACGCCCCCGAGCGTCGTCGCCGATGACGACGAGACGTACGACCCAAGGCCGAGGCCCATCGCCGTGAGGAACAGGGCCGGCGACAGGAACGACGAGAAGATCGAGGCCCGGAACGTGCGCCGGTACTGCAGGAACCGGTGCTCGAAGACCCGGCCGACGGTCGAGCTCGTGCGCGGCAGCGCGGTCATCCGCTCCCTACTCGATCAGCGACCGGCCGGTCAGGCGGAGGAAGACGTCCTCGAGCGAGGACCGCCGAACCAGCACCGTCTCGGGCTTCAGGCCGCGCTGGTGGACCGCGCTCGCAGCGGCCTCGCCGTCGTCGGCGTAGAGCAGGACCCGGTCGGGCAGATGCTCGACGCGTTCGGCGATGCCGTCCAACCGGCCGTCGAGACCCTCGGCCACCCCGGGCGCGAAGCGGAGCTCGGCGACCTCGCGGGTCGAATACCGCTCGATCAGCTCGCGCGGGCTGCCCTCCGCCACGATCCTGGCCTTGTCCATGACCACGAGTCGATCGCACAGCTGCTCCGCCTCGTCCATGTAGTGCGTCGTCAGGACGAGCGTCACGCCACGCTGCTTGAGCCGGTACAGCCGGTCCCACAGCAGGTGCCTGGCCTGCGGGTCGAGGCCCGTCGTCGGCTCGTCGAGGAGCAGCAGCTCGGGTTCGTTGATGAGCGACCGGGCAATCGTGAGTCGCCGCTTCATCCCGCCCGACAGCGGCTCCACCTGGTCGCCGGCACGCTCGCTGAGCTGGGCGAACTCGAGGAGCTCGTCGGCGCGCCGGCCGATCTCGGCCCGCGCCAGCCCGAAGTACCGGCCGTAGATGACGAGGTTCTCCCGGACCGTGAGCTCGTTGTCGAGCGTGTCCTGCTGGGGCACCACGCCGACCCGGGCGCGGATGTGCGGTCCCTCGGTCGCCGGATCCATCCCCATCACGCGGAGCGTGCCCGCCGTGATCGGCGAGACGGAGCCGATCATCCGCATCGTCGACGTCTTGCCCGCGCCGTTGGGACCCAGGAAGCCGAACGATTCGCCGCGCGCGACATCGAAATCGATCGAGTCGACGGCGGTGAACGACCCGAACCGCTTGGTCAGGTCGCGGGCATGGATGAGCGGCAGCGACGGGGTCTCGGGCATGGGCCGGCATGGTACTCCAGCGAGCCGGCGAAGAGAAACCTGCTACAGTGCGGTAGCACGCAACCCTTGCCGTCGTACGGAGCCGATCCCATGCGCACCCTCGCCCGTCCCATCGGTCTCGGCCTTGCCGCCCGCGGCGACGTCGACGAGGTCGTCGGCTGGGCGCGGCAGGCGCGCGACCAGGGCCTGGAGTCGGTGTGGGTCCACGACAGCTACTTCGAGCGTGACGGGGTCAGCTTCACGACCGCGATCGCCCAGGCGATCGCCGCGGACGGGGACTCGGACAAGGCCGGCTTCCGGGTCGCGCTCGGCGCCGCCAACCCGTTCACCCGCCACCCCGTCGTCCTGGCGATGACGGGCTCCGCGCTGGACGAGATCCTGCCCGGCCGGTTCGTCCTGGGCATGGGCACCGGGCTGCCGCTGCGGCTCAAGCAGATGGGCATCCCCTACGACCCGGACACCGCCGTCGAGCGCGTCTCGACCGCGATCGACCAGATCCGCGCCCTGTGGGCCGGGGAGCGGCTGCCGTCCGTGACACCGGGGTTGCCGCCCATCCAGCCGATGTTCCCGCCGACCCACCGGATCCCGATCGTCATCGCGGCCTACCGCAAGGCGTTCGTCGAGCTCGCCGGTCAGAAGGCCGATGGCTACCTGGCGCGCCCGGCGGAATCGATCCCGTCGCTGCGCGGCATCTCGGCGCGGCTGCGTGCCTCGGCCGAGGCCGCCGGGCGGGACCCGGACGCGATCGAGTCGGCCGGCTACCTCCTGTCGCTCGTCGACAAGACCCGGCGCGAGGCGCTCAACCGGGCGAAGCGGGAGCCATTCGTCATCTACATGATGTCGGTGCTCTCGGACGTCTCGCTCGGACGGGCCGGGTTCGACCAGCAGCTTCGCGACCGGATCGCCGCCGCCTGGCGGGCCGAGGACTACACGACCGCGGGCAACCTCATCCCCGACGAGCTGCTCGATGCCTTCATGCTGTGCGGGACGCGCGAGGACGTCGCCGCGGGCGCGATGGCCTTCCATGCGCAGACCGGGCTCCAGTTGCCGCTCCTCCAGCCGGTCCTCCAGGAGGATCGCCAGATCGACGAGCTCATCGGAGCCGCGGCGATCTACGCGTCCATCCCGAGCTCGGTGAGCGCCGCTCGGTCGCCGCTGGCCGGGGCGGCCGCCAGCGCTGCGACGAGCGGTGCCGCGACGCTCAGCCTCGCCGACGATCGGACGCTCGGACCCGGCGATCGGGCTCGGCGCGGCGTTGGGGCCCTGTACGAGATCCTTCGGCCGTTCGCGTTCACCGCGTCGGTCATTCCGATCCTGGTGGGAGCCGCCCTGGCCTGGGTGAACGAAGCCTGGAACTGGGCGCCTTTCCTCGGCGCGCTGCTGGCGGGCGTGTTCCTGCATGCCGGCACCAATATCCTCAACGAGGTCTACGACGTCCGAAAGGGCGTGGACGTCATCACCAGCCCCCGCGCCAGCCATGCGATCGTCAAGGGCCGGGTCAGCGAGCGCAACGCGCTCCTGGTCAGCGGGACGGCCTTCGCGCTGGCCGTCGTCGGTCGGCATCTATCTCATCTGGCTGCGCGGTCCGGCGATCGTCGGGCTGGGAGTGCTCGGGCTGCTCGGCGGCTGGGGGTACACGGCACCGCCGCTCGAATACAAGAACCGCGGGTTCGGCGTCCCGCTGGTGTTCCTGCTCATGGGCCCGCTCATGGTCGAGGGCGCGTACTACGCGGTCAGCGGCACGTGGTCGTTGACGGCGCTCGTCCTGTCGATCCCGGTCGGACTGCTGGTCGCGGCGATCCTGCACGGGAACGAGTGGCGCGACATCCGCGAGGACAGCCGGGCGGGCATCTCGACGCTCTCGGCCAGGATCGGCCGGCGCTGGGCGCACTACGGGTACGTCGCGCTGGTCCTGGGCGCCTACATGGTGCTCGCCCTGTCGGTGATCGCCGGCGCCCTCCCCGCCTGGACCATGCTCGCCATCCTGTCGCTGCCGTTCCTGGCCCAGGTCATCCGGTCGGCGGAGCTGGGCGCCACGGGTCAGGCGCGGGCGATCGCGATGATCGACCTCCAGACGGCGCGCCTTCACCTGGCATTCGGGACCCTGCTCGTCGCCGGGTTACTGCTGTCACGACTCGTCGGTGGCTGAGCGGCGGGGCCGCCCGGGCGCAGGGGTCGCGACGGGCCGGCCTCCCGGTCGCGGCCGGAGTGACGGCGCGGCAAGCATGGGCGATGACGTTGCGCCCGGCGCCATCGGGGTCGGGCTGGTTGCCGCCCAGGCCGCGTTCGCGGCAACCTTCCGCGGACCGCGGGAGCGGTTCTGGCAGCGGATGACCGTGACCGGGCTCGCGCTCGGATCGCTGGCGCTGGCGACCAGCCGTCCCGCCCGCCGGGTTCGGATCGGGCCGGCCGAGGTCGCGCTCGGGCTCGCCTCGGCGGCGACGCTGTACGGGACCTTCAAGGTCGGTGACGCGTTCGCCCGCAGGTTCGTCCCCGGCGGAGAGGCGGAGATCCAGGACATCTACACGCTCCGGACGATCCGCAGCCGGCCGGAGATCGCCGCGCGACTGGCGACGATCATCGGCCCGGCCGAGGAATTGTTCTGGCGAGGGCTCGTGCAGGAGGCCCTGATGTCCCGATATGGGCGCTGGCGCGGGGCGGCGCTGGCGGCAATGGCCTACGGCGGCGTCCACATCGTCACCGGCAACTTCACGCTGTTCGGCGCGGCGGGGATCGCCGGCGCCCACTGGTGCGCCCTGTACGCGGCCGGGGTCCCGCTCGGTGCCCTCGTCGTCAGCCATGTGACCTGGGACATCTGGATCTTCCTCGTCCAGCCGACGGGAGACGTTCCGGCCGGCTGAATCGGGCGCTCGGCCCAGGTAAGCGAGCGCCAAGCCCTCGGTCGCATCCTCGTTGCGTGGATCCGATCAGGTTCGGGCTGGGCATCCGCGCCTTGCGCCGGCGTCGAGGCTGGAGCCAGAGTGAGCTCGCCGTGAGATCCGAACTGTCACGCTCCGCGATCGCCAGGATCGAGCGCGGCCAGGCGGATCGGTTCACCGTGCGTGCGCTCCGTCGCGTCACGGCGGCCCTGGATGGGCGGATCGACGTGCGCTTGCTGTGGCACGCCGAAGGGCTCGACCGGCTCCTCGACGAACGGCACGCCGCCCTTGTTGAGCGAATGATCGGGATGTTGACGGAGCTGGGTTGGACGGCGGTGGCCGAAGTGTCGTTCGCGATTCGCGGCGAGCGCGGCTCGGTAGACATCCTCGCCATCCATCCGGCCACCGCCTCGCTGCTGGTCGTCGAGGTGAAATCGGTCGTGCCGGACGTGCAGGCGATGCTGGTCGCGCTCGACAGAAAGGGGCGTCTTGGTCGCGAGATCGCGCGGGAACGCGGCTGGTTCGCCTCGTCGGTGACACGCCTGCTGGTGCTGCCCGACGATCGAACGGCACGTCGCCGGGTCAAGGCCCACGCGACGACCTTCCGTACGGCGATGCCGGCGCGCACGATCGAAGTCCGGCGCTGGCTCAGGCGCCCCGCCGGAACGTCACACGGGATCCTGTTCCTGACAAACGTCACTCAGGCGGGCAGTCGACAACGCGGCCGGGCCGGCATCGATTCGCCCTGAGCGTGGACACAGCCCCGGGGACCGTCCATTCGTGACAGGTGTCGCCCCACCCGGTCAGCTGTCACCAATTCGCTGACGACTGCCCGTATGACGCACAAATGGCGGAAACGGCCCGGTTCGGCGATTTGGCGCGCAGGGCGCCACGCGCCGGCGGGTGAGTGCGGGTGCGGCCCGTGAGTGGCCGGCAGCGGGTGCGGGCCTCCGGGTCAGGGCCTCCGCCCAAGGAGCAGGAAGACCGGAAATCGACCGTCCTCGTGCTCGATCTCGGTCGCGGTCCGGAACTCGAGGTCGACGAAGCCAGCCGCGGCGGCCAGCCCTGCCAGGGAACGGCGATCGAAGCCCTGATGGTGGATCCCCTCGGCCTCGGCGGCGTGGAACGAGCCGTCCTCGGTGTCGAGATCGGCCAGGGCGATGCGCCCACCCGGCCGAAGCAGCAGCAGGATCGCAGCCAGCGCCGCGGCCGTGTCCTCGAGGTGATGGAGCACGAGCAGTGACACGGCCAGGTCGAACGGCTCGCCCGGCGGGGGGTCCGAGGTGAGGTCGAAGCGAGCCGCGGTCACGTTGCCCGCGCCGCGGTCCGCCAGCTTCTCCCGGACCACCTCGAGCATCCCCTGGGACGGCTCGGCCAGGACCACCTCGCCGACGTCGCCGGCGAGCGCGATCCCGAGGAGCCCGGTCCCGGCGCCGACGTCGATCACGCGCGTCGCCGCGCTCAGCGGGACGCTCGCGCGGATCGCCGCAGCGACCTCCTCGGCGCGCTGGCGCCGTTCGGGGGTGTCCCAGTCGCGCGCCTTCTCGTCGAATCTGGTCATGGAGTCGTGGTCGTCAGCGGCACCGTAGTCGCAGGCCACCTAGACCTCCTTGAACTCGCCCTCCACGGTCTCCTCGCCGGCCGGGCCACCCGCTCCGGACGCCCCATCCTCGCCGCCATCGCCGGCCGTGCCGCCGGACGACCCGTCGCCGGACTCGCCGGGGGCCGATGCGGCGGCCTGGTAGGCCGCGGTGGCGACCTTCTGGAGCGTCTCGGCGAGCGAGGACATGCCGGTCTTGACCGCCTCGATGTCGGAGCCCTTGAGCGCCTCGCGCAGCGAGGCGACCTTGTTCTCGACCTCGAGCTTGTCCTCCGACGCGACCTTGTCGCCCAGATCCTTGAGGGTCCGCTCGGCCTGGAACGAGAGAGCTTCGGCCTGGTTGCGGGCCTCGACCTCCTCGCGTCGCCGCTTGTCCTCGTCGGCGTGCTCCTGCGCATCGCGGACCATCTGGTCGACGGCGTGCTTGTCGAGCATCGACGAGGCCGTGATCCGGACCTGCTGTTCCTTGCCGGTCGCCCGGTCCTTGGCCTTGACGTCGAGGATGCCGTTGGCATCGATGTCGAAGGTGACCTCGATCTGCGGAATGCCGCGCGGCGCCGGCGGGATGCCGTCGAGGATGAACCGGCCGAGCGTCTTGTTGTCGGCCGCGAAGTCGCGCTCGCCCTGGAGGACGTGGATCTCGACCTGTGACTGCGAATCCGAGGCGGTCGAGAAGACCTGCGACTTGCTGGTCGGAATCGTCGTGTTGCGCTCGATGAGCTTGGTCATGACGCCACCGAGCGTCTCGATGCCGAGCGACAGCGGCGTCACGTCGAGGAGCAGGACGTCCTTGACGTCACCGGCCAGGACGCCCGCCTGGATCGCCGCGCCGATCGCCACGACCTCGTCGGGGTTGACGCCCTTGTGCGGCTCCTTGCCGCCGAACATCTTCTTGACCGCCTCGATGACCGCCGGCATCCGGGTCATGCCACCGACGAGGATGACCTCGTCGATGTCGCCCGGCTTGAGCCCGGAATCCTTGAGGGCGGCCTTGACCGGGCCCTCGGTCTTGGTCACGAGATCGGCCACGAGGTCCTCGAGCTTCGCCCGGGTGAGCGTCACCACGAGGTGCTTGGGGCCGGTCGCGTCGGCGGTGATGTAGGGCAGGTTGATCTCGGTCGACGAGGTCGTCGACAGCTCGATCTTGGCCTTCTCGGCTGCCTCCTTGAGACGCTGGAGGGCCTGCTGGTCCTTGGCCAGGTCGATCCCCTGGTCCTTCTTGTACTCGGCCAGCAGCCAGTCGATGACGCGCTGGTCGAAGTCGTCGCCGCCCAGGTGGGTGTCGCCGTTGGTCGCCTTGACCTCGAAGACGCCCTCGCCCAGCTCGAGGATCGAGATGTCGAAGGTGCCGCCGCCCAGATCGTAGACGGCGATCTTCTCGTCGCCCTTCTTGTCGAGGCCGTAGGCCAGCGCGGACGCGGTCGGCTCGTTGATGATCCGTTTGACCTCGAGGCCGGCGATCCGGCCGGCGTCCTTCGTGGCCTGACGCTGGGTGTCGTCGAAGTAGGCCGGGACGGTGATGACCGCCTCGGTCACCTTCTCACCCAGGTATGCCTCGGCGTCGGTGCGCAGCTTCTGGAGGATCATCGCGCTGATCTCGGGCGGGGTGTACGCCTTGTCCTCGGCCAGCTGGACGACGACGCCGTCGCTCTTGGCGTCCTTCTCGACGTCGTACGGGACCAGGCCCTTGCTGCGCTTGACCTCGGGGTCGTCCCAGCGCCGGCCCATGAACCGCTTGATCGAGTAGACCGTGTTGGCCGGGTTGGTGACGGCCTGGCGCTTGGCCAGCTGCCCGACGAGCCGCTCGCCGGTCTTGGTGAACGCGACGACCGACGGCACGGTCCGCCCGCCCTCGGCCGAGGCGATGACGGTCGGCTCGCCGCCTTCCATGACGGCGACGACCGAGTTCGTCGTGCCGAGATCGATGCCGATGATCTTGCCCATGTCGCGTGATGCTCCTTAGTGCGTGGGTGCGTCGGGGGATGTGTCGGTGGATGTGGCGACGGCCACGAGGGCCGGGCGGATGACCCGGTCACGCAGGCGATAGCCGCGCCGGACCTCCTCGACGATCTCGCCCTCGGCCCGGTTGGGGTCGGGGACATTGGCGATCGCCTCGTGCTCGCGCGGATCGAACGGCCGGCCGGCGCTGGCATCGACCGGGGTCACGCCCTCGCTCTCGAGCAGCTGGCGCAGCTTGCGGTCGATCGCCGAGATCCCTTCGAACCAGGCGTGGCCGGCGATCTCGGGCGGTCGCGCGTCGATCGCCCGGTCGAAGTCGTCGGCCAGCGCGAGCACCTTGCGGATCAGGTCCTCGGCGGCCAGGCCGAGGTCGCGCATCCGCTCTTCGGCCGTCCGTCGCTTGTAGTTCTGGAACTCGGCGCGCTCGCGTTGCAGGGCGCTCAGGTATTCCTCGCCGGTCTGACGTGCCGCGTCCCGTTCGGCGGTCAGGGCCTCGATGTGCTTGAGCAGGGTCGATGGCGAGATGTCGATCTCGTCCATCCGCTGCTGGGCTCGCGTTCGTCGTCGTTCAGGCATACAGGTGGTCCACCAGCTCGTTCATCAGACCGGAAATGAAGCGAACCGTCCCGATCGCTTGCGAATAGAGCATGCGGGTCGGCCCGAGCACGCCGACGACGCCGATCGCCCGGCCGGGCCGCCCGTACGGGGCCAGCACGAGCGAGACGTCCTGCATGTCGAGCGGCTGGTTCTCGTGGCCGATGTAGATCTGGATCCGGCCGGCGCCCGCCACGCTGTCCACCAGCTCGCCGAGGTAGGCCCGGTTCTCCAGGGCGCTGAAGACCCGCCGGAGCTTGTCGCTCTGGGCGAACTCCGGCGCCTCCATGACGTTGAGCAGGCCGTCGCTGAAGACCTCCTCGATGGCTGCCGCGTCGTACTCGCTGACGATCTTGACGACGCGGTCGCCGACCCGCCGGGCGAGCCCCTCGATGCGGTCCTCCTCGTTCAGGCCCGCCAGCCGAGCGGCTGCCCGCCGGGCCGTCAGGTCGCCGAGTCGCTCGTTGAGGAAGGCCGCGACCTGGTTGAGGGTCGGCTGGTCGATCGCGGCGTCACCGTCGAAACTGACGAGCGCCTGCTTGATCGAGCCCTCGCGCAGGACCAGGATCAGGCTGGCCATGTGGTCGTTGATCCCGACCAGGTCGATCCGCCGGATCCGGGCGTCATGCGACTTGGCGGGCGTCGCCAGGCCGGCCGCTCGCGTCACCGAGGCGAGCGTCGTCGCGGCGAGGCGGAACCAGTGCTCGCTGGCGAACTCCACCTGGCCGAACTGGTGGCGGATCATCAGCTGCTCGACCGCCGGCAGCGGCACGATGTCGGTGATCGACTCCACGTACAGGCGGTACCCGGCGTCGGTGGGAATGCGGCCGGCCGAGGTGTGCGGATGCGTCAGGAGGCCGTTCATCTCGAGCTCGGCGAGGATGTTCCGGACGGTCGCGCTCGACACGCGCAGGCTGTAGCGGTCGACCAGCGCCTGGCTGCCGACCGGCGTTGCCGTCGTGACGTATTCCTCGATGACGGCCCGAAGGATCGCCTGTGCGCGAAGGTCCAGGGGGCCGATGGTGCGGCGTCGTCGCGCCAAGGCCTGACTCCCGAGCGTATGGGTTAGCACTCTACTGATGAGAGTGCTAACACCTCGGACGGCATCGTAGCAGTCGATGAGGGCGAGTGTCAACGCGGTCAGACGAGCCGGGCGAAGAGTTCGTTCGAAAGGAGCCGCCCGCGGGTCGTCAGCACGAGGCGGTCGTCGCCAGCGACGGCCACGAGGCCGTCGACCCGGGCCCGCTCGAAGATCTCCGTCGAGGTCCCCTCGACTCGCCACCTCGACGGAGACGCCGCGATCGGTCCGAAGCGCCAGGATGATCGACTCGGCGGCTGCGGTCGCGGCGTCGAGCGTCTCCGAACCGCCCGGCGGCAGCCGCGGACCGCGGGCATCCGCCGGCGCCGGGCGCCAGCGCCGACAGGTACCCGTCGAGCCGGGCCGCGTTCCAACGGCGGGTCAGGCCGTCGAACGCGTGGGCGCCCGGTCCGACGGCCTCGTACGGCCGTCGCTCCCAGTAGACGAGGTTGTGCCGGGATTCGTGGCCGGGCCGCGCCCAGTTGCTGATCTCGTAGCCCGCGCCACCCGGCGCGCGCGAGGCGCTGGGTCGCATGGACGTACTGGGCCGCGGCGCGGTCCTCGTCCTGGTCCTGTCGGGCACGCGACCGCCAGCGTCGAGCCCCGGCCGTCGTCGGGAGGTGGTCGCCGGCCGGGCCGGTCAGGCCTTCGGCGTCGGGGTCGTCGAGCGTGAGGGCGTACAGCGACAGATGGTCGGGCTCGAGCGCCAGCGCGGCGTCCAGCGTCGCGGCCCAGCCGGTCTCGGTGGATTCGGGAACGTCGTACAGCAGGTCGAGGCTGACCGACGCGATCCCGGCGTCGCGGGCTTCCCTGACCGCCGTCGCCACGTCCGCCGACCGGTGCCGGCGGCCCAGACGCCGCAGCTCCGGATCGGACAGCGATTGGGCGCCCAGCGAAAGCCGGGTGACACCGGCGGCGCGCCATTGCCCGGCGTCGCCGCGCTCGTCGGGCCCGGGATTCGCCTCGAGCGTGACCTCGGCGCCGTCCGCCAGGCCGAACCGCTCGCGGATCCGCGCCAGCAGCTCGCGCGACGGCCGTCGGCGGGCAGGAGCGACGGCGTGCCCGCCGCCGAGGTAGACCGTCTCGAGCGGCGGCCGGTCACGCCCGAATCGTTCGTCGAGGACATCGGCGCGCAGCTCGAGCTCGGCGTCGAGCGCCCCGAGGAACGGCCCGACCCGGGCCTTCGGCCCGCGCGCCGCGGCCCCGGCGTAGACGACGAAGTCGCAGTACGGGCAGAGCGAGACGCAGAACGGGATGTGGACGTACAGCGCGACCGGCGGCGCCGCCACGGGCGGACCGGCGAGCGGGCCTCCCGCGATCACCGGTCGCGCGAGGTCGATTCCCGCGATCCGATCACGCGCCAGCCCTCGGGCGGTCGGCGGCGGCTCTCGATCTCCTCGACCTCACGGCCGCGCGGCAGGGTCTGGCCGGTGTGGCCCGTGCACAGGAAGACCGCGAACCGCGTCACGGCGTGACCGAGGAAGGCCGCCGCGATCCCGCCGGTCGCCGCCGTCAGCCAGCCACCGACCAGGCCCATGCCCAGGGTCAGCACGAGCAGGTACCGATCGCGCCCGGGCGCCCCGAGCCGCGTCGTGAGCGCGTAGACGATCGCCTGGATCAGGTTCGCCGCCGTCGGATCGATGCCGCTCGTGAGCAGCAACCCGAGGAGCGCGCCACGGAACGCCACCTCGTCGATGAACGCGGTCGCCGTCGAGTTGAGGAGCGCGCCCGGATACGAGCGCTCGTCGGGGAAGCGGATCCGGTGGTAGCGGTAGCTCGGCGAAGGCGACCGCGATCACGATGCCGGCCGCCCCGAAGGCGATCCCGCCGAGCACCGCCCCGAGCCGGTCGCCGATGCCGAGGAAGAGCTCCGCCTGCGGCGCCGGGTAGATCGACAGGAGCCCGATGGCGAGGAACAGGCCGATCCCGTACCACGCCAGCCGCCGGCGCGACGCAGCGGCCGCTCGCCGGACGCCGTCGCCTCGTAGTACTCGGCCGTCCCGAACCGTTCGGCGTCGAGGCGGAGCATCGCCATCAGCAGGGTCAGGCCGACCGCGATCAGGGACCGGGAGACGAGGACGAAGTCGTCCACGGGCGCGGGCCTCAGCTCTCGTCCATCCGGAGCATCGCCAGGAAGGCCTCCTGCGGGATCTCCACCGACCCGACCCGCTTCATGCGCTGCTTGCCCTCCTTCTGCTTCTCGAGGAGCTTGCGCTTGCGCGTGATGTCGCCACCGTAGCACTTGGCGAGCACGTTCTTGCGCATGGCGCGGACGGTTTCGCGGGCGATGACGTTCGAGCCGATCGCCGCCTGGATCGGGATCTCGAACATCTGGCGCGGGATCAGCTGCTTGAGCCGCTCGGCCAGGACGCGGCCGGTCGACTGGGCCCGGTCGCGGTGGACGATCAGCGACAGGGCGTCGACCGGCTCGCCGTTGACCAGGATGTCGACCTTGGCCAGGTTGGCCGGCCGGTAGCCGAGCTCCTCGTAGTCCATCGAGGCGTAGCCCTGGCTCCGGCTCTTGAGCTGGTCGAAGTAGTCGACGATCAGCTCGGCCAGCGGCATCTCGAAGTGGAGCAGGACGCGCGGCGGGTCGAGGTACTCCATCGTCTTGAACTCGCCGCGCCGGTTGGTCGAGAGCTCCATCAGCGGGCCGATGTACTGGCTCGGCGTGACGACGCTGAGCTTGACCCACGGCTCCTCGATCACCTCGATGTCGATCGGGTTCGGCAGCAGGGCCGGGTTGTCGATGGCGACCGTGCCGCGCCCCAGGGTCTGGATGACGTGGTACTCGACCGACGGCGCCGACGCGATCAGGTCGAGGCTGAACTCGCGCTCGAGCCGCTCCTGGACGATCTCCATGTGGAGCAGGCCGAGGAAGCCGCAGCGGAACCCGAAGCCCGAGGGCGACCGACGACTCGGGCTCGTAGGTGAACGACGCGTCGTTGAGGTGGAGCTTCTCGAGCGCGTCGCGCAGGAGCGGGTAGTCCTCGCCGCTGACCGGGTAGATGCCCGGCGAAGACCAGGCTCTTGGCCGCCTGGTAGCCGGGCAGCGGCTCGGTCGCCGGGTGGGCGACGGTCGTGACGGTGTCGCCGACCTGGGCGTCGCGGACGCTCTTGAGCCCGGTCGCCACGTAGCCGACCTCGCCGGCCACGAGCTGCCTGACCGGGACGAGCTGCGGCCGGAAGACGCCGAGCTCGAGCGGGTCGGCCTCCGCGCCGCTGGCCATCAGCCGGATCGGCTCGCCGTGGCGCAGCGTGCCCTGGGCCAGCCGGACGTAGACGACGACGCCCTTGTAGGCGTCGTAGTGGCTGTCGAAGATCAGGCCCTTGAGGGGCTTGGTCGGGTCGCCCTTGGGGGCCGGGATCCGCGCGACGATCGCCTCGAGGATCTCGGGCACGCCGGTGCCGTCCTTGGCCGAGGCGAGGAGGACCTCCTCGCGCGGGATGGCCAGGACGCTCTCGAGGTCGTCCATGATCGTCTCGGGGTCGGCCGACGGCAGGTCGATCTTGTTGAGGACCGGGATGAGCGTGAGGCCCTCGCGCAGGGCGAGGTGGACGTTGGCCAGCGTCTGGGCCTCGATGCCCTGGGTCGGCGTCGACGACGAGGATCGCGCCCTCGCAGGCCTGCAGGCTGTGGCTGACCTCGTAGGCGAAGTCGACGTGGCCGGGCGTGTCGATCAGGTTGAGGCCGTAGGTCAGGCCGTCGCGGGCGGTGTACTCGAGCCGAACCGCGCGCGCCTTGATCGTGATCCCCTTCTCGCGCTCGAGGTCCATCGAATCGAGGACCTGGCTCATCATCTGGCGGCCCTCGATCGTGTGGGTCAGCTCGAGGAGCCGATCGGCGAGCGTGGACTTGCCGTGGTCGATGTGGGCGATGATGCTGAAGTTGCGGAGGCGGTCCTGGGGGATGGTCACGAGGCGGCAGTGTATCCGGTCAGGTCGCGGTTCCTGGCGGATGACCCGCCGGGTCAGGCCGACACGGCCGCGAGCACCGTGACCCCGGCCACGATCAGCACGACGCCGACGAGCTGGACGCGCGCCAGCCGCTCGCCGAACAGCAGGAACGCGGCGACCGCGGCGAGGGCGGCGAACTGGCTGCCCATGACGGCCGTGATGGCGATGCTCTCGCGCGAGCCCCAGGCCGACAGCATCGAGCCGACGACCTCGCCGGTGCCGGCGATCACGACCAGCGGCAGCGCCGCCCGCGACAGGCGCAGCCGACCCTGGATGAGCAGCGGGACGACCACGCCGACGATGCCGATCAGCCGGGCCGAGAGGGCGACCCAGGAGACCGGCACGAGCAGCGGCCGAGCGCCCGGCGGCCACGATCCCGACGCCGAAGACGAGCGCCGCCACGATCGCCAGCGCGGCGGTCCGCCGCGCGTCGACTGGCGGCTCGGCTCGGCCGAGCGGTGCGGCCGGCGCTCGGCCCCGGCGCCGGCGACCGGCTCGTCGATGGCGTCGGCGACGACGTCGAAGTCGCCGGCGGCGACCTCCGGCCGGGCGCGCTCGACCGACGACAGGACGACGCCGACGGCGATGGCGACCAGCATCGACCCCGGCGACGACGCCGATCGGATCGCCCAGCGCGACCGACACCAGGGCGGCCACCGCGCCCTCGGTCGAGACGATCGGCGCCACGATCGAGACCTTCCCGACGCGCAGCGCCGCATAGGTGAGCTGCAGACCGACCACGTAGCAGCTCCCGGCCAGCAGGAGCAGCGCGAGGGTCGACGGCGCCACGGTCGACGGCGGCGGGCTCGCCACCGCGACGGGCAGCCCGACCGCGACGCCGACGATCATGATCCAGGCCAGCACGACGCGCGAGCCGAGCATCCGGCTGGAGCGCGACGAGCAGAGCGTGGCGGCGGCCCACAGTACGGCGGCACCGAGGCCCGCGAGGATCGCGGTCATGCGCCCAGTGTGGAGGGTCCGCGACCGCGTCGCCGTGCCGGGGTCGCGGCGAGGACCTGTGCTACCATCCGTCTCCGCGCCCGGCGCCGTCTCGCGTCGCGCGCTCATCTCACCGCCCCCATCAAAGCCGAGGTTTGCCCACGTGGCCAAGACGCCCCGCACCTGGACTGGGGCTCGCACGCCGTCCGGACTCAAGCGAGTCCGTCAGGCGCAGAGCCGCCACGAGGTGCTCCAGCCCCGCCGCAGCGCCGCCAAGACCTACGTCGCGAAGGCCCTGGCCGCGGTCGCCCAGCCGGCCGAGTTCGTCGATCGATCCGGTGGCCGCCCTCGCCGAGGCACTGAGCGCGCTCGATCGCGCGGCCAAGGTCGGTGCGATCCACCCCAACGCCGCCGCCCGCCGCAAGTCGCGCCTGACCCTCAAGGTCAACGCCGCGCTCGGTGGCGACCGCCGTCCAGACCGGCGGCCGCGTCGTCAAGACGACCGGCAAGGCCGCGGCGGCCAAGGCGGCCAAGGTCCGGATCGCCGCCGGCAAGGCCGGCAAGGCCAAGGGCGCCCAGACGGCGGCCGGCAAGGCGCGAGCCGCGCTGAGCAAGACCGCCCGGGCCGAGGCAGCCGCCGCGAAGGCCGCCGCCGAGTCCTCGACGGCGAGTGCCGCTCCGGCGAAGGCCGCGACGGCACGCACGACCAAGGCGGCGGCCACCAAGAAGCCCGCCGCGCCGAAGAAGCCGGCAGCCGGTCAACGAAGCCGGCCGCCAAGGCGACCGCGGCCAAGGCACCGGCGAAGCCGGCCGAAGGCGCCGCGCCAAGGCCGCCCCGAAGGCATCCGCCGCGAAGAAGGCCGCCCCGAAGGGCTGACGCTTCCGTTCCGACGCCTGCGCCGGCTCGACGAAGCGCCCCGGTCCAACCGGGGCGTTTCGAATTCGCGGCGGCCGCCGGCCCGGCCGGGGCGTTTCGATTCGCGGCCCTGAACCCGCCGCTCTAGCGGTGGCGGCGATGGTCGCCGGCGGCACCGGCTTCGGCCGGGCCAGCCCGTAGAGCGCCGCACCACCGAGACCGCCGAGCACGGTCAGCCCGAACACGATCCCGGCATTGCTGACCTGCTCGCCCCAGTAGAAGGCGGTGAACGAGGCGGCGTCGGTCACGCCGGCGGCGACGAGGTCCGGCCCCCGATCGTCGTCCAGGTAGCGCTGGTAGACGCAGTCCGCGCCGGTCGAGCAGCTGAGCGATCCACCCAGGCCCGGGTCGCGATAGCCATTGTCGGCAAAGAAGAACAGCGCCTTGAGGACGAGCAGCAGGGCGACCAGCGACAGGCCGGTGACGACACGCCGCGAACAGGCCGTTGCTGACGATCCGACGCCACGGTCCGGCTCGCCGGTTGGAGCGCTGGTTGGCGTAGTAGCCGATCAGCAGCCCGGACGGCAGCGCGAACAGCCAGATCAGGCCCTCGATCGGGATGATCAGCGTGAAGCTGGCCACGATCGTGACCGCCATGCCGATCCCGACATAGGCGGCCGCGACCGCGCCTCGATCGGCGATTCGCCTCACGAGCCCGAGAGCGCCGTTCGCCCCGGGTAGCGGGCTGCGTCGCCGAGCTCTCCCTCGATGCGCATCAGCCGGTTGTACTTGGCGACCCGCTCGGAACGGGACGGGGCGCCGCTCTTGATCTGGCCGGTGCCCATCGCGACCACGAAGTCGGCGATGGTCGTGTCCTCGGTCTCGCCCGATCGATGGCTGACCTGGCCGTCCAGCCGGCGCTCCGCGCGAGGGCGATCGCGTCGATCGTCTCGGACAGCGTGCCGATCTGGTTGAGCTTGATCAGCACGCGAGTTCATGGCCCGCTCCTTGATCCCACGGGCGATGATCTGCGGGTTGGTCACGACGATGTCGTCGCCGACGAGCTGGACCGCGAGCCGAGGCGCGCGGTGAGCTCGGGCCAGCCGTCCCAGTCGTCCTCGGCCAGGCCGTCCTCGATCGAGACGATCGGGTACTTGTCGATCCAGCTCTCCCAGAGGTCGATGAGCTCGCCGGAGTCGAGCGTCCGGCCCTCGCGCTCCAGCCGGTACCGGCCGGTCACGCCTTCGACGCCGGTGCCCGGCTCGAGGATCGAGCTGGTGGCCGGATCGAGCGCGATCGCGACATCCTCGCCCGGCCGGTAGCCGGCGCCCTCGATGGCGCGGAGGATGACCTCGACCGCGGCCTCGTTGGACGGCAGCGACGGCGCGAAGCCGCCCTCGTCGCCCTGGCCGACCGAGAAGCCCTCGTCGTGCAGGATCGACTTCAGCGAGTGGAAGACCTCGGCACCGGCGCGGAGCGCCTCGGCGAACGTGGCCACGCCGACCGGCGCGACCATGAACTCCTGGAAGTCGGTCGAGTTCTAGGCGTGCTTGCCGCCGTTGAGGATGTTGAAGAACGGCACCGGCAGCGTCCGCGCGCCGACGCCGCCGAGATAGCGGTAGAGCGGCAGGTCGACTGACGCCGCGCTGGCATGGGCGCACGCCAGCGAGACCCCGAGGGTCGCGTTGGCGCCGAGCTTGCTCTTGTTGGGCGTGCCGTCGAGCTCGATCAGGATCGCGTCGATGCCGGCCTGGTCGGAGGCGTCGAGCCCGAGCAGCGCCGGCGCCGATCGTCTCGATGACGTTGGCGACGGCCTTGCGCGTGCCCTTGCCGCCGAAGCGGCTCTTGTCGCCGTCGCGCAGCTCGACCGCCTCGTGGACGCCGGTCGAGGCACCGGACGGCACGCCGGCCCGGCCGACCGAGCCGTCGGCCAGCACGACGTCGACCTCGATCGTGGGGTTGCCCCGCGAGTCGAGGATCTCTCGTGCGTCGACGACGTCGATGGTCGTGTTCATGCTCGTGCCTCCACGCCCGCCGGGCGATCCAGCAGGACGGTGACACCGGGCAGCTCTCGGCCCTCGAGGAACTCCAGCGAGGCGCCGCCGCCGGTCGAGATGTGGGTCATCCGGCCGGCCAGTCCCTGCTGGGTGACCGCGGCGACCGAATCGCCGCCGCCGACGACCACGGTCGCACCGGCGTCGGCTCGATCGGCCAGCATCCGCGCCACGGCGTTCGTGCCGTGGGCGAACGACGGGATCTCGAAGACGCCCAGCGGCCCGTTCCAGAACACGGTCTTGGCGCTGGACAGCGCCTCGACCATCAGGTCCTGGCTGGCCTTGCCGAGGTCGACGATGTGCCACGAGGCCGGGATCTTCTCGGCCGGCAGCGTCTTGTACTCGGTGCCGCGGGTGACCTCCTTGGCGACGATGACGTCGACCGGAAGGACGACCCGGACGCCGTTGGCGTCGGCGTCGGCCAGGATCCGCCGGGCGTCCTCGACGCGATCGGGCTCGGCCAGGCTCTTGCCGACGGCCTTGCCCTGGGCGAGCAGGAACGTGTTGGCCATGCCGCCGCCGAGCACGAGCATGTCGACCTTGGTCAGCAGGTGATCGATGACCTTGATCTTGTCCGAGACCTTGGCGCCGCCGAGGATGGCCGCGAACGGCCGCTCGGGCGCCTCGAGCAGCTTCGAGAGCATCTCGATCTCGCGCTCCATCAGGAGGCCCGGCGTAGGCCGGCAGGAGCTTGGCGATCCCGACCGTCGAGGCGTGCGCTCGATGGGCGGTCCCGAACGCGTCGTTGACGTAGATGTCGGCGTACGAGGCGAGCGCCGCCGCGAAGGCCGGGTCGTTCTTCTCCTCCTCGGCGTGGAAGCGGAGGTTCTCGAGCAGCAGGACCTCGCCCGGGCGGAGGCGCTTGATGGCGTCCTCCGTCCCGACGCCGAGCGCGTCGCCCGTGACCGGCACGTTGCGGCGGAGCAGCTGGGTCAGCCGCTCGCCGACCGGCCGCAGGCGGAGGCCGTCCTGGACCTTGCCGTCCGGCCGACCCAGGTGGCTGGCCAGGATGACCCTGGCCCCGGCCTGCGAGGAGCGCGTTGATGGTGGGCAGGGCGCCGCGGATGCGCGAGTCGTCGGTGACCTTGCCGTCGGCCAGCGGGACGTTGAAGTCGACGCGCACGAAGACCCGCTTGTCCGCGACGTCGACGTCGCGGATGGTCAGCTTGTTCATGGCCGGGTCAGACGGCGACGGGCAGGCGCGCCGCCACGTAGGCGATCAGGTCCGCGACGCGGCAGCTGTAGCCCCACTCGTTGTCGTACCAGGCGATGACCTTGACCATCGTGCCGCCCATGACCATGGTCGAGCGCGCCGTCGATGATCGAGCTGCGGTCGTCGCCCTTGAAGTCCATCGACACGAGCGGCTCGTCGGAGACGCCGAGGATGCCCTTCATCGGGCCGGCGGCGGCGGCGCGGAAGGCGTCGTTGAGCTCCTCGACCGAGGTCGGCCGGCTGACGATCGCGGTGAAGTCGACGACGCTGACCGTCGGGGTCGGGACGCGCAGGCTGAAGCCGTCGAACTTGCCCTTGAGCTCGGGGATGACCAGGGCGAGCGCCTTGGCCGCGCCGGTCGTGGTCGGGATGATGTTCTGGCCGGCCGCGCGTGCCCGGCGCGGATCCTTGTGCGCGACGTCGAGGATGCGCTGGTCGTTCGTGTAGCTGTGGATGGTGTTCATCAGGCCGCGCTCGATGGTCACCAGGTCGTGGACGACCTTGGCCGCCGGCGCCAGGCAGTTCGTCGTGCAGCTGGCGTTGCTGATGATGTGGTGGACGGCCGGGTCGTAGTTGGCCTCGTTGACGCCGAGGACGATGGTGATGTCCTCGCTGCTTGGCCGGGGCGCTGATGATGACCTTCCTGGCGCCGGCGTCGAGGTGCGCCTTCGCCTTCTCCGCGTTGGTGAAGCAGGCCCGTGCTCTCGAGCACGATGTCGACGCCCAGGTCGCCCCACGGCAGCGCCGCCGGATCGCGCTCGGCCAGGATCTTGATCTCGCGGCCGTCGATGATGATCGAGTCGTCGCCCGCCCGGACGTCACCCGGATAGGTGCCGTAGGTCGAGTCGCGCTTGAACAGGAGCGCGTTCATCTCGGCGTCGACCAGGTCGTTGACGGCGACGACCTCGATGTCCGGGCGCGCGCTCGATGAGCGCCTTGAGCGACTGACGACCGATCCGGCCGAAGCCGTTGATGCCAACGCGGGTGGTCATGGTGCGAGACCTCCTGGAGCGGCTGCGCGTCCGGCCTTCGGCTCGGGCGCGTGAAGCGACCTGATGAAGCGCATCCGGATCGGTGCCCGGGGCGCAGCCCGTGACGGCTGCACGGAACCTCGGGGGCACGACTCGGGGGTGCCCGGCCATTCTAGCAAAGGGCCTTCGGCCGACCTTGGGCGAGAAGGCCCGAAGCGTCAGGGCCATCCGGCACAGACCCGGCCGGACATGAAAGGACCCCCGCCGGTCGGCGGGGGTCCAGATTGCGCGCTGTGAACGAACGGCGATCAGCCGCCGATTCGGAAGACCTTGCCGCCGCACAGCGGGCAGGTCCCCTGGAGCGCCGGCTTGCCGTTCTTCATCGTGATCTTCTGGGCGTTCTGGACTTCGACCTTCTTCTTGTCCTTGACGCAATAGGCTTCGGCCACGGGGCTCCTCCTCATCCTCTGGGATGCGTCGCGGGAACCCATGTCCCGCATCCGCTCAGCTGTGGTGTTCAGACCTTGTGCTTCCAGATCGACGGCCGCCAGCGGTCCGTCCCGGCTTCGCGCTTCTGTTCATCCATGTCGGCGAGGACGAGGAGGCTTTCGAGCCCGGTCTCGACACAGGCCGCCTCGGCCGCGTCCTTGAGTTCCCCGGCCACGAAGTCGCCGGTCGTGCGATTAGCGTAGACCGCACAGACGACTCCGGCACGGCACCGAGCGAGGGTCGCGAGGACGAGGAGCGCGGACGCCTCCATCTCGAAGTTCATGACGCGCTGGCGCGCCATCTCCTCCGCGAGGTCAGGGTAGCGGATGGGCAACTGCGGGATGGGGCGCCCTTGCGCCCCAAAGAACCCCGGAGCCGTCGCCGTGACCCCAACGTGATATCGATGTCCGAGCCGCTCGGCGGCCTCGATGAGCGCCACGACCGCCTCGTAGTCGGCGACCGCGGGATACCCATCGTGGACGAAGAAGCTCGTCGTCGATTCGAGGCGGACCGCCCCGCTGGTGATGACCAGGTCGCCCAGGTTCATCTCCGGCTGGAGCGCCCCACAGGACCCGACCCGGATGAAGGTCGGTCGCTCGGTGATCGCCAGGATTTCGGCCACCACGATCTCGACGTTGTCCGTGCCGATGCCGGTCGAGACGACCGACACCCGACGGCCTCGATACCGTCCGGTGACCGAGGCGAACTCGCGATGGCGGTCGCTCGAGCTCGATGGATTCGAAGCGCGAGGCGATCCGTGCGGTCCGATCGGGATCACCGGGGAGGAGGATGTACTCGGCCAGTTCGCCTGGACCGAGTCCGATGTGGTACTGCCGTTCGCCGGCTGGGATCGCAATTCGGCGATCCGAGAGGGTTTCGACGCGGGGATCCGCGTTCGGCAAGACCCATCCCTCGCTCAGGTGGCTGCTTCGCTGGCGCGAAACTCGGCCGAGGATAGCCCGGCGTTCTCACGAGCGTCAAGCTGAGTGGATCGTGCTGCGACCACGCTCAGCCGAGCGTGGGGCCGGAGGACGACGCCGGCGGCGCCTCCAACCCGGCCAGCCGGTCGGCGATCCGGGCGGCGAGTCGCCGGCGCACGTACCGCCGACGTGACAGCGTGACGGCCAGCGATGCCGCCGACAGGATCACCAAGCGTCGCGAACGCCGACGGCTCCGGCACCGACAGGACGGGCCGCTCGCCAGGCCTGGCCTCGTTCGGCGCCGGCGACCGGATCGAGCGACGGCCGCGACCATGGACGTCCGGCGCGGGACGGATGCCGGCGCATGCGGATCACCCGCCAGGCTGATCGCCGCCGGATCGTCGACGATCACGGCCGGCGCCGTCCTCGAGCGACTTCGACGCGCCCGATCACGTTGATCGCGTCGTCGGCTCGAGCAGCGGCAGGAGATCGAGGGCGGCGCCGCGCAGGACGACCCGGCCGGTCGCCGTGCCGTCGTCGAGCGTGACCCGTCGGGGCGAAGGTCGGCGACCAGGCCGCCGACCCGAACCACGCGGCCGATCAGCGCGTCCAGGTCGATCAGATCGGCACCGGCCGCGTCCGCGGTCGGGTCGGCGGCCCCGGCCCGCGTCGCTCCGGCGCCGGCCCCGGTGGGCCGATGGTGCCGGCGCTCGCCGGATCGGCGCCACGAGCCCTTCCCCTGGCAATCGCGCCGCCCTCGACCCGGAGGTCGGCCGCGGACCGCGGCAGGATCGCGAACCGCCGGTCGGTGGCCGTCGGGAACGGCCGGCGGACGATCCCGACGACGGTCGCGATACGACCCTCGACCAGGGCGGTGGCGGCGATGCCCGACCCGGGCTGTCCCACGATCGGGACCTGTCGCGATCCGACGAGCAGCTCGGCGCGCCAGCGATCGCCGAGCTTGTGCACGCTCTCGATCCGACCGGTGATCGTGACCAGCCGCCACTCATGCGCGACATTCGGCTGGGCGTGCAGGACGAGTGGGTCGCGGCTGCCGCCGGCCTGCGAGCGGCTCGAGCCGCTCGGCCCGGAACCGGGGCGCCCCATAGGCGAGACCGACCTGCCCACCGCACGGATCCCGGTCCCGACCGGCGGGACCGACGCTCCGGTCGGGAGCAGCAGCTCGATCGCCGCACTGGCGTCCTGGACCACGATCCGGCGACCGGACGCGTCGAGCAGGGTGGCCGGGCGCAGTCACCACGGCTTCGATCGTCACGTCCTCGCCGGTCAATTCGAGCGCCTGCGCGATCGTCACGACTCGTGCCGCGAGCGCCGCCTCGGACTCGCCCGGGTTCGTCGGGGTCGACGATGGACCGGTGGCCGGACCGCCGGCAATGAGGTCGGCCGGATCGCGCAGGCAGATCCGGTAGCCGTCGGCGGCGTCCTTGTCGGCTCGCCCGCTGTCCGACGACGCCGACGACCTGGTAGCTGCGTGCCGACCACGAACGAGGACTGGGCGATCTGGCTCGACGCATCGGCGACCAGCCTGATCGGGTTCGAGCCGGCCCGATCCAGCGTGAACGTGAGATCGCCGCCCGCCGAGCGTTTCGGCTTGGCGCCCAGGACACCACTGGCCGAGACGAGGCGGCCTTCGAGCGGTTCGTCGAGTCCCCCCGGGCCAACCGGCACGACGTTCGGCAGCGCCCCGGGGCCGATGACCACGATCCCGCCGGTCGCCGGCTTGATCTCGAGCTGCCCGTATGGGGCGGCCAGCGTGCCGTCGACCTTGACGAGCGTTCCGTGCGTAGGCGGAGCCGTGCCGGCCGGCACTCGGACCGCGATCCCGCCGGTGCCGTCGGCGATCGCCACGAGGGCCGGTGTTCCCAGCCGCCCCGCTTCGGCGGTCACCACCCCGATCGCCGAAACGCGCGTCCCGAGAGGCAGGAGCCGGACCATGGCCAGCGTTGAACTGGTTCCCGTCGGCCCTGGAGTCGGGGCCGGGGACGATGAGGGGCCGGGGCTCTCGGTGCGGGGTCGGCGTCGGCGACGGGGTGGGGCTCGGCGTGGGGCTCGCGGATGGGGTCGGTTCCGGGGCGGCGAGCGTCAGTTCGCCGGCCCGCGTCGCGTACACCCGGTAGCCGGCCGTGCCGGTCCCCGAGCTGTCGCGCTGGCCGAGCGGCCCGGTCACGGTCGCGATCATGCCTGCCGTCACTGTCTCGCCGGCGAGCGCTTCCGGCCCGATCACCGCGCGGACGGTCCCAGACCCATCGTCGAGGTTGATGCCCAACCCGTCGGCCAGGCTGTCGAGCGACCCGCTGACCGTGCCGGTGACGGTCACGCGGCGGCCCTCGCCCGACTCGATCGCGTCGCCGGTGTCGATGGCCAGGGCGGCCGGCAGCATCGGCACGGTGCCGCGCTCGACGGCACCTTCCGCCGCTCGAAGCGTTCGCTGCGCAAACCGGCTGCCGACGGTCCCACGAATGGTCACCGAGGTGCCCGCCGGCCACGATCCCACGACCGCGGCATCGAGGTAGACGGCGATCCCGCCGGTCTCGTCCTGGACGAACCCGGTCCGGCCGGACTCCAGGGCCCCGAGCGCCGTGGTCATGACGCCCTGGATGGTCACGATCGTGCCGTCCAATGCCGCCCGCGCCGCGGCGACCGTGACGGGTCCCGGCGTCGGGGTGGGCGTCGGCGTCGGGGTGGGCGTCGGCAGTGGCGCCGGCGTCGGGGTGGGCGTCGGCAGTGGCGTCGCGACCGGGGTCGTGGCCGGGGTCGCCGCTTCGGTCGGCGTGCGGCGCCGGGGATGGCGGGAGATCGGCCGTCGGCGTCGGCCCGGCGACCGGCACGAACGGCGCGCCGAGGTTCTGCGGGGAGGGAACCGACTGGACGAACCAGTCTGCGGCGTTGTCGTTCGAGTCGACGGCGTTCCCGCTCGCACCCCCGGGAGCCCGCTCGATGCTGGTGCCGGCCGGCGGCGCGAGTGCCGCCGTGCCTTCCACGAATCCGTTGGTCGCATCGCCCCAACCGACGGCGTCCAGCACCGCCCCGCCGACGACGCGCAGCACCACCGCGCCACCGGTCGCGGCCGTCCCGCCGCTGTAGGTGACGTCGGCTGACCCGGCATAGGCACCCGCCGCGTTCGCCAGCAGCAGGCGCTGACCGGGGCCGAGGATCCGCGAACTGTCCCAGGTCGCCTTCCGCGTCACCGTATTGCCCGAGGACGTCGAATAGACCACCTCGAGGCCGAGCAGGTCGGTGGGCGCGGTGCCCTGGTTGGCGATCTCGATGAACTCGTCGGACGCCGACGCTCCGCCCGTCTGCAGCTCGGACAGGACGAGGGTTGACGGAGGCCAGCCGACGGTCGCGACCAGGGAGGCCATCCCGTCCGGCCCGTCCGAGCCACCCGCCGCGGCGATCATTCCGACGACGATGAGCGCGGTCAGAGCCGCGCGCCGGGCACGATCCATCGATGACCTCCCGGCGGGACCGGACGGGACGGGACGGGCGATAGGCCCGGTTATAGTCCGCGGCCGCTTCACCGGCGCTTACGCGTGACTCACCGGCGACGTATCCCCGCAGTCGACCCGTGTGGACTACGATGCGCTCCACCCAACCGAGTCCGACACCCAACTGGAGAGAACGTGGCCCGCGCCAAGAGGACCGCCCGCGCCGAGGCCCGGCGCCGTTATCGAGCCGCCGCCGAGGCTGACCTGCCCGAGGTCGACGAGGGGCAGGAGAGCGAACCGGCGCCGCGCCGCACGGCGCCGCCGGCCCGACCGACTCCGGACACGGCGAGGCCGGGCATCACGACGGCACTGCGGAGCGCCTATCACCGCCCGGACATCCGTGCCGACCTTGCCTGGCTGCCGAACATGCCTCGGTCGAAGGCGTTCTGGATTCCGCTCGCGGCCGCGGCCGCGAGCGCCCTCGCCTATGTGGTCGCGCCGTCCGCGATCACGTACACGCTGATGCAGTACCTCGTCTGGGCGCCGCCGATCGGCCTGCTGTTCATCGCCGGGTTTCTCGCACCGCGTGCGAGTTGGCTGTTCGGCGTCGTGCTGGGATTGGTCTCGTCCGCGATCTTCGCCGCGATGCTCTATTCGGGCGCCTGGAACGCGTCCGCCCAGGTGATCGGCGCACCGACGATCCTCGCCGGCGAGTACCCCGCCTTCGTGGCGCAGTGGATCTTCCTGTCGTTGCTCGCCGGGCCGTTCTTCGCGGCGGCCGCGGCCTGGTACCGCCGCTTCCTCCAGCTGTCGAATCCGAACCGCGGACGGCGTTCGCAGCAGCCCCAGAAGCGCGTCGGCGACGGGCGGACCCGCGGGTCCACCAGTCCGCAGAAGGCCGGCGCCCGCCGCTGATCGGCGGTGGCTCGGCCGCCATGGCGTGAAGGTCAGCCGAGGCGTCGCATCCCGGCGTGCCCGAGCTGACGCACGCCGGCCGGCTGGTCCGGCCCACCGGCCGGGGCGGCCACCTCGGGGAGTGCCCGGACCGATTCGGCGATCACGTTGACCACCTCACCCTCGCGCTGGAGCTGCCCGTCCACCAGCAACAGGGCGTGGCGCCGCACGACGCCGCGCAACCGCGCCCAGGTGTCCGGCCAGAGCGTGACGTTGACCATCCCGGTCTCGTCCTCGAGGGCCAGGAAGACCGTGCCCTTGGCCGTCATCGGGTGCTGGCGGGTCACCACCAGGCCACCGATCCGGACCGGGCCGGACCGCCGCTCCGCGAGCGACGCGATTGGTCACGGCACCCAGCCGATCCAGGGCCGGGCGGAAGAGCGTCACCACCTGTCGGCGCGCGTCGAGCCCGATGACCGCGTAGGCATCGCCGATCCGTTCCGACTCGGTCAGCTCGGGGAGTGCCGGAGCATCCGTCGGCCGGCAGGCGCAGGTCCATCGGTCGCCCGGCCGCCGCCGACCGCCGTCCGCCGGTCCGGGCTGAGCCCCGCAGCGCGCGTCCGTCCACCCGGCCGCGCGACGCCCCGGCCACCTCGCGGAGCTGCCAGAGCAGCTCGCGCCGCGGCCGGCCGAGCGAGTCCAGCGCCCCGGTCCGGATGAGCCGCTCCAGGACCTCCTCGGGCAGGCCGGTCCGCTCCACGACGTCGGCCAGGCTCCGGTACGGCCCGCGCGCCAGCTCGCGGTCGAGCAGCGCCTGGTGCTGCTCGCCGATCCCCTTGACCAGGCCGAGGCCGAGCCGGACGCCCCAGCCGGTCGCGCTGTCCGGGATCCAGCGGTCGCGCGCCGCGGCCGACGGGATGACGCAGGCCGGCGAGCGGACGGGGCGTGGCCGGGCGTCGATCCCCGACCCTGCCGGCAGCGGCTCGCCTGGGTCGTCGTCATGCGATCCGTCGTCGCCCGCGGCCCCGGCCAGCGCCCAGGCCGGGCTGGCCGGCCCATTCGGTCGTGGTCCTGTACGACGAGGCGTTGATGTCGACCGGCAGGACGGCCACGCCGTGGCGCTTGGCGTCGTTGACCAGGACCTCGACCGGGTAGAAGCCCATCGGCTGGGCGTTGATCAGGCCGACCAGGAACTGGGCCGGGTAGAAGAGCTTGAGGAACGCCGATTCGTAGGCGGTCCGGGCAAACGCCGCGGCATGGCTCTTGGCGAACCCGAAGCTGGCGAACGCGGCGACCTGGCGGAACAGCTCCTCGGCGATCTCCTCGGTCATGCCCGGCTGGCGCAGGCAGCCCTCGAAGAACTGGCGGTGGAGCTTCTCCATCTCGCGGCTCGAGCGCCACGTGCCCATCGCCCGCCGGAAGCCGTCCGACTCCGCCGCCGAGAAGCCGCCGACCTCGATGGCGATCCGCATGACCTGCTCCTGGTAGAGGATCACGCCCATCGAATCCCTGAGGATCGGCTCGAGGCTCGGGTGGAGGTAGGTCACCGGCTCCAGGCCCTGCTTGCGCCGCAGGAACGGGTGGACGGCGTTGCCCTGGATCGGGCCCGGCCGGATGATCGCCACCTCCACCACCAGGTCGTCCAGGCTCCCCGGCCGGGACTTGGGGAGCGTCTGCATCTGGGCCCGGCTCTCGACCTGGAAGACGCCCACGGTGTCGGCCGCCTGGAGCATCGCGAAGACCTCCGGGACGTTCTCGGGAAGGCGATCGAGATCGACGCAGACGGCACAGTCGTGCTCGATGAGCTGGAGCGTCTCGTCCATCGCGGCGAGCATCCCGAGGCCGAGCAGGTCGAGCTTGATCAGCTTGAGCGCCTCGACGTCGCGCTTGTCGAACTGGACGACGACCCGGTCCGGCATCGTCGCCCGCTCCAGCGGCGCGATGTCGATGAGCGGCGCCGCGGTCACCAGCATGCCGCCCGAGTGGATGCTCAGGTGCCGCGGGAAGCCGTCGATCCGGGCACAGAACTCGAGCCAGCGCTCCCAGTCGGACAGCCCGACCGTCGAACCGCCACGGGGCTGGGGCGGCGGCTCCGGCTCGACCCGGGCGACCGACGACCGGGCCGCCGGGCGCAGTCCCAGCGGGTGGGCCGCCCGAGCCTGTCCGCCGCCCGGGGCGGCGGCTCCAGCAGGCCGCTCTCCGGATCCACCCGGCGCCCTCGACCGAGCGCCGGCGCGCAGGAACCGGTCGCGCTCGTCCGCGTACCCCGTGCCGCGGCCGTCGCGAAGCCAGGCGACGCTGGCCGGGGAGTCGCCCGGCCCGCCCTCGTCGTCGGTCTCGACCACCGGGCCGGAGCTGGGCCACGGGCGCCAGGCCGTCGGGCAGCGGATGACGCCGCGGAACCGTCCGTTCCTCGCGAATACCAGTGTGGGTGGTACTACGCGCGAGAGCGGCACTGGCGGACGCGCCGGAACCGGATGGGTTGGACGAATCCACGCTCGGGCTCGGCGGAATGGACCCTCCCTGGGCAGCGTGGGCATCGAAGCCCGCACGTTCCACCACCTCCGTTGGTAGTTGCGACGTTCCGGCCGGGCTCCGTCGCCTCCCGGAGCCAGGCGAACGGTTTCGGGGCGTTCGGGTCCTCCGGCTTCGGCGGCTGGCGCCAGGGCGGCACCTTCCCGACGAGCGGCATCCGGGTGTTCAGCTGGCCCATCCCGTCGACGAGGCCGAGGGCCTCCGCGCCCTCGGTCGCGCGGGTGCGCAGCGATTCCTCGGCCGCGCGTCCCCCGGACGGCAGCCCCTCTCCCGGCCGTCGGAAGAACTCGGCGAACCCGCCGTCGGCCTCGAGGTCGCGCCGGACCATCACGCTGTCGTACGTCTCGAGCGCCTTCGCCACGCGATCGACGAGCGGCCGCGGGAATCCCAGCGCGTAGCCCACCTCGCGCACCGCCGAACGCGCCCGGTACGTGACGAGGTTGCAGACCATCCCGGTGTGCTCCGGCCCGTAGCGCCGGTAGATGTACTGGATGACCTCCTCGCGCCGCTCCGAGCTGAAGTCGATGTCGACGTCCGGGTAGGTCGTCCGGCCCGGATTGATGAACCGCTCGAACAGGAGGTTGTGGGCGATCGGCTCGACCCGGCTGATCCCGAGCGTGTACGACACGATCGAGCTGGTCGCGCTGCCCCGGCCCTGGGCCGGGATCCCCTGCTCCCTGGCGAAGCGCATCAGGTCCCAGCAGATGAGGAAGAACTCGGCGAGACCGGCTCGCTCGATGACGTCGAGCTCGTGGGCGAGCCGCTTGACGACCGGCGGCGTGAGCGGGTGATAGCGGCGGCGGGCGCCCGCCTGGCACAGCTCGACGAGATAGCTGAACGGCGTCTCCCCGTCGGGCACCGGGAAGCCCGGGAAGCGGTACTGCTCGAACCCGAGATCGATCGAGCACGACGCCGCCAGCTCGGCCGCGGTGGCGATCCCCTCCGTCCAGGCCCGGCCGGCCGACGGATCGGCGGTCGCGAACGCGCGCGTGCCGGGCGGCATGGCGGCCAGCTCCGCGCCCGATTTCAGGTAGGAATCGCCGTCCGGCCGGCGCAGGTCGCCGAGCGTGTCGAGCGAACGGCCGTGCCGGATCGCGGCCAGGACGTCGGCCAGCTCGCGATCCTCGGGCCGGGCGTAGTGGACGTCGTTGGCGACCACGACCGGCAGCCCGAGCTCGCCGGCCAGCGCCGCCGACTCCATCACGAGCCAGTCGTCGTCGGGCAGCCGGTGATGCGACAGCTCGACGAAGAAGCCGCTGGTGGCGGGCGAATCGCCCCGCCCGAACAGCGTCGCGTAGCGTGTCGCGACCGCCCGGGCCCCGGCCCGGTCGCCGACCCGCAGCCGGCGTGCCAGCTCCCCGTCCCGACAGCCCGACAGCGCGACCAGGCCCTCGGTGTGCTCGGCCAGGAGCGCCTGGCTGAAGCGGGGCACCCCCTTGGTGCCGGCCAGGTTGGCCCGCGACACGAGCCGGCACAGGCTCCGCCAGCCGACCTGCGAGCGCGCCAGCAGGACGAGGTGCGGACCGCGGGCTCGGTCGCCGATGCCACGCAGGTCCTCCTTGACCGGTTCACGATGGCCGGGGAGGCGGGCGCGGGCCGGCCGTGGCCGGGCGGGCAGACCCTCATCGGGCAGGGCCGGCCAGGGACTCCCCTCCTCGTGGCCGGCGCGCGTGCCGCGTCGGCGCACGCCGGCGTGCCCCGATCACGACCCGGTCCGGGTCCGGGACGGCCGGGTCCAGCAGCTCGATCTCGAGCCCGACCACCGGGTGAAGCCCGGCCGCCTGCGCCGCGTTGACGAAGCGGACCGCGCCGTAGAGCCCGGCATGATCGGTGACGGCCAGCCCGGTCGAGACCCAGCTCCACTGCCCGATCGACGAGCTCGTCGGGGGCGGACGCGCCGTCGAGGAACGAGAAATTGGTGTGGCAGTGGAGCTCGGCGTAGCGAGGTTGAGCCACGAGTCACCTGGTCCGACCGGTCGACTTGGGGGCTTCACAGTATAGAACAAATGTTCTAGTATTGGCGACGAAACAAGATCGTTCGTGCCGGCGTCTCAGGGGCGTGCACGCACCGATTCAGCAGGTCGTGGTGTCTGTCCTCCGGACCGGGCTCCTCGTCGCGCTGGCGATGCTGCTGATCCTGGGCCTCTTCCCGGCGGCCCTCGCAGCCGAGGCCGGCGGCCCGTAACGGAATACAGAACGTCAGGTGCCTGGGGGCCCCGGACGACCCGGCGGCACGCGATCTCAGATGGTCGATGTGCTGACCAGCCGATGAGTCGGTGAGCGACTCATCCGGCCGCAGGACCCCGTCGCAATTGGGGGCGACGGGGTCCTGCACATGTTGCGTCGGGCGGGGCTCGAGGCGAACGGCGCTACGATGCGCTCGCATGTCGATGTCGGTTCGAGCACGTCACGTTCGTCGCGGTCCTGCTGCTCGTCCTGGCGGCGTGCCAGCCGGCGACCGGCTCGAGCCCGCCGATCGCGACCGGACCGGAGCCGACCGCGTCGAGCGGCCAGGCGTCGGGCGAACCCGGCCAGTCGATGGCGTCGCCGCCGGCGCTGGCCGGCCAGACCGACACCGCGTGGGGACGGATCTGGGACGCTGTCCCCACCGGCTTCCCGACCTATCCCGGCGTCGACACCGGCCGGGGAGGCGGCGACCGGCCCGGCCTCGGCCGTCCTCGCCGTCCAGGGTGGCGACGCGAAGACGATCGCCGACTGGATGCAGTCGAAGCTCGAGCAGGCGACGTACAGTACGGAGGCGCTTTCCGGGCCGCTCGAGGACGGCAGCTACGTGCTCGATTCGACCGGCTCGGCGCCTGGTTGCCGGGTCCAGGTCTCGATCGCGCCACTCGGCGGACTGACGACCGTGACCGTGCTGTATGGGGCGAGTTGCCCCCGGCCATGAACGAGAGCGGAGCCTGACCACTCGATGAATCCACGAGCGAGTGACTTCCTCGGCGCCGCCGTGCTGGCCGCCGTCCTGTTCGCGCTGGTCGCGATCCTGGTCCTGGGCAACATCCCGCACGGCTGAAACAACACGTTGCCTGTCCGCAACGCCGTCTGCGAGGATGCCGCTTCGCCGGGTCCGACCCCGAGAATCGTGCCCCCAGCGGGCCGCCTCAGACGTTGATGCCCCGGATCCAGGTGGCGAAATCGGCCCGCCCGGGCGGTGCAGGCGAAGGCGCCCGTGAGCAAGGGAGCGAGCGCACTGCGGAGTGCGTGAGCGACCGGCGGAGCGGGCAACGTGCGCATGCGCCGCCCCGGCGGGCCGCCTCAGTCATAGACACGTTCCAGGTGCCAGGAGTTGTCGACCCGGTCGAGATAGACGAGCGCCAGCCAGCGGCTGCCCGCGACCTTGAAGTAGTCGCGGGCGATCGGGCCACGCCACCAGGCCTCCTCGACCCGCCACTGGTTGCAGACCTCGACGGCTTCGCGCCGGCCGTTCCAGCGGATCGCCACGAGGTCGCCGGCCGCATCCAGCTCCACCTCGATCGGCGGGTGCTCGCGCAGCAGGCGGGTCATGGCGCCACCACCGGCCGCCAGCCCCAGCGCGCCTCCGGCAGCGGCGCCTCCGGATCGATGAGGTCGACCCGCCGGACTCGATCCTCCCCGAACGTCAGGGCCAGCCGGGCCAGCTGCCACTCGAGCCGGGCGCCACGGGCGGCCTGCGGGTTGAACAGCGGGAGCTGCTGACCGGCCGCCGGGGTCGTGCCGTCCAGCTCCAGGCCGAGCCGGGCAACGGCGGCCGGCGGGGGCGTCCGCTCGAGCCGGGCGAACAGCAGGCGTTCGATCGCCTCGGCGTCGGCGGTCGGCTCGGGGAAGCGTTGCTCCACGTCGAGGACCGGTGCCGTCCCCGCTCGGGCGAAGGCGAGGTCGAGGTCCAGGTGCAGGTGTGCCCGAGCGGCCGCCAGGCCGCGCGACACGAGCTGGTCGGTCAGGGCGACGGCCAGGCGATGGAGCACGAAGCGGAGCGGCTCGAGGTCTTCGGCGGACGGCTCGATGGGCAGCGCGAGGGCCAGGTGCTCGGGCGTCCGTCGCGGCCGGAACGGCTCCAGTTCCTCGCCTCGAGCCCGGGCGTGGATCCTCGCACCCTCCTCGCCGAAGCGGGCGACCAGGGCCGACCGGTCGAGCTCGGCGACCGCTCCCGATCCGGCGCAGGCCGAAACGGGACAGCCTGGCCCGGACGTCGGGGTCCTGGGTGAGCAGGCCCGACGGATGCGGGAGCGAGGAAGGCGGCCTCGCCGCCGGCCGGAACGACGATCGGCTCGGCGGGCCGGGCGCGCACGGCGGCGATCGTCGCCGTGAAGCGCGTCCCGGCGATCCCGGCCCGGATCTCGCCATCGCCGGCGATGGCGGCGTCCGGCCGCGGCCGGCCAGCGCCCGCCCGAGCGCCGCGACCAGCCGGGCGATCAGGACCGGCTCCGGCCCCCAGAGTGGCTCGAGTCCGTCGATCTGGACCTCGAACAGCCCGAACGCCGGATCCGTGGCGTCGGCGCTCCCGGCGATCCCCGGGCTGAACGCCGCGAGCGCCTCGAAGGCGTCCTCGGCGATCGCCCGGTCCGCGTCGGGATCGGGGTCGACGAAGAACGCCTCAGGAGCGAGCCGGTGGGCGCTCCCGAGCGGCATCCCGCGCCGGACGCCCAGGGCCCGCGCCGCCGGATCCGCGTCCACGACCGGGCCCGGATCCCACGGCCGGCCGCCCAGGATGAGCGGGCCGACCGGGAAGGGCTCGGAGGCCCGGGCCCGGGCCAGCTCGAGCGGGAGGTGCGGCCGGTAGAGATGGAGAAGTCGCATCGTGATGGGTCCGTTCGAGATGGATCGCGGGGGCTGGATCGAGGGCCTGTTCGGTGGCGAAGAGGTCGTCTCGACGGAGGCAGGCGTCACGTTCACCGCCTTCCGCGTAGAGGATCCGGAGCGTCGCCCGGCGTCCCGGCGGGCCGTAGCGATTGCGGGCGACCAGCGCCTCGGTTCGCTGGCCCACGATGTCGCGACCGAGACGGATCCACGAGCGACGGGCGAGCTCCAGCCGGAGCCCGGTCGATCCGGCCACGGCGCTCGCCAGGTCGCCGGTCAGGCCGGGTGGCTCGAGCACCACGAACAGCGTCTCCGAGCGCCTGGCCAGGGCGGCGAGGCGGTTGAGGCGATCGGCCACGCGCGCCGGCCGGTCCGTGGCGGGGAGACGACCGCCGGGCAGGTCCAGGACGAGCAGGTCGACCGAACGGCCGGCCAGCAACGCGCCGCCGATGGCCAGCCCTTCGTCGAGCGTCTCGGGGGTGATGACCACCAGCCACTCGAGCCGGACGCCGCGGGCGACGGCCTCGATCGGGTCGAAGCTCCGCGGCGAGGTCGACCCAGGCCACGATCGCGCCGGTCGCCTGGGCCTCCGCGGCGAGCCGGTGGACGAGCGTGGTCCGGCCGCTCGAGCCGTCGCCCCGGAGCGCGACGCTCGCCGAGCGCGGCAGGCCGCCGGGTCCCAGGATGGCATCGAGCGCCGCGAAGCCGGTCCGGACGATCCGCTCGTCGGGGTTCGGTCGTGGCTCCGGCCTCGCCGCGGGTTCGAGGGGGTCCGGGACCGAGCGCAGGCGCCAGGGCCAGGGCGCCGTCGGTGATCCGCGGAGCTGCGGCTCCCCAGCGAGCCTGGAGGCTCGCCACGGCTGCCGTCACGTCCGCGGAGAGGGTCGTCATCGGACGTCCAAGATAGAACATTTGTTCTATCTTGTCAACCCCCTGCGACGCCGCGCAATGGCGAGTCGGGTCGTCACGACTCCGTCACGCAGGCCCCCTAGCATCGCTCGCTACCATGCTGCCGATGCCCCAGCCGTCCGCTGCACGCCACTCCCCGACCGACCGATCCTGGTGGTCGACGACGACGCCAAGATCGTCCGGCTGGTGCGCACCTACCTGGAGCGCGACGGCTTCTCGGTCGTGACCGCCGCCGACGGTCCGGCCGCACTCGACGCCATCGAACGCCATCGGCCGGCATTGGTCGTCCTCGACCTGATGCTCCCCGAGCTGGACGGCCGGGCCGTGGTCCGGGCCGTCCGCCGCGACGACGAGGCCGGCGCCACGCCGATCCTCATCATCTCGGCCCGCGGTTCGACGCTCGACCGGATCGCCGGGCTCGAGGACGGCGCCGACGACTACCTGCCCAAGCCGTTCTCGCCGGCCGAGCTCGTCCTCCGGGTGAAGTCGATCCTGCGCCGCACGGCGACGGCACCGGCCGCCACCGGCCCGGACCTCCGGCGCCAAGCCCGGTCGCGGCGCCGGCGCCGACGGCGGGCGGCCGGCGCATCCGCCATGCCGATCTCCTGGTCGACCCCGAGCGGCACGAGGTGACCCGCGACGGCCGGGCGATCCCGCTCACCCGTGTCGAGTTCCGCCTGCTCCAGACCATCCTCGCAGGCAGACGGCCGGGTGCTCAGCCGCGACCAGCTGCTGGACGCGATCTATGGCCAGGACCAGGCCGACATCCTCGACCGGACCGTCGACGTCCACATCGGTCGGCTGCGCGACAAGCTCGGCGACGATGCCGAGCGACCCCGCTACGTGGCCACCGTCCGCGGCGTCGGCTACCGGGCCGCACGGAACGCAGACCCCGAGCCCGCTTCCCGGCCGGACCGCGCGTGATCGGTCGCGGCATCGCCGTCCGGATCGCGCTGGCCGCCCTGCTCTCCGCGGCGGTCGGGCTGGCGATCCTGGCCGTCGGCGTGACCGTGGTCGGGGCGGAGAGCTTCAAGGCACTCATGGAGGAAGCCGGCATCTCGGCCGACCATGCCCAGCGGATGTACGACCAGTCGGTCAGCACCGTGGTCGTCGCCGCCGGTCGTCGTCGCGGCACTCGCCAGCATCGGCCTGGCCATCGTGATGGGGCGCATGCTCGCCCGGCCGCTGGCCGAGGTCGGCGCGGCGGCGAGACGGATCGCTGCCGGCGACTACGCCGCCCGCGTCCCGCGCGACGGGCCCGAGGAGCTCGCCTCGCTGGCCGATTCGTTCAACCAGATGGCCGCCGGGCTCGAGCGCCAGGAGCAGCTGCGTCGCGACTTCATCGCCAACGCGGCGCACGAGCTGCGGACGCCGCTGACCAACCTGCAGGGCTACCTCGAAGCCCTCCGCGACGGCGTCATCGTCGCCGACCGGGCGACCTACGAGTCGCTCTGGGATGAGGCCGAGCGGCTCGTCCGGCTGTCGCGCTCGCTCGACGCCCTCGCCGACGGCGACGCCGGCACCGCTCCGCGCGCGACGGTCGAGCTCGACCTGGCGTCGGCGATCCGGGCTGCGCTCGACCTCGCCCAGCCGACCCTGGAGCGGGCCGGCCTCCAGCTCGTCGTCGACGTGCCCGACCGGCTGCCCGCGCGGGCGAACCGCGACGACCTCGCCCAGGTGCTCGGCAATCTCCTGTCGAACGCGGCCCGCTACACGCCGGCCGGCGGGACCGTGACCGTGCGAGCCGAACGACGGCCCGGCGATCTGCTCGTGTCCGTCTCGAACAGCGGCGACGGGATCCCGCCGGACGACCTCGAGCGCGTGTTCGAGCGCTTCTACCGCGTCGAGAAGTCGCGCGACCGAGCTCGCGGAGGCGCCGGCATCGGGCTGGCGATCGTCAAGCAGCTGGTCGAGGCCGGCGGCGGCCGGGTGGGTGTCGAATCGGCCGACGGCCAGACCCGATTCTGGTTCAGCCTGCCGGCCTGACGATCACGGCAGGCCGATCGCGACCATCCCGATCACGACGCCGACCAGGCCGAGCCACTGGATCGGCCGGAGTCGCTCCCCGAGCATCGCGACCGCGACGACGATCGTGACCGCCGGGCCGAACGACGAGGCCAGCCCGACCATCCAGGTTGGGGCGCTCGACAGCCCGACCGAGAAGGCCACCAGGCCGGCGACGTCGAGGCTGCCGGCGACCAGCAGCATCGCGCCGACTCGCCGGCGGTTCGCCGGGGCCGCCGCGACCGCCGTCGACGCGGCATCGACGGTTCGCCGACCCGTCGATGGCGACGGCGAGGACGGCGACGATCGAGATCACGGCCGTCACCAGCCGCGACAGCAGCAGCACCTGGAGCCAGTCCGCGGATTCGAGCGCGATATCCATCGTGATCGCCATCAGCGCGAACAGGACTAGCGCGACGACGGCGAACGCGACACCTGGACCGGCGAACCGCGTCGCGCGCAGGCCGCCGTCAAAGGCGACACCGGTCAGGATCACGCCGATCGTCGCGATCGCTGCCCCGACCGCCTGGGTCAGCGTGAGCGACTCGCCACGGATGAGCACGGCCAGGACGACGGTCAGGCCGCCGTAGGCGGCGACCATGCCGCTGACCACCGAGATCGGGCCGATCCGCAGCCCGGTGAAGTACGCGAAGTAGGCACCCGCCCCGATGACCCCGAGCAGGGCGCAGATGGCCAGGACACCTGGATCGCTCGGGATGGCGCTCGTCGTGACGATCGCCGCAATCACCAGCAGGGCCGAGCTGACGAGCTGGACGCCCGCCGTCACGCGCAGGCTGCCGATCCGCCGGCTGGCCAGGGCGCTGGCGATGTCCATGGTGCCCCACGAGAGCGCGGCGCCAAGTCCGGTCAACAGTCCGAAGGGCATCCGGGCAGCCTAGCCGCGCGCCCGACCGGCTGGAACGCCGCGTCGCGTCCGCTGGGCCCCGCGCGATCGGGCCCGGGGCACCGGCGATCGCTTCCCTATACTCGCGATGATGGACAGTTCGGAGTCCCCCGGAGTCCGGCTCGCGGCCGACCCGGAGACCATCCGGCTGCAGGCCGAGGAGCACCCGCTCATCGAGGACACGCCGCCCGCGACGCCTGCCGATCACTGCCTGCGACTTGTTCACCTTCGCGCCTACGACGAGGCCGTGGCGCACGCGGCGGGACGCGACGTCCTGGACGTCGGCTGCAACACCGGCTACGGGACCGTCCGATTCCTGCCGGTCGCGCGCCGGATCGTGGGCGTGGACGTATCGCCAGGTGCCATCGACGCCGCTGGGCGGCGCGCATCGCATGGTCGCCCGGAATTCGTCCTGACAAGCGGCCTCGAGCTCCCCTTCCCGGACCACTCGTTCGATCTCGTCAGCAGCTTCCAGGTGCTCGAGCACGTGGCCGATCCGCTGGCCTACCTGCGCGACATCGCCCGGGTCACGAGGCCGGGCGGCGAGGTGATCCTGGCCACGCCGAACGCCGCTATTCGGCTCGACCCGGGCATGACGCCGTGGAACCGGTTCCACGTCCACGAGTACGTCGCGTCGGAGCTGCATGGCTTGCTGGCCGAGGTGTTTCCGCGGGTCCGGGTACGGGGCATGTTCGGGACGCCGACCCTGTACGAGACCGAGATCCGCCGAGTAGATGCCGCGCGACGGCGGATCCGGGGGCAGCAGGCGGCGGCGCGACTGGCAGAGGCGCGCCGTGCCCAGGCACAGGCGCGGGAGGCCCGCCGGGTGCCGGGTGATGTGGCTCGGGCGTCCCGGCCGCTGCCGGTCCGGATCGCCCGTCGCGTCCTGCCGGAATCCGTCCGGCGCGGGCTCCGGTCGATGATGGCATCAGCGCCAAGCTCGGGCTCTCGGTCGCGGGCGGACGTTGATGCGCGGGCCGCGGCCGCGCCCCCATCGCCGCCCGCCGACGGCCCGCCCAACATGACCCTCGACCAATTCCTCGAGTTCTCCGTCGCCGACCTGTTCTACGCCGACACCGACCTCGATCGGGCGATGGACCTGCTGGCGATTTGCCGCACGGAAGCGTCTCCCGCGGAGTCCTGACCTGAAGGAAGGTCGGCGGGTGCGTGCTACACTCTGCGACCGGTCGTAACCGCATGGTCCGGCGCCTCTCCTGCGACCGTCGACCCCGTGGGGATGTAGCTCAGCTGGAAGAGCACCGCGTTCGCATCGCGGGGGTCAGGGGTTCGAGTCCCCTCATCTCCACCAACGCCCCACGGATCGCCGGGCGTTCACGACGTCGTCGGGGCATCGCGCAATACGATCCAAGAAGCGCGACTCCGTACGGGCGCGTGCGAGAGGAGCCCGCGGTCCGGCCGGTCGCGCGACTCCCCTCGCGTCGCGCGACCCGAGCCGGCGGCCCGTGAGTCCGCAGAACGGGCACTCCTGCGGACCCGCGAGACCGGCACCGATGGCCGTCGAGATCCCGATCCCCAGATCGGAACCGCTGTGGTGCGACCTTCATCGGATGCACGGACACCATGCGCGTTCACCCCTGCGGTCAGACTGCGGTCGGAAGCCGGATGGCGCAATCCGATCGAGTCGAGCCGGATCCGCAATCGGTCAGGCCTGTTGCGCGAGCCTCCGCAGCCCGGCCTGCGCCGGCGGGCAGTCGTCGGTCATCGCCAGCGCGTCACGGTACGCGGCGGCAGCCGACACGCGGTCGCCGGAGCTCTCGTAGGCCTCACCGAGCGTGAGCAGCAGGTCCACGCACCGGCCCCGCAGGGCCTGGCGGCGATCCTCCACATGGGCACTGTCGCCGTAGAACGGGCAGTCGTCGAGGTAGTCCCCGCGATACAGCCCCCGTGCCGATTCGAGCAGGCGCCGCGCCTCCGTGCGATCGCTCGTCGATCGCGCCTGGTCCAGCCGCGTGAGGTACGCCGAGACATCCGACCAGTCGACCACGCCCGGGTCGAGACGATACCGGTCGTTGTAGAACCGGATCATCTGGCGACCACCTCGACCATTCGGGTCCAGGGTGTGACGCAGCCCGCCGAGGGTCCGGTGGAACGCCAGGTCGGCCCGCTCGAGGTCGGTGTCCGGCCAGATCAACTCGAGTGCCTCGTCCTTGGCGACGCCGCGCTCACCACGATCGAACAGGAAGGCGAACAGGGCCTGGGCCTGGCGGCTCCCGGCCTTCTCGCCGCCCCAGCGCTCGATGCGCTCGTCGCCGCGCTCGACGCGCAGCGAGCCGAGGGCGAACACCTGCAGCCCGGGCGGGGCCGAGGCGCGCTGGAGCAGGGCTACGTGCAGCGTCGACGCCGTCGAGTCGAGCTGGGCGCGGTCCTCCGACAGGTCGCTCAGCGCTTCGGCCTGGCGGTCCTCGCGTTGGCTGGTCCGGAGCGCCGCGGCGAGGTAGACGGTCGACAGCTGAACGAGTTCCTCGTCGCGCTGGGTAAGCGGCCGTCCCGATCGCGTCGGGCCGATCCGCAGTTCGCCGACCACCTCACCTTCTGCGACCAGTGCCGTCCGCGCCAGATCGGCGGCGTCGCGTCTGGTGCCGGTCGCCGCGGCAATCGAGCCGTCCGGCCGGACGACCACTGCCCCGACCAGATCGAGGGCGCTGGCCAGCCGGGCCAACGCCGGCTGCACGCCGGCGTCCGCAGCCTGTGCCGTGAGTGCCGGTTGGCCGAGGGCACGCAGCAGGCGTTCTCGCGCCATCGCCCCCGGCGAACGATCGCGGAACCGCGTTCGGAGCCACGTCGCTGCGGGCTCGTACAACGCGATCGTCACCACCAGCGCCATCCCGGTGAGCAGCGGGAGATCGAGGCCGAGCACCTTTCGGCTGGCGGTGTCGACGGCGACCAGGGCCCCGACGAGGAGGAAGAGGCCGACGCCCAGGCCGAGCGAGGCCCAGAAGGCCTTGCCGGCCACCTCGGGGGCGAAGAAGACTCCCGCCGGGAGGACCGCGGCCGCGGCCAGGATCATCGCCAGCGCCACGACGCGAGATGCCGATCCAGGGATCCGTGTCGCCCAGGATCGGCAGGAATCGGATCGCGCCGCCGACCGCGGCCACGACGACCGTCGCGACCGTGACCTCCAGCTGCCGCCGGCGCGGATCCGGCGGGTGCGCGGCGCGGTGGGCCTGCAACAGCCAGACCGCCCCGATCGACAGGGTGCCCAGGCGGTAGATGTTCCACGCCCAGCCGAGCCAAACGCCGGGGACCGGGCCGAGGGCGATGTTCGGCTCGGCAACCTGGATGGCGTGCGGCGTGACGATCCCGGGCAGGGCGAAGAGCAGGCTCAGGAGGTAGAGCGCGGCGATGACCCGCCGCCGCCCAAGGGTCGGATGGCCTTCGGTGGCGATCGCCAGCGACAGGTGGGCCGTGGCCGGGACGATCAGGGCAGCCGCCATCTCCTCGATCGAACGCCCGGCGTGGACGGCGCTCGCCGAGGTCGACAGGCGCTGCAGGATGATCGCGGCGCTCCAGACCACCAGGGCCAGCGACAGGACCGTGAACACGCTCGAGGCCAGGGCACGCGAGCGCGCGAACACGGTGAGGCCCAGCCACAGGCCGAGCACGGCGATCAGGCTGTGAGCGGCGATCTCGAGCTGCTGGGGTGTGGGCACGGCCGTGCTGCTCCGGGTGTGACGCCTGGGGCCATCCGATCGCGCGCCGTCGCGCCCGACACGCCGGGGCATCTTGGCACCAGCGGCGGCGTGCGTCCACGCCCTCGCGGGAGCTGCAGGGTGGTCCCGAGGGGATCGCGCCTACGCGCGCCGCCCCGCGACCTGGAGCAGCCCGGCGCCGAAGATTGACAGCAATCCGACTACGACGATGACCAGGTTGCCAGCCACCAGCAGGCCGAGCACCGCCAGGACGACGCCGAGCACGGTCAATGCGGCGATGGGTGCGGTCGTTTCCATGAGTTCTCCGGGTTTCGGACGGGATATCCGTCCCGAGCCAGACGATGGCGCGACCGCACAGCGTGCGCCATGGACGCCTGACGGGTGCCAACCTCCGCGATTGACGGCCATCGCGGGGCTACACCGCCGGCGTGCGCCCTTCCACCGGATCCCGCAAGGCCCCGTGGAGCTGCGTCGAGTGGTCGCGCAGCCAGCGTCGCCACACGGCATGATCGGGCCGCAGGGAAGCCACGACCGCCCAGAACCGAGGCCCGTGCCCGAACACCCGGAGATGCGCCAGCTCGTGGATCACGACGGTCTCGAGCGCTTCCGGTGGCGCCAGGATCAGTCGCCACGAGAAGGCCAGCCGGCCCTGGCGCGATGCGCTCCCCCAGCGCGTCCGCTGGTCGCGGATGCTGACTGCGGCGGGCTCCACCCGGAGCGCCGCCGCGTGTCGCCCGATCTCGCGGTCGATGGTCTCGCGGGCGTGCGTCCGGAGCCAGGCTTCGAGCACCTCCGCCGTCGATCGACGGTCGGTGGCCGCCAGGCGAACGACCAGCTCGTCCTCCTCGGGGCCGCCCACCCGCTCCACGCTCGACCGGCGGACCCCGTGCCGGGCGGGCTCGAGCCGGAGCCGGTGCATCGCGCCCCGGAACGGGAAGCTGGCCCCGTCGCGCAGCCCGCCCTGGGCGACCAGCCGCGCACGCTCGCGAGCCTGGCGGTCCAGGTGCCGGCGGAGCCACGCTTCTCGCTCGGCGAGGAACCCGTGGACGTGCGGCAACGGGTCGGACCAACCTCGCCGGCCGGCCGCCGGCACGGTTACCAGGACGCCGCGATCCGGGTGGATGACCACGCGGAGGCCCGTCGACCTCGGGGAACGGCGCAGGGTGTACGGGATCGGCCCGCCGGGAAGGTGTGCGATCGACGTCACGTCGGGAGCCGCGGCGGCCGTGGCCTCGGCTCGAGCCTGACGGGCGTGCGCCGGTTCCGTCACTGGCGCCTGAGCAGCCGGCCGGGACGCTCGCCGGTTTCCGACCCCGACAGGATCGCCGGGCGACCGTTGACGATCACATGGTCGATCCCGCTCGGGTGCCGGGCAGGCTCCAGGTAGGTCGCCTCGTCTCGGATGGTCGCCGGGTCGAACACGACGAGGTCGGCAAACGTTCCCTCGCGTATGACGCCGCGATCGGCCAGGCCGAGCCGGGCCGCGGGCACGGAGGTCAGCTTGGCCACGGCCGTCTCGAGCGGGACCGTCCCGAGCTCGCGGACATGCGTGCCGAGGACCCTGGCCGTGCTCCCGTAGGTGCGCGGATGCGGCCGGCCCGAATCCAGGATCGGGTGGCCCGGACGTCGGCCCTCCGCGTCGGTGCAGACGGCGACCCAGGGGACCGCCAGGATCGTGGCCACGTCGGCCGGGTCCATGCAGTGGATCACGATCGACACGTCGAGCCGGTCGTCCGCCAGCGCATCGAAGGCAAGGTCGGCAGCGTCCCGCCCGAGGTCGGCGGCCAGCTCGCCCAGCGACCGACCCGTCCAGTCCGGGTGGCTGGCCGCGTAGGCGATCGTGATCCCATCCCAGCCGGGGTCGGCGGCCACGTTCTCCCAGCCCGACCGACCGCGGGCGATCTCGGCCCGTACGCCGGCCCGCACGTCACGATGGCGGAGCGCGTCGACGCAGGCATCGACCCCCAGCGACTGCAGGTCGGGCGGCAGGATCGTGGCCAGCGTGGTCGCGGCAGCCGTGTACGGATACTGGTCAGCGGCGACGTCGATGCCGTCCCGGCGAGCCGTCTCGATCAGGGCGATGGCCTCGGCCGCGCGCCCCCAGACCGTCCTCGCCGCGCACTTGAGATGCGAGATCTGGAGGCGGGTGCCGGGGCCGGCGGCCCTCGCCGCGGCGATCGACTCCTCGAGCGAGCCGAAGAGCCCGCCGGCCTCGTTGCGCATGTGCGTCGCGTAGAGCCCGCCGCGGCGCGCGGTCGCCGCGACCAGCGCGTGGATCTCGGCCGGCTCGGCGTGCATGCCGGGCGCATAGATCAGCCCGGACGACAGCCCGAACGCCCCCGCCTCCATGGCCGCCTCCACCTCGGCGACCATGGCGCCCAGTTCGACGCGATCCGGCGGCCGGGCCGCTGCCCCGAGCACCGACCCGCGCAACGTCCCGTGGCCGACCAGGAAGGCCACGTTCGGGGCGAGCGGCTGCTCGTCGACGAGATCGAGGTACTCGCCGAAGGCCGCCCAGCTCGCGACGAGGCCGTGCGGACGCAGCGAGAGCTCGACGAGCTCGCGGCCGGCGTCCGTCACGGGCGCCAGCGAATCGCCGCAGTTGCCCGACAGCTGGGTCGTGAACCCCTGGTGGAGATGGCTGGCCAGCGCCCCATCGAGCAGCACCGAGCCGTCCGAATGCCCATGCGGATCGATGAACCCGGGCGATACGACCCGATCGGTCGCGTCGAGGACCAGCTCGACCTCGTCGACCGCCGCGACCGACAGGTCGCCGACGGCCACGATCCGATCGCCGCTCACCGCAACGTCGGCGCGCCGGCCCGGCATGCCGGTCCCGTCGACGACGGTGCCGCCCCGGATGAGCAGGTCGAACGCAGCCATGACGCGATGTTGACACATCGACTAGCCCGAACCGGCGGGTTCAGCCATCTATCCTCCGACGGCGGCCACGATCGCCCGGGAAGGATGGACGGATGACCGTCGAGGCACTGAGAAGGCGTCGTCCGTCGACGCTGGCAGACCTGCTGGAGGCGTATGGGCGCGAGCTGCAGGCGGTCGCCTACCTCATCCTGCGCGACCGGGCCGAGGCCGAGGACGTGGTGATCGAGACGCTGCTGACGGCCTACGAGCGCGGTGGCCAGATCCGCGACGAGCGCGCCCTGCGGTCGTGGCTGTTGCGCGTCGCAACGAACCACGCCCTCGGGCGGCGCCGGCAGGCGGCCAGACTCGTACGCCTCGACCTGTCGCCGGATGCGGCTGGTCCAGGCGACCTGGCGTCCGAATCCACGACACGCCTGTCGCTGCTCGACGGGGTCGACCGCCTGCCGGCCCAGATGCGCGCGGCACTGGTCCTCCGCTACTACGCCGACCTGTCCGTGGAGGACGTCGCCGCGGCCCTCGGCAAGAGCCCGAACACGATCAAGGCCCAGCTCCAAAGCGCGCTCGATCGACTTCGCACGCACCTCGCCGAGCCGGTTGGCACCAGCCTCGGGGAGGCCCGCCGTGCATGACAACGAGCTCGAAGAGCGGATCCGCACCACCTTGCGGGACGAGGGCAACGCGCTGCCGTTGACGATCACGGCCGAGGAACTGCAACGGCGGCTCGCCCTCCGCCGGCGGGCGCGGATGGGACGCCGTGCCGGGCTCCTGGCCGCGGGTGTCGGGATCGTGGCGCTCGGTGCGTTGCTGGCGGCGATCCCGGGATGGCTCCGCTCAAGCGAGGTGGGCACGACGCCGGCACCGTCCCCGATGGCGTCGGCGCCGTCCGACTGTGACCCCGGCGCCGAGCCACGGACCGACCGGCGCCGCGTCCGACGCCGGCCTGCCATGCACGACCATCGGGCCGACCGAGGCCGACCAGCCGCCGGCGATCGTCCTCGGTGCGACGCCCGGCGATGCGATGGCCTACGGCGGGGCGCTCGGCGCCTACCAGCTCGGCACCCGCCGGGATGGCCAGCCCGGCAGTTGGACCTCGATCGATCCCGAGGCGTTGACGTCAATCCCGGCCGGCCCGCCGACCGAGCGCCTGCAGGCCCTGGCCAGCAACCCCGATGCCTGCCTGACCGGCATCAGCGCGGCTGCCATCCCGTTCGGCCAGCCGGGCCCGGCCGAGGTATCGCTCGGAGACGTAGCCGTGGGAGCCACCCGCGTGATCGACTTCAACCAGCCCCCGACCGGCGAGTGGCTCGTCCGGGTCCACGCGACCTTCGCCACCGAATCGGGCGCGGACGCCTGGTCCGAGACATTCTTCCGCGTCCTCGTGCGCGACCCGGGTGCGACGGCCGGCGTGCTGCCCCAGGCCCTCCCGGCTCTCCCGACGCCGCCCGGCACCGTCCTTGCCGACCACGTCCACGAAGCGCCGGCTCCGTACGACGCGACCGGCGACACCGGGACGACCGTGGCAGGACAGGTTCCGCCACGCGCGCAGTACCAGGTCGACGTCGTGTGCCTCGGGTTCCAGCCGGTGTTCTGGTCCATCGGTCACCAGGGCCAGTCCGGCTTCCTGGCCGCCGGAGACGCGCCATGCGACGGAACGGTCACGACGCGAATGGTCGAGCTCGGCGTCCCATCGGGCGACCTGGACGTGGTGGTCGACGGCGACAGCGGCAGCGCGTGGCACATCCAGGTGTCGACCAGCGCCGGCGTGCCGGCGTTCGTCCCGCCGGCCCTGCGGCTGTGGGTCGCCTCCGATCCGGAGGGACCCAGCGGCGCCGCCGAAGCCTTCGGCCGGTGCGTGTCAACGGCCCAGGGTGCCGATCAATGCGCGGGTGAATGGTTCGTGCTCGATTGGGCGCGCACGGTCGTCGCCAAGTCCGGCTCCAGGCTGGCCTTCGCCCTGCAGGATGGCTGGATGATCGGTCAGGCTCGCGTGATTGCCGCGGTGACCGACCAGGTCCGGGCCAAGCCGTTCGCGCCCGAGTATTCGGTCGGCTTCGTCGGCACCGGCGGAGCGACGGTCACGATCCCGGTCGATCTCGGTCGAGGCTCGTGGATCGTCAGGGTCGCACTCACTGGCACGAAGGGGAGCGAGACATTCGGCGCGTACTACGACGTGCCGATCGTGATCGAGTGAGGATCCGGGCCGGGTGCCTCGACGGAACACCAAGGTTCCAATTGACGCAGCAGGACCTGACCCGGGCCACCCCAGCCGCCGTTTGGCACATCGTGGGTGCCAATTGGGCCACGAGCGCGGGCGCGGCGGTCGATTGGAGCACTTCGGTGCCAGGCGGAGCGTTGGGCGGAGCGTTGGGCCGAGTATTGGGCGACCGGCGGGGGCGTCACGAGCTGCCTGCCGGGCCGGCCGATCAGGTGCCGGGCCGCTGATATACTCCGCGTTCCGTGGGGCTATAGCTCAGCTGGAAGAGCACCTGCATGGCATGCAGGGGGTCCGGGGTTCGAGTCCCCGTAGCTCCACCAACCGCGACGAGACCGCGAAACCACACCCCTCGCCGGCGCGGCGGGGGGTGAATCGTCTCCGAGGGACGACCGTGACCAAGGCCATCAGCATCCCGCCGAGACCCGGACCCGAACCGAGCGCTACGACCCGACGGCCATCGAGCCGCGCTGGCAGGCTCGCTGGGCGGAGCTCGGCCTCCACGAGACGGACCTCGAGCACGACCCTCGACCCAAGTACTACCTGCTGACGATGTACCCGTACCCGTCGGGCGACCTGCACATCGGCCACTGGTACATCGTGACCCCGAGCGACGCGCTGGCCCGGTTCCGGCGGATGCACGGCGCCAACGTCTTCTTCCCGATCGGCTTCGATGCGTTCGGGCTGCCGGCCGAGAACGCCGCGATCAAGAACGGCGGCCACCCGTTCACCTGGACGATGACCAACATCGAGAACATGCGCCGGCAGTTCCGGACGATGGGCGCCACGTTCGCCTGGAACAACGAGGTCGTCACCGCGGACCCGGCCTACTACCGCTGGAACCAGTGGCTGTTCCTGCGCTTCCTCGAGGCCGGCCTCGCCTACCGCGCGACCTCCGCGGTCGACTGGTGCCCCAACGACGGGACGCTGGCCCGCGAGCAGGTCGAGGGCGCGGATCGTCATTGCTGGCGGTGCGGGGCCCCCGTCGAGAAGCGCGACCTCGCGCAGTGGTTCCTGCGCACCACGGCCTACGCCGACGAGCTGCTCGACTTCTCCGGCATCGACTGGCCCGATCCCGTCAGGACCATGCAGACCAACTGGATCGGCCGGTCCGAGGGCGCCGAGATCGACTTCGAGGTCGCTCCCGATCCCCACCAGCAGGGCGGCGACCGGCTGCGCGTCTTCACGACGCGGCCGGACACGCTGTTCGGGGCGACGTTCATGGTCCTCGCTCCCGAGCACGCGCTCGTCGCGGGGCTGACCCATCCGGATCGGCGGGACGAGGTGACCGCCTACGTCGAGCGCGCCCGCCGCGAGACCGAGATCGAGCGGCTGTCGACCGAGCGCGAGAAGACCGGCGTGGCCATCGGCGCCCAGGCGATCAACCCGGTCAACGGCGAGCGGATCCCGATCTTCATCGCCGACTACGTGCTGGCCGGCTACGGCACGGGCGCGATCATGGCCGTCCCCGCCCACGACGAGCGGGACTTCGCCTTCGCCACCAGGTTCGGGCTGGCGATCCGGCGCGTCGTGGCCACCCCGGGCGTCGACGCCGACGCCCCGATGGAGGACGCCTACGTCGCGCATGCCGCCGATGAGCACCTCGTGAACAGCGGCCGGTTCGACGGCCAGTCCGCGGACGAGGGCGGCGCGGCGATCGTCGCCTGGCTGGCCGAGACCGGCCGAGCCGAGCCCAAGGTCACCTACCGCCTGCGCGACTGGCTGATCTCGCGCCAGCGCTACTGGGGCACGCCGATCCCGGTCATCTACTGCGAGCGGGACGGCATCGTGCCGGTTCCCGACGACCAGCTCCCGGTCCTGCTGCCCGAGACCGTCGACTACGCCGGCAGCGGCGACAACCCGCTCAACCACGACGAGGCCTTCCTGCGGGTCGACTGCCCGCGCTGCGGCCGGCCCGCGCGGCGCGAGACCGACACGATGGACACGTTCATCGACTCGTCCTGGTACTGGTATCGCTACCTGTCGCCGGACAAGGCCGACGGCCCCGTCGACCGACAGATGACCGATCGCTGGACGCCGGTCGACCAGTACACCGGCGGCGCCGAGCACGCGGTCATGCACCTGCTCTACAGCCGCTTCTTCACCAAGGCGATGGCGGACTGCGGCCTGATCGCCGAGCGCGAGCCGTTCAGGCGGCTGTTCAACCAGGGCCAGATCCTGGGCGCCGACGGCGAGCGCATGTCCAAGTCGCGCGGCAACGTCCAGGACCCCGACGAGCTGGTGGCGCGCTACGGCGCGGACACGGTCCGCCTGTTCCTGATGTTCATGGGTCCGTGGGACCAGGGCGGCCCGTGGAGCCCGACCGGGATCGGCGGCGTCCACCGCTTCCTCAACCGGGTCTGGACGCTGGTCCTCGAGCCGCACGGTCGCGAGCCCGGCGATCCCGAGGCCGGGACATTGCCGGCCGGCCAATCGTCGACAGAGGCGGGAGCGGCGCTCCGAGCGGCCGCGCACCGAACCCTGCGCGACGTCTCGGCGGACTACGAGGCATTCCGCTTCAACACCATGATCGCCAAGCTGATGGAGCTGGCCAACACGCTCTTCCGGTATCGCGGAACCGAGATCGCCGGCGGCGGCGAGTGGAACGAGACCATCCGGCTGTTGCTGCTGATGCTCGCGCCGGCCGCGCCGCACATCAGCGAGGAGCTGTGGAGCCGCCGGCTGGCCGAGAGCGGCGAGCCGTGGTCCTCGATCCACGCGCAGTCGTGGCCCGAGGTCGACCCCGCTGCCGTAGTCGAGGCCACCCGGGAGATCCCGGTCCAGGTGAACGGCAAGCTTCGCGACAAGGTCGTGGTGCCGTCCGACGCGACCGCCGACGAGATCGAGGCGGCCGTCCTCGCCCGCGAACGGATCGTGACGATCCTCGCCGGCCGGGCGCCGGACCGGATCGTCCTCGCCGGCGGCGGAAAGCTCGTCAACCTCGTCGTGCGCTGACGTCCCGGAGGTCGCGGTGGAGCGTGGTGCAGGCCAGCCACCGGCGACCGTGACCCGGCTCCACCACGCGAACCCGGCGGCCATGGTCGCCGCAACGCTGGGCGTCGATCCGGCGGCCGGCCTGACCAGGGACGAGGCCGGTCGGCGGGCCGCCACCAGCGGCCCGAACGCGCTCGACGTCGCGAGGCGCGAGCCGGTCTGGCGGATGGTCTTGGAATCGGCGACGGAGCCATTCGTTCTCATGCTGGCGGCGGCCGGCCTCCTGGCGATCCTCGTCGGCGAGCTGCGTGATGGGATCCTCGTGCTGGCCGGCCTGCTGCCGATCGTGGGTGCCGACGTGGTCACCGAGTACCGCGGCGAGCGGGCGCTCGAGGCGCTTCGGGAAGCGTCCGCTCCCACGGCCCGCGTCCGTCGCGACGGGACGACGGCGATCCTGCCGGCCGCCGACCTCGTGGCGGGCGACATCGTGCTGCTCCAGGGCGGCGACGTCGTCCCGGCGGACGTCCGGATCTCCCGGGCGGATCGCCTCCTGCTCGACCGGAGCGTGCTGACCGGCGAGTCCATCCCCGAGGAGGGCCGGGTCGCCCCCGACCCGTCGGACGCGCCGCTGGCCAGCCGACATGCGATCGCCTATTCCGGGACGAGCGTCGTGGGCGGGCGTGGCGAGGGCGTCGTGGTCGCGATCGGACGGGCCACCGAGTTCGGTCTGATCGCCGGCGGCCTCGTGTCCCGCGAGCGCCGGCGGTCGCCGCTCCAGCGCGAGCTCGACCGGCTGGTCCGGATCCTGCTGGCGGTTGCGATCGGGCTGATCGTCCTGACGAGCGGGCTGGGCTTCGTGCGCGGCCATCCGCTCGGTGAGAACGTCCTGGCCGGCATCTCGTCGGCGATCGCTGCGATCCCCGAGGAGCCGCCCGTCCTGCTCGCGGTGATCCTCGGGCTGGGCGCGTACCGCCTCCTCAAGCGTGGGGTGCTGGTCCGGCGGCTCAACGCGGAGGAAACCCTCGGCGCGGTCGACCTGATCGTGACCGACAAGACCGGGACGATCACCCAGAACCGGCTCGAGGTCTCGTCGGTGCGCACGCCGGACGGCCCGGTCGACGACCCGGCGGCGCGGACAGGCCTGCTCGAGGAGGCGCTCCGCGCCGAGGAGGATGCCTGGCCGGCCGAGGGCATCGCGCCGGCGTCGTTCACCCGGGCCTTGCGCGAGGCGGTCGGCGAAGCCGGCGGCCGGACGATCCTGGACGCGGTGGACCTCGTCGAGGCCGAGCCGGCGTCCGACGTCATGCCGGTCACCCGGACACGGGCCCGTCGCGACGGCTACGAAGAAGGCCTCGCGCTCGGGGCTCCCGAGGTCGTCCTGGCGTACGTGGCCGCCGGTTCGCCGAACCCCGCGGAGCAGGCGCGTTGGGAGGACCTGATCGAGGCCTCTGCCGCGGCCGGCGAGCGGCTGGTCGGCCTCGCCCGGCGCGTCGACGACGGCGCATGGCACATGCGCGCGCTGGTCGGCTTCGCGGACCCGATCCGCCCCGGCATCGCCGAGGCGATGGGTACGGCCCGCGCCGCCGGCGTCCAGGTCATCGTCGTCACCGGGGACCATCCGCGAACGGCCGCCACGATCGCCCGCGAGGCGGGGCTGGACGCCGACACCGTCGTCACCGGCGAGGAGCTCGCGAGCTGGGACGACGCACGACTCGCCGCCGAGCTGCCAAGTCTCCATGTCGTGGCGCGCTCGACCCCGGAGCAGAAGCTCCGGCTGGTGCGCGCGGCCCGCACCGACCGCCGGATCGTGGCAGTCACCGGCGACGGCGTGAACGACGCTCCCGCCCTCCACGGCGCGGACGTCGCAGTTGCGATGGGCAGCGGCACGGCCGTGGCCCGTGAAGCCTCGGACCTGGTGCTCGGTGACGACTCGTTCGCCACGTTGCTGTACGGGCTCGCCGAAGGCCGCCGGATCGTCGACAACGTCCAGAAGGGTCTCGTGTTCATCGTCTCGACCCATGTGGCGTTCCTGGGGTTCATCCTCATCTCGACGCTCTTCGTGGCCGAGCGACAGGTTCTCGTGCCGCTCCAGATCCTGTGGATGGAGCTGTTCATCGACCTGTCGACCTCGATCGCGTTCGAGCGGGAGCCGCCCGAGCCCGAGCTGATGACCCGTCCGCCCCGCCATGCCGAGCAGCCGCTGCTGACCAACGGGATCCTGGCCGGCATCGTCGGCGCGGGAGGGTTCACCGCGGTTGCGGCGCTCGTCGTGATGCTGACCCGCGGAGGCGACTTCGAGCACGCGGCCTGGCTCGCCTACACCACCCTCGTCGTGGGCCAGTGCGTCCGGGCGTACTGGAACCGGAGTGTTCGGGAGCCCATCCATCGACTGGGCAGGAACGGCTTCCTCCTTGCGGCTGGCCTGGCCGCGGTCGCGATCCAGGTGCTCATCCCGTACGTGCCCCCATTGGCCGAGGCGTTCCGGGCAACGACCCTCGACCTGACCGACTGGCTGCTCGTCGCCGTCGTCGCGTTTGCCCCTGCGGTGGTGGCCGAGATCGGCAGGATGCGTGGTCGAGGGGCGGCCATCTGGGTCGCCTGACCCCGCCGATCGGGACGGCGGCCGGGACGCGCCCGTCGCAGCGCCCAACGTCGACGAGCGGTCCGGCATCGTCGTCGGTCGGTTGGGAGCCCAGTGAGAGACTGACTGAGATCAAGCCGGGCGCCCGCTGCTGGCTCCAGGACACCGACGTTTCGCCCCCCTCGAGGCCGGCACGCGGCCAGATCGGCTCGGCTATGGCACGCTCTGGACCTGCGTCGCGGCTACCCATGGACGCACAGAGAGGAGGGCACCGTGAGCAGCCACCAACCGGCACCTGAGACCAGAGGTGTCGCGGTGAAGGTCCTTGCGACGGTTGATCTTGCGCCCGAGATCGAGGGCATGGCAGGTCGCCAACTTCGAACGCGCATGGTGACCATCGAGCCCGGAGGCGTCTTCGGCCCGATCCACGACCACAAGGGCAGACCGGGCACCGTGTACATCCTGCAGGGAACGATCACCGACCATCGAAACGGGGTCGCCACGGACTATGGGCCGGGCGTGGGCTGGCCCGAGGACCGGAACACGATCCACTGGCTCGAGAACAGGGGAACGATCCCGGCAGTGGAGATCTCGGTCGATATCGTCGGGCAAGCGTGAAGTCCACATGAGCACTGGAGCGTGAGTTGAGCGACGTCAGGATCGGCGCCCTGTGCTGGAACCAGTACGCGGACTGGCGGTCGCTCCTCGAGGCGGGCATCCGCGCCGACCAACTTGGCTACACGAGTCTCTGGACGTGGGACCACCTGTACCCCATCGTCGGCAGCCCGGACGGACCCATCTTCGAAGGCTGGCTGACGTTGGCCGCCTGGGCGCAGGCCACGAAGCGCATCCGGATCGGTCTGATGGTCGGCGCCAACACGTTTCGCGAGCCAACCCTGACGGCCAAGATGGCGACGACCCTGGATCACATCTCGAACGGTCGCGCGATCCTCGGCATCGGTGCGGCCTGGTTCGAGACCGAGCACCAGGCGTACGGTCTCCGCTTCGGCGACGGGCCGCCGGAGCGGCTTCGCTGGCTCGCTGAGGCGCTCCCGGTGATGCGCGGCATGCTCCGCGGCGAGCAACCGAGCGCGGCGGGTCCGCGGTACACGGCGAAGGCGATCCGCAACGATCCGCTCCCGGTCCAGGAGCGTCTGCCGCTGTTGATCGGCGGATCCGGCGAGAAGGTCACCCTCAAACTGGTCGCCCGCTACGCCGACGCCAACAACGTGGGCGGCGGGTTCGAGGAGGTCAGGCGCAAGGAGGCGATCCTCCTCCAGCACTGTGAGGCCGTGGGCCGCGATCCATCGGAGATCGAACGCACCACCGGGATGGGCACGATCATCATCCGCGACTCGCGGGTCGAGGCCTCACGGGTGCGCAAGCGGATGTTCGAGCGCAACGGCGGCGCCGTCGCCTCCACCGACGAGCTCGTCGGAACCCCCGAAGACGTCGCCGAGGCGATCGCGCCGCTGCTGGAGATCGGCTACCGCCACATCCTCGTGGACTACGCGGCGCCGTACGACGAAGAGACGATGACCCGCTTCGCCACCGAGGTCAGGCCGCTGCTCGAGCGGGCCTGACGGTCAGGGCAGGAGGTCGAGCGCCGGCGACGAGTCCGGCCCGGGGTTGACGGCCTGGGCGGCGCCCCTGGCCCGAGCCCGGTGCCGGGCGGCCTTGGCGCGGTTGCCACAGGTGGCCATGTCGCACCAGCGGCGGCGGCCGGTGCGTGAGCTGTCGTAGAAGACCCACTCACAGGTTTCGCTCGCACAGATCCGGATCCGATCCGGGTGACCGGCGGTCAGCTCGGTCACGAGTGGCTCGGCCAGCCGGGCGAGCGCGTCGTCGACCGGGTCGCCGACGTGGCGGTGGTCGACGCTGCAGCCGTCGGGCGACGCGACGAGCTCGATGATCTGCCGCGCGCGGAGCGCGCGATTGACGACGTCGAGGGCGCCGCCGCTCGGGACGCGATGCTCGGCGATCGCCTCGGCAACCTCCCGCATCGCCTGGCGCACGCTCCGAACACGGGCCAGGTCGCGATCCGCGGCGGCCGGTTGAGCCGTCACCTGCACTCGCGCACGATCGGCGCCTTCGCGATGGATGACCGCGCGATCGACGAACCAGTCGAGCGCGTCGTCAAGGCTCGTCAGATGCTCACGAACGAAACCGTCGTCGTGGTCGAGGGTGTTCAGGAAGTCGAAGGTGGCTTCGAGATCCACGCCGTGGGCATGGCCCGGATTCCTGGTGCCTGTCGGGAATGTCAACATCTCGATAACCACTGTATACCTGTTGACAGGTTACGCGCAAGCGGGTAGAGTAACCTGTATCAGATCGCAGAACGGTTAGCAAGCAAGAGGAGACCGGGACATGGAACTCATCGTGACCATCCTGGCGTTCGTCACCGGTCTCGCCGTCCTCGGTGGGGCCTCCATCAACCTGGGAGCCGACTCCAGGGAGTCGTATCCCGACGACCACCGGCGCTGAGTCGCCCACTCCGCGACCAGCCACACCCTCCAGAGGAGATCACCCGTGAACCACCAGCTCTATTCCTTCCTCGCGCTGTCGCTTGCCAACGAGCGCGCGGCCGAGGCCGATGCCTACCGACGGTTGTCGGCCGCCAGGGCCGATCAGCCGTCTTCCCCATCTCTCCTGCGTCGCTCACTGGCGCGCGCGCTGGCCGCGTTCAGCCGCGGCTCGGCGTGGATCGTCCGCCGGCTCGACAGCTGCATCGCCGACGACCTGGGACGCTCCCTGGCGCCGACCGAGTAGCCACGTTGCCTCGCAGGCAGGCGGCGGCTGGGCGACGCCGTCGCGGGTTCGGCGCCGGTCAGCGAATCGCCAGCACGGCGATCGCCGCGGCGACCGGGTCGATGACCCGGGCGTTGGGATCGTGAATGTCCGGCTGGTTGAGCGCCCAGCTGTACAGCAGCCACAGGAGCGCGATGACCAGCACGCTGATGACGAGCATCAAGAAGGCGCCCCGGAACGACGGCTCGGTGTACTCGCCGAGGTAGTGCTCCTGCTTGGGCTTTCGCCCGAACGGCCAGAGTCTCATGGCGACCCTCTCGCGGCGACTCGCTTCGCGGGCCGATTCTGACAGGACCTTGACACGGCGGGGACCGCGGAATCCGCCCGACCGATAAGGCGCAGCTAATCACGTGACGCTACAGTCTCCATCGACGTCTCGCCGCGTCGGAAGTGCCCCCAACGTGGCGAGACGTCGCGTGATTCCGGCGTCGCCCGCCCGACCGACCCGGGAGGTCGCGTGGATCCATCCTCCGCGCCCTGGCGCGCTCTCGAAGACGTTCCCGCGCGTCCTCCTGCCGTCGCCGATACGACGGCCGGCCCGCCCGCCTTCCCCCGATCGGCCCTCCTTGCCGGCGCCGGGGCGGTGCTGCTCGCGATCGCCGCGTTCGTCCTCGCGCTCGGCAGCGGTCCGGGAGGCTCGGGGCTGGTCGACGCGGCTGCGAGCGGGGCGTCGCCGGCAGACCCCCTGGGGACTCCGGGTGACGGCCTGGTCGGTTCGGTCGGGGCCGCTCCGGTACTGGTCGTCGAGGCCGTAGGCGCGGTCGACAGGCCGGGGGTCTATCGATTGCCGGCAGGTGCGCGCGTGGGCGACCTGATCGACGCGGCCGGCGGGTATGGCCCGCGCGTCGACACGGATCGGGCCGGCCGGGAGCTGAACCTCGCAACACCGCTGCACGACGGCGACCAGGTTCGCGTGCCGTCGCGCGACGATCCGGCGGCGGGGCAGCCGTCCCCGGCCACAGTCGCGACTTCCGGTGTCGGCGGCTCGGGGCTCGTCGACCTCAACCATGCGACGGCCGCGGAGCTGGACGGCCTTCCCGGGATCGGGCCGGTGACGGCCGCCAAGATCCTCGCGGCGCGGGATGCCGAGTCGTTCGGGAGCATCGACGAGCTGCGGACGAGGAAGCTGGTCGGCGAGAAGACGTTCGCCGCCCTCAAGGACCTCGTGACGGTGCGGTGAGGTGGGTCGCACTGCTCGGATCGCGCTCGGCGCCGTCGCGGCGGCGGTGGCCGCCGATCAGGTCGGCAGCCGGTACCTCGCAGCCGCGATCGCGTTGCTCGTCGCGGCGCTGCTCCTGCTGGGTGAGATGGGAATCACCCGGCGATCCGGTCCGGCGTGGCCGGTGGTCGTTGGTGCGGGACTCATCGCCGCACGCCTGGCGATCGGACAGCCCGATCCTGCCGCGCTGACGGAGCCCCCGGCGGGCGACGGTCCGTGGGACCTGGTGGTCCTCGCCACGGGCTCGCCGCGCGACGGGCACCAGTCCGTCACCCTGGGGACGGCGCCCGGTGCTCCGATGACCTTCGCCCTCGCGGCCACGCTCCCCCGCTATCCCGACGTCATGGCCGGGGATCGGGTGACGGTCGATGGGCGAATCCGGCCGCGGCCGGATTCGCCGTTCGGCGACTATCTCACCCGGATCGGCGCTATCGGCACCCTCACGTCGCCGACGCTCCGCGTCGCGCCACCGCCCACCGACCCCGGCCGTCGCCTCGAGGAGCTGCGACGCACTGCGGGTGACGCGCTGGCCCGGGTCCTGCCTGAACCCGAGGCCGGCCTCGCGGCCGGCATCCTCGTCGGCCTGCGCGACCGGGTCGATCGCGACCTCGCGGCGGCGTTCACCACTGCCGGGGTGAGCCATGTCGTCGCCATCTCCGGCTGGAACATCGCGATCGTGGCAGCGGCCGTCGGGTCCATGGCCGGCCGGCTCGGGCGGCGCCGACGGTCTGTCGTCACGATGTTGGCAATCACGGCGTACGTCGCGTTCGCCGGCGCGTCCGCGTCGGTCGTGCGGGCCGCAGTGATGGCCGGTGTCGTCCTGCTCGCCCGCGAGACCGGTCGCGCTGGCCGTGCCGCCGCCGCCCTGGGCTGGGCGGCGGTGCTGCTCCTCCTCGCCGATCCCCGGCTCGTCGCCGACGCCGGATTCCAGCTCTCATCGCTGGCCACCGCCGGCCTGATCGCCTGGGCCACGCCGTTGACGGACTGGATCGAATCGACCTGCCACGGGCGCGTGCCGCGGTGGCTGGCGGAAAGCCTGGGCGTCTCGCTGGCCGCCCAGGCGGCAACGCTCCCCGTCATCCTGGTCTCGTTCGGCCGGCTGGCGATCCTCGCGCCCGCGGTCAATCTCGCCGTCGTGCCACTCGTGGCGCCGGCGATGGCGGTCGGGCTCGTGGCGATGGCCGGCGGCGTCCTGGTCCTGGCCGGTGCGCCTGCGGCGGTCGGCGCCGTCCTGGCAGCCCCGGGCTGGGTCATCCTGCGCGTGCTCGACGCGATCGTGACAGGTGCGGCGTCGGCCCCCTTCGCCAGCCTCGACCTCGCACCTCCGATGGACGTCCTGGCGGCCGCGGTCTCCACGGCCGGCCTGCTGGGCCTGACCTGGTGGCGGCGTCGGCGACGCGGCCGGGACCGCCGGCCGGTGGCCCCCAGCTCGGTCGCCGCCGGCATGATGAGCCCGCATCGCCTCCCGGACTCGACGGGACGGGCCGCACAGCGCGGGGCGACGCTGGCGCTCGTCATCGCGCTGGCCGTCGTCGGCGGCGTGGTGGCGGCGCGCCCGGCGGCCTACGCGCGGGTGAGCATCCTCGACGTCGGCCAAGGGGATGGCATCCTGGTCGAAGGGTCGCGCGGCGGCCGGCTGCTGGTCGATGGCGGGCCCGACCCGGACCGCCTGCTGGTGGCGCTCGACGCGCACGTTCCACCGTGGGATCGCCGGATCGACACGCTGATCCTCACCCATCCCCATGAGGACCATGTCGCGGGCCTGGCGATGCTGCTCGACCGCTACCGCGTGGGCCGCGTCTTCGAGCCGGGGATGGTGGGTCCGGGGCCGGGCTACGCGGCCTGGGTCGCTCGGCTGTCACGTTCCGCGGCCCCGGTCCACGCCACCATCGCCGCCGGGGATCGCCTCCAGGTCGACGAGATCGCCCTGCGCGTGCTGTGGCCGGTCCGGGGCGAGGTGCCGCTCAAACCGCCCGATGGTGGCACCGGGATCAACAACGTCTCCATCGTCCTGCTCGGACAGGTCGGCTCGCGACGGTTCCTGTTGATGGGGGACGTCGAGCAGGAGATCGACCCGCTCCTCCTGGCCGGCGGCCTGCCGCATGTCGACCTGCTCAAGGTCGCCCACCATGGGAGCAAGACGGCCACGACCCCGCCGTTCGTCGACGCCGTCCGGCCCCGGGTCGCGGTGGCCTCTGCCGGAGCCGGCAATCCGTACGGCCACCCGGCCAAGGCGACGCTCGACCGGCTCGCCGCGGCCGGCGCCCGCGTCCTGAGAACGGACCGCGACGGCACCGTCGTCGTCGGTTTCGAGCCATCCGGGATGACCGTACGAGCCGAAGGTGGACGCCCGGCCATGGTCCGGCCACCACCTACCGCCACGGCGGCTGTTCGGTCCGCACTCGGCGCCGTCGCATTCCGCTGCGCCATCCCCGTCACCGCCCTGATCCCGGAACTCGAGCCGGCCCCCGCCGCGCCGCCCCGCTCACCGGTTGCCGAGGCCCCGGGTCGCGGCCTCGAGGTCGAGTACCATCGAGGCGATGACGGTACCTGGGCGGGTGGAGGCCGCCTCCCTCCTGCTCTCCCTGGATCCGCCGGCCTGGTTCGTCCGGCACGCGCGGGCCGTGGCCGAGGTGGCCGCCTGGCTCGCCGCGCGGATCGAGTCACGCGGCGTCACCGTCGACCGCCGGCTCGTGGAGGCCGCCGCGTTGCTGCACGACGTGGACAAGGCGCTGCCGGCCGGCGATCCGGCGCGCGACCTCCCCCACGGCGACGGCTCCGCCGCCTGGCTGGCTCGCGTCGGCCATGGCGAGCTGGCTCGATCGGTCGCGAGCCACCCCGTGACCCGGCTCCTCGACGGCGAGACCTACCGCCGCTGGGCCGCGTTCGCCTCGCGCGAGGAACGGGTCGTCGCGTACGCCGACAAGCGGGCGGGCCAGCGGCTCGAGTCGATGGACACCCGGTTCGAGTCGTGGCGGCGGCGCTACGTCGCGCCCACGGCCGACGGTCGGGACGCCGCGGGGAACGACGATGGGTGGCGATCCGTCCGCGCTCGGGCCGATCGCCTCGAGGCCGACGTGTGCCGGTCTGCCGGCATCGCTCCGTGGGAGGTGCGGCGACTGGCATGGACCGGCGACGCGCTTCGCGCCGCCCGCGGCGCGTCCGGCACCAGGGCGGTCGCACGGCGGGCATGACCGCCCCGACGCTCGCCTACTACTGGGGTGACGACGACCTGGGTGCGGCACGTGCCGTCGACCAGCTTTCGTCGGCACTGGCCGAGGAATCCGGCATCCCGATGGAACGCTGGGACGTGCGTGGCGACCGGAGCCGGGCGGGCGAGCAGATCGCGCAGCTCCACGAGCGGGTCGCGACGCCCGTGATGTTCGGCGGCGGCGCACTCGCCGTCGTGACGAACCCCGGATCCCTTGCCCTCAGCTCGGAGCATCGAGCCGGCGTGCTCGCGGCGATCGGGTCGCTGGCGCCCGGAAACGCCCTGGTCCTGGTCGACGCGAGCCCGTCCGGGGCCAAGGCACCGACGCAGAAGCGCCTCGCGGATGCGGTGTCGGCGGCCGGCGGCGCGGTCCGCAAGTTCGAGTCCCCGCGGCGCGGTGCGCTCGCCGGCTGGGTCGAAGCCGAGGCGCGGGGACGCGGCCTGGACCTCGCGGCGGGGGCGGCCAGGACCCTGGTCGAACGGGTCGGTGGCTTCGTCGATCTCAACGACGTCGAGCGCCGCTACCAGACCAGGATCGCCTCGACGGAGCTGGACAAGCTGGGCCTGTATCGCGGCACTGGCCCGATCACCCCGGACGACGTCCGGGCGCTGGTCGCCGAGGCCGTCCCGGGCTCCGTCTGGGCGTTCACCGACGCGATCGGCGAACGGCGCGCCGAGGCAGCCGTCGAGCTGCTGGAACGACTCCACGAAGACACCCCCGAACCGGTCCTGCTGGCCGTCCTGCATCGACGGGTTCGCGAGCTGCTGGAGCTCGGCGACCGGCTTGCCGCCGGCGAGCGTCTTCCCACGGCAGCGAAGGCGATGGGTATCGCCAACGAGTATCGGGCGCAGACCCTTGCGACCCAGGCGAGAGCGTGGACGACGGCCGAGCTGACTGCCGCGCTCGATGGGCTCGTGGAGCTCGACGCGATGGTCAAGGGAGCGCCCGGCGCGGGCCAGGACGAGGCGCAGCGGCGGCTCTCGTTCAGCCTCTGGGTGATGGATCACGTCGCCCGTGACGGGCGCCGTTCCTGACGGTCAGTCCGCGGCGGACCAGGCCTGCTCCTGGACGACGAGGTCGCTCTCGATGGCGAAGACGCAGCGGCCCTCGCCGAGGTCGAGCAGTTCGATCAGGTCGGGATCGATGTACAGCTGCGAGCAGTCCTCGCACAGGCCGCCCGGGATCCCGAAGCACAGCCGCTCGGTCCGGTCGGGCAGGCGGAAGGTGGTATCGAACCGGGTCGTGATGAGCCGGTGGCTGCAGGCGGGGCATCGATCTCGAACGGAGCTCATGGCGCGACAGTACGAGCCCCGCCACATCCGTGGGCATGACCCGACGGTACTCGGCGACCCCGTACCTGATCCGGGTGGCGTTGGGCCTTGTGACCCTCAGCGGTCGCCAGGTGGCCAGTCCCGTGCGCTACTGCACGCGCAGGATCGTGCGCGCCTCGGACCAGTGCTTCTCCAGCCCGTAGTAGTCCCGCTCGGGTGGGGTGAAGATGTGGACGATGATCGAGCCGAAGTCGACCAGGACCCAGTGCGAGGCCGCGGTCCCCTCCCGCCCGATCGGCTTGATCCGCTCGTCGCGCAGGCTGCCGATGATCCCGGTCGCGATCGCCTCGAGCTGACGCTCCGACCCGCCCGAGCAGATCACGAAGTAGTCGGCCATCGTGGTCAGGCCGGCGAGGTCCAGCAGCACGATGTCGGCGGCCTTCTTGTCCTCGGCGAGCTCGACGATCCGTCGCGCAAGGTCGAGCGGCGGGCGCTCGGACGACGAAGCGAGCGCCTCGCGATGGGGCAGCCCGTCTGCGCGCGGCATCGTCGAGCCGTCGGCGGGCAGCGCTGGTTCGGTCACGACTGGTCGTTCCTCCCTGGGTTCCGGTAGAGGCCATGGTCGCCGATGTAGGCGGCGACTGCATCCGGGACGAGATAACGGAGCGACCGACCGGCCGCCGCGCGGTCGCGCAGGACGGAGGCGGACAGCCGGATCCGCGGGCCGTCGAGGAAGATCGCGCGATGCGACAGGCCCGGGAACCGGTCCGCCAGGAACTCCGGCCCGGCCTCCGGATACCCGTCGCGCGGGGCCACGGCCAGCCGCGCAAGCTCGAGCACCCGGACCGGCTCGCGCCAGCTCGGCAATCCCAGGAACGCGTCCGCCGACAGGATCAGCACGATGTCGCCGTCGACGGTCTTCGACCCGCGACCGGCCACCAGTGCCTCGAGCGTGTCGATCGTGTACGACGGACCCTCGCGATCCAGCTCGATCCGGCTGACCTGGAACCGGTCGTTGCCGGCGATCGCGAGCTGGACCATGGCCAGCCGGTCGGCGCCCGGGGTGACCACGATCCCCGGCTTGTGCGGCGGGCTGCCGGCCGGGACGAACAGGACGCGCTCCAGGCCGAGCGACTCGGCCGCCTCCTGGGCAAGGGCGAGGTGCGCAACATGGATCGGATCGAACGTCCCGCCGAGGACGCCGAGCGACCCGGGCGCGATCGCCGCCGGCCCGTCGCTCACACGCGCTCCCAGGGTTGGGCTTCCCACTCCAGCTCGGTCGAGCCGATTCGCACGAGGTCGCCCGCAGCGATCCCTGCCCGACGCAGCTCCGCGTCGATGCCCAGCCTGGCGAGGTCACGCTGGAAGCGTTCCGCGGATTCCTCGACGTCGAAGTTGGTCTGGGCGGCGGACCGCTCGATCCGGCGGCCGCGAACCCGGAACGCGCCGTCGGTGTCGTGATCGATGCTGAACCCGTCATCCATCGTCTCGACGCGATGGACGACAACCCCCGACGGTTCGGGCGGGCCGGCCAGCTCCGCTGCCGAGGGCAGCATCGCCGCCATCCTGGCCCGGAAGGCCGGCACGCCTTCCCCGTCCGCCGCCGAGATGGCCACGACGTCGAGTCCCTCGGCCTCGCGGGCCTGGCGGAAGGCCGGCCACCCGTCGCGGGCCGCGGGAAGGTCGAGCTTGTTGAAGGCGACGACCATCGGCTTCTGGAGCAACGCCGGGTCATGGGCCGCCAGCTCGGTGCGGATCACGTCGAAGTCCCATTCCGGGTCGCGCGATGAGCCGTCGACGACGTGGACCAGGATCCGGGTACGTTCGACATGGCGCAGGAACGCGTGGCCGAGCCCCGCCCCGCTGCTGGCGCCCTCGATCAGCCCGGGGACGTCGGCGATGGAGGGCCGGCGTTCGTCCTCGTCGCCGAGGTCCATGACGCCCAGGTTCGGCTCGAGCGTGGTGAACGGGTAATCGGCGATCTTCGGCGTCGCCGCAGTGACCGCCGCCAGGAGGGTGGACTTGCCGGCGTTGGGGAGCCCGACCAGCCCGATGTCGGCGATCAGGCGCAGCTCCAGTCGCAGCCAGCTCTCGGCGCCGGGCTCGCCCTTCTGGGCGTGCTTGGGAGCCTGGTGGGTGGACGACTTGAAATGCGTGTTGCCGAGGCCGCCTCGACCGCCGCGACTGACCAGCGCCGACTGCCCGACGGCGAGGAGATCGGCCAGCAGCTCGCCGGTCGCGTCGTCGTAGACGGCGGTCCCGGGCGGGACGTCGAGGGTCAGGTCGTCACCGGCGCTCCCGTGTCGCCGGGCTCTCGTGCCCCGTCCGCCGGGGGTCGCCTTGTAGTGATGACGGTGCGTGAAGTCGCGCAGGGTCGTCTGGCCGGCGTCGACCCGAAGGTAGATGGAACCGCCTCGACCGCCGTCGCCGCCGTCAGGCCCGCCGCGCGGGACGTGCGCCTCCTGCCGGAAGGTCGCGGCCCCGTCGCCGCCGTCGCCGGCGTGGACCCAGATCTTCACGCGGTCGAGGAACATCGAGCCCATTCTCGCATGGGCGTCTCGCAACTCGAGACCGCCCCGAGGACCACCGGCCGCTGGCGACCCGGATGGTCGCTACAGATAGGCGAGCGGGTTGACCCGGGTCCCGCCGTTCCAGACGGGTCCGCGCCACACCTCGAAATGCAGGTGCGGACCGGTGGCGTCGCCCGACTGCCCGATCCGGCCGACCTGCTGGCCTCCGGCCACCGACTGGCCGTACCCGACCGAGACCGCGGACATGTGGTTGTAGGTCGTGTACAGGTTCGAGCCGTGAGAGATCCAGACCTGGTAGCCGCCGCCGTTGCCCTTCCAGCCGGCGAACACGACCGTGCCGGCGCCTGCCGCCCGGACCTCGGAGCCGTAGTCGGCGGCGATGTCGATGGCGTAGTGGCCGTAGTGGAAGTACTGGCTGATGTAGTTGCCGCCACCGACGACCGGCCACAGGAAGTGGCCGCCGGTGAACGTGGTCGGCGCGGGACCGCTGCCCCGGCTGATGATCCCCCCGCCGGACGATCCGTTCGACGGACGCGAGACCGGCTGCGGCTTGGGCGTCGGGATGCCCTTGCCGGCAGCGCCCGGGATCACGAGCACCTGGCCCACCACCAGGTTGGGATCGGTCAGCTTGTTCTCGACCAGGATGTCGGTGGGGTCGACGTCGTAGCGCAGCGCGAGGCTGTCGAGCGTGTCGGCGGCGGTCACGGTCACGACCAGGCCGGTCACGGGTGGAATGGACAGCTGCTGGCCGATGTGCAGAGCATCCTTGGACTGGAGGTCGTTGGCCCACCAGATGGTCATCATCGAGATCCCGAACCTGGAGGCGATCCCGGTCAGCGTGTCGCCGGACTTGACCTTGTAGGTCCGGACCAGGCTGCGTCCGTCGGCGACCGTGGTGTTGACGGCGACCGGCTTGAGCAGCGTTCCGTCCTCGAGGAACGGGCCCTCGACCGAGCCGGAGGCAGGACCGGACGCGACCTGGGTCGCCGTGCCCTGGTCGACGCCGCCGGCCTGGTCGACACCGTCGACTCCGGGATCCACGGCGGCGGGATCGGTGCCGGCCGACTGGGTCGTGAAGGTGTCGACGGTCGACTGGTAGTCCTCGTTGATCGTGCCGACGTGACCGTAGCCGACCCCGCCGCCCACGGCGATCCGGACATCGCTGCCCGGGCCGTTCGTGTCGCCGGTGGCCGGCGCCGGGCCGGCAGCCGAGGCGCTGATCACCGATGCGGCGAGAAGGATCCCGGCCACCGCGACCGCGACGGTTCGATCGGGACCGAGCCGCGCGACCAGGGAGCGGCGATCAGACCGAAGAGCGGCAACGAGCCCGGTTCGGCGATCGCGCTGAGCGGCGAGCCTGGATCCCGCTACCACCGACAGCACCTCGTGCCGGGTGCGTCGGACCGCGGCGAGGCTCCGAAGCGTGACGGTCGAGGCGCTCGAGGCTCGGCTGCTCGGGAGGCGCCGCAGCCGTCCGAGGACGCGCTGCACGCCGACCGATGCGTTCAGCAATATGGTCTCCTGGCGTTTGGATGGCCTCAGGGCACGCGGGGCTCGCCTGGGGGAAGGTCTCGGGAGACCATCCGGGGTCGCGGTATAGAGCTGGGGTCTCTGCTACGCGGACGCCGCCCGTGTGACAACGGGCTTACGACATCGCCGGGAACCGTACCACAACAGGTTGCAGTCGCGCCAAGGGCCGAATGGCCCTCGGCCTCAGGCGTCGAGGCTCTTCGTCAGGGTCGACAGGAACTCGGCGTTCGATTGCGTCTTGGCCAGCCGGTTGAGCAGGATCTCGATGCCCTCGTTGGCCCCCACCGCGGACAGCATCCGGCGCATCGTCCAGACCATCTTGAGGGTCCCCTCCTCGAGCAGGAGCTCTTCGCGCCGGGTGCCGGAGCGCTGCACGTCGATCGACGGGAAGATCCGCTTCTCGGCCAGCTTGCGGTCGAGGATCAGCTCGGAGTTGCCGGTGCCCTTGAACTCCTCGTAGATCACGTCATCCATCCGCGAGCCGGTGTCGACCAGGCACGTGCCGATGATCGTCAGCGAGCCGCCCTCCTCGATGTTCCGCGCGGCGCCGAAGAAGCGCTTGGGCGGATAGAGGGCGATCGGGTCGAGGCCGCCCGACAGGGTCCGGCCGGATGGCGGGAGGGCCAGGTTGTAGGCGCGGGCCAACCGGGTGATCGAGTCCAGCAGGATGACCACGTCGCGGCCGGTCTCGACCTGGCGCTTCGCGATCTCGAGCGCCATCTCGGCGACGTGCGTGTGGTTCTCCGTCGGCTCGTCGAAGGTGGAGCTGATGACCTCGCCCTTGACGCTGCGGCGCATGTCGGTGACTTCCTCGGGCCGCTCTCCGATGAGCGCGACCATCAGCAGGATGTCCGGGTAGTTGGCGCTGACGCCGTTGGCGATCTGCTTGAGGAGCATCGTCTTGCCGGCCTTGGGCGGGCTGACGATGAGCGCGCGCTGGCCCTTGCCGATCGGGTTGACCAGGTTGATCAGTCGCTGGCTCAGGTTCTTGGCGTCCGTCTCCAGGTTGATCAGGACGTCCGGGTGGACCGGTGTGAGGTCGGCGAAGATGGGCCGCCGGCGCGCGGCCTCGGTGTCGACGCCATTGACGGAATCGACCCGGAGCATGCCCCAGTACTTCTCGGCGTCCCGCGGGGCGCGGACGGCACCCGACACGCGATCGCCGATCCGCAGGCCGAACCGCCGGACCTGGCTCGAGCTGACGTAGACGTCCTCCGGGCTGGGCAGCAGGCCGTGGCGGCGCATGAAGCCGAAGCCCTCGTCGACGATGTCGAGGATGCCGCTGGCGTAGTCGTGGCCGGCGCGCTCGGTCTGGCCGCGGAGGATCTGGTCGACCAGGTCGTCCTTGCGCTCGGAGGGAGCGGTGTCGAGTTCGAGCTCGCGGGAGACCTGGCGGAGCTCGGCGACGCTCATCTCACGGAGGTCCGCGACCTCCAGGTCGTTCCGCTCGCGGGCGGCCTCGATCTCGAGCTGCTCTTCGTATTCGGTGACCGGGGCGCGCCCCCCGCCACCGATGGGCGGACGTCGGCGTGGACGTCGATTTCGGGAACGGTCGCGCGGGTCGGGGCCGGGTGCGGGCATATGGGAAAGGTCACCTTCAGGTGAGGGGGCCGGGCGGATGGTGCGCGCGGAATCGCTGCCGCAGCGCGGGTGCCGGTCGGGATACCCGGAGGATAGACGGGCATGGGCAGGGCGTCAATGGGGTCCCCGCCGGTGTCCGTGCCGTGCCATGCTTTCGGCGTGGATCGCCTTCGAGATCGGGTGTGCCTCGTCACGGGTGCGACCGGAATGGCGGCCGCGGCCGCCCGCCGCCTGGCCGCCGAGGGAGCGCCGGTCTTCATCGTGTCGATCGTGGCCGACGAGGCCCGGGCGCTCGCCGACGAGCTGACCGCCGACGGCGGCGTGGCCGGCTGGGCGGCCGCCGACCTGATCGTCGAGGCCGACGTCGAGCGCGCGTTGGCGGACGCCGTGGCTCGCTTCGGGCGGATCGATGGCGCCTTTGCCGTGGCCGGCGGGAGTGGCCGGCGGTTCGGCGACGGGCCGATCCACGAGTTGACGGCCGAAGGTTGGGAGCGAACGCTCGCCATCAACCTGCGCAGCCAGGCGCTGACCTGTCGCGCCGTCGTCCGGCAGATGCTCGGGCAGGACCCGAACGGCTCCGGGACGCGCGGCTCGATCCTGCTGATGAGCAGCGTCACCGCGACCGATCCGGTCCCCGAGTTCTTCGCGACGCACGCGTACGCGGCGGCAAAAGGGGCGACCAATGCGCTGATGACCACGATGGCGGCGACCTACGCCCGCGACCGGATTCGGGTCAACGCCGTCGCGCCGTCGCTGACCGACACGCCGATGGCGGCCCGCGCCTCGCGCGACGGCCGGATCCGTGCCTTCGCCAGGCGCAAGCAGCCGCTGGCCGGCGAGCTGATGGATCCGATCGAGGTCGCCCACGCCGCCGTCTACTTCCTGTCGGACGAGTCGCGGGTGGTGACCGGCCAGCTGCTCAAGATCGACGGCGGCTGGTCCGTGGTCTCCGCCTCGGCCGGCGACGTCGCCGAGCCCGGCCGGTGACGCTCCGGCCCGCCGTCGACGCGCCGACGATCGCATCGGTCGACGTCTGCGTGATCGGCGCCGGCTCGGCCGGCTCGGCCGCGGCGATCGCCGCGGCTCGGCACGGCGCGAGTGTGCTGGTGGTCGATCGCCTGCCGTTCCTCGGCGGGACGGGCACGGCCGTGCTGGACACGTTCTACGGCTTCTACACGCCGGGGACCGTGGCCCGGAAGGTCGTCGGCGGGATCGGCGACGACGTGGTCGCGGCGCTGCGGACCCTGGGTCCGGTCATCGAGCGGCCGAACACGTACGGCGCAGGGACGGGGGTGACGTATCTCGCCGACCATCTCAAGGTGGCCTGGGAGGCGCTCGTGACCGGCGCCGGCGCGCGCGTCCTGCTCCACTCCCTCCTCCAGGCCGTGGACGTGCGCGACGGCCGCGTCTCGGCCGCGGTCCTGGCGACGCGGGCCGGCCCGGCGCGCGTGACGGCATCGGTCTTCGTCGACGCCAGCGGAGACGCCGACCTGTGCGCCTTCGCGGGGTTCGGCCACGAGACGGCGGGCGAGCTCGATCCCGCCCAGACGCTCACGACGACCTTCCGGATGGTGAACGTGGACCTGGCCCGCCGACGAGCGGTCTCCAGGGCAGCCTTCCACGAGCTGATGGCCGATGCCGCCGCTTCCGGCGACTACGACCTGCCGCGGCGGGAAGGGAGCGATCACAGCACGCCGATCGACGGGATGATCGCCACCGTCATGACCCGGCTGGACTCATTCCGGCGCGACCCGGACGGCCGGATCGTCAACGCCACCGATCCCTGGTTCCTGACCGAGGCGGAGATGGCCGGGCGCCGCCAGGCGCTCGAGTACGTGCGGTTCCTGGTCGACCGAGTCCCCGGCTACGAGCACGCGTCGCTCGTCGCGCTCGGCACCCAGATCGGCGTCCGCGAGACGCGGCGCGTCTACGGCGACGCGCGACTGACCCGCGAGGACGTGCTGGCGGCCCGCCAGTTCGAGGACGCGATCGGGCTGTGCGGGGCCCCGATCGAGGACCACCATGCCGGCTCGGACACGACCTGGCAGTACCTGCCCGACGGCGAGGCGGTCGGCATCCCGTACCGGTCGCTGGTCGTCCGCGACGCCGCCAACGTCCTCGTCGCCGGCCGCTGCTTCAGCGCGACCCACGACGCGCATGCCTCGGTCCGGAGCATGGCCCAGTGCATGGCGATGGGCCAGGCGGCGGGAACGGCGGCGGCCCGGGCCGTCGCCACGGGGCGCGACCCGCGCGACATCGACGTCGCCGCGCTCCGCGACCAGCTGCGCGCCGATGGCGCCCTCCTCGAGCTCGCAGCCGCGCCCCGGGCGATGGCGCGATGAGCTTCGTCCGGACGGTCCTCGGCGACATCGATCCGTCCGAGCTCGGCGTGACCTACGCCCACGAGCACCTGATCATCGACGGCGGCCGGCCGGTCCAGATGGTTCCCGACCTCGATCTCGGCGACGTCGAGGCGATGGCCGTCGAGGTCTCGGCGGCGGCTCGGCTCGGCCTGCGGTCGGTCGTGGACGCGATGCCGTGCGATGCGGGCCGGAGCGCCGTGAAGCTCGCGGACCTGAGCCGGCGCACCGGTGTCCATGTCATCGCTCCGACCGGCCTGCACCACGACCGCTACTACGGTCCGACCCACTGGAGCGCCAGGATCACGGTGGACGAGCTGGCCGAGCTCTTCACCCTGGACGTGACTGCCGGGATCGACGCCTACGACTACGCCGGACCGGTCGTCCGCCGGACCGCCCATCACGCTGGCGTGATCAAGATCGCCGGCAGCGAGGGCGGTCCGTCTGACCGCGACCGGCGGGTCTTCGAAGCGGCCGCCGAGGCGCACCTGCGGACCGGCGTGCCCATCCTGACCCACTGCGAAGGCGGAACGGGCGCCATGGAGCAGATCCGGCTCCTTGCCGACCGTGGGGTTGACCTGTCGCACGTGGTCGTCAGCCACGTCGACAAGCTCGTCGACCGCGGCTACCACCGCGAGATCCTGGCGACCGGCGCCCTGGCCGAGTACGACCAGGGCTTCCGCTGGGGCGACCGCCCCAACGGGACGCTGCAGCTGCTCGCCTGGATGGCCGAGGACAGGCTGGCCGACCGGATCGTCCTCGGCATGGACGCTGCCCGCCGGCGGTATTACCTCGTGTTCGGCGGGGCACCCGGGCTCGGTTGGCTGCTCGGCAGCTTCGTGCCGGCCATGGCCGGGGCCGGGATCGACGCGGCGACTCGCGAGGCCCTGTTCGTCGGCAACCCGGCACGCGCCTACGCCTTCGCCCGCCCGTAACCCAAGCAGGAGGAGTGCTATGGACGGCCACGCGATCACGCTGCTGGGCACCGGACTGATCGCCGACTTCTACACGAGCACCCTCCACGGCCAGCGCGGGCGGGACCGGGTTCGGGTCGTCTATTCGAGGAGCGAATTGCGCGGCGTGGACTTCAGCCGACGCTGGTCGATCCCGGAGCACACGACTGACCTTGCCGCGGCGATCGAGCATCCCGAAACCGACGTCGTCGTCATCGGGCTGCCCAACTTCCTGCACGAGGAAGCGATCGGGCTCGTGGCGAGAGCCGGCAAGGCCGTCCTGTGCACGAAGCCGCTCGGACGGACCGCCGCCGAGGCGAGACGGATGCTCGAAACCGTCGACCGCGCGGGGGTCTTCGCGGGATACCTCGAGGACCTGTGCTACACGCCGAAGACGCTCAAGGCGATCGCCTCGGTCCAGGCCGGCGCGATCGGCGACGTGACCTGGGTCCGTTCACGCGAGACGCATCCGGGGCCGCATTCGGCGTGGTTCTGGGACGGCCGGCTGACCGGGGGCGGCGCGATCGTGGACCTGGGCTGCCACTGCATCGAGATCATCCGCAACTTCGTGGGCAAGGACAACCGCCCGGTCGAGGTGCTGTGCCATACCGACACCCTGGTCCACCCGATCGCCGACGAGGACAACGCCGTCGCGCTGATCCGGTTCGAGTCGGGTGCCATCGGCCAGTTCGAGGTCAGCTGGACGTTCCGCGGCGGGATGGACCTTCGCGACGAGGTGGCCGGCACGCACGGCACGATCTGGCTGAACCATTTCCTGCGGACCGGGTTCGAGATGTTCACCGCCGGCGCTGGTGAGGGCTACGTGGCCGAGAAGGCCGAGACGTCGGCCGGCTGGCTCTTCCCGGTCGGCGACGAGGCCAGCGAGCTCGGCTACGTCGACATGTTCAGCGACATGTTCCGGGCGATGGACACGGGCGGCACGCCGCAGGAGACGTTCTACGACGGCTATGTCGTCAACGCCGTCATGGATGCTGCGTATCGCTCGGCCAGGGAACACGCCTGGGTTCCTGTCGAGCTCGACTGGCGAGGCGGAACCACCGCGCGGATCGCGTCATCGCCGGAGACGTACCAGGGCCAGGTCGTGATCAAACGCGAGATCCTGCCCGACGGTCGCCAGAAGCTGATCCTCAAGGACCCGGCGTCGGGCGACTTCAGTGACCGGGTTGTGGCGGCGGGCTGAGGTCCGGCAGCAGCCCCAGCCTCACGAGATCCGCCCGCAGCATGGACGGATCGCGGAACAGGTGCGTTCGCAGGCCGTGCTCGGCGGCCACCTCGACGTTGGCCGGCTGGTCGTCGATGAACAGCGTGGTGGCCGGATCGAACCGGGTCCGCTCCAGCAGGTACCGGTAGATCCTGGGATCGGGCTTCGAGACCCCGGCCTCGCCGGAGATGACGAGCGTCTCGAACCAGCCCAGGAACTCGTACCGCTCTCGCGCGATCGGGAACTTCTCCGCGGACCAGTTGCTGAGCACCGCGAGACGCAGGCCGGCGGCCCGCAGCTCGTCCAGGATCGCGACCGTCCCGTCGATCGGACCGCCGAGCATCTCGGGCCATCGCTCGTCGTAGGCGACGATCAGGTCGCGCTGCTCAGGGTGCTCCTGCGCCAGGGCCTCCACGGCCGCATGCCAGGACCCGCCGGCGTCCAACCCGGCATTCCAGGCCGGCGTGCAGATCCCGGCCAGGAACTGCTCCATCGCGGCGTCGTCGCCCTCGAACAGACGCCGATAGAGGTGTCGCGGGTCCCAGTCGATCAGCACGGCGCCGAGGTCGAAGACGGCGGCCCGGATGCGATCCGTCATCCCCGCCCGGCGACGGCCACTTCGGGCAGGCCGGACGGCTCGCCGGCCTCGATCCAGCGGCCGATCGCGTCGCGCGCGAAGAGCTGGTCGACGACCATCGCCGACGCCCCGATGACGCCCGCCAGGCCGCCGAGCGACGACCGCTGGATGAGCAGGTCGCGGGTGGCGAGGGGCAATGACCGCCGGTAGATCGTCTCCCGGATCGCGGCGAGGAGCTGATCGGGGCTGTTGGCGACGCCGCCGCCGATCACGATCAACGAGGGATTGAAGAAGTTCACGACGCTCGAGAGCATCGACCCGACGCGCCGGCCGGCCGACTGGAGCATCGCCATCGCCACGGGATCGCCAAAGGACGCGGCCCGGGCCACGTCCTCGGCCGAGACCGTTCCGCGCTGGTCGAGCGCCGTCTTGAGTCGCGGGCTTCGGCCGTCGAGCGCCGCGGCCATCCCGGCCCGTCCGAGCGCCTCACCCCCGGCCAGGGCCTCGAGGCAGCCGATGTTGCCGCACCGGCAGACGATGGCCGGGTCGTCGACGACCTGGATGTGACCCACGTCGCCGGCGCTCCCCTGGGCACCCCGGTGGATGCGGCCGTCGGAGATGATGCCGGCGCCGATCCCCGTCCCGATCTTCACGACCACGACGTTGTCGTGACCGATCGCCACGCCCGAACGCCACTCACCGAGCGCCAGGACGTTGACGTCGTTGTCGACCCAGACCGGGGCCCGGTAGCGCCGCGTGAACCGCTCCCGGATCGGATAGCCGTCCCAGCCGGGCATGATCGGCGGCGAGATCGGACGGCCGGATTCGAACTCGACCGGTCCGGGCACGCCGATGCCGATCCCCCACAGTCGCCCGGGCACGCCGTCGGTCGTCCCGAGCAGCTGCTCGAACAGCGCCTCCACCCGATCCAGGCAGCGCTCCGGCCCCGCCTCGATCCGCACCGGCTCATCGTGGTGGCCGAGGATCCGCCCGTCGAGCGTCGTCACCGCAACGTCGACGCTGGTTGCGCCAAGATCGGCCACCAGCACGTGGCCGGCGTCGCCCCTGAATGCCAGCTGGCGCGGCGGGCGACCCCCGGTGCTCGGTCCGACGTCGCCCTCGGCGACCAGCCCACGTTCGATGAGCTCACCGATTCGCTGGGCGACGATCGCCCGGCTGAGCCCGGTGCGCGCCACCAGGTGCGCCCGGGCCGACGACCGACCCAGACGAACCTCGTCCAGGACCGCGACCAGGGCGTCCAGGGATTCGCCGGGCAGGGGCCCGTATCGCGCCGGCGGCGAGGCGGGGCGTCCATCGTCGCCAGGCGAGCCAGCCGATCCGATCGCGACCGGGGTCGCACGCTGGGTCACGCGCCGATGATACGCGTATCCAGCGGACTTTTGCACTTGACAAGGGAAAGTAGGATGGGTGGCGAGGAAAGTTCGCCTCACCGGCGAACACGTGCCAGCGTCCCCTGCACGTCTTCTGACCGTCACTCCGCTTCTATCCAGCTAGACCGTCTAGACGTTCACGGCAGGTGGGTGAGCAGGGCCATGAAGAGGATCGCCGAGATCGGCGCGGCCGTGATCGGCACGGGGTTCATCGGCACGGTGCACGTCGAGGCGCTGCGCCGGATCGGCGTCCAGGTTCGGGGCGTGCTCGGCAGCACGCCGGAGCGAGGCCGCGTCCGGGCCGACGCCCTCGGCGTCCCGCGCGCATACGGGACGCTCGACGAGCTGCTCGACGATCCACTCGTCGAGGTCGTCCACGTCACGTCGCCGAACCACCTCCACGCCGCGCAGGCCGAGCGGATCCTCGAGAGCGGCCGGCACGTCGTCTGCGAGAAGCCACTGGCGATGACCGCGGCCGAATCCGTGGCGCTCGTCGCCCTCGTCGAACGGACGGGCCTGGTCAACGCGGTCAGCTTCAACATCCGGTTCTACCCGCTCCACCAGCACGTCCGGGAGATGGTCGCCGCCGGCGGCCTCGGCGACGTCCGGTTCGTGACCGGCCGCTACTTCCAGGACTGGCTGCTCCTCGAGACCGACTGGAACTGGCGGCTTGAGCCCGACAAGGGCGGGTCGCTGCGGGCCGTCGGCGACATCGGGTCCCACTGGCTGGATCTCCTCACGTTCCTGACGGGCCAGCCGATCGTGTCGGTGCTGGCGGACCTGGCCACCTTCATCCCCGTCCGCGCCGAGCCGCGTGGACCGGTCGAGACGTTCTCGACGAGCCGCAGCGCCGACACCGTCCCGCGCGAGATGGCGACCGAGGACGTCGCGTCGATCCTGCTGCGCTTCGCCAACGGCGCACGCGGCGCCCTCGCGGTCTCGCAGATCAGTGCCGGCCGCAAGAACTCGCTCCAGTGGGAGATCGACGGCGGCACGAGCGCGGCCGCCTGGGATTCCGAGACACCGGACCACCTGTGGATCGGGCATCGCGACCGTCCCAACGAGCTCCTGCTCCGGAACCCCGCGCTCATGAACGGCGCGGGCGCCGCCGCCTCGGCCCTGCCGGCCGGCCACGTGGAGGGCTTCGGCGACACGTTCGGTGCCCTCTTCCGCGCCGTCTACGCCGATGTCGTCACGGGCCGTCCGGCCGAACGCCCCCCCTACGCCACGTTCGCCGACGGCCACGACGAGATGCTGGTCGGCGAGGCCATCGCCGAGAGCGCCCGCCAGGGTCGCTGGATCGACGTCGACCGCACGCCGGCGGGGGCCGGCGCCACCCATGCCCTGGAGGCGACTCGATGAAGCTCGGGCTGTTGACCGCTCCGTTCGCCGACACGCCGCTGATGGAGGTCGCCGACTGGAGCACCGCGAACGGCTTCGAGGTCCTCGAGATCGCCTGCTGGCCGCGGGCGGCAGGCCCGACCCGGCGCTATGCCGGGACGAGCCACATCGACGTGGCCGACCTGTCGGCGGCCCGGGCGACCGAGATCGTCGACGAGATCGCCGCGAAGGGCCTGTCCATCTCGGGCCTCGGCTTCTACCCGAACCCGCTCCACCCCGACCCGGCGCACCGGGAGCAGGTCATCGGGCACCTGAAGCACGTGATCACCGCCGCCGAGAAGATGGACGTCCCGCTGGTGAACACGTTCATGGGTGGCGACGGGTCGAAGAACCAGGACCAGAACTGGGAGGAGGCGCTCCGGGTCTGGCCCGACATCGTGGCCTTCGCCCGGGACCACGGCCGCAAGATCACCCTCGAGAACTGCCCGATGCTGTTCTCCTACGACGAGTGGCCGGGCGGCCACAACATCGCTACCACGCCCCGCATGTGGCGCCGGATCCTGGAGCAGTGGGGCGACACGATCGGGCTGAACTTCGACCCGTCGCACCTGGTCCTGCAGATGATCGACATGCGCCGCTTCCTCAAGGAATTCGGCCCGCACGTCCTCCACTACCAGGCCAAGGACCTGATGATCGACCGGGACGGGCTGTACGAGCGCGGCGTCTTCTCGATGGGCATGGGCTGGCAGATCCCGCGGATCCCCGGCCTCGGCGAGGTCGACTGGACCGTCGTCTTCTCCGAGCTCTACCGAGCCGGCTACGAGGGCGACTGCATCATCGAGCACGAGGACCGACGCTTCGAGGGGACCGACGCCAAGGTCAAGCAAGGCTTCCTCATCGCCCGCGACATCCTCAGGCCGTACTGCAAGTGACGAGAGGACGACGCTCGCCGGTGCTGCCATGCCCGACCGGCGAAACCCCAGTTCGGAGTGCTGATGCTCACGATTGACAACCTGACGGAACGCGACATCGCCAAGGCCATCGATCACTCGCTGCTGCGACCCGAGCTCGACGACCGGTTCGTCGAGGACGGTTGCCGTCTTGCCGCCGAGTACGACGTCGCGTCCGTGTGCGTCCGTCCGGCGGACGTCCGCCGCGCCAGGGCCATCCTCGATGGGACCGACGTCGCCGTGGGCACGGTGATCGGCTTCCCGCACGGAAACCACCTGACCGCGACCAAGGTGCTCGAAGCTCGCCAGGCGCTTGGCGACGGCGCAACCGAGCTCGACATGGTGATCCAGATCGGTGCCCTCAAGTCCGGTCGCGACGCTGATGTCCAGTCAGACATCGCCGCCGTGGTCGAGGTCGCGCATGCGGCCGGCGCCATCGTCAAGGTCATCTTCGAGAACGCCTACCTGACCGACGACGAGAAGATCCGGGCCTGCCACCTGTCCGAGGCGGCGGGCGCCGACTTCGTCAAGACGTCGACCGGGTTCGCGCCGGGCGGCGCCACCCACGACGACCTGCGCCTGATGCGCGCCAACACCTCGCCGCACATCAGGGTCAAGGCTGCCGGCGGCGTCCGGACGCTCGATGCCCTGCTCGACGTGATGGCGCTCGGCACGACCCGAATCGGCGCTACGGCGACCAAAGTGATCATCGACGAGTTCCGCGCCCGCAAGTCGGGCGCCCACACCGTGGCGGCGGCACCGTCATCCGACACGGGCTACTGACGATGCGTGACATCGGCGTCGGGATGCTCGGCACGGGGTTCATCGGGGAGTTCCATACCCTCGGGCTTCGCTACGTTCCCGGCGCTCGGGTCGTCGCCCACGCCGAGGCGAACCCGGACCGCCGAGCGTCGTTCGCGGAGCGCTTCGGGAGCCGGCCGCACGACTCGATCGAGGCGCTGTGCGCCGACCCGGAGGTCGACCTCGTCGTCGTGTCGCTGCCGAATCATCTTCATCGCGAGGGCGTGCTGGCCGCCGCGGCGGCGGGCAAGGGCGTCGCCTGCACCAAACCCCTGGGCCGGAACGCGGCCGAGGCTGCCGACATGCTGCGGGCGGTCAGCGACGCCGGCGTGTTCAACGCCTACCTCGAGAACGTCGTGTTCAACCCGGACCTGCTCCGGCTGCGCGACATGGTCGCCGCCGGCTCGCTCGGGCGGCTGACGACGGTGCGCTCCCGCGAGGGCCACAGCGGCCCACACGCGGCGCATTTCTGGGACGCGGCGCTGGCGGGCGGCGGCGCGCTGCTCGACATGGCTTCGCACGGCACCGAAGTCGCCCAATTCCTGTTCGGGAAGGACCTCGCGGCGACCGAGGTGTTCGCTTGGGGCGACACGCTCGTCCACGGCGACCGGACGACGGGCGAGGACAACGCCCTGATGATCATCCGCTTCGCGGACGGCCGGGCGGCGAGCTGCGACGTGTCGTGGTCGTCCAAGGGCGGCCTGGAGGGACGCTTCGAGGCGTGGGGCGACGCGGGGCGTGCGGTCGTCGACATCAGCGTCGGCGCCACGAAAGCGTTCATCGAGCGCCCGGCGGGCTACCTCGTGGAGAAGGCCGATGCCGATACGGGCTGGGTGTTCCCGGTGCCGGACGAGGTCCGCGTCCACGGCCACGACCTGATGATGGCGGACGTGGTCGGCGCGTTTCGCGACGGCCGCCGGCCGAGCGAGACGTTCGGCGACGGCTACGTCGTCAATGCGATCCTCGACGCCGCGTATCGCTCCATGGGCAGCGGGCGCTGGGAGGCGGTCGCGCTCGACGATGGGCTCCTCGCGCGGGCGACCGCGTCACCGGCAGGCAGGACGGCGTGACAGCCCTCGTGGATGCCTCGACGACCTGGTTTCGCGAGGCAGAGGGCGTGCTCCACCGCATCGCCGAGTCGCAGGCGGGCCAGATCGAGGAGGCCAGCTCCTGGTGCGCCGACGCCATTGCCGCCGACGGGTTGGTCCACCTGTTCGGGACGGGCCACTCGCGGATCCCGGTCGAGGAGATGTTCCCGCGCTACGGCTCGTACCCGGGCTTCAACCCGATCGTCGAGCTGTCGATGACCTTCCACACGCAGGTCGTCGGCGCCAACGGCCAGCGCCAGGCCATGTTCATCGAGCGCGTCCCGGGTCTGGCGGAGGTCATCCTGTCGAACTTCACCTTCGGCCCGACGGACGTGATGATCGTGTTCTCGGCCAGCGGGCTGTCGGCGGTCCCGGTCGAGATGGCGCGCGGGGCGCGGCGGCGCGGCCTCCGGGTGATCGCGGTGACCTCGGTCGCGCAGTCGATGTCGGGCGATCCGAACCCGACCGTCGGCAGCCGTCTCCTCGATGAGGCCGACCTGGTCATCGACCTGTGCACGCCCCACGCCGACGCCCTGGTCGCGATTGACGGTCTCGACGTGCCGGTTGGCCCTGGCTCGACGATCGCGGCCGTCGCCATCGTGAATGCCATCAAGGTGCGCACCGCCCAGTTCCTCGTTCAGCGCGGGGCGATGCCAGCTGTCCTCACCCGAGCGTCGGTCGTAGGCGCCGATCGCTCGCGGGAACTTTTCGAAGACGCCTATCGAGAGCACGCGCGACGGATCGCCCGTGCCATCACCCGGGAGGGGTGATGGCCGCGGGCACCACGCAGGAGGTGTGACCAATCGATCGCATCGATTCGCCCACGGGGGACAACACCAGGCTCGTCGACGCGACCAATTCGGCGCGTTGCTCGCAAGAGGAGGAGAACGAATGATCAAGGGATCCAGTCACGCGAGGCTGCTCGTCGGCCTCGCGACGATCGCGCTGGTCGCGACCGCCTGCACCAGCTCGGGCGCGACGACCGCACCGAGCGCCGGGCCCGAGCGCCGCGACTCCAGCGAGCCGCTCGCCCGGCTCCGCGGCCGCCACGCAGTACAGATCGGCTACTCGAACGGTGGCGGCGTGGGCAACGGCTTCCGCGAGGAGCAGGTCTGCACCGCCAAGGCCCAGGCGCACGCGTCGGGCCAGGTCTCCGGACTCACCGTCGATCCATCGCAACACGGACGCCGCCGGCCAGCTGTCCGACATCCGCGACCTGATCTCGCAAGGGCGTCAACGCGATCGTCTTCAACCCGAACGACCCGGACGCGCTCAACCCGGCGCTCGCGGAGGCGCACGCGGCCGGCATCGTGACCGTCTCGGTCGACGCCTACGTCACCGACCCGAACACGTACAACCTGTACAACAACCAGGTCAAGTACGCCGAGCTCGGCGCCAAGTGGCTGTTCGAGCAGATGGGCGGCAAGGGCACCGTCTACTACATGCGCGGCCTCGCCGGCCACCCGGCCGACTCCGACCGCGACATCGGGTTCAAGAACGCGCTCAAGGACTACCCGAACATCAAGGTCGTCCCGAACGCGGACGGCGTCGCCACCGGCTGGGATCCGGCCACGGCCACCCAGCTGATCAACGACTTCATCGCCAGCGGCCAGTACGACAAGATCCAGGGCATCTGGACGTCCGGCATGGACTCGCAGATCGTCGACGCGATCAAGGCCGCCAACAAGAAGTTCGTGCCGATCGTCGGCGCCGACATCGGCGCGTTCGTCGCGCAGCTCCTCGACCCGACCGGCTATCCCGGGCCTCAAGGGCGCGGCGGTGACCAACACCGCCGCCGTCGGCGGCGCCGGCGTCACGCTGGCGCTCAAGCTCCTCAACGGCGAGACGGTCAGCCACTCCGGCGCGCCCCAGCCGAACACCGTCCTGCTCGACCCGGTGATCGTCGACAACACGACCGACGCGGGCAAGGCCCAGCTCAAGGCGTGGCAGTCGGTCCCGGGGCTCGACCCGCTCTGGCCGCTCGGCCTCTCGATCGACGGCTGGACCACGTACACCCCGAACAGGCCATCGCCTGCAAGGGCGCTCGGGCAGAGCTAACCTGCCCGACTACCGATGCAGCGGGGGACGCCGGCACCGCCGGCATCCCCGCGCACGATCCCCTCCATCCCAGGAGCCCGATGACGATCACCACCACCGACCTCCTGCTCGAGGCGACCGGCGTCTCCAAGACCTACGGCGCCGTCGTCGCGCTCAAGTCCGCGTCGCTGGCGGTGCGGCCGGGCGAGGTCCACGCGCTGATGGGCGCCAATGGCGCCGGCAAGAGCACGCTGGTCAAGATCCTGACCGGCGCCGTCCGCCCCGACACGGGCCGGATCGTGGTCCGCGGCACGCGAGCGCACCGTCCACTCGCCGGCCGAGGCGCGCCGCGGCGGCCTCGTCTCGGTCTACCAGGAGCCGGCGCTCATCCCCGACCTCGACATCCGGTCCAACCTGCGGCTGACCGAGACGCCGATCGAGCCGTTCCGCCACTGGGTCGGCGAGCTCGGGCCTCGCGGACCTCGACCTGTCGAGACTGGCGCGGCGCGTGCCGCTGGCCTCGCTCCGGATCATCGACCTCGCCCGCGCGCTCGCGATCGAGCCCGACGTGCTGCATGCTCGACGAGATGACCGCGGCGCTGCCCGCGAACCTGACCGAGCGGGTGCTCGACGTCGTCGGCCGCCAGCGAGGCGGCGACCGATCGGTCATCTTCATCTCGCACCGGATGATCGAGATCGCCGCGGTCTGCGACCGGGCCACGGTGCTGCGCGAGGGCGAGACCGTCGGCGTCGTCGACGTGAGCGCCGGGCTCCGAGGACCGGATCGTCGAGCTCATGCTCGGCCAGATCGTCGAGCAGCATGCACGGCGGTCGCGGAGCGCGGCCGCGGCGCCGGCGCCGCCGCCGGCCGGCACGACGCCCCGCCTCGACGGCTCGCGACCTCACCGACGGGACGAAGCTCCACGACGTCTCGTTCGAGCTGCTACCCCGGCGAGGTGCTCGGCGTGGTCGCGCTCGAGGGCCAGGGCCAGGACGAGCTGTTCGACATCCTCGCCGGCTCCGAGCGACCGAGCGGCGGCGAGCTGCTCGTCGACGGCTCGCCCGTCTCGTTCCGCCACCCGGCCGACGCGATCCGGGCCGGCCTCGTCTACGTCGCCGCCGACCGCGCCGAGGCGCTGCTGATGCAGCGCTCGGTCCGCGAGAACATCGCCCTGCCGTTCACGACCCGCATCGCGCAGCTGGGGCCCGATCAACCTCGGCGGGAGAGGGCACGACGGTCGACGCGGCGGTCGCGCAGGCTCCAGATCGACGCCCGCGCCGGCGGGCGAGGTCCGCCGGCTCTCCGGCGGCAACCAGCAGAAGGTGACGATCGCCCGCTGGGTCGCGGGCGGCGTGCACACGATGCTCTGCTTCGATCCGACGCGCGGCATCGACATCCGGACGAAGCAGCAGATCTACGTGCTGCTCCGCGACCTCGCCGAGGCCGGGGCCGCCGTGCTGCTCTACACGTCCGAGCTGAAGGAGGTCCAGCTGGTCTGCGACCGGGCCATCGTGATCTTCGGCGGCCGGGTGGTCGCCGAGATCGCCGTGGCCGACGCGGACGAGCCGGCGTTGCTGCGCGCGGCGTACAACCTGAGGTCGGATGCGCTGATGCCGGAGAGGTCGCGCCGAGGCCGTCGCGGCGGCGACCGCGGCGAGGCAGCCGACGCGGCCGACGGAGCGTCCCACGGAGCCGGACGATGGACCGCGACACGCGTGAGCGCGCGATCGCCCCGGATCGCGACTCGCGCCGATCGCGTGGCGCTTGCGCGCGGCGCAACGCCTGGACGCTCGGCCTGCTCGTGTTCCTCGTCGTCCTGCTCGTGCTCACCAAGCTGATCCAGCCGAGCTACGGCGTCGACCGGCATCCAGGGCCTCGCGCATCGTCGGTGCTGCCGCTCGCCCTGGCCGCCGTCGCGCAGGCGATCGTCGTCATCTCGGGCGGGATCGACCTCTCGATCGGCTCGATGATGGCGCTCACCAGCGTGATCTCGGCTCGTGCTGATGAAGGGCCAGAGCGAGGAATTCGGCGTCGCGGTCGTGCGTCGGCGTGCTCCTCCTCGGCCTCGTGCTCGGCGCCATCAACGGCGGCCTGGTCGTCATCACCCGGGTCCCCGACATCGTCGTCACGCTGGCGATGTCGTTCGTGTGGGCCGGCTGCGCGCTGCTCGTGCGGACGACGCCCGGAGGCGGCGCCGGCCGAGTGGCTCAAGGACCTCGTGATCGGCTCGCTCGGCAACGAGTGGATCCCCAAGGCGGCGGTCGTGCTGGTCGTCATCGTCGCCGTCATCTGGATCCCGCTCGTGCGCTCGAGGCTCGGCCTGTCGCTCTACGCGATCGGCAGCAACCGGCTGGCGGCATTCCGGAGCGGCGTGTCCGTCGGTCGGACGAAGGTCGTCGCCTATGCCCTCACCGGGCTGTTCGCCGCGCTCGCCGGCCTGACCCTGACGGCGAGCACCGGGCATCGGGACGCCGGTCCCGGGGCCGTACACGCTGCTGAGCGTCGCCGCCGTCGTCCTCGGCGGCGTCAGCCTCGCCGGCGGTCGCGGGCGGCGTCGTTCGGCCCGATCGTCGCCGTCGTCATCCTCCAGCTGATCCGGACCGACATGACCTTCCTCAACGTCAACACCAACCTGGCGTTCGTCGCCCAGGGCGTGATCCTCATCGGCGTGGTGATGTTCGGCAGCCTCGTCCAGATCCGGAGGGCGCGCGCATGAGCGCATCGCCGGCGCCGCCACCGGCGCAGCGCGTGGCTGACCGCCGCGGCGCTGGCGCGGCCTGTTCCGCGACCGCCCGATCATCCCGCTGATCGGCCTGCTCGCTCGTCCTGGTCGCGATCATCGAGCTCGTCCAGCCCGGGCATCGTCGGCCCGCCTGGGCCGGCGTCATCCTGCGCGCGTCCGTGCCGCTGGCCATCCTCGCCGGCTGCCAGACGCTGACGATGCTGACCGGCGGGATCGACCTGTCGGTCGGCGCCGTCGCCTCGATGGCGGGCTTCGTCACCGCGACGCTCGTCCACGGCCCGGGCGGCGTGCCCGTTCGCGATCGTCGTGTCGCTCGTCGGCAGCCGCGCTGGCCGGCCTGGTCACCGGCATCGGCGTCGGCGTCTTCCGGGTCCACCCGCTGATCATGACCCTGGGCATGAGCCTCGTCGTCCTGGGCCTCGCGAACGTCTGGCAGCTCCAGAGCGTCCAGACCGGTGCGGGCGTCCCGCCCGAGCTGCGCACGCTGGGCACGGGCCTCACCGTCGACGTGATGCCCAACAGCCTGCTCGTGCTTCGTGCCCGGTGGCGGTGCTGATCATCCTGTTCGGCCTGCAAGCGGACGGGGTACGGCCGGCTGCTGTACGCCATCGGCGACAACCCGGTCGCCGCCCGCCTGTCCGGTGCCCGCGTCGTGGCAGGTCCTGATCGTCCTGTACGTCATCTCGGCGCTCCTGGCCGCGCATCGCCGGCCTGCTCCATGTCGGGCCTGATCAACACCGCCAGCGTGTCGCTGGTCGACGCCGTCGGTGCTGCCGTCGGTCGCGGCGGCGGTCATCGGCGGGACGTCGATCATGGGTGGCCGGGGCGGCTACTCGCGGGACGATCGTCGGCGCGCTGATCCTGACCGTGCTGACGGCTCTCCTGACCGTCTCGGCTGCCCGAAGCCGTCGCGCCAGATCGTGTTCGGGTCGATCATCGTCGCTCGTCGCCGCGGCGTACACGCGGGTGACGGCCACGAGCTGAGCGGGTCGAGGCGGACAGGCATCCGATGACCGCGAAGGGGGCGACTCGCCACCTCGGCCTCGACCTCGGAGCGACGAACATCAAGTGGGCGGTCGTCGAGCACGCGGCGACGCGTGGGCCGCCTGGCCGCGACCAGGTCGCGACACCGATATCGCGCCGGACCCGGCCGCGGTGCCTGCCGCGGTCGTGGCAGCTGGCCGAGGTCGCGGCCGCGGCCGATCGCCGCGATGGCCCGGTGTGTCGAGCGGTCGGCATCGGCGTCCCCGGGCTGTACGACCCGGCGACCGGCACCACGCGCTTCCTCGTCAACGTGCCCGGGCCCTGGGGCGGGTCACGCCGTCGCCGGCCCCGGTGGCCGACGCGATCGGCGTGCCGGCCTTCCTCGATCAACGACGCCCGGGCCTTCGGCCTTGCCGAGCTGCGGCTGGGCGCCGGGCGTGGCGCCGTCGTCGATGATCGGACTGACGCTCGGGACGGGCGTCGGCGGCGTGATCGCGATCGACGGCCGGTCGTCCAGGGCCATGACGGGACGGCCGGCGAGCTCGGCCACCAGACGATCGATCCGGACGGTCCGTGGTGCGGCTGCGGCAATCGCGGCTGCCTCGAGGCGTTCGCCCGAGCCGACCAGATCGCGGCCGCCTGCGGGACCGCCACCGCCGAGGAGGCGGTCGTGCGCGCTCGCGCGGGCGACGAGCGCGCCATCGGAGGCCTGGCCGAGGTCGGCCGCTACCTGGGGATCGGGATCGCCAACATGGTCGTCGTCCTCTCGCCCGACCGGGTCGTCATCGGTGGCGGGATCTCGGCCGCGGCCGACCTGCTGCTCGGCCCGATCCGCGACGAGCTCCGACGGCGCGTCCGGACGACGTCGCTCGACGAGGTGGAGCTCGTCACCGCCGAGCTGGGGACCTGGGCCGGGGCGATCGGCGCGGCCGTTCACGGCGCCGAGGCGGCCACGCGGCGCAGTTCGTGGCCGAAACGGCCGCGGGCGCCCGGCACGCGCCGGTCGGTGCGCGATGATCGAGGCGAGCTACCAGCCGCAGTACCGCCAGATCGAGCAGGCCCTGCGCGAGCGGATCGCGACGCTGCGGCCCGGCGAGCGCCTGCCGTCGGACGCCGAGCTGTGCGCCCAGTTCGGGGTGAGCCGGATGACCGCGCGCAACGCGATGGAGCGGCTCGCCGTCGACGGCCTGATCCGGCGCGAACCGGGACGCGGCAGCTTCGTCGCCGAGCCGCCGGCGCATCGGCGGGCCAACTCGCCTGATGACGTTCACCGAGGAGATGCGCCGCGCCGGCCGCGTCCCGAGCTCGAGGGTCCTGACCCGGGTCATCCGCCCGTCGACGGAGGCCGAGGCCGCGGACCTCGGGATCCCGCGTGCACCAGCCGGTCGTCCATCTCCGCCGGCTGCGCCAGGCCGACGACCAGCCGATCGCGCTCGAGTCGACCATCCTGATCGGCGCCTGCGCCGGGGCGGTCATGACCGCCGACCTGGCCCACGGCTCGCTCCACGAGACCCTCGGCGGGGCGGGCTTCGCGCTGTTCCGGGGGACCGGCACGATCGCGGCCGCCGCGGCCACGGCCGACGTGGCCCGCTACCTCGGGATCCGCACCGGCGACCCGCTGCTCGTCGAACGGCGGGTCATCCGCGACGGACATGGCCGGCGGATCGAGGCGACCGAATCCGTCTACGCGGCCGATCGCTATGCCCTCGAGGTGCAGTTCGAGGTCGAGGCCGGCGACTCGACCGCCCCGCACGCCAACGCATGACCTCCCGGGCGACGGTCCTCGACGGCAGGCTGGTGCTCGACGACCGCGTCGTCGCCGGGCGAATCGCGATCGAGGGCGGATGGATCACGGAGGTGCAGCTCTCCGACGGACCGGAGCGCGGTCGGACGCCTGCCAAGGCAGGGGATCGGCTCATCTGTCCGGGCTTCGTCGACGTGCACGTCCATGGCGGCGGCGGCCACGACGCGATGGGCGACCGGGCGGCGCTGGACGGCATGTCCCGGCACCTGCTCCGACACGGCGTCACGTCGTTCCTGCCGACCGCGGTCGCGGCACCCTTGGACAGCCTCGTGGCCTTCGCCGAGCGCGTCCGCGGCTGGCTGCCGGGCGCGCCGGCCGATGGAGCCGAACCGCTCGGCTTCAACCTTGAGGGGCCGTTCCTGGCCCAGGCCCGGAAGGGCGCCCACGATCCTGCCTACCTCCAGATCCCGGCCGACGTGCCGGCCGGTGCGTTCGAGCCGCTCGTCGACGGCCTCCGGATCCTGACGATCGCGCCGGAGCTGCCCGGCGCCGTCGAGCTGATCGCCCGGCTCCGCGAGCGTGGAGTGGCGCCCTCGATCGGTCACTCGGCCGCGACCCTGGAGGAGGCGCTGGACGGGCTACCGGGCCGGCGGGACGTCGACGACGCACCTGTTCAATGCGATGACCGGCGTCGATCATCGGGCCCCGGGCGTCGCGGTTGCCGCGCTGCTCGACGACGCCGCCTATGTCGAGCTCATCGCCGACGGCATTCACGTCCACCCTGGCCTCTGGCCGCTCATCACCCGGGTGAAGCCGGCCGACCGGCTGCTGCTCGTCAGCGATGCCATCGCGCTGGCCGGGATGGGCGACGGTCGCGGACAGGTCGGCGGCCTCGCCGTGGAGGTCACTGGGGGGCGCGTCACGCTCGCCGGAACGTCCACGCTCGCCGGGTCCGTGCTCACCCTGGACGTCGCCGTCCGCAACCTCGTTGCGTCGGGCGTGTCACTGCCCGCGGCCGTCGCCGCGGCGAGCCGGAACCCGCTGGCCATGCTCGGGATCGCCGACCGCGGCCGAATCGCCCCCGGACAGCGGGCCGACCTGGTCGAGCTGGACGGCGACCTGCGGCTCCGTCGGGTGATGCGCGCGGGCCACTGGTCGGCAGCGGTGGCCGCGACCGCCGGCTGACGCCGCGCCGTCAGCGCGGCGGCATCGCCTCGAACGTCCGCTCGATGTCGTCGAGCAGGCGGACGGTCGACGCCACCACGACCGCCAGGTAGCGCTCACCGAACTCGGCGGTCGCCTGCGTCGCGTCGCCCCAGGTTCCGGATCGAGTGGCGCGGTGGACGGAGCCCGGCGCGGAGAAGAAGAACGCGGTGTGCACCGGACCCGGGCTGGTGACCTCCGGGAACGGCGGGAACTCCGCGTTCGCCGCTTCCATGTCCACGAGCGCCGGGTCGATGGCGAGCACGGCCGACGTCTCGCCCCGGTTCGCGTGGAGCCCGGTCGACGGGTCGAAGAACTCCGCGGCCTCGGCCGGCGTCATGCCGTCCCAGTAGTTGACGGGGAAGGCGCGAACACCCGGCGGCATCCGGTCTGCCGCGGCAGCGCAGGCGTACGCGATCGCGTAGGTGTTGTCGTAGTGCCCGTTCAGGAAGACGATCCGCCGGAAGCCGACGGTCGCGAGCGAGGCGCACAGGTCCTCGATGAGTGCCATGAACGTCGAGATCCGCACGTGCACCACGCCGGTGAACCCGGCGTGCGGGTAGGACAGCGCGTAGTTGACCGGCGGGGCCACCAGCGCGCCGGTCGCCTCCGCGACCCGGCGCGCCACCTCGACCGGGATCAGGACGTCGGTCAGGAGCGGCGCATGGGGACCGTGCTGCTCGGTCGACCCAACGGGCACGATCACCGTCTGGTGCCGTCGGAGGTGGGCCTCGACCTCGGGGTCGGTCATCTCGCCGAGGAACACGGTCGGCGGCTTCATGGGCGACGTCCTCCTTGGCCGGTAACGAGACGCGGCGATCGTCCGGTCAGCAGATGGTATGGGGCGACCGGCCTCGGGAGGCGATCGTATCGGTCCCCGGGCGGCCCGCGGGCGACGCCCCGGTCAGGCGAGCACGCGGTCCAGGTAGGCCTGGTCGATCTGCCCACCGAGGAGCGCGGCACGGTACGTCTCGAGGGTCACGCGGATGCCCTCCTCGAGCGGTGTCTCGGCCTGGGGTCCGAGCGCCTCGGCGATCGGGCCGCCGTCGAACGCGGCCGGGAACGGCAGCACCCGGTCGTCGTGGGTCAGGCGTCCCACGATGGCAGGCTCCTGCACCTCGATGCCACGGAGGATCTCGTCGACGCTGAGGGCGCTGCCACCGAGGCTGTAGGCCACCGCACCCGGGGTCGTCACCCGCGCCGCCCGGATGAACGTCCGGGCCACGTCGTCGACGAACTGGAACTGGTAGCTGCCGCCGAAGTTGACGTGGTACGGGCGGCGTGCGGCCGCGGCGATCATCGCCAGCGTCGGCTTGGACGTCACGCCCTGGTCGCGCCCCGGGCCGTACACGGAATGCGGCCGGAGGCCGATGCTCGAGATGCCGTCGTTCTCCCAGTAGACACGGCCGGTCCCCTCGTTGGCGACCTTGTAGACCCCGTAGTGCGACGTCGGGAAGAACGGCGCGTCGGGCGGCAGGACCGTCTGGCCATAGTGGCTCGCCGGTCCGAAGACCGCCGCGCTGCTGGCGTACACCACCCGGTCGACGCCGAGACGCTTCGCCAGCTCGAAGACCGCCACCGTTCCGGCAACGTTGACCTGCGCCCCGCGGATCGGGTCGGCCGCGCAGAACGGGAACTGCATGGCCGCGAGGTGGATGATCCGGTTGACCCCGTGTCGACGTGCCTCGGCCTCGACGGCGTCGATCTCGGCGATGTCCGTGATCAGGAAGCCGATCCGCTCGAACTCCGCCTCGGTCAGGACGAGTCTGAGGCGGTCGAACTGCCGGTCGACGCTGAGGACGAGGACCGGGACGCCTTCCCGGACGAGATTCCTGACGACCCACGAACCGATACAGCCCGTGCCGCCGGTGACCAGTACCCGCTCGTCAGCCACGTCGTCCTCGCTTCCCACGCGGGTCTCGCTCCGACCCATGCCTGGACCGGTCAGGCGATGACCACGTAGCCCTGGATCTCGTTGTCGCTGAACAGCGCCGTGAGCGCAGGCTGCAGGGCCAGGTGCACCTCGGACGTCCGCCACGCGGCCGCGCTCTCGCCATCCGCGAAGCGCAGGACCATCTGGTAGCGCGTCGCGCTGTCGACCTCGCGCAGGAGCTCGACCCGGACGAACCCCGGCGCCTTCGCCATCGTCGGTCCGTACTGATCGGCGAAGAACCGCTCGAACGCCTCCGTCCGATCGGCGTGGACGTTGAAGGTGATGTGCCGCTCGATCATCGTGGGTCCTCGCTGGTGGCGGATGGGTCACGCCAGATTGGCCTTACCAGTTGACCACTATACCAGCCGCCGTCTACGATATCGCGAGGCAATCCCCTGCATGGGCGGTGACGAGCGTGGATCGGCAGCTGGAGGTCGGCGCGGCGACTGATCGGAGCGCGGCCGTCCCCGAGGCCCGCTTCGAGGTGGTCTCGCGGAGCACGCTGCCCGAGGAGATCGCCAACCGCCTGCTCGAGCAGATCCGCGCCCAGCAGCTGCGACCGGGTGACAAGCTCCCGGCCGAGCGCAACCTGGCCAGGATGATGGAGGTCAGCCGGCCCGTCCTGCGGGAGGCCCTCCGCGCGCTGGCCCTCATGCGCGTGGTCGACATCCGCCAGGGCGACGGCACCTACATCACCGCGCTCGAGCCGCAGCAGCTGGTCTCCCACCTCGACTTCGTGTTCTCCAAGGACAGCGTCGCGCTCGTCCAGCTGCTCGAGGCGCGACGGGTGATCGAGACCGGCAACGTCCGGCTCGCCGCCGCCCGGGTGACCGATGACGAGATCGATGGCCTCGAGCGGCGGCTCGGCGCGATGGCGGCCTGCGTCGACGACCCGGAGCGGTTCAGCGAGCTGGACATCGCGATGCACATGGCGGTGTGCGCCGCGGCGGCGAACTTCCTGCTGCTCCAGTTCATGAACATCATCAGCACCCTGGGCCGGGTCAGCCGGGAACGGACAGGCGGCCTTCCCGCCGTGCGCGAGGCCGCGCTGGAAGACCACCGGCAGATCGTGGAGGCCCTGCGCCGGCACGATCCCGACGCCGCCGAGGAGGCGATGCGCCGGCATCTCGACCACGTCGACGCGGGCCTCAAGGCCGCGCTCGGCCCGGAGGAGAGGCAGCCGGACGCGCTCGGGAACCGGGTCCCGTGAACGTCCACGGCAGTCGAACGCTCGATGCGCCGCGAGTCGCCGTCTTCGACGCGATCTGCGACCCGACCACACTCCTCGGCATCATTCCCGGCTGCCGCGAGATCGAACGGGTCGACGACACCGAGTACCGCGGCCGGATCTCGCTCCGCCTCCCCGGCATGGTGGGGACCTATCAAACGGTCGTCCGCCTGGTCGAGACCGAGCCACCGGCCTTCGGCCGCCTCGACGGGGAGGTCGTCGGCGCGCTCGGTTCGATCAAGGGATCGGCGTCGTTCCGGCTCGTCGAGGCCGACGGCCGGACCACCGTGGACTACGACGGTGAGGCCGTCATCGGCGGGCCCCTCGCGAGGCTCGACACCCGGTTCGCCGAAGGGCTCGCCCGATCGCTCATCAACCAGGGCCTGGGCAACCTGGAGACCCGACTCCAGGGCGAGCCCGTGGTCGAGGCCGCCGGCGCTGCCCGGCCGGCCACCAAGGAGGGTTCCCGGTGACCGTCAGCGCCTACCTGCTGCCGCGATCGCTGCCGGAGGCGCTGGGCCTGCTCGAGCAGCATGGGCTCGACGTGCTGGTGATGGCCGGCGGGACGATCGCCATGCCGCTGATCAACGACGGGATCTCCCTGCCGGGCACGGTCATGGGCCTGCGCCTGGCCGGCCTCGACAGGATCGAGCGTGCCAACGGCCGGTTGCGGATCGGGGCCACCACGACGCTGACCCAGCTGCTGCAGCAGGACGCCGTCCCGGTCCTGCGAGAAGCCGCCCGGAACACGGCGAGTTGGTCCATCCGCAACATGGGGACCGTCGGCGGCAACCTGTTCACGCCGCCGCCCGGCGGTGACGTGGCCGTCGCGCTGCTGGCGCTGGACGCGAGCGTGACCCTGGCCAGCTCGCGGAGGGCCCGCGTCGTGTCGCTGGCCGACTTCTACACCGGCTTCCTGACCAACGAGCTGGCTCCTGACGAGCTGCTCGCCGAGCTGTGGGTGCCGATCCCGGCCGAGCCCACGGCCTACCTCAAGTTCGGCCGCAAGCACGCCAACACGCCGGCCGTGGTGACCGTGGCCGCGCGCCTGCGGTGGGACGGGGGCCGCATCGCCGACGCCCGAATCGCGCTGGGAGCCGTCGGCCCGCATCCGATCCGGGCCCGGCAGGCCGAGCGCGTCCTGATCGGGACGGATCTCGGGGCGGACGCGATCGCCGCGGCGGGCGCCGCCGCGGCGGCGGAATGCGAACCGTTCACCGACGCGATCGCCACCGCCTGGTATCGACGCCGGATGGTCGACCTGTTCGTCGCCCGCGCGTTGCAGCAGCTGGCGGCAGCCGCCGTCGTGGAGGACCGCTGACCATGGCATCGACGATCGTCACGTTCGAGCTCGGCGGGCGGGCGGTCGAGGTCCTCGTCAGGCCGATGACGACGCTGCAGTCCGTGCTGCGCAACCAGCTCGGCCTGACGGCCACCAAGGAAGGCTGCCGGCAGGGCGGGTGCGGGTCCTGCACCGTCCTCGTCGACGGCGAACCCATGGCGTCGTGCCTGCTGCCGGTCGAGGACGTCGCGGGCCGGCGGGTCACGACCCTCGAGAGCCTCACCCCGGCCGAGGGCCTGCATCCCATCCAGCAGGCCTTCGTCGACGGCTATGCCTTCCAGTGCGGCTACTGCACGCCGGGGATGATCATGCTGTCCAAGGCCCTCCTCGACCACGATCCCGCGCCGACCGACGAGGCCATCGGCCAGGCCCTGTCCGGCAACCTTTGCCGGTGCACGGGTTACCAGCCGATCGTCGAGGCGATCCGGCAGGCGGCCGGGGCGCTGGCCGGCCGGGACGCGGAGGCGGTCCGATGACCGAGCGGCTCGAGGTCGTCGGCCAGTCGGTCGGGCGCAGCGACGCGATCGGCCATGTCACCGGCCGGACGCAATTCGCGGCGGATCGCGTCTTCCCGGGCATGCTCCACCTGAAGATGGTCCGGAGCCCGCTCCATCACGCGCGGATCCGCGGCATCGACCTGTCCGAGGCCGAGCGGGTGCCGGGGTTCGTCCGGGCGCTGACCGCCGCGGACGTCCCGCACAACCGATACACCATCCTGTCGCTCATCGGGGTCGAGCCGGAGGAGGAGTTCGTCCTCGCCGAGGAGCGCGTCCGCTTCAAGGGCGAGGCGATCGTCGCCATCGTGGCCGAGACCGAGGATGCGGCCATGGAGGCCGTGTCGAGGGTCCGGCTCGACCTGGACGAGCTGCCCGCGGTCTTCGACGTCGAGGAGGCGCTGAAGCCGGGCGCCCCGATCGTGACGCACTGGGGCAACAACACCTTCATGTACGAGGGCCACCCCTGCCGGCGCGTGCGACTCGGCGACGTGGACGCGGCGTTCGCCCGGGCCGACCACATCGTGGAGGGCGTCTACAACACCAGCCCGATCGAGCAGGCACCGCTCGAGACGACCGGCTGCATCGCGGTCCCCGATGCCGGCAGGTTCACCGTCTACACCAACACCCAGGCGCTCTATTTCAGCCTCGACAACACCTCGATCATCCTGCAGGTCCCGGGCAACCGGCTCCACTTCGTCGGCGGGACGGTCGGGGGCGGGTTCGGTGGCAAGGTCGACGTCATCGTCGAGCCGATCGCCACCCTGGCGGCCATGAAGACCGGCCGGCCGGTCCGCTTCGTCTACAGCCGCTCCGAGGAGATGCAGGTCTCGTCGACCCGCAGCGCCTGGCGGATCTACGTCAAGGACGGGGTGACTGGCGACGGGCACATCATCGCCCGCAAGGTGACGAGCTACGCCGATTCCGGGGCCTACAGCCGGCAGACGCCGTACGCGTTGACCAAGCACGCCGCCAACGCGGCCGGGCCGTACGCCATCCCGAACGTATCCATCGACGCCTACTGCGTCTTCACGAACCGCCAGCCGACGAGCGCGATGCGCGGCTTCGGCGTGACCATGGCGTCATTCGCGCTCGAGGTCCAGATGGACAAGATCGCCGAGGCCGTCGGCCTCGATCCGTGGACGATCCGCTTCCTCAACGCCTATCACAACGGCGACATGAAGCCGCATCGCAAGCTCGCCGAGGACGCCACGCTGATCGAGACGATGCAGGCGGCCGCGGCGCTCGTCGGGCACGACCTGCCGGCCGACCTCAAGGCGATGACCTCGGCGCCGCGCGGCGCCGGCCACGACGGCGGCCGCTAGCCATGGCCAGGCTGCGCGGCACGGGCATCGCCGCCGTCAACTACCCGACCGGCATGAACCTCGGCGGCGACCCGTCGCAGGCCCTGATCCACGCCACGACCAGCGGGTCGTTCGTGGTCACGCTGTCCGCCACCGATCTCGGCCAGGGGTTGCGCACCGTCATCGGGCAGATCGCGGCGGAGACGCTGGGCGTCGCCTACGAGGAGGTGGTCGTCGACACCGCCGACACCGACACCGGGCCACACGACATGGGCACGTTCGCCAGCCGGGCGACCCACCGGGTCGGCAACGCCGTCATCGCCGCCGCCACCGAGGCCCGCAAGGCGCTGCTCGAGGTGGCCGCCGAGGAGTTCGAGGCCTCCGTCGACGAGATCGAGTTCGACGGGCAGGGCAACCTGATGGTCACGGGCGTCCCCGCCCGTTCGATGAAGGTCGCCGACATCGCGTCGCTGGCCCAGTTCAAGTACGGCAGGACGATCGCCGGACGCGGCAGCTTCATGAAGCCGAAGAGCGAGGTCGACCCCGAGACCGGGGCGATGGACCCGGATTCGACCGAGGCCCACGCCTGCACCGTCGCCGAGGTCGAGGTCGACACCGAGACCGGCGAGGTCACGGTCCTGAGCATCAAGAGCGCCTACGAGGTCGGCCGCCAGGTCAACCCGGCGCTCGTCCAGGGCCAGATCACGGGCGGCGCCTGGATGGGCATGTCGCACGCCCTGTACGAGACCACGGCACCGTACTATCCCGCCGCCGGATCACAGCCCCCGGGACTTCAGCGAGTACCTGATGCCGGGCCCGCTCGAGCTGCCCGAGATCGAGTGCGTCGTGCTGGAGATGCCGTCGTCGAACGGTCCGTACGGCGTGCAAGGGCATCGGCGAGATGACCGCGAACTCGCCCATCCCGGCGATCGTCAACGCCATCTACCACGCGACGGGCGTCCGGATCGACGAGCTTCCGGTCACGCCCGAGAAGATCCTGCGTGGACTCGACGCCAGGAGGCCCTGATGGGACAGATCACGACCTGGGATGAGTTCCCGACCGTCGAATACGTGCCCGGCGTCTTCCGCCAGGCGGTCTCCGGCGAGAAGACGATGCTGACCCGGATCGTGTATCGCGGCGGTGTCGTGATCCCCGACCACAGTCATCCTGCCGAGCAACTGATGCTGGTCGAGCAGGGCCGGCTGTGGGCGAAGGTCGGTGACGAGGAGGCCGAGGTCGGCCCGGGCTCGCTGCTCGTCATTCCCTCGGACTGGATCCACGCGTTCCGCCAGCTGGGCGACGAGGACGTCGTCTTCTACGAGTGCTTCGCTCCCATCCGCCTCGAATACCTCGTCGGATTCAAGGGACCGGACGCGTCGTTGGCGATGATGAAACGGGCCCGCGCGGCCGAGTAGCAGACGGGGTACCGTTGGGGCTGCGGCGTTGACGCTGCGCTCGTTCGCGCGTATTCTCGATAATCGATCAAACGTCGCGGCCCGGCGTCGACCCTCGTATTCGGGCGCGGGCGCCAGGGGCCGTCTCGGCCGGGAGGACCATGGGTCAGCTCGATGCGTTCAGCCTCCAGGGAAAGGTGGCCCTCGTGCCGGGTGGCGCGGGCGCCATCGGATCGGCGATGGCCGAAGCCCTGGCCGGTGCCGGGGCGCGCGTCGCGGTCGCCGACCGGACCTGCCGGATGTGCGACGACGTGGTGGCGCGCGTCCAGGGCGTGGGATCGGAGGGCATCGGGATCGCGGCCGACATGACGGTCGAGGCCGACTGCGACCGGATGGTCGCCGAGACCCTCGAGCAGTTCGGCCGGATCGACATCGTGGTCAACGCGGTCGGTGGCGGGGCCGGCAAGGTCCTCCACCCGGCCGAGGCCTACCCGCGCTCGGACTGGGACTGGATCATGGAGCTGAACGTCCGGAGCACCCTGCTCGCCACGCAGGCCGCGGCCCGGGCGATGATCGAGGCGGGTCGGGGCGGCAGCGTCCTCAACATCTCGTCGGTGCGCGCCAACCTCGGGATCAATGCCGGCTACTCGGCCTACGTCGCGGCGAAGGGCGCCATCAGCTCGCTGACCCGCCAGTGGGCGACCGAGTGGGCGAAGTACGGGATCCGGGTCAACGCGATCATGCCGACCTTCGTCGACACGCCGCAGGTCGCGTCGTTGCTGGCCGACCCGGCGTTCAAGGCCGGCGTCCTCGGCCGGATCCCGCTCGGCCGCGTCGGGGAAACTCGAGACCTCGTCGGTGCCGCGATCTTCCTCGTCTCCGACGCCTCGTCATTCGTGACCGGTCAGATCCTCGGGATCGACGGCGGCCTCACGGCTACGCAGTAGCACCTGGAGAGCTCGAACGCCATGCCATCCGCCACCCTGGACCTCGAACGCGTCACCCCGAACATCCACACGACGACCAAGCTGCGCGGCTGCAATCCAAGCTTCGTCACGACGTCGGACGGTGTCGTGGTCATCGACACGCCACAGCTCCCGACACGGGCAGTCGCCATGCGCGCCCAGGCCGAATCGCACGGCCCGATCCGCTACGTCATCAACACCGAGCACCACGTCGACCACATCTTCGGCAACTACTGGTTCAAGGGCATGCCGGTCGTCGAGCACCAGGGGGTGTTCGACAACTTCATGACCGTCACCCCGGACCTCGATCCGTACGCGTATGCGCTCGAAGCCGTCCCGACCGATGACCCCGAGGCGGCCGCGATCGTGCCCGACCGCGACACGTACTACGCCGACCCGAACAAGGGCACGATCGTCTTCAGCGGGGATCTCACCCTCCGCGTCGGCGACCACACGTTCCGGCTCCTGCACACGCCGGGGCACACGCCGGGACAGATCGCGGTCCACGTCCCCGAGGAGCGCGCGGTCTTCACCGGCGACACGATCTTCAACGGCTGCCAGACCTGGCTGATGACGTCCAACGTCGACCAGTGGCTCGAGGCGCTCGAGCGGATCCGCCAGCTCGACGTCGACCACCTGATCCCCGGCCACGGGCCGGTCACGACCATCAAGTACGTCGACACCCAGCGACAGGTCCTGCTCGAGTGGAAGGCCGCCGTGGCCGACGCCGTGGCCAAGGGTTGGACCCGCGACGAGACGATGCAGCGGGTCCGCTTCGACGAGAAGTTCGGGCCCGTCGACGTCGGGCAGGGCTACATGATGGATCACATCCAGACGCTCAACGCCGGATCGCTCTGGGACAAGTTCACCGCGCTCGGCTACGCGCGGGGCCGCTGACCCTCGCGATCCCGGCACCGCGTTCCCGGCACCGCGACCGCGGGCCTATCGCGCGACCGCCACGCGCGACCGCGCCCAGCGCCCCTCGACGGACAAGCCCGGCGAGACCTCCGCTTCCGTGTCGCCGGGTGCCGGCCCTGCCCCCTCCCCCGGCCCGGCCGGCGTGTAGTAGCGCCGGTACTCCGCGGGCAGCAGCGAGCAGTACCGGTGGAACACCGTGTAGAACTGGTGGACGTTGGTGTAGCCGACGCTGTGGGCGACCTCGGCCACGCTCAGGTCGGTGGCCAGCAGCAGCCGTTTCGCCTCGGTCAGCCTGACCCGGGTGGCGTACTCCTTGAAGCCGACCCCGCTGACGTCGCGGAACACGTGACGGACGCGCGAGGGGCTCAGGTGGACGACCTCGGCCACGTCGTCGAGGGTCACCCGTTCGCGGCAGTGCGCCTCGACGTACGACAGCACCGGCCGGATCTGCTCCCGCCGGGCGGCGTCCGGGCTGCCCGCTCGCGGCCCTCCCGTCGCGCAGCGGCGGACCAGGACGCCGAGCGCCAGGCGGAGGACCGCGTCGAGCAGGTGCCGATCCTCCGGATCGTGGCGGGCGGCGACGTCCGCCAGCTCGCGGAGGATGGGGGCCAGCTCGGCCGCCAGCGGCGACCCGCACGCGATCCGCTGCAGGGCGTGCTCGTCGACGGCACGGAACGGGGCGAGGTAGCCGGAATCGAACGCCCGGCATCCCGGGCCGGCGACCAGCTCGGGGCGGAAGAGCACGAGCAGCAGCCGGAGCGAGCCGCCGGCCGCCGGCAGCGCGACGTGCGGGTGCGAGTTGTCGACGAGGAAGATGTCGCCGGGCTCGACGGGGTGGACCTGCCGTCCGAACAGGAACCGGCCGGTCCCCTCGAGGCAGAGCGCGATCTCGAGGTACTCGTGCCAGTGCATCCGGTCGCCGTCGCCCTCGGTCCGGAAGTCGACGACGGCCAGCGGGAAGTCGGGGTCCAGGTCCTGCGCCCAGTTGAAGACGGCCACGCTCCGACTGTCGAGCCGCCGCCCGGACCGGACAGGGCCAGATGACCCGAAAGGACCCGTCCGAGCGGCATCCGCAGCCGCTTCTGACAGTACCTCGGCCCCGAATGGCATTGCCGCGCGCACGCCCGGCGAGCGAGAGTCAGGCATCGAAGTCTGCTCCGCCTGCCCAGGAGATCCGGTCGATGGCGCTCTACCCGCACCTGTTCAGCCCGATCCAGCTCGGGAACCTCGAGTTGCCCAACCGGATCGTCCACGTGCCGACCGACATCAGCTCGTCGCATGCCGACGGCGAGGTCAGCGAACGCGACATCCACCACCACGCCGACATCGCGCGCGGCGGCACCGGGTTCATCATCGTCGGCGCCACCACGCCGGACATGAAGACCGGACGTCCGACGGTGACCTGCCTGGTCGCCGACGGCGACAACTACATCCCGGGCCTGGCCCGGCTGGCCGAGAGCATGCACCGCTACGGGGCGAAGTGCGGCGTCCAGCTCCAGCACCCGGGCCGCCAGTGCGCGATCCCCCGCTACAACACGCTGGGGGCGACCGACCGCGTCCTGAAGCTGCCGTGGTCGGCCGGGCACGAGATCATCTACGAGAACGCGGACGAGAAGGGCAAGGAGATCCGCGAGGCGTCGATCAGCGAGATCCTCGAGCTCGTCGACCTCTTCAGCGAGGCGGCGTGGCGGGTCAAGCAGGCAGGCTTCGACGCCGTCGAGCTCCACGCGGCCCACGGCTACCTCCTGTCGGAGTTCATGAGCCCGTTCCTCAACATGCGCAACGACCGGTTCGGCGGCAGCTTCGAGAACCGGATGCGCTTCCCGCTGGCGGTCGTCGACTCGATCCAGAAGAAGTGCGGCAAGAGCTTCCCGCTCCTCGTCCGGTACTCGTTCGACGAGTGGTGCGAGGGCGGCCGCGGCGGCCTCGAGGAAGGGGTCGAGATCGCCAGGATCCTCGAGCGGGCCGGCTGTGCCGCCGTCGACCTGTCGATGGGCATGCAGGAGAGCCCGGGCGCCGGGTTCGACCCGATGCAGTACCCGCAGGGCTGGGCGACGTACGCCGCCGAGGCGGTCAAGCAGGCCGTCCGGATCCCGGTGATCACGAGCCATTCGCTGCGCGATCCCGACTACTGCGAGCAGATCCTGGCCGAGGGCAAGACGGACCTGGTCGGGCTCGCCCGCCAGCTGCTCGCCGACCCGTACTGGCCGGTCAAGGCCCAGTTCGGGCGGGTCAGGCAGATCCGCCGCTGCATCTCCTGCCTGGGCGGCTGCTGGCAGGAATCGCTGATGGCCAAGAAGGAGATCGCCTGCTCGATCAACGCCGCCTGCGGCAATCCCGCGTACGCGGCAATGACGCGGACCGCGACGCCGGTCCGGGTCGCCGTCGTCGGCGGCGGACCGGCCGGCATGGAGGCCGCCCGGATCGCCACCGAGCGCGGCCACCAGGTGACGCTGTTCGAGAAGGCCGGCGAGCTCGGCGGCGCGATGAAGTACGTCTGCCTGGTGCCGGGCAAGGAGAAGATGCGCTGGTACCTGGACTGGATCCGCGACCAGCTCCTCGACCTGCACGTCGACCTGCGGCTCAACCACGCGCCGACGGTCGACGAGCTGCGCGGCTTCGACGTCGTGCTCAATGCCACCGGCGCGGCGTCGTACGTGCCGGATGTCGTCGGCGACGCGAGCGGGGTCGTCCCGTTCGAGGAGTCGATGGCCTGCCCCAAGATCGCCTGCGAGTGCCACCCGGGTGGACGGCGCATGCGCAAGCTGGGCGCCCGGGTCCTGCTCTGGGGCGACGGCTATCCGGCGGCCGACACGTGCGGCGTTCCTGGCCAGCATCGGCAAGCAGGTCACGATCGTGACCGAGAACCGCGAGTTCGCCGCCGAGCTCGAGGTCATCCACATGTACGTCCAGCGCAAGCGGTTCGCGCAGGGCGACGCCGAGGTCCTCCACGACCGGCCGTACAAGCACCCGGTGACCATCCTCACCAGCACCACGATCCACGAGATCCGTCCGGGCGAGGTCGTCCTCCAGGACAAGGACTTCACGCGCACGACCCTCGAGGTGGACGACGTCGTCACCTGCCACGTCCGGTCGGACAGCGCGTTGTTCCGCGAGCTGCGGAGCGGCCGGCGTCCAGGTCATCAACGTCGGCGACTCGGTCCGGCCGCGGAACCTGTACTGGGCCGTCAAGGAGGGCTCCGACTTCGGCCTCGCCGTCGACGAGCACCTGCTGTTCAACCCGAACCACGCGATCCTCAACGAGCTCCCGATCGACGTCCTCGCACAGCTGACCCGGGACGAAGCGCCCGGCTACTCCGCGGTTCGTCTGCGCCAGCTGATGGACGCCGTCAACGGGTCGGAGCCGACCGCGACGGTGCCGGCGTGACCACGACCGCGGTTGTCGATCGGTTCACCGCGGCCGGGACGCCGGCGCGGGCGGGCCTGGCGCTCCGCGAGGCCGTGCCGGCCGATATCGCCGAGTGCGGCCGGATCCTGTACGAGGCGTTCGCCACCCTCGCCACCGAGCACGGCTTCCCACCCGACTTCCCGACCGTGGGCGATCGCCACCGGGTGCGTGCGCGGCCTGGTGACCAATCCCGGCTTCCACGGTGTCGTCGCGGAGCGAGACGGGCGGATCGTCGGCAGCACCTTCCTCGACGAGCGGTCGACGATCGCCGCCATCGGTCCGGTCAGCGTCGATCCGTCGGCGCAGGACGCTCGGGTCGGGCGAGCACTCATGGGCGCCATGCTCGAGCGGGCTGCCGCACGCCGGGCCATCGGGGTCCGCCTCGTCCAGATCAGCTATCACAACCGGTCGCTCGAGCCTGTACGCGAAGCTCGGCTTCGATGTCCGCGAGACGTTCGCCGCGATGCACGGCGACCCCCGCGCGCTCGTCGATGCCCGGCTACGAGGTCCGGCCGGCGACGGTCGGCGATGTCGACGCCTGCAACGCCCTGTGCGTCCGCGTCCACGGGTACGACCGCGCGGTCGAGGTGGGTCACGCGGTGGAGCGGAAGAAGGCCCGGATCGTCGAGCGGCTCGGCCGCGTCACCGGGTACACGACCGGGATGGGCTACTTCAACCACTCGGTGGCCGAGACGACCGACGACCTCAAGGCGCTGATCGGCGCGGCCGCCCGGATCGACCCGCCGGGAATCGTCGTCCCGCTCGACAACGGTGAGCTGTTCCGCTGGTGCCTCGAACAGGGCCTGCGCGTGTTCTTCGTGATGAACCTGATGGCGATCGGGATCTACCAGGAGCCGCGGGGCGCCTACCTGGCGTCGGTCGGCTACTAGGCAACGCCCGTCGCCACGCGACGCGCGAACCCGGCCGGGGGATGATTGGGTTGCCCATGACGACGCACGTTCGAGGTGGCAGCGCTTGGCCCGGATCGAGATCCTTCCATTCGCCGACGAGCACATCGACGATGCCGCCCGCCTGCTCGCGGCCCGCCACCGTGCCCAGCGGTTCGTGGAACCCGGTCTGGCGGCGACGTACGAGGAGCCCGAGGGGACCCGCGAGGCCATCGCCGGGCTGACCGAGTCGGGCGCGACCGGGGCGATTGCCCTCCGCGACGGCGAAGTCGCCGGCTACCTCCTCGGGGGGCCGCGCGGTCCGCTCTGGGGTCCCAACGTCTGGGTCGAAGGGGCCGGCCACGCGGTCACCGAGCCAGAGATCGTGCGGGACCTGTACGGGTTCGCGGCGGCTCGATGGGTCGAGTCCGGCGCGACGAGCCACTACACGGTCGTTCCCGCGACCGACGCCGGCCTGGTGGACGCCTGGTACCGACTCGGCTTCGGGCAACAGCACGTCCATGCCATCCGCGAGCCGGCCGGGGCCATGGAGACACTCCGACTGCCACCCGGGATCGCCATCCGCCGCGCTGAACGTCGCGACATCCCGACCCTGGCGCTGCTCGACGTCGAGCTCGCCGTGCACCAGGGACGCTCGCCGGTCTTCTCGAGCTACGAGCCGCCGCCAATGGCCGAGGCGATCAAGGAGTGGGAGGACGGCTTCGACGACCCCGCCTGCACGACCTTCGTCGCCGAGCACGACCGCGCCGTCATCGGGTCGGCGGTCGGCTGCTCGATCGAGGTGTCGAGCGAGCATCGCGGCATCGTCCAGCCGGCGAACGCCGGGTTCCTCGGGTTCGCCGCCGTCCTGCCCGAGGCGCGCGGCCTCGGCGCGGGCCGGGCCCTCGGTGAGGCCGTCATCCTGTGGGCGCGCGACGCCGGCTATCCGAGCGTCGCCATCGACTGGCGGGAGACCAACCTGCTCTCCAGCCGGACGTGGCCACGCCTGGGCTTCCGGCCGACCTTCCGCCGGCTGCATCGAGCGATCGCCTGACCGCGGGCCGATCTCCCTGCCCGGATCCCGGATTGCGCTGCCGCGGTCGCGACGGCTGAGCCTAGGCCTTGGCAGCCGCGGCGTCGTGGGCTTTCTTCCAGTCCGCCTTGAACTGGGTGATCCCCTTGTCGGTCAGCGGATGGTGGACCATCTGCTGAAGCACCTTGAAGGGCACCGTCGCGATGTTGGCGCCGGCCAGGGCGGCCTGGGTCACGTGGAGCGGGGTCCGGACGGATGCCGCGAGGACCTCGGCATCGATCTCGTGGATCGCGAACATCTCGGCCAGCTCGCGGATGACGATCATCCCGTCCTGGTTGATGTCGTCGAGGCGTCCGACGAACGGGCTGATCAGGCTCGCGCCGGCCTTGGCCGCGAGCAGGCCCTGGTTGGCCGTGAAGATCAGCGTGCAGTTGGTCTTGATGCCTTCGTCGGCGAAGCGGCTGATCGCTTCGAGACCGTTCTCGCTCATGGCCACCTTGACCACGATGTTCGGGGCGAGCTTGGCGTAGTGGCGGCCCTCTTCGAGCATCCCGTCGACATCGTCGCTCACGCACTCGGCCGACACGGGGCCGGGCGTGATCTTGCACACCTGCTGGAGGATCTCGTCGTACGACCCGCCGACCTTGGCGTAGAGGGTCGGGTTGGTGGTCACACCGTCCAGGACGCCCCAGCGGGCGGCGGTCCGGATCTCTTCGATCTCGGCGGTGTCGAGGAAGATCTTCATGTGCGGCAGCTCCGTCTTCGACTGAATTGCCGTCAGTCTACGTCGCTGCCTCGATCGGCTCGTTGGCGGGTTCTGCCATGACCGGCCGCAGGTCGGGGGCGCGCCCGTCCCGCACGGCCAGGGAGGCCGCCACGAAGCCGTCGAAGAGCGGGTGCGGTCGCTCCGGTCGCGAGCGGAACTCGGGGTGGAACTGGCTGGCCACGAACCACGGGTGATCCTTGAGCTCGACGATCTCGACGAGCCGGCCGTCCGGCGACTGCCCGGACAGCAGCATGCCGGCCGCTTCGAGCGTCTGACGATACCGGTTGTTCACCTCGAAGCGATGGCGATGCCGCTCGTAGATGACTTCCTGCCCGTAGACGGCCGCCGCCTTCGAGCCGGCGGTCAGCCTCGCCGGGTAGAGCCCGAGGCGCATCGTGCCGCCCTTGTCCTCCATCTCGCGCTGGTCGGGCATGAAGTCGATCACCGGGTTCTCGGTGAACATGTCGAACTCGGTGGAGTTGGCGTCGCGGTTGCCGACCACGTCGCGGGCGAACTCGATGACCGCGCACTGGAGGCCGAGGCACAGGCCCAGGTACGGGATCTTGTGGTCGCGGGCGTAGTGGGCGGCCAGGACCTTGCCCTCGATGCCTCGATGGCCGAAGCCACCCGGGACGAGGATGCCGGCCGCGCCGTCGAGCCGCTCGTGCAGGTTGTCGTGGGTCAGCGCCTCCGAGTCCACCCAGCGCACCTTGGCGTCGACGCCGTGCGCCCAGGCGGCGTGGCGGAGCGCCTCGGTCACCGACAGGTAGGCGTCGGGCAGCTCGATGTACTTGCCGACCAGGGCGATCTCCAGGATCGGCTTGGGCGCCTTGATCCGGGCGACGAGGTCGCGCCACGAATCGAGGTCCGGCGCGACGTCGTCGTTGCCGAGCCCAAGCTCCCGCACCACCAGCCGGCCGAGCCCGGCCGCCTCGAACAGGAGCGGCACCTCGTAGATCGTGTCGGCCGTCTCGGCCGGGATGACCGCGTCCGCGGCGACGTCGGTGAACAGCGCGATCTTCTCGCGGATCTCGTCGCTGACCGGGTGGTCGCTGCGCAGCACGATGACGTCGGGCTGGATGCCGATGCCGCGCAGCTCCTTGACCGAGTGCTGTGTCGGCTTGGTCTTGAGCTCACCGGTGGCGGCAAGCGCCGGCAGCAGCGTCACGTGGACGTAGAGCACGTTGGCCCGCCCGACGTCCTTGCGCATCTGGCGGATCGCCTCGAGGAACGGCAGGCTCTCGATGTCGCCGACGGTTCCACCGACCTCGACGATCACGACGTCCGGTTCGCCCTGGCGGGCGACGCGGACGATCCGCTCCTTGATCTCGTTGGTGATGTGCGGGATGACCTGGACCGTGCCGCCCAGGTAGTCGCCGCGCCGTTCCTTGGCGATGACGGCCTGGTAGATGCGGCCCGGTCGTGACGTTGCTGAGCTGGGTCAGGTTCTCGTCGATGAACCGCTCGTAGTGACCCAGGTCGAGGTCCGTCTCGGCCCCGTCGTCGGTGACGAAGACCTCGCCGTGCTGGTACGGCGACATCGTGCCCGGATCCACGTTGATGTACGGGTCGAGCTTGAGGATGGAGACGTGGAGACCGCGAGCCTTGAGGAGCCGGCCGACGCTGGCGGCGGTGATGCCTTTGCCGAGAGAGGAGGTCACGCCTCCGGTCACAAAGACATACTTCGCCATGGGTCGGGTCCTCCGGGGGTTTTTCGAATGGTACCGGAGGACCGGCCCGGGGCAACCCGGAGCGCCGGAACCGCAGGCGTCAAGCCGGGTCGACGGCTCGCTCAGCTAGTCGGCTCCGGGCGCACGTCCTGTGGCGGCCACGCTCCGGGCGGCGGATCGATGCGGCCGTCGCCCCAGCGCTCGGGCCCGCAGAAGAACGGACGGGCCACGCGGGCCGGACAGCGAGGCCGGGTCCTCCTGCCAGCGCGTCCAGGGTCGCCTCAGCCACTGCTCGATCTCGACGAATTCGGTCCAGCGGCGGAACGCCCAGCCGGCCTCCAGGCAGATCCTGACGAGCGCGCGCTTCGCCCAGACGATGTCGCTGTAGCCGGCCGCGTAGCGGTCGCTCTCGCCGTCGCCGATGAAGACCACCGTCCGGCCGGCCGCCTGGTGGGCCAGGACGCGGTTGCGCTTGCAGGTCCCGCACACGAAGCAGGCCGGATGCCCGTTGGGGAAGGCGATCGACGCGCGGCGGCCCGCGAACGTCGTGCGGGCCGTGACGACCGGCAGCTCCCCCACCCCGAGCGCCTCGAGGGCCGGGCCGATGAAGAAGCCGAACCCGTCGGAGACGACCTCCACGACGCACGCCCGCCGCCTGCGCGCGCCGGACGAACGGCACGAACCCCGGGTCGTGTGGCTGGCGGCCGCCGTCGCCAGGAGCGCCTCGCCCGGCGCGTCGACCAGGCCATCTCGATCTCCATCAGCCGGCGCGAGCCCATCAGCCCGGCGTCGTAGGCGGCCGCCTGCGACTCCCAGATCGGCCGGGACATGCTCGGCCATGACCGTGTCCGAGACGTCGGCGAGGGCGATCGTCCCGTCGTAGTCGACGAGGATGGCGAGCGGCGGCTCGCCGGGCCGCAGCGGCTGGACGGGCGGGGCGATCCCGACGACGACGGGCGGCCCCGGCGTCGTGGGCGCGTTCGAGCGTTCACGCCGGATGGCCGGCCGAGCGCGCCGGCGCGCCGCCCCGGCCAGGCGCCGCGCCGCAGCAGCGCGACCCCGCCCAGGATCACGACGCCGCCGATCACCTGGGCCGGCCGGATCGCCTCGCCCAGGAAGATCGCGGCGAGGATCACGGCGAGCGCCGGCACGAGCGACTGGAGCGCCGTCACGCGAGTCGGACCGAGCAGCTTGAGGCCATGGAAGACGACCACGTTGGCGAGGCCGGCGGCCAGGATTCCCGAGTAGACGCACGGCCAGCGCCGACCGGCAGACCGACGCCGTCCAGGTCCGACGACGCCAGCTGGGCGATGCCGACCGGCGCGAGGAACAGCGTTCCGGCGACGATCGCCCAGGTCGTGGCGACGAGCGGCGAGTGGCGACGCAGGATCCGCGCCCCGAACGACCGTGTAGATCGCCCAGCACGTGGCGGCCGCGATCGTGAGCAGGTCGCCGACCAGCGAGGCGCCGAGGTCCAGGCGCTGGCCGGCGGCGATGACCAGCGCGACGCCGACGAACGAGATCAGCGCGCCGGTCGAGCTTGGCCGCGTTCGGCTGCGTCGGCACGGGTCGCCGCAGCCAGCAGCGCGGTCAGCACCGGGGTGGTCGCGATCAGCAGGGCCGAGTCACCGGCCGGGATGGACTGCAGCGCCACCGGCCAGAGGATCTGGTAGCAGCCGAAGCCGATGACCCCGAGCAGGCCGATGACCAGGATGTCGCCGTGCGGCAGCCGGATCGTGCCCGTCCTCCATCGGAGCAGCGCGAGCAGCGTCACCGACGCGAGGACGTAGCGCAGGAACGTGAAGCCGACCGGCGGCAGGATCGCCGATCGCGCCCTTGACCACGATGAAGTTGCCGGCCCAGAAGACCATGATCGACCAGGACGGCGAGCTCGGTCAGGCGGCGATCGGCAGCCGCCGCGGCGGCGCCGGCAGGGGCGGCGGTGCCCGGCGTGCCCGCGCTGGCAGCGGAAAGCGCGACGCCCGCCGGATCGGCGGGCGTCCCTGCTGGATCGGAGACCTGGTCCGTGGCGATCAGGCGCCCTCCTGGTCGAGCTCGAGGATCTCCTCGTCGGCCTCCTCGGTCAGCTTGAGCCAGACGAACAGCCCGGCCAGCACGGCGAGCGGGATGACGATCAGCGCCGCGAGCGTGACCCCCAGCGCGACGGCGACGGTCTTGAGTGCCTTCATGGCGAACCTCCAGCTGCGGGATGGGTGGACGAGGTCAGGCTTCGGTCTTGGTCTCGACGTGGCGCAGGCTGGGGCCTCGGGCGACCAGCTCGCTGACGTCCTCCCGGGTGAATTCGATGAGCTGGTGGTGGTTCCCGGCCTGGCCACCCATCAGCACGCGGACCACGAACGCGCCTTCCTGCTCGAAGAAGAAGACGTCGCGCGGCTTCTGCTCGTCAAGATAGCGCCCGATGACCCGGAATGCCGTCTCGTACGGGCCGGCGACGTGCGGCGGAGGCGGCGGCATACGACCGCGCCGGGCGGCCGCCTCCTCCATGAACCGGGCGATGTCGTCGTCGAGGAAGGTCAGGGTCTCCTTGGTCATGCGACCCGAGCGTCTCCGACCAGGCGCTGCCGCTGCTCGCCCGACACGACCAGTCCCTGGACGATGAACCCGTCCGGCGCCTCGACCAGCAGGACGTCTCTCATCCCGTGCTCGTCGATGAACGCGCCCATCGAACGGAAGACTTCCTCGAAGTCCTGGCGCGGGCTGCCCTCGTAGATTCGCATGCGATTGCGCCCTCCTCGGGATGAGCGCCGGCCGTCAGCTGGAAGCGGGCCGCAGTGGCACGGCTTCGACGAGCCCGGAGACGCCAGGCTGGACGAGTGTACCGGCCGGTCAGCGCCCCCAGCAAGGTCGCCAGCTCGCCGGCGACGCGCGCGTCGTTGACGATCAATGCCGTGTTGGCCCGGATGGAGGCTCCCTCGGTCAGCACCGCGAGGCGGGCGAGGAGCCACGGCGTCAGCGCGGGTCCGGCGATGCCGGCGTCGTCGGCGTCGCGGATCGCCCGGTCGACGGCCGCCCGGGCCACGTCGTCCGGCACGGCGACATCGGCCGGGACCGGGACGCAGACGACGACGCCGGCCCCGAGACCCAGGCCGAGCTGCACAGCGACGACCCGGGCCGCTGCCCGGACATCCGGCACGGAATCGGGCGCCGGGACGCCCGCCGACCGGGCGATGAACCCGGGCAGGTCGTCCTGGCCGACCGCGATCGACCGGGACGCCGCGGGTCTCGAGATACTCGAGCGTGACCGGCACGTCCAGGATCGCCTTCGGCCCGGCGCACACGACCGCCATCGGCGTTCGAGCGAGCTCCTCGAGGTCGGACGAGATGTCGAGGGTTCCTGCCCGGCCGGCGTCCAGTCCCCCGAGCGCGCCGCGATGCACCCCGCCGATCCCGCCGGTGGCGAAGACCCGGATCCCGGCGGCATGCGCGGCGATCATCGTCGCCGACACGGTGGTGGCCGCCCACCCGCCCATGGCGAGCGCCATGGCGAGGCTCGGCCGCGCGGCCTTGCGGACAGACCCCGCCGGCGCCGTCGCCAGGGTTTCGAGATCGACCGGTTCGAGGCCCACCAGCAACCGGCCGTCACGGACGGCGACCGTGGCCGGCACGGCCCCCGCCGCACGCACCGCGGCCTCGGATGCCCGGGCCACCTCGAGATTCTGCGGATACGGCAGGCCGTGCGAGATCAAGGTCGACTCGAGGGCGACCACCGGATGCCCGGCGGCAACGGCCTCGCGGACTTCCCGGAGGAGCTCGAGGCGATCGGACACACTGCGTGGAACCGGCATGCGACAAGCGTAGCGACCCGTCTACCCTGTCGCTCATGCCGAGCCGTCGCCCCATGACCCCCGCGGACATCCGCCGCCAGGTCGTGGTCGAGGAGCTGGACCTGTCGGCCGATGGCCGGCTCGCCGTCGTCGTGCGCCGTGCGGTCCGGGGCAACCGATACGTCAGCCACCTGTATGCCATCGCGCTCGATGGCCGCCGCGTCGCGACCCCCCGCCGGCTCACGCTCGGGACTCGTTCGCGACGGGTACCCTCGCCTCGCGCCCGGACGGCGGGCAGCGTTGCCTTCGTTCGGACCGACCCGACCGACGACGACGCGGTCGCCTCGCTCGTCGTCCTCGACCTTCGGAGCGGCCGGCAGCGTTCGCTCCCGGCGCGCGGCCACGGCTCCGTCGCCGAGGTCGCCTGGTCGCCCGACGGCCGGCGCCTCGCGTTCACGGCGGAGGTCGACCCGCCGCGGTTCCTCGTCGGCCGCGTCCCGCCGGTCGGCCGCGGGCGTGCGCGGAAGCGCGGGGCGGAGATCGTCGAGCGAGCCATCGCCGCTTGCCCGGCGGATTACCCGGGCCGACTGGCGCTGGGACGGAACGGGCCACGTCGACCGATGGTCGCACCTGTTCGTCGTCGACACGCGGACCGGTGCGCGAGCCCGCCAGGTCACCTCCGGCGACTGGGGCGTATCCGACCTGTGCTGGGCGCCGGATGGACGGACGGTCGCGTTCACCGCCGACCAGGGCCGGGACGCCGACACGCACCCGCGGCCGGTCGTCTGGGCGTCGACGTCGACGGCGCCGGCAGGGCCGCGCCCGCTGCTGGCGCCCGCCGGCTTCGCGAACCACGCCTCGTTCTCGCCCGACGGTCGCTGGCTGGCGGCGATCGGCGTCCTCGAGGCCGACCCGCTCGACGACGTCAGTCCGGGGATCCTCGTGGCGCCGGCGGACGGGTCCGCTCCGCCCTGGGCGCTCGCCCCCGGGCTCGATCGACCGATCGGCAACTGGACCGACACGGACCTCAACGGCTGGATGGTCTCGGGCCGTCCCGGGCCGTATTGGCAGGGTCCGGCCACGATCGTGGCCACGGTCAGCGATCGCGGCCGCTCGCACCCGGTCCGCTTCCGCCTGGATCCCAGGACCGGGACGGCGATCGACCCGCCCGTCCGCGACGCCGCGCGACGAGCCGGGCCCCTGGTCGGACGCGACCAGCCATACGCTGGCGGTCGCCGCGAACGGCACGATCGCCGTGCTCGGGACGCTGGGAACCCGGGCGATGGAGTTGATGACCCTCGACGAGGACCGGGCCGGCCGGGCCGCCTGGTCGACGCGGTCGACACTCGGCTCCGCCTGGCAGCGCTCGCTTCACCCAACCCGTGATGCGCCGGCTCGACGCGCCCGGACCCGGCGGCCCGATCGAGACCTGGGTCGCCTCGCCGGCCGGACGCCGCCGACACGCCCCTCCCGACGGTGGTCGACGTCCACGGCGGGCCGCTCGGTGCGTGGGCGCCCGCGCCGCACGTCGAGGTCGCGCTGCTCGTCGCGCGGGGCTACCGGGTGATCCTGCCGAACATCCGCGGCTCCACGTCGTACGGCCGCGACTGGATCCGTCCGCAGCTCGGCGACTGGGGCGGCGTCGACGCCGATGACGTCCACGCGGCCGTCGATCACGTCGTCGCGCCTCGGGCTCGCCGATCCGGACCGCCTCGGCGTCCTGGGTCTGAGCTACGGCGGGTTCATGGTCAACTGGCTGGTCGGGACGACCGACCGGTTCCGCGCGGCGGTCTCGGAGAACGGCGTCACCAACCAGGTCTCGGATTGGGCCAATTCCGACTCGGGCCCCGAGTACGACCGGGCCAGCCTGATGGGCGATCCGTTCACGCCGGACGGGATCGATCGGCTGTGGCGCCAGTCGCCGCTCCGTCACGTCGCCGGCCATCCGGACGCCGCTGCTCATGCTCCAGGCCGAGGCCGACCTGCGCTGCCCGCCGCAGGACAACGAGCAGCTGTTCATCGCCCTGCGTCATCTCGGGCGGACCGTGGAGTACGTCCTCTACCCGGACGAGTCGCACGTCTACTCGTCGTCCGGCCGGCCAGACCGGCGGATCGACCGGATGACCCGGATGCTCGACTGGTTCGACCGCCACCTGCGCGCCTGACACGGCGGCGCGGCGTCAGCCGATCGCCAACTCCGGGCGCGGCGTCGACAGCTGGCGGGCCGCGGCCCGATGCCCGGCCAGCGCCGCGCGATGGAGCGACGTCGATCGCGACCGTCCGGCCGCCCGCGCGGCCAGCCAGCCGACGAGGAAGCCCGGCATCGAAGGCGTCGCCCGCACCGGTCGTGTCGACCGCACTGAGCGTCTCGGTGGCGGCATCGAAACGAAGCGTTCCACTGCCGTCGCGGGCCAGCACCGTGGCGCCCTTGGCGCCTCGCTTGACGACCACGATCGAGGCCAGCCGGAGGAGGTCGTCCAGGCCGGTGAGCCCGAGCAGCGCCTCGGCCTCGGCAGCGGTGGCGAACAGGAGGTCGGGCGCCGTCTCCTCGATCAGTGAGCGGGCCGCCCGACGGCCGCCGGCCAGCAGCGGGCGGATCGACGCCAGGTCGATGCTGACCGCGGCGCCCGCGGCTCGGCCCAGTTCGAGTGCGCGACGCCCGGCCGGTCCCTGTGGACCGAGCAGCGAGTAGATCGGCAGGTGGACCACGTCCGCCCCGACGAACCAGGACGTCCGCAGGTCGTCCGGGGCCAGCCGCTCGGCTGCACCGCGATCCTGGACGAAGCTCCGCTCGCCGCCCGGCGCCACGAGCACGCCGATGCGCCCGGTCCTGACGCCGGCGATCCGTGAGACATGGAGCCCCACCCCGTCCGCGCGGAGCGCCGCGACGAGCGCGCGACCCGGTGACATCGCGCCCGACCGCGGCGATCAGGCTCGATCGCGCGCCCAGCCGGGCCACCCAACGAGCCGTGTTGGCGGCCGAGCCGCCCTGGACCAGCGCCACGCGCCCGGGAACGTCGCTGCTGGGAGCCAGCTGCCGCGCCGGGGCTAGCACGACGTCGAGCACGAGGTCGCCGAGCACGACGATCCTGGGTCGCCGCGCTCGGCCGGGTCGGCGAATCGTTGGCATCCGGGGAGGATAGCCCGGCTCGCGCCTACAATGTCATGCCCAACCCCGCCCACTCGGCACCCGCACCGGAGTCGACCGCATGACCCTCGCCACCGACCTCGACCAGCTCGCCATCGACACGATTCGGACCCTCTCGATCGACGCGGTCCAGAAGGCGAACTCCGGTCACCCGGGGGCGCCGATGGGCGCCGCGCCGATGGCCTACGTCCTGTGGACCCGCTTCCTGCGCCATGCGCCGACCCACCCGGACTGGGCCGATCGCGACCGGTTCGTGCTGTCGGCCGGGCATGCCTCGATGCTGCTGTACTCGCTCCTCCACCTGACCGGCTACGCGGTGTCGCTCGAGGACCTCGAATCGTTCCGCCAGTGGGGCAGCATCACCCCCGGCCACCCGGAGTACGGACTCACGCCGGGCGTGGAGGCGACGACCGGCCCGCTCGGCCAGGGCCTGACCAACGCCGTCGGCATGGCGATCGCCGAGCGCCGCCTGGCCGCCGAGTTCAACCGGCGCGACCACGCGATCGTCGACCACTGGACGTACGTCCTCGCATCGGACGGCGACCTCCAGGAAGGGATCGCGTCCGAGGCGGCCAGCCTGGCCGGCCACCTGCGGCTCGAGAAGCTGGTCGTCCTCTACGACGACAACCACATCCAGCTCGACGGCCCCACGTCGATGGCCTGGTCGGAGGACGTGCCGGCGCGCTTCGAGGCGTACGGCTGGCACACCCAGCGGGTGGAGGACGGCAACGACGTCGCCGCCATCGAGGCCGCCATCGAGCGTGCCCGGTCCGACGGCCGGCCGAGCCTGATCGCGGTCCGGACCCACATCGGCTTCGGCAGCCCGAACAAGCAGGACAGCCAGAAGGCCCACGGCTCGGCGCTCGGTGTCGAGGAGGTCCGGCTGACCAAGGAGGCGTACGGCTGGGACCCGGACCGATCGTTCTACGTCCCGGACGAAGCGCGCAACCTTCTTCCGCGCGGCGATTGCCGAAGGCGAGATCGCTCGTGTCCGCGTGGGAGGCGCGGTTCGAGCGGTATCGCGACGCCGATCCCGAGGCCGCCGCCGAATTCCGTCGCCGGACGACTCGCGGCAGCCTCGCCGACGGCTGGGACGCCGACCTCAGGTCGTACGACGTCGGCACCGAGGTCGCCACCCGGAATGCCGGGCAGGACGCGATCCAGGCGCTCGCCGCGCGCGTCCCCGAGCTGTTCGGCGGCGCGGCCGACCTGTCCGAGTCGAACCTGACCGACGTCAAGGGGGAGGCCAGCTTCGAGGCGAACCAGGCCGGGCGGAACCTCCGCTTCGGCGTCCGCGAGCACGCCATGGGCGGCATCGCCAACGGCCTCGCCTACCACGGCGGGTTCATCCCCTACGCCGGCACGTTCCTCAACTTCAGCGACTACATGCGCGGGTCCGTCCGGCTGGCGGCGCTGTCACGTCTCCACGTCATCTACGTCTGGACCCACGACTCGGTGGGTCTCGGCGAGGACGGTCCGACCCACCAGCCGGTGGAGCACTACGCGGCGCTCCGGGCGATGCCGAACCTCTGCTTCGTCCGGCCCGGCGACGCCAACGAGACCTCGGCGGCCTGGGCGTTCGCGGTCGCGCGACAGGACGGCCCGGTCGCGCTCGCGCTGACCCGCCAGAAGCTGCCCGTCCTGCCCGGCACCGCCGAGAAGGCACGCGACGGCGTCGTGCGCGGCGGCTACGTCCTGCGCGAAGCGGCCGGCAATGCCCCGCAGCTGATCATGATCGGCACCGGCTCCGAGCTCCAGCTCGCCATTCGCGCCGCCGAGACGCTCGAAGGCGAGGGCATCCCGACACGTGTCGTCTCGCTCCCGTGCTGGGAGCAGTTCGAGGCGCAGGACCAGGCCTACCGCGACGCCGTGCTGCCACCCGCCGTACGCCGGCGGGTCAGTGTCGAGATCGGCGTGCCGATGGGCTGGGAGCGCTGGGTCGGCGACGAAGGCGCGATCATCGGGCTCGACCACTTCGGGGCCTCGGCGCCCGCGCCGTCGATCTTCGAGCATCTCGGGCTTCACCGCCGGGCGAGTGACCGACGTCGCCCGGCGCGTGGTCCGCGACGGCCTGCGAGGACGGATCCCGCCGCTCGCCGGGGACTACACCTAGCTCGCCGTCGCGCCGCCCGGAAGGGCGCTTCCGGCCGCCGTGGATCGCCGAGCTCTCAGGCTGCTCTCAGGTTCTTCCGGCATACCTCGTGCCGGGAGGGTGCGTTCGCGTCAGGCCACGCCCCGAGGTACACGATGTCCCGCCGAAACCGAGTTCGAACGCGCCGTGATGGCTCGATCCGCGACACGCGGAGGCCGCGCGGCGGGCCGCCCGTCCCCGACGGCTGGGGATCCGATGCTGACGATCCGGCGACACTCCTCGACCGGCTGATCCTTGCGCTCCTGCCGTTGCGGCTATTCCTGGGCGTGACGTTCCTGTACGCGGGCATCGACAAGCTGATCGATCCGTCCTTCCTGCGAGTCAGCGGTCCCGGCTCCATCGGATCGCAGCTGGCGGAGTTCGTCAAGGTTTCGCCGATCGCGCCGCTGGTCCAGGTCTTCGGGCAGTCGTTCCCGGTCGAGATCGGCTTCCTCATCGCGGTGGCGGAGATCGCGATCGGACTTGGCGCGCTGACCGGCCTGCTCTTCCGGCTGTCGGCCGCGGGCGGTCTCGCCCTGTCGATCACCTTCTGGCTGACCGCGTCGTGGGCGACCAAGCCGTACTACTACGGGCCGGACCTGCCGTACGCGTTCGGCTGGCTGACGCGTCGCGCTCGCCGGCACGGGCAGCCGGTTCACGATCGAGAACTGGTTCCGCACCGACGCCGAGGGGGAGTACTACGACGACGAGCCCGCCTCCGCGGAGCGACGGGCCTTCCTCCAGGCCGGGTTCCTCGGGCTGGCCTCGCTGGCCGTGGCCGCGTTCGCCGGCACGTTCGGAGCTTCCGTGCTCGGCCGCGCGAAGCCGGACGCTCGCGTCCGGCGCAGCATCACCCGCGCCCAGCGACAGCTCCCTCGGGGCCGACGGCGCCATCGCCGGGCGCGACCGGCCGGTGCGCCCGCGGGCCCCGGCGAGACGGCCGCAGCCGGTGCCAGCCAGGCACCGGCCTCCGGTCCGGTCGTCGCCAAGGTCAGCCAGCTGAGCGCGGGCAGGACGATCGCCTTCAACGACCCGATCTCCGGCGACCCGGGCGTCCTGGTCAAGCTGCGCCGACGGGAAGATCGTGGCCTTCGACGCGGTCTGCACGCACGCCGGCTGCACGGTCGAGTGGGATCCGAGCTACGACCTGCTCGTCTGCCCCTGCCACGGTGCGGCCTTCGATCCGGCCCACGACGCGCAGCCCGTGGCCGGACCGACCAACACGCCGCTCTCGCCGATCCCGATCCACGTGGACACGGCCAGCGGCCGGATCACCGTCAACGCCTAGCCGGGGCGCGCAGGCACCGGCTCCATCAGAGGGCCTTCGAAAGACCGGGACTCCATCGCTGGCGGCCCGGTACCCGCACGGGTTGCATGCCCGGCGCGACTTGGCCGCACATCGCGCTCCAGTTCCTGGCCGAGGCGGTGTTCCTGGGCGGTGCGGGCGGTTTCCTCGGCGGTGCGCGCGGCGCGCAGTCTCACCGACGGAGGCGCTCCGTTCGGGATGAGGCCGTATCCTTGACACGTGACCAGGATGCGAGTCGCCTTCGCCGCCGACCATGCCGGCGCCGCCCTCAAGGATCGAGCTGATCCGGCGACTCGGTGCCTCCGGCCTCGACCACGAGTGGATCGACCTCGGTGGGGATGGCTCCGATCCCGGGGACGACTACCCGGACTTCGCGCGGCGGCTGGGTGACGCCGTGGCCGACGGTGCGGCCGATCGCGGGATCCTCATCTGCGGATCCGGGGTCGGTGCCTCGGTGGCGGCCAACAAGATCCGCGGGGTCCGGTCGGCGGTCTGCCACGACACCTATTCGGCGCACCAGGGCGTGGAGCACGACGACATGAACGTGCTGACCCTGGGCAGCCGGGTGATCGGCCCGGAACCGGCGTTCGAGTGTGCGCTGGCCTTCCTCGGCGCCGTGTTCAGCGGCGAGCCGCGCCATCGCCGCCGCCTCGGCAAGGTCCTCGCGATCGAGGCCGCCGGGCGCTGAACGGCTGTCGGCGTACCATGGCCGTTGCCACGGTCGACCCTCGTGCAACGTGCCGGCGCCCCCGCGTCACCGTCCGTTCACCGCCCGCGGCTATCCTGTCGGAGTAGCCACAATGCCCGATCCCGCCTCGACCACCAACAGCGTCCCGCGACTCGCCCTCGGCGAGGGCATCGGTGCGTTCGAGGCGGCCGTCCAGCGAGCCCGCTCCGAGGAGTGGGCGAACCGCCTGTTCGACCGCGACGTGACACTCTGGTCGAACGATCAGCGAGTCGGGGCCGCGATCGCCGAGCGCCTGGGCTGGCTCGACGCGCCGGCGCACTTCGCCAACCAGATCGCGGCCCTCGAAGGGTTCGGCGACGCGGTCGTGGACCAGGGCTACACGACCGCGATCGTGGCCGGCATGGGCGGGAGCAGCCTGGCGCCGGACGTGCTCCATCGCACGTTCGGGTCACAGGAGGGCTACCTGGCCCTGCGCATCCTCGACTCGACCGATCCGGCCTACGTGGCCGCGATCTTCGACGATCTGGACCCGCTCAAGACGCTCGTCCTGATCGCCTCCAAGTCGGGCACCACGACCGAGCCGAACGCGTTCCTGGCCGAGGCGTGGGCGCGCACGGACGCCGCCCTCGACGTCCGAAAGCACCACACCTACGAGCAGCCCGGCGGGTTCATCGTGGCGATCAGCGATCCGGGCCGCGGCATCGATGCCATCCCCCACCACGACGACTTCCGCGAGGTGTTCCTCAACCCGCCCGACATCGGCGGCCGGTACTCGGCGCTGACCTACGTCGGGCTCGTGCCGGCCTCGCTGATCGGGCTCGACCTCGACGCGCTGCTGGCCTCGGCGTCGGCGATGCTCGGCGCCTGCCGCGAGCCGGACCCGGCGGACAATCCCGGCGTGTCGCTCGGGCTCGCCATCGGCACGCTGGCGCGAGGCCGGTCGCGACAAGCTGACCTTCCTGACCGACGCCGCCATCGCGTCGTTCGGAGCGTGGGTCGAGCAGCTGATCGCCGAGAGCACCGGCAAGCACGGCGTCGGGATCGTGCCGGTCGACCTCGAGCCGCTCGGAGCCGTCGACGCGTACGGCCCCGACCGGGCGTTCGTCCGGATCAGCCTCGCCGGCGCCGCCACGACCGACGACGACGCGGCCCGGGATCGCCTGGCGGACGCGCTGGAGGCCGCCGGCCACCCGCGTCATCCGGATCGACCTGTCGGACCCGATCGACCTCGGCGCGGAGTTCGTCCGCTGGGAGGTGGCCACCGCCATCGCCGGGGCCGTCCTCGGCATCGACCCGTTCGACCAGCCGAACGTCGAGGAGGCCAAGCAGCTGACCCGCGACCTCCTCGCCCGCCGCGAACACGGCGAGACCGATTCCGACGCCGCCGCCCGCCCCGGTGGCCAGCGGCGACGGGCTCGTCCTGCATGGCGACGCGGCCCTCCGGCTCACCTCGGGCGACGGCGGTGTCGTCGCCGAGCTGGCCCGGCACCTGGCGCGGCGCCGCCCCAACGCCTACCTCTGCCTGCAGGCGTTCATCGCGCCGACCGCCGGCCCGCGACGATGCCCTGGCCGGGATCCGCGCGCTCCTGCGCGACCGGACGGGACGTGCGACGACGGCCGGCTACGGCCCGCGCTTCCTGCATTCCACGGGCCAGCTCCACAAGGGTGGCGCCCCGATCGGCTGGTTCATCCAGCTGACAGCCGACCATCCCGCCGACCGTCCGATCCCGGGCTGGCCGTACACCTTCGGGGCAGTTGATCGATGCCCAGGCGGCCGGCGACTTCGCCGCGATCGAGTCCCACGACCTGCCGATCCTTCGCGTCCATCTCGGTCCGGATCCGGACGCCGGGCTGGCCGCCCTGCAGCGGGCGCTCGCTGCCGCCCTCGACACCCCGACGGAGGCTTGATCCACATGCGCATCGGGTTCATCGGTCTCGGCCGGATGGGTGCCAACATGGTTCGCCGGCTGGTCCGCGACGGCCACGAGATCGTGGCCTACAACCGGACGCCGGAGAAGACGACCGAGATCGCCGGCGAGGGCGCGATCGCCGTCCTTCTCGATCGCCGAGCTGGTCGCGAAGCTCGACAAGCCCCGCACCGTCTGGGTGATGGTCCCGGCCGGCGACGCGACCGAGGCCCAGATCGCCGAGCTCCTCGAGCACCTCGAGCCGGGCGACACGATCGTCGACGGCGGCAACACGAACTTCCACGACGACGTCCGGCGCCAGGCGGACCTGGCGAGCAAGGGGATCGGCTACGTCGACGCCGGGGTGTCCGGCGGCGTCTGGGGCCTGCAGGTCGGCTACTGCCTGATGGTCGGCGGCGAGGACGCCACGGTGACGCCGCTCGAGCCGATCTTCACGTCGCTCGCCCCGGAGGACGGCTACCTCCACGTCGGCGGTCCCGGTGCCGGCCACTACGTGAAGATGATCCACAACGGGATCGAATACGGGCTGATGCAGGCCTACGCCGAGGGCTTCGAGATCATGCACGCCAGCGACTACGAGCTGGACCTGGCGGCGATCTCCGACCTGTGGATGCAGGGCTCGGTCGTGCGCTCGTGGCTGCTCGAGCTGGCCGGCCGGGCGTTCCGGGCGAACGGCCAGGACCTGCCCCACCTCAAGGGCTACGTGGCCGATTCGGGCGAGGGTCGCTGGACGATCCAGGAGGCGATCGACCACGACGTCCCGGCGCCGGTGATCACGCTGTCGCTGCTGACCCGTTTCCGCTCGCGCCAGGACGATTCGTACGGGGCCAAGGTGCTCGCCGCGCTGCGCAACGAATTCGGCGGCCACGCGGTCAAGACGGAGTAGCCGGCGGTGGCGTCGAGTCGGACGAAGGGCGCGACCGCGTCGAGGAGGACCACCGCCTCGAAGGCGGCGGTCGAGACGGCTCCGGTCGAGACGGCCCCGGGCGAGGCGCCGCCCGACCAGCCGATCCCGGCTCGCCCGGCGCCCCGTGCCAAGGATGCGCCCCGGACGATGAAGGACCTCCGGCTGGCCCACCAGGGGCGCAAGACGTCCAGGTCGAAGGCCGGTCGAGAACGTCCTCCGCGAAGGGCCTGCGGCTCGAGCGGGTGCCGGACCCGTCCGTCCTCGTCCTGTTCGGCGGGACCGGCGACCTGGCCCACCGCAAGGTGATCCCGGCCCTCTACCAGCTGTGGCGCACCAACCTGCTGCCGCACGAGTTCGTGCTGCTGGCGATCGGCCGGCGCCCGTACGACGACGAGTCCTTTCGGCAGCGACATCCGCGCACTCGCTCGACCAGTTCAGCCGGGTCCTGCCCATCGAGGAGGACGCCTGGCGATCGTTTGCCGAGCGGGTCTGCTACCAGCACCTCGACTTCGCCGATCCGGCCGGCTTCGACGCGCTGACCGCCCGCCTCGATGCCCTCGACGACGAGCGCGGCACGCGCGGCAACCGGCTCTTCTACCTCGCGACCCAGCCGTCGCAGTTCGCCGAGATCGCCGCCCAGCTGGGTCGCGCCGGGCTCGACCACGAGCACCACGACGGCGGCTGGCGACGGATCGTCATCGAGAAGCCGTTCGGCCACGACGCCGGATTCCGCCAGGCGCCTCAACCGCGAGCTCGGCAAGGTCTTCCGCGAGTCGCAGGTCTACCGCATCGACCACTACCTGGGCAAGGAGACGGTCCGCAACCTGCTGGTCTTCCGGTTCGGCAACGGGATCTTCGAGCCGCTCTGGAATCGGCGCTATGTCGACAACGTCCAGATCACGGTGGCCGAATCGATCGGGATCGAGAGCCGCGGCGCCTTCTACGAGGAGACCGGCGCCTCGCGCGACGTCCTCCAGAACCACCTGCTCCAGCTGGTCAGCCTGATCGCCATGGAGCCGCCGGCGCGTTTCGAGGCCGACGCCCTGCGCGACGAGAAGGTGAAGGTCCTGCGCGCGATCACGACCACGGCCGGCGAGGCGCGCGGCGACGTCGTGCGCGGCCAGTACGGACCGGGCTGGGTCGCCGCCACCCAGGTCCCCGGCTACCGCCAGGAGAAGCGACGTCGACGCGGCGTCCGAGACCGAGACGTTCGTGGCGGCCCGCTGATGATCGACGACTGGCGCTGGTCGGGCGTCCCGTTCTACGTGCGGACCGGCAAGCGCCTGCCCAAGCGGGCCACCGAGATCGCCATCCAGTACCGCGAGGTGCCCCATCGCCTGTTCAAGGACGAGGGCGTCGAGCCCGACGCCAACCTGCTGGCGATCCGGATCCAGCCGGACGAGGGAATCATGCTGCAGGTTCGGGGCCAAGGTGCCGGGGCTGGGCCTCGACGTCCGCTCGGTGACGATGGACTTCACCTACGGCTCGGCGTTCAGCGTGGACTCGCCCGACGCCTACGAGACGCTGATCCTCGACGCGCTGCAGGGCGACGCCTCGCTGTTCACCCGGGCCGACGAGGTCGAGGAGGCCTGGAGCATCGTCGACCCGATCGTCGACGCCTGGGCCGACGCTCCCGCACCCGACTTCCCCAACTACGACGCCGGGTCGTGGGGCCCGGCGGCCGCCGACGAGCTGCTCGCCCGCGAGGGCCGGCGCTGGCGGCGGATCTGGCGACGGCCCGATGATCGCGGACGCACCGGTCAAGCTCGGCGAGCCCGCCCTGCGCTGGTCGGCGCGAGCCCACAGCATCGCCGAGATCGAGAGCGAGCTCGCGCGGATCTGGGCCAGCCAGGACCTGACGACCGACATGGACGGCGAGCCCGGCCGGCACGTCGCCGCCCGGACGAGCGTGATGAACCTGGTCGTGGTCGCCCGCCGGCCGGAGCTCGCCGAGCGGTGCGCCGCCACGATCCAGGCGCTGACCGGCCGCCACCCGTCGCGGACGATCGTCATCCAGTCGGCCGACCCCGACGGCCCGTCGTGGCTGGACGCGCGAGTGGAGGCCCACTGCGTGCTGCCGCGTGAGGACGCGCCGGAGACCTGCGCCGAGACGATCCACCTGACCTGCGGCGGCGAATCGGGCGCACCACCTGGCCGCCATCGCGACGCCGCTGATCATCCACGACCTGCCGGTCACGGTCTGGTGGCCGGGCGAGCCGCCGCTCACCTCGCGGGCCGCCCGGGACCTGTTCGCGACCGCCGACCGGCTCGTGGTCGACGGGTCCACCTGGAGCGGCGACGGACTGGCCAGGCTGCGCGAGCTGGCGGAGCTGCAGGAGTCGTCGCGCCTGGCCATCAGCGACTTCGCGCTCGTCCGCCAGTCGCGCTGGCGCGAGGCCATCGCGTCGATCTTCGACGACCCGGACTTCCTGCCCTACCTGCGCTCGCTCCGTCGCATCGCGGTCACCTACGGGACGCACGACGAGACCTGTGCGCCGGGATCGGCGAACCTGGTCAAGCCGCTCTACCACGTCGGCTGGATCGCCTCGCGACTCGGCCTGTCGGTCGTCAAGCCGCTGGCCGTCGTGCGCCGGTCACGGCTCCGCGAGCCGTCGACGCGGTCGCCGCGCGGCCGGGCCCGGGCCGACCGGCCAGCGGCAAGCCGGTCACCGGCCGCGGCTTCGCGGCGACCCTGTCGGACGGCCGGGCCGACGTGGCCGTGCTGGCCCGTCCGATCGTCTCGACGATGCCGTCGGGGACCACCCTGCGCGTCGAGCTGCTGGCCGACCGGCGCGGACTCCGAGCTGCGGGCCGATGTGACCGCCGAGGCCGAGACCGTCCACGTCCGGGTCTGGCAGGACGGCGTGGAAGCCTGGGACCGGCAGCTTCCGGGCGCCGCGACGGACCGACGTCGACCTGCTGGCCGAGGCGATCGAGGCCGGCCGCGCGGGATCCCGTCGCGGTCGGCGCCCTCCGATCGGCCGCCGCGCTCGTCGGCGACCGGCAGGAGTCCTGAGTTGAGCGACGAACCCGAGCTCGTCGTCGTCGACGATCCCGACGAGGCGGCATCGGCCGCGGCCGAGCGGATCGCCGAGGCCCTCGCCGACGCGGTTGCCCGCCGTGGCCGCGCCGACTGGGCGACGACCGGCGGGTCGTCGGTGGTCGGCATCTACCGCCGCCTCGTCGGCCGAGCCGCTGCGCGACGCCGTCCCGTGGCCGGCCGTGCACGTCTGGTGGGGCGACGACCGCTACGTCCCGCGCGACCATCCGCTGTCCAACGTGAAGCCGCTCGACGACATCCTGCTGGCCATCGGCCTGACCGAGGAGGGCGTGGCCGGCGGGCGAGGGCCGGGCGTGCCGCTGCCGCCGGCGAACCTCCATCCGTTCCGGACGGGCGAGGCGATCGGCGGCTCGCGCGGACCGGCCTGGTGTGCCGCAGGCCCTGGCCGACGAGCTCGGCCGGCGCGCACCTGCCGGCGACGGCGGGTGGCCGGTCTTCGACCTGCTCCTGCTCGGCATCGGCGCCGACGGTCACGTGCTGTCGGTCTTCCCCGGCTCACCGGCCCTCGGCTCCCGCGAGCTGGCCCTGGCCATCCCGGCACCCAGCCACATCGAGCCGCGGGTCGAGCGGGTCACGCTCAATCCCGGCGGTCGTCGGAGCGGCCGGCCGCGTCCTGGTGGTCGCAAGCGGCGCCGCCAAGGCCGCCGGTCCTGGCGGAGGTCTTCGGCCCGACGCACGATCCGGGCCGCTGGCCGGCCCAGCTCGCCCGGCGAGCGCGGGCCACCTGGATCCTCGACGCCGCGGCCGCGGCGGGACTCCGCCGCTGAGCACCTGGCCGGAACCGGACCCGTCGCGCCGGATCGCCTCCGCCGACGGGACGCCGATCGCCGTCTTCACCACCGGCGACGGGCCGCCGCTGATCCTGGTCCATGGCGCCGCCGCCGACCACACGACGTTCCGGGTGGTCGGCCCGCGGCTGGCGCGCTGGTACACCGTCCATGCAATCGACCGGCGTGGGCGCGGCGCGTCGGGCGACAGCCAGCCGTACGCGATCGAGCGCGAGTTCGAGGACGTCGCCGCGGTCGCCGAGGCGCTCGCCGCCGACGCCGGCGCGGCCGGTCCCCGTGTTCGGCCACTCGTACGGCGGCCGGTGTGCGCTCGGGGCGGCCATCCGGCAGCGATCGCGTCGGCCGGGTCATCTGCTACGAGGGTGCGCCCGCGCCACCCGGCAGCCGCTACGAGCCCGGCGAGCTGCAGCGATCGGCTGCGGGCCTGCGCTGGCGGCCGGCGACCTCGACGGCCTGCTGGCCGAGTTCATGACCGCGCGTCGTCGGCATGAGCGCGGCCGAGCTGGCCGCCTACCGCGCCGACCCGATCTGGCCGGTCGCGCCGCCGCCGCCGGCACGATCCCGCGCGAGCTCGATGCGGAGGCGGACCCGGCCGGATCGCTCGAGCGGCTCGGCGCGGTCCGCCAGCCGGTCCTCCAGCTGCTCGGCTCCGCGAGCCGGGCGATCTTCCGGCAGGCGACGCTCGCCCTGGACGCCCGCCTCGCCGACGGCCGGATCGTCGAGATCGCCGGGCGCGAAGCATGCCGCGCACCACACCCATCCCGACCTCGTCGTCGATGCCGTCCGCGGCTTCCTGGCCTGACGGGACCGCCCTGCGACTGGCGTGACCGGCATGCCAGACTTGGCGCCATGCTCGAGATGAACTGGCTTGGCTGGATCGTCGTCGGCTTCTTCGCGGGGGCGATCTCCGGCGCGCTTCGTCAAGGGACGGACCGCCCGCGGCTGCCTGCCGAACATCGTCGTCGGCATCCTTGGCGGGCTCGTCGGCGGCTGGCTGGCCCGGCAGATGGGCTTCAGCGAGGTCCAGGGCTTCATCGCCGCGGTGGTCGTCGCGGTCTTCGGGGCGATCGTCGTCCGGCTCGTGCTCAACGCGCTCAGCGAGACCTGACCGACCTCCGAGGAACGGACTACCATCTCGCCGATGACCGACTCACCCCTCGATCCGAGCGCCTCGGTCGAGGCGGTACCCGCGGACACGTCCGTTCTCACCCGGTCTCGAAGGGGTCGTCGCCGGCGAGACGAGCCTGGGCTACGTCGACGGCGAGCGGGGGCGGCTCCTGTACCGCGGCTATCGGATCGGCGATCTCGTCGCGCACGGCAGGTACGGGGCCGTCGCGAACCTGCTGTGGACCGGCGACTGGGATCCGGGCCACCGCCTCCCCACGGCGCCCGTCCCGCCCGCCGTCCTGGCCGTCCTGCGGGCGTTGCCGCCCGACGACGCAAGCCGATGGACGCGCTGCGGACCGCGGTCTCGGCATGGGGGGCCACCCAGGCGCTGTCGTGGCCGCCGACCGTCGGAGCAGGCCAGGGCCCTGACCGCGTTCTCGCCGTCGGCGCTGGCCGCGTTCACGCGGATCCGTGCCGGCACGGATCCGATCGAGCCCGATCCCTCGCTCGAGCTGGTGGCCGGCTTCCTGTACCAGCTGACGGGCTCGGTGCCCGAGCCCGCCACCGCTCGGGCGCTCGACGCGTACTTCATCGTCGGCGCGGAGCACGGCTTCAACGCCTCCACCTTCACGGCCCGGGTCATCACCTCGACCCGGTCGGACATCGCGTCGGCGGTCACCGGGGCGATCGGGACGATGAAGGGGCCGCTCCACGGCGGCGCCCCGTCGGAGGTCGTCGACCAGCTGGCCCAGGTCGGCTCGGCCGATCATGCCGAGGCCTGGGTTCGCGACGGCGCTGGCACGCGGCGAGCGGCTGATGGGCTTCGGACATCGCGTCTACCGCGCCTACGACCCGCGGGCCGCAGCGCTCCGCACGGTCGCCGAAGGGATGGAGCACAAGCCCGACTGGCTGCAGCTGGCCATCGAGGTCGAGGACGTCGTGCTGCGCGTGCTGGCCGAGAAGCACCCGGACCGGCCGCTCAAGACCAATGTCGAGTTCTACGCGGCGCCCGTCCTGATGGGCGTCGGCCTGTCGCCGGACCTCTTCCCGGCGACCTTCTCGCTGGCGCGCCACGCCGGTTGGACGGCGCACGTGCTGGAGCAGGCGGCGACCAACCGGCTGATCCGCCCGGACGTCAACTACATCGGCCCGGCGGAGCGCGACCTGCCCGCCTGAGCCCCGAGATGCCGTCGGCGGCGTCGGCGCTGTACAGTCTTGCGTGCGCGCGCGAGCGTGCGTGGCCTGACTGCGGACGGGACGAAACCGACCGGCCCGCGCGGCGGAGGCCACCGGCACATCGGGGGAGCGAGTTGATCCCAGCCAGCGCAGCCAGCACGAGACGATGACCGGACAGCCAGCGCGGGTTGCCCTGGTGCGCGCCCGTTCACCGTGGCCCGCGCTCGAACGCACGGCGGAGAACCTGGCCGACCTCGGCATCGTGCTGGCGGGAACCATCTGGTTCGTGACCGTCTTCCTGTCGCTGCCGTTCGGGCGCGCCTGGCAGACCGGGCCAGGAGGCGTTCTGCTACTGGATCGCGAACCTCAACTCGCCCTATTCGCTGTCCGATTGGGGCTCGCCGATCGCGTACGTCTACTCGCCGGCCTTCCTCCAGGCCATGCTGCCGCTCACGCATCTGCCGTGGATGCTGTTCATGGCGATCTGGACGGGCCTGCTGATCGGCGCCGTGCGGTATCTGACCGGCCCTCGCCTGTTCGCCGCGGGCGTGCTGCTGGCGACCGTCGAGGTGGCCGGCGGCAACATCTCGCTGCTCCTGGCTGTCGCGATCGTCGTCGGTTTCCGCTGGCCGGCCGCCTGGGCATTCGTCCTGCTGACCAAGGTGACGCCCGGGATCGGGCTCCTCTGGTTCGTCGTCCGCCGGGAGTGGCGCCAGCTCGGGATCGCGCTCGGCGCCACCGTGCTGGTCATCGCCGCGTCGTCGATCCTCATGCCCAGGGCCTGGCTGGACTGGTTCAACCTCCTGACGGCGCTGCCCGGTCGCGACGGCACGTGGGCCGCGGTGCCCATCCCGCTGGTCGTGCGGCTGCCGGTGGCGGTCGCGGTCGTGGTCTGGGGCGCACGCTCGAACCGGCGATGGACGGTGCCGGTTGCCGCCATGCTCGCGCTCCCGGCGCTCTGGTACGGCGGGCTGACGATGCTCCTGGCCGTCATCGCCCTGCGCGACCCCGAGCGTAACCAGGGCTCGATCCCGGCTTCCCCGTCCGCCTCGACACAGGGCGTGACCGCCTGACTCTAGCCCTCGAGAACCGCCGGCGGCCGGCCGGACGCTGGCGTTCGTCGCAGCAGGATTGCGAGCGCGCCGGCCAGGAAGACGACGCCGCCGAGGAAGAACGGGCCCCGAACGCCATCGACCGCCGCCACGCCCGCGCCGATGACCGGGCCAAGGATCCCGGACGCGTAGAGCGGCAGGTAGACGAGGTTGAGCGTCGCGGACCGTCGCTCGGCCGGGACCTCGGTTGCAAGCAACCCGAAGACCATCGCCGTCACGGTCGCCGCGGCCACCCCGAGGACCAGGGCCGCCAGCGCCATCGCCGCGACCGACGGCACGACGGGCATGAGGGCGAGCACGATCCCCCCGGCACCGAGCGACGCGACGAGCACCGGCCGGAACCCGATCCGGTCGCCGAGCACGCCACCCAGGGGCGAGGCCAGGGCGCCGACGAGCGCGGCGGTCCCGGCTACCAGCCCGATCGCGGAGGCGAGACCCGGCCCGGTCCCGGTGAGCCCTTCGACGAGGACCGGGATGTACGGGCGGGTCATCTGCGTCGCCAGGTAGGAGACGCCGAAGATCAGGAAGATCCGGCGGACGGCTGGATCGGTCAGCACGCCGCGCAGCGCGCTCAGGGCCAGGGTCACGACCCGGCCCGTCGGCACGACCTCGGGGCGGATCTCGCGTGAGCCCAACGCCACGAGCGCGGCGGTCCCGACCGACAGGATGGCCGACACGGCAAACACGGCGGGGAGCGAGAAGCCGAACCCGTCGATGAGGATCCCGGCCAGGACCGGCCCGGCGGCGAACCCGATCGGCCCCGAGGCTCCGAAGATCGCGATGGTCGTTCCGAGGCGCCGTCGCGGCGTGACGTCACGGATGCCCGCCAGCATCACCCCGGTGTTGCCGAGCTGGAACCCGATCAGGAGCATCGACAGGGCGAGCTGCCACGGCTCGCGCGACAGGGCCACGGCCGTGAACACGACCGCCTCCACGATGGCGCTCCGGACGATGACGACCTTGCGGCTGTACTTGTCGGCCCACGCTCCCCAAAGCGGCACGAGCGGAGCGCCGACCACGAAGATCAGCGCGTTGAAGAGTCCGACGAAGGCCAGCCGATCGGTCTTCTCGACACCCATCTGGAGCAGGTAGGTCGGCAGCTGCGCGAAGATCGTGCTCACGCCCAGGCCCTCGACCATGGAGGTGACCCAGAAGATCGCCACCACGACGCGCCAATCCTGCGGCGAGCGGGCACTGGACGGGACGGCGCCACCGGCCGCGCGGGAATCGGGCATCCGCGGAAGCCTAGCCGATGGGCGTCGTGGCCGGCGGGCCGGACACGAAAGCGCCCGAAGGAACTGATAGGCACCGGCCGTTCGACGGGTCCAGGGGCTTCAGCAAGCCAAGGTCCCTGGTCGCCGCCGGGTCCCTCGCTCGGTGGCCTTGCGACCTCCGAACCTGGTTCCCGGGACCGAAACGAGGATCACTCCCCGAACCGGTCTGGCGGTTCACATCTGCCCCTTCGGGCAAGACGAAATCTACGGCCCGGGCCTTGGCGCGACAAGGCGCTTGTCCACGAACTTTCGCGCGAATGGCACGAAGTTATCCCCCAAGTTCCCGGGGTTGTGGACGACGTGTGGATACACTCTCGAGGGAGGTGCCGCGATGGCTCGCTGGCTCGCTCGAATCATGGCCGCCCAGGACCGCTGGGCGCGTCCGTTCGGGGACTTCAACCACCGCTGGCTCAACGCGCTCTTTCGGCCGATCCGGCCGATCCGCGACCTGCTGAGCGGCGTCTGGCTGGGCCACCCGCTCCATGGGGCGGCGACGGACGTCCCGATCGGGACCGTGCTCCTGGCTGTCGTCCTCGACCTGATGAACCAGCGGGCGGCGGCGGACGTCGCGCTCGCGGCCACGATCCTGTTCATGCTGGCCGCCGCGCTGACCGGGGCGGCAGACTACTCGAGCACCGACGGGACCGCGCGGGTCCGCGCCACCCTCCACGCGACGCTGATGGTCGCGGCGCTCGTGGTCCTTGCGCTGTCGCTGGCGCTCCGGGCCGGCAACCCGGTCGACCGAACGCTGCCGGTCGTGCTGTCCGTGATCGGCGCGCTGATCGTCATCGCAGGTGCCTACGTGGGCGGCGACATCGTCTACGTGCTGGGCAACATGGTCAGCCGGCACGCCTTCCGTGGCTCCGGGGCCAAGTGGATCAAGCTCGACACGGGCAATGTGACCGATCTCGCCACGCTGCCCCCGGCGACACCGGCCAGGGCGAGGGCCGGGGTCAACGACCTCGTCCTCGTTCGCGTCGGCGAAACGGTCCACATCATGCACGCCGTGTGCTCGCACGCCGGTGGTCCGCTGGCCGAGGGCACCGTGGTCGACGGCTGTCTCGAATGCCCCTGGCATGCGTCGCGTTTCCAGCTGGCCGATGGTCGCGTCGCCCGCGGTCCGGCGGTCTACGACCAGCCCGCCTACGAGATTCGAGTCGCCGACGGCGGGGGCTACGAGGTTCGACGAGCGAAGTCCTAGATGCCGCCCCCAACGACGCCGCGGCGGCCGGTCGTGATCGAGCTGGTCGTTCCGGACCCGGGCCTGGTCGTGCTCGTCGGGGCGGCCGGGGCCGGGAAGTCGACGTTCGCCGCCCGCCACTTCGAGCCCGCCGAAATCCTGTCGTCCGATGCCTACCGGGCTCGCATCGCCGGCGACGAGGCTGTCCAGCGGGCGACGCGGGCGGCGTTCGCGCTCCTCCATCGAGAGCTCGAGCGCCGGTTGGCAGATCGCCGGCTGACGGTGGTCGACGCGACCAACGTGGAGCGATCGGCACGCCGGGCGCTCCTGGCCCGGGCGGCGGCCGCGAGCCTGCCGGCCGTCGCCGTCGTGCTCGACCTGCCGCCGGCGGTCGATTCTGGCCCGCAACGCGGGCCGCACGGCCCGGATCGTGGACGAGCTCGTCGTTCGGCGCCACCTCGCGCGCCTTCGCCAATCGCTGGACCGTGCCCCGGCGCCGCTCGACGGCGAGGGGTTCCTTCGGGTCGTCGTGCTCAGGGATCCGGCCGACGTCGACGCCATCCGGATCGCCAGGCGGACCACCGGAACATCCTGACGGCTACGACGATCCGCCGGCGATGCACGCGATCGCGGCGGCCGCCAACGCGATTCCCACGGCGTGGCTGCGGGTCACCGGCTCGCGCAGGAAGATCGTCGCCAGCACCACCGTCGTGACCGGATAGAGCGACGACAGGACGGCGGCAACGGCCAGCGAGCCGGCCTGGACGGCGAGGATGAACGCGCCGTTGCCGGCCATGTCCATGAGCCCCGACGCCGGCCAGCCGCGGCCACCAGCGCCGGTCGGACCGCCAGGCCCGATGCCCGACGAGGACGATCGCGCCGATCAGCAGCGCCTCCGTCGCCGCGCAGGATCGTGAGCGGCCCGAACACATGACCGTCGCTGATCTGGGCGATCGGCCACGCCGAGGAGCCCGATTGCGACGCCCGGCGACAAGCGCGAGACCCACGCCCGACGGCCCGTCCCGGTCGTCGCCGACACGCGAGACGAGGACGACCGCGACAAAGGCCAGCCCGATGCCGAGCAGGACGAGCGGCGGCGGCACGCCCTCGAAGGCGATCCCGGCCGCGACCGGGATGAGGGCGGCGATCACGCCGGTGATCGGCGCCACGATGCCCATCCGGCCGACCGCCAGCCCCTGGTAGAGGGCGCTGATGCCGATCCCGCCGGCGAGCCCGCCGGCCACGCTCCAGCCGACGTCCGCGTGGACGTCGGCAGGCTCTCGCCACGGATCGACGGCCAGCCCGAGGGCCACCACGGTGCCGACCAGCTGGGAGGCCAGGACGACCCCGAACAGCGGCGCCCGCCGCGACAGCAGGCCGCCGCCGAAGTCGCCGGTTCCCCAGGTCAGCGCGGCGGCGAGCCCGAAGATCACCGTCGTCGCGCCGGCTGGCAGGAGCTCCGTCAGGCGGGCGTCTCCACGGGCGAGCCGTCCACGGCGGTCGGGCCGAGCAACTCCACGACCGCGTCGGCGACCGCGTCGTAGCGATCCGAGGTGGTCAGGTAGATCACCTGGAAGTCGGCCGCGACGGCCTTGAGCAACTCCACCGCCCGAGCGGCGCGCGCGTCGTCGAAGGTGACGAACGGATCGTCGAAGACGAGCGGCGGCCGCCGATCACCGGTGATCAGCCGAACCAACCCGAGCCGGGCGACCAGGAAGACCAGGTCGATCGTGCCCTGGCTCAGCGAGCCGATGGGCACCCAGTCGGCCTTCTCCGGGGCGTGGACCTCGATGTCGAGCGTCCGGTCGTCGACCCGGACGCGGCGGTAGCGCCCGTCGGTGGCGGTCGCCAGGTCGCGGACCATGTGCTGCTCGAGGTAGCGCGTGGCGGTCTTCATCGTCGCCCGCTCAGCACGATCGATCGCCTGGAGGGTCAGGTCATAGACGCGCTGGCGACGCTGCAGGGCGGCGAGCTGCTCCTGCCAGGTCGCGAGGCGTTCGGCCTGCCCGGCGACCTGCTCGGCGTCGACCGCGTTGGCCTCCAGCCTGGCGCGGGCGTTCGCCTCGTCGTCGCGGGCCCGCTCCAGCGCATCCTCCTGGTCACGAACCTCGACCTCGAGCCGCTCGCGGGCGCGCGGCTCGCGAGCGATCGGCCCGAGCGCGTCGAGCGCGCTGGTCTTCTGTTCGATCTCGAGCGCCGCCGCGTCACGCTGCGCGGAGAGCGTCTCGTGCGGCTCCTTGCCGACGAGCCCGTTCGAGCTGCGCCTCGAGCCGATCGATCTGGGCGACGTGCGCATCCTCCCGCGCGAGCAGGTCCTCGGCCACGGCCAGGTCGGCCAGCCCGAGCGTTCCGAGCTGCTGCTCGAGGCCGGCCTCGGTCAACCGCAGCTCGGCCTCCATCTCGGATCGACCCCGCAGCCGCCGATCGATCTCGACGTCGCGGAGCTGACCCTGCAACTTGTCGTTGCGTCTTGCCCACCAGCCGACCGTGGCCAGGACGAGCCCGATCACCGCGATCACCGCCCCGACCACGAGGGGGCCGGTCCCCACGTCGGCGACACCGAGGACCTGGGCCGCGAAGGTGGCGACCGCGATCGCCAGGCCGACGATGACCAGCGCGATCGACCAGCGCGACAGCGGCTGCCACACGGCAGCCGGGGCGACGTCGAACTTGACCTCGACCTCGCCCGAGAGGGCTGCGTTGAGCTCCCGGATGCGCTGGTCCATCGTGCGCAGCCGCTCGACCGTGCCGCGCAGGATCGGCAGCGGATGCGGCGATGGATGGCTGGTGGTCAGGCCATCGATCTCGGTCGCGACCTCGACCGCGTCGCGGAACCGCTCGTACCGCCGGGTCGCCTCCGTGCGCTCGGCGCCGATCCGCTCGGCCTGGCGTGCCTTGTCGAGCAGGCTCCGGCGCTCGGCCAGCGCGGTCTCGGAGCCGAGCCGGCGCTCCCGCGCGGTCGACAACGCGTCGCGGTCACGTTCGAGCTGGAGGAGTGCCGCCTGGCCCTGCTCGAGCGCAGCCCTGGCCTGGGCCACTGCCTGGTCCGCCACCTTGAGCCGGCCCGGGTTGCGCTCGCCCTTGGTGGTCAGGTCGTGGAGCGCGCGATCGAGCTTGCGGCGTGCCCGGCTGGTACCGCGGTCGGCGCCGCTGATCGAGGCCTGCAGCCGGTCGCGCAGCGCGCCCTCGTCGCGGGCGAGGTCGCTGATCTCAAAGTGGTGGACCGACGCGGTCGAACGGAAGAACGCCTCGGTCGGGACCCCGGTCAGCTCGGCCAGGACCTGGTCGGCGAGCGTCGGGTCGGCGATCGCCTGGCCGTCGTAGTCGAGCCGGACCGTTCCCTTGCCGCCGGCGAACGTCTTCTCGACGGTGCCCGTCTTTCGCTCGTCGCCGTCGTCCTGTTCGAACTCGATCGAGATGACCGAGCGCGCCTCGTCCGGCGCGTCCCACGGGCGCATCGCCTCCACCTCGGCGGCGGTGCTGGTGGCCCGGCGTGTCAGCACCAGCTCGAGCGCGCGCTGGACCGTGCTCTTGCCGGCCTCGTTCGGTCCGCGAACCACCGTCAGCCCGGGGGCGAACGCGATGTCGAGCTCCCGGTAGCGCCGGAAGTCCCGGGCGGTCAGTCGGCGAACCCTCACAGCGAGACCTCGTGGCCGGCGAGCAGGAGCCGGCCGAGCCGCAGGGCGTCCCGCTGCTTCGGTGGCCTCGTCCGTCTTCCCGTTCGCCTCGAGCTCGGCGATCCGGGCCTCGAGGTCGCGGATGAACGCACCCGCGATCGTGTCGGGTGACGGCAGCGGCCCATCGGTCAGGGCGGGCATGGACAGGTCGCGTACCCGAACCTTCAGGAACGACGGTGCGAGCGAGCCCTCGATCTCGTCGAGGTTCAGGTCGAGCTCGTCGGGCCTGACGCCGACGAGCCGGACGTCGAGGACCAGGTCGGGATCCGCCGCCGCGGCGAGGCTCTCGACGAGCGCCGGCTGGCTGGCCACCGCCGCCGCGTCGATCTCGCGCTTCTCGAACCGCGTCCGGCCGACCTGTCGCTCCGCGACCTTGACCGTCCTGGCGCCGTCGCGCTCGTCGAGCTCGACGAGCAGCACCTTGCCGGCGCGATCCTGATCGAGGGCCACCGCCTCAGGCGCGCCCGAATACGCGTACGTGACGGTCCCGGCTCGTCCGGTCTGCGCCGAATGCCAGTGCCCGAGGGCCAGGTAGTCGAGGTGGGTCGCGGCGATCTCCTCGGTGGTGATCACGACCTCGTCGCGGTCGGTCTTGCCGGGGATCGCGATGGCGCCGTGGACCATCCCGATGCGCCAGGTCGCGGCCGTCGAGTCGCGGCTCGCGTCGAGGTCGCGCAGCGGGCTGTGCGGTGCACGCTTGGTGCCGAAGACCGGCCCGAAGACGACGACGTCGCAGGTCGCAAGGTGGACCGAGGGATGCTCCGGGTCGAGGACCGTGACGAGATCGTCCGTCGGCCCGTTGCCGGCCAAACCGGGAAGGTCGTAGGCACGGTAGATGGACGCCTTGTCGTAGACGTCGTGCGTGCCCGGAATGATGACGGTGCGGATCCTGGCCCCGGCCAGCCGCCTGAGCTCAGCCGCCACCCGTTCGACGGAACGGCGCGGCTGGACGTTCGAGTCGAAGAGATCTCCGGCGATCAGGAGCAGGTCCACCTGCTCGGAGAGCGCAAGGTCGACGGCGGCCTTGAACGCCGCGAACTGGCGCTCTCGCTGGGCGGCGGCCTGCTCCCCCAGGTCGTCATGCCGCGCCCCGAGGTGGACGTCTGCGGTGTGGATCAGCCTCAGCATCCGGTGGTGCGGCTCGCCTCCCTGGCTGTCACGGTCCGGACGATACACGCTGGAGCATGGACGCGAGCGAGGCGCCCCCATGACTCCCCGCTCGCTGGCTCGAATCTGCGCGCCCATTGTGACAGGTACGGCGTCACGGTCGCGGGCTCGATTGTGCGGGCCGTTGTATCCTGCCGTCACTTCACCGGTGCGCCCCGAAACAGGGAAACCACATCGACACCTGGGTCGTGCGGCCCCGGCATTCCTCGCCAGACCTCGCTCGTCCCGTCCGCCGATACGGCTGCCCCGGCTTCGACGCACCTCTGCAGATCAACGCGCCCCGGAGGAGCACCGTGACCTACGTCGATCGCACCCTGACCTGTGTCGATTGCGGAGTTGAGTTCATCCACTCGGCCGCGGATCAGGAGTACTACGCACAGAAAGGGTTCGCCAGCGACCCGAAACGCTGCAGCAGCTGCCGCGCCAGCCGTCGCGCCTCGCGGGACGGCGGAGGCTACGACACTCGCGAGATCGGCGGACCGCGCGGCTACGAGCGCAGCGACGACCGACCGACGCGCGAGTACTTCGCGGTGATCTGCTCGTCGTGCGGGAACCAGGCGCAGGTCCCGTTCAAGCCACGGATGGACCGGCCGGTGTACTGCTCGGACTGCTTCCGGACGGTCAAGCCGGGCTGAGCGTCGCGCGCGCCTGCGCCCTACAGGCGGAAGCTCTCGCCGGCGCGATAGCGGTCGCGATGGCGGCCGCGCCAGACGGTGACCCGCGAGCGGCCGTGGACCTGCCAGGCGCCGTCGCGCCCGATCAGCGCGGTCCCCTCGTCGATCCCCAGGACGACCGACCCGCGTGGCGCCTGGAGGGCGATGAGCGCGCTCAACGGCTCCGGCCAGGCGTCGTAGTGCGGGATCACGAGCGCGTGCGGAACGAGGTCGAAGCCGCGCCGCCAGCGCAGCGGCCAGGGCACCAGGCGGATCCGGAAGTCGAAGGCGCGGGAGGCCAGGACCATCGCGCCGGCCGAGCAGCCGGCCAGCACCGCCCCGCGATCGTGCGCCGCCAGCAGCGCCCGGCCGACCGCCGTGTCGGCCAGCACCTGCATCAGATAGCCCGGCTTGCCGCCCGACAGGTAGATCAGGTCGGCTTCGCCCAGCGCCTGGGCGGAGGCCGCGTCGTCCGCCCCGGCCCGATCCCGAACCAGGACCGGTTCCACCTCTGCTCCGAGGCCTCCGAAATGGGCGACACCCTGGGCCGCCCAGCGGCTGAAGACGTCCTCGCCGTCGGGGTAGGACGCGGTCGGCAGGATCACGACGCGCGGCCGGGCGCGGCCGGTCGCCAGAAGCAGGCCGGCATCGAACTCGGCCATGCTGGGGAGGAATTCGCCGGCGCCGATCAGCGCCACAGGTCCCGGGCACGCCGGAGAGTCTACCCGGACGCTTGCCCGGAGCCCTGTCGCGCTGCGACACTGCCCGGCATGACACCCCGACAGCGCTGGACCCTGGTCACGGCCGTGATCGGCTCGGGGGCCGTGTTCCTGGACGGGACCATCGTCAACGTCGCGCTCCCCAGGATCGGACGCGAGTTGCCGGCCACCATCGTCGCGGTCCTCGAGGGCCAGGCGTACGTCGTCAGCGGCTACCTCGCGGTGCTGGCCGCGCTGCTGATCCTGGCCGGCGCGCTGTCCGACCACTACGGCCGGAAGCGCGTCTACGCGATCGGCCTGGGCGGGTTCGCGCTCACCTCGGCGCTGTGCGGCCTGTCGCCATCGCTCGAATGGCTGATCCTGTTCCGGCTCGTCCAGGGGGGCGCCGGCGCGCTGCTCGTGCCGGGTGCGCTGTCGCTCATCACCCAGACGTTCCAGGGCGCGGAACGCGGCCGGGCGTTCGGCATCTGGGCGGCATCGACCTCGGCGCTGACCGTGCTCGGACCGATCGCCGGCGGGCTGATCGTCGACACGATCGGCTGGCGGTTCGCGTTCCTGCTCAACGTCCCGCTCCTGGCGCTGGCGCTGTGGGTCACCGTGCGGCACGTGGCCGAATCGCGCAACGACGAGGCGTCGGGGCGCTTCGACTGGCTGGGTGCGGGCGTGGCCGCGCTGGCCGTCGGCGGGCTGGCCTTCGGACTGATCCGTGGCCAGGCCCAGGCCTGGGCCGACGGCGCTGCCTGGGCCGCCATCGCCATCGGGGCCGTCGCCCTCGTGCTGTTCCCGATCCTCATGGCCAGACGCCCGAACCCGCTCGTCCCGCTCGACCTGTTCCGCCAGCCCGCCTTCGCCACGATCAACCTGGCGACGTTCTTCATCTACGGTGCGCTGTACGTGACGATCAGCTACCAGGCCCTGGTCTTCCAGAACACGCTCGGCTACACGGCGCTGGCTGCGGGCGCGATCGGGATCCCGACCGGCGTCCTGCTGTCCATCCTGTCGACCCGGATCGGGACGCTGGCGGGACGCCTCGGAGCCCGCCGCTTCCTGGTCGCCGGACCGCTCCTGATGGCGACGGCCATGCTCTGGTACGCGCGCCTGCCGGCCGATTCCGCGGCCTGGAAGGCCGCGTTCGAGGACCCGGCGAGCCTGGTTCCCCCGCTCGGCACCTGGATCGACGTGGTTCCCGCCGTCCTGCTGTTCGGGGTCGGGATCTCGCTCGTCGTGGCGCCGTTGACGAGCACGCTCATGGACTCGCTGCCGAGCCGCTTCTCCGGGCTCGGGTCGGCCATCAACAACTCCATCTCGCGGGTCGGCCAGCCGCTCCTGGGGGCGATCATCTTCGTCGCGATCAATGCCACCTTCTACGCCAGCCTCGGGTCGCTGCTGCCGGGCCTGGACACCGCCGACGCAGCCGTCCGGCACCAGTTCCAGCCGCTCAACCCGCCGGCCGCGGGGACCGGGCACGACCAGCTGGTCGCCGCCACGCAGGCCTCGATGGAGGCCTTCCACCTGGCGGCCCTCGTGGCCGCCGTCCTGCTCGCCATCGGCGCGCTCGTGTCGTGGGCCGGCCTGCGCGACCAGCACGCGACCGACGCCGGCTGATCGAGCTGCCGCCGATGGTGCGAGCGTGGGACGCCGGGACCTACGACCGGATCGCCGATCCGCAGGCCCGCTGGGGCCGGATGGTGCTCGAGCGGTTGCCGTTGGCCGGGGACGAACGGGTGCTCGACGCCGGCTGCGGCACGCGGTCGCGTCACCGAGCTGCTCGCCGCCCGGCTGCCCGCCGGGCACGTCGTGGCCCTGGATGCCTCGGCGTCCATGGTCGAGGCGGCCCGCACGCGGCTGGCGCCGTTCGGCGATCGGATCGAGTACGTGGTCGCGGACCTCTCCCGGCCGCTGCCGCTCGGCGACCCGGTCGACGCCATCCTGTCGACGGCGACGTTCCACTGGATCGGCGATCACGACGCGCTGTTCGCGAACCTCGCCGCGGTGCTCCGGCCGGGCGGCCGGCTCGTCGCGCAGTGCGGTGGGGCCGGCAACATCGCCTCGATCCACCGGGTGCTGGCGGAGCTCGGCGACGGCTGGCTCGGGCCGACCTACTACGCCCCACCGCTCGAGACGGCCGCCCGGCTCGAGGCGGCCGGGTTCGTCGACGTGGCGTGCTGGCTGTCCGACGAGCCGACACGGTTCGAGCCGGGCGAGCCGTTCGAGACGTTCCTGCGGACGGTGATCCTGGGCGCGCACCTGGAGCGGCTGCCGGAGGCGGAACGCGACGGGTTCGTCCGGACCGTCATCGAGCGCCTGCCCGAGCCGCTGATCGACTACGTGCGGCTCAACATCACCGCGCGGCGCTCGGGCGGCGTGGCGAGCGGCGGCGCCCGGGCTCGGCCGTGATTCAGCGGACACGCAGTTGACACTGGGTTGCCGTCCACCGGCTTGTCCGCAGACCAACAGACCGTTACGTAGCGCGGCGGGCTCCTCGAACGGGGAGGAGCGAGAAATCCACGCTCAGTCCGGGTCTCGGGACCGCCCAACAATGCTTTCAGCCTCGGGCGGTCCGCAAGCGTCCGGAGGTGCCGAGATGCGCCTCGCGGTCGACCACGGTTCCACTGTCAACGACCAACGACCAATTCGCGAAATCACACCTGGCCGCGAACCCGGAACGGCCCGCCGTGCCCGGGAATCGACCACGTCGGCGACTGCGAGCACTCGCTCCCGCCCGGCCACGATCTTCGCCTGGTCCCAGCCGAGCGGGTCGACGTCGGGCGTCCGGTCGCTCAGCCACCACAGGTGGGTCATGGCGTAGACGCCGTCGTCGGCCGTCACCACGAGCGTGGCGTCCTCCTCGCTGTGGCCGGGCGTCAGCCAGAGCTCGCTGTGCGGCGCGAGCCGGTAGCCGTCGCCTTCGTGGTCGAGCCACAGGTCGTCCTTGTAGCGCGCCCAGAAGTCGACGACCTCGGCATTCGGGAAGAGCGCCACGTTGATCGTGTGGTCCGGATGGTGGTGACTCAGGAAGACGTGGGTGACGGCCTCCGGCGCCACGTCGAGCGCGGCGAGCGGATCCAGGATCCGCGACCGGCGGCGACCATCCCGGGGTCGACGACGATCAGCGCGTCGCCGTCGCGGACCAGGACGATGGAGCTCCCGACGCGCTCGCCGACGTAGCCGGCGTGGAGGAGGTGGACGGAGGTCACCGTGCGGATGCTAGGCGACGCGGCGCGCCGGGCCGGGATCGTTCCGGGGAGCGGGATCGGCAAGCCCGTCCGCAGCCCGGCCTGACATCCTCGCCGAGGCCGCTCGTCGTGCCGTCAGGGAGCCTCGATTGTCCAGCACGCCCTCCTGCCGATCTCGTCCTCGTCGGCGGCCGCGTGGCGACCATGGATCCGGCGCGGAGCTGGGCGAGCGCGATCGCGGTCCGCGACGGCCGGATCGTCGCCGTCGGGAGCGACCAGGCCGTACGCCCGTTGATCGGGCCCGCGCACCCGGGTCATCGAGCTGCGCGGCCGGACCGTGACGCCCGGGTTCGGCGACGCCCACGTCCACCCGCTGCACGGCGGGCTGGCCCGGCTCCGCTGCGAGCTGCACGGCCAGCGCGGCCTCGATGCGTACCTGGCGACGATCGCGACCTATGCCGCCAGCGCACCCGGACGTGCCGTGGATCCTGGGCGGCGGCTGGTCGATGGACGACTTCCCGGGCGGCGTCCCGAGGCGGTCGGAGCTCGACCGGATCGTGGCGGATCGCCCGGTCTTCCTGTCCAGCCGCGACGGCCACAGCGCCTGGGTCAACTCGAAGGCGCTCGAGGTCGCCGGGATCAGCGCCGAGACGCCGGATCCGCCGGACGGCCGGATCGACCGCGACGCCGACGGCGCACCCGGTCGGAGCGCTCCAGGAAGGCGCCACCGACCTCGTCGAGCGGCTCGCCCCGCCGACCACGGCGGAGGAGCTGGTCGCGGCGCTCCGGCTCGCCCAGGCCGAGCTCCACTCGCTGGGGATCACGACCTGGCAGGACGCGATCGTGACGCCCGAGCGTCGAGGAGCCGGCCTACGTGACGCTGGCCGGTCGCGGCGAGCTGACCGCCCGGGTGGTCGGCGCGCTGTGGTGGGAACGCTCGCGGGGCGCGGAGCAGATCGACGAGCTCGTCGAGCGCCGGGCCCGGACGGCCGTCGGCCGCTACGCGCCGACGAGCGTCAAGATCATGCAGGACGGGGTGCTCGAGAACTTCACCGGCGCCGTCCTCGAGCCATACCTGGGCGAGGACGGGCGGCCGACCGCCAATCGCGGCCTGAGCCAGGTGGAGCCCGAGGCGCTCAAGGGATACGTGGCGCGGCTCGACGCGCTCGGCTTCCAGCCGCACTTCCACGCGATCGGCGAGCGGGCCGTGCGCGAGGCGCTCGACGCCGTCGAGGCGGCCCGCGCCGCAAACGGCCTGACGGATACCCGCCCGCACATCGCCCACATCCAGGTCATCCATCCCGACGACCTCAGCCGCTTCCGTGAGCTGGACGTGGTGGCGAACGCCCAGCCGTACTGGGCCTGCCACGAGGGCCAGATGGACAACCTCACGATCCCGTTCCTCGGGCCGGAGCGGGCGACCTGGCAGTACCCGTTCCGGTCACTCCGGGCGGCGGGCGCCACGCTCGCCATGGGCTCCGACTGGAGCGTCTCGACGGCCAACCCGTTGCTCGAGATGGAGGTCGCGGTCAACCGCGATCTCGGACATCAGCCGCGGCCAGGAGCCTGCCTTCCTGCCCGACGAGCGGCTCGACCTGGTCGACGCGCTCGCCGCGTTCACCGCGGGGACTGCCTGGGTCAACCACCTCGAGAGCGAGGTCGGCTCGCTCGAGGTCGGCAAGGCGGCGGACCTGGTGGTCCTCGATCGCGATCTCTTCGATCGAGGCGCCGGCGCGATCGGCGAGGCGCGAGTGGTCGGCACGTTCATCGACGGGAACCCGGTGTTCGAGGACGCCGAGCTCGATCGCTGCTCGCACCGCGCCACATGGACACATGACGATGTCGAGTTGGCGGCGGATGTCCGTGGCCGGGCGAACGCCTGCGCGGCGATGCTCTCCCTGCGCCACCGAACCACGGGGCAGCAGAAAGGAGAGCACCAGTGAACGCCTACGCCTATTTCATCGTGAACCACCACCTCGACTACCTGCTCGAGCAGGCGTCGAAGCAGCAGCGAGTCGAAGCGCTGTTCCCCCAGCCGAGCCTCCGCGCTCGGATCGCGTCGGCCGTCGCCGGCGTGCGCCGGGTGTTCGACCCGACCGAGCTCTCCGGGCCGGCCCTGCCGATCCTCGAGAACTATCCGTACCGGGGCTGAGCCCAACCCTCAGCTCCGCGCTTCCTCCCAGGCGACGAACGCCTCCGCTCTCCTCCAGCGGAGGCGTTCGTGTGTCCGCCCTCGCGCGGTCGGGCGGGGCGGCCGGGACCACTGCCCCGCGAGGCGGTCGGACGCGGGGCGCTATGGCAGATCGGCCGGCGTGTCCACGTCACGGAGCGTGTGCGCGCCAGGATCGAGCGCCCGCCACGTCGATTCGCCGATGACCGCGGTGTTGACCGAGCGGTAGACGGCCCGCAGGCTGCGTTCGCCCCCGGCCACCAGGCGCTCCGCGACCGCCAGCGCCGGTCCGGCTCGGAGCGCGCCCGGCAACGGCCGGCCCCGACCGTCGTGCTCCAGCGTGGCCGCGTCGATCCTGGGATCCGCGAGCTCGGCCAGCAGGGCCTCGAGCACGGGCTTGACCATCGTCGGCATGTCACCGCCGACCAGGAGGATGACCGGCTGCGTCGCACGCCGGAGGCCCGCCAGGAGCCCAACGAGCGGGCCTTCGAATGGGCGCGTGTCCCGGACGACCATGACGCCATCCGGCACCTCGCGCGGGCCGTCCTGGCGAGCCACGACGATCGTCTCACGGACGACCGGGCCGACGCCGGCGATCGCCCGCTCCAGCACCGTCCGTCCGCGGAACGGCTCCGACAGCTTGTCGCGCCCGAACCGCCTGGAGCGACCGCCGGCCAGGACGATGGCGGTGACGTGGCGCTTCGCTCATCGACCGATCTCGACGACCGTCGCGGCGCGTGGGCCGGGCACGTGCCCGGCGTCGGTCCGGCGAAGGATCCCGCGCCGGTCGAGGTCCTCGAGGATCGCCATCACGTAGCGCCGGCTGGTGCCCGTCGCGTCGCGGAAGGCCGCCGGCGTGAGCGGACCGGCCGACGCGAGCGCCAGCGCCCTGGCGGCCAGCTCGCGGTACGTCGTCGAGGCATAGCCGAGGTCGGGCTCGAGCCGCACGAGCCGGCCCGACACGTTCCAGCTCCCGGACGCCCGACGGCGGACAGCCGGCTGCCTGCGGCGGCGATGGCGAGCGGCGGCGGGGCCGGCACCGCCAGCGCTCGCTCGAGCCGGTCCATGGCCACGGCCACGCGCCGGGTCGATCTCGCGGCCCGACGGTGACCCGGGCAGCCGCGACGCCAGCCGCCGTCGCGGACGAGACGCCCGTCGGCGACCAGCCGATCGACGACCGCGACCGCCGCGCGCGCCGCCGATGCGGCGTCCAGGGTGACCTGCCGGCGGAGCCGCCGAGCCACCAGCGACCGGGCGGCCGGGAGCGGCAACGGCTCGGCCACCCGCATCGACGCCGGCACGTCGAGCATCGAGCCGATCGACGACGTCGCGCGCCAGCTCCACGCCGCCCTCGTCGGCAGGTGACCGCCCCGTGCAGCTCCAGTCGCGCCGTGGCAGCGGCACCCCGGTCGATGGCGTCGATCGCCGAGGCGAGCGCCGCCACGCGCTCCGTCGTCTGGCGCCGGCGCGAGATGCCTCGAGCCGGCGCGATGTCGAGCACGGTGCCGCCGACGACCCGTCGCTCCCCGGACGGCCGTCGCAGCACGAATCGATCGCCCGGCGCGGCCGCGACCGGACCGGCCAGCCGGAGGATCGCGGCGACCGAGCCGTCGCCGAGGTCGATGGCGTCCCGTCCGCTCCGGCTCAGCGTGCCGTCGACCGACGCCGTGCCCAGGTGCACGCGGACGCGCGTGCGGTCCGGCAACGCGACGGCCAGCCGGACCAGCAGCCGGTCGCTCGATCCGACGGCGGGATCGTCGGTGAGGACGAGGCCGCGATGGAGGGCGTCGGCCTCGATGCCGGCGAGATTGAGCGCCACCCGTCCCCGATCGGCCGATTCGACCGCCGCGCCGTGCACCTGGAGCTCTCGCGCGCGCACCGATCGCCCGCCCGGGACGAGGAGCAGCGACGACCCTCGGCGGAGCGGCCCGCCTCGAAGCGTGCCGGTCACGACCGCGCCACGTCCCTTGATCGTGAAGCTTCGATCGATCGCCAGCCGGAACCGGCCCGGTGTCGCACCCGGGCCTCGTGCGGTCCGCGCCAGGACGCGATCGCGCAGGCCGACGATCGCGGTCCGAAGATCGTCGACCCCGGATCCGTCGACGGACGAGACGACCAGGACCGGCGAACCCCGAAGCGACGTGCCCGCCAGCAACCGCGTCGACGGCCTCGGCAATCTCCGTGGCGCGATCCGGCCCGGTGACAGTCGGCCTTGGTGACGACGGCGACCCCGGCATCGATCGCGAGCGCGTCGAGCAGCTCGAGGTGTTCGAGGGTCTGGGCGCGGGGTCCGTCGTCCGCGGCGACCACCAGCATGGCCGCGTCGATCTCGCCGGCGCCGACCAGCATGTTCCCGATCAGCCGGTCGTGACCCGGCACGTCCACGAAGTCGAGCTCGCTCCCGTCGGGCAGCGCCAGGTGGGCATAGCCGACGTCGATCGTCATGCCACGCCGCCGCTCCTCGGGCAGGCGGTCCGCGTCGATCCCGGTCAGGACGCGAAGCAGCGTCGTCTTGCCGTGATCGATATGGCCGGCCGTGCCGATGACGACGGTCACGCGGGGGCCTCGAGGGCGCGAGCGATCGCGCCGGCCAGCCGCTCGTCGTCGTCCGGGTGCACGGTCCGGAGGTCGAGGACCACCCGACCGGCGGCGATCCGGCCGACGACCGCCGGCTCGCCACGCCGCAACGCCGCGAGCAGGCGGATCGCCGATCGCCCGCGGAGCGCCAGTCCGAACGAGGGGAGCGTCTCGCCCGGCAGCGATCCTCCGCCCACCGTCGACTCCACGGCGACCACCTCGGCGACCGGCGAACCGCCGAGCCCTGCCGCAAGGACGTCCGCCCGCCCCCGGATCGCAGCAGCCGGCATGGCGACCATCGACCAGACGGGAATGGCTTCGGCGGCCCGGCCGGCCCGGTAGAGGCCGAGCGTGGCAGCCACGCCGGCCAGCGTGGCCTTGTCCGGCCGCATCGCCCGAGCCAGCGGGTCGCGCCGCATCCGCGCAACGAGATCGGCACGCCCGACCACCAAGCCGGCCTGTGGCCCGCCGACTAGCTTGTCGCCGCTGAACGTCACGATGTCGGCGCCGGCCCTCAGCCGTTCCGAGGGCGTCGGCTCGTGCGCGAGCCCGAACGCCTCCGTCGCCAGCAGCGCGCCGGAACCAAGGTCGTCGACCACGATCGCGCCGTGCTCGTGCGCGAGTCGGGCGAGGTCGATGGGATCGGGCGCCTCGGTGAAGCCCGCCATGCTGAAGTTCGACGGGTGGACGCGCAGGACCAACCGCGCGCCACCCTCCGACAGCGGCGCCTCGAAGTCGGCGACACGGGTCCGGTTCGTGGTCCCGACTTCGATCAGCCTGCCGCCGGCGCGCCGGACGATCTCGGGGATGCGCACCCCGCCGCCGATCTCCACGAGCTCGCCGCGCGACACGACCACCCCACCGCCTCGCCCGGCCAGCCCGACCGCGAGCACGAGGGCCGCCGCGTTGTTGTTGGTGACGAGCGCGTCCTCGCCGCCGGTGAGCGCGATCAGGTGCTCCTCGGCGGTTCGGAAGCGCGCGCCTCGGCGGCCCGATTCGCGGTCGAGCTCCAGCAGGAGGTAGGCGCCCGTCGCATCCGCCGCGGCCCGGATCGCCGCATCCGACCACGGCGCACGGCCGAGGTTGGTGTGGACGATGACGCCGGTGGCGTTGATCACGCCGACCGTCGAGGTTCCGGCTAGCGCGTCGAGCCGCTCCGTCACCGCGTCGGCGAGTCCATCGACCGGGCGCGGCTTCGCCCCCGCCAGCAGCCGCCTTCGCTCGTCGTCGACGACGTCGCGCGCGACGCGGAGCACGGTGCCTGGATCCCGCGCCCCGTCCGGCCGCCGCCGAACGGCCGCGAGGACGGCCTCGACGCTCGGCGGACGGGGACGGTCGCTCGACATCGAACCTCCGTGGCGGGAGCGCGTGGGAGTCGAACCCACCGCGCCGCGCCGAGCGCCGCGCCACTGGTTTTGAAGACCAGGGGACCCACCGGGACCCGACCGCTCCCGCGCGATGGTAGCCCTATCATCGGGTCGTGACCGCGCTGGAACCGACCCCGTTCCGCCTGACCGAGCTGACCGACTGTGGCGGCTGCGCGGCGAAGCTTGGGGCCGACCTGCTCGCCGACGCCCTCGCGGGACTGGGCGCCGAACCTGCACCCCGCGAGCTGATCGCCGGGCTCGACCCACCCGACGACGCGGCGGTCTACCGGATGAGCGACGAGCTCGCGATCATCGGCACGCTCGACTTCTTCCCGCCGCTCGTCGACGACCCGCGGACGTTCGGCGAGATCGCCGCCGCCAACGCGCTGTCGGACGTGTTCGCGATGGGCGGCCGCGTGCTGTTCGCGCTGTCGATCGCGGCCTTTCCCGAGGACCTGCCACGGGACGTCATGGCCGAGATCTTCACGGGCGCTTCGTCAAAGGTTCGCGAAGCCGGCGGAACGCTCGCCGGAGGACACACGATCCGCGACCCGGAGCCGAAGTACGGGCTGGCGGTGATCGGTGCGGGGCATCCGGAGCGGCTCCTGCGCAAGGGTGGCGCCGGGCCGGGCGACACGCTCCTGCTGACCAAGCAGCTCGGCACCGGCGTGCTCGTGTCGGGCGCACGGCAAGGCCGGACGTCCGCGGCCGATCTGGCGGGTGCCGTGCACCAGATGCGGCTGCTGAACCGCGCGGCGTCGGACGTGCTCGTCGGCGCCGGCATCCGGGCCGCGACCGATGTGACCGGCTTCGGGCTGCTGGGTCACGGCCTGGAGATGGCCCGTGCATCCCACACCAGGTTCGTCTTCAATTCCGCGGCGCTGCCGGCACTCCCCGGGGCGCTCGAGCTCGCCGCAGCCGGTGTCGAGACCGGCGGAGCGGCCCACAATCGGCGGTTCGTGGCGGGACTCCTCGAAGTTGCCTCCGGCGTGAAGCCCGAGGCGGTGACGCTGGCGCACGACCCGCAGACGAGCGGGGGCCTGCTGGCGGCGATCCCGGTGGTGCAGCTGGCCGAGGTCGAGGCCCGCCTGGACCGGGCAGGGATTCCGTCCTGGCGCGTCGGGCGAGTGGAAGCCGGGGTCGGGGTCGCTCTCGGATGACTCGCGTGCTGGGCTGAGGTCGTGTCGCTCTTCCTTGCCCTGAAGGTCGCCCACGTCCTGCTCGCCATCGTCGCGGTCGGCACGAGCGTCGCGTCGACCTTCTGGGTGGCACGCGCGGGTCTCGATCGCGACCGGCTGGTCTGGGCGCTCGACGGGTCGCGGATGTTCGACCGGCGGATCGCCAACCCCGCCTACGTCCTCGTGCTGATCTCGGGGATCGCCATGGTGTTGACCGGGACGTACCGGTTCGACCAGGGCTGGATCTCGGCCGCGATCGGCCTGTACGCGCTGATCGCGACCTTCGAAATCGTCGTCTTCCGGCCGGCCGCGCGACGGCAGCGCGCGGAGGCGGCGGCGGACCCGGCCTCCCCCGCGTACGGGCGGATCGCCGCGCGAACCTGGTGGTACGGCTGGATGACCACGGCGGTGGTGGCGATGATCGTCGTGCTCATGGTGACGAAGCCGTTCTGACGGAACGGAGCCTCGGCTGTCAGGTCCGAGGCTCCGGCGACCGCTTCGTCGCACGAGCGCGGCGAGCCGGCATCGAATCGGCCGGGAATGCCTCCGATCGATCCTTGCCGTGCTTCTTGGCGAGGTACATCGCGTAGTCGGCGGCTGTCAGCAGCCCCTGTGCGTCTGCAGCGTGCTCGGGATAGAGGCTGATCCCGACGCTGCCGGTGACGGCCAGGCGTTTGCGCTGCCGGGTGGTGGGGATCGCGATCGCGGACCGGATCTTCTCGGCGACGTTCGCGGAACCCGTGCGGTCGGCATCCTCGAGGATCAGGACGAACTCGTCGCCGCCGAGACGGGAGACCGTGTCGCTGGCCCGCACGCACGACCGGATGCGATCGGCAACCGCTCGAAGGACCTCATCGCCCGCGTCGTGCCCGGCCGTGTCGTTGATCGACTTGAAGTCGTCGATGTCGACGAACAACACCCCGAACTGCGTATGGTCCCGTTTGGCGCGAGCGAGGACCTGGCTGAGCCGGTCCATCATCAGGTAGCGGTTCGGCAACCCGGTGAGCGAGTCGTGCGTGGCGAGGTAGTGCAGGTTCGACTCGGCCCGCTTGAGCTCGTTGATCTCGCGCGTGACCCCGAGCAGGCCGATGACCCGCCCCATCTCGTCGTGGAGCGGCAACTTGGACGTCAAGGTCCAGTTCATGCCGCCACCCACGAGCTGGCGGCTCTCGACGATCCCGCTTACCGGCTCGTCCGTCTGCATCACCCGGAGATCCTCGATGTACGTTCGACGGCCGAACTCGGCCCCGAACAGGTCGATGTCGCGCTTGCCGATGAGCTCGCCGGGCTCGGCGAACCCGAGGTTGGTCGCCATCGTGCGGCTGGCGCGTTGGAGTCGTGCCTCGCTGTCCTTGACGTACACGCTGTCCGGCGTGGTCTCCATGAACGCCCGGAAGATGTACGCATCGTCGAGCAGGCGGGCGGCCGGCCCGTCAGGTTCGGCCGGGTCGCCGGGCGGCGTCATGGTCGAATGGCCGGGGACCGCCTGGCGCCCCACGCTACGCGGCGGCACCACGCCCGTGCTTCGGCTGCGCCTCACCACCCCGTGACCATCATGGTCCCGACAATAGGCAGCCGGCGACGCACATACAAGGGCCTGATTCCCTGAAGCCGTTCGCCCGGAGCCGAGGTCCTCGGTCCCGGTGCTAGGGTGGCCGCGATGGGAGTCCGATCAGGCTTTCGCTGGCCGGCGACCGTGGTCATCACGTACGCCGCGGCCATGGCCTACCTCGAGGCGGCCGTTGTCGTCTATCTGCAGACCGCGCTGAACACGAAGGTCGGCGCCGTCTTCCCGCTCCAGCCGGCCGACCAGACAGGCGGGCTGATCGCGATCGAGGCCGGCCGCGAGGCGGCCACGATGGTCATGATCGCGGCGGTCGGCATGCTCGTGGGTCGCACCGGACTCGAGCGGCTGGCCTGGAGCGCGGTCGTGTTCGGCGTGTGGGATATCGGCTACTACGGCTGGCTGTACGTCTTCAGCGGCTGGCCGCCCTCGCTCGGCACGCCGGACATCCTGTTCCTGCTCCCGGTGCCGTGGGTCGGCCCGGTCTGGTCGCCGATGGTCGTGAGCGCTGCGCTCGTCGGGGTCGGCCTGGCGGCCGCGCGGGCCGTTCGCGGCGGGCAGCCCCTCGCGATCTCGCGGTGGCACCTGGCGGCTGGGCTGATCGGCGGGTTCCTCGTCATCCTGTCGTACACGCTCGACGCCGGACGGCTCATCGACGGCGGGATGCCCGGGCCGTATCCGTGGCCGGTGTTCGCCGCGGGCATGCTGGCGGCGCTCACCGCCGCCGCCGACGCGCTCCGACGGAGGCGCACGCAGGACTACCTCGGCGCGTCGGGCTCGGGGACGGGCCCGGCGCCGGGCGCCACCAGTCCAAGCCGGTAGGCCACGGCCGCGGCTTCGCCGCGGCCGCCGACGCCGAGCTTGCCCAGGATGTTCGAGACGTGGACTCCCGCCGTGTTACCGCTGATGAACAGCTCCTCGGCGATCTGGCGGTTCGTGCGGCCCAGGGCCACGAGGGCCAGGACTTCGCGCTCGCGGTTCGTGAGCCCGAGTTCGGCGGCAGGGTCGGCCGGCGCCCGCCGAGCTTCGGCCGTCGCGCCGTCCTCCGGGGTGGCGAGCGACAGGCGGGCGCGTGCGGCCAGGCCGACGACCTCCCGTTCGAGCGGCGTGGCGCCGAGCCGCCGAGCGACGTCCAGCGCGGCCCGCAGCGCCCGCTGCGCCGGCTCGCGATCGCCGCGGGCCGCCAGTCGAGCCTCGGCCTCCCGCCACCGCGCATAGCCTGCGACATACGGCTGGCCGAGCCGCTCCCAGGCCTCCGCGCAGGCCAGCCACGCCCCGGCATCCGGCCGGCGCCGCAGGCGCGTCGCCTCGGCTTCGCAGAGGAGGAGCCAGACCTCGGACAGGTGCACGACGGCCGGCCGCGTGGCGACCACGTCGGCATGGCGTCGCCGGATCCCCTCGAGCAGGGCGTCGCCGGCGGCCACGGCTGCGTCCACCTGCTCGGCTGCGCGTCGAGCGCGGGCGAGCTCCGCCACGTCGGCGTTGGCCCGGAGCCCCAGGGCGTAGACCTCACCGATCCGGATCTCGGGCGAGTGGTCGATGAGCCGGATCGCCGCCGCGATGCGCTCGGCGGCGTCGGCCGGCCGGCCCTCCCACAGGGCGAGCTCCGCGAGGCTCGCCTCCACCGGCCCGACGAACTGGATGTCCACCGCGCGCTCGGCGATTGCCGCCAGCGGCGCCAGCCGCCGCGCCGCCTCGTCGAACCGGCCGCGGCTGAGCGCGAAACGCGCCAGCAGCTCCTGGACCAGGATCTCGTTGATCCCGAACGGTCCCGCCTCCTCGGCTCGCCGGACCGCCTCCTCGCCTTCGTCCCATCGGCCGAGGCGATGGAGGCAGCTCCCGATGTTGCAGAGCAGGTGGGTCCCGAAGAAGCGCATCAGCCCGAGTTGCGCCGTCGCCGCCACGCCGCGCTCGGCCACCGCGATCGCGTCTTCCAGCCGACCGGCCAGCTCGAGCATCCAGGTCGTGTTCGCAAAGGCCCGGCCGATGTCGTCGACGTTGTCGACCTCCTCGGCGATCCGCAGCGCCGCATCCAGGTCGTCCAGCGCGCCAGCCACGTCCCCGGCGACGCCGCGACTGAGACCTCGCGTGTTGAGCGCATGACCCTCGATGCTGCGTGCCCCCACGGTTCGGGCGAGCCCCAGGGCCTCTTCTGCCATGGCGTGCGACTCGACGTACCGGCCACCGAGCATCAGGATCTGGGCGAGCCCGGCCATGGCACGAGCGCGCACTTCCGACGGAGGGTCGGCGGGCGCCACGTCGACGGCCGTTCGGTACGCCTGCTTCGCCAGCTCGCCCTGGCCCGCGATCCAGGCGTAGCGGCCGAGGCGCTCGTTGAGCCGGCCACACCGAACGGGATCGATCGCCTGGTCGACCTCGCGGATCGCGGCCTGGATGTGCGCGACGGCCCGCGACGGATCGTGGTAGCCGGCCACGTTCGCCAGCGCCGCCAGCAGCTCGACTCGATCGCGCCCCGCGCGCGCCTGCGCGTCGACGACGTGGTCCCACAGCTCGACGGCGCGTTCGTACTGTTCGACGGCCTCGGGATACGCGTAGCGCTGCTCGGCCTCGTCGCCGGCCGCCACCGCCGACTCGAGCGCCCGTGGCAGGTCGTGCGCGGCGTACCAGTGATAGGCGAGCTCGGCGGTTCGGGACCTGGTCGCCGTCGACGTCGCCTCGATCGCTCGCGCGAAGGCCGAGTGGAGGCGGGTCCGCTCGCCGGACAGCAGGTCCTCGTAGACCGCCTCCTGGAGCAGGGCGTGTCGAAAGGCATACCGCTCCTCGCCGGAGGTCGGGTCCGGGACGAGCACCTGGCGGTTCACGCATTCGCGCAGGGCGTCGTACACGGCTCGTTCCTGCATCTCCGATGCGGCCGCCACGAGCGCCGGGTCGACCCGTTGCCCGGCCGCCGATGCGACCCGCAGGAACTCCTGGGTCGGCTCGGCCAGGTGGGCCACCCGGCCCAGCAGGACGTCGCGAAGCGTGGCGGGAAGGTCGGCACGGCCGTCCTCCCCGGCGGCCATCAGGAGCTCCTCGGCGAAGAACGCATTGCCGCCAGAACGGGCGTGGATCGATTCGACGAGGCTCGCGTCGAGCGGATGCCCGGCGATGGCCTCGAGCTGGGCCGCCAGCTCGGCGCCGTCGAACGGTTGCAGGTCGACGCGCTCCACGCGGTCGAGCCGGCCGAGCTCGGCGATGAACGGCAGGAGCGGATGACGGCGATGGAGCTCGTCCGCGCGGTACGTCAGCAGGAGCATGACCCGGGCATCGCGAAGGTTCCGGATCAGGAAGCCGAGGAGGTCGCGCGTCGAGCGATCCGACCAGTGGAGGTCCTCGACGATGAAGACGACCGGCGTCCGGGCGGCCATCCGTTCGAGCACGCCGAGCAACAACTCGAACAGGCGGCCCTGGGACGAGCCGAGTCGCAGGCCGGACACGTGCTCCTCGGCCACGGGTCCGAGGTCCGGCATGAGCCTGGCCAGCTCGGAGCGGCCGTGCCCGATCACCGCCTCGAGTTCGGCCGGCTCCATGCGGCGGACCAGTCCGCGAAGCGCTTCCACGATCGGCGCGTACGGCACGGCGCCCTCGCCCAGGTCGAGGCAGCCGCCGAGCAGGACACAGGCCCCGTCGGCGTCGGCCGCCTCCGCAAACGACGCCATCAACCGGGTCTTGCCCACGCCGGCCTCGCCGGCGATCAGGGCAGCCGTGCTGCGGCCATCCTCGGCGAGCCGCAGGGCAGCCCGGAGCCGGCCGAGCTCCGTGGCCCGGCCGACCAGCACGGGGCTCGACACCCGGGACGACACGTCGCCGATTATCGGGCCGATCGTCCCTGCTCCGTGCGCCGTGGCCCGCAGCGATGTCCACGTCAGCGGCGATGGTCGTCGCCCATCCGCTCGCGCGAGTCCACGCCCCAGCCGAGCGAGAGCAGCCCGACCACGAGGATTCCCCCGAGGAACTCCAGGAACAGCATGATCGCGTCCATGTCGGCTCTCACCACGCCCAGGCGATCTGGACGAAGCGGCGCAGCGCGCCGACGACCCGCACGCGCGATCGGTACGGCCTGACCGGGTCCGCCGCGTCGGCCCTGCGGGCCGCCTCCCAGAGTCGCTGCTGTTCCGCCTCCAGGAGCAGCTGGTGCTGCCGCTCCTGGATGAACCATTCGATCCCGTACGGGTTCATCGCCGTGTCTCCTTGCCTGGTGTCGGCTCGCCGGTTGGCTGCCTACACCATCGAGCTAAAGAGGCCCCCGACGCATCACGACGGATCGGTATTTCCAGCCGGGACGACGGGTGATTTTCGGCGGCGTACACTCGGGCCGTCGGCACCCGCAGGAGGCCACCCGTGGCGAAGCCCTACGCGAGACTGACCCAGCCACTCGTGCGCGACACGAAGGGCGGCGAGCTGCGTCCCGCGACCTGGGACGAAGCGCTCGACCGGACCGTCGCCGGGTTCCTGGCCGCGAAGGCGGCGCACGGCCCGACGACGTTCGGCACCTTCAGCTGCAGCAAGGCGACCAACGAGGTCAACTTCGCGGCGCAGAAGTTCAGCCGGACCGTGCTGGGCAGCAACAACATCGACAGCTGCAACCGGACGTGACACGCCCCTAGCGTCGCCGGTCTGGCGACCGTGTTCGGTGCCGGTGGCGGCACAAGTTCATACCGTGAGGTCGAAGAGACGGACCTGGTCGTCCTGTGGGGCAGCAATGCCCGCGAGACGCATCCGATCTTCTTCCACCACCTGCTGCGCGGCGTCCGCAACGGCGCCCGGCTGATCGCGGTCGACCCGCGCCGGACGTCGTCGGCCGAATGGGCCGACCTGTGGCTGGGCCTCGACGTCGGCAGCGACATCGCGCTGGCGAACGCGGTGGGTCGCGAGATCATCGCGTCCGGGCTGGAGCATCGCGAGTTCATCGGTCGCGCCACCGAGGGGTTCGAGGCCTACAAGGCGAAGGTCGACGCCTACACGCTCGAGTACGCCGAGCGCGAGACCGGCGTCCCGGCCGACGCCATTCGTGAGCTGGCGCACGCGCTGGCGACCGCGCCCCGCGCGATGATCTGCTGGACGCTCGGCATCACCGAGCACCACAACGCCGTCGACAACGTGCTGGCCCTGATCGACCTGGTGCTGCTGACCGGGCACGTCGGGCGGTACGGCTCGGGCGTCAACCCGCTGCGCGGCCAGAACAACGTCCAGGGTGGCGGCGACATGGGCGCCCTCCCGGATCGGCTGCCCGGGTTCCAGCACGTCGAGAACGACGAGTTGCGCGCCCGGTTCGATGCCGAGTGGGGCGTGCAGGTCCCGCCCAGGCGCGGCTGGCACCTGTCGGGCATGTTCGACGCGATGGAACGCGGCGACCTGACCGCCGTCTACTGCATCGGCGAGAACCCGGTCCAGTCCGAGGCCGACCAGGAGCGGGCGATCCGGCTGCTGTCGGGGCTCGACTTCCTGGTCGCCCAGGACCTGTTCCTGACGAAGACGGCGGCCCTCGCCGACGTGGTCCTGCCGGCCACGGCGGCCTGGGCCGAATCCGAGGGAACCGTGACCAACTCCGAGCGCCGCGTCCAGCGGGTGCGCAAGGCGGTCGAGCCTCCGGAGGGCGCACGCGACGACTTGGCGATCGTGTTCGAGCTGGCGAACCGGATGGGCGCGGGCTGGGGCACGGCCGACGCCGAGGCGGTCTGGAACGAGGTCCGGCGCCTGTCGCCGGTTCACGCCGGGATGAGCTACGCGCGACTCGAGGCCGAGGGCGGCCTCCAGTGGCCGTGCTACGACGAGACGCATCCGGGCGAGCTGTTCCTCCACTCGCGGCTGTGGGAGGATCCTGTCCCGGGCAATCGCGTGCCGTTCGTGCCGGTCGACCACGACCCTCCGGTGGACAGGCTCGACGACGACTTCCCGATCCGGCTGACGACCGGACGCCGGCTCGACTCGTACAACACGGGCGTCCAGTCCGGCGGCTACACCTCGCCGCTGCGGCGCGGTGAGAGCCTCGACATCAGTCCGGAGGATGCGCAGGCATACGGGCTCGCCGATGGCGAGCGCGTCCGGGTGGTGTCGCGTCGCGGGCGGGTCGAGGTCCCCGTGCGCGTCGACGAGTCCCTGCGGCCGGGCCTGACGTTCATGACGCTCCATTTCCAGGACGAGGTGGCCACGAACCTGCTGACCATCGACGCCACCGATCCGAAATCCGGCACCGCCGAGTTCAAGGCAACCGCGATCCGGATCGAGAAGCTCGGCGATCGGGTGGCGACATGATGGATCGGGTCGCCGTGCTTCGCGGGTCAGGCGGTCAGGCGGGCCTCACGACCGGCAGCCCGACAGCCCGGGCCGCACCGGCCAGCCGGTCGTCGTAGGTCACGAACGACTGAACCTCGGCGCCGAGTCGCACGGCGGAGGCGAGGTGGATGGCGTCGAGGGTCTTCAGGCTCACCGGACCGAGGGAGGCCGCATCGCGCGCGATCTCGGCATCAAGCTCGACGATCTCGACGGATCGCAACACGACGTCGAGATGCGTCGGGTCATGCGGATACCGACCGACCGCACGCCGTGTCTCGATGAGTCCAATGCGACTGCACAGGACCCGTTCGCTCTCCACGTACCAACGCCGCATGGCCTCGGATCCGGGTTCGTCGAGGACGAGCTTCGCGAGGGCCGACGCGTCCACGTAGGCCGTCCTCACCGTTCCTCCTCGTCGCGCATCGCGATGAGGGTTTCGCTCAGCGTTCGGCCGTCCGGGCTTGGGTAGGACGGCGCCGGCGGGATCCTGCGGTGATCGAACGTGGCCGGTGTGATCCGACCATCGGCGATCATCTGGTCAATGATCGAGACGGGCTTCGCCGGCCTCGGGCCCAGCTGGGCAACGGGCTGGCCATGCTCGGTCACCTCGAGCGTCTCGCCTGCCTTGACCCGGTCGAGGTAGATGGACAGGTTCTGGCGGAGTTCACGGACGCCGACGCGCGCAAGGCTCCTGCCGTTCTCGCTCATGTAGCACACGGTAGCACATCGATTTCGTCAAGCCGCTGGGTGGAGCAGTTCACCGCACGCTCGCAACCCGGCGCTACACTCGGCCGCGATGGATCTGCACGTCATCGGTCCGCTCGCCGCGCCCGCCGAACGAGCCGCCGTTGACGCCGTGCTCGGGCCGGCGACTTCGGGCTGGACGGGAGGTCGCCGAGATCCCGCCACGGACGGACATGCGACCCGGGGCGGTCACGCGATCCGGGCGCGGCGGTCCGAGCTCCTGCCCGCCCTCCATTCGCTGCAGGACCGGATCGGCTGGATCAGCCAGCCGGCGCTCAATTACGTCTGCAAGCGCCTGGCCGTGGCGCCGGCCGAGGCGTATGGCGTGGCGACGTTCTACGCCATGTTCTCGACGCGGCCGCGGCCGCCAGTGGTTGCCCATGTCTGCGATGACATCGCGTGCCGGTTGGCTGGCGCCGAGACGCTCTGTGCCGACCTGGACCGTGCGCTCGGGGCAGCCGGCGAGCCGGCTCGCGACGGCCGGGTGACGTGGCTGCGGAGCCCCTGCCTGGGGCTCTGCGATCGCGCGCCGGCGGCGCTGCTGACGGTGGCCGGCGAGACGGCCCAGTCGGCGGCGGTGGCCCCGGTCGATGCCGCCGGGATCGTGGCGCGTCTCGAGGCAGCCGGTGGGTCGGCGGAGCAACCGGCCGGCGACCCGACAGCCGAGGCCTTCGTGGGCGATCAACCAAGGGAGATGGCCCTGGAGATCGCCTCCCCCGTCCTGCCCAGGCTCCTCGCCAGGGTCGGCGTCGTCGACCCCGCCTCGCTTGACGACTACCGTACGCACGGTGGCTACAAGGCCCTGGCGCTCGCCTTCGAGATCGGCCCGGTGGCGGTGATCGCCGAGGTCACGGCCTCCAAGCTGATGGGCCGTGGTGGCGCCGCCTTCCCTACGGGACGGAAGTGGTCGGCCGTCGCCGCCCAGCCGGCGCAGCCGCACTACCTCGTCTGCAACGCCGACGAGTCGGAGCCCGGGACGTTCAAGGACCGGGTCCTGCTCGAAGGGGATCCGTTCCTCATCGTCGAGGCGATGACGATCGCGGCCTTCGCCACAGGCTGCTCCACTGGCTACCTCTACATCCGCGGGGAGTACCCGGAGGCCCTGGTACGCGTCGCCGCGGCCATCGAGGCTGCCAGGGCGGCCGGCCTCCTCGGCCCGGACATCCTCGGATCGGGCTTCGCCTTCGACATCGTCCTGCGGCGCGGCGCCGGCGCCTACATCTGCGGCGAGGAGACCGCGCTCTTCGAATCGATCGAGGGCAAGCGCGGCGAGCCGCGCAACAAGCCCCCGTTCCCGGTCGAGATCGGGCTGTTCGGCAAGCCCACCGCGATCAACAACGTCGAGACGCTGGCCAACGTGCCGCTCATCGTCCGCGACGGCGGTGCGGCGTTCGCCGCGATCGGGACCGAGGGTTCGACCGGGCCGAAGCTGTTCTGCCTGTCCGGCCACGTCGCCCGGCCCGGGGTCTACGAGGTCGAGTTCGGGACGACGCTCCGCAAGCTGCTCGACCTCGCGGGCGGGGTGCCGGGCGGCCGGTCCATCCGGGCGATCCTGCTGGGTGGCGCGGCGGGCGTGTTCGTCGGGCCCGAGGCCCTGGACACGCCGCTGACGTTCGAGGGAACGCGCGCGATCGGGGCGACGCTCGGCTCCGGGGTAGTGATGGTCTTCGACGAGACGTCCGACCTGGTGGGCACGCTCCGCCGGATCGCCCGGTTCTTCCGCGACGAGTCGTGCGGCCAGTGCGTCCCGTGCCGGGTGGGCAGCGTCCGCCAGGAAGAGCTGCTGGCACGGCTCGCGGCGGGATCGCGCGTCCGGCCACGCGACGAGGAGCTGGCGCTGCTGCGCGAGATCGGCCAGGCGATGCGGGACGCCTCGATCTGCGGGCTCGGACAGACGGCATCGTCGGCGATCGAATCCGCGCTCCGCCGACCGGAGCTGGTCGCGCTGTGACCGAGCACGCGGCGCCACGCCCGGATCCCGTGCCTCCGCCGCTCTCCCTGATCGTGCTCAACCCGCCCGCCAGGCCGACCCGGCCGCCTGCCCCACCAGCGGTCACGGCCCCGCCGCCCGTCCGGCTGACCATCGACGGCACCGCGATCACGGTCCCGGCCGGCTCGACCATCCTCGACGCCTGCCGCCAGGCCGGCATTGACACGCCGACGCTGTGCTACGCCGACAACCTCACCCCGGTGAACGTCTGCCGCGTGTGCGTCGTCGAGGTCGCCGGTTCGCGTGTGCTCGTGCCGGCCTGCTCGCGCACGGTCGAGGCCGGGATGGAGGTCCAGACCGATTCCGACCGGGTGCGCCTGTCGCGCAGGGTCGTCCTGGAGTTCCTCGGCTCGTCGGTCGACATCGGGCTGGCCGGGCCGGCCGCGCCGGACGGCTCGATCGCCGCGTACGCGGAGCGCTACGGTGCCGACGCAAGCCGCTACGGACCCCCGGCGCCGCCCGCTGCCGCCGGCGAGCGCGACGCGCACGAGGCCGGCCACCAGTACGCGCCTGTCGGGGGCGATTCGGCGGCCACCGTGGCCCAGCCGGTCAAGGTCGACAACGGTCTCTACGTGCGGGACTACTCGCGCTGCATCCTCTGCTACAAGTGCGTCGAGGCGTGCGGCGAGGATGCCCAGAACACGTTCGCGATCGCGGTCGCGGGGCGCGGCTTCGATGCCCGGATTTCGACCGAATCGGCGGTGCCCCTGCCCGAATCCGCGTGCGTCTACTGCGGCAACTGCATCGGCGTCTGTCCGACCGGCGCGCTGATGTTCAAGTCCGAGTTCGACATGCGCGAGGCCGGAACGTGGGACGAGGCCGCCCAGGACGTCACCGACACGATCTGCCCGTACTGCGGCGTCGGGTGCGCGGTGAGCCTCCACGTCCAGGACGACCGGATCGTCAAGGTCACCTCGCCCCTCGCCTCGACGGTCACAGACGGCCACCTGTGCATCAAGGGGCGGTTCGGCTTCGAGTTCGTCAACAGCCGCCCGGAGCGATCCCGCTAGCCGAGGTCTCGCCTCAGCGTGAGGCGGGCACGGGCTCCGTCGCGGCCGGGTGGTGCGCCACCGTCATGACCCAGGCCGCGATCTCGGCGCGACGCGATGCCCCGAGCTTGGCCAGGATGTGTTCGACGTGGGCGCTCACCGTCTTCGGGGAGACGAAGAGCTCGACGGCGATTTGCGCATTCGTCATGCCGTCGGCGATGCGCCGGGCCACGCCGAATTCGCGGACGGTCAGCAGCCGCCAGGGCTCATCCTCATGGCCTCGGCCGCGGGCCGTCCTGGCCAGCGCCTCCGCGCGGGCGAGCACCAGAGGGAGTTCAGCCGAGACCACTCAGGTCGCGCAGGTCGATCCGCCGGTCGTGGCTGTAGACGTTGAAGCCGTCGCCGCGGAGGAACCCGACCAGCGTGACACCCAGTCGCTCGGCGGTGTCGATCGCCAGGTCGGACGGCGCCGACACCGCGCAGACGATCGGGATCCCCGCGACCGCGGCCTTCTGGACGATCTCGAAGCTGACCCGGCCGGAGACCATCAGGATCCGCTGATGGAGCGGCAGCGCGCCCGCCAGCACCTGCGATCCGATCAGCTTGTCGAGGGCGTTGTGGCGGCCGACATCCTCGCGGATCGCGACGAGCTCGCCCCGAGGCGTGAACAGTCCGGCCGCGTGCAGCCCGCCGGTCTCGTCGAACGCGCGCTGGGCGGCGCGCATCAGGTCCGGGAGCGCGAGGATGACCGGCCGCGAGACGACCGGCCCGGCCGGGATCGGGTCGCAGCGAACCGCCACCTCGTCGATCGACGCCTTGCCGCAGATGCCGCACGACGCCGTCGCCACGAAGTGACGTTGGGCCACGCTGCTGTCGTCGAACGGCTTCGAGAGCCGGACGACGATCGTGTCGTCGGGCTGGCTCAGGGTCGCCGGGTCTCCCGGGCTGGTCGCGATCGTCTCGTCGCCGCGGATCAGGCCCTCGGAACGGAGAAAGCCGACGGCCAGCTCCGCCTCGTGGCCGGGGGTGCGCATCGTGACCGCCACGGCGACCGGGTCCTGGTGTGGACCGGCCGCCCGGATCTCGAGCGGGGCCTCGCCGGCCACCCGGTCGTCGCGCACCTCGAGCGACGTCGCCACGGACGGCCACGATCCGCCGGCTCGAGATGTGCCGGACCGGTGGCTGGCGAACGTCGCGCATGGCCGCATGATAGGCGGGCGATGCGGAACGACCCGGTCCTGTCCCCCAGTCAGCGCGACCTCCTGGCGGCCGCACGGCGCGCGGTCCTGGCGACGATCGCCCCGAACGGCCGTCCGCGGCTCGTGCCGGTCTGCCTGGTGCTCGACGACGATCTTCCCGTCGTCCATTCGCCGCTCGACGAGAAGCCGAAGGCCATCGACGACGTCCGCCGGCTCGCCCGCGTCCGCGACGTCCTCCGCGATGCGCGCATCAGCCTGCTGGTCGACACATGGGACGAGGACTGGAGCCGGCTGGCCTGGGTTCGATGCCAGGGGACGGCGTCGCTCCTCGAGGCGGGCAGCAAGCAACGAGCGGAGCATCGGCGCGCCGTTGCTGCCCTTCGCGAGAAATACCCGCAGTACGCGACGCACGACCTCGACGTCCCGACCGCTGATCCGGTTCGCGATCGAACGCGTGACGAGTTGGACCGCCTCGGACGCCGAACGCCATTAGGGCTGGAGGAAGACCGCACCACCGGTCGGGCGCAGGCAGTGCGTCGAGCTCATCGCCTGGAGGTAGCCGCCGGCGTTGAGGAGCGCCCCGACGCGGCGTCAGCCGGCGCGCGATGGGGCGGCGGTCGGGGTCGGACTCGCCCCTCGCGGGGTCCAGCGATCCGGCCCGTCCTCGACCGCCACGCCCAGCGCCTCGAGCAGGTGCTCAGACGAATGCGCAATCTCGGCGATGGCGGCCTCGAACGCGTCGGCATTCCGGGTGGACGGCGTCCGGTAGCCGCTGATCTTGCGCACGAACTGGCGGGCGGCCGCCTCCAGCTCGCCGGTGGTCGCGGCCGTTTCGGCCCGCCGCAGGGTCTTGATGCTTCGGCACATGGCGGGAGGGTACAACGGCGGGCGAATTCGGCCGACCATCGCGCGGGACCCGCTAAGCTGCCCCGATGGACCCCTTCCGGACGATCATCGAGCCGTTCCGGATCCACGCGGTCGAACCCATCCGGATGACCACGCGCGACGAGCGCTCCGAGGCGATCGAGCTCGCCGGGCGGAACCTGTTCGCGCTCCACGCCGACGACGTCCTGATCGACCTGCTGACGGACTCGGGGACCGGCGCGATGAGCCGCGACCAGTGGGCGGCCATCCAGCACGGCGACGAGTCGTACGCCGGATCGCCGTCGTGGTTCGCCTTTCTCGAGGCCGTCACGGCGCTGTGGCCGTTCTGCCACGTCATTCCCACCCACCAGGGGCGGGCCGCCGAGAAGATCCTGTTCTCGGTCATCGGAGGTCCGGGCAAGGTCATCCCCAACAACACCCACTTCGACACGACGCGAGCGAACGCGGAGGCCACCGGCGCGGAGGCCGTCGACCTGGTCATCCCCGAAGGGCGCGACCCGTCGGCCATCCACCCGTTCAAGGGCAACATGGACGTGGACGCGCTCGAGGCGCTGTTGACCGCCCGTGCCGCCGACGTTCCGGTCGTGTTCGTGACGATCACCAACAACTCCGGCGGCGGACAGCCCGTCTCGCTCGCGAACCTGCGCGCCGTCCGCGCCCTGTGCGACCGCTTCCGGGTGCCGCTCTTCCTCGACGCCTGCCGGTTCGCCGAGAACGCCTGGTTCATCAAGACGCGCGAGCCCGGCCAGGCGGACCGCTCGATCCCGGACATCGTCCGCGACATGGCGGCCCTCGCCGACGGGATGACGATGAGCGCCAAGAAGGACGGCCTGGCCAACATCGGCGGCTGGCTGGCGATGAACGACGACACGCTCGCCGCCGCCTGCCGCAACCTGCTCATCCTGACCGAGGGCTTCCCGACGTATGGCGGCCTGGCGGGCCGCGATCTCGAGGCGATCGCCCAGGGCCTCCGCGAGGTCGTCGCCGAGGACTACCTGCACTACCGGATCCGCTCGACCGCCTACCTCGGGGATGCGCTCCATGCGGCCGGCGTGCCGCTGGTCAGGCCGTTCGGTGGCCACGCCATCTACCTCGACGCCCGCGCGTTGCTCCCACACATCCCGCCACTCCAGTACCCCGGCCAGGCGCTGGCGGTCGCGCTCTACGTCGAGGGCGGGATCCGCGGCTGCGAGATCGGAACCGTGATGTTCGGCCGTCACCCCGACGGCTCGGAGGCGCCGGCGTCGATGGACCTCGTCCGCCTGGCGATCCCGCGCCGGACCTACACGCAGAGCCACATCGACTACGTCATCGAGGTCGTCCGGCGCGTCGCCGAACGACCGGCCGACCTTCGCGGGCTGCGGATGGCCCAGCCCGAGCCGCCGTCGCTCCGCCACTTCACGGCGCGGTTCGAAGCGCTGGCGTGACGGGTCCGGTCAACGCGGCAAGCTCCGCGGCGGGCTGACGGTGACGCCGGGATCGGCGACTCCGTGCGAGCGGATCAGCCGCCGCCGGCGTACTTCCACTGGAACGCGCCGGTGTAGCAGTGCCCGAGCGCGAGGCACGCGCCGCCGGTCAGGTCCCACTGGCGCGAGTAGACGTACGGCCCGCGATCGACGACCGGCACGGTGAGCGTCCGGCCGTTGGCAGGGTTGCGGAAGGTGATGAGCGTCCCGCACGGCAGGCTGCGGTGGGCGACGCCGAGCAGCTGCTGGGTCATGGCGTAGCCGCACGCCGTCCGCCGCCCGTAGAACTCGGGCCCGTACCACGAGACGTTGCCGTCCCAGCGCCACGGGTTCAGGCTGACCGAGCCCGCGGCGGGGGCGGGTTGGGCGGGTCGAACCGGAGCCGGGAGCGGCTCGGTTCGCAGGGCTGGTTCGAACAGGGTCGAACCTTGATCCAGGTTCCCGTCTGAACGGGCCCCCGGATCGGGGGGCTGAACCGTCATCACCGTCCCGCGGACAAGCGCCGCGACCTCGACCTGTCTGAAGAGGCTCGGATCCACGTGGGAACTGGGATTGGGGACCCAGGAACCAACCGGACCGGGGACGGCGACCAGGGCGAGGGCGGCGATGAGCGCCGTACTCGCGACGACTCCGGGGCGTCGCACGTCTTGGCCAACATAGCATGGAACGCGGATTGCGAGGATTTCCGGGGGATGAGCGACGAAATCCGGAGCGTGTCAGGATCGTTGCAATGCCCCGCGCGCACGCGCCTCGTCGCTACCCGGTCGACGGATCGCTCGACCTGCGGCGGACGCTCGCGCCGCTCGGCCGCGGACCGGGCGACCGCACGGTTCGGTTCGCTCCGGGTCGCGCGTGGCGGGCCACCCGGACGGCGGACGGACCGGCGGCCGTGGCGATCGCCCAAGGCGACGGCGAGGTGGTCGCGGAAGCCTGGGGCCCGGGGGCCGATTGCGCGCTCGCCGCGGTGCCGGAACTGCTGGGCCTGACCGACCCGCCCGAGACCCCGGCCTGGAGCCATCCGTTGCTCGCCCAGCTGGCGCGTCGGTACCCCGGGGTCCGGATCCCGCGGAGCCGAGCCGTGCTCGAATCGCTCGTCCCGGCGATCCTCGAGCAGAAGGTCATCGGGGAGGAGGCCCGTCGGGCCCTGTTCGGCCTCGTTCGCCTGCACGGCGAGCCCGCGCCGGGGCCGCCCGAGTGGGGGCTGCGGCTGCCGCCGCGGCCCGAGACCCTGGCCGCCCTCCCCTACTACGCCTACCACCCATTGGGCGTCGAGCGCCGGCGCGCGGACCTGATCCGGCGGGTCGCCGCTCGCGCAGCATGGTTCGAAGGGATCAGCGAGCTGTCGCTCGACGACGCCTACGCGCGGCTCATCTCGGTTCCGGGGATCGGGCCGTGGACGGCGGCCGAGATCGGCGTCAGGGCGCTCGGCGATCGCGACGCGGTCAGTGTCGGCGACTTCCACCTTCCCAACCTGGTGGCCTTCGCGCTCGCCGGCGAGCCGCGCGGGACGGACACCCGGCTGCTCGAGCTGCTCGAGCCATACCGGGGCAGGCGCGCGCTGGCCGTCCGGCTGCTCGAGCTGAGCGGCATCGGCCCCCCACGGTACGGACCGCGCCTTCCGCTTCGACGGATCGAAGGGACCTAGTCGGGCGCCTGCACGCGGCGCCCATCGATCGGACCCATGACCCGACGGCCGGCCCCGGAGCCGCTTGGCGATCCGTCGTATCGTGCGCCCATGCCGATGCTGGTCGCCGATCGCCGTCTCCTGGCCGTCCGGCGGGTCGGCGGGCTGGGACTCGCGCTCGCGCTGCTCCTCGGCGCCTCGGCCGTCCCAGTCGGTGCCGCCGGCGCCACGGCCGCCGCTTCGCACGGCTACGCCATCGACCTCGGGACGCGTAACGACTTCGTGGCCCAGACCAACTTCGTCCAGTGCGTCGGGGCGAGCATGCAGATGATGCTCAACATGATCCAGCCCGGCGCCGATCATTCGGCGGCGACGCAACGCCGGCTCCAGTCGCTGGCGCGCGAATGGAGCGGCCCGGCGCCGGATGGGTTCGAGCGGCAGGGGGCGAGCGTCGTGGGCTGGACGGCCGGGCTCAACCTGCTGGGCGTCGGGCCCTACACGCTCGTCGGCGCGGACACGCTCGATGCGGCGCTGCTGGCGGCGGCCCGGGCCATCCGTCTCACGGGCAAACCGGTCGGGCTCCTGATGTGGCACGGCCGGCACGCGTGGGTGATGAGCGGCTTCCGCGCGACCACCGACCCGCTGTCGCCCGATGCCCGCGTGACGTCCGCGGTCGTCGAGGACCCGCTGTACCCGTTCGGCTCGAGCACCTGGGGTCCGAGCCCGCGACCCGGCGCGACGCTCAGCGCTGCGGAGCTCGGCCGCCAGTTCGTGCCGCGCCGCTCATCCGGCCGCTGGCTTGGCTCGCCGTGGAGCGCCGAGCTGGCGGGCAAGTACGTCCTGGTGGTGCCGACTCGGCCGGTTCCACGGCCCTACGGACAGCGGGCGATCTAGGCGCCGGCTTCCCCGCGATACCGGTTCACGGCCTCGACGAACGCGGCCAGCGTCGCGGGCGTGCTCGGCTCCAGGGCCACGATCAGGTGATCCGCACCGGCGGCCGCGTGGGCTGCCAGGCCATCGGCGATCTCGTCGACCGTCCCGGTCAGGGCCGGCGACGTCGGCGGCTCGGCCGGCGGCGGCGCCTCCGCCGGGTAGCGAACCGTGACGCCGACCGTCATCGACAGGCCGGCGGGATCGCGGCCGGCCCGCGCACAGGCCTCGAGGAGTTCGCCCCGGACCCTCGCCAGACGCTCGTCCGGCAGGCCGAACCAGGCGAGGTTCCAGGCGTCCGCATGGCGGGCCGTGAGCTCGAGCATGCGAGGCCGCTTGGCGGCGACGAGGATCGGCAGGTCCGGGCGCGCCGGCGGCCGCAGGACGGCGTCGCTGACCGTGACGAAGCGACCGGCGAGGTCGGCTCGGCCGGTCCGGATCAGCCCGGCGATCACGGCCAGCGCCTCTTCGAACCGGCCGACCCGGTGGTCAGTGGGGTAGCCGAAGGCCTCGTACTCGGGATCGTGCCAGCCCGCCCCGATCCCGAGGATCAACCGGCCGCCGCTGACGTGGTCGAGGGTGGCGGCCATCTTGGCCAGCAAGGCGGCATTCCGGAAGCCGGTGCACATCACGAGCGTGCCGAGCTCGACCCGCCGGGTCGCCTCGGCCACGGCCGACAGGATCGTCCAGCACTCGTGGATCCCGGTCGTCTCGCCGTCGAAGCGGAACAGCAGGTGGTCGAACACCCACACGGAGTCGAGGCCGGCCGATTCCGCACCCACGGCCATCGCGCGGATGGCCGGATAGTCGGGGATGCCGTCGAGGCCGTCTTCCTCGGCGATGGGCAGGACGATGCCGATCTTCATTCCGAAAGAGTAGCGAGCCACGCCCCGGAGTACGGTTCGCCCCGAGGAGGTCCCTGAATGCCAGGTTTCGCGAAGTCGCCGCCCGAGCTGATCAAACGGTTCCACGCGGTGACCGACGACCTGCCGGGCGTGCAGCACCGGTTGATGTTCGGCTACCCGGCCATGTTCGTGGACGGCAACATGGTCAGCGGCCTGTACGAATCGACCTGGTTTGTCCGCCTCGGCGACACCGACCGGGCCGGACTGCTCGCGCTGGACGGGGCCGGACCGGTCGAGATCATGCCCGGGCGAGCCATGGCCGGCTACGTGTCGCTGCCGGCCGTCATGATCGCGGCCGACGAACACGCCCTGCGGTCCTGGCTGGATCGGGCCGTGGCGTTCGGACGAACCCTGCCGCCCAAGGCCGCAGACCGAGTTGCCGGCCCACCGCGCCGGCCGCGGCGCGCCGACGGGCTGAATGGCGACGCGGAAATGGGCGATGTGGCACTGGCGAAGCGCGAGCATCGGCGGCCACGCTGAGTCATTGGAGTCGGTCAGTCGCGAGCGGCGCGTCCCTGGTCCACACGAGAGCCACGGGACGAGCGAAGCAGGAGGCCCGAATGCAGCGTCAGTTCGTGGTCCAGCTCGATAATCGCCCCGGCGAGCTTGCGCATCTCGCCCGCGCCCTGGGGGCGCGCGGCGTCAACATCACCCACATCTCGTGCGCCGGGACCGGCTCGATCGCCTGCGCCTTCATGACCACCGCCGAGGACGAGGAGACGCGCTCCGTGCTTCGCGGCCTGGGCCATGAGTTCATCGAGGGCGCGACCATCGTCGTCGACGTCATGGACCGCCCGGGCGGGCTGGCCGACGTGGCCGAACGGTTCGCCAAGACTGGCGTGAACATCCTCGGCACCCTGTGCGTGGGCCGGCGGGAAGGCGTGCTCGAAATGGCCTTCGCCGTCGATGACGCCGACAAGGCGAAATCCGCGCTCGTTGAGGCGGAGCTGGCCGGCGTGGGCTGAACTGCGATCGAGTAGGGGTACGCTCGATGGCTACTGCCACCCGGAACCCTGGGCGGGGTCCTGCGGTCAGTTACCGGTTCCTTGACGAGATCAAGGCGGCCACTGCGGGAGAAACCCGCCTCGAGAACTGCATCCAGTGCGGGACCTGCGGCGGATCGTGCCCGTCGGCGGCCGACATGAACCACACGCCGCGGGCCTTGTTCGCCCTGGCACGGGCGGGCTACCGCTATGACGTCCTGCACAGCAATACGCCGTGGATGTGCGTGTCCTGCTATTTCTGCGCGGTCCGCTGCCCGCAGGAGATCCGGATCCCGGACGTGATGTACGCGATCAAGTCGATCGCCATCCGCGAGGGTGTCGCGCCTGAACGGACGGGCGCCGACTTCTCGCGGGTGTTCGTCGACAACATCCACCACTACGGCCGGAGCTACGAGGTCGGGCTGGTCGCCCGCCACTACTTGCGCCACTACCCGCTCCGGCTGCCGGGGATCGCGCCGATGGGCATCGACATGGTGGCGAAGGGCCGGATGGGCTTCGTCCCGCACCGGATCGCCGGGATCGAGGGCCTGCGGGCGATCCTCGCGAGGGCCGGCGAGATCGAAGCCGAGCGGCGCCGAGCGGTGCCCGCATGAAGCACTACCTGTACTACCCGGGCTGCTCGCTCACGGGCAGCGCCCGGGCCTACGCCGAATCGCTCACCGCGATCATGGCCACGCTCGACATCGAACTGCACGAGATCGGCGACTGGAACTGCTGTGGGGCGACCGAATACCTGACCCTGAGCCCGCTCCGCGGGTATGCACTGATCGGTCGCAACCTCGCGCTGGCCGAGCGGCAGCGAGACGGGAGCAGCACCCTCGTCGCGCCGTGCAGCGCGTGCTACGCGAACCTGGCCAAGACCGACACCATGGTTCGCGAAAGCGCCACCCTCCGGGATGAGCTCAACGGCGCGCTCGCCGCCGACGGCATGGCGTACACCCCGGGCTCGATCGCGGTTCGCCACCTGCTGGAGGTGCTCATCGAGGACGTCGGCCTCGACGAGATCGCGCGCCACGTCGTCCGTCCGCTCCACGGACTGCGCGTCGCTTCCTATCTGGGCTGCCTCACGTCCCGACCCGACTACGACCGGCGCTGGACTCATCGCGAACAGCCGGTCGCCCTCGACCGGCTGATGGGGGCGCTCGGGTCGGAAGCCGTCGACTTCCCGTTGCGGACCAGCTGCTGCGGCGGCCATATGACCCAGATCGGGCCGAACACGGGCCTCGAGCTGATCCGCCGGCTGGTCGACTCGGCCCATCGTCGCGAGGCCGACCTGATGGTCACGGTCTGCCCCATGTGCCAGATGAACATCGACGCCTACCAGGGCGAGATGAACCATCACTTCCGCACGGACTACCACATGCCGATCCTGTTCTTCACGCAGCTCGTCGGACTGGCCTTCGGGCTCGAACCGAAGACGCTGGGGATCGGCAGTGAGGTCGTCTCGGCGAGTCACGCGCTGGGCCGGATCGGGATCGAGGTCCCCAACCCGGAGGAGGCGGCCGCGGCGGCCGGACAACCGGCACGCGAGGGACGCCGTGCGCCGCGACCGCAGGGCCTGCCGATGCCACGCCTCGAGGCGGACGACCGATGAGCGGCGGCGAGCCGCTCCCGGGCGTCGCGCCCGGTTCCGGCCGGCCGATGGACCCGGCTGTCCCGGCCGAGGGCGGGAGCCCGCGGATCGGCGTCTACGTCTGCCACTGCGGCACCAACATCGCCGGCACGGTCGACGTGGCGGCCGTCCGCGATTGGGCGACCGAGCGACTCGGTCCACACGGAGTCGTGATCTCGCGCGACTACCCGTTCATGTGCTCGAGCCTCGGCCAGGAGTTGATCGAGCAGGACATCCACGACCTCGGCCTCAACCGCGTCGTCGTGGCGGCCTGCTCGCCGCACATGCACGAGAAGACGTTCCGTGGGGCGTGCCAGCGGGCAGGGCTGAACCCCTACCTGTGCGAGCTCGTCTCGATCCGCGAGCAGGTCTCGTGGGTCCACACGGACAAGGTGGCGGCGACGGCCAAGGCCGAGGCGATGGTCGCCGGCGGCGTCCTGCGCGTCCGCGAGCAAGTGCCGCTGGAGCCGCTGCGCGTTCCGATCAACGAGGCGACCCTGGTCGTCGGCGGCGGGATCGCGGGCATCTCGGCTGCCCTCGAGATCGCGGACGCCGGGTTCCCCGTGCACCTCGTCGAGCGCGAGCCGTCGATCGGCGGCCATATGGCCCAGTTCGACAAGACCTTCCCCACGCTGGACTGCGCGGCGTGCATCCTGACCCCGAAGATGGTGACGGCGGGATCCCACCCGAACATCACCCTCCACACGTGGAGCGAGGTGACCGACGTCTCCGGGTACGTCGGCAACTTCACGGTCACGGTCCTCCATCGCCCGCGTTACCTGGACACCGACCTGTGCACCGGCTGCGGGATCTGCCAGGAGAAATGCCCGGCCAAGGTCGTCGATCAGAGCTACGAGGCCGGGATCGGCTATCGCAAGGCAATCTACCGGCCGTTCCCGCAGGCGGTGCCCAAGTTCCCGGTCCTCGACCCGGACAACTGCATCTACTTCGCGCGCGGGACCTGCAAGGCGTGCGAGAAGCTCTGTCCGCCGGGCGCGATCCGCCTCGACCAGCAGCCCGAGGAGGTCACCCTCCAGGTCGGCAACATCGTGCTGGCCACCGGATTCGAGCCGTTCGATGCCCGGCGGGTCGAGCCGTACGGCTACGGCCGGCTGGCGAACGTCTTCACCAGCCTCGAGTTCGAGCGGATGAGCAACGCCAGCGGGCCGACGGGCGGGCGGATCGTGCTGCGCGACGGGGTCACCGAGCCGCAGGCCGTCGCGATCGTCCACTGCGTCGGCAGCCGTGACCGCAACTTCAACAACTACTGCTCGGCGATCTGCTGCATGCAGAGCATGAAGTTCGCGCACCTGGTCCGCGAGCACACCGCCGCGACGGTCTACGAGTGCTACATCGACATCCGGGCGCCCGGAAAGGCCTTCGACGAGTTCTACCAGCGCGTCCAGGATGAAGGCACCATCTTCATCCGCGGCCGGGTCGCCGAGGTGACGGATGTCCTCCGCCTGCCGGATGAGGCCGCGGAGGATGGCCGCCTGATCGTCCAGGTCGAGGACACGCTCGCCGGACGGCAGCGCCGGATCCCCGTCGACATGGTGGTCCTGTCGGTCGGGCTCGAGCCGCAGGCCGACGCTCACGAGGTCGCCCGGCGGTTCGGGATCACCTGCAGCTCGGAGGGCTGGGTCATCGAGCGCCACCCCAAGCTCGACCCGTTCGCCACGATGACCGAGGGGGTCTTCGCGGCCGGCTGCGCCCTCGGCCCTCGCGACATCCCGTCGAGCGTGGCCAGCGGCGCGGCCGCCGCAGCGCGGATCCTCGGTCGCATCCAGCAGCGCGAGATGGCGCTCGAGCCGATCCGGGCGATCATCGATGCCGAGCGCTGCTCGGGCTGCCGGATCTGCAACGACCTGTGCCCATTCAGCGCCATCACGTTCGACGATGCCCGCGACGTGACCGAGGTGAACCCGGCGCTCTGCCAGGGCTGCGGCGTCTGCATCGCGGCCTGTCCCGCGGGAGCGATCCGGGGCACCGGCTTCAGTGACGCCCAGATTCTCGGCCAGATCGAAGGCATCCTCATGGACAGGGCGGTGCCGGCATGATCGACGAGCTCGTGCCCCGGGACCCGCCGGAAACGCCACCGTCCCCGGAACAGCCCGGGCCGCCGTTCGAGCCGGTGATCCTCGCCTTCACCTGCAATTGGTGCAGCTACCGGGCCGCGGACCTGGCCGGGACCGCGCGGATCAAGTACCCGCCCAACGTCCGGCTGGTCCGGCTCATGTGCTCGGGCCGCCTCGATCCCACGTTCGTCCTGAAGGCCTTCGCGAGCGGCGCCGACGGCGTCCTGATGACCGGCTGCTGGCCGGCCGATTGCCACTACCGGATCCAGAACGTCAAGGCGCTCCGGCGGTTCGAGCTGCTCCAGCGGGTGCTCACGCAGCTTGGCATCGAGCCCGAGCGGTTCCAGCGCTTCTACGCCAGCGCCGCGGAAGGCACCCAGCTCGCCGCGGCGTTCAGCCGGGTCATCGAGGACGTCCGGCCGCTCGGACCGCTGGGCTGGGGCCGGGTGCCGGAGGTGGCTGCGGAACCGGCGGACGACGGCGAGGCCGACGTCGATGCCGCGACCGGGGTGCTCGAGGCGGTGGGCGGATGAGCGCCGGCGGCAAGCACCGCTTCGCGATGTACTGGGCGGCCTCGTGCGGCGGCTGCGACATCAGCGTCATCAACCTGCACGAGGCGATCCTCGACCTGGCCGAGCGGTTCGACATCGTGTTCTGGCCGGCGATCATGGACGCCAAGTACGCGGACGTCGAGGCGATGCCCGACGGATCGATCGACCTCACCCTGTTCTCCGGGGGGATCCGGAACACCGAGAACGCCGAGATCGCCCGGCTGCTGCGGCGCAAGTCGGCGATCCTCGTCGCCTTCGGGTCCTGTGCCAACGAAGGGTGCATCCCCGGCCTGGCGAACCTGACCACGACGTCGAGCCTGCTCGACACCGTCTTCGAGGGCCCGTCGATGGACAATCCCGACCACCTGCGGCCGATGAGCTCCGTTTCGATGCCCGAGGGCGACCTCCACCTGCCGGCCCTGAACCCGCTCCTGCAGACGCTCGACCAGGTGGTCGAGGTCGACTACCGGGTCCCCGGCTGTCCGCCGGAGACCGAGCGGATCGCCGAGGTGCTGGGCCTGCTCGGGGCGGCGCTGGACGGGATGGCGTCGCTGCCGGCCCACGGATCGGTGCTCGGAGCCGGCCAGTCCACGGTCTGCGACGAGTGCCGTCGCGATCGAGGCATCAAGCACATCGCGCACTTCGGCCGGCTCCACGAGCTCCCGCCGCTCGATCCGAGCCTGTGCCTCCTCGAGCAGAGCGTCCCGTGCAACGGCCCGGCTACCCGCAGCGGCTGCGGCGCGAAGTGCCCGCTGGCCGGGGCACCCTGCATCGGATGCTACGGCCCGGCCGACGGCGTCGTCGACTTCGGGGCGAGGCTGCTGTCCGCGTTCGCCTCGGTCGTGGACGCCAGCGAAGCGGATGAGATCGACCGGATTCTCGACGGCCTTCCCGACCCGGCCGGCCAGTTCTATCGGTTCAGCCTGGCCGGCTCGCTGCTGCGCGGGGGTCGGGCGGTCCGGACACCGGTGGCCGGCGACGTCCCGGCGGCGGCACCCACGACGGCGGGTGAACCGGCGACGGCGGGCGAACCGGCGGCGGCACCCAAGACGGCGGGCGAACCGGCGATGGCGGTCCACGGAGCCGTCCGATGACGCGCCTCACGATCGACCCGATCACGCGCCTCGAGGGCCACGGCAAGATCGAGATCTTCCTCGACGACCAGGGTGACGTCGAGCGGACCTACTTCCAGGTTCCCGAGCTGCGCGGCTTCGAGTCGTTCTGCGTGGGGCGTCCCGTCGAGGAAATGCCCACGCTCACCAACCGGATCTGCGGTGTCTGCCCGGAGGCGCACCACCTGGCCGCGGCCAAGGCGGCCGACGCCGTCTACGGGGTCGACCCACCGCGGCCGGCGAAGCTGCTCCGCGAGCTCCTCTACTGCGCCTTCTTCGTGACCGACCACACGACCCACTTCTACGCCCTCGGGGGCCCTGACGTGATCCTGGGACCGGACACCCCGGTCGCCGATCGGAACATCCTCGGGGTCATCCGCAAGGTGGGCCTCGAGTTCGGCAGCCGGGTGATCGAGACGCGCCGCGGCGGGCACCGCGTGATCGAGCTGATCGGTGGCCGGCGAATCCACCCATGTACCTCGGTGCCGGGCGGGCAGACCAAGGGGATCACGGCGGACGAGCGCGACGAGATCGAGGGGATCGCCCGGTCGATGCTCGACTTCGCCGGCCTCAGCCTCGACACGTTCGACCAGGTGATGACCAATGGCCCGACCCGGGACCTGGTCCTGGGCGACCTCTTCCGGCACGAGACCTACTACGCCGGGATGGTCGACGAGGGAGGCCGCGTGGCCCTGTACGACGGTCGGATCAGCGTCGTCGCGCCCGACGCCGAGTCGCTCGGGACGTATGCGCCGGCCGAGTACCGCGACTGGATTGCCGAGCACGTCGAGCCGTGGACCTACCTGACGTTCCCGTACCTGCGCAAGATCGGCTGGAAGGGCTTCGTCGACGGCAAGGATTCCGGGGTCTACTGCGTCGGGCCGCTCGGGCGGCTGAATGCGGCCACGGGCATGGCCACGCCGCGGGCGCAGGAGGCATACGAGCGATACTTCGCGACACTGGCGCCGCCGGTCGATGGGCGTCGCCGGCTGGTGCACCAGCGCGGCGCCAGCCACTGGGCGCGGTTGATCGAGCTGCTGTACGCAGCGGAACGGATGCTCGAACTGCTGGCTGATCCGGACATCACCTCGGACGACGTCCGCAGGCTCCCCAGCCAGCCGCCGACCGAGGGCGTCGGGACCGTCGAGGCCCCCCGCGGCACGCTGACCCACCACTACTGGACCGACGAACGCGGGATCCTGACCCGGGTCAACCTGGTCGTCGGGACGACCAACAACCACGCGCCGATCGCCATGTCGATCGATCGCGCCGCGCGCGGGCTCATCCACGCCGGGGTGGTCGTGGACAATGGCCTGCTCGACCGGATCGAGATGGCGTTCCGCTCGTACGACCCCTGCTTCGGCTGCGCCACGCACTCGCTGCCCGGGCACATGCCGCTCCAGGTGACGATCCGCGATGTGCACGGAGACACGGTCGATGTCCTCCGCCGCGACGACTGAGGCCCACCGACCGACGCTCGTGATCGGGCTCGGCAACCCGATCCTGGGCGACGACGGCGTGGGCTGGCGGATCGTCGAGACACTCGAGGATCGGCTGGCCTCCGACGACGAAGCTCGACGCCGGGCTGGCGACGTGGAGCTCGACCGGGTAGCCGTCGGCGGGCTGAGCCTGATGGAGCGCCTGGTCGGCTACGACCGCGTGGTCCTGGTCGATGCGATGCTGGGGACGGCCCGGCCTGGGGCGCTCATGGTCGGCTCGTTGGCCGAGACGGCCTGCCGGCTGGCGGGCCATCTCGATTCCGCCCACGACGCGCCGTTGACCGAGGCGCTGTCGGCCGGGCGGGAACTCGGCGCCCATCTCCCCGACGACATCACGGTGGTCGGCATCGCCGTGCGCCGCGTCGACGTGTTCGACGAGCGGCTGTCGCCGCCGGTGGCCGCGGCCGTCGGCCCGGCGGTCGAGGCCATCCTGCGAACGCTCAGCCGCCGCCCCGCCGCGGTAGCCTGATGCACGAGCTTGGGATCACCGGCCGCCTGCTCGAGGTCGTGCTGGAGCGGGCTGCGGCCGCAGGGGCGGCCCGGGTCAGCGACGTGCATCTGGAGATCGGCGAGGAATCCGACGTCGCCCCGCAGGCCCTGGAGCACTACTGGCCGCAGGTCAGCGAAGGCACCCCGGCCGAGGGCGCCCGGCTGGTCTTCTCCGTGGCCAGCGAACCATTCGCCTGCCGGGTGGTCGCCATCGACGTGCCCGACGCCGCGCCCCAGCCTTGATCCACGGACACGGACGTTGTTGACGAGGACGTTGCAGCCGGACGGTCACGCAAATCCTCAGCTACGGACTGGTACGGACGAGATCTGCCCGGCGAACCGGGTCGGCAGCCAGGTCCACGCTCAGCCGCAGGGCCGACACGGCTAGATCGACAGGGATGCGCCGCGTACCAGTCTGCTGGTGCGGATCTGCGTCGAGCGAGGTGCCCGGCGCGGTCGTCGACAACCTGATCGGTCACCACAGCCAGCCGGGAATCCGAACGGCGCCACCCCAGCGGCGCCGTTCGGATCGGCCGGGTCGCGGTCCGTCCCCTCAGTCGGCGGCGCCCGCCGGTCGGATGTTCTGGTTGAGCCGGAAGAGGTTGGTCGGGTCGTACCGGCGCTTGATGTCGGCCAGGCGTTCGTAGGCGCCGTTGGGATAGGCGGCCCGGATCCGCTCGTCGCCTTCCAGTTCGAGGAAGTTCGAGTAGACGCCGGCGTCGTCGGCGGCCAGCGCGTCGTGCAGCGCCACGGTCCAGGCGACGTGGTCGGACTCGGTCGCCGGGTCCTCGTAGGGCGTGATCACCAGGACCATCACCGGCGCGTCGCGATGGGCGAACGCCGTGGCCTCGGCCGGCACCCGGGACATCGCCCCACCCAGGACCCGGATCTGGACCATCGCCGTCGGCGAGCTGGGCGCCGCCATCGCGTCGAGGATCGCCTCGGCCGCACTGTCGTCGATCCGCTCCAGGAAGCGGGACCGATGCGCACCAAAGGCGCGCTGCTCGGCCTCCGCCAGCAGCTGGTAGATGCCCGGATACGGCATCGGCATGACCGCCTCGGCGAGCGGGGTGGCGAGCCGCCGGAACGGCTCGAGCGCAGCCTGCCCGTCCGCGGCCTCGCCGCACCAGACGAACATGACCACGACGGACAGCTTGCCGACCTGGTCGGCGGGCACGAAGGGCATCGGCGGGATCCGCATGACCATGGTGATCGTGGTCAGCTCCTCGGGCGCCGCCTGGGCGGTCGGCACGAGGTTGCCCAGGACCTCGGGGGTCGCCGGCAGGAACAGCGCCCCGCCGAGGATGTTGCCGACCGGATGGAGGCGGAACTTGAGGCGCGTGACGACGCCGAAGTTGCCGCCACCGCCACGGACTGCCCAGAACAGGTCCGGGTGCGAGTCCGGGCTGGCGGTGACCAGGTGGCCGTCGGCCGTGACGAGCTCGACGGCGAGCAACGCGTCGATGGCCATGCCGTACTTGCGGACGAGCCATCCGATTCCACCGCCGAGCGTGAGCCCGGCGATCCCGACCGACGCGGTATCGCCGAACGGCGTCGCAAGCCCGTGGGCCGCGGCCGCGATCGTGTACTCGCCGGCCGTCAGGCCAGGCTGGGCCCACGCCGTCCTGGCGACCGGATCGATGTGGAGACCCTTCATGGCGCCCAGGTCGAGCACGATGCCGCCGTCGTTGACGCCGAAGCCGGCCAGGCTGTGCCGCCCGCCACGGACGGAGAACGGGAGGCCCGATTCCCGGGCCATCCGGACGGCACGGGCCACGTCGGCGGCGTCGGCCGCCCGGACGATCACCGCGGGGCGGCGGTCGTACTGCGCGCTGTGGACCTGCCGGGCCTCGTCGTAGTCGGGGTCGCCGGGGAGCACGACCGATCCGTGGAGGCCGGCCGCGAACGCCTCCAGGTCGGGCGTCGACGCCGCATCGGGCGCGGAACGAGGGCGATAGACGGCTTCCATGCGGGGTCTCCTCGGACGGTCTGGGTCGACTGGATCGAACGGCCCGATGGTCCGTGCCCTCCCGGCCCGACGCACCCGACGTCGGTCGCGTCGGGACATGGACATCCGTCCACTCGGGCCGGCCCCGACCACCCGCCTCCAACCGCGCCGTAGCGCGCTATAGTGCCGCAGATAGGCAGGTATTCCTGCCGAATCTGGCACGAGGACATAGAGATGCCGACCAATGCCCTGCGCGTCGGCCAGGCCGCCGAGATGCTCGGCGTGACGGTCGACACGATCCGGCGCTGGGAGATCGAAGGGCGGCTGCGACTCGACCGTTCGAGCGGGGGACAGCGGCTCGTCCCGATGGCCGAGGTCACCCGCCTGCTGGCAGAGCGTCGCCGATCCGGCACGGAGCGGCCGATCGTCGCGGGATCGGCGCGCAATCGCTTCCCGGGTGTCGTGACCAGGATCGAGAAGGACGGTGTCGCCGCGGTCGTCGAGATCGTCGCCGGGCCGCATCGGGTCGTCAGCCTCATGACGGCCGAGGCGGTCGACGAGCTCGGCCTGGCCGTGGGCGACGAGGCGATCGGCGTGGTCAAGGCCACCAACGTCATCGTCGAGATCCCGTCGTCGAGGGACACCCGGACGTGAGGGCTCGACGCGCGATCCTGGTCGTCGTCCTGGCCACGGTCGTGCCGGCCTGTTCGAGCGGCGCTGGGTCACCGTCCGAGCGCCCGGCCCCGGCAGCGATGGGCGGCGAGTTGACGATCTACGGCGCAGCCTCGCTCAAGGACGCGCTCGACCGGGTAGCGGTCGCGTACGGAGCGGCGAACCCCGACACGACGCTGACGATCTCGACCGATTCGTCATCGGCGCTCGAGACGCAGATCGAGCAGGGCGCCCCAGCCGACGTGTTCCTGTCCGCCGACGCCACCAACCCGAAGAGACTCGTCGACGAGGGCCTGGCCGACGGCGAACCCGGTGACCTTCGCCACGAACGAGCTCACGATCGTCGTGCCGGCCGGCAACCCGGCGGGCATCGTCACCCCGGTCGACCTCGCCAGGCCAGGCGTCAAGGTCATCGCCGCCGGCGACGCGGTGCCAATCACGACGTACGCCACCCAGCTCGTGGCAAACCTCGCCGGGCAGCCGGGCTATCCGGCCGATTTCGCGGTCGCCTACGCGGCCAACATCGCCTCGAAGGAGGACAACGTCAAGGCGCTCATCGCCAAGATCGAGCTCGGCGAAGGCGACGCCGGCATCGTCTACGTCACCGACGCCAGAGCCTCGTCCAGGGTCGTCACGATCGACGTCCCGGACGCGGCCAACGTGCGGGCGACCTACGACGGCGTCGTCGTGAAGGCGTCGAGGAACGCCGCATCGGCCCGGACGTTCCTGGCCTGGTTCGCCGGCTCGGAGGGGCAGGCGATCCTCGGCGACCTCGGGTTCCTGCCGCCATCGTGATCGGACGGACGGAGGGCCAGCCCGGGCCGGCACCGGCGGGCGTGGGCCTGCCGGCTCGGTCGGCGCGATCCATGCCGGGCGATGGGGTGAGCGGGCGCTGGTCCTCGGCGCCGGTCTCTTCGGGCTCTTCCTGGGGCTGCCGGTGGTCACCCTCGTGGGCCGGGCGGTCGTCAGCGGATCGTTCGCGACCGCCCTCGCCTCGACGAGCGTGCTCACCGCCCTCTGGCTCAGCCTGGCGACCACCGCCGTCAGCCTCGTCCTGACCGTGTCGCTCGGCCTTCCGCTCGCGTTCGTCCTCGCCCGGCGCCGATTCCGGGGCAAAGGCCTGCTCGAGGCCATCGTCGACCTTCCGATCGTCCTGCCGCCCTCGGTGGCCGGCCTTGCCCTGCTCCTGGTCTTCGGGCGGCGGGGCGTGCTCGCGACCCCGCTCGACGTCCTCGGATGGTCGATCCCGTTCACGATCGTGGGCGTGGTCCTGGCCCAGACGTTCGTCTCGGCGCCATTCTTCATCCGCGCCGCCCGGACCGGGATCGCGGGCGTCGACCGCGATCTGGAGGACGCCGCGCGGGTCGACGGGGCCACGGAGCGCCAGCTCTTCCGATCGGTCACCGTGCCGTTGGCGGCATCGGCCCTGGCGGCCGGCCTGGTCATGAGCTGGGCCCGCTCGCTGGGCGAGTTCGGCGCGACGATCATGTTCGCCGGCAATGTCGAAGGGCGGACCCAGACCCTGCCGCTCGTCGTCTATGCCGAGTTCCAGGGCGGCGACCTCGACCGATCCGTGGCCGCGGCCGCGATCCTGGTCGTGGCCGCGCTCGGCGTCCTGCTCGCGGTGCGGGTGTTCCACTGGGGTCGGGTGCTGGACGTCCGCGGGATCGGCTGACGGCCATATCCCAGGGGCGATGGTCAGCGGGGTGCACGCTCGCCTGGCCCGCGCCCCCCGGTGCCGGGCTCATGCCGGTAGAACGGCACGTGCTCGGCCGGCAACGGCGCGTTGCCGAGGATCAGGTCGGCCGACTTCTCGGCGAGCATCATCACCGGGGCGTAGATGTTCCCGTTGGTGACGTACGGCATGGACGAGGCGTCGACGACGCGCAGACCGTCCACCCCGTGGACGCGCATGGTCAGCGGATCCAGCACCGACGCCTCGTCGACGCCCATCCGGGTGGTGCACGATGGATGGAGCGCGGTCTCGGCGTCGCGCCTGACCCAGTCCAGGATCTCGTCGTCGGTGTCGACCGTCGGCCCGGGTGACGTCTCGCCACCGTTGTACGGCGCCAGCCCCGGCTGGTTGAGCAGCCGCCGCGCCACTCGCACCGCCTCGACCCACTCGCGCCGGTCCTGGGCGGTGGACAGGTAGTTGAAGCGAAGCGCGGGATGCACCCGTGGATCCCGCGACACGATCCTGACCGAGCCGCGGGCGTCGCTGTACATCGGTCCAACGTGGACCTGGTAGCCGTGCCCGCCCTTGGGCCCTGAGCCGTCGTAGCGGACCGCCAGGGGCAGGAAATGGAACATCAGGTTCGGGTACCGCACGTCCGCGTTGCTGCGCACGAAGCCGCCACCCTCGAAATGGTTCGTGGCGCCGGGCCCACGCCGGAGGAAGAGCCACTCGGCGCCGATGAATGGCCGCCGCCATCTCTGCAGCGCGGGCTGCATCGAGACCGGCTGGAGCGACTGGTACTGGATATAGACCTCGAGGTGATCCTGCAGATGGGCGCCGACGCCCGGAACGTCGGCCACCACCGGGATCCCGATTGCCTCCAGATCGCCGGCCGGGCCGACGCCCGACAGCTGGAGGAGCTGCGGCGAGTTGATCGATCCGCCGCACAGGATCACCTCGCCGGCCTCGAGGCTCTCGGTCCCGCCGCCCTGCCGCGCGATCTCGACGCCGACGGCCCGTCGCCCCTGGAAGCGCACCGCGGTCACGAGCGTGCGGGTCCTGACGGTCAGGTTGCGACGGTTGCGCACCGGGTGCAGATAGGCCCTCGCGGCGGACAGTCGCCGGCCGTGGTGGATGGTCCGATCGAACGCCCCGAAGCCCTCCTGACGGAAGCCGTTGACATCCTCGGTCAACTCGTACCCGGCGTCCTGGACGGACCGGAAGAAGGCAGCGAACAGCGGGCTCGTCGCCGGACCACGCTCGAGGACGAGCGGCCCATCGTGACCGCGGAACGGGTCGTCGGCCGGCGCGCCCAGGCAGGTCTCCATCTTCTTGAAGTACGGCAGGCAGTGGGCGTAGTCCCAGCTGTCCATGCCCGGATCCGAGGCCCAGCGCTCGTAGTCGAGTGGGTTGCCGCGCTGGAAGATCTGGCCGTTGATGCTCGACGAGCCGCCGAGGACCTTGCCGCGGGCGTGGTAGATCCGCCGGCCGTTCATGAACGGCTCCGGCTCGGATTGGTAGCGCCAATCGTAGAAGCGGTTCCCGATCGGGAACGCGAGCGCCGCCGGCATGTGGATGTAGACGTCGAACGGGTAGTCGGGCCGGCCGGCCTCGAGCACCAGGACCCGCGTCGCCGGATCAGCCGACAGGCGGTTGGCGAGTGCGCACCCGGCCGACCCGCCACCGACGATGATGAAGTCGTATCGCGCCGCCATTGGGCAGCGATGCTAGCAGGAGGGTTGAGGCCGGTGACCGACGTTCCGATCGACTATGGGCAATTTGAGGCACTGACCTTCGACTGCTACGGAACACTCATCGATTGGGAGACCGGGATCCTGGCCGGGCTGCGCCGGTCGCTCGCCGGCCTCGACGTCGCGCCCTCGGACGACGACCTGCTCGAGCGCTACAGCCGGGCCGAGGCCGCCCTCGAATCCGGCCCCTATCTGCGCTACCGGGAGATCCTGGCGCGCAGTCTGCGCGAGGTCTGTCGTGGCTTCGGCGTCGAGCCCACGGACGCGGCGGCGGCGGCGTTCGGGGAGTCCGTTGCCGACTGGCCGGCGTTCCCGGATTCGGCGGCCGCGCTCCGCCGGCTGCAGACCCGGTTCCGCCTGGGCGTGATCACCAACTGTGACGATGACCTGTTCGCCGCCTCCAGCCGCCGGCTCGGGGTCGAGTTCGACTGGATCGTCACGGCCGAATCGCTGGGCAGCTACAAGCCGAACCCGCGCAACTTCACGATCGCCTTCGCGCGCCTGGGCCTGTCGCGCGAGCGAATCCTCCACGTGGCCCAGAGCCTGTACCACGACCACGTACCGGCGGGACGGCTGGGACTCGCATCGATCTGGATCGACCGACGGCACGGCTTCGCGGGGTCGGGCGCGACGCCACCCGCGGAGGCCCGCCCGAACGCGACGTTCGCGAGCCTGGCCTCGTTCGCGGAGCGCGCCGCGCGGGTATAGGCGGCAGGGCCTCCCACCGGCAGGACGAGCTCAGCGGTAGCCGGTCCGGAAGGTCACGGCGAACGTGCGACGAAGGGGAACGCCGTCGCCGGCCGAGGTGATCCCGCTGATCAGGATGCGATAGGAGTGGTTCGCGCTCAGCCGGACCCGGGGCTTGATCGTCGCCACCCGGCTCGATGCGCTGTAGCTGATCCGGAGGAGCACCCGCCGGCCGCGGGACAGGTCCAGCATGGTCACCGTCCGTGTCGAGATGCCGGTCACCGGAACCGAGAAGGTCAGCCGGGGCTGCGTGGAGCGCAGCACGTTCCGCGTCCCGTTGCGGGGGTAGGTGCCGAGCAGCGATGGGGGGACCGGCGCAGGCGTCGCAACCGGGGTCGGCGTGGGCGTGGGGCTGGCCGACGGGTCCGGTGTCGGTGTCTCACCCGGCCGTCGGGGTCGGGCCGGCGTCCGGGGTGGGCGTCGGCGTTCCGCCCGGCGTCGGCGTGGGGAGCGGCGAGCCGGATCCGCCCGCGGCGCGGTCGACCGCCGGGCCAACCTGCAGCAGGCCGTAGCCGGACTCGGCGTTGCGACCGCCGGCCACGAGCGGCCGAGCCGTCTGGGTCAGATAGGCGAACACCTGGTCGACGCTGATCGACGGGTCGACCGAGCGCATCAGCGCCACGGCGCCGGTCACGTGCGGCGTGGCCATCGACGTCCCGCTGCCGTACCCGTATTGGTTCCCGGGCAGGGCCGACACGATGCTCTCCCCGGGCGCCACCACGGCCAGCGCCGACGTCCTGGTCGAGAACGTGCTGACCGCGCTGCCGTCCCGGGTCGTCGAGCCCACGCAGATCACGTGGGTGAAGTTGCAGGGATACTCGTTGACGACCGTGCCATCGTTGCCCGACGCCGCCACGACCACGGCACCCGCCGCGTACGCGGCATCGAACGCCGCCTGCACGGTCGCGATACCGGGCGAGCTCAGCGTCCCGCCGAGGCTCATCGTGATGATCCGGGCACCATGGGCGATCGCCCAGTTCAGGCCGGCAACCATGCCCTTGAAGTCACCCGATCCCGTGGCGTCGAGGATCTTGATCGGCATGATCGCCACGTTCGGTGCGATCCCGGCGATGCCCTGCCCGTTGTTGGCGGCCGCCGCCACCGTGCCGGACACGTGCGTGCCGTGGCCGTCGTCGTCGTTCGTCGGGGCGTAGTCCGCCGGGCCGTCCTCGACCCCGGTCAGCACGTCGAACCCGGGCACCAGGCGCCCGGCGAACTCCGGATGGGTGGCATCGATTCCGGTGTCGAGCACGGCCACCACGACACTCGTCGAGCCCGTGCTGCGCAGCCATGCCGGCGGGACGCCGATCGCGCCGAGGTCGACCTGGTTGCCGAAGTACGGGTCGTTCGGCGCGCTCGATGGCCAGTCGAAGGCGTGGATCGGCGCGTCGAGGCCGGCTGTTGGCGGAGTCCGCGGAGCGGCCGACGAAGCGGCTGCGACCGGGCCCGAGCCGAACGCGACGGCGCCCAGCGCGAGCAAGACCGACAGGAGCAGGGCGATGCCGCGATCGATGGGTCGGGGCGGGCGAGATGACGTGACGGACATGCGGATGGTCCTGAGTCTACCCGAGCCAGGGAGGCGTCCCCGGCGCTCGTGTTCGCTCGCGTATGGTCCGGCATCGGGGCCGGTTCGGGGACGCTCCATTGGTCCTGTGCTGCGCTGGCGATTGGCGGGCGTTGCGTCCGATCGCGATGCCATGCTGCCGGACTCGCTGGTGTGGACGACCGGCGGATCAAGCTCCGCCGGCTCCGGTCGCTGCGCAGAAGACCCCGGCGGCGTATAACTCGCGTGCGGAGTCCCGTCGTGGACCTGGATGCCGCAGCGAGCTGACGTCCGGCGGCCCACGCGAGGTAGCGCGGCCTGGCAACGAGTGGGTCGGCTCGGAACGTCGACAGGGGAGGAACTCGTGAACGGATTTCGTCTGGCCGGGCACATCGTGGTGGGGACTCTCGACGCGCGGAGCGCGCCGCGGAGGCGGTCGATCCGCCGGTCGGCGGTCGTCCTCGCCACCCTGGCGGTCCTCGCCGTCACGGCGCTGCCGGCTGACGCCTCCGGTTCGACGGGCACGGCGAGGCACGGCTGGATCCCGGCCGCCCTCGACCCGGCTCGCCAGACCACGGTGGTCATCGAATTGAGCGGATCGCCGGTCGCCGTACGCGAAGCCGGCGCCCTGGCCCAGGGACGACGGCTGTCGGAGCTGGGTCAGACCGTGATCCGGGCGGGGCTCCGTGCCCGCCAGGACGCCCTTCTGCCGTCCCTGGCGGCAATGGGCGCGCGGATCCTGGGCCGGTACCAGGACGCCTACAACGGGATCAAGGTCAGCGTCGCCGCTCGCGATTTGGCGCGGATCCGTGCGTTGTCGGGCGTCCAGCGGGTCGTGGCGGTGCCGGTCTACCACCTGGCCAACGTGGCCAGCGACACCTATACCGGCGTGCCCGCGGCCTGGGCGGCGGCGGGCGGGCTGACCGGTCGCGGCGTCAAGATCGGCATCGTCGACACCGGGATCGACTACTACCACGCCGACTTCGGCGGCTCGGGCAATCCGGCGGACTTCTCGGCGGACGACGGCACGACGATCGGCACGACCGCCTTCCCGAGCGCCAAGGTGGCCGGCGGGTTCGATTTCGTCGGCGACGGCTACGACGCGAGCGGCGTGGGCGACGCGGTCATCCCCCGCCCCGATCCCGACCCGCTCGATTGCGACGGGCACGGGACCCACACGGCGGCGACGGCCGCCGGTCTCGGCGTCCTGCCCGACGGCACCACGTTCCACGGGCCGTACGGGACGAAGACGCTGTCGACCCAGCAATTCCTGGTGGGGCCCGGCTCGGCGCCCGAGGCGACGCTCTATGCCCTGCGCGTGTTCGGCTGCAGCGGCACGACCGACATGGTCGTCGATGCCATCGACTGGGCGGTCAAGAACCATCTCGACGTGCTGAGCCTGTCGCTCGGCTCGCCCTTCGGCAATCCGGGATCCGCCAATTCCGTGGCGGCTGACAATGCGGCGAAGGCCGGCGTGGTCGTGGTCGCGGCCGCCGGCAACGAAGGCCCGGGCGCGTACATCAACAGCGAGCCCGGTGTGTCGTCGCGCTCCATCGAGGTCGCGGCGGTCGATGCCATCCCGAGTTTCCCGGGCGCCACCATCGCCGTCGGCGGCGGGCTGCCGGCGATCGTCGCCAACGAGGCCACGACATTCCCGGTCACGGGCAGGCTCGACGTGCTGGCCGGGACGGCCGGGGCGATCGGGCTCGGCTGCAGTGCCGACGACTATGCCGGCGTGGCGCCCGGCGACATCGTGGTCACCCTCCGCGGCGTCTGCCCGCGGGTGGACCGGGCGACCCTTGGTCAGGCAGCCGGCGCGGCAGCCGTGGTCATGGTCAACACGGGCCAGAAGGACGCCTTCCCGCCGCTCGAGGGGGCGATCAAGGACGTCACGATCCCGTTCCTGGGCGTCAGGCCGTCGGAGGGAGCCGCGCTCCAGGGCGCGGCCGGGACGACGATCACGATCAGTGGCGGTACGACGCTCGTGAACCCCGCCTACAAGGCCGTCGCCGACTTCTCGTCCGGCGGTCCGGCGGCCGACGGCAGCCTCAAGCCCGACGTTGCCGCGCCCGGCCTGTCGGTCCTGTCCGCCGCGGCCGGCACCGGCACGGGCGGTGTCCGGGAATCAGGAACGTCGATGTCCACGCCGCACGTCGCGGGCATCGTGGCCCTCGTGCGCCAGGCCCACCCGACCTGGACGCCCGAGCAGGTCAAGGCGGCGATCATGAATACCGCGTCGGCCGCGGCGGTCGCCGGTTATGACCCGCGGCTCGCGGGCGCCGGCCTCATCCAGCCGGCGGCCGCGGTCAGCACCGTCGCGATCGCGACGACCGGCCCGGGCGTCGCCAGCCTGTCGTTCGGTGCCCCGGCCCTCAGCGCCGCGTATCTCTCGACGAAGACGATCCGGATCCAGAACACCAGCCGGGCGTCGATCACCTACCGCCTCAAGGCGACCTTCGCCGGCTCGTCGCTGGGGGCCCACCTGACCCTCGCGCCGTCAACGGTGACGGTGGCGGCGGGCCGGACCGTCCCGGTGTCGGTCAAGCTCAGCCTGACCGCCGCAGCCGTCGCATCGCTGCCATCGGCGGATTCGCCGACCGACACGATCGGCGGTCTCACCTCGATCCGGGGCGCCGTCGTGGCCACGCCGACCGCGAAGGCCACGGGTCGCTTCGCGCTACGCGTGCCGTTTCTCCTGATGCCGCGTGCCCTGTCGGGAATCACGGCCCCGTCGACCGTGGGCCTCACCAGGGACGCCGGGACGAACCGGGACGTCGGGTCGGCCGCGCTGGCCAACGGCGGGATCCGGGCCGGCGATGCGGATGTCTTTGCGTGGGGCCTGCGGGGCGGCTCGCTCAATGCCGGCTCGGTGGACCTTCGGGCGGTGGGCGTCCAATCGGTCGCGGCCGCGCCGGACGGCACCGCGGTTCCTCCGAACGATCGGCTGCTGGTCTTCGCGATCAACACCTGGCAGGCCTGGTCGAGCCCGACGGTCAACGAGTTCGACATCCTGATCAACCCGGACGACACGGGCCAGCCGGCCTATGTCATCGGCGCGCTCGATCACGGGATCGCCACCGACGGCACGCCCGACGGGATCGAGGGCTGCTTCATCCTGCGCGTGTCGGACGACACGCTCACCGAGGCGACGTACACCAAGGCGCCGGCCAACAGCTCGACCGTCCGCTGCGGTGTGCTGGCGAGCGCGATCGGCGTCGGCGGCAGCGCGTTCACCTATGCCGTGGCGTCGGCCTCGCTGGTGTCGCCGATGACGGTCCAGCTGCCGGGGCTCGCATCGTTCAATCCATTCCAGCCGGCCATCTCGCAGGGCGACCACCTCGCCCTGGGGCCCGGCAGGACCACGAGCGTGCCGCTCTGGATCGACAGCTCGGCCTTCGCCGGTTCGGCACCGCCGCTCGGCTGGATGGTCGTGAGCCCCGACAACGCTGCCGGTCCGGACCAGGTCGCGACGATCCCGGCGGTTGCCGCGCCCTGACCGTGGCGCCGGGAATTGCTGCCCGTCAGTAGAGCCAGGGCAGCAACCGGCGCGTCCGCGCGCGGTATGGCTCGTACTCGTCGAACCGTTCGGCGAGCCAGGCCTCCTCGCGGCGTGACTTCAGGTCGAAGAATGCCGCCAGGACCAGGCTCGCCACGAGCGACACCGGGGACGCCGTGCACAGGCCCCACCCGACGCCGCCCAGGATCAACCCGCCGTAGATCGGGTGGCGGACGAGGCCGTAGGCCCCCGTGTCGACCAGACCGGCGCTCTCGCGCGGCCGCGGAAACGGCGTCAGGTTGCCACCGAGATCGACGATGCCGCGAAGCGCGAGCAGGCCGCCCGCGCCGATGAGGCCGGCGCCGGCGGCGAAGGTGAGCGCCCGCGCCAGGCCGGACCAGGCGGGTCCAAGGACGCCCGCCACCGCGATGGCGCCCAGGATCGCCAGCTGGATGAGGAACCAGCCCTCACCCCGCGGGCCAAGGTTCGGAAGCCGGCGTCCGGCCCGCACGGACTTGCGTTTCTCGGATGGACCCTACCCGGAGACCGGCTGCCCGCCCTGCGACTTCATGGCCGCCAGCCTGGCCTCGACCTCCAGGTCGTCCTCCGCGTTTCCGAGCTTGGCGAACTCCTCGTCGAGGGAGGACGAGGCGACCTCCTCCATGCCCCGGGCCATCGCCTCCTGGCGACGGATCCGCTCCTCGAAGCGATTGAGCTCGCTCGTGGGATCCATGACCGAGACGGTCCGCAGGGTCTGCTGGACCTGGGTCTGCGCCTGGGCCATCTTGGCCCGGCTGACCAGCTCGTCGCGCTTCTGGACCAGGTCCTCGCGCCGGACGCGGAGCTTGTTGAGGCCGTCCTTGAGCTTGTCCACCAGCTCGGTCTGGTTGGCGATCTGGGAGTCGAACGTCGTGATCTGCTGCTCGAAGCTCAGCTGGCGATGGAGCGCCAGCTTGGCGAGATTGTCGAAGCGATCGGCCTCGGCCGTGTTGCCGGCAGCGCGCATCTCGTCGGCCTTGCCGGACGCGGCGGCAGCCTTGCCGCCCCACTCGGCGGCGGCCGCTCGGGCCTCCTTGGCGTCGTCCTCGACCAGGCGCAGGTTGCCGATCGTCTGGGCGACCGCCTCCTCGGCCTCACCCATGTTGTTGGTGTAGTCGCGGATCAGCTGGTCGAGCATCTTCTCGGGATCCTCGGCGCCGTCGAGGATCGAGTTCACGTTCGCTCGCAACAGCTGGCCGATACGCCCGAGGATCGTGGTCTGCGCCATCGTCTGTCTCTCCTTGCTGCTTCCAACACTGCTTCCATCCGGTCCGGCCGGCAACCCCTGGCCCCGGCTCGCTCGTCACCAACCTCCGCCGCCGCCTCGGCCACCTCCGCCGCCGCCACCACCGCCACCCCAGCCGCCGCCGCCACCACGGCCGCCGCCGGGCAATCCCCACGGGGTGCCGCCCCAGCCACCGCCACCGCCACCGCGGCGGCCCATCCCGCCGAGGACGTTGCCGAGGATGATCCCACCCAGGATGACCTGGCCAAGGTCCGGCCCGCGACGCCGTCCGCCGCCCCGGTCCCAGTCATCGAAGTCGGAGCGGGCGAGATCGTACGCCTGGTCGGCGAGCTGGGCGGCCAGCCTGGCCTCGCCCGCCGCCGCGACCGGGTCGTCCGTCGACAGGGCTCGCGCCTGGTCGAGGTGGCGCTGGGCCTCGGCAAGCCGGGTTCGCGCCTCGCGGTCGACGCCATTGCGCCGTGTGGCGACGAAGTCCTGCGCCCGAGCCACGCTCGCCTCGGCCGTTCGGAGCGTCGTGTCGAGCGCCGTTCGTTCGCGAGCCCGCTGCTCCTCGGCCTGCCGCACCGAGGCGAGGACCTCGTCGGCCGTCGAATTGGCGTGTTGCGCATCCTTGAGCGCGGCCAGGACGGCAGGCGCGGTCGCGGCAGCCTGCGCCTTGGCCGCGGCGAGGAGCTTCGTTGCCTCGACCAGCCGCGCCGCCACGTCAGGGACGGCAGGCGCCCGCTCCGTCGCGGCGATCGCCGACTTGAGATCGGATTCGGCTGCGCCGATCTCGGCGTCGAGGCGGCTGTGGGAGTCGTCGAGCGTGGCCGCCAGGCGATCCACCGCGTCCAGCAAGGCGGTCGCCTCCACGAGGGCGTGCTGGACGCGCTGAACGGATCGGCCGGCGGTCCTGGTATCGGGCGGTGTCGCCCGCAGCGCTGCCTGACCGCGCTCGACTTCCCCGGATGCTGCGGCGATCCGCTTTCGCGCTTCTTCCAGGTTGCCCTTGACCGGGTGCGTCTCGGTGTCGGCGTACGCGCGGAGCCGGTTGACGGTGGCCTCGGTCGCCGGCAGCCGGGATTCGATCGCCTGGATGCGATCGGGCATCGCGGCCAGGGCCTGCGGCGCCTGCGCGGCCTGCTGGCGCAGGGCGGTCAGCCGCTGGTGTTGTTCGTCGAGCAGGCCGGTCAGGCGGGTCGAGCGCTGGACGATCTCGGTCAGCATCCGTGCACGCGTGTCGGCGTCCTCCGGGATCTCGTCGTCCAGCTGCTGGCGGACCGTGAACGCGGCCTTGAGCTCGGCCTGCGCAGCGGTCAGGGCAGCGCGCAGCGGGTCGACATCCGCTGCATCGAACTCGGCCTCGGCGAACCCGAGCTCCTGCTGGGCGTCGCGGACGGCGTCGTCCGCCGCGATCAACCGGGCATTCGCCTGGCGGGCGAGCTCGCCGGTCCGCCGGTCGCGCTCCTCGGCCCGCAACCGGCCGAGCTGACGCCGTCGCCACCAGGTCCACAGCAGCAACAGCCCGACGAGCAGGAGGACGCCCCCGACGATGATGCCCGGCCACGGCCCGGGATCGCGCGCAGGCTCCGTGACGGGCGTCGCGGGTTCAGGGGTAATCGGCGCGGTCGTGGCTCCCGCCGCACCGCCCGAGCCGCCGAGCGCCGCCGCAAGACCGTGGGCGAAGTCGGCCACCCCGCCCGCATAGTCGTTCGCGCGGAAGCGTGGCTCGAGCGTCCGGCTCAGCAGCTGGTCGATCTGGTCGGACGTGAGCGACGGCACCGCGCCGTTCTCCCACCAGGCATAGCGGTGATCATCGGTGGCGACGAGCAGGAGCATGTCGTTGCCGCCCAGGCCGTTCTGCTCGAACGTGGCCTCGGTGAAGGACTGGGGGACGTCGCCGGCTGTCGTCGGGACGAACGCGACGTAGAGCTGCACGCCACGCGTGGCGAGCAGCGTGTCGAGCGCCGCCGTGATGTCGGCCGACCGGCCGCCCACGACCCCGGACGTGTCCGTGACCTGCCCCGTCAGGCGCGGGACGGATTGGGCGAGGACGGGCGGCGTGGCGACGAGGGGAAGCGACGCCGCACCGGCGAGCGCGAAGGCACAGAGCGCGATCGTGTGCCGCTTGGGCGGCAGGCGCAGACGTGCGCCGATCATGCGCAACGAGCCCCCACCCAACATCCACGCCTCCGACGTATCGGCGACAAGCATAGACCCGCCCGACCGGCGGCTCAGAGCCGACTCGGAGCTTCCAGCGCGCCGCCCGGTCACCTATCTCGACCATGCCGGGCGTGGCCGGGAAACGCTGGTTCATCACGAAGTCGGCGAGGTCACGGGCCCGGTGCACGGAGACACCACGATCCACACGACGCGCCGGACCAGACGTGGCATGCTCGTGCAAGCCGAACGGGCTCCGCTCGCCGATTCCGAGGATGCCGATGCTGTCGCTCCGGGCGACCACCCAGGATCACCACGCAAAGCTCCTGCCCCACGTGGATCGGCTGCTCGATCTCGCCGAGATGATCGGCCAGCTGGACTGCTCGGCGATCCACGACCTGTTCGACGCGGAGTACGCGTTCGTCGTCGGCCAGCTCGTGCCGCACATCGAGGCGATCGAGAACACCCTGTACGGCCAGCTCGAGCAGCTGCTGGGCCAGCGCCACTCGATGGCGCCGATGCGCCAGGAGCACGTCGTGATGCGTCAGCTCATCGAGGAGCTCGGCGGCTACCGGCGCCACGCCGAGCGGTGCAACTGGGACAGCGTCGAGGGTCTCGCCCTTCGCCGGGCCCTGTACCGGCTCCACTCCATCCTCAAGGTGCACCTCGCCGAGGAGGAGCTGTACCTGGCCGTGCTCGACCGGAACCTGAGCGACGAGGAGAAGGACCTCCTCGCGCGAGGCATCGATCACGCGATGGCGGAACCCCTCTAGGGATTGACCGACGGGCGCATAACCGCATCTCCGGACTCTTGCGGACCGGCCGAGCTGGTTTCCGGGGTTGTTGGGCGGCCGCCGGACCTTGGGCTGAGCGTGGATCTCTCGCGGCTCCCGCTTCAGGAACCAGCGGCGTTACGTAGCAGTCCACGGGTGCGATCTTGCGGACGAGCTGTGGACGCCGCCACGTCAACAGGGTGTCCGGGAATCACAGCTGGAGGAGCGGGCTGGAGGAGCGGCCGGGCGGCGGTCAGCTCGTTCGGCGCGTGCTGAGCAATTCGAGGTAGCGGGCGTCGAACTCGCCGATGAGCCGGGCCCGCTCCTTGGTCACCGCGGCCCATTCGTCCAGCGCCGCGTAGCCCGCGGCGGTCAGCGCGTACTCGCGGCGCGCCGGTCCAGGCCCGCTGGTCGACCACGCCGACCGGACCTGGCCAGCCGCCTCCAGATCGCGCAGCGTGCGGTAGACCTGGCCGAGATCGACCGGGCCGTTGGTCATCCCGAGGTCGGCCAGCTCGCCGACGATGGCGTAGCCGTGGGCCGGCCCGACCGACAGCAGCACCATCACGAACGGCTCCATCCAGCGGTGATGGCTGCCGACCGGGGCCCAGCCGCGGTGCACGGGGATCCCGGCCTCGTCGTGGTCCGACGCGATGCCCTGCACCGGGTCCGGACCCGCGGACGCGGCGGCCTCGGCCGGGCTCGGGGCGCCCGGCACGGCCGACGCAGCGGGGGCCGCGTCGGGGTCGGCTGGCCGCTCTCTGGCACGCGCATTCATGTGCCGCTGGAGCATAGAGGCTCGGCGCCCGGCCCGTGCCGCCGGCGGGCCGTCGGGTTGCCTCGCCGCGCCATTCCGGGCGCGTCGCGGGGCGTCAGGCGGACTTGAACCCGGGATGGTCGAGCGCGGCGGCCATCAGGTCGGCGACGTCGTCGGACACGCCGTTGTTCACGACCCGGAGATAGGCGTCCTCCTCGGCCAGGTGGATCTTGAGCAGCGCGTACAGCTGGAACAGGACGCGGCGCAGTGCCAGGCGCTTGCCCAGCGCGATCGATCCCGAGTCGAGCTGCTGGGTCAGGCGGGCAAAATCGCGCGACCAACCGGCGCAATTCGACGTGCTCGCGGCGCATCGGCGCCATCGAGTGCCGGTTCTGGAGCATCCGCTCGAGCTCCGGGTAGAGCGACCGCTCGGCCGCGTCGACGTGCGGAACCAGCGTGTCGGTCAGGAAGACGCTCGTCTCGTGCGCCGCCTGCCGGACGGCGACGGCGATCGCCGGTCATCAGCAGGTCGCCCGTCTCGGGCATCCGGTCGACATCCTTGAGGAGCCGCTCGTGGTGCTCGTGGGCCACTCGCGGCAGGGTCTCGGTCATGGCTGGCCTCCTCGGCGAATTCGCCGACCCACGCACGGTCGGCAGAACGTGTCCCGATGTGCGGGCGGGACGCCCGGTGCGAGGCATGGCTGTCACCTATCGGCCACCCTCCGCGGGCGACTGCGCGAGCGCGACGAAGAACAGCGCGACGGGCCGATAGACGGCGTGCGCCAGTTTCATGAACGGGGCCAGGAGCATCAGCTCCATCGCGACGGCGACGTGGACCAGGAAGACCCAGTAGCCCCACGACGGCGCGCTCGGCAGGTAGAGGGCGAGCTCGAGGGCGAACCCGGTGACCCCGGTGACCCAGAGCAGCCCGAGCAGCATCCAGTCGGCGGTCGTCGACCGCTTGACGGACCGGCCGGTGGCCCGATAGCGCTCGACGATGAGGGACGTGGTGCCGTAGATCAGCAACAGGCCGGCGACCGTCCCGAGCAATCGGATCGGGTACCAGATCGGCACCGGCGTTCCGGTCTCCTTGATCCCGGCGAGGGCGAAGCCATAGTCGAGCAAGGTCGCGGCGAACAGGCCCAGGAAGCCCCACACGGTGACCGCGTGGAGCAGCCAGCGGCGCCGATACCAGGCGACCGGGACGGCATCCGCCTCGCACTCCTTCCGGAACCGGTCTTGCCCAAGCGATTCACGGGCGACGGCGGACCAGGCCGCGCGTGCCGACCGGGCGATCGCGGGGCGACTGCCGACCAGGCTTCGCCAGCGAGACGCCTTCCCGCCGCGCGATCCCTCTGGCCATGCTCGCGACGCCGCTCAGCCCAGCCAGGGCGACGAGGATCATCACGACGATCCCGGTGTTGTGGATCAGCTCCTCGGGGATGAACGTGAAGATCGCCAGCGACTCGCCGCTCTGGGGCCCGTGCGCCGAGTACATGAACAGGGCGAAGAACATCGCCACGAGGACGGCGAACGCCGTGCCCAGCAGCGGTCGCGTGTACATCGTCCGGGCGATCCTGGTCCGGTCGTAGCTGGCGATCGCATAGCGACGGGCGGCCGCCATGAACTCGCTCGGATCGGCCTGGGTCGGGCAGGTCTCGGCGCATTCGCCGCACTGGTAGCAGCTCCACAGCTCCTTGCTGGTGAGGAGCGCGTCCTTCATCCCGACCTGGGCATAGCGGATGATCCGCCGCGGGAAGGTCGAGTCCGTCTGCGACAGCGGACAGGACGCGGTGCACGTCCCGCAGCTGAAGCAGGCACTGACGTCGGTGGCGCCGAAGCGCTGGAGCTCCGGGTAGAGGCCGAGGTCGACGGTCGTGACGGCAGCGGTCATCAGGACACCCGGCCGGTTGGTTCGTACTGGAAGTAGCCGTCGGCGGTGGCGCCCTTGATCTCGGCCAGCCAGCCGTAGCGGCGCATGCCCATGACCCAGATGACGACCTCGCCGGCCGGGGCGCTGATCGCCTCGGCGATCTGTGGCACGGTCAGCGGTCCGTCGCGCAGGGCGGCAAGGATCTGGGTGCGCATCACCGGTTCGTCCCGGACGACCTCGCGCACGTCTCGAATCGTCGGGGGCATCAGGCGAGTACCTCCACCAGGCTGTCGATCATGGCGCTGACCTGGCCATCGGTGTAGCCGAGCAGGTCGATGGCGTTCTCGGGACAGAGCGGCACGCAGCCGCCGCAGCCCTTGCAGCCGGTCGGGCTGATCACGGCGATGTGGCCCGTCCCCTCCTCGCCCATCGAGATCGCGTCGTACGGGCAGGCCGTGAGGCAGGCCCCACACGCGTTGCAGGCGTCCGGGTGGACGATCGCGACGAGCGGATCGAGCTCGGTGAAGCCCTTCTTGAGGACGGCCGCGCTCTGAGTGACCGCGGCCAGGCCCGACCCGACGCTCTCCGACGAGGTCTTCGGGCCCTGGCAGGCACCGGCGATGAGGACCCCGTCGACGACGGTCTCGACCGGGCGGAGCTTCGGGTGGATCTCGTTGAAGAAGCCGTCCGATCCGGCCGGGAGCTTGAGGACGCCGGCCAGCTCCTGGTTCTTGCGCGGGACCATGCCCGTGACCAGGACCACGAGGTCGACCGGGATCGCCAGCTCGGCGTTCTCGGTCAGCAGGTCGTGGACGGTGACGGTCAACCCGCCGCCGGCCTCGCGGGTCACGGCCGGCGGAGCCTCCTGCGCGTACTTCAGGAACACCGATCCCGCCTCGCGCGACTCCGTGTACAGCGGCTCGAACTTGCCGTACGTCCGCATGTCGCGGTACAGGTGGAACTGGCGGATCGACGGGTCCAGCCCGGCCACCTCGATGGACGTGTGGACGGTTGCGGTGCAGCAGAACCGGGAGCAGTACTGGTTGGCGCCGGGGGTGTCCGCCGGCTGGCGGCTGCCGACGCAGTACACGTAGGCCAGGCTTCGAACCGGCCGGCCGCGGTAGACCAGCGATCCCGTCGAGCCGTCGACGAGCTCCTTGAACTCGGGCAGCGTGACCACGCCGTCGATGCCGTAGCCGAACTCGCCGGCCGCCGGCTCATAGGCGTCGAAGCCGGTGGCGACCACGATCGAGCCGACCGCCACCTCGATCGTGCCGGATCCCTCGTCGCCGATGCGGACGCTCACCCGGTAGTTCCCGAAGCTGCCCGACTTGCCGACCACCTCGGCGCCGGTCAGGACCGTGATCGCGGGCCGGCGCTTGACCTCCGCGACAAGGGTGGCGATCAGCTCATGGCCGTCCTTCTGGTGCGGGAACATCGGGCCGAACCGCCGGACCCAGCCACCGAGCTGGAGCTCGCGCTCCACGACGGTCACGCGCAGCCCGATGTCGGCCAGCCCGATCGCCGCCCGCAGGCCGGCGATCCCGCCGCCGATGACCAGCGTGTGCGGCAGCGTCTCGACGACCATCGGCACCAGCGGCGTGGTGAGCCGCGTGCGGTCGATGCCGGCGCGGACCAGCGCGGTGGCCTTGTCGGTCGCCGCCGCCTCGTCGTCGGTGTGCACCCACGAGCACTGCTCGCGGATGTTGACCTGGGTGTACTCGAACGGATTGAGCCCGGCCCGGGATGCCACGCCCCGGAACGTGTAGGTGTGGAGCTTTGGCGAGCACGAGGCCACGACCAGCCCGTCGAGCCCCTGCTCCTCGATGTCGTGGGCCATGTCCTGCTGGGTCGCGTCCGAGCAGGCGAACATGGCCGTCTTGGAGACGACGACGTCGCCGGCGTCGCGGATGTTCGCGATCACGCCTTCGACATCGACGTAGTCGGAGATGTTGCCGCCGCAGTGGCAGACGTAGACCCCGATCCGGCGGGGCTCGGCGGGGAGCTGCTGCTCGGTCATGCCGGAACCATCGCGATCTCGAGCGTCGACTTCTCGCGCTCGAGGTGGGCCGCCACCTGGGCGACGGCCGCACCCGCGTGGAGGATCGAGTCGGCGATGTCCTTGGCGCCCGAGGCGGCTCCGGCCACGAACACGCCCGGGATGCTCGTCTGGCCCGGGTTGAGGTCCTCCTCCGGCTCGGCGACGTAGTCCCACTCGTCGGTCGCCAGCTCGCCGACCTCGAACAGCTGCTCGGCGTCGCGGTTGGGCTGGACGCCGACCGCCAGGACCACGAGGTCGTACTCGGCGTCGACCAGCCGGCCGCCGTGCTCGATGTCCTCGTAGCGGAGGACGAGGTCGCCGTCGGGCTGTCTCGTTGATATCGGCGACGCGTCCCTTGATGTAGTTCGCGCCCATCGACTTCGCGCCCTCGTAGAACTCGTCGTAGCGCTTGCCCGGCGCGCGGATGTCCATGTAGTGGACGGTCACGTCGGCCAGCGGCAGGGCGCCCATCAGCAGCTGGTTCTGCTTGATCGAGTACATGCAGCAGAAGCGCGAGCAGAGCGGGTTGCCGACGGTCTCGTCGCGCGAGCCCGTGCACAGGACGTAGGCGATCCGCTCCGGCACCTTGCCGTCACCCGGGCGAAGGATCGTGTTGAACGGCCGGGTCGGCGCGAGGAGCCGGTCCATCTGCATGCCGGTGATGACGTTCTTGTAGCTGCCGAAGCCGTACTGCGGCTTGAGGTCGGCGGCGAACAGCTTGAAGCCCGTCGAGACCACCACGGCCCCGACCTCCGCCTCGAAGGTCTCGTCGCGCATGTGGAGATCGATCGCGTCGGCCGGGCAGGCCGCCACGCACTCGCCGCATTCGGCGCACACCGCGCAGTCGAGACAGCGGCTCGTGGCCACCCGGGCTTCGGCCTCGGACATGGGCGCCTCGACCTCGGCGAAGTCGAGCGGGGCGCTGCTCAGCGTCGTGCCGCCCGCCTGTGGCGCGCGCAGCGTGTACGCCTTCTGGCGGGCCAGGACCTGTGCCTTGTCGACGACCGGCAGGCGATCGTCGAAGCCATCGAGGGCGCCGCCGGTCAGCCATCGATCGATCATGTGGGCGGCGCGGCGGCCCTCGCCGACCGCCCGCGTGATGTCGGTCGCGCCGTTGACGGCGTCGCCGGCCGCGAAGACATACGGGACGTCGGTCTGACATGTGGCCGGATCCGAGCGCAGCGCTCCCCGGTCGGTAGTCGGCAGCTGGCCGGCGAAGGCGCTGGTGTCCGGCGTCATGCCGATCGCGCTGATGATGAGGTCGCACGGCAGGACGGTTTCGCTGCCGGGGATCGGTTCCGGACGGCGGCGACCGGACGCATCCGGCGTGCCGAGCGCCATCCGCGCACAGCGCAGCCCGCTCACCGCACCCGATGCGTCGCCGACGACCTCGGTGGGAGCGACCTGGAAGCTGAAGGCCACGCCTTCCTGGGCCGCGTCATCGGCCTCGACATGGTGGGCCGGCATCTCTTCGCGCCCGCGCCGGTAGGCGACGGTCACCGAGGTGGCGCCGAGGCGGCGGGCCGTGCGCGCCGCGTCCATGGCGACGTTGCCGCCGCCGACGATGACGACGCGCTTGCCGCCGAGATCCATCGGCTGGCCGAGCTTCACCCGGCGCAGGAAGTCGATCCCGCCGACGACGCCCAGGCGGTCCTGGCCGGGAACGCCGAGACTGGTGGACCGGTGGGTCCCCGTCGCCACGAGGACGGCGTCGAAGCCCTCGTCATGGAGTGCCGGGACGTCCCGGACGGGGCTGTCCGTGGCGATCTCGACACCGACGGCGCGGACGTTGTCGATGTCCCGCTCGACCACGTCGATCGGGAGGCGATACGACGGGATGGCGAGCCGCAGGAAGCCACCCGGTTCGCGGGCGGCCTCGAAGATCTTGACCGCGTAGCCCTTGCGTGCGAGCTGCCAGGCCGCCGTCAATCCGGTCGGCCCGGAGCCGACGATCGCGATCCGCCGGCCGTTGGCTGGGGCCACGCTGATCCCGAGGGTGTCGCCGTCGGCACCGCCGTTCGCGTCGCCGCGGCCGGCCCGGTCGTCGTGCACGTCGGCGATGAACCGCTTCAGCCGGCGGATGGGCAGCGTGCCCTCGAGCGACCCGCGGGTGCACTCGACCTCGCACGGGGCGTAGCAGGCGCGGCCCAGCGTGCCGACGAGCGGCGTGGTCTCGAGGACGAGCCGGTAGGCCTTCTCGTACTCACCGCTGCGGATCAGCGAGATGTAGCCGTGGGCCTGGATCCCGGCCGGACAGGCGTACGAGCACGGCGAGCTGCCGGCCCGGTCGATGACCGCCTTCTTGGGGACCGCCTGCGGGAACGCGATGTAGGCGGCTCGGCGGGCGACGAGGTCGGCGTTGAACTGGTCGGGCACGGCCACGGTGCAGGCGGTTTCGCACAGGGAGCAACCGGTGCAGGCGGCTTCGTCGACGAAGCGCGCCTTCCTGGTGACCGAGGCCTGGAAACGGCCGTCGGCCGTGCGGCGGATCCCGTCCACCCGGCTGTAGGTCAACGCCGTGATGTTCGGATGATGGATCGTCGCAGCCATCTTCGGCGTCGAGATGCAGCTCGCGCAGTCGAGCGTGGGGAAGACCTTGCTGAGCAGGATCATCTTCCCGCCGACGCTGGCTTCCTTCTCGACCAGCAGGACCTTGTAGCCCATGTCGCCGAGCTTCAGGGCCGACTCCATCCCGCCGATGCCGCTGCCGACGACGAGGACGTCGTACTTGTCGGCGTGGGCGCCGGCGCCGCGATCCTCGGTCGTCCGGGTGGGTCCACTCACCGCGCTCACCTCGCCACCGCCGGGCCAAGCGCCTCGAGGGCGCTGGAGAATTGCTGCATGTGCCGCGTGAACGGCTCGGCGCAGACGGAACAGATGGCCGCCATCCGCATCCGTCCCGGGTCGATCCCCCGCTCGCGCAGCCGCGCCTGGGCGTCGCTGCTGATCTTCGACGATCGCGCCGCGCAATCGGACAGGTACGCGCACTCGTCACCGTCGGACGCGATGAACACCCCGTCAAAGCCGGCTTCGAGCGCCCGCACGATCCACGACGGCCGGATCCCGCTCGTGCACGGCAGGCTGATCACGCGGACGCCCGGCGAGTAGTGCATGTGCGAGCTGCCGGCCAGGTCGATCCCCGGATCGGAGATGTTGTGCGTCGAGAAGACGAGGATCCGCGGGACGAACACGGACTCGGCGGTCTGCGGATTGGTGGCGACGGGGGCGGTCATCGAGCGATGGCTCCTGCGGTTGCCCGGCCTCGCGGACGCCGTTCGGGACGATCCGCGAGGGCCGGCATCGTGGGTCTACTTCCCGCGCCGGACGAGGACGCGGTCGTAGCCGTCGGCGCCAAGAGCGCCGAGGAACTCGTGGCCGACCTTGCCGGACCAGGCGGCGATGTCGGTCTTGGTCACCGGGTCGGTCGACCAGACCTCGATGACGGAGCCGACCGGGACGGTGCCCATCCCCTTCTTTGCCTCGAGCAACGGCCCGGGGCAGGCGGCCCCGCGGGCGTCGACGACCTTTGCGGCGGTGATGGTCTCGAGCTCGGTGAGCGTGGCGGTCATGACGGTTCCTCCTGCTAGTAGACGAGGCTGTTGGTTGCTGACGTGATCTCGGCGATGAAGCGACCGGCGGCGACGACCTCGGCGCCGTCGACGAGCTGATCGGCCGTGATGGCGCGACTGTTGAGGCACGGTCCACAGACGAGCATTCGGCCGCCCAGCGCCCCGAAATCGGCGACGAGCTTCTTGAGCGGCGGGAACCCTCCGGCCTCGACGCTGTCGACGCCGCCGATGCGGCCGAGCTCGACGCCGCCCGCCTGGAGGCCGATCACGACCTCGACATCGGACGCGAGGGCGGCACAGGCCATCACGAACGGGATCGTCGCGTGCTCCGGCTCGTTCGGGCCGTGCAGGACCATGAACACGAGCTTCTCGTTGGCCATGTTGCGGACTCCTCAGGGCGGTCGGCGGATCAGATAAAGAGGAGTTGGCCGCCCTCGGCAGCCACCAGGAAGGCGGCAATGCCGCACGGACCGTCGACCAGGGGATCCAGCCGGCCGGCGTCGAACCCGAGCGTCTCGAGCGACCCGGAGCAGGCCTGGATGCTGACTTCGCCGAGCTCCTTGGCCATCCGGAACGTCTCGAGCCACGGGATCGCGGCCGTGCCGTTGACCGGCTTGCTCGAGCCGGCCGCCATGGCGTCATAGGCGAGCCCGTGGTCGGAGTCGATCCGGTCGGCTCGGAAGGCGTCGAGCGCCCAGTACTGGAGCAGGACGTTGACGGGGCGGCCCATGGCCGCCGCACCGGCCGCGACGGTCGCGGCGGCGTGCAGCTTGTCGGCGGTGCCCGAGAAGAGGACGAGGGAGAGGCTGTCGTTCATCGGAGGGTCACCTGGGTTGTCTGCCGGACGGGATGGAGGGTGGTTGCGAGCGGCGCCGATCGTCGGCGTGCGCGGCCGCGGCCAGGCTGCCCAGTGCCGACAGGTGGCGGACGAGCACACTGCGCATGAGGTCGCAGGCGGCGAGGATCTCGGGATCGGTCAGTTCGTAGCGGACCGTCCGGCCGTCTCGCGTGGCGGTGACCAGGCCAACGCCGCGCATGACCGCGAGGTGCTGCGAGACCGTGGCCTGGGGAAGGCCGAGCTTGGCCTCGAGCTCGTGGACTTCCAGGGGTCCGCGACCGAGCAGGTGGATGATCCGGAGGCGATGGACGCTGGCCAGCGTGCGCAGGAGGGTCGCCTGGATCACCTCGATTTCATTCGTCGCGTTGAACACCGTCACTCCGTTCCGTCGGCTAGGGAGTCCGCGCTTGTATGTGTGATTTCAAGATATATGCCTCACACATGTATCCGTCATGGGCCATATGTCATGAATCGAATGCGGACGGTGTGACCAGCGAACTGGACGGGGCGACGGATGCGCCGGCCCGAAGGACGCGGCCGGACGGGCTGGCGGTCTCCGATATCGCGCGGACCGACGGCCGGGACCGGGTATCGCCCGACTCGTACCGCTGCGCCTGCCGATCAGGCCGGGGCAGCGCCGGGTGCGGCTACAGGAACGCCCGTCGCCTCGGCTGCGCCGGGCCGGCCGGACGGTTCGTCGCGGCCGCCTGTCCGGTGAGGACCGCACCGATCTCGGCGGCAAGCGGTCGGCCGATCGGGGTCCGGGCGAGCCACTCCAGGTAGTCGGGATCGTGGTCGGCCAGTGCGCCAACGGTCCACCCCGCATACCGACCGAAGTCCAGCACGCTGCTGGTGGCCTGGGGCTGGGCCGCTCGCCGGCCTGCGAGGCCTCGCCCGGGAGGCGGCATCGGCGGCCGGCCAACCGGCGGAGCCGTCGAGGCGCCGGTTGGCGGCGTGGCGGCGCCGGCGAGGCGGTCACCAAGGGCCTCGGGTTCGGCATCGTAGGCCGCACGTCGCGCCGGATCGCCGAGCACCGCCCAGGCCTCGTTGATGGAGGCCATCCGACGGGCGCCGCCGCCGAAGTCGGGATGGTACTTGCGAGCCAGGGCCCGATAGGCGGCCCTGATCACCTCTGGCTCCGCCTTCCGGTCGACCTGCAGGACTTCGTAGAGGTCGATCATGCCGGGCTCGCCGCGCACGGGCCAGGCCGCCGTCCGTGACCCGGGCGGCTGGGCAACGAGTAGGGCGTCAAGAAGGGATGGATCATGTGGCTGCCGATCAGTCCTCCCGGTGTCCACAGGTTCCCGCGCAATGACCCGGGAGGCGAGCCCCCGAAGGTCCGGTGTCGGCCGCCCGAACGTCACCGAGCGAGGGCGCTGGAGGGCTGCGGGGGCGATGGGCTCGAGCAGCCGCCCGGTCGTCCCGTCGCCGTCGAGCGGCCTTTCCGCCGTTGGCCTCTTGACTAACGCGGTATACCGGGCCCAGGGTCTCCATTGACGTCCCGCGCGATGACGACGGCGGGGCTCCACGCATCGCTTGGGGTACAGCCCGTGTCGCTGCGCCAGCGGGTCGAAAAGGCCCACCAACAGGGCGGAGACGCCGCACCGGATGCTCCCCGGACCACGACCACGGATCCGGGCCGCGCCCTGGTCCCGAGGCGTCTCGAGTCGCCCCGCAACCCGGCCCGGGAAGAGATGCTCCAGGACATCCGCCGGCGGCTCGTGGACGAGACCATCGGGGCCTTTGATCCCAAGCTCGACGTCAAGAACGCGGCGGACGTCCGGGCCAAGATCGAGGGGATCATCGATCGCGTGATCGGCATCCACGAGTTCGCGGTCACGCGCGACGAACGACTGCGCCTGGTCGAGGAGATGATCGACGAGGTCACCGGCCTCGGGCCGCTGGAGCCGCTCCTGATGGACGACTCGATCACGGAGGTCATGGTCAACGGCCCCGACCATGTCTACATCGAGCGCGCGGGCAAGATCGTGCGCGTCGACGCGAAGTTCCAGAACAACGAGCACGTCCGGCGGATCATCGACCGCATCATCACCCCCCTCGGGCGGCGCATCGACGAGTCGAGCCCACGCGTGGATGCCCGCCTGCCCGACGGCTCCCGGGTGAACTGCGTCATCGCGCCGCTGTCGCTCGTCGGTCCGGTGATCACCATCCGCAAGTTCTCGGCCAGGCCGTACACCGTCGACGACCTGATCCGCTTCGGGACGGCCACGGCGGAGATGTTCGAGTTCCTGCGTGTCTGCGTTGAGGCGAAGCTCAACCTGTTCGTGTCGGGCGGCACCGGCTCGGGCAAGACGACCACCCTGAACGTGCTGTCCTCGTTCATTCCCAACGACGAGCGGATCGTCACCATCGAGGACGCGGCCGAGCTCCAGTTGCGCCAGGAGCATCTCGTCACGCTCGAGTCGCGGCCGCCGAACCTCGAGGGCGAGGGCGAGATCACGATGCGCCACCTGCTGCGCAACGCGCTGCACATGCGCCCCGACCGGATCATCGTCGGCGAGTGTCGTGCGGGCGAGGCCCTGGACATGATCCAGGCGATGACGACCGGCCAGGCGGGCTCCCTGTCGACGGGTCACGCCAACAGCCCGCGGGACATGCTCCGGCGACTCGAGACCATGGTCCTGATGACCGGCTACGAGCTGCCGCTGCGGGCCATCCGCGAGCAGATCGCCTCGGCCGTCGACGTGATCGTGCACACCGCGCGCCTCAAGGATGGCGGCCGCAAGATCATCAACATCACCGAGGTCTACGGGATGGAGGATGACGAGATCCTCACCCAGGACATCTTCGCGTTCGAGCAGACCGGCTTCCATGACGGCAAGATCGAAGGGTCGCTCAAGCCGACCGGCATCCGCCCGACCTTCATGCGCCGGTTCAGGACCAGTGGCATCCAGCTGCCGCCCGACGAGTTCGGGATCCCGCCCGAGGACCCGAAGAAGCCCGGACCGATCGGCAAGGACAAGGGCAGCCTGATCGCCGGCGAAGGCGCCTTGGCGTCGGACACCCTGGTGGTGCCGGTCGGCATGGGTCGCGCGGTGACGGCCGGCGGGATGGTCTACGTCTCGTCGATCGGGCCGATCGATCCCGAGACCGGCCGGGTGGCCAGTCCGGCGATCAAGGAGCAGACGCGGCAGTGCCTGCACAACCTCAAGGCGAGGCTGGAGGCCGCGGGAAGCTCGCTGGACAAGGTGGTCTGGGCCAACTGGTCGCTCCGTGACCCAGCCGAATTCGACAGCTTCAACGAGGAGTGGGTGCGCTGGTTCCCGGGCGAGGCACCGGTCGGCCAGGGGACGCTGATGCCGCCGTTGCAGCGGCGGGCCGGCTTCCGGGTCTCGGTTGGCGTGATCGCGGAGGCCTAGGCGGGCGAGCGCGCCCGGGGTGGTCCGGGCGAGATGCCGCCCTCGATCGGACCAAACATTCACGTGAACGGGAAGGTTGTGGTAGCGTCCTGCCATGCCCGCCGACACAACCAGCCAGGAGGTCCAGCGGCACCTGGCGGGCGAGACCGCCGATCGCTACCGGCTGTGGGTCCTTGCCGTTACCAGCATCGGCGCGCTGGTGGCGTCGTTGACCTCCGGCACGCTGGTCATCGCGCTCCCGGACATCCTGCGCGAGCTCCATACCGACCTCTTCGCGCTGATGTGGATCGTCGTCGGGTACACGCTGGTCGTGACGGTGCTCGTCCTCAACGCCGGCCGCCTGGCAGACATGTTCGGTCGAGCCCGGACGTACACCCTCGGGTTCGCGGTCTTCACCATGGCGTCGGTGGCGTGCGCCCTTGCCGGCGACACCACCCAGCTGATAGCCGCACGCGTCCTCCAGGGCGTGGGCGGCGCCTTCCTGATGGCGAACTCGGCCGCGCTGGTCGCCGACGCCTTCCCTCGACAGGAGCTCGGCCGCGCCCTTGGCATCAACGCCATGGTGGTCGGAGCCGGCCTCATCCTGGGCCCGATCCTCGGTGGCTTCCTGACCAGCTTCGGTTGGCGGGTGGTGTTCTGGTTCAACGTTCCCATCGGGATCATCGGGACGGCAGTGGCCTGGCGCGTGCTCGTGGAGCAGGCCCGGCCATCCTCGAGCCGCTCGATCGACTGGGTCGGCTCGGCGCTCTACCTGGTCGGGCTGATGGGCCTCATGACGTCGCTCGCGTTCGGGGGCATCTACGGCTGGACGACGCCGTGGGTCGTCGGCGGGATCGTCCTGTTCCTGATCGCCGCGCCGGTGTTCCTGTGGGTCGAGTGGCGGCAGCCGGAGCCATTGCTCGATCTCGACCTGTTCCGGGATCGCCTGTTCGCGATGGGGAACCTGACCGGGCTGCTCAACGGCGTGGCACGAAACGGGGTCCTGTTCCTGCTGGTCTTCTACCTGCAGGGCGCCAAGGGCGACGACCCGGTGACGGCCGGAATCCTGCTCGCGCCGCTGGCGATCGGGCTCCTGGTCCTCTCCCCGATCAGCGGCGCGCTCGCCGACCGGTACGGATCGCGCGAACTGGCCACCCTCGGAATGCTCGTGACCGGGCTCGGGCTGGCAGGTTTGCTCACGCTGGAGGTCGACACGCCGTACTGGCAGCTCGCCCTGTGGCAGCTTCTGATCGGAGCCGGATCCGGGTTGTTCAACTCGCCGAACACGAGCGCCGTGATGGGTGTCGTTCCGCCCGAGAAGCGCGGCATCGGCGCGGGCACTCGGATGATGCTCACCCAGACGGGATTCATCATCAGCATCGCCCTGGCGATCGGGCTCGTCACGAGCGCGATGGACCCGTCCGTGCTCCTGTCGATCTTCTCGGGCACGCAGGTCGGCTCGACCGGGATCGATCTCGCGCCGTTCATCCAGGCGCTCCACCTTGCCTTCGGCGCGGGCGTGATCGCAAGCCTGGTGGGTGCCGGCGTGTCGATGCTGCGCGGCGGACATCGGTCGTGGGAACCGTCAACGGTGGTCGCCGATCGGGCCGGCTGACCGACGCTGGACCGCGGGCGGGCTAGACTCCGGTCACCCGCCCGGGCCTGGGCGAGACCCTGCGCCGGGAGCCGATGTGTCCAGTCGCACGCTCACGATGGGTGGCAGCAGCTATCCGCTCGTCCTGCCGAGCGTTCGCGACCCACGCCTGCACGTTGCCGCGGTCATCATCACGATCCACGTCCTCGGCCAGGTGGGGCTGCATTTCCGGGTGAGCGTGCCGCAGATCCTGGCGGCGATCCTGAGCACGGCCGTCATCGAGATCGTCCTGACCTTCCGGCAGACGCGTTCATTCGTCTGGCCCGCGAGCGCCATGCTGACCGGCAGCGGCGTCGCCCTCATCCTGCGCGTCGTCGGGACCCGTCCCGATGATCCCTGGAGCACGTCGGACTGGTACGTCTTCGCCGGGATCGCCGCGTTGTCGCTCCTCACGAAGTACGTGATCCGCTATCGCGGATCGCACGTGTTCAACCCATCGAACATCGGGTTGGTGGTCGCCTTCGTCGTGCTCGGCAGCTCGCGCATCGAGCCGCTCGACTTCTGGTGGGCGCCGTTGAACGCCTGGATGATCGCGGCCTACGTCGTCATCGTCGGCGGCGGGCTGCTGATCACGCGGCGGCTCCGTCTCCTGGTGCTGGCCGCGGCGTTCTGGGCCGCCCTGGCGGCCGGCACCGGCGTCCTCGCGACCTCCGGCCACTGCATGACCGCGAACTGGGCGTTCGCGCCCGTCTGCGGAGTCGACTTCTGGCGGGTCATCGTCACCTCGCCGGAGGTCATGATCTTCCTGTTCTTCATGATCACCGACCCCAAGACCGTGCCGGCGGGGCGGGTCGGCCGAGTCGTGTTCGGACTCCTGGTGGCTGCGGCCAGCACACTCCTGATGGCTCCCCAGACCAACGAATACGGCACCAAGGTCGGGTTGATCGCCGGGCTGGTCGTCGTCGGCGCCGCGCGGCCGCTCCTCGACCGGCTGCTCCCCGAGCCCCGGTCGGCGGGGGATGACGTCCGCCGGTTTGCCGCGCGGCTCGTGATCGGCGGGACCGCCGGGGCCGGGGTCGTCCGTGGAGCCGCAGGCGCCGGTGTCGCGATCCTCGCCGTCCTCGTGCTCGGTGTCGCCGTCGTTCTGGCGGGGACGCCGGCGCGGGGCATCGTGGTGCCGGATACGACCGAGATGCTGGACGGTGTGCCACGCATCGTCGATCCGGCGACGCTGCCGGCGCTCACCGTCTCGCAGAGCGTGTCGGACTTCGATCACTTGATCGCCGCATCGGCCCCCGACATCCTCGTGACGCTCGCCCAGAACCTCGAGATCGAGAACCAGGCGTTGCTGCGCGGGGACGGCAACCTGTTGACTGCCGTGGATCATGGCGATCGCCTGAGGGAGATGCAGGGCCACCTCCGGGATGCGCAGGCCGCGGGCCGGACCGTCGTCGCCCACTACCGGTTCGATACGGTGCACGTGTCGCTCATCGTTCCGTTCGGTGTCCAGACCGGGGCCAGCCTCGGCTTCCAGTCACAGGGCACTGTCACCGAGGAAACCTACGTCGGCGGAGTCCTGCAGTCGCAGGAGACGACGCCGTACTCGCTGACGTTCGCGGTCCGGCGTGCCACCGGCGGGCGCTGGCTCAACGTTGCGGTGCTGCCACCGGGGTCCGGCAGCTGACCCTGCGCGACGTCGAGGCCGCCGGCTGTCCCGCGAATCGCCCCGATCCGGACGTGCGGCATACTCACGCGAACGTCCTTCGAACCACAGGAGATCGCGCCCATGGCCCGCGACGAAGAGCGTCTCGCGCGCTCGCAGCAAGGACCGCTCGTCGGCGGGTTGCCCGACGCTCCGGGCATCCTGGCCGCCATCCGTCTGACGCCGGCCCTCGGCGTCCACCTGCGCGGTCTCGCCGATGAGCTCCTGGTCAACGACTTCCCCGGTGCCACGCTCGAACGCCCGGAGCGCGAGATGCTGGCGACCGCCGTGTCGGCCGCGAACGACTGCTTCTACTGCATGGACTCGCACGGCGCATTCGCGGGCGCCCTCATGGAGCGAAGCGGCGCGCCGGAGTTCCTGCCGCTGATCGACACGATCAAGCTCGGGTCTTCGGACGGCCTCGACGACAAGATGCGCGCGCTGCTCCACATCTCGCGCACGGTGGGTCGCCAGCCGCTGGACCTGACCGCGGCGGACGTCGCTGCCGCGCACGCGGCCGGCGCCACGGACGCCGACGTCCAGCTCGCAGTGCTCATCGCCGCGGCGTTCTCGATGTACAACCGGATGGTCGACGGGTTCCGGGCGCCGACCCCGCCGACCGCCGAGGCCTATCGGTCTCGCGCCGCCGAGATCGCCGAGCACGGCTACAGCGACCGGCGGGTCACGTCCGTCCCGCGATAGGAGCGTCGTCCGCGAACCGGGCCTGGACGCCCCATCCGCCGAGGTCCTCCGATACGGCGATGACGAGCTCGTTGTCGCCCGCGGCCAGGGGCAGGTAGACCGTGACCCAGTAGCCGATGCTGCCGAGGAACCGGTAATCCCTCGATCGGTACGAGTCGTCGCCCCGGAACAGCGCCTGCCCGTTCAGGAAGACGATCGCCCGATCGCTGAATCCGATGTCGAGCGGCAGGACGATGTCGCGTGGGGCGGCGATGGCCGTGCGGGCGAGTACGGTATTCCGGCCTTCGCGGATCCCGTTGACCCGGGCCAGGTCGAGCAGGCCGGTCGGCTCGGCCAGGAGCGGCGACCATACCCGCGAAGCGACGAGGCCGGGCAACAGCCGGACGACACCGTCGAGCTCGGCCTCGAGGAACGGATCGGAGACATGCCAGTCGCGGATGGTGCCGGCGTGCGCGGCGTCGGGCGTCCGCACCGGCCCTGCCAGCACCGGCGCTTCGGTGCTGTAGGCGAAGCGAGCGACTCGCAGGCCGGGCCCACCGACAGACAGGCCGATCCCGCCGGGAGCCGGCGGCCGTTTCAGCTCGCTGCCCTGCAGGACCGGCGACACCAGGTCTCCGACGTACACGTCCGCCCTCGCGCCGGCGAACGCGACCCTGATCGTGAACCAGTCCTCGATCGGGAAGGCGACCGGCGCCCAGAAGCCGGGCCCGTGGTACAGCTGCCAGCTCGGGATGTCGTGGTTCACCGGGGTGTACTGGATCGAATCCGGGTTGCCGACCTGGTGCGGCCGCACGAAGAACGACTCGAAGTTCTCATCGTCGCGGACACGCCAGATGAGGCCGTGGAACGAGCGCTCGCGCGCGACCGCCAGGTCGACCTCCAGCACGCCATCCTCGAGGACCACGCCAGGCAGCGGCACGGACTGGATCGCGTCGCCGAACTCGAGACACGGCCGTCCGAGGTATTCCGTCTGCCGGTGCCGCGGGTCCTCGAGACGCCAGGCGACGGGGTCGAGCGGAGCGACATGCCAATCGATCTTGTCGATCATCGCCGGGTAGCGTACCCGCGGCGCCGCGTCTGGCGTCTCGGTCAGCCCGGCCCCTGCGACTGGCGAGGTTCGGCGACGGCCTTGAGGACCCGGCAGGCGCGCAAGGTCACCCACCGGCTCGGCTGGCCGGGGACGTCGATGTCAACCCCCACCAGCCGCATGGATCCTGGGCCGCGAGGATCGTGGCGATGGGTCCCGTGCGCATCGCGGCGGCCCCGGCCTCCCGCACCTCGGGGTCGTCGGCCGGTCGATCGAGCAGCTGTCGCAGCGCGAGGTGACGCACCCCCGGGTCGCTCCGGTCGAGGAGCCAGGGCAGCGGATCCGCCCGCAGGCCATCGCGCCAGTCAGCCATCGTCCACCGGCGCGCCCGTGAACGCGGCCGCCAGGTAGCCCACGGTCCGCTGCGTGGACCCGCCGGCGTCGCCCGACGTGGCGGCGGCCAGGCGGCTGCCGCGGATCGCCCCGAAGGCGCGCAGCGCCGCCAGTCCGAGGACCGCCGGCTGGATCCCGCACAGCCCGCAGACGAGCCCGGGCGTGCCGGCGTCCACGACGGCCCGTTCCGCGACGGCGAGCCCGACGGGATCGAGGTGAAGGATCGGCGGCAGGAGGGCGTCCGTCGCTCGCTCACAGTCGAGGATCGGCGGGTAGTGGGCCATGTCCGAGCTGATCGCCAGGACGACCTGACGGCCGGCGGCACGGCGCCGCGCGAGCAGCGAGCCGAGGCGACCGCCCGCCGAGATCGCTCGCGCGCCGACCCCCGCCGCGACCGACAACGGGACGATCCTCGGCGGTGGCTGGCCGGCCTGGAGGAACGGGAGCTGGACCTCGATCGAATGCTCCCCGCGGTGCGCGGCGCGATCGACCGCGAACGGCGGCCCGAGGTCAACGATGTCGCCGGCAAGCTCGGTGTCGACCTCGACGTCGCCGAGCGGGGTCCGCCACGCCCCGGTCTCCCAGACCGCGACGCCGTCGAGCCAGGGGGCTCCGTGGTTGGTCCCGAGGATGACGACGGTCGGCGACGGGCCGTCCGGCGGCGGAGCCGGGTGCCGGCCCCACGCGGCGGCCGCGACAAGCCCCGAGTAGACGAGCCCGGCATGCGGGACCAGCAGCCCCAGGATCGGTCCCTCGACCGGGTCGGCTCCCTCGAGCCGCCGGTCCGCTTCGGCCCGGAGGGTCTCCACCAGGGCGGCCAACCGGAGCGGCTCGGCCGGGTAGAAGGCGCCCGCGACGGCTGGAAGGCGAAGGTCCGAGACCGTAGCCGTGGACCGTCTCTCACCCCTCATCGGCGCCACCTCATCCGCACGGCAACGCCCGACGCACCACATCGGACTGACGCGCCAGGCCGAGACCGGCGAGGGCCCGACCGCAGTCGACGCACGCGCCGCCGGGTGTCAGGTGCGTCCGGACCCGGTAGCCGTGTCGCTCGATGAGGAGCCGTCCGCACCCGACGCACGAGGTGTCCTCGAGCGCGAGCTCGGGTGCGTTCCCGACATACACGTGGGCAAGCCCCGCCTCGCGTCCGAGGTCGGCGGCGCGCCGGAGGGTTGCGATCGGCGTCGCCGGCACGTCGAGCATCCGGTGCATCGGGAAGAAGCGGCTGACGTGCCACGGAGTCTCCGGTCCGAGGGTCTCCACGATCCACTCCGTGAGCGCCCGAAGCTGTCCATCGTCGTCGTTGTGACCGGGAATGACGAGCGTGGTCAGCTCCAGCCACGTTCCTGCGCGCCGCAAGGCCACGATCGCCTCGAGGACCGGCGCCAGGCGCGCGCCACACACCTTCCGGTAGAAGGCGTCGTCGAATGCCTTCAGATCGACGTTCGCGGCGTCCAGGACCGGCGCCAGCAGCTCGATCGCCTCCGGCGTCGCGTAGCCGTCGGTGACGAACAGGTTCCGGAGCCCGGCCCGGCGTGCCAGCCGGGCGGTGTCGAGGGCGTACTCGAGAAAGACCGTCGGCTCGACGTACGTGTAGGCGATCGACTCGGCCCCGAGCATCGCGGCCTCTGCCACGACCCGCTCCGGCGGGAGCGGGCGGGCGGGCAGGTGCAGGCCGAGCCGCGGACCCTGGGCGATCTCCCAGTTCTGGCAGAACGTGCAGTGGAAGGGGCAGCCGGCCGTCGCGATCGAATAGGCGGTCGAGCCCGGCGCCACGTGGAACAGCGGCTTCTTCTCGATCGGGTCGAGGCAGCTGGCGACGACCGCTCCGTAGGCGAGGCAGAGGAGTTGCCCGTCGCGGTTCTCGCGGACGCCACAGATCCCGAACCGGCCCGGACGGACAAGGCACCGATGGGCACACACGCCACAGCGGACGCTTCCGTCGGGCAGCGGCGTGGCAAGGATGGTCGGAACACGCGTGGTTCCGCCGGCGTCGGTTGGCATCGATCGGTCTCGGCCGCAGTCTCGCTCACGTTGGCGGGATCGCACAGTGCCGGGCGGCCCGTCGATTCGGGTGATCCCGCCCTGTCCGCCGCCGTTCCGGGCGTCCAGCATCTCGATGGGAGCGTCCGACGTCACGCCACGCCACGCCACGCCCGACGGTGGAGCCATGCGACCTGTCCCATCGTTCGAAGCCAGCCGCCCGCCAAGCGACGCGGCACCGCCGGCGGTCGCCCTCGACGTCCAGCAGGTGCTCGTCGAGCTCGCCCGGATCGCGCTTTCGGTCGCGACCGGAAACGCCAGGGAATCGACGCTGGATCGGGCGCGCGACCGGATCCCGGGTGGCGACGAGCCCGCAGCGGTGTTCGTCACGTTGACCGAAGACGGCGAGCTACGGGGCTGCATGGGCAGCCTCGATCCGCTGCGCAGCCTTGGCGACGCAGTCATCAGCTCGGCCATGACCGCGGCACTGGACGATCCCCGGTTCCTGCCGGTCACGGTTGCGGAGTTGCCGAGGATCCATATCGAGATCTCGGTCCTCGGACAACCGACCCCGATCGATGGCCCGGACGCGTTCCGCCCGGGGATCGATGGGGTGCTCGTCGATCGGAACGGGCGACGGGGCCTGCTGCTGCCGGAGGTCGCCTCGGAGTTCTCGTGGGGGGCGATCGAGATGTTCGACGCCGTCTGCCGGAAGGCCGGCCTCGGTCGTGACGCATGGCGCGACCCACGAACGAGGCTCTTCGCCTTTCGGACGGTGCGGTTCGGCGGCTCGGCGTGAAGGCCAGGCGAGGCAGGTTCCCGCGTGCTGGCTCGGATACGCTGCGGGAATGGCCGACCGGACACCCTCGCCTCGCCTCCTGCTCGACGTCCCGATCTCGTTCGAAGCCGGAGGGCAGCCGACCCATGCGCCCATCATCGCCGCGACGGTCCGCGGCGTGGCGACCAGGCTGATCCTGGACACCGGTTCGAGCGATCACGTGTTCACGCGGGCGCTCGCGGACGAGGCCGGTCTGTCCTCCGAGCCGGGTGAGCCGGGGATCGACAGCACCGGCGCGTCCGTTCCTTCCTGGACCCTCGGCGGCGTCGCGATCCAGGTCGATGGGCAGGCGTTCGACCTTCAGCGCGTCGTGGCCATCGAGGGACCGCCGCCATTCGCCGGATGGGGCGTCGGCGGTTTTCTGAGCCCGCAGCACCTCCACCCGACGGCGTGGGTCGTGCTCGATCTCGCCGGGGCACGGCTGATCCTGCTCGCCGGCGAGGCATGGGAGGTCGCCTCGTGGCTGACGGCGCGCTCGACCGCGTTGCGGCTGCTCCGGCTCGACCGCGTCGATGACGACGCCACGATCCTCGTGCGTGCCGCCCTGGTGCCGTTCCCCCCGGTCGTGACGCTCCTCGATTCTGGCGGCAAGTCGACCGAGTTCGTGGCGTCGGCCGTGCCCGGGCTCGAGGCCGGACCCCGCGGGACGTCCGGCCGCGGCGTGGGCGGCGGGGAGATCGTCGGCTCCGTGGTCGAAGGTCGGACGCTCGCCGTGGCCGACGCCGGCGTGTCCGTGCCGAGGCTCATCGTGCGTGAGGCGATGGACGGTCAGGACGGCCTGGTCGGCATGAACGTGCTCAGGGGCACGGTCCTCGCGGTGCGAGCCGATCGGACCCAGCCCGTCCTGTGGATGGTGCCCGGGCCGATGCCCGGCGCCTGACCGCGGACGGTCAGGCGACCGTCTCCGCGACCGGCGGGACCCGGCGGTACCCCATCAGCCGGCCGCGGCGGGCAAGGCGCGCGATGCTGCCCGACCGCTCGAGGCAGTACACGGCGCGCATCGCCAGCCGCTTCGAGCGCCCGGTCGCGGCGACGATGTCCGCCGTGGTGAACGGTTCGGGCAGGCCTCCGGGAAGCAGCGCCAACAGGTCGGCCGGCGTGTCGATCCGCCGTGTCTCGACCACCTCCAGCAGGCGCCTGTCCAGGCGCCGCCACTCCCTTGGATACCGGTACCTGACACCGTCCGGAATCGGACCTCGGACTTCTTCCTCGGAGATGAGCGCCAGCTCGATCCGGAAGCCGGGATGGGAGATGAGCCCGGGAACGTGGACGAGCTCATCGAACAGGTCGATCCCGAGGCCGCGCTTCGGCGAGCGACGCCGCCCAAGGATCACGCCGTCGCCGTCGACCCGGACGAGCCACTTCTCGACCGGGATCGGATACACCAGCACGACCCGGTGCGAGCGGACCAGCTGCTCGAGCTTGCGGCGGACCGAGGCGAAGCTCGCGGTCTGGATCTCGACGAGGTCGTCCCGGCCCGCCACGTCGACGACGTAGCCGTCAACGGCGGCCTCGACGCGGGCGCCCGGGACAACCGCCGCGTAGCGGGCCTTCAGGGCCGCGTGGAGCGACCCCTCGCGGTACGTCGTCAAGCCAGGCACGACCGCGTCGATCGCGAGCCGCGGGGCGACGGATCCCTCGCCGCGCGGTGATCTGGCCATAGCGCTCACCCTGCTCTCGCCCCGTTCGCCGTGGTCGTTCGAAGGTCGGGTCCGGCCCCGAACGGGCCCGCGGGACGTGAATGCGCGATCCGCGGCGGATCCGCCACGAGGATAGGCCCGGCAGGCACGTCGCCGCACGCCGGCCGGCCGAGCCCGGCTGGTCCGCAGCCTCCGCAGTACGCTTGCCCCGGCAGGCCGGTCCCGGCCTCGCTAACGAGAGGCACGCGATGACGGACAGGCCAGCCGGTCCGGTCGAGGTTCGCCCGAACACCCTCCAGGGCCAGTCGGTGCCGAACACCTTCCGCACTGACGCCGGGGCAGCGGCACCACTGCAATACCTCAACAGCGGTGGCGGGAACATGGCGGCACCGATCCGACGAACCGCGACGATGATCCCGTTCCGTGCGTTCATCGTGGTGGCCGTGGTCGTGATCTTCGTGGCGCTCTACCTGCTGACCGGAACGCCGTAGCAATCGCCGACGCGCCGAGGGTCGACTGCGGCTAACGGAAGATTCAGTCGCATGGCGTTGTCAGACGCTGGACGGCCGCGGATGGCGCGGACCCCGCCCCGCCATGCCGCCGCCGCCCACGAACACCCATCCTCAACGCAGGCTAAGGTACGGCGAGCGCTGCGCGAGGAGGCCCAGGGTCCGAATGCGAATGGCAGACATCAAGCCCGGCTGGACGGTCGTCGGGAACGACGGGCACCGCGTGGGCACCGTCCGCGAGGTCGGCCAAAACTACGTCTCGACGTCGACCGGGCTCACGAGCAGCGTCTACATTCCCGCGTCAGCCATCGCCAATGTCGAGCATGAGGTGGTGCACCTGTCCGTCCAGCACGGTGACGTGGCCGAGATGGGCTGGGGGGACCCGCCACGTGCCGGCGACGCCCCGTCGACGTCCTCGGAGACGGACCTGCATCGGCACGTCTGACCGGTCGACCGGTCGGCATCGCTCGCTCGTCCCTACGGGCGGACGGTCGCCATCCTCCCGGTCCGTGTGGTGGGGGTTCAGCGCCTCGGGTCGAGAGCTGCCGACACGATCCCCGACCAACCGCCCCCTTCTGCGTCGATCAGGCGTTCCAGTTCGCCTTTGTCGAGGAAGATGCCCCGGCAGTCTTCGCACAGTTCGAGGATGAGCCCGCCCCGGGCGTACGTCCGCATGACCCCGTGGCACTTGGGACACTCGAACGCGGAGGCGGCAGGCTGGCCTGGACTGCGCCCGGACGGCGTGGCTGCCCGTGCCGCGGATTCAGCCTTCTCGGTCATGGCGTTCCCTTCGTGGCGGCCGGCGCCCGGCACGCCGTTCCAGCCAGACGCCACCGGGCGGCAAGCCCGCGTTCAACGTGAGCGGTCCCATGGCCGGAGGCACACGCGTGCCCGGCGCGGCGTCGACGATCGCCGCCTGCTGGCCCTTGATCGATCCTGTCGCAGCCACGATCGGCTAGCTGCCCTTCCTGGGTGCCTGACTCGCCGACGAAGCGACGGCCGTCTCAGCCGCGGCCTGGGCCTGCTTGTCCTTCGCGGCCTTCTTGTCCTTCTGTGCCTTCTTGTCCTTCTTTCTGGCCATCTCGTTCCTCTCGATGCGGTGGTCCGTCCGGCGAGCCGGGCTTGCGTGGTCTCGCCTGAGTGTAGGCGTGCGGCGTCTCATACCGGGATCGGCGCAGGGCCGCATCCGGCGTCCGGGTCAGCCCGGCGGCGAACACTCGACGGCGGGCGACAGTATGCGCGGCGACCTTCAGAAGCCGCGGAGGGTCCCAGAGCCATGGAACACGATGAGGGTCTGCCGCATGCCGCCTGGCCCGACCTGTTGATCCGCGACGAGCGCGCGGCCGGACAGGGTGCGCCCGTCGGCGGTCTGGCCGGAGAACTCTCCGTCGTCGATCTCGGGACGTGACTTCACCAGGACACGGGCGAGCCACTGTGGCCGGCCGTGCGTGTCCTCCCAGCAATCGACCGTCGCGGCGGGCAGCGAGACCCCCGCGAAGGTCACCTCGAACAGGGCGAATCGCTCGTGCTTCGCTGCCATCTCTCCACGGTACACCCGCTCGGCCGGGGGCTTCCGGGGTCGCGGACAGGATCACGGTCCGGCCACGCCGGGGCGGACGATTCCCCCGGCATTGGCTGGTGCGGCTCGGCGGAACGCGGCGGCACCGCTCGACCCTACAATCCGGACCAGTCCTGCATCCATGGGAGCCGGCCAATGCCGACCAGCCTCGTTCTCGATCAGCGGATAGCGGCACGACTCGGTGGGATCCACGGGTGACCGAGCAACCCGCCACGGACCCCGTCGAGCGCCTGCCCCTCGACGACATACGCGCCGAGGCGGCCCGCGTCGCCAACGGGGCGGTCACCGCAGGGCTGCAGCTCCGGCTGATGGGCGGCATGGCGGTGTATCTCACCTCGCCGACCGTCCGCCGTCCTCCATATGCGCGCGAGTACGGCGACTTCGATTTTGCGGTGGCTGCAGCGGACGCCAGGCCCGCCGCGGCGTATCTCGAGTCGGTCGGTTATGTGCCCGAGAGGATGTTCAACGCGTTGCACGGTGCCCAGCGGCTGAACTTCCAGCATCCAGCTGGGCGGTGGCCGATCGACGTCGTCGTGGACGAGGTGCGAATGTCGCACCGGATCGACCTCCGCGGGCGGATCAATGGCCCTGGCCCCACGCTGACGCTCGCCGATCTGTTGCTGACAAAACTCCAGATCTGGGAGATCAATCCGAAGGACCTCGGAGACATCGTGTGCCTGCTTGCCGATCATCAACTGGCGCAACGCGAGGCAGTGGACGTGATCGACCGCCGGCGGATCACCGGCGTCGCCACCGCCGACTGGGGACTCTGCCACACGATCGAGCGCAACCTCCAGTTGGCTGCCGAGGAGGCCCGCCGGCGCGTCCCGGCAGCGCCGCCGTTCGATCCGACCGCGCAGGTGGACGCGCTCGTTGCGGCGATCGACAGCGCACCCAAGTCGCTCGGCTGGCAGGCGCGCGCCCGGGTCGGCGAGCGCGTCCGCTGGTACGAGACGCCCGAGGAGGTCCGGCACTAAGCCAGGCCCGCGGGTCGGGCTACGGCGCCAGGACGCCCCGACGATCGAGCGCCTCGCGCCAGTAGTCGACCGACGCGCTCAGGTCATCGAGGACCTCGTCGTCCGGCTGCTCGAATGCCGGGATCACTTCGAGCACGAGGGCGCACGTCTCGACGCCCCCCTCGCCGAGGGCGTCGATCACGCGATCGGCATCGATTCGCCCCTCGGCGTTCCGCGCCGGCGTGAACGGCCAGTGGTGGTCGCCGCCGGCGTCCGATTGCTGCAACTGGACGACCGTCGCGAGCGGTCCCATGGACGCGAGCCAGGCGTATGGATCGCGCTCGGGCCCGCCAGTCCCGGGGACGCACATGTGCCCGACGTCGAGGCAGAGACGGATCGGCGCGTGCCGGGTGTCGCCGTCGGTGACCAGGTCGCGGATCATCGGCATCGTCGAAGGCTCGCGAGCCGCAGCCAGGTTCTCGACGAGGAGGTGGTCGAGGCCAGCCGTCCGCGCCTCCGCCGCCAGGCGCTCGAGGGCCGCGCGCAGGTCGGACCAGCGTTCCCGGCGAGCCTCGGTGTCGGTCCAGTCGGCCACGGAGAACGCCCCGACATGGCCCCCGGTCGCCAGGCCTCCGGCGGCGGCAGTCCATGCGATCGCGGTCCGGTACCAGGCTTCGGACGCGCGGCGTGCCTCGAGGACCGGATGCAGGAGGAGGTTGGACGAGTAGGCCGCCAGGCCGGTGAACGTCGAATGGAGCTCCAGCCCGAGATCAGCAAGGTCCTGGCGGAGGCCGCCCGGGTCGTCGACGCCGGGGTCGATGAGGTCCATGGTGTGCTGGAGGAGTCTGAGTTGGAGCTTGTCTCGGACGATCGGCCCCCAGTCGGAGGGTCGGGGCCAGCGTTTCACGGCGAAGCAGTCGTCGATCCCGAGTCGGAGTTGCATGTCAGGCCTCCTCGTGGCGCACGACGGCGGAGTCGACCAGGTCCCGATAGGCCCGATACACGGCCTGGTATCGGGCGACCGCGTCCGGATCCGGCCAGAACTGCGCACCCGGCCGGACGCAACGGGCAATTGCGTCGGCCGCGTCTCGATACACGCCGGCCCCGAGCCCGGCCAGCATGGCCACCCCCGAGGCGGCAGCATCGCCCGGGAACGTCCGGACGACCAGCCCGGTGACGTCGGCCTTGACCTGGTTCCAGGTACTGAGCCGGGCGTCGCCACCCGACACCCGGAGCTCCGTGACGCGAGCGCCGCCGACCCGTAACAACTCGAGCTGCGCACGGATCGTGCAGGCGACGCCCTCGAGGGCCGCCCGGGCGATCGCCGCGCGGCCATGGCGGAGCGAGAGCCCCGTGATCGCACCCCGCAATGCGGCGTCGGTCCGCTCACCGTCACCGAGGACCGGGACGAACAGCAGGCCGTCCGCACCGGGACGCACCGACGACGATTCCTCGTTCAGGTGCGCATAGTGGGCCGGCGTGGCGCGGCCACTCCGTCCGGCGTAGAGCCGGTCAGCCACCCAGGTCACCGCCGCCCCCGTGGTGTTGATCCCGGTCTCGGTGGTCCACCAGTCGCCGACGACGTGCGGGTAGTGGGTCACCTCGAGCACGTCGAGCGGGTTCGTGACGACCGCGTTCAGGCAGGTCGACGAGCCGGCCATCTCGGATACCGGTCCCGGCTCGACGACTCCGGCGCCGAAGGCGCAGGCCTGGCTGTCGGCGCCGCCGAGGACGACGGGCGTCGAGGCGGGCAGCCCGAGCCGGGCCGCGATCGAGGGCCGCAGCGTGCCGACCACCTCGTGTGATCGTCCGATCCGCGGGAACAGGCTCGCCGGCAGGTCGAGGCCCGCGAGCAACTCGTCGTCCCACCGGCGCCCGTGCAGGTCGTAGACCAGCGTCGCCGCTGCGTGGGTCCCGTCCGTCACCGCCTCGCCGGTGAGTCCGAGCACCACCCAGTCCCTGGGCTGGAGCGCGAGCGCGGCCGATCGCCAGGCGGCCGGGTCGTGGCGCCGAAGCCACAGGAGCTTCGGCGCGATGTGGAAGGCGGCCGGGAGGTGCCCGGTCCGGGCGTGCATGGCCGCCACGCCGAAGCGGGTGCGGATCTCCTCGGCTTCGACCGTGGCGCGATTGTCGCGGTAGATCAACCCCTGCCCAACAGCGCGCCCTCGGGCGTCCACAAGCACGACCGATGGGCACTGGCCGGTCAACGAGATGGCGTGCACGCGCCCTCTCGAGCCCACGCCTCGGACGAGCTCCGCCAGGGCCGCCAGCGATGCCGAGCGCCAGGCGGCCGCCGACTGCTCCGCCCAGCCCGGCTGCGGCGTCCGCGTCGGGTATCCCCGTCGCACCTCGAGCAACCGCCGGCCCTCGAGATCGAAGGCGACCGCCCGGGCGCCCGAGGTCCCGACATCGACCGCGGCCAACACGTCCCGGCCTCTGGTCATGCGTGCGCCGCTCGCGTCATCCGCGGACGAGCTGATGGGTCGCGACCTTGTCCCGTTCAAGCGTTACGAGCGCCCCGTTGAGGGCGCCCGTCGCGTAGTCGCTGCCCGGGTTGATCGCGATCGTACGGCCGATCCGGCGGATGGCGGCCGATTCGTGGATGTGCCCATGGAGGCTGAGCAGCGGCTGGGTCGCCTCGATGGCGGCGCGGACGGCCGTGCTCCCGGCGGGCGCAAACCTGACCTGCCCCAGGGATTGCTGGACGGTCAGCGTGTCGTCGAGGACGGGGGCGTCATCCAGGCCCGAAGCGATCGGTGGCACGTGGAAGTTGAACACCGCGCGAGCCGGGTCACGCAGCTTCCCGACCATCGCCGCGATCGACTCGGCCAGGGCCTCTTCGGTCTGCTCGCGGTGGCTGTGGAATGGCGTCAGGTTCGAATGGCCCCACGAGATCAGCTCGTGGTCGTCGTCCAGGTTGACGACGAGGCCCTCCACGTGGGTCGCCCACGTCGCCTCGTCGAGGATGGGCTGGAGTTCGCGAGGGTCGTCATTGCCGAGCATCACGTAGATCGGGATCCCCGTCGGGCGGAGACGCTCGTCGGCGAGCTCCATCCATGCGCGGAGGCGGGCGCTCATCAGCTCGAGGAACAGGTCGTCGAGCGTCCCCGCAGCCTGACGCGCCTCCAGCTCGCCCGGTTCCGCGCGGTATGAGTAGTAGCCGTGGTCCTCGATGAGCTTCTCGAGCGCCTCCAGCTCCGGCCCTTCGGTCACGTCGTGGTCGGTCCCGATGAACCGGGCGTGCCAGCGGCCGTGGGCGCCCCGGACGATCCCCTGGATGGCCTTGCCCCCAAGGTCGGCTCCGAGGACGAGCACATCGGCTCCGTAGGCCGGCCCGGCGTTGAGGAACTTCCTGAAGCACTTGCTGGAGCCGTGGAGGTCCGTCGCGAAGTAGAGCCGGGTCCGCGTTGCCATGGGTCAGCCTGCGGCCGCGCGGGCCGTGCGCGCCGCGTCGATGAGCGTGCGCGCGCGATCCGGATCCACCTCGTTCCAGGTCACGCCGCCGCGCTTGAACGTCGTGCCCACGATGGCTCCGTCGGCCACCTTGAAGATCTCGGCCACGGTGTCTGCCCGCACACCGGTGTTGGCGATGACCGGAAACGCCGGCACGGCCTCCTTGGCGGCGCGCAGGTCGCCGATGTCGAGCGAGCTGCCGGCCGCGGGTCCGCTGATCAGGACGGCATCGACCCCGAGGAACGCCGCGCCTTTCGCCCGTTCGGCCACGGTCCGCCGGCCGATGGCGCTCGCGAACTCGGGCTGGATGTTGTCGAACAGGAGGACGTCGCCGGCCCCGATGGCCGTCCGATACCCGCCGATCTCGCCGATCTGCGGTTCGATCATGCCCAGGTCGCTCTCGTAGACGCCCGTCATCACCTCGCGGATGAAGGTCGCTCCGGTGGCTCGGGCCACGGCGAGGCTGGCGATTGCGTCCCACAGCAGGTTGACTCCGAACGGCACCCGGACATCACGGCGCACCTGCCCGATCACCGACGCCATGGCCGCGACGATCTCGGGCCCGACCTTGAGCTGGTACGGGAGATCGGCCTCGTTGCAGAACATGACGCCGTCGACGCCGGCGTCCTGCAGGCTGGCGAGATCCCGCCCGACCACGTCCACGGCCTTGCCGATGCCCGCGGACACGTCGTGCCGTGGCCGGCCCGGCAGTCCCGGAAGGTGGAGCATCGCGATGATCGGCTTGCGAACCCCAAAGGTCCGTTCCATGACGTCCACGGTCAACTCCTCCTGGTGACGCGGTTGGGCACGGCTGGCCCCGGCCCGTCGGATGCCGGATCCCATGGTTCGTTCGAGGCGGCGATCACGACCCGGACGCCCAGCCGGTCGAGGGCCGCGAGCTCGGCAGGCGGGGCGCTCGGGTCGGTGACCAGCTCGTCGACGACGTCCGCCGGGCTCACGACGGCGTTCGTGGCCTTCCCGATCTTGGAGCCATCGGCCAGCACGATGACCCGCTCGGCCTGTCCGATCGCAACCCGCTGGATCGCCGCCTCGTCATCGGACAGCTCGGTGATCCCCCACCTGGCGGAGACCCCGGCGGCGCCGATGACGGCCACGTCGAAGCGGTAGCGCTGGAGGATCCCGACGGCGATCGGGCCGGTCGCGGTGAGATCGTCGCGCAGGATCGCACCGCCCACGGCAATCGTCCGCAGGGAGCGCGTCCCGAGCAGGCTGGCCGTCGGGAGTGACGCCGTCACGACGGTCAGCTCGGGAATGGCATGGAGATATCGGGCAAACTGCTCGGCCGTCGTGCCGACACCGAGGAAGATCGTCCGCGCGCCCTCGACCAGCGAGGCAGCACGCATCGCGATGAGGCGCTTCTCGCGGGGATGCTGGAGCGCCCTGGCGTTGAACGCGACGTCCAGGGCGCGGGTCAGATGGGCCGTGGCGCCGCCATACGTCTGGCGGAGGAACCCGTCGCGCTCGAGGAGGCGGATGTCCCGACGGATGGTCATCTCCGAGACGTCGAGCTCACGCGCCAGTTCGGCCACGTGGATGGTCTGCTCGTCCGCTACCCGCTCGAGGATCACGTGGCGGCGATCGACCGGGACCAGGCCCCCTGTCCTCTGCTGACCGGCCGCCCTCGTCGTCTGTCCTCCTACAGCATTGGACATGGCGATCGGCTAAACCTCACAACACCTCTTGACGAAGCATGTTCGTTCGTGTTCGACTATGGCCGGACGCGGCGCGCCGTGTCAAGAGGCGCGCCCAGGGACGGAGGAGGGAGCCAGTGGCAACCAGTTCCGAGAGTGGACGGGGAGGCCTCTTCGTCCGCCAGAGCACGGGCCTCGTGCGCGAGGCCTCGGCGCTCGACGCGACGATCTACAACGCCGTCTTCTCGGCGCCCGTGGGGGCGACCCTCGCATGGGGCGTGTTCTTCGCGCTGAGCGCCTTCCCCGGGGCCGACCTCGTGTCGGCAACGATCATCTCGTTCATCCTCAACATTCCGGTCCTCATCATGATGGCGCTGCTCGCCGCGTCGATGCCGCGGACCGGTGGCGACTACGTCTGGGTGAGTCGCATCCTGTCGCCCCCGCTGGCGACGATCTCCAACTTCGGCGCCGCCCTCTCGGCGATGATCGGAGCCACGTTCTGGGCCCGCTACTTCCCCGTCTTCGCGCTCGGCCCGGTCCTGGTCACGCTCGGTGTGCTCTTCGAGAACCAGGGCCTGGTGGACGCCGGGAACAACTTCCAGAAAGACGGCATGTGGATCTTCCTGGGCGGCTTCGCGATGATCGCGCTCATGACCGCCATCCACATCGCCGGGATCAAGGCGACGTTCCGCTGGCAGAACGTCTTCTGGATCATTGCCTCGCTCGGGACGTTCCTGGCGTTCGCGGTCCTGCTGTTCGGCAACACCGCCGACTTCCAGGGGAACTTCAGCACCCTGAACCAGAAGTTCGGTGGCACGGATGCCGCCGGTGTCATCGCCGCGGCCGGCGCACAAGGTGCGAAAGCCGACCTGGCCAACACCGACGCGACCCTGCCGACCATCTTCGCGATCATGGTCTTCATGATGTGGAACTGGTGGTCGGTCTACCTGAGCGGTGAGCTCAAGAGCGCCTCCAACCGCTCTCGCCAGATGGGCATCATGTTCGGGGCGCTCGCCTGGGACGTCATCTTCATCGTGGTCGGCGTGCTGCTCCTGTTCAAGGTCACCGGCTACGACTTCATGGTGGCGGTGAACAGCGCGACGTCCGCGTACGCGATCCCGACCGGGCCCTGGTACCACTTCATGGCGAGCCTGGTCTACAACGTGCCCATCCTGACGGTCCTGATCGTTGGGTCGTTCCTGTTCTGGAGCCTCCCGGCCATGGTCGGCAACACGTTCATGCCGATCCGGACCGTATTTGCCTGGTCGTTCGACCGGCTCCTGCCGGAGAAGCTGTCCGAAGTCAACGAACGAACCCATTCGCCGGTCCCGGCGATCCTGTTGATCATGGGCCTCGTGACGGCGATGCTCGCCTGGAGTGTCGCCTCGACCGACTTCGCAACCTGGCTGGCGCTGGGCGTGCTGGCCGGCGTGGTCTGCGTCGTCATCGTCGGCGTCGCGGCGATCATGTTCCCGAGCCGGCGTCCGGACTTGTATCGGGCGTCGCCGGCGAACATGACGATCGGCGGCCTCCCAGTCCTGTACATCGTGGCGCCGCTGTCGATCGCGGTCATGGTCTTCCTGACCTGGCTCACCCTCCAGTATCCGGCCCTCGCGCTCTACGGCGATCCGAACAATGCCTGGTGGGTTCCCGTCTTCATCGGCGGCATCGTCGTCATCGGCTTGATCGTGTACTTCGGCGCGAAGTTCATCCGCCGGAGCCAGGGCATCGACATCGACCTCGTCTACCGCGAGCTTCCGCCGGAGTGACCTCCGCGGATCCAGACGCGCATCGTGGGGCGCCTTCGCCCGGACTCGGGCGGGGCGCCCTCTTCGTGTTGCCAGGTCGGTTTCAGGCCGCCGTCTTCGACATGGACGGCCTGCTCGTGGACTCCGAGCCGCTGTGGGCGATCGCGGAGCGGGACCTGCTCGCCCATCACGGCGAACGGTTCACGCCGGACGACGTCGAGGCGACGCACGGGAGGTCGATCGAGGACACCATCGCTGCCTACGCTCGCCGGCTGGGCGGGGTGGACCCGACCAACCTCCGGACCGAACTCATGACGCTGATGCGCGCCCACTACGCGGAAGGGCCTCCGCTGCGCCCGGGCGCACGCGAGCTGGTCCGGTCGCTCGACGGGCTGCTGATGCTCGGGATCGCATCCAACACGGACGGGCCCCTCGTCCGGCTGGCGCTCGAGAACGCGGGACTCCTCGACGCGTTCGCCGCGGTCATCTCCGCGGGCGACGTCGGGCAGGGGAAGCCCCACCCGGGCGTCTACCTCGCGGCCTGCCATGCGCTTGGCGTCGAGCCACGCGATGCCGTCGCCTTCGAAGACTCGCCGATTGGTGTCCGGGCCGCCAAGGCCGCCGGAATGACGTGCGTCGGCGTGCCCGAGCGCGAGGGCCTGGACCTGGCGGCCGCCGGTGCCGACGTCGTCGTGGGGTCGCTCGTGGAACTGCTCGGCTTCTGAGTCCCCCGCGGGACTGAGGCATCGACAGGGGTTTACCCGACGCACCACCCGCGGCCGATAACCTTGACTGAACCCGATACCTTCCCAAGAGGCGTATCGAGCGGAGGACAGGATGGGATTGACGGGCGATCTACGCGAAGGGGAGTGGGCGGGGCACCGCATCGGCCTCGCGCGGAACAACTGGGCCAAGACGCTGGATCTGATGATCGACGGTGTCAGTGTCGCGTCGGCGTCCCGGGTCGTGCCGCATGACATCACCCTGCGGGCCGATCTGGTCGAGCACGGAACGACCCACATCGTGACGGCCCACTCGGAGATCCGGAAGGTCCTGGGACTGCCGCTCAACGCAACTGACCGCATCGAGGTCGACGGAGTGGATCTGCCGACCCGCAAGGTCCGGTAGTCACGGGCCTACCCGACGCGCCCCGCGCCGAGCCAGCTGTCAGCTGCCGCCCGTGGTGCGCCGGGTAAACCCCACTTGGCACATCACTCCATCCCCCGCATCAGGACTCGAGGGGGTGCGGGTTCCCATCCCGGGACGGCCGGCACCGGTGACGGAACGTTCGTGCGCCGAGCTACCCGGCCGTCAAGGCCTGCGCCGTTCGAGTCATCCCGCGAGGACGCTGTCCACGCGGATGGTCGGCGGATGCTCGAAGTGCTTCTTCACCGCGCACTGCTCGGCGGCACGAACGGCCGCGTCCGCATACTTCGCGGGGAACCCCTCCGGCAGCTCGATCGTGACCTGCACATCGTTTACCAGGTGGGTCATCGGATCGACCTGCATCCGCTGGACGAGGCGAATGCCGTCCGTCGGGATCCCGCGCTGCCGGCAGAACCCGAGCACGTAGATGCCCGCACACGTCCCGATCGTCGACAGGAACGTGACGAACGGCGTCGGCGCCGAGCTCTCGCCACCGCCCGACGCCGGCTGATCGGTCGGAATGAGGAAGCCTCCGAAATGTGCGTCGACGCGCGCACCTCCCGGGAAGTCGATGGTCATCTCCATGGCGCCAAACCTCTCTCTGCTGTCGCGTCGCGGAGAACCCACGACGGCATGGCTTGCTCAACGTCGCGACCGGGCGTTTGCCTGCCTGATTCCATGGCCATGGTCGCGTCTCTCATCTCGATGACGTGAACGGGCAGGCGATGGATACATGGGACGTGCTGTATCCATCGGGCCTGTCGCCTCGTCAACGGGACGGGAACGGGCATGTGCCCGTCGATATCGCGAGGACGTCGTCATGAAGCTCACGACCAACGAATCAACCATCGATCGGATCGTCAGGATCGTGCTGGGGATCGGCCTGGCCGGCATCGCGATCGCCGGCGGCGTGGTCGCTCCCCTCCTCTACCTCGTCTGGCTCGTTGCCGTGATTCTGGTCGTCACGGGTATCGTTGGGTTCTGCCCGCTGTACGCGGCGCTTCGCGTCAGCACCAAGGGAGCTGCTCGCTGACCAGGACAGCCAGGATGGCATGACCGTACGCAGGGACCAGGTCGAACCGACGAGCGATGGGGTCCACGGCGCCGATGGGTTCGCCCAGGCGCTGGTTGACGAGCTGCCGCGGCTCGTCCGGCTCGCGACGCGGCTCGTCCGCGACGCCGCCCAGGCGGAAGACTGCGCGCAGGAGACGATCGTCGGGGCGTGGCGCCGCCGCGACCAGCTTCGTGATCGGGCGGCACTATCGGCCTGGCTCCGGCGCAGCCTCGTCAACCGCGTGATCGACCGGTCTCGCGTCCACCGTGATGAGCTCGACATCGATGCCGTCGAGGCCGACTGGCGCGACGATCGCTACTCGGTCGCACCCGACCGGGTCGTGGAGCGTGCCGAGCTCAACGACGAGCTCGAGGACGCACTCGCCCGCCTGCCGGTCATCTACCGGCTGCCGGTCGTCCTCCACGACGTCGTCGGCTGGACCGCCGCGGAGATCGGCCGGGCCATGGATACCCGGCTGCCGGCCACAAAGCAGCGCCTGCGAAGGGGCCGGATGATGCTGGTCAGTGCCCTCGCCGAGGGTGACGAACGCCGGCTGGCGAGCCTGGCCCAGCCGCTCCGCTGCTGGCGAGCTCGACGTCACGTCTCGGCGTACCTCGACGGCGAGCTCAATGCCGGTACCCGCTCGGCGGTCGAGACGCACCTCGAGACCTGCCCGACGTGCCCGCCGCTGTACGCCGGCCTCGTCGGCGTGAGGGCGAGCCTTGGCGGCCTGCGCGATCCCGACTCTGTGGTCGACGACGCGATCGCCGCGCGGATCCGGGCACACCTCAACGAGCAGCCCGGAGGGTCCCGGTCATGACGGATCCACCCGGACGCTACGACGGCAGCCCTCCGGGGTCCCACGCGTAGAGGCTCAGCTCGATGGGCTCGAGGACAGATCCTCGCCCTCCGCCACGGCGTATCCCACCCGATGACCAACGGCACTTGGCAGGGATCTCCCCACCGGACGAAGCTCCCACCTGCGGCGTGACGAGGCGCGGCCCATGGCTGGGCTGCCCGGCCGCGTCGGGCCAGTCGCGAGGCCAGGCCGCCGGAGAGGAGCCGACTCGGATGGGTCCTCGACTGCTCGCAGCATTCGCGGTCATCGCGATCGGTGGCTGCGGCGGGTCTCAGCTCACCCTCGAGCCAGACCCGAGGCCATCGCTGGCTGCAGCCTTCGAAGCACGGCTCAGCGAATACCTGGACCCGGCATGGACAAGCCAGCCGAGCGAAGGGGGCAGCCCCTGCATCCCGTACGATTTCGACCCGCAGCCCTGCGGGCTCGAGAGCTCCGTCGTCGGCCGGGTGGTGATCGTGGACGCCAGCGCGCGTGAGATCTCGGGCCGGTTTCTCGACGCCCTTGCCTGGCCCGACAAGGCGTACGTCCTGGGCAACCTCCAGGAGCACAAGGTGACCCCCATTTCGCTGGCCGCGACACCGGCTGAGGTCGACACGGTCGTGCTCGTGTGGTCCGTCAAGGTCGAGACGCGGGCCTCATACACGGATGGGACCAAGGGATACCGCACCGACTACAGGGTCAAGGTCATCGACTTCGAGCGGCAGGCGGTTGTCGGCGAGGCGACGATCATGTCTTCCAGTTTCCCTCCCTCGGTGAAGTCCGTGCCGGGCGACTGGATCGGCGCGGCACCCTGGGATGAGTTGCTCATTGCGCTGTCCTGTGCCGCGGATCGCGGCTGCTCGCCAGCCCCCACGCCGACGGCCGAGCCGACGGCCGAACCGACGCCGACCCGGGAGGAAGGGCTGGAGGCGGCCTGTGTTGGAACGCCGGTCCCGTGGGCCGCGCCGTATGCCGGCAAGATCCACCCGCTGGTCGTCGTCGACGAGGGTGGCGATGGGATCGACGCTTCCTACGCCATCAATCAGAAGTGGCGTGGTGACGCGTGGACGAGCCCGACCCAGCTGGTCGTCTGCGCTCCATTCGAGCCAGATACCAGTGTCAAGGTGGGGTCGTGCGGCCGTTGGAAGCGGCAGAGCGACGGCGTCTACGGGGAGTTGGTCAAGTCCAGGTACACGTCGAAGATCCGCGTCGTGGTCGCCAAGACCGGCAAGACCCTGCAGTCGAAGATCCTCTACGGCTCCGTTCCGCCGTGTGGGGACGCGCCGGAAGACCAGTGGTCGATCCCGGATATGGGCGAGGATCCACCCTGGCACCTTCTTGGCACTCGGGTCACCGACGCCCAGGTCAACACCTACGCCACGACGGTGTCGAAGCAGGCGGTGAAGTAGGCGCCGGCCCGGCCTGGCCCGACTCCGGCGACGGGGCCCTGCCGCCCCAAACCGTGGCGGAGTGCGGGTAGCCCCACCTTTGGACACCGGGTAGCCGGATGGCGAATGCCACGCGTCGGATGCAAGGATCAGCCCCGGCATGAGGTGCACGAACCCAGGGGAGGTCGGTCCTTGAACAGCGCACGTGAGGCCGCTGGCCCTCACAGCCCCAGCCCAGCCTGGATCCTGCGGATCGGCGGTGTGGCGGCGCTCCTCCTGGCGGCCGGCTACATCGCCATCATCCCGTTGTTCGCGGCTGTCGGGGCACCACCCAGCGGCGCCCAGGCCCGACTCGACTACCACGCAACGAACACGGCGACCTGGTGGGCAATCGTGGCGCTGTCCGTGGTCACGGACCTGCTCTTTGTCCCTGTTTCGATTGCCCTCTACACGGCGCTGCGCCGGTCGAGCGAGCCAGCCATGCTCCTGGCAACCGTGTTCATCACCCTCTTCGTGGTGCTCGACCTGGCCGTGACCTGGCCCGGCTACGCAGCACTGATCGGCCTCGGCCAGCAGTACGCGGCGGCGACGACGGTCGACCAGCGCGCCGTCCTCGTGGCGGCCGCAGGGTACCCATCCGCCGTGCTCGGCTCCCCGCTGCAGGCTATTGACAGCATTCTGACCCTGTCGATCGGGATTCTCGTCACCGGCGCGGTGATCCTCCGCGGCGCACTGGGACGGGCGCCCGGTATCGCCGGCATCGCGACCGGCCTGGTGGGCATGGCGTCCGTGGCGCAGACAGCGGTGACCGGCGAGGTCAGTCCTCTGGCGATTGCAGCATCGCTGCTCACGATCGTCTGGCTCGTCCTGGTCGGCCGCGGCTTGGTGCGATCTCGGTGACGCTGGAACGAGACGGGGCCGATCTGTGCCGGGCGTTCCGCCGCTGCTCGCCGGCTGCCTTCGATCACGCGAGACGGCGCTGGTCTCAATGCTCCTCCGGCTCGCCCTCGCCCGACCGCATTCCGGCCTTGTAGGCCAGCAACGCCGCCTCGACCCGGCTTCCGACCTCGAGCTTGCCGAGGATCGCCGTCATGTAATGCTTCACCGTCTTCTCGGCCAGCCCGAGGCGGCCGCCGATCTCGGCGTTCGACAGGCCTGCCGCGACCAGGCCGAGCACCTCGCGTTCGCGCGTCGTCAGTTCTGCGAGCGGATCGGCGACGCGTGGACGGGACAGGCCCTTGATCATGGCGTAGGCGAGACCCGGGGCGACGTAGACCTCGCCGCGATGAACCGACTTCAAGATGATTCGCAGTTCGCGACCGGCGACACCCTTGAGGACATAGCCCCTGGCGCCCGCCTCCATCGCGGCCAGCAGGTCGTCCTCGTTCTCCGAGCTCGTGAGCATGACGACTCGCGTGGTCGGCGAGGCCGAGCCGATGCGTCGGGCCGCCTCGATTCCGCCGCCGGGCATCGCGACATCCAGGAGCGCCAGGTCCGGTTGATGCTCGTGGGCGCCTCGAACCGCGGTTGCAGCGTCGACACCGGTCGCGACGACGTCCAGTTCCTCGTCCGCCGAGAGCGTCGCGACGAGCCCGTCCAGGAAGAGCGGGTGATCGTCGACGACCAGGACGCGGATAGAGTCGCTCACGGCTCCTCCCTCGCCAAGCCCGTCAGCGGCAGGTCGGCTCGGATCCGGGTGCCGGTCCCGGCGGCGGATGTCAGCTCGAAACGGCCTCCCAACAGCTCGGTGCGCTGGTCGTGTCTGAGATCGGGAAAGAAGGTGAGTCTGGCCGGGCAAGAGGAATTGACCCGGCCGAACCGACCTCATCGCGGGCAATCCTGTCCACCTGTTCGCGTGGGCCGTCATCAGTCTGGTCCCGCCTCCGGGCACGTGGCGCCGTACCGCAGTTGCAGCACGCTGCTCAAGCGCTGCCGACAGGTGCCCGCAGACTCCGGTTGGCCAGCCTCCGTTGCTCCCACTCCGCGTAATCCTTCGGAGGCCGGACGAGCTCGGCGTCGGGTCGACGCTGGAGCCTCGTGACATCGTTCGGGCAGCCCGACACGCAGAGCGCGCATCGAATGCAGCGGCTCCGGTCGACGACCGAAAACCCCTCACTGGCTGAGATCGCCCCGACTTGACAGCGCTCGATACACGTCCCGCAGTCATCGCAGAGGTCGGGTTGCGCAATTCCCAGAAGGTCCAGCCTTCCTCCTGGATATCGTCACGGAGCCGCAGGCCCTTCCGCGAGGCGGCCGCGCCGACGATGGTCGAGAGGTCCGAGTCCGTCACGTCATGCCCCAGCTCACTCGACTCCCGCTGTGGGCTCCTGCGCGTCGAACACTCAGTCGCTGCCAGTCACTCCCCGATGTCATGCGTCCGCCACGGTGTGCTGGTCGTCTCGAAGCGCCTGTTCGGCCCTCGCTACGGCTCTGCAAGCGTGGCACATCGCCTGCCGACTATGGGATGCGCACGTCGTGGTGAGATCGAGCGGCGGCGAGTTCTTCGGGGCTCAGGGTCGTCTCATCGACGGGCGCCACCAGGGTCCAGTGCCGTCCGACGGGACAGCGTTCAAAGCGGACCTTCCAAAGCCGAACGGCCTTCAGGGATACGCCTGGCACCAGGGTGGTCGTGAACAGATGTCCCGCCCGACATCGCACGATGCGCTCGAACCCATGGCCTGATCGGGTCCGGGCCCCAATCACGGACGCGGCCACGAGGATGGCTGCGACCACCACCGCGAGAACCAGCCCAGGATGCACGAGCCGAGTGTAGCCCCCGTCGTCTGGCGGTCCCATGCCGGCCGATCGCATGCCGTCCGCAACCGCGGACGGCCTTGTTGGCAGCTTGACCATCGCGTGATGATGGTGCGCCAATTGACGTGCAGAGAGGACTCCGAATGGACCGCGCACTCATCGACCAGGTGGTGACAATCGCTGCGAGCATCGTCGCGAGCGGCGCGATCTCTGCGAACGGCCACGGCAACGTCAGCATCCGGGTGCCCGGCGCGGACGAGCTGTACTTCACGTCGGCACCGTCGCTCCGGGGTCTCACCACCGAGGGCGTGGTCCGCGTCCGTCTCGACGGGACCCTGATCGAGGGCACCCTGCCGCCAATCCAGGGTGCGGTCGTGGCGATGCACACCGCGATGTACCAGGACGACCAATCTGTCGGCTGCGTCCTCCACACCCATTCGCCGTACGCGACCGCCTACGCCGTCGCGCAGCAGCCGATTGGCTGCTGGATCGAAGCACTCGCGATGTTCGGTCTCGCCGAGGGCGTCCCGGTGGCGGAGTACGGACCGCGCGGTTCGGACGAGGCGGTGGCCAACATCCGCCGCGCCGTGCGTCCGGGCACGCCGGCCGTGCTGCTCGCGAACCATGGCGTGCTCGTGTTCCACCGCACGCCGGAGCTCGCGGTCCTCGTGGGTGGGGTGGTCGAGGAGGCGGCTCAGGCGTCCTTCATCGCGCGTGCGCTCGGTGGACCCGTCGAGGTGCCGCCCGACATGCGGGCTGCGGCGTTGCAGCGAGCGATGGTGTTCGAGGCTGCCGGCGCCCAGCGAGCGTAGCTGCGAGCGAGCTACCCGCGAGCGAGCGAGAAGGTGAGGTCGCGCTGCCGCCAGCCGAGCCTGACACCGACGGCCGTGACCCAGCGCCACGGCCCTTCGATGCGCCACGACACGAGGTTGGACGATGGCGTTCGGAACCTGAAGAACCCGAAGCGCGCATCCAGGGTGTCGCCGAGATCGACGTAGGCGTTTTCGGGCTTGACCCCGAAGACTCGCAGGACGAGCCGCGTACGCCGGCCGAGCCGGAACGGAAACCGACGCGCCGGCTGCCCGGCCATCACCCGAGCCCCCGTCGCTTCTCGAACACGATCTGCAGATCCTGGCTGATGCCGGTGGCGAACCCGGCCTCGCTCAGGGCAAGGTAGTACTCCCACATGCGGATGAACCGCTCGTCGTAGCCCATCGCTCGGACCGCGTCGGCGTGGTCCATGAACCGGGTTCGCCAGGCCCGCAGGGTCCGCACGTAGTCGGGGGCGACATCCGAGACCCTGGTGACCAGCAGGCGGGTGTCGCGCGTAGCCCGCTCGATCACGGCGAGCGACGGGCACAGCCCGCCGGGGAAGATGTAGGTCTGGATCCAGTTGGCACCTTGGAGCTGTCGGTCGTACGTGGCGTCGGGGAAGGTGATCGTCTGCAGGCTCATCCGTCCGCCGGGTACCAGTGCTGCATCGCACGCCTCGAAGAACGTCGTGAAATAGGCGGCCCCGACCGCCTCGAGCATCTCGATCGACACGATCGCGTCATAGGTACCGCGGACATCGCGGTAGTCCTGGAGTCGGACGTCGACCAGGCCGTCCAGGCCGGCGGCGCGGACCCGGTCCGTCGCAAGCTGGTGCTGTTCCTTCGAGATGGTGATCGACGTGACCCGACAGCCGAGCTCTCCGGCCGCGTACAGCGCGAAGCCACCCCAACCCGAACCGATCTCGAGCACGCGCTGGCCTCGTTCGAGTCCGGCACTTTCGGCGATCAACCGGTACTTGTTGCGCTGCGCTTCCGCCAGTGATTGCTCCGGCGTGGCGAACACCGCGCTGGAATAGGTCATCGTCTCGTCGAGGAAGAGGCGGTAGAAGTCGTTGCCGAGGTCGTAGTGGGCGGCGATGTTCCGTCGCGCGTTGGCCTTGGTGTTGCGCCGCCGCCGGTGGGCCAGCGTCCGCCCGAGCTGGGCCGGGACGCGGAACCAGCCGCCGGACAGGGCGAGTTGCTCCCGGTTGAGCGCGGCCAGGCGCAGCAGGCCGGCCAGGTCGGGGCTGGACCACAGCCCGTCCATATAGCCCTCCCCGCCACCGGTCTCGCCGTGGACGAGCATCCGCACGAGCGCCTCACGGTCATGGATGCGGATCTCGGCGGTCGGGGCGGACGCGGGGTCGCCGTACGTGCGCCGCGAGCCGCCCGGCAGGACCACGGTCAGCCGCCCGACGCGGATCCGCTCCGCCGCGGCCAGGCCGACGCGCCAGGCCGCCCGCTCCAGCAGCGAGTCGACGAAGCCGAGTCGCCCCGCGATGACGGTCTGCGCGCTCATCGGGCCACCTCGCGATGCCGGTGGAATCGGGCGCCGCGCAGCCACAGCCGGAGCGCGTGCCAGTGGATCATGCCGATGGTCTTGTGCGTCACGAAGGGATGCCGAATCAGCATCCGCATGAGGTTGCGGTCCGTCAAGGGGCGACGCACGAGGTCCAGGCTCGTGTGGAGGACGAGTCCCTCCGGTTGCTCCTGGTTGATCGTGATACGGAGCCGCGACGCCTCGTCCCGCACGCGGACGGTGTACCCGCCACGTGTCTCGATGAACGGCGACACGTAGAACTCCTTCGACATCGAGGCCCGGAAGTCGGGAGCGTGATCGCGCGGCCGAAGCGTGTAGAGATGGCGCTCGCCGTGGGTGTTGTGCACCTCGACCACGACGACCCGAAGCGTCCCGGTCCGGTCGCGGCAGAGAAAGAAGCTCGCCGGGTTGAAGACGTAGCCGAGCACGCGCAGGTTCGTGACCAGGGTGACCTGCCAGCCCTCGGGGTCCTCGCCTTGTGTCCGCAGATGGTCCAGGAACGACGCCCGGATATCGCGGGCTGGCGGGATCAGGTGGTCGTCGTCACGGAGGACCAGGACGCGTCGCCGGTTCCGGCCAAGGAGTCGCGAGGAGCGAGCCACGTCGTCGAGCTCGTCGAGGTCGAGCGCCACGTAGAACACGCCGTGCTCAAGGCCGTAGACGAACGGGCGCGCCCGGCGATGGCGGACGAGGCCCTCCAGCAGGTGCGACCTCATGCCGCCCGCTCCGTGCGTGCGTCGGCGAGGAGCGCCGCGACCTCGAAGCCGGACCGGCAGCCGTCCTCGTGGAAGCCGTACCCGAGATGGGCGCCGGCGTACCACGTCCGACGCCAGCCCTGGAGGTCCGCCACGGACGCCTGGGCGTCGAGCGTCCGGAACGTGTACGTGGGGTGGCTCATCCGGCGATCGACGAGGATCGTCGACGGGTCGAGCCGGCCGCCGGGGTTGACCGACACGGAGTACTGGATGGGTCCGGGGAGCGACTGCAGGCGGTTCATGTGGTAGGTCATCGTGAGGGCGTCGCTCGGGCGACGGCAATCGTCCCTGTCCACGTTCCACGACGCCCAGGCGCCGCGCCGTCGCGGCAGAACCGCCGGGTCCGTGTGGAGCACCACGCGGTTCGTCGAGTACTCGAACGCACCGAGCGCGCCGCGCTCCCGGTTGTCCGCGTCGTGGAGCAGCCGCAGCGCGTCGTTCGCATGCGTGGCCAGGATCACGGCGTCGAACGTGTCGGTGGACCCGGAGCTCGTGCGCACGACGACCTGCGACCCGGTCCGCACCACGTCGACGACCGGGTCGCCCGCGCGGACGACATCGCGGCCGATGCGGTCGAGAATCCGCTCCACGTAGCGCATCGACCCGCCCGTGATCGTGCGCCACTGGAGGGCACGCCCGACGCCGATGAGGCCGTGGTGGTCGAGGAAGCGCAGCAGGTAGTCGATCGGGAAGTCGAGGATGCGGTCCGACGCGGTGGACCAGACCGCCGAGGTGATCGGAACGAGGAAGTGGTCGCGGAACCCGCGACCGAAGCCCAGATCGTCGAGGTAGTCGGCGAGGGTCGCGCGCGAGGTCACCCCGCCGTCGAGACGCTCCCGTGCATCTCGGTAGAAGCGGAGGATGTCGGCGAACATCCGCCAGTGCCCGGGGCGCAGGGCGGCCGACGGCTGGGCGAACCAGCCCCTCGCGCCACGCGAGCTGAACTCGAGATCGCACGCACGACACATCACGCCAAGCGACATGTCGCTCGCCTGGGTCTCCACGCCGAGCTCGCCGATCATCCGCAGGAAGTTCGGGTAGGTGACGTCGTTGTGGACGATGAAGCCCATGTCGACCGCGATCGGCCCCGCCGGCGACGCGACGGCAACGGTCTTCACGTGCCCTCCGACCGACGCCTCGGCGTCGTACAGGCGAATGTCATGCCGGCGATGGGTGGCATAGGCGGCGCTCAGGCCACTCACGCCCCCGCCGATGATCGCGACACGCATCAGGCGATCCCCGCGTCGGTGCGGGCCACGTCCACCGCCCGGGCGGCGAGGGTCCGCTCCATGCCGTTCGCCGCATCGCGGGCGATCTTTGCGAAGGACCCGCCGAGGAACGGCTGGGCGATTCGCAGCAGCCCGCCGAGGCGGATGTCGGCCGTGTAGTCGATGACCGTCCCAGCGCCGGAGCGCTCGAAGCGGATGTCGTCGACGGCGTCGACGTTCGAGCCGGTGCCGACGAGGACGACCCGTCGCGGGCGGTCGAGCTCCGTGATGCGGTATTCCATCAGGGCGACGCGGCCGCCCATCCGGACGCCGAGGTCGTAGCGGGCGCCCACTGCGACCGGCCCGTCGTCGATCCGGCGAGCCGAGGCGACGCCGGGATCCCACTCCTGGGCGTTGGCGAAGTCGGCGACGTAGTCGAAGGCGGTCTCGATCGGCAGGGTCGTCTCGATCCGTTCATGCAGGCGGGTCATGTCATTCCTCCGTGGGTGGTTTGGGCAGTGGGTGGGTCGCGTCGGCGAAGGTCGGCGCAGGGACTGGGTCGGCGACGCCGGCCAGACGGACGACCTCACGCCAGAGCCATTGCCGCTGATCGGTGCTCAGGCGAGTGCCCGGGAGGCGGTCGAATGGTCGCGCTCGGCGATCGAGATAGAGGCGACCGGACACGACCGGTGATGAACCGGCCGCAGCAAGCCAGACGATCGTGTCGGCGCCTTCGGCGGGCGTTCGCAGGATGGGGGTCATCAGACGGCGGAAGGCGGGCAGCGAGGCGGACAGCCCCGGTGTGTCCGCCCAGCCCGGATGCATCGCGGTGAACGTCACCTCCGACGCCGGGATGCGACGAGCCCACTCGCGGATGAGGGCGACCTGGGCGCGCTTCGCACGGGCGTAGGCGCGGGTGCCGTCGTAGGCCTCGGTCGTCCACTCGAGGTCGTCGAGGTCGAGCCGCTGGGCGTACATGCCGCCCGAGGTGACGGCGATGACCCGGGAGTACCCGGTCCGACGCAGGAGGGGCAGGAGGCCCGCGATGAGGGCGAACGGGCCGACGACCATCGTCGCGAGGGTCGCCTCGATGCCGTCGGGGCTCTCGGTGCGCTCGGGGAAGATGGCTCCGGCGTTGTCGACCAGGACATCGAGGCGCGGCTCGCTCGAGAGGATCCGCTCAGTGGCGGCACGGACCGAGTCCAGCGAGGCCATGTCTGCCACGACGATGGGGAAGCGGTCCTCGTCGTGGGTCCGGACGAGAGCGTCCCGCAGGTCGGCCAGGCGGTCGGGACGTCGGCCGACGAGGATCACCCGGGCACCCAGCGCGGCGAGCACCTGGGTCGCGGCCCGGCCAAGGCCGGACGTGGGACCGGTGACGAGGACGGTCCGCCCGGAGAGCGAGCCCGGATCCGCCGGCGCCCATCCGAACAGTCGCCGGCGGACCGCGTAGCCGATCCTGGAGAAGCTGCCGACGACGCTGATCTCGATGGCGTCGTCGACGAGGTCGGTGAGGTGCATCACGTCGCGCCACCTGGACCCGGCCGAGGAGGGTCGGCCGGGCCCAGGGGCATCCTTCGTTCCTAGTCCTGGTCCTGGCGGACCCGGCGGGCGGCCGGGCGCAGGGAGACGAGGGCGAAGGTGACCGCGCCGGCCACGAACAGGAGCAGCACAGCCCCCAGGCTGGTGTCGCCATTCGTCGTCGGTGCGTCGGAGGGGACGATGTCGGTCGCCGGCGGCGTCGGGGCGGCGCCCTCCCCCTCGGCTCCCGCGGTGGCGTCAACGGCGACGACGACCTGGAGCGCCTTGCCCCCGACCGCCGGATTCGCCGCGGACCCGACCGCGAACACGCTGTAGCTGTTGCAGGCCTCGACGGCCACGCCTGGAAGCGGGAGGGCCACGGTCGTGGTGCCCGCGAGGCGGACCTCGAGGTCGTAGGAGCCGGCCGGCAGGCTGAGGTATCCGGTTGCCTTCGGGTAGGCGAGGCCCTTCACGACCGCGTCGGCGGGAGCCGCACCGGCGGTGGCGACGTCGACGGCCGGCGCGTCGGCGCTGAGATGGATGACGCGGACCTGTGCGCCCGCACAATCGGGGGTGGGCTTGTCCTCGATGACCTGGGCCGCGATGGAGGCCACCGCGTTCGTGGCAGCGATCGTGTAGCGGCTGCCGGACGCGACGGTCACGTTCGCGTCGATGACGGCGCCGGTGGTCGTTCCGGTTGCGTAGACCTTGACATTGTGGTCGCCCGCAGGGATGGCGAGGTACCCGGAGATCGTTCCGAACGGGACGTTCGTGAGGGCGTCGACCTTGGCGCCGTCAAGGTAGACATCGACGGCCGGCGCATCGGGCGAAGCGTGGAGAACGCGGACCATGGCGTGGTCCGAGGCGCTGGCCACGCCGACCATCGAGAACGTGAGGGCTCCGGCCGCGAGGACCCGGAGAAGGGGCGAGAGACGACGGATCACGGGACTGACTCCTTCTTGCATTGAGCCTCTCGCTGCGGCGTGTGCTCGAGCCCGAGCCAGCGCACGTGAAGCATCTGGATGAGATGTCCACCCTTTGTACAGGGCGTAGGCAGAATGTACCGTGTGTGTCCATGGCTTGTCAAGCGTTCCGGATGTGCTATGGTGGACAAACCATGTACACGATCAAGCAGGCCGCCGCGCGCAGTGGATTGAGCGTCCCCACGGTCCGTGTCTGGGAACGTCGCTACGGTGTCGTCCACCCAGAACGCACGCCGACCGGCTACCGGCTCTATGACGACGCCGCGATCGCACGCCTGATCGCGATGCGCTACCTCGTCGAGGTGCAGGGGATCCGCCCCTCCCAGGCGGCCGATCAGGTCCTGGCGGCCGGCCCGGACGTTGCGGCGCTCGTCGACGCGGCCCGTGCCGCCTCGGGGCCCGTGCCACTCAGCGGCGCGCCGGCGGCTCCATTGGTCGACCGCGCGCGCGAGGCCGTCGAGGGGTTCGTCGCCGCGGCGCGCGCGCTCGACGTGGGCGCGATGGAGCGGATCCTCGACGAGGCGTTCGCCGCGGAACGGTTCGAGGGCGCCGTCGACCACGTGGTCTTCCCCGCCCTCCGCTCCGTCGGGGACGGCTGGTCCGAGGGCTCGATCGACGTCGCGATGGAGCACGCGGCGAGCGAGACGATCCGGCGGCGCCTGGCTCGCTTCTACGACGCAATCGCATCCGCGACCGGCACGCCCGATCTCATCGTCGGGCTGCCGCCCGGCGGACACCACGAGATCGGAGCCCTCGCGTTCGCCATCGCAGCGCGACGGAGAGGCCTCGACGTCCTCTACCTGGGGGCCGACGTGCCGCTTGACAGCTGGCGGGTCGCCTTCGAGGCGACGGGGGCAGGGCTGGCCGTCATCGGCGTCGTCGGTGCGCCAGATGTCGCCGCCGCGGATCGCGTCGTGAGGTCCCTCCTGGCCCTGGCGCGACCGCCGATCGCAGTGCTCGGCGGCAGGCGCGCCCGGGAACTGCCCGGCGCGGCGGATGGGGTGGTGCTGCTGCCCGACCCAATCGACGAGGCGATCGCCGTCATCCTGGGGCTGGCCGGATCGGCGGCGTGACCCACGGCGTGCCGGTGGATGCTCGCGGCGGGTCCCCCAGGTCGCCCCGTGCGCACGGGTCCACCGTCGCCTGGTCCCGGTCCGGAAGCGGCCCTACCTCCGACCGCCGAACGCGCGAGCTGGATGTTGAGCACGCAGCAGCGTGTGGAGATGATCGGGGCGAGAGGACTTGACCCGACAAACCGGGGCACACCCGGACAGCCCGTCACTACACCGGGCATCACTCGACGGCGAGAGGAAGCAGGATCCGCTGCTACGCGCCCGATCCGGCGAGATCTCCGGGAGCACGGTTGTTGCAGGCTCGACAATTGGCAACCGGATGACGCGAGGATCCTTCGCCACAGGGTCGTCGACCGTAGGTTCATCTGGCTGCGACTACGTCAACGGGTGAGCTGGAGCACGACCGTCGCTCGCGGCGGCAGGTCCGGGATGGGCACGTAACCCGAAAAGCCGCCGCGCGCCGAAATGACGGGGGCGACCGAGGCACCCACCGTCGTTACGACGCCGACCGAGGCATAGACCACCTGGGCGGTCGGGGTGCCGCAGAGCGGGCTCGTCTCCAGGCTCAACGCGACGTCGTGGATCGGGTTCGTCGACAGGTTCTGCACGACCAGCAGTTGCTCGGCGCCATCGACACGAAGGCTTGCGGCGACGCCTGAGTTCGATGCCGATACGGGCAGGAAGCTCCCCGCGGCCAGGGCCAGATGGGTCGCCCGGAGTCGGATGAGGTCGCGATAGGTCGACAGGAGCGAGGTCGATGCGGACGCTTCCGCCGCGACGTTGGTGGCATCGGCGCCCTCCCCGAACGGCTCCCAGGGCGTTCCCGTGGTGAAGCCGAATCCCGGACCGGAGGCGGTCCACGCCAGCGGCGTCCGGATGTCCTCATCCGGCTTGGTGCCGAGCATGCCGAGCTCTTCGCCGTAGTAGATGAACGGCACGCCGGGCATCGTGAACAGGACCTCGGCACCTTCGCGCGCGGCCGCGGCATCGCCGTGGAGTTGCGACATGATCCGCGGCTGGTCATGGTTGGACAGGAAGGTGCCCGCGCCGCCAGCTGGGTAGGACGTCGCGATCTCGCCCTCGTTGATGAGCAGCGAAGCTGCATCGGCGGTCTGCAGGGCCGCGGCGATGTTCGGCCCGATCTCGAAATCGAAGTCCATGTCCAGCGAGCCGTCGTTCGTGTAGCCGCTCGTGATGATCCGCACGTCGGCGACCTCGCCGACGACCAGGGCATCAGGCCTGCCTGCATGCACCGAGTCACGGAAGCCCGCCAGCCAGGCATGCGTCTCGGGTGTGTTCACCTGCGAATCCGGCCCGTCCTCGATGAGGTGCCTGGCGGCGTCGAGACGGAAGCCATCGACGCCCATGCGGTCGAGCCAGAACGAGGCGATGCTCTTGATCTCGGACGTGACGTCGGGATTCCGCAGGCTGAGGTCCGGCATCCCTTCCCAGAACGGCGCGTAGTAGTAGCCGGCATCGGACGGACGCCAGGGATCACCACCACCGATCGGGCTCGGCCAACCCGGATCCGTCGGCGACCAGATGTACCAGTCGTGATGGGCGCCGCCCACCAACGCATCCTTGAACCAGGGGTGATCGCTCGAGGTATGGTTGATCACGAGGTCGACGATGACCTCGATCCCACGCGCGTGGGCCGCGCTCATCAACGCCCGAAAGTCGTCCGCCGTCCCGTAGTCGGCCTCCACCGCCTGGTAGTCCGTGACGTCGTAGCCATGGTAGCTGGGCGATTCGGCCACCGGCATGAGCCACAGGGCGGTCACGCCCAGATCCGTCGTCGTGGTGGGGTCGCCGTCATTCAGGTAGTCGAGCCGCTGGGTGAGCCCGCGCAGGTCGCCAATGCCGTCACCGTCGGAATCGGCGAAGCTGCGGACGAACACCTCATAGAAGGTGCGGTCGAGCCACCATGCGTCCGACTTACCCGTGCCCGGCGGCGGCGAGATCGGCGCACACCCTGATGAGCCGTCCGCAACCGACGCGGCGGCGAGGCCGGACTCCAGGGATCGACCGGCGCTCGGACTCGCCAGCCTGGGCGTCGACGTGCCGCACGCGCCGGCGCCGATCGCGACGACGGCGGACAGGACGACCAAGCGCTGCAGCAGGGCGACACGCCGGCGGAATGGCATGGCACCGAGTATGCCTGACGGCCGTTTGCCGACGATCGCCACGACCCCCGTTCCAGCGGTGAGGATCACCCGTCGCGGCAGCGGCCGAGCTCGTGGGCATCCGGCCGAGCACCGCGAAGCGGCACGTCGCCGACCTGCGAGCCCGCTCCGGTCTCAGCACCGAGCGGCTGATCTATCGGGGTTGGGCGGAGGGGTGGCTCGTGGTCCCGAGTCTGGAACACCTCGAGCCGAACCAATGACGTCAAGAAGCGAGCCGGACCGCGACCCTCCTGCTGAGCGTGGCGGTCGCAATCGCCGCCGGCGAGTTCGTGCCCATCGGGCCCAATGGCTCGTACGGGATCCCTCTCCCTGTCGTCCCTATCGCCGAGGCGACCTTCGAGAGGATCGACGTCCTGAGGTTGGACGACTACACCTTCACGCTGACCGCCCACGCGAAGCGGCCTTCGGGGCCGGCGTCGTCCGCGAGCAAGTAGGTCGGTTTGGTCGGGGCGAGAGGACTCGGGCCCGCAGATCCGAGGCCACCAGTCTCGGTCCGGAGCCTCGTTTGCCTACGGGGCGATGAACCGGTACCCGAGGCCGCGCTCGGTCCGGATGTAGCGCGGCGCCTCGGGATCGTCGCCCAGCTTGTCGCGCAGCCGGCGGATGTAGACGCGGATGTAGTCGACCTCGTCGACGTACTCGCGGCCCCAAACCTTGGCGAGGAGCGTCGCGTGCTGGAGCACGTGCCCCGCGTTGCGCACGAGATGGTAGAGGAGCTTGTACTCCGTCGGCGTCAGATCGAGCCGCTCGCCGCGAAGGCGGGCCTCGTGCTTGGCGAAGTCGACTTCCAGCTCACCGGACCGGAATGACGGGGCCCGGCTGGACGGGGCCGGCATCTCGAGGCGGCGCAGGACGGCCTTGACGCGGGCCATCAGCTCGAGGTGGTTGAACGGCTTGGTGACGTAGTCGTCGGCCCCGAGCTCGAGCCCCTTCACCTTGTCCATCGCGTCGTCCCTGGCGGTCAGCATCACGATCGGCACGTCGGAGAAGGCCCGGATCTGGCGGAGCACCTCGAACCCATCGATGTCCGGCAGGCCGACGTCCAGCAGCACGATGTCCGGGTGTTCGCGCTCGACGACATCGAGCGCCGCCTCGCCGCCGGCGGCCCCGAGCACGTCGACCTCACGCCACTGGAGCGTGAACCCGAGACGCACGGATTCGACGACGTCGGGCTCGTCATCGACCACCAGGATACGCATCAGGCTTCCTCGGACGCTCCATCGGAAGGGATCGCCAGGGTGAAGGTGCTCCCCTCGCCCGGCCGGCTGCGCACCTCGATGGTGCCGCCGTGGGCCTGGGCGATCGCGAGTGCCGTTGGCAGGCCGAGGCCGACTCCGTCGTGCGTCCCGTGCCGGTCGTGGCGGCCCACGAAGAAGCGCTCGAACAGCCGCGCCTGGTCCTCGAGCGAGATGCCGGGTCCGTCGTCGGCCACGGACCAGCGGGTGGCACCGTCCTGCCCGATCGTCACCCGGACGTCGATGCGGCCGCCGTCCGGGGCAAAGCGTTGCGCGTTCGAGACCAGGTTCAGCAGTGCGCGTTCGAGCCGCCGGCGGTCGCCGAACACCCTGCTGCCCGGCGGCGTCGTCTGGAGCTCGATCGTCTGCCCACGCGGCACCGCGAGCGGGCGGATCGTGGCCACCACACTCTCGGCGACCTCGGCCGGATCGAACTGCCGCTGCTGGAGCCGGATGGCGCCGGTCCGGAAGCGGGACAGGTCGAGGATGTCGCTCACGAGCTGCTGCATGCGTTCGGCGTTGCGCTCGATGGTCTCGAGCATGGTCCAGCGCTGTTCGGGCGACGGGCTTGAGGCCGGATCGAGGAGCAGACCGGCGCTGGTCCGGACGACCGTCAGCGGGGTCCGCAGTTCGTGGGCCATCGTCGAGAGCAGGTCGGTGCGCAGGCGTTCGAGGTTCTTGAGCGAGGCCGACGTCTCGCCGGAGAGGCCAGACTCGTTGAGCTGCAGGCCGAGACTCGTCAGCACGTAGCGGCGCATGGGTACGGCCCGGGCGACCCGGACGACGCCGAGCGAGGCGAGCTCGGTGAGCAACCCCTTGGCCACACCGGGGCGCAGATCCGCTCCCTGGGCGGCGAATCGCTCCTCCAGATCCGTGAGCGTGGCGCCATCCTGAACGAGCGCGAGCGCGGCGAACAGGAGCGGCGAACCGTCCTCGCGGGCCTTGGTCATGGCCGCAGGATACGGCCGGCGAGGCCACGACAGTCGGCGAAGAGCCGGCCTGGAGCCGGCGAGCCAGGTCACCGGCCGGCGAGGACCAGGTCCTCCTCTGCGGCCACCGGTAGGAGGATGGCGGAATCGTCGGTCTGTGCCTCGATGGCTTCGGGTTCGTCGTACGAGCAGAGGCACGGCCCATTCGCGACGCAGCCCGCGCAGCAGAACGGAAGCCCCACATGGAAGACCACCCTGCCTCGGATCTCCTGCTCGCAGGTCACGCAAGTGAATGGGAGCTCGGTGCTCAGTCGGCGCATCGTGAACCTCGGCTGGCGGGACGAGTCCGCACCGTGTCCGGCGGGCTCGCCCCAGGGTCGCGTGGAAGACCACGCCTCGCCGAAGCTACGGCCGCCACCTGAACGAGATCGGGAACTGGGATGAACAGCACGTGAACAGGTCGGATGCGGCGGCGCTTTTCACGTTTCGTTCATGCACGTCCACGTCCCCTGACCCACTGGCAGGCGACGCTTGCGGCTCCACGTCGATCCGCATTCCGCCAACCGGAGATATCGATGCAAGCGACAGCCACCGCCACTCCCCCAGCGCAGTCAGCCGGCGCCCGCGCGCTCTCGGCCGCCATCGAGCAGTTCGACGCTGCGGCGGACCACCTGGCGCTCGAGCCCGGCCTGCGCGCCATCCTCCGGGCACCGAAACGCGAGCTGACCGTTCGCTTCCCGGTCCGGCTCGACGATGGCAGCGTGGAAGTGTTCCAGGGCTACCGGGTCCAGCACAACGTGGCACGAGGCCCGGCCAAGGGGGGCCTGCGGTTCCATCCGGACACCGACATCAACGACGTCCGGGCCCTGGCGATGTGGATGACCTGGAAATGCGCGTTGGTGGGCGTCCCGTTCGGCGGCGCGAAGGGCGGCGTGACCTGCGACCCGAGCTCGATGAGCGTCACCGAGCTGGAGGCGCTGACACGGCGGTTCGCGACCGAGCTCGAGCCGTTCATCGGGCCGGATTCCGACATCCCCGCACCCGATGTCGGAACCACCGCACAGACGATGGCCTGGATCGTCGACACCGTCTCGATGCATCGCGGCTACTCGATCCCGGGGATCGTCACCGGCAAGCCGATCGCGATCGGTGGCTCCGTCGGCCGTGCCGATGCCACCGGCCAGGGAGCGCTGTACACGATCGAGGACGCCGCCGGCAGGATCGGCCTCGATCTCCGCGGTGCCCGCGTCGCGGTCCAGGGCTTCGGCAACGTCGGGGAGGCGACGGCCAGGCTGCTCTACGACGCCGGGGCCAAGGTGATCGCCGTCACCGACGTCAACGGCGGAGCCTCCAATCCCGAGGGCCTCGACGTGCCGTTCCTTCGGCGTCACCTCGAGGAGCACGGCACGGTTGCCGGAGCTCCGGGCACGAGGCGGATCAGCAACGACGAGCTATTCGCGCTCGACCTCGACATCCTGGTGCTCGCCGCGCTGGAAGGCCAGATCACGGCGGCCAACGCGGGCACCGTCCGCGCCCGCATCATCGCCGAGGCGGCGAACGGGCCGGTGAACCCGGACGCCGACCCGATCCTCCGCGACCGCGGCATCTTCGTCGTGCCGGACATCCTGTGCAATGCCGGCGGGGTGATCGTCAGCTACTTCGAGTGGGCCCAGAACCGCGCCGCGATCGCCTGGACGCTCGACGAGATCAACGAGCGGATGCGCCACCAGATCCTGCGGGCCGCCGGTGATGTCTGGGACCGGGCGGCAGCCGACGGGATCGGCCAGCGGCTGGCAGCCCATTCGATCGCGGTCGAGCGGGTGGCGGAGGCGACCCGGCTCCGGGGCCTCTATCCGTAGGTGGTCCCACGCCCGGTTCGATCTGACGCCCACGGCACCCCGCTCGGCGTCGCTGAACCTGTGGGCGACGAACGGGGAGGACCCAGGCTCGTCGAAGACGAGCTCGACCATGGCCCCGTCGCCTGGGGGCACGGCGATCGTCTGGTGCATGCCCATCCGGTTGGCCGGGTTCCCCTCGGGCTCATACGTCTCGAACAGCTCGCCGATCACGTGGAACGCGGAGGTGCTGCTCGGGCCGACTTCATCACGAAGAACCCGACGAGCTCGCCCGTCTTGGCGGTGAGCGGCGTCGCCCTGTAGCGGAAGGCCTGGCCGTTGAAGCAGACCACGTCCGGTTAGAGGCGACGCTTGTCCCGGGCCGCACTCGACTGGCGACCGGCCGAAGGGACGACATAAGTCCATGCCCGGCATCATCCGGCGTCACTGGGTCGGCGGGGTGGGTTCGCGGATGCTGGGGCACGTCCAGAGCGCGGTCACGTCAGGCCCGACCGGGCACGGAGACCGACGGCGCGATCTCGAACAGCCACCAAGATGTGTCGGGCCATCGCCCGAGAAGGAGCCCCTACGATGACGGCCATCGCCACACCCCGCAGTCTCGCACCGACCCTCAATGCCGTCGAGCTGCAGGCCGCACGGTGGCTCGCCCGCCACAGCGTCGATGTCCTGCGGATCAGCCTCGGCCTCGTCTTCTTCGGGTTCGGCGTCCTGAAGTTCTTCCCGGGTGTCAGCCCGGCGGAGAGCCTGGCGTCGGAGACGTTCGCGATCCTGACCTTCGGGCTCGTGCCGCACGGCGTGGCCATGATCCTGATCGCGGCGCTCGAGACCACGATCGGCCTGCTACTGATCTCCGGCCGAGGCCTCCGGCTCGCCTTCGCCCTGATGGCCGTGCAGATGGTCGGGATCCTTTCGCCGCTCGTGCTGCTGCCGGGCGAGATGTTCCGAACCGACCCGCTCGCGCCGACGCTCGCGGGCCAGTACGTCCTGAAGGACATCATCCTCGGCGCGGCCGTGCTCGTGGTCGCGGCGAAGGCGCTCGGCGCCGACATGGTGGTCCGCGACCGCGCCTAATCGCCACCGCGTCAAGGTCCGTACCCCGGTGCCGACTGGCGCCGGGGTACGGTCATGCCCGGGTCGGTGTGGAGCACGATGCCGCCACGAACGTGTCCGGCTACGGCGCGTCCAGCTCCGCGAGGAATTCCGCCGGTGTTCGGACCGGGACCCTGTTCGCGAGCGACGTGAGATGCACGTCGCCCGAGACCAGGAGTGCACGCTCATTCGCGGCCACGGCGATGAGGTAGTCATCGTCTGGGTCATGGGAACGGACCCGCGGAGGCTCCTTGGGATCTGCAACGAGCTCCCCGGAGCGACCGATCCATTCCACGAAGGCATCGGCATCCGCGGGCGCGACGAGCCGTTCGAGCTTCGGACAGGCGATGGCACGCCGGACCTCGGCGAGCAACATGGGCGAGATCAACGGGTCGAACGCGCCGGTCTGCCAGGCCACGACGAGCCGAGCGGGAGTGCCACGCGGATGATCGACGATGGTGGGACCTTCGAGCCGGCGCGGGCGGAGCCGATCAAGCTCGTGTCGAGCAGACCTTCTGGATCGCTCCCCTGTGGCATCACGAGCCGCCGATGAGGCGCTCCGGCGGCCTGTTGGGCTAGAGTCCGCTTGTGGAAGTCGGGCTGCTTGGGCCGCTGCGGATCCGGGACGGGCCGGCCGACATCGCGCCCGGCGGCCGGCGCCAGCGCCGACTGCTGGCGCGCCTCGGCCTCGAGGCCGGCCACGGCGTCTCGTTCGACGCCCTCGGGGCCGCCGTCTGGGGTGATGAGCCACCGCCGACCGCCCGCCACACCATCGCCGCCCACGTGTCGCGGCTGCGCCACCTGGGCCTGTCGCTCCCGGCTGCGGGTGACGGCTACCAGCTGGACACGCCCACCGACATCCAGGCGCTTGATCGCCTCGCGTCAGAGGGCCGTGCCGTGCTCCGATCCGAGCCACGACGCGCCACCACCCTGCTGCGGGAGGCCCTGGCGCTATGGCGGGGACGCCCATGCCCGGACCTTGATCACGTCGAGCTCGCGGAGATCGAGGCGGCCCGCCTGGAGGAACTGGTCGAGGGTCTGCGCGAGGACGTGTTGGCCGCCGAGCTCGATGAGGCGCGCGACGGCGGATTGGTGGCCAGGGCCCGTGGCCTGGCGGCCGAGCAGCCGTACCGGGAGCGGCGGTGGGAACTCCTGATGCTGGCCCTCTATCGGGCGGGCCGTCAGGCCGAGGCCCTCGACGTGTACGCCCAGTCCCGTCGGCGATTGGTCGACGACCTGGGTATCGAGCCGGGCCTTGGCCTGCGCCAGATGCAGCAGGCAGTGCTGGCGCAGGATCCGGCTCTGGATCCGCCGGTCGCCCGCGCGTCGCTCGCGGAGAGCCGGCCGCGGCTGCCTGGCACGTCTACCCGCCTGATCGGAAGGTCGCGTGAGCAGGAAGCCCTGTCGAAGGCGTGGGAACGGGCTCGCGTCGTGACGCTGGTGGGGCCGCCGGGGGCCGGCAAGACGCGACTGGCCGTGGAGACGGCCCGGACCGTGTCGACCCCGGTGTGGTACGTCGCCCTGGATCAGCTTTCGCCCGGCCGGTCCGTGGCGGCGGCGGTGCTGGACGCTGTCGCGCCCTCCTCGCTGGCGACGGACGCCCGGCTGGGCACGATCCAGGAACTGGCAGACACCACCGGCCTCCTCGTCCTCGATGAATGCGAAGGGCGGCTGGGTGAAGTCGCGGCCGAGGTCGAAGCCATCCTGGCGGCGTGTCCGGGGGTGCGGGTGATGGCCACGAGCCGGGAACGCCTTGGGGTGTTCAATGAGGCTCGCATACCGGTCGGCCCCCTGGACGGATCCGAGGCCCTCGAGCTCCTGATCGATCGCGCAAAGCTGGTCGACCCACACTTCGAGCTGCAGACCCCCGAGCTCGCGACAGCCGATCGGCTGTGCGCGCTCATCGACCGGCTGCCGCTCGGCCTGGAGCTCGTGGCCCGCCATCTCCACCTCCTCCGCCTGGACGAGTTGACCGAACGGGTGGAAGCGGATGTGAGCCGCTGGGCCGGCGCGCCCATACGAGGTCGGACCGGCCTGTGGGCGGCCCTGGACGAGAGCATGGCCCGCCTGAGTCCCGTCGAGCGCCGCGTGATGATCGCGCTCGCTGTCATGGTCACCGACGCCGACGCCGCCCTCATCGCCCAAGTCATCGACCCGGCCGACCCGGCGCTGGATGTCTTCGACGCGATCGCCCGTCTCGTCGACGCGAGCCTCGTCCAGGTTCGCAGCGCTGTCGGCCCGACGCGCTACGAGCTCCTGCGGACGATCGGGATCCACACGCTCGAGACAGGTACCACGGCACAGGTGGAGGCCGCGCGGAACCACTACCAGGCCGCGGTGCTCGAGCGGGCAGCAGCGCTGGCCGGTCGTCTGGCGACTCCTGAGCGCCCCACCGTGCTGCAGCTCCTGGACCGCGAGATGCCGCACATCCGAGCCGTCCTCGCGGTCTGTGCCACCTCGGGCGGGTCCGCTGCCGCCCGCGCGCTCGAGATCGCGGTCGCCATGACCGACTACTGGTTGGGCCGCCATCCCGCCGAGGGCCTGGAGTGGTTGCGCCGCCTGGGCGCGGCCGCTGCTACGGACGGGGCGCTCCGCGCCGAGGTGGCGTTGAGCGGCGCGCACCTGGCCTACTGGCTCACCGATTTCCCCGTGGGGCGCGAGATGGGGGCCGAAGCCCGTGCGCTGTTCGCCGCGCTCGGCGACCCGCTCGGCGAGGGCCGGGCGTTGCGGCGCCTCGGTGCCATCGCCGCCGCCACTGACGACGTGGACGACGCCCGCGAGTCGCTGGAGGCCTCGCTGGCCCGTCTCGACGAGGCCGGCGTCGAGCCCGAGATCGGGACCACGCTGCTCCATCTGGGCTCACTCCTGGCCGACCAAGGACGGCGGGACGAGGCGCAGCCGCTCCTTGAACGAGCCCTCGCCATCGCCGACGCCTCGGGCGACCCGCTCGCTCGAGGCCACGCCCTGTCGGCTCTGACGCTCGCCCACTGGAAGGGCGAGGACCTGCTCGAGGCGATGGAGGCTGGGGAGGCGGCCCTCGCCGTGTTCCGGGAACTCGGCCACCGGCCGACCGAAGGGTCCCTCAGCTATCGACTCGCCGCGATCGCCCGCGGCCTGGGCCGCCCGCGGGCGGCACGTAGCTTCGCCCTCCAGGCGGTCGAGGCCGGCGAGGTGGCAAAGACGCGCACGACCGTCGCGTTCGGCCACGTCAACCTCGCCCGGCTCGACCTGGATGCGAGTGACACGTCGAGCGCGGCGGCACACCTCAACGAGGCGCTGGCCCTGCTGGACCCGCTGGCCGACCGCTGGGTCCTGGTCGACGCGTTGGAGACCGTAGCGCGGATGGCAGCCGACACCGACCCGGCGGGCGCCGCCCGGCTCCTGGACGAGGCGTCGTCCATCCGCGAGGTGATCCACCAGCAGGTCGCCCCCACCGAGGCGGCCGACCTCGAGGCCGTGCGCGCCCGGGTCCGTGGTCGCGGGTACGCTGGTGGCTCGCGCGAAGCCGCGGCCGGCCCGGCGGCGGCCCATGAGGCCGCGCGGGCAATGGCCCGCGAACTTGTGCGACCGGCCGTGGCGCCGACGCCCCTGCGTCGCGTCCGAGGATAGGCCGCCGCCGATCCCCGCTCGAGTCGCGGGCAGCGGGCGAGTCGCCTCGCCGCCGGCTGCGGGCCAGGCGGAGCTGCTGGTGAGCAGCCACGCGGTCGACGACCAGAACCTGCACGGGAGCTACTCTTCTTCGTCGACGCCTCCTGCGACCCACCCCCGCAACGGCGATGCGAGCCAGGAGCCGGGCTGCCGTACGTGTTCGCCACGTCCGGCCCCTCGCAGGCCATCCTGCAGACCTCAGCCGGCACGCACCAGATCTCGGTCGTCCAGTACGGTGCAGGCCCCACGCCGACCTGCGCGGGCCTGGCTCCCAAGCAGGGCCAGATGAGTGTCCGGGTGAACGCCGGCCAGCAGGTCCTGGTCTACATCTACGGGACTTCACTCACCGACCTGCACCTTGCGGTCGGGCCGATCCAGCCGTGAGGACCGCCCTGCTCAGCGCTGCTGAGCGCCCGATCCGATCCATAAGGACATGAATGCTCCCGATGACCGATCGCCAGCGCGCGTTCCTCACCCTCGCGCCATCGCCGGACTCGCGGCCGGCCGCCTCCTGGTCGCCTGTTCCGGCGGCGGCGCCCCCACCACGCCGGCTCCGGGCGGCGGCGGAGGTGGTGTGACCGCTCTGCCGCAGACCGCCTCGACCGGGACTGGCAGTGGGCAGGCCGGAGGGTTCGACGTCTGTGCCGCCGTCGTGACGGCTGCCGACGTGCGACAGCCAGCGAGGGCCACCATCTGCGATCGGCTGGTTGATGGCTGCGATCGGACTGCGATCGTCTGGTCGGAGGATGCCGGCCATGAACCGCAGACGCCTCCTAACGACAGCCCTGGTAGTCAGCCTCAGCCTCGCGCTCGCCGCGTGCAGCGGCAGCGGCGGCCCCGCCGCGGCCAGCGGCCCTGGGGTCGGTGCGCCAAGCCCCACGGTCGGCAGCGGCCAGAGCGGCGGGGGCGAACAGGCGAGCGGCTGCGGGAACCCGGCGGGAGCGGCGGCGGGCGCATACGGCGGTGCCGCGGCCTCGATGGTCGCCGGCATCCTGTGCGGCATGCCGGACATCGACCCGTGCGCCTACCTAGACCCGGCGAGCGTCCAGGCGCTCTTCACGGTAAGCCTTGACCAGCCGTCCACCGACCACCTGGGCAACTGCACCTGGCCGCTGACCGACCCCACCGTGGGTGACGGCCTGGAGGTGGTCGTCAACGAGGGCGAGGGCGAGGGACCCCTCGACAACGACATGGGCATCGGCGGCGACACGACCAACATCAGCGGCATCGGTGACAAGGCCAGCTGGCAGCTGCTGGCGGGCTACTTCCCGCATCTGGGCGCGGTCAAGGGCGACACCACCTGCGAGCTGACCGCAGCTGGCGGGAACGCCCAGCTCAAGGTCCCGACCAGCGGCACGGGGCCACTGGCGAGCATCAACCCGACGGCGCTGCCCGCCTTCATGCAGCACTTCGGCGAGCTCTGCAACCAGATCTTCGCCGGCCTGGCCGGGGGCGGGTCGCCGCCGCAGGCCGCGTCCCAGGACACCTCGCGTCCCAAGGTGGACCCCTGCTCGCTCCTCAAGCCGGCGGATGTCCAGGCCCTGTTCAAGGCCGCCCTGGGCTCCCCCCAGAGCCCGATCACCGGCGAATGCGACTGGGCCCTGAGCGACCCCTCCAAGGGGGACGGCGCCCTGTCCCTGCACGTCGATCGCAGCCAACCCGGCCTAGCGCAGGACATGGTCCTCGCGCCGCAGATGACGAGCCTCTCCGGCGTGGGCGACAGCGCCAAGTGGGGCCTCGGGGTGGGCGTCGATCCGCTCCTGATCGCCACCAAGGGCAGCCACGGCTGCGAGCTCGCGGTCACCGGTGATCTGACGCAGGTGAACGTGGCCACGGTGACGGGCATCTACACCACCATCGATCCCTCCGCGCTGCCCGGCTTCATCCAGCAGCTCGGCGGTCTGTGCAACGAGGTCTTCGCCGGCATGAGGTCGTGACCGGCCCTGGCGCCCAGCCGGCGACGGGGGGAGCGGCCTGACCGCCGCCGGTGAGCTCCGCAGCTCGACGGCGAGCACGCCGCGACCCGTGGCGACCACCACCACGGGCCCCGATGCCGAGGCCGGCGTCGCGCAGGCTCGCTGAAGGCTCGCGCGTCGGCCATCCAGGCATCGTGCCAGTACGCGCCCTGACACGCGCCGCGGCGGCCGCCAGCAAACGGCGATCAACGGCCCTGTCCGTTGCGATCGATCTGCGATCGGCTGTGATGATTCTGATGGGCGGTGGCGACCCGCCATCACGACGCTATCGACCGGGAGAATCTCATGCAGACGCGGCCCATCTTTCGACCGTTGAGCGGCTTGCTTCTCCTTCCCCTGCTGCTCGCTGCGTGCGGCGGTGGAGCACCGGCCGCGACGACCACCGCTGGTGCAGCCGGGACCGGCCCCGCCTCGGTCGGCGGCGGTGCGACGAGCCTGCCCGGTGGCGGCGCGACGACCGGTCCGGCGGCCAGCGGGCCCGTGCGCGGCCACGTGGGCGACACGCTCCAGTGGTCGATGAACGGGACCCCGTATGCCGCCACCCTGGTCAAGGTCTTCGACCCGGCGACGGCGACCGGCTCGTCCGATGCGCCGCAGGCGGGGACCCATTGGGTCGGCGCGGAGATGACCTTGTCCGACGCCCACGGGAACCCGGCGGACGACTCGGGCGCCGTCGACGGGACCGGATCCGACGGCCAGCGCTACGGTGCGTACGGGAGCCCGAACTCCGGCTACCACCTCGGCGCCCACGGTGCCTCCGGCGAGATCTTCCAAGGCTGCACGGCCGTGCCCGGCGGTGAAGGGGGCCAGCTCGGCACCATCTGCAGCGCCTTCCTGGTCCCCGACGGCGTGACCGTCGTGAGCGTCGGATATGGCGTGGAAGGCGTGGACATCGGCGGCCCCGACGACGCCATCTGGTCGATCCCCTGATGCCCTACCACCCGCGCCACCAACGATTGGAGTCGAGATGTCACTAAGAACCCGCGTTCCCCGCAGCCTGTGTGTCGTGGCCCTGACCCTGGCCTTGGCCGCCTGCGGCGCCACGGGCACATCGGGCACGAGCAGCCCGCCGTCGGACGCGGCCGGTCCCACGCTGGCACCCGGCGGGACCGTGGTGGCGACACCTGCCGGCAGCAGCGCCGTCACGGGACACGTGGGCGACAAGCTGACGTATCCGGGCAGCGACGTCGACCTGGGCTTCGACGCGACCCTCGTCAAGGTCTTCGACCCCGCCACCCCGACCTCCGCCTCCACCGAGGCGTTGCCGTCCGGCGCCCGGTGGGTCGGCGTCGAGATGACCATCGACAACCACTCGCCCGAGGCCGGCAGTGACTCCTCGGCCATCGACGGGATGGCCTCCGACGGCACCGCCTTGACCACCGATGATGTCTATCAGGGCTTCTCGCGACCCATCGGCCAGTTCCAGGGCTGCGCCGAGACCGATCCGTTCAGCGAGACGGACGTGCCCTACACGCAGTGCGCGGCCTTCGTCGTGCCGGATGGCCAGACCCTGACGCAGGTCGGCTTCCACATCAACCAGCTGGGGGAAACCGACCAGGCCATCTGGACGGTTCCCTGACCGTGGTCGTTCTCCGCCGCCTTGCCCTCCTCCTCGCCCTGACCCTGCTGGCCGGCGCCTGCGGCATCGGCACCACGAGTCCGGGTGCGGCGAGTCCGGCCCGGGGCGAGCCGGCGAGTGCCATCGCCGCGCGTGACGTCCCGCCCGGAGCGACCGCCCCGGTCGATGACGCCACGTGGGCCCTGGCCGAACGACTGACGGAAGACACCTACACGGCCGACACGACCGGCGCCATGCAGGCGGCCCTTGCTCGCTCGGGGATCGCCGTCGTCGCCGACACGAGCACGGACCCTGGCACGGATCAGCCCGAGGTGCCGTTGCCACGCGCCAGGAGCCCGTTCGAGCTGCTCGACTTCCAGGCACATGCCCTCGCGGTGGGAGCCTGGGGCGGGGCGGGGTGGACCGGGACCGAGCTCGACGGGGTGATACCGATCCCCGACGGGCTGTCCGGCGTCGCACCGACCTCCGTGCTGTTGGCGGCCTATGTCGCTGCGGTCGACACGCCGGGCGCGGCCTTGTCACGTGCCCTGATGGCCGGTCAGGACCTTCGCCAGCCGGCGGCGCTGCGGTTCCCCGCCGTGGTCTTCGTCCTCTTCGTGTCCGATCTCGCGACCGACGGCGGCCGACTGGTCAGCCCCAGCGCGAGTCCGAGCGGGGCGGCTGGGCGCACGGAACTCCTCGGTCTCGCAGCCTCGGGTGCTGCACCCGTCAAGCTCGCCGCGGCGGTCAACACCGTCTGCTCCGATACGGCGAACTGGATGAAGGGCATGCTCGACGGCCTGTTCAACGCCCTCAAGCTGGCCACCCCGGACAACGTGCCAGGGGCGATCGTCGCCTCGATCTGGAACTGGATCGTCGACGTGGCCCATACGCTCGTCAACAACCTGATCACGAGCGTCACCGCCGTGGTCATGGGGACCATCCGGAGCATCGGGGCGGCCATCGCCGCGGTCGCCGAGCAGGTGGCCACGTTCCTGCCGTACGCGGTGAAGGTCACCGCCAGTGGCGGGAACTCCGGGGTGGCAGGATTCCGGCTCGGCACGGTCCCGCTGCGGGGCACCTTTACCGCCGTCGTGAGTGCGGGCGACCTGCCCAGCCTGCCGGCCGTCCTCACCGATTGCGCCAAGACCGTGGACGTCGACGTGCCGGACTTCCGTGCCAGACAGGCCCCCGTCACCTGGGGCCCGATCGAGTCGCTCCCCGACCCGCTGCTGGCGCCGATCGATTCGGCCGCCACGAACACCGTGACCGATGACACGGGCACGACGACGTGGGGCTTCCTGACCAGCCGCGACCCCGGCGATCCCACCGGCGAGCCGGTCGGCCAGCTCGACACCATGCCTGTCGCCGTCCATCGGCCGGAGATCGAGCAGGCCCGGACCAAGCTGACCGATGCCCTGCTCGGCTGGATCCCGCCCCTGGTCAAGCCGTTCGTCCTGGCCCTGTTCGCGCCCTATCTGGACGGTCTGCAGGGCCGCCTGAACGCCCTGCTCGATGCCCGGGGCAGGGCGACCGTCGACATCCGGTACCACGAGAAGGCCCAGCCCAGCCCGTCCCCGTCGGTGACGCCGAGCGGGTCGGGCGCGTGTCCCACCCAGTCGCCCGGGACGGACCAGGGCAGCCTGACCATCAAGTCGACGACGATCGTGGCGCCCGGTCAGATCGACCTGGGCGAGCACGGCGGCGAGAACGACGGCGGGCAGGCCCCGCTGAGCGTCGCCGTCGCGGCGGACGGGTCGCTCAGCGGCCAGTTCACCCTCACGTTGCAGCACCACTTCGAGGCCCAGGGCATCAGCGTCGGGACGAAGGACACGACCGTCGTGGAGAACGGCAGCGTCGGCGGCACGCTGTGCGCCCTCGCCCTCCGGTTCCTCAACGAGACGATCACCGCCTGCACGGCGACGGGTGTCGAGGCCGATCTCGGTTGCGGGCCGGTGAACACCAAGATCGACCTGACTGGACTCATGCCGCCCGAGCCGATGGGCACTCCAACCGTGTCGGGCAAGACGCTGAGCTGGTCGCAGTCCAACGAGAGCAGCTTCGACGCCGGCTTCGGCGGGCTCGGCGGCGAAGTCCAGTCGACGCTGACGCTAACCCTCACCGCGCCATAGGCGATGATGCGGCCGACGTCTACCGATCACGATGCGGCTCGCCAAGCCGTCGGGGCCAGACGACTGGCTTCGGAGCACGCCACGTCGGTGGCACAGCTCGTGTGATTCCTGTCCCGCGGCGGCCCGAGCACCGCGAGCACATCGGCAGCTTCGCTGATCGCCGTCGGCTCGACAACGATGCCGGCGGACTTGCCGATCGTCGAGGGATCGCGGCCGACCTCGATGCGGGCTGCCTCCAACGCCACGAGCCGTGGACCGATCTCGAGGCTTCGCATCGACACTGCGTGTTGTGACTGGTAGCCCGAGCCCGGCCGGGCATCATGTCGTTCGCGGACGGCTACCGCCGCGCGCCGGGAACCGGCACCGTCCGGACCACGAGGCCGTCGATCCCTGAGAAGTCAGCGGGATTGCACGTGTAGAGCGGCAAACCGTTAGCCATGGCGATGGCCGCGATCAAGGCATCGAGCGCCCGCGCCGCCGGCTTACGCCCGGATCGACGGAGCGACGACGCAACCTGTCCGAACGTCCGAGCGGCGGCGGCGTCGAACGGCAGGGGATCGAAGTCGGCCTCGGCCTGCTGGACGTGCGCCAAGCGGCGGGCGCGCTCGGCCGCGTCGTCCGTGACCAGCGGGCCGACCGAGAGCTCGGCGAGGGTGATGGCAGAAATGAGCGGGACGCCGGGCAGCACCGAAGCATCTCCGATCCTCGGCAGGAGGAGCAGCGTGCTCGTGTCGAGCAGGCCCTCGGTGTCGCTCACAGATCGGGTTCGATCACCGAGTCGACGTCGCGCCGCAGCCTCGTCGGTTCGACTGCCGGTATTCGCCGCCACCGCTCGAGAAGGGCTGCTGCGGACAGGCCTCGCGGCCGCAGGGGTCGCAGCTCGGCGACCGCGTGACCGTCGCGGGTGATCGTCACGTGTCCGCCGGCTTCGACCCGGTCTACGACCTCGCCCCCACGGTTGCGCAGCTCCCGGATCGTCACGGTGTCCACGGCCCGAGTGTATCACCGGTGATACGATGGTCAACCCGTGCCCCGTCTGCTGCGCGCCCAGCTTGGCAGGGCCGGGCAGACCGAGCGCCGGGGGCCATCGACTCCGATGGCGCGCACCGCCGGGGAGCGGTTCGTGAGGGCCGTCCTTGCACCGGGTGCACGCGTGAGCCATGGTAGATGGATGCAGGACGCTGGGACCAAGGCTGCACGAAAGGGCGCTGCGCATCGGCGACCTGCCGAGACGGACGATATCGTCGCCGAGTGCGAGGGCTTGATCGAGCTGGCCAGCCACCGGTTTCGAGAAGGCGATCTCCGCTCGAGTGGCGAGGCGGTGGTTCGTGCCGGTGAGCTCGCGCGTCGGGCCAGACGCCCCGACCTGCTCGGCGAGGCGGCCCTCGTCGTGTCCGGAGTCGACGACGACCTCCTGAACGCAGCGATCGAGGAGATGGCCCAAGAGGCCATCGCTGGCCTCGGCGACGGGGACATCAGCCTGCAGGCGCGACTCTACGGTCAGCTGGCAGTCACGCTCTCGCACGGAGGGCGGCTCGACGAGGCGGCTGCCGCGAGCGGGCGGGCGCTGAATCTCGCGGAAGGGACCCGGGATGCCGGGGCGGTCGCCGCGGCCCTCCACGCTCGCCAGATGGTCGTCGTCGGGCTGGGGCAGCCGGGAGAGCTGCTCGAGCTGGGCTCCCGGATGCTGGAGCTGGGAGGCACCGGGGAAGTGGCCGGCAACCCACTGTTGGGGCACGTCTGGCGCATCGATGGGTTCCTGCAGCGCGGGGAGCCGGCTGGAGCTCGGAAGGAGATCGATGCCCTCGATGTCCTGGCCGCTCGCACCGGCGACCCGCTGGTGCGGTGGCATGCCCTGCGCGCTCGTGCCGGGCTCGACCAGGCGGTGGGGCGTCTCGCGCAGGCCGAGCGCCATGCCCGGCTCGCGGTGGAGGCGGTACCGCCCAGCGGTCAGATGATCGCGCGCGGTCTGTTCTACGCGCAACTCGTGTTGATCTCCACCGACCGCGGAGTCCAGCCGGCCGAGATCGACGAGATCCGTGGCTCATCAGCGGGAGCGCCTCCCGTCGTGCGGGCGTTCGTCGGCCGGCTGGAGCTCGCCATCGGTGACCGCATGGCTGCCCTCGCGAGCCTTGAAGCCACCAAGCCGCGGCTCGACTCGATGCCGCTCGACGAGCCCTGGCTGCCCACAATGGCGGCCACGGCCGAGCTCGCGGTCGGGTGCGACGACCTGGCGACCGCCGAGGCCCTGCACCGCGACCTTGCCCGGTTCGATGGCCTGATGATCGCCGCGAGCATCGGTGCGGTCGGTCCCGTCGCGCAGTTCCTGGGACTCATCGAGGCCCTCACCGGGCGGCTCGACGAGGCGATCGCCCACTTCGAGAGCGCCGTGGCCCTCGCCGGCATCGGCGACCTGGGACCTTCGCTCGTGAGGGCACGGCTGGCGCTCGCGATCAGCCTGGAGCGGCGAGCCGCGCCGGGCGACCGCGACCGTGCGCGCAGGCTGGCCAGTGTCGCCGCGGTCGACGCGGCACGCCTCGACATGCGAGCAGTCCTGCCGCGAGCGAATGCGCTCGTCGAGGGACTCGCTGGATCGCAGGCTCGACTCTCGCGCCGGGAACGCGAGATCGCGGGTCATGTCGCCGCGGGCCGCTCCAACCGCGAGATCGCCGAGCTGCTGGTGCTCTCCGAGCGGACCGTGGAGACGCATACGCAGCACATCCTCACCAAGCTTGGCTTCCGGGCGCGCACCCAGATCGCGGCCTGGGCGGCCATCGACGGGCTGCGCGACAACAGCGCATAGCTGGATTTCAGTACTGCTATCCGCGCCTGCCCGGATGCGGCGAGGGGCGACCGGGGGCTACGGTCGGAGACAACGAGGCGAAGGGACCCGCCGATTGGAAGCCCACCGCCCGACCCAACGAGGAGAGCTCCAATGCGGATCCTGTTCGCCACCACGGCCGGTGCCGGCCACCTGGGCCCGTTGGTCCCCTTCGCCGCCGCCGCCACCGAGCTCGGCCACGACGTCGTGGTCGCCGCGCCGGGGTCGGCCGAGCCGGCCGTGCGGAGGGTCGGCCTGCCGTTCCACGCCGGTCGGCGAGAGCACCGACGCAGAGCGCGGCGCGATGTTCGGGCGCATGGGCGGGGCATCGTTCGACGAACGCAACACCATCATGCTTCGTGACGGGTTCGCCGGGATCTTCGCCGGAGCCGCACTCGCCGCCATGTCCGACCTCATCGAGCACTGGCGGCCCGACGTCGTGGTCCGCGAGAGCCTCGAGTTCTCCTCGCTCGCTGCCGCTGCCGCGCAGGGTGTGCCGCACGTCCAGGTCGCGACCAACCTCCTCGTGACGCTGGATGACGCCATGGCTCGAGTCCGGCCACGGGTCACCGAGCTGCTGGCCACGGCGGGCGTCGGTGCCGACCGAGCGAGCGGCGCTTTCGACGAGCGGCTGCTTTCGCTCGTCCCGCCGTCCCTCGAGCGGCCCGACGACCGCGACCGGGCCGCGCGGTATCGCGCCCGGGACGTCGACCGCAGCGTCGCGACGAACGGTCATCGTCCGCTCGTCTTCCTCTCCTTCGGCACGGAGGCGGCGGGGCAGTTCTACCCTGCGCTCTACCGTGCGGCGATCGACGCGGTCGCCGACGGCTCGTGGGACGTCCTCGTGACGCTCGCGCGAGCGGTCGACCCCGCCGCCCTCGGATCGCTACCGGACGGCGTTCGCGTGGAGACGTGGGTCGACCAGATCGATGCGCTGTCCCGAGCCGATGTGACGGTGTCTCACGGGGGCACAGGCACGATGATCGAGTCGCTCGCCGCAGGGACCCCGATCGTCACCCTGCCCCTCTTCTCGTTCGACCAGTGGCAGAGCGGGGCTCGCGTCGCCGAGGCCGGCGCCGGCATCGTGCTCCAGGGCCCCGGCGACGTGGGCCGCCTGGGCGCCGCCGTCCGCGAGGTGCTGGAGCAGCCACGATTCCGAGAGCGGGCTGGCGAGATCGCTCGCGAGAACTCGTCGCTGCCGCCCGCACGCGATGCAGTCCGCGCGCTCGAGGCAATCTCGGCCCGGGTTGCCTGACCTCTTGCCTCAGCGCCTGGTGCTGGGTGGCGGTGCGCTGGGCCCTACCCGCCCCAGCACCACGTCCGTCGCCCGGCCGAGGGTACGGTCCGGTGCGGTCTGATGGAGTCTGGTCGGGGCGAGAGGACTTGCCCTGCAAAGTCGGCCGGGTTGCACGGGCACAGGGCAAGCCGGTCACATCGACGCCAGCACACGGTACACGCCAGCATCCTCCAGTCGCATGAACGATGGCCGTGGAGCGTCTCGGACGCGTTCGAGCGCCGCGCGCGCCGCATCCTCACTGTCGAAGACCAGCACGTTCAGGGTTCCGCCCGAACCGTCCGACATCCAGAGCGCCGAAACGATCCCGGGGGCGTCACGGAGGCGGGGGACGACGTTCGTCTCGAGATGGCCGACACTACCCTCGATCTGTGCAGCCTCCCCGGCCTCGCGCACGACGACCGCATGCATCGATATCCTCCTTCTCGCTGGCTCAATCGTGCCAGTGTAACTATATTGATAGCATGAGTATTCTCACCAATGTCTGATCCTGTCAAGCACCGCTCGTACCAGTCGCCCCGTCGTGTCCGGCAGGCGGCACAGACGAGGATGGAGATCCTCGGTGCTGCGGGAATCCTCTTCCGGGAATCTGGCTACGCCGGCGTGTCGATCGCGGAGATCGCGGCGGAGGCGGACGTCGCCGTGGAGACCATCTACCGGGTCTTTGGTTCGAAGGCGGCACTGTTCAGGGCCGTCGTCGAGGCCGCCGTGGCCGGTGGCGCGGCGCGGGCAGACACGCCGATCGAAGCGCGGCCGGCGATCCGGGCCATCATCGAGGAGCCCGATCCCCGGCGACAGGTGGCCCTGTACGCGGCCACGCAACCGGGCATCCACCGTCGGTCGGGGCCGCTCCTTCGCGCCCTGGCCGTCGCGGCCGGTTCCGATCCCGACCTGGCGAGACTATGGGCCGGGATCGAGGACGCTCGCCTGGTCGGCCAGGCACGGTTCGCCGGGAGGCTCGCGGAGCGTGGCGCATTGCGAGCCGGCGTCGACGCCGAGCGAGCGCGTGATGTCCTCTGGACCCTCTGCTCGCTGGCGGTCCACGACGCGCTCGTCGTCTCTCGGGGCTGGAGCGAGGAAAGCTATCGTGACTGGCTCGCGCGGGCGCTGGTCCGCGAACTACTGCCGCCTGAGGCATTGCCATCGACGGGGCCCAAGGCCACCTGAGAGCGTCGGCGGGAGACGCGTGGGCGTCTGGACGATGGTGCGGTCCGGTGCAGCCAGATGGAGTTTGGTCGGGGCGAGAGGACTTGACCCGACAAACCAGGTCCCCTCCTACTGTGGCGTCGTCGACGAGGTCGGTGAGGTGCACCTGGGGGCCGACGTGCCGCTTGACAGCTGGCGGGTCGCCTTCGAGGCGACGGGGGCAGGGCTGGCCGTCATCGGCGTCGTCGGTGCGCCAGATGTCGCCGCCGCGGATCGCGTCGTGAGGTCCCTCCTGGCCCTGGCGCGACCGCCGATCGCAGTGCTCGGCGGCAGGCGCGCCCGGGAACTGCCCGGCGTGGCGGATGGGGTGGTGCTGCTGCCCGACCCAATCGACGAGGCGATCGCCGTCATCCTGGGGCTGGCCGGATCGGCGGCGTGACCCACGGCGTGCCGGTGGATGCTCGCGGCGGGTCCCCCAGGTCGCCCCGTGCGCACGGGTCCACCGTCGCCTGGTCCCGGTCCGGAGGGCGCCGACGTGACGCTCATCCGCGACCTCGTCGAAGGCCGCACGACCGCGCACGAGGGAGCAGACCTCGCGCTGCAATGGACCGGGGCGTGGAAGCTGCCCACGTGGATCGCCGGCTACGGTCCGATGGTGCTCGCCCTCACCGGTCGCATCGGCGACGGGTTGATCCTGCAGCTGGCGGATCCGGACCTGATCCGGTGGATGGTCGGCCTCATGCGTGACGCGGCCGAGACAGCCGGCCGGGATCCCGACTCGATCCAGGTCCAGGCCGCGGCGCCGGCGCACGTCGGCGCCATCGAGGCATGTCGTGAGCACGTGCGCTGGTTTCCGGCGGCCGTCAGCGGCCACGTGTTGGAGCTGGCGAACCGGTACCCGAGCGAGCGGCTGCCCGTATCGTTGACCGGCCGCATCCGGGACCGGGCGGGCGACCAGGATCGCAGCCGCGACGAGTTCGGCGCGGCGAGCGCGGCGTTCGTGACGGACGATGTCGTTGACCGTTTCGCCGTTGTCGGCCCGCCCGAGGAACACGTCCGGCGGCTCAAGGAGCTCAGCGAGGCCGGCGTCGACCAGTTCAACCTCTACCTCATGAGCGGGGACGAGGAGGCGCAACTCGAGGCGTACGGCTCGACCATCATCCCGGCGGTCAAGGCTGCACTCGCCGGAGACTGACCCCGGCGTTCATGGAGGAGCCGGTGAAGACAACACGTCGGAGCTCCAAGCCCTCTCGCCAGGAGCGGCCCGACGACATGGCCCAATCGGCCGAGGAACCGGGGGGTCGGCGTCGTGGCAGCGGTCCTTGCGACCGGCTCATGACCAAGACCTGGGTCGAGCGGCAGATGCGCCACCAGCTCGAGGACTTCAAGGGCCTCGCCGAGGTGACGGTGCCCGTCCCGGTCTGAGCGATCACAGCCCAGCCGCGGTCACCAGGCACGGTGCGAGATCTCTGTTCACGGTGTTCGCCGCTTGGCGAGGACGGCGGCCCCGGTCGCCTCGCGTGGCTGGCCGGGGCCGCTCTGCGTCGGCAGGCCTGAGCCGAAGTCCCCGCCGGCCCGAACCCGAAAGCATGGCCCGAACGGCCAAGTCGTCATCCGCCGGCCGCGGCCTGCCGCCCGCACCCTTTCCGCATGTGGTCCCATCCACGGACTCCAGGGTCCCCCAGCCGGCTACGTCTGCGCCGTCAACCCCTCCGCGGAGGCCAGATGACCGGAGTCGAGCTGGTCCTCGCGTTCCTCGCCGGAATTGCCATGGGCATCGCCCTCGATCGCTGGCTGCTCGAGGGACGGCTTGTGGTGGCGAGCGTCGAGCCTCGCTGGGCGACATGAGTCCAAGCGCGCCCATCCGCTTCCCGGCATCAGCTCGTCCCCGTTGCGCCCGACGAAGCAATGTTGCGACAGGACCGTGCATATCCTTGACGTCGGACTGGTCACGCGTTTACTCTACTGAACATGAGTTCAGTCACCGATCCCCGCGATCTCACCGCCCGCGCGACCATCCGGAATGCCGCGTTGCGGCTCTTTGCCGACCGTGGCCCCGACGCGGTCACCGTGCGGGAGATTGCCACCCAGGCGGGCGTGTCCCCAGCTCTCGTGCTCCACCACTTCGGGAGCAAGGACGGTCTGCGTGCCGAGGTCGACGCGTTCGCAGCGCAGGCGTTCGACGCGATCTTCGAGGCCATGCCGACCGAAGAGGTCGTCGAGTTGCTCGCCGGCGGGGCGGCGAGTGGTTCGCTTGCCGAGGCATTCGCCCGGGGGTTTCCGCACGGTTCGCCGTTGCCGGCCTACCTGGGTCGGCTGCTCCTGACACATGACCCGGCGGGAGCGGCGCTGTTCGGGCGGTGGTATGCGACGACCCGGCGTCTCCTCGACGTGATGGTCGAGGCCGGCGTCGCTCGGCCGAGCGAGGACCCTGCCGTCAGGGCGGCGTTCTTCCTGGTCAACGACCTCGCACTCATCCTCTTGAGAACCCAGATCGCCGTGTCGATCGGCGCCGACCCGCTGACCCCCGAGGGGATCGACCGGTGGGCACGGGAGGCCAGCATCGTGTACGCCGAGGGCGCGTTCCGTTCCCCGGCCAAGGAGTAACACCCAGTGCATTCGTCCCAATCCGTCATCCGCACCGAGCGGTTGATCAAGACCTTCGGGAAGGTCACGGCCCTCGACGGGCTCGACCTCGACGTGGCCCCCGGAGAGGTGCATGGCTTCCTCGGCCCGAACGGGGCCGGCAAGACCACGACCATCCGTATCGTCCTCGGTCTCATCCGCGCCAACGCCGGTCACGTCGAGGTCTTCGGCGGCGACCCGTGGCACCAGGCGGCCACCCTTCACGCGCGGCTCGCGTATGTCGCCGGCGACGTCGCGCTCTGGCCGGGGCTCACGGGTGGGCAGTGTCTCGATATCCTCGGCGCGACCCACGGCGGGCTTCGCGAGGAGCGCCGGGCGGCCCTGATCGAGCGGTTCGACCTCGACCCGACCAAACGGGTCCGCGACTACTCCAAGGGCAACCGACAGAAGGTCGCCCTCATCGCCGCCCTCGCCGCCGACGTCGACCTGCTCGTGCTCGACGAGCCGACCTCCGGGCTGGACCCGCTCATGGAGCAGGCGTTCCAGGAGGTCGTCCGCGAGCGGCGTGAGGAGGGGTGCACGGTCCTGCTGTCGAGTCACATCCTCGGCGAGGTCGAGGCCCTGGCCGACCGCGTGAGCATCATCCGCCGCGGCCGGACCGTGACGACGGGCACGCTCGCCGAGCTGCGCCGGCATACCCGGACCCACGTCCACGCGGTCACCGTCGAGGCGCCCGCGGGACTCGACGAAGCCCCGGGCGTCGCGAACCATGTCTCGGTGCAACTCGACGGCTACGTCGACAGCCGGTTCACGATCGATGCCGAGCACCTCGACACCGTCGTCGGCCTCCTGCACACCGCACGGGTTCAGACGCTCACCGTGGCCCCGCCGAGCCTGGACGACCTCTTCCTGCGCGCCTACGACGGGAAGATCACACCCCTCGACGCCACGGAACTCGGAACGCCGACCGAGGCAGCGCGATGAGCGCGACAGGCCTGGGGCCGATGCTCGCCGTTCAGTGGCGGACGCATCGCCGAGGGACGCTCATCTCGATGTTCGTGCTCATCGCCGGTATGGTCGGCACGGCGGGGTCGATCGCCGCCCTCTACACCACCCCCGAGCAGATCCACACCTACGCCCAGGCCGTCACCGCTGGTGACGCGCTCGTGGTGATCAACGGCCGCGTCGAGGGCATCGACAGCCTCGGCGGGATCATCGCCGACGAGTTCGGCTTCCTGGCTGCCTTCCTCCTCCCGCTGCTCGGGATCAGCCTCGTCGCCCGGGCCACCCGAGGTGAGGAGGAGGCCGGGCGCCTCGAGCTGGCCCTCGCGGGCCGGGTCGCACGCCACGTCCCGCTGCTGGCCGGGCTCATCGTCGCCTCCGCTGCGATCCTCGTCACCGCCATCGCGTTCGCACTCGGGCTCAGCGCCTTCGGGGTCCCCGCCACCCGGTCGGTGCTCTACGCCGCCTCGCTCGGCGCCCTCGCCTTCGCCTTCGCCGGGCTCGCCGCGCTGCTCGCCCAGGTCACCCTGCACTCGCGTAGCGTCTACATGTGGGGCCTGCTCGTCCTCGCCGCGGGCTATGTGCTGCGGGGCGTCGGGGACGTCACGAACACCTGGGTCACCTGGCTCTCGCCGCTCGGCTGGTCCGAGAAGGCCGCCCCGTTCGGGGACATGCGGTGGTGGGCGCTCCTCATCCCGCTCGCCGTCGGCGGACTGCTGGCCACGCTCGCCATCCTCATCGCGGGACGTCGCGATCTCGGCAGCGCCCTCGTCCGCGGCGGCGCGGGACCCGCGCGGGCGTCGACGTGGCTGCGCAGCCCGCTCGGGCTGGCAACCGCCATCCATCGCCCGGCGTTCCTCGGCTGGCTGGCGGGCACCGTGATCCTCGCGGGCCTGATGGGCGCACTTGCACAGCAGTTCATCGACGCCGTGCTCGGCAACCCGGCCATGGCCGAGGCGCTCGGTGTGTCGAGTGGGCAACCCGCCGACGCGATGGTCGCCCTCACCCAACTCTATATCTCCATCATCGCCACGGCCTATGCGGTCCAGGCCGTCGGGAGCCTCCGCGGCGAGGAGACCGCCGGCCGTCTCGAGGTCCGGCTGTCCGGCACCCTGTCGCGGATCCGGTGGCTGGTCGCCCATGCGCTCGTGATCGTCCTTGGCCTGGTCGGCATGGTCCTCATCTCCTCGGTCGTCCTGGCCGCGGGCACGGCGTGGTCGACGGGCACGGCAGTGGACCTCGGCCGAGTCCTGTCGGCGGGGGCGGCATACCTGCCGGCCGAGCTCCTCATTGCCGGACTGGCGCTCGCGCTCTTCAGCCTGTGGCCCAGGGCGTTCTCGGCGGCATGGGCGGCCGTGGCCCTCGTCGCCTTCATCGCCTCCCTCGGACCGGGCCTCAAGCTGCCCACATTGGTGCTCGACCTCTCCCCGACGACCCACGTCGGCAACCCGCCGCTGGGCACCGTCGAAGGGCTGCCGCTCGTCGTCCTCGGCGCACTCGCCGCGGTCCTCGGCGGCGCCGCAGCCATCGGCTTCCGTCGTCGAGGCGTGCCGCAGCCCTGATGGCCCGCGGGGCCCATCCCCGCCGTGGGCAACATTGCCCAACTGCCGGACGGGCGCGTGACCGGTACCGCCGGCCCACCGATGAACCGGGTCGACCGTGGGCGACCAGGTTGACTCCCGGCAGGACTTACTGATTCGTCACCGCCGCGCCACCGGACACGTCGACGGAGACATTCGGATCGCCAAGGACGATGAGCCGTGAGCCGCCGGCGGCCGTACCGATCACGTTGCGCTCGGCCGCAACCGTGGCCGTCGCGCCGCCGGCGAGGGCAACAGCGATCACCCCCACCGCCAGCTTCGCGAGATCGGCCGTGGATCCACCGTCCGCGGCCAACACCACGGCGTCGGCGCGGCCCGCCATCGACAGACGGCCGCCACCCTTCAGGTTGATCTCAAGGTCGGCCGCGTCGATGCCGTCGAGCCGGGCCTGGGCGCCCCGCTCAGCGAAATCGCATCGAGGTTGGACGCAACGACGGTCACAACGACCGGTTCGGGCGCAGTGAAATCGTCTCGGGCGTCGATCGTCAGCGTGGAGCCACTGACATCGGCGGCGATTGCCGGCAGGATGTTGTCGTGTGCTCGAACGTCCAGGCGTTGCACGAGACCGAGCGTGAATTCGAGATGGATCCCGGCCCCGACCTCGATCCTGCTGAACGCGCGGACTTCCCGAATCTCGCTGGCGACCGGACCTGCGCCCTGAACGCAGCCGGCGAGCAGCAACGGGCGACCTACCCACAGCTCTCGCGCTCGCTTCTCGGGCCCGACCCGGCCGACGTGGTCGCGTCACACGCAGCGGATCTCGTGACGGGCGACGCAAGGGGATTCTGACCGCGCCGCGACGGCGGCCGGGATCGGGCGTGCAGGAGCAGATGAGCCTGGCCGTCGAGGCGAGAGGGCTTGCCCCCGCGGAACCGACATCATCGATACCCAAGCAGCCTACGCCTCCGCCTTGATCACCTCGACCCTGACGGGGAGCGCCGGCCAGCGAGAGTCCGTCGTGATGATGCGGTCCGCTTCGAGCTCCACGGCGGTCGCGACCACGAGGGCATCCGGCAGTCGCAACGACGGACCGTTTGAGGCACGGAGCAATGCGGCTGCGGCGCCGATGGCGCGGGACGCGGGTTGGATTCGCGCAGGCAGGGTGTCGAGAAACCGATCGACCGTCGCGATGGCCGCCGGGCCGCTTCGGCTCGGGGAGACGAGGCACTCGGCGTAGGCGGACACAGGGATGACGAGTTCATCACCGCGGTCACGCGCCTCAGCCAGCGCCTTGACTCCCGTCGGGTGGTGAACATCCCCGGCGTCGAGAACCGCGATGACGACGCCCGCGTCGAGGATTGTCAGTCCCATTCGTCGCGCAAGGTGTCGAGCTCGTCGGGCGCGAAGATACCCGTGAGCGTGCCGGCGAATTGGGTCACGGGGTCGACGTCGCGGACCAGGATGACCTCGCCCGGCCCGCGGACCTCGGCGCGCAGGGTATCACCGGTCCGGATGCCGGCCCGCCGCAGCGCCTCAACCGGGAGCGTCACCTGGTGCTTCGCGCTGACTCGTGTATAGCCGCGTCGTCGATGCTTGACTCTTGCTGTCATGAGTCAAGCATACGACCCAGCGCGGGTCGTGGCAAGGGAACAGCTCGGCCGGTCCGGGAGGAGTAAGGCGGCCGCCCCAATGAGGTCGGGAGGCGTCTCGTCCATGCCTCGCAGCTAGACGAGGCGCTCGGCAGAGCGGATGAAGTCGACGATCCCGTCGAAGTAGACGACCTGGTCGTCGTACATCGCGAGATGGCTGCCGTTCGGGCAGTACAGGTATGTCCCTCGCGGGAGCTTGCCCGCCATCATCTCCATGTACCCGGGATCCATTGTGTCGTGGCGCGCTCCAATCACGAGCGTCGGGACGGAAATGCTCGGAAGATCGGCGGTCCGATCCCGTGGTCATTGCAAATCCGCGCTCGTACGAATTGTCATAAGGCCGCTGTCGAGGCCCTCGAGAGCAAGGGCGGTTGTACGCTCGTGCTGCTGCCGCCGTATATCGGGGACCACGAGACCGGTTGCCATGCGTACGTGCTCGGCCGACCCCAGGAGCATCGCCGCACGGTCATGGGCACCGCCCTCGGCTGCGATCCAGGCAAGCCTTTCGAGCAACAGCTGAAGTCCGGAGCGGTCGTCGATGAGGTGCTTGGACGCAGCTCCGGTTTGCGCCTGGACCTCGGCGAGCTGCCGGTCGCTCGCTCGCCAATGCCACTCGCGTCACGTGTCCACGCCGCTCCGCCGCGGCGTAGGCCGCGACGATTCTGTCTTGGTCTCCCCCGAAGCGTCGATTGAGATCCTTCATCGTGCGATTCTGATCCTGCCTCAACAGGTGACTGGCAACGACGGCTCACCTTCCTGCCGTACTCAGCCGGCGTAAGCCACGACCGACTGGCCGTCTCGAGTCGGCGCATCCAATCCGGCAGCTGAAACGGAGGGTGGCAGACGAGGCCAGCCGCCCATACTCCACCCGTGCGCTGGGACCGCGTCCGAAAGCACGCAGGCTACACCCGCCAATCGGTCTGACGAACTCAGCTCCATGATCGAGGTGACGACGATGCTCTCTGAGTGCCTGGCGGTCACGACGTTGGTGGTGACTGACATCGACCAGGCCAAGGCGTTCTACGAGAAACAACTTGGCCTGACGCTCCTCGAGGAGACCCCGGCGGGGTGCCGGTTCGGTGCCGGCATGGGATCGCAACTGACGATCCGGCGGGGGCAGACCTCGGCCGGCGGCCAGACGGTGTTGCACTTCGAGGTCAATGACATCGAGGCCGTCGTCCGCGACCTCACCTCCCATGGGGTCACGTTCGAGGAATACGAAACGCCGAAGACGGTGAACTTCATCGCCCAGTTCGGTCCCAATCGCGGTGCCTGGTTCAAGGACCCAGCCGGCAACGTGCTCGGCCTGCGTGAAGGCCCGGTCCCCGTCGCCGGCTAGCGTGCCAGCGCGAATACGACCAACCCGACATCAACCCACTGCCAAACCAGGTGCAGATAAGGGAGGTCTGGTGGAGTCTGGTCGGGGCGAGAGGACTCGACCCCGTGGAACCGACGTGATCATCCTGGTCTGCTGGCAGCCACAACGGCGTAGCTCGGGGCGAGGCGTTGGTACGAGCGCAATTGGGAGGCGGGTCAGTACAGGCGTGTGGGTGCTGTCAGATCCGCTGTCAGCCGAGCCCGTGGCGTAGCACGGGAGAGGGCGATCGGCTTCGAAGTGTCGGTCCGATGGCGCTACGCAATCGACACCGGCCGAGATGACGACCCACAGGTCTCGACGAGCGCGGTATCACATTCCCGCGGATATGCCAGAAGCAGGCTGCTTCTATCTGGCGGCGGGGTGCGCGGGAGGCCGTCGGAATCACAACCGTCAGGATCGTCCCTCGCCCCGGAGCCGACGCCACGCGAAACGACCCACCCAGGCGCTCCGCGCGAGCGGCTATGCCGGCGAGGCCGAGACCATCCGTAGGCCGCTGTGGGTCGAAGCCGATCCCGTCGTCGCTGAACTCCATCCGGGCGGATGTCAGCGAGCAGGTGATCCGGACGGTCACCTCGCGCGCGTGTGCGTGCTTCACGACGTTGTGGGCCGCCTCCTGGGCGATCCGATAGAGCGCGTCTTCGGCTGGAAGCGGAAGTGGTGGAAGGTCGGGCGGGATGTCGAGTCGGATGCTCAGGCCCGTTCGTCCCTGCACGGCGACGAGGTGCGCTCGAAGAGCGGGTACGAACCCATCTTCGGCCAGATTGCCAGGCCGAAGCTCGAAGATGAGGCTACGCATCTCGCCGAGCGCTTCGCGCGCCAGGTCGCTCAGCTCGTCCAGCTTGACGTCGACACCGGGCCTGCCCTGCTCGAGCAGCAGCCGGGCAGCGCCAGCGGTGATCGTCATGCTGAACAGCGCCTGGGTCACCGAGTCATGGAGTTCCTGGGCGAGGTGCGCGCGCTCGCGGCCGGCGGCAAGCTCAGCGGCCTGCTCCCTGATCTCTCGCTCCAGACGCAACCGCTCGCTGATCTCGCGGACCGACCCGGTTCCACCGCCATACCTCCCGGCGACCGCGGTGCCGATGTTGTGCAGTTCGACCGGGATCGCGTGCCCGTCCCGGTGGCGCAGGTTGACGCGATAGGTCTGGTCGCCGTCGGGGTGCGCGATCTGCCAGCGGTAGCCCTCTGCGAACGCGTCGCGGGATGATTCGTGCATCACGATCTCGGAGTTGCGGCCGATGAGTTCGTCGGGTCGGTACCCGAGAAGGCCCTCGCTCCCGGCGCTGACGTACGTGAAGCTTCGATCGGCGCCCGCGGCCCAGATGACGTCCGGCAGGCGGTCGAGTGCGCGCAGCAGCGCCGGCAGGTCCATCTCGGGTCGCGAGTCCGTCCTGGCCGCTGCAGCCGTGCGGGGTCGCATCGCCGCGAGGTCGTTCAGCTCTGCGATGCGGCCACCGGCTCCCGCGTGATGCCGTGCTCGACGGCAAAGAGGGCCGCCTGCGTCCGACTTGCGAGGCCGAGCTTGCCGAGAACGTTGCTCACGTGCGTGCGTGCCGTGCAATCCGCGATGCGCAGCTCGGCCGCGATCTCCTTGTTGCTCAGCCCGCGACCGAGCAGCCCGAGAACGCCGAGCTCCCGCTCCGTCAGCGGGTCAACCGGGGCTGGGGCAGGGCGCCGTCGGAGTCGCTCGGTGAGCACCTGGGCGACCGCGGGATCGAGGCGAACTTCGCCATCGTGGGCGGCACGGATCGCCTCGATGACCGCACGCTCATCGGCGTCCTTGAGCAGATACCCGGCCGCGCCGGCCTCGAGGGCCGCCACGACCTTCTCCTCGTCGATGAAGCTCGTCAGGGCAATGATCTCGGTCGCCGGATGTCGGGCCCGGATCTCCCAAATCGCGGCAATGCCGTCCTTCACGGGCATGACAAGGTCCATCAGGATCACGTCCGGAGCGCAGGCGTCGGCCCGGCACACTGCCTGCTCGCCGTCGGCCGCGTCGCCGACGACCTCCATGTCGTCGACGATCTCGAGCAGGCCACGCAGGCCGCGCCGAACGATGGCGTGATCGTCGACGATCAGGACGCGAATCTTCTCCGAGTCCGGCATGGTGCGAAACCAGTGTCTCGGCGAGACCGACGGCCTCGCAAGGGCCGTTCGGCAGGAACCCACCCCGCGACGGTTGTCGCACCGGGCCCGCTACAAGAATCCGAGTGTCCTTCGACACGGTTGGGGGACGACCGATGAAGGGTGACATCGGATGCTCGCGGTCGGCAACCAAACCACTACTGGGGATGACCGCCATGGCAAGGTACCTCGCTCGTTTCGGAGGCCTGCTCCTCCTGCTGATCGCCGTCGTCGGCGGAATTCTCGTCGAGCGGGTGATCGAGGCGATCGCCGTAGGCGCCGTTCTCTTCGCCGTGTGGACATCTCTCGTGCGCCTCCGCTCTGCGTCCGATGACACCACCGCGGCTCGCGTCGACGGCAGCCGGGAATGAGAAGGACGCGGCGATGGCACTGGTGATCGACTCGCTCTCCAAGCGATACGGCAACGTGCAGGCGCTGGACGGCATCGGCTTCGTCGCCCAGGCGGGGCAGGTGTTCGGTTTCCTCGGGCCGAACGGTGCCGGCAAGACGACGACGATGCGGATCGTCCTCGACATCATCCACGCCGACTCGGGCTCGGTGACCTGGGCGGGCCGGCCAGCCGCACAGGCCCCGCGCCGTACCTGGGGGTACCTGCCCGAGGAGCGCGGGCTCTATCCGCGCATGAAGGTCCTCGACCAGCTGGTCTTCGTCGCCGCGTTGCACGGCGTTGCGCGCGCGGAGGCGGCGAAGCGGGCGCGCCATTGGCTGGCCCGTTTCCGGATCGGCGACTATGCCGATCGCCGGGCTGAAGGGCTGAGCAAGGGCAACCAGCAGAAGGTTCAGTTCATCGGGGCGATCCTGCACGACCCCGACGTCCTTCTGATGGACGAGCCCTTCTCGGGCCTCGACCCGATCAATGCGGCGTTGCTCAAGGAGGCATTCCTCGAGCTGCGCGACCGGGGCAAGGTGATCGTGTTCAGTACGCACCAGATGGACGCAGTCGAGGAGCTGTGCGACGCGCTCGCGATCATCGATCGCGGCAAGCCGGTCCTGACCGGGCCCGTGCCGAGCGTCAAGCGGCAGGCGGGCCGGGTCGTCGTCCGCCTCGGCGTGGCCGGGGATCCGGATCTCGACTGGCTCGACGCGCTGCCGAACGCGACGGTTCGGCGGTCGGGTCTCGATTACCACGAGATACAGCTGGCCGACGACGCCGACCCGGAGTCGATCCTCCACGAGGCCTTGGCGCGGCACGCCTACGTGACTCGCTTCGAGATCGCGGCCCCGTCGATCGAGGACATCTTCATCGAGCGCGTCGGCGCGACGACGACCGCGGAGCGGACCCTAGCCGCGGCCGGGAAGGAGACAGAACGGTGAACCGTCCATCCCGTACCTCGCCGGCCAATATCGTCACGATCGCCCGACGCGAGTTCGTCACCCGAGCAGCGACGCGAACATTCCTCATCTCGACGCTCATCCTGGTCCTCGTCTCCGTTGCCCTCGCGCTCGCCCCGGTCGCGATCGGGTATCTCGGTCGCGAGGGCAGCCGTGTCGCCGTCTATGTCGGGGCAGCCGATCTGCACGGCGACCCGGTGGCGGTGGTCGACAGCCTCTTGAACCCAGCTGACGGCCAGGGGCTCGGTTCGTCGTTTTCGGTACGTCGATCGACCAACCTGGAAGCGTCACAGAAGGAGGTTGCGGACGGAACCCTCACCGCCCTCCTCGAGGTCGAGCGGGACGGCGTCGGAGAGCCGGTCTTCACGCTCTATACGAAGGCGCCCAACGACAGCAGCACCGCCGTCGTCGCGCGCCAGGCGGCAACCTCGATCGCGATCGCCGACCGGCTCGGACGGCTCGGCCTGTCGGCTGGCGATCAGGCCCGCCTCTTCGCTTCGCCCGCGGTCACGGTTCGATCGCCGGATTCCTCGAATCCTGTCGCGAGCTCACAGGCGGCCGCCCAGGAGATCGCCGATACGGCGGTGATCGTGGCCCTCGAGATGTTCCTGCTACTGGCCCTCATGTTCTACGGCACGTGGATTGCCCAGAGCGTGGTCGAGGAGAAGAGCAGCCGGATGATCGAAATCATCCTGGCGGCGGCGTCGCCCTTTCAGCTCCTGGCCGGCAAGGTGCTCGGCGTGAGTGCGGCGGCGTTCCTGCAATTCGGCGCCGTGCTGATCGCGGCAGGCGTCGCCCTGCTGGCACAGGGTCAGGTTGCCGCCCTCGTGTTCAGTGATCCGGCCGGCGTGCACCTGCCATCGGGACTGACCCTGTCGATCCTGCTTGCCTTCGCGGCGTTCTTCGTGCTCGGCTTTCTGCTCTACGCGGTGCTGTTCGCGGCGGCAGGCTCGCTGGTGAGCCGGCAAGAGGACGTGAGCCAGATGATCGCGCCCATGACCCTCGTCGTGTGCGGCGCGTATCTGATCGCCCTATACGCCTCCCTGGGGGCGATCGACATCCACGCGGCGTGGGTCGTCGGTCTCTCCTGGGTGCCGTTCGTGGCACCGTACCTGATGCTCGCCCGGTTGAGTTCGGCAGCCGTTGATCCGCCCGAGGTCGCCGTCGCCGTACTTGTGCTCGCCCTGACGATCGTCCTGATGACCTGGGTTGCCGCACGCATCTACGCCGCCGGTGTCCTCCTCTACGGGCAGAAGGCTGGCATCCGCCGGATGTGGATGGCCGTCCGCCAGGCACGCTGAGCCACCGAGACGAGGTCATGAAGTCGCAGATTGGACGCTCTACCTGCAGCAGAATCGGGCCCTGGCTTGGACCGGCCCTGTGCGCCGTGGTGCTGCTGGGTTGGGCCTGGGAACAACTGGTTCCGAACCCGGACGGCCCCCAGGCCTTCGCTCCCGACTGGCTCCCGCTCCCGGCCGCCGCGGTCGCCGCCGCGGGGATCATGCCCCTCGTTGGTTCGCCCCGGTGGCTGTGCGCGCAGCGGACGCTGCGCTGGACTGGTCTGTTGCTGATGGTGTGGGCAGCGAATGGCCTGCCGTTCGACTTGCTCACGGCAGCAGGGTTCATCGGTCACCGAACGGCAGGCGGTGCGATCATCATGTCCAGCGTCTACTGGCCGGGGTTGGCGACTCGTTCGCTGGCTCTCGCCGCCGTGGTTGTGCTCGCGCGTCTTGCCTTGGCGCGCCCGCCCGCCTCGGCACCCACCCGGCCGGCTGACTGGTACGGGTTCGCTGCATTCCTGCTCGCGCTGCCATACCCAGTTCTCAGGGTGCACTGGGCACTCGGAGGAATGCTGGGGCTCGCGTCGCCCGGCGCCGCCGGCGAGGGCTGGGAACCATTGCTGATTGCGATCCCGTGGGCGCTGGCCGCCGTGCTCTCGCTGCTCCTCGTCTCGCCGCCGTACTGGATCCCGCGCCGGCTGATACTGGCCGCTGGCTGGTCCGCCACTGCTATCGTGGCCATGATCGGGCCGGCGGCCTTCTGGTCGTTCGTGAGCGCATTAGCTACCGGGAGCGATACCGCCTCGAGTGAGATCGAGTCCTGGGTCTTCGGGCTCTTCTACTGCAGCTGGTTCCTGTTTGCCATAGCGGCCGGTGCCGCCACTCGCTCGTTTCAGTTGCGCGGTGCATCCTTTCGGACTTCCCTGCCGACACGCCTACCCGGCGGCCGAACTTGCCCCCGACATCGTGGGCCTCTTTCCGGAGTTACCTCGATGACCCGAGGGTGAACGCTCGCCTCTACGTTGTGTCTGTGGCTCGTGACGACCTCTATTCCGTTGGCGTCATAGCTGCGCCCGCACCCACTCCGGCGCCGTCGATTCTCGCGCTGCGCAGCGCAGCCCGGCGTGCCCTGCCAGTGCGTCACGTCGCCATAGAACATCGACGCCGGGCACGGATGCACTGAGCGCCAACGGCTGGAGGCCCGCGGAAAGGGCCCTGGAATCGCTCCTCTTCCGAGCAGGAGTAACTCAGGTAGCGGAAGTCAGCCTCCTAGGTTTGTCCAAGCACTCAGTCCGCGCGGCCAAGCCGCGAAGTCCGGTGGCGCCGGGATCGGGATCACCTCCGCCTTGCGAACAAGTACTCAGCAACCAGCCGCATTTGTCCAACGAACGGACAGGCCTCAGAACCTGGTGGCCGGTGGGGTGGCCCAAGGACGGCCAACCGAACGCCGGGCCGCAGCTTGATGGAGCGCTCCTACCCGACCGCTGATTAGGTCGGTTTGGTCGGGGCGAGAGGCGTAAGGCCGGCCAAACCGACCTCATTGGCTCGGGAGGCACCGGCAGGGCTTCAATTCCCCGGGCCCGCATCGTGGTCGTCTCGCCGCACCGTTCGGCCCACCTTGTTCCCGCAGGATGGGCGCGGCCTCCGCCGGGTCAACCTTGCCGGGGTGCTCCTCGCGGGCCTCTGGATGGACTCTGTGCCGCTGATCAGGCAGCAGCGAGCTCGTCAGCGTCGAGCAGCAGGATGCGACTGTGCGGCGTGACCCAGTCGAGCGAGGTCAGCTTCGACCGCAGACTTCGAGGCGCCGGGCGGTTCGCGCACAGGAGCCAGAGCGCGCCTGCTTCATCAGCCGGAACCATCGGTGCTCCACAAGAGCAGAGGCGATGGGCGTTCTCCGCTGTTTCGACGAGCTCGAGGAGCGCGTTTCGATCGTACATGAGGAGCAAGCTCCCTTGCTATAGATACGGTTCGTCACGTATCATAACGGTATGTCCGGTGAGAAGCAAGACGTTCCGTATCGGAACGTCTCCGACACCGAACCGACACCCGCACCTTCGGCCACTGTGAAAGCCGTCGCGGTGGGCGGCGGGCGGCGGCCCGGTGGCCGCCCGCGCAGCGAGAAGGCGCATCGGGCGATCCTCGACGCGGCCCTCGCCGAGCTCATTGAGGAGGGCTTCACGCGCTTCCGCCTCGAGCACGTCGCGGCACGGGCGGGGGTCGGTAAGGCAACGATCTACCGGCGCTGGCCGTCCAAGGAGGCCCTGGCAGGTGAACTGCTGGCCGAACTCGCGACCCCCCACCTCGCCGTCGTCGACTCGGGTGACACTCGCGCGGAGTTGGCGAGCTGCACGGACAACGCGCTCCGCGCGATCCGCGACACGACGTTCGGACCGGTCGTGCGGGCTCTCCTTTCCCAGATCGCGACCAATCCTCGTCTCGGCGACCCATTCCGGGCGACGGTCGTGCAGGCGCGCCGTGCCGAGGTCGCACGCGTGGTGCAGCGGGGGATCGCTCGCGGCGACCTGCGGCCAGATGCCGACCTCGAGATCGCCACGGAGTTGCTCGTCGGGCCGGTCTATTTCCGCCTGATCTTTGGTGGCGAACTCGACGACTCGCTGGTGGTCCAGGTCGCCGACGCCGTCCTGGAAGCGTTCGCCGTCCGTCAATGACGACCTGCCTGGCAGTCCCGCTCGGACGACGCGGCTCCCGGTCCGGCGGCCGACGGCCGGCGCCCAAGTGATCCCGCGTGACCCGAATCATGCCGCGGGCCAGCCCCCGAGCTGCGCCAGGGTCGGCGGGTCGGCGCCCGCGCGCTCGCAGACCATCGCGGAGGCGCGGACCGCGAACCGGACCGCGCGCAGGACGGCTGCTGGATCCGCGATCGCCTCGCGCCCACCCCCGCCCGCGAGCAGGCAGGCGAGGAACGCCCCGCCGAATGTGTCCCCCGCCCCGACGGTGTCGACGGTGGTGACCGCCGGCGCCTCAACCTCGGACAGGGCGCCGTCGATCCACGCCCGCACCGGCCGGGCACCGTCCGTGATCAGCACGACCCGCGGGCCGAGCGCCACGACGCGCCGCGCCGTCTCGTCGGCTACGTTGCCGGGCGCGAGAAACGCCAGATCCTCGATGCTCACCTTCACGACGTCGGCCCGGGCGAGCACCCGGCCGATCCGGGCCCGGAACCCTTCGGGATCGCGGATGACCGAGGGGCGGCAGTTGGGATCGACCATCAGGAGCACGTCGCCCGGGAGCCCGGCGACGAGCGCCTCGAGGGTCGCGGCCATCGGCTCGAGCACGAGGCCGAGCGTCCCGACGTGGACCGCTCGGGTCGACATCGGCAGCCCGGCGGCGAGCACCTCGGCCGCCACGGCGGGCGCCGACGTGCCCTCCACGTAGAACCGGTAGATCGCCGAACCGCCCTGATCGAGCTCGGCGACGGCGAGCGTCGTCGGCAGGTCGGTTCGCTGGGCGAGGGCGAGCGAGACCCCGTCGGCCACGAGCCCGCCCTGGAGCACCTGCCCGAAGTGGTCGCGCGACAGCCCGCCGAGCCACGCCACCTCCAGCCCGAGGCGCCCGATGGCGCGCGCCGTGTTGTAGGGTCCCCCGCCGGGCACGGGCACCAGCTGGCCGTCAGGGCGCACGATGAGATCAATCAGGGCTTCGCCGGCGACGACGATCACGGCTCGCCCACCGTCACCGGTCCCCCGGCGGGTGGTCCTCCCAGGGACACCCTTCGCGCCGAGGCGCCCGAGCGGGTCAGCAGCCGGGGATTGGCGTCGGCGATGGGCACCAGGGCGCCGTGGCCTGCCGCACCAAGGGCCGCGAGGATCTCGGCGTGGAGGAGGCGGGTCTTCTGCATCTGGGGGTGCCTCTCGCGTGGTCTGTTGGACCCGATGCGGTGCGGTTCCGGTCGCCGGCCCCGGCCGCCCTGCCCAGGCCGGCAGCGGCCCGGGACGAGGGCGCGTCGGTCAGCGCGGCCCCCTTCGGCCGCGATGGTGGCGGCGCCCGGATCGGGCCCGCGTGACGGGAGGAGGTGTCGTCACGCGGACCCTGCGGGCCGCGACGCGAAGCCGCGAGGCCGTCGCCGGGATCGCGGCGTGCGCGCCATCCGGTCTCATTCGGTCGTGCCGGGGGCGGGATCCCCCATCACGTCGGCGATCGCCGACGCCAGGACGGGGTCGACCTCGATTGGTGCCGTCGTGGCAGCACCCGCGGCGGCTGACATCCGGAACGCCGCCCTGGCCGCCTCCACGACCTGCCGGGTGGCATTGTCGACCGAGGTTGAGCCGGTGTCGACAGTCAGCGCGTAGCCGGTCGGCTCATCGGATTGGCGGTTGTAGAAGCGGTGTACGAACTTGCGATGCCCGATGTCGTCCTCGTGCAGATGTTCCTCGGCCACTGCAACGTCGGTCAGGCCGTGGCTTGCCATGATCCGCTGGACCCGCTGCGCCATTGGCGCGACGATGCGCACGTTCAGCGCGTCGGCGTAGCCGCCCAGGACCGCGAAACCGACCCGGCTCAGGATCACCACCTTGCCGCGCCGGGCGAGCGCTTCCAGGATCTCGTTGTACATCGAGATGATGAGGAGGTTCTCGACGCGCATGAGGTCGAGGAGGCTGGGCCCCGAGTCGTACAGCTCCTCGAACTTGGTCAGCCCGTACTGGCGGAGGATGCGATCGCACGTGTGCTCGTCGACGAAGGCGTAGCCCAGCTCTGCTGCCACGCGACCGGCGATCTCGACGCCGCCGGTCCCGAGCTCGCTCGAGATGGTGACGACACCCGTGGTGAGCGCTCCCCTCGCATCCACGTCAGGCACCCGCGGATCCGACCGCGTACTGCATGATCGCTTCTTCGCTGGCTTCGGCTCGTGACAACTCCTTCACGATCCGGCCCTGGCGCATGACCATGATCCGGTCGCTCATGCCCAGGACTTCGGGCAGCTCCGAGGAGATCATGATGATCCCGACGCCCTGCCTGGTCAGCTCGTCCATGATCTGGTAGATCTCGGACTTGCTGCCGACATCGATACCGCGGGTCGGCTCGTCCATCAGGAAGATGCGCGTCCCGACGCTGAGCCAGCGTGCCAGCACGACCTTCTGCTGGTTGCCGCCGCTCATGTTGACGACCAGGAAGCTCGGAGTCGGCGTCTTGATGCGCAGTTCCTGGATCATTCGCTTGACGAGGATCAGCTCCTTTCCGAAGTTGATCACACCCAGGCGGGTCAGCCGTCTCAGGCCGGAGATCGTGGTATTGATCCGCACGCTCAGCTGGAGGAACAGCCCCTGGGCCTTCCGGTCCTCGGTGATCAGGGCTACGCCCTGGCGGATGGCCGCGGCCGGTGAGTGCGGCTTGAACGGTTTCCCGTCAATGCGCATCTCGCCACTGGACTGGTCCGCGCCGAAGATCGCCCGCGCGAGCTCCGTCCGCCCCGATCCAACGATGCCCGCAAACCCGACGATCTCGCCGGCGTGGAGCTGGAATGAGATGTCCCGCAGCAGTTTCGATTGCGAGAGGCCGCTCACCTCGAGCAGGACCTCGCCGTGCTCGATGGTCCGGGCCGGGTACACGTCCTTCAGATCACGCCCGATCATGAGCTTGACCAGGTCGTCCATCGTCACGTCGGCGACGCGCTGCGTGGAGATGTAGCGTCCATCCTTGAGGATCGTGACCTCGTCGGCCAGCGCGAAGATCTCCCTCAGGCGGTGGGAGATGTAGACGATCCCGATGCCCTGCGCCTGGAGGGAGCGGACGACCCGGAACAGGTTTTCGAGATCCTTCTCGCCCAGCAGGGCGGATGGCTCGTCCATGACCAGGATGCGAGTCTTCCGGTTGAGGGCCTTCGCGATCTCGACGAGCTGCTGCTCGGCGACGGACAGCGACGAGATCGGAGTATCGACCGAGAATCCGACCCCCAGCGTGTCGAGGATCTCCCGCGTCCGGGCCTTGACCGTCGACCAGTCCACCCTGCCTCCCTTCGTGGGCAGGTGGCCGAGGAAGACGTTCTCGGCGACGGTGAGGTCGCGGGCGAGGTTGAACTCCTGGTAGATGGTCGAGATGCCCAGCGCCTGCGCGTCGTGCGGGCCGCGGATCTCGATGGGCTGGCCCTCGAACAGGATCTGCCCCTCGTCCTTCGCATAGGCGCCCGAGAGGATCTTGATCAACGTGGACTTGCCGGCCCCGTTCTCGCCGAGCAGGGCGTGGACCTGGCCCTCCTTGACGGTCAGCTGGACGCCTTCCAGCGCCCGGACGCCGGGGAACGTCTTCCCGATGCCCTGCATCTCCAGCAGGACCTTGCCGGCGGAGGTTGAACCACTCATCGCGACGTGCCTCCCGACTCGCTACTTGCTTCGGTGCGACAGCGCGTCGACGGAAACCGCCAGGATCACGAGGACGCCGGTGATGAGGACCTGGTAGTTGGACTCGACCCCCATCAGCTGGAGGCCATTCCGGAACACGCCCACGATGAGCGCCCCGATGAGCGTGCCGAAGATCAGGCCGCGTCCCCCGAACAGGCTCGTGCCGCCCAGGACCACGGCCGTGATGGCGGCGAGGTTGTCCTGCGTCCCGGCGCCTCCGGAGTTGGGGTCGCCGACGCCGGTGCGCGCGACCAGGAGGAGGCCTGCGATGGCATAGAACAGGCCGGCCGTTGCGTACACGCCCATGAGGACGCGGTTCGTGTTGATGCCGGCGAGCCGGGCGGCCTCCGGGTTGTCGCCGACCGCGTACACGGCCCGCCCGGCGGCCGTCGAGCGGAGCACGTACCACACGATCACGTACAGGAACAGCATCACCACCGAGCCGTAGGTGATGTCGGTGCCGGCGATCGTGAACGTGTTTCCCAGGAACGTCTGGACGCTGGGCAGCCGGTTGATCGTCTCGCTGGTGTAGATGTGGACCAGGGCGGTGGCGATGCTGAAGGTGCCCAGCGTCACGATGAACGGTGGCAGCCGGATGGCGGTGACGAGCCAGCCGTTCAGGAGGCCGAACCCCATACCGACGAGCAGGCCGATGAAGATCGCGAGGACGGGATCCATGCCCGATCGCATCGTGAGCCCGGTCATCATCACGGTGGACAGGGCCATGATCCAGGAGCACGAGAGGTCGATCCCGGCCGTGAGGATGATCAGCGTCTGACCGATGGCCAGGGTGCCGACGACCATCACCTGCTGGAGGATCAACGAGAAGTTGGATCCGGAGAGGAACTTGTCGCTCTGAGTGGCGAAGACGACGATCGCCAGCGCGAGCGCGGCCAGGGGGCCCATGATCGCCGAGCCCCCAAGGATGTTCAGGGCGCCGGATCGACGCCTTGTGACCCGGCTGACGAGTGCGCTCATGGGCCATCCTCCCATCGAGAAAGAGGCGGCGGGGCAGCGCCCCGCCGCCAGCCTGTCAGGTCGAGCTTACTTGGTGCCCCAGCAGTTGGCAGTGCCGTACGCGGAGTCCTTGCTGTCCACGCTGGACTGGGACTTGTCCGTGATCAGGGTCACACCCGTGTCGGTGTAGCCGCTCGGCTTGGTGCCATTGGTGGCGTAGTCATAGAGCGCCTGGACGCCGAGAGACGCCATCTTGAGCGGATACTGCTGCGAGGTGGCCGCGATCTGTCCGTCGACCACGCCCTGGACGCCCTGGCATCCGCCGTCCACCGAGACGATCGTGATCGAGTCCTGCTTGCCGGCGGCCTTGATGGCCGTGTAGGCGCCGAACGCGGCGGGCTCGTTGATCGTGTAGACGAGATTGATGTTGGGGTTCTTGGTCAGGCAGTTCTCCATGGCGGTCTGGCCTTCGGTCTGGTCGCCGTGGGTATCCTGTGAGCAGACGACCGCGGCATTGGTGGCCAGCTCGGTCGAGTTCGGGTCGATGCCGCTGACCAGGCCGTAGCCCTGGAGAAAGCCGTTGTGGCGCTGGGCGCCCACGGTGATGCCGGGCTGCAGGTCGAGGGTGGCGATGACGGGGGTCTTGCTGCTCATGTAGGCCTTGGCCCACTGGCCGATCAGCAGGCCGGCGTTGAAGTTGTTGGTGGCGAACAGGGCGTCGACCGCGGACTGCGGGTCAGTGGCCGTGTCGAGCGCGATGACGACGACACCCTTATCGCGGGCCTTCTGGATGCTCGGCACGATGGCCTTGGTGTCGCTCGGGGTGATGAGGATGCCCTTTGCCCCGGCGTTGACCATGTTCTCGAGGGCCGTGACCTGGCCAGCGTTGTCGCCGTCCTTGGCACCGGCGCCGGTGAGCAGCTTGATGCCGAGCTCATCCGCCTTCGCCTGGGCGCCTTCCTTCATCTTGACGAAGAACGGGTTCGTCTCCGTCTTCGTGATGAGGCCGACGATGACTTGGCTTCCGGCAGACGCCTGACCCGAAGCGGGCGCCTGGGTCGCGCTCGAACTGCTGCAAGCGGCCAGCATGACTACGGCGATCAGCAGCGTTGCAATGTGCTTCAGTGACACCGAACTGCTCCTCTTGCGAATGGGTGCTGACAACGTTGTCAACGGGACGATATTGCGCCATTCCGTTATTGTCAATACCTATCTTGATCTCCCGGTCAGGAGCGCGTACTATCCGTGCGTGGCAGGTCTGACAACGTTATCCACGGGTGGCTCCGAAGATCTCTCGCGGCCAACGATGCGGGACGTGGCCGCGCTCGCGCGGGTTGGACTCAAGACGGTCTCGCGGGTGATCAACGGCGAGCCAGGTGTGTCGCCGGAGCTTCGCGCGCGCGTGCAGCGCGCGATCGAACAGCTCGACTACCTGCCGAACCTCACCGCGAGCAGCCTTCGCCGCTCGAGCGGACGGAGCGCGACGATTGGCCTGATCCTCGAGAACGTCGCCAACCCGTTCTCGTCCGGCCTTCACCGCGCGATCGGGGATGTTGCCTGGGCGCGGGGCGTCCAGGTGTTCTCGGGCAGCGTCGACGAGGACGCAATCCGTGAACGACTGCTGGTGTCGACCTTCGCCGGTCGGCGCGTCGACGGCCTCGTCGTGGTCCCCGCCAGCCACGATCACAGCTACCTGCTCGGCCACAAGCAGGCCGGGATCGCCATCGTGTTCGTCGACCGCCCGGCCGAGTTCCTGGACGTGGACGCCATCGTGAGCGACAACCGGGGCGGCTCGGAGGAGGCGGTGCGCCACCTCCTCGCCGTGGGCCACCGCCGGATCGCCTACCTCGGCGACCTGGCGACCGTTTATACCGCGCGGGAGCGGCACGCCGGCTATGTCCGGGGGCTCGAGTCCGCCGGCATCGCCGTCGACCCGGCCATCGTGCGCCACGATCTCCAGGACAGCGAGGCCGCCGAGGCCGCGGTCGCCGAGCTGCTCGGCTCGCCCGCCCCGCCGACCGCGCTCTTCACAAGCCAGAACCTCGTCACCATCGGCGCGGTTCGAGCGCTTCGTGCGGTCGGCGCCCAGCACCAGGTCGCGCTGGTCGGCTTCGACGACGTCCTGCTCGCCGACCTGCTGCAGCCGGCCGTGACGGTGGTCGCGCAGGATCCGCGCGCCATCGGGACGCTCGCCGCGCAGCTCCTCTTCCTCCGCATGGACGGCGACGTTGCCCCGACTGCCCTTCACGTCGTCCCGACACGCCTCATCACGCGTGGCAGCGGCGAGATTGCTCCCCCGGTGAACCGATCGGGGCGCGGATGACGAGGGCGAGCGGTTGCCGGCAATGTCCCGACCGGCATCAGATGAGGTGGAGCGACGTGCTCGGTCTCGTCGCCTTCGGCGCGAATGCTTGACGAGCTGACACGGCGGGCCGCCAACCTTGCCGTGAGGGGCCGCGCAGTTCTCGGGATCACCGGGCCTCCGGGCTGCGGCAAGTCGACGCTTGCTGAGCGACTGGTCGCGCGCCTGGACACGGAGGAGCGATGGGTGGTGCGGGTCCCGATGGACGGCTTCCATCTCGCGGACGCCGCGCTCGACCGTCTGGGCCGCCGACAACGCAAGGGAGCGATCGACACCTTCGACGTGTTCGGCTATCTCGCACTCCTCGGGAGGATCCGGACCGAGCTGGACAACCCTGTCTATGCGCCCGACTTCGAGCGGGTCCTCGAGCAACCGATCGCCGCGAGCATCGCGATCGATCCCGACGTCCGACTCGTGGTCACCGAGGGCAACTACCTCCTGTCCACCACCTTGCCGTGGCCCGCAATCCGCGAGCTCATGGCCGAGGTGTGGTACGTCGAGCTCGATGACACCGTCCGCAGGGACCGGCTCGTGGCGAGGCACGCGGCCTTCGGCAAGAGCGAGGCCGAGGCGCGCCGCTGGGTGGCCGAGGTCGACGAGCCCAACGCGCGGCAGATTGCATCGACGCGCGATTCGGCCGACCTGCTCGTCGACATGGCTGAGCTCGAGGACGACGAACGCTGACGCCACGTACGGGCGGGGGTCCTCGGGTCACCTCTCCGGAGCGGACGCTCGACGACTAGGTCGGTTTGGTCGGGGCGAGAGGGCTCGCCCCGACAAACCGGATCCTCGGCCTACTGCTCGCCCAGTTCGGCGAGGAGCTCCGCTGGGCGTCCGCACCGGGGCGCGGTTCGCCAGCGACGTGAGGTGTACGTCACCCGAGACGAGGATCGCTCGCTCGGCAGCCGCCAGGTCGAGGAGGTAGTCGTCGTCAGGGTCTCCGGAACGGACGGGCGGCGGTTCGCTGGGATCGACGGCGAGCGTCGCTGAGCGTCCGAGCCAGGCCACGAACGCGTCGGCGTCTGCCGCCGGGACCAGCCGCTCGAGCTTCGGATACGCGAGGGCACGTCGAACTTCGGCGAGCAGCAGGGGCGAGATCACCAGTTCGAAGGCGCCCGCCTGCCGAGCCAGGACAAGGCGGACCGGGGTGCCGCGTGGCGAGAGGATCGCGGAGATCAGGACGTTCGCATCGAGGACGGCGCGCACGTGCGCGTCAGCGGCGGGTACGGTGCTGCGCCTCGGTCGCGAGCGCGAACGCCTCGTCCTCGTCGAGGTCGTTCGTCGCCCACAGCCGGTCGAGCAGGTCGAGGCCGAGGTCACGCCGCAGCGCCTCCTCGATCACGTCGCTGTCGCCTTTACCGAGGCGCGCCGCACGCACCTTGACCGCGCGCAGGACTTCGGGGTCGATCGTCAGAGTCGTGCGAACCTTCGTCATCGATGCTCATAGCATCACGATGCTCGGCACAGCTGGCGCCGCAGACAAAGAGATGGCCGTGTATCTCGCGGTACCATCGATGCGATGCCGGTTGCGCCAGTGCCGAAGCCCTTCTATGTAGTCTGGGCGACGCATCAACGGCGCCAGACCACCCACTCGCGCGTGGTGTACTGGTCCGCGGAGGCATTCCGCGACGATGCCCCAAGTCAAGGATCGGGGGCGCCTGGCAACCACCGACGTCCTCCGGACCCGCGAGCACGGTGGCGCAGATTGACGATGACACGCGCCGGGTGGACGGGCACCGTCGTCGGATGATGAGCGCCCGCTCGCGGGACCTGCCGGTGATCGTCTTCGAGGGACCGGACGGCTGCAGTCGCGAGGACGTCGAGATGCACCGCGCGCGAGGGCTGGCCGTCGTCGATGGCTTCCGCGTCCCGGCCCGACCGGCCGGCGTGGTGTGCGTCGGGGTGGTGGACGGTGCGGAATCGGCGGCGAGCGCGCTCCTGGCTGTGCTCGGTGGCGCCGGGATTGTCGTCGAGGCACGCGCGGACAGGGCGACGATCGATCGGCTTGTCGACGACCTGCGCCGCCACGGACCGGTCGATCACCGCGTCGTCGGGGGGTGGGGGGCGCATGCCGGACCCGACATCTCCGGTCGAGGCGCGGGCGATCATGAGCCTGCTGGCAATGGGCGTCTCGCTCGGCGAGGCGGCGCACATGCTAGGTCTTTCGCGGCGGACGGCAGACCGGCGGCTGGCGGAGGCGCGGCGGAGCCTCGATGTCGACCGGACAACCGAAGCAATCGCCATGGCGCGGCGGCTCGGTTGGCTGGATCGCTCGCGGGAGCGGCCCTCGCCGTCCTGAGCGCCCCGCGGCTCGTGGGCGGGAGCCCTTCACACGGCTCCGCACGGCGCGCAGTATCACCCGCATGCCAGTCGGTCGGGCGCTGATCGGGCGCGAGACAGAGCTCGCCGCACTTGCGGCGGCGATCGATGCCGACCAGTCCACCGTGATCGTTGGTGAGGCCGGCATCGGCAAGACAGCGATCATCCGGGTGGCTGCTGCCGGCTCCGATCGCGCGCTGCGCGAAGGCGGCGGATTTGCCACGCTGCGCGAGATTCCGTACTTCGCGCTGTCGCGGGCCGTCGGCCTGCCGCTCGCCGGGGACGCGGCCGCCGTTGCGGCGAAAGTGGAGTCCTTGGTAGGACCGGACATGCTCTTCGTCGACGACCTCCAGTGGGCTGACGGTCAGACACTGGCAGCGGTCGTTCTTCTCGTTGGCCGCATCCTGGTCCTTGCCGCAGTCCGGGCGCTGGATTCCGGCGCGGTGAATGCCATGGCCCAACTTGGCGCCGCGGGGGCGGCCGTCCAGCAGTTGGCGCCGCTGCCCGACGACGCAGCACGCGCCCTGGTCACCGAACGGCGTGGGGACCTGTCCGGTCGCGTCGTCGACGAGATCGTCCGCAAGGCGGCCGGGAACCCGCTCCTCCTCGAGGAGATGGCGGATCACGGTGCAACCTCACCGGTCATGGCACGCGTGATGACCGGCCGGCTGGACGCCCTGTCCGATTCCGCGCGGCGCGTCGTGGAACTGCTGGCCGTCGCGGATCGGCCATTGCCGCGCGCGGTCCTCGATCCGACCGTCGCGGACGCGATCGACGCAGGCATCGCGATCGAGCGGGCGGCCGGGGTCGAGCTCCGCCACCAACTGGTCGCCGACGCGGTCCGCGACGAGCTCGACCTGGCCCGGCGCCAGACCCTCCACTCTCGGGTCGCCGCGCTGCTGATCGACGGCCCGGAGGCCGCGCGTCACCTCGCCGCGGCAGGACGCGCGGCCGAGGCCAGCGAGCTCGCCCTCCGCGTCCTGGCGACATCCTCCGACCCACATGAGCGCGCCTCCTTGCTCGTGATCGCCGCGGAGGCGAGTGACATCGGGTCGGGACTGGACCGCCGGCTCGAGGCAGCGCGGGCTCTCGACGAGGTCGCCGACTGGCCGGCGGTCGTGCGCGTGCTCGGCGCGGCCGACCTGGACGCGGGTCGGGCCGCGGAGGACCCGGAGGGTGTGGCAGAGGCCCACGCACTCCTGGCGCACGCAACCTATTCGCTCGGCGAGATTGACGCTGCGCGGCGGCACGTCACCGCGATGGACGAGGTCCCGACCGCACCTGGGTCGCGCGCCGCAGTACGTTGCGCAATCGAGGCCGCGACGTTCCTGGTCAACGTGGACGGGGATGTCGCCGCGGCGATCGGCCGCCTCGAAGCGGCGATGGCCACCCTGCCCGAAGGTGATCCAGCCATCCCCGACATGGCGCTGCTGAGGAACTCGATCCTGTGGCTCGCCACGGGCGCCGGCAACCACGACGTCGTCCGGGCGGCCGCCGACACCGCGTTCGATGAGGGTCGCTACCGGACCGCCACCGACCGCGCCCGCGTGGTCCAGTACCTGATGCTCATGGCCGTCAGCAGCGAGGCGGCGTTCGAGTTCCTGCTCGACCGCAACACGCGCTACGAGGCCGCGGGAATGCAGACGATGGCGTCGGAGTTCCTCGCCGACGCCATCGTCGCCGGGGTCCTCGCCGGCCGCCTCGCCGACGCAGTCGCGATCGGTGAGCGCCTGCTGGAGACGCCCGCCCTGCCGCGGGCCCGCCAGCGAGCCGAGATCCAGCGGGCGCGCGGGCTCGTGCTGCTGGGACGCATCGACGAGGCCGAGTTCGCCCTCGAGGCGCTACGACCGGCCGTCAGCGCCGACTACTTTGGGCTCGCGGAGACGCTCCACGGCCTGGCCGAAGCGGCGCTGCATGGCGGCCGCCCGCGCGATGCCGTTGCCCTCGCGGAGGCCGCCCTGGCGGTGCAGTCGCCCCTCCCCGGCGGTCGCGTGCCGCTCCTCGTCACCCTGGCCTGGGCGCAGACGGAGGCTGGCATGGCTCCGACTGTCGAGCTCCAAGAGCCCGTCTCCCCATCGGTCCAGGGAGCACTCCCTGAACTCCGCGGACTTCAGGCGCTGGCCGGAGGCGCCAACCTCGAAGCGGCCGCGGGGTTCGATGCCGCTGCGATCGCATGGACGCGCTTCAACAATCCACGGGCGGTGATGTGCCGTTGGGCGGCGGGCGAGGCACGGCGCCGCGGCGGCGCCGCGGATTCGGCGGCGGGCGAAACCGCGGCCGCGCTCCAGGCCGCGGAGGCGATGGGTTTCGAGCCCGTGGCCGCGCGGGCGCGGCGCACGTTGCGACTGCTGGGTATCCGCGTGGCCCGTCGCGAACCCAGGACGACGCCACGCGGCCTCGGGCTCACGGCGCGCGAGCTCGAGCTCGTGTCCCTCGTCGAGCGTGGGCTCACGAACGTCGAGATCGCGCGGCGACTCGGACTGGGCCGGCCGACCGTCGCCGGGATTCTTACCTCCGCGATGACCAAACTCGGCGCCAGCTCGCGCGCCCAGCTCGCCGCGACCGCGCCGTGGGAACGGTAGCGACCGGCGACGGCTCGGCGACTCGGATCAGGCGTGCGCCTCGAAGTTGCCGGTGAGCCTGCCTCCCTGCAACGTCGCTCCGCTCGCCATGATCGTCAGCGCGGCGGTGCAGTCGAAGGAGCCGGAGCCGCTCGTCGCGGCGATGTTCCAGCTCGAGGTCGTGCATTGTGCACCCGGCATCGCAAAGTCCTCGCCGCCGTAGCTGATCAACACCGAGGAGTCGGCGTTGACCAGGATCGACACCACCTCGTTCCCGCCGTCGATCGCGAAGTTCAGGGACGCCCCCTGGGCGCCGCCGAACAGGCTCCCGGCGGGCACGAATCCGAGGTCGACGGACTTCGATACCGAGCCCGACATCTCGACGTGGACCTTGCCGTATCGGTCCCAGCCTGCGGGGTTGTCGCCCCCGCCGCCACCCCCCGTCGCCGCCGTCGGGGCCACGTTCTCCGTCGTCGGGGCCACGTTCGCCGCCGTCGGGGCCGCGTTCTCCGTCGCCTGGTCGCCGCCATCGCCACCATTTGCCTGCGTGGCGGCACCGTTGCCACCGCATGCCGCAATGGCGATGGAAACGAGCATCATGGGGATGAGCAATCGACGCATGCTTCGGGCCTCGGTCTCAGTGGGCGCGGTTCGGGATCGTCGGACCGTGCGCCCGCGTGGACAGTGCGATCGATGCGGCGCCTGCCGCATCGTTCGATTGCGCCATGCGGTTCGAGTTTCTTGGCGCGGGCAGATCGGCGGAAGGGTGACGATGCCGCCGGTCCGGGTCGGCGTCGATCGTGGAGGCGATGCGACCCAACCAGCACCTGGTCGCGGCCTTCCCCGTGAGCAACCGGTCCTTCGGAGCAGAGCTCAACGACTAGGTAGGTTGG
>CAWDXA010000004.1:0-178244 GCA_963806175.1 uncultured Chloroflexia bacterium
GGTAAGCGGGAAGCCCCCTAGCCCATCCAGTGCTCTACCCCCGTGATTGAACGCCCGAGGCTAGCCCTAAAGCTATTTCGGGGAGAACCAGCTATCTCCGAGTTCGATTGGCATTTCACCTCTATCCACAGGTCATCCCCTAGCTTTTCAACGCTAGTGAGTTCGGTCCTCCACGGGACATTACTTTCGCTTCAACCTGCCCATGGATAGGTCACTCGGTTTCGGGTCTACAGCGCGCGACTAATCGCCCTATTCAGACTCGCTTTCGCTCCGGCTCCGTCCTTCGCGGACTTAACCTCGCCACACGCTAGTAACTCGTCGGCTCATTCTTCAAAAGGCACGCCATCAGGCTACCGGCGACACCGGCAACACCCTCTGACTGCTTGTAGGCACGTGGTTTCAGGTACTATTTCACTCCCCTTCCGGGGTGCTTTTCACCTTTCCCTCACGGTACTAGTTCACTATCGGTCGCCAAGAGTATTTAGCCTTGGACGGTGGTCCGCCCAGATTCCCACATGAGAGACCTTCCACGTGGTACTCAGGTGGCCGATCACGGAGGTCGGTCGCTTTCGCCTACGGGGCTGTCACCCTCTACGGCCTGCCATTCCAGGACAGTTCGACTAGCGATCGACTTTGTAACTCCGCCGGGACCTTGCCGGGTCCCGATGATCGACTCCTACAACCCCCACTCAGAAACGGCGGCAACCTATCGCGCTGAGTGAGTTTGGACTGTTCCCGTTTCGCTCGCCACTACTCAGGGAATGATCTCTTTTCCTCCAGCTACTGAGATGTTTCAGTTCGCTGGCTTACCTCTACCTGGTCTATTTGGTTCAACCAGGAGTGAACTGGGCATGACCCCAGCCGGGTTTCCCCATTCGGACATCTCCGGATCAAAGTCTGCTCGCGACTCCCCGGAGCTTTTCGCAGCCTGCCACGTCCTTCATCGGCTCTTGGCGCCAAGGCATCCACCCCGTGCCCTTTGTAGCTTGACCCCCTCCAGCCTCTGACCAGGCGGCCAGTCGCTGATTGGGATCGATCGGGATCATTTCCTTGACTACTCGGCGAAATCGAAGATCTTCAATCTGCCGAAACATATCCAGTTGTTAAGGTGCGGCCTCGCTCGAGAGCGAGCCCCCTGACGGGCGCCCTGCGCGTCCGTCGCCCAGCGATCCGCTGGTCGGTGGCCTCGCGCCGGGTGGGCGAGAGGGCACGGATCAGGGGTTCGATGCGCGTTGCTACTCGGTTTCGGTTGGTGGCCTCGGGGATGGGACCCGAGCTGTTCGACTGTGTTCGCTGTAGGCGTCGGAGGTGGTGGAGACGAGGAGACTCGAACTCCTGACCCTCTCCTTGCAAAGGAGATGCTCTGCCAGCTGAGCTACGTCCCCGACGTCACGCGGACGGAGGTGGTGGGCGTTTCTGGACTCGAACCAGAGACCTCTGCCTTATCAGGGCAGTGCTCTAACCAGCTGAGCTAAACGCCCGCCGCGGGTGGCTGCCGTGCCTGGTTCGACGACACGGTCGTCGCCGCGGACGGACTGCACCTTGACCCTTGAAGAGTGACAGGAATTCCGGTTCGGATGGTTGAGTGGGTTCGGTGTTCTTTCCAGGTCGCTTGCGGTCTCCGACGTCGGTCCTTGCGGACCGGGCCGGCGAGCTCCACCTGGCGGGGAAACTCGAGTCGACCGTGCGATCAACCCTAGGAGCCATCAACGCCTCGACCCCACCAAAAGGTCGAGACTCGGATCTCCCTAGAAAGGAGGTGATCCAGCCGCACCTTCCGGTACGGCTACCTTGTTACGACTTCGTCCCAATCACCAACCCCACCTTCGACGGCTGCCTCCTTGCGGTTGGCCCACCGGCTTCGGGTGTTGCCAGCTTTCATGACGTGACGGGCGGTGTGTACAAGGCCCGGGAACATATTCACCGCCGTATGCTGACCGGCGGTTACTAGCAACTCCGGCTTCATGTAGGCGAGTTGCAGCCTACAATCCGAACTGAGACCGGCTTTAAGGGATTCGCTCCACCTCGCGGTTTCGCCGCCCGTTGTACCGGCCATTGTAGCGTGGGTGTAGCCCAGGACGTAAGGGCCATGCTGACTTGACGTCATCCCCACCTTCCTCCGAGTTTCTCTCGGCAGTCCCGTGTGAGTGATACAACACACAGTAGGGGTTGCGCTCGTTGCGGGACTTAACCCAACATCTCACGACACGAGCTGACGACAGCCATGCAACACCTGTGGCCAGGCCCCTTGCGGGGAACCGACGTTTCCGCCGGGATCCTGGTCATGTCAAGCCCTGGTAAGGTTCTTCGCGTTGCGTCGAATTAAACCCCACGCTCCGCTGCTTGTGCGGGCCCCCGTCAATTCCTTTGAGTTTTAGCCTTGCGGCCGTACTCCCCAGGCGGGACACTTAATGCGTTAGCTTCGGCACTGGCGGGGTTGATACCACCAACACCTAGTGTCCATCGTTTACGGCTAGGACTACCGGGGTATCTAATCCCGTTTGCTCCCCTAGCTTTCGCGCCTCAGCGTCAAGAACAGGCCAGGAAGTCGCCTTCGCCACTGGTGTTCCTCCCGATATCTACGCATTTCACCACTACACCGGGAATTCCACTTCCCTCTCCTGCCTTCGAGTCGATCAGTATCGAATGACCCTCCCCAGTTGAGCCGGGGGCTTTCACACTCGACTTGAACGACCGCCTGCGCGCTCTTTACGCCCAGTAAATCCGGACAACGCTTGTCACCTACGTATTACCGCGGCTGCTGGCACGTAGTTAGCCGTGACTTATTCATCAGGTACCGTCATTATCTTCCCTGATAAAAGAGGTTTACAACCCGAAGGCCGTCATCCCTCACGCGGCGTTGCTGCGTCAGGCTTTCGCCCATTGCGCAAAATTCCCGACTGCTGCCTCCCGTAGGAGTCTGGGCCGTGTCTCAGTCCCAGTCTGGGTGATCGTCCTCTCAGACCACCTACCGATCGTCGCCTTGGTGAGCCGTTACCCCACCAACGAGCTAATCGGACGCAGGCCCCTCCCGAAGCGCCTTGCGGCTTTACTGGTGTGAATGAACACACCACCACATGCGGTATTAGCCACCCTTTCGGGCAGTTATTCCCCACTTCGGGGCAGGTCACCTACGCGTTACTCAGCCGTCCGCCACTAACGATCAGAGCAAGCCCTGATCGTCCGTTCGACTTGCATGTCTCATGCACGCCGCCAGCGTTTATCCTGAGCCAGGATCAAACTCTCCAAAAAGATGCACGACCTTGCGGCCGCGACTTTTGTCCGAGGGTTTGACCACTCGCACATCCTTATCACGGATTTCCTGTCACTCTTCAGTTGTTAAGGTGCAGCGGCCGAGGCGCGACGGCCCGCGGCGCAGACGACGAATGATGAGGCCTGGCGGTCGAGGTGTCAAACCTGTCGACCGATGGCCCCGGGCTTCCGGAGCCACCCGTGCAACCTCCCCGGGAGGCGGCACGACGGCGAATGGTATGGACCTCCCGACGGGCTGTCAAACGGCCTCGGCCGGCTGGGTGAATTGGCCTAGATCGGGCCCGTCTCGACCAGCAGGATGAAGGCTGCGCCGGCCAGCCAGCACAGCAACGCGAGCTCGACCGAGCCGGCGGCACCGAGCGGCCCGACCGCCACCGCGTAGACCACGAGTCCGAGCACGGCGGCTGCGCCGGCCTTGGCCAGCCGCAGGAGGATTTCGAAGACGAGGTTGCTCATCGACCGCTCAGACCGCCCGCCGGCCCTGGAACGACCGGATCAGGGTCACCTCGTCGGCGTATTCGAGGTCACCGCCGACCGGCAGCCCGCGGGCGATCCGGCTCACCGTTCCGACGACCGACTCGAGCCGCTCGGCGACGTACATCGCCGTGGCCTCGCCTTCGAGCGTGGGGTTGGTGGCCATGATGACCTCGACGAAGGGTGAGCCGTCACGTGCCGCCTCGTCAGCGCGCTCGAGCAGCTCGCGGATGCGCAGCCGGTCGGGGCCGACGCCGTCGATCGGCGAGATCGCTCCGTGGAGCACGTGGTAGCGGCCCTTGAACTCGCCCGTGCGCTCGATGGCCAGGACGTCGAGCGGCTCCTCGACCACGCACAGCCTCGTCTCGTCACGGCCCGGGTCGCGGCAGATCGGGCAGAGCGGCTGGTCCGAGATGTTGAAACAGCGCTCGCAGAACACGACCTGATCGCGGACGGCGATCAGCGCCCCGGCCAGCGTCCGAGCCTCGGCGTCTGGCGCGCGCAGCAGGTGATAGGTCAGCCGCTGGGCGGTCTTTGGCCCGATGCCGGGCAGCCGCGCGAACGCCTCGATGAGGCGCGCGACGGGCTCGATGACGGGCGTGACCACGGGGTGGGGGTCGACCTACATGCCCGGCAGGCGGAGGCCGCCGGTGACCGCCGCCATCTTCTGCTCCGCCAGGGCGCGCGACGCGCGCAGTGCGTCGTTGATGGCGGCGACGACCAGGTCCTGGAGCATCTCGACGTCGTCGGGATCGACCACGGACGGGTCGATCGTCACGCTGACGAGCTCCTGCTTGCCGGTGACCGTGGCGCTGACGACACCGCCGCCGGCCGATCCGTCCACGGTCGCCGACTCGAGCTCGGCCTGAACCCGCAGCATCTCCTGCTGCATCTGCTGCGCCATTCGCTGCAAGTTCGCCATGCCCATCGGGCGTCTCCTCTGGTCCAGTACGATCGGGAGTCAGTCTGCCGCAACGGGTGCGCCGCTGCAGCCCATCCGGTCCGTTGGGCTGGGCGTTGGACGGTCAGCTGACCTCGCCGATCTCGACGATGTCGTCGGCGAAGATCCGGCGCGCCTCGGCCAGCACGAGGGCGGCATCGGTCGTCGGCGCCGGCGGCAGCTCGATGTTGGTGGCCACGCAGCGCACGTTGACGGCGCGCCCGAGGTAGGCCCCGACGGCGCCGTCGAGCTCCTTCGCCTTCCGGGCCGCGACGTCCTTGAGGAAGGCCTTGGTCTCGGGGAAGCCGAGCGTGACCACGTTGCCGTCGACCGACAGTGGACGGCATTCGGTGATGACCGCGCGGGTCGCCGGTCCGACCGATGCCACGACGTCGGACCAGCCCTCGGCCAGGCGATCCAGGTCCGCGCTGCCGGGCGCCGGAGCGGCTGTCGGCGCCGGCCGTGCGGCGGGTATCGAGGACGACGTCGACGTGGCTGGGTCGGCCGACCGGGGCAGCGGCCCGGCGGAGGGCGCGACGGTGATCGGTCGCGCAGCCTCGGCCGGGCCTGGCAGGTCGACGGTCGGGACGGGCTGCGACGTCGCCGTTGGGGCGGCGCGTTTCGTCGGCGGCGCCGGACGCGGTGATTCGGCAGCGGCCTGCGATGGTTCGGCAACGGCCAGCGGTGGCTCGACCCGGGATCGAGGCGACGCGGGTGGCGACCCGGCATCCTCGGTCGCGCGGAAGAGCGCCAGCTCGAGCTGGAAGCGGAGGCCTCCGATGGCGGCCCGGTTGGGGTCGATGGCGGCCAGCCGGCGGCCGGCGCCGGCCAGGGCCGCGCGGTCGTGGCGGGCCTTGCCGGGATCGTGGAGGCCGGCGACGAGCTCGAGGCGAATGGCCTCCACCACCTGGTCGAGGAGCGCCCGGACGTCCCGCCCGCGCTCGTCGAGCTGATCGAGCAGGGCCACTCCGACGGCGGCATCGCCTCGAATGAGGCAGTCGACGAAGGACTCGACCGCCTCGGCGTCGGCCAGGCCCAGCAGGTCCCGGACATGCGCCTCGTCGATCCGCTCCGGGGCCGCCGACAGGAGCTGATCGAGCATCGACTCGGCGTCGCGCATGCCCCCAGCCGCGAGCCGCGCAATCAGGTGGACGGCACCGGGGTCCGCGATGCGCCCGTCAGCGGCGAGGATCCGGTCCAGCTTGCCCTGGATCTCCGGGATCGTCAGACGCCGGACGTCGTACCGCTGCAGGCGCGAAAGGATGGCCGGCGGGAAGCCGGACGGCTCTGTCGAGGCGAACATGAAGGTCACGAACGGCGGCGGCTCCTCGATCGACTTGAGCAGCGCGTTCCAGGCCGGGCCGGTGATCTGGTGCGCCTCATCGAGGATGTAGATCTTCTTGCGCAGCTGGCCGGGCGGATACGGCAGCCGTTCGCGCAGGCTCCGAACGTTGTCGATGCCGTTGTTGCTCGCGGCGTCGATCTCGATCAGGTCGAGGGTGGTCCCCTCACGGATGGAGACGCAGGCCGGGCACGCGTCGCAGGCGTCGCCATCCTGGAGGTTGGTGCAGTTGAGCGCCTTGGCCAGGATCCGGGCGAGTGACGTCTTGCCCGTTCCGCGGGGCCCCACGAAGAGGATGGCGTGCCCGACCCGGTCGGCGCGCACCGCATTGCGGAGCGTTTCGACCACGGCCTGCTGGCCGATGATGTCGGCGAAGGTCTGGGCGCGCCAGCGCCGGTAGAGCGCCTGATGCGGGACCGTCGAGGTCACGACCTCCTCCGAACGCGGGCGTGCGAGGTAGCTATGCCGTGCACCCTCCGTCGACCTGGGAACTCCCGTGCCCACCATGACGAGCGGCTCGGACCAGGCCGTTCCGCGGCACCCGACGATGATCGCTTAGTGCTGCTTCCTTCCGGACCTGACACGGTTCGCGGTTCGCCGCTGCGCGGGACCCGGTCCTCAACGTCGCTCGTCGGGCGGCGTTCGGGAGCGGAGACCTCGGGAGGGAATTCAGCCCTGCTGGAGCGGATTGCAGGTACAGGGCACCGCTAGTTCCCCGCCTAGCACGGCCCGGGAAGGATACCCCGGATGGGCCCGCGGAGGCGACGGCGACCGATCACGCGCCGGGTGAGGCGCCTCTCGGTCGAGGCGAGGGTCGCGGCCGGAGTGATCGGACGGGGCCGAGCAGCACGGCGGTGCCAACGCCGGATTGGGCCACCCTCGCGGCGCGCGGAGATGGCGGAGAGGGAGGGATTCGAACCCTCGACGGGTTTCCCCGAACCGCATTTCCAGTGCGGCGCCATAGACCACTAGGCGACCTCTCCGGGAGAACAAACCGGCCGGGCGTGACCCCGACCGGTCCATGATCAGGCATCGAACGCAGCGCCGCGTGGGGCGATCAAGGCGAAGGCGCCGCCGAGGACCGGAGCGAGCGCACTGGAAGTGCGTAAGCGAGGACCGGAAGCGGCAACGCACGCATTGGGCGTCCCACGCGGTGCGGAGATGGCGGAGAGGGCGGGATTCGAACCCGCGGTGCTTTCGCACACCGCTTTTCGAGAGCGGCACCATCAACCACTCGGACACCTCTCCGCGGGAGAGGATACCAAACGAGCCTGATCGACCCGGCCGGTCCCGATCAGCGCGCGACGACCGGGCCCGTCAGCGCCTCGACCTGGTCCCGGCGGATGCCGCTCACGATCCTGATCCGTCGCGGCAGGCCGGGATGCTGGGCGAGCTGGATGACCGTGCCGGCTGCACCGTCCCGATCGTTGGCGGCCGCGAAGACGAGCGCCTCGACATCGCTCGCCATGAGCGCGCCGACACACATCGGACAGGGCTCCTCGGTGGCAAAGATCGTCGCGTCGGCCAGCCTGACCGTGCCGAGCTTGCGGGCCGCCTCGCGCAGCGCCATGACGACGGCGTGCGCGGTCGGATCGTTCAGCTCGTTGACCCGGTCATGGGCGCGGGCAACCATCGCCTCGTCGACGACGGCCACGGCCGCACATGGCCGCTCGCCGCGGCTCTGCGCCAGCTTGGCCTCTTCGAGAGCCTCGCCCATGAACAGCTCGTAGTTCATGCGGCGATGCTAGCAGACCATCCCCGGCGAACCACGACGACGCCCGCGCCGGCCCGTCCGGGCCTCGCAACTCATCCGCAACCGGCCACGGAGAGGCTGGCGGAGTAGCATGACGCGCGCCATGACAACCACCAAACGCATCGCCATTCTCACCGGCGGAGGCGACGTCCCAGGTCTCAATGCCGTCATCAAGAGCGTCGTGTATCGGGCCACCGACGCCGGCTACGACGTCCTCGGGATCCGCCGGGGCTGGGAGGGCCTGACGCACATCCGGACCGGACCGTCGCTCGATCCCGACTACCTGCGGCCGCTCGACCGGATCAACACGCGGACGATCGAACGAACGGGCGGGACGATCCTCCACACGTCGAGGACGAACCCCAAGAAGATGCGCGTCCAGGGGCTGCCGCCCTGGATGGACGACGCGACGCGGGCCCGGTTCGAGGTTGGTGACGGGGTCTACGACCTGACGCCGCTGGTCCTCGACAACCTGTCGGCCCTGGGCATCGACCGCCTGGTGACGATCGGCGGGGACGACACGCTGTCGTACTCGCAGGTCCTGGTCAACGCCGGCGTTCCCCTGGTGGCCATCCCCAAGACGATGGACAACGACGTCCAGGGCACCGAGTACTGCATCGGGTTCTCGACGGCGATCACCCGGGCCAAGGAGGCCATCAACCGGCAGCGGACGACCCTGGGCAGCCATGAGCGGATCGGCGTCTTCCGCATCTTCGGCCGGGACGCCGGGTTCTCGGCGCTGTACACGGCCTACGTCACGTCCGCGCGCTGCGTGATCCCGGAGGCGCCGTACGACCTCGACGCGCTGTGCGACCTGCTCGCCTGGGACCACGAGGACAACCCGAGCCACTACGCCTTCGTGATCACGGCCGAGGGCGCCATCTGGCAGGGTGCCCAGATGAGCGACGTGGGCATGGCCGACGCCTTCGGGCACCGCCACAAGGCGAACATCGGCGAGTCCCTGGCGATGGAGATCCGGGACAGGACCGGGATCGAGACGCTCGCCTCCGAGCTGACCTACGACCTGCGCAGCGGCGAGCCGGATTCGATCGACTCCCTCGTCGCGACGACCTTCGCCAACGTGGCCATGGATCTCATCGACAGCGGGGTCACCGGTCGGATGGTCGCGATCCAGGACGGCAAGTACGCCCACGCGGCGCTGCCCGATCCGGCCCTCGGGCCACGCAAGGTCGACGTCCCGGTCATGTACAACGTGGCCCGCTTCCGGCCGCGCTATGACGGCAAGCTCGGCGATCCGATGCTGCTCGTCGGGCTGGACTGACCGCCGACCCTCAGCCGTCGAGCGACGAGAGCGCCCGGATCGAGCGGGCCAGCGCCGACATGTCGTCGTCGCCGTGGCCGGCTGCGATCAGGCCGCTCTCGAGCTGGGCGGCCAGGGCGCTGACCGGGAGCACCGCGCCGAGCTGATTCGCGAGCTCGAGGGCGATCCCGAGGTCCTTGCGGTGCAGGGCGACCTTGAAGCCGAGCGGGTAGTCGTTGTCGAGCATGCGACTGCTTCGGTTGGCCAGGACCCAGCTCTGGGCCGCGCCGCCGCCCAACGCGCCGACGACCTGCTCGACGTCCAGGCCGGCCTTGATCGCGAGGACGATCCCCTCGGCCACGCCGAGGTAGGTCGCGGCCAGGATCACCTGGTTGACCGCCTTGACCGCCTGGCCGGCGCCGATGGGGCCGACGTGGGTGATCGTCTTGCCGAGCGCCGCCAGCACCGGCCGGGCTCGCTCGACGTCGGCCTCGTCGCCACCGACGAAGATCGTGAGGGTGGCGTTCTTGGCGCCCTCGCTCCCGCCCGAGACCGGGGCGTCGACCATCGAGAGCCCGTGGTCCTTGAGCCGGGCCGCGAAGTCCCAGCTGCCCGATGGCGCGATCGTCGAGCAGTCGACGATGAGCGCGCCGGCGCGAGCCCCCTGGGCGACGCCGTCCGGACCGAACAGCACCGCCTCGACGTCCGGCGTGTCTGAGACGCAGAGCACGACGATCCCGGCCTCGGCGGCCGCCGCGGCCGGGTTGGCCGCCATGTCAACGCCGAGATCGCGAGCTCGGGGGCGCGACCCGCGGTGCGGTTCCAGCCGGTGACGGCGAACCCGGCCCGGGCCAGATTCGCGGCCATCGCCGCACCCATGGTGCCCAGGCCCAGGAACGCGACCCGCTGGGGCTCGGCTGTCATGGCGGGATCGTAGCCGATGGCACCACGGGCCGCCGGCGTCGCGCGGTGCGGGTCCGTGGAGCGCACGCGGCCCGGCGGTGACCCGCCGGGCCGCGTGCAGGAACGAGTCGGGGCCGGCTCAGCCGTGGCCGGGGCCGAGGACCGGCTCGCCCAGGAAGTCCTGGCCAATGATCTCGTGGTCGACGGCGGCCTGGCCGACGTAGCAGTCCCAGGTCATCCCGGCCTGGTCGAGGCCGATGCAGCCGCCGGCGACGACGCCGTCGATCGCGACGACCTCCTTGGTCCCGAGATAGGCCGGGATTGCCGTTCGCGTCGGTGACCTCGTTGGCCGGCGGCTTCGAGAGGGTGCACCGATAGCTCGAGTCGTCGGTGTTGAGCACGCAGGTTGGGTCGGTCTGGCCGAAGATCGCCGTTCCGGCGGGCATCCCCTCGGCAACCTGCCTGGGGCTGAACAGGCCGGCCGCGGCCGCGGTTCCGGCGCCGACGACGGCGAGGCCGGCGAGGGCCAGGGCGATCCGTCGGACCGGGCGGCGGCGCCCTCGGCGAAGGTCTCGATCGGTGGCGGCGGCAGCGCATCGCCGACGTCACGGAGTGTTGGCGGGATCGGGTCGTGGGTCACGGTGAGATACTCCTGTCTACTGAGAGGTCTGGGCGAGGCGACGGCGAATCGCGCTGAGGCCGCGATGGACGCGGACGCGCGCGGCCTGGGGCGTGATGTCGAGCCGACGCGCGACGTCGGCGTAGGCCTGGTCGGCGACGACGCGCAGCTCGATGGCGCGGCGCTGGCCGTCGGGCAGCTCGGCGAGCGCCGCGGCCAGGTCGTCGTCGAGCCCGTCGAGCCAGGCTGGGTGAACGGTGGCCGGGCCAGACTCGAGCTGGAGCCGGAGGCGGTTGCGAGCCGATCGTTCGAGCGCCCGGCGGCGCACGGATGCGGCAAGCACGTGACGGGCGATCCCGAACAGCCAGGGGGCGACCGTCCCCTCGTCGTGGTCGGTGTAGCGATCGCGCGACAGCCAGGCCTGGGCGAACGTCTCCGCCGTCAGCTCGACCGCCGTCCCGGCTCCGGTCCGCCGGACCAGGACCTGTAGACGCGGTCGCCAACCTGGTCGAGCGGACTCGAAACGCGGCCGAGCTGCGCCGGGACTCCCGGAGGAGGTCGACGTCAGTCGCGCTGTCGAGCCTGGTGGAAGGCGCCATGCGGGTCTCCGTGCGGGTTGGTTCGCTCCTACATGGCGCGACGCGACGGATTCGTTACCGGCGATCATGGATGGATCAACGTCGTCGACGGCGGTACAGGCGCAGTGCCGAGATCGCGCGGATGCTGTCCGTTCCGGAGGGAACCGTGGCCAGCCGAATCTCGCGCGGGCGAGCGACGCTTCGGGAGGAGCTCGCCAGCGTTGACGGTCCGGGCGGCCCCCTTCGGCGGTCGGCTACGATCATGAACGTCCAGGGCAGTCCGCGAGGAGACCGATCGCCGTGAGCCCCGAGCGATCCCGGGCGGTTCGGCGCGCCACCGAGGTCCGCGTCCTGCAGGCCGGCGTGCCGCCGCACACCGTCGGAGAGACCATCGAGGTCGACTACGGAGCGGCTCGAGCTCGTGTCATCCGCTCCGTCACGAGGCCTCCGACCGACCGGGAGGCCGACGTGTTCAGCGACGGGCTGGCGCGGCCGGGAGCGGCCATCGAGGCGTTCGAGTACGAGTATCTCGATGAGTGAGCCACGTACCCTCGACTGCCCGACGAGGTGCGCAGGCATCCGCGACGGGCGACGGTCTTCCGACAAGTCGCGCGAGACGCGGTGGCGCGCCCGGCGGGACTCGAACCCACGACCTTTAGGTCCGCAACCTAACGCTCTATCCACTGAGCTACGGGCGCACGAGAGGGCTGGGAAGCTGGCGGAGAGGGAGGGATTCGAACCCTCGATGCAGGTTACCCCACATGGCGGTTTAGCAAACCGCTGCACTAGGCCTCTATGCGACCTCTCCGTCGCGACAGCGGGCGACATGCTATCACGGGGTCGGCCTCGTCCTCGACCGGTGCGGTAGGCTGGCGCGCTGACGCGAGACAGGAGGAAATGGATGACGGCTCAGCGGCCGCCGATGTCCCAGGCGACGAGCGAGGAGGCACTCCGGGCGGTGACGATCGGCGAGCTGGCGGTGCTCGCGGGCCCGGTCATGCTGTCTGAGTACGACCCGAGCTGGCCGGCTTCTGTTCGAGCGCGAGGCGAGTCCGGATCCGCGCGGCACTCCGTGACCGGATCCGGCTGCTCGAGCATTGCGGGTCCACGTCCGTCCCCGGCCTCGCGGCCAAGCCGATCATCGACATCGTGCTCGCGGTCCCCGATTCGTCCGAAGAGGCCGACTACGTCCCGCCAATGGAGGCGGCCGGCTACGTCCTGCGCATCCGCGAGCCGGAATGGTTCGAGCACCGGCTCTTCCGGGGGTCGGAGCCGGCGGCCAACATCCACGTCTTCACCGAGGGGACCGTCGAGATCCGGCGCATGCTGGCGTTTCGAGACTGGCTGCGCAGCCACGACGACGACCGACTCCTGTACGAACGCACGAAACGCGAGCTGGCGGCCCGCGACTGGAAGTACGTCCAGCACTACGCGGACGCGAAGAGCGACGTGGTCGCCGCGATCATGGAGCGGGCGCTCGCCGGGGACCCAGCGGCGTCCTGATTCCGCTGCCGCGCCGCCGGCTCAGTCGGCGGGTTGTGCAAGCGGCCGGCGCGGCGCAGGACCCCGAGGGCGGCGACCGTGACCAGCGGATTGCTGCGGCCCGTCCCCGACGGACCCCAGTCCGCGAACGTGCCACGGCTGGCGATCACCGGACGGGTGGTTCCGATGCGCTCCTCGAGCGGGAAGCCGCCGTCCGAGAGCCGCTTCGACTCGAGCAGGTCGAGCGCCTCGGCGCAGCGCGGATCGTCGAGCCGCCCCATCTCGGCCATGACCTCGAGGACGAAGAGGACGTCGAAGAAGCGGATCGGGAACTGGATTCGATCGGCGGGCTTGGCCCAGTCCGGGCGGATCACCGCTCCGTCGCGACGGCGCCACAGGAGCCGGCGCGAGAGCAGCAAGCTCGGCTGCCCGGTCGGCGGAATCGATCGCCCTGCCATCGCGGTATCGCATGCCGAACGCGTACAGGGCCCGGGCCGGGATCGCGGTCTCCTGGAATGACGAGACGCGCGCCTCCGGCCGCTTGTCGCAGTTCCAGCCGCCGTCCGGCCACTGGAAGTCGATCAGCCGCTCGACCCAGCTCGGCGGTCCGCTCGTCCGCGAGCCCAGGCAGAGCGCCGACCAGATCGCGTTGCCCTCCTGCGACGCGCAGCGACGGACACGCTCGGGCTGATCCGGGAAGCGGACGGTCCGTGACGGACGAAGGTGCTCACGTTTCGAAAGCCAGCCGTCGATCTGGCGACTTGAGCGGGAGCAGATCCCGGATCGCCGGGCGGATAGTCGATCTGGGCAAGCGAGACCAACGTCCAGTGCGGACCCTGGAACTTGGCATATGGGTTGAGGCGAGATCGTGCCGTCCGGCTCGCGGTGCGACAGGAGCGCGTGCGCTCGGGGCGAGTCGGCGATCGTGGCCCGAAGCGCGGTCAGGGACGGATCGGACTCCTGGACGCCGAGCACCCGAACTCGTGCCTGGTACGCGACGACCACGTCGTCGGAAGCCGCCAGCCGGACGGCGACGTCGGGTGCCGGTGTGGCGATCGCGGTAGCCACCATCGGCCAAGCCTCTGCTGCGGGCTTCGACGCGACAAGAGGCCTTCGGCTCATTCGATGGTGGCCCGTCGCGTTGACATGGAGCGCGCCAGTGGCTACCGTCCACGCACGCACATGAACCAATTCTTCTACTTTCGATGCCCGGCATGATCGCTTCCGGTCGCTAGACCGGGGCACACGTCGTGTCGGGCGAGCGAGGCAGAGGTTGGACCTCTGCTTTTTTGTTTGGCCGAGCGACCGACAGCAACCGACTGAGGAGACACGAGCGCGATGTTCGTCGTGATGGTCGTCGGCGCCAGCGAGGCGGAGGTCCTCGGGGTCAAGAGCCAGATCCTCGCCGAGGGGTTGACCCCGTTCGAGCACTCCGGGGCCGAGCGGACCGTGATCGCCGTGGTCGGCGAGATCGGCGCCCGCAAGCCGATCCTGATGGATCGCCTGTCGGCCCTGTCCGGGGTCGAGGCCGTCACGCCGATCAGCCGCCCGTTCAAGCTGACCTCGCGCGAGTTCCACCCCGAGGACACGGTCATCCGCGTCCTCGACGCGGTGATCGGCGACGGGTCGCTGACGATGATGGCCGGCCCGTGCTCGGTGGAGAGTCGCGAGCAGCTGTTCGAGACCGCCGACGCGGTGGCGGCGGCCGGCGCCACGATCCTGCGGGGCGGCGCGTTCAAGCCGCGGACCAGCCCGTACGCCTTCCAGGGCCTCGGCGTCCAGGGGCTGCGCTTCCTGGCCGAGGCCCGCGAGCGGACGGGCCTGCCGGTGATCACCGAGGTGATGGAGCCGAACCAGGTCGACATCGTCGCCGAGTACGCCGACATCCTCCAGATCGGCGACGCGCAACATGCAGAACTACTCGCTGCTGCGCGACGTCGGCCGGGTCGCCCGCCCGGTGATGCTCAAGCGCGGCTACGGCGCCACGGTCGAGGAGTGGCTGATGGCCGCCGAGTACATCGTCAGCGCCGGCAACCCGAACGTCATCCTGTGCGAGCGCGGCATCCGCACCTTCGAGACGTACACGCGCAACACGCTCGACCTCGCCGCCGTGCCGCTCGTCCACCAGCTGACGCACCTGCCGGTGATCGTCGATCCGTCGCCACGCCACCGGGAAGCGCTGGCTGGTCAAGCCGCTGGCCCTCGGCGGCGTGGCGGTCGGGGCGGACGGCGTGATGGTCGAGGTCCACCCGACGGCCGGACGAGGCGCTCTCCGACGCCGAGCAGCAGCTCGACTTCGACCAGTTCCGCGAACTGATGGCCGCGATCGTGCCCGTCCACGAGCATGTCAGGTCGCTCCACGGCGATCCCCTGGTGTCCGGCGCGGCGCTCGGGATCGGCGGGGCCGGCGGGCTGGCCAAGCATTGAGCACGCTGCCGGCGCCAACCGGAGAGGCCGCCCACGCCGATGTCGCGCGCGTCCGCGCGGCCGCGCGCCTGCGCGGCGATCTCCGGCTGCCCGGCGACAAGTCGATCAGCCACCGGGCGCTCATGCTGGCCGCGCTCGCCGCCGGCGAGAGCCGGATCGACGGCGCCGGCGACGGGGCGGACGTCCGGACGACGGCGGGGATCGTCGCGGCGCTCGGCGCCTCCGTCGAACGCGTCGGGACGGACGGCCGGAACGTGTCGTACCGGGTCGTGTCGCCGGGGGCGGACGGGCTCACCGAGCCGGACGGCGTCCTCGACTGCGGCAACTCCGGGACGAGCCTGCGGCTGATCAGCGGCATGCTGGCCGGTCTGCCGATGACGACGGTCCTCGACGGCGATGCTTCGTTGCGCCGCCGTCCGGTCGCTCGTATCATCGAGCCACTGCGCTCGATGGGCGCAGTGCTCCACGCCCGACGAACGATCCTCCCTCCCCTGACCGTGGTCGGCCATACGCCGCTCCGGGCCATCGACATCGCGACACCGGTGCCGAGCGCGCAGGTGAAGTCGGCGATCCTGCTGGCCGGCCTGCGAGCGGATGGACGGACGACGGTCCGGGAAGCGGTCGCCACGCGCGACCACACGGAGCGCATGCTCAGGGCGCGCGGCGTGGCGGTCGAGCGCGAGGATTCGCCCGGACGGGCGTGTCGCCTGGACGGTACAAGGAGGGGTGGCAGTGGGGGCGGTGCAGGAGCGGGTCCCGGGCGACGTCTCGGCCGCCGCCTTCTGGCTGGTCGGCCGGCGCGATCCATCCCGATGCCGAGCTGACCCTGCACGACGTCGGGGTCAATCCCGACGCGGCGTGCCGTGATCGACATCCTGCGCTCGATGGGCGCCGACATCGAGGAGCACCCAGCGTCACGAGACCGCGGACGACGGCGTCGGCGAGCCGGTCGCCGACCTGGTCGTCCGCTCGTCGGAGCTCCACGGGCATCGACCTCGGGCCGGCCGACGTGGCCGCCGCCATCGACGAGGTCCCGGTCCTGTGCCTGGCGGCCGCGGCGGCCCGAGGGACCACCACGATCCGCGGCGCGGGCGAGCTGCGCCACAAGGAATCGGACCGGATCGCCGGGATCGCGACCGGGCTGCGGGCGCTCGGCGCTCGGATCGAGGTCGACGGCGACGATCTCCGCATCGAGGGCGGCGCGTCGCTCCATGGCGCCGCGACCGACAGCCTCGACGACCACCGCCTGGCGATGACCTTCGCGATCGCGGGTCTCGTCGCCGCGGGTGAGACGACGATCGCGCGGCCGGGGTCGGCCGCCATCTCCTATCCCGGGTTCTTCGACGACCTCGAAAGGGTGCGAGCATGACAAAGCGCGTGGTCCTGATCGGCCACCCCGTCGCTCATTCGCTGTCCGGGGCGATGCAGCAGGCGGCCTTCGATTCGCTCGGTATCGACGCGACGTACGAGGCCTGGGATCGCGCCCCGATCGAGCTGGCCGACGCGGTCACCGAGCTGCGCACGGACGGCGTTCCTGGGCGCCAACGTCACCATCCCGCACAAGGAGCGGGTCGTCCCGATGGTCGACCGGCTCACCGAGGAGGCCCACGACACGGGCGCCGTCAACACGATCACGCGCGAAGGCAAGCGGCTGATCGGGCACAACACCGACGTGCCCGGCTTCAAGGTCGCGCTCGACCGGCTCGTCGGCAAGCAGAAGATGCCGCGCCAGGCGGTCGTGCTCGGCGCCGGCGGCGGGGCCCGGGCGGTCGTCTACGGCCTGATCACCGAGGGCTTCCAGCGGATCGTCGTCTTCAACCGGCACCTCCATCGGGCCGAGGGCCTGGTCAAGCACTTCGGCCGGAGCGCGGCCCACATGGAGCTGCGGGCGATGCCCTGGCACGAGTCGATCATCGAGGCGGAGCTGGCCAAGACCAGGGTCCTGGTCAACGCGACCTCGATCGGGCTGACCAGCGACGACAGCCCGATCCCGGCCGAGGTGCTCAGCGGGGACCTGCTGGTCCTCGACCTCATCTACGCCCGGACGCGGCTGCTCCGCGACGCCGAGGCGGCCGGCTGCACGGTGGCGGACGGCGAGCTGATGCTCCTCCACCAGGGCGCGGCCGCGTTCACGCTCTGGACGGGCCAGCCGGCGCCGCTCGAGCTGATGCAGGAAGCTGGCCGAGGCGCGCGCGGGCGGCCTGCGGTCGGCCGAGGGTGAGCCGGCGGGCGAAGCCGTCACCGCCGGAAGCCCGCCGCCGACGGCCGCCGACTGACGGCATCGCGACGGCCTGGCTGACGACTCGATCGGGATGGGCGCCTTCCGATTCCTGACCGCCGGCGAGTCGCACGGCCCGGCGCTCGGCGTGACGATCGAGGGCGTGCCGGCCGGCCTGGCGCTGACGGCCGACGCGATCGCGGTCGACCTCGCCCGCCGCCAGAAGGGCTACGGCCGCGGCGCGCGCCAGCCGATCGAGCAGGACCGCGCCGAGATCCTCGGCGGCGTCCGGCACGGGTCACCCTCGGCTCGCCGATCCTCCTCCTCGTCCGCAACCGGGACTGGGAGAACTGGACGCAGGTGATGGCCGTCGAGCCGCTCGACGACGGCGCGCCGCCGCCCGTTCACGCGCCGCCGCGGACGGCAACAAGCGGGCCACGCCGGTCACCCGGGTCCGGCCGGGTCACGCCGACCTGGCGGGCGCCCTCAAGTACGACTTCAACGACGTCCGCAACGTGCTCGAGCGCGCCTCGGCCCGCGAGACGGCGGCCCGGGTCGCGGCCGGCGGCGTCGCACGGGCGTTCCTGCGCGAGCTCGGGATCGAGGTCTGGTCGTTCACGGCCGAGGTCGGCGGGGTGGCGGTCGACCCGGCCAACTGCACGCGCTCGCGCGACGAGGCCGACGGCTCGCCGCTGCGCTGCCCGGACCCCGCGGCCGAGGCGCGGATGATCGCCCGGATCGACGAGGCGCGCTCGGCCGGCGACACGGTCGGCGGCGTGTTCGAGGTCGTCGCCCACGGCCTGCCGATCGGGCTCGGCTCGTACGTCCACTGGGATCGCCGGCTCGATGCCGCGCTGGCCGCGGCGGTGATGAGCATCAACATCGTCAAGGGCGTCGAGTTCGGGCTCGGGTTCGAGCAGACGCGCCGGTTCGGCTCGGCCGTCCACGACGTCATCGAGGGCCGTGGCGAGGGCGGCCGCTGGGTCCACCGCACGAACAACGCCGGCGGCCTGACCGGCGGCGTGACCAACGGCGAGCCGCTCGTCGTCCGCGGCGCGGTCAAGCCGATCTCGACGCTCGCCCGGCCGCTCCCGTCGGCCGACCTGGTGACCGGCGAGGCGGTCGACAAGGCGCACTACGAGCGGAGCGACATCAGCGTCGTGCCGGCGGCCGGCGTCGTCGCCGAGGCCATGGTGATGCTGACGCTGGCCGCCTTCGTCCTCGAGAAGTTCGGCGGCGACACGATGGGCGACATCCGCGCCGAGCCTCGAGCGCTACCGGGCGCGGATCGCCGCGACGCCCGAGGCCCCGGTCGCCGGCGGGCGGCGCGGCGCCGCGGCGCCGGGCACGGGCTGACCGGCACGGACGAGGCCGGCTCCGGCGGGGACGACTAGACCGCGATGGACGTCGTGCTGGTCGGGCTGCCCGGCAGCGGCAAGAGCGTCGTCGGCCGGCGGCTGGCGAACCGCCATGCCGCGGCGTTCATCGACCTCGACGAGCGGATCGAGTCGTCGACCGGGCGGTCGATCCCGGAGATCTTCGAGGAGGACGGCGAGGCCGCCTTCCGCGCGCTCGAGCGGGCGGCGATCGCCGAGCTCGGGTCCGGCCGACCCGGACGCCGGAGATCCGTCGCGTGATCGCGACCGGCGGCGGCGCGGTCGTCGATCCGCGCAACCGCTGGTCGCTGTACCGCGGCCGGCGCACGGTCTGGCTCGACGGCCGGCCGGAGGTCCTCGCCCAGCGGCTGCGCCGCTCGGCGCACGTCCGGCCGCTCGTCGCCGGGCGCGACCCGATCGGCGCGATCCGGGATCTCGGCGTCCGGCGCGACCGGTTCTACGCGGCCGCCGACGATCCACCAGGCCGGGGTCTCCGAGGTCCAGGGCGTCGTCGATTCGCTCGACGACCGGCTGGCCGTGCGACCGCCGACGGCCGCATCGGCCGGGACGACGCTCCTGCGAGCCGAGACGCCGATCGGCCGGATCGTGCTGGGCGAGGGGATCGCCGTGGGTGCGCTCGCCGCGGAACTCGAGGTCCTGGCGGCGCGGCGAGCGATCCTCGTCAGCGAGCCCGGCGCCTGGGCTGCCGTGGGCGGCGGATCGAGGCCGGCCTGCGCGAGCGCGGCTGGACGGTCGAGCGGGTCATGCTGCCACAGGGCGAGGCAGCCAAGCGGCTGGCCGTCGTCGAGGACGCGGCCCGGGAGCTGGCCCGCCTCCGCGTCGGAACGCTCGCGAGCCGCTCGTCGCGATCGGCGGCGGCGCGCTCGGCGACACGGCCGGGTTCCTCGCGGCGACCTACCTGCGCGGCGTCCCGGTCATCCAGGTGCCGACGACGCTGGTCGCCCAGATCGACTCGTCCATCGGCGGCAAGACCGGGGTGGACCTGCCCGAGGGCAAGAACCTCGTCGGCGCGTTCCACCAGCCGGCGGCGATCGTGATCGACGTCGACCTGCTGCGGACGCTCCCGGAGCGACAGCTGCGGGCGGCCCTCGGCGAGGCGGTCAAGATGGCGGCGCTCGGCGACGAGCGGCTGTTCGAGCTGCTCGAGAGCGACGGACCGCTGATCGCCCGGGGCCACCCGGCGGCCTTCGGGCGCGGCGCCGTCGCCGAGGTCGTCGAGCGGTGCGCCTGGGCCAAGGTCGAGGTCGTCGTCGCGGACGAGCGCGAGCGCCGGCCGAGCGGCGGCCGGATCACGCTCAACCTCGGGCATTCGCTGGGCCACGCGGTCGAGGCCGCCGCCGGCTACGGCGACCTGCTCCACGGCGAGGCCGTGGCGTACGGGCTGCGCGCGGCGGCGCGGATCGGGATGGACGCCGGCGTGACGCCGCCGGAACGGGCCGGGCGGATCGGCGCGCTCCTCGATCGGCTGGACCTGGCGACCGAGCCGCTCCCCTACTCGCTCGAGGCGGTCCTGGCCCACCTGGCGACCGACAAGAAGCATGCCGGCCGGCAGCTGCGCTGGGTCCTGCCGACCGCCGACGGCGTCGTCGTGCGCGACGACATCGAGGCCGGCGTCGTGGAGCGCGCCGCAACCAGCCTGCTGGCGGCCGGCGCCGGGTCGCCGCGATGACGACCGTGCTGGTCCTCGAGGGCCCCAACCTCAACCTGGTCGGGACGCGCGAGCCGGAGATCTACGGCCACGAATCGCTCGACGAGATCCACGCCGGGATGGCCGCGCGGGCGGCCGAGCTCGACCTCGATGTCGACTTCTATCAATCGAACCACGAGGGAGCCCTGATCGACCGACTCCACCGGCGCGACTTCGACGTGGCGATCGTGAACGCCGGCGGCCTGACCCACACGAGCGTGTCGCTGCGCGACGCGCTGCTCGCCGTCCAGCGGCCGTTCATCGAGGTCCACCTGTCCGACCCGTCGAAGCGCGAGCCGTTCCGGCAGGTCAACTTCCTCCACGACGTCGCGCTCGAGTCGATCGTCGGGCAGGGCGCCCGCGGCTACCACCTCGCGCTCGAGTCGATCGCCCGCCGGTTCGGCGGCGGCCCGGGGCCCGGCGGCCGCGCGGAGAGCGTCGATGGCTGAGCCGCCCACCGAGACGGCCGAGCTTCGCCGGCTGCGCCTGCGGATCGATGCCCTCGACCGGAAGATCGTCGGCCTGCTCAACGAGCGCGCCGAGCTCGCACGCGAGGCCGGCCGGGCCAAGGCCGCCGTCGGCCGGCGCGCCATCCGCGATGCCAGAGCGCGAGCGCGAGGTGCTGCTCCGGGTGACGATGGCCAACACGGGTCCGCTCGCCCAGGCCGATCTGCTCGCGCTCTACCGGCGCCTGATGGCCGCGACGCGGGCGCTCGAGGCGCGCGACCGGGCTCGGCCGGATGGCGCGACCGACGCGACCGACTGAGACGGCGGGCGTGACGCCGGAGCCGCACCATGGCCGGGGCCGAGACCGCCTGGACGCGGTTCGCCCCGGCGCCGACCGGGTTCCTCCACCTCGGCCATGTCGCGAACGCGATCTTCGTCTGGGGGCTGGCGGCGACCCTCGGCGCGAAGGTCCTGCTGCGGATCGAGGACCACGACCGGGAACGCAGCCGGGCGGCCTACGAGATGGCGCTCCTCGAGGATCTCGACTGGCTCGGGTTCGTCGCCGGACGCCGGTCCGGTCCGCCAGCGCGACGATCCGGCGCCCGTACGAGGCGGCGGCCGACCGGCTGCGCGCCGCGGGGCTCGTGTACGCCTGCGCCTGTACCCGCTCGACGTTCGCCGCCTGGGCCGCGACCCGTGGCGCGCCGTGGCGCGGCCCGGGCTGTCCCGGGGCGTGTCGGGCCCGGGCGCTCCCGAGGACGCCGTGGAACACGCTCCGGGTGGCCCTCGGGCCGGGCGAGGAGGCCTGGCTCGACCGGCTCCGCGGCGCGGAACGCGCGGCCGTCTCGCCCGGCCGGGGATCTCGCCATCCGGGATCGGCAGGGCAACTGGACGTACGCCCTGTGCGTCGTCGTGGACGATCTCCGGCAGTCGATCTCCCTGGTCATCCGTGGCGAGGACCTGGCCGAGGCGACGCCGCCGCAGATCCGGCTCGGCCGGTTGCTCGGCCGGTCCCGGCCGCCGACGTTCGCCCACCATCCGCTGATCCGCAAGGCCGACGGCGCGAAGCTGTCGAAGGCGGACGGCGACACGGGCGTCGGCGAGCTGCGCGCCGCCGGTCGCGGGCCGGCGGACGTGATCGGCGAGGCGGCTGCCGCGGTCGGGCTCCTGGCCGAGCCCCGGCCGGTCGCCGCGCGCGACGTGGGCCAGCTGTTCGCGGGCCGGTCAGGCTGAACTCGCTGCGGTCCTCGATCTCCCAGGCGTGGTCGAGGGCGTGCCAGGCGATCCGGCCGGCGGCATAGCGCGGCGGCCATCTGCGCCCGTCGAGCAGGCGTGCCGTCCGACGGCTGGCCGAGGAGGTCGAGCATCGCCGAGGCGCATCGCCTCGATCGAATGCCGGATCGTCGCGCGAGGGCGCCGCCACCCGGATCCCGATCACGCCGCAGTAGTCGTGGTCCGCACCGAGGACGTGGTCGACGACCTTGTCACGGTCGCGACCACCGCCACGCGGGCCCTTCCGCAGCTCGGCCGGCGCGTTGGCGGCGACGCGGTCGAAGATCTCCCAGGCGGCCGCCGACGAGCCGGCGGAGCCGATCCGCCTCGGCCGGCGAAGCCGGCGGCGGTCGTGCTCGGTCACGCGGCCGGCGACGCCGAAGTCGGTCCCGCCATCGCCGGGGTTGCGCTCGACGATGTCGACGTCCGCCACGCTCGGGGACTCCGGGAACGCCTCGCCGGCCGCAGCCGCGACGGTCGCGTACCGGGTGGCATAGGCGATGAGCGCGTCCAGCGGCCGCCTCTTCCGTTCTGCCCGATCGCGACCAGCCCGGCCAGTCGACCGCGGTGACGAAGACCCGCTTGGCCCCGGTCTCCGCGGCAGCCTCGATCCGCCGGCTCACGACCTGGTAGCCTCCGGCCAGCCCGCGGACGAACGCGGACATCCGCTCGACGTCGTCGCCCGCCGGACCGAGCGAATCGACGAGCGCCGAGGCCACCACGACGCCGTCGGCGCCGGCCCGGGCGATCGCCCGCACGTGGGCCGGCCGGCTGATGCCGAACCCGACGGCGACGGGCACGGGCGAGACCGCCCGGACGTCGCGGATCAGGCGCCCGACGGTCGATGGAAGCGCGGTCCGGGCGCCGGTCACGCCGACGAGCGAGACGCAGTACAGGAACCCGCCGCTGCGCTCGGCGATCATCCGGCGGCGCGCCGGCTGCGTGGTCGGGGCGACGAGATAGACGACGGCCAGCCCGGCCTCGCGGGCCACGGCCTCGAACGGGGCGCCCTCGTCGGGCGTCAGGTCGGCCACGATCAGGCCGGCCGCGCCGGCGGCGGCGAGGCGCCGGGCCACGGCCGCCGCCGTCGCCGCCTCCGAGGACCTGGTTGGCGTAGCCCATCGGCACGAGCGGGAGGTCCGGACGGGCCGCCCCGATCCGCTCGATCAGGCGGAGCGAACGCTCGAGCGTGGCGCCTGCCGCCAGCGCGACGCCGGACGCCCGCTGGAGGGTCGCCCCGTCGGCCAGCGGGTCGGAGTACGGCAGGCCGACCTCGAGCAGGTCGGCGCCCGCGTCGGCCGCGGCCAGGGCGATCGTGAAGCTCGTCTCCGGGTCGGGGTAGCCGGCCACGACGTACGGGATCAGCGCGGCTCTTCCGGCCGCCCGGGCACGCGCGAAGGCGGCGGCGATCCGCCGGGCACCGATCGTGCCGTTCGTCCCGGCCGGGACGGTGGCCGCCGGGGTGGCCGCAGCGGGGGTCGTGGCGCTCAAGGCTCCATCCCCCACGGCTCGACGTCGGCGAACCGCTCCAGCGCGGCGAGGTCCTTGTCGCCCCTGCCCGAGAACCCGAGGAGGACCAGCAGGTCGTCCGGCCACGAACCTCCCAGGCCACCGACCCCGGCGAGGAGCTTGGGCAGGGCGGCGATGGCGTGGGCCGTCTCGAGCGCCGGCAGGATCCCCTCGGTCCGCGTGGTCGTCTTCATGGCCGCCACGGCCTCGCGATCGGTGGCCGCCGCGACCTCGATCCGGCCGGCCTCGGCCAGCGCGGCAAGCTGCGGACCGATCCCCGGGTAGTCCAGGCCGGCCGACGCGGAATGCGCCTCGGTCACCTGGCCGTCGGCATCCTGGAGCATCAGCGAGCGCGAGCCGTGAAGGATCCCCGGCGTCCCGCCCAGGATGGCCGCCGCGTGCCGACCGGTCTCGATGCCGTCGCCGGCCGCCTCGGTGACGGCCAGCCGGACGGCCGGCTCCCCGATGAACCGCGCCAGCAGCCCGATCGCGTTCGAGCCGCCGCCGACGCAGGCCAGCGCGAGATCCGGCAGGCGGCCCTCGACGGCGAGCAGCTGGGCGGCGGCCTCGTCGCCGATCCGGCGCTGGAGGTCGCGGACGATCGTCGGGTACGGATGCGGGCCCATCGCCGAGCCCAGGACGTAATGCGTCGTCTCGACGTTCGTCACCCAGTCGCGCATCGCCTCGTTGACGGCGTCCTTGAGCGTGGCCGTCCCCGACGTGACCGAGCGGACCTCTGCGCCGAGCGCGCGCATCCGAAGGACGTTCGGACCCTGGCGTTCGATGTCCTCGGCGCCCATGTACACCACGCACGGCAGGTCGAGCAACGCACAGGCGGTCGCGGTCGCGACGCCGTGCTGGCCGGCGCCCGTCTCGGCGATGACCCGGCGCTTGCCGAGCCGGCGAGTCAGCAGCGCCTGGCCGAGCGCGTTGTTGATCTTGTGCGCGCCGGTATGGGCAAGGTCCTCGCGCTTGAGATAGAGCCGGAGGCAAGGCAAGGCCGGGTCCTCGATCCCGGCCGCCCGGGCGAGCCGCGCCGCCTGGTCGCGAGCGGCGGCGGCCAGGCGATCCGCCCGATAGAGCGCGGTCGGACGGCCGGCGAAATCGGTCAGCAGCTGTCGGAGCTCGGCCCAGAAGACCGGGTCCTGGCGGATCCCCGCGTAGGCAGCCTCGAGCTGCTCCAGGGCGGCCATCAGCGTCTCCGGCACGTACCGCCCGCCGAAGTCGCCCTCCAGGCCCCAGCGGCCGAAGCCGTCGGCCTCGAGCAGGCCGGCGTGGACCGGCGTCGGACCGAACGGCAGGTTGGGCCGGTCGTCGCGGGCGGCCCGGGCGCGTTTCGCGAAGAGCGCCACGCGGAGCGGATCCTTGACCGGGCGGCGATCCGCCACCCGCGGACGCTCCACGCCCGACGCCACGTCGACGCCGACGACCGGGATGGCCCGGAGCGCGCCGGCGACGTTCGCGGGGTCCAGGCCGCCGGCCAAGGTGACGGGGAGCTCGCGGGCAACGCTCGAGGCCAATCGCTCGGCGGCGCGGGTCCCGGTGCCGCCGGGATGGGGCCCGCCGGCGGTGTCGAGGAGGAGGCGCTCGACACCACCGGCCAGGTAGGCGTGGCCGCGCGACACGATCTCACCGGCGACGCGCGCAGGCTCGGCTGGTTCCCCCGCCGGCAGGTGGAGGACCTTCCAGGTGCGGCGCCCGATCGAGCGCGCCGCCGAGACCGACTCGCTCCCGTTGAGTTGGACGACGTCCGGGTCGAGGGCGGCGGCGATGTCGGCGAGATCCGCGGGCGAGGCGTCGACCGTGACCGCCACCACGAGCGGCCGGCGATCCGCCGGCGATGCCGAGCGGATCAGCCGCGCCAGGTCGGCCGCCTCGTCGAGATGCAGCTCGCGCGGCGTGCCGGGTGCGACGTTGAGCCCGATCGCGTCGGCACCGGCGGCGACGGCGGCCAGCGCACCATCGGCGTCCGTGACGCCGCAGATCTTGACGAACGGGCGGCGGGCGACGTTCGCGAGGTCGCTGGGTGCGCGGCCGGCGGCCACGAACGCGGCGGCGTCCGCGGCCGGATTGGCCGAGCGAACGAGCGCCTCACCCACGAGCGCGCCGTCGAAGCCGAGCGCGCGCCAGCGCGCGATCGTGGCCGGTTCGCGGACGCCGGACTCGGCGATGACCAGCCGATCGTCCGGCACCAGCTCGCGCAGCCGAGCGGCCCGCTCCACGTCGACCTCGAGGCTGCGCAGGTCCCGGTTGTTGAGGCCGATGAGCCGCGATCCGCTGTCGAGGGCCCGATCGATCTCCCGCGGGTCGTGGACTTCAACCAGCGGCTCCATCCCGAGCTCGAAGGTCCTCGCCACGAGGCGCGCCAACCGGCGCGCGGGATGGAGGACCGCGAGGAGCAGGACGAGATCGGCGCCGGCCGCGCGGAGCAAGGGGAGCTGGCGTTCCTCGACGACGAATTCCTTGGCCAGGACCGGGACACCGACGGCCGAACGGACGGCCCGGAGATCGTCCAGCGACCCGCCGAACCAGTGCGGCTCGCACAGGACCGAGATCACCGCGGCGCCGCCGGCTTCGTACGCCCGGGCGCGCGCGACCAGGTCATCCCCGTCCGCCGCGATCCGGCCGGCCGACGGGGACGAGCGCTTGATCTCGGCGATCAGGTGGAGACCGGGGGACGCGAGACGACCGGCGACCGGCCTCGCGGCGGGCGCCGACTGCGCCGCGGCCAGCAGCGCCGGCCGAGACGCGCCCGCGAGCTCGGCCAGGACGTCCGACCGGCGCCGGGCTGCGATCTCCTCGACCACGCTCCGCCGCCGGCCGGCGGCGGAGCGTGGTGCGGCGCCGTCGCGCGGTCGCTGGGCCTCGACCGTCATGCCGGCGCTCCAGTCGTCCCGGTCGCTTCCTGCGCAGCGTTGCGCTCCGCCCGAAGCGCCGCGAGCAACTCGACGCCCAGACCGGCATCGATGGTCAGTGCCGCGCGTTCGATCCCCTCCTCCATCTGCCCGACGACGCCTGCCACGAGCAATGCCGCGCCCGCGTTGAGCAGCACCACGTCCCGATGGGTGCCGGGTTCCCCGTGGAGGATGGCCTCGGTCATGCGCGCGTTCTCGGCGGGAGTGCCACCGGCCAGCCGTGCCGTGGCGACCCGTTTGAAGCCGAGCTCCCTGGCATCGATGGCGTGCCGTTCGACGGTGTCGCCGCTGACGACGTACGCGACGCCGCTGCCGTCGAGCGGCAGCTCATCCACGCCGTCGCCGTGGATGACGAACGTCCGATCGGTGCCAAGGCGACAGACGACCTCCGCCATCCGCGCGGCGAGGGCCGCGTCGCCGACGCCGAGCAGCTGGCGCCGCGTCCCGGCGGGGTTCGTGAGCGGGCCGAGCAGGTTGAACGCCGTCCGGACGCCGATCTCCCTGCGAGTCGGCCCCGCGTACTTCATCGCGGGATGGAAGTTCTGCGCGAACAGGAAGGCGAAGCCGATCTCGCGGAGGGCCCTCCCAGCCGAGACGGCATCGTGGTCGATCCGGATGCCGAGCGCGTCGAGCACGTCGGCCGACCCGGACCGCGAGGTCATCGCGCGGTTGCCGTGCTTGGCGACGGGGACGCCCGCGGCGGCCGCGACGAGCGCCGCGGTCGTCGAGATGTTGAAGGTGCCGCTGCCGTCGCCGCCGGTCCCCACGACGTCGATGGCGCCGTCGGGAGCCTCCACCCGGAGGACGCGCTCGCGCATCGCGAGCGCGAAGCCCGCCAGCTCATCGACCGTCTCGCCGCGCATGCGCAGGCCCATCAGCATCGCGGCGAGCTGGGCGGGCGTGGCCTCGCCGTCCATCACCGCGCCCATCGCCCCGTGCGCGTCGTCCATCGACAACGTGCCGCCGTCCACGATCGCGGCCAGGGCGGCCCGGACCCGGTCGCTCATCGGAGGGCTCCAGCGGACGCCGTGGGTTGCGCCGGACTTGACGACCGGTCCGGCGACCCGGGCTCCGCCATGCCGGCGGTCGCGAACGACCCGCTGGCGTCGTCGAGCCGCGATGCCTCTCCTTCGCCTGCCTGGCGCAGGAAGTTCGCGAGGAGGTGCGGACCCTGCGGCGTCAGGACCGACTCGGGATGGAACTGGACTCCCTCCAGCGGCAGGCTCACGTGGCGGAGGCCCATGACCACCCGGTCGACCTCGCTGATGGCCGTCACCCGGAGTTCGACCGGCAGCGTGGCGGGGTCCACCGCCAGCGAGTGGTAGCGGGCGGCCATGAACGCGGGTGGCATCCCCTCGAGCAGGCCGGCACCGTCGTGGCTCACCTCGGACGCCTCGCCGTGGACCAGTGTCGGGGCGCGCACGATCGACGCCCCGAACGCCACCGCCATCGACTGCATCCCGAGGCAGACGCCGAGCAGCGGGATGCCGCGTTCCGCGGCGATCCGGACGCTCTCCACTGAAACGCCGGCGTGATCCGGGTCTCCTGGGCCGGGCGAGATGACGATCCCCCGGAGATCCGAGCCCGGCCCGTCCGCCAGCGCACGAATGGCCGCACCGTCCATGGCGTCGTTGCGGACGACCCGGACCTGCGCGCCGGCGGCCTCGAGGGCCTGCACGAGGTTGAACGTGAAGCTGTCGTAGTTGTCGATGACGAGGATCATCGGCGGGTTCCCGGAGCGTTCGTCGACGGGCGCAGCCGACCCCGACGCGATCGCTTCGACCTGGGTCCGCGGGACGTCGGGGACGCCGGCCGCGAGATCGATCGCCCGGCGGAGAGCGGCCGCCTTGTGCTCGGTCTCCTCGAACTCGCGCTCGGGGATGGACCCGGCGACGATCCCGGCTCCGGTGTGCACGTGGGCCTGGCCGTCCTTGAGCACCGCGCTCCGGATCGTGATCGCGGTATCGAGGTTGCCGTCGTAGCCGACATAGCCGACCGCGCCGCCGTACAGGCCGCGCCGCTCGCCTTCCGCGGCCGCGATCAGCTGCATCGCGCGGATCTTCGGGGCGCCGGACAGGGTGCCGGCCGGGAACACCGACCGGAGGGCGTCGAGGGCGTCGAGCTCGGGTCGCAGGCGCGCCTCCACGTGGCTGACCAGGTGGAGCACGTGGCTGTAGCGCTCGACCGCCATGTACTTGCTGACGGTGACCGTACCCGCCCGGGCGACGCGGCCCAGGTCGTTGCGGCCGAGGTCGACCAGCATCACGTGCTCGGCCCGCTCCTTCGGATCAGCCTGGAGCTCCTCGGCGAGCAGTGCGTCCTCGCGCGCGTCCGCGCCGCGCGGCCGGGTCCCGGCGATCGGGTGGGTGGTCAGGCGGTCGCCTTCGACCTGGAGGAGCAGCTCGGGGGAGGCGCCGACGACCTCGTAGCCTGGTGTCCGCACGAAGAACAGGTACGGGCTCGGGTTGACCCGTCGAAGGGCGCGGTAGAGCCCGATTCCGTCGAGGGTCGTGCCGGTCGATGGGTCGGCCGGGAGGTCGAAGGACTGGCGACGGGCCAGCACGACCTGGATCGCCTCGCCGGCCGCGATGGCGTCCTTGGCGGCCCGCACGGCGTGGATGTACTCATCCCGACCGAGGCTGGTCTCGACGGGCCCGCCGATGGGGGCCGCCGACGCGGAGGTCCTCGCGTCGACGGCCGTCCCGTTGCCCGGGCGCCGGCTCGTCCCGTTCATCTCGGCCGCGCTCGGACGCGAGGTGCGTTCCAGTGCCTCGAAGAGGGCCGATTCGGCGATCCGGTAGCGACCCTCCAGGTCGGGCGTCTCGGTGTGGAGGGAGGCGACAGCCGAGAGCGTGTGGGTCAGGTGGTCGAACACCAGCACCAGATCGGTCTCGATGAACGCGGCGATCGGGACTCCGACGGGATCCCGATCAGGCAGCGGCACGCTCGGCTCGAACGACGAGATCGCATCGTAACCAAGGGCGCCGACGGCACCGCCGGTGAACCGCGGCATGCCCTCGGTTGGCTGGACGCGGCGGCGCGGCACGAACCCGCGGATCGCGGCCAGTGGGTCGGAGGCGGGCAACGTCTCGACCGGCAGGTCGGGCGCGTAGGCCGGGACCGTGACCGGGCGGGTCTGGACGCGCGCGAGCCCGTCGCGCACGTCGAGCAGACGGCGCGGGCCTACCCCCAGGAAGGAATACCGGCCCAGGCGTTCGCCGCCCTCGACCAATTCGAGGAGATAGGCCGGCCCGCCGTCGTCGAGCCGGAGGAAGGCGCCGATCGGCGTCTCGAGGTCGGCCGGGCGGGTGGCGCGCAGCAGGATCGTGTCGGCGTTCGCGGCCAGGCGCCGGGTCTGCGCCAGGCTGATCGGATCGGCTGTGGTCATCGTGTGCGGCCTCGGAGAATCAAGAACGACCAATCGTCTCCGGGACGAAAGGTCGTGCCTTCCGCGGTGCCACCCTCATTCGGCGTTGCCGCACTCTCCTGACCGGCGGGCCTCAGGGTTTCCCCCTGGCCGATCGGCGCTGCCCGATATCGCTGGCGCTCTGCGCCGGAGCCTACTGGCGCCTGCGGCTCGCGCCGCTTCGCGTTCGGTCCGGAGGCTCCCGGGTCCATTCCCTGTCGTCGTCGCTCCGGCTCGCACCAGCCGCCGGATCTCTGGGTCGACGTGCGACGGGTACTCGTCCCGTTCACAGCCCGTCTCTTCGTGATGTGCGCGGAGTATGGGTGGACCCGGTACGGGCCGTCAAGCTGTGGCGGAGAGGGTGGGATTCGAACCCACGGAGTCTTGCAACTCAACGCTTTTCAAGAGCGCCGCCTTCAACCGCTCGGCCACCTCTCCCCAGGCAAGGATATCGCGGAGGGGCGAGCGTCAGGGCGTGGGCGACGCCGACGGAGCCGCCGGACCGAGCAGGCCCTTGAGGTCGAAGATCGAGGCGTTGCCGGACGGAACGAGCATGACCGTGATGACGCCGCCCCGTCGGTCCTCGACCGGTATCGGGATGGACTCCGTCGCGGTCCGTCGCCGGCGACCCAGGCGGGCGGTTGGCCGCCTGGTCTCACGCCGTCGTGCCGGCGATCTCCTGGAGCAGGTCATCGAGCCCGCGAAGGATGGCGCCGCCCAGCGCCGCCAGCCCGACCACGAGCAGGGCCAAACCCACCGCGGATGCCACGCCACCGATCCTCAGTCCCATGGCCCCGCCGATGATGAGGCCCGCGGCGAGGAGGATGACGGCCGCGGTCCGCCGACGTCGTTCATTGCGCTCCCACAGCACGCCGGAGGCCGCTCCGAGGACCACGGCGATCGCCAGGATGGCGGCCCAGGCATCACCGCCGAATGCCGCCTCACGGCCGATGTCCGGGGCAATCAAGGACGCGACGATGAACATGCCGAGGAGGAGGAAGGCCATCGCGCCGCCCTGGACGACCGCCGAGCGCAGGCCGCTCGCGGTGCCGGGTCTGCGGTGGAGGAGGAAGGCCCGCAACGCGATCCCGGACGCGCCGCCGAGCGCCACGCCGCAGGTGGCGAAACCGCCCGCTCCCTGGGCGCCGGCCGTGCCGAAGCCGGGCGCAGCCGCAAGGGCAAGGACACACAGGGGCAGGGAGACGGCGCCAAGCGCCAGGCTGAACGCTCGTCTTGCGTCCATCTGCCGGCGCCACCACTCGCGGATCATGCGTCCCCCATGGTCCGAACGGCTGGATCATCACCGCCCAACCGGGTGCCGGGAAGGGCCGAAGGGCACACGACGGCGAGGTCGCGCGGCTCGCCGCCGACCGTCCCGCGCGTCGCCACCTGCCGCGGCGGCCCGTCCTGCACGGCAACGCCGGTCGGCAGGCTATCGTGATCGGGGACGCGATATCGATAACGTGTGGTTGAGCCGCGGCCGGCCGTCCCGGGAGTCCAGGAGTCACGATGCAATTCGGCGTCTTCAGCGTCGGCGATGTCACGCCCGATCCGGTCAGCGGACGCACGCCGTCGGAGGCCGAGCGGATCGAGGCGATGGTCGCGATCGCCTTCAAGACCGAGGCGATCGGCCTCGACGTGTTCGCCACCGGCGAGCACCACAACCCGCCGTTCGTGCCGTCCTCCCCGACGACGATGCTCGGGTTCATCGCGGCCCGCACCGAGCGGCTGATCCTGTCGACCGCCACGACCCTGATCACGACCAACGACCCGGTCAAGATCGCCGAGGACTACGCGATGCTCCAGCATCTCGCCGGCGGCCGGGTGGACCTGATGCTGGGCCGCGGCAACATGGGCCCGGTCTACCCGTGGTTCGGCCAGGACATCCGGAACGCGATCCCGCTGGCCTACGAGCACTACGACCTGCTGCGCCGGCTGTGGCGCGAGGACGTCGTCGACTGGGAGGGCCGGTTCCGGACCGCGCTGACCGGGTTCACCTCCACGCCGCGACCGCTCGACGGCGTGCCGCCGTTCGTCTGGCATGGCTCCATCCGCAGCCCCGAGATCGCGGAGCAGGCCGCCTACTACGGCGACGGCTTCTTCCACAACAACATCTTCTGGCCGACGGAGCACGTCCGGCGGATGGTCGACCTGTACCGCCGCCGGTTCGAGCACTACGAGCACGGCCCGGCCGACCAGGCGATCGTCGGGCTCGGCGGCCAGGTGTTCATGCGGGCGAACAGCCAGGACGCGATCCGCGAGTTCCGGCCGTACTTCGACCACGCGCCGGTGTACGGCGGCGGGCCGTCGCTCGAGGACTACATGGACCAGACGCCGTTGACGGTCGGCAGCCCGCAGCAGGTCATCGACCGGACGCTGGCCTTCCGCGACGTCGTCGGCGACTACCAGCGCCAGCTGTTCCTGGTCGACCACGCCGGGTTGCCGCTCCAGGTCGTGCTCGAGCAGATGGACATGCTCGGCGAGCTGGTGATCCCGGTCCTGCGCCGGGAGTTCGCCACAAGACGCGCACCGAACGCGCCCGAGACGCCGATTCATCCCCGTGTCCGGGCAGCCGAGGCCGCTCGTGCGCAGTCGACGGTGTCCGCGTGAGCTCGGGGCCGTCCCGCTCGCTGGCCGTCGTCAGCGCCGGGCTGAGCCAGCCCTCGTCGACGCGACTGCTGGCGGATCGCTTGTCGACCGCCGTCGACCGCCACCTCCGCGACGCCGGCGTGGAGCTTCACGTCGAGGTCGTCGAGCTGCGCGATCAGGCGCTGGACCTGACCAACCACCTGCTGACCGGATTCCCGAGTCCGAAGCTCCAGGCCGCGCTGGACGCCGTGCTCGGCGCGGACGGCGTCATCGCTGTCACCCCGATCTTCAGCGCCTCCTACAGCGGCCTGTTCAAGCTCTTCTTCGACCTGGTGGATCGGGACGGCTTCGCGGGCAAGCCCGTGCTGATCGCGGCCACCGGCGGGACCGCGCGCCACTCGCTTGCCGTCGAGCACGCGATGCGGCCGTTGTTCGCGTATCTCAACGCCGCGGTCGTCGCGACCGGCGTGTACGCCGCGACCGAGGACTGGGGCCGCGGCGGCGATGCCGCCGACGGCAGCCTGGTCGAGCGAATCGACCGGGCGGCTCGCGAGCTGTCAGCGTCGATGGCCGCGCGGGAACCGGTCGTCCCGTTGGACAGGTTCGTGGATCCGGTTCCGTTCGATCGGCAGGCTGGATCGAGGTAGGGTCCGCGGCTCAGCTCGGAATCGGATCGAGCGGCACATCCCAGTGCCCCTCGAGGAGGGCGAACCGTCGTCGCTCGTCCTCGGCGTAGCGGGCCTGGTCGGGGAAGAGCCGCTCGGCGATGTCCTGATCGGAGTGCTCCTCCATCGCTGCCCAGTCGCGATAGACGATCGTCACCAGCACGTCCCAATCGGCTCGGCCGTCGCCGTGGAACCTCGGCACCTGGATACGAACGTCGAGCAGCCGGCCGTTCTTCACCTGCTCCCGAAGGATCGGGAGATGGTTGCGGGTGAACAGCTCGACGAATTCGTCGTGGTGCCCCCATCTGGTCCGGTAGAAGTAGAGGACTTCGACTGATGGTTGGGCCATGTGGCGTGTCTCCTTGCCTCGGCTGATCGATGGAGCCGAGCCGCCGGGCGATCATGCGCCATCGGCCGATCGCGCTCGAGCCCTGGGGCTGGCCCCACCCCAAAGATGCCGGGTGCCCGGCTGGGCGCCGCCACCCGGCCCGGGTACGGTCACTGCCATACCGAGCATCGTGACAAGCCGGACGGCCGGCTGGTGTGCCGGTCGTAGGTGGGATGGCGAATCATGCAACTCCTTCGGAACCTCGGGCGACGCAAGCTCCGAACCTCGCTCACGATCCTCGGGATCACCATCGGAATCTGGGCCCTCGTGGTGTTCGGGTCGATGGCCAACAAGATCAACGCGCTGGTTGCCGGTGGGAGCCAGTTCTACGACGGCAAGGTGACCGTCAGCGCGAAGGGCGCCGGGATGGGCTTCGGGAGCCCGGTCGACATCTCCGCCGGGGACCGGATCTCGTCCATGAGCGGTGTCGACGTCGTGGTCCCGGGCGTGTCCATGCTCCTCGCCGACGACGCGAGCAGCATGTCCATGAGCATGCCCCAGATGATCCGTGGCGAGATCGCCGGCGCCGACCGGGGACGTGAGACGTTCCCGACCTCGTACGCCAGCGGACGGGCCCTGACCCCCGCCGACGAGGGCGCGAACGTCGCGGTGCTCGGCTCCGACATCGCGCGCCAGCACGACACCAGGGTCGGCGACACGATGACCCTCCATGGCGAATCGTTCCAGGTCGTCGGGATCCTCGAGCCCACGCTGACCGCCCCGGATACGACCGTGATCGTGCCGCTCGAGGCGGCCCAGCGGCTGTACGTCGAGACACTCCCGCCGATGGTCGCGGCGAACCTCGACCCGGCGACCCTGGCGACCGGGTTCACGGTCTACCCGAAGGCCGGCACCGATCCGGAGACGATCGCGATCGAGATCCGGACGACGGCGCCCGATCTCGAGCCGATGACCGCCAAGGACTTCGACAGCCAGATCGGGTCGGCGACCTCGATCCTCAACTCGATCCTCGTCGGGATCGCCCTCATCAGCCTCGCGGTCGGCGGCCTGTCGGTCATCAACACGATGGCCATGTCCGTGGCCGAACGAACCCGCGAGATCGGGATCAAGCGTGCCATCGGCGGCGGCCGCTTCCGGATCGTGCGCGAGCTCGTCACCGAGTCGGCGCTGATCGGGTTCCTCGGCGGCGCCACCGGGCTCGTCCTGGGCGCGGCACTGGTCACCCTCGTCAACGAGGCAGGCCGGTCGTCCGGCACCGTCCTGTTCCAGCTGACCACGGGCACCGCGTTCACGGCGGTCGGCTTCTCGACCGTCCTCGGGGCGCTGGCCGGCCTCATCCCGGCCATGCACGCCGCGCGGCTCGACCCGGTCACCGCCCTTCGCTACGAATGATCCTCACGACATCGAACCACGGAGAACGAACGATGACTGCCACGACGCTCCTCGAAGGACGCAACCTGCGGAAGACCTATCGCCTGGGGCGGCGCACCACCGTCGAAGCCCTGCGAGGCGTCGACGTCCGGATCGACGCCGGCGAGATGGTCGCGATCATGGGCCCGTCCGGCTCGGGCAAGAGCACGCTCATGCACATCCTGGGCCTGCTCCATTCGCCGGACCTGGATCCGGGCCCCGGCCCGGGTTCCCAGGGTCCCCGACCCGCCCTGTCCTTTGCCGGCCAGGACACGATCTCCCTGGGCGAGGGCGAGCGAACGAAGATCCGGGCCCGCCAGATGGGCTTCGTCTTCCAGGACTTCAACCTGGTCCCGACCCTGACCGCGATCGAGAACGTGATGCTCGCCTGCGACTACGCGGGGATCCGCGGAGCCCCCGCCCGCGCGCTGGCCACCGAAACCCTGGCGCTGGTCGACCTCGCCGACCGTGCCGATCACCGGCCGGCCGAGCTGTCGGGCGGCGAGCAGCAGCGCGTGGCGATCGCGCGGGCGCTGGTCAACAGGCCGTCGCTGATCCTGGCCGACGAGCCAACGGGCAACCTGGATTCGGAGCGTTCCGCCGAGGTCCTGGGGCTCCTGCGGCGGTTCAACCAGGAGCACGGCCAGACCTTCATCCTGGTCACCCACGATCCCGAGGTCGCCGAGGCCTGCGACCGCGTCATCCGGATGCGCGACGGCCGGGTCCGCGATCAGCCACTCGCGGCCGTGCCGCAGGCGCTGGACCTCGAAGCCCAGGAGGCCGTGGCCTGAGGGTCACCGCCGGCGGGACTACTCGATCGTGTCGCGCCCCAGGTACGGCCGGAGCACCTCCGGCACGATCACCGAGCCGTCGGCCTGCTGGTACGTCTCCAGGATGGCGGCCACGATCCGGGCGAGCGCGAGGCCCGAGCCGTTCAGCGTGTGGACGAGCTCGGGCTTCGCGCCCGGCTCGGGCCGGTACCGGATCGCCATCCGGCGAGCCTGGAAGTCGCGGAAGTTCGAGCACGAGCTGACCTCCAGCCAGCGTTCCACGCCGGGCGCCCAGACTTCGAGGTCGTACTTGCGGGCCTGGGTGAAGCCCATGTCGCGGGTCGCCATCAGCAGCACTCGGTAGGACAGCCCGAGGCGCTGGAGGAGGATCTCTGCCCGTTCGGTCATCCATTCGAGCGCCGCGGCGGAGTCCTCCGGCTTCTCGAACAGGACCATCTCGACCTTGTCGAACTGGTGGACCCGCAGGATGCCGCGGGTGTCCTTGCCGGCGGCCCCGGCCTCCCGCCGGAAGCAGGGTGAGTAGGCCGCATAGCGGATCGGCAGCTGGTCCGCCTCGAGGATCTCGTCGCGATGGAGGTTGGTGACCGGGACCTCGGCGGTGGGCACCAGGTACAGCTCGTCGCGGGTGACGACGTACATCTGGTCTTCCTTGTCGGGGATCTGGCCCGTGCCCGTGGCCGAGGCGGTGTTGACCACGGCGGGCGGCCAGACCTCGGTCATCCCGTTCTCGCGCGTGTGGACGTCGAGGAACCAGCTGATCAGCCCGCGCTGGAGCGCCGAGCCGGCACCCTTGTAGACCGGAAACCCCGAGCCGGCGATCTTCGCGCCGCGGACGTTGTCGAGGATGCCGAGCGCGTCGCCGAGCTCCCAGTGCGGCTTGCGCGTCCAGCCGCCGCCATCGACCGGCAGCCGGTCGCCCCAGGTCCGGATCGTGACGTTGGCCTCCTCGCCGCCGACCGGGATGTCGGGGTCGGGCGGGTTGGGGATGCGCAGCAACAGATCGTCGAGCTCGGCCTCGAGCGTCGCGATCCTCGGCTCGAGCTCGTCCACCCTGGCCCCGGTTTCGGTCGACTGCCGGCGGAGCGCGAGCACGTCGGGATCGGACTTCGGGTCGGCGCCACCCTTGACCAGTCTGCCGATCTCGGCGCTGTGCGCGTTACGGGTGGCCTTGAGCGCCTCGACCTCGGCGAGCAGCCGGCGCCGGTCCGCGTCGTGCTCGAGCGCGCGGTCGACGAGGCCGGCGTCCTCGCCCTTGGCGATCGCTCCCTGGCGGATCGTGTCGGCGTCGTCGCGCAGCCGCTGCAGACCGACGCTCATGACGCACCTCCCTCGGCGGCCCCGGCAATTGCCACATCGGCGGCCTCGTCGAGGCGACGCAACACGAACTCGGCATCCAGGCTCGCCAGCAACCAGCCCGCGCGCGGGCCGTTCGGGCGGCCGAGGAACGCGAGGTAGATCGCCTCGAACGCCCGGCGTGCCGGCAGCTCCCGGGCGGCCGCGGCGGCGAAGATCAGCGTCTGCCAGGCATCGCCGCCCGCGGGCGACGCGGCCCTCCCCGCCGCCGCCAGGCCGGCGAGGAACCGCCGCTGATCCGCCTCAAGCGCACCGGCGGCGCCGGGGAGCGAGTCGTGCCGCACCGTCAGCCTCGCCGTGTCCGGCGCGTAGCCCTCGAGCCAGGCGCGCGCCGCGGCGACTCGCCGGTCGAGGATCCCGCGCTCGTGGGCGGTCAGCGGACTCCCCTTCTCCGCCTCGACGCGGGCCGTGACGTCGACGCCCGGGATCTGGAGCAGCAACGCCAGGTGGGCGAACGCGGGACGGAAGGCCGACGCCTCGGCCGCGACGTCCGCCTCCGGATCCAGGAGGGCGTAACGGAACGTCGCCTCGAACCCGGGCGTCAGCTCGCCCTTGACCTCGCGGCCCGCGGTCGCGGACGCGAAGCGGTCGAACTCGTCGAAGAGCCGAGGGATGGCGTCACTCCCCTCGGGGTCGAACTCGATCGCCTGGTTGGGGCGGGGGCGCAGGAACAGGAAGCGCAGCTGTTCGGGCGGGATCACCTCGGCGATCGAATGCGCGGCGGCGCCGCGCCCTTTCGAGGTCGACATCTTCCGCCCGCCGATGTTCAGGAACTCGTACGGCACGTTGAGCGGCGGCTCGCGCTCGAACACCTCGCGGGCGATCGCGTCGCTCCGGTCGCGCGACCCGCCGGCGGTCGAGAGGTCCTTGCCGCCCGGCTCGATCGTCACGCCGAACAGCGACCATTGCGCCGCCCATTCCAGGTTCCACGGCAGCTTGGCCGCCCCGCCGAACGGGCTGATCCAGCCCGACGAGCCGCAGCCGTGCGCCCACGTGACCAGGTCGGCGCGGCACTCGTAGAAGACGCGCTCGCCGTCCCATTGGGACACGATCGTGGTGCCGACCTTGCCGCAGGTCGGGCAGATGACGCCGATCGGATGCCAGGTCGGCGGGTGCTGGACGTTCGCCACGCGTCGGTAGATCTCGCGCACGAGGGGCGCCCGGTCGAGCGCGAGGCGGATGTAGGGGTCCATCGCCCCGGTCGGGTAGATGTCGCTCATCCAGTAGTAGCGATCCGGGTTGATGCCGAGCCCCGCGAACACGTCGATGAAGATGCCGGCGAAATGGCGCGCGTAGCTCGCGTGGCAGTCGCCGGCCGGATCGGGGACGTGGGCGAGCGGCCGCCCCATCTCGCGGTCGATGGCGTCGGGTGTCAGGAGCGCCTGGGCGTCCATCGGGTCGAGATCGTCGACGCCGTAGAGCAGCGTCGTCTCGATGCCGTGGGCGCGCAGCGCCCGGGTGATGACGTCGAGGATGACCGGGCCGCGGAGACTGCCGACGTGTACCGTCCCGGACGGCGTCTTCGAATCGTTGACGACCTGCGGCCCGACCTGTTGCTGCGCGAGCTCGTCAGCCCAGTCCATGGCGCCCGCGCCGCGGCTAGCTGATGCCGACGATCTTGTACGTGAAGTCGCCAGCGGGGACGCGAACGACGACCTTTTCGCCCTTCTTCTTGCCGAGCAGGGCGCGCCCGACCGGACTCTCGTTCGAGATCCGGCCCTCGGCCGGCTTCGCCTCGGCGGAGCCGACGATGGTGAAGCGTTCCTCGCCGTCACCGCTCTCGACCTCGACGGTCGACCCGATCTGGACGTGATCGGTCGAGACGTTTTCGTCGATGATCGTCGCGTTCTTGATCAGGGCTTCGAGCGTCTGGATCCGCCCTTCGACGAATGCCTGCTCGTTCTTGGCGTCCTCGTACTCGGCATTCTCCGACAGGTCCCCGTGCTCCTTGGCATCGTGGATCCGGTTGGCGACCTCGGGACGCTTGATCGAGACCATCTCGTCGAGCTCGACACGAAGCTTCTCGAGGCCGTCCCGGGAGAGGTAGGTGGGCTTGTTGTTCACGGCTGCAGGCCCCCAGCACTGGGTGGTCGGGTGTGGGCAGACCGGCATGCGGTCTTCGATAAAGGAAAGAACTCCAGGCTCGTTCGCGGCCTAGCCGCGCGCCTGAAGTTCCGACCGGGTGCGAATGGTAGCCGTGCCCGGGAATCGTGTCAAAGCCCCGAGCCGGTCGCCGCCCGTTGCCGCCCGGCGCGGGGCGGCGCGCCCCCGGGTCAGGAACGATCGCCGGCGCCGGCCAGGCCGTGGAGACGGCGCTTGATCCGCTGCAGCGAGCCTCGATCGGAAAACGCCACGAACAGGGTGTCGTCGCCGGCCACGGAGCCCGCCACCTCGGGCCAGCGCGCGCGATCCAGGGCCGCGGCGATGGCATGGGCCGATCCCGGCAGGGTCCGGAGGACGAGCAGGAGGCCGGCATCGTGGATCTCGATCGGCAGGTCGGCCAGGAGCTTGCGCAGCCGGTCTTCACCTGACGTCTCTGCCTCGATCAGCCGTGGCGGCAGCGCGTAGGCCACCATGCCCTCGCGGTTGACCTTGATGAGCCCGAGCTCGGCGACGTCGCGAGAGATCGTTGCCTGGGTAGTTCGGAACCCGCGCTCGCGGAGCGCGGCGGCCAGCTCCTGCTGGGTCCGGATCGGGCGTTGCTCGACGAAGTCGCGGATCGCCCGCTGGCGGAGCTGCTTCATGACTTCCACCGCAAGATTCCTCGACTAGCGGGCCAGCCAGGCGACGAGAACGAGGCCGGCGAGCGCGAGCCGGTACCACACGAAGACGTTCAGCGAGCGTGTTCGGACATACCGGAGCAGGACGCCGATCGCGACCATGCCGGAGATGAAGGCGGCGACCATGCCGATGACGAGCGGCTCGACGCTGACATCCACGCCGGCCTCGCCGGTGACGATCTTGCGCAGCTCGAAGAGGGCGGCACCGGCCGTCACCGGCGTCGCCATCAGGAACGAGAACCGCGTCGCGGCCTCACGGTCGAGTCCCGCGAACCGCGCGGCCGAGATGGAGATACCGGAACGGCTGATTCCGGGGACCAGGGCAACCGCCTGCGCGACGCCGATCCCGACCGCAACAGGAAACGTGACGTCGGCCACGCCCTTCGCCCGGCCGCCACGATGGTCGGCGAGCCACAGGATCCCGCCGCCGACGACCAGGGTCAGGGCGACCAGGCCGACTTCGCGGACGTTCGACTCGATGATGTCGTTGAAGAGGTACCCGACGATCGCGGCCGGGATCGTGGATGCCACCAGCAGCCAGGCCAGGCGTCGGTCCGGATCGCCCCGGAACGAGCGATCGCGGATGGCCGCGAGACCGGCCGGGACGAGCCTGAGCCAGTCCGCCCAGAAGTAGATGAACAGGGCGAGCAGCGTGCCGATGTGGAGCATCACGCTGAACGCCAGCGAATCGATGAACGGGTCGTGCCATCCGAACAGGAACGGCACGATGATCAGGTGGCCGGACGAGGAGACCGGCAGGAACTCGGTGAGTCCCTGCACGATCCCCATGACCAGCGCCTGGAGAGCGGTATCCATGATTGGGCTCAGCGGCCCGACAGGCCGCTTATCGGATGAACAGCGGTGCGAGCACCAACGTGATGGTCGCGAGGAGCTTGACCAGGACGTGCAGGGACGGACCAGCGGTGTCCTTGAACGGGTCGCCGACCGTGTCGCCGACGACGGCCGCGGCGTGCGCGAGGGTCTTCTTGCCCAGCACGACGCCGTTCTCATCGGTCAGGTGGCCCGACTCGATGTACTTCTTGGCGTTGTCCCAGGCACCGCCGCCGTTGTTCAGGACGGTCGCCAGCAGGACGCCGGCAATCGTGCCGACCATCAACAGACCGGCCACGGCCTGGGCCCCGAGCAGCACGCCGACGATGATCGGGGTCGCGACCGCGACGACGCCCGGGGCGATCATCTCGCGCAGGGCGGCCCGGGTGGTGATGTCGACGACACGAGCGTAGTCCGGTCGCTGGGTGTAGTCCATGATCCCGGGCATCTCGCGGAACTGGCGGCGGACCTCGACGATGATCGCCTGGGCCGTGGTGCCGACCGCGCGGATCGCCAGCGAGCTGAAGAAGTACACGAGCATCGCCCCGATCAGGGCCGCGATGAACACGTTGACGTCGGCCAGGTTGACGGCCGTCAGGAGCTCGCCGCCACGGTTCGTCTGGATCAGGTTGACCTTGTCGATGTAGGCGGAGAAGAGCAGGAAGGCGGCGAGCGAGGCGGACGCGATCGCGTAGCCCTTGGTCAGCGCCTTGGTCGTGTTGCCGACGGCGTCGAGCCGGTCCGTGATCTCGCGAGCTCCCGCTTCGGCGCGGCTGAACTCGGCAATGCCGCCGGCGTTGTCCGTGATCGGCCCGAAGGTGTCCATGGCCAGGATGTAGGCCGTGGTCATCAGCATGCCCATGGTGGCGACCGCCGTGCCGAAGATCCCGCCGACGTCCTTGCCGGCGTCGTTCACGATCCCGGCCTGCGAGCCGAGCCAGTGGCTGGCGAACAGCGCGATCCCGATGGTGATGGCCGTCACGAAGGTGGTCTCGAAGCCGACCGCGACGCCCGAGATGATGTTGGTCGCCGGCCCGGTCTTGGACGCCTCCGCGATCTCGCGGACCGGCCGGAAGGTCCCGGCCGTGTAGTACTGGGTGATGTACACGAAGGCGATGCTGGTCGCGAGGCCGACCAGGCCGGCGCCAAAGAAGTAGAGCCAGACCGGCAGGCCGCTTGGCGCGTTGCCGTTGGTCTGCATCATCACGTTGGTGACGAGCAGGAGCGCCGCCGCCGACAGGATCGTGGTGACCCAGTACCCGCGGTTGAGCATGTTCATCGGGTTCTCGTCTTCCCGGCCGCGGATGAAGAAGATCGCGACGATCGTCGACAGCAGGCCGAAGGCCCGGACGACGAGCGGGAAGAAGATCCAGGCCTGGGGGTTCGGCCAGTTGTTGGCGACCGCGATCGCATACACGCCGACGCCGAGGATCATCGCGCCGATGTTCTCGGCGGCGGTCGACTCGAACAGGTCGGCGCCGCGGCCGGCGCAGTCCCCGACGTTGTCGCCGACGAGGTCGGCGATGACACCCGCGTTGCGCGGGTCGTCCTCGGGGATTCCCGCCTCGACCTTGCCGACCAGGTCAGATCCGACGTCGGCGGCCTTGGTGTAGATCCCGCCGCCGAGCTGGGCGAACAGGGCCACGAACGAGGCCCCGAAGCCGAAGCCGACGATCAGGAACGGCGCCTGGTTCACGGTGTCGGCGCTGAGGCCGCCGTACAGCGAGAAGATGCCGTAGACGCCGAGCAGCGAGAGGGCCACGACGAGGAATCCGGAGACGGCGCCGCCGCGCATCGCGACCTGGACCGCCTCGACGAGGCTCCGGCGGGCCGCCGAGGCGGTGCGGACGTTCGACTTGACGCTGATGTACATGCCGATGATCCCGGACGCCATCGAGCACGCTGCGCCCACGAGGAAGGCGACGGCGGTGCGGATGCCGATCGGCGCCCCGGCGAGCGACGGGACGTCGGCCACGTCGGCCGTCTCCACCAGCGTGATGACCAGACCGATGACCACGGACGCGACCAGGGCCAGGAGGGCGATCGTCGAGTACTGCCGACGGATGAAGGCGACAGCCCCCTCGAAGATGGTGCCGGCGACGTCCTCCATCTCCTTCGTTCCCGTGTCACGGGCAAGGACGTCGCGCGCCAGGTAGATGGCGAACAGCACGGCGATGATGCCCGCCGGCAGGATGATCAGCTGGAGCGCACTGGCGTCCATCGGGGTTGTCGGATCCTCCTCGAGATACGGAGCCGCGATCCGGCCATGGCGCGCATGGCGAGCCGCTCGGAATTGCGACCAGGGAGAGGTTGCCGGGGTCCAGCGGGCATCCGCCCTGGGCTGGAACCTTGCAGATCGAGCGCGAGTGTATCAAGGCCCCGGAAGGCGGGTCAAACTCGGAATGAAGGTCCGATATGCACCGTCCGGTGACCAGCGGCGGTGGCAGGGTCGACCCCCTATACTGCGCGTCTTGTGACCCGACGACCCATGCTCGGGTGTCTCTTCGAGATCGTCGAGACACTCGTCCTCACCCTGATCATCTTCCTGGTCATCCAGAACTTCGTCGCCCAGCCGTACAAGGTCCAGCAGCAGTCGATGGAGCACACGCTCGAACCGGATCAGTACGTCCTCGTCGACAAGCTGACGCCAAGGCTGGACACCTACAAGCGCGGCGACATCGTGGTCTTCACGCCACCCGCCGACTGGGCCCAGGAGGACGGCACCCCGTTCATCAAGCGGGTGATCGGGATCGGCGGCGACACCGTCGAGGTCAAGGACGGCGAGGTCCTCGTCAACGGGACGGCGCTGGTCGAGCCCTATCTCTTCGCCGACGCCCCGGGCGATGCGCCGGAGCCGACCGTCGCCAGCCAGGAATCGTGGACGGTACCCGCGGGCGAGCTGTTCCTGATGGGCGACCATCGCGCCAACTCGGCCGACTCGCGATCCTTCGGGACGGTGCCGGTGTCGCACATCATCGGCCGCGCCTGGCTCCGCTACTGGCCGATCAACGTCTTCGGCATCCTGCCCACGCCGACGCATCCGGAGTTGAACAGCAGCACCCCATGAGGACCCACCCGTGAACCCGGCCCTGGCGGGGGTCGCCTTCGCGGTCGTGATCGGCGCCGTCGTCGCCGGATCCGCCAGGGACGCACGAACAGCCATCCTCGGCCTCGTGGCCGTGATGCTGTTCGGTCCATTCCTGGCCGATCCCATGGCGCAGCCGCTCGGCCTCGCGGCACGGCTTGTCGGCGCGACGCTGTCCGGTTACCTGCTCTGGATCGCGGCACGTGGCAGCGGTGTGTGGACCGGCGGATCGCTGCTCGGGTGGCCGTCCGAGGTGTTGATCGCGGTTGCGGCGGCCGCGGTGGGCTACGGCAGTCACGGCCTCGGTGCGCCCGCGCTCGGACCGGACCTCGCGCAGGCCGCCGGCTTCGCCCTCGCGGCGCTGTCGGTCGCTCCGATCGCCAACGGCCGGGACATCGTCCGGGTGGGGATCGGGCTGGTGCTGCTGACCAACGGCGCGATCCTGGTCAGGACGGCGTTGGGCGGCACGCCCGAGCCGCTCGAACAGGTCGTGATCGCCGGGCTGGTCGCAGCGCTCGGCGGCGCGGTGGCGGTGCTCGGCCTGTCGGCCCGTGCCGAGGGGGTCGACTTCGAGCTCGCCGCGGAACGGGCTGGTCGCGCCCGCCGGGCGTCCGATGCGCACCCGATCGACACGCGGCCGGCCGACACGCGGCCCGCCGACACGCGATGAGCCTCGCCGTCTTCCTGGTCGCGACCCTGGGATTTGCCGCCCTGGCGCTGGTGACGCGGCGGCGCGCCGGACTGTCGACCGCGTTCGGGCTGCTGGGTCTGATAGCCGCCGCCGTCGCGGCCTGGGCCATGAACCCGGACGAGCTCGTGACGATCGGGCAAGCGGGACTGGTCGGCTCCGCGTACGCGCGCCTGTTCCTCGTGCTCGGATCCCTGGTCGGACTCGGGTTGGCCGTCACGGGACTGGCGACCGGCACGCGCCGCGACGCTCCGATGGTCACCCTCGCGACGCTCGGGATGGCCGGCCTGACCCTGACGTTGTCGGATCCGCGGACCGCCGTCGCGGCAGCGACGGCGGGCGGGCTGTTCGGGGTCTGGCTGACGCTGGCCCCGGGCGAGGATCGGGTCGGGGCCACGCTGGGCATCCGCGAGCTCCGTGCCGTGACCGTGGCCGGGGCCATGGCGATCGCGGCCACTGCCTGGATCGGCCGTGACCTGACGCAGCTGGCCGCCCAGCCGGTGGTCTTCGGGCTGGCGTACCTCGCCTTCGCGCTCGCGGTCGCGGTCCGGTTCGGTGCGATCCCGTTCCACCTGTGGGCGGCTCGCCTGACCGACGCCGCGCCCGAGACGGCGCTTCCCATCATCACCGTGGTCGCTCCGGCCTCACTCGCGATCGTGGCCCTGGCCTGGAACGACGCGGCCATCGCGCCGCTCTTCGTGGACCTGGAAGCGGAGCGGACGGTGGTGCTGGTCGTGGCGATCCTGTCCATCGTCTTCGCGGCGATGGCAGCCCTGGTCCACGACGATCTCGAGCATGTCGTGGGCTATTCGATCATCGGCGACGCCGGAGTGGTCCTCCTCGCGCTGGCCGTCCTGGATCCCGCGGGTTGGGCGCCCGCCCGGATCTGGATCCTCGCGTTCGTCGTCAGCCGGAGCGCCTTCGCGGCGTGGGCCGGGGGCATCAGGACGGTGTTCCGGAGCGGCCGGATCGATGACCTCCGCGGCTGGGTGCTTCGATCGCCGATCCTGGCCGTGGCATTCGCCCTGGTCGTGCTCGCCACCATCGGGCTGCCCGGGCTCCTGGCGTTCGAGGCCCGCGCCTCGCTCGTGTCGCTGGCCCTCGACGGACCGCTGGCGACGCTCGTGTTCGCCGCCACGTTCGCGCCGTTGGCGTACTACGCGCGGCTGCTGGCCGTCGGCCTGGGCCGGCCCGTCCGGCCTGCGCCGCCGACCGACTGGCGTCCGCAGGTCAAGCTGCTCGACCTTGCCTCCCCGCTCGCCTGGGCTCGATCGACGTGGGACCTCAATCGCGCGTTCAGTGCGGCGACGATCGCGGCGCTGCTGGGCGTGCTGGCCCTCGCGACGTCGGTGGGTGCCTTTGGTGGGGCCGACGCCGCCGCCGCGATCCCGGCCACGCTCGAAGGCCCATCCGAGTCGTTTGCGCCACCGCCCCTGTCGTCGGGCGAACCCTCCTTCCAGCCGATCCCGACGATCCGGTAGCGGCCCGCTTCGGGCCGGGCCGGCCGGGTGGCCGGGTGCCGAGCCGCGGATCGAGGACTCCCGGCCGCTTCGAATCCGGGTAGTTCCAATCAAACGGAACCATCGCCCGGACCACGTCGCCCGATTGCCGGTGAAGCGCCTATCCGCGGGCGCCGGACGGTCCCGTCGGCTGGCCGACCCGCATGCCGAACGCACATCCGGGCGGCGGATCGCCGGTGACGGCGCGATCCCTGGCGCGACCAACCCGCCGCCCGACGAACAGGCGGCCGGCCGACCAGCGGGCCGCCGGGCAGACACGTGCCGCACGCACGGGCGTTCATCGGGTCCCGACGGCCCCGCCTGGCCCGGGTACCTCCAGCCTCGACGGGTCGTTCCGCATGCCTGGAACCACCCGGATTCGGACACGCTGGGGGACCCAGGGTCTTGCCCCGCGAGGTTGACGGATCCGGCCGCCTCGGCGACCGACCTCGGACGCTAGTCGGCGGGAGCCAGCACCCAGCGGTCGATCTCGCGCTCGTAGTCGTGCAGCTCGCCCGGCGCGAACCAGAGGGCGAGCTCGGTTTCGGCGGCCTCGGGGCCGTCGGACGCGTGGACGATGTTCTGCGCGGTCTCGAGGGCGAAGTCGCCTCGGATCGTGCCTGGGGCCGCCTCGTGCGGACGTGTCGCCCCGTTGATCGCGCGAACGACCGCTATCGCGTTCGGCCCGTCAAACGCGGCCGCGACGAGCGGCGCGGAGGTGATGAAGTCGACCAGGCCCGGAAAGAACGGCTTGCCTCGATGGGCGTCGTAGTGGCGCTCCGCGAGGTCACGGTCGACCTTCACGAGCTTGAGCCCGAGGAGGCGGAGACCACGATCCTCGTAGCGGGCAAGGATCCGGCCGACCAGCTGGCGCTGGACGCCGTCGGGCTTGATGAGGACGAGCGTGCGTTCAATGCCTGGCATGTCTACCTTGGGGTACGGGTCCTGGTGGCGCGAGACCCGGCGCGCGGGACGGGCGGGATTGTATCGGATACCGCCGGCGGGTCCGACGCCTGGGTGTCCCGTCGCCGCCGATCGCGAGCGCCGGACCAGGCCGCCATCGCGTAGGCGCGGCGTGCCTCGATCTCGAGCCCGACGAGGCGGAACGCGTCACCGCGCACGACGCTCAGGGCCGGACCAGCCGGGCCCGAGCCGACCGCGCCACCAGCCCCCACGATGCCCTGGGTCGCCTCGATCACGGCCGGCGCCAGGGCGGGAGCGAGGCGCAGGGTCAGGGCGAACCGCAGGGCCGCCTCGTCGAGGGAGCCCGCGGCGAGCGCCCGCGCGGCGGCGTCGAGCTCCTCCACCGGGTCGGGCAGCCCGGGCGCAACCGCTTCGCCGCCGCCGTCGGCATCCCAGAACCCGGGCGTGATCGGAGCTCGCGACGGGGGACTCGATGGCTCCGAGTCGCCCGCCTGCGCACGCAGCGTCGATGCCACCAGGGTCTCGCTGTCACCGGCCCGCCTGGCCGGCGCCGAGATGGGCTCCTGCTGGAACAGGGTCGCCGTCGTCGGCGGCGGTTCGGCCGCGTCGGCCGGCCAGACGGCCGCCCGGGGCATTCCCGCGAAGATCGCGTCGACGGGGCCGCCGATGCAGTCCATCGCCCGCATGGCCAGACGCCTGGCTTCGTTCGGCCGACCGAGCGCGGCCGCGGATTCGGCGGCGACGACGAGGGCGACGGGATCGTCGCTCACCACATCCAGCGCCTCGATGGCTGCCGCACCGGCCCGGACGAGATCGCCGGTGCGCCAGCGGACCTCGGCGAGATCGACCCGGCCGGGGCCGTCCAGTTCACCGGCCGCGGCCAGCATCTCGAGCTCCGTCCTGGCGAGCTGCAACGACCCGAGCCGGAGATGCACCCTGGCCAGCGCGAGGTCGGCCGGGCGGCCGGGAGTGGCGACCGTTCCGGCCGGACCCGGTGTCGCCGTCACGCCGGCAGCCGCAGGTGCGTTTCGAGGCCGCGCAGGTGGCGGGCGGGGGCCACCGCCGCCAGCCGCAGGCCCTCGTCCACGAAGAGGCGGCGAGCCAGATCGCGGACGCCCTCGGCGTCGACGGTCTCGATCATCACCAGGGCCTCCTCGAGGGTCAGCACCCGGTCGTGCAGCGCCTCCTGGCCGCCGATCCACGACGCCACGTGGCGCGTGTCATCCATCCGCAGCTCGAGCCCGCCCGCGAGATAGCGCTTCGCCTTCGCCAGCTCTTCGGCGAGGCACGAGGTCGTCGCGCAGGCGGGCGAGCTCGACCAGGATGGCCTCGATCGCCGCCGGCAGCCCCGCCGGATCGACGCCGGCCGAGATCTCGAGGGCGCCGGCGTCGGCGTAGTCGACCAGGCCCGACGAGACGTCGTACGCCAGCCCGAGCTCCTCGCGGACCGACAGGAAGAGACGGCTGCTCATGCCGTCGCCGAGGATGGCATTGAGCACGGCCAGCGTCCAGCTGTCGGGATGGTCGCGGTGGAGCGCCGGCAGGCCGATGCACAGCTGGGCCTGGTTGGTGCTGCGCCGGCCGAGCATGACCCGCGGTCCGGCCGGCAGGGCCGGCGCGGGGGTGAACGGGCCGACGGCGCCGTTCCCGGTCCCGAACGCCGAGGCCGCCATCCCGAAGTGCCGCCTCATGATCCAGGTCGCCGGCGATCGCGACGACGGTGTTGGCCGGCCGGTACGCCCGGCTCCAGAACTCGCGGATCACCGAGTCGGCCAGCGAGCGGACGTCCGACTCCTCGCCGCAGATCTCGCGACCGAGCGGTCCGTCGCCGAACAGGGCCGTCTGGAACAGGATCTGGCAGTACTCGGACGGGTCGTCGAGGTACGACCGGATCTCCTCGATGATCACGGCCCGCTCGCTCTCGATGTCGTGGTCCGTCAGCAGCGGGCGGACGATCAGCTCGCCGACCACGTCGACCGCCCGCGCCGCCTCGCTCAGCGGGACGCGAACCCAGTAGACCGTCGATTCGCGATCGGTGGCGGCATTGAATGACCCGCCGGCGCCCTCGATGGCTTCGCTGATCGCGCGCGTCGAGGGGTACGCGGCCGTGCCCTTGAAGGTCAGGTGCTCCATGAAGTGGGCGACGCCGATCCGGCCGGCCTCCTCGAGCCGGGACCCGGCCAGCACGTAGGCGGCGACCGAGACGGAGCGTGCCGCCGGGAGCCGGGCGCTGATCACGCGAGGTCCGGCTGGCAGCGCGGTCCGTTCGAACATCCGGCCGATGGTACAGGAATCGATCGGGCGCCCCGGCCGGTGGCCGGGGCGCCCGCGGATCGACGAACCGGGAGCCCTACCCGATGAGGGCCTGGATCCAGTCCTTGGCGAAGTAGACGAGGAAGGCGATCGAGACCACCCACATCAGCGGGTGGATCTCGCCGAACTTGCCGCGGACCACCTTGATCAGGACCCAGCTGATGAAGCCGGCCCCGATGCCCACGGTGATGTCGTACGTCAAGGGCATGAGGACCATGGTCAGGAGCGCCGGAATGCCCTCCTCCGGGTCCGCCACCGGGATGTCCTTGATGAGCGTGAACATGAGATAGCCGACGAGCACGAGGACCGGCGCCGTGGCAACGGACGGGATCACGCCCGCGATCGGCGACAGGAAGATCGCCAGCAGGAAGAGGACACCGGTGATGACCGAGGCGAACCCCGTCCGGCCGCCCTCGGCCACGCCCGCGGCGCTTTCGATATAGGTCGTGTTCGAGCTGATCCCGGCGGCACCACCGGCGATCGCGGCGATGCTGTCGACCAGCAGGACGCGACCGACGTCCGGGACCGAGCCGTCAGGGCGCGACAGTCCGGCCTCGGCCGCAACGCCCGTCACGGTTCCCATCGTGTCGAAGAAGTCGGTCAGCATGATCGCGAAGATCGTGAGCAGCGCCGTCAACAAGCCGAGCTTGCTGAACACGTTGGCCACGTCGAATTGGCCGAGCGTGGCGAAGCTGGGCGTCGCGACGAGGTTGTCCGGGATCGTCTGGACCCCCACGAGCAGTGCGATGACCGTGGTCACGAAGATGCTGATGATCAGCGCCGCCCGGATCTTCATCACGTACAGCGCGATGGTGATCCCGAGGCCGAGCAGGAAGACGAAGTTGGCCGTCGTGGTCGGGAACACGACGGTGACCGGTGTCCCGGCACCTTCAGGTACCACGATGAAGCCGCCGTTGACGAAGCCGATGAACAGGATGAAGAGGCCGATGCCCACCCCGATCGAGCGCTTGAGCGCGAGCGGGACCGCGTTCATGATCGCTTCGCGAAGGCCGGCCACGACGAGGATCGTCACGACGATGCCTTCGAGGACGATCACGCCCATCGCGCCCGGCAGGGTCAGGCCCTTGCCGAGGACGAGGGTGAACGCGACCACGCCGTTGATCCCGAGGCCGGCGGCCATCGCCAGCGGGTAGTTGCCGACGATCCCCATGGCGATCGTCATCACGCCGGCCACGAGGGCCGTCGCCGCGGCCGCAGCCGGCACGTCGATGCCGGCCGCCGACAGGATCGCCGGGTTGAGGAAGATGATGTAGGCCATGACCATGAACGTGGTCAGGCCGGCTCGCGCCTCCGTGACCAGGTCGGTCCCGCGCTCCGCGAACTTGAAATAGGCCGCCAGGCCGTCACTCGACATGCCGGACATGCCTGACCGAGCTGCTGACACCGGACTCCCTGCCTCCTTGCCCTCAACGCGACGCGCCGGATCCCTTGGGCCGGACTCGGACCGCGCCTGCACACTCCGGCGATCGCTCCCTCAGCGGTCGCCGCGCCCGTTCATTGGCCGGCCTGGACGGGCCGACCTCCCGATCCGCTACTCGTCCTCGTGGACTTCGAGGCCGAGCAGCTCCATCTGGACATAGTCGCTGGTGTCGAACTCCAGCTGCCGCGGAGCGAACGGCGAGCGATCCTCGCCCGACGGGCCGATCGGGGCGAACTCCACGACGACGCGCTCGTCGCCCTGGACGAGGGTGTAGACGAGCAGTTGATCGGGACGGGTCTCGAACTCGAGGTGCTCGAACGAGTCGATGTTCAGGGTGATCGCGAGCGGGGTGAAGTAGGTCGAGATGTCGTCGGCATCCACCACGATCCGCTCGACCCAGCCGGTGCCGTGGCTGACCAGGTCCCGCCCGCGGTGATAGCGATAGGTGACCGTCTGCTTGAGCAGAGGGCGCAGGAGGTGGAGCATGTCGGTCCGGGACGACACGACGCCCTGGTTGACGAAGAACTTCGCCGCAGGCTGGCTCGACATGCGGGGCGTCACCTCGGGGCACGGAGGCTGGACGATCGCGTTCGATGGTACCGCACCCCACCGACGTCGACGACGCGATTCTGGCCCCGCCCGGGCCCGCGTATGATCGTCGCGATGCTCCTCGCGCTCGATGTCGGCAACTCCAACGTCACGACCGGCCTGTTCCGGGCAGGCGCGCTGCTGGCAACTCGGCGGGCTGCAACCCCGTCGCGAGCCACGCCCGACGACATCGAGCTCGTCCTGGCCGGGCTGCTCAGCCTGGACGACGTGAGGCTGGCCGACCTCGACTCGATCGTCATCGCCTCGGTCGTTCCGGCAATCACCGATGCCGTGCAGGCCATCGCCGATCGTCATGACCTGACGGTGCTGACGGCGTCGGCGGGTACGGTGCCGCTCGCGGTCCGGGTCGATCGACCCGGCGACGTGGGCGCGGACCGGCTGGTCAACGCCCTCGCCGCCGCGCGGCTGTACGGCACGCCGGCCGTCGTGGCCGACTTCGGGACCGCCACCACGTTCGACTGCCTGGCCGGCGACGGAGCGTACGTCGGTGGAGCGATCGCGCCCGGGCTCGAGCTCGGTCTCGAGGCGCTGGCGGCGCGCACGGCCAAGCTGCCACGGGTCGAGCTGCGTGCCCCGGACCGGGCGATCGGACGCGACACGATCCAGGCCATCCAGTCGGGCACCGTACTCGGATACCAGGCGCTGGCGGGCGGGCTCCTGGCGCAGGTCCGCGCCGAGCTTGCCGAGGCGAGCGGCGTGGCGGCGGAAGCGGTCCACGCGATCGCGACCGGCGGGCTGTCACGGGCTCCCTGGATCCGGGGCGTCCGCGGCTTCGATGTGATCGATCCGGACCTGACGCTCAAGGGCCTTGCCATCCTGCACGCCGAGGTCGGCGGCGGCGAGCCGCTCTCGCTGGGCCTGCCATGAGCGTGCCCATGCCGGACGCCGGCGACCTCTCCGGGCAACGTCTCGCCGGGCGCCTGATCGGGCTCGGCGTCACCGGCTCGATCGCGGCCTACAAGGCGGTCGAGCTGCTGCGGCTGCTGCGCGCCGAGGGGGCCGACGTGGCGGTGATGTTGACGCCGTCCGCGGCGCAGTTCGTGGGGCCGCTGTCGTTCGCAGCGCTGTCGCGCCACCCGGTCGAGACCGACCTGCTCGGGCTGCTGCCCGACGGCCGGATCGGCCACATCGTGGTCGGCGACACCGCCGATGCGATCGCGGTCGCCCCCGCGACGGCGCATTTCCTCGGCGCGATGGCCAACGGCCTGGCCGGCGACGTCGTGACCGCCACCTGCCTGGCGTCGCGGGCGCCGATCATCGTCGCGCCGGCCATGGACGGGGACATGTGGACCCATCCGGCGACCCAGGCCAACGTGGTCCGCCTTCGCGACGTCTTCGGCTACACCATCATCGAGCCCGAGCAGGGCTCGCTCGCGTCCGGGCAGTCGGGTGTCGGCCGGCTCGCCGACCTGTCGCTCATCGTCGACGCGATCGTCGGCGCGGTTGCCGCCCGGCCGATCCGCGTCGCCGACCCCGGCGCCCGGCCGCCGCTCGTGGCGGCTGCCCGCGACGCGGACCTGACCGGCCGGCACATCGTCGTGACCGCCGGCGGCACGCGAGAGGCCATCGACCCGGTCCGGTTCATCGGCAACCGCTCGACCGGGAAGATGGGGGTCGCGGTCGCCGAAGCCGCAATCGCGCGCGGCGCGTCGGTGACGCTCGTCGCGGGCAGCGTCGAGGTCCCGCTGCCCGGCGCGGCGACGGTCGAGCGCGTCGATTCGACCGCCGACCTGCGCGCGGCGCTGCTCCGCCTCACGCATCGTCCGGACGGTGCCGCCGGGTTCGATGCCCTGGTCATGGCCGCCGCGGTCGCCGACTTCCGGCCCGTCGCGCCGGCAGCGCACAAGCTCGAGCGAGCCTCGCGACTGGCTCTCGAGCTCGAATCCACGCCCGATCTCCTGGCGGAGGTGGCCAGGATCGCCCACGGGGCGGACAGCGACGGCGCGCCGACCCGGCTCCCCCTCGAGCCGGCGCCCATCCTCGTCGGGTTCGCGGCGGAGACCGGCTCACTCCAGCGGGCCGGCGAGAAGCTCCGCCGCAAGGGCGTCGATCTGCTCGTCGCCAACGATGTCAGCGAAGCGGGATCGGGCTTCGGCACCGACACCAACCGGGTCACGATCCTCGGCGCCGACGGTTCGCGCGACGAGCTGCCACTGCTGCCCAAGCGGGAGGTGGCCGAGCGCCTGCTCGACCGCGTGGCGCTCGCGCTGGACGCACGCGATGCGGCCCGCCAGACTGATGCCACGATCGCCGAACCGAGCCGGGAGCCAGCATGAGCGCAACCGCAGGAACCCCACGCCGCCTGTCCGTCGCGGACATCGCCAAGCTGTACGCCGACGGCGCGCGCATCCCGATGCTGACGGCGTACGACTTCCCGACGGCGCAGCTCCTCGACGAAGCCGGGATCCCGCTCCTGCTGGTCGGCGATTCGGTCGGCCAGGTGATGCTCGGCTACGAGACGACGGTCCGCGTGACCATGGCCGAGATGGTCCACCACACCAAGGCCGTCGTGCGTGGCAGCCAGCGTGCGCTGGTCGTGGCCGACATGCCCTTCCTGTCGTATTCGACACCCGCCGAGGCGCTCGAACACGCCGGGGTCTTCCTGCGCGACGCCGGTGCCCAGGCGGTCAAGGTGGAAGGCGGCGTCCGCACCGCCCGCATCATCGAGGCCCTCGTCCGGGCCGGAATCCCGGTGATGAGCCACATCGGGCTGACGCCGCAGGCCATCAACGCCATCGGAAAGGTCCGGGTGCAGGGCAAGAACCGCGACCAGGCGCGGACGCTGCTCGCCGATGCCCAGGCCGTCCAGGAGGCCGGCGCGTTCGCCGTGGTCCTCGAGCTGGTGCCCGAGCAGCTGGCGACGGCGATCACCGAGCGTCTCCGGATCCCGACCATCGGGATCGGCGCGGGCGCGGGCTGCAGCGGCCAGGTCCAGGTCATCACCGACCTCATCGGCCTGGGCGACTTCGTACCGCGACATGCCCGCCCGTACGCGCACGTCCGCGAAGACATCCTGGCCGCGGCGACCGCCTATGCCGCCGATGTGGCCGCCGGGACGTTTCCCGGCCCGGCCGAGACCGTCCGCATGGATGACACGGTCCTGGACGAGGTGCTCGGGCGCGGCGCATCCGACCGCCCGGCGGGCGAGATCCCGGTCGGCGGGATCCCGCTCGACCGCGACCTCTAGATTGCGCCCCGAACCGCTTGACCTGGATCGTTCGAACTCGCGCTGAGCTACGGGCCGCCCTCGACGGGGTCGCACGCCCGGTCGGCGTCGTGCCCACGATGGGCTGGCTGCACGAAGGCCATCGCGCGCTGATGCAGCAGGCCCGGGCCGCCGACGCGACGACGGTCGTGACGATCTTCGTCAACCCGCGGCAGTTCAACGTCGCCGGCGACTATCTGCAGTACCCACGGGACGAGGCACGCGACCTCGCCATCTGCGAGGCCGTGGGCGTCGACCTGGTCTTCGTTCCGCCCGCGTCGGAGGTCTACCCGCAGGGCTTCGACACGATCGTGTCGGTCGGGGCGGTCGCCGAGCCACTGGAGGGCGCGGCCCGGCCCGGCCACTTCGACGGCGTGGCGACCGTCGTCGCGATCCTGTTCGGCCTGGTCGGCGCGGACCATGCCTACTTCGGGCAGAAGGACGCCCAGCAGGTGATGGTCATCCGCCAGATGGCTCGCGACCTGGCCATCCCGACCGAGGTGATCGCCTGCCCCACGGTGCGCGAGCCGGATGGCCTGGCGCTCTCGTCACGGAACGTGCACCTGACAGCGGCCGAACGGGCGGCGTCGCCCGTTCTCCATCGGGCCCTCCTGGCTGCCCGGTCCCGCTGGGAGTCCGGGGAACGGTCCGGCGACGTGTTGCGCGACGCGATGCGGGCGACGCTGGCGGCCGAGCCGGGCGCGGAGGTCGAATACGTCTCCGTGGCCGACGGTGCAAGCCTCGCCGAGCTCGATCAGGTCGACGGCCCCGCGCTCCTGTCGCTTGCGGTTCGCCTCGGACAGACCCGGCTCATCGACAACGAACCGCTGGGCGCCGGGCCCGCGGCGAGCTGATTCCGTGTTGGCGGCCGGCCGCCGGATCTTCCTGGCGTACCTCGTCTACTTCGGGGCGATCGGGGCCGCCTATCCGTACCTGCCGGTCTTCTACCGCGACCTCGGGCTGACCTTCGCGGAGATCGGGCTGCTGACCGCCATCCAGGCGGCCACCCAGCTGGCGCTCGGGCCGATCTGGGGCGGCCTGATGGACCGCTTTCCGAACGTCGGGCTGACCCTCCCGCTGGCGGCCGCCGTCGCCTCGGCCGGTGGCTTCATCCTCTTCCTGGCGTCCGACTTCGCAAGTTCGCTGGCCGGCTCCATGCTGCTGTTCGCCGGCCTGGCGGGGATCGGCCCGACGCTCGATGCGCGGACCCTCGAGACGCTGGGGCCGACGGGGCGCGATCAGTACGGGCAGGTCCGGGCATTCGGGTCGCTGGCGTTCGTGATCGTGGCACTGCTGGTCGGAATCCTGCTCGAGACCCGAGGGTCACGGAGCCTCTTCTGGATCTACCTGCCTTGCCTGGTGGCCACGGCGCTCGTCACCGCCACGATCCATCGGCGGGGCACGACCCGCTCGGTCAGCATGCTGCGCGGCGCGGGTCAGATCCTCGGCGCACCGGGGATCGTCCTGTTCTTCGGCGGCTTCACGATCGTGTGGACGGCACTCTCGGCGGTGAACGCGTTCTACTCGATCCAGGTCGTGGCGCTCGGCGGCAACACCGGCCTGGTCGGCATCACCTGGGCGTTCGGCGCCGTCATCGAGGTCCCGCTGATGTACGCCTTCCCGCGACTCGCAGCGCGCTTCGGGACCGAGCGGCTGATGGTCTTCGGCGCGGTGGTGTTCACGCTCCGGGCCGGCCTGGCGGCGGTCGCGGCCGATCCCCTGATCCTGATGCTCATCGCCCCGCTCGAGGGAACCGGGTTTGCCTGCGCCTTCGTTGGTGGGGTCACCGCGCTCGCGGCAAGGTTCCCGGCGTCGGTCGGCGGCACCGCGCAGGGGCTGTTCTCCGCCAGCGCGGGGCTGGCGACGATCCTCGGGTCCGTGGTCGGGGGCACGGTCGCCGGTGCGGTCGGTATCCACGGGATGTTCGCCGCAAGCACCGCGATCGGGTTCGTCGGCGTCCTCGTCCTCGGCTACGCCGTGGCCGGCCCGCGCGCCGGGATCGGCCCGGCCCGCGCGCCGCGCGAGGCAGTGCTCGGAACGGTACGCGGTGCGGCCACGGCCGGCGGACCGGAGGACGGCGCCTGACCGGTCACCGCCCGGCGCCCGTCAACCCGCGGCCGTGGTCGCCGCGCCGAGGATCCGATCGATGAACAGGTGCTCCCAGACGAGGGCCTTGATCTCGGCGATCTTGCCGACATCGGCGGGATGCGTCTTCACCAGGAGATCGTGGACCTCGGAGGCCACGACGTAGGTGTCCTCGGGCACGAGGGTCGCGAACAGGTTGGCGGTCCGGATCGCGTCCATGACCGCGGCGTCCGGCCGGTAGCCTCCGGTCAGCACCAGGCCCAGCGCACCATCTCCATCGCCGTCCGACTCGACGTGCGCGCCGACGATCGCCAGGATCAGGTCCGCGCGGTCGCCGGGCACGATCACCAGGCTGCGCGGTCCGATCCGCTGGAGCATGTGCGCGGGCTCCATCGCGCCGATCGCCACGCCGCCGATCACCTGGTCGAGGTCCGGGCCGGCATTGACCGTCTCGCCGTGCACGCCCTCGAGCACCATGGCCAGCGTCGGGTTCGACAGGATCGGCCGGTAGGGCAGGACGCCGAGCAGCGGGATGCCGTGGCGGGCGAGACCGCGTTCGAGCGTTCTCGCCAGGTGCGGTTTGGCGTCGAGGTCGACCTTGTTCACGATCGCGCCGGCGACCTGGACGCCGTGTCGCTCGAAGAGCGACGCATTGAGCACGATCTCGTCGATCGGCCGCCCGACGCCTCCCTCGGAGACGATGACGGCCGGCGCTCCGACCATCGCCGCGACGGCCGCGTTGGACAGCCCGATGACCGCCCCCACCCCGGCGTGACCGGTTCCCTCGATCAGCAGGACCTCGCGATCCCGGCCGAAGGCGGCGTGCGCGGACCGGATCAACGCCGGCAGGTCCTCCACGAACCCGCCCTCGATGTACGTCTGGGTGAACCCACGGGGGATGTGGACCGGGCTCATCTGCGTGAACGGCTCGGGCAGCCCGAAGACGTGACGCATGAGCAGCGCATCCTCGTCGGCCGGCACGCCGTCCTCGATGACCGTGCGCTGGCCAACGGGCTTCATGAACCCGGTCGACAGGCCGCGCCGCAGGAACCCGTCGAGGACCCCGAGGCTGAGTGTCGTCTTGCCGCGGTTCTGGCCGGTTGCCGCCAGGTAGATGTGGCGCATGGCGCCGCTCAGGGACGGCTGGCGGTCTTGCGTTCGATGAGCTGGATCGCGTCGCGCAGGCGGCCGAGCGTCTCGGCCTCGACGGCGTCCGGCTCGAGATACGGACCCAGCCGCTCCATGATGTCGGCCACGAGCCCGAGGAAGACGCTCGCATCGGCCATGAAGAACTGCGGCTCGTTGTTGTAGCGGACCAGGGTCAGCCGCCCCTGCAGCACGCGACGTTCCTCGACGTGCGCGATCTGGGTGGCGAAGTTGTGCCCCTGGATGCCGTCCGGGTTGTTCAGGAAGTTGAGGGCGTTGTCGATGGCCAGCCCGAACCGGGCTCGCCACGCGACGAGGCGCTCGTGCAGCTCGGCCGGGATGCGCACCTCCGCGACCTCGTCGAAGACCTCCGGCGCCACGGTCAGCAGCCCGACCAGCGTGGTCCCGGCCCGCGGGCCGAGCATCACCTGGAGGCTGCGCTCCAGCGTGAAGACCTCTGAATCGAAGCGCGGGCTGGTGATGACGTCCGTGAGCAGGTCCTCCACGTTGTCGAGGACGCCCGGCTCCGCGACGGCGTTGGCGAGGTGGAGGATCTCCTCCTTGAACAGGAACTTCTCTTCGTGGTCGAGCATGGCGGCGATGGTAGCACCGGGGAATCGACGAGCCCCGACCGCTGCGGTCGGGGCTCGTCCGGGGATACTGGGACGGGGGCGGCTTACGGGTAGATGCCGCGCAGCTGCATCGCGTCGGCAACCCGCTGGACGGCCAGCAGGTAGGCGGCGGTCCGCATGTAGCACTGCTCGCGGCGGGCGATGGCCAGGGTCTCCTGGAAGGCCTTGACCATGATCTCGCGGAGCTTCTCGTTGACGACCTGCTCGCTCCAGTGGTCGCGGTTGAGGTCCTGGACCCACTCGAAGTAGGACACCGTGACGCCACCGGCGTTGCACAGGATGTCCGGGATCATGAAGATCCCCTTCTTCCAGAGGATCTTGTCGGCCTCGGGGTCCGTCGGGCCGTTCGCCGCCTCGGCGACGAGCCTGGCCTTGATGTTGTCGGCGTTGTTGATCGTGATCTGGTTCTCGAGCGCCGCCGGGATCAGGATGTCGCACTCGACCTCGAGGACCTCGGGGTTGGTGACGTCCTCTGCGCCCGGGAAGCCCTGCACGGTGCCGTGCTCCTGCTTCCAGGCCTTGACCTTGGCGATGTCGAGACCCGTGGGGGCGTGGATGCCGCCGGTCGAGTCCGAGACGGCGACGATCGTCGAGCCCTCGGCGACCATCAGCTGGGCCGCGATGGAGCCGGCGTTGCCGAAGCCCTGGACCGCGACCCTGGCCTTCTTGAGCTCGATGCCGAGATGGCGAGCCGCCTCGACGATGCAGTAGACCGTGCCGCGCGCCGTCGCCTCATTGCGGCCCTCGGAGCCGCCCAGGCTGATCGGCTTGCCGGTCACGACGCCCGGGACCGTGTAGCCCTGGTGCATCGAGTAGGTGTCCATGAACCAGGCCATGACCTGGGGCGTGGTGTTGACGTCCGGGGCGGGAATGTCACGCTCGGGGCCGACGAGGACCTCGATCTCCGTGAAGAAGCGGCGGCTCAGGCCCTCGAGCTCCTTCTTCGACAGCTGCTTCGGATCGACGATGACGCCGCCCTTGCCGCCGCCGTACGGGATCCCGACGACCGCGCACTTCCAGGTCATCCACATCGCGAGGGCCTTGACCTCATCGATGCTGACGTCCTGGTGATACCGGATACCGCCCTTGGCCGGACCGCGGCCGAGATTGTGCTGGACGCGAAAGCCGGTGAAGACCCGAACCGACCCGTCGTCCATGTGGACCGGGAAGTGAACGGTCAGCTCGCGCCGGGGCTCGCGCAGGACGCGGCGCATGCCGTCGTCCAGTCCCAGTCGTTCAGCCGCCAGGTCGAACTGGCGTTGGGCGACTTCCCACGCGTTGATCGTCGCCGCCATGTGCTCGGTGGTCATCCGCGAGAGTTCCTCTCTGTCGGGCGGTCTTGGACCGCCGCGTCGCTGTGGATCGTCTCCCGGACGACCCCACGGTGCGCCCCGCCAGGCCCGACGGGACCGCTGCCGACGGCGGGCGCGCGACTCATCTGTGGCCCGAGTATAGCCGTGAGGACCTTCCGGGCACCTGCCGAATGGTACCGGCCGGCAATCCGAACGCAACCTTCTCGCAACGCTCCGGGGTGCCGAATGGCACCCGCCGCGAGGGACCTTCAGACGCGGTACATCGCGACCGCGCCGACGCACCCGGGACCCAGGTGCGGCCCGACCGACGGGCCGACCAGTGCGATCTGGACATCCTGCGGATCCACCCCGGGTCCGACCCGGGCGAGGACCTCGTCGCGGAACGATGGCGCGTCGGCGCCGGCCGTGTACACGATCGCCAGCCGCTCGACCGGGCGCTCGCAGACCATCTCGATGAGGCGCTCGCGGGCCTTGGCCCGCGTCCGGACGCGGTCGCCCTGCTCGATCACGCCATGCTCGACCCGGATGATCGGCTTGACCGACAGGAGCGTGCCGATGGCCGCCTGGGCGCCGCTGATCCGGCCGCCCTTGCGCAGGTAGTCGAGCGACTCGAGGGCCACGTACATGACCATGTCCGGCGCGCGTCGCTCGAGGACCTCGGTGATCTCGGCCGCCGAACGACCTTCGGCCGCCAGCTCGACGGCCATGATCGCGAGGATCCCTTCGGCCATCGAGGCACCGAGCGAATCGATGACGTAGATCTCGCGTTCGGGCAGCATCCCGCGGGCGATCTGGGCACTCTTGATCGCGCCCGACAGGGTCCCCGCCACGTGGACCGACACGATCCCGTCGGCCCCGTCGGCAAAGGCGGCCTCGTAGGCATCCCGGAACTCGCCCGGTGACGACGCCGCCGTGGTCGGGAACGGTGCGTCCGGGGCAACCATCCGCTCCCAGAAGGCCTCGGCGGACAGCTCTTCGCCGGCCTTGAAGCTCTCGGCGCCGAAGCTCACGACCAGCGGGATGATCCCGATCCCGTGCGAGGCCGCGAAGGCCGGATCCATGTCCGACGCGGAATCGGTGAAGATCGCGACGCGAGTCAAGGCTCCTCCTCACGACTGGACCGCGAACGTTGCGGGCATGATACGGGTCGGGTCCAGCCCACCGAGCGACCCGTTACGCTTGGCGATCATGGATCGATCGCTCCGCGCCGTGCTGGCCGGCACCTTCACCCTGCGCTTCAGCACCGGCCTGACCGGCGCGATGTACAGCCTCTACCTGGCCAGTCTCGCCAAGCACGGCGGGACCGAGGTCGGTGCAGAGATCGTCGGGCTGTTCGCCGCCCTGTTCTTCGTGTCCGAGCTGGCGCTGTCGCCGATCTTCGGCATCCTGTCCGACCGCCTCGGTCACCACCGGGTCATGCTCTACGGGCCGGCGTTCGGGGGCGTCGCGGCCGTCCTGACCGGCCTGACCGTGAGCCTGCCTGTCCTCGGGGCCACACGGCTGCTCGAGGGCGCGTCGACCGCCGCCAGCGTCCCGTCGATCCTCGGCTTCATCGCCCTCGCAACGGCCGGCAACGAGATCCTTCGCGGCAAGGCAGCTGCGCGCTTCGAGGGGGCGACCCTGGCCGGCCTCGGCGTCGGGTTCATCGTCGCTCCCAAGCTGTTCGAGGCGATCGGCCCGGCCGCGTTCTTCCTCAATGCCGGCGTGTACGGCGTGTCCTTCCTCATCTACCGGTTGGGCGTCGCCGATCCGGTCGGTGAACGCGAGGCGGTCGCGTCATCGCACGTCGGGTTCCGGCGCTACGTCCACCTCGTGCGGTCTGCCCACGTCCTGCTGCTGGCGCCGACCTGGATCGCGGTCAATGCCTCGATCGGGCTGTGGTTCAGCCAGTCGCTCTTCCAGTTCTCGAAGCCAAATCCGACGTTCCCAGAGCAGCAGTTGATGCGCGGCTACGACGCCAACCAGATCACGGTCGCCGCAATCGTGATCGCGATCGTCTTCGGCGTCGGGCTGCTGTACTGGGGCAACCGCTTCCGGACCATGCGCCGGACCACGATCATCCTGTACGGCATCGTGGGCGGCGCGGTCCTGGTCGCGGCCGGGCTGGTCGTCAACCATTCCAGCGGGCTGCCGGTCATCGTGCCGATCGGCGGCGGCCTCCTCGCCGGGGCCGGGCTGTTCGTGCTGGCCGGAGCGACGCCCGCGGCGCTCGGGCTGCTGGCCGACATCTCGGAGCGCTTTCCGGCCGACCGCGGCGCGATCATGGGCCTGTACTCGGTCTTCCTCGGGATCGGGCAGATCATCGGCAGCCTGATCGGTGGGTTTGCGGCGGCGTGGCACGGGATCGACGGCATGCTCCTGGCCACGATGGGCCTGCTCGTAGTGGCGCTGCTGCCGCTCGCCCGGCTGCGCGCGCAGGAGCACGAGATCGGCGGGCATGGAGGCGTGACCGTCATCGGCGAGCTCGGCGGATGACCGATCCGCGGGACTGGGCGCCGGTGCCGCTCGCCCGGGGCGCCCGTGGCGCGGTGGTCGCGCCGCATCATCTCGCGACGGCCGCCGGATCCGGCGTGCTGCAGGCTGGGGGCACCGCGATCGACGCGGCCATCGCGACCAACGCGGCGCTCGGCGTCGTGATGCCCAACGGGTGCGGGATCGGCGGCGACGCGTTCTGGCTGATCTGGGACCAGGCGTCGGGCAGCCAGCTGGCGCTCAACGGCTCGGGCCGCGCGCCGGGCCGGGCGAGCGCGGAGGCCCTCCGACGAGCCGGCCTGCGCACGATTCCGGTGCGCGGGCCGCACGCCATCACCGTGCCGGGCGCCGTGCGCTCCTGGGGCGAGGCCCATCGCCGCTTCGGCCGGCTGTCACGCGAGGCGATCCTGGCGCCGGCCATCGAGCTCGCCCGCGGCGGCTTCCCGGCCTGGGACGGGTTCATCGCGGCCGTCGAGACCACGGCTCCGATCGTCGCCGCCACGCCGGGCACGGGCGCGGGGTTCTTCGAGGTCTACCGGCCCGCCGGCCGCGCCTGGCGCCCGGGGGAGCTTGTCCACCTGCCGGCCCTGGCGGCAACGCTCGAGCGACTCGCCGGCGAGGGCTTTGACGCCTTCTACGACGGCGACCTGGGCGAGCGCCAGGCACGGACCCTGGAGGCAGTCGGCTCCCCGATGCGGGCCGCGGACCTGGCCGGCCACAGCGTCGATTGGGGCGAGCCGATCGAACTCGACTACCGGGGCGTCCGCGTCACCACCCACCCGCCGAACAGCTCGGGGGTGGTGGCCCTCCAGATCCTGTCCATCCTGCGCGAGTTCGAGCCACCGCCGGCCGCGGCGTTCGGTCCCGACGGCGTGACCGATCCCGACTGGATCCACCGAGGCATCGAGGCGGCCAAGCTGGCGATGGCCGACCGGGACCGACACCTGACCGATCCTGCCTTCCGCCAGGTGCCGGTCGACCACCTCCTCGATCGGGGCTACGGCATCGACCTGGCCGCCCGGATCGACCCCGGCCGCGCCGCTCGCCCGGTCGCGGCGACCAACCCGCCCGGTGGCGGGACGATCTATCTCGCGACCGTGGACCGCGACGGCAACGCGGTCAGCCTGATCCAGTCGAACTACCTCGGCTTCGGGTCGGGCGTGGTCGATCCGGCCACCGGGATCCACTACCAGAACCGGGGCAGCTACTTCAGCCTGGATCCGGGGCATCCGAACGTCCTCGAGCCAGGCAAGCGGACGCTGCACACGCTGCTCCCCGGAATGCTGTTCCGCGACGGCCGGCCCGGTCCCTGGGTCGTCGCCGGTTCGATGGGCGGCGACGCCCAGCCCCAGATCCATGCCCAGCTCGTGTCGGCGCTGGTCGACGGCGGCGTGGACGTGCGGACCGGGGTGACGGCGCCGCGCTGGTACGTGGAGCCGGCCGGGCACTTCGCGCCACCGGTCGAGGTCCGGCTCGAGCCGCGCCATCGACCTGGCATCGCCGAGTCGCTCGTCGCCCGGGGGCACCCGGTCACGCTCATGGAGCCGTTCGACTCGGAGCTCGGGCACGAGCACGCGATCGAGCTGGTCGACGGCGGTCCGGCCGCCCCGGGCGGGTCGCTCGCCGCGGCCGCGGACCCGCGGAGCGCCGGGTTGCCGTCCGTCCTGTGAGGGGCGATCCCGGTCGAGCCATGCGATACTGCCGCGACCGGTCGTCGTCGGACGCGCGCAGGGAGGGGCACGTGACCTCGAACGTCAGCCAGAACTACCCGTACACGAGCGAGTCGGAGGCCGATCGCGCCAATCGGATCGCCACCCTGGTCGCGACCCGGGACGATCTCGCCGGCAAGCTCGCGAGCGAGACCACGCCGCTCGATACGAGCGAGCGCTGGTGGGTCTGGAAGTGCCCGACCAAGGGCTGCGCGGGCCTCCTCCACGCCGCCGGGTACGCCGCCGAGAAGCACGCCGTCTACGTCGTCTGCGACGGGACCTGCGGCAAGACCTTCCTGCGCTGAACGAGGTCCCGACGACAACCCCCGCACAGGACCGCGCGCTCCTCCGGACCAGCCGGCGGCAGCTGCTCGTCGAGGGACTCGGGATCGCGGTCTCGGCGGCAGCGTTCGGATTCGTCTACGGGCTGTCCGCCCGCAACGCCGGGTTCTCGCCGGTCGAGGCCATGGCGATGAGCCTGATCGTGTTCGCCGGTGCGGCCCAGTTCGCGGCGGTGGGCTACGTCGTCGGCGGGCTGGCGTGGCCCGGAGTCATCCTGCTGACCGCATTGCTCAACGCCCGGCACCTGCTCTACTCGGCCGCGCTGGCACCACGCCTCCGGGAGATCCCGGCGGCGCGCCGGGCGCTGATGGCGCATGTCCTGACCGACGAGGCCTTCGCGCTCAGCATCGGCCACTTCTCGCGGATCGGGCGGACCGATGAACGCGGCTACTGGATCGCCGCCATCGGGTCGACCTGGATCCCCTGGAACCTGGCAACCCTGGCCGGCGTGACCATCGGCGGACAGATCCCCGACCCCACCCGGTTCGGGCTCGACGTGGTCTTCCCGGCGGCCATGATCGGCCTGGCGGTCGGCCTCGTCAGCGGTCACCGCGAGCTGGTGGCGGCGCTCAGCGGGGCCGTCATCGGGGTCGCCGCCAGCCTGGTGTCCGGGGCGGGGGTCGGGATCGTCGCCGGGGGTCTCATCGGCCCGCTGGTGGGCATGGCCGTCCCCGGACGGGCGGACGAGCGGACCGTGTTGCTCGCCGACGCCGAGGGCAGCGCCACGCACGACGACGCGGCAGGCCTGCCGTGAGCGTCCAGCTCGTGGCGCTTGCCGTGTTCATGGGCCTGGTCACCTACCCGTCCCGGGCGCTCCCGCTCCTGGCGCCGGGCATCGAGCGGCTGCCGAAGGTCGCGACGGAGTACCTGCGCCTCGTCGGGCCGGCCGTGCTCGCGGCGCTGGCGGCCGTGAACGTGATGGTCCTGACGCCCGAGGGCGGGTCGCCGACATTCCATGTCGGCATCGAGTGGCTGGCCCTGGCCGTCTGCGCGGCCCTGACGGCGTGGCGGCGGAACCTGTTGATCGGCCTGGCCGGGGCCGTGCTGCTGGTCGCGCTGGCCCGGGCCCTCGGGATCGCCTCGCTGCCGTCCTGACCGGCGGCGAGATGACCGGCGATGCGGTCCGCCCCGTTCAGCTGCGCCGCGCTTCGGCCTCGATCTCGACCAGCAGGCTCGGATCGATCAAGCCACTGACCTCGACCAGGGTGGCGGCGGGTCGGATGGCCGCAAAGACCTCGCCGTGGATCGCGGTCACCTCTCCTGCCCGCGAGATGTCCGTCACGAACATCCGGGTGCGCACGACGTCGGCCAGGCTGAACCCGGCATCGGCGAGCGCCGCCTCGATGATGCCCAGGGCGGCACGAGTCTGCGCGGCAAGATCGCCGGGGTGGAGGGAACGGCCGTCGGAGCCGGCGTCGGTGGTCCCCGCCACCCAGCAGCCGTCGCCGACGACGACGGCCCGGCTGTAGCCGGCGACGGTCTCGAACGGGCCGCCCGACGAGATCCGCCGTCGCGTCGAGGGTTCGGTCATGGTCGGCTCGCGCGCCAGGCCAGGACCTCCGGGTCCGAGGCGATCGCGAGCAGCAACCCGGCCAGCAGCGTCGTCCGCGGCACGATCGAATCGACGACCAGGTACTCGGCCGGCGAGTGATCGTTGCCGCCGATCGGACCGAGACCGTCGAGGCTCGGGACTCCCATCCCCGACGTGGTGTTCGCGTCCGACGCCCCGCCGGTCGACGCGTCGGCGACACTGAACCCGAGCGCCTCCGCCACCGCCTGGGCGTGCGCCACGAGCCGGCCGCTCCGGGCCAGCTTCTCCATCGGCCACCAGCGCGCCATCTCCTCGAACTCGATCGAGGTGTCGGGGACTTCGGTCGCTTCCGCGAGTCGACGGATGTCCGCCTCGGCCGCCTCGAGCGACTCCCGAGTGGTCCCGCGCACGTCGACCTCCAGCGAGCATCGCTCGGCGACGACATTGGGGCGCGTGCCACCCTCGATCACGCCGGCATTCACGGTGACGCCCGGCCATCGGCCGTTGAGGGCGTGCAGGCCGCGCACGATCCGCGCCGCCTCGAGGATGGCGCTCCGGCCCTTCTCCGGCTCCACGCCGGCATGCGCGGCACGGCCGTTGACCACCATGCGCAGGTCGAGGATCCCCTTCCGCGCCGACACGATGTCGCCGTTGGCGCGGGCGCATTCGAGGACGAGCGTGACGTCCATCGCGCGCGCCAGTTCGCGGATGTGCGGCGTCGAGGTCGGTGAGCCGATCTCCTCGTCCGGGTTGGCGACGAACACGAGGCGCTCGAACGGAAGGCGGCCACGCTTGACATGACCGCTCAGCGCCTTGAGCGCGTAGAGGCCCGCCAGCAGGCCCGACTTCATGTCGGTGACGCCGGGGCCGTAGGCGATGCCATCCTCGATCCGGAACGGCCGGGCCGCCGCCGTGCCGGGATCGAAGACCGTGTCCAGGTGGCCGATCAGCAGGACGCGCGGCGATCCGGTCGTGCCCTCGAAGGTGGCGATCACGGTGCCGCCCAGGCGGCCGGCGGGGTCGGGCCGTATCTCGATCGACGCGCCGAGATCCGCCAGGAATGCCGCGACCCAGCGACCGATCTCATCGACGCCCGCCGGCGTGTAGCTCCCGCAATCGGTGTCGACCAGCCGCTCGAGGTCGGCCAGGTAGGCAGGCAGGTCGGCCGCGATGGCCGCCCGAAGGCGGTCGAGGACGGGCTGGGATGGAGCGGCGGTCGGGGCGTCCATGGCGATGCAGTCTAGCCGCCGCGACCGAACATTCGGGCCGGTCCCCGCTTGCTATCCTGCCCGGACCGTGCGACTGGTCGAGACCCGCCTCCTCGAAGGGCCCAACGTCTACCGGCTCGAGCCGGTGGTCAAGCTGGAGTTCGCCGTCGGCCGCCGACGGACGTTCTACGGCCAGCGCGACCCGGCACGGCACGCGCTGGTCCACCTCGGCGCCGCGGTCCCCGCACACGACTGGCCCGATGGCGTGGTCGCCGTGGTGGCCTGGATCCGGCGCCTGCGCGTCGATGCCGGCGAAGGGCGGCGTGGCCCGGCGGTTCATCGCTCGTCGGACCCCGGCCACTGGATCGTGACGTTCCCCTGGTTGGGGGCCGAGCGGGCGCTCACCATCGCGGAGGCCGCGACGGTGCTCGCGGGACGCGAGGTCTCGCCTTCCCGGACGGCGCACCTGACCGGCAGCCAGGAGCGGCTGCTCGCTCGCTGGCAGGCCCGCCTGGCCGGGGCCCGGGCGACGCCGCCGGCCTGGATCCGCGACGCCGATCGACGGATCCCGGTCGTGTCGATCTCGGGCACCAACGGCAAGAGCACCGTCACGCGGCTGATCAGCCACATCCTGCTGCGGTCGGGACGCCACGTCGGGACGACGACCTCGGACGGCGTGCTGGTCGACGAGCGGATGGTCGACCCGGGCGACTGGACCGGGCCCGGCGGCGCACACCAGATCCTCGCGCGCCACGACATCGACGTCGCGGTCCTCGAGACCGCCCGCGGCGGGATCATCCTCCGCGGCATCGGCTACGAATCGAACGAGGCAAGCGTCCTGACCAACATCTCGTCCGACCATCTCGATCTGCAGGGGATCCACACCCTGCCCGAGCTGGCCGAGGTCAAGTCGACCATCTGCCGGATCACGCGCGGCGACGGCTGGGCCGTCCTCAACGCCGACGACCCGCTGGTCCTCGCGGTCGCCCGGCGCGTCCGGGCCCGGGTCGCGCTGTTCAGCCTGGAACCCGAAGCGCCGCCGGCCATCCGCCGCCACCTTGCCGGCGGCGGTCGGGCATACCTGGTGCGCGACGGCACCATCGTCGAGCGGAACGGCGCCACGGAAACCACCATCGTCGAAGTCCTGCGGGTCCCGTTGACGATCGGAGGGCTCGCTCGCCACAACGTCGCCAACGCCATGGCGGCGGCCGGCGGCGCCCGTGGCGTCGGCGCGACCATCGACCAGGTCCGCGACGGGCTGACGGACTTCGCACCCGATCCGGCCCGGTCGCCCGGGCGTCTCAACCTGTTCCGGCTCGGGGCGAAGGTCGTCATCGTCGACTTCGCCCACAACGAGGCGGGCCTGGCGGCGATCCTCGACGTGGCCGAGGGGATCGCGGCCGGGGCGGCGGGTCGGGCGGCGCCGATCACGGCGATCATCGGGACGGCCGGCGATCGCCCGGACGACACGCTGCGGGGCATCGGGCGGATCGCCGCCACCCGTGCCCAGCGCGTGGCGATCAAGCAGACGCTCCGCTACCTGCGCGGCCGGACGCCCGAATCGGTCGTCGGCGAGCTGCTCGCGGGGGTCACCGCGGCCGGCATCCCGGCCACCGACGTGCCGATCTACCCGGACGAGACCCGGGCGCTGCAGGCCGAGCTGAGCCGGATGCCCGGAACCGCCAGCGGCGGCCGCCCGGACGCGCCCCGGGTGATCGTCCTGATGTGCCACCAGGAGCGCGACGAGGTGTTCGAGCTGCTGGCCGGCGCCGGAGCGCGGCCGGTCGACGTGGCGAGCGAGCTGACCGAGCTGGTGCCGCGCCTCCAGGGCCGGCCGAGACGCGGCGTGAGTCCGCGCCAGGACCGAAGCCGCGCGGCCGGCGTGCCGGGCGACGCCGCTCGCCCGAGGCGCCCGACCGCGCGAGGCGCGCGCCCGGTCGTGGCTCAGCCCTCGGGCGCCTCGAGCTCGCCCGGGTCCGTGAACGCCGTCCCGCCGCGCGATGCGCCGCTGGCCGACATCGCCGCGCGGTAGACGCCAACCGCGTCGTCGACGCAGCAGATCACCAGGTCGCCCGGGACGGCCCGGCGGAGCGCGGTCCGCACCGCGGCCGTCTCGTCCAGGACCTTGGCCGCGCGGGTGGCGCGCGCCGTTCCGGCCGTCCTCGCGGCATGGATCCCGTCGACCACGTGGCCGGCCGTCTCGCCGGGCTTCCGCCCGCGCAGGTTCTTGTCCTCGCGCACGATCAGCTCGTCGAACGCGCCCGCGGCGAGCGCGCCGTACTCGCGCTGGTCCTCGTCGCGCCGGTCGCCCGGGATCCCGATGACGCCGATCGCCCGGCCCGACCGCCGCGCGTGCCCGGCTGCCCCGGCCCGGCCGGGCTTCGGGTGCGGCTCGACCATCATCCGGTCGACGAAGTCCGCCAGCTGGCGCATGCCATCGACGTTGTGGCAGTAGTCGATCACGACCTGGACGCCGTCGACGTCGAGCAGGTTGAGGCGGCCGGGCGCCTGGAAGAACGAGGTCGAGAAGGTTCGCAGCCCCTGCCGGATGTCGTGGAGGTGGGCGCCCGCCGCCCAGGCCGCCGCGGCCGCCGCCAGGGCGTTGGCCACGTTCATCCGCGCCCTGCCTCCGAACGTCGCCGGGATCAGGTGGGTGTACAGCACGGGCATCGTCCGCGGCCCGAGGCGCAGGACGATCAATTCGCCCTCACCGGTGGCCTGGAGGCAGAACGCCGCGCCGCCGCGTCCGGTGTGACCGTCGATCGCGGTCGAAGCCGTCCTCGCCCTTCGCCGTGGCCATGCTGAACAGCACGACCCGACCGGCGCAGTGGCGACCCAGCCGGTAGACGAGGTGGTCGTCGGCGTTGAGGACCGCGGTCCCCGAGCGCGGCACCGCCTCGACCACGACGCCCTTGACGTTGGCCAGCTGGCCGAGCGACGTGATCCCGCCCAGTCCCAGGTGGTCGCCGGTGACGTTGGTGACGACCGCGACGTCGTTGCGGTCGTAGCCGAGCCCCTCGCGCAGGATCCCGCCACGCGCGACCTCGAAGACGGCGGTGTCCACGGTCGGGTTCTGGAGGACCATCTGGGCCGAGCGTGGGCCCGACATGTCGCCTTTCCGGATCAGACGGCCGTCGACCACGATGCCGTCGGTCGAGGTCATCCCGACCCGCCGGCCCATCAGCTTGAGGATGTGCGAGACCATCCGGACCGTCGTGGTCTTCCCGTTCGTCCCCGTCACGGCGATGATCGGGATGCGTGCCGAGGACCCGGCCGGGAACAGCGAGTCGATGACCGGCCGGGCGACGTACTGCGGCTCGCCCTCGGTCGGGTGGGTGTGCATCCGGAACCCGGGCGCGGCGTTGACCTCGACGATGGCGCCGCCGGTCTCGCGAACGGGCGTGGCGATGTCGGGGCAGATGAAGTCGATGCCGGCTACGTCGAGACCGACGATCCGGGCGGCGGTCTCGGCGATCTCGACGTTGTCGGGGTGCGCCTCCATCGTCCGGTCGATCGACGTCCCGCCGGTCGACATGTTGCCGGTGAGAGCGAGCTTGACCCGGGTGCCGGCCGGCGGCACGTCGTCAAGGCCGAAGCCCTGCTCACGGACGAGCGCCTCCGCCGCCTCGTTGACCGCGATCCGGGTCAGGACCTTCTCGTGGCCGATGCCGCGCCGCGGGTCGGTGTTGGCGAGGTCGACGAGCTGGCGGACGGTGTGCTCGCCGTCGCCGGTCACGGATGCCGGCACGCGCTCGGCGATGGCCGCCACCTTGCCGCCGATGACCAGGCAGCGGTAGTCGTTGCCGGCCACGTACGTCTCGACGATGACGTCGCCGGAGCGGCTCTCGGCGAACGCGCCCGGGTATGCCGCGCGGACGGCCTCCTCGGATCGGAGGTCGAGGTGCACACCGCGCCCGTGGTTGCCATCGAGCGGCTTGACCACGCACGGGAAGCCGAGCCGGGCGGCGGCGGCCACCGCGGCGTCGACGCTGTCGACGACCTGCGCGTGCGGGACCGGCAGCCCGGCCGAGTCGAGCAGCTGGTTGGTCAGGCTCTTGTCCGACGCGATGTCGACCGCGATCGCCGACGTCCGCGACGTCATCGTCGCCCGGATCCGCTGCTGGTGGACGCCGTGCCCGAACTGGACGAGCGAGTGGCGGTCGAGCCGGATGAACGGGATGTCCCGGCTGACCGCCTCGTCGATCAGCGCCTGGGTGGACGGCCCGAACGCCTGCCGTTCGGCGACTCGGATGAGGCGCTCGAGCTCGGGCGCGAAGTCGAAGAAGACCTCGGGGTCGTCCGGGGCGACGAGATGGTTGACCAGGCGCACGGCCATCCGGCCGGCCTCGAGCCCGACCTGCTCCTCGCGGTACTCGTAGATGCAGTTGTACTGACCGACGGGCCCGGCGGCACGGGTCTTGCCGTGGCGAACGTCGGTGCCGGCGAGGTTCTGGAACTCGAGGGCCACGTGCTCGGCCACGTGGCCGGCCCACGTCCCGTCGCGCAGCCGGGTGATGAACCCACCGCGACGGCCAAGGGAGCAGGCATGGTCTTCGAGCGTCGGCAGGAGCGCGACCAGCGCGTCGGTGAAACCCGGCAGCTTGCTGGTCGGGAACTGCTCGAGGACGCCCAGGTCCAGCAGCAGCCGGACGACGGGTTCCCGGGCCCAGTAGTTCGGCCCGCGCAGCACGCGAGTTTCGAGGATCCGCAGGGTCGGGGCCGGGCCGGATGGCGCGGGGGCGGCTGCGCGGCGTGTGCTGCGACGGGAGCGGGACGCGGGCATGGCCTGGGTCACGGGACTCTCCTCGTAGGGCGGCGAGTCCGCCGCCGGTGGCTAGCTTGAGGCCGCCTCGCCGCCGGGGAGGGCGTGCAGCACCGGGGACGCGACCCGCTCCCGACGGCGGAGGTCGAATCGATAGCCGGCAGGCAGGGAGTGGAGCACGACGCCGCTGATCATCAGCGGCCGGTGACCGTGGATCTCCCAGGCATCAGTCTCGGACGTGGCACCGTCGACGACCGTGATCGAGCCGCGGCCGATCACCTCCATGACGTGGTCCGGTCCCACGACCCCGGCCGTGTCCTCGTCGACGCCGAGCCCGAGCAGGCTCGGGTTCTGGGCGATCAGGCTGAGCAGCCGCCCGAGCCGATTCCGCTGCTGGAAATGCTGGTCGACGATCACACCGGGGAGCAGCCCCAGGCCGGCGGCGATCTGGGCCATCCGGTGCTTGGGCGTCGCGCCCGACGCCCCGAACGCGATCATGTGGCTGGACATCGCCGAAGCACCGGCGGACGTGCCCGCGACCACGGCCCCGTGCCGGAACCGGTCCACGATCGCGTCGGCCAGGCGCGTCCCGCCGATCGTCGACGAAAGCCGCAGCTGGTTGCCGCCGGTCAGGAACACGCCGGTCGCGTCACGCACGGCCATCGTCGCGGTCTCGTCGTTCGCCTGTGGGCGGGTGATCGTGTGGAGCAGGCGGACCCTCGCGACCCCGAGCTCGGCGAAGACCGCCCGGTAGCGCTCGCCGGCCTCCAGCCCGAGTGACGACGCCGTGCTGATGACCGCGATGGTCGCCTCGGCGCCACCCGCGAGCGCGACGAACCGGTTCAGGATGACGCGGTCGCGGACCTTGTCCTCCGCCCCTCCGATGATGATCACGGTTCCGTCGGTCAAGAGACGTCGAGCTCCTTGCGGCTTCGGGAGAGGATAGCCGACGCTCGGCGAGGCCCGCGAGGGGTGACCATGGGCCGGGCCGGGACCGGCTGGGAACGACTCCCGGGCGTGGGAGAATGCGCCCCGATGGACGACCTCCCCGAACCGGAATTGCGCCCCGTCCCGGGCACTGCGCGCGGCCTCGGGCGGATCGTCGTCGAGCTGTCCGACGTGGTCGACCGCGGCACACGCCGCCGCGCCGGCGTGTTCCGGCGGGCCCTCCGCCGCGAAGCAACGCGTGCCCGAGACCCGCACCGCATCGCGGCGATCGTCCTGCTGAGCGTGACGTTCGCCCTGATCCTGTCCGGCATGATCGCCCGGGGGGAGGCCGGCGGCGCGGACGCGCGTGCGTACTGGGCGGGCGTCCGGATCTGGCTCAACGGTGGCGATCCCTACCACCCGACCGGGCCGTTCCTGCCGTACGTCTACGCCCCGTGGATGCTCCCGCTGTTCACGCCCTGGGCGGCCCTGCCCTGGGACGTGGCCTGGTTCGCCTGGCGCGTCGGAACGATCCTGCTCCTGCTGTGGACCATCGATTGGGCGTACCGGCGCCGACCGCTGACGACCGCCGTGACGGTCGCGCTGCTCGGGTTCCCGTTCGGCGCCAATCTCGACACCGGGAACATCAACCTGCAGCTCACGTTGATGCTGTGGGCCGCCCAGTTCACCGGGCCGCGCGTCGGCGGCCTGCTGTGGGCGCTGGCGACCTGGATGAAATGGATCCCGGCCGTCCACTGGCTGATCCTCGCGCCGCGGACACGGCTGTGGGGCCTGGCCTGGCTCGCAATCTCGATCGGGCTGAGCCTGGTCACGCTGCCGCTCACGATCATCCAGATGCAGACCCTGTTCGGGTTCGGCGCCCGGCCCATCCGCCTTGACTACCTCGTCTACCTGTGGGCCTTCGTCCCATGGCTGTACCGGGCATCCGATCCCTTGACGGCCTTCCGTCCATCGACCTGGCGACGGATGCTCAACGGATTGCGCGGCTGGGTCGCCCGGCCGTCGTTCTGAGCCGTCACGACGGGCTCGCCACGGGTGTCGCCGGCGGTCTACGGAACCGCGGCGACCGGTTCTCCCGGGGCCTCGGCCACCACGTCCTCGCGCCGGCGCTCGTCGACCGGCCGGAGCAGGACGGCGCCGACTCCGAGCAGCACCACGCCGAGCCCAAGCGCCGCCCGCGGGCCGAGCCCGCCCGCTTGGGGGCCGCCGACGAGGTCCATCAGCGTCCCGCCGAAGGCCACGGCCAGGACGCCGGCCGACGCGGTCGCGACGTTCGACAGACCCATGTACCGGCCCGACGACGCCTTCGGGATGATGTCGGTCATGAGCGCCCAGTCGACGGCCAGGAAGATGCCGGCCGAGACGCCGTACACCAGCGCCCCGAGGAACGCGACCGGCAGCGTGGGTGCGACGGCCACGATCCCGAGGCCGAGTCCGCCGATCGCGCAGCTGGCCCAGATGACCCGCTTGCGGCCCACCCGGTCGGACGCTCGCGCCGCCGGCACGACCGACATGACCGTCCCCACGGCCACCAGCCCGGTCAGCGGGATGAGCACGATCCCGGTGTCGGTCTGGTTCAGGCCCATCGAGCGCGCCAGGTAGAACGTCGCGAGCTGGACCAGCACGGAGCCGCCCATCAGGATCGCGAGGCGGGAGGCGACCAGCCAGAGGAAGCTCCGCTCGGCAAGGAGATCCGTGCCCCACGCCTCGGCCGCAATGGCCCGCCAGGACCGCCCGGCCCGCGACTTGGGTGGCGGGCCCTCGCGGACCCGGACGACCACCGACAGCATCGTGCCGAGCTCGAGGACGCCCAGCGCGATCAGCCCGAGCCCGAACTGGTTGGTCGCCGTAGCGATCGCCCCGATGACAAAGCCGGCGACGTTGCCGAGCACCTGCATCAATCCGACGAGCGCGCTCGCCGTGCCGACCTGGGCGGCAGGCACGAGATCCGGCACGTAGCCCTGGAACGGACCCTGGGCGAAGTTGGAGCTGAACTGGAGGAGCGCGATGAATGCCGCGAGCGCGATCAGGGTGTTGCTCATGGCGATCCCGACCAGGAAGGCGAGGTCGAGGATCGAGCCGATCAGGATGTACGGCTTGCGACGCCCCCAACGCGAGATCGTGTAGTCGGAGATCGACCCGACCGTCGGCTGGACGGCCATCGCGATCAGCGCGCCGCTGATGGACACCAGGAAGAGCGCGCGCCCGGCGTCCTGCTTGTCGACGAGGCCGGTGAACTCGAGGCGGCCGGTCAGGATGGTGTTCAGGCCGGCGAAGATGGACGACAGGCCGAGCCAGTAGAGCGAGATCCTGAGCAGCTCGCGGTTCGGCAGATGGATCGTCGGGCGGCCATCGGGCCGCGGATCCGCGCTGGCTTGATCCATGTCGGCGCGTCCCTCCACGCCACGAGCCGGCGAGAGCGCGGCGGTGGCACCGCGCTCATGCTACCCGCTCGGAACCGCGTCTCCGCGCGGATCGAGCGCCACCGTGGAGCGCACCCGGATGAGGCGCCGGTCCGTGGCGGCGGGCGCCACGAACCGGAACAACGAGCGATCGAGCGAATAGATCCCGGTCGAGGCGACGCCGATCCGGCCCAGCCGGAACGAGAACACCGGGTTCTCCCCGTTGCCGGCGTACTGGTGCGGGGCGCCGCCGGCGGCCAGGACGGCCAGGTTCGCCTGGCCGCCGAACCGATCGTGGAGCGAGGCGAGGAGATGGGCCACCGGCTCGTCCGGCGCCCAGGCGTCCTCCAGCCAGCGTTCGCCGACCTCGGTGTCGGCACGACCGTGGATCCGGCCCTGCCGCCGGAAGGCTTCGCGCAGGCCCTTGTAGTCGCGGAGGTCACCGTTGTGGCTGAAGGAGAAGCGCCCGGCCGGATCGTCGAACGGCTGGGTGTCGGCGTGGGTCAGGGTCGACAGCCGCGACGGCCGGCGGAGATGGACCAGGGCCGCCGTCGTCTCCTGCGCTCCGACCCGCTCGCGGCCCGGGTCGTCCCGAAAGGCGCGGACGTCGCGGTACGACTCGAGACGCCCATCCGGACCGGTCCACGCGGCGCCCCAGCCGAACCCGGCGATCCCGAACCGCTCGAGCCGCTCGGCGAACGGCCACAGCTCGTCGAGACGAAACGGCTCCGAGGCTCGGACGATGAAGTGCTCACACATGCTCGACGGATGCTAGCGCCGCGGCCGGCTGGCAGGTCGGGCACCAGTACGTCGTGCGTGGCACGTCGCGCCCCTGTCGCGCGCTGCGGATCGGCGTGCCACAGCGCCGGCAGGGACGCCCGGCTCGGCCGTACGCGTAGAGCGGCCCGATCGTCCGCCGCCGGGCGCCGGTCGTGACGCGTTCGGGGCCGGCGCCCGGCTCGGCGTTGGCCCGCAGCAGGCGCTGCGCGGCGGTCACGAGCCTGTTCAGCGTCGCATCGTCGAGATCGCCCACGAGGGCCGACGGTGCGATGCGCTCGAGCCACAACACCTCGCTCTTGTAGACGTTGCCGATCCCGGCCAGCGCCCGCTGGTCCAAGATGGCCTCACCGATCCGGGTCGCGGCCCTGGACGGCTCGCGCAGCCGTCGGACCGCCTCCGCGGCATCGAAGTCCGGCGCCAGCAGGTCCGGTCCCAACCGCCCGAGTGAGGGGTGGACCGTCTCGGCCCGCTGCTCGAGGACCTCGACGACCGGGGCATCGAAGCAGACGGCCACGGTGCCCGGGACCTCGATGATCAGGCGCGCCCGGGCCGGTGGCCGGCGCCACGGCTCGCCCGGCCGGTAGCGGTGCCACGACCCGTTCATCCGGAGGTGGGTCCGGATCTCCAGCCCGTTCCCGAACCGGATCAGGAGGTTCTTGCCGAGCGCCTCCACGGCGGTGATCTCCTGCCCGACGATCCGCTCGACCTGCGGGTGCGCACCCGGTCCGCCGGTCCGGGCGGCGGTGACGCTCCGGCCGACGAGGTGCGGGCGCAGGCCGGCCGCGGTCCGGAAGAGCGTGTCGCCTTCGGGCACTCGTGGCTTACCGGACGGCAGGGCGTGCCGGTCGCAGGGCGAGGCCGCGGTAGCCCGCCACGAAGCCGGCGCCGAGCAGGGCGGTGCGGAACGGTGAGGCCGCGACGTCGTCACCGTCGACCTTGCGGATGACGAGCTCCCGGGCACGGCCGTCGGCCAGGAGGGCGCCCAGCGCGCGGGCGGCGGTCACCGCCACGTCCGGATCGTCACTGCAGGGCAGCGTCTGCAGCGTGGAACCGCCGCGCTCGAGATAGAGGGCGGCCTGCCCATCGACCAGCACGACGTAGGCGCCGGCGGCCCGCTGGAGCGGTCGCCGGTCGGTCTCGCCGCGACGCGGCCACGGCAGCGCGGCGCCGTACGGGTTGGCCGGATCCGCGGCGGCGAGCAGATGGACGGCGCCGGACGCCGCCGGCTCCGCCGGCTCGCGAGCCGCGCGCAGGCGATCGAGTGCGCCGGCCAGGGCGAACTGGGCCGCCCCGAGGCCGTCGACGAAGTACCCGCGCCGGATCCGGCCGGCATCCTCCATCGCCCGGAGGACCGGGTAGACCGCACTGAAGCCCCCATCGACGCCGTCGGCCGCGACCGCCTCGCGGGTGACCACGCCGTGGCGTTCCAGCAGGGCGAGACTGAGCGCGTGGAGACGCTCGGTGGCGCCGGCCGGCACCGTCGCCGCGTCCGGCTCCCCGGCCACGAGCGACCACCGTCCCGCCGCCTCGGGCGGACCCAGCGAGGTGACCCGGCCCGGCCGGAACCCCCGCCGCGGACCGCTGCCGGTTCGCTTCCAGCGCAGGGCCCGGAGCGGCGCGAACGTGTCGTTGGTCACCTCACCCGCCCAGACGAGGTCCCAGAGCGCGTCGAGCACCTCTCGATCCGAGTTGCCATGCGCCGCGGCGTACAGCTCCCGGTAGAACGAGGCACCACGCCGCGCCAGGTGCTCGCGGATGGCCCGGTGTCGCGGTTCGTCGGGCGGGGTCGTCCCGTCCGGGAACCCGGCCGGCCGGAGCGCTTCGCGACCCGGGCGGACGAGCACGATCCGGCCGTCGTCGCGACCGAGGCTCCCTCGGCCCACCCAGGCCACCTCGCCGAGCGATCCCAGCTCGTCGAGCAGCCGCGGCTGATAGCCGGGGATCCGCGCCGGGAGCACGTCGCGTTCGAGCACGGACGCGGGAATCGGGAGACCCGCCAACTGGTCGACGACCTCGGCCAGGCGCTCGAGCGCCGCCGGCCCGCGATACGGCGCCGGGACCGAGCCGACGGCTGCCACGCCGTGCCATTCAGGGAGAAACCGGGCGAGCGCCGCCGCGTCGACCGGCTCGACCTCCCGCCGGAGCCGGGCGAGCGATCGCCGGCGCAGCAGCCGGAGCACCTCCGGATCGCACCACTCGCGCTCTGCGCCGCCCGGCCGGAACTCGCCGCGGAGCAGGGAGCCGGCGGTCAGGAGGCGTTCGAGCCCATCGTCGACGACGCCGACCGGCAGCCCCCAGCGGTGCGCCGGCTCCGGCGTCAGGAACGGTCCGTGGGTTCGGGCCCAGCGCGCGAGGAGCCCATCCAGCGCGCCGGTGACCGGGCCGAGGAACGCGGCCGGGACGCCGACCGGCGGGGCGATCCCGACACCGTCGCGGTAGCGGGCAACATCCTCGATCGCGATCCAGCGTTCGGCGCCGGCGATCCGCGTCCGGACGGCACGCCGGGCGGCGTCGAGCTCGGCCAGCCATGGCTCGGCGACCGCCGCACCGCCTTCCGTCCGAGCCGAGACCTCGCCGGCGTCGAGGTCTCCCAGCCGTCGCAGCAGGTCGTGGACGCCGTCGAGGGTCGTCGCCTGCCGGTCGTCGGCAAGGGCCTGGAGGCCCAGCTCGAGGTCGGCCAGCGCATCCGGATCGAGCAGCTCGCGCAGCTCCTCCTGGCCGAGAAGCTCGCGGAGGAGGTCCCGGTCGAGGGTGAGCGCGCCGGCTCGCCGTTCGGCCAGCGGCGTGTCGCCGTCGTACATGTAGGCGGCGACGTAGTCGAACAGGAGGCTGCTCGCGAAGGGCGACGCCCGAACCGTCTCCACGGAGTGGATCACGATCTCGCGCCGCGCAACGCCCGCCAGGATCTCCCGGAGCGCCGGAATGTCGAACACGTCCGAGAGGCACTCACGGTAGGTCTCGACCAGGATCGGGAAGCTGCCGTACCGCGAGGCGACGGCCAGCAGGTCGGCGGCTCGCTGGCGCTGCTGCCAGAGCGGCGTCCGGACTCCCGGCCGGCGTCTCGGCAGGAGGAGGGCCCGGGCGGCATTCTCGCGGAACCGGCTGGCGAAGAGCGCCGAGCTCGCGAGCCGGCCGACAACGAGGTCCTCGAGATCGTCCGGATCGGGGAACAGCAGGTCCTCGATGCCGTCGAGCGGCGCGTCGCCCTCGGGCAGCCGGATCGCGATCCCGTCGTCGGACCAGATCGTCTGGACCTCCATGCCCAGGCGCTCGCCGATCCGTGCCTCGATCGCCAGCGACCAAGGCGCGTGGACCCGGCCGCCGAACGGGGTCAGCAGGCACAGGCGCCAGTCGCCCAGCTCGTCCCGGAACCGCTCGACGACGATCCGCCGGTCCGTCGGGAGCGTGCCGGTCGACTCCCGCTCGTCGTCGAGGTAGGCGAGCAGGTTGGCCGCCGCGCGCTCGTCCAGGTCGTGGCGCTCGCGGAGGCGGGCCGTGGCGGCGGCTCGTCCCTTCTCGCCGCGGGCGAGGTCCGCCTCGAGCTCGCCGACGAAGACGCCCAGCGCCCGGCCGAGCTCGACCGGCCGCCCGACGGCATCGCCGTGCCAGAAGGGCAGCTTGCCGGGGATCCCGGGCGCCGGGCTGACGGTCACCCGGTCGTGGCTGATCTCCTCGACCCGCCAGCTGCTCGCGCCGAGCACCACGACGTCGCCGTGCATCCCGGCCCGCAGCTCGTAGACCATCTCCTCGTCGAGCTCGCCGACCCGGCGACCCGGGGTACCCGCCTCGCCGACCATGAACACGCCGTACAGGCCGCGGTCCGGGATCGTCCCGCCGCTCGTGACGGCCACGACCCGGGCGTCACGTCGGCCCTCGACGACGTCGGTCAGGCGATCCCACACGACCCGCGGCTTGAGCTCGGCGAACTCGTCCGACGGGTAGGCGCCGGCCAGCATGCCGAGCACGCCTTCGAGCACGTCGCGGGTGAGCGTCTCGTAGGGCGCCGCGGCCGTCACGGTAGCCAGCAGCTCGTCGACCGTCCAGCGGTCCATGACGGTCATGGCGACCAGCTGCTGGGCGAGGACGTCGAGCGGGTTGCGCGGGATCACGGTCGTCTCGATCGCGCCCTCGTGCATCCGCCGGGTGACGACGGCGCACTCGAGCAGGTCGCCACGGTACTTCGGGAAGATCACGCCCTTGCTGGGCGCGCCGACCTGGTGTCCGGCGCGACCGACCCGCTGGAGCCCGCGGGCGACGCTGGTCGGGCTCTCGACCTGGATGACGAGGTCGACCGCGCCCATGTCGATCCCGAGCTCGAGGCTGGACGTGGCGACCAGGGCGGGGAGCCGTCCGGCCTTGAGCTCCTCCTCGATCGCGAGCCGCTGCTCGCGGGCGATGCTGCCGTGGTGGGCTCGGACCAGTTCCTCGCCGGCCAGCTCGTTGAGCCGCTGGGCGAGCCGTTCGCTGAGGCGCCGGCTGTTGGTGAAGACGATGGTGCTGCGGTGGCTCCGGATCAGCTCGAGGATCCGCGGATGGATCGCCGGCCAGATGCTGGTCCGCAGGTCGCGGCTGGTCGCCGGACCGCCGGGCTGCTGGTCGGGCGGAAGCACCTCGCCCATGGCGGCCATGTCGTCGACCGGGACGACGACCTGGAGCTCGAGCGGCTTGCGCGCGCCGGCGTCGACGATCTGCACCTCGCGACCGGGACCGACGCCGGCCATGAACCGGGCGATCGCCTCGAGCGGCCGTTGCGTGGCGGACAGGCCGATGCGCTGCGGCGGCCTGGCGTCCGGGGCGCGCAGGCGCTCCAGCCGTTCGAGGCTGAGGGCGAGGTGGGCACCGCGCTTCGTGCCGGCAATCGCGTGGACCTCGTCGATGATCACGTGCTCCACGCCACGGAGCACCTCGCGCGCGCCGCTGGTGAGCATCAGGTAGAGCGATTCCGGGGTGGTGATCAGGATGTCCGGCGCGTGCCGGGCGATCTGCCGGCGATCCTCGGTCGGGGTATCGCCTGTCCGCGATGCCACCGAGATCGGGGGCGGGCGCTCGCCGAGCCGCTGCGCGGCCAGGCCGATCCCTGTCAACGGTGCCTGGAGGTTGCGCTCGACGTCGTAGGTCAGCGCCTTGAGCGGCGAGACGTACAGGATGCGGACCTGCGCGAGCTGGCCTTTGACCGGCGGCCGGCTCGGGTCGCGCGCCAGCCGGTCGAGGCACCACAGGAATGCCGCCAGGGTCTTGCCGCTCCCCGTGGGGGCGTGGATCAGCGTGTGATGGCCCGCCGAGATGGCCGCCCAGCCGTCGACCTGGGCCTGGGTCGGCGCTTCGAAGCTCGACCGGAACCAGTCGCCGACCGCCGGCCAGAAACGATCCAGGGGGTCCGCGCCGGCCTCTCTGGCGCGCTCGCCGCGGGCGTCGTCGGCCGCGGTCGGTCGCGCCGGGCGTCGGGTGCGGGTCGGGGGTCCCACGGGAGCGTCAGTATAGGCGGGTCGGTTCAATTGGACCAAATGTACTAATCCGTGGATGGGCCACCGAGACAGTGAGAGTGGCGACCGGCAGGCCGGCCGCCACTCTTGATTCGGGCAGGCATGTTCGACTCCACGAAGGCGTGAACCCCGGACGCCTGATCGCCGTTCGCGTCCCTACCGCAGGGGTCCGTGCTCGACCGGGTGCGGGGTCATCACCGGAACGAGCCGTTCGGTCAACCCGACGTGGTCGGTGGCGTGGACGATGGGCAGCGGCCGTGAGCCCGTCGCCCCCGGATCCCGCACGAGCGGGCCACGGCCGACGATGATCTGCGCCCGCGCGGTGAGCAGGCGCGACTCGAGGCTGGACGCCGCGACCGGCACGGCCAGCTGGGCCCCGGCGACGGCGTCGAGCTCCGACTTCGCGGCGACGCCGAGCAGGCCCCCGACGAGGAGCGCCGCGCCCACGAGGCCGGCGAGCGCGGCCGGTTGGAGGGCGAGCCTCGGTGTGGCGATTCCCTGACTCCTGATTCCTGCAGCCATGGCTGTGTCTCCGTCCTGGGGCCCCATCGCACCTGGTTCCAACGGGCGGTGGCGACCGACGCGGACCACGTTGGCGATGCGTGGCCGGGGTCCATCGGTCGGTCGACCGATGACCGCGTTGAAGCCGGCCCTAAAGTTGCCTTCGTGAGCGACGCCGAACCCGATCCAGCCGAGACGCGGCCACTCCCGGCGGTCACGAGCCGGCGCGACCGCCAGCCGGGGACGTTTGCCCCACGGCTCAGCACGGTCCTGTTCGGCAGGGACGATCTCCTCGAGCTGGCCGATCGACGGCTCACCGAAGCGCGGGCCGGCGACGGTCGCCTGCTGCTGCTCGCCGGTGAAGCAGGCATCGGCAAGACCCGTCTCCTGGCTGCCATCGAGCGCCAGGCCGTCGGCCTGGGCTTTCGGGCGATTCGCGGCCGAACGTCACCCGAGGACACCGCTGTCGCCGGCGCACCGTTCCTCGATCTCGGGCGAGCAATGTCGCGCGTGGACCACCTTGCCGATGTCGGCGCCGAGGTGGCAGCGCGGCTGATGCCGCTCGAACCTGCGCGCCAGGGTGACAGGCGCCGCCGGCGCCGCCTGCTCGTGCTCGACGTGGTCGAGCTCCTGTCGTCGATCGCATCGGCCCCCACGCTCATCTCGCTGGAGAACCTGACCTACGCGGACGATCTCAGCCTCGAGATCCTGGCCGGCCTCGCCCACCGGCTCCGTGGGCTGCCGGTGCTCGTGGTGGCGACCTATCGCAGCGACGAGCTCTACCCTCGCGTCCCGATACGAGAGTGGCGCGCGCGCCTCCTCAACGAACGGCTGGCGGAGGAGATCAGGCTCCGTCGCCTGTCAGTCGACGAGACGGCCCGCATGGTCCGTCAGATCCTCGGCCTGGACGGCCCTGCTCCGAGCGATGTGGTCGACGCGATCTTCGAACGCACCAACGGGATCCCGCTGCACGTCGAGGAACTCCTCGGGGTCCTGCTCGAGATCGAGCGGCCGGGACGCGACGAGATCCGGGCGGCCGACGTCCCGGACACACTCCAGGAAGCGATCCACGAGCGGGTCCGGCGCCTGTCGCGGTCCGCCCGTGACGTCGTCATGGCCGCTTCGGTGATGGGCCAGGCGTTCGACCCGGAGACGCTCGTGGCGCTGTGCGGGCAACCGGTCGACCGCGTGTGGAGCGCCCTCGACGAGCTGATCAGCCGCTTCTTCCTCGTGCCCTCGGACATCCCCGGCACGTACGACTTCCGGCATGCGTTGATCCAGGAGACCATCTACCAGCAGGTGTCCGTTCCGGATCGGGCTCGCCTGCACAGCCGTTTCGTCGACCTGATGGCCGAGCAGGGCGGTGCCTCCGACGCGGTGCTCTCCCACCACTACGAGCGGGCGGGACGGCGCGAAGATGCGTGCCGGACCGCGCTCGCGGGCGCGCGTGCCGCAGCCTCGCTCTCGTCGAACCGAGAGGCATTCGAGCTGTACCGCCGAGCGCTGCGCAATACCCCGGGGGATATGCCCGTGCTCGATCACGCCCGGGCACTGAGCGAGTTCGCCGCGACGGCGGCGGCCATCGACGACAACGTCACGGCATCCGCGGCCTTCTCGGGCGCGCGTGACCACTACCTCGCGGCGGGGGCCGTCGGCGACGCGGCGGCCCTGCTCGGACCGCTGGTTGCCGTCCGGCACCTGCTCGGCGACAGCCTGGACCGGCGCGTAGAACTCCTGCAACGCGGCCTCGACGATCTCCATGACGCGCCCGCCGACCCGGAGACCCAGCGCATTCGCGGCCGCCTCCTCGCCAGCCTGGGGGCGACGTACTTGTACGACCTGCGGATCGAGGCGTCGCTGGCTCACGCCCAGCAGGCGCGGGACCTTGCCATGGCCACGAACGACGAACCGACCGAGCTCCATGCGCTGGTGACGCTCGGTCACGACCTGGTGTTCGCTGGCCGGCTGTCGGAGGGTTGGGACCTGTACGAATCGAGTGTCCGGCGAGCGCGCGCGGCAAACCTCGAAGCTGAAGCGGCGCGGGGCTACCGGTTGCTCGGTTCGGACGCCTCCGAAGTCGTGGACTACGAGCGATCGGAACGCTGGTTCCGCGAGGGAATCGAGTTCGCCGAACGGGTCGAGCGTTGGAACGATCGCCACTACATGGCTGCTCACCTCGGCCTCGCCCTGTGGGCCACCGGGCGCTGGGACGAGGCGCTGCAGGTCACGGATCGGGCGCTGGCGGACGGCAGGGGCGGTGTCACCACCCTGATCACGGCACGCTACGTGATGGGCTACATCGCCCTGGGCCGCGGAGACTGGGGGCGGGCCAGGGAGTCGCTGAGCGAATCGCTCGAGCTCGGCCGGCCGATGGGAGAGTTGCTGCGAACGTCACTGTCGCTCTGGGGGCTGGCCGAGACGGCCCTGCTTGCCGGCGATCCGTCCCTTGCCGCGAGACTCTGCGAGCAGGGGCGCGCTGCCTCCCAGCCCGTCGCCGACGCCGCGCTGCTGTTCCCGTTCCTGGTCACGGGCACCCGTGCCAGTCTGGCCCTGGGTGACCCCGGCGGGGCCGTCCGATGGGTCGACCTGGTCGAGCCCGAACTTCGCCGCCGATCGATCCCGGGCACCCTGCCGGCGGTCGACCATGCCCGGGGATTGACCCTGCTGGCCGGCGGCTCGACCGGGCGCGCCAGGGAGTCGCTCGAGGCGGCGGTGCACGGCTGGGACACCGTGAGCCGCGTGTGGGAGGGCACCTGGGCGCGGCTCGACCTGGCCACGTGCCTGCTGCGGACGAACCGGCCCGCCGAGGCCGTCAGCCTCGTCGAAGAGGTCCGTTCGATCGCCGACCGCCTGGGCAGCCGGCCGCTCACGGCGCGCGCAACCGACCTGTTGCGCGAGGCTCGCGCCCGCCACCCATCCGACGAGCCGTGGCATCCGCTGACGGCGCGCGAGTTCGAGGTTGCCCGGCTCATCGCCGTCGGCCAGACCAACGCCGAGATCGCGGCCACCCTGTTCATCGCGCCGAAGACGGCGAGCTCGCACGTCGAGCACATCCTCGCCAAGCTGGGGGCCTCGCGCCGGTCCGAGATTGCGGTCTGGGCGGCGGCCATCGCCCGGCCGGAATGACGACGACCGGGGCTACCCGCGCGGCGGCGCTCCGCCGCGGGTCGCCACGAGACCCGTCGGATCGATCGGGCCGGAAGCTGCGTTCGAGGCGCCAACCAGGAAACCGGCCCGCTCGAGGAGCCGTACCGCGATCCGGCGTCGCACGGCGACGTCGAGGGGCTCGCGTGGGTCTCGCTCCGCGAGCGTGACCTCGGCTCGATCGGCCGGGGTCGCCTCCAGCAGGCGCCCCGCCAGGCCGGCGGTGCGCCAGGTCGGCGCGACGCCGAGCGCAAGCAGGTCGAGTCGGCGATCGGCATCGGCCGGACAGGCGACGGCCAGTCCGACCGCCAGGTCATCTGCAACCGCCGCCGTGACGTGTGCCCCGTGACGGATCGCGGCAAGCACCAGGGCGTGGCCGTCAGCGGCGTCCGCCGGAGCAATGACCCGCGGCGCGAGCGACAGACGCGACCAGCGCTCGGCATCGACGCCCGACAGCACGGTCGGCGCAACCCGGTCCGTGGCCCCGGCCACCGGGGTGGCAGACGGCCGGGAACCTGCAGGATCCCACCAGCCGCGATCGCGCGCCTCGCGGAGCAGCCGCGGCACGAACATCCGGCGGACGAGCGAGGCCGTGTCGCGCGAGCGGGCTTCGGCTGAGACCTGGCCGACATCCATCTCCAGACCGGCGTTCGAGGAGTCGTCGAACGTGGCAGGCAGCGGCACCTGCCCGTATCGCGCCGCTTCGGCGGTCCATCGCTCGCGCCACCCGGCGTCGGTCGTGGCCGGGACCTCCCGGTGGTTCCCCGCAAGCCAGATGAGGCTCCATGCCCGTGGCACGACCCGGTAGGCGTCGTAGCCGCCGCCGCCGGTCGCCAGCCACCTACCACCGGCATGCCGGTGCGCCACCGCGTCCACCAGGCGGGCCGCCTCGCCCATGGCGGTCGTGGTGACCCGCAGGTGGGCGAGCGGGTCCCAGGCATGCGAAATCCGCCCCGTGCTGCGAGACGACCACGTCCGGCCCGAACGCGGCAGCGAGCTCGGGGAGCAGCGTCTGGACGGCCGCCAGCCAGGCACCCTCCCCGGTGCCGGGTTCCATCGGCACGTTGACCGAGGTGCCGGCGGCGGGACCCTCACCGAGCTCCCCCACTCCGCCGGTCCCGGGAAACAGGTACCGCCCGCTCTCGTGAAACGAGAGCGTCAACACACCCGGGTCGTCCCAGTGGATCGCCTGGACGCCGTCGCCATGGTGGACGTCGAGGTCCACGTAGAGCACCCGCAGCCCGTCCCGCCGGGCCAGCGCGATCGCCAGCGCGGGGTCGTTGTAGATGCAGAATCCCGACGCCCGGGCCGGCATCGCGTGATGCAGCCCGCCACCCGGGTGGAAGGCGTGCTCGACGTCGCCGCGCAGGACGGCTTCGAGCGCGCGGAGCGACCCGCCGGCGACCATCGCGCCCGCCGCGTGCATCCCCGTGAACGGTGGATCGTCGCCGCCCTCCCCGATCCCCGCCCGCGGCTCCTCGCCGAACGGCGCCGCCGAGAACCGCTTGACGACGTCGAGGTAGCGACGCTCGTGACAGCGCAGCAGGTCCTCGTCGGCGGCCGGCTCGGGTGCCAGCCCCGGCTCGGCCCCGACCGTTCGGAGCAGGTCGATGCCGGGGCCGAATCGGCGAGGCGTCAATGGGTGCCGAGGGCCGAAATCGTAGCTCGCCGAGCGGGGGCCGAAGACCAGGAGCATGCGTGGCACGATACCGTCGCCGAACCAGATCGGCGACGAACGACCGCGATGTACCATCCGCGCATGCCCGATCTGCTCGTCGTCCTGATCATCATCCTCGTGCTCGTCGTCATGTGGCGCGGCCCCAAGACGCTCCCGAAGATCGGCGAGGCGCTCGGCCGCGGCGTCCGGGAGGCGAAGACCGAAGCGGCCAAGGCGCAAGAGGAGATCAAGGCCCGGGTGAGTGACACCGACACGCCGTCCGGCGACGACGCGCCGCCGCCGGCCTGAGACCGTCGAGCCGGCCACCCGCCTTCACGCGCCGCGGTGACCCGCCGATCCGACGCTCGGGGCCCCGATGACGCCTGACGAGCTCGATGCACTCACCCGCCGGCCGGGCCCGGGTTCGCATCGGACACGGCTGTCGATCGACGGCCGGACGGTCGAGACGCTCGCCGACCTCCCGCCGAGTCGTGACGGGCTCCTGTTCATCGGCCTGAATCCATCACCGGTCAGCGTCTCGGCGGGCCACTACCACCAGGGCCGCCTCGGTCGCACCTTCTGGCGGCGCCTCATGCTGGCGGGAGTGCTGCCGCCGGCGACCGAGGTCGACACCGCCGACGACGCACTTGTGGCGGCCGGGCACGGCATCACCGACCTGCTCAAGCTCCCCACGCCGCGCGACGTCGCGACCCCCACCGAGCTCAGGTCCGGCGTCGGGCCGCTGTGGCAGAAGATCGCGCTGTGGCGGCCGGCCGCGGTCGTGTTCATCTACAAGCGGGCGGCGGAGGCGGCCGCGGGCCGAGCGCTGACCGAGCCGTGGGGCCAGCTCTCCGGCGTCGCCCTCGCCGGCCGGCCGTGCTTCCTGATGCCCGGTCCATATGCGCCGGTCGACCAGGTGGACCAGGGCCTCAACGTCCTGCGCAACCTCGCCGCGGCATTGCCGGTGGATCGCCCCTAGCCCCGGGCGACGTTCGTCCCCGCGCCCTCCCGTGTGCCGGAGCCCGCGCCGCGCCCGTCGCGTGCGCCCGCCCCGTGCTCGTTCCCGGCCGGATCCAGCGCCGGCAGCCCCAGGACGAACGCGAGGAGCAGTCCGACGAACCCGATCGAGAAGACCGCCTCGATGACCTGGACGATGCCGTCCAGCAATCCCACGTTGGCCGGCGTCGCCTCGGCGAGACCGGCCATCCCGAGCGCCGCCAGACTGCCGATCACGAGCCACGATCCGACCGCGCCGAAGAGCCAACCGAGCGACGGGTCCTCGCCGGCGCGGGCGCCGGCGGTCGTCGCCGCCGCCAGGTACCCGAAGGCCGTGGCCGACAGGACGTTCAGGACGACCGTCGACACGATGTAGGCGACGACCGTGGCGGTCATGGGGAGCTGTTCGGCCGGCAGGCGGCTGATCGACACGATCCCGGTCACCGCGACCAGGACGACCGGCACGACCAGGACCGCGGCCACCGGCCACGACCTGGATCGGTCCTCGAACCTGCGCGCCCGCGTCAGCCCGAGCGCGATGGCAGCGACCGCGGAGGCGTTCAGCAGGTTGATGCCGACCTGGTAGGCAAGCGCCGAGGGCACGAGGAAGGTCACGCCCTGGTCACCCGGGGTGAGCCACGCGAAGAACGGCTGCAGCGGTTGATTGCTGACCCGCAGACCCTCGACGATCACGATGGCGAGCATGCCGACGAGGAGCATCCGCGTCCGCGAGCCCGCATCCCGATGGCGCGCCAGCAGGGCCGCCGGCAGCAGGACCGAGATGACCGACGGCAGCTCGAAGAGCACGACCTGCCCGATCTGCCACGGGTCGATGGCCGGCCCGAGGCCCGCCTCGTGGAGGCCCCATCCCAGCCGCATGACGGCCAGCAGGACGAAGGGCCAGGCCGCCATGGGGAGGATGCGCACGATCGCCGGCAGGCGGGGACCGTGGGGCACCGGCCGGGCTTCCTCGAAGTCCGGCCCTTCAACGGCCGGCCCCTCGAATCGAACGGGCGGCACGGGTTCCATCGGGACAGGGTCGGGCGGTGGCACGGTCACGTCAAACGGATCCCGCCGGTCCGCTCCTGGGGGGCGCCGGGTGACCGGGCAGCCAGGTCGCGGCCGGCGCCATGCCGCGCAGGCGATCGCGAGACGCGACGGCGTCCGCCTCGTTCCACGGGCCCGGGACGGCGCGCGCCCCGCGCCGGCCGTCCAGGTCGCCACTGATCACGAGTTCGCCGGGTTCCCCGACGACGAAGGCGAGGTGGGTCGGACTGGGTCCCGGCGTGACGACCGCCCGGAGCCGGATGTCGCCGAACGGCACCATCTCCCCGTCGACGAGCTCCCGAACCGGGTACGGCAGCGGTCGCCCGGCACCCGAGCCCGCGACCACCGGGGCCCCGAGGAGCTCCGCGAGCGCTTCCGTGCCGCCGGCGTGATCCGGGTCCACCTGGGTAAGCGCGATCCCGGCGATCGATCCGCCCCGCGCGGCGGCCAGGTCGATCGCGGTCTCCAGGACGGAGCCGGTCGGGTCGCCCGGATCCACCAGGACGTGCGATCGGCGCCCGACCAGGTACGCGCAGACGGGCTGGCCGGCCACGCCGCCACCGGCGGGCATCACGATGCGCATGACGTCAGGCGAGATCGACGTGACCTCGACCTCCCCGAGACGACCCGGCGCCAGGCGGTCGCGGGCCTGCTCGATCGACGTGAGGTGCTCGAGCTGCTGGAGCGTCGCGCTCGTCGGCAGCCACATCTCGATCTCGCCGGCGGCCATCGCCGCCAGCCCGCCGGCCGGGGTGTGCCAGCGGTGACCGGCGACCTCGTCGCCCTCGAACGAGACCCGTCCGCCCGCCGGCAGCTCGGCCGCGAAGAACCGGGCATCGAACCGTCGGGGCAGCGTCGGCGGCGTCACCCAGCGCGACAGCGGGACCAGCAGGTCCGTGCGCAGGCGGAGGTCCAGGTCCGCGGCGATCGATTCGAAGCCGGCGTCACCACCGACGAGCGCGGAGCGCGCCGCCCCAACCGCGCGCGTCGGGACAGGCAGGTCCTCGCGGCCATGGTCCGCCAGCAGGATCCCGGCCTCCTCGAACAGCTCGCGGATCGCAGCCACGTAGGCCGCCAGGGCCGCTGCCGGCGCGATGTCGCCACCCAGTGCGGCAGCCGCGAGCGCCGGCGACAGGACCGATCGGTGGACGAGACCGGACGCGGCATCCTGCGGGTCCACCCGGCCGCCCGGGAATACGTGCATGTCCGGCGCGAAGGCCATGGACGACGGCCGTCGGGTCAGCAGGACCTCGAGACCCGTCCGCCCGCGCCGCAGCAGGACGACGGTCGCGGCCGGCACCGGGTCGACCGGCGATCGCAAGGCCACGTCAGAGGGTGAGCACGTAGGACCAGAGCCACTCGCCTGGCTCGAATTCGAGGTCCCGCGACCGCACGCGCGTGAACCCGAGCGATTCGTACAGCCGGTGCGCCGCGGTCATCGACGGCCGCGTGAGGATGGCGACGCCTCGCCGGCCCGTCCCTCGCGCTCGCTCGACGCAGGCCGTCGCCAGCGCCCGGCCGGCGCCGCGACCACGGTGCGCGGGATCTACCGCGAGCGCCCGGAATCCGGCCTCGCCGTCGAGCTCCGATTCGGACCACGGCGTCCCGGGTCCGGGTACGTACGTGACCGCACCCACGACCCGCCCCGCCCGATCCACGGCGACCAGGACGTCGCAGTTCTCGGCCCGACCGGCGACGTCGCGGAGCTCGTCCTCGTAGGCGGCATAGATCGGACCGCCCTGGAGCGGCTCCCGGACCGTCGCGTAGGCGCGGACGGTGAGCTCGCCGATCACGGCGTACTCGGCGGCCTCGGCCGTCCGCACGACCAGGTCCGTGGCCCGACCGGCCGGCTCGACCTCAGGCGTCACCGACCACCTCCTCGAGCCGCCGCCGGAGGGTCGGGGGATCGGTGGCAGGCAGCCGGCAGACGAACGCGCGGCACACGTAGGCAGTCGGGCGGCCGTCGATCGCGACCCGGTCGGCGAGCAACGGGATGGCGCTGGCGGCCGGGTCCGCCGCCACGGCCACGACCCGGTTCGGCCGGTACTCGCGCCGGACCTCGTCCAGGAGCGCGTGGGTGCCCGGGTCGTCGGCCGGTCCGACGATCGCGACCTCCTGCACGCCGGCGAGCGACAGGTCCATCGCCGACAGCCAGCGCGCGAAGCCCGTCGCGTAGCGCGTCACGTACGGCACGACGGTCCGCAGCGCGCGCTCCGCGGCCGACCGGTAGACCGACGCGCCGGTCCAGGCGTGCAGCCGCAGCAGCACCTCGGCAGCGACCGCGTTGCCCGACGGCACGGCGTTGTCCTGCACGTCCTTCGGGCGGGTGACGAGACGCTCGTGGTCGTCGGCCGTGTCGAAGAAGCCACCGTCCGGATCTGCGAAGCGCTCGAGGACGCGATCCATCAGCGCCCGGGCCGTCGTGAACCAGCGCTCGTCGAACGTCGCGGCATACAACGCCAGGAGCCCGTCGGCCAGGTGGGTGTGGTCCTCGAGCACGCCGCGCCCGGCGGCGCGCCCGTCCTTCCACGACCGGCCCAGCGATCCATCGGCGGCGAGCAACCCGGCAACGACGGTCGAGGCGGCCCGCTCGGCGGCGGTCCGGTAGCGGGCCGACGCCTCCGGAGCCTCGGACGCGAGGCCGACGGCCGCGTCGGCCAGGGCCGCGATCGCCAGTCCATTCCAGGCGGCCAGCGCCTTGCCGTCGCGGGCAGGTTGCGGCCGGGTCTCCCGGCGCGCCAGCAGCGTTCGACGGGCGTCGCCCAACCGGGCGCCCACGTCGGCTGCCGCCACATCGAACCGGGCGGCCAGCTCGGCGTCGGTCGCGACCCGGCTGAGGATCGTCCGGCCCTCCCAGTTGCCGGAGTCCGTCACGCCGTAGGCCGCCTCGAAGAGCGCCGACCGGTCGCCGAGGAGGCCACGGATCTCGTCGGCGGTCCAGGTGAACGTCGCGCCTTCCTCGCCGTCGGTGTCGGCGTCCTGGCTGGCGGCGAACGCCCCGTCGTCGGTCGTGAGCTCGCGGAGCAGGTAGTCGAGCGTCCCGACCGCGACGGCGCGATAGCGGGCATTCCCGCTGAGCTGCCAGGCGTGCAGGTAGACCCTTGCGAGCTGGGCGTTGTCGTAGAGCATCTGCTCGAAATGCGGGACCAGCCAGCGAGCGTCCGTCGAGTACCGGTGGAACCCGCCGCCCAGCTGGTCGTGAACCCCGCCGTCCGCCATCGCGTCGAGCGAGCGCCGGGCGATCGCCAGCGGCCGGGCGTCGCCGGTCGCGAGGTGCCGGCGCAGCAGGAACTCGATCGTCATCGGCTGGGGGAACTTGGGGGCCCGGCCCCAGCCGCCGTTGGCCGGGTCGAACGACGCCTCGATCGCCGCGGTCGCCGTTTCGAGCAGGCCCTGGGTCGGGTCGTCCTGGCCGGCATCCAGGCGGGCCTGTGCCACCAGGCCCTGGACGAGCCGGCCGCCGGCAGCCTCGACCTCCGGCCGCTGCTCGCGCCACGCCCGCTCGACCCCCTCGAGGACCTGCCGGAACGACGGCATCCCGTGACGCGGTTCGTCCGGGTAGTACGTCCCGCCGTAGAACGGCCGGCCCTCGGGAGTCAGGAAGACCGACATCGGCCAGCCACCGCCCCCGGTCATCGCCTGGACCGCCGCCATGTAGACCTGGTCGAGGTCGGGCCGTTCCTCGCGATCCACCTTGATCGACACGAAATGGTCGTTGAGGTAGCGGGCCGTCGCCTCGTCCTCGAAGGACTCGCGCTCCATGACGTGGCACCAGTGGCAGGCCGCGTAGCCGATGCTCAGGAAGATCGGCCGGTCGAGCAGCGTTGCCCGGGCCAGCGCGTCCGGCCCCCACGGCGACCAGTCGACCGGGTTGTTCGCGTGCTGGAGGAGGTACGGGCTCGTCTCGCCAGCCAGTCGGTTGGGCATTCGGGGATGGTACCCGCGACCCTCCGATCTCGACGGGACCGTCGCCGGGTGCGACCATGGCGTCGATGGCCACCGTCCCGGGCTTCCTGCCGAGCACCCACGGGCTGCACTTCGCGAACCGGTTCCCGCCGAGTCCGCTGATCCGGATCGGCCCGTTTCACACGGACCTCCTCGGCGTGGCCGATGCCGCCAACGGCCTGTGCGGCGGCATGGCCTCGTACGTCCAGGAGCGCTTCGAGGCCGGCCAGCCGATCCCGCCGGACCGCGAACCCCCGCCCAACGGGTCGCCGCTGTTCAGGACCCTGTTCGCGCACCAGCTCCGGTCGCTCGAGTGGTTCGCGACGCCCATGCGCTTCTGGTGGATCGGGGCCTTTGGCGCCGATCGGACGGTCAATCGCTCTCGCGATCTCGAGTGGCCGCGCATCCGCGATCGGATCGGTGGCGGGCACCTGGCCATGGTCGGGCTGGTCCGTCAGCAGGGCGTCAATCCGATCGACCTGCGGAAGAGCCACCAGGTCCTGGGCTACGCCTTCGATGTGACCGGCAGCGCCGTCACCCTCCGGATCTACGACCCGAACTGGCCGGACCGCGACGACGTGACGATCTCGATCGAACCCGGGGCCATCCGCCAATCGACGGGCGAGGCGCTGTTCGGGATCCTGGCCCTCACCTAGAACATCGTCGAGTTGGCGGGCGCTCGCTCGCTCCTGAAGAGCGCGTCGGCTTCCTCCACGGCGCCTGGACGGGTCTCCCCGACGCGACCGGCACGTTGGAGGTCGGAGAACCGGAACGCGCCGAGATAGGCAGCCGCCACGTCGCTGATGTCGAGGACCAGGTCCGGCACCGAGTTGCCGGCCGGGACGATCGCGGCGGTGTCGGCCGCGCGCGCGACGGGAACGGTGAGCCGCCACCGTCCGGCGTTGCCCGGGCAGAACTCGTCGGTGACGTCGAGGACGAGTTCCCCGCTCGTCGCGTAGGAGCGGGCCCGCAGGGCGCCGGCCAGGTCGATGATCCGCAGCCAGCTGCCATCGCTGACGGTGACACCCAGGCGCCGCGGCTCGGTCAGGAGGAGTTGGAGCGGATGGGGCATGGGTCCCCGCCGGCCGCGAACCGTGGCGATCAGGTCGATGCCGCTGACCCACTGCCAGAGCGCCTGCTCGGAGATCGGGTCCACGGCGATGAGCTCCTGGACATTGACGGCGCCCTTCGGCCCCGACGTGTCCCAGTCTCCCTTGGTCCGGTAGACGACGTACCCGCGCGCCTCGCCGTCGACCTCGTACACGGCCAGGATCTTCGCCCCGTCGCCGCGGCGATACCACTCCGCGTCATACAGGATCTCCCAGCGCCAGCGAGGCTCGCTCCGCGTCAGTGACCCGGGCGTGGACCGTCGCACCGCCTCGTAGACTGCCGGGAACCGCTCGACCGCCTCGTCGAGCCCGACGATCCGCATCCGTCCCGGGGCGTCGACGGGGCGCCGGAACCGGATCTTGTCGGTCGGGATCTCGAACGCCGACGACACCGTCCCGGGTCCATAGCCGAACCGCTGGTAGATCGCCGCCTCCGATGCCCAGAGGATCGCAACCGGCTCGTGCCGCTCGCGCGCCTGGGCGAACATCCAGGTCATCATCTGGCGCAGGATCCCGCGGCGCCGGTGGGTGGGAAGGACGCCGACGGCCGTCACGCCGGCCGCACCGACCTCGCCCCCCGGAATGGTCAGGCGGAACGAATAGGCACCGCCGCAGCCCACGACCGAATCGCCGTCGAGGGCCCCGACGAAGCGGTCGAGTTCCATCGTCCGGCGGTCGTTCTCGATGGCGGCGTCGCTGAATTCCTCGTTGAAGGCGATCGACAGCGGCGCGACGAAGCTGGCGAACTCCGCGTCGGCCGGGGTCCGCAGGACGATCTCGCTGGGCATCCCCGTCATGGTGCCACCTTCGGTCAGACCGCGGGCAGCTCCTGGGCATCGGTCTGGGCGGCCGCGAACAGGTCCCCACGCTCGGCCACGCGCTCGACGATGGTCCGGATCGTCCAGCGGTCGGGTCGGAGCTCGGGGTCGTCGAGCTCGTCCCAGGCGATCGGCGCCGAGACCGGGGCACCCGGCGCCGGCCGGACGGCATAGGGCGCCACGAGCGTCTTGATCGGCTGGTTCTGCGTGTAGTCCAGCCGGGCGCGGCCCTTGCGCGCCCCCTTCGCCCACTCCCACGACACGAGATCCGGGACGATCGCCCCGACCGCTCGAGACACGCGCTCGACCCAGTTGCTCGTGTCGCCGAAGCTGTAGCGAGGCACGATCGGGATCCAGACCTGGATGCCCCGCTTGCCGGTGGTCTTGGGATAGCCGCGTACACCCAGGTGCTCGAGCGCGGTGCGATAGAGGCGGGCGATCGCGAGCGTCTCCTCCCAGGTGGTCTGGTCGCCCGGGTCGATGTCGATCAGGGCGAACGTCGGCTTCCACGGCTCGGGCAGCTTCCCCGTCCACGCGTGGATCTCGAAGCTCGTCTGGTTGCCGAGCCAGCACAGCGCGGCCGGATGGTCGGCGATCAGGTGGTCGTTGGCCTCTCGGTCCTCGCGCGGGTCGAAGCCGGTCTCGTGCCAGCGTCGGAGCCAGGTCGGGGCGGTCGACGGGATGTCCTTCTGCCAGAACCCCTGGGCCGCGGCGCCGTTCGGGAAGCGGTGGAGGTTGAGCGGGCGGGCGGCCAGGTGCGGCAGCATCGTCGGCGCGATCCGCGCGAAGTAGCCGATCGAGCTCGCGCTTGGTGATCATTTGGTCACCCGTGGTCCTGGGATCACCCGTGACCGGCGGATCGCCGTCGAAGATCACCTTGTCGAGGTTCGTCAGCTTCAACTCGCGGCCGGCGATCGACCAGACGCCCTCCTTGCCGAGGCCCTGCAGGGCCTCGAGCTCGGCCTCGGTCGCTCCCGACGGGAGCGCCGCCGCCGACGTTCGGGATGCGGATCGCGTCGTCGCGCGGGCCGCCCCCAGGGACCCGGGCGGTGCGTCCCGGGGCCGCCGTCCCGCCGACTCGGGCACCGGCGTCGGTTCCGGCCTCGGCCCCCCGACCGGGGTTGACGCCTCGGCGCTCCTGACGGCCTCGGCCGTCGTCACGGCCCGCTCGCGGGTCACGGTCCTCGGATCGCGGCCCTCCTCGATCCCCTTGAAGGCGGCCTGGCGGACCATGCCGTCCCGTGACCAGCCACCGAGCTCGGCCCGGATCACGAGCTCGGGCTTGACCCAGCGGACGTTCTTGAGCTCGCCTCCCCATCGTCCGCGGTAGTCGCGCGGCGGGGCCGGGTCGAACGGCGGCGTCTCGGTCTCGAGGTCGGCCAGTCGCTCGCGGATCAGCCGTCGCGTCCGGCCGTCGAACCCGGAGCCGACCTTGCCGCTGAACCGGAGTCGTCCGTCGTCGTACACGCCAACCGCCACGGCCCCGAGGTCCCTCGCGTTGCCCTCGCCCGGCGTCCAGCCCCCGACGACGAGCTCCTGCTCGGGACGGACCTTGATCTTGAGCCACGCCGTCGACCGGCGGCCGGGCTCGTACCTGGAGCGTCGGAGCTTGGCGATGATCCCCTCGAGCTCCTGTGCCTGCGCCGCCTCGTAGAACGCCACGCCCTCGCCGAGCACGTGGGCGGCGAAGCGGACGCGGGGATGCGCGCGGAGCACGCTCTGGAGCAGGCGCTTGCGATCCTCGAGCGGGACCTGGAGGAGCGAGCGCCCGTCGAGGTAGAGCAGGTCGAACACCTGGTAGACGAGCCCCTTCGCCGACGCATCGCCGAGACGCTCCTGGAGGAGACCGAAGTCCGGGCGGCCGGCGTCGTCGAGCGCCACCACCTCGCCGTCCACGATGGCCTCGCGCGCCTCGATCCAGGTCGGCGTGCCGGCGAACGACGGGAAGTAGCCGGCGCCGTCCTTGCGATTCCTGGTCAGCAACCGGACGCGCCCGTCGTCTACGACCGCCTGGATCCGGAACCCGTCCCACTTGATCTCGTAGAGCCAGTCGGGGTCGTTGAACGGCTTCGACGCCAGCGTCGCGAGCATCGGCTCGATGCTGGACGGCATGGCCGCGACCATGGCGCCGGCCAGGTCGATCTCGGCGACCGCCGCGGGGGCCTGCCCGTTCCAGAGCGCATCGCGGGCGGCCTTGACATCGTCGTTGGTCCGCCCGGTCTTGACGCTCTGGGGGTGATCCTCGGCATCCCAGCCCGGGACGGCCGCCTCGTCGCGCTTGTGGATCAGGAGCCACTGGTCGCCGGCGTCGTCCTCGAACGCGCGGGCGGCCGGATCGTCCCCTTTGCGTCGCCGGCCGCTCGTCCGGACGATGGTGAAGCGTCCCTTGAGCTTCTCGCCGTCGAGCCGGAACTTCAGTTCGCCGGCATCCACGGCGGCGGTGGCGTCGAGGGTCGGCGCCTCGCCTTCCCACGTTCCCCAGTCCCAGACGATGACGTCGCCGGCGCCGTACTGGCGAGCTGGAATGACGCCCTCGAAGTCGAAGTACTCGATCGGGTGGTCCTCGACGTGGACGGCCATCCGACGCACGCCGGGGTCGAGGGTCGGGCCCTTGGGCACCGCCCACGACACGAGGACGCCGTCGATCTCGAGGCGGAAGTCGTAGTGCAGGCGGGTTGCCCGATGCCGCTGGACGACGTACCGGCCGCGTCCGCGACCGGCCGGCGGCGTTGAGCCGTGCCGGCCGGAGCAGGCTCCGGCGTCCTGGCGAAGTCCCGTTTCTTGCGGTATTCGTCGAGCGGCATCGGTGGAGTTGCCCGAGGGTGGCGCCCATCCGCAACGCGCTCACGCGCGCGATCAGGTCGGCGGATGCTCCTTCGGCGATCCGGGCTGGAGGCGCTGCCACAGCCAGGCGCTGGTCAGGAGCAGCAGTCCGAGGGCGATCAGCGAGATGACCCGGTAGGCGACCTCCAGAGCGGAGAGATCGAACAGGAACACCTTCGCGGCCGCCAGACCGAGCAGGCCGAGGCCTCCCTGCCGGACCTCGCCGAGTCGCCACCGGAGGCCGCCCACGAACGCGATGACCCCGGTCGCCGCCCAGGTCAGGCTCAGCGCCACCTGTCCCTGGGTCTTCAGCTCGTCCAACTCCGAGCCCCCGGCCTACCCGGCTGGCGATCACGTCCACGGCGGCGACCGACAGCAGGTAGACCACGGCGGTCCCCGCCGCGCAGCCATGCCAGCCGTGCCCAGCGGCTCGGCCGCGCGGATCGGCCGAGCTGCGCGGACGCCAGGCGCGACGACACCGAGAGCCGCCGCGCTCTGGAGCGCGACCACCGGCTCGACCCCGGCCGCGGACACGACCAGCCGCGCCGGCGGCGCGGCGATCCAGACGGCCGTCGCGGCCGCCGCCGCGATCGCGAAGACGGCCGACGCCAGGTATGTGATCCGGCCGGCAGGGTCGAAGCGGACGATCCCGAGGGCACCGACGCCGAGCCCGCACCACAGGATCACGACCGCCCAGGCGTAGACCTCGTAGGGGATCGCATACATGACCATGGCAGCCGCAACGACGATCGCGACCCGGCGGTCCCTGCCGGGTCCGGCCAGCGCTCCGCCGAGGAGCGTCGCGAGCACGAGGATGCCGGCTGCCGCCGCGCCCGCGTCGCTGAACGGGATCCCGGGCGGCACGACCTCCCCGAACCGCGAGAGCGGCAATTCGGTTCCCATGACGTGCAGGCCGGCCAGGACACCGGCGGCCAGGGCAACACCCGGAATGGCCAAGGCGAGCAACCGCTCCGCGTCCACCTGCCCGGAGGCCGTCGCCCGCGCGACGGACGAACGGTCGACGAGCCGGTACCAGATCCCGAGGCCGAGGACCATCAGCGCGGCCCAGACTAGGACGAGCGGGAGTCCGTCCAGCTCGCTCGGGCACGCCCAGGCCACGACGAACAGCCCCAGGGCCGTGAGCGGACGGCGGAGGTCAGGCCGGTCGCTCAGCAGGACGATGGCCGCCAGGCCGACCAGGTACGCGAGGAGTCCCGCGCCCGCCGCGTTGACGAACGGCGTCCCGTCCGGGGCCGGCTCGAACGGCGACCCGAACGGCCCGAGCACGAGCGCTGCGGTCGCGCTCGCCCCGACGAACACGAGCGTCCCGCCCAGCACCGGAGACGACAGCGGGCGCAGCGAGCCGAGGATTCGCGCGACGCGGGAGGTCAGCTCGTCGGTCTGCCATGCGATCGGCCCGGCGGGCAATGCCGGGAGCGTTCGCCGCGCCGCCGTGCCGGCGGCCGCGACCGCGATCAGGGCAGCGACGCGCGGGCGAACCCTCCAGCCTGAGGGCCGTGCACCAGGCGGCCGTCAGGACGCCCACCGAGACGAGCACTGCACGGGCGTCCGCGTCCCGCGCCAGCCAGACGCCGGTGGCGATGGCGAGGACGAAGAAGGCGAGTGCCGCGCCGGATCCGTCGACCATCGGGATCCCGTTCGGCGGCAGCGGTGCCGTCGCGCTGATCCAGGCCACGTCGAGCGCGGCGAGGAGGAAGAGCACGGCCGACACGATCGCGCCGTATGGATGTCCTCGCCTGACGGCCAGCCAGGCAATTGCTACCGCCTCGGACGCCCAGGCAAGCGGGACCACGGGGGCCCCGAGCTGGACCGGCGCCGCCATCGTCAGCGCAGCGATGCCCGTCCCGACGGTGAGCAACCCGAACAGGTTGCGCTCGCCGTCGCGGACGAGGAAGAAGCCGCCGAGGAGGACGTGGACCGCGGCGACCACGATGAGGAACGCTCCCGCGATCGGCGGCGAGATCGCCGTCGAGGACGGTGAAGCCGGCCCACACGAGAAACGCAGCATTCGCCGCGAGCAGCCCGGCCGAAGCTGAGCCCGCAGGTCGTCCTGGCGCCGGCGGAATTGCTCGCCGCCCAGCCGAGGTCGCGTTGAGCGCCCAGAACAGGCCGATGCCCGCCAACGCCGATCCATGGCTCCGGTCGCACCAGCGATCCAGGCGGCGGCCTGCGGCGCGGCGAGGACGAAGGCGATGCCCGGCAGCCAGCGCCAGGTCCGCCAGATCGATACGCCGGTCGTGCCGATCGAGGACCACGGCCACGAACGCGAACGTCCGGACGTCGGCCGCGGCGTCCAGCAACGGCGGGGCGACCAGCACGGAGACGAGGCCGAACCCCGCGACGACCGGCGAATTGGCCCGCACGGCGACCACCGCGGCAGCCACCGCGCTCGCCAGGGCGATGGCCAGCCCGATCTCGGTCGGGATCAGGCCGTACAGCCGCGTGGCCCCGACCAGGCTGATCGAGATCACCGCCAGTCCCAGCGGCGCAAGCACGTGCCCGAGAAGACGGTTGCCGCGCTCGATCAGCGCTCCGCCGCCGACGAGGGCGATCGGATCCGGCGACCATCCCGATCAACACGCGGAATCTCCGGTCCGATCCAGCCGCGAGCTGAACGCCAGGCTCAGGAAGAAGATGGCCCCGAGGACCAGGGCCAGGCCGCCGCCCCAGGCGAGCGCGCGACCGGCAATCGAGCCTCGAGGTCGGCCACGGAGATCGACAGCCCGGCATGCCTCGACGGATCGCCTCGCGTGGACGAGCCGGTCGAGTCCGGCGAGCTGCCGGCGGGCGCGCCGGAGGCGGTGGCGGCATCGGCGCAGGTTGTCCGCGGCGGGTCCAGTAGCTTGGGGCGCCCGGAGGCGGACGGCGGAGCGACGCGGCCGTGGCGGGGCTACGGGCGGCGTCAGCCGAGGGCGAGATGACCGGCTGGCCTCGGCGTCTCGGGCGTCGCCGGGTGGGGGCGGACTCCGAGGCGGGGACCTGCGCTCTGCCCGTCGATGCGGCGGGCTGCCCGGATCCGAGTCGCCGCTCGAGTTCGGAGAGTCGTGTCTCGAGCGCCGCGATGCGGGCTTCCTGCGCGCGCTCGCGTTCGGTGGCGTCGGCGTCCATCGCCGCCCCCTGGTCCCTCGAGCACGGCACGGGTGAGGACCCGACCGCCGCTCGACTAGAGGGTACGCCTCCGAACGGCGGATCGCCGGGTGCCGCGGAGATGTGTCGATCAGGCGGTCTTGCGCTTTCGAGCGGGCTTGGCGCGCGACTCCTCGGCGTCCTCGTCAGCCTGGGCCTTGGCGGTCGCTGCGGCCCGACCGGCGCGGTTGGCTTTCGCCTCCTTGGCGGCCTTGGCCTCGGACACGGACACCGGCTTCGTGCCGCTCGACTCGCGCGACGCCTTCGCGGCGTTGACCGAGGCCTCGAGCGCGGCCATCAGGTCGATCAGCTTGCCACCCTCTTCGGGTTCCTCGACCGCGACCGTCTCCTTGCCATCGACCTTGGCTTCGATCACGGCCTCGAGCGCCTCGCGGTACTCGTCCCTGTACTGCGACGGGTCGAATTCGCCGGTCATCGCCGACACGAGCTGGTTGGCCATCGCCAGCTCGGCGGGCTTGAAGTCGTACTCCTCGTCGCCGAGATCGAGCTCGTCGGTCGCGCGGATCTCGTCCGGCCAATGGAGCGTGGTCATGAGCATCGTCTTGCCGAACGGATCGAGCGCGGCGAGGGCCTCGCGATCCTTGATCACGACCTTGCAGATTGCCGTCAGGCCTTCACGCTCCAGCACGGTCCTGAGGAGGTTGAATGCCTTGCGGCCGACCTTGTCCGGCTCGAGGTAGTAGGCGCTCTTTACGAAGCGGACCGCCGCGTCGTCGCGCTGGGCCTTCGTGAACTGCTCGATCTCGATCGAGCGAACCGTCTTGAGCGGGACCTTCTCGAGGTCCTCGTCGGTGACCACGACGTACTGGCCGGGTGCGTACTCGTAGCCCTTGACGGTATCCGACCGGGAGATCGGCTCGTCCTCGACCGGGCACCAGATCTTCATCTGGATGCGCGACAGGTCGTCCTTGTGGAGCATGTTGAAGCTGATGCCCTTGGACTCCGTCGCCAGGTAGAGCTTGACGGGGATGGTGACCAGCCCGAACTGGACGGCCCCCTTCCACATTGCACGCGCCATGACGTTCCTCGCGGTTCACGCCGATCGCGCCCGGGGCACCCGGCCCGGGACGTCGGGACGGTCACGATAGCGCACCGGCGCAAGGGTGCCGATCGGGGAACGTCAGGCGCGGATCTCGGCCTCCGCCTCGGCGACGCGAGCCAGGATGTTCGAGCGCATCTGGTCGAGGCCGGACCAGACCGCCTTGGTCGCGGTCGAGATCGAAGTCAGCTGGGCCTTCAAGGAGCGGACGACGTCCAGTTGCTCGCGGATGGCGTTGAGCGCGGCTCCGATCGCGGCCGCGTCGACCTCGACCTCGCGGTCGACGAGCGAGGCCAGGGCGAGCAGCCGCGCCAGGCGAACGGCCGCCTCGAGCGTCGCGGGTTCCGGAGCTTCCGGATCGATGACGCAGTAGACGTCATCACCCACCAGCGTGAACGGGGCCACCCCGCTGGGGGCGTGCGCCGGCGTGAAGGCGACGACCGCCACGGCCGCGCCGCGGTTCTCCTTGGCCTCGCGCAGTTCCTCGCGGATCGCGCGCATCGACATCGGACGATCCTTCGCCTCGACCACGACCCGCAGGTCGGCACCGCGGGCGACCCGCGGGTCGATCGTCAACACGAAGTCGCCCTTCTTGGACTTGAGCAGCGTGCCGGCCTCGTTGGCCGTCCGATCAAGCAGGTCGCCGGCGCCGTGGGCGACGTCCGCGAGCATGCCCTCGACGAGATCCTCGAAGTCGGCGCCCTTGGCCGCCGAACGGGCACGCTCGGCGCCACGCGCCGCGGCGGCCGCCTCGATCGCGACCAGTCGCTCCTCGAGGCCCTTGAAGCCGGCCGAAATCTCCTGGCGGAACTGGTGCATCGGTGAGTTGAGCCGGGTCGGGTCGAGCAGGAGGGCCAGCTTGGAGGCGTCGCCGTCGAAGTAGCGCTCGAGCATCCGGCCGATCCGCCCGATCGCGCTGTCCCGCTTCGACTCGTCGAACAGTTCCTCGACCATCGAGCGCAGGGCGCCACGATCGCCCAGGAACTTCTCGAGCGTCCGCGGCAGCCGGCCGTCCCCGTCGGCGAAGTTCGTCCGGAGGGTTTGCTCGAGCGCCTGGGCCGCCTTCTCGTTGACCGATTCGGCCTGGCGGACGAGCTTCTCGAACTCGGCCCGGACGACGTCCACGTTGACCGTGACACCCGCGTCCTGGAGCGCCAGCAGGCCGATCCGCAGGGCGCGCTCGACCAGGTCGGCGCGGCCCTCGGCAGGCCGCTCGCGCAGGAACGACGCCAGCGCCGGGTCGCGGACGACCAGCCGCTCGACGACGATCCGGTCGCCCTCGACCCGGATGCGGGCGGACGTCTCGGCGGCGGGTTCCGTGCTGACGACGGTGAGGGGCGGGCGGGCTGCGGCTTCCATGCCGCGAACCCTGGGCGTTGGGCGTGACAGCTAGGGTGTCATGCGCGCTCGCCTCCGAGGAATGGTCCGATCGTTGATGCCACTCGGATGCATCAACCGGACTAGGCCGGGCAGCCGGTTGCACCAGCAGGCGCCGGCGGGTTGGGCCGGGGCAGGCGGGTTGGGCCGGGGCAGGCGGGTTGGGCCGGGGCAGGCGGGTTGGGCCCGGACAGGCGGGTTGGGGCCCGGACAGGCGCGAGTTGAGCCGGGGCAGGCGGGTGGCGCGGACACACCAGGCTGGGAGTGATGCATCCGACGTGCATCAGGTCTTCTATGCCGCTGACCGGAGCGCCGGCGCTAGCTGCCTCGATAGGTGGTTATCGAGTACGGCGCCAAGAGCAGCGGCACGTGATAGCTCCGGCCGGCGTCGGCGACGTGCAGGTCGATCGCGAGGCGCCGGAAGAAGTGCTCGGCGTCCGTGGCGGGCGGCGCCGTGTCGACCGGATCGATGGGGGCGAGCGCGAACTCGAGGCGGTAGTCCCCGACCACGAGGGGCCGTTCGAGCAGGTCGCGGACCCGGCCGTCAGCGTCGGTCAGGGCCTGCGTCAGGCGCAGCGGCCGGCCGTCGTCGCTCAGCCGGTAGAGCGTCACGTGCACCCCGACGGCCGGCTTCCCGAGCTCGGTGTCGAGCACGTGCGTCGAGATCGTCGGGACGGGTACGGCAGGGCCGCTGGCCACGCTATCCTCCGCGGATGGGAATGCTCACGATCACGGTCGGCGATCTCCACTGTAGCGCTCGCTGGGAGTCCGAGGCGGCGCCGCGGACCGTCGACGCCATCCGGCGGATGCTGCCGATCGAATCCAGGCTCATCCACTGCCGCTGGAGTGGCGAGTCGACCTGGATCCCGTTCGGCGACTTCCGGCCGGGACTCGACTACGAGAACCACACCTCGCACCCGGCGCCCGGCCAGCTGGCGATCTACCCGGGCGGGATCAGCGAGTGCGAGATCTTCTTCCCGTATGGTGGCTGCGCGACGGCCTCGAAGGTCGGGCAGCTGGCCGCGAACCACTTCGCGACGGTTGTCCCCGACGCCGGCTGGCAGGACCTCCTGCGCGAGATCGGCCGGCGCTGCCTGTGGGAGGGCGCCCAGTCGATCCGGATCGTCGAGGAGGGCTGAGGCCGGCGATGGCCGACCTGGTCGTCCGGGGCGGGACGGTCGTCACCGCGACCGGCTCGCGGCGTGCCGACCTGGCGGTCGAGGGCGGCCGGGTATCGGCGATCGAACCCGACCTGGCCGCATCGGCCGCGTCGGCCGGCGAGGTGGTCGAGGCGGCCGGCCTGCTCGTCCTGCCCGGCGTGATCGACGCGCACACGCACACGCGCGTGGCCGTCGACGAACAGCCCGATCGCTTCTTCCAGGACTCCGTCGCGGCCGCGCTCGGCGGGACCACGACCTTCCTCGCGTTCAACAACCCGGGGACCGGGTCATCGCCCGCGGCCGAGCGGTCGTTGCTCGCCGGGCTCCGCGAATGGCGCGCCGTGACCGAGGGCGACAGCGCCATCGACTACGCCGTCAGCCTGGTCGTGAGCGGCCGGATGGACGACCCGCTGGCCGAGTTGCCCGCGATCGTCGACGCCGGAGTGCCGACGTGCAAGGCGTTCATGATCTTCGACTTCCGGCTCGACGACCGGCGCCTGTACGACGCCATGCGGGTCATGGGTGAGCGCGGCGCGATGCTCGAGGTCCATTGCGAGGACCCGGTGCTGCTGGACGCGGCGATCGACGCGGCACTCCAGCGTGGTGACGTGTCACCTCGCTACCACGCGACTACGCGACCAAGCTACGTCGAGGCGGTGGCGACGGCGCGGGCGATGGCCTTCGGCCGTCAGTCCGGTGCGCCGGTCCACGTGGTCCACCTTTCATCGGCCGACGCGCTGCGCGAGGTGCGGCTCGGCCGGGCCGACGGTGTTCGCGTCTCGGTCGAGACCTGCCCGCACTATCTCGTGCTGACCCGGGAGCGCTACGACGACCCCGATCCGGTCTCGTGCGCCCGCTACATGATCGCGCCACCGCTCCGCTTGCCGGCCGACCGCGATGCGCTGTGGGCGGGCCTCGCCGACGGCTCGATCGACATGGTCGTGAGCGACCACGTCCCCGACCGACTGGCCGTCGAGAAGGCCGAGGCCGCCAACGGTGTGCCGTTCAACCGGATCAGCAACGGCGCACCCGGGATCGGCACGCTGCTGACGCTCCTGTACTCGGAGGGCGTCGCGCGGGGTCGGATCACCGCCGAACGGATGGTCGATCTCCTCGCCACGACCCCGGCGCGCCGGTTCGGGCTCGAACGCAAGGGCGCGCTCGAGGTCGGCCGTGACGCCGACATGGTCCTGTTCGATCCTGCGGCGAGGCGCACCATCCGGGCGCTGGACCTCCGCCAGTCGAGCGACTACACGCCCTACGAGGGGATGGCGGTCCGCGGCGCCGTGCGCGACGTGTTCGTGCGGGGCAGGCCGGTCGTCCGCCGCGAATCGTTCGTCGGCACCCGTGGCGCGGGCCGGTTCGTGGAGCGAGGGTCGCCGGACGTCTGAGGGGTCGGCTCTCAGTCGAGGTGCGCATACGCGCGAAGGGTCAGGAACTCGGCGAAGTCGTCGTCGAGGACGAGCCGGTCGAGCAGTCCCGCTGCATCGGCCAGCCTCCCTGCCCCCGGACCCACCAGCCTGGCCATCTCCTCGTCGCGGATCCGCCGATACAGCTGGTCGTCCATCACCCGGCCGTCGTCGAGGCGAATGCCCCGCGACCGCCAGAACCACAGCTGCGACCGGGCGATCTCGGCGGTCGCCGCGTCCTCCATCAGGTTGTCGATCGCGGCGGCGCCGTTGCCCCGGAGCCAGCTGTCGAGATAGGCCAGCGCGACCCGGACGTCCGCCCGCACCCCCGCCTCGCTGACCGCTCCGCCCGGGACGCGCAGGTCGAGGAGTTGTCCGGCATCGACCGAGACGTCCTCGCGCAGACGATCCTTCTGGTGCGGCCGCCGGCCGAGCACGCGGTCGAAGACTTCGGTCGCGATCGGGACCAGGTCGGGGTGGGCAACCCACGTCCCGTCGAAGCCGTCCGCCGACTCGCGGTCCTTGTCGTCGCGGACCCTGGCCAGGGCCACCTCCGTCACAGCCGGGTCGCGCCGGTTCGGGATGAACGCGGCCATGCCGCCGATCGCGTGCGCGCCGCGGCGATGACAGGTCCGCACGAGCAGCTCGGTGTAGGCCCGCATGAACGGCACGGTCATCGTCAGCTGGGCGCGGTCGGGAACGGCCAGCCCAGGCCAGGCGCGGAGCTTCTTGATGCCACTGAACAGGTAGTCCCAGCGACCGGCATTGAGCCCGGCAGCGTGCTCCCGGAGTTCGTACAGGATCTCGTCCATCTCGAACGCCGCGAGGATCGTCTCGATCAAGACGGTCGCCCGGATCGACCCGCGCGGGATCCCGAGCACGCCCTGGGCATGGACGAACACGTCGTTCCACAGCCGCGCCTCCGCGTGGCCTTCGAGCTTCGGCAGGTAGACGTACGGACCGCTCCCGCGGCGCAGCGCCTCCGAGCCGTTGTGGAACAGGAACAGACCGAAGTCGAACAGGCTGGCCGAGATCGGGGCGCCGTCGACGAGGACGCCCGATTCGACCAGGTGCCAGCCGCGCGGCCGAATCATGAGCGTCGCCGTCCGCTCGTTCAGCCGGTACGCCTTCCCGTCGGGCGACTCGAACTCGAGCGCGCGACGGACGGCGTCGATGAGCGCTGCCTGGCCGCCGACGACGTTGGCCCAGGTCGGCGACAGGGCGTCCTCGAGGTCGGCCATGAAGACCCGGGCACCCGAGTTGAGCGCGTTGATCATCATCTTGGGCTCGGCCGGGCCGGTGATCTCGACCCGGCGATCGTCGAGGTCGGCGGGCGCCGGCGCGACGCTCCAGGTGCCCTCGCGCACATCGCGCGTCGACACGAGGAAGTCCGGCCGGACGCCGGCATCGAGCTCGGCCTGACGTTCCTCGCGGCGTCGGAGGAGGTCCAGCCGGAGGGGACCGAAGCGGCGCTCGAGATCGGCGACGAAGGCGAGCGCCGGTTCGGTCAGGACCCGGTCCGAGCCCGGGACGGGGCCGCGACGGACTTCGACGCCGGCCGGCAACTCAGCCGTCCTCGCCGCGGCGGACCGTGGCCTCGATCAGCCCATGCGGCTCCGTCGTCGAGACGTAGACGTCGCCGTCGTTGGTCATCCCGAACGGTGTCAGGTCGGCCGGCCAGTGGTGGAGGTTGGGCAGGACCATCCGGACCTCGTCGACCTCCTCGTGCCGGCGCAGGATCTCGCGACCGATGATCCAGATCGAGGCCTGCACCGAGGGGCTGTCGTGGTCGGCGAAGACCTCGAGCAGGGTCGCCCGGACGGCGGAGAAGGTCAGGTCCGCGTCGAGGTCGGGCGAGCCGTAGCGCCACACGGCCGAGAGCCTGGTGGCCATCAGCCGGTCGTCGGTCTCGGCCAGCGTCGTGTACCGGTCGCGCGGGAAGCCGCTGAACCCGGAGCGCGTGGTCTTGAGCAGGACGAGGTCTTCGACACCCGCCTGGACGGTCGCGCCACCCGGCGTCACCGAGACCGTCGCGACCCGCGTCCCCTCCCCGCCACGGACGAACGCGTCGCGCGCCGGCGAGCCCGCGACGTCGATGGCGGACCAGTCGTGGCCGCGGATGTTCACGGTCACGCGGTCGACCTGGGGGGCCGCGAGGAAGTGCTCGGCGAGGGCCCGGCCGTAGTCCTCGAGCGCGCCACGGAGATGGTCCTTCGCGAACGCGTAGGCCGTGTTCTTCATCGTGTCGGTGGCGATGACCAGCGAGTTGTCGCCGTCGGTGTACGAGCGCTGGAAGTCACCTTCGAGCGCGATCGCGACGGTGAGGTCGCGCACCCGGTGACCGGCCGGGTCACGCCCGACGTACACCAGGTGGATCGCCGCCTTGCCGTAGCGGTTCGCTCCGAGCTCGATCACGGCGTCGCCTCCGTCGGTGCGCTGCCCAGGCGCCGTGCGCGATCCCGGGCGATGTCGATGACCGCGTCGATGGCCCGGCCGATCTCGCTCGGCCGGCCGGCGTCGAGGGCGGCCGCCATCCCGGGCAGGAGCTCGGCCCTCGACCGGCCGTCGACGAAGACGCAGTAGCGGAATCCGAACCGTTCCTCGTAGGCCGCGTTGAGCCGGTCGAGCTCCGCGGCCACGCGCTGGCGGTCGTCCATCGCGGCGCGCGGCGCGCGGCCGAGCACCGCGGCATCGGCCGCGTCACGCCGGTAGCCCTGCTCCACGAACGACAGCGCCGAGACGCCGGCCGGCGGCGCCCCCAGCCGCGGGTGCGCGTCGATCAGCTCGACCTGCTCGGCGACCGGCATGGCATGGGCGATCTGCCTCGCGCGCTCGAACAGGCGCTCGAGCGCGCCGAACGGCCGGGCATCGGCGAGCCGGTCGAGGAATCGGGGCGCTCCCTCGAACAGCGGCGCCATGGTCGCGGCGAAGACCCCGGCCGGGATCCGGTCGAGCTGCTCGATCGGGAGGAGCGGCGCCTGCTGCTCGGCCGTCACCAACCGCCGGCCTCGCGGATCAGGCGATGGAGGACGCGGGCCGCGACGACGCGGCGGTATTCCGCGGTCGAGCGCACGTCGTCGATCGGGTGGAGCTCGGCAGCCAGCGTCTCGGCCGCGAGACCGGCGGTCTCCGGGGTCGGCAGACGGCCCTCGAGGACGGCCTCGGTCCCACTCGCCCGGATCGGGGTGGGGGCGACCGAACCGAGCGCCAGGCGGACATTGCTCCACGAACCGCCGGCGCCGGAACAGGAGCTGAGCGCCATCACCACCTTGCTGATCGACTGGGCGCGCCGCGTCCCGACCTTTCGAAACCGGCACTCCCGGCCCGCCACCAACGGGAACCGGATCCGGAGCAGCAGCTCGTCGGACGCCAGCGCCGTCCGCCGGTAGGCGGGCCAGAACGCGACCGCCGGCACCTCCCGCTCCCCGCGGGCGGAACCGCAGACGAGGATGGCGTCAAGCGCCAGCAGGATGGGCAGCGTGTCCCCGGCCGGCGAGGCGTTGGCGGCGTTGCCGCCGATGGTGCCGCGGTTCTGGATCTGCGCGGCACCGATCGTCGCGGCGGCGTCGACCAGGGCCGGCAGGTGCTCGCGGCAGAGCGCCGAGCGCCGGATCTCCGTGTACGTGGTCAGCGCACCGAGGACGAGTGCGTCGCCGTCGAGCGAGATCCCGCGGAGATCGTCGAGGTGCCACAGGTCGAGCATCCGCTCGGGGGGCTCTCCGAGCTCGCCGGTCAGGGCGACCATCAGGTCCGTCCCGCCGGCGATCGGGGTGACCGGCCCGTCGCGCAACTGGACATAGGCGTCGGCCAGGCTGCTCGGGCTGGTGATCGGCGGTTCGACTGGCATGCCGGGTCAGCGACGCCCCAACGGGCCGCGGCGTCCGGCCCGACCCCGCCGCCGCAGGCTCCCCGCGAGCAGCGCGATGACGGCCGCCAGGATCCCGAAACCGACGGCCAGCTGCGTGGGCGTGAACGGGGCCGTGGCACCCGCCGGCGGCGGCTCGGGCGCAAGCGGTACGGGAGCCGCCGGCTGGAGCGTCGGGTGCGGGCGCTTGCCGTTGGTCGGGACCGCGATGCGATCGGTGTCGGGGCTCATCGAACGGCCCCGCCAGCCGGGGAGACCGCCGCGAGCGCGATCGCCTCGACGATCTTCGTGTAGCCCGTGCACCGGCAGAGGTTGCCCGCGATGGCCTCGCGGATCGCATCATGGTCCGGCCCGCCGCCGGCGTCGAGATACGCGCGTCCGGCCATCAGCATCCCCGGCGTGCAGATGCCGCATTGGGCGCCGCCCGTGACGAGGAAGGCGGCCTGGAGCGCATCGAGCCCCGTGGCCCGGCCGGGCTGGGTCGGAGCCGTCGCCAGGCCCTCGACGGTGAGGACCGTCGACCCCGCCACCTGGCAGACCGGCACGAGGCACGAGTCGACCGGCAAGCCGTCGAGCAGGACCGTGCACGCGCCGCACTCCCCTTCCCCGCACCCTTCCTTGGTGCCGGTCAGGGCCAGGTCTTCACGGAGCACGTCGAGGAGCCGGCGCATGCCCGGGACGTCGACCTCCACCGGCGCGCCGTTGACGGCGAAGCGGAAGGCGGTCATCGGCCGGACTCGGGCGGCGTCGCGGGCTCGGACGCGCCCGCGCGCGGCGGCGCGACCGCCGGCCTATCGGCCAGCGCCGCCAGGATCCGCTCCGGGCTGGCCGGCAGGTCCGTGATCCACGCCCCGGTTGCGTCGGCAATGGCTGCGATGACGGCCGGAGCGCCGACGTCCATCGGCAGCTCGCCGACGCCCTTCGCACCGTGGGGAGAGCCCGAGAACGGCGCCTCGACCAGGATCGTCGTGATCCGCGGCGCGTCGAGCGAGGTCGGGATGACGTAGGTCGCCAGGCGGTCGTTGAGATAGCGGCCGTCGCGCAGCTTGATCTCCTCGATCGTCGCGTAGCCGACGGCCTGGAGCGTGCCGCCCTCGACCTGGCCTTCCGCCAGCACCGGGTGGATCACGCGCCCGACATCGTCGGCGGCCACCACGTCCCGGACGAAGACCTCGCCGGTGTCGAGGTCGACCTCGACGCGGGCGACGCAGGCCGCCCAGCTGAAGGCCGGGTAGGCGTCGCCCCGATAGGTGTCGTCGTCGAACGCGATGTCCGGGTACGGCTCGAACCGCTGGTCGATCCGCCGCGGCCCGTGGCTGCGCGCGAAGTCGCGGTAGGTTGACGCGAAGCTGCCGTGCGTGGCTGCCTCGACCTCGGCACGCAGCCGCTGCGCCGCCCTGATGAGCAGCCCGCCGACGACCATGCTCGTTCGCGACGCGACGGTGGGGCCGGAGTCCGGCACGAACGCGGTGTCCTGGCTCGCCGCCTCGACCGAATTCGACGGGAATGTCCAGCGTCTCCGCGACCAGCTGTGGAAGGATCGTTTTGCTGCCCTGCCCCATCTCGGTCGACGCGGTCAGGATCCGGATCTCGCCGTCGGCGGTCAGTTCGAGCGAGGCGACCGAGCCGAGCTTGACCTCGCCCGTGCCGGTGAAGCCGGCGCCGTGCCAGGCGAGCGCCAGGCCGACGCCGCCGGCGAACCGCTCCCGGTCCGTCCGCAGCGCGGACCCGGCCGGCCTGCTGGCACGATGCTTGCGCGCGGCGTCGTTGCCGCCGTGGAGGCGCTCGAAGCCCGAGGCCTCCGCGGCACGCTCGAGGACCTCCTCGCCGGCCACGCTTTCGCGCAGGACCTGTCCCGTCGGCGTGACGTCGCCGAGGTGGTAGACGTTGCGCCGCCGGATCTCGAGGGGGCTGATGCCCAGCGCCTCGGCGATCCGGTTGAGATGCGTCTCGGCGGCGAACTCGACCTGCGGCGCCCCGAAACCCCGGAAGGCGCCGTTCGGCGGGGTATTCGTCCGCGTCGCCCGGGCGCGGATCCTGACGTTCGGGCAGCGATACGGCCCGCCCGCATGGAGCGCGCCGCGCGACAGGACGACCGGCGTGAGCGTGCAGTACGCCCCGCCGTCCATGACGACCTCGATCTCCTGGGCGATGAGGCGGCCGTCGTGCGTGACGCCGGTCCGGTGGCGGACGATCGCCGGGTGGCGCTTGGTGGTGGCGGCGAGGTCCTCGTGGCGCTCGTAGATCATCCGCACCGGGCGGTGCGCCTTGCCGGCCAGCAGCGCGGCATGGAGCGCGACGACCGACGGGTACTCCTCCTTGCCACCGAACCCGCCGCCGGTCTCCGCCTGGACCACCCGCGCCGCGCGGTCGTCGAGGCCGAGTCCGAGCTTGAGCGCGGAGTGCACGTAGTACGGGCACTGGAGGGAGCCCGTAACGGTCACGCCGCCGTCGTCGCCGGGGACGGCGATCATCGCCTGGTTCTCGATGTAAAGCTGCTCCTGGTGGCCGACCCGGTACTCCCCTTCGAGCACCAGGTCAGCGGCCGCGAACGCCGCCGCGGGGTCGCCCGTCGCGATCTCGTAGGCCGCGAACAGATGGTCGGACTCGAGCGGGTCGAACACCGGTGGCAGGGACGCGGTGCGGATCCGCACCGCTCGCCGGGCCGCGCGGAGCGTCGCCCTGTCCGGCGCGGCCAGGAGCACGAGCGGTTCGGCGTGGTGCTGGATCTCGCCACCGACCGGGACCAGGATCGGCTGGTCGGCCTTGATCGAGCTGACGATGTTCTCGCCCGGGATGTCCGCCGCGGTGACGACGATCACGCTCGACCAGTCGAAGGCGGGGTCGAGCTCGAGTGCCGTGAACCGCGCGTGGGCGTCGGTCGACCGGATCGTGGCCCCGTACCAGGCGCCCGGGACGACCAGGTCGTCGGTATACCTGGCAGTGCCGGTCAGCTTGGCGGGTCCCTCGCGGCGCAGCGGCGCCGTGCCGCGGGCGCGCCCGGGCACGATCGTGCCGGGCTCCACGAGGACGGGCGCGAGCGGCGCGGTCCGGGTTGTCACCTCAGCCACAGACCAGGTTCCATGGCCGTTGACTCTATCACCGGGCGACCTGCGGGCGAGGATCGCCCGGCGGCCGCGGAAGCTCGACAATGGCCCCCAACGACATCGTCAAGCGCTTCGAGGAGAACGACCATGGATGACCTCACCGGAACGGTGGCCGTCGTGACAGGCGCCAGCTCGGGGATCGGACGCGCCACGGCCCGTGAGTTGCTCGGCGCCGGCGCGCGCGTGGTCATCGGCGCACGCCGCCACGACCGGCTCGACGCGATCGAGGCCGAGTTCCCCGATCGGGCGGTGGCGGTCGAGATGGACGTCCGGTCGCCCGACGACTGCCGCCGCCTGGTCGACACCGCGACGACGCGGTTCGGTCGGATCGACAGCCTGATCGCCAACGCCGGGATCGGCATGTACGGCAGCATCCTCGACCAGACCGACGAGGCGCTGGCGACGATGCTGGACACCAACGTGGCCGGCACGGTCTGGCCGATCCGGGCCGCCGTCCCGGCCATGATCGAGGCGGGTCGCGGTGACATCGTCATCGTCGCGTCGGTGGCCGGCTTCAGGTCGGGCGCGGACGAGGCGGTCTATGCGGCGACCAAGTTCGCCCAGGTCGGGCTCGCTGGCGGCCTCGATCGCGAGCTCAGGGAGAAGGGCATCCGGGTGACCGCGATCGCCCCCGCCGGGACCGCCACCGAGTTCGCCATCGGCAGCGGCCGGACCGAGGACATGCCCGAGCTGCACACGTACCTGCGACCCGAGGATATTGCCTTCGCGATCCGCACGGTCCTCGAGCAGCCACGGCGACTGCGGACGCAGTTCTGGACGATCTGGAGCATGGCCCAGGAGAGCTGATCCGGGGAGGCAAGGCTCGGCGACCGCTGCGCGGACCATCGAGTCCGATGACTTTCGGGCCATGGTCAGCGCGCCGGGGCGACAGGAACACTGTCGCGGGTGGCTTCAAACGTGGAGCGACCTCGAGGCGTCGACGCTGACCGCGTTCGCGCCCGCACGGATGACGGGGTAGACGAGCCATGTCGACCAACGATCTCTACATCGTGCTCACGGTCCTGATCGGCGCGAACGTCGTCTTGATCGCCGTGGCCGCCACACGGTCGCTGGTGAACCGTCGCCGGACGCAGACGGCCCAGCCGGACGGTCGCGCAATCACGAGCCGCCAGGACGCGTACCCCGTCGCGATGTCTCCGTCGGCCGTCCATCGCGGGCACCTGGGTCCCGCGACCCCCGAGCCAGACGAGGCCCTCCGCTCCACTGATCGGTTGACGGGGTTGCTCAACCCCAAGGAGTGGAATCGGCTGGTGGAGGACGAGAACAGCCGGCACGCACGCTACAAGCGACCGGCCACCGTCGTGATGATCGAGCTCGATGGGCTCGACCGACTCGTCGCCGCGCTCGGCCAACCGGCGGCCGACCGAGTGCTCGCCGCGGTCGCGGGGACCATCCACGGGCACGCCCGCAAGTCGGACCACGTCGCCCGCCTCGGGACGAACCGCTTTGGCGTGCTCCTGCCCGAGACCAACGACGTCGCCGCCATCAACTACGTCGAGCGCGTTCGGCAGGCCAGCGACCTGTGGCTCGAGTCGGGCGCGATCTCGCTCCGCCTGGCCATCGGCTGGGCGAGCCCCGCGGGCGACTCTGGCCTCGTCGACGCCCAGGCGCTCGCGACGGAGCGGATGTTCACGGAAATGCATCGTGCCTCGCTCCGCGATCGCGACACGGACGCAGGCTCGTTGGAGACCATGCCCGGACTGAACGGCGCGCCCTCGCCGATCTGATCGCGTTCAGTCCGCCCCGTGCCGCAAGGCCCGGCCCGGGGTCGCGCCCGTGTGGATCTCGCCGTCGACCACCGGCGTGCCGGCCACGATGACGTGCTCGATCCCGATCGGATAGGCGCGCGGTTGGTCGTACGTTGCGGTCGCCCGAACCGTTGCCGGGTCGAACACCACCAGGTCGGCCACGGCGCCCTCGCGGATGACGCCGCGATCCCGGAGCCCGAGCCGGGCGGCGGGCGCCGACGTCATCTTGCGGATCGCCTCCTCCAGGCTGAGGAGGGCGTCGTCGCGGACGAACTGGCCGAGGATCCGCGGGAAGCTCCCATACGTGCGTGGCGCCGGCTTCGCGCCGAGGAACGTGCTGTCCGTCCCCACCATCCCGACCGGATGCCGCACGAAGTCGGGCAGGGTCTCCGCCCAGGGTCCGCCCGTCACCTGTCCGACGCCGAGATCCTCGGAGAGCAGCAGGTCGCAGATGACGTCGAGGGCGTCGTGTCCCGTCTCGTTCATCACGTCCGCGACCGTCCGGCTCTCCCAGCGCAGGTTCTCGGGCCGCCGGAAGGCCGCCAGGCGGACATCGGCCCAGCCGGCGGCGCTGGTATACGCCGCGCCGCGCGCCTTGAGCTCGGTCCGAAGCCGATCGCGCGTGGCCCGGTCGGCGATGCGCTCCTTGAGCGGACCCGGCCCGCCGGCCTGCACCCACTGCGGGAGCTGGATCAGGAGACGGGTGTTGGCCCACTCCGACGGATAGCTGTCGAAGGTGACATCGAGACCCTCCGCCCGGGCGTCGTCGACGAGAGCGAGCAGCGGCCCCGGTCCGCCCGGGTGCGTCTGGCGGTGATAGAGATGGGTGACGTGCGCCGGCGCCCCGGCCCGTCGCCCGATCTCGATCGCTTCACGGATCGGGTCGAGGTAGCGGTCGCCGAGCGGATAGCGGACGTGCGTGTGATAGAACCCCCCATGCCGGCCGGCCTCGTCGGCCAGCGCGACCAGCTCGTCGGTCGTGGCGTAGCCGCCGGGCGGGTAGTCCAGCCCGGAGCTGACGCCGAACGCCCCTTCGCTCATCCCGTCGCGGATCAGGCCGCGCATGCGGTCGATGGCCCGGTCGTCGGCGGGAACGTCGTCCCAGCCGAGGGCGGCGATTCGGAGCGGTGAATTGCCGAGCATGGTGGCGACGTTGAGGCTGACCGAGTGCTCGTAGCGGCTGAGGTAGCTCTCGACCGAGCCCCAGTCGTAGTCGATCTCGGGCCGGCCGTCGAGGCCGCAGTCGAGATGGACGAACGCCTCGAGGGATTCGCGGTCGAGGAAGGGCGCGAAGCCGTTCCCGTCGACCCCGACCACCTCCGTGGTCACCCCCTGGCGGACCTTGGGCTCGTGACGTGGGTCGGCGAGGATCACGAGGGCGCCGTGACTGTGGAGGTCGATGAACCCCGGGCACACGACCTTGCCGGTCGCGTCGATCATGCGGCCGACATGGCTCGGCGGCAGGTCGGCCGGATCGAGCACGCGGATCCGCCCGTCGACGACGGCGACGTTCGCCTGCACGCCCCGGGCACCGGTCCCGTCGACGAGGGTTCCGCCGCTGATCAGGAGGTCCGCGTGATCAGGCACGCTCGCCGGGACCCTCGAGCCGACGACCGCGCACCCAGGCGGCCCGGACCATGTCCGGATGCGACCGGAAGATGAGGCGGCTCATGAGCTCCTCCGGTTCCGCATCCTCGGCGCCCGGGACCGACGCGACGTAGGACGGATCGACTGCGATCAGGTCGGCCTCCTTGCCCGGCTCGAGCGAGCCGATCAGCCCGTCCAGCCCGAGCGCCCGGGCGCCGTCCAGCGTCCCCATCCGCAGCCAATCGAGCGGCCCGAGCGCGGGCCCGCCGGACCGGCCGGCCACCCGCATGGCGTTCTGTGCATAGAACCCGACCCGCATCTCGGTGAAGATCGACAGGTCCGGGCCGCCCGACACGTCCGAGCCGAGCCCGACCGACAACCCGGCGTCCAGGTACCGCCCGAGCGGCATGACCCCCGACGCGAGGAACAGGTTGGATGCCGGGCAGTGGGCGACGTGCGTCCCGGTCTCGACCAGGCGGCTGAGTTCGCGGTCGGACAGGTGAACGCCGTGGGCCAGCACCGCCCGCTGGCCGAGCCCGCCGGCCCGGTCGTAGACGTCGACGTAGTCCAGCGCCTCGGGGAAGAGCCGCCCGACCTCCGCGATCTCGGCGCGATCCTCGGACACGTGGGTCTGCCAGTACGTGCCGGTCGAGGCCGCCAGGGCGGCCGACTCGCGGAGCATGTCGGCCGTGCACGACACTGCGAATCGAGGGGTCACGGCGTATCGAAGGCGGCCATCGTCGCGGCCGTGCCAACGCTCGATCAGGTTCGCGGACTCGCGGAGCGAGCGTTCCAGAATGGCATTCGGGTCGATCGTCGGGTCGTACGTCAGGCGGTCCATCATCACCTTGCCGATCACGGCCCGGATGCCGTGCGCCTCTGCCGCCCGGAACATGGCGTCGAGGCTGGCCTCGTAGACGGCCCCGTAGACCATGGCGGTGGTCGTCCCGGCGGCGGCGAAGGCGCGCCACACGATGGGCGCGAGACGGTCGGCAGCCGGGGCATCGAAGGCGCGCTCGAGCGGGAAGATGTACCGCTCGAGCCAGGTCAGGAGTTCGAGCCCGGCGCCGAGCCCGGCGCTCGGGACCTGCGGCAGGTGCGCGTGCAGGTCGACCATGCCCGGCAGGAGAACCCACGGACGGAGGTCGACCGCGGCGCCGGCCTCCGCCGGTCGTTGAGCGGCCGGTCCGGAGAAGGCCACGTGCCCGGCCGCGTCGACGATCAGCAGCCCATCGGCTTCATGGCTCGTGCCGCCGGCGGCGAGCGGAGTCAGCAGCCTGGCGCGGAGCGCGAACGGGGGTCGAGCGGGCAGCGCCTCGGAACTCACGGGCGGCGATGCTAGCACGTGACCGCCGCGGCGCTGCGGCGGATGCAGCCGAAGGCGCCCGGCGCGAAACGGAGCGAGCGCACTCGGGAGTGCGTGAGCGACAACGCGCGCCGGGCAACGCGCGGATGCGCCGCCCGGTCATGCCTCGTGACCGCCGCGGCGCTGCGGCGGATGCAGCCGAAGGCGCCCGGCGCGAAACGGAGCGAGCGCACTCGGGAGTGCGTGAGCGACAACGCGCGCCGGGCAACGCGCGGATGCGCCGCCCCAGCGCCGCGGCTATCGCTTCTTGCCGCGAACCTCGAACAAGTGGGCCGTCCACTCCGACCCGCCCCGATCCGTCGCCGCCGAACTGCCGTGCCAGCCGCACGTGCAGGTGATCGTCTGCGCCTGATGTTTGTACTCGTCGATCACGTGCTTGAACGGCTCAACCGTGGTCGTGGGCTTGACCGGTGGGCGACTGTTCACGGGGACTCCTGCACGGTGGAACGAGGGCACGCGACGTGCGAGCGGGGGCTTCCACTGTACCAAATCTGGGCGATTCCCGCTCGGAACGCTCCCCCCCGATGCGCCGGCAACGAGGCGTCGGCGGTCGCTGCCGATCGTTGTACTGTCAACGAGGTACGACACGCAGGCGCCGAATTGCGAGACGGCGGGCGTCAGCCGCCGGTCGGGATGTAGCCGTCCTGGACGAGGTCGTCGACCGTGACCGGCTTCGGGACCAGGCCGAGCGTGGTGAGATAGGCGATCGACTTCGTCCAGCCGGCCTTGTCGATCGCGCCGAGACCGTCCGCCGTCTGGACCGGCCCGGCCCACGAATTGATCGTCGCGTTCAGGATCGCCAGCTGCGCGTCACGCGCCGACCCGAGCTCGGGGACGGTCTTGATCGCGGCGTCCAGCCCGACCTGCGGATTGAGCTTGATCGCGTTCATGGCGCGAAGCGTTGCCGCCACGAACCGGACGACAGCGTCGTGCTTGTCGGTCAGCGTTTTCGCGGCCGCGATCAGCCCGGGCCCCGGCAACGGCGTGATCTGGTCCACGTGCAGGACCACGGCCTTGGTGCCGTCGAGCTCGAGCTGGACCGGCTCGTTGTTGGAGAAGCCGGTCGCGGCGTCGACCGCGCCCTGCTCGACCGCCGCCCGCTGGGTGAAGTCGGGGTACTCCACGATGTCGACGTCGTTGGTCGTCAGTCCGGCCGACCCCAGCAGCGCCTGGAGCATGACCCAGCCCCCGCCGTAGCGACCGGGCGTCCCGATCTTCCTGCCCTTGAGATCTGCCGCGCTCGCGATCCCGGATGACGCCTTCGCGAAGACGATGTCCGGGAACTGCCCGTAGAGCGTCGCGACGTACTTGACCGGGATGCCCTGGCTGGCCGCCGGGATCACGCTCGTGCCATCGCCGATCCCGATGTCGATCGCGCCCTGTCCGACGAGCGTGATCAGGTCCGGATCGATCTTGTTCTGGAACTCCACGGACAGCCCGGCATCCGCGTAGTAGCCCGCCTCATCGGCGAGGTAGAACGGGGCGAACTGGACGCTCGGGATGTAGCCGAGACCCACGACCAGCTTGACCGGCGCGGCCGACGGGCCCGAGGCGGCGGCCGACGCGGAAGCGGTCCCGGACGGCGAAGCGGAGTCGGCCGGCGAAGCGGACGCCCCGCCGGTCCCGCAGGCGCCGGCCACGAGGGCAACGAGTGCGACGAAGGCGGCGAAGCGGCGGGAAAGCGGCGATGACACGAGCACCTCCAGGTGGGCGATCAGCGGTTGCCGACGAGCCGGTGCTCGAGGGCGACGACCGCCAGGTAGAGGACGATCCCGACGAGCGCGATCGTCACCAGCGTGGCAAACATCAAGGGAATGTCGAACAGCGACCCGCGGGCCAGGTTGATCAGCACGCCCAGTCCCTGGTTGGCGCCCGCCCACTCGCCGACCAGCGCGCCGACGACGGCCAGCGTGACCCCGACCCGCATGCCGCCGAGGATGTTCGGCAGGGCTGCCGGGACCTCGAGCGTGAGCAGGATCTGCCGCCGGGTCGCCCGCAGGCTTCGCCCCAGCTCGAGCAGCCGCGCGTCGACCGAGCGAATGCCGACCATGGTCGCCACCGCGACCGGGAAGAAGACGATCAGCGAGCAGATGACGACCTTGCTCAACAGCCCGTTGCCGAACCACAGGACGAGCAGCGGTGCGAGCGCGAGGATCGGGATGGCCTGGGCGGCGACCAGGTAGGGCGACAGCAGCCGCTCGACCCAGACGCTGCGCGCCAGCCCGTAGCCGGCGACGAGGGCCAGGGCGGCGCCGGCGGCGAACCCGAGGCCGACCTCGACCAGCGTGGTGCCGAGATGTGGCTCGATGATGCCCTCGCGCCACGCGTCCACGAGGCGGACCGCGACGGTCTCCGGCGCCGGGAGGATGAACGGCGGCAGGCCGCTGACCACGACGACGGCCTTCCAGACCAGCACGAAGACCGCGAACGCGAGGACCACCGACAGCACCGCGCCCCGGGTCACGACGCGAACTCCCTGGCGATCGGCACGGTGGCGGAGCGAGTGTCGGCGATGTCGCGGCCCTCGTCGTCCTCGAGGAACGCGCGGATCCGGTGCGAGGCCCGGCCGGCTCCGGGAGCGTCGAGCGCTCCGATGGTTCGCGGGCGCGGGAGGTCGATCGGGACGTCGGCCACGATCCGGGCGGGACGCGCAGACAGGACGACCACCCGGTCCGCGATCAGCACCGCCTCCGGGATGCTGTGCGTGACGATCACGATCGTCGTGGCGGCACGCTGCCACAGCCTGAGCAGCTCCAGGTCGAACCGCTCGCGGGTCAGGGCGTCGAGCGCGCTGAACGGCTCGTCGAGCAGCAGCACCTCGGGCTCGAGCGCCAGCGCCCGGGCGAGCGCCACGCGCTGACGCGTGCCGCCGGACAGCTCTGCCGGGCGCGAGCCCGTGACGGCCGGGTCGAGGTCGACCAGCTCGCTCAGCCGCGCGAGGCGCTCGCGTCGGCGCGCGGCGGGCCAGCCGGCGAGCTCCAGCGGATACGTGATGTTGTCGGCCGCGGAGCGCCACGGCAGCAGCCGGGGCTCCTGGAAGACGAGCCCGATCCGGGGATCCGGCCCGGCAATCGGCGCGCCGTCGAGCAGGGCGTCGCCGCCGACCGGCTCGAGCAGCCCGGCGATGACGCGCAGCAACGTCGACTTGCCGCAGCCGTTCGGGCCGACGAGCGCGACGATCCCGCCGCCCGGGATGGCCAGGTCCAGGCCGGCGAGGACCGGCAGCGAGCCGCCGCCCCGAGCCGTGAACGCGAAGCTCAGGTCGCGGAGCCGGATCGCCCCGGGACCCTTCCCGGTGAGGCTCATGCCGACAGGTCCTGGAGCGGCCGGAGCAACGGCGCTGTGGCGGGATAGAGCGCCCGGTACGCCTCGTACAGGCGGTCGTAGACCGGAGCCAGGGCGGACGTCGGCTCGATCCGTGAATCGATCCGGGTCATGGCCTCGATCGCCGAGCGCAGGTCGCGATGCGTGCCGATCCCGACCGAACCGAGAATGGCCGCCCCGAGGACCGCCGTCTCGAGGACGGCCGGGACCGCGACCGGGAACCCGGTCACGTCCGCCTTCACCCCGTTCCAGAACCGGCTGCGGGCCGGGCCGCCACAGACACGCATCTCGTTGACCCGCACGCCGGCCGCCAGCATCGGCCCGGCCACGTGGCGGATAGCCAGGGCGGACGCCTCGATGATCGCGCGGCTGATGTGGGCACGCCCGTGTCCCAGGGTGAGTCCGGCGAGCACGCCGCGGGCCTCCGGATCCCAGATCGGCGAACGCTCGCCGGCGAGGTATGGCAGGAACACGAGTCCGCCGGCACCGGGCGGCGTCTGGGCGGCTTCGGCGAGCAGCGCATCCACCGCGATCGTGTCGACGAGCACCTGGTCGCGATACCAGTCGAGCGACCGTCCGGTGGCAGCCATCGCCGCCCCGACGCTGAACCGACCGGCCAGCGGCGCCGGCGTGACGAATGCCCCGGGCACCTCGACCGGCCGGTCCCAGTACACCCCGAACCCGCCGGCGGATCCACCCGGGTCGTACGCGTCGCCGGGCTCGAGCAGTCCGGCTCCCAGGTAGCTGGCGAAGGCGTCAACCGTCCCGCCGACGACGGGCGTGCCGGCCCGGACGCCGAGCGCGGCAGCGGCCGTCTCCGTCACGGTGCCGATCACCTCGCCGGTCCGGGCGACTGGTGGCAGGCGGTCGCCGGGGATCCCGGCGCTGCTGACGCGTCCCGGCTCGGGGACCAGCTGCTGCGGGATCAGGGGGGCCGCCGCCTCGCCGGTCAGCCGAAAGGCCAGCCACTCCCAGGTCGTCAGGTACCAGCGGGTCGCCGCCGCGACCTCGGGCTGGTGGCGTTCGACCCACAACGCCGCGGGAAGGCCGCCCAGCGCCCAGCCACGGACGCCGGTCGTGGCGGCCAGCTCGTCTGCCTCGGCACTCGCGCGCGAATCCAGGAACGTGATCGCCGGCCGGGTTGCCTCGCCACGACGATCGACCGGCACGAGGGTCGGACCCTGGCCGTCCACGCCGATCGCCACGATCTCCCCGAAGGCCGAGGCACGCAGCGCGCGAACGGCGCTCACGACCGCCGACCACCAGGCGCCCGGGTCCTGCTCCGCCCAGCCGTGGCCGCCCCGACGATCGAGCTCGTAGCCGCTCCGGGCCAGGGCCAGCAGGCGCCCGTCGAGCGCCACGAGGCCCGCCTTCACCTCGGTCGTCCCAAGATCCAGCCCCAGGATCACGGGCTCGCGGGCGCTCATCGCGACGTCCCCGCGTGTGCGGCCTGGGTTGTCTCGTCGAGGGCGACCACCGACTCGGCGGTGGCGACGTCGGTGACCAGCGTCCGGACGATGCCCGCCCGCAGGGCGCCCAGGATCGGCCGGACCTTGGCCTTGCCGGACGCCAGCCCGATCGAGGCCGGCACTCGCCCAAGGTTCCGGGCGTCGAACGCGATCACGCGTTCGCGCAGCGCCGGGCAGACGAAGCGGCCGTCGAGGTCGAACGGCGCCACCAGCACCTCGCCGACGGCCTCGACCCGCTCGAGCTGGCGCTCGATCGAGTCCCCCACGAGCGACGCACTCCAGGCCGGGCCGCCGATCCCGAACAACGCGACATCGAGCCGGTCCCACAGTTCGGCGATCGCCCGGATCCCGGCGTGGGCGACGAGGGCGGTCCGCGTCGCCGCGTCGTCGACGAGCCCGGGCGCCATCAGGCCGCGGACCTGCGCGCCGAGCGCCTCGGCAATCCGCCGGTACGGCTCGCGCTCCTGGCCGGTCGACCAGAACCCACCGCACAGCGGGACGACCGTGGCGGCCACCGGCGTGACGGCCTCTTCGAGCGCGTCCGCGGTCGCCAGGACGGATGCGCCGTCACCGATCCCGACGGTGGTGCCGGGCCGCACCGCGACCCGCAGGACCTCGGCCGCGAGCCGCCCGACCATGCGTCGCGTCAGGTCCTCGGGACCGGCGATGGTCGGGGCGAGGTGGACCTGGTCGAGCGCGTACCGTCGCCGGAGGATGTCCCCGGCCGGGCTCTCGACTGCCGTCGTGTCCACGATCCGGATCTCCACGATCCCTTCGGCGCGCGCCCGCTTGAGCAGCCGCGACACCTGCGGGCGGGTGACCCCGAGCAGCTCGGCGATCTGGTTCTGGGTCTCGCCGAGCTCGTAGTAGAGACGGCTGGCGCGGACCAGCTGCTCGAAGTCGCTCACGGCGCCGTCGTCCATGCCATCCCTGGGCGCGGCCGGCGGCGCGCGACGATCGGTCGCCCGTGCACGTTTGTACTTGTCAGATGTGCAGGCATGCTCCGCACATCATCCGGGTCGCCGTCCGCCCGTGTCAAGCGGCGGTCGGATCCGCAGCACGGATCCGGGCGCTGATTTGCGCGGACGGACTGCGCGGCAGGGCGAAGGTGACAGGTTCACCGCCAGCCCGGAGCGCGCGGCGACATTGCCCGGGTACAGCCTGATCGCGGCCTGGAAGGCCTCGAGTCGCAAGCGCGTACTGCGTGATGTCCCCGGTCTCGCGGCCCTTCAGAGCAAAGAGCTGGCCAAGGTACTGATACGGTGCGTCGCTGCTCGGGGTGGCCTTGATCCGCGCCTGCCAGAACGCGATCCGGCTGTCGGTGTCCGACGTGTCGATGCCGCCGGCGGCGGGGCCGCGTCGGGTGGCGCAGAGCTCCGTGGACGGGTCGTCGACCAACGGCGACGGATGGACCCGGCGAGCTTTCGATGCCGCCTGGGACGAGGCGAAGCCGTAGCTCAGGAGCACGACGATCAGGGCGCCGAGGGGACGAGCGCGAAGCGGTACTTGGCCACGAGTCCTGCCTTCCGGTAGTGCAGTAGTCGAGGGGAGCGTCGTGCTCGGAGTCCCGGCGTCACCGAGGCTCCGAGCCGAGCAGCCTAGTTGGGAGCGCCTTCGAACGGGAAGCTGCTGGTGAACGTCGAGTCGCTCGCGATGCAATCGCTGGCGCCGGGCGTGTTCGCGCCGACCGCGAGCAGGGTGTCGATGACGTCGTCCGTGAGCCGCCGTCCGTTGAGGAAGCCAGTCTTGTCGCCGACCTTGTAGGTCAGCAGGTCGGGACCAGCACGTCGGCCAGACCCGATGCCTGCACGTCGGTGTACGGATGGCCGAACGCGCGTGCTCACGGCCTTGAGGGTCGCGATCACGTTGGCCTTGAAGCTGAGGCTCGTCTGCTCGCTCGGCACGGTCCGATTGAACAGCTCCTTGACGGAGTCGACCGAGGCGTCGCCGGCAACCAGGTGATTGTTGAAGACCGTGTTGAAGCCCGGCCGGCCCATCTGGTCGACCTGGACCCACTGCCCGCCCTTGACCACGGAGGTGTTGGCCGACACGCCGACGGTCCTGCCGTTGCCGCCGAGCTCGGCGTTCGGCACCATCAGCACGATCGAGCTGACGTTGAGGCCCTTGAAGAAGTCGACCTTGCTGCGCATCGCACAGCATCCGGCCGTTGGCGGCGCCCAGGATGTTGCCCTTGAACGCATCGAGGTCGAAGAAGAACGGGTCGTCGCGGAGTCCGGCCCACAGCTTGGTGCCGCCGGCGAGGACGATCGAGTGGCCGGTCTTGCCCGAGCCCCACAGCTTGCCGTTGCGCCAGATCGTGACGCCCTGCGGGTTGCCCGCGGTGAAGCGAAGCAGGTAGGTCAGGTTGGGAACGGCGTCGCCGTTCGTGTCGACCGTGATCTTGTACTGGACGCCCGTCCCGAACGAGGTCGTCGAGTTCGGTAGGACGCCGGCGCCGGGATTGACGTTCGCGATCAGGACGGTCTTCCTGGCGTCGTTGGTCGAGAACGCGTAGATGTCGGTGAGGTCGGTCGCCCGCTGGCGCTGACGGTCGGCGAATCGAGGTGATCGGCCGCCAAATCCGAGCGGCGCGCGGGATCCGCAGCACGGATCCGGGCGCTGATTCGCGCGGACGGACTGCGCGGCAGGGCGAGCCTAGATCACGCGCCCCGGGTTGAGGATCCCCAGCGGATCGAGCGCCGTCTTGATCGCCCGCATGAAGCGGACGGCGTCGGGGCCGCGCTGGACCTCGAGCCAGTCCCGGCGGACCGCTCCGATGCCGTGCTCGCCGGTGACCGTGCCGCCGAGCGCGAGCGCCGCGCGGTAGAGGTCGGCCTGGACCAGCTTGGTCAGCGATTCGGCGCGCGGGTCGCCGCGCTCGAACACGAGATCGGGATGGAGGTTGCCGTCGCCGATGTGGCCGAAGGTCCCGATCCGGACGTCGTGCTTCGCGGCGATCTGCTCGATCGCGCGCAGCATCTCGGGCACGCGCGAGCGGGGAACGCCGACGTCTTCCATCCGGACCTCGCCGATCCGTTCCAGGGCGTAGTGCGCGGCCCGGCGGGCCTGCCGAAGCCAATCCGCTTCCTGGGCGTCGGCGGCTCGAATGACGTCGCTGGCGCCCGCGGTCCGGCAAGCGGCCTCCGCCCGGACCAGCTCGTCGGCGGCAGCCGTGCCGGGCATGTCGGATTCGACCATCAGCATCGCGGCCGCCGTCCGGTCGAGTCCTAGGTCGTGCATGTCGTCGACGGCGGCGATCGTGAATCGGTCGAGCAACTCGAGGGTGACCGGGGCGAGCCCGGCGGCGGCGATCCCGGCCACGGCCTCCCCTGCCCCGTCGAGGGTCGGGAAGAACGCGAGCATCGTCGACCGCGGCGGCGGGGCCGGCCGGAGGCGAAGGGTGGCCTCGGTGATCAAACCGAGCGTGCCCTGGCTCCCGACCATGAGGTGGGTCAGCGAATAGCCGGCGACGTCCTTGAGATTCCGCCCACCGGTCCGGATGACCGTCCCGTCGGCCATCACGACCTCGAGCGACAGCACCGATTCCCTCGTCTGGCCGTACTTCACGCAGCACAGGCCGCCGGCGTTGGTGCCCAGGTTTCCCCCGATCGAGCAGGTCTCGTAGCTGGCCGGGTCGGGCGGGTAGAACAGCCCGACCTCCGCGACCGCGGCCTTGAGCGTGGCGTTGATGACCCCGGGCTGGACGACCGCCACGAGGTTCTCGCGGTCGATCTCGACGATCTGGTTCATGCCCGTGAACGCGATCGTCAGCGCACCCACGATCCCGGCCGAACCGCCGGACAGCCCGGATCCGGCGCCGCGCGGGACGATCGGTACGCGCAGCTCGCCACAGATCCGGACGAGCTCGGCGACCTCATCGGTCGTCGTCGGCAGCGCGACGGCACGCGGCAGCCCGGCCGGGACATAGGCGGTCTCGTCCCGGCGGTAGCTCTCGCGATCGATCTCGTCGGTCAGCAGACGGAGGTCGGGCAGGCGTACCTGGATCGCCCGGACGAGCGGGTCCGCGCTGGCGCTCGGAACGGTCGGTGCGGTCACGCCCGTGAGTCTAGCGGCGGGAGGGGTCGCGGACGCCCGGCGCTTGATATCGGAGCTTCGATGGCTCACGGCGGAACGCTCGTCGCCGCCGTGCTCGCCGTCGCCGCGCTGGGTTCCCCTCTCCTGGGTCCCGGGTCCGCGCCCGCTGGCAGCGCGCTGGCGCGCGATCGTCCCGGCTCGGTGACGACCAGCCTGGACCTGGACGCCACGTACCGGCGACCCTCAAGCTCACCTGGGCGACCCGGGCGGTCTCGGTGGATTCGAGGCGACGATCCGCAACAGTCGGGCTGCGCATCGATCGAGTCGAGCTGAACACGATCGCCGCCCGCTCGGGAACATCCGATTGCGGCCGGTGACCGTCGACGGCGCCGGTCGCGCGACGGTCGACGACCAGACGATCGTCGTGCCGCTCGGCGGATCCTGCCGCGGGCGCGAGACGCGATCCGGGTTCGCTCAGCGCCGATTGCGCGCCGGGACGGCGGTCGGACTGGCTGTTCGCCCGGGCAACGGGATCGCCGACGTCTATCGCTGGCTGCCGTGGGTGAGCCGCGGATCGCGTTCGATCGACCGAACCACGGCGACCCGTTCGAGACGCCGACGAGCTCGATCCGTTCGGGTCACGGTGGTGGCGATCGGCGCTGGTGCTGGCCACGACGGCGATCGAGTCTCGGTCAGCGCCGATGGTCTGACGCAGGTCTTCGAGGCGCACGATGTTCGCGACTTCACGGTGACCGCGCACGGACTACCGGACGATCGCGCGCCGGGTGGACGAACGACCGTCGCGCCTGGTACCGCCCGGGCTCCAACGGCGCGGCCCTCCTCGACGCCGCGGTCGACGCGTTCGCGGCGCTCCAGGCCCGGCTCGGCCGTACGGACCGTTCAAGGTCGTCCAGTCGGCGGGTGGATCGGGATGGAGTCATCCGAGCCGGTCTGGATCCGGATGCCGGCGAACCTCCGGTACCAGGTCGCCCACGAGACCGCCCACAGTGGTTCTACGGGATCGTCGGGAACGACCAGGCGCGGGAGCCGTTCGCGACGAGGCGCCGCCGACTTCGTGGCGCGGTTCGTAATGGGGCTGCATCGGGCCAGCCGTTGCCCAACGGCGCGGCTCGACCTGTCGATCTACGACTACTCGGAGCGCTGCTACTTCGAGACGATCTACATCCAGGGCGGCAACCTGCTCGACACCGCCGCCGCCGGATGGGCTCGACCGCGTTCTGGGCCGCGCTTCGGAGGTACGTGGCGCACCGCGGCGGGCTGTCGTCGACCAGAACACTGCTCGACGCGCTCGACGACGCGACGCCGCTGACCTTGGGGCAACGCTGTTCGCGCGAGCTTCCCGCGGCTGTACTGACGGCGTAGGACTAGCGGCTCAGGGTCGCGGCCGGCCATGGCAGTGGACTGCAGATATCGGGGGGCGACTCCTGGGCAACTCCTTGCCTGCTCGACGTGTGCGGTCGAAATGCCGGCCTCGAGCGTGCAAGCGCGATCTGGCTGTCCGGAGGCCGCGCGGCCGCTTGACTCCCCGACATTTCGCTACGAGTCCTCCAGATACGCGCGCGCCCGCCACGATCCGCCGGTCCGCGGCGAGCGCCTGGGGCATCTGCCGGAACGACACCGGGAGGAGCGGGCGCCAGGCCTGCCAGCCCGCCACCAGCCAGCGACTGACGAGCCGCTCGCGCCGGCCCCACCGGAGCCCGAAGTCTTCCCGCACGGTCTCCGGCAACAGGCCGACGGCCGGCCACATCGTCCAGTCGTAGGTCGCGGGCGGGACGCGAGCCAGCACGGCCCCGGCGCCCAGGTCGGCCACAAGGGGCACCCAACGAGCGAGCGGAGCCAGTGGCGGATGGAGGATGACCTCGGCCAGTTCGCGGGCGACCGGTGACACCCGGACGGGACCGTTCGGCCCGATCATCGCCGCGACGTAGGCCTCGAACCCGTCGAGGTCGGCCGGCAGGCGGTCCTCGGGCACGCCGAACGCCCGTCCGATCGGACGCGTCTCCAGGTAGAACGCCGCGCGTCGCGCGCGAGACAGCGGCTCGATCCAGGCGTCGTTGGCCGCGATCGTCGAGTCGACCAACGTGGCGTGGACCCACAATGCCAGGTCCGGATCGCGCGCCGAATAGCCAGGACCGACGATTCCCCGGTGAAGCCCGTTGAGGCGCCGGATCTCGGCGCGAGCGTCCGCGGACGAGCCGTAGACGATGGCCAGGTAGCTGTGCAGCGTGGCCGCCAGCCGCCGCCATGGGTCCGCCCGGAAGTCGGAGTGGTCGGCCACCCCGGCCGCCACCGAGGGATGGGCGATCTGGAGCAGGAGAGCCCGTGGGCCGGCGCCCAGCAGCACCATCGCCTCGCGGTTGAGCCGCCAGGCTTCGGAGCCCGGACCGTACAGGCCGGCGTCGCGGTCGACATCCACCTGCCCATTGTCGTCATCCGGCGACTCGACAGCCGCGTACCAATCGCGGCAAGCTGTCGACCGGACAGGAGGGACGTGACCGATGGGCTCGGACGAGCAATGGGGCAGGAACTTCGACCCGGACGAGCTGGCGAGGCTGGAAACCCGGATGTGGAAGGCGTACTACCGGCGCCAGCCGGCCCGCCTCTTCGGCCTCCTGGTCCGGGCGGTCCGCGAGCAGGCAGGCCTGTCGTGGCCACGTGCCGTCTGGGTCTCCGTCCTGCTCACCCGGGCCGCGGCGGGGTTCGCCCGCGCGACCGGCGACTACGACCGATTCGCGCCCGACATCGGCCGCGCGTACCGCGCGATGCGCCTCCCGACCCACGTCGACGTCGACGCCGTCGCCCGCCACGAGCTGCGCTGGTGGGTGGTCCGCCGGGAGATCGGGCTGGCCGCCGGGCAGGCCGCCGGCGAGTCGATCACCGACCTGTACGCCAGCCTGTACGACCTCCCGCGCGACACGGTCGCCGAGGCGGGCCGCCTGCGTGGCGAGGCCGCCGAGGTCCGGGACCGCGGCGCCACCGACGATCACGACGGGCCACGCGGCCCCGGCGCCGCCTACTGGCCCGAGGTCGCCAGGCTCTTGCGCGATTCGTATCGGAGCCTCAAGGCTGCGCTGGAATCCGGTTCGACGAGGTCGACCTGATACCGACTCATGTCTCCGCCAGCAACGATGCGATCGTGTCGGCGTACCAGGCCTCGAAACGATCTCCGGCCCAGCCACGCACGTTGGTGAGCAACCGGTAGACCTCGGGACTGCCGAGCGCGAACAGGATGTCGACGGCGCCGTCAAGCGTCAGCCCGGGCCGGATCCCGGCCGAGGTGTGCCGTGCCCGTCCTCATTCAGCTCGAGCACCCGGTCAGGGATTTCAATTCGTGGAAGGCGGCGTTCGATCGCGATCCGATCCAACGAGAAGCAGGCGGGGTTCGCCGCTATCGGGTCTTCCAGGCGATCGACGATCCCGCGTACGTCGCCGTCGACCTCGAGTTCGAAGACCTGCCGAAGGCTCACGCCTTCCTCGGGGCCCTGCGCCGACTCTGGCAGTCGCCGGCCGCCCAGGCGGCCCTGGCGGGCACTCCCCGAGCGCGGATCGTCGAGGAAATCGAAAGCACGACCTACTGACCGCCCGCCCGTCAACTGGCGCACGGCGCGCAACGCGCGGATGCGCCGCCCGGCGGGCGCGACCTACCGGTCGTCCGGGCGTCGCCCCACGATCCACCAGGCCGCCGGGAACAACACGGCTGCCAGGACCAGCTTCAGCACATCGCCGACCAGGAACGGCGACAGCCCGTTGGCGACGGTGTCCTGCACGGACATGCCGGTCACCACCTTGAGCCACGGCAGCCCGACGGCGTAGATCACGACGTTGCCGAGCATCATGGCGCCGAGCGCACCGCCGAGCCGTCGGTCCCACCCGAGCTCGGCCAGCCGGCCGACGAGCGCGCCGGCGACGGCGAAGCCGACGAGATAGCCCCCCGTCGCGCCCCAGATCACCGTCAGGCCACCCTTGCCCTCGGCGAAGAACGGCAGTCCGACCACCCCGAGCACCACGTACAACGCCACGGCGATCAGCCCGCGCCGGAAGCCCAGCGCGCCGCCAACGAGGAGCACGCCGAACGTCTGACCCGTGATCGGAACCGGCGACCCCGGCACCGGGAACGCGACGCGCGCGGTCAGGTAGACGAGCAGGGCGCCGGCCGCCACCAGGGCCACATCCCGGACCCTGGCATTGAGCCGTTCGCCGACGCGGATGGGAACGAGGAAGTCGGCGATCGTGAGACCACGTTCCTCGGCCGTCGTGCGGTCGAGTCTCGGCAGGGCGAGCGTCATCCGGACTCCGCTGCGTGGGCCACCTGGGCGGCGACCGACCGTAGCGAGTCTAGCATCCGGTCATTCGAACCGAACCGCCCGGACGATCGGGAGGCGGCTGGCCAGGCGCGCCGGGTAAGCGGCCGCCAGCATGGCGACCGCGATCCCGAGCACCAGGCTGAGCCCGACCACCTGCCACGGGATGCCGGTCGCGACATCGAACCGCCCACCCGCCAGGACGACCATCAGGGCGCCGACGATCAAGCCGAGGACCACGCCGAGCACCGCACCCGCCAGGCCGAGGATGCCGGCCTCGACCACCACCGAGCGCCAGACCTGGCGGCGGGTCATCCCGGCGGCCCGCAGGATCCCGATCTCGCGGACGCGCTCGATGACGTTCATGGTCAATGTGTTGACGATACCGAGCGCGGCAATGAGCACCGCCACCGCGGCCAGCGCGTCGAACAAGCCGAAGATCCGTCCGAGCGCGTCGTCGACGGCGCCCTTGATCCGGTCGAGCGTGACGTAGTCGAGCGCGTACGTCGCGGCGACGGTACGCAGGGCATCGCGCGCCGATGCGGGCGCGTCGGACGCGAAGCGGATCGCGAACGCGTCGGCGCCGGCGACACCGAGGCTCACGGCGTCCTTCCAGCCGACCAGCATCGCCTCTCCCGCCGATCCCGGGATCGATCGTTCGACGATCCCGACGACCTTGAGGTCGAGCGGCGTGCCGCTGTCCGTCGGCAGGGTCAGGATCTGCCCGATACCGAGCCCGAGATGGTCCGCGAGACCGGCGGGGACGATCGTGGCACCTCCTTCGTCGATCGCCGCCAGCGCCGATACCCGGTCGCCGGCCGTGAACCGGAGCCGGCCGTCGGCGGCCAGGTCGGCCCCGACGACGGCCGCGGCATCGGTTCGCGCGCCCTGGAGCGCCACGTCGAACGTCGCGATCGGGCTGATCCGGGCGATGCCGGGCACCGCGGCCAGGAGATCGGCCTCCACGCCCTCGTCGGGCCCGACCGGGCGGATCGAGGACAGGATCAGCTCGCCCGGGACGACGTCGGCGATCCACGCCCCGGCGGCGGCTCGCGCATGCTGGCCGACCCCGCCGAGCGCGACGATCATCGCCAGGCCGATGGTCAGGGCCCCAAGCGTCAGCGCCGATCGACTCGGGTCACGGACCACGGCACTCCGGGCGAGACGCTCCTCGAGCCGGAGGATGAGCCGGAACGGGATGCCGGCGAGCCGCGCGGCGACGGGCAGGATCAGCGGAATGGACAGGGTGCCGACGAGCAGGACCGCGTACACGACCACGGACTGCAGGACCCCCGCGCCCCGCGGCGCGGCGATCAGCCCGACGATCGTGATGATCACGAAGACGCCCGTCAGCCAGCGCAGCCGGGCGCGCCGGGCCGACGGCAGCTCGAGCCGCGCCTTGAGCGCCTCGACCGGCTGGATCCGGCCGGCCCGGCGGGCGGGCTCGAGCGCGGCGGCCAGGGTCACGCCGATCCCGACGATCAGGGCAATGACGGCGGCATCCGGCGGGATCGCCGGGCGTTGAAGGGTGACCGATCCGATCGTGCGGACGTAGGCGACCATGCCGGCCGCCAGCAGCGCGCCAAGACCCAGCCCGAGCAGCGAGCCGAACACGCCGACGACCAGGGCCTGGCTGAGCATGAATCGCGTCACCTGGCGCCGGGTCGCGCCGGCGGCGCGCAACAGCCCGACCTCGCGAACCTGTTCGACCACGGTCATCGAGAGCGTGTTGAAGACCAGGAAGGCGCCCGCGAACAGCCCGATCGCGGCGATGAGCGCCGTCGTCGTCTCGAAGTCGGCCGTCGAACTGCGCAGCGAGGCGGCGATGTCCTGGGGGGTCGACAGCACGTACGGCTGCGTCGTGAGCCTCGTGACGAGCGCATCCGAGACCGCCCCGGGGTCGGTGCCGGCCGCCACGCCGATGTCCACGCGCGTCACTGCCTGGTCGCCGAACACGGCCTGGGCCGTCTGGAGCGGCACGACCACGATCCGGCCGAATGCGCCGTTGAGCGGCCCCTCGCCCGCCAGGATCCCGATGACGCGGTAGGTCACCCGGTCCCCGGTCCCCTGCATCGTGATCGGCGCGCCGACGGCCAGCCCGTCCTCGCCCGCTAGCTGCTCGGAGATAAGGGCGCTCGGCTCGGTCGGCTCGCGCAGCATCGAACCGGTCACGAGGTGCAGATCGTGGAGCTGCGGCTCGGCGGCCGGATCGATGCCGAGCACGGTCACGGGCGGCGGCAACGCCTGACCCGCCTCGATGTCGGGACCGAGATAGGTCCGTCGCTGGAGCGCCGGCGCGATCACCTCGACACCCGGGGTCGCCTTGATCGCCTGGACCGTCACCGGGGTGAGGCCGTGCTCGCCGAAGGCAGCCACGCGGAGGTCGGCTCGCCCGACCAGGTCGCGCACCGTGCTGTTCACGGAGGCTTCGATCCCGGCGTTGGTGGCCAGGCCGGCGAACAGGACCGCGACCCCGAGCGCCACCCCGATTCCACTCAGGACCGAGCGCAGCGGCCGGGCGCGAAGGCTCCGCCAGGCGAGTCCGGTCAGGGACACGAGCGCCCTAGAGCCCGAGCTGCGCGAGCCGGGCGATCAGCGGTGTGGCCTCGTGGGTATCCCGCCGGCCGAGCTCGATCGTCTCGCGGATCTGTCCGTCGCCGACGACCATCACCCGATCCGCGTAGGCGGCCGCCTTGGCATCGTGCGTGACCAGCACGATGGTCTGGCCGCGCTCCACGCAGGAGCGCTTGAGCGCGTCGAGGATCTCCGCGCCGGTCGTGTAGTCCAGGTTGCCGGTCGGCTCATCGGCGAAGAGCAGCGCCGGACGAGTCACGAGGGCCCGGGCGACCGCGACCCGCTGTTGCTCGCCGGCCGACAGCTGGTCGGGCTTGTGGTGCTCCTTGCCGGTCAGGTCGACCAGCTCGATCACATCGCGGATCCGGTCGGCCAGCTCGCCCTTGCCCGCGTCTCCGCCGGCGATGGTGAACGGCAGGGCCACGTTCTCCACGACGTCGAGGAGCGGGATCAGGTTGAACGACTGGAAGACGAAGCCGGTCCGGTCTCGCCGAAGCCGCGTCGCCTCGTCGTCGGACAGGCTGCTTAGGTCCTGGCCCTCGAGTATCACCTCGCCCGACGTGGGCCGGTCCAGGCCACCGAGCACCTGCAGCAGGGTCGACTTGCCTGAGCCGGAAGGACCCATCAAAGCCACGAATTCGCCGGCCTCGACCGACAGCGACACGCCCCGCAGGGCCTGGACGGTCGTGGCCCCGAGCCGATAGTCCCGGGTGAGGTGGAAGGCTTCGAGGATGACCGTCATGGGCGGGAGTGTACCCGTCGATTCGAGCCCAACGTCACCCGGTCAGCCGCCGAAGAAGAAGCCGGTCACGCCGGTGACGATCATCTCGAGCAGGCTCTGGGATGAGCCGCGCTCGACCACGCGCAGCGTGAAACCAGGCGGCGTCGGGGTCGACGTCGGGGTGGGTTCGGGCGTCGGGCTGGGTTCGGGCGTCGGGCTGGGTTCGGGCGTCGGCGCAGGTGTCGGCGTGGGTTCGGGCGTCGGCAGGGGTGCTGGCGTGGTTGTGGGCGTGGGAGTTGGCGTGGTTGTGGCTGTGGGCGTGGGTGTCGGGACCGTGGTCGCTCGCGGCGTTGGCCGCGGAGTCGCCTTCGGCGTCGGCTCGGGGGTCGGTCGTGGCGTGGCCTTTGCCGTCGGCTTGGGCGTCGGGCTCGGCGTCGTCCCGCAGGTGTCGGCAAACAGGACCGTGTACATCTTCTTGCCGTCGGAACCCTTGTAGGCCCCGACGCCGATCACGTCCCAGGAGGACGTCAGGATGTTGGCTCGATGACCCGGCGAGTCCATGAACATCTGCTGGATGGCGGCCGTGGCCTGGTCGTCGGGGTACGTGTTCCAGCCGATGTTCTCCCCGGCCAGCCGGTAGCAGAACCCGATGCTGGACAGGTACGGGAAGATCCCGTTGTGGCCCCAGCCCGGGATGTCGTGGCTGAAGTAGTCCTCATCGATCATGTCCTGGCTGCGCCAGCGCGCGGCGGCATGCAGCGTGGAATCGACCTTGAGCGCGGACAGTCCTGCGCTGGCGCGTGCCCGGTTGGTGAGCGCGACGAGCTCGGCCTCGGCCGACGAATTGTAGGAGCTGCCACTCCAGGCCAGGCTCCCGGCCGGAGCGGCCAGCGTCGCGACGGACGTGACCGCGAACAGGAGGGCGATGGCGAGGGCCGAGCGACGCAGAGTCCGCTGAGGGCTGAGGGTCGCGCCGAGCGACATTCGATCCGGGACCTCCGAGCGCAGCCGGATAGGCTCCGGTGCTCCCTTCACGGTAGGTCTCGATCTCCGTCACGTCCGTCGCGCGATGGTCCGGGTGGTGCGGGGTTCGGTGGTACCGGCAGGTCTGGACGGCTCGTGGGACCATTGGTGCGGTCCGTTGGGTTCGGGCGGCGTCGGGTGCGGTCCGTGCGGCTCCCGTCGCGGTGTGGCGACCCACCCGGGGGCCGACCGCCGCGAAGGGTCGCTGGCGATCGGGCGCTTCCCGGTATACTCCCGTCGCTCGCCCGCCAGCCGGTGGGATCGCCACGCACGAGCATCCCGCGGTGGCCTTAGCTCAATGGCAGAGCATCGGATTGTGGCTCCGAAGGTTACGGGTTCGACCCCCGTAGGCCACCCCACTTCCTGAGCACGAATCGACCCTCGCGAACTCGACACGTCTCGACGCGGTCGCTGGTGCGCTGGAGAGAGTTGTGCCGTGGGCGTGACGAGACCCGGCTGGCCCAAACGCAGCCGGATTGCGACAGCGGCTTGATGGCTTGCGCAAGCGCAGACTTGGCTGGCGATGGACACTCATCTGCGCCGCGCAGGCCGCGGCCGTCAACGGGAGCGAGGCAACAGATGCAGGTCGGACTGATCGGACTGGGTCGCATGGGTGCCAACATGGCTCGCCGCTGGATCGGCGCCGGGCACACGGTCGTGGGCTACGCTCGGACGCAGGCTACCGTCGACGGTCTCGTGGGCGACAAGGCCCTCACCGACGGCGCGGGATCGCTGGCTGAGCTGGTCGGCAAGCTGGCCAAACCACGGATCCTCTGGCTCATGGTCCCGGCCGCAGCCGTCGACGCGACGATCGATGAGCTGCTTCCGCACCTGGACGCAGGCGACATCGTCGTCGACGGCGGCAACTCCTACTATCGCGACGACCTCCAGCGCTCGAAGCGCCTGGCAGAGAAGCAGATTCACTACCTCGACTGCGGCACGAGCGGCGGCGTCCTGGGCCTTGCGCGCGGGTACTGCCTGATGATCGGCGGCCCCACGGAGGCCGTGGACCGCCTCGATCCGCTGTTTCGCGCGCTTGCTCCCGGCGTGGACGCGGCATCGCGCACGCCAGGACGAAACGGACCCCCGTCCGCCGCGGAGCAGGGCTATCTCCACTGCGGACCATCGGGTGCCGGCCACTTCGTGAAGATGGTCCACAACGGGATCGAGTACGGCGTCATGGCGGCCTATGCCGAAGGGCTGAACATCCTCGCCCACGCCGACGCCGGCAACCACCAGCGCGACGTCGACGCGGAAACGACGCCGCTCCGGGAACCCGACCTGTACAAGTACGAGTTCGACCTGCCGGCGGTCACCGAGGTCTGGCGGCGCGGCAGCGTCGTCGCCAGCTGGCTGCTCGATCTGACCGCCCAGGCGTTCGTCCAGAGCGCCGATCTGTCCGATTTCGCCGGTCGGGTCAGCGACTCGGGCGAGGGACGCTGGACGAGCATCGCCGCCATCGACGTGGCCGCCCCGGCGCCCGTGCTCACCACCGCGCTCTACGCCCGATTCACGTCACGCGGCGAGTCGGACTTCGCCGACAAGGTGCTGTCGGCCATGCGCTTCGGCTTTGGGGGCCACCTCGAGAAGCAGGCGTGACGGGGCCGGCGATGGCCACCGAACGATCGGACGCCTTCGTCTTCTTCGGGGCGACCGGCGACCTGGCCTTCAAGCAGATCTTCCCGGCGCTGCTGGGCCTCATCCGGGACGAGGGGTTCGACCTGCCGATCATCGGCGTGGCCCGTTCCGGGGACCTGGACGCCCTTCGCGAGCGGGCGCGGCAGAGCCTCGAGGCCGCGGGTGTCGTCGACGGCGCGGCGATCAAGGAGCTCACCGGGCGCCTGCGCTACGTGAAGGGATCGGACGACGACATCGAGACCTTCCACGCCCTTCGCCGTGAGCTGGGGGATGCCCGCCACCCGCTCCACTACCTCGCGATCCCGCCGGGCCTGTTCGGCGAGGTCATCGCCAATCTCGGGGCCTCGGGCTGCGCCGACGGCGCGCGGGTCATCCTGGAGAAGCCGTTCGGGCGTGACCTGGCCACCGCCATGGCCCTCAACGAAACGGTCCACCAGGTCTTTGCCGAGCCGGCCATCTTCCGGATCGACCATTACCTCGGCAAGGAGCCGGTCCAGAACCTGCTCTACTTCCGATTCGCCAACGCGTTCCTCGAGCCACTCTGGAACCGCGAGCACATCGCCAGTGTCCAGATCACCATGGCCGAGACATTCGGCGTCGCGGGGCGCGGGGCGTTCTACGATCGGGCGGGGGCGATTCGCGACGTGATGCAGAACCACCTCCTCCAGGTGGTCAGCCTGCTCGGCATGGAGCCGCCGACGGTCGGGGCCCCGGATTCCGTTCGTGACAGGCAGGCCGCGGTGCTCGACGCGATCCGGGCGGTCACGCCCGACGATGTCGTCCGCGGGCAGTACAGCGGCTACCGCAACGTGCCGGGGGTCGCGCCGGGCTCGACCGTGGAGACGTTCGCGGCCGTGCGGCTGCACGTCGACAACCGACGCTGGAATGGGGTCCCGTTCTACCTCCGGGCCGGGAAGTGCCTGCCCGTCACCGCGACCGAGGTCCTGGTGGAGCTCAAGCGTTCGACCCGCTCCGTGTTCGGGGAAACCGAGCCGCCCGACGCCGATTACTTCCGCTTCCGCCTGACGCCGGACATGTCGATCTCGCTCGCCGCGCGGGCCAAGAAACCCGGCGAGGCGCTCGTCGGCGAGGCCGTTGAGCTCTACGCCAGCCATCACAGCGGCACCGAACGTCCGCCGTACCAGCGCCTGATCGGCGACGCGACGAACGGCGATCAGTCGATCTTCGCCCGCGAGGATGCCGTGGAAGCGGCCTGGCGGATCGTCGACGACGTGCTCGGCGACCAGACGGTCGTTCACGACTACGAGCCCGGCACCTGGGGCCCGCAGGTGGCGGCCGCGATTCTCGCGAACGGTGATCACTGGCATGACCCGACGGTCGGCGTTCCGGAGGCTCCACGGTCGCCGGCCGCCGCGTCATGACGGAGGGTGCCGCTCGCACCCGGGCACCCGAGGCGTTGTGCGACTCCGCTCGCTTCGGTGGCTGAAACGAAACGCGGTGACGCCGTGAACCCCGACGGACCCGCGGTCGACCTGGAGCTGGAAACCCTCCAGCTCGACGCGTTCAGGTACTTCCTGCACGAGACGAACCCACGGAATGGACTGGTGCTCGACAAGACGGCACCCGATTGGCCGGCGAGCATCGCCGCGACCGGCTTCGCGCTGGCCTGCCTGCCGTCTGGCACCAACGAAAACGCCCGAAGGAACCCAGGATCACTAGATGCCCCTGTCAAGAGCCATTCGACATCGAGGTATCCGCGGTTCATCAGACCGGACGGTCAATTGGTCGCTCGTTGAGCGGGCCGGAGAACCCAAGGTCGACCGGACTCCAGGCAGGAATGGCCCCGGCATGCGACGCGACGAACGCCGCCAGACGGGTGGCCATGTCCAGGATCTCGGAGACAGGCCGATCGGCGACCATGCCGTGGGCCAGAGCGGCTGAGAACGCGTCGCCTGCGCCAACGGTGTCGACGACGTGGACGGGTGGCGCAGGCGCTTCCCGGTATTCGTCGTCGAGGAGCAGGGCCGCACCGGCAGGCCCGCGGGTCACGCAAACACCGCGGAGCCGGTACCTGTCCGCCATGGCTCGCGCGAATCGCTCGATCGGCGCGACGGGCAGGTCGAGAGCATCGGCCAGCGTGGCTTGCTCATGATCGTTGAGCTTGACGATGGTCGCCAGCTTGATCAATTCGTCGACGAGCGCCGCATCCCAGCAGCCCGGCCGAAGATTCACGTCATAGAGCCGCACTGCTCGACCGCAACCTTCGACAATGCCTCGGGTGGCGTCACGCGTTCCCTGGAAGCGCTGCGCCAGGGTGCCGAAGACGAGGATGTCGACGCGTGAGGCGAGCTCGAGGGCTTCGCCCGACAGGGGCACGATGGCCTCGTACGCCGCCGGCGAGACGATCTCGTAGGCGGGCACGCCGTCCGCGTCGAGGTCCACGCGCACGAGACCCGTCGGACGGTCCGAGATCTGCACGAGCGAAGGACTCACGCCGATGCGGCGGATCTCCTCGAGGGCGCGCCGGCCCAGGCTGTCCCGGCCGACGGCCGTGACGTACTCGGCCGCACACCCGAACTGAGCCAGGTGCGCCACCGCATTGAGCGGCGCTCCACCCAGCCGAGGTCCTCCCGGAAGGAGATCCCACACGAGCTCGCCGATCCCGATGACTCGATACACCGGCGTGGACGTGATCACCCGGGTCGGCGCAGCGAGGATGCAGCCAGCCCGGTTGGAGAGGAGGCACCAACCGGGCTGCCTGCGCAGACGGAGGCGACGCGACCCGCGGGCATGTCGCTGGATCGGCCGATCACGCCGTATCCGCGACGCGGTCACGGACAGGGCCCTCGTCGACCAGGAGGCGGCCGCTGGCAACGTCGACGTCGAGCGAACAGGACCACGGGCCATGCAGCCACGAGAGTCGGAGGCGGCTGCCACCGACGACCTCGATGCCCAGCGATCCATCGAAGGCCGGATGCGTGTTGCGGAGCCGGATCAGCTCGTGCAGCCGCGCCACGACTGGACGATCGAGCGCACGTTCGACTTCCTCGGTGGAGTAGTCATGGCGGTTGATGGCACGACCATCACCGCTGCGAGCCATGGCCGCTTCATCGTTTTCGCCGGCGAGGAGACCGACGTAGTAGATCTGCGGGACGCCACGGGCAAACAGCTGGATCGCGCGCGCTGCGAGATAGCGGTCGTCGTCGCAGCCAAAGGCGGAGTAGTAGGTGCAATTCAGCTGGTGGACGTCGACCCCCGCATCCTGGGCCGGGGACAGGATCCGGTTGACATTTCCGCCGCGTCGCTCGATCAGCTCGGCCAGGCGCAGCATTTCGGCCGGCTCCAGGATCCCGTCGAGGTCCGGCCTGACCGGGATGCCATCGTGGCAGTCGAGCGTGGTGAACACCCGGTCGGGAGACTGCCGGAGATGCTCGGCGAGCCGGGTGGCATCTCCCGTCTCGAATGCGTCGAGCACCAACCCTGGGAGGACGAAGTCGTAGGTCCACAAGCCGTGTTCGCCGAGACGTTCGTGTGTCGCATACACGTCGTGGACTTCCGGCAGGACGGTCAGTCCGCACGACGCGGCCTCCGAGCCCACCCAGCCAAGGAAGTCGTAGATCTCGGGCTCCACCATGAAGCAGTTCGTGCCTGGCTTCTTCACCACGTAGCCGACCGCGTCCAGCCGGACGAACCGAACGTCCTGTGAGGCCAGGAACCGGAGCCACTCGGTGATGAGCTTCCGTGTCGCGGGTGAGGTGACATCGAGGTCGACCTGTTCGGACCAGTCGGCGCTCCCGAACGAGGTCCACACTCGTTCGCGCTCGCCGGTCTCGCGGATCGTGATCGTCGAGAACGGCGAGTCGGGCTTGCGCAGGAAGATCCGCTCGACGTCCTCGCGGGGTGGGTCGCCCCCGGGCCAGATCTTGTCGAGTGTGATGAAGAGGTCCGCGTACTGCGAGCGTCGTCCCTGGCGCTCGAAGTCCTGGAACTCCGGGCTCTGCCGCGAGATGTGATTGATCATCAGGTCGAGCATCACGTCGTACCGCTCGCCGATCCGCCGCACATCCTCCCAACCCCCGAACCTGGGATCGATGTGGTAGTAGGTCAACGGCGCGAAGCCGCGATCACCCGAAGAGGGAAATGGCGGCAGCACGTGGACGCCCTGGAACAGGCCTGCCAGCGAACCATCGAGGAGCGCCCCCAAGGGCCGCAGCCCACCTCCGAGCGAGTCCGGATAGGTGAGCAGCTGGGGTCGCGGTGGAATGTCGCCAGGTCGCATGTCGTGCTCCTGCCCGGTCAGTCGCCGAGCACGGCACGGAGGGCAAGCGTCAGCTCGCGCGCCCGTGCGTCCCCGTAGCCGCCCATCTGGTTGCCCAGGTACGCAAATCCAACGCGGTAGTCGGCGTCGGCGAACCCCAGCTGTCCGCCGGCACCGGCGTGGCCGAAGCTGGCCGGCCCGAGCATCGGCTGCGACGGCGGTGAGGACAGCTGGAAGCCAGTCCCCCACCGCGCCCCGTCGTCCGGCATGCCCGACAGCTGGCGACCCCCCGACTGGAGCTGCAGCGCATCGCTGATGCTCGAGGGCGACAGGATCGGGGTGCCGGCAACATCGGACACGCACGCCGCATACAGCCGAGCCAGCGACTCGGCGCTGCTGATCCCGTTCGCAGCAGGGATCTGGGCCGCCTGGATGGCCGGGTCGTTGAAGCTCACGAGCCCGTGCTCGGCCGGAAACGGGAAGGCGCCACCCATGGTCAGGCTCCGTTCGACGACCGGGCTGTCCGCCGCCAGCCGGGCGCTCTCCCGCGCGGCGTCCGAGTCCTCGTCGGGCAGCGGCGCCTCCATCCAGGCCACCGTGTCGCGGACGGCTTCCGGCAGGCCGATCCAGGTATGCAACGCCAGGCGATCACCGAGCTCCCGTCGAAAGAACCGGCCCGGCATCGCCCCTCCGATCTGGCGGACGACCTCTCCGAGCAGCCAACCGTAGGTCATGGCGTGGTACAGGTGTCCAGCGTACGGCGGGGACGTCGGGCGCTGGGCCTCGATGGCGCGGAGGACCGGGTCCCACGCCAGCACGTCGGCCCTGGTCAGGTCGATGTCGAGCGCCGGCAGGCCGGCCCGGTGGGCCATCGCTTCGCGAACGGTGATGCCGACCTTGCCGTGCGCGCCGAACCGCGGCCAGTAGCGGGCGATCGGAGCGTCGAGGTCGAGCCGTCCTTCCTGCACCAGCTGGTAGGCGCAGATCGCCAGGACCCCCTTCGTGCAGGAGAAGATCACGGCCGCCGTGTCGTGTTCCCATGCCCTGCCGGTGCGCGAATCGGCGATCCCTCCCCACAGGTCGACCACGAGTCGCCCGTCGACGTACACGGCACAGCCGGCGCCGACGTCGCCGCGCTTGACGAAGTTGGCGACGAAGGCGTCCACGATCGGCCCGTAGCCGTCGTCCACCGTCGCGTAGATCCGGCGGCCATCCTCAAGCTGGATCTCGTCGGCGACCGTCAGATCGTGGGAGGACGCCGTTGCCCGGGTCGTCATCCCTTCACCGATCCCTGGAGCAGGGCCGCGATCACCTGGCGCTGGAAGAGGATGAACACGATCAGGGTCGGGAGGAGGATCAGGATCGTGCCGGCGCACAGCAACGGGATGTCCGTCGCGTAGTGGCCCTGGAACGCGCCGAGACCTCCCGCCATCGTCCGTTGGCTCGGATCCTCGACGAGGACCAGCGCGAGCAGGAACTGGTTCCATGCCCAGACGGACATCAGGATTCCGAGCGACGCCATCGGTGCTCGGGCCAGCGGCACGTGGATCTTCCAGAACAGGTCCCAGGTGCTCGCGCCATCGACCCTGGCGGCCTCGCTGATCTCGCTGGGCATGTTCACGAAGTGGGCGCGCATCCAGAAGACGGCGAACGGCATGAACAGTCCGATCAGTGGCAGCACGATCGCGAACCGCGTGTTGAGGATGCCCATCTGGCGGGCCAGGAAGTACAGGGGCGTGATGATCCCCTCGAACGGCAGGGTCAGTCCGAAGATGAACAGCAGCAGCAGGAACCGGGCACCGGGGATGCGCAGCAGGCCGATGGCGAACCCGGCCATGGTCGAGATGGCGAGCGACACCGGGACGACCGCGAGCACGATGAACACGCTCGAAGCGAGCAATGGCCCCATGTTGGCGATCTTGAACGCCTCGACGAAGTTGCCCCACTGCGGGTCGGCCGGCCAGGACAGTCCCGTGGGGACGGAGCCCGACGGGTACAGCGCCGTGGTGAAGATGCTCACGAACGGCAGGACGGTGATCGTGACCAGCGCAAGGAGCAGGGCCCGACCGGCGTACAGCTCGCGGCGAGCGATTCTCACAGGTCACTCCCCCGGCTGAGGCGCTGGATGGGGAGGATCACCAGCAGGACGAGGACCATGAGGACGACTGCCAACGCCGAGGCGAGGCCCACCTGGCGTTCGAGGAACGCGATGATGTAGATCTGGATGCCGGGAACGGCCGTCGCGCCACCCGGGCCGCCGCCCGTGGTCACGTACACGATGTCGAACGCGGCGAGGGCGGCGATCACGGTGACCGTGATGCACACGCCGATCTCGTTCCGGAGGCTCGGCAGCGTGATGGCCCGGAATTCCCGGAACCAGCCGGCACCGTCGAGCCGGGCGGACTCGTAGTACGCCGGGTCGATCTTGGTCATGCCCGTGAGCAGGAGGACCGTGCAGAAGCCCAGGAGGACCCAGATCCCGATGAGGCCGACGGCGGGAAGGGCGGTATCGAAGTCGCCGAGCCACGCCTCGGTGACATCGCCCAGACCGACGGCCGTCAGGCCCTGGTTGATGAGGCCCGAGAGCGACAGCAGGCGGCCCCAGATGATGCCCGCGGCGACGAGCGGAATGACCTGGGGAAGGAACAGGATGGTCCTCGAGACCGTTCCGAGTCGTCCGGTCGCGACCCGCTGGATGACGCTGGCGGTCACGAGTCCAAGTGCCACCGGAATGAAGCTGAAGAACAGCACGAGTCGAAACGCGTTGAACAGCGTCTCGACGAGTCGCGGCTCGCTGAGGACGGCCGCGTAGTTGGACAAGCCCACCCACGTTGCCGGGCCGACGCCGTCCCATCGATAGAACGAGTACTGCACCGTGAGGGCAAGCGGTTGCAGGACGAACAGCCCGTACATGATGAGGGCCGGGGCCACGAACAGCCAGCCGGCCCAGGTGCGTCGGCGGATCCGCTGTCTCCAGGGGATCCGCCGAACCGGCCGCCGACGAGCGTCCGGGCTGGGCGATCTGGCGATCACCCGGCCCGAGGCGACCTCGTCGGCGGCACCAATCACCGGCTGAGCTCCTTCGCGTACTCGGCCTGGACGGCCTTGAGGAGCCCGGCGGCGTCCTGCTTGCCGCCGATCAGCTTCTGCAGCTCAGGGGTCCAGCCCTGGGCGAAGATGGAGCCCGTCGCGTTGGCGATGAAGTCCATGGCGCCATTGTCCTTCGCGACGTCGGCGCCGGCGGCCAGCGTCTCGTTGGTCACGGAGCCTGCCGGTCCACCGGGAACCGGCAGATCCGGCGGCCCGCCCGGGTTCGAGCCGCCGATGGCGACGTCGATCTCGCGAGCCGTGGCATTGGTGGCGACCCAGTTGAGGAAGAACGCCGCGCAGTCGGCGTGCTTCGCCGTCGCGGCGATCCCGTACGTCAGCGGCGCGGACATCGCCGCGAGCGTCCCACCGGCTTCACCGGGCGGGAAGACGAAGAACCCGACATTGCCGGGCTGATCCTTGTCGTAGGTGGCGTTCTGCCAGTCGCCGTTGAACATGAACACGCCCTCGCCCTTGCCGAAACGGGCATTGGCATCGGTGTACTCGATCGCGTTGGCATCCTTCGGGAAATACCCGGCCTCGACCCACTGCTGGAGGTGCTGGGCGGCCGTCAGGTTCGTCGGCGTGTCGATCGTTGCACCCGGCTTCTGGAAGATCCAGTCGTTGATCGGCTCAGTGGGGCCATACGCGGCCATCAGGTTCTGGAGGGGGAACGCGAGCCCGCCGCCGCTGGCCGTGGCATTCCACTGCATGATGGGCTGCAGTTTTGCGGTCTTGGCCTTGGCGAGCAGGTCCTCGAATTCGGCGACGGTCGCCGGTGGGTTCGTCATGCCGATCTGCGCGGCGAGCTTCTTGTTGTAGAAGACGCCGGTCAGGCTGTAGTTGAGTCCAGCCGCGTAGAGCGAGCCGGATCCGCGTGTCCCGTCGCTGGCGACGCGGTTCTGGACGAGCTGCGCTGCCGGGAACTTGTCCCAGCCGAACGCGGTCACGTACTCGTCGAGGTTCTTGAGCAGGCCGTCCTTGACCAGCGACACCATCGACGGGAGCCGGATCAGGTCGGGCGGATTGTCGCCGGACAGGAGTCGCGGCGTGGCGGTCATGAGGTTGGTGAACTGGTCCTGCTTGATGTCCCAGGTCACGTTCGGGAACTGCTTCGTGAATTCCTCGGAGAGCTTGAACGGGATGTCGAAGCCGGTCTCGAAGTAGGCGCTGAGGACGACCGGATCGGTCCCGCAGCTGGGGCCCGCGGCCGCGGCGCTGGCGGACGGCGACTCGGCGATCGCGGCCGACGGGGCCTCCGCGCTGGGGGTTGCGGCGACCGTCGGAGACGGCGTCACCGCACCCGGCGAGGCGCAGGCGGCGACGAAGCTCGCCACCAGGGCCATCACGGCTAGCCTGGCGGCCCACGCGGTCGCGCGGCTACGAGTGAAGTCGATGCTGACCATGGATCCTCCTGTTCGCTCCTACCATGTTGGGGTGCGGATCGTCGCCGGGGCCCTCATCCACGGCCCTCCTTCGGAGGCGCCGTGGTCGCACGGACCACGAGCTCTGGCGCCAGCCTGGCAACGGGCGGCTGCTCGGACCGGACCTTGATCTCGGACAGGAGGACCTCCGCACCTCGCCGTCCGGATTCGAAGAGCTGCTGGCGGATGGTCGTGAGCCCGACGTAGTCGGCCGCTTCGATGTCGTCGTAGCCGATGACCGACAGGTCATCCGGCACGTGAAGGTCGAGCTCCCGCGCCGCGGCGATGACTCCGAGCGCCTGCGTGTCGCTCGCCGTGAAGATCGCCGTCGGCCGCCGCTCACCGGTGAGCATCCTGTGGGTGAGGTCGCGAGCCTCGTAGCGGCCGTGGGCCCCATGCCCCGTCCACGCGGCCGGGATGGTCACGCCCGCCGTGGCGAGCTCGCCGGTGAGGCCCTGCTCGCGATCACGGCTCGAGGTGAACCCGAACGGATCCTCGACGGCGTCCCCGATGAAGGCGATGGCCGTGTGCCCGAGCTCGAGCAGATGGCGCGCGGCCATGGCGCCCCCGGTGACGTCGTCCCCGACGACGCGCGGCATGGTGGCAACCGACGGCGTGTGGACGTCGATGAACACGACCGGGACGGGCGACCGGCTGATCGAAGCAGCGGCCTCCGCGGAGGGCGGCAGCGACATCACGAGCAGGCCGTCGGTCCGTTGCGACTGGGCCAGCGTGCCCAGGTAGTGGTCGCGCTTCTGGACCGATTCGACGTTGTAGATGACGAGGTCGAATTCGCTGTCGGTCAGGACGGCGTCGACGCCCCGAAGCCGCTCTGCGGCCTGCGGGCGTGTCAGGAACGAGACGACCACCCCGACGGTCAGGGTCCGCCCAAGGCTCAGGCGGCGGGCGGCCGGGCTCGGCCTGAAGCCGAGCTCCTCCATCACCGTGAGAATCCGGTCGCGGGTCCGCGGATTGACGATGTCCATGCCATTCAGGGCACGCGACGCGGTCGCGACGCTCACCCCGGCCTGACGCGCCACGTCGCGGATGGTGACGGCCTTCTTGGGCATGCCCGCTCCTCATGAAACCGGTTACATGAGACCGGTTACAGAACGGTAACACTGACGTCAAGATGTGGTGCCGAACCCGGCGCGGGCCCCCGGAACCAGGCGCCGCGGTCGATACAATCCGGACCGACAGCGGGTGCACGGTTCGCAACTCGAGGTCACCCCGACCGGGCGGAAGGAGCGCGAACGCCGAGACATGAACACGATCAGGGACGTCGCCCGCCTGGCAGGCGTGTCGACCACCACCGTGTCGCGGGTGATCAACGGATCCGAGGGCGTCAGCGAGGCGCGCCGGCTGCGGGTCGAGGATGCCGTCGCCGAGCTCGACTACGTCCCGAATGCCGTCGCGCGGCACCTGCGCTCGAGGCGGACGAAGACGATCGCCCTGGTCCTTTCGGACATCACGAACCCGTTCTTCACCACGATCGCACGGGGTGTCCAGGACGTGGCCGGCCCGCGTGGCTACGCCGTGACGTTCGCCAACACCGACGAGTCGGAATCGCAGGAACTCGAGTACCTGCAGACGCTCGTGCAGCGCCAGGTCGATGGCGTGCTGCTCGTGCCGGCCGGCAACTCGGGCAGACCGTTTCGACTCCTTCGCTCACAGAAGATCCCGGTCGTCCTGATCGACCGACGCGTGTCGGTTCGCCAGCTCGATGAGGTTCGCTGCGATTCGGAAGCAGGCGCGTACGCCCTGGTTCAGCACCTGCTCGAGCTTGGACATCGCCGGATTGCCGTCCTGACCGGCCGCCGGGACATCTCGACGGCGACCGACCGGGTCGCCGGCTACGAGCGCGCCCTCGCGTGGGCGGACGTGCCGGTGGACCGCGACCTGATCCGCTACGACAGCTTCAGCCTGGCGGGCGGCTATCGGATGGTCGGGGACATCCTCGCACTCCGGCCGCGACCCACGGCGGTCCTCGCGACCAACAATTTCATCGCCTTCGGAGCGCTCAGGGCGCTCAGGGAAGCGAAGATCGACGTCCCTGGCGACATGTCGCTCGTGACGTTCGACGACCTGCCCGAGGAGTGGCACGACGACCCATTCCTGACGGTGCTGGCCCAGCCGGCCTATGACCTCGGCCGGCAGGCGGCCGAGTTGCTCTTCGAAGCGGCTCGAGCCAGGCGTCCGGGGGAAGCGCCGCGTCATCGTCCTGCCGGGAGCGGTGATCCCCCGCCGGTCGAGTGGACCCCCGCCCAACGTCGCCTCCGGCGTGCTGGCCGGGATCGACTCCGTGCCGGCCTGATCGGCCACGGCCCGTCAGGCGGGCGGTGGGGCCGTCGTGCCGCGCACGGTGAGGCTGGGACGCAGGAACACCTGCTGTGGGGCCAGGTCCCCATGGTCGAGGCGATCGACGAGAATCCGCGCGGCAGTCCGCCCGAGATCATCCGCCGGGAAGCATCGTGGTGAGCGGCCGGGTCGCCAGCTCGCTCATCGCTTCGCCCAGCATCGCCACCACGGACAGGTCGCGGGGAATCGTGATGCCGCGGGCGTACGAGGTCTTCAGGACGCCGATGACCGACTGCTCCTGCGGTGCGACGATGGCCGTCGGCGCCGGTTGGGCCGCGAGGAGCCGCGCCGCCGCCTCCGACATCCCCTCGGTGGTCGGGCTGCCGGTGACCGAAAGTGGCTCGAGCCCGGCTCGCCTGCAGGCTCCCTCGTAGGCCCGGAGCGCCCACGTCGCGAACCCATAGGTCTTGTGCTTCAGGACCGGATCGATGGTCAGGAACCCGATCCGCCGATGGCCGAGTTCGAGGAGGTGGTCCATCGCGAGGCCGACGCCGTGCTCGACGTCGACATCCGCGAAGCTGAGCCCGCGGTTGTCGGCCCGGTGGCCGATCATCACGAACGGGTAGCCGTGGTTGCGCAGCAGCTCCGCTCGCCGGTCGTCGGTCTGGACCTCGAGCAGGATGATCCCGTCGGCCTGGCGACTCCGGAAGATCCCCAGCAGGTCGGAGTCGGTCAGCGATCGCGTGATGACGTTGATCGAGTAGCCCGCATCCTCGACCCCCAGGGCGGCGGCCATGACGAGCCGGTAGGCTGGCGGGTTGAAGTCCTCCGGGCGGTGCACGGCGATCAGTCGCGTCCGACCCGATCGGACCTGGCGCCAGGCACTCTGCGGCGCGAAGCCGATCTCATCCATGACCCGGAGGACACGCTCGCGGGTTTCCACCGCGACATCGGGCTTGTCGTTCAGGATGCGCGACACGGTCGCGACCGAGACACCGCTGGCCGCAGCGATGTCGATGATCGTCGTCTTGGGCACCTTGGGTCGCGGGGCCACGATTCTGAAGGTCCTCTCAGCGCAGGCGGGGCGCGCTGCCCGATCCGCGAATGGCGAGCGTGGTCCGACGCCTCACCAGTCTACGGTCACGGACTGGCCCGCGTAGCAGAGCCGTCTGGCCGAGGCGAGCGCCGAGTCGGGCCCCGAGCCGGACGCTCCGTCATGGACGACGATGGCGATCTGGCGCTCCTTGGGCATCTTCGGATAGGCGCCGACTCGCTCGCCGACGGAGAGCCGCCCGGCGGCGTCGTTCCAGCTCAGCTCGATCGTCGCCGACGCGCCCTGCTCGTAACCAAACCCGTCGCCCTCATCCTCGTAGAGCGTGAACGACGCATCGCGTCCTCGGTAGACGTGGATCTCGAGCAGCCCGTCGGGCTGGTCCTGTGCGTGGATGCGGATCGTCCCCATCGGGACGATCGAACCGGCCCGGACGAAGACGGGGATGTGATCCAGGGCGACCGGCGCTTCCAGGTGCTGCCCCCCGGGCAGGCGACGGTCCGTCCAGAGGTCGTACCAGTCCGTGCCAGTCGGCAGGTAGACACGGCGGCTGGTCTCCGGGAATTCGAGGACCTGCGATCGAGGGCCAAATCGGATCGGTGCGAGGACGGGCGCCACGAGGAAGGCCGGCCCGAACATGAACTCATCGGCGACGTCGTACGTGCAGACATCCTCCCGGAAGTCGAACGGGAGGGCTCGCAGCATCGTGTAGGCCCGGGTCGTGATCCACGCCGCCATCGAGTAGAGGTACGGCAGCAGGCGATAGCGGAGACGCAGGGCATCGACGAGGCCGTCGTAGATCGCCTCGCCGGGCTCGCCGAACCGCCAGAGCTCGCGGGGCGTGTCCGTCCCATGTGACCTGAACATCGGCAGCCAGGCGGCGTACTGGAACCAGCGCAGGTACAGCTCGCGATAGCCGAGGTCCGCCACGCCGTCGTCGTAGTCGCCCGACCAGAACCACAGGGCCGGCTTCCGGCCGACGAAGAAGGCGCCGATGTCGGTGGTCCAGTAGGGCATCCCGGTCGCGCAGAAGCTCAGCCCTTCCGCGATCTGGCGGCACAGTGTGCCCCACGTGGCGACGTGGTCACCGGACCAGGTCACGGTTCCGTAGCGTTGCTGCCCTGGATACGCGGAACGGGTCAGGTTGACCACCCGCTTGTCGACCCCCGTCGCGCGCTGGCCAGCGTGGATCCCCATGGCGTGCACCAGCGAGTACGCGTTGATCAGCTCGGGATCGAGGTAGCGCTTTGCTTCCTCGGTGTTCCGGCGCAGACGCTCCTCGGGCTCGGGCTTGACCGGTCCGGTCCAGTCCGCCTCGAACGGCTCGGTCGCGTCGGTCCACCAGCCATCCACGCCGTGGGCGAACAGGCCGCGCTGGGCCTGGCCCCAATACGCCGTCCGGGCCGGTTCGCTGAACGCGTCGTACGTCGCTCGGTTTCCGAGCAGGTGGCCGGCATCGAGCAGTTCCCGCCAGTCGTCGCCGCCGGGCCGCATGATCGGCCAGATCGAGACCATCAGGTGGACTCCCAGCGCGTGGAGCTGGTCGATCATCCGGCGCGGATCCGGGAAGCGGTCCGGATCAAGCGACTTCTGACCCCAGCGGTCGCCCGTCCACGACTTCCAGTCGAGGATCAGCCCGTCCAGCGGCAGGCCCCGATCGCGGTACTCGTGAGCGACGGCGAGCAGCTCCGCCTGGCTCTCGTAGCGCTCCTTCGACTGCAGGTACCCGAGCGCCCAGCGCGGCGGCATCGGTGGCGTGCCCGTCAGCGCCCGGAATTCCTCGACGATCCCGTCGAACTCGGGGCCGACCATCACGAAGTAGTCGAGCTCCTCGTCGACGTCGCCCCACAGGTACGACCCGAACGCGTCGTCGTGGAAGGTCACGAGCGACGTGCAGTCGAGGAAGATGCCGTAGCCGCGCGTCGAGACGACGACCGGCACGGCCACCTTCATGTTCTGCTGGTAGAGGTACTGGTGCTGGCCGCGGAGGTTGAACATCCCCTCCTCGTGGGAGCCGAGCCCGTACAGCGCCTCGTCGTCGGCCCACTCGAACTCGAGCTTCGTGTGGTAGGCCCGACGATCGACGACCTGCCGAACGTGACTGGCCTCCATCCGCATCCCGTCCACCCGCGCCTGACTCTCGACGGTCTCGGCCTCGTCGAACACGGAGACCAGGACGTCGACCGGATCGAGCGTCTTGCCCCCGCGCGCCGGCTCGCGGGTCAGAAGGCGGCCGTCGGTGGTTCGATACGACAGGGCGACGGTGTCGCAATCGATCTCGACGACGAGCGCGTCGGTCGACAGCCGCAGCCGGTCCGCACCGTCCTGGACGGCGAACTCGACAGGCGGTCCGGTGAGTGCCTCAGGGCGAACGGTCAGGCTCGGCTTCCGGCTGAACTCGGCCTCGAGCGTGTAGCGGACGCGGACCGTCCGCGCCGTGACCGGGGTGATCGAGACCATCCCGTGGTCGGTCCGGAGCGTGAGCCCGCGATCGTCGGCGACGTGCGACAGCATCCTCATCGCAAGGCGGCCCAGCGATCGCCCGTGGGGACAGGATCCGTCACGTCGGCCGCCTATGCCTTCACGGCGCCGGCCGAGACGCCGGACACAATCCAGCGCTGCGCGACGACGTAGATGAGGATGACCGGCAGGATCGTCAGCACGATGTGCCGGCCTGGCCGAGGAGGAGGTCGATGCCCCTCGCCCGAGTTCAACTTCGTCTTGAGGACGTCGAAGTCCTGTGCGGACGGGATGATCTGGAAATCGAGGTGGATACCGATCTGCTCCTCGAACTTCCCGGCAAGGTCCTGCTCGGACGTCTTGATCCAATCCTGGCTGGCCAGCACCTCGATGGTGACGTTCGACTTGGTTGGCGCAGCGCTGGGGCTGCCGGAGGCATCCACGCTTGACGGAGCCGCAGCCGAGGGCTGCGGGGCAGTCGTCGGCGCGCTCGATCCGGAGGAGGAGGAGCATCCACCGATGAGCGCGCCGACGACGAAGGTTGCGCCTGCGGCCCTGAGGGTTCTGTTCACCGAACGTTGCCGCCTGTCCGTCAGCGGGCGGACACCCGCAATACAAGCCCGCGCTACATCTGGCGGGCTGAACTGTCATGGCCGCCTCGGACGCCCTCCCGGTGCCAGGGTCGACCTCGCCGTAATCTTTGCCGGTATCATTACCGGCGCCCGGAGTGTAGCGCGCATCGGCCGTGCGTCAACATCGAATCTCGCATTGGCCCCGCGAGGAGTGCGACGGGAATGGTATCGTTTCCAAAGGTATCGTTTCCACCGACACCGGCAGGCATGAGCACGAGCTTGATGAAGAGGCGACGCAGCGATGAGCAACGGGAACGGCCAACCCCTCGGCGCGGAGCTAACCGGCCGACCGGGCTCGATGACCTCATCGTCATCGCCGGTGCGGGCGGCTTCATCGCCGGAAACCTCACCCGGTACTTCCACGATCTGGGCTACCGCCGCATCAGGGCGATCGACAAGAAGCCCTTGCCTGAGTGGTACCAGCGCGTCCCCGAGGTCGAATCCCTGTCGATGGACCTCAGCAAGGAGGCGAATGCCATCCGGGCGGTCGAGGGCGCCGTCGAGGTCTACAACCTGGCGGCGGACATGGGCGGGATGGGCTTCATCGAGCGCTTCCGGGTCGAGTGCCTGCGCAGCGTCCTGATCAACACGAATCTCATCGAGGCCGCCTATCGCGCCGGCGTCCGGCGCTACTTCTTCTCCTCGTCCGCCTGCGCCTACAACACCGACCTCCAGGCCAGTCCGGAGGCCCGCGCCCTGAAGGAATCGGACGCCTACCCTGCCATGGCGGAACGCGGCTACGGGTGGGAGAAGCTGATCTCGGAGATGTTCTGCCAGGAGTACTGGGCAGAGCGAGGACTCGAGACGCACATCGCGCGCTTCCACAACATCTACGGGCCGTTCGGCACCTGGGACGGTGGCCGGGAGAAGGCGCCGGCGGCGATGTGCCGGAAGGCCATCGAGGCCAAGGACTCGGGCGACCACCGCATCACGATCTGGGGAGACGGATCGCAGACCCGGAGCTTCTGCTACATCGACGACTGCCTCGTCGGCATCGACCGGATCATGCATGCCGACGCGCTGATCGCCACTCCGGTCAATCTCGGTTCGAGCGAGCTCGTGTCGATCAATGAGCTCGTCTCGATCGTCGAGGAGATCGCCGGCGTGACGCTCGAGCGGACCTATGAGCTCGACGCGCCCAAGGGCGTCGCCGGCCGCAACAGTGACAACACGTTCATCGAGAGCGTACTGGGTTGGGAGCCACGAACCCCGCTGCGCGATGGCATGGCCAAGACCTACCGGTGGATCGCCGGCGAGTACGCCAACCGCCAGGCGGGTCGACCCGTCGCAGTCGGTTGAACCGCCATGGTCGAGCGGATCGAACGCCCCGGATTGGTCGCACAGTCGGCTGACGGTACCCGAAGGCCCGCGACAAGTACGACAGAACCGACACCGCCCTCGTTGACCGACGTCATCGGGCGGCTCCCCTATCGGCTGGCCCTGGCGGGCGGCTGGATCGATCAGCCGTTCGTCTCCAAGCTCGATCCCGAACCGCCCGGGTCGATGGTGGTGGTTTCCCTGGAGCCCACGGTCCGGTTCATGGATCGGAGCGGCATGGCGACCGGCACTCGAGCGACCGCGCGCGCCCTGTGGGGTGATCGGCTGCCCGACCGTGATCCCCTTGCGCTGGTACGCCAGCTCTACGCGGCCGAAAACCGCCCGCTGATCGAGCCCTCGGGATCGCAGGACATGGTCGGCATCATCTTCCCGGGCATCAGCCGTCTCGATTACGACGCCACGGTCAACGGCGGCACGTTTCCGTGCCGGATCGAGTCAACCTCCGATCCCGAGATCGTGACCTGGCTGGAACGAGTGCTGCACCTCATTCCCGTCGCACCGCGGCCCGCCGGGTACCGACCCCTGGGGCGGAAGCGCCTCGATCCCGCGTCGGTGGCAGCGCTCGGACAGAGCGGCCGGGCCTGTTACGACACGATCGTCGCACGAGATCTCGAGGGTCTGGGCGCCTCGATGAACGCCTGCGTCCGGGCGTGGGCCGCGCTGCTGCCGGACACGCTCGAGCATCCGTCCATCCCGATCGACCTGAAGGGGCTGCTCGCGTCCTATCAGGCGTCGTATCCGGGCGCCATGCCGAGTGGCTGTGGCGGCGGGTACCTGGTGGTCGCCTCCGAGGCCGACGTCCCCGGATCGTTCCGGGTCACCATCCGGACGGGCGAGGTCGGTCGGATGGAGTCGTGAGCCTGGCCGGGTTCACCCAGTCGACGAACGAGGCCTCGCCGGCGGGCCGCCCGCGGCCTCTCGTCGTCGTGTCAGGGAGTCTCGACAATCCCAGCCTGATCGATGTTCGCCGGTTGCAGGAGGCCCATCGACTCGGCAGCGTTCATGTGCGCCTCGCATCGGATCGGCTGATCCGCGCCAGGACCGGTCAGCCGCCGGCCTTCCCGCAGCGGGAACGGTCGTTTCTCGCGCGACAGCTGCGCTATGTCGACAGCGTCGGGGTCGTCCAGACCATGAGCGCTGTCCCCGAACCGGTCAGGAGGGAGCGACCGGCCCTCGTGGTCGTGGATCCTGCGGAGGATGACCCGAAGGTGCGGGGCGACTGCTCCAGACGTGGCATCGAGTATCGACCAATCTCGGCCGGGTCCCTCGGCGGCCTCCCGGATGATCCCCTTCCCCCGGCATCTCCGGAGGCTCGGCGGGTCGTCGTGACCGGCTGCTTCGATTGGCTTCACTCTGGCCACGTCCAGTTCTTCCTCGACGCTGCCGCCATCGGCGAGCTGTACGTCGTCGTCGGAAGCGACCGCAATGTTCGCCTCCTCAAAGGCCCCGGTCATCCACTCCGCAACGAGCACGAGCGACGCTACATGGCACAGGCCGTCCGCGCCGTCCACCGCGCCGCGGTCTCGACCGGACACGGCTGGATGGATGCCGAGCCCGAGATTGCCCGCATCCAACCGCACGCCTACGTGGTCAACGAGGACGGCGACCAACCGGAGAAGCGGGCCTTCTGCCGGATCCATGGGATCGACTACATCGTTCTCCGACGACACCCGCATCGAGGTTTGGCGAGGCGGACAAGCACGGCGCTGCGCGGCTTCTAGGACGGCGCCACGAGTGATGGAGGCAGCCTGATGAACCCAGGCCGGACATTCGAGGTCGACATGCCGGCCGGACGGGAGGCGGTTCGATGCTTCGCACGGCGTTGATCCATCCACAGATCCTCGAGGCGTTGGGAGCCGCCGGTCATGGCTCCCAGGTGCTCATCAGTGATGGCAACTTCCCGAGCCTGACCGCCCCGCAGCAAGCGGCCCGCAGGGTCTATCTGAATCTCCGGCCGGGGATGGTGAGGGTGACCGATGTGCTCCAGACGCTCGTCAAGGTCGTGCCGATCGAGCGGGTCGTCCTCATGACGCCGGACCGCGGCGGCACGCCGCAGGTCCAGGCTGAGGTCATCAGCCTCCTCGAAGCGGGAACCGTCATGGACCTGGTGGCGCGACATCAGTTCTACGCGGCAACCCGAACTGCTGATCTCGCGCTCGTCATCGTCACGGGCGATGAACGCTGGTACGCGAACGTCCTGCTGACGATCGGCTCCATTCCTGAGACGGAATCACGGGCGTCCGATGGTCATGCGGAGGACCCGTCAGGGCAGCGCGTCGAACGGGCCTGACCCCATCGCCGCGACCAGGCGGACCCTGCTCAGTGCGGCGGGAGACGAAGCGCGCCATCGAGCCGGATCGTCTCGCCGTTGAGCATCGAGTTCTCGATGGCATGGCAGACCAGGGCCGCGAACTCGCGCGGGTCGCCAAGGCGCCGTGGAAAGGGCACCGAGTCGCCCAGGGCTTGCTGGACGTCGTGGGGGAGCTGGCCGATCATCGGGGTCGCGAACAGACCCGGCGCGATCGTGATCACCCGTACGCCGATCCTGGCAAACTCGCGGGCAAGCGGCAGGGTCATGGACACGATCCCACCTTTGGACGCGGCATAGGCTGCCTGGCCGATCTGCCCGTCGAACGCCGCCACGGATGCCGTGTTCACGATGACGCCGCGCTCTCCGTCGATGCCGGGCGCCGCCTCCGCCATCGCCGCCGCTGCGAGGCGGATCACGTTGAACGTCCCAAGGAGGTTCGTCTCCAGGCACCGCTGAAAGAGCGCGAGTGGGTGGATCTGCTCCCTGCCGAGCACCCGGGCCGACACGCCGATCCCGGCGCAGTTCACCACACCATCGAGCCGGCCGAATTGTCCGAGGACGTCCGCGAGCAGCGCCTCGACCTGGCCCTCGTCGCGGATATCGATCCGCCGCTGGAGCGCCCTCGAACTGGGGTCGAGTGCGGGGTCGGCCAGGTCCGCGATCCCGACGTTCGCACCGCGCTCGAGCAATTCGCGCGCTGTCGCGGCCCCGAGCCCGGATGCCCCGCCCGTGACGATGAACGTCGAGCCTTGGATCCTCATCAGGATGGGGTTTCCATCGTCGGTCCATGGCGCTTGCTTCCGTCCAGGAAGGTGCGAATGCGCTGGCGCGATTCGCCGTCGGTCGACGTCAGCGCGGCTGTGAGCGACTCCACGAGCATCCCGTCATCACTGGCCATGTTGCCGATCCGCGGCAGGACCGTGGTGATCGCGACATTGCTGGTGGGTGCGTTCTCGGCGACGGTCTCGGCCAGACGCCGGGCCGTGGCGAGGGCCTCCCCCGACGCCACGCGGTAGTGGACGAGTCCGAGCGCGGAGCCCTCGTCGACGTCGACGCGGCGGTTGGTCAGCATCATCTCGCACATCCGGCCGGTTCCGATGATCCTGGCGACGCGGACCGAGCCTCCCCCGCCGACGAAGATCCCGTGTCGACCCTCGGGGAGCTGGAAGAAGGTGTCCGGCTCTGCGACACGGATGTGCGTCGAGGCGGCGAGCTCCAGTCCGCCACCAATCACGCCACCATGCAGCGCCGCGATCACCGGGATTCCGCCGAACTGGATCCGGCTGAACACACGTTGCCACGACTGTGAGTGCGCCAGCACCCGGGAAGGCGTCAGCGCCTCGAGCGCCGCGAGGTCCAGCCCCGCGCAGAAATGCTCGCCGCGCCCGGCGAGAATGATCGCCCGGGTTCCGTCGGGGACAGCGTCGAGCGCTGCGTCGAGATCCGCGAGGAGATCGTCGCTGATCGCGTTGCGCTTGTCGGGTCTGGCCAGCGTCAGCGTGGCGATCTCATCGGCCACAGCAAGCTCAACGAGCAGAGGGTTCACGATTTCGACCTCGGTGCGAGTGAGACAACGGACGCAGGAGGAGGTTCCGCGAAAAGGATCGCGACCAGGTCCGCGCGTCGCGCGAGGACGGCCCGCTGGTTGACATAGCCCTTGTCGGTGATCTCCCCGCCCTCCCGCGATGGCAGGTCGTCCAGCAGCAGGCAACGAGTCGGGTACATGGATGAGCCGGCGGCGGCGGACATCTCGCGCATGGCAGCGTGGATGTGCCGCCGGACGGCCGGGTCGTTGACGACGACGCTCAACGGCGAGTCGCGGGGCATGGCGGCGATCAGGCGGCAGCCGTCCGGATCCGGGAAGACAAGCAGGCCGGGCGTATCGTGGCCGGCGCCCGCGACGACGACATCCGAGGCAATCGGCGACAGGGCCGCGATCGCGCGGGCCTTCATCGCGCCAACCCGGACCCACGTGCCCGTCGACAGCTTGAAGTCCTCCGAAACCCGGCCATCGAACCTGAGACCGGCTTCCGGGCGCTCGGGGTCCACGAAGGCAACAGCGTCGCCGATCCGGTAGAACCCTTCCTCATCGAATGCCGCGGCGGTCGTTTCGGGAGCCCTCCAGTAGCCCGGCGTGACGTTGGGTCCGATCACGCGGACCTCGTGACTGCCGGACGCCGGCACGAGCTTCAGCACGGTGCCGGGGATCGGCACGCCGATGTTTCCGGCCTGCTCCACCTCGAAGTGGCAGTCGCTGGCCATGGGCGCGGTCTCGGTGGAGCCCCAGGACGACACCAGCGGGATGTCCCGACCGGCCCATTGCCGGGCGATGGCCCGGATCTCGGCAAACAGATGATCGGGCAGCGTGGATCCGGCGTAGTGCATGAGCCGCAGGCGGCGAAAGACCGCAGCACGGAGCTCGACGTCGTCGCGAAGACGGGGCACGAGGAACTCGTAGACTCGCGGCACCGTTGAGAGAATGGTCGGCGAGACGGCGTGGATGTTGCGGATCGTCTCCTCGAACAACTCGGACGTCGGTCGTCCGGTGTCGAGGTACATCGTCCCGCCGAACCTCAGGACCATGTCCACGTTCTGGTTGCCGGCAAACGTGTGGCTCCATGGCAGCCAATCCAGGAACACGGGTGGCTCTTCGGTGAGGAAGCGCCAGAGCAACCCCTTGGCCGCCATGTTCGAGACGAGCATTCGTTGCGTCGTGATCACGGCCTTCGGCACGCCCACGGATCCGGACGTGAAGAGCAGCTTCGCAACCGTGTCGTGACCGATCCGGTCGAACGAACTCCGCACGGCGCGCTCGTCCGTGTGCCGCTCGAGTTCGGCGAAGTCGACGACGTCGCCGCCGGCACCGTGCGCGGCGATGATCCGGCCGTTGTGGGCGTCGACCGTTTCCTCCAGCGCCTTGCCGTAGGCGTCCAGGTCCTCGACGTAGATCAGGCCGGGGGTCAGGAGCGCCAACGCGTCCTTCAACTTCCTGTGGTCCTCGGCCAGCAACGACCAGCCGGTGGACACCGGGCAGATAGGCACGCCGATGTGCATCGCGGCGAGCGACAGGAGGGCATGCCGCGGGGAGTTGCCGGAGAGAACGACGATCGGACGTTCGGGCGACACGTCCTGTCCAAGCAGCCACGTGGCGATCGCGTGGACGCGGCCCCGAGCCTCGCCGAAGGTGAGGGGCAGCCACTCGGGACCGGCAGGGTCTCGCTCCATCAGGAACGGTCGCGACGGATCCTCATCGGCCCACCGTTCGAGCCAGTCGCCGACACAGCGGTCGAGTGCCGGCAGCGCGGTATTGGACTTGAACAGCATCGACCCGTCGGGACGCTTGTCGAGACTGACCGAGACGTTCGCGAAGAGGCGCATCGATTCAGTCATCGTCGCAAGCTACTTGATACGATCCGGACGTGTCAATCGCCGGCTTCGGACGCCGGCCTGAGTCCTCCGATGCAGTCGAGCAGCGACTCGAAGAAGGCTTGGCGGGCCCCGGGCCGGATGCTGCCCATCATTCGTTCCTCCAGCCCGTCAACGGCCTCGTCGCACCGCGCCAGCAGGTCCAACCCTGCCGGGGTGAGCGTCGCCGGAAGCACGCGGCCGCGGGTCTGGTCGGGCGACCGCAGGATCAGGCCGCGCGCGATCAGTCCTTCCGTGATCTGCTGCATCGCCTGGGGACTTACGTAGGTCCGGCGAGCGAGCTGCGCGTTGGTGAGCCCGGCCCGTCGCCCAAGGATGCTCATGGCTGTGTACTCGGGCAGACTGACAGCGAACGGCGCCAGGACGTCGGCGAGCCAGAGGCGAAGGAGCCGATCGAGGCGAGCCACCAGGTAGCTCACCCTCGGTGCCGCCGGATGGTCCGGTTCGGCAATGGCGGTGATCCGCTCGTACGATGGCATCGGCCCATTATGGGCGTCGAGCCGACGTGGCGGAATCGCAAGCGAATTGATAGTGGGGTGGCCCATGGGAATGCGCCTCGGAACGCTGTCGGCGATCGACATGCACGTACACCTCGAGGTCTCGGCCGCCGGTCATGACGGTCTCGGGCCCACCCTCCGGGCGGGCGCGAATGCCTACTTCGGCCGCGAGGCGCATCTCCCGTCCGCCGCGGAAACGGCGGCCTACTACCGCGAGCGGTCGATGGCGGCCGTGTTGTTCGCGGTCGACGCGGAGCGAACGACCGGCGTGATGCCGGTCTCGAATGACGAGGTGCTGGCGGCCGCACGAGCGAATCCCGATGTCCTCATCCCGTTCGTGAGCGTCGATCCCCGGCGCGGCGACGCCGCCATCGTCGAGGCCGAGCGCCTCATCGGCGCGGGCGCACGAGGGTTCAAGCTCCACCCCGCGCTGCAGGCGTTCATGCCATCCGACCGGCTCGCCTATCCGCTCTATGAGGTGATCCAAGCCTCCCGATTGCCGGTCATCTTCCACACCGGCCACAGCGGCATCGGGGCGGGGATACGAGGCGGTGGCGGAATCCGACTGAAGTACGGGAACCCGATGGACCTGGACGATGTCGCCGCGGACTTTCCCGACCTGACCGTCATCCTCGCGCACCCGTCGTTCCCCTGGCAGGACGAAGCCCTGTCCGTCACGCTGCACAAGCCGAACGTCTACATCGACCTGTCCGGCTGGCTGCCCCGGCACTTTCCTGCTCAGCTCGTCCAGTACGCGAACACCCTCCTTGCCGACAAGGTCATGTTCGGATCGGACTATCCCCTGATCTCACCGGATCGGTGGCTGGCGGACTTTGCGGAGCTCGAGATTCGCGAGGAGGTTCGACCGCGGATCCTCAAGGACACGGCCGCTCGGCTGCTTCGACTCGAGCCTCAGAACGGATAGGGGTGGCTGCCACTCTGGACGGTGACCCATTTGAGCTCTGAGAACTCATCGAGCGCGGCCGCGCCGCCGAAGCGTCCCCACCCGCTGTCCTTGACGCCGCCGAACGGCATCTGCGGCTCATCGCCGATCGTTTGTTCGTTGATGTGGATGATCCCGGCCTCGATCCGGTCGGCGAGCGCCAGGCCCTTGTCGGTGTTGGTCGTGATGATCCCGGCAGACAGGCCGTAGGACGTCGCGTTGGCCCGCGCGACCCCGGCATCCTCGTCGGCGACGACCTCGAGCGCCGCGACCGGGCCGAACGTCTCGTGCCTGGCGAGGTCGCTCGACTCGGGCACATCGGCCAGCAGGGTGGGCGCGTAGACGAGTCCTTCGGACCGTCCACCCGCGACGAGCCGGGCGCCGTCCTTCACCGCGCGTTCGACGCGACCGGAAACGAGATCGAGGGCTTCCTGGTTGATCAGCGGACCGATGATCGTGTCCATCTCGCGGGGATCGCCCATCTTGAGGCCCCCGATCTTGGCGGCCAGCCGTTGCTCGAACTTCGCGGCGATCGGCGCCTCCACGATGATCCGCCGAGTCGACATGCAGATCTGGCCCTGGTGGAGATACGCTCCAAAGGCCGCGGCGTCGACCGCGTAGTCCAGGTCGGCGTCCCGGAGGATGAGCAGCGGGTTGGATCCGCCAAGCTCGAGGACGACTCGCTTGAGATTGCGACCTGCCGCCTCGGCGATCTTCCGGCCGGTCGCCGACGAACCGGTGAAGTTGATCCGACGGACCTTGGGATTCTCGGCGAACTCATCGCCGATCTTGGAGCCGTCCCCGTGGGCATGGGTCACGAAGTTGAGCACTCCCGACGGCAGGCCGGCTTCTTCGAAGATCTCCGCCCAGAGCAGCCCGCCGACAACGGGCGACGACGGTGACGGCTTGGCAACGACGGTGTTGCCGGCGACCATCGGTGCCGCGATCGAGCGTGCGGACAGGATCAGCGCGGCATTCCACGGGGAGATCGCCGCCACGACCCCCACCGGGCGACGAACGCCCATCGCGAAGGTCCCGGGACCGTCGGACGGGATCACCTGACCGATCGGGTTGTAGGCGAGTCCGGCGGCCTGTCGGAAGAGGCCCGGCACGAAGCCCATCTGGAACATCGCAAAGCCAAACGTGCAGCCCGTTTCGGTGGCCAGCAGCCCGACGACTTCCTCTCGCCGTCGCTCGAGGATGTCGGCGGCTGCCAGGAAGATGCGCTGGCGCGCCGCCGGCGGTGTCGCCGCCCAGGCCGGGAATGCCGCGGAAGCCACCTCGATGGCCCGCCGTGCGTCCTCGCGTGTCGCTGCCGCGACGGTGCCGAGAACCTCGCCGGTGTATGGGCTCACGTCCTCGAACGTCCCGCCGCCCGCCGAAGGTACCGATGCGCCGCCGATATACAGATCGTGATGCGTTTGCTTCGCGCTTGCCGCTGTTGCCATCACCGTTCTCCCTGTAGGACATCACCAGGACCGGTGCCTCTCACGTCGAAACCTCGTCGGATGGGTCGGCAGCCGCAGCGACGGCCGCGACGCCCGGAACGCCCGGCTGACCGCGCACCCAGTAGCCGATCGGGGCCAGCGGGATGTCGAATCGATCGGTGATCGTTCCCCAGATTCCACGAGGCAGGAACAGGGCGAACAGGATGGCCGTCGTCCCGAGGCCGACCAGATACCAGACGCCGCCATTTCCGAACTGATCCTGAAGGAGGAACAGGATCACGGCCCCGATGATCGGGCCCTCGAACGTCCCCAGCCCGCCGACCAGGACCATGAAGATCATCATCGCCGTCCACTGGACCGAGAAGATCGTGTTTGGCTGGACGAACAGCGTATTGGCCAGGATGGACGCGCCCGCCGCCCCGCAACCGGCGCTCGTCAAGACGAAGATGAGCCGCTTGCTCGAGAGGACGCGGACACCGAGCGAAGATGCAGCCGCCTCGTCGTCACGGATCGCCTGGAGCGCCGCACCGTGGCGGCTTCGCAGGAGGAAGAAGAGGACCAGAAGGGCGACGACAACGGCCAACAACACCCACCAGTAGGTGAATGCACGCCGATAGTCGGGGTCGATGGCGCTCAGACCCGTGAACGAGATGCCGGTCCCGCCGCCGACGGAGCCGTCCAGGGACACCAGCTGCCTGAAGACCTCCGCGATGACCCACATCGCGATCGCGAACTCGCCACCCCTCAGCCGCAGGGCGGCAAATGACGTCACGAACCCGAAGGCCGCGGTGAACAGGACGGCGATCGCCATCGCGAGATAGCCATCCACACCGGCGTGAGTCAGATAGATGGTGGCATAGGCGCCGATCCCGATGAAGGCCTGTTGGCCGATCGACACCAGACCGCCGTAGCCGGCCAGGGCGTTCCACATGGACGCGATCAGGATCAGGATCCAGAGGCCGGTCAGCTTCTGGGTGACGTTGGGGTCGAATGCCGTCGGAACCGCGAAAAGACCGACGATGACGAGTCCGATGACGGCGGTCCGGGCGATGGACCGGCGCGACCAGCGCTCGACACGGAGCGTCCCGCGCGAGTCGGTCATGCCTGCGACATCCGGCCGCCGACGGCGCGACCACTACGAACGATCAGGACAGCCAGGAAGACGAGGTTGCCGAACAGGACGGGGTATTGCGGGTTGATCTGGGCGCCGATCGTCTGCGCGACACCGAGAACGATGCCGCCGACGAGGGTGCCCCACAGCGATCCGATCCCGCCGATGACGACCGCCTCGAAGGCGAAGATCAGCTGGGTCGGTCCGGCGAGCGGCGAGAAGCTCGATCGCATGCCGAAGAACGTGCCGGCGATGGTGACGGTGCCGACCGCGATCGCCGTTGCGAGACCGTACATGTGCCTGGAGTCGATGCCGATCAGCTCGGCGGTATCCGGATCCTGGGCGGTGGCCCGCATGGAGCGCCCGAGATCCGTTCTGCTGAGGAACAGTTGGAGACCGCCGAGCAACGCGACCGCGACCGCGAAGATCACGAGGCCGAGGACCGGGATCGAGACCTGGTCGCTGAGCCGCAGGCTCGCTGTCGTCAAGGCGCCCCCATCGATCGAACGAGAGTCAGGCGTGGCGACTTCCTGCAGCAGATTCTGGATGACGATGGCGAGGCCGAAGGTCGTCAGGAGCGGGACGAGCGGCCCGGCGCGCAGGCTCCGCTCGAGAAGGGTTCGCTGCAGCACGTACCCGAGGATCCCCATGAGGATCACGGCCACGGGAAGGATCAGGAGCGGCGGAATGCCGAGGACCGTAGCCAGACCGAGGACGAGATAGGCGCCGAGAACGGCGAGATCACCGTGGGCGAGATTGATGATCCGCATGATGCCGTACATCAGCGACAGACCCGTCGCGAACAGGGCATAGAGCCCCCCGAGCAGGACTCCCGCGATGATCGCGTCGACCCAGATCACGACGTGACTGTCGGGGTTCTGTTCAGGCCGAAGTACGCGGCAGTGATCTCTTCGCGCGTGAGGGTACCGGCGGCCCCGGCCAGGACCACCCGTCCTTCGAGCATGCAGGTGATCTGACCGGCGACGGTCATCGCCCGCCGGAGATCCTGTTCGACGATGACGACCGTCGCTCCACCCGCGACCATGAGGGACTGCAGGCTTCCGTAGACGGCATCGACCGCGATCGGGGACAGGCCCAGCGAGATCTCGTCCAGCAGGAGCAGCCGCGGATTGCACATCAGCGCCCGGCCGATCGCCGTCGCCTGCTGTTCACCGCCCGAAAGTGCCGAGGCACGACGCCGGGCGAGGGGACGCAGGATGGGAAAGGCATCGAACACGGTCTCGACCGTCCATGGTCCGGACAATCCCTTGCCCTGGGCCGTCCGGAGATTCTCCTCCACCGTCAGGTCCGGAAAGAGTCTCCGTCCTTCCGGGACGAGTGCGACGCCGAGCCGGACTCGCTTGTGGGCGGCAAGGCCCGTGATGTCGACGCCGTCCAGCCGCACGCGACCCTCGCTCGGGACGTGGGCTCCGGCGATGACTCGCAGCAGCGTCGTCTTGCCGGCACCGTTCGCGCCGACGAGGGCGAGCGTGGAGCCCTGATCAACCTCGAGCGAGACGTTTCGCACGGCGGTCAGCGTGCCATGCCGGGCCACGATGGACTCCACCTCGAGCAGGCTCATTCGCGGCGGCCGAGGTACGCATCGATCACCCGCGCATCCTGGAGCACGTCCCCGGGCGCGCCATCGGCGATCACCTTGCCTGCGTCCATGCACACCAGCCGATCGATCGCTCGGACGAGGACATGGACGATATGTTCGATCCAGACGATGGTCATGCCGGAATCGCGGAGCTTCTGGATCGACGCGAGCAGCTCTTCGGCCTCCGCATCGGTCAGACCGGCACCGATCTCATCGAGGAGCAGCACGTCGGGTCGGGCGGCCAGGGCCCTCGCCAGCTCGAGCCGCTTGCGATGGAGCAATCCAAGCGAGGTGGCCCGGCGGTTCGAGAGCGGCAGAAGGCCGGTCTCGCCGAGGACCTCCAGGCAGCGCTGGTTCGCTGCGGAGCCGCGCAGCCCGCCACCGGCGGTCGCTCCGACGTACACGTTCTCGAAGACGGTCATGCCGGTGAATGGCCGGGGGATCTGGTGGGTTCGGCCAATGCCCAATCGACAGCGATCTTCAACACTCGTCTGGGTGACGTCGGAGCCGCGAAATGCGACGGTCCCGCCGGTCGGCGCCTGGGCCCCCGCCAGGACATCGAGCAGCGTCGTCTTGCCGGCGCCGTTCGGTCCGACGATCCCGACGGATTGACCCGCCTCCACCGAGAATTCGACCGCGTCCAGGACATTGAGCCGCCCAAACCACTTCTGGATCGAGTGGCAGGCGAGGAGCGGCTCCGTCTTCGGCGGAGGCGGGTTGATCACCTGGTCCGTGAAACCTTAGGAACGATACTGGCTGAGCTTCGCAGCGATCGGGACGTTCGGGTCGGTCGCGTGCTCGACGAGGACGAAGTCGACCTTGAACTTGCCGGTCGGATCCGCAACCCACTGGCCGCCGATGATCGGGGCCGTCGAGACGTTCGGGAACGGGCCGGACGTGAAGTCGATCTTGCCGATCGTCGAGGTGATGTTGAGCTTGCCGATCGCGGCCGCGAGGGCGACCTTGTCCTTCGGGTCGGTGGCCGCGGCGATGGCGCTCGTGGCTGCATCGAACAGCGCGGCCGTCGTCCCGATGTCCTGGTTCCACTGCCGGCCGGTCTGGGCGGTGTAGCCGGCAGCCAGGTCGGCCGATGACGTTCCGAGGAACGTCGACGAGTACGGGAACGTCGGCGTCCAGTAGGCGGCGCTGGCCAGGCCCGGGCCGAGGTCACCGAGCGCCTCGATCTGCGACGGGAACAGGCCGGTCTTCGCGATCTGGGCGATCTTCGGAACGTAGCCCTGCTGGGCGGCCTGCTTCCAGAAGGTCGCGAAGTCGGGCGGGATCGGGAACGTGTTGAAGATCTCGCAGTTCTCCTGCTTGAACTTGGCGATCTGCGCCGAGTAGTCGTTGGTCCCGTCCTCGTAGGCGCCCGGGTCGACGATCGTGTAGCCGGCCTTCTCGAGGGCCGGTCCGAGGGCGCTGCGGATGGCGTTGCCGTCGGCGTCGTTCGGCCACATGACGCCGACCTTCTTGTTGGTCGGGATGTCGGCCCACATCGAGATGTAGGTCTTGGCGAACTGCTCCACGCCGAAGCAGAAGATGTAGGTGAACTTGAACGGCACGGGTTTCGCCGGGTCCTTCTGGCGCGGGAAGACGAACGCCTCCCACGGCTCGACCGTGGCGATGCACGGCACCCCCGCAGCCTCGGCTGCGTCGGCGATCGGGTTGTTGTTCTCGGGCGTCGAGGTCGCGAGGATCAGGTCGACCTTGTCGGTCGTGATCAGGTCGTTGGCGACCTGGGCTGCCTTCGCCGGGTCGGACTGGCCGTCCTTCTGGACGATCGTGATCGCATAGTTCTTGCCGCCCGCCTGGAAGCCCTGGTTCAGCTTGTCCTGGACCAGACCGATGATGTACGGGTCGGGCTCGCCGAAGCCGGCGGCCGGGCCCGTCTGCGGGCTGACGAAGCCGATCTTGAACGGGATCGCCTCGGCAGCCGACGGAGCCGCGCTGGCGGCGCCACTCGGAGCAGCGCTCGGAGCAGCGCTCGTGCCAGGCGAGCCGGCTCCGCCAGGGCTGGACGTCTTGACCCCGCAGGCGGCGAGGAAGGCTGACACGCCGGTCGCCATCGCCCCGAGGGCCGCCGCTTTCAGGACCGCCCGTCGAGACAGTTGCGGGCCTTTCCGTAGCTCCTGCTCGGACATCGATCGTTCTCCTCTCGAGCACGCTCCAGCGACCCAACGGCAACCTCCGGTGGCCTGCGTGCAGGCGCGCAGGCGAGGTCTGCGCACATGACAAGTGCCATTCGGCCCGTTTGGCGATGGTCGGTTGGACCCTATGGAAGCCCACTAGCCAATGCAAGGCCTGTGTCCACCCAGTGGACGCAATCCTTGTGGCCAGGTTGCCGTCACACTACGGTTCGGTCGAGCCGACAGCATCGACGGGGAGGGATCGTGGAGAGGGGCACCACACAGCTGCCAACGCCCTCGCAGACCGTGGGCCCGTTCTTCGCGGTGGCGCTCCCCTGGCCCGACGGCCCATTCGTCGTAGAGAACCGGAGCGAGGGAGCCTTCTGGATCCGGGGCACCGTCACGGACGGCGCAGGCGAGCCCATCCCGGATGCCCTGATCGAGACGTGGCAGGCGGATCCCGCCGGGAGATTTCCCGACCGTCCCGATGCCTCGTTTCGCGGATTCGGACGATGTCCCACTGACGTTGCCGGGGCCTATGGCATCTGGACCATGAAGCCCGGCGCCGTGCCGGGCGTCGATGGATCCGCTCAGGCACCGCACATCGACGTCGCCGTCTTCATGCGCGGCCTTCTCCGGCCGGTCATCACCCGGATCTACTTTCCGGACGACCCGGCGACCGAGACCGATCCGCTGCTGGCCTCGATCCCGGCCCGCGACCGGACGACGATGATCGCCACACGTTCGGACGACGGGTATCGCTTTGACATCCGCCTCCAGGGCGAAGGGGAGACCGCCTTCTTTGACCTCTGATTCGGGCGACACGCTTGATGCGATGTGGGCGCGAGGCCAGGCGGGCGAAACCGCGTCGGACGAGGCCTGGCTCCGAGCGATGGTCGAGGTCGAGAACGTGCTGGCCGCGGCCAGCGCGACCGTGGGGCTCATCTCGGAAGCGGACGCCGGCCGAATCGACGCCGTCTTGCGCGACCTTGTCCTCGACATCGCGGCGATCGCCGGCGAGGCATCGGCGACCGGTACCCCGGTCGTGCCGCTCGTCGACCGAATCCGCGCCGCCGTCGGCCCCGAAGTCGCCGGGGCGGTCCATCGGGGCGCCACCAGCCAGGACATCCTGGACAGCGCGACGATGCTGGTCGCCAAGCGGGCCTTGACGCCGATCCTCGATGACCTGGCCGGCGCCTCCGAGGCGGCCGCGGGGCTTGCCGCCGTCCACCGCGCGACCCCGATCGCCGGACGAACGCTCCTGCAGCAAGCGGTCCCAACGACGTTCGGGCTGAAGGCCGCGAATTGGATGCTGGGCCTCGATCGCGCCGCCGACCGACTCGCGGACATTCGCCGGACCGGACTCGCCGTCCAGGTCGGCGGGGCGGCGGGGACCCGGGCCGGCTACGGCGGCCACGGGCAGCGCATCGCGGAGGAGATGGCGGATCGACTGGGCCTGTCGGTCCCGGTCGCCCCCTGGCACACGGAGCGAACGAGGATCGGCGACCTCGCTTCGGCCCTCGGCGTGGCGGCCGGGGCGGTCGCGAAGGCGGCGCGGGACATCGTCCTGCTGGCCCAGACGGAGGTCGCCGAGGTGGAGGAGGGCGTGCCCGGGCGCGGAGGGTCGTCGGCGATCGCGTACAAGCACAACCCGGTCGCCGCGATCACCGCGGTGGCCTGCGCGCAACGTTCGTTCGGGCTCGTCACGACCCTGCTCGTCTCGATGGCGCAGGAGCATGAGCGCGGGGCCGGCAACTGGCAGGCCGAGTGGGTGCCGTTGCGCCAGTTGCTGATCACCGTGGATTCCGCGGCAGCCTGGCTGCGCGACAGCCTCGAGCACCTTCTCGTCCGGCCCGACGCCATGGCCCGAAATCTCGGCTCCGACGCCTCGCCGGATGTCGGGGACGCCCTCGCCCTGGTCGATGCGGCACTCAGCGCGCACCACATGAGGCCTAGTCGATGACGGCCGCGGTCGACCTCCACCACCGGGTCGACGGCCCCGAGGGAGCGCCCAGTGTCGTGCTCCTTCCCGCCATCGGCACCTCGATGCGGATGTGGGCGCCACAGGTGCCCGCGCTTTCGCGCGACCACTTCGTGATCTCGATCGACCTGCGCGGACACGGGCAATCGCCGGCACCACCCGGGCCGTACGGGATCGGCGAGCTCGCGCGGGACGTCATCGCCGTGCTGGATCGCCTCGAGATCGAACGAGCATCGGTCTGCGGTCTCTCGCTGGGTGCGATGGTCGGCATGACGATGGCGGCGCTCGCGCCCGACCGCATCGACCGGCTCATCGCCGCATGCGTGGTCGCGGTCCCCACGTCGCCATCGGCCTGGCATCAGCGCGCGGAACGCGTTCTTGCGGGTGGCACAGCAGCGGTCTCGGACCTCGTCGTCGAGCGATGGGGCTACCGGGACCGGGCGCCCGCGATCGCAGGGCTCGTGCGGGAGATGCTCGCCGCCACGCCGCCAGAGGGATACGCCGGGTGCTGCGAGGCGATCGCCGGGATGGACCTTCGCCCCGACCTGCCGCTCGTGACCGCGCCTGCGCTCCTGCTTGCCGGCAGCGAGGACCCGGCGGCGCCATCCTCCGTTGCCCGGCAAGTGGCGGCCACGATGCCCGACGCCCATGTCACCGTCATCGATGGGGCAGCCCATCTCGTCAACGTCGAGGCTCCGACCGCGACGACGGAGGCCATCCTCGAGCATCTGCGGAGGTGAACGATGTCCCGGTCTGACGAGCAGCGATTCGAAGCCGGGATGCGGGTGCGTCGCGAGGTCCTGGGTGACGCCCACGTGGATCGAGCCATCGCCCGGACCGATGCGTTCACGGAGCCGTTCCAGTTGTTCATTACCCGCACCGCATGGGCCGATGTCTGGGATCGTCCCGGACTCGATCGCCGATTGCGCTCGGTGGTCACGCTCGCCGCGTTGACGGCACTGCGCGCGGAAGGGGAGACTCTCCATGCACGTCCGGGCGGCGATCCAGAACGGACTGACTCGCGAGGAGATCGCCGAGATCCTTCTCCACGTGTCGATCTATGCCGGCCTTCCCGCCGGGAACGCCGCCTTCGCGATCGCGCAGGAGACGCTCAGGGAGCTGGATGGGTCGGCTGGTTCAGGGTAGCGGTAGGCCGGTGTAGTTCACGGCGAGGGCGCGGGCGGCCGGCTCCGAGACCGTGAGCGTCTCGAGTCTCGCCAGCTGCAGGCGATCGCGGAAGGGATCGTGTCCCGGGTAGCGGTGCAGCATCGCGCTCATGTAGTTCGAGAAGTCCTGTGCGCGCCAGACGCGACGAAGACAGGTCTCCGTGTAGGTCTCGAGCAGGTGATTCGAGCCGCGCCCGTACCACTCCGCGAAAGCCCGCGACAGGACGAAGACGTCGGCCACGGCAAGGTTCAGGCCTTTCGCGCCGGTTGCCGGGACGATGTGGGCCGCATCGCCGGCAAGGAAGAGTCGCCCGAACTGCATCGGCTCCACGACGAAGCTGCGCATCGGGGCAATGTTCTTCTCGATCACCGGCCCGTCCCGGAGCTCCCACCCTTCGCTGGCGAGTCGGATCCTGAGCTGTTCCCAGATTCGATCATCCGGCCAGGCCTCGATGTCCTCGCTCGGATCGACCTGGATGTAGAGACGACTGATCGACGGAGACCGGAGGCTGTGGAGGGCGAAGCCGAGGTCGTGCCGGGCATAGATCAACTCGTCGGCGGAGGGCGCGACCGCGGCCAGGATCCCCAGCCAGGCGAAGGGAAACTCATGGTGGTACTCGGTCAGGACACCCGGCGGAATGGTTGCGCGTGAGACGCCATGGAATCCATCACAACCGGCGACGAAATCGCACTCGATGGTGTGCTCCTGCCCGTCGCGTCGGTAGTGGATCGACGGGTCGCCATCGATCCCCTCGATCCGGACGTCGTCGACCTCGAACCTGATGTCGCCACCCGCGGCCAGGCGGGCGGCGATCAGGTCCTTGACCACCTCCTGCTGGCCATAGATCGTGATCGCTCGACCGCCGGCCAGATCCGACAGCGGTACCCGGAATCGGCGGCCGGCGAATCTGATCTCGATCCCTCGATGAATGAGGCCTTCCCGGTCCATTCGATCCGATAGGCCGCATTCCCGCATCAGGTCGACCGTGCCCTGCTCGAGGACGCCGGCACGCACCCGATGCTCGACGTATTCGCGGGTGCGATTCTCGACGACGATCGATTCGATCCCGGCCAGATGGAGGAGATGCGAGAGGAACAGGCCTGCCGGACCGGCGCCGATGATTCCGACCTGGGCGCGAGCACGCATGGGGCGCCTAGTCGTCGGGCTCGGACTCGAACGGCGTGGCCGCTCGACCGCGCAGGTTGATGTCGAACCGATACGCGAGCGCCCATTCGGGAATGGCGCTGGCCAGATCGAGCCTGGCGATCAGCCGTTCGCGGACCTTCGCGTCAGGGACGGAGTTGAAGATCGGGTCGAACGGCAGCAGCGGATCACCCTGGAAGTACATCTGGGTGACCAATCGCTGCTCGAACGCCTGCCCGAAGAGGGAGAAGTGGATGTGGGAGGGTCGCCAGGCATTCGGTTGATTCCGCCACGGATAGGCGCCCGGCTTGATCGAGACGAACCGGAAGGACCCGTCGTCACCAGTCAGGCACCTGCCCAGACCGGTGAAGTTCGGATCGAGCGGCGCCGCATGGTCGTCCTGGTCGTGCGCGTACCGACCGGCCGCGTTTGCCTGCCACGCCTCGATCAACGTCCCGCGGACGGGGCGACCGTCTGCGTCGGTGACCCTGCCGGCCACGATGATCCGCTCGCCCTGTGGCTCGCCATCGTGCTGCATCGTCAGGTCGGCGTCCAAGGCCTGGACCCGGCTGGCGCCGAAGACCGGCCCGCTCAGCTCGGTCATCCCACGGGGGATGATCCCGAACGTTCGATTCGGCGCACGAAGCCGCGACGTTCGGTAATCCGGATACAGCAGGGGCGGGTCGATCTGCGGGGCACGGATTTCAACCCCGGATACCCGATCGATACGGCTGGCCACGGGCGCGGTGGACTCCCTGTCGTCCGCTGCGGAGCGTCACCTCGGTGCGCGGCAACGTGGAGGAAGACGCTAGCGGTCGCGTTCCGGGGTGACAAGGCGGGAGTCCACTGAATGGACTGTCAGAGCCCACTGGCCCCGGGACCCGGCGCTGTCCCAGAGGATGCCGACGCGCCGGGTCAGGCCATTGGCCACCGCCCGAACGGCGGGCGCGATCGTCGCCGAGTTCGCACCTCTGGACGCCACGACGAGGGAGACGGCGCCGACGACCTGGTGCTCGGGACCGAAGATCGCAGCGCCGACCGAGACCGCGCCCACGGTCATCTCGTCCTTCGTGGCGGAGTAACCCCGCTTCCGGACCTGGGCGAGGTCCCGTCGCAGGAAATCACCATCCGTGATCGTGAAGGGCGTCAGCCGAGGGAGGCCACGAGCGATGACTTCGTCGATGAAGGCGAGCGGCTCGTAGGCGAGCAGGGCCTTGCCGACGCCCGTCGCATGCAGTGGCAGCCGTCCGCCAGGTCGCGTCACGATCGAGACGGAGTTCGGTCCGCGGATCCGCTCCACGAAGAGCGCGTCATAGCCGTCACGTACGGCCAGCTGGACGTTCTCGTGGGTTGCCTCGTACAGGTCCTGCATGAACGGCAGGGCAATCTCGCGAAGCGTCGACCGGCTTGCCGCCAGCGTGCCGAGCTCCCAGAGCCAGGCCCCGAGACGATAGGTACCGTGGTCGTCGAGCTCGAGCGCTCCCATCTCCCGCAACTCGGTTGCCAGACGGAGGACGGTCGTCATCGGGAGACCGGTTCGCCTGGAGAGCTGCGGTCGCGTCAGCCCGGTTTCGGCGGTGCGAAGGGCGCTCAGGATCGCGAAGCCCTTGCTGAGGACCGACCGCCCGGGCTGTCGATTGTTGCCGCTCACGAGGTGGACATTCTCTTCGATGCTCGGCGTACGCGTCGGGGCCGGGACGCAGCTACGCGAGGCGACGAAGGCGCCGGACACGAGGCGGCATCGAGGATCTCAGCCTGCCATACGGTAGACGCGAACCGCAGTGTGTCCCAGGACGGCGGACCGCTCCGACGCCGTCAGGTTCGAGACAAGCCCGTCGATCGCGTCGATGACCTCGCGGTAGGTTGACCCGGCGAGGCAGACCGGCCAGTCGCTGCCGAACATCAGCCGATCGGGCCCGAACGCATCGATCGCGGCCTCGATCGCCGGACGGATCTCCTCCGGGGTCCATCCGGGTCCGGCGGCCGTATCCAGACCGGACAGCTTGGCGACGACGTTTGGTCGGGCCGCCGCTTGCCGAAGCTGGTCGTGCCAGGTGGACCAGCCGACCGAGCGGAACGGAGGTTTCGCAAGATGGTCCAGGACCAAGGCCAGGTCGGGGTGCCGATCCGCGACGGCGGGCACGAGCCGAAGGTGGTCGGGGAAGACGGCCACGATGTCGAAGCTGAGGCCCCGCCGCGCCAGCACGCTCAGGCCATCGGCGACGCCGCCACGCAGGAGCCAGTCCGGATCGGGCTCGTGGTGAATGAGGTGACGGATCCCGCGGAGCCGCGGATGCGGCCGGGCATCGAGCGCGGCTTCCGCGGCGCGGGGATCGGCGAGCGGCACCCAGCCGACGACTGCGCCGACGAACGGATGGCGATCGGCCACGGCAAGCATCGAATCCGTGTCGTCCAGTGTCGCGACCGTCTGCACGAGCACGGTCGCGTCGATCCCGGCGGGGCCGAGCTCCGGTTCCAGGTCGGCCGGGGTGTAGGTCCGGTAGATGGAGCCCTCGGCCGCGGTTGGCCAGGCGTAGCGGCCACCCTCGACGTCCCAGAAGTGCTGGTGGGCGTCGATCCGGATCGAGTCGGTCACGCTCGCGATCGGGCCGCCCTGACCGATGGGCCCGGCGCGGGGTCGGCCTGGTCGACCGGGCGCGCCAGCCGATCGGCGACCGCCTGGCGGAACCACGCCTCGGTCGTCGCGACATGGACGAGGGCGGCCGCTGCCGCCCGGCTCGGGTCTCGCGCGGTCAGCGCGTCGAGGATGTCCTGGTGCTGGGCGACCGTCCGTGCTCCCGCGCCCTCCTCGGCAACGCCTCGCCAGGCGCGCACGCGGAGCGTCCGACTCGAGACGGCGCTCAGCATCGATGCCAGCGTCTCATTGCCCGACCTGCCGGCGATCAGCCGGTGGAACTCGGCGTCGTGCTCGATGCGCTCTGCCTCGGAGGCCGCGCCGCGCATCCGCTGCAGGTAGTCGCCGAGCGTCGCGAGCGCGTCGTCGTCGATGCGCTCGGCAGCCAGCGCCGTGGCCGCCGGCTCGAGGATCCGCCGGACCCCGATCAGCTCGAGCGAAAACCCCTCCTGCATCAGCTCGACGGCGGCGCCGAACCCTTCGAGCAGCAGCTCCGGCCGCAGGCTCGTGACGTAGGTCCCGTCGCCCCGCCGGACGTCGAGCACATGGACCGTGACGAGCGCCCGAACCGCCTCGCGGACCGTGTTCCGCGAAGCCCCCAGGAGGTGCGCGAGATCACCCTCCGGCGGGAGGCGGGCACCGGGCTCCAGCTCTCCCCTGGCGATCATCTCTCGCATCTTCGCGATCGCGGCCTCGGTGAGCGGAGCAGCCACGGCGTGACCTCAGCTGGTGGCGTCGGTTGACGCGGCTCCGAAGATACCGCGACTCGACCCTGAAAGAATACCACTAGACATCCGATGTATGGAGGCGCTATGGTCCGCCCGCAACCATTTCGGCGGCAATTGAGCCACAGACACCCGACTATTCGTCCCAGTCGCGGAGGAACCCAGTGGAGCAGTCGACCGGCGCGTCGGGCGACCCGAGCACGACGGTGACGCCCGTCGAGCATGGGCCCGAGGCCGCCGGACGGGACCACCGCGACGGCTATCGCGGGCTGCGACTCGGGTTCACCGTGTTGCGAATCGGGCCGCTGCTCATCCTCCTCGCCGTCGCCGTCTCGCTGTCGTTCCTGTCGCCGTTCTTCCTGACCACCCGCAACCTCGGCAACGTCCTGGCCGCGACTGCGGCGATCGCCGTCCTGTCGATGGGACAGTTGCTGGTGATCCTGACGCGCGGGATCGACCTGTCGGTGGGATCCACGCTCGCGCTCGCGTCGGTGGTCGGTGCACTGGTGTTCACCAGCGTCGATTCGGGACCCGTGGTGATCGTGGCCATGCTGGCGACCGGCCTGCTCGTGGGAGCCGTGAACGGGATCGTCTACGTCAAGGGCCGCCTCCCTCATCCGTTCATCATCACGCTGGCGATGCTGAGCATCGCCCGCGGGCTCGCGTTGTGGTTGTCGGGCGGCCAGCCCATCCGCGGCATGCCGGCCGTCGTCGATTCGATCGGCGGCGGATCCATCGGGTGGTTCCCGATCTCGGCGATCCTGATCCTGGGGATCGCGTTCCTGGTGTTCGTGCTCACGACAAGAATCGTCTGGGGACGCTGGATCTACGCCGTGGGCGGCAACCCGGAGGCCGCCCGACGGACCGGCATCCCGGTCAACAAGGTCCTGATCTCCGTCTACGTCCTGAGCGGGCTGATGGCCGGGGTCGCCGGGATCATCACCGCCGGCCGGCTCGACGCGGGGTCGCCGACGTTCGGGGAGCTCGCCGAGCTCGATTCGATCGCCGCGGTCGTGATCGGCGGCGCGAGCTTCCTGGGTGGGCGCGGCAACGTCCTCAACGCGCTCGTCGGGGCGCTGATGATCGGGGTCATCCGCAATGGGATGAACCTGCTCGCGGTCGACGCGTTCTTCCAGCTCATCGTCATCGGCGTCGTCATCGTGCTGGCGGTCGAGGCGGACGTCCTGCGCGGCTACCTGGAAGATCGCTTCCGGGTCTTCGAGGCCTCGCGGTCATGACCTCGGCGACCACGATCCCCGCCCTCGCGGTCCGCGGCGCCGTCAAGCGGTTCGGCGCCGTGCTCGCGCTGGATGGCGTGGACCTGGAAGTCCGTCGCGGCCAGGTCGTCGCCCTGCTCGGCGACAACGGCGCGGGCAAGTCCACCCTCATCAAGTGCATCAGCGGCGTGCATCAGCTCGATGACGGCATCATCGAAATGGACGGTCTGCCGACGGCGATCCATTCCCCGGCCCAGGCAAGAGATCTCGGCATCGAGACCGTCTACCAGGACCTGGCGCTCTTCGACAACCTCGGGCCCGCGGCCAACTTCTACGCCGGCCGCGAGGCCGCCGGACCGCGCTGGCTCCCGACCTGGCTGCGCGTGCTCGACCGGAAGGGGATGGCGGCGAGGACCGCGGAGCTGCTCGACCGGCTCCAGGTCGGCCTGCCCGACATGTCCAGCCAGGTCGGCCTGCTGTCAGGCGGGCAGCGACAGGCGGTCGCCGTCGCCCGCGCTGCGGCCTTCGCTTCGAACGTGGTGATCCTCGACGAACCAACGGCGGCGCTGGGCCTCCGCGAGTCGCGTCGCGTGCTCGACCTCATCAACCGGCTGCGCGAGCGGGATCACGCCGTGATCGTCATCTCGCATGCGCTCGACCACGTCATCGACATCGCCGATCGGGCGATCGTCCTGCGACGCGGCCGCAAGGTGGGCGAGGAGGTCCCGACCCGCGAGAACCAGCAGCGGATCGTGTCGCTGATCGTCGGAGGTGAAGGTTGAGTCGATGAGCCTTGCTGCTGCGCGACCGGACGTCGCCAGGCCCCCCAATGACCGATCCCCCATCGGTCTCCGTCCTACAAGGAGAGAGGGACATGCTTAGGAGAACAGGCGGCCTGCTCATCGCCATCGCCCTGGTGGCTGGCGCCTGCTCGAGCACCGGCTCGAGCGCGGCGCCCAGCGCGGCGGCGCCCAGCGCGGCGGCGCCGAGCGCGGCCGCGCCAAGCGAGGCGGCACCGAGCGCCCCGGCCGGCAAGGTCAAGATCGGGTTCATCACCAAGTTCCCGGTCGACTTCTACGACATCATGGTCGACGCGGCCAAGACCTGGGCCGCCGATCACTCTGACGTGGAGGTCGTGTTCGCGCAGGGCAAGAGCGGGACGGACGACGAGGGTGAGATCGCGGCCATCGAGTCGATGATCACCCAGGGCGTGAACGCCATCGCCATCACGCCGACCAGCCCGAACGTGCAAACCGCACTCGACAAGGCGGTAGCCGCCGGGATCAAGGTCGTCCTCATCGACAACGACATCCCGGACTGGACCGGCAAGTCGTCGGTCGTGGCGACCGACAACCTCGCCGGCGGCAAGCTCGCCGGCACGTGGCTCAAGGACAACCTCCCGGCCGGGTCCAAGCTGGCCGTGCTCAAGGGCCGGCTGGGCAACCCGTCACTCGAGGATCGAGTCACCGGCATGCTCGACACGCTCGGTGATGCGGCGACCGTCGTCGGCGGGAGCCCGGCGACGGACTGCGACCAGACCAAGGGCCTGGATGCCGCCACCGACATCCTGACCGCCAATCCCGATCTCACCGCGATCTACTCCGCCTGTGGGCCACCCGCGCTCGGCGCCCTGACCGCGGTCAAGAACGCGGGGATCGCGGCCGGAAAGATCGTGGTGGTCGGGTTCGACGCCTCGGGCGGTGAGGTCGACGCGATCATCGCCGGCGAGGAAGCAGGTTCCGTGGCCCAGTTCCCGGCCAAGATGGGGTCGCTCGGGATCGAGACGGCGTACAAGGCGGCCAAGGGCGAGAGCGTCGAGGCCAACGTCGACACCGGCACCGAGATGGTGACCAAGGACAACGCCGCGCAGTTCAAGTAACCCGCGAGCTCCAGGGGTGCCCGAGGCCTCCTCCCTCGGGCACCCCGATCCCACTCCCCCACTCGAGCCCGGAGTCCGTCCCCGTGCCCATCACGATCACCGAGGTCGTCGCGCTCGACGTCCGCTTCCCGACGTCCGATTCGCTCGACGGTTCGGATGCGATGAACGAGCGGCCGGACTACTCGGCCACCTACGTGACGCTCAGGACGTCCGGACCGGACGGACTCGAGGGTCACGGGATCACCTTCACGACCGGCCGCGGCAACGAGCTCTGTGTCGCCGCGGTCGAGGCCCTCGCGCCGATGGTCGTCGGGCGCACGATGGCCTCCATCCTCGACGACTTCGCGGCGTTCTGGTACGAGCTCGTCGGCGACGGCCAGCTCCGCTGGGTGGGGCCCGAGAAGGGAGTCATCCACCTGGCGACCGCCGCGATCGTCAACGCCGTCTGGGACCTCTATGCGAAGACGGAGGGCAAGCCGCTCTGGAAGCTCCTCGCCGACCTGTCGCCCGAAGAGCTCGTCCGGGTCATCCCGTTCCGGTACATCAGCGACGCGCTGACGCCCGGGGAGGCGCTCGACATCCTGCGCCGGCAAGCCCCCACGCGCGCCGCGCGCGAGGTCGAGATGCGCACGAACGGCTATCCCGCGTATACGACCTCGACGGGCTGGCTCGGGTACTCCGACGAGAAGGTCCGGCGCCTGTCCCGTGACGGCGTCGCCGCCGGCTGGCGGCACTTCAAGATCAAGGTGGGCGCCGACATAGCCGCCGACATCCGGCGGGTCGGCATCGTGCGCGAGGAGATCGGCGACGATCGGATCCTCATGGTCGACGCCAACCAGGCCTGGGACGTGGACCAGGCGATCGAATGGATGCGAGCGCTCGCGCCGGCACGGCCGCTGTGGATCGAGGAGCCCACGAGCCCCGACGACATCCTGGGCCACGCCCGCATCGCCCGCGCGCTCGAGCCGTTGGGGATCCGCGTCGCCACCGGCGAGCACGCGCACAATCGCGTCATGTTCAAGCAGTTCCTGCAGGCCGACGCGATCGGGTTCTGCCAGGTCGACAGCTGCCGCCTCGGCGGGGTCAACGAGGTCCTCGCGGTCCTGCTGATGGCCGCGAAGTTCGGCGTGCCGGTCTGCCCGCACGCCGGCGGCGTCGGGCTGTGCGAGTACGTCCAGCACCTCGCGATCTTCGACTACATCGCGGTCAGCGGCTCGCTCGAAGAGCGGGTGGTGGAATACGTCGACCATCTGCACGAGCATTTCGTGAGTCCGGCGATCATCCG
>CAWDXA010000005.1:0-396696 GCA_963806175.1 uncultured Chloroflexia bacterium
GTCACGCGGGCGTCGGGGTCACGGTCGAGCTCGCCTTGCGATCGAGGCTCGGGTATCAAGGCGTCGATGGTCCTCGATCGGGCTGCCGAACGTCCAAGCTCACCTGGGTCCCGACGCGTCGGCCGTGCTGCCGGATGGACCCGCCGATCGCGCCGGCACGGGTGGACTGCTCGTCGACAGTTCGTTGGATCCTCCGTAGTGACCGGCGTAGTGGAACGGGTCCGTGGTCGCCACTCGGTTGAGGACGGCGCCGAGGATGTTCGCTCCGGCACGGGTCAACGCCGCGTGCGCCGGCCGACCTGCCGCCGGTGGCTGTGGCTCGCGTCGATGACCAGCAACGTCCCGTCGGCGAACGCACTCAGCACTGCGGCGGTTTCCGCGACCGCCAGGAGCGGCGGGCTGTCGAGGATGACGATATCTGCCCTCTTGCGAAGGAGTATCATCGCCCGCATGCGCTGCGAGCCGAGTTGCTCGGCTGGGTTGGGGGGGAGCGGTCCGGTCGTCAGGACTCGGAGATTGGTCTGCTCGGTCGTATGGGCGACGGTGTCGACCTCCGTCGTCTCGCCGCGTAGCAGGGTCGTGATGCCGTGGACGTTGGGGGGGTCGAAGAATTTGTGGACGCTCGGCCAGCGAAGGTCCGCGTCCACCAGCATCACGCGGCGGCCCGCCTGGGCGAATACGACCGCTAGGTTCGCCGAGGTCATGCTCTTGCCCTCGCCGGGTGCCGCGCTCGTCACGAGCAGTACTGGACGGGACTGTCGATCGAGGCGAACTCGAGGTTCACCCGCAGTGCACGGTAGGCCTCCGCGGTGATCGACCTCGGATAGAGGAGGGTCACCATCCTGTAGATCTCGCTCCGGCCACGCTCGCCGCGCATCTGGGGGATCGTTGCCGAGGTTGCCCAGCCCCGTGACCTCGCGGACGGCGTCCGCGTCCTTCATCGAGTCGTCGAGTTGCTCCGTCAGGAATGCCACGCCCGCTACCACGAGCACGCCGAGGGCCGCGGCGCGCCAGCGTGTCGAGCAACATCGACGGCGCGACCGCTTGCGTCGGAGTTCCGCGGGTTCCACCACGGTGAGCACGTGGACTCGCTGCTCGACGCGAGGGGGGGCCGCGAGGCGAACGTCGCACGCAGGGTGATCAACCGGGCATCGAGCGCTAGGAGCTCGGCCGACTGTGCGGCGGTGCGGTTCTCGATCGCGGTCAGAGTCTGGACCCGGGTCTGGGTCGCTTCGATTAGGTCCTGGGTCGCCGCGAGGTCGCGGTCGATGGACTCCTGGAGGTCGGCCTCGCGGCCGCGGATGGCCGGCGACGCGGCGATCAGCTGGTTGCTCAGCTCGTTTGCGATCGCCGCGGCCCGGTGGGTTCGGTCCCGGACCTTGATCGTCAGGAGGGTGCTGTCTCCGGGCACGTCGATCCTGCACCCGGTACGGAAGCCGTTGGGCGTGTCCGGCCGAGACCTTGCCGATGACATTCTCGAGGATCGGGCGTGTCTCCGCGATGGTCGCGTAGGTCCCGGACACGGTCGGCGACCTGGAGCTGGTTGACGTCGGATTGGTCGCCGACAGCGACTGGCCGACGATCAGCGTCGCCTGCGACGCGTAGATCTTCTGCTGCAGGCTGCTCACCATGAAGGCGGTCGCACCGGCAAGGAGGGTGGCCGTCGCGATCAGCGGCAGCCAGGCGCGGAACAGGGCCATCAGGCGGCGAAGATCCACAGGCCTCCAGAGTCTCTACAGTTCACGAATGGGGGACGAGGACGACCAGTTGCCCGGGCGACGCCCGCCGGGATCATCGAGCAGTTCGTGGAGGGCGTCAACCGGGGGAAGGTGCCGCACTCGGCCAAGGTGGCCGAAGCCGGCCCGCGCCCGCGCGCCGAAGGTCCCCATTCCGGTGCTCGTTGACAACGGGTCATCCATGCGGAGGACGGTATCGGCTGACGACTCGTGGGACCATCGTCGATACGGGACAATGCATCGCCTGATCGCCGACCGATCCGGCGATGTGCTGGGCCCTCTTCGTCCGTCAACCAATGTGCCGAGATGACCGCCATGACCTCGACCTCGTATCTCCCATTCGCCCGTCCATCGATCACGGAGCGCGAGCGCGCGGCGGTTCTCGAGGTTCTTGATTCGGGCTGGCTCACCACCGGGGCCCGAACGAAGGAGTTTGAGCGGCTCTTCGCTCGGCGAGTCGGCGCGAAGCACGCCGTGGCGCTGAACTCGGCGACGGCGGGACTGCACCTGGCGCTCGAGGCATTGGGGGTCGGACCCGGCGACGAGGTGATCGTCCCTACCTGGACCTTCACGGCCTCGGCCGAGGTAGTCGTCTATCTGGGGGCTCGCCCTGTCCTCGTCGATATCGATCGGCGCACGCTCAACGCCACTCCCGACGCGATCCTGAGCGGCCGTGACGCCGCGCACTCGAGCCGTCATCGCTGTCCATGTCGCCGGCTTGCCGGTCGAGATCGGGCGGCTCGTCGACCTGCTCGAGCCGATGGGCATCGCGGTGGTCGAGGATGCTGCCCACGCATTCCCGAGCCAGGTCGGAGGACCGGACGGGCGCTACGTCGGCACGTTCGGGCGGGCGGGTGCGTACTCGTTTTACGCAACAAAGACGATCACGACTGGCGAGGGAGGCATGCTCGTGACCGACGACGACGCGATCGCCGCGCGCGCGCGCGTCATGTCGCTCCACGGGATCAGCCGCGATGCTTGGAACCGGTATGCCGCGGCCGGCTCCTGGTACTACGAGGTCGAGGAAGCGGGCTACAAGTACAACATGACTGACATCGCCGCCGCTCTCGGCGTCGTCCAACTCGCCCGGGCAGACGAGCTGCTCGCCGCTCGCAAGGAACTTGCGGCAGCCTACACGACGCTGATCCAGGGGTCCGCGCTGGGCGAGCTTCTCGAGCTTCCGGCCGATGCCACCGACGGGTCGCACGCCTGGCATCTATATATCGTCAGGCTCGCCCTTGAGCGGCTGACCATCGATCGCGCGGCCGTGATCGAGGGCGTCAGGGACCTCGGGATCGGGACCAGCGTGCACTTCATCCCGCTTCACCTGCACCCGTACTACCGTCGGAAATGGGGATATGCGCCCCAGGACCTGCCGGTGGCCGCGAGCGAGTACGAGCGGGCGATCTCTCTCCCCGATCTGGGCGGGCATGTCCGAAGCCGATGTCGAGCGCGTTTTTGCGGCGCTCGACCAGGTCGTGCGGCTCCGCCCGGCGCAAGTCTAGCGTGACGCCGACACTCCACGGATCCCCGCCGCAGCGCTCCACATCCGGGCCGGACGACCAGGTATGACCCCGGGCGCCATTGACGAAGTCCTGAGCGTGCCTGGGCTCCTTCCTGGTGCCGTCCTCTGGCTGCTGGTCGCGGTCGCTCTGCGGCACCGGCTGCCGCGATGCTGGGGACCACGCCGATCGTCGCCGCGGGCCTGATTCTGGGAGCTGGGATCGCGTTGTCGGCCACAGTCACCCCGAGTCTGGATGCGCTCACGCATCACGCTCGCGGCTCCGGGAGTTGCGACCTGGGCCGTATCGCGCTGGCATCGAGCAGCCAGCTCGGCCGGGCCGGCGAGGTTGCGCTCAATGTCCTGCTCCTGGTCCCGATGGGAAGCGCGATCGGTCTGCTCCCCCGCCGCCGATCTACCATGGTCGTGTTGGCGGCCGCCGTCGCGCTGCCATTCGCCGTCGAGGCCACGCAACTCGTCGTCGTCCGTCTCGGGCGCGAGTGCCAGGCGGGCGACGTGATCGACAACCTGACCGGCCTTGCGCTCGGTGCCCTGATCACCGCCGCTGTCCGATGGACCATTGCCGCCCGCGCAAACCTGACGGTCGCCCGCGCCGAGGTGTCCGCGGCGATCGCTGCATGGCTCGTCGCGGGCATGGTTCTGACCCTGCTCCTGATGCCGGACTCGACAGCGGCACCGCCCCCATTGCCGGCCGTGACCGACGCCGACAGCGGCCGTGATCGGCGACACGGTGCGCGTCGACTCGGTCCCTGCCTTGCTCGAGGCGCTCCGACGATGGGGTCGGCGAGATCGTGGTCGCGGACGGCACATATCACGTCAGCACCGCCGGTACGCAGGCCGCCGACTCGCTGTGGATCGGCGACCGGTTTACGCGGGCCGCACGAACCCGGTCATCATTCGGGCCGAGACGACCGGCGGGGTGACGTTCGACGGCGATGGGGCGACCTACTTCGGCGGGGCTCAGCTTCGAGCAGGGCGCCCACGACCAGACCTGGGACGGCTTCGTGTTCGCCAACGGCACGCCCACTCAGACCGGGGTGATCACCTTCGGCGGCTACGCGGGCGAGCCGGCCGCCCACAACATCACGATGCGCAATATCCGCATCGACGGTTCGGTCACGTCGAACTCGACGGGCGCCACGGACCACGGCGTGTATGTGGCCGAAGGCGTCGGCGGCCCACACGACCTCCTGTTCGAGGATTTCACCGTGGATGGCCGAGGTGGTCTCGACGGTGCCTTCCACTTCTACGGTTCTGACGACGCCAATCCGAATGCCTGGAACGTCACGATCCGGCGCCTTTCGGTCGCGGGAACCGGCAGGCCATCATGCTCTGGGATCGAACCCTCCACGACATCACGATCGACTCCGCGACGATCACGGACGCCCGCGACTTCGCCGTCCGGTACGAGTCTCCGGGTGCCAGGAACATCCTCCTGTCGAACATCACCTCGACTGGGTCAGGTTCCGGCAAGGGCTTCCAGAGCTCACTCGGCAGCGAACCCGACGGCGTGACCTTCGTCAACGACTCGCTTCCACTGAGGGCGGCTCGAACGGCGCGAATCGGCGCATCGGGATGGCCGGCCGTATCATCCGAACTCGGGGCTCGACGACACGAACCACGGCGAGTGCGGCACGGAGGAGGGACCGATCGATGGATGCCAGGCGGGCACGGATCCTGGCGGGTTCGACATTCCTCATGAGCCTGCTTGCGGCCAGCGCCGCAGGATCAGCGGCAGCCGCCGGCTGCACCCTGAGCGCGCCTGCGTACGGTCAACGTCGGTACGCCGCTGATGATTGAGGGATCTGGTTTCCCGGCATCGACGGATGTCGACATCGCCTTCGCGCTTGATGGATCACGCCATCGGATGGATTCAGCGGTCCAGAGCAGCGACGCCGGCGCGCTTGAGATCGCGCTTGACGCCGGAGGTCGCCGATATTGGCACCACGACCGTCCGGGCGACCGCAGGGTCGGCTTGCACGGCCACGACGACCTATGCCGTGCTGGCTGCTGGCCAGACGCCGGCGGCGAGCCCGGGACCGGCGGCGTCGCCAGGGATACGAGTCGGACCGAGGGCGCCGCGGACCGACGCGAATCGATCGGTGGCCACCAGCGACGGTCCGGCGGGCGGTACGCCGTTTGTCCTTGCGCTTGCCCTCTTCGTCATCGGAGGCACCGGGCTGTCTCTGACGAGGTCAGGTCGGCGGCGCTAGCCTCGTCGCGCTCCGAACGCACGGCCGCGCTCGTCCGCGTCGGCCCGACTTGGGAGACCTGATCTTCGTCGCGGTGATCGTCGGGACGGTCCTCTCATGGCGACCGTCGCCATCATCCGTGTCGTTGAAGCGAGACGATCGGGATGTCCTGGATCGGAGGTCGCGTGAACGAATTCGCCAACGGATCGATGACCTGAGCGAGACCGCGCGCGGCCACGATCCCGGGGAACACCCCGGGGTGTCGGGCGCCGGCCTGGTTGCCGAGTCCCGCCAACGCCTGTGGCGGGACACCTCCGCGGTCCTCGTCCTGGCAGGGTCGGTTGTCCTGATCGCTCTGGCTCTCCTGCAGACACCACCGCGGGGTGGCGTCCTCGGGGCGACCTCGGCACCAACAGGAGCCCTGCCGGCAACCCAACCCGGTGCTGCAGGAGCTCCAACCGATGACGGGCTCGCGCCGAGCGAGGCGCCGAAGCCGACCGCAAACTCCACGCCGCGACCAACGCTGACCAACCCGGCTCCCGACGTTACGCAGCAATCGCCGACAGCTCCGACGAACCAGGCCGCCAGCCCGCGGCCGGCCGACACGAGCGACCGGATGGCCGTCCTGACGCCGTGCCCAGGTGAGCGCCACTGCTTCCTCTACACCGTTCGGCGGGGTGACAACCTCGTCAGCATCGCCAATTGGTTCGGTATCCCGTACTCGGAGGTCCTGGGCCGCAATCCCCAGATCCGCGACCCAGCCCAAGTCCACGCCGGGGACCGGATCACGCTGCCCCGGCCCCGACGCTAGGACTGCCGAAGGCAATCAGGGGGCACGGCGGATGGCCGCGGGCAGCGACGGACCACCTCGTCCTGCTCGCGCTGATGCGGCTGATCCTGCTCAACGTCTCCAGGCCCGCCACGATCAGCGTCTCGGGACGCCGAGCCCGATCTCCTAGCCCGGTTTCCCCCGGCCGCTCTCGGCCAGCCGCTCGTCGTAGCGCCGGTCGCGCCAGGCCAGGGCAGCCTTCAGCCCGTCGCGGCGGACGATCGCGTCCCACTCGCGCTGCTCGGGCGTGTCCGCCGCGTTGATGATCGCGCCGAGGTCCAGCCCTGCCTCCACGGCCAGCCGGAACCCGGCCGCGTCCATCGCCCGGTTGAGCATTGCCTTGGTCGGCCCCATGACCTCGGGCGGCGTCCTCGCCAGGCGATCGGCGAGGGCGTCGACCTCGGCGGCAAGGCGATCCGCGGGCACGACCCGGTTGACGAGGCCGATCCGCTCCGCCTCGACCGCGTCGATCAGGTCGCCGGTCAGCAGCAGTTCGCGGGTCTTCTTCTGGCCGATCAGGTACGGCATGAGCAGCGTCACGGGCGCGGAGCCGTACCGGATCTCCGGTTCGCCGAGCTTGGTTTCCGCCGCCGCGACGATCAGGTCGCAGGCCATCGCCAGCTCGAGGCCGCCGGCCAGGGCATAGCCGTGAATCTGCGCGATGACCGGCTTCGGACAGTCGAGGATGCTGAGCGTGGCCTTGACGTCAACAGCCAGCAGCTCGCGCCAGCGGACCGCGCCCGGCGCCTCGCCCTCGGCCTCCTCGGTCAGGTCGTAGCCGGCAGAGAACGCCCGACCGGCACCCTCGATCACGATCACCCGCACGTCGGGATCGGCCGCCGCCGCACCCACCGCCGCCGAGAGCGCATCGACGAGCTCGCCCGACAGCGCGTTGAGCTTGGCCGGCCGGTTCAGGACGAGGCGGACACCCCACGGGGCGGGCCGGGTGAGCAACACTGGGTCGTCAGGCATCGTCCATCCTCTCCAGCACCACCACGGCGTCGACCGCGACCGCCCCGCCTGCCGACGCCACGACCGGGTTGAGGTCCACCTCGAGGACGTCGGGCCGCTCGGCGGCCAGGCGGCCGAGCGCGACGAGCATGGATGCGACCGCGCCCCGGTCGATCGCCGCGCCTCCGCGGACGCCCGCCAGCAGCCGCGCCCCGCGCAGGTCGTCGAGCATCGCGTCGGCCTCGGTCGCGTCGATCGGAGCCAGCCGGATCGCCACGTCGTCGAGCACCTCGGCCAGCGTCCCTCCCAGTCCGACCACGACGACCGGCCCGAACAGCGGATCGCGTCGCAGGCCGACGAGCAGCTCGAGGCCCGGCGCCGCCATCGGCTGGACCAGCAGCCCGCGGACATCGAGGCCGCGCAGCCGGCCGGTCTCGAGCAGCAGCCTGGCTGCCGCGCCCACGGCATCGTCGCCCGCCAGGCCGAGCGAGACCCCGCCGGCATCGCTCTTGTGGACGAGCCCGGCCGCAACGAGCTTCAGCGCGACCGGGCCACCGAACCGGCGAGCCGCGGCCACGGCCACGTCGGCGTCGCGGGCGGCGACGGCCTCGATCGTCGTCACGCCGGACGCCCGCAGGAGGTCGAGGCTCTCCAGCTCGGCCAGGGGCGCCGGCGGGCGCCGGCCCCCGCCTCGAACGGGCGGGCCGACGGGCGATGGATCGGCACCGAAGGAGGTCCGGTCGGCGGCGAGGGCGGGCCAGGCCGGCCGCCACGGCCCGGTCGCCAGGCGCCGTTCACGCCGGCGTTCCCACGTCGCCACGCCGGCAATCGCCCGGAACGCCTCCACCGCGCCGCGGAGCAACGGTGTCCCGTCCCCTTCCGAGTCGAGGACGGCCTTCGTCTCGGGCGGCGGCTCACCGGACGTCAGCGAGACGTAGACCGGCAGGATCTCCGGCCGGCCACGCGTCGCCTCCAGCAGCTGGAGCGTGACCTCGTTGGCCGTGGCCACCTCGGACGGCAACGACCGGTACGGAAAGTCGTGGACCAGCACGAGCACGTCGTAGGCGCCCGAGCCGGCCATCGACTCGAAGGCCACGTGATAGGCGGTCGACGGATCCGCCGCGCCCCAGGGATCGAGCGGGTTGCCGACATAGCCCATCGTCGGCAACGCTGCCAGGATCTGCGATCGCGCCGCCTCGGGGATCGGCGGCAGATCGACGCCGGTGGACGGCGCGAGGTCGGCGATCAGCGAGCCCTCCCCGGTCGAGACCGTGACGACGCCGGTTCGCCCGCGACCGACCCGGCGCCCTGTCCGGCGGACCCCCTCGACGAGCTCGGCGGTCTCGAGCAGCTCGTCGAGGTCGCGGCAACGGATCACGCCGGCCGCGTCGAGCGCGGCGTCGGTGACCCGCGCCTCCCCGGCCAGCGAGCCCGTGTGCGCGATCGCAGCGGTCCGCGCCTGCGTACTGCGCCCGACCTTGACGGCCATGATCGGCTTGCCGAGCTCGAGCGCCCGGTCGGCGAGGGCCAGGAACCGCTCGGGCCGCTTGAAGCCCTCCACGAACAGGATGATGGACGTGGTCTGCGGATCGTCGAGGCAGTAGGCCAGGTAGTCGCAGATGTCGAGGACGACCTCGGAGCCGCAGCTGATGATTCGCGAGAAGCCGACGCGTGAACCCGAATGGACGAAGGCGTCGGTGACGGAGCCGGACTGGGCGATCCCGGCGACCCCGCCACGGGGCAGGTACGGGGAGACGTCGCCGATGTACGTTGCGGCATTCGACGTCAGGTCGATGACGCCCATGCAGTTGGGACCGACGAGGGCGAGCCCGTGCTCGCGGGCGATGCGCGCGACCTCGGCCTGCATCGCGGCGGCAGCCTCACCGCCCTCGACGACCCCGCCACCCGGGATGATCACGGCCGGGACGCCGGCCGCGGCGGCTGCCTGGGTCACGGACGCGGCACGCAACGGGTTGAGCGCCACGATCGCGATGTCGGGCCGGTCCGGCAGGTCCTCGAGCGACGGATAGCAGGGCTGGTCGTGCAGGTCGGTGTACTTCGGGTTGACGAAGTGGCAGCGCGTAGCGCTGCCCATGACCCGCAGGTTGTCGCGGACCGTCTGCGCGATCCAGGAGCGAGGCGACGCGCCGACCACCGCGATGCTCCGCGGCGCGAAGAGCGGTCGAAGGTCGATGGTGCCATCGTTCCGAGCGGCGGCTGCGGCCGCCACGGCGTCCGCCGAGGCCGTGTCCGCCGGCTCGATCATCCGACGACGCGGTCGACACCGCGCTTCTCGAGGGCCCGGGCGATCACCAGCCGCTGGATCTCCGACGTCCCCTCCCAGATCCGATCGACCCGGAGTTCGCGCAGGAAGCGCTCGGGGGCGAACTCGCGCATGTAGCCGCGGCCGCCGAACACCTGGACGACCCGGTCGGCGCAGCGGTATGCGGCCTCCGACGCGAACAGCTTGGCGACCGACGCCTTGGCATGGACGACCTTGCGGTCGGCCCCCGTATCGGCCAGCCAGGCGCACTGCCGGGTGAGGAGCCGGGCCGCGGCAGCGTCGGCTGCCGAATCGGCGAGCGGGAAGCTGACGCCCTGGAAGTCGTAGATCCGTGCGCCGAACTGGACGCGTTCCGTGGCCCATTCGACGGCCAGGGCAAGCAGCCGCTCCATCGCGCCCGAGCAGCGCGCCCCGATGTGGATGCGCTCCTCGATGAACCACTCGTTGGTCAGCTCGTCGGCCCGGCCGATCCCGCCGAGGATCGCCGACGCCGGCGCCCGGACGTCACGCAGCACGAACTGGGGATGCCGGTCGGCGAACGTGTGGGTGTAGTCGGGGTCATGCTGGATCTCGAGGCCGGGCGCGTCGTAGTCCACCAGGAAGAGCGTGGGTCGGCGGACGTCGCCGTCAACGACGTGACAGTGGAAGATCATGAAGTCGGTGTCGTCCGGTCCGGTGACGAACCACTTCTCGCCGTTGAGGACGTAGTCGCCGGTGGCCGCGTCACGGACGGCCGTCGCCTGGATGGCCCGGGCGTCGGACCCGGCGCCTTCCTCCGTGATCGCATAGCTCCCGGTCCGCTCACCACGAAGCGACGGATCGAGGTAGCGCCGTCGCTGGTCGTGGTCGGCATGGATCAGGACGTTGTAGGCGCCCGGGATGTACGACCACAGGCCGCCGGTCGACTGCCCGAGCTGCTCGTGGACGAGGACCTGCTCGATCACGGACCAGCCCTGCCCGCCGACCGCGCGTGGCAGCGAGCCACCCTGGAGGCGGGCGTCGATCGCGGCCTCACGGATCGGCCGGCCCCAATCCCTCGGAACGCGGCCACCGGCCCGCTCGAATTCGACCTCGCGGGGCTGGAGCACGTCACGCACGAAGGCGCGCGCCCGCGCCTGGAGCTCGAGCTGCGTGGGGCCGAGGCTGAAGTCCATCGCGCGAAGGATGCCCCACGCGGTACGACGCCCGGCGCCGACGTCGCGGGCCCCGGGACGCCGCCCGGTCCCGCTGGCTTGAACCGCAGCGTTACCGGTCTGGGTTCGCCCATGCGGCGAATCGAGATCGTTTCGTTCAAGCGGAACTGGTTGAAGGATCGACGGTTGCCCGGTGAGCGTCGGTCCGCGCTGGCCCGATCGAATCGGAGCCATCGTCGAGGCCGTGGCCCTGGTGCTCGAAGGTCACTGGCCGACATGGTTCTCTTGGTTGGAACGACCTCGACTGCGCACCCGCGCGAGCCCGGCCCCGGGGCCGGCGGGGATGCGCTCGGGCGGCGCGGGGCGAGGCCGCGCGAGGCCGCGCAGCAACGCGTGCCGGAACCATCAGCCTGGCTGGGCGAGCACCATGATCCGGACCTCCGTCATGTCCTCGATCGCCCAGCGCAGGCCCTCGCGGCCGAGCCCGGAATCCTTGACGCCGCCGTACGGCATGTGATCGATCCGGTAGGTCGGCACGTCGTTGACGATGACGCCGCCGACCTCGAGCTCGCCGAAGGCGCGGAACGCCCCGGCCAGGTCGTTGGTGAAGATGCCGGTCTGGAGCCCGAACATCGAGTCGTTGACCCGGCGCGATCGCCTCGTCGAGCTCGCGGAACGGGAACGCGACGACGAGCGGCGCGAAGGCCTCGTTCGAGCAGACCTGGGCGGTCAGCGGGACGCCGGTCAGCACGGTCGGCGGGAAGAACGTCCCGTCGGCCTTGCCGCCCAGCAGGAGCTTGCCGCCGAGGGCGACCGCTTCGTCGACCCAGCGCTGGGTCCGGCCGGCCGCCGTCGCGTCGACCATCGGGCCGAGGTCGGTCGCCGGGTCGAGCGGGTCGCCGAGCCGCAGCGCGGCCGCGCCGGCCACGAACCGCTCCAGGAACTCGTCCCAGACGTCCTCGTGGATGACCATCCGCTGGACGCTGATGCAGACCTGCCCGGCATAGCTGAACGCGCCGGTCAGGCAGCGCTTGACGGCCCAGTCGAGGTTCGCGCTCCTGTCGATGATCACGCCGGCGTTGCCGCCGAGCTCGAGCACCACCTTCTTCTTGCCGGCGCGCTCCTTCATCCGCCAGCCGACCGACGGCGAACCGGTGAACGTCAGCAGCTTGAAGCGCTCGTCGGCCACCATCCGATCGCCCAGCTCACGGGTCATGGGCAGGATCGAGACCGACCCGGCCGGGGCCCCGGCCGCCTCGATGATCTCGGCCACGGCGAGCATCGTCAGCGGGTCCTTGGACGGCGGCTTGAGGACGATCGGGTTGCCCGACGCGATCGCCGGGGCGACCTTGTGGGCCGCCAGGTTGAGCGGGAAGTTGAACGGGCTGATGCCGGCGATCGGCCCGATCGGGAACCGCCGGGTGATCCCGACCCGGTCCTTCGAGCTCGGCAGCAGGTCGAGCGGGATGACCTCGCCGGTGATCCGCTCGGCCTCCTCGGCGCCCAGCCGGAACGTGAGGCTCGCGCGGTCCACCTCCACCAGCGAGTCACGGATCGGCTTGCCGGCCTCGGTCGCGATCAGGCGGCCGAGCTCCTCGCGCCGCTCGCGGAGGCCGGCGCTGATCTCGCGCAGGATCCGGCCGCGCTCGTAGGCCGGCAGCTTGCGGGTCACCTCGAAGGCGGCGACGGCCGCCTCGACCGCCTCCTCGTACTGCGCCTCGGTGGCGTTGTAGGTGGCGCCGGCCGGCGTCGCCGGGCGCGCCGGGTTGTCGACGACGAGCAGGTCCGGCGATTCGACCCAGCGACCGGCGAGGAAGATCGGATGTGGCTTCGTGGCGGCGACGACGGTCATCTGGCACGGTCTCCTGCGGGGTACGTTGCATCGTACAACCGGCCAGCCTGCCATCCGGGAAGCCGAGCAGGCGGACCGGCCGAAGGATCTCGGCACCGAGCAGGCCGAGAGGGCGGCGCGAACGCCGCCCTCTCGGCCCAGCCCCCTCCGGAAGGTCGTTGCCTACGGGGCAAGCCCCCCGAAGATGTCCTGGTCGAGACCGCCATCGTGCGGGCAGGTGTCGCCGCTCCAACCGGTGGTGGCGTCGAACGTGCGGCATTGCCTGACGTCGGCGGCGTCGTCGTCCTCGGCGGTGGCTTCCCGCGGATCGGCGCCGGCGACCGTGTTGCGCCAGTCGGTCCACACGCCGAAGGCCGTCGTCCCGTGGGAGGTGACCCACAGGTAGTCACCGGCGAACGGCACGGCCCGGTTGGCGAACTGCTCGTAGTTGGGGTTGCTGCTCACCGCGGACAGGCGAGTCGGCCTCGACCAGGCGGTCCCGTTCGTGGTCGACACGGCTCCGTAGGCGTCGAGCGACGGGCCGGTGACGCCGTTTGCGTCATTGCCGATCGGTCGCGCCGGCGAGTAGTTGGGATCGTTGCGGCTGTCCCACCAGATCGCGTGGAGCACACCGCCGCCCCCGGCCGAGATGTCCGGGAACAGCTGGTGGCCGGCGGCCTGGTTGTCGATGAGCACAGGGGTCGTCTTCGCGCCGGTGGCGCCATCGTACCGAAGGAAGTAGATCCCGGACTGGCTGCCGGTGCCGGTGTCGATCGATCCGTAGGTCGTCCCGGTCGCCACCTCGGTCCCGGGCTTGCTCGGGTCGTAGACGATATAGATCCATTCGTGTGCTGCGTCGGCCTGGTCGGCCGTCGAGCGGACCTGCGTGTCGCGGCGGAAGAACGTGTACCCGGACGCGCAGTGGCTGGCGAAGTCGCCGCAGTCGCGGGCGTCGCCGCCGTGCGGCGCCTTCCTCGTCGAAGGGAGCGTCGGCGGGATTGCCGGCCGGCGTCGCCTGCGGATCGGACACGTCGGTGGCGTCATACGGGACGAACGCCTGGATGGTCCTGGCCGGCCCGAAGGTGGCGCCGCAGTCGGTCGACCTGGCGATGTCGATGGCGTTCTGCTGGCCGTTCTTCCGCTCGAACTGGCGGAAGGTCACGTAGACGTGCCCGTTGGCGGTAACCGAGATGTCCGGGAACTGCACGTCCTGGGCGACCTGGCTGATGCTCTGCGGCTTTGACCAGCTCGCGCCGTGGTCCGTGGAGCGCGAGAGGTAGATGTTGTTGGTGCCGTTGCCGCTGAACCGCGACCAGGCGAAGTAGACGTTGCCGTCGCACGCGCCGCCTGTCCGGTCGGCCTCGATCGAGGTCTTGTCGTTGAACACGCCCAGCAGGTTGGGCGCGGACGAGCCCTTGTTCACGATCTCGCTGCGGACGAAGCGCTTGCCGTCGTTCGCCGTGTTGCCGGCGGGGCCGTCCGGGTTGTCGTAGACCGCCACCCAGACGTCGCCGAAGGTCTTCTTCGTGCCCGCCGGGTCGTCCGACGACTCCGAGCCCATGAACACGCGTCCGTGGTCGTCCCAGGCAATGACCGGGTCGCCGGAGCTCGCCGTCCGGACGTGGGCGAGCGCCGCATAGGGCGACGTGTCGTCGGGATAGCCGGGCACGAGCGAGCTTGGAAGCTGGCGCCGCCGTCCTCGCTGCGGTAGTAGCCGAGCCAGATCGGACCGACCGGCGACGGCGCCGCACTGCCCGGCGGCTGGTAGACACCGCAGTAGTCGTTCGAGCTGCCGATCAGGACGTTGGCGTTGCGCGGGTCGTATTCGACGGACGGCTCGTTCTGGCGGCCGCGCGCGACCTTGCATTCGTCGAGCGTGTTATCCGTGTAGGCATTCCCCGTCGCCAGGGTATAGGCGCTGACGTAGCCACCGCCGACATCATTGCTCAGGCGGACGTCGCCGACGGCGAGGGTCCCTCCGATGACCGCCAGCGAGGCGATCAGCCCAGCCGCTGTCGCCAGGGCGCGTCGAGATCGTTGGCCTACCACCAAACTCCTCCTCACGCGTTGCCCCGGCGGAGGGTCGGGAGTCTAGCGCAGGCCGTCGACGCCCGCGTTGCGGCCATGCGCCAGGTGGTGGTGGCGGTGCCTCGCGGCACCACTAGATCACCGTCGGCTCGAATAGCTCGAGCAGCCATTCGCCCACCGCCCCGGCGTACTCGCCATGGGTGGTGGGCGGGACTCCGCTGAGTGCGCGTTCCCATGCGAAGGCCCGTCCGACGGCCCCTACGCGCAGGGCGGTGCCGACGGTTTCGACGAGCGCGGCCCGGGACCGGCCGGCGGTCCACGGCTCGAGATAGGCGTCGCGGAGCCGAAGAAGCTCGGTGCGTCCGAGGGTCGCGTCGCGGTTGGCGATACTGCGTAAGGTGGCCAGCAGCGTGCCGAACGGATGGGCGACGACGGCGTCACCCCAGTCGAAGATCCGGTCGCCGGTGGTGCCGTCGGCAGCGGCGTCATCGGCCCGACCGACGAAGACGTTGCCGTCGTGCAGGTCGTCGTGCTGGAGGCTCGGCTCGATCCCGCTCGCCGCGAGGCTCGCGCACCACTCGGCGTAGGCCGGGAAGAGGCTGTGCAGCCGCGTCCGGTCAGGATCGCCAAGGCCGGCCGCCGGGTCGTCGACCAGGCGCCTCAGCAGCGCCGGCATGGCGGTCGGACGCAGGTCCGGCACCCCCAGGTCGATGAGCTCGGCGGCCCTCGGCGCGAGCAGGCGCTGGAGCGACGCGTAGGCCGGCAGGATCCGGAGCCAGTCGTCGACGCCGGCGCCGCCGTCGAGCCGGTCCCGCAGGCGCGTGCCACCGTCGGGGAGCAGCATCCACGACCGGTCCGGCTCGACCGCCAGCGGCGACAGGAGCATCGGCGTTCGCCATTCGGCAAGCGCCCGGAGCAGGCGCGGTTCGTAGGCAGTCCCGGGCCCCGAGGCCTTGAACCAGACCGTGCCCGCCCGGGTGGGCACCGCCATGACGGTCGACCACGGGCGAACGTGCGGCTGCGCGACATCCCCCGCCCGGGGCCGGCCGAGACGAACGAGCTGCGCATCGATCCAGGCGAGCGCCTCCGCACGCCAGTCGGCATCAGCCCACAGCACCGTCGTCAGCCGGACCAGCGCGACGTCGTGCAGCGGAGGTCGGCACCGACAACGACCCGGGTATGGTGGACGGCCTGGTCCATCGGCAGCCTCCGGGACTCGCCCAACCGTAGGAATCGGGGGATCGCAAGGGTATCATCGGGCTGGACGCCGGAGGACCGGCCGGAGAGGGAGGATGGCGCCATGGGCTTCGGCGACGTCGGAGGGATCGGCGCGACCGATGCCGCGACGCGCGCCGGCGTCATGTGACGACGAGAACCCCGACCGAGGGCGAGTGGCGGGCCGGATCGCCGAGGCGAAGACCCCGCCGAAGATCGTCGAGCACTGAGGAGGCGCCCGGATGCTTGCCGAATTCAAGGCGTTCCTGCTCAAGACCAACGCGCTGGCCCTGGCGATCGGCGTGATCATCGGCGGGGCGCTGGGCACCGTCGTCAACTCGCTGGTCAACGACATCATCATGCCGCCGATCGGGATGGCCCTCGGCGGGGTGGACTTCAGCCAGCTCAAGATCGTGCTCAAGGACGCCGTCGGTGGCGACCCGGCGACCGAGGTCGCGATCCGCTACGGCACGTTCCTGAACGCGATCATCGCCTTCGTCGTGATCGCCTTCGTCGTCTGGCAGGTGTCGCGGATGTTCATCAAGGAGCCGCCCCCGACGGCAGCCAAGACCTGCCCGTTCTGCAAGGAGGCGAACGCGGTCGACGCCTCGAAGTGCCGGGCCTGCGCGAGCGCGATCTGAACCCCGCCTGAGACCGGCGCGGCCGGCCCGTCAGCCTTCCGCGGCCTTGGGGTAGCAGCCGAGCACCCGGGTCATCGTCGTCACGGTTCGCACCGCCTCGAGCGCCGCCTGGGTCCCCGCGTCGTCCGGCATCGGCGTCGAGGTCGACCCAGAAGACGTACTCCCAGGCACGCTCGCGGCTGGGCCGCGACTCGAGCTTGCTCATGTTCAGGCCGTGCTCGGCGAACACGCGGAGGACCGCCAGCAGGGTGCCCGGCTCGTTGCGAACGGCCAGGACGAGCGTGGTTCGGCGATCGGACGTCGCGGTCGCGCCGGCCATCCGCGGCGGCCCGACGCCCGGCCGGACCAGCAACGCAAACCGGGTCCGGTTGCCCGGCAGGTCGCCGATCTCGTCGGCGAGGACCTCGAGCCCGAACAGGCCGGCCGCTCGCGGCGAGAGGACGGCCGCCGCGCCGCGCTCGCCGCGATCGGCGATCGACTTGCCGGCGCCGGCGGTGTTGTAGGTCGTCAGCAGCTGCCAGGGCCGCGTGCGGAGGAAGCCCTCGGCCTGGCCGAGCGCCTGGATGTGCGAGTAGACGCGCTCGATCTCCTCGATCCGCTGCCCGGGCAGGGCCGCCAGGCAGAGGCGGACCGGCACCACGACCTCGCCCACGATCTCGAGCTCGTGCTCGAGCAGGAGGTCGTAGTTCTCGCGCACCGTGCCGTTGATGACGTTCTCGATCGGGATCACACCCGCCGCCGAGTCACCCGAGACGACGGCGTGGAACACGTCCCGGAAGCTGCCCACCGACCGGCGTTCCACATCGCCGAAGGCGACCAGCACGGCGTCCTCGGCGAAGGCCCCGGGCTCACCGGCGTAGGCGATCGGCAAGTTGGTCGTCATCGACGCCGAGTCTAGCGGTCCATCGACCGGACGCGACGCGCGTCGCCGGATCCGGCCGGCCGTGTCAGCGCTCGAACCAGGCGACCGTGTCGTGCTGGCCCTCGTCCTCGTCCAGGCCGGCGCGCTGCTCGCGGGCCTTGCCGGCCGACACGGCGACGCGGTTGTGGCTGGCTGCAGCGTCCACGGCGCCCGACCATTGCGCCTCGGCGAGCATCGCGTTGAGGGCGAGGATGTAGGCCTCGATCGAGGCGGCGATGATGTTGGGCCCGCTGGCCTCGCCGTCGTACTCGCCGGTCCCCCGCTCCCCGCTGCGCTCGGGCGGCGCGATCCGCACGGTCACCCCGCCGATCGTGTCCGACCCCTCGCCGAGGGCATGGATGTCGAAGGCGAGCAGGCGCGGATTCCCGTCCAGCACGTCGTGCAGCGCCTTGTCGATCGCCCGATAGAGTGCGTTGATGGCGCCGTTGCCGGTCGCCGACGCCCGCCATTCGTGGTCGCCGGACGTGATGACCACGGCGCCGCGGCTTCGGACGTTGCTGCCTGACGTGACGGTCCACCGGGCGAGCTGGAGGGTCGCCTCGGCAGCCTGCGGCGTGGCGGTCATCTCGGTCACCTCCGTGGCGTGGCGGTCGCCCCGTGCGACGCTGGCGTGGCGGGCGCGTCATCGGTGGCGGCCGGCCGAACCGTCGTGAAATGGCGCTCGTCACGGCGGAGCAGCTCCGATCCCGACTTCCAGATCGCGAACTCGAGCGAGTCGGCCAGCGCCGCCGCCGAGGCGGCGATGATGTTGGTGTCGCTGCCCATCGTCGACCAGGTTCGCGCCCCGTCCATCGAATCGATGATCACTCGCGTCCGCGCGGCCGTGGCCGCGACCCCGTCGAGGATCCGGACCTTGTAGTCGACCAGGCGGACGTCGTCGAGCCCAGGGTAGAACGCCCGGAGCGCCTTGCGCAGCGCAGCGTCGAGCGCGTTGACCGGCCCGTTGCCGTCGCCAGCGGTGTGCAGGATCTCGCCGTCGACCTCGACCTTGACGGTCGCCTCGGCGAGCAGCTCGCGACCGTCGCGCTGCTCGACCAGGCAGGTGTAGTCGACAACCCGGAACGGCGCGACGTAGTCGGCCGCGTGGCGCCGGATCAGGAGCTCGAAGCTCGCCTCGGCGCCTTCGAAGGCGAGCCCGTCGGCCTCGAGCTGCTTGATCAGGCGGGACAGGTCGCGCGGATCGACGACGCCCGCCAGCTCGTGGCCGAGCTGCTCGGCCCGGATCGAGATGTTGGCGCGTCCGCCCAGCTCGGACACGACGAGGCGACCGGCGTTGCCGACGGTGACCGGGTCGATGTGCTGATAACTCCGCTCGACCTTGGCCACGGCGGCGCCGTGGACGCCGCCCTTGTGGGCGAACGCCGACCGGCCCACATACGGCTGGTAGTCGTTCGGGGTGACGTTGGCGATCTCGGCGATCGAGCGGGACAGGTCGGTCAACCCGGCCAGCTGCCCGCCGCCGGCCGGCACGAGCTGGTGCGGCGTCTTGAGGGCCAGGTTGGCCAGGATGCTCACCATGTTGGCGTTGCCGGCGCGCTCGCCGTAGCCGTTGATCGTCGCCTGGACGTGGCGGACGCCGGCGGCGACGGCCGCCATCGAATTGGCGACGGCGAGCTCGGCGTCGTTGTGGGTGTGGATCCCCCACGTGACCGCGGGCGCTCCCGGGTCGGCGGCGAGCGTCCCGCGGACGTCGTCGACGATCCGCGTCAGCTCGTCCGTGAGGGTCCCGCCGTTGGTGTCGCACAGGACGAGCGTCCGCGCGCCGGCCTGGCGGGCCGCCCGAAGGGTATCGAGCGCGTAGCCGCGGTCGGCCCGGTAGCCGTCGAAGAAGTGCTCGGCGTCGTAGATCGCCTCACGTCCTCGATCGGCCACGAACCCGACCGAGTCGGCGATCATGTCGAGGTTCTCGGCCGGCGTGGCGCCGAGCACCTCGGTGACGTGGAGCAGCCAGCTCTTGCCGAAGATCGTCACCACCGGCGTTTCGGCGGCGACCAGCTCGCGCAGGTTCGGGTCGTCGCCGGGCTTGTTGGATCGGTGACGCGTGGACCCGAACGCGGCGAGCTTCGCCCGCTCCCAGCGCAGGGTCCGGGCGGTCGCGAAGAACTCGATGTCCTTGGGATTGGAGCCCGGCCAGCCGCCCTCGATGTACGGCATCCCGTACTCGTCGAGCATGCGCGCGATCCGCAGCTTGTCGGCCAGCGACAGCGTGATGTTCTCGCCCTGGGTCCCGTCGCGGAGGGTGGTGTCGTAGAGGATGACCGGTCCGTCGCCGGATGCCGCGCCGGTCATGCCGGCACGCCTTCCTGGGCGCCGGACCGGAGGGCGGCGACGACGGCATCGGCAAAGGCGGCCGTGCCGACCGGCCGAAGGCTGCCGTGCTCGCCCGCCCGCGCGATGTCGGCGGTCCGGTAGCCGGCATCAAGCGTGCTGGTCACCGCGGCTTCGACGGCCGCGGCGGCGTCCTCGCGGCCGAGGGACAGCCGCAGCAGCATCGCGGCCGACAGGATGGTGCCGATCGGGTTCGCCCGGTCCTGGCCGGCGATGTCGGGCGCCGAGCCGTGGATCGGCTCGTACAGCCCGAAGGTGCCGTGCGCCGTCTTCCGCTCCCCGAGCGACGCGGACGGCAGCATCCCGAGCGAACCCGCCAGCACGCCCGCCTCGTCGGACAGGATGTCGCCGAACAGGTTCTCGGTCACCAGCACGTCGAACCAGGCCGGCTGCCTGATCAGGAGCATGGCGCACGAATCGACCAGCTGGTGGCCGACCTCGACGTCGGGGTACTCGGAACGGAGCTCCTCGACCACGGTCCGCCACAGGCGCGAGGTGGCCAGGACGTTCGCCTTGTCGACGCTGGTGAGGCGACGACGACGGCCGCGCGCCAGCTCGAAGGCAAGGCGGACGACCCGCCGGATCTCGACCTCGGAGTACGGGAGCGTGTCGGACGCGCGGCGCTCACCGGGTGCACCGGTGGCCTCGACGCGATCGCCGAAGTAGAGGCCGCCGGTCAGCTCGCGGACGATCAGCAAGTCGACGCCATCGAGCAGCTCGGCGCGGACGGGCGCCGCCGACGATGCGATCACCGGATGGACGGCGACCGGCCGGAGGTTGGCGTAGAGGCCGAGCGTGCCGCGCAGCTTGAACAGCGCCTGCTCGGGTCGAACCGCGGCCTTCGGGTCATCCCAGCGCGGGCCGCCGACGGCGCCGAGCAGGATCGCGTCGGCCGCGCCGCAGGCCGCGACGTCCTCGTCGCGGATCGCCACGCCGAACGCGTCGATGGCGCTGCCGCCGGCCGCGTGCTCGGACCAGTCGATCCCGAAGCCGAACCGGTCGCCGGCCGCGTCGGCCACGCGCCTGGCGGCGGCCACGACCTCCGGCCCGACGCCGTCGCCGGGGATCGTGGCGATCCGGAACGCACGCGGCCGCGCTCGATCCAGCGATCCGTCCGTCATGGGAGGCGCTCGCCTTCACGCGGCGACACGAACGCGACCTTGAGGCCGTTGATCTCCGCGCCGTGGAGCTTGTTGACGGCGACGAGGTAGGCGTCGAGCGACGCCTCGATGATGTTCGTGGACAACCCGTGGCCGGTGACGACGAGGGCGCCCGGACCTTCGTCGGACGAGCGCCGGCACCGGACCAGCGCCTGGCCCTGCGCATCCTCGCCGGCGCTGACCGCCTTGATCTCGTACTCGGTGAGCGTGGGGTGCCAGTGGAGGACGGGCTGCAGCGCGGCGTCGACCGCGGAGAACAGCGCGTTGACCGGGCCGTTGCCGGTGGTCTCGGCGGTCCGCTCCTGGCTGTCGACGGTCAGGCTGACCGTGCCGGTGGCGTTGCCGCCGCGCGACGACGTCACGCTCCAGCCGACCAGCACGACCGACGCCGGGACCTCGGACGAACGCTGCTCCACGAGCGCGAGCAGGTCGTTGTCGGTGACCTCCTTCTTCGCGTCGGCGAGCGCGACCGCCTGTCGATAGATCTCGTCGAGGGCCTCGCCCTCCAGCTGGTGACCGAGCTCCTTGAGCTTGCTTTGGAGCCCTCGGCGACCCGACAGCTTGCCGATGGTCAGCTGGCTGCCGGTCAGCCCGACCGACTGGGGGGTCATGATCTCGTAGGTCAGCGGGTTCTTGATGACGCCGTCCTGGTGGATCCCCGATTCGTGGGCGAACGCGTTGCCGCCCACGATCGCCTTGTTCGGCTGGACGGCGAACCCGGTCAGATAGCTGACCAGGCGGCTGGCGGCCGTGAGCTGTTCCGTCGCGACGCCCGACACGAGCTCCGGGAACTGCGTCGGACGCGTGCGCAGGGCCATCACGACCTCTTCGAGCGAGGCGTTGCCGGCGCGCTCGCCGAGCCCGTTGATGGTCACCTCCACCTGCCGGGCCCCGGCCTGGACGGCGGCCATCGTATTGGCCGTGGCGAGGCCCAGGTCGTTGTGGCAATGGACGCTGACCGTGGCGTGCGAGCCGACCAGGTCGACGACCCGCCTGACCAGGATCCCGAACTCGGCCGGGATCGCATAGCCGACGGTGTCGGGGATGTTGACGGTGGACGCTCCCGCGTCGACGACGGCCTCGTAGACCTGCATCAGGAACTCGGGATCGGTCCGTGAGGCATCCTCGGCCGAGAACTCGATCTCGGCGTCGCGCCCGAGCTGCTCGCGGCCATGGCGGACCCAGCGCACCGCCTCGGCCAGCGCCGTCTCGCGGTCGATGCGCAGCTTGTGCTTGAGGTGGATGTCGCTGGTCGCGATGAAGACGTGGAGGTGCGGCCGCTCCGCGACCCTGATCGCCTCGATCGCGCGCTGCGGGTCGCCGTCCCTGCACCGAGCCAGGGCCGCGACGGCGATCCCGCCGCGCGTCTCCTGGGCGATCCGGCGGACCGCCTCGAAGTCGCCCGGCGAGGCCGCCGGGAAGCCGGCCTCGATGACGTCGACCTTGAGGCGGGCGAGCTGGCGGGCGACCTCCAGCTTCTCCGCGGCGGTCAGGCCGGCGCCCGGTGCCTGCTCCCCGTCGCGCAGCGTCGTGTCGAAGACGCGAACCGTGCCTTCGGCCACGAACGGGCCGATCGGGCGCGCGATCGACCGTGGCCGGGCGCCTACGCCCTCCTTTGCCGCGCTCACCTCGCCGCTCCCGGTGTGGTGGCGGCCGCCTGGGCCTGACCGGCCTGGACCTCGACCGGGTTGAGGAACGGCATCTGGGCCCTGAGCCGCGCGCCGACCTGCTCGATCTGGTGGTCCCGATCCGCCGCTCGCAGGCGCTCGAACTCCGCCCGGCCGGAGTCGCTCTCGGCGACCCAGCGCGAGGCGAAGCTTCCGTCCTGGATGTCCTTGAGGACGGCCTGCATGGTGGCCCGGACGTGGTCGTCGATGATCCGCGGCCCTGACACGTAATCGCCGTATTCCGCGGTGTCGCTGACGCTGAAGCGCATGAAATTGAGCCCGCCCCGGTACATCAGGTCGACGATCAGCTTGAGCTCGTGCATCGTCTCGAAATAGGCCAGCTCGGGCTGGTAGCCGGCCCCGACGAGCGTCTCGAAGGCCATCTTGACGAGCGCCGCGGTGCCGCCGCACAGCACGGACTGTTCGCCGAACAGGTCGGTCTCGGTCTCCTCGGCGAAGGTCGTCTCGAGGATACCGGCCCGCGTGTTGCCGAGCGCCCGGGCGTAGGCCAGCACGCGGGCGCGCGCGCTGCCCGACGCGTCCTGGTGGACGGCGAACAGCGCAGGCACCCCGCCGCCCGCCTGGTACACGCTGCGCACGAGGTGGCCCGGCCCTTTGGGCGCGACCATCCCCACGTCGACGAAGTCCGGCGGCGCGATCCGCTTGAAGTGGATGTTGAACCCGTGGGCGAACAGCAGCAGTTGGCCGGGTCGCAGGTTCGGGCCGATCTCGGCGTCGTAGACCCCCTTCTGGGCGGTGTCCGGGACCAGGATCATGATCGCGTCGGCGGCCTTGACCGCGTCCGTCACGTCCAGGACGCGAAGGCCCGCCTCCTCGGCGAGCGCGCGGCTCTTCGACCCGGCGGCCAGCCCGACCACCACGTCCACCCCGGACTCGTGGAGATTGAGGGCGTGGGCATGGCCCTGGCTGCCGTAGCCGATGATCGCCACCGTCTGGCCGGCCAGGGCCGATGGATCGGCGTCACCGTCGTAGTACATCCGCGCAGTCATCGCTTGATTGCCTCCTCGATGGATCCCGAGCCCCGGGCCATGACCACGGCGCCGGTTCGGACCAACTCCTTGATGCCGTAGGTCCGGACGAGCGCGACGAACGCGTCGATTTCGGACTCGGTGCCGGTCACCTCGACGATGACCGAGCCGTCGGCGAGGTCGACGACCCGTCCTCGAGACAACTCGACGAGCTTGAGCACCTCGGCCCGATTCGAGTCCGTGGCGCGGATCTTGACCAGGGCCAGCTCCTGCTGGATGGTCGGCTCGCTGGTGACGTCCTGGACCTTGAGGACGTCGATCAGCCGGTAGAGCTGCTTGGCGGCCTGCTCGACCGCCACGTCGTCGCCGTGGAGCGTGATCGTCATCCGGCTGACGTCGTCACTGTCGGTGTGGCTGACCGCGAGCGAGTCGATGTTGAAGTTGCGCGCCCGCATCAGGCTGGAGACCCGGTTCAGGACGCCCGGCTTGTTGAGGACGACGGCGACCAGGACATGGCGCCGCGTCTCCCCGCCGCCCGGCAGCGCGCGTGGCGGTGGCGCGCTGTGCGCCGGACCGTGCCTGGTCGACGACGGCGTCAACGTCGCGGGCCGCACCGCGGCCGCCGGGACCGCCGGTTCGGGCTGCGCCTTGCCGTTCGAGCTGGGATCGGCGCTCATTCGTCGGCCCCTCCCCAGTTCTCGATCAGGTCGGACAGGCCCTTGCCGGCCGGCATCATCGGGAAGATGTTCTGCTCCTCCGCGATCTCGAACCAGATGAGCGCCGGTCCGTCGACCGCCTGGGCCGAGCGGACCGCCTCGTCGACCTCGCCCGGCGTCCGTGCCCGGAAGGCCGGGATGCCGTAGGCCTCGGCCAGCTTGGCGAAGTCCGGGCCGGGCAGGCTGGACGAGTGGTAGTTGCCGGCGTAGATGATCTCCTGCCACTGGCGGATCATCCCTAGCTTCTTGTTGTCGAGCAGCGCGATCTTGACCGGGATGTGGTCGGCGACCAGGGTCATCAGCTCCTGCGACGTCATCTGGAAGCCGCCGTCGCCGGTGATCGCCCAGGTCTCACGCTCCGGGCAACCGAGCGCCGCGCCCATGGCGGCCGGCACCGAGAAGCCCATCGTCCCCAGGCCGCCCGAGCTCACGTGGGTGTTCGGGTGGCGGAACCCCGTGTAGCGGGCGAGCCACATCTGGTTCTGGCCGACGTCGGCGACGTAGGTCGCCTCGTGGTCCGTGAGCTCGCCGATCCGCTCGATCACGTAGTCGGCCGACAGGAGCCCGTCACGCCACGCCCCCGAGCCGTGCCAGCTCGACGCGATCGAATCCGCCTTCCAATCGGCCAGCTGGGCGAAATAGTCGGTCCGGCTGGCCGGGTCGACCGGCTCGACCATCGGCGTCAGCGCCCGCAGCACCCGCCCGGCGTCGCCGACGATCGGGACCTCGACCGCGACATTCTTGCCGATCTCCGCCGGGTCGATGTCGACGTGGATGATCCTGGCGTACGGGGCATACGTGCGGACATTGCCGGTCACGCGGTCGTCGAAGCGCATGCCGATCGCGAACAGCAGGTCGGCGCTCTGGATCGCGCGGTTGACGTGCTTCCAGCCGTGCATGCCCATGTAGCCGTAGGCCAGCGGGTGGGCCTCGTCGATGACGCCGATCCCCAGCAGCGTCCAGGCGATGGGGATCTGGGCCTTCTCGGCGAAGGCGCGCAGCTCGTCCCAGGCGCGGGCGTGGAGAACGCCGTGGCCGGCGAGGATCACCGGTCGCTTCGCGGCCGCGATCTCGGTCGCGGCCAGCTTGAGCTGGCGGCCGTGCCCATCGACGTTTGGCCGGAACCCGGGCAGCCCGGCGATGACCTCGGCCTCGCTCGGGTGCCGGGCCTCGGTCTCCTGCTGGAGGGCGTCCTTGGTGATGTCGATATGAACCGGCCCCGGCCGGCCGGACCGGGCGATGTGGAATGCCTCGGCGACGACCCGCGGCAGGTCGTTCGCGTCGCGGACCAGGTAGTTGTGCTTGGTCATCGGCAGGGTGATGCCGTTGATGTCGATCTCCTGGAACGCATCCTTGCCGATCAGCGCGCCCGGCACGTTGCCGGTGATCGCGACCATCGGCACGGAGTCGAGGAGCGCCGTCCCGATCCCCGTGACCAGGTTGGTCGCGCCCGGCCCGGACGTCCCCATGCACACCCCGACCCGGCCCGTCACCCGGGCGTAGCCGTCCGCCGCGTGCGCGCCGCCCTGCTCGTGGCGGACCAGCACGTGGCGCAGCTCCGGGTAGTCGCCCAGCACGTCGTAGAGCGGCAGGATCACGCCGCCCGGGTAGCTGAAGAAGACGTCGACCCCCTGCCGCAGGAGCGCCTCGCACAGGACGTCCGCTCCGATGCGTGTCCGCCGCAGCTCGCGGCCCTCGTGAAGCATCTCCTTGCGGGCGCGCTCGACTGCGGCCGCCTCCGACGACCCGTCGTTCGGCACGTGGCTGCGCCGCTCCGGCGCACCCGTCGTCAGGCCGAACGAACTTGGGGGCTTGGCCGGTTCTCCCCTGGTCATGGTCATGGCGCTCGAGGTCCTCCGTGGCGGATGGTTCGGCTGGCGGAAAACGAAAGACCCTCGCCGTCCGGCGAGGGTCCCAGGAAATCCGTTGTGGTCGAGCTAGTGGCGCTCGCCCCTCCGTGATCCTCGGTCTCGCCGGGAGCCGGTAATGAGCCCAAGAAGGCCATCGAGCCCCGGAAGCGAGCGAAGAAGGTCGAGGAGGGATACGTCCGCGAGGGTCGTTGGCTGGACTGGAACGTGCACGCGCCGACCATCGGTCGTCACGACGACGGCGACGGCGCGGCGGTCTCCACGATCCAACCAGCCCATTGGGCCTCCGATCAGGACGGCAGCGGGGCGATCCCGCAGCGTTCCGGGCAGTCTAGCAGGGATCGTCGCACCCGTCAACCGTCGGCCCTCATGCCGGCACGGCCCGAAGCCGGTCGACGAGCCAGTCGGAGCCGCGCATCAGCCCGTCGAGGTCGATCGATCCGGTCGGCGGCTGCTCGGCGGGGCGGCCGAGCAGGTAGCCCTGCCCCGCGCCGATCCCGAGCGCCCGGACGACCTCGAGCTGGGCCGGTGTCTCGATCCCCTCGGCCACCACGAGCGCTCCCCATCGGTCGGCCAGGTCGCGGATCGTGCGGACCACCTCGAGCGACTGGTCGCGGCGCGCGCCGCCCTGGACGAGCGACAGGTCGATCTTGACGATGTCGAAGCGCAGCTGGCTGAGCAGCCGCAGGCCGGCATTCCCGGAGCCGACGTCGTCGGCCGCCAGGCGAATGCCGGCGGCACGGCAGTGCTCGACCGCGCGGCGCAGCCGCTCGATGTCCTCGACCGCCTCGCGTTCGGTCAGCTCCAGGACGATTCGGCGAGGATCAAGCCCGTGGCGGACGATGATCCGAAGGAAGCCCTGGATGCTGAACTCGTCCATCTCGAGGGTCCGGGGCGACAGGTTGACCGTCAGCGACCCCGGCAGGCGCAGGCGCGAGGCGGCCCCCATCACCGCCTCGAGGCAGGCGATGTCGAGCTCGGCGGTGTGCCCGGTGGCCTCGGCCGCGGCGAACATCGTGCCCGGATCGTTGAACCCGGTGTTGGGCAGCGGATGAACCAGCCCTTCGAAGCCACGCGGGGCGCCGCTGGCCAGGTCGTAGATCGGCTGGAACACGGCGCGGACCGCACCGTTCGCGGCGACGCGCGCGACGAGCGCCGACAGTTCGGCCGGCTTGTGCTCGGTGGTGGCACTCTCGTGGCGCTCCCGGTCGTAGAGCGTCACGACGGTCCGGCCGTGCCGCTTGCCCCAGTAGAGCGCGGCATCCGCCTGGCTGTAGAGCGCCTCTCGGTCGCGGGCCGGACCGGGCACGGCGGCGATGCCCGCCGAGAAGGACATGGCATGTTCCCCCGCCCGTCTCGCTTCTCCTTCGAGGCTGGTGGCGAGCAGCCGGCGGGCCACGACGTAGGCGCCGTCGGCGTCGGTCTCGGGCAGCAGGATCGCGAATTCGTCGCCGCCGATGCGGAAGGCCCGGTCCGGTCGCCGAAGGCTGCCCGTGATGTGCGACCCCATGCGCCGCAGGAGCAGGTCGCCCGCGGCGTGGCCGCTCGAGTCGTTGATCTGCTTGAACTCGTCCAGATCAAGGAGGATCAGGGCGAGCGCCCGGTTGTAGCGGGTCGAGGCTGCCCACTGGCGCTCGATCTCCTCCTGGAACGCACGATGGTTCCCGAGGCCGGTCAGGCCGTCGAGCAGGGCCTCGGACCGTGCCTGGTCGTAGGCGCCCTCGAGGGTGCGCAGTGCCGCTTCCAGCCGCTCGGCGGGCTCGAGGACGCGATGGGCGAGCCAGACCGTGAGCAGGCCGAGCACGCCGGCCAGGGCGACGATGGTGAGCGTGGGCACGAGCAGCGAGGCCGTGTTGCCACGCGCGAGGCTGTAGACGACCGGCGTGGCGATCGCCACCGGGATCGCGAACATCGTGAGCAGCGCGAGGAACAGGCGGAGTCGGACCAGCCTCAGATTGGTCGAACCGCCGCGCGCCGGGGCCGGGGTCTGCTGATCCTCCGGAATGACAGGCTCCCTCGAGTGTTGGGGTTCCGTTATAGGGCGTACCCCTCGCGTTGCCAACGAACACCGTCGTACTGCCTCGAACAGGACGAAAGGGTCGTTGGCGGTCCAGGCCTCGCGGCGCGGGCATCCGGGCCGGCTGCGCGACGCGCCCCCGCAGTCTCGGGTACCCTCCGTATCCCGTGGACACCCGCCAACCGATTCCCAGCCCGCGCACCATCGTCGAGAAGATCTGGGACGACCATGTCGTGTCGCAGGACCCCGGGGCCCCGGCCGTCCTGGCGATCGATCTCCACCTCGTCCACGAGGTCACCAGCCCGCAGGCCTTCTCGGGGCTCCGCGCGCGAGGGATCGGCGTTCGCCGCCCCACCCAGACCGTGGCCACAGCCGACCACTCGATCCCGACCACCGACCGCAGCCTGCCGTTCCTCGACCCGATGGCCGCCGCGCAGGTCAGGCAGCTCGAGGCCAACTGCGCCGAGTTCGGGATCCCGCTGCACGGGATCGGCGACCCGAACCAGGGCATCGTCCATGTCATCGGCCCGCAGCTCGGGCTGACCCAGCCGGGCATGACCATCGTGTGTGGCGACTCGCACACCAGCACGCACGGGGCGTTCGGAGCGCTGGCGTTCGGGATCGGGACCAGCGAGGTCGAGATGGTCCTGGCGACGCAGACGCTGCTCCAGCGCGACCCGAAGACCTACGAGGTGCGGATCGACGGCCGGCTGACGCCCGGTGTCAGCGCCAAGGACATCATCCTCGCGCTGATCGCCCGGATCGGCATCGGCGGTGGGACGGGCCACGTCTTCGAGTACACCGGCGAGGCGATCCGCCGCCTGACCATGGAGCAGCGGATGACCGTCTGCAACATGAGCATCGAAGGCGGCGCCCGTGCCGGGCTGATCGCGCCGGACGACGCCACGTTCGAGTACCTGCACGGCCGGCCGCACGCGCCGCAGGGCGCGGCGTGGGACGCGGCGGTCGCCGGCTGGCGGCAGCTCCCGACCGACGACGGGGCGGTCTACGACAGGTCGATCGCGATCGACGCGGACGCGCTCGAACCGATGGTCACGTACGGCACCAACCCCGGCATGGGCATCCCGATCAGCAGCCGGGTGCCCAGCCCGGACGACCAGGCCGACCCGGCGCAGCGGCGCGCCATCGAGCACGCGCTGGAGTACATGGACCTGCGGCCAGGCCAGCCGATCCTCGGCCAGAAGGTCGACGTGGTGTTCGTCGGCAGCTGCACGAACGGCCGGATCAGCGACCTGCGGCTCGCCGCGGGCGTGCTCAAGGGCCGCCACGTCGCCGACGGCGTGCGGCTCATGGTCGTGCCCGGCTCCGACGAGGTGAAGCGCGAGGCCGAGCGCGAGGGCCTCGACGCGATCTTCAAGGCTGCCGGCGCCGACTGGCGCGAGGCCGGCTGTTCCATGTGCATCGCCATGAACGGCGACCAGCTACGCCCGGGCCAGTACGCGGTCAGCACCAGCAACCGCAACTTCGAGGGTCGCCAGGGCAAGGGCGGACGGACGTTCCTGGCGTCGCCGTTGACGGCGGCCGCCAGCGCGATCGCGGGTGTCGTGGCCGACCCGCGCCGGCTGCCGGGCATCGAGACGCTCGCCGCCGTCGGCGGTCGCTGACATGGCCGAGCCGTTCACCGTCTTTCGGAGCCGCGTCATCCCGATCCCCGCGGAGAACGTGGATACCGACCAGATCGTCCCGGCGCGCTACCTCAAGGTGACCGACAAGGACGGTCTCGCCGAGGCGCTCTTCCGCGATTGGCGGTTCGACGAGGACGGGTCGCTCAAGGATCCGCCATTCATCCTCGACCGGCCCGGCATGGCTGGGCGCCGGATCCTTCTCGTGGGCGACAACTTCGGGGCCGGCTCGTCGCGCGAGCACGCCCCGTGGGCGCTGGCCGCCTGGGGCGTCCGGGCGATCCTGTCGACGTCGTACGCGGACATCTTCCGCAGCAACAGCCTCAAGAACGGCGTCCTGCCGATCGTCGTGGACCCGGCCACCCACGCGCGCCTGTTCGACCTGCTGGCCACCGATCCGGATGCCGAGCTGACCGTGGACCTGGCCGAGCAGGGCGTGCTGCTGCCGGACGGCTCCACGATCGACTTCGACATCGACCCGTTCGCCAAGCGGATGATCCTGGCCGGCACGGACGAGCTCGGCTACCTGCTCGGCAAGGATCCGGAGATCCGCGCCTGGGAGGCCGGCCATCCGCCGCGGATCGACGCGCTGACGCCGGCCGGCTGACGGGCTGCCGAACGGCCCCGAGGAACCGCGCGATCCGCACGGCCGTCTGCCGGGCATGACCACCCCACTCCACCGCCGGGCCGTGCGCCACGCCAGGTTCCTGGCGCCAGTCCTCGCCCTGGCAACCGTCCTGGCGGCCTGTTCCTCCGGTGGGACGGCGCCGGCCCCCGAGACAACGAGCCCTCCGCCGGCGTCCTCGGCATCACCTTCCGTGAGGGCCGGCGAACCGATCGCCAGCCCACCCGACGGCGTCGCGCCCGGCGGCGGTGATGCGTTCGTCGTCCCAAGGCCGGGCCAGCTCGACGTCCATCCCATTGCCGCCGACTCGCTGGCGGCGCAGGTCGACGGACGCCACGTGATCCTGACCATCACCTACACGAGCGGCGTGGAGCCGTGCTCGGTGCTCGACACGATCATCGTCGAGCGCGGCGAGCGGTCGTTCGCGATCACCCTGCGCCAGGGCCACGGCCCGGGCAACGAGGTCTGCATCATGATCGCCAAGGTCATGCGCACGCAGGTCGACCTCGGCGAGCTCGACCCCGGCACCTACACCGTGACCGACACGACGCGTGGCGCCGATCCCATCCAGGTGGTCGTCACCTGACCTGACGAGGCGTGACGGCGGCCGCAGGCCGCCTGTGGGACGATCCGACCGTGAACCTTCTCGACCTGTTCGCCGTGGCGCTCGCGATCGCCGCCCTGATCCTTGGTGCACGGTCGGGCGCCATTCCGCAGGTCGGCGGCCTGCTCGGGGCGGTCGGCGGCGCGGCGCTCGCGATCCTCTTGCTGCCGGCGCTCGCCGATCCGCTGTCCGGTATCGATCCGAGCCTGCGCCCGTTCCTGGTGCTGGGCGGCCTGATCGGCATGGTGGCCATCGGCGAATCCGTCGGGGCCGGCCTCGGTCGCTGGCTGATCCGTGGTGTGGGCAACGGCCTGCTGGGCAATGCCGACCGGGCGGCCGGGGCGGTTCTCGGGGTGGCCCAGGCCCTGCTCATCGTCTGGCTGACCGGCGGCCTGCTGGCGGAGGGGCCGTTCCCGGCGCTCGCCCAGTCGGCCGGGACGTCGACCGTCGTCCGCACGATCTCGACGGTCCTGCCGCCACCGACCGAGCTGGCCGTCGAGCTCCGGACCTGGCTCGACGCGTCGGGCCTGCCGGACGTGTTCATCGGATTCGAGCCGCTCCCGGCCCCGCCGGTCGAGCGCCCGGCCGATCTCGTCGCCCAGGGGATCGCGGCTCCGGCGGAGGCGAGCGTGCTCAAGGTCTCGGCCGCGACCTGCGGCCTGTCGTCGGTCGGGACGGGGTTCGCGATCCGCAACGACGAGGTGCTCACGAATGCCCACGTGATCGCCGGTGCCGACAGCCACGGGGTCCGGGTGACCGCCCGGGACGGCCGGCTGCTCGACGCGGTCCCGATCCTGTTCGACCCGAGGCTCGACGTGGCGTTGCTGTACGTCCCCGGCCTGTCGATCCATCCGCTCCAGTTCGCGGCGACCGACCCGGCGCGTGGGGCGGTCGGGGCGACCCTCGGCTATCCGAACGGCGGGCCGCTCACGATCCTGGCGGCCGCGGTGGCCGGTCGATACCCGGCCACCGGCCACGACATCTATGGCGGCGACCAGGTCAAACGGGACATCCTGGAGCTTCGGGCGGCGGTCGAACGCGGCGACAGCGGCGGCCCGCTGATCCTCTCGGACGGCACCGTGGGCGGCGTCGTCTTCGCCGAGGCGCGCACAGACCCGAACGTCGGGTACGCCCTGGCGCCGACCGAGATCGTCGCCCGCATCCGGCCGGCCCTGGGTCAGACGGCGTCGGTCGACACCGGAGCCTGCGTCGACTGAACGCCGGATCGACGGCCGTCCCAGCACCTACGATGCCGCGGTGAAGTCCCGCAGCGAACGCCTTGCGGCCGCAACCACGGCGATCCGGGCGGTCATGCGCAACGGCGACATCGGGCGTCTCGAGCTCGGCTGGCTGGCGGCCAACGCCGGAACGTACGGATTCCTGGTCGTCACGCTCGTGGCCGCCTACGGAGCCGGCGGAGCGTTCGCGGCCGGGTTGCTGACCGTCGTCCGGTACGTGCCGCCGACCGTCGTGGCCTCGCTGGCGGGCGTCCCGACCGCGCGCTGGCGGGCGGATCGGGTCCTGCTGGCGGTGAACCTGTGTCGCGCCGTCTGCATGGCCCTCACCCTGGGCGTCATCGCTGCGCCGGGCCCGGTGCCGCTCCTGTTCCTGTTCGTCGGTCTGGAGGCCGGGTTCGGTGGCATGACCCGTCCCCTGCACATGAGCGTGCTGCCGTGGCTCGCCCGGACGCCGGGCGAGCTCGTGGCGTCGAATATCGCGTCGAGCGCCGCCGAAGGGCTCGGGACGCTGCTCGGTCCGGCCATCGCCGGCGTGCTCCTCGCGACCTCCGGCGCGTCGGCCGCGGCCGTCGCAGCCGCCCTGCTGATGATGCTGGCCGTCGTTGCCGTCGGCTCGATCCGCGTCTCGATCCTCCGATCGGCGCAGGTCCCGCCGTCGCTGATCGCGAGTCTCAGCGCGGGACTCGAGGCGGCTCGCGGGACCCAGGCGGTCAGGCTCGTCCTGCTCGGAATGGGGCTGCAGACGCTCGTCCGCGGTCTCCTCACCGTCCTGCTCGTGGTCGCCGCCGTGGACCTGCTCGGCCTCGGCGAACCCGGCGTCGGCACCCTCCAGGCCGCGATCGGCGCGGGCGGGTTCGGCGGCGCGATCGTGGCGCTGAGCCTGACCAGCCGTGCCGAGTTCGGCCCCACGTTCGCGATGGCCCTCGCCCTGTGGGGCCTGCCGATCGCCGTGATCGGCGTGACCGGCCAGCCGCTGGTGGCGATCGGGCTCCTGGCCGTCGTCGGCATGAGCAACGCGATCCTCGACGTGACCGGCTTCACGATCCTCCAACGGGCCACGCCCAACGCCTCTCGCGTGGCGGTGATGGGCCTCGTCGACAGCATCGCCGCCGCCACGGCCGCGTTGGGCGGGTTCCTCGCCCCGGCGCTCGTGGCCGGTCTCGGCATCAAGGGAGCCCTGCTGGTCACCGGCGCGATCCTGCCCATCTCGGCGGCGATCATCCTGCCGAGCCTTCGACGAGCCGAGGGGTCGACCGCCGGCAACCTGACCTCGGCGCGGCTGCTGCGAGCCGACCCGCTCCTGCAGCTGCTGTCGCTGTCCGTGATCGAGGAGCTCGCCGCGGTGATGCAGCCGGTCTCCTACCAGGACGGCGATGACCTGATCCGCGAGGGCGAGACCGGCGACGAGTACCTGCTCATCACGGCCGGTGAGGTCGACGTGAGCCGGGGTGGACAGTCCCTCCAGCGACTGGGGCCGGGCCATGGCGTCGGTGAGATCGCGCTCCTGCGCCGGGTGCCCAGGACGGCCACGGTTCGCGCGATCGGCCCGGTGGAGGCGTGCGCACTGCAGGGCGACGCGTTCCTGTCGGCGATCACCGGTCACGTGGGCGTGCGCCAGGCTGCCGACCAGATCGTCGCTGCGCATCTGCGCCGGTCCTCCACGACGCTGCCGCTGTAGTCTGGATCGCCGACCGCCGACCGAACCGCTCGCAGGAGACCTCCCTCGATGTCCGACGCGCCGATCACCTCCGACCCAGCCAAGCGTCACTCCGCGGCCCTGACCGACGGGCCGGACCGGGCGGGAGCCCGCGCGATGCTCAAGGCGATCGGGTTCACCGACGAGGACCTCGCCCGGCCGCTCATCGGCGTGGCGACGACGTGGATCGAGACCATGCCCTGCAACTACAACCAGCGCCGCCTGGCGGAATCGGTGAAGGAGGGCATCCGCGCGGCTGGTGGGACGCCGATGGAGTTCAGCACGGTCTCCATCAGCGACGGCGTGACCATGGGCACCGAGGGGATGAAGGCCTCGCTCGTGAGCCGCGAGGTGATCGCCGACTCGATCGAGCTGGTCGCTCGCGGCCACCTGTTCGACGGCCTCGTCTGCCTGGTCGGCTGCGACAAGACGATGCCCGGCGCGGCGATGGCGCTCGCCCGGCTCGACATCCCGGGGCTGGCGCTCTACAACGGCACGATCTACCCCGGCACGTACATGGGCCGCAACGTCGACATCGTCAGCGTCTACGAGGCGATCGGCGCCTACCGCGCCGGCACGATCACGCTCGACGAGCTCCACGGGATCGAGAACGCCGCCTGCCCGGGCGCGGGCGCCTGCGGCGGCCAGTACACGGCCAACACGATGAGCACGGTGCTCGAGTTCATCGGCCTGTCGCCGGCCGGCCTCAACGGCATCCCGGCCGAAGACCCGAAGAAGGACGAGGCCGCGCGCCGGTCGGGCGAGATCGTCATGGACCTCGTCCGTCGCGACGTCCGCCCCAGGCACATCGTCACCCGGGAAGCGCTCGACAACGGGATCGCCTCGGTTGCCGCGACGGGCGGCTCGACGAACGGCGTCCTCCACCTGCTCGCGATCGCCCACGAGTTCGGCATCCCGCTCGACATCGACGACTTCGGCGCGATCGCCGATCGCACCCCGATCGTCGGCGACATGAAGCCGGGCGGCCGCTACTCCGCGTCCGAGATGTACGACGCCGGCGGCGTCGGGCTGGTCATGCGCGAGCTCCTCAAGCGCGACCTCCTGCATGGAGACGCCCGCACCGTCGACGGGCGGACGATCACCGAGATCGCGAGCGCGGTTGTCGAGACGCCCGGCCAGCAGGTCGTCGTCCCGATCGAGACGCCGCTCAAGCCGACCGGCGGGCTGGCGATCCTGCGCGGCTCCCTCGCGCCCGAGGGCTGCGTGGTCAAGCTGGCCGGTCACGAGCGACGGCTCCACCGCGGCCCGGCGCGGGTGTTCGATTCGGAGAACGCCTGCTACGACGCGGTGCGCGCCCAGCGGATCAAGCCCGGCGACGTCGTGGTCATTCGCTACGAAGGCCCGGTCGGCGGGCCGGGCATGCAGGAGATGCTCCAGGTCACCGCGGCGCTCGTCGGCGAAGGGCTCGGCGATTCGGTCGCGCTGCTGACCGACGGCCGGTTCTCCGGCGGCACGCACGGCCTGATGATCGGGCACGTCGCGCCGGAGGCGGCGCTCGGCGGGCCGATCGCGGTGGTCGAGGAGGGCGACGAGATCGTCATCGACGTCGACCGTAGGGCCCTCGATCTGGACGTCGCGCCCGGCGAGGTCGCCCGCCGGTTCGAGCGGTGGACGCCGCCGCCCGCCCGGTACCGGGGCGGGGTCATGGCCAAGTACGCGGCACTGGTCGGTTCGGCGTCGCAGGGCGCGGTGACGACCGGGCCGCGGATGACCGCCAATCTCGAGGCACGGTGATTCGCCCGTACGCGGTCGCGATCGGGATCAAGACCTCGCCGCAGGACACCGACTGGGCCACGGTCGATTCCGCCTGGGCGAGGATCGGCGAGCACGACACCTTCGAGTCGGTGTGGGTCAACGACCACCTGACCAACGCCCGGGACCCGCGGGGCGGCGCCAGCCTCGAAGCCCTGACCACCCTGGCGGCGCTGGCCCATCACGTCCCCGGCAAATGGCTGGGGATTGCCGTGCTGTCGGCCACGTTCCGCCACCCGGCCGTCCTGGCCAAGCAGCTGACCGTCCTCGACCACGTCACCGGCGGCCGCCTGATCGTCGGCCTGGGGGCCGGCTGGCACGATCCCGAGCACCTGCCGTTCGGGATCCCGTTTCCGCCCATCGTCGAACGCTTCGACCGGTTCGAGTCGGCCCTCGGCGTCGTCAGGGCGCTCTTCTCGGAGCCGGCCCGAGGCCTGCCGGGCGTCACGCGCCCCGACCCGTACTACCCGCTCGACGGCGCAACCAACGAGCCCGGCACGCTGTCGCCCGGCGGTCCCCCGATCTGGCTTGGTGGTCAGCGGCGCCGCGGGATCGACCTCGCCGCCCGGTACGCACAGGGCTGGATCACGCCACACTTGCTCCCGGGCGGCCGGACGGACCGGCTCCCCTACTTCGTCGAGCACCGGGCGAGGCTGCTGGCGCGGATGGCCGAGATCGGGCGGGACCCGGCCGGCTTCGAATTCGCGCTGCAGGTACCGACCGGCCCGACGGCGCAATCGCGCCGGGACGGCTTCCGGCTCGCCCTCGACGGCGCGCGGGCCGGGGCCACCCACCTGGTCCTGTCGATGCCGCCGAAGCTCGGGGCCGACGGGATCGATCGCGTCGCCGAGGAGCTCGCGAAGCCGCTCCGCGAGGCGCTCGGATGACCGCCAGGATCCGGGAAGCGAGCCACGACGACGATCTGACGACGATCGTCGAGATCGTGACCGCGGTCACGCCGGACGATCCCACCTCGATCGAGGACATCCGCTGGGCGGACTCGACCTATCCCGGAACCACCCGGCTGCTGGCCGACCTCGCGGGGCGCCCCGTCGGTATCGGCACGGTCGGCCGGATCTACATGCACCCGCCGGAGTTCGATGGGTTGTGGGCGACGGTCGCCGTGCTGACCGACGCCCGGCGGCAGGGCATCGGCACCGAGCTCCTGACCGGAATCTCGGAGCGAGCCAGGGCGGCCGGGAAGGGATGGCTGTACATCTCCGTCACCGAGGACCACCCGGACGGGCTGGAGTTCCTCGGCCATCGCGGCTTCACGGAGTACGAACGCAGCAAGATGGCCAGGCTCGACCTGACAGGCCTGGCGCCGCCGCCGATCGGCCTTCCGGACGGCCTCACGCTGACGACCCTGGCCCAGCGTCCGGACCTGGTCGAGGGCGTCCGCGAGGTCGCCGCCGAGGCGTTTCCCGACATCCCCGGCGGCGACGAGCCGATCTCGGTCGGCGATCCCGACGAGTTCCGGGCGCGTGATGTCGATCGGCCGGGCATGCTGCACGATGCGTTCATGCTCGCCCTCGAGTCGCCGTCGGGGCGCGTCATCGGCTATGCCAGCCTGATCCTGCAACCCGGCAGCCGGTCTGTCGCCTGGCACGACATGACCGCCGTCTGTCGCGAGTGGCGCGGCCGGGGCGTGGCCGGGGCGCTCAAGCGCGCGACGGTGGGCTGGGCGATCGCCAACGGGCTCGAGGCGCTCGAGACCGGCAACGACGTCGACAACGCTCCGATGCGCGCGGTCAATGCCCGACTCGGCTTTCGACCGCTTCCCGACTACCTCGTGATGCGTGGCCGGCCATTCGGCGGCATCATGGAGGGGTGACGACACCACCGACCGAACGCCCTGGGACGCTGCCGCCGGATCCCGAGGCCTACGACGAGGTCCGCAACCAGCACGCCCGCGCGCGCGGCCTGTCCGCCCCCTACATCGCCGGTGGTCGTGATCCGAACCCGGAGGTCGGCCGCCGCGAGGAGCGGTTCTACGGACGCCTGCTGCTCGCCATGGTCGCCGGGCTGATCCTCGGCGGGTTCATCATCGGGGCGGTCCTGACCGTGCTGCTGGCCGGAGCCGCGTGACCACCCGAACGAGCGTGCCGTTCGGCGCCGTCGACGCCACGACCTGGGAGCGATCCAACGGCCGGCTGGTCGACACGCTCCGGGACCTGATCCGGATCCGGTCGGTCAATCCGCCGCCGCCCGAGGCACCCGACGGCGAGCTCATCGCCGCCCGCTACATCGCCGGCCTCCTCCGCGACGCCGGCCTCCAGCCGGAGATCGTGGAGCCGGTGCCGGGCCGCGGATCGGTCCACGTCCGGCTCCGTGGCGATCGGACGGGCGGCGAGCCGTTCCTGCTGCTCTCCCACCTTGACGTCGTCGCCGCGCCACCTGAACGCTGGACGCACGACCCGTTTGGCGCCGACCTCGTCGACGGTTACGTCTACGGCCGGGGCGCCGTCGACATGAAGGGGATGGTCGCCCTCGAGCTCGAGGTCGTCCGCCTCCTCGCCGACCAGGCACGCGCCGCCGGCCTGGATCCGGCCCGCGACCCGATCCCGGGTCTGCGGCGCGACGTGCTGTTCACGTGCACGGCGGACGAGGAGGCCGGCGGCACCGCCGGCGCCAAGTGGCTGGTCGACGAACGTCCCGATTGGCTGCAGGCCGCGGGCGCGGTCAACGAGTGCGGCGGCGTGACCGTGACCGTGGCCGGCCGCCGGCTCTACCCGATCCAGGTCGCCGAGAAAGGCTATGCCGCCTACCGCATCACCGTGCGCGGGACCTGGGGCCACGGCTCGATGCCGCGGCCCGACAATGCGGCGGTCATGGCCGCCGAGGTGATCGCGCGACTCGCCACGCCCGAGCCCCGTCGCGTGACCCCGGTCATGGCGCGCTTCCTCGAACAGGCGGCAGCCGCGATGCCGCCCTCGACTGCCACCGTCCTGCGCGGGCTCGCCTCGGACGATCTCGAGGCCGGCGCCCGGGCAGCCGAGGCCATGCAGGCCGCCTGCGACCCGATGTACGCCCGGGCGCTCGGCGCCCTGTTGCGCGACACGATCAGCCCGGACGTGATCCACGCCGGCATCAAGTACAACGTGATCCCCGGTGACGCCCTGGTCGAGGTCGACTGCCGGATCCTGCCGGGGACGACCGAGCCGCAGATGCGACAGGTCCTCGTCGATCGGCTCGGGCCGGACCTGGCGGCGGCGTGCGAGATCGAGCTGTTCGTGTTCGGTGCGCCCGTCGAGGCGCCTGCCGACGGCGAGCTGTTCGACCTGCTGGTATCGACGATCGTGGAGCACGATCCTGGGGCGATCCCGCTGCCGGCCATGGTCCCGTTCGCGACCGACGCGAAGCAGACCCAGCGCCTGGGCGTCCCGACCTACGGCTTTTCGCCGCTGCGGCTCGACCCCGACGAGCGGTTCCTCGAGCTGTTCCACGGGGTCGACGAGCGGGTCTCTGTCGACGCTCTGCGCTGGGGCTTGCCCGTTCTGTACGACGTGGTTCGTCGCTTCTGCGCCTGACTCGGGGCCAAACCGCCGGGCGCCGGCTGTCGTATTCCCACCCGATGACCAGCCAGATGCCGCGCCGCGCCGCCGGGCTCGCCGCGGCCCTCCTCATCGTGACGTTCTCCGTCGCGTTATCGATGGCCGGGCCCGTGCGAGCCGCGACCGTTTCGGTCGCGGTCGAGGACTACGACTACGCACCGCCGTCACGCACGGTCAACGCTGGCGACGTGGTCCGATGGACCTTCTCGGGGGACCAGCACTCGGTGACGTCGCGCGACGGCCTGTTCGATTCGGGCGTCGAGGACCCGGGCGGATCGTTCCAGTTCACGTTCACCAAGGCCGGAACGTATCGCTACTACTGCGTCGTCCACCCGGACCTGATGTCCGGAACCATCGTCGTGAAGGCTGCCCCCGCGACTCCCAGGCCGACGTCTAGACCGACCGCGCGGGCGACCGTGAAGCCGACCGCGACCCCGGCCGCGACCCCGGCCCCGAGGCCCACCCCGTCGCCGGCCCTGCCGACCGCCGGCCCGAGTTTGAGCGCCTCACCGTCTCCGACCCGGTCGACGGCGCCGACCGCGTCCGCTCTCGCGTCCTCGAGCCTCGCCCCGACCTCCGGCCCGTCATCCGTACCGACGTCCCCGGCGCCGGGTCCCGGCGACCCTGCGAACGGCAGCGATGCCACGCCGCTGGTGGCCGGGGTCGTGCTCGTCGTGGCGATCGTCGCGCTCGGGAGCCTGGCGCTCGCCCGGCGTCGTCGCGCGACCTGAAAGCGCTGGACCGGGGCGCCTACTCGGAGGGCGTCCGGATGAGCCGGCCGCGCCGCGAGATCGCATGGGTCGCCAGGGCGGCCACGCCCATCGCCACGATGGCCCGCTCCGCGGTCGGGAGCGGGCGGACGGCTCCCAGGAACTGCTCGGCCCGGGCGCGATCGACGACCCGCAGGATCGCGTGGCCGCGCGGCGTCAGCCGCAGCGTTCGCTGCCGCTTGTCCTCGGGCTCCTGGTGGCGCTCGACGAGCCGGCGACGGACGAGACCGTCGACCAGGCGGCTGGTGGCCGACGGGGAGCGGCCGATCGCTTCCGCCAGCTCGCCGACCGTGAGGGTGCTGCCGTCGGCGAGGACGTACAGCGCGGCGAGCTGGGTGAACCCGAGTCGCAGCTCCCCGAGCTGACCGGCGAAGCCGATGACCAGCTCGCGCCAGAGCGCCCGACCCATTGCCACGCGCTCGCTGATCTGGCGGACGTTGGGCAGCCGATTGCCGGCGGCCAGGACCGGAGCGGACAGGTCGGCCTCGAAGCGCCTGGCGATGGACCGGACCGGCGCCGGGCGCGTCGGATGATGGCCATTGGGGCGGTCGGTGGGCACGGACACAGGGTACGAGCGCAGGCATGACGTATGCAACCGTGCATGCGAGTTCCTCGAAGCCGGCTTCCGGGCGCCTACGCTCCGCATGATGACCTCGTTGGCGTTCGTCTTTCCTGGGCAAGGCTCCCAGTCCGTCGGCATGGGCCGCGCCCTGGCCGAGACCTCGCCCGCCGCGGCCGCCGTCTTCGCCGCAGCGGACCGGGCGCTCGGCGAACGGATCAGCGGGCTCGCCTGGGATGGCCCGGCCGATCGGCTCGACCTGACCGAGAACGCGCAGCCCGCGCTCCTGGCCACGTCGATGGCGATCCTGGCCTCCCTCCGCGAAGCCTGGGCGGCCGGCGGCCGCACCGCGCCGATGCCCCGGTTCGCGGCCGGCCACTCGATGGGCCAGTACTCGGCCCTCGTCGCGGCCGGGGCCATCTCGCTCGAGGACGGCGTCCAGCTCGTTCGTGAGCGCGGACGCCTGATGCAGTCGTCCGGGCACGGCCGGGACGGCGCCATGGCCGCCCTCATCGGACTCGACGACGCACGGCTCCCCGAGTTGGTCGCCGCGGCCTCGGAGACCGGCGTGTTCGTGGTGGCCAACCGGAACGCGCCCGGCCAGGTCGTGGTGTCCGGTGAACGGGTCGCGATCGAGGCCGGGGCCGAGCTCGCCCGGTCGATGGGCGCCAGGCGGGCGATCGTCCTGCCGGTCTCGGTGGCTGCCCACTCGCCGTTGATGGCCGAGGCGGCCGACGGGATGCGCCTGGCGCTCGCCGAGGTTGACGTTCGCGATCCCGAGCCGGCCTTGCTGGCCAACGCCGACGGCCATCCGTTGACGACGGCCGCGGCGTGTCGGGCCGAACTCGTCGATCACCTCACGGCCGGCGTCGACTGGATCCGGATCGTCGAGGCCATGGTGGCCGAGGGGGTCACGACCTTTGTCGAGGTCGGTCCGGGTCGCGTCCTGACCGGCCTGATCAAGCGCATCGCACCCGATGTCGAGTTGATCCCCGCCGACGACCCCGAATCGCTCGACCGCCTTCTCGATCTCGCCGCCGCCAGCGCCTGATTCGCTGCCCCAAAGGAGAACCGCACTTGCGCAAGCCCGACTACGAACGCCGCGTCGCCGTCACGGGCCTCGGCGTCATCAGCCCGGTCGGCAACGACGCCGCCACCGTCTGGTCCAACCTGGTCAACGGCGTGTCCGGCCTCGGGCCCATCACCCGGTTCGACACGACCGCGTACGACGCCAAGGTCGCGGGGGAGGTCCGTGACTTCACGGCCTCGGACTGGATGGACGCCAAGGCGGCCCGGCGCAGCGAGTCGAGTCTCCACTTCGGGGTCGCGGCGGCCAAGCAGGCCCTGGCCGATTCCGGCTTCGAGCTGACCGACGAGAATCGAACCGAGGTCGGCGTCATCTTCGGCTCCGGCGCGGGTGGCCAGACACTGATGATCGACAACTACGCCACGCTCCACGGCCGTGGCCCGAGATCCGTGAGTCCGACATTCATCGCGAATGCGCTCACCGACAGCTGCTCGGGGATGATCGCCATCGAGACCGGCGCGATCGGCCACAACATGTGCGTGGTGTCGGCCTGCGCGACCGGCACGCACAACGTGGGCGAGGCGGCCGAGGCCATCCGGCGGGGCGACTGCATCGCGGTCATCAGCGGCTCGACCGAGGCCCCGCTCCTCGAGGTCGGCCACGCCGGCTTTTCGAACATGCGCGGGATGGGGATGCCCCGGCCGGGCGAAGGTCCGGAGACCGTGTCCCGTCCGTTCGACCTGACGCGCGACGGATTCGTGCTCGGCGAGGGCGCCGGTTCGCTCTTCCTGGAGGACCTCGAGCTGGCGAAGGCGCGCGGTGCGCGCATCTACGCAGAGGTCGTCGGCTACGGATCGGCCGCCGACGGCTGGGACATGATCCAGCCGATCGAGGCGGGTGTCGGGGCGGCGCGCGCCATGAAGATGGCCCTCGAACGGCGAGGCGTCCCCGCCGACGAGGTCGACCTGATCAACCCGCACGGGACCTCGACGCCGCTCGGCGACCAGCGCGAGGCGGAGGCGATCTGGACCGTCTTCGGGCCTCGCGCCGCGGGGGCGAAGCGGTCGCTGGCCATCAGCGCCACCAAGTCGATGACCGGGCACATGATGGGCGCGGCCGGCGCGTTCGAGGCCTTCGCGACGGTCAAGTCCGTCGCCGAGCAGTGCGCCCCGGCTACGATCAACTACCGGGAACCCGACCCCGTGTGCGACCTGTGGGTCGTCGCCGAGACCACCTCGCTGCCGATCCGGTACGCACTCTCCAACAACATCGGTCTGGGTGGCCACAACGGCGCCGTGATCTTCAAACGCTACGACGGCGACTGACGCGAGGAGCGTCGCGATGATCCGCGCCGCGCGCGGCCGGAAGCATGCCTCCGTCCATCGCCCTTGGGGGCGATTGTCGGAACGGTCTCTGCTGGGGCGGCTGAAGACGGGGCCGAGCCGTGCGCCAGCGCCGTGCGCCGCTACAATCGGAGCCTGCCCATCTCGAGCCGAGCGCGGCGCCATCGCCGCGGAGTCTCGCCTGACCGCCCCGCGGGGAGAACCAAGTGCCTGAACACGATCCCGCCCGCCGAGCGGTGGTGACCGGCCTCGGCGCGATCATGCCGATCGGCAACGACTTCCCGACGTACTGGGCCAACCTGAAGGCGGGCGTGACGGGCACGCGGCTGATCTCCAGCTTCGACACCACCGGGCACGAGGTGAAGATTGCCGCCGAGGTGCTCGGCTTCGACCCGGGCACCGTCATGGACCCGAAGATGGCGCGCCGGATGAGCCGTTTCATCCATCTCGCGATGGCCGCCGGCAAAGAAGCGGTCGCGGACGCCGGGCTCGACTTCGAGGCGATGACCCAGGAGCAGCGGGATCGTGTCGGGGTCGTCGTCAACACTGGTGGCGGTGGCGTCGAGCAGATCATCGAGGGCACCCACGTGTACGACAGCAAGGGCTCCCGGTTCGTCAGCCCGTTCGCAGTCCCGGCGCTGTCGGGTTCGATGGCCGCCTGCATGCTGTCGATGGCATACGGGCTGAGCGGCCCGGTGATCACCCAGGTCGCCGCATGCGCGACGTCGGTGATCGCCTTCCACGACGCGCTGCGGCTGATCCAGACCGGCGAATGCGACGTCGTGCTCACCGGCGGCTCGGAGGCGCCGATCAACACCATGGGTGTCGCCGCCCTGTCGAACATGACGGCCCTCTCCAAGCGCAATGACTCGCCCGAGACGGCGTCGCGCCCGTTCGACGTCACGCGCGACGGTTTCGTGCTGGGCGAGGGCGCCGGCGTGGCAATCGTCGAATCGCTCGCGCACGCGAGGGCCCGCGGCGCAACCCCGCTCGCCGAGGTGCTCGGGGGCGCCCTGACGGCCGACGCGTTCCACATCAGCGCACCCGATCCGACCGGACGCGGCCAGACCCGGGCGATGACCCTGGCGCTGCAGCACTCCGGCGTCGCCCCTGACGAGGTCGACTACATCGTCGCCCACGGGACCGCGACCGGGCTCAACGACTCGACCGAGACGAAGGCGATCAAGGCGGCGTACGGGGCCCACGCCTACAAGGTCGCCATCAGTTCGCCCAAGTCGATGATCGGCCACCTCGTCGGCGCCGCCGGGATCGCCTCGGCGCTGGCCGCGATCGGGGCCATCCGCGACCAGGTCATCCCGCCGACGGCAAACCTGCATACGCCGGATCCCGAGTGCGACCTGGACTACGTCCCGCTGGTCGCCCGGCCGGCCCGGGTGGAGACCGTGGCGATCAACGGCTTCGGCTTCGGCGGCCAGAACGCCGTGGCCGTCTTCCGCAAGGTCCTCGGCTAGGTCGAGGACCCGTCCTCGGCTAGCCCTCGCGCAGGCCACGACGCTCGAAGGCCTCGATCGCCGCCACGTGGGCCGGCGACAGCGCGACCGGACGCGCCGTCGCGTAATCGTACCGAACGAGCACGGATTCACTGACCGCGACGAGGCGTGGCTCGTCGCCCGGCACGGCAGCCAGCAGCCGATGGTCGAGCGTGAACGACGATCGGCCGATCCGGACTGCCCGGCTCTCGACCGTGACCGCCTCGCCATGGAAGGCCGGGTGTCGATAGGTGATCCGCGCCTCTGCCAGGATCAGGCTCTCGGCACCCTCCGTGCCCAGGCGGACCGGCTCCCCGGTCACCTCGGTCCAGTACCGGATCCGGGCAACCTCGCAATAGGTCAGGTAGATGGCGTTGTTCACGTGGCCCATCGCATCGGTGTCGGCGAACCGGACCACGATCTCGACGCGATGGCGGTACGGACCCGGGAGATCGCGGGGGTCGGACGTCGAATCAGGCCGAAGGTCATGCATGGTCCCGGAGTGTACGGGCTGTTGGTCACTCGACAGAAGCGGGGCCGGCGTGCGAGGATACTCCCTGGGAGTATCCTCCTTCAGACCACCAGCCGGGAGCCATGACCCTCACGACCACGCCGATCGAGATCATTTCGTTCCCCGTCGAGGGGATGACGTGCGCGTCCTGCGTCAACCGGATCACCCGGTTCCTGCAGAAGGTCGACGGGGTCGACATCGCGGAGGTCAACCTGGCGACGGAGACAGCGACGGTGCGCTTCGACCCGGCGCGGATCGCCGCGGCGGACCTTGCCGCGGCGGTTGATGCCGCGGGCTACGTCGCCCGGCTGGACCAACGTTCCACCGACTCCGACGACGTCGCCATCGGGCAAATCGCCGAAGCCCGGTCGGATCGCGACGAGGCGGCGGCGCGCCACCTGGCGTCCCTGCGGCGGCGGCTGGCCGTGTCGGCCGTGCTCAGCCTGCCGATCCTGGCCGGGCTGGCCCGGATGACGCTGGCGCCCGGGTTGCCGTCGGTCCTGTCGGAGCCGCTCGTCCAGCTGGCGTTCGCCACGCCCGTCGAATTCTGGGCCGGCTGGCCGTTCCTGGTCGGCGCCTGGCATGGGCTTCGTCGCCGAAGCGCCGACATGGATACGCTGATCGCCGTCGGGACGCTGGCAGCGTACGGCTACTCGGTCGCCACGATGCTCGTTCCGGGGTTCTTCAGGGCGGCAGGCCTCGGCGCGAACGGCGGGGAGCTGCCCCTCTATTTCGACACGGCCGCGGCGATCGTCACGCTCATCCTCCTGGGCCGGTTTCTCGAGGCGCGAGCCAAGACCCACACGTCGGAGGCGATCCGCCGCCTGATCGGGCTGGCCCCGCGGACCGCCCGCGTCATCCGCGCCGGAACCGAGATCGACGTGCCGGTCGAGGCCGTCGTGGTCGGCGACCTGGTCCGGGTTCGCCCGGGTGAGACGATCGCGGTCGACGGTGTCGTGACCGACGGCGCCTCCGCGGTCAACGAGAGCATGGTGACCGGCGAGAGCATGCCGGTCTCCAAGCGGCCCGACGACCTCGTGATCGGCGCGACCCTCAACACGGCAGGGACCCTGACCTTCCGGGCAACCAGGGTCGGCAAGGACACGGTCCTCGCCCGGATCATCCGGCTCGTCTCCGAAGCCCAGGGCTCGCGCGCGCCGATCCAGCGGCTCGCCGACGTCGTGACCGGCTACTTCGTGCCGGCGGTGCTCGGTCTCGCCACGCTGACCTTCGTGCTCTGGTTCGTCTTCGGCCCGCAGCCGGCGCTCAACCTGGCCGTGCTCAACACGATCGGCGTGCTGATCATCGCCTGCCCGTGCGCCCTTGGCCTCGCCACGCCGACGTCGATCATGGTCGGGACCGGCAAGGGCGCGGAGGCCGGCGTCCTGTTCCGCAACGCCGAGGCGCTCGAGCGGCTCGGTTCCGTCCGGACGATCGTGCTCGACAAGACCGGGACCCTGACCGAAGGCCGGCCGCGCGTCACCGACATCTCCCTGGCTGATTCGACGGCCGATGCCGGCACCATCCTTCGGCTCGTCGCCGCGGCCGAACGGGGCTCCGAGCATCCGATCGCCGAGGCCATCGTCCGTGACGCGATCGACGTCCGCGGTCTGGACGTCCCCGAGGCGACGGCATTCGAGGCCGTCGCCGGCGACGGCGTGGTCGCCACCGTCGAGGGCATCGCCGTGGTCGTTGGACGGCCGGCCTTCCTGGAGGCGGCGGGCATCGACGTCGCGGCACTCCGGCCGGCCGTCGATGGCTTCGCCGACGACGGCAAGAGCCCGGTCATGGTGGCCTTCGACGGCCGCATTGCCGCGGCGATCGCGGTCGCGGACACGCTCAAGGCCGGGTCGGCGGCGGCCGTCGCCGAGCTGCGCCGCCGTGGGTTCGAGGTGGCGATGCTGACCGGCGACGACCGCCGGACCGCCGAGGCCATCGCGCGGGCGGCGGGCATCGACGTGGTGCTGGCCGACGTCCGGCCGGACGGCAAGGCCGACGCCATCCGGCGGCTGCAGGCGGCGGGGCCGGTCGCCATGGTCGGCGACGGGATCAACGACGCACCGGCCCTCGCGTCGGCGGACGTCGGCATCGCGATGGGCACCGGAACCGACGTGGCGATGGACGCCGCCGGCGTGACCCTGATGAGCGGCGACCTTCGAGGGCTCGTGACGGCCGCCGGCCTGTCGCGAGCGACCATGGGCAACGTCCGCCAGAACCTGTTCTGGGCGTTTGCCTACAACACGATCCTCATCCCGGTCGCGATGGGCGTCCTCTACCCGTTCACCGGGATCCTGCTCGACCCCATCCTGGCGGCCGGGGCGATGGCCCTGTCGTCGGTGACCGTGGTCTCCAACGCCCTGCGCCTGCGCGGCTTCCGCGCGGCCTGATGCGCGCCGCTCCCGACGGCCGACGCGGCCCCGTTGGACAGGCGCTCCGGCACCTTGTCGCGAGCCACGGGCTGGATCACACTCGGGCGATGGACGACCCCATTGCGATCCGGACGACGCTGGCCGGGCCGTGGGGACCGGTCCACGTGGCCGCGACGGCCCGCGGCGTCGTGGCGGTCGAATGGCAGATGGCCGAGGCGGCCTTCGATGAGGCCCTGGCCCGAAGACTGGGCGGGCCGGTGACGCCGGCAACGCACGGACGCTCCCTCGGGGGCCTCGCCTTTGACCGCCGCGAGCGCCAGCTTGCGCGCGGCGTCAAGGCGATCGAGGCGTTCCTGGCCGGGCGCCACGCCCGGCCCGACGTCGTCCTGGATCTTGCGGATCGACCCGCCTGGGACCGACGCGTGCTCGGTGCGGTGGCAGCGATCCCATGGGGCCAGACCGCGAGCTATGCCGAGGTCGCCCGGCGGATCGGCGCCCCGGGTGCGGCGCGGGCCGTCGGGGGCGCGCTCGGGCGCAACCCGATCTCGTTCCTGATCCCGTGTCATCGCGTCATCGCCGCGGACGGCACGCTCGGTGGCTGGGGCGCCGACCGGTGGGGCGACCTGGGCCATCGACTGGAGACGAAGCGCAACCTGCTCCTGCGCGAGGGGGTCATCGTCGCAACCCGGGACGGCTAGACTCCCCGACATCCTCGAGGGATCGCTGGGAGGATCGCTTGACTGCCGCCCCGTCCACGGCATCGCCACCGGCTCCATCCATGTTCGCGGTCTTCCGCAAGCGCGATTTCTCGCTGCTCTGGATGGCCCAGCTGGTGTCGACGATCGGCTCATCCCTGACAGACCTGGCGGCCGGCATCCTCGTCTACCGACTCACCGGTTCCGCCCTGAGCGTCGGGCTGATGCTGATGGCGACGGCCGTGCCCAGCCTGGTCGTCGGGCTCCTGGCGGGCGTCGTCGTGGATCGCTACGACCGCAAGCGAATCATGATCGCGACCGACCTGATCCGGGCCGCGCTGGTCGCCGCCATTCCGTTCCTGATCTCGCACGACGTCGCGTTCCTGTACCTGATCGTGCTGGTCGCCAGCGGCGTCAAGCAGTTCTTCGATCCGGCCGAGCAGAGCGTCCTGCCCGACGTGGCGTCCGAGGAGGAGCTGGCGTCCGCCAACGCCTTCCTGTCGATCAGCTCGTTCGGGTCGACCGCGATCGGGTTCGCCGCCGCCGGCCTGCTCGCCTCGATCAGCCTCGACCTGGCGTTCTGGTTCGATGCGCTGACGTTCCTGTTCTCGGCCGTGTGCATCGTGTTCGTGCGGATCGCCCCGAACGCCGCCCCGGAGGCCACGAACGTCCGGGCGGTGGTCGACAACCTGCGGGCCGGCATCCGGACCCTCGTCGACACGCCGATCCTGCGCTCGACGCTGATCGTGTTCGCCCCGGTCCTGTTCGCGTTCGGGTTGTGGAACGTGCTGCTGCTGCCGTTCGCGGTCAAGACCCTGGGCGGCACGGAGTTCCAGTACGGCCTGCAGGAGGGACTGACGTCACTGGCGTTCGTGGCCGGCAGCCTGATCATGGCCAGGTACATCGAGCGACTCGCGCCGGGCACCTGGATCGTGATCAGCCTGGCCGCGATGGGCGTGGCCGGGATCTTCTACGGCAGCGCCCAGAACATCTGGTTCGCCATCTTCTACGTGATGCTGTCGGGCTTCATGCAGCCTCCGTCGTCGATCTCGCGCTCGCTCATCCTCCAGCGCAACACCCCGCGCGAGTTCAGGGGTCGAGTGTTCAGTGCCTTCTTCGTGTCGCGCGACGTGCTCTTCCTGCTCGGGATGGTCGCGGCCGGGCTGGCCGACGTCGTGGACATCCGCCTGCTCATCGTGGCGGCGTCGTGCGTCCTGCTCGGGGCCGCCGGGCTCGCCCAGCTGATGCCCGGGCTCGGACGGCCGGCGGCCGAGTGGCGGCGTGCGATCCAGCTGCTGCGCACCGCGCCGGGCGCCGCGACCGCCGCGTTGATCCGGCCGGCTACCATGGCCGATTTCGACCTGCTGGCCGGCCACCTGGCGGGCCTGACCGGATTGGACCGGCGTCACCGCCAGGCGTTCGTCGACAGCGCGACGGTCCGCGAGGTGGAGCCCGGGACGGCGGTCATCAAGCAGGGCGACGCGAGCGATTCGGCGTACTTCGTCCTGTCCGGACGGCTCGTCGCGGGCGTTCCCGAGCCGGATGGCGGCTATCGATTGCTGTCGACCATGGTGACCGGCGACTTCTTCGGGGAGATCGCCGCACTGACCGGCAGCCCCCGGACCTCGAACGTGCTGGCCGAGGAAGCCTCGACGCTGGTCGAGGTCCCGGCGGTGACGCTCCGGGCGCTGATGGACGTCCCGGCGCTCGGCTCGTTGTTCGTGACGACGCTGACCGAACGGCTGGGCCGGACGACCGGCGCCGACCGGCCGCGCCTGTCGGGCCTCGACCAGGAGGCGCTCCGCGACCTGCGGACGCCGCGACCGGCGGTCGAGGCCCTGCCACGGACCTACGTCGACGGGTCGGCTGTCGGCTAGGCGACAGCACGGCCGTCGGGCGGCTGCTGTGCGAGTTGGCGACGAGCGGGTAGGGTATCGGACATCAAGGCCGTGTCGGCACGGTGGAAGGGGAATGAAGGCGATGGCAGACAAGCGAATCCAGCTTCCGAAGGAGGGGTTGGTCCAGCCGCGACGGACGCCGGGCGAGCAGTTTCTCGACGTCGGCAACGATGTCGAAGGCCACGGCTTCCCATTGCCGGCCCCGCCGGCGGACTTCATGAAGCGCGGCACCGGCCACGGCGGCGAGGCGCTACCGGCCGGCGACGACGAGGAGACCGAGCACCGCTGATCCCATTGGGGGGCATGCCGCCGCAAGACACCGCCCGATCCTCCCGGGCGGTGTCTTCATGTCCGGCCGGTGCATGCCGTCCCCGGATCCGAGGCGGTCGCCGCCAGCATCGCCTTGACTTCGAACGGGCTCGCGTCGGGGTAGCGAGCGCGGATCAACGCCGCCCGCCCGGCCAGATGCGGAGCGGCGAACGAATTGCCGGTCGCGCGGATCCGCGTGCCACCGCGCCACGCGACGTCGACGTCGAGGCCGTGCGCCCCGAACTCGACCGGCGGGGCCGGATTGTAGAACCACGCGTCTGGATCGCCGGCGTCGTGCGCAGCCACTGACAGGACGGCGGCGAAGAGCGACGGGTACGACGCTCCCACGACATTGTTGGCGGCCGACACGAGCAGCGTGTTGGCGAAATAGGCCTCGTCGGCCAGTTCGTGGAGCCGTTCCGCCATCATCTCGCTGCGCGATGACAGGCTGAGGTTGACGACGCCGAACCGCTCCGAGATCGCCCACTCGATGGCCGCCGCGAACGCCGGCCCGCCGCCTCGATTGTCGGCCCCGAGCACCCGGATCGAGACGAGGTCCGAAGCGGGCGCGATCGCGTGGATGATCCCCGCGCACGCCGTTCCGTGCCCGACCAGGTCGACCCGTTCCTCGTCGTCGACGACCTGCGATCCCAGGTCGCCCGGCTCCACCCGGAGGCTGCGCACGAGGCGGCCGCCGACCGCCGGATGATCGGCCTCGACGCCGGAGTCGATGATCGCCACGGTCACGCCCTCGCCACGGCTGTCACCGAAGACAACGTGGCGGTCGAGCGTGCCGAACGGCCGCTCTCGCGAGAGGCGCCCGCGCGCCGCGCCGGCGAAGGCGTCGCTCCATGCCGGGAGCTGGCGGTCGGGCATGGGCCTGCGTTCAGCCGCGCGGGCGCCCGCCGGACCGGCTCCGCCGGCGGGTCCGGGCGAGGAGCGCGTCGAGCCAGGCGATCGCCAGCTCCGCGTCGTCGGGATCGGCGGCGCGCAATTGCCCGATCCGGTCGGCCAGCTGCCAGAGCGGATCACCGGCGGCGAGCTCGCCGGCGATCTCGGCGACGATGGCCTCGATCGCTGCGGCGTCGAGCCGGGACGCAGGGTCGAGGGGCGTGGCGGCGACGGCGTCGGCGCGGGCTGCCACGGTCTCGAGCGCCCGCTGGAGCAGGCGGCCCGCCGCGCGGTCGAGACCGGTCGCGCGGGCGGTGGCCGTGGCCGCCGCGGCGACCCGTGTGGCGACCTCGAGGTCGGCCAGGTCGAACGGCACGCCGTCGAGCCGGTCGAGCCACTCCATGACCCCGATGATCCCGTCGTCGTCGACGAGCGGAACCGCAAGCAGCGACCGCGGCGTGTACCCGGTTCGCTCGGCGGTCCCCCGTTCGAATCGCGGGTCGGTGGTGACGTCGGCGATCGCCAACGGTTGTCCGGTCGCGAAGGCATAGCCGGCGATCCCCTCGTTCGGCGCGACCGACAGGCCTAGCACGCCCTCCCCCTGCGCTCCGGCGGCCGCCCGGAACACGAGCCGGTTGGCGACCGGGTCGTGCAGGGCGATCGATGCGGCCGTCACCCGGAGCGCCGCGACGGCGGCGTCCGCGACCGCGCGCAACGCCGGCTCGGAATTCGTCGGAGCGAGCCGCTCGGCGGCCGACAGCCGAGCGGCGACGGCGACGAGGGCGTCGAGCGCCCACGCTGTCCGTGCCCCCCGGAAGCCACCGGCGTCACTCATCGGCGGGCGGCAGCCGCAAGCCGGCGCGGGTCCGGGACCACGAGCTCGTCGCCGTCGAAGCGAAGGAGATCCTGATCGACGAAATCAGCGAGCAGCCGGTTCACCGACTGGCGCGACCCGCCGATCATGCTCGCCAGCTCGCCCTGGGTGTACGGCCACGGCAGCCGCGCCTCACCCGCCGGTGGGACGTCGTGCTCGCCGTCGATCTCGCGGAGCAGGTGGCGTGCCAGCCGGCCGGGCAGGTCCAGGAAGTGGAGGTCCTCGACCTGCGCCGTCAGGCGCCGGATCTCGGCGGCCAGCGCCGCGAGCAGCGCCCGCCGCAGGCCGGGTTCTGTGTCCACCATCCGCTCGAATTCGCCGCGCCGGAGGACGAGGGCCTGGACACCGTCGACCGCGGTCGCCGTGGCCGACCGCGGTGCGCCATCCAGCAGCGCAAGCTCCCCGAAGAAGCCGCCCGGTCCGACGGTCGTCAGGATCGCCGGGGTCGAGCCGCTCTCGTCGCTGACCGTGATCTTGACGGACCCGGCGGCGACGATGAACAGCGAATCGCCAGGATCACCGGCGTGAAAGACGACTTCGCCACGCCGGAACCTGCGTACCCGCAACGCGTCCGCGAGGAGCTCCGTCGCATGCTCGTCGAGGCCGGAGAAGAGCCGGCACGAGGCCAGGGCGTCATGCGCCAGGGGCCTGAGGTCCGAGGTCGGGGGCATCCCGGGCATCGTACCCGCGCCGCCGATCAGGTTCCGGGTGGAGCGGCGCCGGATCGGAGGCGCTCGATGAACCCGCGCGCCTGCACGACCGAGACCACGTCGCCCTTTCGCTCCCAGACCGCGATCGCCTCGCGGGCGGCCGTCTCGGAGGCCTCGGTCCGGCCCGACAGGGCCTGTACCTCGGCGACGCTCATGTACGCCTGACCGCGCGACTCAAGGTCGTCGGATTCGCTGATCAGGCGCAACGCCTCCCTGGCGACGCGCTCCGCCTCCTCGGTTTCGCCGCGCCGCGCGAGGATCTTGCTGCGGACGGACCGCCACAGGAACTGGGTCGACACGTCGTCCGGCGCGGCGACCTCCTCGCTGTACTCGGTCATCGTCGCGGCCTCGTCATATCGTCCCTGGCGATAGACGGCCTCGGCGAGCACGGCCGCCGTCGTGGAGATGTAGTTGCGCTCGCCCATCAACCTCAGGGTATCGAAGTCGGCACGCAGCTCGCGCTCTGCGGCACCCGGTTCGCCCGCCAGCATCTCGACCCAGCCCGAATCGAGCGAGGTGAGGGCGGCCAGGAGCCTGACCCCCAACTCGTCGAGGGTCGCGCGGCTCCGGCGGTACAGCTCGCGCGCCCGATCGAACTGCCCGTGCATCGCCTCGAGGTGGCCGAGGACGGCCAGGATGAGCGACTCCGACTTGCGGTCACCCTCGGCCTCGACCAGCAGCCGCTCGCAGCGCCGGATGGCGTCGGGGACCGGCATCTCTCCAAGCAGGGCGCACATGGCGAGCGTGGACCGGGCGCGCGTCTCGATCCGACGGTCGCCGGCGATCCGGGCATGTTCGATCGCCTTTTCCGCCGCGTCCGCTTCGAAGACATAGCGGCCGGTCGCTCCGCCCACCTGGGAGAGGAGGCGCCAGCCGCGGGCGAGGCCCTCATGATCCGCGGCCGCGTCGAGGATCGGAAGCGCCTGCTCGACCTCGGCGACGACGTCGATGTCGCCGGACCCGGCGGTCACATAGCGGAGGTGCAGGTCCATCAGGTTGATGGTCGTCAGGAGGACGCGATCGCCGAGCGCCGGGGCGGACGCGGCGGCCGAAGCCAGGGCCTCACGGGCCGGCTCGAATTCGCCGAGCTCCATGAGCGCCTCTGCGGCATCCCGCAACAGGATGGCCCGGCCCGGGGCCGTCTCCGGCAACAACGCGGCGGCACGCTGCAGGAGCCCCGCCGCGGCGGGCATGTCGCCTCGCGCCATCGCCCGCCGCCCAGCGGCCGCGAGCCGGCGGGCGGCCCCATCGCCCACGGCACGAGCGTGATCGTCGATCGGGCCGAGCTCGGTTCGGTAGCGGTAGGCCTGCTCGAGATGGAACCCGAGGATCTCCTCGAATTCGACTTCACGACCGCGGGCGCGGTTGACCGGTTCGGCCCAATCCACGAACCGCTCGTGCAGCTCCGCGCGGGTCCGCTTGAGCAGGCTCCGGTAGGCCGCATCCTTGATCACCGAGTGGCCGAACCGATAGAAGTCCTCCTCGGTCGCGGTCGTGGGCCGGACGAACTGCTTGGCGGAGAGTGCCTGCAGGCGCGCCGGGACCTCCGCCTTGGCCTCCTGCGGAACCAGGTTGGTCAGGGCGTCGACGGCGAAGCCGAGGCCGATGACCGAAGCCGGGTCGATCACCTGCCGCTCCTCGTGCCGGAGCGCGTCCAGGCGGGAGGCGACCAGCGCCTGGACGGTCGGCGGGATCTCGATCTCCCTGGGGCTCGCGGCGACCCACTCGTCGCCGTCGCGCCGAATCGTGCCGGTCTCGACCAGCATCGCCGTGATCTGCTCGACGTACAACGGGTTCCCCTCGGCGGCCGCGACGATCCGGTGGCGGACCGACGCCTCGAGACCGCCCAGCAGCTCGCCGATGATCACGTCGGACTCGCCGGCCGACAGGGGCTCCAGGACCATCGACTCGTCCTCGTGGCCTTCGGCCCAGTCCGGCCTCGTCTCGACCAGCTCGCGCCGGGCGGTTGCGAGCAGCAGGATCGGCGAGCCGTGGACGGCGTCGAGCAGGTGATCGAGCAGTTCGAGGAACGTGGGCGCGGCGACGTGGATGTCGTCGACGATGGCGACGAGCGGCCGCCGGCTGGCGATCGCCTCGAGCAGCTTGCGAATCCCCCAGAACAGCTCGGGGCCGGGGAACTGGGTCGCGGTCAGTCCGATCGCCGCGGCCACCCGCTCGATGATCGGGCCCGGGTCCTCCGCGTTGCCCGCAGCTTGCCGGGCGATCGTGGCCATCTTCTCGAGGGCGAGTTCGCGCGGATCCTCGTCGGTGATCCCGGCCGCGCTTCGAACGATCTCGGCGATCGGCCAGAAGGTCACGCCGTCGCCGTACGGCAGGCAGCGACCTCGTAGGACCTGGGTCTTCTCCCGGGATGCGGCGCGCGTCGCGAATTCGCGGACCAGCCGCGACTTCCCGACCCCGGCGTCGCCGACGATCGTGACCAGCTGGCACGTCCGCGTGGCCTCGACCTCGAGCAGCGTCATGTCGAGCCGGTCCATCTCATGCTGGCGCCCGACGAACGGCGTGCTCAGCGAGGTCCGCTCGGCGTGCGGGCCGCGAACGCCGAGGAGCCGGTAGGCGGGGACGGGTTCGGCCTTTCCCTTGAGCGTGAGCGGCGGGATGGGCTCGACATCGACGTGGTCGCGGGCCAGCCGATAGGTCAGGTCGCCGAGGATCGTCTCCATCGCCCCCGCTGCCTGCTCGAGGCGCGCGGCGGTGTTCACGGCGTCCCCGGTCACCAGCCGCTGGCCGAGGCCGGCGTCGCCGGCGATCACCTCGCCGGTGTTGACGCCGATGTGGTTGCCCAGCTCCACGCCCCACGCGGCGCGGAACTGCTCATTGAGCCCGGGCAGCGCAGCCTGCATGTCGGCCGCGGCCCGGACCGCGCGCACGGCGTCGTCCTCGTGGCGAACCGGCAGCCCGAAGACCGCCATGACCGCGTCACCGATGAACTTCTCGACGGTGCCGCCGTGGCGCTCGAGGGGTACCCGCATGGCCTCGAAGTAGCGGGTCATGACGTCGCGCATGGCCTCGGCGCTCGGTGGCTCCCCGTCGAGGGTCGTCGGCTTGGGGTCGGCGAACACGAGGGTGACCGTCTTGCGACTCTCGCGGGCCACCGCGACCGTGGCGAGCCCGGCCCCGCACATCCCGCAGTACCGGAATGCCTCCGGGTTCTCCTCGCCGCAGGCCGGGCAGAGGCGCAGCCCGGCCGCGGTGTCGGCGGCGGCATGGCCGGCCCCGGGACGCGCGCGGACGGAGAGCAGCCGGTAGGCGGCGACGGCGTCGCCCGTCCCCTTCGGGATCACCGGGTCGACGCCCTCGACCTGGACGGCTTCGCGGACGAGCTCGTACGTGGACCCGGCGATGAGCACCTCGAGCGACGGTGCGTGCTGTTCCATTGCCGACGAGATGCGCATCGTGTCGCCGGTCAGGACGTGCTGGCCGACGCTGGCCGCGCCGAAGGTCACGTCCCCCGTCGCCACCCCGGTCCGGACGACCAGTCGGACGCCCCATCGCTCGTCGAGCTGGTCGTTGAGGACGGCCAGGGCTCGCTGGCTCTCGGCCGCCGCTTCGACCGCGCGGAGCGCATCGTCATCGTGGCGGACAGGGAGGCCGAAGACGGCCACGATGGCGTCGCCGATGATCTTCTCGATCGTGCCGCCGTGTGATTCGAACACGGCTCGCATCTCGTCGAAGTAGAGGGTCAGCACCTCGCGCAGCGTCTCGGGGTCCAGCCGCTCCCCGAGCGCCGTCGAGCCCTTCAGGTCCGAGTTGACGACGGTCGCGAACCGTCGGATCTCGACGCCCGCGCGGGTGTTGTCGATGACCCCGCCGCACGAACCGCATCGGCTGAACCCGTCCGGCGAATCGGCACCGCAATTCGGGCAGACTCGCGGTCCCATCAGCCGACCCTACGGGAGGCGCTGCGTGGTCCAGGTCCGGGGGCGTCCAGGGAAACCGGGAGCGTGGAACGCCGCCCGGTCCCTAAGGCCGGGCGGTGTTCCTGGAGGCCTGACGCTGCCGACGGCGTCCACCGCTGCAGGCTCGCGCGCCTGCCGGCTATCGAGAGTACGGATCCCCCGGATTCGACAGGATCTTGACCGTCTCGCCGGCGGAGCTCCATTGCCGGCTGAGGACGCATGGGGCCCGGGACTGTGCCACGGCACTGGCCGGGTCGCTCGAGAAGCACGGACGAAGGAGGCCCGTGTAGAACTGCTGACCCATGGCGGCCGAGACGGTCGGGTCCGGCTGTGCCTTGAGGCCGAAGTACGTGGTGAACTGCGTCGGGGCGCTGTAGCAGACCTGGTAGAGGAGCGCCTTGGCCCGCAGCAGCTTGGTCGTCAGGAGGTCCTTGCCGACCAGGATCGTCTCGGTCTTGTAGCCGCCTGCGGTGTAGGTCCAGCCGAACGTCTGGGTCCCCGGGATCGGGGAGAAGCCGCCGTACTTCCACTGGCGAGCAGTCGAGGTTCACCGCGTTCACGGTGGCGCCGATGCCGGCGCCCGATTCGGGGGTGTTCGGGGCGACCGTGAACGTGTTCGTGGTGCCGCCCGTGGAGAGGGTGCAGTCAACGGCGCAGGCCTTCGCCGCATCCCAGATCTGGAACGCGTTGGAGACAACGCCCGCGATGGCGGCGTCGGTCGGCGTGACCTGCAGGGTGTACGCCCTGGTTGCCGTCGGAATGGACACCTGCGGTGCGAGGGTGATCGTCCCGCTGCCGAGCGACGGCGTCCCGGCGGTGAGCCCTGGGGCCGCCACGCCGTTGAGCAGGAGTCCGAGACTGACATTGGCCGCGACGGGCACCACGGCGTCGCCGGCGTCCCGGACCTCCAGGGCGATCGGCGCGCCACCGTCGTTGAGATTGACGCTCGTGATCGTCTTGTCCTTGCCCGCGTCCGCCGGCTGGGCCATGAAGACGAGATGGCAGCCGGCCGCAACGGTCGTCACCGGCTGGCTCGACGACAGCAGGAAGTCATCCCGGAATCGTCGCCTGGATCGTTCTCGAAGGCGTGGTCCTGGGACTCCGCTTCGGCGACCCATGCCTGGTCGACCCGACGTCGGCCCGACCGACGGCGATGAAGCTGATCGACCCTCCGCCACCGGATTCGACATTGATGTCGCGGAACCCGGCCACGTCGCGTCCCCCGTAGCTGGACACGGTCACGCCCGGCTGTCCGGTGGGGATCGAGAACCCGACCGGCGCCTCGCAGGAAGGCCGACACGATCGTGGCCGGGCCGCTGTTGGAATAGCGTCAAGGTGAACGTCGTCGACGAGCCGGCGCAGGCACTGGCCGGCGAGAGGGTCGGCGGTCCATGATCCCGGCCCGGCATCGGCGCTCGCAGCGACGCCCAGGATCGGCAGGGTGGCGAGGACCGAACCGCTGAGCACCGCCGCCATGACGACAGCCGACGCTCGGGCGCGGGTGCGTCGCGCGTGCACCAGGAGATGGTCGTACAACATCGTGCTCCCTCGTGGTCGACGCCAGTGGGGTCCGTACCTGGGGACGATGAGGCGTCCGCCCGGCCCGCCCCGTCGGACCGCGGTCGCTCGTCCAGGACCCAGTACGAAAGTCCCGTTGGCGGAGAGTGCGGCAGGCCCCGGTCGGTGTCAAGTCAACAAACCGACACCTGCGCGCCGGACGCCACGAGCGTTGACCCGGCGCACCGCCGACGGGTCCTGCTCGGGCGCCCGGACGCCGCTGGCGTCGCCGCGGGTTAGTGCCGGACGGTCGTCTCGGGCGCCTGGATGGTCGCCTGCTGCGCGGCTGCGTCGTTGAGGCCCTGGGCGAGCGCCCGCGCGAGCGCCGGGCTCATTCGCGCCCGGGCGACGATCTGGCCGACGTCGACGTGCGGGCCGGGCTCGAGGCTCGGCTGCGAGAGCTGGAATGTGACCGTGACGCCGAACGGGCCGATGCTCACCGAGATGCCGTCGGCGTAGAAGTCGGGATAGTCCGCCATCGCGATCTCCTCGTCAGTTGCGAGCGATGGGACGCATCGGGTAGACACCGACGACGATCGGCGTGCGCGGGTCGAGCGACAATTCGTAGCCGATCTCACCGGTCCGGAGCAGGTCGCCGAGCAGGCGGCCTTCGTGTGTGGGCAGCCCGACGTAGATCCAGCCGGGCTCGATCCGTACCGGTGTCACGTCGTCGTCGCCGCCGTCGATGCCGAAGCGGCGACGCAGCTCGTGCATGGGCACGTACGGGCGGCTCTTGATGAACCGGCGGAGCTGCGGAGCCGTGCACTGGGCGGACCGCGGCTCCGACCCGCCGGCGGGCGCCTCGGGTGCGATCGGGATCGGCGTCACCGCGGATGGCTCGGCGGCGGTCGACTGGGCGGACCGCAGGGCCGGGTCCTGTTCCGGCAGGCGAGACGGCCTGGCGTCGACGGCGGGGGCGGAGGCGACGAGACGCGCCGACGGACCATCGGCGTTGCCCGGGCGTGCATCCACACCCGTCGCGCGCCTCGGGCCGTCGGCCGTGCCGAGCGACGTTCGATCGGGCCGGCCGTGATGACGCCGGCTCATCGAGCCAGGGCGCCGGACCTGCTGGCCCGGAAGAAGGATGCGGCACCGGAACGGCGCCGTGAGGTGGTGGTCATGTGATCTCGGACGGTTGACGGAATCGCATCGGGCGCGTCCCGTCAGCCGATGATACCCCAGCCCGCCCGAAGGGAGCCTGCGTCCGGCTGGATGGTGCGCCCGGACCTCAGCCGTCCACGACGTGCAGGTCGTGCGGCGTCTCGTTCAGGGTGATCGGCCCGCCGGCACCGCAGACGACGATGTCCTCGATCCGCGCGCCGTATTCGCCGGGCAGGTAGATCCCGGGCTCCACCGAGAACGCCATCCCCTCCCGGAGCGGCTCGCCGTTGCCGCCGATGATGTACGGGTCCTCGTGACCCTCCAGCCCGATCCCATGGCCGGTCCGGTGGAAGAACGCCTCGCCATAGCCCTCGACCTCGATCGGATGGCGGGCCGCCCCGTCGACGGCCTCGCAGGTGACCCCCGGGCGGACGGCCCGCGTCGCGGCGGCCTGGGCGCCGAGCAGGACCGCGAAGAGGTGCCGGAACCGCTCATCCGGCCCTCGGGCCGGGTCGCCGCCGGTCACCCACAGCGTCCTCGTGGTGTCCGAGCCGTAACCTCCCAGCGTCCCGCCGATGTCGAGGACGATCGGTTCGCCGGCCTGGATCACCCGTTCCGATGCCTCGTGATGCGGTGACGCGGAATTCGGGCCGGAGCCGACGATCGCGAACTGCGCCTCGTCGTGCCCTTCGACAAGCAGCCGCTCACGCACCTCCCGCGAAACGTCGGCCTCGGTTCGGCCGACCAGGCGGCCGGCGGCGATCCGGGTAACGACTCGATCCGCCGCCTGCGCCGCAAGCGTCAGCAGGGCGATCTCGTCGGCGTCCTTGATCATCCGGATCTCGCGCAGAAGCGCCGACGCGAGCGACACCTCCGGCCCGGCGAGCCGTGCCTCCAGCGGCAGCAGGTGACGGGCCGGCAGGTCGTCCGAGACTGCGACGCGAAGGCTCGGTCCCGCCCGACCCAGCCCGCCCCGGACGAGCGCCGCGACCAGCGCATGGGCGTCTTCGCCCTCGTCCCAGGTCACGACCGGCAGCAGGCCGGCCGCGGCCGGTGACGCCAGCCGGGCCGGCGCCGCCTCGAGGCGTGGCACGACCAGCGACGGCTCACCGATGGACGGGATCACCAGCATGGTCAGGCGCTCCAGCGGCATGGCCGCGTAGCCGGCCAGGTAGCGCATGTCGGCCCCCACCCCGACCAGCAGCGCCGCCAGGCCGGCCTCGTTGGCCAACGCCCGGGCGGCCGCCACTCGCTCGGCGAACCGGGTTGCCGGGATCGTGGGACGTTCGGGGATCACGTGGCGGTCCGGAGCGGCAGCGGCGCGGCCAGCCAGGTGGAGACCTGTCGCGGGCCGTCCTCGAAGACCCGACGGTAGGCGACGACGCGGTCGGCGCCGGCGGCCAGGGCGCGCTGCCTCGCCTCGCGGTCATCATGCTGGCCGACCGCCAGCACCGGACGGCCCGCCGAAGCCGCCGCGACGATCGCGGCCGTGCCGTCGTAGGCCCGGGCGGTGAGGTCGACGATCGCCCGATCCACGCCGGCCAGGATCGTCTCGAACGCGGCCATCGAACGGGCCGGCACCGGCGTCGCGCCGGCAGCGCGGACGAGACCGGCCAGCCTGGTTGCCCAGATGAGGTCATCCGCCAGGATCGCGACGCGCTCGGTCAGCGCATCGTCTCCGCGAGGTGATCGAACACGTCGCGGGCGGTCACCACGCCGGTCGGCGTCCCGTCACGGACGATCGGGATGTGGCGGAAGCCGCCGACGGCCATCTCGTGGATGGCCAGGGCGATCGGGTCGTCGTGGCGGAGGTAGACCGGGTCAGGGGTCATGAAGTCGCGGACGTGAAAGGCCGTGAGGTGCTTGCCCGCCGCCTTCACGACGGCGTCGCGGTCGGTGAAGATGCCGACCAGTCGCCCGCCCGAGGTGACCAGCACGACGTCCGACCCGGTCTCCTGCATCTGGGCGATCACCACGTCGACCGGGGTGTCCGGCCCGACCGTCAACGGAGGCGGCGCCCCGAGCTGGTCGAGGTGCTCGCCGAGCAGCCGGCCCTGGAAGGACAGCGCCGGCTGCGGGACGTCGTGGCCGGCCAGGTCGGCGCCGCAGTTGTCGCAGACCTCGGCACCGGTCAGATTGTCGAAGCCGCACACCGGACAGCGCATCGCTCGCTCCCTCCGCCTACGGACCTAGTCGACCGTCCATGTCTCGCCGCCGTTCAGGATCTGCTCCAGGTCGCCGGCGCCGCTGCGTGCCACGGCCGCGGTCAGCTGGCCCGTGATCAGCTGGTCGTGGGTAGGCCGCGACACGGCGCGCAGGACCCCGACCGGCACCGGGAACTCCGGCCAGAACATCCGCGACAGCATCAACGCGAGGTACGGCTCCTCGGCCTGCTCGTCGTGGACGAGGATGTCCGCCTCGGTGATCCCATCCTCGCCGATCGTCACGACCTCCGGGTGCAGCCCGCGCAGCCGGATCCCCTTGTTGCGGTCCTTGCCGAAGATCATCGGCTTGCCGTGCTCGAGCACGAGCATCCGGTCCTCGCGGACCTCGCGGTCGGTGAAGTCGCGCCAGGCGCCGTCGTTGAAGATGTTGCAGTTCTGGAGGACCTCGACGAAGCACGAGCCATGGTGCCGGCCCGACCGCTCGAGCGTCTGCTGGAGGTGCTCGGTGTGGGTGTCCACCGAACGCGCCACGAAGCTTGCCTCGGCCGCCAGGGCGATCGTCAGCGGCATGATCGGCGTATCCACGGTCCCCGCCGGCGTCGACTTGGTCCGCTTGCCGAACTCGGAGGTCGGCGACGCCTGGCCCTTGGTCAGCCCGTAGATCCGGTTGTTGAACATGACCATGTTGATGTCGACGTTGCGCCGCATCGAGTGGAGGACGTGATTGCCGCCGATCGACAGCGCATCGCCGTCGCCGGTGATCACCCAGACCATCAGGTCCGGCCGGGCGGCCTTGAGACCGGTCGCCAGGGTGGGTGCCCGGCCGTGGATCGAGTGGAAGCCGTAGGTGTTCATGTAGTACGGGAGGCGGCCGGAGCAGCCGATCCCCGAGATGAACACGATGTTCTCGCGGGGGTAGCCGAAGTCCGGCATCACCTTCTGGGTCTGGGCCAGGATCGAGTAGTCGCCGCAGCCGGGACACCAGCGGACTTCCTGGTCGGACACGAAGTCCTTGCGGGTCAGCGCGATGACGGCCGCGTTCTCGGGGCTGAGGGGCGGGGCCGCCGGCGCGCCGGTCGTCCGGTCGTTGGTGTCGGTCATGAGCGATTCTCCGCGAGGAGGCGATCCGCCTCCTCGATGATTTCGACGATCCGGAACGGCTTGCCCCGCACCCGGTTGTAGCCGATCGCGTCGATGAGGTACCGGGCGCGGATCAGCATCGAGAGCTGGCCGAGGTTGACCTCGGGGACGAGGACGCGCCGGTAGCTGCGCAGGACCTCCTCGGTGTTGGCCGGGAACGGGTTGAGGTGGCGGAGGTGGGCGTGGGCGACGGACTTGCCGTCGGCGTGGAGCCGTTCCACCGCGGACCGGATGGCGCCGTACGTCGAGCCCCAGCCCAGGATCAGCAGGTCGCCGCGCTCCGGCCCGAAGACCTCCAGCGGCGGGATGTCCTCGGCGATGCCGGCCACCTTGGCCGCGCGCAGGACCATCATCCGGTGGTGGTTGTCCGGGTCGTAGCTGACGTTTCCGATCACGTCCGCCTTCTCGAGGCCGCCGATCCGGTGCTCGAGCCCGGGCGTGCCCGGGACCGCCCACGGCCGCGCGAGCGTGTGCGGGTCGCGCTGGTACGGGCGGTAGGTCGCCGGATCCATGGCGTTGTCGACGACCAGGCTCGGCAGGTCGGCGATGTCCGGGATCCGCCACGGCTCGGACCCGGTGGCCAGGAACGCGTCCGACAGGAAGGCGACGGGAGTCATGTACTTGAGGGCGAGCCGGCAGGCCTCGATCGCCAGGTCGAAGCATTCGCCGGGGGTGGCCGGCGCCACGAGCGGCATCGGCGAGTCCGAGTTGCGCCCGAACATGACCTGGAGCAGGTCACCCTGCTCGATCTTGGTCGGCATCCCCGTCGACGGCCCCGCGCGCTGGACATCGACGACGACGAGCGGCAGCTCGACCATGACGGCGAGGCCCATCGCCTCGCTCTTGAGGGCGATCCCCGGGCCGGATGAAGCGGTCAGGGCCAGCGCGCCACCGTACGAGGCACCGATCGCGGCGCCGATCGCGGCGATCTCGTCCTCCGCCTGGAATGTCTTGACGCCGAACGCCTTGTAGCCGGACAGCTGGTGGAGGATGTCCGAGGCCGGCGTGATCGGGTAGCTGCCGTAGAACAGGTCGCGCCCGGCGAGCCTGGACGCGGCGAGGAATCCCAGCGCCGTGGCCTCGTTCCCGGTGATGTTGCGGTAGGTGCCCGGGTCGAGCCTGGCCGGCAGGACCCGGTAGTGGGTATGGAAGGCCTCGGTCGTCTCGCCGTAGGCATAGCCGGCCTTCAGCGCCCGCTTGTTCGCCTCCGCGATCACCGGGCGGGCGGAGAACTTGTCGTCGATCCAGTTGAGCGTCGGGTCCATGCTCCGCTCGTACAGCCAGAACATCAGGCCCAGCGCGAAGAAGTTCTTGGTGAGGTCCATCTGCTTCGAGGTCATGTCGAGGCCGTCGAGGGACCGGGTGTTGAGGGTGGAGATCGGGATCTCGAAGACCCGGTAGGCCCTGAGCGAGCCGTCGGTCAGCGGGTTGCTCGAGTAGGCGGCCTTGTTGAGGTTCGACTGGCTGAAGGCGTCGCTGTTGACGATCAGCGCGCCGCCCGCCGGAAGATCGCCGACGTTGGTCTTCAGGGCAGCCGGGTTCATCGCGACCAGGACGTCGGGCTGGTCGCCCGGGGTGTGGATGTCCGACGACGAGAAGCTGATCTGGAACCCGGACACGCCGGGGAGCGAGCCGGCCGGGGCCCGGATCTCGGCCGGGAAGTCGGGCAGCGTGCTGATGTCGTTGCCGAACACCGCGGCGGTCCGGGTGAACTGCGTGCCGGTCAGCTGCATCCCGTCGCCGGAATCGCCCGCGAAGCGAATCGTGACTCGCTCGAGCTCCTGGACGTCGGGGCCGAGCTCAGCTGGTCTGGTCGTCGTCATCCGCCTTCGGCTGCCTTCATGCGCTGGTGAAGCCGCGGTGGGAGGTTGAGCAGCTCTTCCGGAAACGACTCGGCCAGGTACTTGATGATGTCCGCCTGCCGGACGACACCCACGAGATGGCGGGTGGCGTCGACCAGCGGGACGTTCCGATAGCGACCGGTTCGCATCAGCACGATCGCGTCGCGGATCGTGTCGTCGAGGTCGAGGGTGTGCGGATCGGTCGTCATGAGCGACTCGACCGGCTGGGCCAGGTCGACCCGGCCGCCGACGATCTGGCCGAAGATGTCGCGCTCGGTCAGCACGCCCAGGAGCCGCCCGCCGGCATCGCACACGAACACCGAATCGCCGGTGCCCGTGCGCTGGATGGTGCGAACGCACTCGGCCAGCCGAGTCCCCGGCAGGACCGTGACGGGCTGACGCCGGCTCAGGACGCGCAGTCGCTCCTCGGTCAACGATGGGACTCGGCGCGCGACTGCGGCTTCGGTGATGTCGCTCACGTCGCCAGTGTAGTGCGTCATCCCCTCCCGGGGCTGCTAGCCTCCCGCCGATGGATCGTCGACGCGCCACCGGGATCGCGCTCGTGCTGGCCTCCGCCGCCGGGTTCGGATCCGGCTCGCTGTTCGCACAGCCCGTCTATCACGCCGGCGTCGGCTGGCTGGTGCTGTCAGCCTGGCGATTCCTGTTCGGTGCCGGGTTGACGTGGGCCTTCCTCTTGGCATCCGCCGAGCGACGCCGGGGCCTGCGCGCACTCGGCCGCCGGGCCGCTGTCACCGCGGCGGCGCTCGGTCTGCTGTACCTCGGCAATTCCGGGACCTACTTCGCCGGTCTCGAGACGGTTTCGCCGTCGCTCGCGGCATTGATCGTCTATCTCTACCCGGCGCTCGTGGCGGTCCTGTCGCTTCGGTTCGGCCGCCGCCTGCATGGCCGGCGGGCGTGGCTGGCGCTCGCGGTCGCGCTGGCCGGCGTGGTCCTGGCGGTCGGCGGGATCGATCCGTCCGTCGCCCCGCCGCTCGGCGGCCTCCTGCTGATCCTGGCCTCGCCGGTCATCTATGCGGTGTGGATCGTCCTGTCGGCGCGGCTGTCGGGTGAGCGGTCCGACGCGGTCGGCGACGAGGCGTCCGGTGGCGCTTCGGCCACGGCCGCGACGGCCCTGATGATGTCGGCGACCGCCGCCGTGTACTGGCTGCTGGCGCTCGGGAGCGGTCAGCCGGTCCTGCCGGGCGCCATCCCCGGGGAGGCCTGGTACGGCCTGGCCGGCGTGGGGATCCTGTCGACCTTCGTCGCGATCCAGACCTTCTACGCCGGCGCGCAGCGGGTCGGCGCCGCGCAGGCGGCGCTGATCAGCACGGTCGAGCCGACCTGGACGATCGCGCTGGCGGCGTTCCTCTTCGGCGTGGCCCTGACCCCGGTCCAGCTGGCGGGCGGCGCGCTCATCATCCTCGGCGTGCTGGTCGCCCAGACCGGGCCGGCGGCCGATCGCGCGTTGGGCCCCGCGGTCCGCGTCGCCGACGAGTAGCGGCCACCGCGAGCGGGCCGCCCGGTGGGGGCCGCCGGGCCGCTCGGTGGGAGCCGCCGCGGGCCGCTCGGGCAGCTCGGGGCGGGCCGCTCGGGCCGGGCCGGGCCACTCGGGCCGCCCGGGACCAGGCAACCCGATTTCGCCACCTGCCACGTGGTCGCCGGCGTCGCCGGCGTCGGTCTCGAAGATCACGTTCCCGCTGGCGATGTGCGTCTCGACGGAGTCGAAGCCGAGCGCCTCAACGAGCGGCGCAGGTCCGCCATCCTGACCGTATGGCCGCCGACATTGACCGCACGCAGGAACGCGACGAGGCGGGCCATGTCAGCCGCGGGCGATCGCCAGCGCGGCCCTGGCCCCATCGGCGACGAACGCTCCGTCCGAACCGAGTCCGATGAAGCGGAAGCCGAGATCCCGGTGGCGTGGCAGGACCGCCATGTTGAACAGCAGGATCCCGGCCGCCTTGCCCGCCCTGTCGGCGGCGGCGACGACCTGCTCCAGCGCTCTGACGAAGCGCGGGTCGTCGAACTGTCCGGGGATGCCCATGCTGTGGCTGAGGTCGGCCGGACCGACGAACAGGACGTCGACACCGTCGATCGCCGCGATCTCCGCGGCGTGCTCGACCGCGCTCGGCGATTCGATCTGGATGATCCCGGTGATCTGCCGGTTGATGGCGCGGACGTCGGCGTGGCCGAGCTCGCCGAGGCCGGCGCCGCGGGTCGAGAGCGCGAGGCCGCGAGTCCCATCAGGCGGATAGCGCATGAACGAGATCACCTCGGCCGCCTCGGCCGGGAGGTCGATCCGCGGGATCATCACGCCGTGAGCGCCCAGGTCGAGCACGCGCCCCACCCGCAGCCGGTCCGCCGACCGGGGGCGAACCAGGGCGGACGTCGGGGTCGACGCCACGGCGTGGAGGTTGGCCAGCAGCTCGGACTCGCTGGCAGCGCCGTGCTCGAGGTCGACGATCACCCAGTCGAAGCCGGCCCGGCCGCAGATCTCGGCGGCCATCGGCGAGCCGAGACCCAGGAACGTCCCGAAGAGCGTCTCACCGGCCAATACCCTGGTGCGGAGATCGGTGAAGCCGGGAACCGGCGCAGAAGTCGGTCGATTTGTCATCGGCCAATGATGCCCGCTCGCAGTCCGCGCGTTGACCGACCCGGGACCGTCGCCTCCGGGTTACGGCCCGTTGACCAGCCCGCTCGTGTCGACGACCTCGAGATCCCGCCCGGTGATGGCGTCCAGCTGGTGGAGCACGTCGTCGTCGAAGCGCGGATCGCTGGCGCCGGTGATGTACCACGGCGATCCGTTGTCCGCCAGGATCATCCCGTACCGCTTGAGGGCCTCGGCGATGACCTTCGCCTGCGGGGACAGGCGAGTCGTGTCGAATGCGGCCTTGAGCCGGACCCGGAGCCCCATCGGCGGCAGCGACGTCGAGGTCGACGAGCTGGCGTAGTGGCGCGCCGGGTAGAGGTAGGCGCGACGGGTCTGGCTGGCGGTGAACCGAAGCGCGTGGGCGATGACGCCCGCGGCGACCTCGTCGTAGCGCACGAGGCCGGGCAGGATCGGCAGGCCGGCCGCGTCCGCGCTCGTCCAGCCGGCAGGCCGGAGCGCGTTCGAGCGCAGGTCCCAGGTCGCTCCGCTGCCGGCGGCCCACCCCCCGTTCTGGCGACGCGCGTCGAACAGCTCGAAGAGCCGGCAGGCGTCCTTGTCGACGACGAGGATGTGGCCGTCCGATCCGCCCTCGATCTTCGGGTTCGCCGGGATCGGGTAGCCGAGGTGGTCGGATTCGTCGTCGTAGTCGAACGTGACGGTGGATCGCGGCGTCGTCGCGGTCGCGATGTTGTACGGGATGCCGTACCCGGCGTAGGACCCGAAGTCCATGTGCAGACCGCGGCTCAGGCCGATCGAGTTGATCATGGTGGCGGAGTTCGGGGCCACGGGGCGCCCATCGATGGGGACGTTCCAGACGTTCGTCGCCGGGAAGACCGGGCAGTCGGGCGCGCCGGGCAGGGTCGGCGCGGCGTCGAGGCTCGGCGTCGGCGTGGACACCGGCGTCCCGGCAGGTGTCGGGGACGGCGTGGGCGCCGGCTTGGGCTTCGGCTTCGGGTGGCTCGTCGCGGATCGTGGATTGGTGCCGGCCCGGTACTCCGCGCCGTCGGACCAGCCGTCGCGGTCCGTGTCCGCCCGTCTCGGGTTCGTGTGGAGCCGCTGTTCCGCCGTGTTGGTCAGCCCGTCCCGGTCGGGGTCCTCGCGGCCGTCGGGTATCCCGTCGCGGTCGGTGTCCCGGCGGGCAGGGTTGGTCAGCGACGCGGTCCGCTCCCAGGTGTTCGACAGGCCGTCGTGGTCGGTGTCGGTGATGGCCGTGACGGTGGCCGGCGCGAGCAGGCCCGCGGTCAGCATGGCGACGAGGGTCGCGCCCAGGGCGGCCCGGCGCAGTCGGTCCTTCACGTTCGCCATGGTGCACGCCGGGCATCGGTGATGGGAATGCCTCGGTCGTCCCGCACCGACCCGCGCAGTGGTCCGGTGCCCGGCGCCACCGCCGCCGGCTCCGCCGCCGTCATCGGTTGATGCCGACGAGCTCGCTCCGGCGCTCCAGCAGGTGCACGTCGCGCCAGCGACCGCGGCTGTCCTGGCCAAGTCCACGTTCGAGGCCGACCCGCCGGAACCCCACGGCCTCGTGGAGCGCGAGGCTCGCCGTGTTCTCGGCGAGCACGGCCGCCAGCAAGGTCCACAGTCCGGCGGCCTCGGACGCTGGAATGACCGCTCCAAGCAAGGCACGTCCAACGCCGCGGCCACGAGCCGCCTCCGCGACGTAGACGCTCTCCCAGGCGACGCCCGCGTAGACGCGTCGCTGCGAGTATGCGGTCAGAGCCGTCCATCCGAGGACTGGCCCCCCGGGACGGTCCCGTGCGAGCAGGCGGCAGTCGTGGCGGTGGGAGTGGTCGAAGTGATTCCAGTCCGGAGCCTCGGCGTCGAGGGTCGCGAACGTCGTGGCGATACCCTCCATGTAGATCCGATGGACCTGCGGCCAGTCGTCCGCGGTCATGTCCTCGATGAGGATGGCTGCCTCCATGACGCAAACCGTAGCCAATCCCCTGAGAGGCTGCTGTCGGCCGCCATCGCCCGGCCGTGTGAGCGGGACGACCCGTGGTCCTGGCCGTCCAATGCTTCCCCGCACGTGCCACACTGGAGCGCATGAGCAACGGAACGTTCGCAGCGCGGATCGAGGCGGCGGGCGATCGCCTCGACCGGCTCCGCCCCGGGATCGATGCCGGGGCGCCGTGGCCTTTGGCCGCCCGCTTCGATCACGATCCGGAGGCCTCCTGGGGTCCGATGGAGCTGCTCGCCCACGTCGCCGAGATGCTGCCCTACTGGCTGGGCGAGATCGAGCGGATCCTGGCGGCACCGGCCACGCCCGTCCCGTTCGGCCGCGTCGGCAGCGACCCGGTCAGGATCGGGCTGATCGGCCGCGACCGCGCGCTACCGACAGCCGAGCTGTTCGCACGGATCGAGGCGTGGCTCGAGCGCTGGGACCATCGCCTGGCCACGCTGACGCCGGCGCAGTGGACGACGGTCGGCCTGCATCCGACCCTCGGGCAGATGACCGTCGAGGCGATCGTGGAGCGCATGATCGCGCACCACCTCGAGGAGCACCTGGCGCAGCTGGAGACGATCCTGGGCGGCCGCACGCAGCCGGGCTGATTCGCGGCCGGTGTTCATCCTGTACGCCATCCCGATCGGGATCGTCGCCGGAGTGCTGCTCGGCGGCAGGCTGGATCGCCTCGCCGACCTCCGGCTGCGCTGGGCTCCGCTCGCGATGCTCGGCCTGCTCGTCCAGGTCGTCCTGTTCGCCGATCCGGTGAGCGCCGCGGTCGGGGATGCGGCGCCGGCGCTGTACGTCGCATCGACGGCGGCCGTCCTCGCGGCCGTGCTCCGGGACACGCGTGTACCGGGCATGGCGATCATCGCCCTGGGCGCCGCGTCAAACCTCGCGGCGATCGTGGCGAACGGCGGCTACATGCCAGCCGACCCGGTGGCCCTCGCCTCCGTCGTCGAGCTGTCTCCCGGGTACTCGAACAGCGTGGTCGTGGCCGATCCGGCGCTTCGCCCGTTGACCGATCTCTATGCCCTCCCGCCGGCCTTCCCGTTGGCCAACGTGTTCAGCCTCGGTGACGTGCTCATCGGCATCGGCATCGCGCTCGTGATCGTGTTCGCCATGCGTGCCCGGCGGACGAGCCAGCCGGGCACGGGCACGGCCGGCTAGAGCGGCCGGCGGTATCGGCGTCGGCGCCGCCTGGCGTCACTCGTGTCGCCGCTGTCCGCCCCGACGATGCTGATGGACCCGTCCGCCTCGAGCGTCGCGAGCTTCATCTGGCCGACGCCGTCGAGCCCGTGTTCGCGCAGCGCCGCCTCGACATCGACCAGGTCGAGCCCCTGGCGGACGAGCGCCGGCAGGATCCAGGCGCCGTCGCGCCCGATGACGGTCGGGCCGAATTCGAGGACACGTCGAACCCACGCGAACCGCACCCGGAGGAGGCTGACGCCCCAATTCAGCAGGAACAGCGTGAGGATCACGACGAGCCCGCCCGTGATGGACGCGTCGGACCCGGTGATGGCGGGTTGGAGGGCATTGGCGGCCAGCAGGACCAGCGCCAGATCGAAGAGGGTGAACTGGCCGATCTCGCGCTTGCCGAACAGCCGCAGCGCGCCGAAGAAGACCGCGTAGATCAGCGCGGCGCGGACGACCAGCTCGGGGATCGGCGCGCCCAGGGTCCACATGGCGTCGGGGAGGGGCTCCGAGGCGGTCAGGCCCGGGGCGCGGGCGCTCCCGTTGCCACGGCTCGGCGCAGGATCTCGAGCACCTCGTTCTGCCCGTCGAGGATCGCGACCTGCTTCTTGCTGAGCTCGTGGAGGGCCACCAGCGTCGCGTGGTCGGCCGTCGCGCGCGCGTCGCTGGCGGCCTGGGCGCGGTTGGCGCTCACCTGGAGCGAGATCATGATCGACAGCTGCGGCAGGTTGAGGAGCGTCAGGAGCAGCGGCCATGGCGTCTTGTCGAACCCGACGATGTTGCCGACGAACAGCCAGACGACGATCCCCGTGGTGATGCCGACGAACAGCCACATGGACCCGATCAGCCGGTTGACGACGTCCGCGACGCGATCGAGCGCGCCCTCGCCGGCGACGTCCCGCGACACGACCAGCCTTGGCACGTGGAGATGCGGTGTCTGCGTCGCCCGGGCCATCTCGGCCGCGTGGCGGGAACCCGTTGGCTCGGCCATTGCTGCCACCTCGTTCGGGATCGGAGACCGGTCGCCGCGGCGGCCGGCCACAGTCACTTGGGAGGCTCGTCCAGGACGTTGGTCCTGAGGAAGACCAGGATCCGCTCGAAGGCGTCGCGACGGTTCTCGCGACGCTCCCAGCCGTGGCCCTCGTCGTCGTACCAGTGCACCTCGTGGCGCTTGCCCTCGATCTCGAGTGCCTCCACCATCTTCTCGGTCATCAGGGGGACCACGCGCTTGTCCTTCCGCCCGTGGAGGATCAGCAGCGGCGCCTCGATGCGATCGGCCCGATAGACGGGTGAGCCGCGCCGGTACAGGTCCGCTCGGCCCGGATCGTCGGGCGAGCCCATCATCTTGTGCAGGTCGAGCCGGCCGGGCCGATCCCCGTGCCGGTAGCTCTCGGCGATCTCGGAGTCGCCGAACAGGTCGATGCCCGCGCGCCACAGCGACGGCTCGTCGACGACTGCGCACAGGACCATGTAGCCCCCGTACGAGCCGCCGTAGACCGCCAGCTTCCCGTCCGACCACGGCTGCTCGGCAGCCCAGCGCGCAGCGTCCACCAGGTCGTGGACGTCGGCATGGCCCCACTCACCCTCGTTGGCCCGCCGGAATGCTCGCCCATACCCGGTTGAGCCGCGGAAGTCGACATCGAAGACGGCAAACCCCTCGGCCACGAGCCGCTGCTTGAAGGGCGCGAACCCGCGGAATGTCTGGCCGGTCGGGCCGCCGTGGATGTACAGGATCGTCGGAACGCGACGGCCGCCGCGCTTGCCGGTGGCTGCCGGCGGCCGCCAGAGCGTGCCTTCGACGCGAAGCCCGTCGCGGGCCGCGAAAGCGACGCGCTCGACGACGGACGTTCGCCCGGGCGTCACCGGGGAACGCAGCGCCACCGGGAGCGAGTCGGTCACCTGGCGCGGTCGCGCGCCTGCGGGCGCGACGCCCGGGACGGGCAGCAGCCAGAGATCCTGCGGCCGCCCCTCACTCTCGCCGACCGCGGCCACCCAGGCCCCGTCGGCGAGCCACCCGACCGACCGCCAGACACCGTCCCAGGGATTGATCCGCCGCCCGGCAGCGGGCAGCGACACCGTCCGCGGCGTCCTGGGCGGACGGCCCCGGCCGCGCTTGACCGCGGTCCCGGCCGGGAGCTCGCCGACGAGCAGGTCCTGGAGCCCGTCGTGCACGTCGACGTGGACGAACCGCCGCCCGTCGAGGGAGGGGAGCGGCGCGTAGCCGACGCCGCCCCCCGGCTCGCCGTGCTCGCGCTCCCCGCTCGTGAGGACGACCCGATCGCGGCCGTCGGCGGTCAGATGGACGACCTGGAACCAGCCGTCGGCATCGGACACGTACAGGAGCGAGCCGTCCGCCAGCCAGTGCGCGCCGACGTCGACGCTGTGCTCGCCGGCGACCACCCGGGTCGCCCCGGTCGGCACGTCCACGATGGCGATCTGCGACGTCTCCCGCGGCTCGGGGTCACGCTGCGCCATCACCGCGATCGCGCTCCCGTCGGGCGACCACTCGAACTCCTCGACGTCGATCCCGGACTCGGTCAGCACGGTCGGCTCCGGCGGCCTGGGATCGGCCGCCGGCCGGCCGCGCCGCGGCACGGGGGCGTCGATCAACCAGATCTGCGACCAGCCCCGGCGCCGCGAGATGAACGCGAGGCGTCGCCCATCCGGCGACCAGCGCGCCTGCCGGCCACCGCCGGGCTTGGCGACGACCCGGGTCAGGCGCGATCCATCGGCCTCCATGACCCACACCTCGTCGTCGCGGAGGTAGGCGATCCGGCGCCCGTCGGGTGACCATTGCGGATCGGAGACCGGCTTCTCGGAGGCGGTCAGCTGAGTCGGATAGCCACCGCGCAGCGAGAGCGTGAAGAGCTGGCGGGCGCCGGCGGCCTCGGCCGTATAGGCGACCAGCCGGTCACGGGGATGGAGCCGGAACTCCCGGGGGCTGTCGACTGCCACCAGCGCCTCGACCGGGAGGATCGCAGCCGCGCTGTTCGGAGCGGGTGAACCGGCCATCAGCGACCGGCCTCCGGGGCTGTCGCGGTCGCGTCCATCGGTTGGGCGGTCGGCTGCCTGGTCACCGCCCGCCGGACCGCCGATCGCTTGGCGCCGTGACGCTGGCCTCGAGCTGATCGCCCAGCTCCACCGTCCGGCGGTAGGCGGCCCAGACGGCCTCGGACAGCACGGTCCGGAGCCGTCCCGACTCGAGTTCGTGGAGCGCCGCGGCGGACGTCCCGCCGGGCGAGGTCACCATGTTGCGCAGCTCGGCCGGATGCATCCCCGACTGCTTGGCAAAGAGGGTCGAGCCCTCCAGCGTCTCGATCACCAGGTCGTGGGCGATGTGGCGTGGGAAGCCGAGATGGACGGCGGCATCGATCAGCGCCTCCATCACCAGGAAGACGTACGTCGGGCCGGTGCCGGATACGGCGGTCGCCATCGCGACCATCTTCTCGTCGTCGGCCTCGATCTGGTGGCCGAGCGCGCCGAGCAGGGCCGCCGCCTGGGCCCGCTGCTCGGCGGTGCAGTCGGGGGTCGCGTACCAGACCGTCATCCCCTTGCCGAGGCGGGCCGGCGTGTTCGGCATGCTGCGGACGACCTGGCCGTGACCGAGGATCCCCGTCAGGGCGGCCGTGGTGGCACCGGCGAGGACACTCAGCACGAGCTGGCCTCGCTGCAGGTGCGGACCGATCTCGCGGCCGACCTTGCCCAGCATCTGGGGCTTGATCCCGAAGATGACGACGTCCGCGCCATCGACGGCGTCGACGTTGCTGGCGACCGTGCGGATCCCGTACTCACGGGCGAGGTGGTCGCGCCGTTCGGGCCGTGGGTGGCTGGCCACGACCTGGCCCGGGTCCACGAGCTTGCCTCGGAGGATGCCCGCGATCATGGCCTCGGCCATCACGCCGGAACCCACGGTCGCGATCGTTGCGTTCGCCAGGGGGGACATCGGGCGGAGTATAGCCGTGCTCAGGCCGCCTTCTGGCCCCGGCGGCTCACCCGGCGGGCGCGGCGGCCACGCGCGCCACTCCGGTGAGGAAGAACCTCCCAGTGCCCGTCACCTCCGCCGCGTCGAACCCCGCACGGGCGAGGGCGGCCTCCAGCTCGGCCGGCTCGTAGTAGACCTTGACGATGGTGAACTCGCGGCCATCGTCGAGACGACGCAGCGACGTGTCGTCGGCCGGCATCGGGTGGTCCGCCGCGCTCGACTGCGGATCGAACCTCGAATCGATGAAGGCGAACGTGCCGCCCGGCGTGAGCCAGCGGCGGACGAGGCCGAGGAACGCGTCCAGCCGGTCGCGCGGGACGTGGCTCAGCCAGAAGCCGGTGAAGACCGCGTCGACCGCCCGGTCGGGCTCCGCCCACGCATCGCGGACGTGGAGGTGCGCGCGGAGCCCGTGGGCGACCAGCCGCTCACGCGCCCGTTCGAGCGGGGCGGCCGCGCCGTCGTAGAGGGAGAGCCCGCCCTTCGTCGCCAGGAGCGGCGACCACCAGCCGGTGCCGGCGGCTAGCTCCACGATCTCCCCCCGGATCGGCAGCCCGTCGAGCCATCGCCCGGCGGTGTCGAGCTCCGTGTTCCAGGCCGCGTCGTGGATCGGCCCGCGAGCGTAGCGGCCGCGTCGCAGGTACCAGTCGTCGTACTCGGGGGCACGTGCCTCGTAGTACGCCAGCATCTCGGCGCCACGGTCGCGCCCGGGGACCGCTGCCGGCGCTGCCCCCGCGGCCGCGCGAATCGACCCGCCGCGTTCGGCCAGCGCCTGGTGGAGCCGGTACCGACGGAACCCGTCGTCGCCGGCGTTCCCGACGCAGCTCGGGCAGAGCTGCGCCCAGCCTTCAAGGTCGTCGGGATTCCGGCACGTGTGCGAGGTGCCACACCACAGGCAGTCGAAGGTCGAGCGGAACGGCATGCGCCGGCTACGGCTCCACCGGGGTCCACGATCCGGGCGGCGAGACCTCGATGAACGCTCCGGGATCGAAGACCTCGGCCAGCAGCTCGATGCCGTCGATGACCCGCGGCCCGGGCCGGCTGAAGTAGGCGGAGCCGTCCACTGCGAAGACCTGGTCCCGGCGGACGGCCGCGAGCTCGCGGTACTCGGGCGGCCGGGCGAGCCCGGCCCACGCCTGGACCGTATCCGCCAGGTGGTAGCCGCACGGCATCAGCAGGAGCATGTCGGGATCGACCTCGGCGATCGCATCCCAGCCCGTCTGGCGCGACGGCTCGCCGTCCGCGCCGAGCAGGTCCCAGCCACCGGCCCGGCGGATCTGTTCGGGCACCCAGTGACCGACCGTGAAGGGCGGGTCCAGCCATTCGAGCCCGACGACCCGAGGCGATCGCTGCCCGCCGTCACGACGCGACTGGACAAGTTGCTCGATCGCCCCGAGTCGCTCGCGCAGCGACTCGACCAGCTCGATGGCGGTGTCCTCGGACTCGGTCATGGCCCCGACCGTGGCGATCGAGTTGAGGATGCCCTCGATCGAGGTAGGCTCGAGCGACACGACGGCGATGTCGGCGTCGATGGCCCGCGCAACCTCGCTGACCTCCCGGTAGCTGACCGCGCAGACCCGGCACAGCTCCTGGGTCAGGATCAGGTCCGGCTGCGCCTCGGCCAGGGCCACCTCGTCCAGGGCGTACAGCGACGATCCGCCGTGAACGGCGGCGCTGACCATGCGGTCGATGCGACGGGACGAGGCGCCGGCGTGGGCATGGACGCTGCGCGTGACCACGGGTTTGGCGGCGGCTTCGGGTGGGAAGTCGCACTCGTGGGTGACGCCGACGAGGTCATCCCCGAGACCGAGGGCGTAGACGATCTCGGTGGCCGATGGCAGCAGGGAGACGATACGCATCGCGGGCGGTCGGGCCGGTCGGCCCAGGCTCCGCGGGCCGGTTCGGGGCCGCGACTAGCTTGGCTTGGCCTCGTCGACCATGACCCGGGCGGCCGCCTTGTCCGTGTACCAGGTCGCGTCCATCACCGTGTAGCTGGCCCACTCCGGCGGCAGCGACTCCTCGGGGAAGATCGCATTCACCGGGCATTCCGGCTCGCACGCGCCACAGTCGATGCACTCGTTCGGATCGATGAACAGCTTGCGATCCGTGCCCTCGTCATAGTGGATGCAGTCGACCGGACAGACGGAGACGCAGGCAAGGTCGAGCACGTCGATGCATGGCTCCGCGATCACATAGGTCATCCAGATCCTCCTCGAGGCTCACCGCCGACGCCTCACCGGCTCGGGAGGGAGAGCGTACCACCGGGGACGGTCAGGGCGTGCCGCCCGTGACCCAGCGGATCGGGATCTGCATGCCCTTGGCCCAGTGCCCGGGAATGTGGCAGCCGACCTGCCAGGCGCCGCCGGCACTGGCCTCGTCCGCCGCGTTCGACGGGACCGTCCAGGCCAGGTCGACACGCTCGCCCGAATGGACGACGACGCGGACGCCCGCGACGTCGGCAGGAACCCGGACGACGGGCGTCGGCCCGGGCGGGGCACCAACCGTGGCCGCCTCGGCGGACTCCCAGGCGGCCTGGACGGCGGCGTCGCCGATCACGGCCTCGTGGGTCTCGAGGCCCGCGTCGACGACGTGGAGCAGGATCGTCTCGCCGGGCACCAGGTCCAGGGTCGAGGGGACGAACGCGTAGTCCCGCGCGATCAGGTTGACCTCGCGCGGCGCTTCCGACCGGCCGGGGAGGATCGGCGGAGTCGCGACCGGGGCGCTCGTGCCGCACCCGGCGACGAGCAGCGCGGCGGCCGTCAGACCCGCGACGACCATCGGAGACCGGCCGATGCGGGTGGCGCGGCTGCGGCGCGGGTGGGTCTTGGGACGAGGCACGGCGGCAAGTCTAGGGGCCCGCCGGGCGAGCGTCGGCGCGCCACGCGGAACCCCATCGGCGCGGCTTGACACACCCAGACCCGCACGGCACAGTGCGGCCCACTCGCACGACCACCCGGCTCGGAGCGAAACCCCAGCTCAGAGGTCCTGCTTGGCGATCCCGACCGGTCTCCCCGGCTCGTCCGCGGCGGGGACGCGATCCGCCGGCGTCGCCGTCCGTCTCGAGGGCGTGGTCAAGCGGTTCGGTGACACCGACGTCGGGCGTCGCGTGGCCAAGTTCGTGGCGGCCGATGCGAGCGGCCAGGTCATTGCGGTCGCCGGCATCGATCTCGAGGTCCGCGACGGTGAGTTCTTCTCGATGCTCGGGCCGTCCGGGTCGGGCAAGACCACGACGCTGCGGATGATCGCCGGATTCGAGTTGCCGACCGAGGGCCGGATCCTCCTCCACGGTGTCGACGTCACCACCGTGCCGCCGTTCGATCGCGACGTCAACACGGTCTTCCAGGACTACGCCCTCTTCCCGCACATGACCGTCGGAGACAACGTGGCCTACGGCCTGGTCGTCCGGAAGGTGGCCAAGACCGAGCGGGCCGCGCGGGTCCATGACGCCCTCCGAATGGTCCGGCTCGAGGGCTACGAGGGGCGCCGCCCGAGCCAGCTGTCGGGTGGTCAGCGGCAGCGGGTCGCGCTCGCGCGGGCGCTCGTCAATCGGCCCCGCGTCCTGCTCCTCGACGAGCCGCTCGGCGCGCTCGACCTCAAGCTCCGGGAGGAGATGCAGATCGAGCTCAAGGCAATCCAGCAGCAGGTCGGTATCACGTTCATCTACGTCACCCACGACCAGGAGGAAGCGCTGACGATGAGCGACCGCCTGGCCGTGTTCAACAGCGGCAGGATCGAGCAGGTCGGTGCTCCGGCCGAGGTCTACGAGCACCCCGCCACCCGGTTCGTCGCCGGATTCGTCGGCACTTCCAACCTGCTCCGCGACGAGGTCGCCGAGCGGGTCCTGGGGACGCGCGGTACGTTCACGATTCGGCCGGAGAAGATCCACCTGGCCGCCCCGGACGCGCCGGTCGGTGCCGACGAGCAAGCCGCGTCGGGCGTGATCCGGGACGTCGTCTACCTCGGCCCCGACACCCGCTACATCGTGACCCTGGATGCGGGTGCCGAGCTGGTCGTGACCCAGCAGAACCTGGCGACCACCTCGACCGAGGCGCTCGCCCAGCAAGGCAAGGCCGTCCGCCTGGTCTGGAAGCGACAGCACCAGCTACCCATCGCGGACGCGACGTGATCGCACGAGGAGGAGGAACCATGCGCACGGAAGTCACTCGCACGCGCGGGCTCGTGGCCCTGGTCGCAACGGCGGCCATCGCCGTGGCGGCCTGTTCGAGTTCGTCCGGCAGCACCGGTCCGAGCCTGCCGACGTCGGTGGGCGACGGTGAAGGGGCGCTCAACCTGGTCGCCTGGGCCGGCTATGTCGTCGGCGGCACGGGCGGCGAGCAGGTCCAGGGCTACGATTGGGTTTCGCCATTTGAGGCCGCGACCGGCTGCAAGGTCACGGTCAAGGTCGGCCTCGACTCGGCCAACATGGTCCAGCTGATGAAGACCGGCGAGTACGACGGCGTCTCGGCGTCCGGTGACGCCACGCTCCGGCTCATCGCCGGCGGGGACGTGGCGCCGGTCAACTTCGACCTCATCCCCAACTACAAGGACGTGTTCGCGGGCCTCAAGGGCCAGCCGTACAACACGGTCAACGGGGTCGGCTACGGCGTGCCCCACGGCCGCGGCGCCAACGTCCTGATGTACGACCCATCCGTCGTCACGACGGCCCCGGACAGCTGGAGCGCCGTCTTCGACGCCAACTCGCCGTACAAGGGCAAGGTCACCGCCTACAACTACGCGATCTACATCGCCGACGCGGCGCTCTACCTGATGAAGACCAAGCCCGAGCTCAAGATCACCAACCCGTACGCGCTCGACAAGGACCAGCTCCAGGCCGCGGTCGACTTGCTCAAGGTTCAGAAGACGCTGATCGGCAAGTACTGGGGCACCGCCCAGGAGGAGATCGACGGTTTCGCCAATGGGGACATGGCGATCGGAACGGCCTGGCTCTACCAGCAGAACACGATCAACGGCGCGGGTGGCAAGCAGGTCGAGAGCGTCACGCCAAAGGAGGGCGCGACCGGCTGGTCGGATACCTGGATGATCTCGTCCAAGGCCAAGCACCCGAACTGCATGTACAAGTGGATGGACTACATCATCTCGCCGAAGGCGAATGCCGACGTGACCGTCTACTTCGGCGAGGCGCCCGTGAGCGCGGCGGCGTGCGCCGAGGCCGAGAAGCAGTCGGCCGGGTTCTGCGACCAGTTCCACGCCGCCGACGAGCAGTACTTCAAGAACATCTGGTACTGGAACACGCCGACCACGACCTGCCTCGACGGCCGCGGCGACATCTGCACCGACTTCGATGCCTGGACCAAGGCGTGGACGGAGATCACCGGCGCGTGAGCCGCGCCGGCGCCTGAACCGGATCGGATCGCGCATGGCGATGCCGGCGCCATGACGGGCGCGGCGTCGACCGCCGCCGCTCCGCCCGCCTCGATGGCGCGGCGAGCGGCGGCGGCGTTGTTCCGTCATCCGCGGCTCCAGCTGGCCGGCCTCCTGGCGGCACCGCTCGGCTGGCTGCTGCTCGCGTACCTTGGCTCGCTCGCCTTGTTCCTGATCACCTCGTTCTGGCGCGTCGACTCGTTCAGCGGCAACCTGATCACGCAACCGACGCTCGAGAACTACCGCCAGATCGCGACGGAGCCGATCTACCGGACCGTCGCGATCCGGACGGTCGGCATGGCGGCCCTGGTCACGGCAACCGACATTCTCCTGGCCCTGCCGATCGCCTTCTACATGGCCAGGGTCGCGTCCGCCAGGACCCGGGGCATCCTGGTCGTGTCGATCCTGCTGCCGCTCTGGTCCGGCTACCTCGTGAAGGTGTACGCCTGGCGCCTGATCCTGAGCGAAGGCGGCGTGCTCAACGCCGTGCTCGACCCGTTCGGGCTGAAAGGCCCGGGCTACAGCGAAGCCGCGGTCTGGCTGGTCGAGAGCTACCTGTGGCTGCCGTACATGATCATCCCGGTCTTCGCCGGGTTCGAACGGATCCCAGGCTCGCTCCTGGAGGCTTCGGCTGATCTGGGGGGCAGGGCCGGCATGACCGTGCGCCGGGTCATCCTGCCGCTCGCTCTGCCGGCGATCGCGGCCGGCTCGATCTTCACCTTCAGCCTGACCCTGGGCGACTACATCACGCCGACGCTGGTCTCGAACACCCGGTTTATCGGCAACGTGGTCTACGACTTCGTGGGCATCGCGGGCAACCAGCCGTTGGCCGCCGCGTACGCGATGGTGCCGGTGACGATCATGCTGGTCTTCCTGCTGGGCGCCCGGCGGCTCGGCGCCTTCGAGGCGCTCTGATGACGCTGTCGCGGAGCGTCCGCATCGCCCTTCGCCTGGCCTCCGGCCTGCTGCTCGCGTTCATCTACGTCCCGATCGCGATCATCGTCCTGTACTCGTTCAACGCCGCCCGGGTCGCGACCTGGCCGATCACCTCGTTCACGCTCGATTGGTACGGTCGTGCGATCGGCGACCCGGGGATCCGGGCGGCACTGGGCGCGTCGCTGCAGGCGGCCATCGGGGCGACGGCGGTCTCGCTCGTGCTCGGATCGCTCATTGCGCTGGCCGTCCAGCGCTACCGGTTCTTCGGGCGCGAGGCCCTGTCGTTCGTGGTCGTGCTCCCGCTCGCCCTGCCGGGCATCGTGACGGGCATTGCCCTCAACACGGCGTTCCGGGCAATCGGTCTCGAATTCGGCCTGCTCACGATCATCGTCGGCCACGCGACGTTCTGCGTCGTGGTCATCTACAACAACGTCGTCGCACGGCTGCGACGAACCTCCCGCTCGATCGAGGAGGCGTCGGCGGACCTTGGCGCCGATACGTTCGCGACGTTCCGGCGGGTGACCCTGCCGGCCGTCCGGACGGCGCTGATCGCGGGAGCGCTGCTGGCCTTTGCCCTGTCGTTCGACGAGATCATCGTCACGAACTTCACGTCGGGCGCCGGTCTCCAGACGCTTCCGCTGTGGATCTTCAGCAACTACCAGCGCCCGAACCAGCTGCCGCTCGTAAACGTGGCGGCCGTGCTCGTGCTGCTCCTGTCGATCGCCCCGGTCTACCTGGCCTCGCGCCTGACGGCGGATCCCGCGGCCGTGGCGGGAGCCAGGACCTGATCGCTCAGTGCAGCCACTTGTGGCCGTCGACCAGGGCAGCTCCCAGCGCTGCCAGGATCACCAGCACGCGGACGATGGCGAGCCTCGGACCGCCGCACACGTGCATCCGCTGGAACATCGGGTACCTCCTCCGGCGACATGGCCGGTGGTGACCGGCGGTGAACCCCTCCGAGGAGTGCCCGGTCCAGCAGCGCCGACGACAGTGTCGCGAACGGCGCTTAGCTGCGGCTTATCGAGTCCTCGATCCAGGAACGGTCAGTGCCGCCGGCGCCGTCCGCTGGTGCCGGTGGGGCGCAGCGCGTCGACCTGGCTGGCGCGACGCTGGAGCACCGCTTCGATCTCGTGGGAGAGCCGCCGGCCGATCGGGGTGCGTGCCAGCCACTCGAGATAATCGGGGTCGTGGTCGACGAGCTTGCCCACCGACCACCCGGCGTACCGGCCGAAGTCGATGACCGTGCCCTCGGCTGCCGTGGCCGGTTCGCTGCGCACCGGGCTCGGCGCGTAGCCGGCGATCGGCCCGGGCACCATCCGATCCGTCGATCGACGGCTCCGCGACTTCCCGAGGTGCTCGTCGTAGGCCGCCCGCGCCTCGCGGTCGCTCAGGACCCGCCACGCGTCGTTGAGCGCGACCATGCGGGCGCCGTCGCCCCCGAAATCGGGGTGGTGTTTCCTGGCCAGCGCCCGATACGCCGCTCGAATCACGTCGAGATCGGCATGACGATGAACCTGGAGCACCTCGTAGAGGTCGGCCATGCCCCTACCGTACCGAGCGGCGCACCAGCCGGAAGATCCCCGTTGGGGGGACCGGGACGAGACGATAGTCCGGTCCCGTCACATCGACGGCGTGTGGTCCGCTGCCAGGAAGTGTTCCGGGTCGTCACGGAACTCCAGCAGGCAACCCTTCCCGCAGAACCAGTAGGTCTTGCCGTTGTAGTCGAGCGACAGCTCGCTGGTCGACGTGTCGACCGACATGCCGCACACAGGATCCTGTTCGATGGCCATCGTGCTCCTCCGTTGCGTGGGACTCCCGGGGAGCATATCGCGAGCGTGCGGATCGCCCGTCCTGCGCGTACAGTCAGTCGATGGAATCGCCCGACGGAGACCCTGCGCGCGCCACGCTGACGGCCGAGCGCCGGCGCCTGCTCGAGGAGATCGGCGAGGCGGTCACCCTGCCCGAGCAGATGACCTACGGATCGCAGGCGGCGGCGGCCACCCAGGTCTTCGAGCAGGAACGGGAGCTGGCCATGCGCGAGCGCGCCCACCTCCACCTCCAGGCCGTCGATGCGGCGCTGGCGCGGCTGGACGAGGGCACCTACGGGACCTGCCTCCGTTGCGGGCAGCCCATCGTCGCCGAGCGGCTGGAGGCATTGCCGTGGGCCGCCCACTGCATCGATTGCCAGACGATCGTCGATCGAGGGGGCCGTTGAGCGGCGCGACCGGATCCGCGCTCGTCACGATCGAGGCGATCCGGGCAGCGGCCACGACGTTGCGCGACGTCGCCGTCAGGACCCCGCTCATCGCGTTCGGTGACCCGGCAGATCGTCGCTTCCTGAAGGCCGAGTCGCTGCAGTCGATCGGCGCCTTCAAGATCCGCGGCGCATACGTGGCGGTCGCCTCGCTGACACCGCTGGAGCGGTCGCGCGGCGTGATCACCTACTCGTCGGGCAATCACGCCCAGGGCGTTGCCCGAGCCGCGCGCCTGCTCGGCGCCCCGGCCGTCGTGGTCATGCCGTCCGACGCGCCGGCGATGAAGCGCGAACGGGTCGCCGCCGACGGGGCCGAGATCGTCGTCGTCGGGACCGCCAGCGACGAGCGACAGCAGGTGGCTGAATCACTGGCGGCCGAGCGGGGCCTGTCGGTCATCCCACCGTTCGACGACGACCGGATCATCGCCGGCCAGGGCACGGTCGGGCTCGAGCTCGCCGAGGATCGCGCCGACCTGTCGTGCGTGCTGGTCCCGGTCGGCGGTGGCGGGCTGGCGAGCGGCGTCGCGACGGCAATCAAGGCGCTCGTGCCCCGGGCGCGGGTGATCGGCGTGGAACCCGAGCTCGCGGCGGACGCACAGGAATCGATGGCGCGCGGCGAGATCGTGCGCTGGCCCGCGGAGCTCGTTTCGCGCACCATCGCCGACGGGACGCGGACGCAGGCGCTGGGACACCGGACGTTCGCCCACCTGCGCGCCCACCTCGACCGCATCGTGACGGTCACCGAGATGGAGATCGCTGCCGCCGTCCGCCTCGCCGCCGAGCAGTGCCGGCTGGTCGTGGAGCCGTCGGGCGCCCTCAGCCTGGCGGCATTGGCCTTCCATGGCGGCGAACTCGGGCTGCCGGGCTCGGCCGGATCCGTGGTGGCCGTGATCAGCGGGGGCAACGTCGACCCGGAGCGCTATCTCGCCCTGCTGTCGTCGCCGGTCCCGGCGCGCGGCTAGACCGGATCAGGCGCGCGGGTCGCTGCGCTCGCTCGCGAGTCGCTCGGCCAGGCGCTGCTCGCGCACCCGTATGCGGGCCAGGTCGACCTCGGCCTCGCGGTCGGCCCTTGCCGTCGCCCGTCCCTCCGAGCGCATCCAGCCGGCGACCAGGATCATGATCGCGGTCAGGAAGATGAGGTCGCCGGCCAGCCACATGATCCCCGCCGCAAGGCGCTGATCGTCGATGGCACTGGACAGCCACGGCACGGCGAGCGTGGCGTAATGGGCATACAGCACGGTCGGCACGTTGAGGATGACGACGGCCAGGAACGTGTTCTGGGTCATCTGCAGGAAGACGTGGACGATCCGGACCGGATGTCCCATCCGCCACGGAGCCGGGTCCATGCCCACGGCCGGCCACCAGAACAGCAGGGCCGTGGTCAGGAAGAGGGCGTGCTCGAAGTAGTGGACGGTCGGGTCCTCGAGCGCGGCATTGAACAACGGCGAGAAGTGGCTGGCCCACATGACGCCGGAGAAGATGACCCAGTCGGTCACCGGGAAGGTCAGGAACCGGACCGGACGCGAATTGAGGATCGGCAGGATCCAGTGCTTGCGGGTTGACGAAGACGAGAGTCGGAGGATCAGCGTGATCGGCGCCGACAGGGCGATGAGCGGCGCCGCGACGAGCATCAGGACCACGTGCTGAACCATGTGAACGGAGAAGAGGGTCGTGTCGTAGCGGGCGATTCCCGAGATCAGCGCGAAGGCCAGCGCCGCCATCGCCGCCAGGAAGGCGAACGTGCGGCTGCGCGGCACGGGATTTGCCGGATGGAGCGAGTCGACACGCCGGACCGCCCACAGCCACCAGGCCGTGGCCGCGGCGATGCCTAGCGTCGGCAGGGGTTCGAACGTCCAGTCGAGCAGCAGCGACGGGATCGTCGGCGCATCGCCCGGGACCAGCCCATGGGCCAGGACAGGCGTCGCGAGGATCGTCGCCACGCCGAACGTTGCGAGCGCCGCAACAAGACGGTGGATCGGGACCGGTCTGGCCATGTGCGCATCCTCGCACGAACGGCGTTCCGGGTAGAATGTCGCCGGTTCGGCCCCGGGGTCGACACCGCATGCTCTGATCGGTCGTCACGCTCCGTCCCACGCGCGCACCACCCCTCGAGGACGTTGATGTCGATTTCCCCACGAACAGGTAACTCGTCGACCCTTTCCGTCGTCGTTGCCGTGCTCGTGCTGGTCGTTCTGGCCGTCCTGGCCGTCGTCACCGGGGCCGGCCAGGCCTTCGCCACCAGCCTCTTTCCGCCCGTCGCCGTCACGGAGCAGGGCGCCCGCGTCCGGGAGCTCTACACCACGGTGTTCGCGATCGCGGTGGTCATCTTCTTCCTGGTCGAAGGCCTGATCATCTGGACGGTCCTTCGCTACCGGCGCAGCCCTGGTGATGACTCGCTCCCCGCCCAGACCCACGGCAACAACGTGGCCGAGCTCGCCTGGACGATCATCCCGACGATCATCGTGGCGTTCCTGTTCGTGATCTCCTGGCAGACGCTCAACCAGGTGGACACCGTATCCGCCAGTCCGCAGACCAAGATCCGGGCGGTCGCCGGCCAGTTCCAGTGGCAGTTCGACTATCTCGCCGACGACGGCAAGACCGTCGAGTACACGCAGAACCTCGCCTCCGGCGAGGGCGGGGGGCTGTACGTGCCGGCGGGCCGGGACATCCAGCTGTCGCTGACGAGCAAGGACGTCATCCACGCCTTCTACGTGCCGCAGTTCCTGTTCAAGCGCGACGTCGTGCCGGGCCGGGTGAACATGTTCGACTTCAAGGTCGACGCCGCTGATGCCGGCCAGACGTTCCGCGGCCAGTGCGCCGAACTGTGCGGCACGGGTCACCGGATCATGCTGTTCGAGGTCCACGCCCTGTCGCCGTCGGACTTCGATGCCTGGCTGGCCGACGCGATCGCCACGGCGAACGCCACGCCGGCGCCGGCGCCGAGCGCGGAGCCGGGCGCCAGCGGACAGCCGGCCCCGAGCGGCGGTCAGGCGGCCGGTCCGACGCTCCAGGTGAGCGCCGCCAACATCGCCTACGAGCAGTCGAGCCTGGAGGCTCCCGCGAACACGCCGTTCTCGATCGAGTTCGACAACAAGGACGCCGGCGTGCCCCACAACGTCGCGATCCACAAGGACTCGGCCGGCGGCCAGGAGGTGTTCAAGGGGGACATCTTCAACGGCCCGGACAAGCGCACGTACAGCGTGCCGGCCCTCCCGGCCGGGACGTATGCCTTCGTCTGCAGCGTCCATCCAAACATGACCGGCACCCTGACGGTCAAGTAAGGAGCCTCGATGGCGACGACCACCCTGACGCCGGCCGCCTCCACCTATCAGACGGGCCTGTATGCCTGGCTGACCACGACGGACCACAAGAAGATCGGGATCATGTACCTGATCAACTCGTTCGTCTTCTTCTTCATCGCCGGCCTCATGGCGCTGATGGTTCGCACCGAGCTCGCCCAGCCGGGCCTCCAGTTCGTGAGCGACCTGCAGTACAACGAGCTGTTCTCGATGCACGCCACGTTCATGATCTTCGTGTTCATCATCCCGGTCCTGGCGGGCTTTGCGAACTACGTCGTGCCCCTCCAGATCGGTGCGCCGGACATGGCCTTCCCGCGGATCAATGCCCTCTCGTTCTGGATGCTGCCGCTCGGCGGGCTCATCCTGTTGCTGGGGTTCGTCACCGGCGGCACCGCCGCGGCCGGCTGGACGAGCTACCCGCCGCTGTCCGAGGATCGCCCGCTCGCGGCGATCGGCGCTGGGCAGGACCTGTGGATCGTGGGCCTGGTCCTGATCGGGACCAGCTCGATCCTGGGCGCCATCAACTTCCTGGTGACGATCTTCAAGATGCGGGCGCCGGGCATGACCCTGTTCCGGATGCCGATCCTGGTGTGGACGGTGCTGGTCACCTCGGTCCTGGTCCTGATGGCCACGCCGGTCATCACGAGCGCCCTGATCATGCTGTTCATCGACCGCAACTACGGCGGCTCGTTCTTCGACCCGCGCGTCGGCGGCGATCCGATCCTCTACCAGAACATCTTCTGGTTCTACTCGCACCCGGCGGTCTACGTGATGATCCTGCCCGCGATGGGCATGATCAGCGAGATCCTGCCCGTCTTCAGTCGCAAGCCGCTGTTCGGCTACAAGGCGTTCATCTTCGCCACTGCCGGCATCGGTGCGCTCGGGTTCTCCGTGTGGGCCCACCACATGTTCACCACCGGCGCGGTCTACCTGCCGTTCTTCAGCCTGATGACGTTCCTGATCGCGGTGCCCACCGGGGTCAAGATGTTCAACTGGATCTTCACCATGTGGCGAGGCAAGCTGACCCTGTCCACGCCCCTCCTGTTCGCACTCGGCTTCCTGACGATGTTCCTGATCGGCGGGATCAACGGAGCATTCAGCGCGTCGGTGCCGGTCGACTTCGCGCTGCACGACACGTACTGGGTGGTGGCCCACCTCCACTACGTGCTGTTCGGCGGATCCGTGTTCGGGGTGATGGCCGGGTTCTACTTCTACTTCCCCAAGATGACCGGCCGGATGCTCAACGAGACCGTCGGCAAGATCCACTTCGTCCTGATGCTCATCGGGTTCAACCTGACGTTCTTCCCGATGCACGAGCTCGGCCTGGCGGGCATGCCGCGTCGGATCGCCGACTACTCGTCGACGGCCGGCTGGAACGACCTGAACCTGCTGGCCACGATCGGCGGGTTCACGATCGCCGCAAGCATGCTGCCGTTCCTGTGGAACGTCTTCGTCTCGCTGCGCAGCGGCAAGGTCGCCGGCGACGATCCGTGGGAGGGCAACACGCTCGAATGGGCGACCACGTCGCCGCCTCCGCCATACAACTTCGACCACCTGCCCGAGATCCGCTCGGAGCGACCGCTGTTCGACCTCCGGCACGGCCGGACGGCCGCCCACTGAGCCGCCGACGATGACCGCCGACAGCCACGCCCTCACCACCGCCGAGCACGCCCCGATGTCCGGGCTCGCCCACGACCGTCGAGGCGGGATCAGCAATCCGGTGCTCGGGATGCTCCTGTTCATCACCTCCGAGGTGATGTTCTTCGGCGGCCTGTTCGCCGCCTACTTCAGCGTCCGGGCGAATGCCCCGGGTTGGCCGCCCCCGGAGTTCCACGACACGCTCAAGATCCTGCCACTGGTCGGGCCGGCCACGATCCTGCTGATCCTGAGCTCGTTCACCTGCCAGTTCGCGGTGTGGGGAATCCGCCGCGACGACCGGACCGCGTTCCTGCGCAGCATGACCGTCACGGTCGTGCTGGGCGTCGTCTTCCTGCTGATGCAGGCCACGGACTACACGGCCCTCGGCGGCGAGGGGTTGACCCTCTCGTCGGGCACCTTCGGGACGACGTACTACACGCTGACCGGCTTCCACGGCGCGCACGTGTTCGGCGGAGTGATCATGCTATCGGTCGTGCTCTACCGCGGGATGGCCGGCCAGTTCTCAGCCCGGCACCACGATGCGGTCGAAGCCGCCTCGCTGTACTGGCACTTCGTGGACGTCGTCTGGATCCTGCTGTTCTCGCTCCTCTATCTGCTCCCCGGAAGGTAGGAGTCGACCGTCGTGCATCCGATCCGCCATCCGCGCAACGCGGCCCTCGTCGGGATCGTGTTCGTGGTCATCGGCGTGATCTTCTGGGCGGCCCCGACCTACGGCGGCTGGCATGTCGACTACGCGGGGACCACGCTCCTCATCTTCCTCGGCGCGGCGATGGCCCTGATGGCCTACGTGCTCGTGGCCGGGTCGAGCAAGGAGTGACCCGGATCGACGGCGTGACCCGGATCGACCGCGGTCGCACGACCTGATCCGGCCGGAACCATGCTCCAACAGATCTGGAACGGCTTTCTCGACCTGACGTCCCAGCTCGTCATCCCGGACTGGGGCAGACTCATCGCGCTCGCCCTCCCGGTCGGGACGACGGTCCTCGTGGTCCTGCTCATGACCCGCACCGTCCTGCAGGTGGCGACGGCCCCCCAGGCCCGTCGCGGCAAAGGGCGGATGACGCCGGCGACGCCGGCCGGGATCCACATGCCGGGGCCGTCCTTCGCCCCGATCTTCGCAGCGGTGGGCACGTTCCTCCTGTTCGTCGGGCTGGTCTTCGGCGGGATCACCCTGCTCCTCGGCGCGATCGCACTGGTGCTGACCCTCCTCTACTGGCTCGCCGAGGGGCTGCGCATCTACGACCACGACATCGCGCCGACGGCGACGGTCCTGCCCGCGGTCGTCCACGAGGGACCGCCACCGGGCGTCCACGTGCCGGGACCCTCCTGGCGTCCGATCTTCGGCGCCCTGGGCACGGCGCTGCTGTTCCTTGGCCTGGTGTTCGGCGAGTGGCTGCTCGCCGTCGGGGTGATCGCCTGGATCATCGGCCTGGTCGGCTGGCTGCCCGATGCCGGCAAGGAGTACGTCAAGACCGTCGAGGCCGACCAGACCGGTCACCTCGAGAACATCCCGGCGCCGCGGGTCCCGACACGCCAGCTGACCTTCCTCGCGATCCTGGTGATCGGCGCGGTCGTCCTCCAGTCGGGTGCGCTGGCCGACAAGTCGGCAACCGGCGGGACAGCCGGCGGCTCGGTAGCGCCGGCTGCGAGCGCCGCTGCGGGCTCGAACGCCCCCGGGACCTCCGCTGGTGCGGGGGGATCGGCAGCGCCAGGGGCTTCCGCACCCGCAGGATCCGGCGGCGGTACGGCCGACGTGAGCGTCGAGGCCAAGGGCGTCGCCTTCACCCAGGCGTCGTGGACCGGCCCGGCGAACAAGGCCTTCACCATCGCCTTCTCGAACCAGGATCCGGGCACGCCGCACAACATCGAGATCAAGGATTCGACCGGCGCCGTCGTCTTCAAGGGCGACATCTTCAACGGCGTCGACACGCGCATCTATCAGGTTCCTGCCCTGCCGGCCGGCGACTACACGTTCTCGTGCGTCGTCCACCCGAACATGACGGGGACCGCCACGCTCCAGTAGGCGGGGCCGCGATGCCCCGGCGCCCGATCCTGCTCGCTCTCGCACTGGCCCTCGTGACGACGGCCACGATCCTGCTGCTCGTCGGTGCGCGGCCGGCGTCCGACAGCACGCACGTCGCCGTCGGCGGCCACGCGCCGGCCCTGAGCGGAGCCACGCTCGACGGCGGCACGTTCGACCTGGCGAGCCTGGCTGGTCATCCTGTGCTCATCAACTTCTGGGGCCCATCCTGCCTGCCGTGTCGCGAGGAGTTCCCGCTGCTCGAATCCAAGCTTGCCGAGCACGCGGCGGATGGGTTCGTCGTCGTCGGGGTCCTGACCGACGACCCGCCCGAGCCGGCGCGGGCCTTCGTGACCCAGTACGGCGCGACCTGGCCGACCGTGATCGATCCGACCCAGGCACTGAAGGCGGCGTATCGCGTGGCGGCCCGGCCGCAGAGCTACTTCGTCGACGCCAGCGGCGTCGTGCGCTCGATCCAGATCGGTCAGGTCACCGATGCCGACTTCGAACGGCAGTACCAGCGGATCGCCCCGTGAGTTCGGGCGGCTCTCCGACGGGCGCCGCCGCCGATCCTGCGGTCGAGATCGACGGCCTCGTCAAGCGGTATGGCGATCGGACCGTACTTGACGGCGTGTCGATGTCGATCGCCGCGGGTGAGCTCGTCGCGCTGCTCGGCCCCAACGGTGCCGGCAAGACGACGACCGTCGAGATCGTCGAGGGCTACCGGCGTGCCGACGGTGGTCGCGTCCGCGTCCTCGGCCTGGATCCCGCGACTGGCGGCCGTGCGCTGCGTGCCCGGGTCGGCCTGATGCTCCAGGGCGGCGGGATCGACCCGCGGGCCCAGCCACGAGAGACCCTGGTCCAGTACGGCCGGTTCCATGCCGACCCTCGAGATCCGGACGAACTGCTCGACCTGGTCGGGCTCCGCGCCGTCGCCCGCACCCGGTTCCGCCGGCTGTCCGGTGGTGAGCGGCAGCGGCTCGGTCTCGCGCTCGCGCTGGTCGGGCGGCCCGAGGTCGTGATCCTGGACGAGCCCACGGCCGGCATGGACCCCGAGGGCCGGGCGGCGACCCGGGCGATCGTCGCCGGGCTGCGGGACCAGGGCGTCGGGATCCTCCTGACCAGTCACGACCTGACCGACGTCGAACGGATGGCCGACCGCGTGTGCATCCTCGACCGGGGCCGGATCGTGGCGGCGGGCACGCCCGGCGAGCTCGCAGCCGGGGCCACGCCACGGCTTCGGTTCCGCCTGGAGGGGACCCTCGATCCGGCCGAACGCGCCGCCCTCACGGCGGCGCTCGCCGGAGCGCATCCGGGCGCGGTCGTCGCGGCCGAGCCCGACGCCGGCCACTACCGCGTCGACGGCGTTGTGCCAGATGCCGGTCTCGTCGCCGCGCTGGCGACCTGGTGCGCGACAGATGACCGGCTGTTGCGCGAGCTTCGGACGACCGGCGGGACGCTCGAGGACGTCTATCTCGAGCTGACCGGCGGGTCCGGCGCGAGTGCCGGCGCGACCCGGCCGGCCGCGGAGACATCGGCATGAGCCGTCCGGCCTCGCCGGTCGCCGCGACGCTGGCGCAGACCGCCACCGAGCTCCGGCTCACGGCGCGCCGCGGCGAGAACGTCCTGGTGACGATCATCATCCCGGCGGTCGTGCTCCTGTTCTTCGCGTCGTCCGGCGTCCTGCCGAGCGGCGCCGGTCGCCCGGTCGACTTCCTGCTCCCCGGGTCATTGGCGCTCGCGGTCATCGCCACGAGCCTGGTCAACCTCGGGATCGCGACCGCCTACGAGCGCCACTACGGGGTGCTCAAGCGGCTCGGCGGCTCGCCGCTGACCCGCGGCGAGCTCGTCGTGGCCAAGATGCTGGCGGTCCTCGCCGTCGAGGTCGCCCAGGCCGTCCTGCTCGTGGCGATCGCGGTCCTCGTGCTCGGCTGGACCCTGCCCGATGGCGCCGCGCCGGCCCTGCTGGTCGTCGCGCTACTCCTCGGGACGGTGGCTTTCGCCGGCCTGGGCCTCCTGCTCGCCGGCGCGCTGCGGGCCGAGGCAACGCTCGCCCTCGCCAACGGGCTCTTCCTGGCCGCGCTGATGCTCGGCGGGATCGTGCTCCCCGTGGACCACCTGGCCGACCCCCTCGCGGCCGTCGCACGGGTCCTCCCGGCCGCCGCCCTCGCCGACACGTTCCGCGAAGCGCTGGGCTCGGGCGGCGACGCGCTGGCACCGATCGCGATCCTGGTCGCGTGGGGCCTCGGGGCGGTTGCGCTCACCGTCCGGACATTCCGCTGGGAGTAGCCATCTGCCGATCGCCCGGCACGCGTCAGGCTCGGCTGGATCGCGCCCGCGGAGGCCTCATGGCAGATCCCGCCCGTCAGGCTTGATCACCTTCGCCTCGGTCGTCCTCCAGGTGACGTACGGGATGGTGGCGATGAACGTCGCCGCACCCCGAGTTCCCCTTCGCCACAAGAGCCGATCGGCCCGGCCACCACGGCTCGGACGGCGAGACACGCGCCCGGCCGGGCGCCGTCCCCCGGCTACCCTAGCCGCCACCCGAGAACCCGTATGAGGGCGGCATGATCCTCACCTCACCCTTCCACGAGCGAACGAGCGCGTTGAACGAGACCGGGCTGTGGAGCCACTGGTCCGGCCACCTCGCCGCCGATCGCTACCAGATGTCGGACAAGTTCGAGTACTTCGCCGTCCGGAACAGCGCGGGCGTGTTCGACTCATCGCCGCTCTACAAGTACCGGATCCACGGCCCGGACGCCGAGCGGTTCCTGGCCGGGGTGCTGGCCCGCGACATCCGCGCCTGCACACCCGGCCATGCCCAGTACACGGCCTGGTGCGACGACCGGGGCTTCGTGGTCGAGGACGGCGTGGTCCTGCGCCATGGCCCCGGCGAGTTCCTGCTGACCGCCGCCGAGCCGAACCTCGCCTACTTCGCCGACCTGGTCGGCCGCGACGACGTCCGGATCGACGAGGTCAGCCAGGACTACGGGGTCATCGCGGTCCAGGGGCCACGGTCGCGCGACCTGCTGGCGAAACTGGTCCCCAGCGCCGCGGCGCTCCCCTACTTCGGGCTGACGAGCGGGACGATCGCCGGCGCGAAGGTGACCGTGTCGCGAACCGGCTACAGCGGCGACCTTGGCTACGAGGTCTGGATCGAGGCGCCCGACGCGCTGCGCGTCTGGGACGCCCTGTGGGATGCGTTCGACGGGTACGGTGTCCTGCCGTTTGGGCTGTCGGCGCTGTACATGCTCCGGATCGAGGCCGGCCTGCTCCTCCTCGACGTCGACTTCGCGTCGAGCCGGTTCGCCTGGACGGACGAGGACCGCTCGACCCCGGTGGAACTCGGGCTGGGCTGGATGTTCCGCGATCTCGGCTCGGACAATCGTGCCTTCATCGGACGTCGCGCCATCGAGCGCGAGCTTGCCGACGCGACCTCTCGCTGGCGGATGACCGGGATCGTCCTCGACTGGCGCGACTACGACCGGATCTACAACGCCGCGGGGCTGATCCCTCCGAAGGACCACACGCCGGTGCAGGAGGAGTTGTTCGTGTACGACGACGACATCCGCCAGGTGGGCTATGCGACGAGCTTCATGTACTCGCCGATGCTCCAGCGGCACATCGCCATGGCCCGCGTGCGCCCGGACCTCGCCCGGGTCGGCTCGTCGGTCCGCCTGGAGGTCGCCGTGAACCACCACTACGAGTACGTCAGGGCGACGACGGCCCGGCTGCCGCTCTACAACCCGGCCAGGAAGACGGCCTGACATGGCGAAGGCGAAGACGTCAGTCGAAACCGCCGGCCAGGCGGACCTCCGCACCGGCGGGCGCGCGCGCAGCTGACCGGACCTACGACGCGATCGTCGTCGGCGGCGGCCACAACGGGCTGGTCAACGGCGCCTACCTGGCCAAGGCCGGGCTCAAGACGCTGATCGTCGAGCGGCGCCCGATCGTCGGTGGTGCGGCGATCACCGAGGAGCTGTGGCCGGGGTTCTCGTTCACGACGTTCTCATACGCCCTGAGCCTGCTCCGGCCCGACATCATCCACGAGCTCGAGCTGACGAAGCACGGCTTCATGCCGCTCCTGATGTCGTCGACGTTCGCGCCGATGGAGAACGGCGACTACCTCTGGCTCGGGCAGGACCACAACCAGAACCTCAAGGAGATCGCCCGCCACAGCCAGCACGACGCCGATGCCTACGAGCAGTACTCGCACGACATGGAGCAGGTCTGCCAGGCGCTCAAGCCGCTCCTCGACGCGCCGCCGCCCGACCTCTTCAGCAACGACCCGGAGGAGCTGCTCGCGCTGGCGTCACTTGGCTCGCGCTTCCGGCGGATGGACAAGCGGGTCCTGCACAACGCGGTCCGGCTGCTGACGGGCAGTGCGGCCGACTTCCTCGACGACTACTTCGATTCGGACATCGTCAAGGGCTATCTCGCCTCGTCGAGCATCATCGGGACGAAGGTGGGGCCGCGGTCGCAGGGCTCGGGACTCGTGCTGCTCTACCACACCATCGGCGAGCACGACGGCGAGTTCGGGGCGTGGGCCTTCCACAAGGGCGGCAACGGCGGGTTCACCCAGGTGCTGGCCCGGGCGGCACGGTCGTTCGGGGCGGAAATCGTGCTCGAGTCGCCGGTCGACTCGGTCATCACCAAGGGCGGCCGGGCGACCGGTGTGGCGCTCGCCGACGGCACCGAGTACCACGCCACGACGGTCGTCAGCGCGCTCGATCCGCGGCGGACGTTCCTCGAGCTGGTGAATCCGCGCGAGCTGCCGGCCGACCTCGTCGAGACCATTCGGCGGTTCCGCTTCCAGGGCACGTCGGCCAAGGTCAACTTCGCGCTCGACGGGCTGCCCGACTACCCGGGCCTGCCCGGTCGTGGCGACCAGTACCGCGGGTTCACGAACATCGGCCCGTCGATGGACTACCTCGAACACGCCTTCGACGAAGCCAAGTACGGCTGGTACAGCTCCCGGCCCTATCTCGACTGCGCGATCCAGTCGACGATCGACCCGGACATGGCGCCGCCCGGCAAGCACGTCTGGAGCTCCTTCGTCCAGTACGCGCCATACCAGCTGCGCGAGAGCGACTGGGACACGGAGCGGCAGAACCTTGGCGACACCGTGCAGCGTACGATCGAATCGTTCTTCCCCGGGTTCGGCAAGCTCGTCCTCCACCGTGAGGTGGTCACCCCGCTCGACATCGAGCGGACGGTCGGCCTCTCCGAGGGCAACATCTTCGCCGGCGAGTTCCTGGCGCCGCAGATGTACTTCTTCCGCCCGGCCCCCGGCTGGAGCCAGTACCGCACCCCGATCGACGGCTACTACCAGTGCGGCTCGGGTACCCATCCCGGCGGCTGCGTCATGGGCGCCCCGGGCAAGCTGGCGGCACAGCGGATCCTCAGGGATCTTGGTCGGGACTGAGCGATACCAATGAAGAACCCCGGGCGGTCGGACCCGGGGTTCAGGTGAAGGCGAGTGGTTGCGGGGGTCGGATTCGAACCGACGACCTTCGGGTTATGAGCCCGACGAGCTGCCGCTGCTCCACCCCGCCCGCGTACGGTAGTCCAAGCGGCCGGTCCGGTCAAACGCGTGGGCTGACTACGCACGTCCCGGGCGAGCGCCCGACTCACGGAACCGGCACCCTCGCCAGGTAGACGTTGGTCCCGCCCTGACCGGTCGCCGCGCCGATCTCCAGGTAGTACTGGAGCGCGCCACCGCGATACAGGAGTGCGGCGTCCCACGCCAGCCCCCCGATCGGGAACCGGTCCGCGCTGATCACCGGCCCCACACCTTCCCGCCTCCAGGCTACGCCGTCGTCCGACCAGGCAAGGCCCCGATCGGTCAGCCTGCCCCCGGCATACACCATGGCCAGCCCACGCGGCGTGGCGGCCACTCGTGGGCGGTCGAGCTTGCCACGCTCCCATGGCGCTTCCGCGACGAGCACGGGGCCGTCGTGCTTTGTCCATGTCGTGCCGTCGGCGGACGTGGCGAGCCCGATCGCCCCGATCCCACCCAGACGGTCGAGCCCTGTGTAGTACATCGCGAAGCCGGTGTCGGTCGCGACCACGGAGGGCCAGCTGAGGCCGCCGGCGTCCCAGTCCCCGGCCGGCCCTGCGGTCAGGATCGGTTCCGGATCGACCGTCCAAGGCCCGTCCGGACCCGGAGCCGTTGCGCGGCCGAGCTTCCACGGGGCGGTGCTCTCGACGGTCTCGAGGATCAGGACCCACGTGCCGTCCCTGGTGACAAACCCCGTCGAGACGTCGGCACCGCCGGACGTGAACGGGATGTCATCACTGGTGAGCACGGGCGCCTTCGCCGCGGGCAGCCAGGTCACCCCATCCTGCGATACCAGGTGCGGCACGTCGACATGACCGGGCCAGGACGAGAAGACGTTCGCGAACATGTGCAGCCGACCGTCCGCCTCGATGACGGCTCCCGGGTTCACGTAGAGCGCATCGAGACCGGCGAGCTGGCGCGTGACCACCGGGTTCGTCCCAACGAAGCTGAAGGCGATCGACGCGTCCGATGCCATCGCCGATCCGCTGGGTACGGGCACTTCGGACGCTTCGGACGCTTCGGGCGACGCCAGCGGCAAACCCGCCGGGCTCGATGAAGGTGGGTTCGGCGCGCCCGAGCAACCCGACAGGAGCAGCCCGGCAACCAGCAGGATCGATGGGATCGGCCCGCCCGGGCGGTGGTGGCGGCGGCGGCGGCGGATGAAGGCCTGCATCTCGACCTCGGCGAATGGGAGGGGACGGCGATGTACTTCGGATTCGTAGCATATGGTACGGATCCGAAACAAGTACCATGCCGCCATGCAAGACGCGGATGCCGCTCCGAGGCGGATGACGCTCCTCTACCAGCTCTACCTGACCACGCAGATGTCACGCCGGTTCATGCGGCACGCCCTGGCCGGAACCGGGATGAGCGGCGAGGAGTACGCGCTCCTGAGCTATCTCTACGGCAACGGGCCGCGGACGCTCACGCAGGCCGCCCGGGACTTCGGGCTCGCCATCACGACGGTGGCGACCATGATCGGCCCGCTGATCGAGGCCGGGGACCTGGAACGCACGCCCCACCCGACCGACCGACGAGCGCGCCTCATCGGCCTGACGGCAGCCGGCCGAGGTCGCCTGGAGGCGGCGATCCCCGCGTTCACCGTCGCCTACCGGGCGATCCTTGCCACGCTCGAGGCCAACGGTGCCGAGGCGGAGACGATCTACCGCGCACTGTCGGACCTGCAGGCCGGGATCCTCGGCACGATCGAGCGCATGGACGCGAGCGTGGGTCGGTCGGCCTGACCCGCAGGCTACTCGCGGAGCCGCCGCCCACCGATCAGCAGCCCAGCCACGAGGCTCGTGATCATCACCGCGCTGAAGACATACAGCGGATACAGGATGTCGATGTCGGCCAGGACCCCGGCCGCCAGCGAGGCGACGATGAAGCCCACGGTCCCGGCCGCGCCGAACAGGCCCTGCGCCGTCGACGACCGTCCGGGCGGTGAGTTCGCAGCGACGATGGCATAGAGGGCAGGGCTGAGCAGCGCGAACCCGGTCGCCTCGACCAGGATCAGCGGAATGGCCAGGTTCGGATCGACGAGCCGCGTGTAGAGGACGCCGGTGATCGCCGGCAGGATCGAGCCGACGACCACGAATGCGAACGACCCTCGCCGGTCCACGAGGCGCCCGGCCAACGGCGAGAGGAGCAGGATCGGGAGCCCGAACATCGCGAACGTCAGCCCGATCAACCCGAGGCCGGCACCGAGCCGCTGCAGGAAGAGGCTCCAGATCACCTCATAGGTGCCGGCCGCGAAGTTGCCGCCCACGTTGATGACGAGCGCCGCGATCAGGCCGCGGTTGAGCAGTCGCATTGGCGTCCCTGCCTGGCTCGGGGCGTAGCGCTCGACCTCCACCACGGTCGCCGCCCGGCGGGCGGTCGATGGCGAATCGGGCGGGAATTCCGTGCCGTCGGGTGGGACGCTCGAGTGGGTGCGCGCCCCGCTCTCGCGCGAGCGGAGCGCGATCGGGATCGCTGCCAGGATGGCGGCGACGCCACCGAAGACGAAGGCGAACCCGATGCCGCCGAATCGATCGGCCCCGAACGCGCCGATCGCCGGTCCGAGCAGGAGGCCGCCCATCTGGGCGGCGCCGTACAGTCCGAAGGCCTCGCCGCGACGTTCGGGAGGCGTGGCGTCGGTCAGGTATCCGCGGGCCGCCGGATCGTAGATGGCGGTGGCCAGGCCCGTCGCCGCCCGGAGGACGATGAACGCGGCCGGGCCGGTGAGGGCCAGCGGCAGCATCGTGAAGCCGCCGGCCAGGAGGAGTCCGGCGACCATCATCGGGACCCGCCGAGTCCGATCCGCCAGCCAGCCGAACACCGGCTCCCCGACCAGCCGCGCCGCGGGCCAGGCCGCGATCACCAGGCCCAGCGTCGCGAGGTCGACGCCGTTGCTGGTGAAGTAGATCGGCAGGACCGGGAGCAGCGCGCCGAACCCGAGCCACACGATGAACTCGGCTACCAGCAGGGGCGCCACGGCGCTCCAGCGGGTCAGCCACGACACGAATCGCCGCGGCGGTGCCTGGCCGGTCATCGACGGAGCGTACCGTCACACCCGGTCGCCGCCCGGCCAGGATGCGCGCGGCAGGACGGCGCGCACGGCGCCTGCCATCCCGGCCGACGCCTATGATCGGTGGGTGATCCTCCCTCCCTGGCTCCTGGCGGTCGGCCTGGCCCTCGGCCTCCTGGTGCTGCTGCCCGCCCGGCGGCTCCAGCTTGCCGGGTTGAGCGGACGCGCGATCGGGTTCTACGCCGTTGCGCTGTGGCTGGCGGGCCTGCTGATGGTGGTCAGGCCGGTCGGGGCCCGGTTCCTGATCCCCATCGCCCTGCTCGCCTATGTCGCACCGTTCGTCGCCGCGCCCGAGGTGGTCGGGCGTGTGCTCCGCCGCGGCCGGCCGCGGGATCCGCCACCGGCACCACCGCGTCCGCCCATGAAGAACGTGACGCCGCCGGACGATCCCACGTCGCCCGGTTGACCTTACCCGGCGTTTACGCGGCGGTGTCGCCCGGCTGACGGCCCGGACGCATCGTGACGGTTACGTCCGACGGACCATTCGATCCCGACCACGTCAACGGAGACCAGCCATGACCATTCCTCGCTGGCGTCTCGCCCTCGCGGCGGGCGCACTCGTCGTCCTCGGCGCCGTCGGGGGCGGCCTGGTGCAGGCCTCGGCGGCGCCCGTGGCTTCGACGCCCGCGGTCGGTGCCGATGCCGCTGCGGCCCCCGGCAGCCCGCTCCTCCTCGACACGCTGGCGCTGATGAGCGATCCGACCTCGAGCGGCGCGGCCGTGCCGGCACAGCTCCTCGCCCTGCGCGACCGGATCCAGGGACGCATCGCCAACGTCCGCGGCCGCCTCGTCCACGGATCCGTGACCGTCCTGGATCGAAACGGGAAGCTCGTGACGTACCAGCTCGACCACGGCACCGTGTCGAGCGTGGGCAGCTCGTCGCTCACGATCGCCGAGGCCGGCGGCTCGAGCGTCACGGTCTCGACGACGTCGACGACGCGGGTCCGCAAGGATGCGAAGCCCTCCACGGTGGCCGACCTGAAGGCCAGCGACGAGGTCGTCGTCCGCTCGATCGTGTCCGGCGGCTCGGCCACGGCGAACCTGGTGATCGTGCTGCCGGCACGTCCCGCCCCGGCGGCGCCGTCGACCGGGAACGGGTAGGCCTGGACGTCGCAGGCGGCGGGCCACGCCCAACCGGGGTGTCGCCCGCCGCCGCATCATGTCCGGGTGCGCCACGACCTCGGCTGGACCCTCGATCCGGCGGTAACGTTCCTCACCCACGGCACGTTCGGTGCCTGTCCGGAGGCGGTGCTGGCCGGCCAGCGGTTGCTGCGCGACCGGATGGAGGCCGAGCCGGTCCGCTTCCTCGACCTCGACCTGCCCGGCCTGCTCGACGCCGCGCGGGCCGCCGTGGGCCGATTCCTGCAGGCCGACCCAGATGGCCTGGCCTTCGTCCCGAACGCGACGACCGGCGTCAACACGATCCTCCAGTCGCTCCGGTTCGAGCCCGGCGACGAGCTGCTGGCCAACGATCACGAGTACAACGCGACGATCAACGCGATGCGCTCGGTGGCGGCGCGGGATGGCGCGCACGTCGTCATCGCGCCGATCCCGTTCCCGATCCACCACGCCGGCGAAGCCCTCGAGGCGATCCTGGCGGCGGTCACGCCGCGGACACGGCTCGTGGTCGTCAGCCAGGTGACCAGCCCGACCGCCCTGATCCTGCCGGTCGACGAGCTCGTCGCCGCCCTCGCGGAGCGCGGGATCGACACGCTGGTCGACGGGGCGCACGCGCCGGGCATGGTCCCGGTCGATCTCGACCGGCTGGCGGCGGCGTACTGGACCGGGAACGGCCACAAGTGGCTGTGCGGACCCAAGGGGGCGGCCGTCCTGTGGGTTCGCTCCGACCGGCGCGCGCGGATCCACCCGATCGTGGTCTCGCATGGCGCGAACACGCCCGTCACCGACCGCTCACGGTTCCGGCTGGAGTTCGACTGGACGGGTACGCCCGATCCGACCGCGTACCTCGCGCTCCCGGCGGCCATCGACTGGATGGCGGCGCGCCCGGGCGGCTGGCCCGCGACCATGGCCGCCAACCACGAGCTGGTGCTGGCCGGGCGCGATCGGCTGGCGGCGGCCCTCGGGATCGAGGCGCCGGCGCCGGATTCGATGCTGGGCGCGATGGCGGCGCTGCCGCTCGATCGCGTCCCCGACGAGGCGGCCGCGAGGGAGCTCGGTCGGCGCCTCCTGGACGAGCACCGGATCCAGGTGCCGGTCGGGCCGTGGCCGGTCCGCGCCGCCCGGACCGAGGGCGCCGAGCCGAGGATCCTCATCCGGGTCTCGGCCCAGCGCTACAACGAGCCGGCCGACTACGACCGGCTCGCCGAGGCGCTCGACACGCTCCTGTCCTAGGTGTCCGGCCCGATTCTGCGCATCTCGCCGGAGGCGCCTCCCGGACGCCGCGCGGCAGCCGAGTAGATCCCGCCGAGGAACCGGCTCGGGACGCGGGCCAGGCGCCGGGTCCCGGTCAGCCCGGCGTCGGTTGCCAGCCGTTCCCAGGCCGGGTAGCGGAACGGGTGCGGTACCCAGGGGTTCCCGTCGTCGGCGTCGTACTCGACCACCGCGAACGTCCCGCCCGGACGAAGGTGGGCGGCCAGGCCGGCGATCACCGCGACCTGCAGGTCGCGTGGGACGAAATGGAGACTGTTCGCGGCGACGAGGCCGTCCAGCACCGGGAGGTCGATGGGCGCACGGAAGTCGGCCACCAGCGGCTCGATCCTGACGCCGGCGAACCGTGACTCGACCGCCGCCACGGCCTGGAGCAGGGCGGCGGCGTCCCGGTCGACCGCGACGATCCGCGAACCGGCGCCCAGCAGGTCCGCCAGTGCCAGCGTGAATGCGCCGCTGCCGGCACCGATGTCCGCCCAGGTGCCGGCCGGTCCCACGGCGCCTCGCAGCAGCGCGACATGGTCGGCGTGGTCCACGCTAGCCCGTGTTCTGGAGGCCCGCCGCCACGCCGTTGACGGTCAGCTGGACCAGCCGCAGCACCCGGTCGCGCTCCGGGTCGTCGGGCGCAAGCGACCGCAGCCGGGCGAGCAACCGCACCTGGAGCTCGGAGAGCGAGTCGACGTAGGGGTTGCGCAACGTGACCGACCGCTGCAGGACCGGCGATCCGTCGAGGAGCCGCTCGTGCCCGGTGAGGCGCTTGACCACCGCGACCGTCCGCCGGTATTCCGATTCGATCGCGTCCCAGCGACGATCGTCGCCGGAACCGGTCGCGAGCGAGGCATACAGCCTGGCCACGCCCATGTCGGCCTTGGCCAGGCTCATCTCGGCGTTGTCGATCAGGCTGGACAGAAACGGCCAATCGCGGGCCAGCCGGACGATCGCCTCCAGGCCGGGTTCGCCGTGCGCCAGCCGATAGGTCTCGAGAGCCGTCCCGAGCCCGTACCAGCCGGGCAGGTTGATCCGGGCCTGCGACCAGGCGAACGTCCACGGGATAGCCCGCAGCGCATCGACCGCCGGCGCGACGTCGCGCCGGCCGCGTGCCGCCGGCCGTGAACCGAGGCGGAGATCAGACAGCTCGCGGATGGGCGTGATGTCCCGGAAGAACGAGGCGAAGCCCGGATCCTCGTGGACGAGCGTGCGATACGCGGCGCGGGAGGTGGCCGCGAGCTCGGCGAGGATGGGGGCGCCCGCGTCGTATGCCCGCCGCAGGCGGGCCTCGTGCTCCGGCGTCGATGCGAGCAGGACCGCACCGACCGCCTGCTCAAGGTGCCGCTCGGCAATCGTCGCGTCCGAGTAGTGGGCCGAGATCACCTCGCCCTGTTCGGTCAGCTTCAGGCGCCCGTCGACGGAGCCCGGAGCGAGCCCCAGGATCGCCCGGTTGGTCGGGCCGCCGCCCCGCCCGATCGCTCCGCCGCGCCCATGAAAGATCGTCAGCTCCACGCCATGCGCCGTGGCCGCTTCGACCATGGCGGCCTGGGCCTGCTGGAGCATCCAGGCGCCGGCGAGGAACCCGAGCTCCTTGTTCGAGTCGGAGTAGCCGAGCATGACCTCCTGGCGATCGCCGCGCGTTCGGATCCCGGCGCGATAGGACGGATCGTCGAGCAGCTCGGCCAGGATCGACCCCGCCCGCTCGAGGGCGGCGCTCGACTCGAAGAGCGGCACGACGTCGAGGACGGGTGCCTCGCCATCGCCAGCGGCGAGATGGGCCAGCTCGAGCACGTCGGTGACGTCCGACACCGACGCCGTGAACGACACGACATACCGATGGCAGGCATCCACGCCGTGCCGAGCCTGGGCGGCGGCGATCCCGCCGAACGTCTCGAGGACCTCGCCGAGCGTCACGCCGACGACCAGCTCCGTCGACCGCGGTTGCCCCGCCCGGATGGCCGCGAGGGCGCCGGTGTGGACCGCGGCGTGCTGCCGGATCTCGAGCGAAGCGAGGTGGAAGCCGAACGTCCCGAGCTGCCAGCGTAGCTCGGCGACCTCGCCCCAGGCCACCCGGCCCAGGCCATCGGCGGCGAGTGCCTCCTGGATCTCGACGAGTTCGGCATCGAGCTCCGACGGCCCGGCGTAGCGGCCGGTTCGCGGCGCCGCTTCGCCCGTCAACGCCGCCCGCGTCCGGCGGAGCCGCTCGGCGATGAACCCGAAGCGCTGCCGGTACGGCTCGTCGGGGAACCGCCGCCTGAGCTGCCGATCCGTCTCCGGCAGGTCCTCGGCGTCTCGGGCGAGGCGCGACGCGAGCGCCCGCGTGACGCGGTCTGCGGAGGTCGCCGCGGCGATCGTCTGCATGAGCCGTGTGGCCACGGCTTCGTAGCCGTGCAGGACGTGATCGGCCTGGATCCGCAGGGTCTTCTGGGTGATCTCGGCCGTCACCCCCGGGTGACCGTCGCGGTCGCCGCCGATCCAGCTCCCCCAGCGCAGGAACGGGCGTACCAGCGGCGGCCGGGTCCCGCTCCGACCGGAGTCCGCCGCGGGACCGTGCGCCCGCGCCGGGGCCGCGTCGAGCGCCTCGTCCAGCACGCGGTAGACGCGGGGCGCCAGCAGGAACAGCGTGGCGTCGAAGAACGCCATGCCGGTCCGGACCTCGTCGAGCGGCGTCGGTGCCACCAGCCGCAGGTTCGAGGTCCGCCACAGGAGCGTGATCTCCTCGCGCAGGCGCCGGCGCACCTCCCGGTCCTGCGACGGGGTCAGGCGCGGGTCGTCGAGGCGTTCGAGCAACGCGGCGCAACGGCGAAGCGCGACGAGCACCGTCCGTCGTCGCGCCTCGGTCGGGTGCGCGGTCAGGACCGGAGAGATGGCCAGGCGGCCGATCGCCTCGAGCAGGTCGGCATCCGTCCGGCCGAGGCGTCGGAGCTGGCCGATGGCCTCGGCGATCGAATCGTTGAGCACGCCGTCATGGGCGACCCGCTCACGGCGACGGAGCGCCCGAACGCGGGCGTGCGCCTCGGCCAGGTTGACGAGGGCGAAGTAGAGGCCGAAGGCGCCGATCACTGCCTCGGCCGAGCCCAGGTCCAGGCCACGCAGGTCGTGGTCGAGGCGGTCGCGCTCACCCGGATCGTCGTCGGCACGCAGGGTGACGGTCCGCCGGCGGATCCGCTCGACCAGGGCGAACAGGTCCGGCCCGGCCTGCTCCGAGACGACCTGCCCGAGGAGTGCGCCGAGCAGGCGGACCTCGGTGGCCAACGGATCGCGGGCGCCCGACGTGCCGATGCCGGCCGGTTCGGCGGCGACGGCCGGGGACGGTTGCGACCGGGTCACGGGCGCACCCGGGATGGACCGTTCCGAGTCCCAGCCGCCACCGGCCCGCAACCGTTCTGGACGGCAACCTTTCGTAGGCTTGTATGGTGATCGCCGTGACCAGCTACGACACGAGCTCGAGCGCGGACCGGCCGCCGGATCCCCTGCCCGACGCCGGTCGGCCATCCGGGCCCCGGGCGGCCGGTGCGGCCGGGCAACGGCCGCGCGGGCCCCGCCTGCCGGGCACGCGCCAGCCGGGTCCACGCTCGTCGCTGGCGCCGAGCGCCGCCGACCAGCTCGAACAGCTGCGCTTCCTCCATGAGGTGGCACGCCTGGCGACCACGGCCCGAACCTGGGACGAGCTCCTCGAGACCGTCGTCGACCGGACCCGCGATGTGCTCCACGCCGACGTCTCCTCGCTCTACCTGCTCGATCGGGATGGAGCGTACCTGACCCTTGCCGCCACGAACGGCCTGGATCGCTTCCAGATCGGCCGGGCGCGCGTCCCGTTCGGCGAGGGCGTCACGGGCCGCGTGGCGGCCGGCGGGCGTCCGGCGGTCATCCCGGACGTCCGGGCAGACCCGCGCTTCCTGTGGGTCCGAGGCATCGACCAGCGTCGCTTCGTGGCTTCGATGCTGTCGGTCCCGCTGACCTGGCACGACCAGATCGTGGGGGTCCTCAACGTCCAGACCGAGGAGCGACGGGACTTCAGCGAGCACGACATCGCCCAGCTGGGGGCGGTCGCCGACCTGCTGGCAGGGATCATCGAGAAGGGCCGGCAGCAGACCGAGGCCGAGGCACGGGTCGAGGCGCTCAAGGCGATCGACGAAGCCCGCAGCGAGCTCATCGCGCTCGTCACCCACGAGCTGCGGACGCCGCTCGCGGTGGTCCGCGCCTACACCGACCTGCTCGCCGACGAGCCGCCGCTGCGGGGCCGCGAGTCGCGCGACCTCCCCAGGCGGGAGACGCGGGCGGCCTGGCATCGGGCGACGCTCGAGCAGATCGAACGCCTGGATCGCCTGGTCGACTCGATCCTGGCATCCGTTCGCGTGGTGCCCGAAGGGCCGGCTGCGGTCACCCCGGTCGATCTCGGGGGGCTGGTCGACGAGGTCGTGACCTCGCTCCGCCCGATCCTGGAGCGCCACCGCATCGAGATCCAGCCGAGCGTGCGGCTCCACGGCCTGGCCGACCCGCCGCGACTCCGGCAGATCCTCGAGCACCTCGTGGAGAACGCCGTCAAGTACGCACCGCCGGAAACGGCCATCTGGATCGACTGGGGCCTGCACGAGGGCGTCGTCCAGCTCGGCGTCTCCGACGAGGGCCCTGGCATTCCCGACGAATGGCGCGAGCGCATCTTCGAGCCCTACGCTCGCCGCGACACGCACACCGCTCGAGGGTCCGGCATCGGGCTGTATGCCGCCAAGCGACTTGGCGAGTCGATGGGCGCTCGGCTGTGGTGCGAGCCCGCCCGGCCGCATGGGGCGCGATTCGTCGTCGCCATGCCGGCGGCGGTTGCCATCTGATGTGTCACCATCGGGCGTCACGCAAGAGCGAGGATCATGATCACGATGAGTAGCCGCCCCCTCCGAATCCTCGTGGTCGACGACGACCCGGCGATGGTGGGGGCCATCACCGCCCTCGTCGGAACCGAGGGCCACCAGGTGATCACCGCCTACGACGGCCTGACGGCGGTCAAGCGGTTCCGCGAGGAGCATCCCGACCTCGTCCTGCTCGACCTGGCGATGCCGGGGCCGGATGGCTTCAACGTGGCCGGCCAGATGCGCGCGGTCGGCCCGGCGCCGATCCTCGTCGTGTCGGGCGAGAGCGGCGAGGCGGCCAAGGTCCGGGCTCTCGGCATCGGCGCGGACGACTATCTCACCAAGCCGTTCGGCAAGGGCGAGCTGCTGGCGCGGATCAGCGCGGTCATGCGGCGGGTCGATCGATCGACCGCCTTCGGCGCCCCGGGTGGCGGACCGCTGACGGTCGGCGAGCTCGTCATCGAACCCGGCCGCCACGAGGCCCGCGTCCGCGACACGGCCCTCGCACTCACGCCCACGGAGTTCCGCCTGCTCGAGGCGCTGGTTCGCGCCGGCGGCGACATCGTTCCGCACCTGCAGCTGGCGCGGTCGGGCTGGCCGGCCGAGCCGGATCCCGACCTCCTCTGGCTCAAGCCGCACCTGGCCCGCCTGCGCTCGAAGGTCGAGACGGCCGGTGGCCCGCAGGTCGTGGCCGTACGGGGCGTGGGCTATCGGATCGTGACCGACGAGGAACGCCCCAACTGACGGCTCGCCGTCCTGCGGCGCGACGAGCGGGCGCGGGGCGGGCGGGGGTTCAGACGGCGAGCGCGACCGGGCGGCCCGTGGCGTCGTGCGTCGCCTCGGCGCAGTCGACCCGGCAGCCTCGGGCGTCGCGACCGGCGAAGCCCTGGAAGTGGACGAACGCATCGCCGGACGCCGCCAGGCGGCAGCCGCACGCGACGCAGGTCACCGGTGCCAGGCGCCCGTCGCGGACGGCCGTGGGTCGGAGCTCGGAGTCGGACGGATGGATCATGTCGGCACCTCCCGATCCGGGATGAGACTGAAGGGGAAGGACAACACGTCTAGCCCGGGGTGACGCGTCCCCACGATCGATCCATCGTAGGAACTCCTTGTTCCGGTGTCGGCTTCGAAACGGGGACGACTGCGTTGCGGTCCGGTTGCGTGGCAACGGGCGCAGGGACGCCGTGCGTGACGGTCGCGGCCGCTTCGACCGTCGCCGCCGGCTGGTCGATCGGCTCGACCAGCCAGAACGACGCCCCGAGATCCGCCTCCTGGAGCAACCCGTCGGCGAGCCGGGAGCCGGCCGCACGCTGGCCTTCAAGGAGGCGCACCAGCTCATCCATGCGCGCGGGGCCATCCGACCGATCGGCCATCGCCGCACCGAGCCTGACGGCCGCGACGCTCCGGACGTCGAGGGCGGCAACGTGGCGGCCGCTCGGGTCGTAGAGATAGGCCCGGCCACCGGTCATGCCGGCCCCGAAGTTGGCGCCGATCGGCCCGAGCACCACGACCGTACCGCCGGTCATGTACTCGCAGCCGTGGGGACCGATTCCCTCGACGACCGCCTCGGCGCCGCTGTTGCGGATGGCGAAGCGCATCCCGGCCCGGCCCACCAGGTGGAGCCGGCCGGCGGTCGCCCCGTACAGCACGGTGTTCCCGGCAATCGCCTCGGTGGCCGCGCTGGCGCCCAGCTCGGCTTCCGGGGTGACCGTGATCCGCCCGCCCGAGAGCCCCTTGGCGACGTAGTCGTTGGCCTGGCCGGTCAGCCGCAGGTCGATCCCCAGGCCGGCGAACGCGCCGAATGACTGGCCGGCCGAGCCCCGGAGCTCGAGGCGAACCGGGCCGCGCAGCTCCCCGCGCTCGAGCGCGCCGGTCAGGCTCGCCCCGAACGAGCGGTCGGCAGTCGACACCCGGAGCCCGGCCGCCGTGACCGACCCCTGGCCGCGGAAGGCGGCCGAGATCGCGGCCTCGAGCGGGGAAGCGGCTTCGCGCCGGATGTCGCGGCCGGCATCGGCCGGGTTCGCCCGACGCGCCTCGTCGGCGCCCCACCGGCCGGCGCCGATCATCGGTGCCAGCTCGGCCCGGGCAGCAGGGAGCGGCGACAGGAGCCGGCGGCTCTCACCGACGAGCTCGCCGACGGATCGGGCTCCGACCAGTGCCAGCTCGCGGCGCAGGTCCTCGGCGATCGCCGTGAAGAAGCGCGCCACGTCGTCGGGCTTGCCGGCGAACTTGGCCCGCAGGTCCTCGCGTTGGGTGGCGATCCCGGTCGGGCACGTGTCGAGATGGCACTGGCGGGCCATGTCGCAGCCGACGGCCACCAGGGCCGCGGTCCCGAACGCAAACTCCTCGGCCCCGATCAGCGTCGCGATCAGCAGGTCGCGTCCGGTCTGCAGGCCGCCATCGGTGCGCAGCGCGACCCGGTCGCGCAGGTCGTTGCGGAGCAGGACCTGGTGGACTTCGGCCAGGCCGAGCTCCCAGGGCGCGCCGACGTGCTTGATGGACGACAACGGCGAGGCGCCCGTCCCGCCCGCGTGCCCGGACAGGTGGATGTACGAGGCACCGGCCTTGGCCACGCCCGCCGCAATCGTGCCCACTCCGCGACCGGCAACGAGCTTGACGCCGATCCGGGCTCGCGGGTTGATCGCGCGCAGGTCGGCGATCAGCTGGGCGAGATCCTCGATCGAGTAGATGTCGTGATGCGGCGGCGGGCTGATGTAGCTCTGCCCGGGTTGGCCGCGCCGCAGCGCGGCGATGTAGGCGGTCGCCTTGCGACCGGGCAGCTGGCCGCCCTCGCCCGGCTTGGAGCCCTGGGCGATCTTGATCTCGAGCTGGTCGGCTCGCGCGAGATAGGCCGCGGTCACCCCGAAGCGGGCCGAGGCGACCTGCTTGATCCGGGCGTCGTGTCGTCGCCCGTCCGGCCCCGGTGCGTACCAGGCCGGGTCCTCCCCGCCCTCACCGGTGTTGGCGGACCCGCCGGCACGCTGGATGCCGATCGTCAGCGCCTGGTGGGCCTCCGGGCTGAGCGCGCCCACGCTCATCGCCGACACGACGAAGCGCCGGACGATCGAGGCAGCGTCTTCGACCTCGGCGAGGGCGAGCGGGGTCCGCGCGTGGCGAATGCGCAGGTCGTCGCGCGGGACCGCGTGGTCGGCGGGCGGACGAGCCAGCGCGGACCGATAGCGGGCCAGCTGGGCGTCGATGTCGGCGGGTTCGACGCCGTCGGCGCCGCCGACGGCCAGGAGCGTGATCTCGGTGGCGATCCGTGGCGAGAACAGGTGCGTCTCGCCATCGGCACGGAAGCGGGCAAAGCCCGGGTCGGGCAGACGCGGATCACGGCCGGGCACCGGTTCGGGGATCGCCAGTGCGGCCTCGCGACGGCGAAGCTGGCGTGCGGCCAGGTCGTCGAGCGTCGTCCGGCCCGGCCACGCCGCCGCTGTCGGGAAGCATCGGGCGACGACGGACGCGTCGAGGTCCACGACATCGATCAGGGCGCCGCCGACATACGACGACACGGCGCTGATGCCCATCCGGGCCAGCGTCTTGCGCAGGCCTGCCTCGAACGCGTCGAGGAGCGCTCCGACGGTGTCGACGGGAGCCTTGTCGTCGGCGCCGCGGGTCCCGGCCAGCTCGGCCGCCAACTCGATCGCGAGACGCGGCTGGACGGCCGTGGCGCCGACTGCCAGGAGCATGGCCATGGCGTGGACGTCGAAGACGTCGACCGCGCTGACGGCGACGTCGGTCCGGCCGCGCAGGCCTGCCCCGGTGAGCGCGGTGTGCACGACGCCGGTTGCCAGGATCGACGGGACCGGCAGGCGATCCATCGACCAGGCGCGATCGGTGACCAGCAGGATCGTCGCCCCGCCCCGCGAGCGCGCGACGGCGTCCCGCCCGAGCCGGTCGAGGGCCTCGGTCAGGCCGGCCGGTCCGTCGCTCGCGGCCCACGTCGCGTCGAGGACGCGGATCGCGGCGCCCTCGTCACGGAGCGCGACCAGCAGGCCGTCGATGTCGGCGACGATCGGCCGCTGCAGGCGCGCCGTCCGGGGCGCCCGCGGCATCCCGCCGAGCAACGGCGGACGCCGGCCGAGCTCCACGCGCAGGTCCATCACCACGCGCTCGCGTTCCGGATCGATCGCCGGGTTGGTGACCTGGGCGAACGCCTGGCGGAGATGGTCGGCGACGGGCCGGTCGACCCGGGCGCGGCCCGGGGTCGGCGTGTCGTCGCCCATGCTCCAGAGCGGCTCGTGCGCCTCGAGCGCCATCGTCTTGATGTCCAGCCGGGCTCGCTCGGCGTCCAGCCCGGCCAGGTGACGGAGGGCATGCGGGGTGTGGTCGTCGTGGGCGGGGATCGCCGCCTCGAGACGATCGTCGTGGACGGCCCGCGGCGCGTCGTGGATCGGCAGCCGGCGCAGGACGTGGTGCTTGGCTTCGGCGTCCTCCAGGATCGCGTGCCGGCCGGGCTCCACCAGGAGCAGCTGGCCGGGCCCGAGCCGGCCGCGGCGAACCGTCTCGGCGGCGGTCAACGGGACGGCACCCGCCTCGGACGCGACCGACACCAGTCGATCGCGGGTCACCGAGAAGGCGGCCGGCCGCAAGCCGTTCCGGTCGACGAGCGCACCGACCCGACGGCCGTCGGCGAACACGATCGCCGCCGGACCGTCCCACGGCGCAAGGAACCCGGCCGTCCGGCGTCGCAGTGTCGCGACGTGGGGATGCGGGGCACGGCGCACCGCCAGCGCCTCGGGAATCGCGGTGAGCAGGGCGGGCGTCAGCTCCCAGCCGGTCACGAGGAGCAGTTCGAGCGCCTCGTCGAGCGACAGCGAGTCCGAGCCGTCGGGCGACAGGAGCGGGCCGGCGGCGAGCAGCTCGCGGGCGAGCGCCGAGGTTGCCGTGTCGCCGGAGCGCCCGCGGACCTCCTCGCGGTTGCCGCGCACGGTGTTGATCTCGCCGTTGTGCGAGATCGAGCGGAATGGTTGGGCCAGGCGCCAGACGGGGTGGGTGTTCGTCGCGTATCGCTGATGGAAGACCGCGTAGCTGAGCCGCAACGGCGCCTGGAGGTCCGGGAAGAGGTCGGCCAGGCGGCCGCCGATGACCAGGCCCTTGTAGACGATCGTCCGGGCCGACGCGGACGGGACCGCGATCTCGGCCAGTGTGCCGCCATGGGCGCGCGCCGCCGTCTCGAGTCGACGCCGGGCGATGATCAGCCGGCGCTCGAATGCGTCGTCACCCAGCGGGCGAGCGTCGCCGGCGCTCCGGCTCGGGCGGGCCACGATCGCGTGGACGAACGCCGGCCGGGACTGCGTGGCCGCGGCCCCAAGCGCCGCGATGTCGCTCGGGACGCTCCGCCATGCCGTGACCGGCAGGCCGGCCTCGGCGAACACCGAATCGACCAGCGCGCGGGCGCTCCGTCCGGCCGACCGGCCGCGCGGCAGGAAGAGTGAGACGATCCCGGGCCGTTGGGCGGCCACGGCCGGTCCGGCGATCAGCTCCAGCAGCGAGCGGTCGAGGGGGAGGGCCACCCCGGCACCGTCGCTCGATTCGCCGTCGGCGCCGAACGCCCCCCGATGGCCGAGGGCGCCGAGACCGGCCAGGGCCAGCGGCAGGACTCGCTCACGCGAGCGCCCGCCCGCATCCGCGACGAACCCGACGCCGCAGGCGTCGTGCTCGTAGCGCGCGTCGTACAACGGGGTCGCGGGACGACGGTTGCGGGGTCGCTGGTTGGGCTCCATGGCTGGGTCTCCGAGGGAGGGTCGGATCGGCCGCCGTCGAGAGGAGTTCGACAGCGGCCGATCTCGGTCATGGCGACATCGGGACGACGGGGAGGGCGTCGACCCGCGACGCCGTCAGACTTGATAGGCAACCTCGCCGTGGGCTGACAGGTCCAGGCCGAGCGCCTCGTCGGCGGGCTTGACCCGGATCCCGAGGATGACGTCGACGACCTTGACGATCACGAAGGTCGCGACGACCGCGTAGCTGATGACGGCCACGACTGCGATGACCTGGTTCACGAACTGCAGGCCGTTGCCCTCCAGCAGGCCGGTGAAGGCCGGCTGGACCGCGGCGGTGGCGAAGACGCCGGTGGCCAATGCACCGAACATCCCGCCGACGCCGTGGACCGCGAAGACGTCGAGGGCGTCGTCCACCTTGATCCGCTCGCGCAGGAGAGTGGCGCTGTAGCACAGGCCGCCGGCCGCGAGACCGATGAACAGGGCTCCGCCGACGCTCACGAAGCCCGAGGCCGGCGTGATGGCGACGAGCCCGGCCACGGCCCCGCAGGCGGCGCCGATGACGCTGGCCTTGCCTTTGTGCAGGTAACTCGCGAGGACCCAGGTGATGGTCGCCGCGGCGGCGGCCGTGTTGGTCACGATGAAGGCGCTGGCCGCCAGACCGCCGGCCGACAGGGCCGAGCCGGCGTTGAAGCCGAACCAGCCGAACCAGAGGAGCCCGGCCCCGAGGACGGTCATCGGGACGTCGTGCGGGGTCGTCGCCTCGCCGTTGGTCGTCCGCTTGCCGATCAGGAGGGCGACGATGAGCGCCGAGACGCCGGAGCTGATGTGGACGACCGTCCCGCCCGCGAAGTCGAGCGCGCCGAGCTTGTACAGCCAGCCGTCGGTCGACCACACCCAGTGGGCGATGGGCGAGTAGACGAAGATCGACCAGAGGACCGTGAACAGGACGAACGCGCCGAAGCGCTTGCGCTCGGCGAACGCGCCGGTGATCAGCGCCGGCGTGATCGCGGCGAACATCAGCTGGAACGCGGCGAACAGGACGAACGGGATGGTGGTGCCGTACACGGCGCTCGGCGCCAGGCCCACGCCGTTGAACATGGCGAAATCGAGCCCGCCGATCAGGCCGAGACCGCCCAGGTCAGGCCCGAAGGCGAGCGAGAAGCCGACGATCACCCACACGACGCTGACGAGGGCCAGCCCGAAGAAGCTGTGCATGACCGTCGACAGGACGTTCTTGCTGCGCACCAGGCCGCCGTAGAAGAGCGCCAGGCCGGGGAGCATGATCATGACCAGCGCGGTCGACATCAGCATCCACGCGGTGTCTCCGGTGTCCATTGGCATCCGTCCTCCGGTGCTCCACGCCCGCAGCACGTCCGGGCATGAACGGAAGGCTACGGAGCGACCCGGTCACGAGCGACCCCGCGGCAGGACCGACAAGGATTCGGTTGGGTGCCGGACGGCGCGCCGAGCGGCGGCTTCGTTGCGACTCGGGGTCGGCAGGCGCCGAGCGGCCACCCTTGGGCGTCAGGCGCGCTCGAACCGGTACTCGTCCACGTCGCGGACCGGCTCGTAGCCGATCGCCTGGTAGATGTGGTTGGAGGTCGGGTTCGCCAGGTCCGTGAACAGGAAGCAGAATTGCCGGCCGGCATCGAGCTGGAGCTGGCTCGCTTCGGCGACGACGGCGCTCGCATAGCCGCGGCGGCGCGCGGCCGGAGGCGTGTAGACAGGCCCGATGCGGATGCCATGCGGCGTCACACCCCCCACGCCGCAGAGCGAGACGGTCTCGCCGTCATCCCACAGGTAGAGGGTCCGTCCGCGGCCGTCCAGCCACCGGTCGGCCAGGGCCGCGCCCGCATCCGGAGCCTCGTCGCCGAGCGCCTCACCCGCAAACGCCCGCATCCATGCCGCGACCAGTCGGCGGTCGCCCGGCGTCGCGATCCGGAGGCCCCCGGGGACCGGCGACGCCGGGATCACGGTCTGCAGGCGGAAGATCCGCTCCGAGAGATGGTGGCGGACGGGGCGCCCGGTCGCGGCCGCCCATCGCTCCGCGAAGGCGCGCGCGTGCTCGACCGGTCCGAGCACGCCCGGCAGGTCCTCCTCGCGGCGATCGACCACCAGCAGGTCGACGGCGCCCGGATCGTCGATCTCGCTCAGGATGAGGTTGTGGGGCGGGGTCCGCATGGCGGCGGCGACGACCCGTTCCCCCGCCAGGACGACCGCGAAGTACGGCGCTCCTTCGCCGAAGGCGTTCGGCTCGTCGCGGACGTACGCGCTGATCCCGAAGATCAGGTTGTGCTCGGCCTCGCGGGCCTCCAGGAAACCGGCGGCCGCCGACAGGAAGCCGTCGACGTCGGCGAACTTGCGGAGCTCGAGGGTCATGCGGTCATTGTGTCGGCGCGCCGTCACGCGCGCCAGCCGGTGCCCACCGGTGCATCCCGGCAGGTGGCTGGATCGCCATTTGTCCATCGCCGGTGGCGACGGTTGTCGCTTCGGCAGCCGGGCAGCGACCGGCACCATGCCGTCAGCAGCCCATCGCGCATGTTGGAGAACCGCCGTGAACGTCCCCGTTGAGCTCTTCCAGCTCGTGTTCGTCCTGGTCGGGACCGTGCTCCCGATCATCGTCCTGGTTCGGCTCGCCGCCGGTCAGGGAGACTTCGGGTTCGACGCCCTCATCCGGGCCGACACCACGCTCCCCTGGCCGAAAGGCGTGCAGGAAGAGGAGCCGCGGCCGTGGCGGTTCGGACCGGCGGCTTGCTGACCGGCCGCGACGACCGTCCGCCCGGCGCGACGTTTCGCGCCTGGCGAGCCGGGTGGGATTCGAACCCACGACCAAGGGATTAAAAGTCCCGTGCTCTGCCGCTGAGCTACCGGCCCGCTGACAGGGTACCCGACCACCGGCGCGAGTCGCGAGGGCGGCTCGGGCCGGGTCGGGGCCGCCGCAGCCCGACCGGCGCTACGGCAGGAGTTGCCGCAGCGCGAAGAACAGGTTCGCGGGTCGCTCGGCGAGGCGGCGCATGTACCAGGGATACCAGTGCTCGCCGTACGAGATGAGCGCCTCGACCCGATAGCCGGCTGCCGCCAGCCGGTACTGCTGGTCCTCGCGGATGCCGTACAACATCTCGACCTCGAAGCCGTCGCGGCCGATCCCGGCCGCGGCCGCCTGCTCGGCGACCTGCTCGATGAGCGTCACGTCATGCGTGCCCAGGCCCAGCCGGATCGGCCGCCCGCGACCATCCAGCAGGAACCGCACCGCCAACCCCAGGAAGTTGGCGTCGATACTCCGCCGGTTCGTGTACGCGATCGAGGCCGGCTCTTCGTACGCGCCCTTGACCAGGCGGATCGCCGGGTCGAGCGGACGCAGCCGTTCGATGTCGGCCGCGGTCCGGCGCAGGTACGCCTGCAGGCAGATACCCGTCTTCGGCTGCACGGCCCGCAACCGCTCGTAGAGCGCCACCGTGGCCTCGCAGTAGGCGCTCCCCTCCATATCCACCCAGAGGAACGAGTCGGCCGCGGCGGCGTGCTCGGCGATTCGCACCAAATGGGCCAGGCAGACGTCGGCGTCGTGGTCGAGGCCAAGCTGCGTGGGCTTGACGGACATCTCCCCGTCGATCCCGGCGGCCGCGATCTCGTCGATCGCGGCGATGTAGTGATCGGCGACCTCGTCCGCCTCCGCCAAGTTCGCGAGGTTCTCGCCAAGATGCGTGTAGAGGGTCCGGATGCCGGCCGCCTGGAGCGGGATGGCGGCTCCCAGTGCATCGGCGAGGGTCTCGCCCGGCATGAACCGCCTGACCGCCCGGCGGACGAACCGCATCCGCGGAAGCCGGTCCTTCAGCCAGCGGTTCCTGGCAGCCCACAACAAGAGATGACGCACGGGGTTCTCCTCACGCCCCGCTCCCGGGGGGGTCGGACAGATGGTACGCGACCATGCCGCTAGAATCGCGGCCAATGACTCGCTACTACGACATCGACGACGCGAACGCCCTGCTCCCCGAACTCGGGACGATCGTCGGCGTGCTCGGCGAACAGCGCGCCGAGCTGGTCCGCCTCCGCGACGAGGTCCTCGCCGCCGGGAAGGCCGGGGGCGAAGGCGCTGCCACGGCCCTCGGCGGTTCGCCCGGCGGCACGGATGGCCGGCCGATCTCGGGTGAACTGCGGCTGACACGCCTGCGGATGCAGGGCCTGATCGACCAGATGGCGGCGGGAGTCGCCCGGATCGACGCCTTCGGCCTCACCCTGCGCGACATCGAGCGCGGGCTGGTGGACTTCCCGGCCCTCGTCGCCGGTCGCCAGGTCTGGCTGTGCTGGCAGCTCGGCGAGACCTCGCTCGGCTGGTGGCACGGGCTCGAAACCGGCTTCGACGGCCGGCGCCCGCTGGCAGAGCTGGCGTGACCGCCCGCTCCGGGACCGAACGTTCGGTCGTCGTCGGCTCGGACGGACGCGCCAAGGCGTACCGGCCGATCCCGGAGTCCGAGCGCGCGGCCGCGGTGGCCGCCGGGTTCGCGGCGTACGACCAGGGCGACTTCTTCGCCGCGCACGAGCACCTGGAGCCCGCCTGGATGGGCACCGACGACCTGGTCGAGCGCGCCTGGCTGCAGGGCGTGATCAAGCTCGCGGCAGCGTACGTGCACGGCGTCCGGGGCAATCCGGCCGGGATCGTCCGGAACCTCGAGGGCGCCCGGTCGCGACTGGCCGAGGCGGCCGCGCCGTCGGCGACCGCCGCCGCGCCGGACGGCTCGCGCCTCGAGCTCGACACGCTCGTGGCCGCCATCGACCTGCGGCTGGCGGATCTCGCCGCCCACCCGGCGGGGGCTACCCTCGACCCACCGGAGCTGCGAAGGAGCGCCGAGTGACCGCCCCGGGCACGATCCCGACGGTCGATGCCGCCGAGGCAGACCGGCGCCTGCGCGAGGATCCGGCCCGGCCGGTCCTGCTGGACGTCCGCGAGATGCACGAGTTCCTCGCCGTGCGTGCCCCGGGCGCGATGCTCGTCCCGACTTCGGCCTTCGTGGCCCGCCTCGGAGAGCTGCCCGCCGACCGGCCGTTGCTCGTCATCTGCCACAGCGGGAACCGTTCCGCGGCCGTCGTCGGCTACCTCGCGAGGCTGGGGCGGACCGACGCGGTCAACGTGGCCGGCGGGATGGATGCCTGGGCACGGGCCGGATTGCCGACCCGTCGGGGGCTGCTCGACGCGGGCGAGGGGGAGCTCCCGACCGGATGAGGGCGGCGCCCGCCGGCGTCGCGAACGATCGTTCGGGACGGGCCTGGCCGGTCGCCTAGTGGCGCCGACTCCGCCGGAAGACCCGGCCGAGCATCGCCCGTGTCTGTTCCTTGTGGGCGAACGCCCAGCCGATGAGCAGCAGGATGATGAAGTCGACCGTGCCGACGCCGGCCGCATTCAGGTAGCCGAGCTGCTGGCCGATCTCGCCATCGATCTTGAGACCGGGAACGGTCGCGCCGACGAGACCGACCTGGAAGAACGGGCTCTGCGGGGCGGTGTTCGCCCGAGCGCTCGAGGCGAGGACGCCGCCGACCGTCTCGCCGCCCACGAGCACGGCATTGGGGCCGGTGATCACGGCCGCCGCGCCCTCGAGCCCAGGGGCCGGGAGGTCCATGACGCCGAGGTGCTTCCATTCGGTCAGGTCGCCGGTCGACGTCGGGATCGCCCAATAGACCTCGGTCTTGGGGCCCTTGCCGTCGTCGCCGCCGGCAAGGTAGAGCGCGCCGTTGGCCGACCAGCCGGACGCGTTCGTCCGGGCTGCGGGGAGATTGGCGCTGTTGGAGACGTCCCAGCGGACCACCTTGCCGGCATCGGGGTTTGCGGGCAGTCCGGCGGCAGCCGCCTTCCCGAACGCGCCCCGCTGGACCGCTCCGACGGGACCCTGGGCGTCAGCGCCGCCGAACAGCCAGACGTAGTCCCCGACGACCGCCGCGATCGCATCGGTCTGTGGTGCGAACAACGGCTGTTCCGTGTTCCATTTGCCGAGCGCGCCCTTGCTGTCGAGGAGCGACTTCCAGGTGGTCGCGACCGGACGATCGGCGTCGCGTCCGCCGATCAGGAGGAGGCCGTCAGGCGTGACCGCGGCCGCGGCACCGCTGCGCGGCTCCGGCAGCGTCAGCGCATCGGGCGCCGCCTTCCACTCGCCGAGGTCTCCGGTCACGCTGTCGGGGGTGAGGACATACACGGTGTTCGTCGGGGCGCTCGTGTCGTCGATGCCACCCATCAGGTAGATGCTGCCGGCGACATACGCGACGCTTGCGTCGGCGCGCGGCGCGGGCAGGTCAGGCCCGCTCTCCCACTTGTCGAAGTTGCCTGTTCCGACGGTCCGCGACACGTACACGGTCTTCTGCGCGGTGGTCCCGTCGGAGCCGCCGATGTAGAGGAGCTTGGTCCCGACCTGGAGGACGGCACCGTCGGTCCTGGCGGCAGGCAGGGCCAGCTCCTGGGGCGACGGGTGCCAGGGCACGAGCGCGCCAACCGGCGCCGGGCACGGCAGCGACTCGTTCTCGGGTGAGCACAGGTTGACCGGCGACCAGGCGAGGACCCCGAGATCCACGGTCCGGCCGACGGTCAGGTAGTAGGCCCGGTCAGGCAGGTAGCCCAGGATGAAGATGATGATCACCAGCCAGACGAACGCCTTGACCGATGCCCAGCCCCAGCCGTCAGCGTCGAGCAGCCCGAACAGGGCACGCCGTCGCGGCACCGACATCCCTGCTCCGAGCGCCTGTTGGGCCATCGTCCTCCATCCTCAGCCATCGGCCGAACCGGCCGGCGGCGACGCTACTTGACGGTGAGTGTTCCGGTCATGTTCGGGTGCACGTCACAGACGAACGAATACGTTCCGGCCTTGAGCGCCGGCACGTCGTAGTTCTTGGTCGCGACACCCGGGAAGATCTCGCCCTTGAACACCGAAGTCCCGCCGGCGTCCTTGATGTTGACGTTGTGCGGCACCCCGGCGTCCTGGTTCTGGAACTCGATCACGAAGGGCAGGTCGGCCGGGGCGGTCACGTCGGTCGTGGTGAAGGCGATGTTCTGGGCCACGATTGACACGGTCTGACCGGCCGGGGCCGGGGCCGAACCCGACGGAGCGGCCGAGCCCGACGGAGCGGCCGAGCCGGACGGAGCGGCCGAGCCCGAGGCGAACTCGCTGGTCCAGCAGTCCGGGTACGGCGTGGCGCCAGCCGCCGGCTTGTAGTTGGGATCGACCCAGCCCTTGAACGTCTCCACCTGGCCGGTGACCGGGTCGTGGACCGGCTCGTTGAGCGCCGGGTCGCGGACCGTGTAGGTCGTGTCGTTGGTGGCCCGGATGAACGCGATCAGGTCGTCGATCTGGACGTAGTTGAGCGGGCCGGGCGGAGTGGCGGTATTGGACCAGACCGGCATCAGCGAGTTCGGATTGCCGCACACGTAGCGACCGCCGGCATTGAGCACCTGGCGCAGGTAGTTCTGGTTGAGGTGCGCGAACAGCTTGTCCTGACGATTGAGCGCCGGGCCGATGCCGCCCTCACCCTGCGTCCCGTGGCAGCGCGCGCAGTTGGCCTCGAACAGGTTGTAGCCGCGCTCGACCGCGGTGACCTGCTGGGCATTGGTCTCCGCGTCGAGGCGCGGCTCGTTGATGCCCAGCGGACCCAGCTCGTAGAACCAGTACACCGCGACGAACAGGGCGACGATGACGACGATCAGGAAGCCCACCCAGCGCGCATTCGACGACTGGCGGACGACCTGCGCCGCGCGCTCGGGCGTCAGCTCGAAGGTGCGAGCCTGCGGCGGCGAGGTGAACCGCTCGACCGGGGCCGGCTCGGCCGGCGGCCGGGGAACGGGCAGCCGCTGCTCGGACGGCCCCTCGGGTGTCTCGGCCATCAGATGCAGCCCGTCGGCGTTCGCGGCGGGATGATCCCGGGCTGGCCGAGGGCGACGGGCAGCGGCCCGAGCGTGATCTTGCCGGTGTTGATCGTCAGCACACCGCCCCCGTCCACCGTGATGGAGAAGCGGTCCATGCTGCGCGGGGCCGGGCCGTACTGCGCGCCATCGGCCTTGATCCCGAGGCGGTCATAGCGCGACCCGTGGCACGGGCACTCGAACCAGAAGTTCTTCAGGCACGGGTTGGGCTTGCAGCCGAGGTGTGGGCAGCGCTGGTAGAGCGCGCGCACGTTGAGCGCGGCACCGTCGCCCAACGAATCGGTGCCGGCGACGAAGTCCTGCTGTCCGGGGTCGTAGAGGATCACGAATGCTCGCGCCTCCGGGTAGTACGCCGGGAACCCCTGGTCGATCGGCAGGTTCGCGTTCTGGAGCTTGACGGTGGCCAGGTCGCCGATCTTGATCGGTGCCCCGAAGCCCCCCTTGAGGTTCGGCCAGGCGAACCCCAGCGTCCCCGCCGTGACCTCGAGCAGCCACAGCCCGAGGCCGGTCCCCAGCGCCGCGCGCATGACCTGGCGCCGGGAGAGGCCCTGGACCTGCTGCTTGCGCAGCGACTTGATGGCCTCCTTCGTCAGGGCGGCCGGCCTGTCGATCGGTTGGACCTGGTAGTTGCTCATCGGGACGACATTCCTTGACGCGTCGTGGTGGTCATAGGGCGAAGTGGAGACCTGGGCTGGTGACGTACGGGATCACGAAGGTGTAGCCGGGGCCGCGGAAGAAGATCCCGACGAAGGTCACGATCAGGCCAAGGCAGCAGAACATCGTGAACAGCATCACCGCGGTCTTGCGCTGCGAAGGCCGTACGGCCAGCAGGTCGCCACGGTCGATATACGGGATGAACGCCGCACCGACCAGCACGAAGCTCGGCACGAGGACGCCCGCGACGGTCGGGTGGAAGTAGGCCAGCAGCTCCTGGAGGCCCAGGAAGTACCACGGCGCCTTGGCCACGGCCGGGGTGACGTTGCCGTTCGCCAGCTCCTCGAGCGGGGCGTTGATGAACAGGCCCATCGCCAGCAGGAAGACGCTCATGACCCCGGCCGCCAGGAACTCGATCGCCAGCAGGTGGGGCCAGGTCATGACCGTGTCGTCGGGCTCCTTCTGGACCCGGACGACGGCGTCCTGCTTGACCAGCGCGAGCAACCGGTAGGGTCGAGCCGACATCGGCACGCGCTGCTTGTCGATCTCGGTCCGGCGGGCCGGGTCGACCGGCTGGACGACCCGCTTCCCGGTCTCGGGCGGCTGCTTCGTGTCGGTCATAGCGGCCCGGAGATGCCGCCGTCCTTCCGGATCCGCCAGAAATGGACGGCCAGGAAGATCGCGGCGATGAGCGGCAGGAAGATGACATGGCCGACGTAGAACCGCAGGAGCGTGTTCTGCGCCACCTCGAGACCACCCAGCAGGATCAGCTTGGTCGGCGTGTTGAACAGCGGCGCGTAGCCACCCATGTTCGTGCCGATCGTGATCGCCCAGTAGGCGATCTGGTCCCACGGCAGCAGGTAGCCGGTGAAGCTGAGCATGATCGTCAGGAACAGGAGGACCACCCCGACGACCCAGTTGAACTCGCGCGGCGGCTTGTACGCGCCGTGGTAGAAGACCCGCATCATGTGCAGGAAGACGAAGAAGACCATCAGGTGGGCGGCCCACCGGTGGATGTTGCGGGTCAAGAGGCCGAACGTGACCTGGCTCTGGATCTCCAGGATGTTGGTGTACGCCTGGGTCGCCGACGGCACGTAGAAGAACATCAGGTAGACGCCGGTCACGGTCAGCACCAGGAACAGGAAGAACGACAGCCCGCCCAGGCAGAACGTGTAGGCGAACTTGACCGCGTGCTGGCGGACGCGGACCGGGTGGATGTGCAGGAACACGTTGTTCATGACCGCGTACGCCCGCGAGCGCTCGTCGCGCGGGTACGGCTGGCGGAACAGCGAGCGCCACATGGCGCTGCGGCGGATGCTCTGGTCCACCCGCTCGAGGAAACTCACCGGGCTCCTCCTGCCACGCCGGGCGTACCGGCAAGTTGCGCGTCACGGTACGACTCCTTGTAGAGCCGACCGTCAGTCGAGATCTCCTGCAGCTCGAACCGCTCCATCGTAATGGCGTCGAACGGGCAACGCTTGACGCACAAGGCGCAGCGGATGCAGCGCTCCTCGTCGAGGATCATCGCGCTCCCGTTGTCCCAGCCGTAGGCCTCCTCGAGCTCGGGCAGCAGGCCCTCGGACTTGAGCTGGTTGACGTCGACCATGTGGATGACGCCTTCCGGGCAGACGTCGGCGCAGGCGCCGCACAGCACGCAGCGGAACGGGTCGAACCAGATGTTGTAGTTGCACATCAGGCAGCGCGTCGACTCCGCGACGGCGGCGTTGGCGTCATAGCCCAGCTCGACCGGGGTGTTGAAGTTGACCGCGGGCTCGGTCGACGGCATGCGCGCGGTCAGCGGCACCATCGGGATGTGCTGGCGTGGCAGCACGTCGTAGAACTCCGGCATGTCGTGGCGCCACGAACTGGTGATCTTGACGTTCGCGCTGACCGTGACGTCGGCCCGTCCGGACAGGTAGCGATCGATCGCGTAGGCGCACTTCTTGCCGTGGCCGGCCGCCTCGATGAGCGTCGTCGGGCCGGTCACGAAGTCGCCGCAGGCGAACACGCCGCGGACGTTCGTGGCGTAGGTCGCGGGGTCCACCTTGACCCGGCCGCGGTTGATCTCGAACTTCGATTCGACCGGCAGGAAGGTCAGGTCGGCAGCCTGGGAGACCGCAGGGATCACGGTCTGGGCCGGGATCTCGAACTCGGAACCCTCGATCGGGACCGGCGAGCGGCGACCCGAGGCGTCCGGCTCGCCGAGGCGGTTGCGGATGAAGCGGACCGCGGCAACCTTCCCATCCTTCCCGACGATCTCGATCGGGCTGGCCAGGAACTCCATCCGGACGCCTTCGCGCTCGGTCTCGCCAAGCTCCTCTTCATCGACGACGAGCTCCGAGCGGGTCCGCCGGTAGACGATCGAGACGCGGTCGGCGCCGTGGCGGAGGCTCGTCCGCGAGCAGTCCATCGCCGTGTAGCCGCCGCCGATGACGACCACGTCGGAGCCGACGGTGAGCGGCTGACCGAGGTTGGCCTTCTTCATGAAGTCGACGCCGTAGTCCACGCCTTCGAGATCGGCGCCCGGGATGTCGAGCGCGACCGCGTCCATCGCCCCCGCCGTGATCGCGATGCCGTCGAAGTCGCGCTGGAGTTCGTCGAACGTGACGTCCACGCCGACCTGCGTGTCGAATACGAACTTGACGCCCAGCCGCTCGACGAGGCGCACGTCCATCTCGATGGCCTCGCGCGGCAGGCGGAAGGCCGGCACGCCGATGAGCATCGTGCCCCCGCCGTACGGCAGGCTGTCGAAGACCGTGATCCTGTAGCCCTTCATCGCCAGCTCGCGCGCCACCGCCAGGCCGGCCGGCCCCGCGCCGACCACGGCGACCCGTTCGTCGCGCGGCGTGATCTGGGGCATGACGTCCGGGATCCCGGAGGCTTCGTGCCACTCGACCAGGAAGCGCTTCATCGCCCGGATCGCCAGCGGCCGGTCGATGTCGCCGCGGCGGCAGGCCCGCTCACACGGGGCGGAGCAGACGTACGAGCACATCGCGGCAACCGGGTTCGGATCCCGCGACAGGATGTAGCCCTCCTCGAATTGGCCCTCCGCGGCCAGATTCAGGTAGCCGCGGCAATTCGTCCCCACCGGGCAGGCTTCCTGGCATTCGATGTTGCACTGGAGCCAGGACGCGTCCACAGGCTGGACGAGGAATTCCGTGGGCTGGTCGATGACCAAGCGGGCGTGCCTTTCCCTGATGCTCGAAGACCGGTCGGGGATGGACGATCGGAGGTGGCGCCGACGCGCGGAATTTACCATCGGTCCCCCGCGACGTGCACGGCAGGTTGCGGTGCGGGACGGCGCCGGACCGGCGCAGCGGACGAGATCGGCCGGATGTTCGATCCCGAGTTGACGATGCTCGTGCGCGCAGCTGACGCTGCGGTGCGAAATCGTCGCGCCCACCTGGGAACCTGAGCCGGAGATGCGGGCCGCGTGACCGTCAGCGAGTTCACCTTCCTCGCCCTCGGCCTGGTCCTTGGCCTCGCCAGCGGCATCGCCCTCGTCGAGGTCATTCGGGCCCGGCCGCCGGCACGCCGCGAGGTGCGCGTGACCGTGGCCCCGGACGCCATCCCGCGCCGCCGACCCGCCACGTTGTCCGACGACGCGTTCGTCGTCGTGGGACCCGAACCGGCCCGTGGCGGACCCGCGGATCGGCGCGAGATCGACGTTCCATTGCCTCCGGCCCGCCTGGATCGGCGAACGCACGTTCACTCCGGCGGCCCGCAATCCGGCAACGGCGGATCGCCCGGGGTCGCCGTTCCGGTGGTCCCCGAGTCGGGGCCGGTCTTCCGCATCCAGGACCTCGACCCGACGCGGCCATCCCGTCCGAGCTCCGCCCTCGTCGGGTTCACCGTGACACGTGGTGAGGATCCGGCGCTGGCCGCGCTCCGCGCGAGCATCGTCGCGGCCGCCAACCAGGCGCGCCCGGCCTCCGAACCGGCGCGGCGGCAGACGGCCCTCGCCGTCCTCGAGCCCGAGACACCGGGCTCGGACGAGGCACCGACGAACGGCTCGTCGACGCCGTCGGACGGCACGTCCGCCCCTGCCGCGACCGGACGATGTGCCGAAGAGCGGAGGATCGCGGAGGAGCGCTGCGAGTTGGCCACCCGTGCCCGGGCGCATGCCGACGAGGCGGCCGAGGCGTTGCGGCTCGCCCAGCAGTCGTATGACGCGCGCGAGCGTGCCGCGGCAGAGGCAACCGTCCGGGGAGATCCGCGGCCCGTCCGGGCGGCCAAGGAGGAGGCCCAGCGCGCGTTCCGTGCCGCGAGCCGCGCCGCGGCCGACGCTGACGCCGTGGAAGGCGCGGCACGCGACTGGCTGCGCGAGATCAACCGGATCAACGCGGAGGCACGCGAGGCGATGGCGACCGCGACCCGTGAGCGGACGGCCGCCGCCGCGATCGGCGTCACGCTCGAGCGGCTGAGCCTCGAGGCGGACGTTGCCCGGATCGGAGCCGACACGGCCGAGGCGGCCTGCGTCGCCGCCCGGGCCGCCGTTGCCGACTGCGACGAGCGCGAGGCGACCGATCCCGGCGCCTTCCTGCTGCCGCCGCTGCCGTCATTGCCGGCGGCCGACCGGCCCGACGCCGAGGAGGTGCTCGGGGTCGCCATGGAGGCCGGGGCGACACCGCGCATCTTCCGGCTGCTGCGCGGCGATCAGACGGCCATGGCCACGCTGGTGGGGGCCCTGGCGGCCGGCGATCCCGACCAGGCGCCGCACTGGCACGATCTCCTGACCCGGCTGGTGGACGCGATCCTGGCCGACGCGATCGAAGCGTCGGCCCTCGAGTTCCCATCGGATGATCCGTTCTGGGGGCCGTTCAACCTCAACCAGGCCCGGGAGATCGTCCACGCGCTCGGATCGCTCGGCTACCGGTTCGATGGTCGGGGTGGCTGGCTCGACGACCGGGTCCCGTCGCAACGCGACCTGTCGCTGGCGCTCGGCTATGCGGGCATGGATCCGATGCGCCTCCGCCAGTGGCCGAACGAGGCGGCCAGCCGCGCCCTGTTCGGCCGGGTGCGCGTGGCCGCCGACGAGTACCTCGCGATCAACGCCGGCGACCTGACGCTGGGCGAGATGGTCACGATGCTCGGACGTCGGGCCGACGGCCTGGCCGAGCTATGGAACCAGTGGGGCACGGTCCGCCCGCTCCTCCTCCAGGACGCCTGACAAGATCGCCCTCCCGTGACCTCGGCTCGCTGACGCGACAGGCGTCAGCCCGGGCCCTCGTCCTCGTCGTCGTCGATGACGACCACGCGGAGCGCCTCCGCGGCCGTGGCCCCGATCCCGGCACCTTCCTCGGCCGCCCAGCTCCGAATCCTCGTGGCCAGGCCGTCGGGGTCGTGGATCTGGCTGGCATGGGCGCGCAGCGCGTCGAGCTTGCGGTCCAGCGTGGCGCCGACGTCGACCCACGTGTCGGCCCGATCCGACCAGAAGAGGTACAGCCGGCGAACGCGATGCGCGGCGAGCCCGGACCGGGCGAGCGAGGGGAAGGCCATCGGGTTGCGGGCCGCCGGATAGACGGCGTCGACCGCCGCCAGTCCGGCCGCCCGGTGGTCGGTGTGGTTGATCCCGCCGCCCTTGTAGAACAGGGTGTCCGGGTCCGTCGCCAGGACCGCGTCCGGCCGGAAGGTCCGGATCTCGCGGACCAGCTGCTCGCGGAGCGGCAGGTCGTTCGCCAGGGCCCCGTCGGGCTGGTGGAGGAACGTGACGCCGCCGTAGCCGATGATGGTCGCGGCCACGCGCTGCTCGGCCTCCCGGAGTGCGGCCAGCTCGAGTGGGTCGGCGTCGGGGTCTTCACCGCCCTGGTCGCCGCTCGTGCAGCACACGAGCCAGCCCTCGGATCCCGCATCGATCCACCGGGCCGCGGTGCCCGCCGGGCCGAAGTCGGCGTCGTCCGGGTGGGCCACGATGAGCATGAATCGATCGGGTCGCCAGGTGTGGTCCTGCGGCGTGAGCGGCTCGGTCATGACTGGTTGGTGGCCCCTCCCGAGCACGAATGATCCGGTTGCAGGGCGCATGCCCGGGAAGTACATTTGCGTCCGAGGCTTCGCTCGTCTCCCCCCACGAGCGAAGCCTCTGTTGCTGTGCGGGTCACCCCGTGATGGCGCCCAGCTCGTCGAGCGCCTCCAGGACCGCCTCCGCGTGACCGGCCGCCTTGACCTTCGGCCAGACCCGGGCGATCCGCCCGTCGGGCGCGATCAGGAAGGTCGACCGGACGATGCCCATGGAGCGCTGTCCGTAGTTGAGCTTCTCGGCCCACGCACCGTAGGCGTCCGCGGCATGGTGGCCCTCGTCCGCCAGGAGCGTGAACGGCAGCTGGAACTTCTCCCGGAAGGCTCGCTTGCTGGCAGCCCCCTGCGGGCTGACGCCCCAGACGTCCGCGCCACGCTCCTGGATCGTCTCGTTCAGGTCGCGGAACTCGCACGCCTCGGTCGTGCAGCCCGGCGTGTCGTCCGCCGGGTAGAAGTACAGGATGGTCCAGCGGCCATGCTGGTCGGCCAGGCGATGGACCGTCCCGCTGTGGTCCGGAAGGGCGATCTCGGGGGCCGGATCGCCGACGGCCGGCATGCTCATGCGGAAAGCGTAGCAGGGGATTCCACGATCAGCAGCAGCCCCTGTCGGACGGTGACGCTCGCCGATTCCTCGGTCCGCACGTTGGACAGGCCACGCGCCGGCCCTTCCGGCAAGGGTTCGTCCCGGAGCGAATAGGCGAGCCCGAAGGTGGTCACCCCGAGGACGCCGGGGCCGGCCGGCAGCAGCGAGACGACGTCACCGACCCGGCCGGTCAACGCGCGCTGGACCGGTCCCCCGTCCGGTCCGGGCGCCCGGACCAGCGAGATCCGCGCACGGGCATCGACCAGCGCCGCCGGGCGATCCGTCAGCGCCGGCAGCGCGAGGAGCCCGATGTTGGCCAGGCTGTGGTCGATCCGGGTGCCGCCCAGCGCGCCCACGATCACCACGCCGTCGGCGCCGCGGCGGATCGCCGCCAGCACGGCCAGCTCCGTGTCCGACTCGTCCTTGTCCGGACGGCTTCGCTCGATCGGCACGCCACGTGCGGCGAGCGCTTCGAGGACCACTGGATCCACCGAGTCGCCGTCGCCGACCCAGACGTCGATCGTCACTCCCAGGGTCGCGGCATGACGCGCCCCGCCATCCGCGGCGACGACCAGCCCGATCGCATCGTCCCAGCCGGGCCATGCGGCATCGAGCTCGCGCCGGGCGGGCGCGTCTCCGTCGGCCAGGACCAGGGCGTGCATGGTGGCCGCGATGCTACCCCGCCTGCCGCCTCGGCGAACGACCCGATGCTAGACTCCGGCGGTGCCCGAGCCCCCCGTTCACCCGGCGATCCAGCGCGTCCTCGACGCGGCCGCCCGCAAGGGGGTGACGCTCGAGGTGACCAGCTTCTCGGAGTCGACCCACACGGCCGCCGATGCCGCGGCAGCGCTGGGTGCCGCGCTTGGCCAGATCGTCAAGTCGCTCGTCTTCGTGACCGGCGGCCCCGATGACCCGGCACCGCTCGTCTGCCTCGTTTCCGGACCGAACCGGGTGGATCTCGCGCGATTGGCCGCAGTGACCGGCGAGTCCGACGTGCGTCGGGCGACGGCGCGCGAGGCGCACGATCTGACGGGGTTCTCGATCGGCGGCATCCCGCCGATCGGTCACCTGCGGCCGACCCGCGTGATCATGGACCCCGACCTGGGCCGGTATCCGGTCGTCTGGGCGGCGGCCGGCCTGCCGACGGCGGTCTTCCCGGTGCCGCCGGGCACGCTCCGGATCCTGTCGAACGCCACCGTGGCGCCGATCGCCGAGGTACACCTGGCCGCGGACCGAGCGGTTGCCGACCGTGCGGTTGCGGACCGGGCGGTTGCCGACCGGAGGCCGACCGGGCGGTTGCCGACCGGGCGGTTGCCGACCGGGCGGTTGCCGACCGGGCCGACGGCGACCCGAGCGCCCGGCCGGCGCGCGCCTGAGCGCCACGCGGCCCGGGCACGCTTGACGACCGAACCGGAGAACGCCTCCGTCGCGTACCCGGGCGGCCTGCGTGCCCGCTGGCGATGGGGCGGGAGCGGATCGGCGCCGGCGGTCTTCGCGCTGACCGAGGCCGGCGGCGGCCTGGTCGACCTCGGCCTCCGGGTGGCCGACGACCCGGACGCGCTGTGCCGGGCGGAGCTGCGGCTCGAGGGGCCCCGCGGGGCCTGGACTGCTCGCTTTGCCTCGCTCATCCACGACGTCCCGCGGGCGATCCACTGGGACACCGCGGGTCTGCTCGTCGTGGCGTACGGCTTCCACACGTTCGGTCTCGAGGTCGCCGCCGGTGGGGCCCGGTGGGAACACCGCTCGGCGACGCCCCTGATCGCGCTGCTCGGCTCGTCGCGCCTCGCCCACGTCCTCGTGCAGTCCGAGCTCGAGACGTTCGCGATCGAGCCGGACGGCACCGTAGCCTGGCGAGTCGCGCATTCGGACGTGGTGACGGGAGTCGAGCTGGTTGGCGGGCGGCTTGTCCTGACCGGGTTCGGCGGGCAGTTGAGCGCCATCGACCCGGCCACCGGGCGCGCGGCCGCCTGACGACGGCCCCCGGCAGACGACGGGTCGCGGCGCCGTCGAGGCGCCGGCGCGGGTGTGGACAGACGGTGGATAACCGGGCGACATGCGTCCGATCTGGTGGACGACTCCGTTGACCCAGGGCCGCGACCGGGCCTACTGTTGCGGTCAGCCCGGAGGGGCCGAGCGACACTAATGGCCGAGATCGCCTCAACGCCCATGTGTCGGGTAGGTTTCTTCGGGCCCTTTCGTGCCCGGCGCGTATCATCCCCGCCGTGTCACCCCTAGCACCCCTGATCGCCGGCCTTGTCGCCCTGTGCGCCGGGGCCCTGCTGCTGCGGACGTACGGCACGAACTACCGGGTCGGACGGCTCCTCGCGTCGACGCCGGTGGTCGATGTCGCCGAGGCACGCAGGCTCGCCGCGAACGGCCCGCGCTACGTCGCGATCGAGGGCCGGATCGATTCAGAGACCGACTTCGAGGATGCCATGCACCGTCCGCTCGTGTTCCGTCGAAGCCGGCTGCAGCTCCGCGGCCGCGACGGCTGGACGAGCCTCGACGAGCAGCGGGAACGAGTCCCGTTCGAGATCCGGGAAGGCCTGGAATCGATCGCCGTCGACGACGCGGCGCTCGACGCTGGGCTGGTCGTGGTCGTCCGCGAATCCGAGGGGACTGCGGCCGACATCGCCGACCGGGTGCCGTCCGGGACGCCGCCCGCAACGCCCGCGCGGTTGCGGATCGAGCAGGTCTCATCGGTGGAGCACGCGATCGTCGTCGGCGTGCCGATGCTCGATCCTTCCGGGGCGCCGGCGATCTCGGCGGGACGGGGGCGGCCGCTCATCCTGACCACGCTCGATCGCCCGGAGGCCATGCGGATCCTCGCGCGAGGCGAGTCACGCCGACCGGCCGTGGCGCTGGCCTCGATGGTCGGTGGCCTCGTCCTGGTCAGCGCCGGTCTCGCCTGGGCGCTGATCGGCGCCATCTCGTGAGGATTCGCCGAGCCGTCGCCTGGGTCCTGGCGGCTGCGGCAGCCTGGCTGTCGACGGCGGCGATGGTTCTGGCCGCGACGCCGGCGCCGAGTCCCGGCGCCGGCGGAGACCCTCGCAGCGCCGGCCAGGGTCCGGGCCTCGTGGGCGATCCGGCGTTCGCCGTGCTGGCGGTCGTCGCGATCGGGCTCGGCGCCGTCGTGCTGACCCTCGCCTACGTCCGGCTGACCGCGCCTCGCCGAGGCTGATGCGACCGGGACCATCGGCCTATTGGCAAGAACTGTGAGCTTGGTAGGCTCGGCACGTCGAGTTCACATATCCTCCATGGACGATGCCTCAGAGCTTCCCCTCCCGCCCAACAGACGCGACGCTATCGGTCACCAAGGCCGCCAGGTTGCTGGGCGTGCATCCCAACACCATCCGAACGTGGAGTGACGCTGGGCGCCTTCGCTACTTCCGGATCAATTCGCGGGGCGACCGGCGCTACCGGCTCGGTGACCTGCAGCGGTTCCTGGCCTCGGCGGCTCCGAGCACCGCGACGGGCCCGGCTGCGCATGCCGGCGGGCGTCGCGCCGGGACGGCGGCCGCCGGTGAGATCCTTGCTGACGCGACACGGCCTCGCGACGGCGACCTGGACCCGCTCGCCGCGGAACGCCATCGGCTGGATCTCGCGGTCACGACGGCCCTCGCCAGGCTGGCCAGCCACGCGCGACCCGGGACCGACGCGTTCGAGGCGGCGGCCGGCATCATCCGCGACACCTACGGTCATCGCCACGTGTCGATCTGGGAACTCCATGCCGACCGGCTGAGCCCGAGCGTCGTCGCTGTCGCATCCGATGCGGCGGAGCCGCGCCTGACCGACCTTCCGCGCAGCTTCGGGATCCTCGGCGCTGCCCTCGGCATCGGCATCCCGGGGCGGGGCGACGACGGGCCGGAAGATGGCGTGTTGCTGGGGAACGTGCACGATTCCGCCATCCTCCCGGTCGTCCCCGACGGCCGGCCCGAGCTGGCGATCGCGATCCCCGGCGAGGATGATCCGTGGGGCGTTCTCCTGATCGCCGGCGAGACGGCCGGCTCGCTCGGGCCGCACGACCTCGACCCGGCGCGAGCGTGTGCCGCGGGCCTCGGCGCCCTCGTGAGCGTCACTCGGCGAGGGGCGGAGATCGATCACCTGCGCCACCGCGCGGAAGCGCTCCGTCGGGTCGCCAGCGACATCGGCAGCCGGCTCGACCTCAACCGGATCCTGACGGGCCTGGTGGATCACGCCATGGTCCTGTTCGAGGGCGATGCAGCGGCGGTCTTTCTCCAGCGTCACGACGGGACCATCGCCGCCGAGGTCAGCCGCGGGCTCTCCAACGAGTACCTCAGCAGCCTCCGTTCGTTCCCCGCACGATCCCTCCCCGCGGCTGCCATCAAGGCCAACCAGCCGCTGTTCTCGGTGGGCTACCGCGACGACCCGCGCGGCGCCGATGTTCGAGCTGCGGTCGTCCAGGAGGGCTTCGACACGCTGTGCACAGCGCCGCTGCACGATGGCGCGACCGTGCTCGGCGTGCTCAACGTCTACCACGACCGCCCGCATGCGTGGACCGAGGCCGAGATCGAGACGATCTCGGAGCTGGCCGACCAGGCGGGCGTCGCGATCCGGGCTGCCCAGGACTACGACCGGATGGCGACGTGGGCGGCGCAGCTCCAATCGATCCAGCAGCTCGGCACCCGGCTCAATCGCCTGGCCGGGGTGACCGAGATCGGCCTGGCGATCGCCACCGAGCTGCGCCAGCTGATCGAGTACCACAACGTTCGCGTCTATCGGGTGCGCGGGCAGGAGTTGATCCCAGTGGCGATGCAGGGCCAGGTCGGCGAGTACGTCGACGAGACGCCGGACCAGCTTCGGGTCGCGCTCGGCGAGGGGATCACCGGCTGGGTGGCGGTCAACCGCGTCGCACAGAACCTCGGCAACGCGGCCGCCGATCCCCGGGCGAACACGATCCCCGGGACCGAGGACGACCTCGACGAGTCGATGCTGCTGGCCCCGATGCTGTTCGACGACCAGGTCCTCGGGGTGCTCGTCCTGTCCAAGCTCGGCCTCGACCAGTTCAGCGACGACGACCTGCGACTCCTGGTGATCTACGCCAGCTTCGCCGCGCAGGCGATGGCGAACGCGGACGGCACCGAACGCCTCCGCGACCAGAGCCTCGCGCTCGAGCGCCAGCTTCGCAGCCAGCGCGAGCTCCTCCAGATCACCGAATCGATCCTGACCACGCTCGACGCGCGCGCGGTCCTCGAGAGCATCACCGAGCGGCTGGGCGGCCTGATCTCGTGCGACAACATCGCCATCGAGATCGTGGACCCGACCACCGGGCTGTTGACCCCGCTCACCGCGCACGGCGTCCACCGCGACTTCTACATGGAGACCTGGGAGGCCGGTGAGTCCGGGGTGGCGACCTGGGTCGTGGAACACAACGAGCCCGTCTACATCCGTGACGAGTTGACTGATCCACGGGTCAACCATCGGGACGCCGCGGAGCCGACCGACGGCAGCCTGATCGTGGTCCCCTTGCGCAACCGCGGCGGCGCGATCGGCGTGCTCACGATCGAACGGCTCGGGCGAGGCAATACGTTCTCGTACGAAGAGTTCGAGCTGGTGCAGCTGTTCGCCGCGCAGGTCTCGATCGCGCTCCAGAACGCCGAGGTCTTCCAGGCCGTCCAGGTGCGCGCCCGAACCGACGGCCTGACCGGCCTGCTCAACCACAGCACCTTCGAGGAGTGGCTGGCCCGGACGGTCCGTGAGGGCAACAAGTTCAGCCTGATCATGCTCGACCTGGACGATTTCCGGGACGTCAACAACAGCCTCGGCCACCAGGCCGGCGACGACCTGCTCCGGCGGATCGCCTCGGAACTGGTCCGCGCGGGCCGTGACACCGACCTCGTCTTCCGGTACGGGGGTGACGAGTTCGCCTTCCTGCTGCCGCACACCGATGGCGCTGGGGCGCAGCGAGGTCGCCGAGCGGGCGCGACAGGCGGTCCGGACGACTTGGCGCCCGATGAGCGCATCCATCGGCGTGGCGACGTTTCCGGTCGACGGCACGACGCCCAACGAGGTCCTGCTGGCGGCCGACCGAGCGTGTTTCGTGGCCAAGCGGAACGGACGGGACCGGATCGCGACGGCTGCCGAGGGCCTCGCCCTCGCCGCCGAGTTCTCGCTGCAGGTGCCCACGCCGGTCGACCCGGTCGACCCGGTCGATCCGGTCGATCCGGCGGCACGCTGACGCGTCACCCGGTGGGCGCGGCATTCGTCGTGCCCGAAGTGGGTGTCCGGGCGGTCTCCCCTGCGGTCGCGATCCTGTTCCTGGCGGCGGTCGCCCTGACGCTGGCGGCCTGCGTCCCGCGCCCCGCGAGCCTCGGGACGCCGTCCGCGACCGGGTGGGGCACGCCCAGCCCGGCGAACGGGTCGGGCCCGGGGGCGCCCGAGACCCCCGGCCGGCCAACCCCGGTCCCGTCATTCGCGCGACCGACCCCCCTGCCGGCGCCGACGTTCCTGGCCTACGTCGTCAGGAGCGGTGACACGCTGACCTCGATCGCGCGCGAGTTCCACACGACGCCGCGGAGCATCGCCTTCTGGAGTCGCGTCGAGCACCCGTCGCTCGATCCCGAGTCGGCCGCCTACCGACCGGACCGGCTCGAGGTCGGCTGGCTGCTGCTGGTGATCCCGGACGCCGTCCTCGACGAGGACCAGTTGCTGGAGGCCGCGCCGAGCCCCTCACTGGAGGCCGCGCCGAGCGCCAGCGGCGCGCCGTCCGCCGGTTGAGCTCGGACGGTATCGTGGCGCCATGAGCGCCAAGGTGCCGGCAGGCCCGAGGATCGTCGTGACCGTCGCGGTCGCGGCGCACCAGGACGAGCCCGACGTCGCCGAGCAGAAGAACCGGCTCTACGCGGCCAGCCTTGCCCGCCAGGGGGCGACGCCGACCGTCCTCGATGCCACCACCACGGCCGCCGACCGGGCGACGGCGTTCGCCGTCATGGACGGCCTCCTGCTGAGCGGCGGCGCCGACCTCGATCCCGCACGCTACGGCCGCCCCAACCAGGGCTCGACCGGCATCGAGCCCGAGCGCGACGTCCTCGAGGCAGAGGCCTGGGCCGCGGCGCAGGCGCGAGGGCTGCCGGTCCTCGGCGTATGTCGTGGGTTCCAGGTCATCAACGTGCTGTCCGGCGGTACTCTCCTCCAGGACGTCGATGGTCATGCCGGGCCGAGCTGGGGCCACGGCCCCGCGGCAACCCACCCGCTCCGGGTGGCCCCGGGCACCCGGCTCGCCCGGATGCTCTTTCCGACCAACGCGCGCGGCGGCGTCGTGCAGGTCAACTCGTACCACCACCAGGCGCTCCGGGCGACCGATCTTGCGCCGGGGCTCGTGGCGAACGCCTGGGCCGGCAGCCCGGGAGGCGACCTGGTCGAGGGGCTCGAGGCTGCCGACGGCCGCTTCGTCATCGGCGTCCAGTGCCACCCGGAGCGGACCGAGTCGACGCCGCCGGCGTTCGAGCGCCTGTTCGCCGTCTTCGTCGACGCGGCCAGGGGACCGCTGAGTCGCCGCTAGAGCCGGCCGGCCTCGATGATCCGCTCGAGGAACTGCCGGGTCCGCGGCTGTTCCGGGGTTCGGAAGATCACCTCGGGCGGGCCCTGCTCGAGGATGACCCCGGCGTCGAGGAAGCAGACCCGGTTGGCGATGTCACGCGCGAAGCCCATCTCATGGGTCGCGATCACCATGGTCATCCCGCCCGCAGCGAGCTCGCGGACCAGCGCCAGCACCTCGGCGACGAGCTCCGGGTCGAGCGCGCTGGTCACCTCGTCGAGGAGCAGCAGGTCGGGCCGCATCGCCAGCGCCCGGACGATCGCCACCCGCTGCTGCTGCCCGCCGGACAGGCGGTCGGGGTACTCCGTGGCCTTGTCCGCGAGGCCGAACCGCTCGAGCAGCGCCAGGGCGTCGTGCTCGGCGTCGCGGCGTGACTGCTTCAGGACCTTGCAGCGGCGCCAGCGTGATGTTGTCCAGCACCCTCATGTGCGGGAACAGGTTGAACGCCTGGAACACGATCCCGATGCGCTGCCGGATCCGGTCGACGTTGACGCCGGTCGCCGTGATCTCGTCGCCCTCGATGAGGATCTGCCCGGCGTCGACCGGCTCGAGGAGATCGATGCAGCGGAGCAGCGTCGACTTGCCCGACCCGGACGCCCCGATCAGGCAGACGACCTCGTGCTCGCCGACCTCGAGATCGATCCCGCGCAACACGTCGAGCGTGCCGAACGCCTTCCAGACGCCGTGAATGGCGAGAGCGGGCGCGTTACGGCCCGGACCGGTCATGCGATCCCGCCGGAGGCCTGGCGCCGCTTGTCCCGGGCGACCATCCAGTCCGTCAGCCGGGCCAGCGGGATGGTCACGACGAGGAACACGAGCGCGGTCGCGAGGTACGGGGTGAAGTTGAAGCTGCCGGCCTGCTTGATGTACGACTGTCGGAACACCTCGACGACACCGATGTACGAAACGAGCACGGTGTCCTTCTGCAGGCCGATGAAGTCGTTGAGCAGGGGCGGGATCACCCGGCGGACCGCCTGCGGCAGGACGACATAGCGGAGCGACTGGATGCGACTGAGGCCGAGCGACCTCGCCGCGGCCGTCTGGCTGGGATGGATGGAGTCGATGCCGGCCCGGTAGACCTCGGACACGTAGGCGGAGTAGATCAGCGTCAGCGCGACGACCGCGTAGAAGAAGGGCTCGATGGGGACGCCCGCCAGGCCCAGACCGGGGATCCCGAACCCGAGGATGTAGATCACGAGGACGCCGGGCAGGGCGCGGAAGACGTCGACGTAGACCGTGGTGACGAGACGGACCGGGAAGAACACCGGGCCGGGCAGGCTGCGCAGGACGGCGATCGCCAGGCCGAGGACGAGGATGAGGACCTCGGCAATCAGGAACAGCTGGATGTTCACCGCGAACGACCCGACGATCGACGGCAGGGAGGCCGCGAACACCCTGCCGTTGAGGAACGAGCGCTCGATGGCCGGCCAGCCCGGCGAGCTCACGACGATCCAGGCCACGACCCCGAAGAAGACGACCGTGCTGCCGAGGGCGATCAGCGTCGAGCGGAGCGCCGAGGCCTCACCCGCGCGCGGCCGTCGGGCCGGGCGTCCGACGCGCCGGCCCTGCGACCCGGACATGAACGTTCGCCGAACGCGGGATCAGGGCTGGATGACGGGCGCGTTCGCCTTGTCGGACATCCACTCCTTGGTGATGGCGTCGAGCGACCCATCGGCCTTCATCGCGGCGAGCGCGCCATTCACGCACGCCGTGAGCGCGTTCCCCTTGGCCAGGACCAGGCTGAAGTGCTCCTGCTCGCCGCCGGTGGGCGGGAACTGGCCCACGATCACGCCGTTGTCCATCTGGGCCGCCGTCACGTAGAACGCGGTCGGCAGGTCGACGACCAGGCCGTCGATCTGCTTGTTGTTCAGAGCCGTGATCGCCGCATCGTTGCTGTCGTAGACGCGTGGCTCCTTGGCCGGCTTGATGACGTTCACGATCGTGTTGTAGCTCGTGGTGCCGGCCTGGGCGCCGAACTGGTACGAGGCCAGGGCAGCGAGGCTCGTCGCCTTGGCGATGGGCGTTCCGCCGACCGCGACCAGCGACTGGTTCAGGAAGAAGTACCCGTCGGACAGGTCGGCGGCCTGCGCCCGTTCGGGGGTGTAGGACACCTGGGCGAGGTAGAAGTCGAACGTCTTCGGGCCCGGCGCATACGAGTTGTCGAACTTGACCGGGGTCCAGGTGACCTCGTCCTTCGTGAAGCCGAGCTTGTCGGCGACGGCGTAGGCGATCGCGCTCTCGAACCCGGTGCCGGTCGTGGGATCGCCGAGAACTCGGTGTCCCACGGCGGGGTATTGCCGCCGTCCTTCGGGAGGAAGTACGGCGCGTAGGCCGGGTTGTCCGTGCCGATCGTCAGCTTGCCGGCGCTGACGAGCGTCAGGCTGTCCTTGGCGCACGCGTCGGCCGTCGGCGAGGGCGTGGCTTCGACACTGGCCGCCGGGGCGGTCGACGGGGCGGTCGACGGGGCGGTCGACGGTGACGGCGAGGCACCGGCGCTGCACGCGGCAACGAGCACCGCCGCGAACGCTGTGCCCGCGATTCGGATCGTGAACCGCATGGCTGTTCCTCCTACGTGCTGACGGGGAGTGAGTCTACGCGCTGCTCCGGCGGCCGATCAGCCGGGGCGGACGCGGACCGGGCGGTCGACGGACAGGCCGAGCCGCCTCGGCGACGTCGCCCTGGTTGTCGGCGAGTTCGAGGTTGCCCTCGGAATCGGCCATCAGCAGCGACGAACCGATCGGCACCCGGCCGAAGGTTCGTTCCCAGACCGTCCGCTCCTCGACCGCAGCGGCGCCGCCGTGGGCCGGGAACTCGACGACGAGCGGCCGCCCGGGCGTCAGCGGCCCGATCGCGGCTTCGAGATCCGATGGCACGCCCGCGAGCGTCACGTTGCCGAAGATCAGGACGTGGACGATCACCGATTCGAACTGGCCGTCCCGGATGGTCGGACGGATCTCGGGCAGGCGGACGAGCGAGTCGACCGGGACGCGCGGGCCGACTGCCTCGAAGGCGACGCCGGCAGCCAGGTGGGCGGCCATCGGCGCGAAGACGTCGCGCCCGTGGAAACTGGCGCTGACAACCGGCAGCATCAGGTCGCGGTTCTCGAGCGAGCGCGCCTCGACGATCCCGCCGAGCGCCTCGCCGGCCGGGATGAGCAGTCCGTTGTCGGGCCCGACGAGGACGTCGCCGCGACCGGTGCGGACGGCGACGGCCCGCCGATCCGTCCCGACGCCCGGATCGACGACCGCGACGTGGATGCCGACCGGCATGTACGGCAGGGCGAACAGCAAGGTGCCGGCACCCTCGCGGATCGCGTACCGCGGGACCTGGTGCGAGATGTCGATGACATGGGCGTCGGGGCAGATCCCGAACATGACGCCCCGGCAGACCGCCGGGGCGGCGGGGCCGAAGTCGGTGGTGAAGGTGATCAGGGATCGCATCCGCCGATGGTACCCAAGCGCCAGACTCGGCCACCGGCGCGACAGGTCGAGCGACGCCCGGAGGAGGGTCGGCGCCGCTTCGACGAGGCCGGGGGAGCACGGTTCAGTGAGGCCGGACCCGTTCCCCTTCGCCGATCCCGAAACGGCCCAGGCGGTAGAGCCGCTGCAGGAACAGCAGGCGGTTGATCTGCATGAGCGACCGGCGCAGGTCGGCCGTCGGCATGCCGCACATGAACGCCGTCAGGCTGGCTGCCTCACCCGCCGTGAGCCCCTTCTGCTGGAGGTGCCGGAACGTCGCCCGCGGTGTCGGCGCCGGTGGTCCCGTCTCCGGCCGGACGGCCTCCGCCGGGAAGCTCGGGGTCCCCGTCATCGAGGCACCTGGTCCGCCCTCGGAGCCTGCCGCGAGTCGGGCCGATCGTGAGTCGAGGCGAGAGGAAGGATCGCGATGCGGCGATCCGCGCGGTGCTCGATCGGCCATGGCGCACGTGTCCTGCCGTCCCTGGCTCCGCCGCCGGCTGGTCCGGTCGAGTGCGGTCTACCCATGCTCCCAAGCACCAGCGCGGGCGGCGATGACCCTGCGGTCCCAACCGCCGTGGTACTTGCGGTCATAGACTCTGTCGGTGCGGGTTCGCAGCTTCGAGATGCGTCTGATCGGCGGCAGCCTGGTCGCCTGCTGGCTGGTATCCGGCGGGCTCATCCTGCTCACCTACCGCCCCGGCGGGCCGCTCGATCTCGTCGTTGGACTGACCACGATCGGGCCGATCGCGATCGCCATCGCCGGCGTTATCTGGCCACCGGTCGCCCGCGGGGATGTCGCGTTTCCCACGATCGTCTGGCTCGGACTGATCGGGTTGCTCTGCCTCATCCCGTCGATCGCCGGGATCGTCCCGCAGCTGACGACCTTCGGATCGCAGACCCTCCTGCCGTCCACCGAGGCCGTCTACCCGTGGCTGGTCGCCCTGATCGCGACGAGCCTGTTCAGCGGCTTCGGGATCGCCCGGCGCCTGCAGGGAGGGGCGGCGATCCGGAGACGTCGGATGTTGACCGGGGCAGGCATCGCGCTGGTCGCGACCGGGCTGTCAGGCGCGGCGTTCGGGGGGGCCGCGGTCGCGAACGAGATGGCGCTCCGCGACCAGCCGACCGCCTCTTCCAGATTTGGGCCGACGACCGGCGCGAGCCAGCCTCCCCTGTGCGATACGCCGCTGGCAGCCGGGACGACTGCCCGTCTCACCCTCCACCTGGAGGGCACGATCGATCTGCGACCGCTCGGCTCGATCGACCTCGCCGGCACCCGGGCCGGGCCGGACTTCCGCTGGCAGGCGTACGTCGCGACCAGCGACCAGCTCGGCCTGTACGGCGAGGCCCGGAGCGGCGACCAGGGCTGGATCCGGACGCCGTCGAGCGCCTGGCACGCCGTCCCCGTGGACTCCGTCGCTGACGGCACCCTGGACGAGCAGGCCCTGGCGGTGGCCCTGAGCCAGGGCTACCGGGCGACCGCCGAGGATCGCGGCGTCGAGGTCATCGAGGGGGCGCGGGCCAGGCGCTGCCGCGTCGCCATCGACGGCGAGATCTTCGAGACCGCGTTCCCCCCGGTGCGGCTGCTGGTCGGCACGGCCGATCTCCACCGGTGGCGCGGCCAGCTCGACTACTGGGTCTTCCTCGACGGCGAGGTGGGGCAGATCGCGGGCAGCATCAACGGCGAGGCGACCGCGGTCGTCCCCGAGGCCATCCAGGGCACGGTCGAGGTGCTGCTCACCGCCACGGAGCGGGGCGAGGGCCTGGTCGTCTATCCTCCCGGCACATGACCCTGGACAACGAGCGTGGTCCGTATGCGGCAAAACGCGACCGGCTCGCCCGAATGACGCGGCTCGTATCGATCCTGCAGGCGCATCCCGACGGCGTCCGGACCGCCGACGTCGCCGAGCGCGTGGGCATGTCGGTCCGGACCGTCTACCGCGATCTGCGCGCGATCGACGAGGAGATCGGCGTCCCGGTCTGGGCGGACGGCGGCCGGTGGGGCATCGACCAGGAGAAGGCCTTCCTGCCGCCGCTCAAGCTGACCCAGAGCGAGGCGATGGCGGTGGTCCTGTCCGCGCGCCTGATGGTCCGCTACGCGGACAAGTACGACCCCGACCTGGCGTCCGCCTTCGAGAAGCTCGAGCAGGGTCTGCCGCCCGCCCTCGCGGAGCACGTGGAGCGGACGCTCGACATCCTGTCCAAGGCGCCTCGCGACGAGCGGTTCATCGCCAACGTCCGGCTCCTGACCAAGGCCTGGGCGGAACGGAGGGTCGTGACGATCGACTACGAGCCGGCGCTCTACGACCGCGGCTCCGCGCCGCGCCGGGCGACCGTCCATCCCTACCTGCTCGAGCCGTCGCTCCAGACCCACGCGCTCTACCTGATGGGGTTCGACGAGGAGCGCAACGCGCTCCGGACCTTCAAGATCGAGCGGATCCGGACGGCCGCGCTGACCCCGCGGACCTTCGAGCCGCCCGATCCGGCGGCGACGACCGTCGCCCTGCGACCCGCCTGGGACATCATCGCCGACCAGGAGCCGGTGGAGGTCGTGCTCCGGTTCGCCTCGCGCGTCGCGAGCCGGGTGCTCGAGGCGACCTGGCACGCTTCCCAGGCGGTGGCCACCGAGCCCGACGGCTCGCTGCGCTGGAGCGCCACGGTCTCGGGAACGATCGAGATCCGGCTGTGGATCCTGTCCTGGGGTGACGACGTGGAGGTGGTATCGCCGGCGGCCCTCCGGGACGACGTCGCGGCGACGCTGCGACGCGCGACCGATCGGTACGAGGGCCCCAGCGCGTGATCCGGCGTGCCACCGCCGTGGCCGTCGCCCTCCTCGTGGTTCTCGGAAGCCCGGCCGGCGGCAGCGCCGGCGCATCGGGCGCCAGTGACCCGGCGACGAGCCTGATGACCATGATCAATCACGAGCGCGCGGCCCGTGGCCTGGTCCCCCTCCAGTCGGACAGCCGGCTGTGGGCGATCGCCCAGGGTCGAGCCACGCGGCTGGCGACCTACGAGGTCCTGAGCCACTCGATCGCGGGTTCGATGCCGCAGGACCTCGCGACCCACGGTGTGCGCTGGTCCGGCTACGGCGAAGTGATCGGGTATGCCTCGGGATCACCGGCCGAGGCCGGCCACGCCATCCTCGAGATGTGGCTGGCGAGTCCCGACCACTGGCCCCTGTTGCTGAGCGCCCGGTACAACTACCTCGGCGTCGGGATCGTCTACCGGCCCAGTTCGGGATTGTCGTACTCCTCGGTCGTCCTGACGGAATCGCCCGACCGGACCGGGGCGGGCGCAGCGGTCAGCGGTGCCGTGGTCTCCGGCAACGACATCCGCTGGTCGTGGCGCGGCTGGGATCCGCCGTTGCAGACGCATACCGCCGGGCTTCGCGACTTCACGGCCCAGCTGAGGATGGACCATGGCGCCTGGGTGACGATCGCGACGGCCGCGACGGCCACGGCGAGATTCACGTCGAATCGGGCCCGCGGGCACTGGTACGGGCTGCGCGTTCGCGCCCGCGACCGCGCCGGGAACGTCGGGCCGTGGTCGCGCGAACGACGCGTCTGGTTGCCCTGATGTCGATGTCGCGACGGCACCCGTTCGCGGCGGTCAACCTGATCAGCGACCCGATTCACGGCTACGTCGAGCTGACCAAGCGCCTCACCCCGGCCCAGGCGGACGTGGCCGGCCTGGCCGAAGAATCCGTGGCCGAGGAGGAGATCCTCGACACGGCCTGGCTCCAGCGCCTGCGCCGGATCAGCCAGCTGCAGAGCGCCCGCTGGGTCTTCCCGACCGCCGAGCACTCTCGGTTCACTCACGGCCTTGGTGTCATGCACGAGGCCGGGCTGTGGGCGCGCTCCCTCTATCCGAGCCTGCGCGGATCGCTGGCCGCCGTCGGGGCGCCCTGCCCGTCCGAGGGCCTGGTCGTCGAGACGCTTCGCATGGCCGGCCTCCTCCACGACGTCGGTCACGGGCCGTTCGCGCATTTCTTCGACGACCACGTCCTCGCGCAGTACCCGGCGCCGGCCGACCCCCGACGACCGACCGGCAAGCGCCTGACCCACGAGGACCTGTCGCAGCGGATCATCGAGGACGAGCTCGGGTCGTCGATCCGCGGTCTCCGTCGCGCCCCGGGGGCCAACCCCGAGCGTGACGCCCTGGGGTCGGATGAGGCGATCGACCCGGCCTGGGTCTCCTACCTGATCGCCAAGCCGGCCCTCGCCGACCCGGACAAGCCACGCTGGCTGCGATGGCTCCAGCCGCTGCTGTCCGGCGTCTTCACGGTCGACAACCTCGACTACGTGCGCCGTGACGCGTACCTGACCGGTGTCGCCGTCGGCCCGGTCGACGTGGAGCGGTTGCGCCGCTACACGTTCGTCTCGGAGCAGGGCCTGACCATCTACGAGCCCGGCCTGGCCGCGCTCGAGATGTTCCTGACCGCTCGCCGGTTCATGTACCAGCAGGTCTACTTCCACCGGACGGTGCGGGCGATCGACCTCGACCTGGCGGAGGTCTTCGGCGAGTCGGTCCGGGCCATCTTCGGCGAGGGCTCGCCGGCGGAGCGGCTGGCCGCCTATGCCGATCTCGACGAGTACGCCCTGCTCCACCAGGCCGCTCGCTGGGCGCGCGGCGTGGACGTCGCGGTGGGCACGGCCCGCGCGGCGCGCCCCGGCAACCAGCTCGTGTCGCCATCCATCGCCACGGCCTGGCAGTCCATCCTCCTGCGCCGGCCGAACTGGCGGTCCGAGGCCGAGGTCCGGGCCGAGTACGAGGCGGGCCACGAGCCGCAGGCGCTGATCGAACGCCTCGGCAAGGCCGAGCCAGGGCGGGTCGCCATCGACCTGGCGATCGTCGACGCGAGGCCGACGGAGAGCGTCGGTGCCGAGCCGCGGCTGGCGATCGAGATGCGCGACGGTTCGCCCGGGCCATCGCTGGCCGAGGCGCTGGGCCGGTTGCCCGGGTATGCCCTCATCGGGCGCCGGTATCGGAGGACCGGCGCCTAGCCTCGGCAGGGCTGCGGGCGTCCGCGGAGACGGCGACGGCGCGGGCTATTCGGTCCCGGTGGCGCCGGCCGCACCGGGGTCCGGCGTCGGCGATGGCGTGCCGCGGGCAGGCAGGACGAGCAGCGGATCGATCCTGGCAGTCTCCCAGAGCGGCAGCTTCATGTGCGTCGACACGGCCGGATCGATGGCGAACGTGTCAGTCTCGAGCGGGCTGAACAGCCCGTAGTGCAGGTGACAACCCGAGGCGTTGCCGGTCCGCCCTTCGTAGCCGAGGAGCTGGCCGGCATGCACGCTGTCGCCCCGCTCGACGACGATCTTCCCGAAGTGAGCATAGATGCTCCGATAGCCATTGCCGTCATCGACGACGACCACGATCGGCAGCGTCGTCCACAAGGACTTGGCGTCCAGGCGCGCGACATAGGGCGTGAGGTCTCCCACCCAGCCCATCTGGCTGTCGTAGTGGCGACCAGCCGCCAGGACCACGCCGTCGTGCGCCGCCACGACCCGATCGCCACAGAACGTGGCCAGGTCCACGCCGTCGTGGAACGGCTGGCCGTCGACGATCCGCGAGCCGTCGCGCCACGGCCCGAACGGCAGCGTGATCCTCGGGTGGGCGACGGGCCAGCGATAGTCGCGCAGCCGAGATGGGTCCGTCGGGCCAACGGCATCCGCGTCGACGTCCACGGCGCCGCGGTCGCGCGGTGCGTCGGCGGCCATCGACCCGGAGACACCGGCCACCGCCCCCGAGGATGCGGCCGATGGCGACGCCATCGGAGGGACGTGCGCGGCGGCGGGTTCGGGCAGCCCCGTGGAAAGCGATGACATCGCCGGCAAGGCGAAGGCCGCGGCGGTCGCGAAGGCAAAGGCCCGCACGAACCTGGTGGGCGGCCGGAAGCTGGCGCGTCGCGAACGCCGGTGACGGGGCACGGTCGATGTGTACACCCGCGCGAGGGCCGGACGCAAGTTCAGCGGAAATGCTTGCATCATCCAGCGACGATGCGTGATACTTGCTGCATGAACCGCCGGTTCCTCTCGGACGAGTCCAAGAAGAAGCTCTGGCGGCCCTGCCGGGAGGCACGGGCCCTGGAGCGATAACCGGCGCGTCGACAGCGACGAATCGGGGCCTCCAGGGAACGGAGGCTCCAGGGGCCGCGGCACCACCAGGGTGACCGCGGCGTTTCTGTGTCCCTGTCCCTCCTCCGGGCGGCCCCTCAGCGAACAGCGAGGGACGACATGCGCATCACCATCCTCGGCGACGGCGGTCTCGGGCGGGCCGTCGAGACAGCCTTCCACGAGCGGGCCCCGGGGTCGAGCGGGCCGGCCGGCACGCTCGTGCTGGGCCGTCCGGCGAGCGGGTGCCATCAGCCGGCCGATCTCGGTGATCCCGACCTCCTCGTGGAGGCGTCGCGTCCCGACGCGGTGGTGGCCAACCTGGAGGCCGCCACCATGGCCGGTGTCCGACGTCTCGTCATCGCGACCACGGGCTGGTCGGACGATCGTCCCCGGGTCGAGGCGATGCTGCGCGAGACCGGTGCGGCCGCCGTCGCCGCCCCCAACTTCAGCCTCGGCGTCGTCCTGTTCGGGCGACTGGTGGAGAGCGCGGTGGACCTGTTCGGCTCGCTGGACGCCTTCGACCCGTACCTGCTGGAGTGGCACCGGCGGGCGAAGCGGGATCGACCGTCCGGCACCGCGATCGATCTCGCCCGGCGGATCGTGGACCGTCACTCGCGCCTCGCGTCGACCGACGAGCTCGAGGTCGTCTCGCTTCGGGCCGGCGCCTCCCCCGGCATGCACCTCGTCGGGTTCGACGCTCCCGGGGAGACGGTCGAGCTCCGGCTGACCGCCCGCGACCGCTCGGCGTATGCCGCCGGGATCCTGGCCGCCGCCGACTGGCTCGAGCGCACGCCGCGCGCCCCCGGCCTCCACGCCTTCGACCTCGTCGTCGACGAGCTGATCGCCCGTCGATCCATCGCCGCCTGAAAGGAGTCTCCGATGTCGCAGACCATGACCGCCATGACCGCCATCCCCACCCACGCCAGCCAGCCGGCACTCTCCACCGCCCAGGCCGATCCGGCCCGCGGCGGCCGCCCGAGCCTGCGCGGCGCCTTCACCGCGCTCGTCACCCCGTTCACGACCGACGGCAGCCTCGACGAGACCGGGTTCCGACGGCTCGTCCGCTGGCAGATCCTGGCGGGCATCGACGGCCTGGTGCCGTGCGGCACGACCGGCGAGTCGCCCACCCTGTCGACCGGGGAGCGAGAGCGGCTCATCGCCGCCACCGTCGAGGTGACCGCGGAGCGAGCGTCGCGGGACCGCGTCCGGGTCATCGCCGGGACGGGAAGCAACGACACGGCCGCCACGATCCGGGCCACACGTCGCGCTGCGGAGCTCGGTGCCGACGCGGCACTCGTCGTCGCGCCGTACTACAACCGGCCGGACGGCCGGATGCTGGAGGCGCACTTCCGGGCGATCGCCGACGACGGCGACCTGCCGATCGTCGTCTACAACGTCCCGTCGCGGACGGGCTCGAACGTCGACGCCGACACGTTCCTGCGGCTGGCCGACCACCCGCGGGTGATCGCGGTCAAGGAGGCCAGCGGCAACCTCGACCAGATCGCCCGGATCTGCCGCGATCGGCCGCGCGACGTGGCGGTCCTGGCCGGTGACGATGCCTGGACGCTGGCGGTCCTGGCGATGGGCGGCGATGGCGTGGTGTCGGTGGCCTCGAACGAGATCCCGACGGAGTTGGTGGCGCTCTGCGCGGCCGCCCGCGCCGGCGACTGGGAGGCGGCCCGCCGAACCCACGAGCGCTGGCTGCCGCTATTCCAGGGGAACTTCCGGGGCGGGCCGAACCCGGTCCCGGCCAAGGCCGCCCTGGCGCTCATGGGGCTGCTCGATTCCGAGATGGTCCGCGCCCCGCTGCTCCCGATCGATGGAGACGGGCGGGCGGCCATGGCCGTGGTGCTGCGCGGCCTCGGCTTGCTGGAGACCGGCGGCGGCAGGATCGCCGGCGGGGCGGCGTCGCGCGAGGCCGTGGCGTGACCGCCGAGCTCGCCCTCGCCACCGGCGGGACGGCGTCACCGCGCGACACGGCAGCGGTCGAACCGGGCCGGATCCTGGACGACCTCGAAGCGGGGCGGGTCCGCGCGGCCGAGCCCGATCCTGCTTCGCCCGACGGCTGGCGCGTCCGATCCGAGGTCAAGGCCGCGATCCTCGCCTGCTTCTCGGATCGGGCCACCATCGACTCGACGGCCGGTCCACTGACCTTCCGCGATCGAGCGGCGGTCCCGCCGCGGCGGGACCTGGCCGGCGGCCCGTGGCGGATCGTGCCCGGCGGCACGGCGATCCGGCGCGGCGCGTACCTGTCGAGCGGTGTCGTCGTGATGCCACCGTCGTACCTGAACGTCGGCGCGTGGGTCGGTCCCGACTCGATGGTCGACTCGCACGTGCTCGTGGGCTCGTGCGCCCAGATCGGGGCGCGGGTGCATCTCGCGGCAGGGGTCACGATCGGCGGTGTGCTCGAGCCACCCGGCGCCCGGCCGGTGATCGTCGAGGACGACGCGTTCGTCGGCGCCGGCAGCTCGTTGCTCGACGGGGTGCTGGTCCGGGCCGGGGCGGTCGTCGGTGCCGGCGTGATCCTGACCGGGACGTCCCGGATCTACGACCTGGTCCGCGACCGCATCCTGGAGGGTCACGCAGATCGGCCGCTCGTCGTCCCGCCCGGCGCGGTCGTCATCCCGGGCAGCCGGGCGCTGGGCGGGGCATTCGCCGAAGCGCACGGGCTCGGCGCCTCGGTGGGGTTGCTGGTCAAGGACCGGGATGCTGGCACGTCGGCGCGCGTGGCGCTTGAGGCGGCGCTCCGATGAGCGTCGCCCTCGACGATCGCCCAAGGCGTGGCCGGCCCCCGGCACGCAACGAGATCCTCCGGGCGGGTCGCCTCGGCGGCCTGAACCCGCAGGAGCTGGCCGAGCGGTTCGGGACCCCGCTGTACGTCTACGACCTCGCCGTGCTGGACGGCCAGCTCGCGGCGCTGCGCTCGGTCCTGCCGCCTGCCGTCGATCTCGCCTACGCGGTCAAGGCCAACCCGGCGCTGGCGATCGTCGACCACCTCGGACGGCTCGGACTCGGTGCCGACGTAGCCTCCGGCGGTGAGCTGGAGACCGTCACCCGGGCAGGCCTCCGCCCGGACCGCGTGGTGATGACCGGCCCCGGCAAGCGGGACGACGAGCTCCGGGCCGCGGTGGCGGCCGGGATCCGGGCGATCACGGTGGAATCACCGGGCGAGCTGGACCGGCTCGAGCGGATCGCGGCGGCCGCCGGTCGCCGCCAGCCGGTGATGCTCCGCGCGGCGGTCTCCGAGGGCGCGAGGCTCGAGCGTGTCCGGCTCGTCGGCGACGACGGCGCGGGCAAGTTCGGCATGGACGCGGCGGACCTGTCGATCGTCGCTCGGCGGGCCACGGCGTCGCCGCACGTCGAGCTGCTCGGACTGCATGCCTTCGGCGCATCCAACGTGCTCGATGCCGGCGACCTGGTTGAGCACGTGGCGGCGACCGTGGCGACCGCGCGCCGGATGGCCCGCGCGGTGGGGACGTCGCTTCGCCTCGTCGACGCGGGCGGCGGTCTCGGGATCCCCTACGAACCCCACCAGGAATTGCTCGACCTCGTCCGGCTTGGCGCCGGGTTGCACCAGATCCTCGCCGGCTGGCCCGCCGACCCCGTCCTGCGCGACGCGCGACTCCTGCTCGAACCCGGCCGCTTCCTGGTGGGCCCGGCCGGCGCCTACCTCGCCCGCGTCGTCGATCGCAAGACCGTCGACGGCACCATCGTGGCGATCCTCGACGGGGGCGTCCACCACCTGCTCCGACCGGCCCTCGTCGGCCAGGAGCACCGGATCCGATCCTTCGGCGCGCCCGCCGACTCGGCGGGCAACGGGCGCCTGCAGCCGGTCACCGTCGCCGGGCCGTTGTGCTCGGGCCTCGACGTCTTCAGCCAGGCGGCAGTCATGAGTCCGCCGGAGGTCGGCGACCTCCTGGCGGTCCTCGACGTCGGCGCGTACGGCTTCACTGAGTCGATGCCGCTGTTCCTGTCGCACCCGATCCCGGCCGAGGTGGCGCTCTGGCGCGGACAGGCGGCGCTGGTCCGGCCGCGCGTGGACCCCGGCCGCTGGCTCGACGACCAGGTCGTACCGACCTGGAAGGCGGGCGTATAGTCGGGCGATGTTGCGACCGAGACGGGGCCCGCGTTCCGATGCGCCACAGCCCGGGCCGTTCGATCCGGCGGCCTTCCCCGGGCTCGACGAACGGCGACGGACGGGAGGCGCCGCGCGCGGCCGCTGGGAGTCGCTGCTTGCCGGCGGCGGTCCGGTCCTCGCGGACGGGGCGATGGGCACGATGCTGTTCGCTGCCGGCCTTCAGTTCGGCGACCCGCCCGAGACGTGGAACCTGACCCACCCGGATGTCGTCCGCCGGATCCACCGCGGCTACGTGGAGGCCGGCTCGCAGATCGTCATGACCAACACGTTCGGCGGGAACCGGCTGCGCCTTGGCCTGCACCGGCTCGATGGCCGGGTGGCCGAGATCAACCGGACGGCCGCGATCCTTCTCCGCGGCGAGGTCGACGCGCATGGCGGCGCCGCGCTCGTGGCCGGCGACATCGGCCCGAGCGGGGCGATCATGGCGCCCACCGGCACGCTCGACTATGCGGAGGCGGTCGACGTCTTCGCCGAACAGGCCGCGGCCCTGGTCGCCGGCGGCGTGGACCTGATCTGGGTCGAGACGATGTCCGACCTGGTCGAGATCAAGGCGGCGATCGAAGGCGTCCGGCGCATCGCCCCGGGCATCCCGCTGGTGGCCACCATGACCTTCGACACCCGGGGCCACACGATGATGGGCGTCTCGCCCGAGCAGGCGGTCAGCGCCCTGACGAGCTGGGGCGCGGACGCGGTCGGCGGGAACTGCGGCAACGGACCGGACGAGCTGCTCGGTGTCGTCACGCGCATGCGAGCCGCCGATCCGACGGCGCTGCTCGTCGCCAAGTCGAATGCCGGGATGCCCGAACTGATCGACATGCGGGCGGTCTACCGGAGCGATCCGGACGAGATGGCCGGACAGGCCGTCGCCATGCGAGCGGCCGGCGCGACGGTCATCGGCGGCTGTTGCGGGACGACGCCCGGACACCTGTCCGCGATGGCGGCGCGACTGGCCGGCGACCCACCCGATTCCTCGAATGCGGTAGGCTGACCGCCAGCAAGCGCCCGGGCTCCGGCCCGTCACCAGCGTCCCCGCGTACGAACGAGAGCACGTTTGCCCAAGCTGCCGAGGCCTCTCGCCGCTCCGACGATCGCCCTCGCGCTGATCGTCTCGGGCGCCCCGCTCTCGCTGCTTCCTCCCTCGATCGCGTCGGCGGCCGTGGTCGCCCCGTATGTTTCGGCCGGTCGCGAGCCGCTCGCCCCGGGCGTCGACCACGACTGGGGCCGGATCGCGACAAGCATCGGCAGCCAGGCCGTGAACCTCGTCGAGGTCGACCAGTCGAACCCGGCGATCGTCTTCGAGGCATCGCTGTCCAACGGTCGGGTCACCGGTCTGGAGCGGGTCAGCAGCCAGGCGATCGACCACTCGTTCGAAGCCCATCGGGTCATCGCCGCGATCAACGGCGACGTCTGGGCCGGCTTCTCGAACGACGCCGAGTCCGCGCCGAACGGACTCGACATCGAAGCCGGCGAGCTGATCACCGCCGGAACCGCGGGCCGGCCGACCTTCGGCGTGGGCGCGGACGGGCGGCCGATCCTCGGCTCCCCGTTGGTGACGACAACGCTCGGAACGGCGACCCTCGGCCAGTTCACGATCAACCGGGTCAACCAGCTCCGGCGGTCAGGGGACCTGGTCCTGTACACGCCCCACTTCGGCGCCCAGACGAGCACCGCCGCGTCCGGCGTCGACGTGATCGTCACCGGCGTGGCCCTGCCGATCCGGGCTGCCGGGGCCTGGACCGGGACCGTCCAGCAGACGCGGATCGCCGACGGCGGGGGCCCGATCGATCCGGGTTCGATCGTCATCACGGTCCCGTCGACCTCCCCGCTCGTCAACCTGCAGCCGGGTGAGCAGGTCACCATCACCACCACGGTGACGCCCGGCTGGGAGACGGTCCAGCAGGCGGTCGGCGGGCGCGAATGGATCGTCCGTGACGGCGCGGTCAACATCTCTCCGCACCCGGCCAGCGCCGACGAGATCCATCCGCGCAGCGCGGTCGGCCTGACCGCCGACGGCCGGCTGATCCTGGCCACGGTCGACGGCCGCGAGACGGGCGTCAGCGAGGGCGTGCGCCTGACCGAGCTGGCCGAGCTGATGCTGGAGCGCGGAGCGGTCCAGGCGATCAATCTCGACGGCGGCGGCTCATCGACGCTCGTCGTCCGGCGCGCCGGGACCGAGACGCCGGTGATCGTCAACAAGCCATCCGACGGGGTCGAGCGTCCGGTCACCAACAGCATCCAGGTCGTCAGCACGATGCCCACCGGCCCGCTCGCGGTCCTGAACGTCAAGCCGGCGGCGCGGAGCGTCTACAGGAACACCACGATCGACTTCAGCGCGACCGGCATGGATGCCGGCTACAACCCGGCGCCGATCGGCGCCGGCCAGCTCGCCTGGTCGCTGACCGCGCCGATCGGGACGATCGACGCGAACGGGCACTTCGTGGCGACCAGCCCCGGGACGGCACAGGTCGTCGCCACCGTCAACGGGACCGGCGCGAGCGGCCAGGTGGGCACCAGCCAAGCGGTCACCGGGACCGCGCCGATCACCGTCCTCTCCGACACGAGTGCGCCGGTGGCCAGGGCGCCCAAGGTGACGCTGCCCGTCGGGCGCGGGATCGGGACGGGCGGCGTGCCTGTCACCGTCGCCTGGGACGCGGCGACCGACGAGGGCTCCGGCGTCGCGTCATACGAGCTCCAGCGAAGTGTCGACGGTCACGCCTGGACGACGATGCCAAAGGCGTCGCCGGCCGCCAGGACGACCTCGCTCACGCTGCCCCGCAACCGGACCTACCAGTTCCAGGTCCGGGCGGTGGACGTGGCCGGCAACGTCGGCGCATGGAGCCCGGCCGGGACCTTCAAGCTGACGGTGTCCCAGGAGACGACTCGCTCGCTGTCCTTCGTGCGCGGGACGTGGAGCCGGACCAGCTCGGTGTCGTACGACGGCCACGGCGCGCGATCGACCCGCACGACCGGCGGCATCGCCCGGTTCAAGTTCACCGGCACGGGCTTCGCCTGGGTCGCGGCCGTGAGCCCGGTGCGCGGCCGGGCGCAGGTCTGGATCGACGGGAAGCTGTCCGGGACGGTCGACACGCACCGGTCGGCGTCGGCTGCCCGGCTCATGGTCTTCACCCGGTCGACGATGTCGAGCGGGCACCACACCGTTGAGATCCGGGCGCTCGGGACGGCCGGCCATCCACGCGTCGACATCGACGCGCTGGTCACGCTGACACCGGTCGCCGGCAGCACGCCGCCGGCGACCCAGACCCCCACGCCGACCCCCACGCCGATCCCCACGCCGCCACCCGGCCCGACACCGACACCCACTCCGACACCGACACCCGCTCCGTCCGGCCCTGGAGCGATCCTCGTCGGGGCCGGCGACATCGCGTCGTGCGGGCTGGCCGGGGACACCGCGACGGCAAAGCTGGTCGCCGGGATCGCGGGGACCGTCTTCGCAGCCGGCGACGAGGCCTACGAGACAGGCTCGGCGGCCGACTTCAAGAACTGCTACACACCTACCTGGGGCCCATTCCGCGACCGGACGTACCCGGTGCCCGGCAACCACGAGTACGTGACGGCCGGCGCGGCGGGCTACTTCAACTACTTCGGGGCCCGCGCCGGGACGGCCGGGTCAGGCTGGTATGCGTACGACCTCGGGACGTGGCGGATCTACGCGCTCAATTCCAACTGCGCGGTCGTCGGCTGCGACACAGGGTCCGCCCAGGAGCAATGGCTGCGGGCCGACCTGGCCGCCAATCCTCGTGCCTGCGTGCTGGCGTACTGGCACCACCCACGATTCAGCTCGGGGGTGCACGGCAACGACCCGGAGGTCGCGGCGCTCTGGACCGACCTGTACGCCGCCGGCGCCGACGTCGTCGTGAACGGCCACGACCACGACTACGAGCGGTTCGCGCCGCAATCGCCGAACGGCAAGGCCGATCCGGCGACCGGGATCCGCGAGTTCGTGGTCGGCACCGGCGGCGCCTCGCTGCGCAGCTTCTCCACCATCCGGGCGAACAGCCAGGTCCGCAACAGCGCGACGCATGGTGTCATCAAGTTCACCCTCGGCGAGGCCGGCTACACGTGGCAGTTCATCCCGATCGCCGGCAAGACGTTCAAGGACTCCGGTAGCGGGACGTGTCATTGACGGCAGGCTGAGGGTCGCGGCGCCCTGGCTCAGCCGAGGATCACCCGGACCCGGTGCGTGCCGCCGTCGTCGACCAGCGGGATGGTCGCGCCGGGACCGGGAAGCATCGCGCCATCGAGCTCGGCGGACAGGATTCCGCGGCTGACGCCGTGCGGGTTCTCGACCTCGATCGTGTACCGCGAGGCGTGATAGGCGAAATCCAGCTCGAACCGCGGCCAGGCTCGCGGGATGCACGGATCGACCAGCAGGGTGGTTCCCCGCAGACGGAACCCGAGGATCGATTCGATTCCGGCCTGGTACATCCAGCCGGCCGACCCGGAGTACCAGGTCCATCCACCGCGGCCCAGGTGCGGAGGCTCCGAGTAGACGTCGGCGGCCATCACGTAAGGCTCCACCTTGTAGCGGTGGACGCCCGCCCTGGTGCTGGCGTGATTGATCGGGTTCAGGAGGGAGAACAGCTCGCCGGCCTTGTCGCCGTCGCCGAGGGCGGCAAAGGCGAGCACCGACCAGATCGCTCCATGCGTGTACTGGCCGCCGTTCTCCCGGATGCCGGGCAGGTAGCCGCGGACGTAGCCCGGATCGACATCGGACTGGTCGAACGGCGGCGTGAACAGCAGGACCAGGCCGTCGCCGGGACGAACGAGGTACTCCTCGACCGCGGCCATCGCCCGCGCGGCGTGCGGCGGGTTCGCGGCCCCCGACAGGACCGCCCAGGACTGGGCGATCGAGTCGATCCGGCATTCGACATTGATCGCGGAACCCAGCGGCGTGCCGTCGTCGAAGAACGCGCGGCGGTACCAGTCGCCATCCCAGCCGTGGCGCTCGAGCGACCGCCGCAACCCTTTCATGTGGGACCGCCAGCGCTCGGCGCGGGCCTTCTCCCCGCGCGCATCGGCGATCGGGGCGATCGCGGCGAGCACGGTGTGCAGGAACCAGCCCAGCCAGACGCTCTCGCCGCGACCCTCGTGACCAACCCGGTTCATCCCGTCGTTCCAGTCGCCGGACCCGATCAGCGGCAGGCCATGCGCGCCCACGGCCAGGCTGGCCTCGATCGCCCGGGCGCAGTGCTCGAACAGGGACGCCGACTCGCCGGAGGGTTCGGGCTGGTAGTACGCGTCATCGTCGCCGGCGCGAACGGCCGCGCCCTCGAGGAATGGCACCGGTTCGTCGAGGACGGCCGTGTCGCCGGTGACCGCGACGTACCGCCCGACCACGTACGGCAGCCACAGTCGATCGTCGGAGATCCTCGTCCGGACGCCCCGCCCCGACGGTGGATGCCACCAGTGCTGGACATCGCCGGCCTGGAACTGTCGCGCCGCCGCGCGCAGCAGGTGCTCGCGGGCCAGCCCTCGTTCGGAGACGACGAGGGCGAGGACGTCCTGGAGCTGGTCGCGGAAGCCGTAGGCGCCTCCCGCCTGGTAGAACGCGGTTCGGGCCCACAGCCGGCAGGCGAGGGTCTGGTAGAGCAGCCAGCCGTTGAGCAGGATGTCCATCGATCGGTCCGGCGTCCGGACGCTGATCGCCCCCAGGGCAGCGTCCCAGTACGTGCCGACCGCGCGCAGCGTGGCGCCGTCGTCGAGGTCCCGTCCGCGCCGCACGAGGTCACGCGCCGCTTCCGGGTTGGCGGCCTCTCCGAGCAGCACGCGCACGGTGGTCCGCTCGCCCGGGGCGAGCTCGAAGCTGCACGACAGCGCGGCGCACGGATCCATGCCCGCCCCGGTCGCGGCGGCGAGGCGGTGACCGCGATCGAGCGCCGCCGGCCGGTCGTAGGCGCCGTTCCGCCCGAGGAACTCGGTCCGGTCGGCGGTCCAGGCGTCCTGTCGACCGCCGAGATCCAGGAAGGCGACCCGATCGGCGAAGTCGGAATTCCACGGATTGCGCGCCAGGAGCGCGTTCGTCATCGGCTCGAGATCGGTCACGATCGCCGGCGCCGAGGTACCGCGGGACGTGCCCAGGACCCACTCGGCATACGCCGTCACCGACAGGCGCCGCCGCCGGCCGGACCGGTTGTCGATCGTCAGGACGCCGATCTTGAGACGATCGTCGAGCGGCACGAACTGGACCAGGTCGAGCGCGATCCCCCCGTGCGTGTGCTCGAACCGGCTGTAGCCGGGACCGTGCCGGGCGACGTACGTGGAATCCTCGAGCCGGACGGGTGACGCCGTGGGTCCCCACAGCTCCCCGGTCTCGTCGTCGCGGACGTAGATCGCCTCGCTGACGGGGTCCGAGACCGGGTCGTTGGACCACGGCGTCAGCTGGTTCTCCCGGCTGTTGCCGGACCAGGTGTAGCCGGACCCGGACTCCGACACCAGGAAGCCGAACGAGGGGTTGGCGACGACGTTCGACCACGGCGCCGGGGTCGACTGGCCCGGCCCCAGGACCGTCACGTACTCGCGACCTCCATCGGCAAACCCGCCCAGGCCGTTGAAGAACTCCAGCTCCGGCCGCGGCGCGGCATTCGATGCTGTCGGTGTCGCGGCGGGTCGCGGCGGCAGGGACGCCACCGGGCGCTCGGGGCGTTCGAGCCGGATCACCTGGTCGGCCAGACTGCCTCGCCGGCTCAGGAGGACCGCCCGCGCCGCCGCCTGGAGCATGGTTCGATCCTCGGCCGAGAGCTGGTCACCGCGCAGGATGTAGACGCGGCCACGGCCCTGGCCGGCCTCCTGTCCCGGCCCGGACTGGCTCGTGCGGACGACCGTCTCGAGGACGTCCTGGAGGCGGTCCGCGTACGCCGGGCCGTGCTCGTTGAGGATGACCAGGTCCACGTCGAGCAGCTTCAGCCGCCAGTACTCGTGGGCCCGGAGGAGCTGCCGGACGATGTCGACGTCATCGGGTTCGTCGATTCTGACGAGGACGATCGGGAGGTCGCCGGAGATGCCGTGCGCCCACAGCCCGGACGCGCCGCGGTGGTTCTGCGCGAGCAGGCTCGGCGCGGGCCTGAGTGACGGGTCCGAGTAGATGACCCGGTTGGCCAGGCGCTGGAAGAGCAGGGCTTCGTCCTGGTCGATCCCCAGGTGATGCAGCTGGACCTGCGCCTGGGTCCACGCGAGGGTGGCCGCGCGCTCGAAGGTCCCGGATTCGCGGTACTTGTCGGCGAGGTCGAGCACGTCCTCCCGCGACTCGGCGACGACGGTCGAGAAGATCGCGTGCGCGGTGGCACCGGCGGCGAGGGGGATCCGCAGCCGCAGGCTGAAGATCGGATCGAGCACCGCGCCGACCGTGTTGGAGAGCGGGCGGCCGTCCATCACCGCGGCTGCCGAGCCGACCAACCGACCGCGACCCAGGAAGCGGGCGCGATCCGTCTCGTACTGGATGACTCCCGGCAGCTCGCCTTCGACGGCGGCGACGTGCGCGGCCCAGACCCGGCGGTCCGACGCGTACCTTGGCCGTCGGGTGGCCACGAGTGCGTTCAACTCCGGAGCAAACTCGGTCTGGACGAACAGGTTCTGGAATGCGGGATGGGCCACGTCGGCAGCCTGCGGAGCCAGCACGATCTCCGCGTACGACGTCAACTCGACTTCTCGTGGCTGGGAGCCCAGGTTGGTGACGGACACCCGGCGGATCTCGGCGTCGTGCTCGGCCGAGACGACGATCGTGAGTCGCGTCGCGATGGGGCCGTCGCGACGGCGGAATTCAGCGTGGTCCTCGGCGTACTCCACTTCGTAGCTGTCCGCCTCCGTGCCGCTCGGCTGGTGTCCCACCGACCAGACGGCGCCGCTGTGCCGATCGCGGAGGAACAGGAAGCTGCCCCATGCATCCCGCGTGACGTCCTCGCGCCAGCGGGTGACGGCCAGATCGCCCCAGCGGCTGTAGCCGGAACCGGCCGCCGTGACCATGACCGCGTACCGGCCGTTGGACAGCAGGTGGGTCCGCGGGACGGCGTCGTGGGGCGACGTGAACTTGCGCAGGACGGGCGGCACGAGGTCACGAACGTCGGCGGCGCTCTTGACCTCCTCCGCTCGGGGCCGGGCGACCAGGACATCGCGGGGCATCCGCTCCTGGAGCAGGAGCTCGGTGGCGCGCACGAGCGGATCGGCGTGGAATCGGTCGACCATCGCCGATCCGTTCAGGACGTTGCCGATGGCCACCAGGAGCATGCCCTGGTGGTGGGCCATGTAGCTCAGCACCGGAGCCACCGATGCGCCCTCGGGCAGTCGCCGGGGCGTGTAGTCGAGGGCTTCGCGGAACCCGAACGGCCCGGCCGCGCCGGCCAGGCTCAGTCGCTCGAAGTTCCGAACGGCGGCTTCGGGCGCGATCATCGCGGCCAGACCGGTCGCGTACGGCGCGATCACCAGGTCGTCGCTGAGGCCGCGCTTGAGGCCGAGGCCCGGGATCCCGAAGCTCGAGTACTGGTAGATCTGGTCGAGGTCGCGCGCGTTGAACGCGGACTCGGAGATCCCCCACGGGACTCCGCGCGCCGCTGCGTAGCCCATCTGGCGGGCCACGACGAGCCGGTACGTCTGGTCCATCAGGCTCATCGGGTGGGCCCGCATGACCAGGGCGGGCATCAGGTACTCGAACATCGAGCCGGACCATGAGATGAGTGCGGAGCCACGCCCGATCGGGGTGAGCGCTCGACCAAGGCGGAACCAGTGCTCGGCGCCGACGTCGCCCTTCGCGATCGCGAGGAAGCTGGCAAGCCGGCATTCCGAGGCCAGGAGGTCGTAGTAGCTCGGGTCGAGCACGCCGTCGGTGACCCGGAACCCGATCGAGAAGAGCTTCCGGGTCGGATCGAACAGGAAGCCGAAGTCCATCTCGTCGAAGAGGCGCTGGGCATGGGCGGCCACCGACCGGAGACGTCGTTCGAGTGTCGCGGACAGGGACGGACCGGCTTCGACGTCGAGCAGGTGGCTGTCGACGGTCCGGCTGGCCGCCTCCGCCCAGACCACCAGCTCGCCGTTGGGGTCACCGCCACGTTCGGACGTCAGGACGGCGGCGACGTCGGCAAGCGTCCTGGTGCGCGCCGCCAGCTCGCCGAGCCGAGCCGGCCAGGCCTCGGGCGACACCTCGGCATCGCCCGGCGAGGCGAGATCCTCGAGCGCCTCGTCCAGGTTGCGGCGTGTCAGCGTCTGCGATCTACCCTCGTCACCGTCGAGCCGGGCGGCCTGCCTGACAAGGGCGAGCGCGTCCCCGAGGCCGGTCAGCGACGGGGGGATCGGGATCGGGTGCTCGGGAATCTCGCGGCAGGCACTGGACACGGCCAGCAGGTGGCCGGCCAGGTTGCCGCTGTCCACGGACGACACATAGGGCTCGCCCAGCGGCTCGAGCGTGCGGGTGTCATACCAGTTGTACAGGTGGCCCCGGAACCGCTCCAACCTGTCGATCGAGGCCAGCGTCGCCTCGAGCCGGTCGACCATCTCGGAGGTCCCGATCCAGCCGAAATCCCGGGCCGTCACGGTTGCCAGCAGGTACATCCCGATATTCGTCGGGGAAGTCCGATGGGCGACGATGGGCCTGGGCGCGTCCTGGAAGTTGTCCGGAGGCAGGTTGTGGTCATCCGAGCTGACGAACGTCTCGAAGAACCGCCAGGTCCGGCGCCCGATCAGGCGCAGCGCCTGGGCATCGACGGACGACAGCTGCGGTCCCCCGGCATCGCGGGGTGGGCGGCTGACGAAGCTCGCGATGAGCGGCGCGGCCAGCCACAGGGCGACGACGGGCAACGCCGGCCAGGCGGATCCGGGCTTCGCGGCGAGGACCCCGATGCCGATCGCGATCGCGAGGCCGACCCCACCGGCCATCGGGCGATAGAAGCCGGCGGCACGCCTGCCGGTGCTGGCCTTGGCCTGCGCGGCGGTCGTCCACTCGAGAAGCCCGCGCCGGGTGATCGTCACGCGCGCGAGCGCCCGGACGATGGCGTCGCTCATCAGCCAGGCCTGGTGCGCGAGGAACACCACGCCGAGCCCGACGTGGAGAACCGCAAGGTTGATATCGCCCGCGACGGCGCGCAGGTGGCTGCGCCTGGAGATGCCCTGGCGGCGCGGCAACAACCCGGCAACCACCGGGAGCAGCTCGGGGACCACGAGCGACGCCAGGACGAGCCCGGACCAGATCGACGCGGACACCGAGGGTGCCAGCCACGCCACGCCGAGGGTGGCGATGGCCAGCGGCGCCGACGCCGTCCGGCGCAGGTTGTCGACCATCTTCCAGCGAGCGATCGCCGGCAGGGGCCGGCGTCGGTCGCGTCGATCGCCGGGAGCGCGGCCCAGGATCCACGGCAGGAGCTGCCAGTCGCCGCGTGCCCAGCGGTGCTGGCGTGCGCAGTCCTCCAGGTAGTGGCTCGGGAACTCGTCGAACAGCTCGATGTCCGTGACGAGGCCCGCCCGGGCATGGATGCCTTCGAACAGGTCGTGGCTCAGGAGCGAGTTCTCGGGGACGCGGTCGGCCAGTGCCGCCTCGAAGGCATCGATGTCGTAGATGCCCTTCCCCGTGTAGCTCCCCTCGCCGAACAGGTCCTGATACACGTCCGAGATGGCCGAGGCGTACGGGTCGATCCCGGCCGCGCCGGAGTACGCCTGCTGGAAGATCGTCGCCTCGTGCTCGGCCGGGAGCGTCGACGTGATCCGTGGCTGGAGGATTCCGTAGCCGCGCGTGACCCGGCCGGCCTCGGGATCGAAATGCGGCCGGTTGAGCGGATGCGCCATCGTGCCGACCAGTCGGGCGACGGCGCCCCTGGGCAACCTCGTGTCCGAAATCGAGGGTGACGACGTAGCGGATGCCGGCCGGCGGGATGGTCTCCTTGGCACCGGTGGTCAGGATGTCCGTGGCGGCACTGCCGCGTAGCAGCGCGTTCAGCTCGTGCAGCTTGCCGCGCTTGCGTTCCCAACCCATCCAGCGCGCCTCGCCCGCGTTCCAGCGGCGCTTGCGGTGGAACAACAGGAACCGGGCGCCGCCACCAGGGGCGTCGCCATGCCGTTCGTTGAGGCGTTCGATCCCGGCGACGGCAGCCGCCAGCAGGCTGTCGTCTTCGGGCATGGTTTCCGTGGGCGCATCGAGCCAGTCGGACAACAGGGCGAAGCGGACGTCCCCGTCGGGATTGGCCAGGTAGTGGATCTCGAGCCCGCCGACGCGTTCCTCGACGTCCGCCGCGCTTCCCAGCAGGGTCGGCACCACGACCAGCGTGCGAAGGTCGCCCGGGACGCCGTCGTCCAGCTCGAGCCTTGGCAACGACCGCGGACCGAGCACGGCGGCCACGCCCCGATTGACCAGCGAGACCGCGAGGTCCGAGGCAGGCCCGAGCCCCAGGATCGCGACGAGCACGAGCGCCAGGTCTCCGCCCCCACCGCCCCCTTCGAGCGACAGGACGACCGGCACGGCGAGGATCAGGACCGTGAGCAACGCGAGGCTCCCGAGATAGGCGGCAGTGGCCGACCTCAGGTACGCCCGGCGCAGACGGACCGCCGGCGGAAGCCGGACCCCGAGGGCTTGCTCGAGGGCCGGTCGGCCGTCCGAGATCAGGAAGTAGCCAGGATCGCCGGCGGTCGACGCCCGGGTCAGATCGCCGACAGGCGCCTCCGAGACGGCCGCGTCCCCGGCCGGCGGCGGACCCGCCATGGCCATGGCGGCGCGGGCGACCTCGAGTTCGGCGGTCCCGGAGTTGCGGGCGATTTCCTCGATCGCGTGGCGGTACCGGTCCCGGGTCGCGAAATCCATCTCGGCAAAGCCGTCCCGGCCGCGCAGGGTCTCGTCGATGAGGCTGACGCTCTCGACGAACTGCGCCCAGTCGAACCACGAGATCAGGCGCATGCTCGTGATCACGTTCCGGACGGTCACGTTCATCGCGGCCTGCCGCTGGTGCTCCAGGCGGACGGTCTCCTCGGCCGTGGTGCCCTCAGACGCCAGGAGCTCCTCGAGGCGCTGGAGTGCCGGCGTCACGGCCGGGTCCTGGTCGCGCAGTCGCTGGAAGAGCTGGACCATGCCGGCCGTCGGCAGCTTCGACCGGGAGAACCGGCGCAGGGCCGCGCTCGCGGTCTCGGTTTCCCCGGTACCGAGGCCGAGGAGGCTGTCCGCAAGTTCGTCCGCCTGCTGGCGAGCGACCCGGCTGGCGACGATCTGCTCGGCCAGGCGTCGCAGGTTCTCGACGAGCAGGATGCGCAGAGTGATGGCGATGGCCCACAACTCGCCGAGGGTCAGCGGCTCCACCCGCTGGTACGCGGCGACCAGACGACGGAGGCTGTCGGGGTCGAAGCGGCTGTCGGTGTGGGCGACGTAGGCCCACGCCAGGCCGAGGACGCGCGGATAGCCCTCGAGCGGGCCGTCCGCGAGCTTGGGGAGCTCCCGGTAGTAGCGCGCCGGCAGGTCATCCCGGATCTCGCGGAGCTGCTCCTCGACGATGTGGAAGTTGTCGACCAGCCACTCCGCCGCCGGGGTGATGGACCGTTCGTCCTTGATCGCCTCGGCGAGGGCGCGGTAGGTCGCGAGCAGGACCCGGCCGTTGTCCGCGACCCGACGCCGGATCGGGTGCCCGGTCCGCGGCCGATGCGTGACCGGCTGGGCGGCGGCGAGCGACGCCCCGTGCTGCTCGAGGCGTTCCACGCTGAACAGCTCGGCGACGATCGGTTCCGATGCGTCGATCTGGCTGCGGGCCGGGCTCAGGATCGCGATGGGGATCTCCCGTGACGCCCGAGCTGTCCCGACACCGGGTCAGGTGGCCCGCTGACGGCCGGATGGGCGTCGGGTCCCGTCGGTCCGGAATGGACGCGGCTGATCATGGGCCCCCCTGCTCGGACCGCCTCGCTCGCCATCGTCAGCCCGCACCCGAGAACGCGCCGAGGTGCTCGGTGAGCCGGAGATTCTCCCGGTAGTCGATCGGGACCTCCACGACCGATGGGCCGTCCAAGGCCAGCGCTCGCATCAGCGTGGGATAGAGATCGGCGCCCGACGCCGGACGGAACCCGGCGATCCCGAACGAACGGGCGTACGCGACGAAGTCGGGGTTGTCGAACGCGACGCCGAACGGCCGGCCGAATTCGTTGCGCTGCTTCCAGTCGATCAGGCCGTAGCCATTGTCGCGCCAGATCACGACGGTGATGTTGGCTCCGATCCGCTTCGCCGTCTCGAGCTCCTGGCTGTTCATCAGGAACCCACCGTCGCCGCACAGCGCCACGACCTTGCGGTCGGGGTGGACGAGCTTCGCCGCGATCGCGCCGGGGAGCGAGATTCCCATCGCCGCGAACCCGTTCGAGATGATCACGGTGTTCGGTTCGTAGGCCTGGTAGAGCCGCGCGACCCAGACCTTGTGCGCCCCAACATCCGACACGACGATATCCGATGGGCGCAGCGCCCGACGGAGGTCGGCGATCGCGCGCTGCGGCTTGATCGGCCAGCTGTCGTCGGCCTCGTAGGCGTGCAGGTCCTGGAGCAGCGACGTCCTGAGGTCCGCGTGGACGAGGACCTCCCGGGCCTCGTGTCGTTGCGTTGCCGTGCGTCCGCCGATCCCGAGCGGCTGGACGGCGGCGAGGAGACGCTGGAGCGTCCCGTCGATATCGCCGATCAACTCGACCTCGGGGCGATAGGCGGCGTCGACCTCGGCCGGCTGCGTGTCGATGTGGAGGATCCGGTGACTCCTTCCCGGGTTCCACAACGACGGGCCGTATTCGACCGTGTCGTATCCGATGGTCACCACCAGGTCCGCCCGGTCGAAGCCCGACATCACGTGGTCGCGCGCCTGGAGCCCGACGGCCATCAGCGACAGGTGCGAGCGATCGTCGATCGCACCCTTGCCCATGAACGTGACGGCAACCGGCACGTGGAGGCCGCGGGCGAGCGCTCGCAGCGCTCCCGACGCTCCCCGCCGGAGGACGCCGTTGCCTGCGAGCACGATCGGCCGCTCGGATGACGCGAGCAGCCTGGCGGCGTGCGCGATCGCCTCGTCGGTCGGCTCGGGGAAGTAGGTGTGGGCGGGCACGAGCGGCCTGACCGCGTCGCCGGCATCCAGCGGCGTCGACGCGAGGTCCTCGGGCAGCTCGATGTGGGTCGGGCCGGGCTTCTCCAGCATCGCGACCCGGAACGCCTTGCGCACGATCTCCGGGATGGCGTCGACCCGTTCCACGCGGGTGTTCCACTTCGTGACCGGCTCGAACATCCGGACGATGTCGACGACCTGGTGGGCTTCCTTGTGGAGCTTGCTGGACGAGGCCTGGCCGGTGATCGCCACCATCGGCGCGCGATCCAGGTAGGCGTCGGCGATCCCGGTCAGCAGGTTGGTGGCGCCCGGCCCGAGCGTCGAGAGCGCGACCGCCACCCGCCCAGTCAGCCGGCCGTGGACGTCGGCCATGAATGCGGCGCCCTGCTCGTGACGGGTCGTGACGTGGCGGACCGATTCGGAGCGGGACAGGGCATCGAGGAGGGCCATCGTCTCCTCGCCGGGCACGGAGAAGACCCAGTCACAGCCTTCGGTCTCCAGGCACTCGACGATCAGGCCGGCGGCGGTCCGAGGCTCACGGGTCGTGCTGGTCACGACAGGAGTGTAGCCACGTGATCGCGATGCACCGCCGCCCGGGCCCTGTGCGAGCCGAACCTGCCCGTGACGGTCGGTCGGGTATGATCGCCCGCGTCCGCCCGTAGCTCAGTGGATCAGAGCGACTGACTTCGGATCAGTAGGTCGGGGGTTCGAATCCCTCCGGGCGGGCCATCGTCGGGCGGGCCGCACCATCGTCCCTCGTCGGACCTCTGCTGACTCCACCAGGTACTGACGGGTCAGGGCCAGACGGCCGGCCGGGCGGCTTACTTCGCCGTATGCACAGGCGCCAGGCATGTTGGCCGGGCCTCGGGATTCTCTTCGCGGCATCGATCGCGACGTGCGGCGGCGGCGCCGTCCCGTCCGCTGCCCCGAGCACCGTCGGGCCAAGTCCACAGTCGACGGCGAGCCCCACCGCCGCGCCGGTCGCCTCACAGACCGCCGCACCCACCGACACACCGGCACCGAGCAGGTCGCACAAGCCGCTGCCGAGCATCGACCAGACCGAGCTCGACGCCATCCTGACGTCGTCGATCACGCTCCTGGATCTCGCCGATGGCGACCTCTCGGTCACGGTCAGCTATGTCGACCCGACCAGCGGAGAGGCCATCGACCTCGGCGTGTATGACCTCGGCTCCACCGAGCAGCAGACCCAACAGGTCCCGCCCGGCACCTACAAGCTCGAGTTCCGGTCGTCCGGGGCCGCCACGGCGCAGGCCTGCACGATCGAGGTCGGCGACAAGGACGCGATCACGTTCGCGGCGGTCGACGACGCGGTGGCCGTCGGCAAGGCCGGTTCGGAGCCGGCCGCCGCCAGGGAGCTGTTCGTGGCCACCTCATCGTTGTGCGGCCACTAGGAGCAACCGATGCTGTCGACCAAGCTGCTCGTCGCGGTCGCGGTCCTGATCGGCATCTTCGCCGAGCAATGCGACATGAAGGACCTTGGCATCGCGGACTTCGCCGACAAGGTGACCATCACGAACCTCAACGCTCCGGACGAGGGCGAGGGATGGGTGGCAGTCAAGACGAACCACGGCAAGATCTCGATGTTCCTGCCGGCCGGCACGTCACGGACCGTGGCCGCCCTTGCGGCAACCACCTATTCGATCGTGGTCGTCGGCCACGACGACGAGAGTCTCACCCGCTACCAGAACCGGCTTCGGGACCTGCGTGATCGACTGGTGGCGTTGACGCTCAAGCCCGGGGCCGATCCGAACGACGTCCTGGATGCCGCCGGCGAGCTGACGCTCGTGCAGGGCTCGCTTTCCCAGGTCGGCGCTGGCGGGCAGAGCTGCAGCGGCAAGCTGGTCAGCGACGTGACGGCCCAGGCCACCATGCGGCTGGACACGTCCGCGGACGGAACGGCGTTCTGGGTCCTCGACTGCGGCTAGTGGCGATGTCACCGACCTCCCGGTGGAGCCGAGCCCACCGTGAACGAGCATCTGCATGGCGGGACGGGTTGGTCTAGACCACCTCGCGCCGGATGGTCGCAGAAGCCAGGACGGCGAAGACGGCCACGAAGGCCGCCAGCACCGCGATGTCGACCTGGAGGGGGCCGTAGCCGAGGTCGGCGCCACGGATCACGACCTGGCGGAGGCCGTCGGTGGCGTAGGTCAGCGGCAGCACCCGCGCGATTGCCTGCAGGACGTCCGGCATCGAGCTGACCGGGAAGAGCACGCCGCTGAGCAGGGCCTGCGGCACGATCACCAGCGGGATGAACTGGACGACCTGGAGCTCGGTGCGCGCGAACGTGGACAGCAGGATCCCGAGGCTGACCGCCCCCAGCGCGAGCAGCATGACGACCAGGAAGGCAAGGATCGGGCTGCCGGCCACCGGCACCGCAAGCCCGACCGAAAACGCCGCCAAGGGCCCGATCGCCGGCACCTGCACGTCGAGCAACGTCCAGCCCAGCAGCACCAGGACCTGGATCGTCGCGAACAGGCCGAACCCGAGGCTGTAGCCGAGGACGATCTCGCCGCGCGACACCGGCGTCGCCAGCAGGCGCTCGAGGGTCCCGCCGATCCGCTCCCGCAGGAAGCTGATGCCGGTCAGGATGTACACGAAGAAGTACGCGAAGAAGCCGAGGAAGACCGGGGCGAGGTGGTCGACCACGTCCGAATCGGGCGTCCCGTAGAGCGTCTGCGGATCGAGCCGCGGCAGGTGGAGCCCGGCGTCGGGCAGCGCCTGCGTGACCGCCGTGGCGATCGCACGCTGGAGCGAGAGGAGCTGCTGACTGTCCGCCGTCGGTTCGAGACCCGGCGTGATCACGGTCAGGCTCGGCTCGTTGCCCGCAGCCAGGCGGGCAACGAAGTCCGCGGGCACGACGAGCCCGATGCTTGCCGTTCCATCGCGGAGTGCCGCCTCCGCGGCTGCGCGGTCCGGCGCCTCCACGACGGTGCCGCCATCGGCTCGCAGCGCGCGCTCGAGCGCGCCGACGATCGCGCCACCGGGTTGCCCGGCCTGGTTCACCACGACCGCGGAGACGGGCGCCACCAGCTGGCCGCGGAGCACGAAGGCCATCAGGCCGGTCAGCACGATGGGCGCCACGAAGAGCAAGGCCATGGAGCGCCGATCGCGACGCAGTTCCTGGACCAGGCGGCGGAGCAGGGCGCCGACCCGGCGCGCGCTCATGCGGCCGACCCCCCGGCCGTGCTGAACTGCAGGAAGGCCTGCTCGAGGTCCGTGGTGCCGGCCCGGGCGCGGAGGTCCGCGCCGCTGCCCTGGGCGATGACCCGGCCGGCGCGCATGAACAGGAGCTCGTCGCAGCGGTCGGCCTCGTCCATCACGTGACTCGAGACGATGATGGTCGTGCCGCTCCGGGCGAGCTCGTGGAAGTACGCCCAGAACTGGACCCGAAGCGCCGGATCGACGCCGACCGTGGGCTCATCGAGGAAGAGGATCGGCGGTTGATGGACCAGGGCGCACGCCAGCGACAGCCGCCGGCGCATGCCGCCAGAGAGCTCGCTCGCCAATGCCCCGGCCCGGTCGGACAGCTCCACGACCGCAAGGGCGGCCTCGGCCGCGCCCGGGCTCGCGGACGCCGTACATCGCGGCGAAGAACCGGACGTTCTCGGCTGCCGTCAGCTCGGGGTAGATGCCGTCGCTCTGGGTCATGTACCCGATCCGGGCCAGGTTGGGTCGCGACGGCATCTGCACGCCGAGGACCCGAGCCTCGCCCGCGGTGGGACGCCCCAGGCCCGTCAGCATCCGGATGAGCGTGGTCTTGCCCGAGCCGTTCGGCCCAAGGACGCCGTAGATCCGACCGGCGGCCAACTCGAAGCTGACCCCGTCGACCGCGTGGATGTCCCCGAAGGACTTGCGGAGGTCGATGGCCTGCACGACGGGTGCCTGGCCCACGGCGACGGTCTGCATGACGACCCGAAGGGTACTCTCGCGCCGTCGGCGCTTTACGTACGCCTTACGCCGGAAGGCGCTCGCGCGATCGACGGATCGGGACCTCGCGGTCATCCTGTCGGGACACGCCGACCCGTCGGCGACACGGAGGCGAGCAGGACCATGCACGAACGACTCGGCCGCCGTCGGTCCGCCCCGGGCTGGCGTCGATCCCTCACTCTCGTTGGCGTCGGCCTGGCGGCGATGACGCTCGTGGCGCCTGCCGCGTCGGCCGCCGATGCCCGGACGCCGCTGCGCGTCGCCCTTGCGACGCCGCACGACGGGGTGTTCCGCTCGACCTGCCTGCCGAGCCACGTCGCGATGGACGACCCGATCGTCCATCCGGGCGAGCCCGGCGCCAGCCACCAGCACGAATTCTTCGGCAACGCCACGACGTACGCGGACTCCACCTATGCCTCACTGCGCGGCCAGGCCACGACCTGCCGGATCACCGCCGACACGGCCGCCTACTGGGTGCCGAGCCTGTACGCCGGCGGCGAGCGGGTCCCGCCGATCAAGGTCAATGCCTACTACCTGCGCGGCCGAACCCGCGGACGCGTTGTCGCCGTCCCTGCCGGCCTCAAGGTGATCGCCGGGAACAGCGCGTCGACCGTTGCCCAGCCGACGACCGTGACCGGCTGGCGTTGCGCCGGCAGCGCGTCCGCCCTGACCTCGGTGCCTGCGGCCTGTCCGGAGGGTACCGACACGGTCCTCGTCATCCGCTTCCCGCAATGCTGGAACGGCCATGACCTCGACTCAGCGGACCACCGGGGCCACCTTGCCTACGCGGCGCGCGGCACGTGTCCGGCCGGCTTCCCGGTCCGCCTGCCGCAGTTGTCGCTCAACGTCCACTACCGGCTGCCGACGACGTCGGGCCTGACCCTCTCGTCGGGATCGATCTATTCGGCCCATGCCGACTTCTTCAATGCCTGGAACCAGTCGGTCCTGGCGAGGCTGGTGCGCACGAACCTGAACTGACCTCCCGGGACGTCGCGGAGCAGGGGGCGGGCGCCGGCCTCGGAACCGGCGCCGCCGGCCGTCCGTCTGGCCGTTGGCGCCACACTCCTGCCGGCGCTGCCAGATACGAAGGTGGTTCCGATGTCCCAGTCTCTTCGAACCATGGGCGCATTCGCGCTCGGCGGCCTGATCGTCGCCGTCGCCGCCCTCTCCGTCCGGCCGGGGCCGGTCGCCGGCGCCCCGACGACGGGCACGGACCTCGCCCTGCACACGCTGACCGTGACCGGCAACGGCAAGGTCACCGTCGTCCCGGACGTGGCGCGCGTGTATCTCGGTGTCACGCTCACCAGGCCAACCGTCAAGGAAGCCCGCGACGCCGCCGCCGGGGCCATGACCGACGTCATCGCGGCCATCAAGGGGCTCGGCGTGGCGGACGCCGACATCCAGACGACCGGGCTGAGCCTGTCGGCCCGATACGCGGAAGGGTCGTCCACCAAGATCGTCGGCTACATCATCAGCGAGCAGGTCCAGGTGACGGTCCGCGATCTCGACAAGACCGGGGACGTCGTCGATGCGGCGACCGCCAAGGGCGCCACGGACGTGAACGGGATCTCGTTCGAACTGGCCGATCCGGCCAAGGCCCAGGACGACGCCCGTGCGGCTGCCGTCGCGGCCGCCCGGACGAGCGCCCAGGCGATGGCCTCGGCGGCTCACGTGACCCTCGGCGCCGTCGTCGCGATCTCGGATGCCTCGGCACCGACCCCGATCTACTACGGAGCGGCGGCGGGCGCCGCGCCGATGGCCGACGTCAAGACACCGGTCCAGCCGGGCACCCAGGACGTCCCGGCCACGGTGACCGTCGTGTTCGAGATCGACTGACCGACGACGCATCCGAAGCCGCCGGTGCCACGGGCGTCGGCGGCTTCGCCATGTCGGCGACGTCAACCGCGCCAACCGGTCCGTCCGCCCCGATTCGGCGGGGGCCTCGCTGCGGGTACCCTCACACGGTGCGCCCGATGTCCATGTCCAGGCCCGTGTCCGATCACCAGACCGGGATGCTCGCGGCTGCCGGTGCGGCGTTCGTGTACGGCGCGGCCTATCCGGCGACCGCTGTGGCGCTTCGTTCGTTCTCGCCGCTGGCCATCGCCGGCTGGGCCTGCACGCTCGCGCTGGTCCTCGTCATCGGCCTGGCCGCCGGTGGACTCATCGAGCGGCCGGCGACCGGCGACCTGGACCGGGCGCGGCTGGCTCGCCTGGCGGTGCTGGCCATCCTGGGCGGCGCCGGGTTCATCGCCGCGGTCAACATCGCGGTCGCCCTGAGCGGGCCGACCATCACCGGCTTCGTGGCCCCCTTGTATGCCGTGCTGGCGACGCTCTTCGCGGTCCCGATCCTCGGCGAGCCCGTCCGCGCGATGACGGTGGCGGCGTTCATCGTGGCGCTCGGCGGCACGGCGCTGCTGGCCGGAACCGCGCCACTCGGGGCGCCGCTCGCCGGCATCGCCATGGCGTTCGCCGGCGCGGCCATGTTCGGGCTGTATCTCGTCCTTGCGCGGCGATGGTCCGGCCCGTATCGCCTCGACGGCACGCTTGTGACCATCGCGAACCTGCTGGCGCGCGGGCCGGGGCTGCTCGCCGTCGCTGCGGCCGTGGAGACGAGGCCGCTCATCCCGGCCAGCCTCGACCCGGCGGCCATCCTGGCGTTGATCTCGATCGTCCTCGGTGCCAGCAGCACCGGCAGCCTGCTGGTGATGGCCAGCGTCCGCCGCGTGCCGGCGGGTCGAACGTCCGCGGTCCTGCTGCTCACGCCGATCTCGTCGGCGCTCATTGCCGCCGTGGTGCTGGGAGAGCGCCTGCCCCTGAGCGGCGTGCTCGGAGCGGGCCTGATCCTGATCGGGATCGCGGGAGCCAGCGGCGTGATCCGGTTCCGGGCAGGCCCGGCCTGACGGTCAGGCCCGGGCCGCGCCCTCGGCACCCCAGCGTCGGAGCTCCGCATCGATATCGAGCGGCATGACCGCACCGTGCCGCTCGAACTCGCCCCAGGCGGCCCGCGGCACGCGCCACATGATCTCGAACTCGTTGCCGTCGGGGTCGGCGCCATAGAGCGACTTGGAGACGCCGTGGTCCGACGCGCCGACGGAGTGCGCCGGCGTCGGACAGGGTCCGGGCCGCGGCGGCGAGGTCGTCGATCGTCGGGACCTCCCAGGCCAGGTGGTACAGACCGACCGAGCCACGGGCCGGTCGCGGGGCGGCCGGGCCGACCGAGAACAGCCCGAGATCGTGATGGTTGTCGCCGCCGGCGGCGCGCATGAAGACGGCCTGGCCGCCCATCTCGGTGCCGACCACCTCGAACCCGAAGACACGGCCGTAGAAGTCCCCGGCTGCAGCGGCATCACGGACGAACAGGACCGCGTGGTTGAGCCGACTGACCGGGATGCTCACCGACCCAGTCTGCATCGAGTCCGAGGTGCTGTCGACCATGGTCAGGCCGCCACCGGGAGCGTCGCGGGCGCCGCGACGAGCTTCCAGCCGGACTGCCAGGCGCCATTGTTGGCGACCTGCAGGGCGATGTTGAGGAACGCGAGCGACTCCAGCTGTCGCGCCCGGACGAGCGGGCCTACGTCGACCGGGTTGAGCCCCATCGATCGGACGAGCTCGAGCACGGCCGACTTGGCGTCCCGGTCGTCGCCGGCGACGAACCCGTCCAGCTTGACGCCGCCGACGGTCGGGTCGGCCTGGTTGGACGCAAACAGGGTGTTGAAGGCCTTGACCACGCGGGCCTGTGGCAGGAGCGTCGCGAGCTCCTCCGCATTCGAGGTGCTGGTGTCCATCTCGGGGCCGCCGGCGCCAACGGACATCCGGTTGCTGACGTCGACGACGGGCTTGCCGGTCACGACGGACCGGATATCGCGGGCGACCTCGGCAACGCTCGCGAACGGGATCGCGAGAACGACGAGGTCAGCCTGCTCGGCGGCGGCGCGGGGCGACGCGGCCGTCGTGACGCCGTCGACCGTCGCGGCGAGATCGCCGGCGTGCTGCGGGTCGCGCGAGGTGACGACGACCTGGTGGCCAGCCCGGCTGAACGAGGTGGTGAGTGCGCGGCCGACATTGCCGGCGCCGACGATGGCGATCTTCATGGGGACTGCTCCGTTGCTTGGCTTGACGGGTTTGCCCTCGTCAAGCAGACTTTGTTGTAACAGCAACATACCGGGCAATTGGTGCCTTTGTCAAATGTTGTTGGGCGAGGGCAAACATGACCACCGAAGAACGGCGCCGGCCGGCCATCGGCGCGCAGGTCAGGCGCTGGCGGCGCGAGCGCAGCCTGACGCTGGCCACCGTGGCCGAGCGGAGCGGCCTCAACGTCGGCTACCTGTCACAGATCGAGAACGACAAGGCGTCGCCGTCGCTCGCCTGCCTGGCCTCGATCGGCGACGCGCTCAACGTCCCGATCGCCTGGTTCCTGATGGACGACGTCCCTCCGCCACAGGTCGTCAAGGCCGGGGAGCGCACCTCACGGGTCAACGACCTCGGCCGGATCGAGCTGGTCGACGGCGGTCTGTCGCGCGACATCAGCGTGGTCGAGGCCGTTGCGGCCCCGGGCAGCCGGACGGGAACGCATGCGCACGCCGGCGACGAGCATCACATCATCCTGCGCGGCCGGTTCCGGATGACCCAGGGCGACCACGTGGTCGAGGTCGGACCCGGCGACTACGTCCGTTGGGACGGCGCGATCCCTCACGACGCCGAGGCGATCGGCGACGAGGAGGGCCACATGCTGATCGTGACCCTCCTCGCCCAGCCCTGATCCTTGTCGCGCCGGCCCGGCGGCCGGTCGCGGGGTCAGTGCGCCTCGGTGGCGACCTCGCCGGCGGCGGATCCCGGGTCGCGGAGCTGGAGGACGGCGCGCAGGAACATCGCACCTGCGGTAAGACCGAACAGCACCAGGCTGATCCAGAACAGCGGCCGGGCGACCGCCAGGTTACCCGTGCTGGTGAGTAGCTTCGGCAGGTCGCCGAGGTAGGCCTGATCCGCGGCCTCCAGCCCGTAGATCTGAGGAACGATGTACAGCACCGACGCGATGACCAGCAGGACGCTGAGCAGCCGGAAGGCTGCCGGGTCCTCGTCGGGGTCGCGAATGATCTTGACGCACAGCGCCCAGAACAGGACGAGCACCGAGAGCGGCGCGGTGATCGGCAGGCCATCACCGACGAAGTACAGGTTCGGCATGAAGAAGAGCATGCCCAGCCCGAGGGTGATGACCAGCAGGGCGTCGCGGAACAGAACGTAGGACAGCCACCAGACGTCGCCGCCGAACCGGAGCGTCAGCGACTGCAGGAAGCGAATGACCGCAGGACGCGCGAAGTGCATCACCAGCGTGAACGTCCACAGGATCGGCAGGACTGCCGCTACCGACAGGACCATCCAGCCGGATGCGCCGTGGGTCATCGCCTGGGCAAGATCGTCGGCACTCATCGGGCGGCCTCCGGGGTGGACCCGGCCGGTCGCCGACCGGTCGAGCGCAGGTTGTAGGCAACGGCGACCAGCCCGAGCAGGCCGGTCAACGCCGAGGACAGGTAGCACAGCGGCAGGGCCAGGTCCAGGTTTCGGGAGCTGACGAGGAAGGGCATGATCACGTCGACGCGCTGCCCGTGGAGCTCGGTCATCTGGACGCCGAAGAAGTACGGCACGATGTAGAGCGTCGCGCCGAGCCCCAGCAGCAGGACCTGGGCGCGGAAGGCAGCGGTCTCGTCACCGGGGCGGGTGAGCTTGATGAGCAGGACAGCGAACGCGCAGACCGCCGCCAGGCCGCCGGTGATGGGCAGATCCTGGCCGGCCACCACGTCCGGGTAGAAGAAGATGAAGCTGCCGAGGAAGACCTGGACGACGATCAGGTCGCGCAGCCCGACGTAGATGATCCACCACAGGTCGGCGCCCAGCCGCAACGTGAACTTGCCGGTCGTCCGGACCATGTACGGGCGGCCCAGGTGGAGCGCCACCGCGAGCAGCCACAGCACGACGAGGGCGGCCCCGATCGTGCCTTCGACGAAGCCTTCGCCGGCGTCGAAGAAGCCGGATACCTGGTCTGGGGTCATAGCGTGCCTCCAGCGATATCGGGGGTGGCGGGTCGGGTCGGCGGGATCGGCGTCGGGTGATCCGGCCCGCGGCCGGCCATGACGTCATAGGTGGGTCCGGCGTAGACGGCGTCGCAGCGGAAGCACCGGCCGGCCTCGGCCAGCGCGGTTCGCTCGTCGAACCCCACCTGGGTCGCCTCGAACGAGCCCGGCTGGACCATCGGCAGCGGCGCGTGCGCGCGGGGTCGCGTCGACAGGTCGACCGCGACCTGCGTCTCACGAAGCGTCCGATAGCGGACCGCGGCGAAGATGTCCTTCTCGCCGTCGGCGACGCCGGCGAGGTACTCATGGATCGACGCGGCGGCACGTCGGCCCGAGGCGACCGCATCGATGATGGTCTTGGGCCCGGACACGACGTCGCCACCGGCGAAGATGCCCGCCCGCCCCGTGGCCAGCGTCCGGGGATCGGCCACGATGCCGGCCCAGCCGCTCACCTCGATCCCGGCGCCCTCGGGGAGGATCGACGGGTCCGGCTCCTCGCCGACGGCGACCAGGATGGTCCTCGTCGGCAGTTCCTGGTCGGTCCCGGGGACCGGGGCCCACGTGGCGCGGCCGTTGGCCTCGGCGCGGGCAGTCGCCGGGAGATCGGCGGGGGCCGTCTCGGTGCAGCGGATGCCGATCACCGTGCCATCGCGGCTGAGCACCTCGACCGGGGCGAGCCCCGTCCGGATGACGATCCCCTCGCGTTCCGCGGCCTCGATCTCCTCCTCCTGGGCCGGCATCTCGGCCCGGCCGCGGCGATAGATGACGGTCACCGGCGAGGCACCGCTGCGCCAGGCCGACCGCGCCGCGTCCATCGCCGTGCTGCCGCCGCCGACGACAACGGCCGGACCGCTCAGCCGTGGCTCCTCCCCGAGGTTGACCCGCTTGAGGAAGAGCGTGGCCGGGAGAACGCCGCGAACGTCGTCGCCGGGGACGCCGAGCCGGCGACTCTTCGACGCGCCCGTCGCCAGGAAGACGGCGCGGTAGCCCTCGTTCTCGAGGTCACCGAGGGTGAAGTCGCGACCCATCGCGGCATTCAACCTGAGGTCGACGCCCAATCCCACGATCCGCGCGATCTCCGCCTGGAGGACGTCGCGCGGCAGCCGGTACGACGGGATCCCGATCGCCATCATCCCGCCTGGCACCGGCATCGCCTCGAAGACCGTGACCGGGTAGCCCAGGCGGGTGAGGTAGTACGCCGCCGACATGCCGGCCGGCCCGCCGCCCACGATCCCGACCTTCTCGTTCCGGCGAGTCGCGGGGGGGTCGATCGGCGGGAGCTGGCCGTGCTCGGCGGCGAACCGCTTGAGGGTCCGGATCGCGATCGGCTCATCGAGCACGCCGCGGCGGCAGACGCTCTCGCACGGTGCCGTGCAGATCCAGCCGCACACCGACGGGAACGGGTTGACCTCGGCGGCAACGGCATACGCGTCGTCGTAGCGCTTCGCTCCGATCAGCCCGACGTAGCGGCCCGCGTCGGTGCCGGCCGGGCAGGCCGCCTGGCACGGTGCGATCGGGACGGTCCGGCCCTGCGTCTTCATCGAGCGCCAGACCTGCCAGGCCTGGTCGCGACTGGCGGTCTCCCAGTGGAGCAGGTCGCCCCACGGCGACGGGTGCTCGCGCTTGAGCACCTCGCGGGTCACGCTCGCGAGCGGAAGCCACGCTGCGGAGGCGGTGCCCGGGGCCACCGGTCGTTCGATCGGTCCCTGGCGCGGCGCGAGCAGCGTCGGAGTCGACTCGGCGACGAGCGTCATCACGACGACCGGGCACTCACCGATGCAGATCCCGCAGCCGATGCACTCGCCGACCTGGATCGGGTGCTCCATCATCCACGCCTGCGGCAGGCCGAAGCCGGCCGTCTCGATGCCGGGCACCTGCGGCCGGGACATGTCGAGCGCCTCGACCGGGCAGGTATCCATGCAGATGCCGCAGTTGATGCAACCCGTGTGATCGATGTCGATGCGATAGCCCATGGAGCCGCCTCCTCCGTCCGGTGATGGAGGCAGCATCCGCGCGGCCCGGCCGGTGCACCACGCCCACCCGAACGGGTGGGAACGCTCGAACGGGTGGGACGCGACGGGCCGAATGGCCCGGGTCGACGGTCAGTCGGGGCCGAGCAGCCCGTCGCGCAGCGCGCGCATCGCGACCTCGGTCCGGCTCTGGGCGTGCAGCTTCTCGAGGATGTTGCGGAGGTGGTACTTCGCGGTGTTCTCGCTGATCCCGAGCTCGGACGCGATCTCCTTGTTGTGCCGCCCGGCGGTCACCAGCCGGAGGACGTCCAGCTCGCGGGCGGTCAGCCGGTCGGGCATCGGCTCGCCGGCCGGCGCGTTCAGGGTCGACAGGTGGCGGATGATTCGGGCCGCGGTCGCCGGCGTGATCGCGGCCTCCCCGCGGGCCACCGTGTCGATCATCGCCCGCAGCTGCGGCGCCTCGAGGTTCTTCAGCAGATAGCCGCGTGCGCCGGATCGAATCGCGGCGAACAGGTCGTCCTCGTCCTCGCTCACCGTGAGCATCACGATCGGTGTCTCGGGGCGGACCGCGGCGATCTCGCGGGTGGCCTCGACGCCGGACTTGCCGGGCATCCGGACGTCCATCAGCACGAGGTCGGGCTCGAGTCGGAGGACCAGCTCGACGGCCTCCGTGCCGTTCGATGCCCGGCCGACGACGTCGTGGCCCCAGGCCTGCAGGAGCGACGAGACCCCGTCGCGAAACAGGGCATGGTCGTCGGCCAGGACGATCCGCATCAGATCGCTGCCGCGGCGGACGAATCGGCAGCCGGCTCGCCCACGACCGCGAGATGGACGCGGCAGCCGCCGCCGTCCGGGTTGGTCCAGCCGATCGTGGCGCCGATGCTGGCCGCGCGTTCGCGCATCGCCTCGATCCCGTAGTGCGGCAGGTCGACCCGGGTGGCTGCCTCCGCGGAGCCCTCGAACCCGTGCCCATCGTCGGTCACCACGACGTCGAGTCGTCCGTCGCCGGTCGAGAACTCGATCCCGGCCCGGCCTGCCCCGGAGTGCTTGCGGACGTTGGTGAGCGCCTCCTGGACGATCCGGAACACCTGCGCCTCCACGTCAGGCGCCAGATCGAGCCGGCGAGCCGATTCCGTGGCGTCGACGCGCACGGCTATCTTCGCCGCGTCGGCGAAGCGGGCGGCGTAGTCCTCGACCGAGGCCACCAACCCGACGCCCGGCGGGACGGGGCTGCGCAGGCCGAGGATCGCCTCGCGCACGTCGACGTAGATCGATCGCGCCGCCGCGGCCAGCTCGGCCAGCAGGCCGCGTGCCTCGCCGGTGCGCCCGGCCAGGAGGAGCTCTTCGATGGCCTGCGACTTCGTGTTGACATAGCCCAGCACCTGGGCCAGGCCGTCGTGCATCTCGCGGGCGATCCGCTCCCGCTCGGCGTCCACCGCGAGCTCGCGAAGCCGGGCCTGGAGCCGGGCGTTCTCGATGGCGATCGCGGCCTGGTTGGCCAGCGACGAGAGTGTCTCGACCTCGTCCACCTCGAACCCCCGCTCCCGGTCCGATCCGACCATGAGCAGGCCGATCGTCTCGCCCGCGCGTTGCAGCGGGGCCTCCAGCCGCGCGGCCATGAGATCCGGGCGGACGAACCTGTCGAAGCCGCTGTCCGATCCGGAACCGGCGAACCGGCCTGTGCGGTCGACGCCCCCGTCGGGCCCGCTCGCGGCGACCAGGCGCGGTTCGCCGTCCGGGCCGTTCGTGATCAGGACCGAGACGTCGGTGTCGAGCAGCGAGCGCGCCTGGTCGACGACGGCACGGAGGATCTCGTCGACGTCGGCCAGGGCGGCGATCGCGACACTCACCCGATGGAGCGCCCGGGCCGAGGCCTCGCGCCGCTCGAGATCGGCGTTGCGAGCGCGCAGGATGGCGGACAGGTGCTCGATTCGGTGGAAGGCGATCGTCGAGAAGCCCCACGCGAGCAGCGCGACCACCACCACGACGACGACGGTGTCCATCGGGAACGGCAGCTCGGCGTCGAGCAGCCCGTCGCTGATGAGCTCGATGATCGCGACCGCGACGACCGGCACCAGGACGCTGAGCCAGCGGATCGGTCGCATGCCCAAGGATAGTCACGCCTGCGCGACCGCATGGAATCGCCGCCACGATTCCGGCGCGTCCGAAATCGTGAGCAGGTATTCTTCGCGCGACCCATGTGTCCGCCGGGGACATGCCCCGTCCGCGGTCCCGAAACCCAAGTCAGGTGGTTCCCATGAAGATCGGTGTCGCCAAGGAGACAGCGCCCGGCGAGCGCCGAGTCGCCCTGGTACCCGAGGTTCTCGGCAAGCTCGAGGCCGCTGGGCTCGACATCCTCGTCGAACAGGGCGCCGGTGCCGGCGCCGCCATCCCGGACCAGGCGTACGCCGACGCCGGAGCGACGATCGTCAGCAGCGTCGAGCTGTACGCCCAGGCCGACGCCATCCTGCGCGTGCAGAAGCCGAGCGAGTCCGAGGTCAGGGTGATGCGCGCGGGCCAGGCCGTCATCGGCTTCCTGTCGCCACTCATCGACCCCGGGACGGCGCAGGCCCTGGCAACGCAGGGCGTCACCGCCATCAGCCTCGACGCCATCCCGCGGACGCTGTCGCGGGCGCAGACGATGGACGCGCTCAGCTCGCAGGCCAACGTGGGCGGCTACAAGGCGGTGCTCATCGCCGCCAACGCGTTTGGCCGCTACTTCCCGCTGTTGACGACGGCGGCCGGCACGGCCAAGCCGGCCAACGTGCTCATCCTCGGGATCGGCGTGGCCGGGCTCCAGGCGATCGGGACCGCCAGGCGGCTGGGTGCGGTGGTCAAGGCCTACGACGTCCGGCCGGAGACCCGCGAGCAGGCCGAGTCGCTCGGTGCCCAATTCGTCAAGCTCAAGACCACGATCGACGCGACCGGCGCGGGCGGCTATGCCCGCGAGCTCACCGCCGAGGAGCGCACTGCGCAGCAGGCGGAACTCAACGAGGTCATCGGGGGCATGGACGTGGTGATCACCACCGCCCAGGTTCCGGGCCGCAAGCCCCCGGTTCTCGTCACCGCGGACGCGGTCGGCCGGATGAAGTCGGGGTCGGTCATCATCGACATGGCGGCTTCGGCGCTCGGCGGCAACTGCGAGCTGAGCCAGGCCGGGGAGACCGTGACCTCGCCAAACGGTGTGTCGATCGTCGCTCCGGAGAACCTGCCGGCGTCGATGCCGGCCGGGTCGTCCGCCTTCTACGCCCGCAACATCTCGGCGCTCCTGCTCGGGATGGTCAGGGACGGCGACCTGCACCTCGACTTCGAGGACGAGGTGACCAAGGCCACGGTGATCACGCACGCTGGTGCGGTGGTCTCGGAGCCCGTCAAGCAGCTGCTCGAGCCGGCCCCCGCGGCCGGAGCCGGAGGTCCCGCGTGAGCCCCGAATTGCTCTCTGCCCTGACCGTCTTCGTCCTCGCGATCCTGGTCGGCTTCGCCGTCATCAGCAAGGTCCCGGCCACCCTCCACACGCCGCTGATGTCCGGCGCCAACTCGATCCACGGGATCGTGCTGGTCGGCTCGATGTTCATCGCGATCGAGGCCACCGATCTCCCGGGCCAGCTCCTGTCGCTGGTTGCCGTCGCGTTCGCCACGATGAATGTGGTCGGCGGCTACGTGGTCACCGATCGGATGCTCCAGATGTTCAAGAAGAAGCCCGTCGCACCCAAGACCGATCTGACGGCCGAGCAGGCGGAGGGCTGACCGATGGACTTCAACACGATCTCGGATATCGTTCGCCTGGCCTGGCTGGCCGGCGCGTCGTGCTTCGTCATCGGCCTGATGCGAATGAACTCGCCGGCCACCGCCCGGAACGGCAACCTCCTGTCGGCCGGCGGCATGGCCGTGGCGATCGCGGCGACGGCCATCCTGCTCTTCGCCCGCCCGACCGTCGAGGGCGGCGCCAACGGCACGGGCTGGGCCGTCATCGTGGTCGGCGTCCTCGTGGGCGGCGGCGCGGGCCTGTACAGCGCCCGAACGGTGAAGATGACCGCGATGCCGCAGCTGGTGTCGCTCTTCAATGCAGCCGGCGGCGGCGCGGCCGCGCTCATCGCGATCGACGACTACCTCGGCCTGAAGGTCGTGCCGGATCCGCAGGTCAACGTCGCCACGGTCCTCGACATCGTCATCGGCAGCATCACCTTCACCGGGTCGCTCATCGCGGCCGGCAAGCTCCAGGGCCTGATCGCCGGCAAGCCGATCATGATTCCGGCCGGCAGAATCGTGACCGTCGCGCTGGCCGTGATCACGGTGCTCGGAGCCGTCTTCCTGTGGGCCGGCAACCTCAGCGTCCCGGTCATGCTCCTGATCCTGGCGGCCGCCCTCGTCTTCGGCGTGACGATGGTCCTGCCGATCGGCGGGGCCGACATGCCGGTCGTGATCTCGCTGCTGAACTCGTTCACCGGCACGGCGGTCGCGATGGCCGGGTTCGTGCTCGGCAACGACGTGCTGATCATCGCCGGCGCCCTCGTCGGCGCGTCTGGCGCGATCCTCACCAAGCTGATGGCCGACGCCATGAACCGATCCGTGCTGAATATCATGATCGGCGGGTTCGGCGGCGGCGAAGGCACGCAGACCGCGGTCGGCGGTGCCGGCGGCTCCGTCCGGGCCATCGGCGCGGATGACGTGGCCATCCAGCTCGCCTACGCCCAGCACGTCATCGTGGTCCCGGGCTACGGGCTCGCGGTCGCCCAGGCCCAGCACGCCGTCCGCGAGCTGGCCGAGCTGCTCGAGGAGCGCGGCGTCGACGTCAAGTACGCCATCCACCCCGTCGCCGGCCGCATGCCGGGGCACATGAACGTGCTGCTGGCCGAGGCGAACGTGCCCTATCCGCAGCTCAGGGAGATGGACGACATCAACCCGGAGTTCGAACGCTGCGACGTGGCGTTGGTGGTCGGTGCCAACGACGTCACCAACCCGGCCGCCCGCAGGCCCGGATCGCCCGTGTCTGGCATGCCGATCCTCGACGTGGACAAGGCGCATTCGATCGTGGTCATCAAGCGATCGATGGGCCGCGGGTACGCGGGCATCGATAACGAGCTGTACACGAACCCCAAGACCGGGATGCTGTTCGCGGACGCCAAGGATGGCCTCGCCTCACTGACCGCGGCGGTCAAGGCGCTCTAGGGGGACGCCCGCCAGTTGCCCGTCGCCGCGTTGCGGGCTGGGGCATGGCGTGTGCGCAGCTCGTCCCGTCGGGCACAAATGCGGCTCATGGAATCGACACAGTCAAGCGTGCCCGACGGCTGGAGCGTCTGAATTCGACAGCGGGCGAGCGCAGATGACGAAATCGCATGAGGCCTGCTCATGGGGCGCCGTTGGTGTTGTGCCGTCGGAGTGGACCCCGTTGCGGCCTTCGGAGCGCGTCCGCCGACGTGCGGTAGGGAGACGCCGTTCGACGCCCGTCAAGGACCGTCGGGCGAACCCAGGTCCGAGCCTTCGAGGACGGATCGACCATGGCGATCGCGCGGGCCGACGCCGGTCGAAAACCTCCCCGTAGCACGGCGAGCAGGTCCCGCCACCGCCCCGGAAACGCCTGGTTGATCCCGTCGGCGTTGTCACGGATGCGGACGTCGTTCGTCCCGGTTGCCAGGAGCAGCGCGCCGGCCTGGACCTTCGCCGCCGACCAGCCGAACTGCCTTGCCGCCCGAAGCGCCTCGCGCTGATACCACCCGAGCTGTCGCTCCAGTCCGCCCAGATCAACGAGCGCGGTCTTGACCTCGATCACCAGCAACGTGCGGTGGTTCGGATCGAACGCCAGGAGGTCGATCCAACCTGGTCGCCTCGCCTCGCCGACCTGCACCTCGCGCTGGACAAGCCAGCCGGCAGCCTTGAGGCGTCTCGCCACGTACGCGACGCACCGGGCATGAACGGCGTCCCGCTGCCGATCCCCCCACATGATGACCGGCGGATCCACGCCGAACAGCAGGGCGGCGCCAAGCGTCGAGCACAATCGATCCGCGTCGGCAATGCCGAGCCCGCGAAGCCGGCCCCGTTCGACCAACGAGACATAGGCCTGGCTGCGGTCGATGCGCGTGGCGACATCCTGCTGCGTGAGTCGAAGGGCCAGCCGAATGGCTCGCAGTCGTGCGCCGAACGCCACGAGGCGGTCGAGACCAGGCATCCGTTATGAATACATCGCAGCCCTTATCCAGCACGTATCCAGCACGTATCGGGACCCGGGTGCGACGTGCGCACGCCGTGGGTTCGCTCAACGGGACAGGCCACCGCTGGGTCCACACCCGCCCGCATGAGCGTGCCGCATGAGACCACGACATTCACGCACGCCGATCAGCTGAGGCATCCGAATCGGGCCTCGGCCTCGCACGGGTGTCCGAGAGTCATGAAAGCGGCTCATATCGGGGACCCCACTCCGTGCCCTCAGCCGTCGGCGGCCGCCGCCGCACCTCGCGGCGTCGTCGCGCAGATCAGGCGCGAGATGCAGTGGGTGCGGGCGCCAGGGTCCCGGGCGTCGCGTGCAGGTCGCTCAGCTTGAGCGGCGCAAGGGTGCCGAGCGATTCGGCCACCACGATCGCGTCGTCCCCGGACTCCAGCACGAAGTCGCTCGGCGGGTTAACGAAGGCGCGCCCGCCGCGATTGACCGACAGGAGCGTGGCCTTGTGGTCGCTCCGCAGCCGGGCGGCAACCGTGTCGATCGCCAGACCCAGGTACTCGTCGGGCAGCGTGATCCGGTAGAGCTCCGAGCCCTCGCCGCCGGACACGATGTCGGTGACGATCGCCGACAAGCCGGGGTAGAGAGCCGAGCGCGCCAGGAGATGGGACGCGACCTTGGAGGTCACCAGCAGCTCATCGACGTCCGCCCGCTGGAAATGCGGTTCGTGGCGGGGATTGTTGACCTCCGCCACGGTCCGGACCTTCGGGGCGACCGCCTTGATCGCCATGATCGTCAGGATCGAGTGCATGTCGGCCTCGTCCGACCCGTCGGCGGGGAACACGAGTGCCGCCGAGGCGTCGGTGATTCCCGCCCGCTCCAGGTCTGCCGCGTCGGTCGCGTCGCCCCGCACGAAGTAGACGCCGCTGCCAGCCGGGTTCTTGTCGATCTCGGCGAGCACCACGACCTTCTGCTTGTAGTCGTCACCGCGCAGCTCGTCGATCAGGTCACGGGCGGTGCTGTTCCAGCCGCACACGACGATATGGTCCTGGTGGCCGGATGCGCCCAATCCCTGGCCCTCCTTCAGCAGGAAGTCGATGACCATCGCGACCAACGCCCCGGTGATCATCCCGAGCATGGCGACGCCGAACAGGATAAGCAGCCACCCGACGATCCGTCCCCCGGGTGAGGTGACGAAGCCGGCATCGCCCTGGCCCAGGACGGTGGCGATCCCCCAGTTGAAGGAGTCGAAGAACGACTCGATCGTCAGTGGCTTCTCGAGCGCGGTGATCAGGACGGCGGCGATCGCCACGAAGACCAGGATGCCCTCCGCCAGGGACAGGAAGAACCGCCGGTCGAGCTGGCCGCCGATCCGCCGCATGTGCCACGCGACGCGCCGGATCAACGGGCTCGACAGCAGGGGGAGGGTGAGGTTCGGCACAGTCAGGGTCCGGGCTCGTCCTTGTGCGGGAAGTAGCGGCGCTCGATCGCGCGGAGCGGCCAGAGCGAGATCAGCACGATCACGGTCGTCGCGACCGCCACGCCCCAGGCGGCCGCGCCGGCCGCCATGCCCGACGGCCGCGACGACCCATAGGCTGGCGGCGGTGGTCAGGCCGTGGATCGTTCCCTGGCCCTTGAGGATCGCGCCGGCTCCGAGAAACCCGATCCCGGTCACGATCTGCGCGGCGACCCGGTCAGAGTCCGAACCGCCACCGAACGTGTAGATCGAGAGCGCCGTGAACGCGGCCGCCCCAACCGACACGAGCATGTGCGTCCGGATCCCCGCAGGGTGATCGTGGCGTTCGCGCTCGAACCCGATCCCGGCGCCCAGGATCGCCGCCCCGGTCAGCCGCAGGGCAAGGTCCAGCTGCAGGTTCAGGTCGGACATCGCGGCAGTCTAGCGCCGGTGGGAAGTCACCCACAATCCCGGCTCAGCCGATCGGGTCGACGAGCTCGATCCGGATCCGCTTGTTGATCCGGCCCTTGGACTCGTAGCCCTGAACACGAATCCGCCGAACTTCACGAGTATTCGCGACGTGCGTTCCACCGTCTGCCTGCAGGTCAAGCCCGACGATTTCGACCGTCCGAATCTGCTCGATTCCAGGAGGCAAGAGATTGACCTTCGTCCGGATCAGGTCGGGGATCGCGAACGCCTGCTCGCGGGGCAGGACCGCAACGCGCACGTCGCGCGCGGCCGCCAGCTCGGTGTTCACGGCCGACTCGATCGAGTCGACGAGATCGCCGGACATCCGCTCGAACTCGAAATCCATTCGACCGCTACCGGGCTCCATGTTGCCGCCGGTCACGAGCGCCCCGTGATCGCGCCAGACGACGCCGCACAGGGCATGGAGCGCGGTGTGGGTTCGCATCAGGGCGAGTCGCCTGGCCCACTCGAGGTCGACGCGGACGATGTCGCCGGTGGCCGGCGGATCGCCGCCGTCCGGCTCGAGTTCGTGGACGATCTCGCCCCCGGCCTTGCGAGCGGCGCGAACCGTCCACGACCGGCCGTCCGAGGCACGCAGGACCAGGCCGCGGTCGGAAGGCTGGCCGCCGCCTCCCGGGTAGAAGACGGTCCGATCGAGCACGAGCAGGGTGACTTCACCCGTGTCGACCGAGGCGACCCGGGCCTCAACCGACCGAAGGTAGGCGTCCGAGTAGCAGAGCTGCTCGCCGGCGGGCGTCATCGAGGCGATGGACCTACTGCACGGTGAGCGTGCCGGTCATGTTCGGATGCACGCTGCAGACGAAGGCATAGGTCCCGGCATCGAGCGCGGGCACGTCGTAGGTCTTGGTCGCCGGGCCGGTGATGATCTCACCCTTGAAGACCTCGGCGCCGGTGGCGTTGTCCTTGTGGATCGCGACGTTGTGGGGGGTGCCGGCGTCCTTGTTGTCGAACGTGATCTGGAAGGCCTTGCCCGCCGGCGCCGTGACGCTCGTCTGCTCGAAGGCGACGTTCAGCGCGCTGATCGACACGCCGCCGGGCGCCTCGCTGGCGGTGGGACCACCGGCCGATCCGGACGCGGCGGCGCTGGGCGGCGGCGTCACGGACGGGGCGGGGGCATAGGTCCAGCCGGGCGTTGCCGTCACGCAGGCGGCAGCACTGGCGCAGACCGCGACGACGAGCAGGATGGAGGACAGACGTCGAGCGTGTGACATCAGGGACGAAACCTCTGGATGGGCTGCGGGGTGACCGCATCGGAAAAGTCCGCGCCAATCTACCGCGCGAGGGCGAATCCTGTCGCGCCGCCAGGTGCGGTCCGGGGTGGTCCTGGGTGGTCCTGGTACCGATGGGGGATGACCGCCGGTACCATCGGGTCGGTTGAACGTGGGCCGTTCGGGTCTAGTCTCGGGGTCCACCTCATTCAGGAGTGGTGGTCCTGGACTCATTCCCCTGCATCGGAGCCCTCCAGATGGCCAGCATCCTCACCCGGACCCGGCGTCTCGCCCTCACGATCGGACCCCTCGTCGCGATCGCGCTGACCCTCGCCGCCGGACACAAGTGGTAGTTCGCCGCTCATAGACGCCAACCTCGGCCGGAGCCCATCCGGACGAGCGCACAGCGATCCGATCGAGACCCGGAGCCCCTCCCTCCGGGTCTCGCGGCGTCCGGGACAGTCTCCGTGTCGGCCTGATCGGCAGCGGCCGGACGCACCCTACCCCGGGCTCGTCAGGCCCAGCCTGATCGCCACGGTCGCGGCTTCGACCCTGCCCGAGACCGCGAGCTTGGCCAGGATGTTTCCGACGTGGACGCCCACGGTCTTCTGGCTGATGAACAGCCGCTCCCCGATCTCGCGGTTGGTGCGGCCCTGGGCGACCAGGGCCAGGACCTCACGCTCCCGACCACTGAGGCCGAATGTGTCCGGGCGATGGGCCACCCTCGACGGGTCGCCGGCGATCGCTCGAACCAGCTCGGATTGACCGTCCGTCCCGGAGGCGCCCGGGGCGGCCGCCGCCGGCCCGACCGGCACTGCGGCGATCGGCGGGGCGGCCGTCTCGCCGAGGAACGCCTCGACGGAGGGCGGCATTGTCAGCCTGGCACGGCCGGCGAGCTCCCGGATCTCACGCAGCAATGGACGAGCGTGGAGCTCGAGCGCGGCTCGGGCCGCCTCCTCGATCGGCTGCCGAGCGTCGGCCCTCCCCGACCGACCTGCCCCGCCGGACAATGCGGCCTCGGCCTGTCGCCAGCGTGCCAGTGCTGCGTCGTACGGTGCGGCCAACTCCGTCCAGGCGTCCGCGACATGGGACCAGACCGCCGGTCGATCGTCGCCCTCGAGTCGCCGCTGGTACGCCCGCGCCGTCGCGAGGTAGGCCTCGGCGATCCGGCGAGACCCGGCCGTGGGCGGTGCCGCGCCGGCCCGAACCTGGGCCGCGGCTGCCGCGATCACGTTGGCCGTTCGGGTTCGGGCCGCCGCCAGGGGCGCGAGCTGTCGCTGCTGGCGGGCCTCCTCGGCGATCGCCGCGTCGACCTGCGCGACCATCGCGGCCATCCGGGCCGCCAGGACCCACTCCTCGGTCGACTCCACGACGGCCCAGCCCCGCTCGACCGATCGGCTGGCATCGCCGACGTCCCCTCGCCACAGGGAGAATGAGGCGGCCACCAGGTAGTACGAGCCGGCCAGCTGGGGCTCGCGCAGGGCGTCGAATTCGAGGACCGTCTGACCGAGCAGCCGGCCAGCCTCCTCGCCGGCCTCGGTCTCGATCTCGACGGCCGCCAGGAAGATCAGGGCATCGAGGAAGATGACGCCGACCGGCGCCCAGCGCAAGGCGCGCAGGCAGAGCGAACGTGCCTCGGGCCATCGCCCGAGCAGGATCAGCGTTTCGGCGACGTTGCCCGCCAGGAAGTTCCCGTAGACGGCCTCGAGGCCCGCCGAGCGCGCCTCGTCGATCCCGCGATAGGCGACATCCACGGCCTCCGCCCGTCGACCGACCAGGTCGAGAACGGTCGTGAGGTTGGCGGTGTTCCGGAACAGCAGGTCGGGATCGTCGATGGCGCGGGCGCCGTGCTCGGCCTGGCGCAGCAGCGCGATCCCACCCTCCGGGTCGCGCCCCCAGGCCATCGCCACGCCCAGCGTGGTAGTGGCGTGGATCTCCTGGGCGTAGGCGACCGGCTCGCAGGCCCGGGCAACCCGGACGGCCTCCTTTGCCAACCGCTGGGCCTCGGAGAAGACGCCCTCGAGCATCCTGAGCCTGGCCAGTGCGGCGAGCACCTTGGCCCGCTCGGGGCTCGGTTCCCGCGGCACCAGCTCGACCGCCCGGCGTGCGGCGATGATCGCCCCGGCCGAGTCGCCGGCTGCACGCCGCACGTGCGACAGCCGTTCATACAGCAACCCCAGCCGGACCCGGTCGCGGCGCGGGTCGAGACCGGCGGCGGCCGCCTCCAGGTAGGCCGTGGCCCGGGCCGTCCGGCCGATCGCATGTGCTGCCTCGGCCGCCCGGACCTGGAGGTCGGCGATGTCGACCGCCGCGCGGTCGCCCTTCCGACGGAGGGCGGCGGGCGACACCGGTGGCGGGTGGACGGCGAGGGCCAGCTCCAGCGCCGCAAGCTCGTCCGCGGGAGCATGCCGGTCGCCGGCTTCGCCGGCGGCGGCGATGGCGATGTCGCGGGCGCGCTCGGGCTCGTGAGCACCGAGCCAGTAGCGGACCGTCCCGACGGCCGGCCCGTCCAGCCCCGTCGCCAGCGCCGCGAGATGCCGTGTCCGCAGCATCGGCAGCAAGTCGCGCTCCACGGCCCGTCCGATCGACTCGTGCCGGAAGCGGAGCTCGCCGTCCTGCTCGACCACGAAACCGTGCTCCGTGGCCTCGGTCAGCCCCGCGTGCAGGTCGGCGTCGAGAACGCCGTTGCCATGGCGCGGCGCAGGGCTCGACCGCGGGGCGGATCGCTCGGCATCGGTCTCAAAGGCGGTGGCGACATCGGCAAGCTGTTGCGAGGTCAGGGGTCGGCCGGCCGGTGCCAGCAGCCGGAGCACGCGGCGGCACTCCGGGGAGCGGGCGGCCACCCGGGCCATGACCAGATCATCGAACGAATCGGTCAGCGACGCTGTCGGCAGCTCGCGGCGAGCCGCCAGCAGCTCCTCGACGACGAGCGGGATGCCGCCGGACCGTTCGACCACCAGCAGGAGCAGGCTGGCCGATGGGCGCTCGCCCTCGATGCCTTCGATCAACGCGGCAAGGTCGTCGCGGTCCAGCGGCGACAGCGCCAGGCGATCGAGCGACGGGGCAACCCACGTGGCCGAGGCAAGATCTTCCGTCCACGGATGGTCGCGCGACACGAGGTCCGGCTGATCGGTCACCACGATCGCCAGCCGCTGGTCACGAGCGACGCGGATCAGGAAGGTGACAAGCGCCCGGGTCGCGGCGTCGGAACGATGCAGGCCCTGGAGCACGAGGGCGACGGGTCGACGCTCACCGAGCCGCCCGAGGACCCCGAGAATCCCCTCGAGGGTACGTGCCTGGCGGCGCTCGGGGGCCGTCGTCTCACCGCGCTCGAACGGGTCTGTCGACAGGCGTGGCCCGAGGTCCGGCAGCAGCCGGACGAGCTCGCCGGCCGCCGGGCCGAGGATGTCGCACAGCTCGTGATCGGGCAGATCGCGGAGCGCCGGGCCGATCGCCCGGATGACCGGACCGTACGGCGCGTCCCCGCCGGACGGCCACGCGCCACCGCGCAGCATCGTCCAGGGCGCGGCGAGCTCGCCGACCCGGTTGGTGGCCTCGTCGAGGAACCGGCTGACGCCGACGCCGGACGTCCCGCCCAGGATCAGCGACCGCGACCGCCCGCCCGCGACGTCTTCGAGCATTGATGCCAGGCGCGCGAACACCACTTCGCGTCCCACGAACCGCGCGCTCGTGTACCTGGCGGGCATGACGGCATTCTAGGTCGCGCGTTGCACCCGCGGCCGTGCCGCCGCGGGCGCCGGTCCGCGGTCCGCGGTCCGCGGCTGTGGAACTCCGGTAGGCTGCGCGGGTGACCGACGCCCGGCGACCTCCGCATCCAGCCAACACGCTCAACGAGCTGCCGGGCGAGGAATGGCTCTACTTCACCAAGTCGCTGCTCACGACCGCCTATCCCTCGGAGCTCGGTCATGCTGCTCGCAGACTGCACGGGGCGAACAAGCCGCCACGCCTGATGGCTCGCCTCATCGAGTTCTTCAGCCGGACCGGGGAGCTGGTGCTCGACCCGTTCGCCGGGGTCGGCGGAACGCTGCTCGGGGCCGCCATCGCGCGAGGCCCGCGGCGCGCGCTCGGGATCGAACTCGATCCGCGCTGGGTGGCCGTCTTCCGGCAGGTCGTGACCGACCTCGCCGCCGAGCGCGATGGCCTCGGCCCGGAGCTGGCCGATCTGGGTCCCACCGATCCCGGAGGCAAGCGAGGGTTCGATCCGCGCGGTCTCGAGCTGCAGCGCGGCGACGCGCTGGCGATCCTGCCGACGCTCGAGGCAGGCTCGGTCGACCTCGTGGCGACGGATCCGCCGTACAACCTGCAGCTCCCGATGACGATGGCCGGCGGAGTGTTGTCGGAGAAGCATGCCAACCGCCGCACCGACTATGCGATGGTCACCGACTCGGCCGACGACCTTGCCAACGCGGCAGACTACCCGGCCTTCCTCGATCGGATGGGCGATGCCTTCAGCGAGCTCTTCCGGGTTCTGCGCGACGGCCGCTATGCCGTGGTCATCGTCCGCGACGCCTACCAGGACGGTCGCTATCTGTTCACGGGATCCGATCTCGCCGAGCGGGCGTCACGCGCCGGCTTCGTCCCGAAGGGGGACCTGATCTGGTACCAGGCCGGCACGCGCCTCCGGCCATACGGCTACCCGCACACCTTCGTCCCGAACATCGTCCACCAGCACGTCCTGGTGCTGCGAAAGGACCCAGTCGGACGTCAGATCTGGCGGCGGCGCGACTCCAGGTAGGCCTCGAGGACGTCCGTGTGCTCGCCTCCATCGCCCATGGTCCAGGCCTCGGCGGCCAGCGGCACCGTGGCGTTCGGCCGGTTGACGGCCGGCGCGTCGTCCTCCACGACCTGGCCGAGCGTCATGTTGTGGACCCAGCCCTGCCGGCCGTCCGGGCAGAGCACCAGCCAATACGCCCCGTACTTGTCCATCAACTGGACCTCGTCGCCACGGTCAAGGTAGCCGGTCTCGACGCCGCGCAACTCGTCGGGGGTGTCGAGCATGCGCACGATGCGGTAGCGGATCATCCGCCGGTCCCGCCCGTCCTGCGAACCGACGAGCCCGTCGTCGAACGTCAGTCGGGCCGCAGGCGTGGCATCACGGATCGGGTCGGCCTTTCGTGCCTGCAGCAGTGACGGACGGCGCCAGCGAGGCAACTGCGCCTCGGGGTCCTCCGCCTCCTCGAAGTCGGGGACGGGCGGCGGCATCGGCCGGCCCATGAGGCCCATCGCTGCCGAGGCGGCGAGCTGGTCGTCCGGGGCCGGTGGGTCCCCGGAGCGCCGGCGCTTGCCGAACAACCCGAAGGCCATGGCGGCGGCCACGGCGCCACCGGCGGTCACGGCCGACACGCCGAGGCTCAGACCGCCGAACTGGGGTCCGGGCAGGCCGAGCGCCGACAGGGTGCTGGTCAGCGGGCCCCAGGTGCGGGACCCACCGGGGGTCGTCCCGTCCGGGGAACCTTCGGCTCCGCCGGTCGCTCCGGTGCCGCCACCGGGTCCGCCGAGAAGCCCGATCGACGCGGAGTCTTGGTCCGACGGGCCAGGCGAACTGCCTGGGCCGGCGGGCATTCCGTTGCCGTTTGGCGGTCCTGACGGTCCGGCGGCGGGTCCATCCGGAGAGCCGCTCGCCGGAGAGCCGCCCGCGGACGCGTCCGGGGAGCTTCCGGGCCCGGCCGGCGGATCGCCCGGCAGCCCAGGACTCCCCGAGGCCAACGGCGCACCCGGCCCCCCGCCCTCACGAGGCGTTCCGGTGGGCGAGGGTGTGCCAGTCGAGCCCGCCGGCGGTGCAGGAGCCTGCGTCGGGGCCGGGGTCGGGGTGGGCGTTGGGGTCGGCGATCGGAGTGGGGGTCGGGGTCGGCGTGGGTGGGCGTCGGGGTCGGGGTCGGAGTCGGAGTCGGGGTCGGGGTCGGCCCTGGCGTGGGGGTCGGCGTGGGCGCGGGGGTCGGCGACGGAGTGGGTGTCGGGGTCGGCCCCGGCGTGGGCGTCGGAGTCGGCGTCGGTGCGGGGGTCGGGGTCGGCAGTCGGGGTCGGCCCTGGCGTGGGGGTCGGCGGTCGGGGTCGGCGGTCGGCGTGGGGGTCGGGGTCGGGGTCGGGGGTCGGCTGGCGTCGGGCGTCGGGGTCGGGGTCGGGGTCGGCCCTGGCGTCGGGGTCGGCGTGGGCGTCGGCGTGGGCGTCGGGGTCGGCGCGGACGTGGGTGTTGGGGTCGGAGTCGGGGTCGGCCCTGGCGTCGGGGTCGGCGTGGGCGTCGGCGTGGGCGTCGGAGTCGGCGACGGAGTGGGCGTCGGGGTCGGGGTCGGGGCGTCGGGGTCGGCGTGGGCGTCGGGGTCGGCGTGGGCGTCGGGGTCGGCGCCGTCACGTTGTACGCGATGCAGTAGATCGTGGCGTCGCCGCCGGAGGACGGGTACTTGTAGATGTACTCGAGATTGTCGTTGTGTCCGATATCCGTGTAGCAGCGGATCTCGCCGAATGTGGCGACGTCGGGCTGCTGAACCTCAGACACATGCATCCCGGCTGCACCCGAGGTCGTTTCGGCCATGGCGAGCTGGGCATCGCTCACCGTGATCGTCACGGTCCCGTCCGCACCGGTCACGAGCGGGCCCGATCCGCTGACACTGAACGTCCAGCCGGCCGCCGGGGTGCAGTTCGAAGGTGTGTCGGTCGACGGATCGGTCTTGCTGGTCTGGTAGCTGGTGTCCAGCTCGCCGACATGACCGGCCGTGTCGTCCGGTGCTCCCGGCTCGTTCGCCGGCACGTCCCCGTACGTCGGGCAGATCAGCTTGATCAGCGTCAACTGCGGGTTGCTCAACGCCGCCGTGCCCGAATCGGGCACCAGGTCACCGACGCCCGACGCCGTCGTCGTGGCCGCGACGGGGAGGACGAGGGTCAGCAGCAGCATCGTGGCGGCGAACGCGGCGGCTGGTAGCGACCATCGGTCGCGCCGTTCGCGGTGACGTCCGTTGACGAGCACTGACAGGGGCCTCCTCGCCCGGGACTGCGGACCCGGTGCAGTCGGAGGATGGGCTGCGTCAGACTCCCGGGCTATGGTACGGGGGTCCGGGTGCACAAGCGGCCGGGACGCCGGTGGTCCCATGCCCCGGACGGGGTTCCGGGTGCCACCGGCAAGGTCCGGTCCGGTGCGGTGCGGTGAGGCCCGTGGGCCCACTGGCGGCAGCCAGCCAGCCGGATTGGTCATAGGCCGATTGCCATCGGCCAGTCATCGTTACGGCCATGGCACTCCTCACCCCGCACCGCCGGTCGCCCCGTCTCGCGCTGCTCGTCGGTAGCTCGCTCTACGGCGTCCTGCTGACGACGGCCGGCCTGGGAATCGCGTACCTCGCACTGGAGACCCCGCTGGTCTCCATGCTGGCGGCCGATCGGCTCACCGGAACCGCCCCAACACCCGTCGGGATCGGCGTCTTGGCCCTGTCGTTGATCGCAGGCGGCGCCCTGCTGCTGGCGGGCGCGAATCGACTGGCGACCACCCTTGCTCGCCTGCGGACTGGCGACGACAGCGCCCGGGCAGGCGCGCGGGCCCTGGCCTCCATGGCCGATGACATCGCCGTGATTGCCGACGTCGTTCCGAACGACGGTCGGGCCGTCCCGGAGCTCGCAATCGGGCCGTTCGGGGCGGCGGTGCTCCACGCACTCCCGGCCGGCCGGCAGTTCCGCCAGGTCGGCACGTCATGGGAGTACCGGACGCGCGACGGCTGGCAGACGATGGACAACCCACTGGACCAGGCCAACCGCGACGCCGATCGCGTCCGCCGCTGGTTCACGATCGCCGATCTGGACTTCGTGGTCCGCGTTTATGCCGCCGTGATCGTGATCGACGGCTCCATTCCACGCTCGGCGACCTGTGCGGTGGTGACACCCGAACAACTGCCCGCCTGGATCGCGTCGCTGCCCAGCCAGCGCAGCCTGACCGCCGCGCGGCGACTCCGCCTCCGCGCGCTCGCGACGTCGCCGGCGATGACCATCGACGAGGCCGGCACGCGCGGTTGGTAGGGGAGCCAGGACTCGAACCTGGAACCAGCGGGATATAAGCCCGCCGCTCTAACCAATTGAGCTACTCCCCCGCCGAGTGGTACGCCTCGGGATGCTACACCCGGTCCCAGGCACGACCGGGCGATCAGTTCCCGCCGAGGAGGCGTCCGGCGATCGCCCGGAGACTGAACGGGCGGGCGCGAAGCCTGCCTGTGCCGTCACCGTCGGTCGCCCGGTCACCGCCACGGACCTCGTACGTCCGGGCCGAGATGTAGGCGAGGGTCGCACGCTCGTCTTCGGTCTGGAAGACCTCGAGTGGCAACTCGTCCGGATCGAACGGGCGGGGGCCGACCGAGACCGCGATCGGCGGGCGTGCGTAGGCGGGAGCGCCGTACAGCTTCGGCAGCGCGACGTGCCGTTCTTCGATGGACACGCGAGGACCTCGACAATGGGCGGCGCGGAGCCGGATACCCGGACGCGCCGTGATGGTTGCCCGGCGAGAGTACCGCGATTGGCCGCCTGGGGCCAGCCCAAGAGCGCATCCGGATGGGTGCGCGACGGCGGGGCGCCCGCTCCGCGTCAGTCGATCAGCGGCCGCACGATCTGCACGGCCGCGACCATGACCAGGTACGCGATCGGCACGGCCGCGAAGAAGCCGAGCGCAGCGCTCCACGCGGTTCGGCGGACCGTCGTCCCGGCGCCGGTCGGCTGCGGGACGACGAGGTAGGTCACGACGCTCCCGCTGGCGAGCACGACCACCACGTAGGCCACGATGGCGAGCGCGCGCAGGTCGCCGCCCGGAAGCGATGCGCCACGAGCGAGCGCGACGTCGTAGACGAGGTACAGGACCGCGAGCACGACGGCCACCACCAGGCTCGACAGGACCGCGCGCACGACCGGCCGCGGCGCGCCGCGGAACTGCCGCCAACGAACCACGGCCCACGACCGCTGCGGTACCGGTTCAGTCCGGTCGGCTGGCGCGCTCACGACTCGCCCAGCATCGCCAGCTGCCGCCGGGGCGGCAAGGAGGCGGGCGTGTGCGCGGCAAGCAGCTCGACGGCGTCGGCCAGCCGTTCGAGCTCGTCCTCCGACGTGAAGAAGCCGACGCTGATCCGGAGGGCGTCCAGGCTCGGGATCGTGCGGGCGATCGCGAAGACCCGCGCGCCGAGCTCGGTCAGCGCCTCCTGCGCCGGCCAACCGGCGATCCGGAAGGTCACCAGCGTCGCCATGCGATCGACCGGAGTCAGAACCGCCACGCCCTGGATCGCCGCGAGCCGGCGAGCGGCGGCTCGCGCCATGGCCGCGCCGCGCCCGAAGACATAGTCGAGTCCGACGACCATCGACAGCCAGCCGATCGAGCGAGCCATCCCGACGACCGATGGGCGGTGGTAGCCCGACGCTTCGAACCGCCGCGCATCCGTCCACCACTGGCCCACACCGTCGCCGCCGCCCCGCTCGAAGCTGAAGAACCCGCCGAGCCCCGGGATGGAACGCGCGATCAGTGATGGTGCGACCACCAGCGCGCCCATGCCTTCAGGACCAAGCAGCCATTTCTGGGCAGGCACCGCGTAGAAGTCCGCGCCGAGTTCGTCGAAACGAAACGGGATCGCGCCGGCGGCCTGTGCGCCGTCGACGACCAGGTGCGCGCCGCGGGCATGGGCCAGCTCCGCGATCCCGGCGATCGGCAGGACCGCTCCGGTGGTCCAGGCGACGTGCGACACGGACACGAGCCGCGTGTCCGCCGTGATCGCGGCATCGAAGGCGGCCAGCGTTCGGGCGTGGTCACCGTCGTCGCCGGCATCCACGATCTCGACGTCGGCGGCGCCACGGTCGCGCATGGAGAACAGGGGGCCCAGGCCGCCGAGATGCTCGTGCCGGCTGGTGACCACCCGACCGACACGACCCGCGCCGGCCGCGGCCAGCACGCCGGCATTCATCGCGTCGGTCGTGGAATGCGTGAGGGCGACCGCGCCGACGTCGGTGCCGAGGACCGCCGCGACGCCCGCGCGGGCCTCTGCCATCCGGGCCAGCAGGTCGTCGAACGAGTCCGGGTGGCCCCGACCGACATCGCGCTCCCAGGTCGCGATCTCGGCCATGGCCGCCGCCGTTTCGGCGGGCAGCGGCCCGACCGAGCCGGTGTTCAGGTAGATCCCGGCGGAGAGCGCCGGAAGGGCAGATCGCACGGCATCGAGCTTCCCGGGCCCGGGATCGAAGGGGGCGACCACAGCCCTATGATACCGGCCATGAATGGCCTGGCCCGTCCGGAGATCCTGGCCACCACCGAATGGCTGGCCGAGCAGCTCGACCGTCCGGGGCTGCGCGTCCTCGACATGCGCTGGCGTCCCGACGGCAGTGCAGCTGCCGTCCACGCCGTTGGGCACATCCCGGGCGCTGTCAAGGTCGACTGGCGCGTCGAGTTGACCGAGGACGTCGCCGACGGCGACGCGTTCGTGCTCGTCGGCCCCGACGGCATGGCCGCCCTGGCCGAACGGGCGGGCATCTCGGACGGCTCGACCGTCGTGATCTACGACGACAGTCAGGGCGTCTTCGCCGCCCGCGCCTGGTGGAGCCTGCGCGCCTACGGCCTCGACTCGGTGCGGGTCCTCGACGGCGGCTTCCCGGCCTGGGTCGCGGAGGGACGGCCCGTCTCGAACGCCGAGGTCGTCCAGGCAGCCGGGCGGTTCACGGTGCGCGGTCCCAACCGGACGCGGCTGACGACGTCCGACGTGCGCGGCCTGCTCGGCGCACCGGACGTGACCCTGCTCGATGCGCGCGCGCCGTCCGAATACCGGGGCTTCGAGGGGAACACCAAGCGGCTCGGCCACATCCCCGGTGCCCTCAACGTGCCGGTCGGGGCAACCAGCCTGCCGGGCAGCCAGCACTTCCGCGGAGGTGCCCGGCTGCGGGCGCTGCTCCATGCCGGAAACGTGACCCGCGGCCGTCGGATGGTGTGCTACGACGGGTCCGGCGTGGCGGCCTCCAAGCTGGCATTCGTGCTGACCCTGCTGGGCCACGAGGACGTGGCGGTCTACGATGGTGGCTGGGCCGAGTGGGGCAACCGGCTGGACCTGCCCGTCGATCGATAGGCCGCGAGGCCTGGGCGGACCGTTCAGGCGGGCCGGTCGCGCTCCGGCCAGGCGGGGTCAGGCGGTCGCGACGAACCGGCGGCGGGCGACGACGGGCCGGCAGACGGGGTGACGGCGCCGCCGGCGCCGCGGTCCAATCCGGCCCATGGGTCGATCTCGCGGAACGGGGCGAGGAACTGCGCGCGAGCGTGGTTGATGGCGACGATCAGGGCCGTGCGGCGCGCTTCGCCGACCCGGTCGGACCAGTAGGTCGCCTCGGTCACCGGAACGAACCGGCCCCGCAGGTCCTCGAGGGCCTGCTGCAGGTCGCGCCCGGGCATCAGGTGGATATGCCCCGTGACGGTGAACGGCGGGACCGAGATGAGCGCGCGTTCCGACACCTTCGGGACACGGAGCTCGGGCGTCGGCTCGACAGGGTCGTCGGCGACGCCGAACAGGACCGCCCCGAGGTTGACCTGCGCGTAGTCGGCCTGGATCGCCTGGCCGGTCGACCCGAACTCGTCGAACGTCGCGTTGGTCAGGACGAGGAACTCCTGCTCGGCCGCGTTGAGCGTGTCCGTGATCCGTCGGTGGCGCGTCTGGATGGTGCCGCGGACGACGAAGGCGTCCGTGACAAGGGTGACGGCGGTCGGCGTGGCGTCGCCTCCGATTCCAGCTAGCACCCGGGCAGCATACCCGCCGGATGCCTCGAGCGACCTCATCTCCAGCTCATTCGTGCCGAACCGCCGAGGATCTGGCGCTCGCGGTCACCAGGTGCTCGGGCCCGTGCTGCAACCCCGCGTACAGGGCGGTCACGCTGTCGACCGTGTCGATCTCGTCAACACGCTTGTCCGGACGCAGCCGGGCGATTCGAGGGAACCTGAGCGAGAACCCCGATCCGTGGCGTGACGACCGGACGATGACGTCGAAGGCGATCTCGACCACCACGGCGGGCTCGACCCGGCGATAGCGTCCGAAGGTGGCGATCGTGTGCGCTTCGAACCAGCGCGTCATCTCGGCGATCTCGGCGTCGGTCAGGCCGCTGTAGGCCTTGCCGATGTTGAGCAGCTGGCCGGTGGCAGTGTCGCGGATCGCGAAGGTGTAGTCGCTCAGCACCCCGTGGCGCTTTCCGTGACCGAGTTCCACGCCGACGACGACGCAATCGATCGTGGCCAGGGCCTTCTTCATCTTGAGCCAGCCGAGCCCGCGCCGGCCCGGCGCGTAGATGCTGGCCGGATCCTTGACCATGAGGCCCTCGTTCCGCCGGGCGCGCGCTTCGACGAACGCGGCTTCGAGCGCATCTGCGTCGGCGGCGACGGCCAGGTACGAGCGGACGAACCGTCCGCCACCATCGCCGGCGAGGGGCAGCTCCAGCTCGTCCAGCCGTGCGCGTCGTTCGTGGAGCGGCCGCCCGAGCAGGGGCGTGACCGGCGCCCCGCCACCCGGGCCCAGGCCGAGGGCATCGAACGCGACGTAGATGACCGGCACGGCTGCCCGGATCTCGGCCGTGGGCGCCTTGCGCCCGAGCCGCGCCTGGAGCGCGATGAACGGCAGGACCGTGCCATCGCGCCAAGCCAGGATCTCGCCGTCGAGGATCCCGTCCCAGGCAAGCCTTCGCGCCGCGTCGACGATCTCCGGGTACCCGCGGCTGATGTCGTGGAGGTCACGGGAGTACAGCCGGACCTCGGTCCCCAGCTTGTGGAGCTGGCAGCGGATCCCGTCGTACTTGTCCTCGACCCAGACCTCCGGCCCAAGCCGCTTGACGATCTCGGCCGCGTTCTCGGCCGGCGAGGCCAGCATGAACTTGAGGGGGTGGAACAGGGCAAGCGTCGCACTCGCGAGCGCATCGTCGCGGGCAAGCGCCGCGAGCACCCCGACGTCGCCGACGAGCATGCCGGCCTGCTTGACCTCGTCGAGCGGCCGATCGAAGGCGCGGGCGATGGCCGCCTCCACGAGCCCTTCGCGCAGTCCGATCCGGAGGTCGCCACCGAGGACCTTGACGACGTGCTTGGCGGTCAAGGGGTCCGTGCGTTCGAGCAGCTCCCGGAGGATCGCGGACTTCCGCGCCGGGCCTGAGGCCGTCTCCATCGCCGCGAACGCGGCGGCCACCTCGGGGAGTGTCGGGCTCCGGTCCGGAGACGGTGCGTGCCCGGCCTCCGCCAGGACGTCCGCAACGGCGATCCCGAGGTCGGACGAGCGGTCGTAGGCCTCGCCCAGTGCCGACCGGCCGACCGAGGCCAGCGCGGACACCGTCGACGCGATCGCCGACCAACCCAGGCCGGTCGATCGCTGGTCCGCCTCGGCGAACGGGCGGCCGGTCAGGAAGACCGTGGCGACCGGCAGCTCCTCGCGGGACAGGGAGCGCAGGTAGTCGGCCAGGATCGCGGTCTTCTCGGACGTCCTCGTGGTCGCCGCGAGACGCTCGGCCAGCTCGCTCCAGCGACGCATGGCGGCGATGGTATACCGTGCCGGACGTGGCACCGAAGGGCTGGTTTCCGGAGACGCTGGCGGGCGATCTGGTCGTCCTGCGCCGCCACGTGCCGTCGAACGTCGCCGCCTTCCGGCGCTGGTACGCGGATCCCGAGATCGCCCGGCTCGCGCGCTACCAGCCATCGCCGATGCGGCCCGACGAGATCGACCGGTTCTTCGAGGCGCGCGTCGTCGGCCCGGATGCGCTGGCCATGGCCATCCACGTGCGGTCGACGGACCGGCTGATCGGGACCTGTGCGTTCAGCCAGCTGGACGGCGAGAACGGCTCGGCGCTGTACCACATCACGATCGGGGAGGCCGACGCCTGGGGCCACGGCTACGGTTCGCAGGCCACGCGGCTGATGCTCGACCACGCCTTCCGGACGCTGTCCCTCCACCGGATCGGTCTGTTCGTGTTCGAGTTCAACCAGCGGGCCATCCGTGCCTATCGGCGCTGCGGGTTCGTCATCGAGGGCCGCTCGCGCGAGTCGGTCTGGCGCGACGGCCGATGGTGGGACGAGCTGGCGATGAGCGTGCTCGAGTCCGATTGGCGGCAGCTGCCCGGTTCCGGGCCGCGGGCCGATCTGGCAGCGGCAGCCGCGGCGGAGCTGAGCGAGCCGGTCGCGACCGGGGCCTCGTACCGGCTGCGCAGGACGATCGGCCGGTGGCGGTGACGAGCGGGCCGGCCGCCGACACGGCACGGGCCGAGGTCCGCGAGCTGATCGCGGCCAAGGGCCACACGGTCGACAACGCACGCGCGGCGGTCACGCGCCTGGAGGCGGCCTTCGGGGCCGGTGACCTCGCCAGGACGCCGTCCCTTGACCTGTTCCTCGGCGACCTGGTGCGCGCGCTCGAGCAGGACGAGGGCGAGCGGCTCGGCGGCAAGAGCGCCGAGGCCGCACGGTTCATCCTGCGCGCCATCGACCGGGAGCTCGACCGGGCCTGATCGTCCTGCACGACCGGCAAATGCCCGGTGAGTGCCGGGCGCCACGGCCGCGCTCGAAGGCGACCTCGCGACACGGCCGAAGCCGCCCCTCTACACTGGGTCTTCTCGACCGGCCCGAATCGGGAGGCCCACCCCAATGACGGATCTCAAGCTCGGCGTCCTGCTCTGGAACCAGGCCAGCTCGTGGCCGGACATCCTGGACGCCACGAAGCGACTCGAGCGGCTCGGCTACGACCACGTCTGGGCCTGGGACCACCTGTACGCGATCTTCGGCGACCCCTACCAGCCGATCTTCGAGGGGTGGACCTCGCTCGCCGCGTACGCCGCGTCGACCGAGCGGATCCGGCTTGGCCTGCTCGTCGGCGCCAACACGTTCCGCAACCCGGGCCTGGTCGCCAAGGAGGCGGCCACGCTCGACCACATCAGCGGCGGGCGGGCGATCCTGGGCATCGGCGGCGCATGGATGGAAGAGGAGCACCAGGCGCACGGCATCGACTTCGGGAGCGGCTTCGGCCAGCGCCTCGACTGGCTGGACGAATTGGTCGGCGCGATGCGCGCGGTCCTCGACGGCGAGTCCGTGACCTCGGCTCCCGGCGGCCACTACCAGTTCAACGACCTGCGCCACCAGCCGCTGCCGATCCAGCGGCGCCTGCCGATCATGATCGGCGGCAGCGGCGAGAAGAAGACGCTCCGGACGGTCGCTCGCTACGCGGACATGTGGAACGCGATGGGCCCGCTCGACTTCCTCGCCCACAAGGTCGACGTGCTGCGCGGGCATTGCGACGCGGTCGGGCGCGACGTCGCGGACATCGAGTTCACCCTCGGCGTGAAGGTGACGATCCGCGACACTGAGGCCGAGGCGGACCGCGTCTGGAAGGCCGCCATGGCGCACAACAGGACGCCACTGGCCGACGTCGCGGACGACGACACGTTCTGGAACGGGACGCCGGAGCAGCTGGCCGACCGTCTCCGGCCGTACGTCGCGCTCGGCTTCCGGACGGTGATCTCGGAGCAGCCCGCGCCCTACGACGTCGAGACGCTGGAACGATTCATCGGCGAGGTGAAACCGCTCGTCGAGGCAGGCTAGGGCCGGCCATGAACGGGCCGGACTGGCACGCCACGGGGGCGACCGTCGATTTCGACCACGTCACCAAGCAGTACGACGCTCGTGCCAGAGGGACGCCCGGCGCCGTCAACGACCTGTCGTTCCACGTCCCCGCCGGCAAGATCTGCGTGCTGGTCGGACCGTCGGGGTGCGGCAAGACCACGTCGCTCAAGATGGTCAACCGGTTGATCGAGCCGACCGCGGGCCGGATCCGGCTCGATGGCGTCGACACCGCGGGCCGTGACGTGACCGAGCTCCGGCGTGGCATCGGCTACGTCATCCAGCAGGTCGGCCTGTTCCCGCACCAGACGATCGGCCAGAACGTGGCAACGGTGCCGCGCCTCCTCGGCTGGCCGGCGGCCCGCCAGCGGGAACGGGCCGAGGAACTGCTGATGCTGGTCGGGCTCGATCCGGCCAGGTACCGCGACCGGTTTCCCCGCCAGCTGTCCGGCGGCGAGCGCCAGCGTGTCGGGGTCGCCAGAGCGCTGGCTGCCGACCCGCCGATCATGCTCATGGACGAGCCGTTCGGCGCGGTCGACCCCATCGTCCGCGAGCGGCTGCAGAACGAGTTCCTGCGGCTCCAGGAAGAGCTGGCCAAGACGATCCTGTTCGTGACCCACGACATCGACGAAGCCATCAAGATGGGCGACCTGGTCGCCGTCATGCAGCTCGGTGGGCGGCTCGAGCAATTCGCGCCGCCGGCCGAGATCCTCGCCAACCCGGCCTCGGAGTTCGTGGCCCGCTTCGTGGGTGCGGACCGCGGGCTCAAGCGGCTGTCGCTCAGTCGCGTGTCGGAGCTGGCGTTGCGTCCCGCGGTCGTCGCCAGGATCGGCGACCCGAGCGCCGAGGCACGCACGCGATCGGGGACCGACCCGTTCCCCTACCTCCTGCTCGTCGACGAGGGCCGGCGTCCGATCGGCTGGATCCCCGACGCCGCGATTCCGACCGAGGGCCGGCTCACCGAGCGGATGGCCCAGTCGATGTCGCCGTTGATCAACCGGCGAACGACCCTCAAGGACGCGCTGTCGATGCTCCTCGATGCCGACGTCCAGGCCGGCATCGTCGTCGACCGGACCGGAGCGGTCCTCGGACTCGTGACCGCCGACATGGTCGCCGAGCGGATGCGCGAGACGGCCGGCGACGCACGGTTCGCGCTCGTCGACCTCGAGACCATCGAGCTGGCCGACTCGGGGCTGAGCCCGTCGGCGTCGGCGACCGGCGAGGCCGACCCGGCCGAGTCCGCCCCGACATGATCGACTGGGGCTGGGTGTCGGACCATCTCGACAAGGTCGCCTTCCGGACACTGCAACACCTCTACCTGACGGTCATCGCCCTGGCCGTCGGCTTCGCCATCTCGTTCGCGCTCGGGGTGATCGCCGCTCGCTGGCGCCCCGTCAATGCCGTGGCGACCGCCATCGCCGGGCTCGTATTCACCATCCCGAGCCTGGCGCTGTTCGCGGCACTCGTCCCGGCGACCGGCCTGACGGTCCTGACCGCGGAGATCCCACTGGTCCTGTACACGCTGGTGATCCTGCTGCGCAACGTGGTGTCCGGCCTGCAGGCGGCGCCGCCCGACGTCCGCGAGGCCGCCGACGGGATGGGCTTCACGACGGTCGGCCGGCTGTGGTCGGTGGAGCTCCCGCTGGCCGTGCCGCTGATGATCGCGGGCCTGCGGGTCGCGGCCGTCTCGACCATCGGGCTGGTCACGATCACGGCCACACTGGGGGACGCGCTCGGCGGGCTGGGCTTCTTCATCTACGAGGGGATGCGCCGCGGGTTCGCCACCGAGATCTACCTCGGTGCGCTCCCGGTGATCCTGCTGGCGCTGCTCGCCGATCGGGCCTTCGTCTGGTTGCAGCGCCGGGTGACGCCGTGGACCCAGCACGGCCGCCTGTCCGGTGAGGCGACGACGTGAACTTCATCGACGACACCGTTGCGTGGTTGACGAATCCGCTCAACTGGGACGGGCCGAACGGGATTCCCGCTCGGCTGACCGAGCACGTCGAGATGTCGGTCGTCGTCATGCTGATCGCGATCGCGATTGCCCTGCCGGTGGGCCTGTCGATCGGCCACACGAGGCGCGGCGTGTCGATCGCTGTCGGCCTCGCGAACATCGGCCGGGCCGTCCCGACGTTCGCGATGATGGGGATCATCGCCCCGTTCACCCAGGCCTTCGATCCCGGCAACGGGTTCGGCCTCTACCCGACGCTCCTGGCGATGATCATTCTGGGCATCCCGCCCATCCTCGTGAACACGTACGCCGGCGTGAGCGAGGTCGACCGCGACCTGGTCGAGGCCGCCCGCGGGATGGGCTTCCGAGGCGGGCAGATCCTGCGCGACATCGAGATCCCGCTGGCGCTCCCGGTGATCGTCGGCGGCATCCGATCGGCGGCGGTCCAGGTGATCGCCACGACGACGCTCGGCGCGATCTTCGGGATCGGCGGGCTCGGGCGGTTCGTCGTCGACGGGATCGCCCAGAACGACAACGGGATGCTGTTCGGCGGTGTCGTCCTGGTCGCCGCGCTGGCCATGCTCAGCGAGCTTCTCCTGAGCCGCGTCCAGCGAATCTCGGACCCCTCCGGAGGAAGGCGCGCACGACCCCGGCCGTTCCTCCGGGTCGCCGAGGCGCCCCTGCCCGGCACGGCCGGCTGACACCAAAGACAGGACATTTCCTGCCCGGATTGTTGACACGGGTTGGTGACATTTCGCTGGTATAGTCCCCCGACTGTCGGCAGTCCCAGCACGGCAGATCACGGAGGTACCCACATGCGGATACGCCGCACGCTCGCCCTCGGGGCGTCGATCATGGCGCTCGTCAGCGCCTGTTCGACGGGTGGGGGCAGCAGCGCAACACCAAGCAGTGCCGCGAGTACGGCGCCCAGCGAGGCCGCCAGCGCGCCTGCCAGCACCGAGCCGAGCGCCTCCCCCAGCGCCGCGGTCTCGAACCCGACCATTCGGCTCGGCAGCGACGGCTTCTACGAAGCCAAGCTGATGGCCGAGATCTACGGCCAGGCACTGGAGGCAAACGGCTACACGGTCGATCGCACCGCCATCGGCATCGGCGCCCGGAAGGTGTCGGCCGCCGCCCTCGAGAGCGGCCAGTTCGACCTCAAGCCCGAGTACATCGGGAGCGGCCTCGCCTACTACGACCCGGGCGCCCAGACCGGTGACCCGATGGTCAACCGGGCGGCCCTGCAGGCGGTTCTCACCGGGAAGGGCGGGGGCATCACGGTCCTCGCGTTCTCGCCGGCCGCCGACCAGAACGCGTTCGTCGTCCGCAAGGAGACCGCCGATCAGTACAAGCTCGCGAAGATGAGCGACCTGACGGCCGTCGCCGACAAGCTCAAGTTCGGCGTCGCGACCGACTGCCCGACCAACCCGGTCTGCGCCAAGGCGCTCAAGGACGCCTACGGCATCGACGTCGCCAACGCGACCAAGCTGTCCGCCTGCGACACTCCGATGGCCCAGGCGCTCAAGGGCAAGACCATCGATGTCGCCGAGCTGTGCTCGACGCAGCCTGACATCGCGGTCAACGGATGGGTCGTCCTGGAGGACGACAAGCAGACGCAGCCGGCCGACAACATCGCGCCGCTCGTTCGCAACGATCTGCTCGCGAAGCTCGCCGACAAGGTCGGCTTCGAGAACATCCTCAACCAGGTCTCGGCCGCGATGGATACGGCAACCCTGACCGACCTCGGCAAGCAGGTCGCGGTCGACAACAAGGACATCGCCGACGTGGCGAAGGCCTGGCTCCAGAGCAAGAGCCTCGTCAAGTAACCGTTCTCGCCGAGCGCTCGCGAACCCCCGGCCCCGCCGGGGGTTCGTCGATTCCGGGCGCCGGGTCTACTCCGTGGGCCGCCGCGCAGTGAGCTTGGGCGAGCGCCGCAGGCGCAGTCGGTGGAGGAGGTAGCGGGCCACCACCCGGAGCGTCGACAGTCCGTACACGATGCTGCGCCGCAGACCGACCGAGGACGCCTCCTCGAAGTAGCGCGTGGGGACCGCGATCTCGCCAATCCGGTCGATCATTCCGGCGGCGACCACCTGGGCGATCAACTCCTGGTCGAACACGAAGTCGTCGCTGTTGAGGCGATACGGGATCGTCTCGAGCAGGCGCCGGCTGTACGCCCGCAGCCCGGTGTGGTACTCGGACAGGCGCAGCCCAAACGCGAGGTTCTCGAGCTCCGTGAGAAACCGGTTGCTCACGTACTTCCAGCGCGGCATGCCGCCGGCGAGGGGATCGCCGAGGAACCGGCTGCCCAACATCAGGTCTCGCGAGCCGTCCGCGATCGGGGCGATCAATGCGGGGATCCGCGTGGCGTCGTACTGGTAGTCGGGGTGGAGCATGACGACAATGTCGGCACCGGCGGCAAGGGCCGCGTCGTAGCAGGTCTTCTGGTTGCCGCCGTAGCCGCGGTTCTCGGGATGGATGATGACGACGAGGCCGAGCTGGCCGGCGATCTCGACGGTCTCGTCGGCCGACACGTCGTCGACCAGGATGATCTGGTCGACCAGCTCGTGCGGGATGTCGGCGTAGGTTCGCTGCAGGGTCCTGGCGGCGTTGTATGCCGGCATGACGATGACCAGCCGTGGCCTGCCCGCGACCTCTTCGTCTCGGTTCGTGCTCGAATTGGGTGTTCGGGCGAATGACACGCGGCGCTCCTGCAACAGCCGGGGGGACGATGGTACCCGGGAAGGTCCGATGGCTCACGCGCGGCGCTCGATCGTACCCCTGGACTCCCGGCCCGCCCCGGCTGGAACGCTCGTGTGCCAATCGTCGAAGCAGAACGGGCCCTTCCGCTGTTTGGCACAGGGCCGATCCAATCGACGGCTGAGTTGGGCATGACCTGGGTCTCCAGCGTCAATTGGAACATCGGCGATCCAACGGAGGAGCTGGGCGCAGTGCCGTGGCGTGGGTGCCGTGGCGTGGGCGCCGTGCCGCGGCGTGGGCGCCGTGCCGTGGCGTGGGCGCCGTGCCGCGGAATGCACTGTTCCGCCCGCTCGCGATCCTGTGGGACGATAGGGCTGCCACGCACGAGGATCACGAATGTTCGACCGTCTCTTCGGCAATCGCGACCAGGATCCGGCCGCCGCGGCCCGCGTCCCGCCCGGCCAGTATCGGACGGAGAAGTTCCCCGTCCTGCATTACGGCTCGGTTCCGCGCACGGACCTGGCGACCTGGGACTTCCGGGTCTGGGGCCAGGTGGACGCGCCGTTCACCTTGACCTGGGACCAGTTCAAGGCCCTGCCGCGCAAGACGGTCGCCACCGACATCCACTGCGTGACCCGCTGGAGCAAGCTCGACACGACCTGGGAGGGCGTGCCCATCCGGGCGATCCTCGACATGGCAGTCGTCCGGCCGACCGCGACGCACGTGGTCTCCCACGCCGAGCAGGGCTACACGGCCAACCTGCCGCTTTCCGTCCTCGACGATGACGACGTGCTGCTGGCCGACACGTTCGACGGCGAGCCGCTCGAGCTCGAGCACGGCTACCCGCTGCGCCTGCTCGTGCCGAAGAAGTACTTCTGGAAGTCCAGCAAGTGGGTCCGCGGCCTCGAGTTCCTGGACCACGACGAGCTCGGCTTCTGGGAGCGCTACGGCTACCACAACGGCGCCGACCCGTGGCGGGAAGAGCGGTTCAGCGAGTAGGGGGGACGACCGACGCGAGCCCCTGCGAGCCGGTCGACCCGGCCCCCCCGACCCGCCCGATCGCCCAGCAAGACCCCGATCCGGATCCATCGAGCGGCAGCCGTCCTGGCGGTGCTCGTCGTCGGGGCCGGCTGCACACCATCCGCGACACTACCGCCGTCAGCGCTCCCGACCACGGCGCCATCGGCGTCGCCGACGCGCTCGCCCGTTGCCGGGCTCGACTGGCGGAGCGCCCTTGACGTCGCCCGGCCTGAGGACGCCTTTCCGACCGGCCCGCCGGCCTCCGAGGCCCCTCCGGGCCGGTTCACGGCCGGCCATCCCGGTCATTTCCCTGGGCAGGCCACGATCGCCGATGTCGCCAACCTCGACGGCCGGCTGATTGCCGTCGGCTACGTCGGCTGGGACTGGCGACCGGTTGCCTGGACGTCGACGGATCCCGACCACTGGTCGCTCATCGAGATCGGTCGTGCCAGGCCGGCCGAGCCTGCCTTCGCTGTCGCGCTGACCCCGCTGCCGGATGGCAGCGGGGTGGTCGCCGTCGGGCGATCCGGCCAGCATCCGATTGTTTGGACCTCGGCCGATGGCGGCGCGTGGGCCGAGCATGATGTCCCGGTTGTCGACGGCCCGACCGCCTGGGACCGGATGACGACCGTGGCGTCCGGACCCCTCGGTCTGCTTGCCGGCGGCAGCGTCGGCCCCGAGCTGTTCGAACGGCAGGCCCGGTTCTGGCGGTCGTCCGACGGCGTCTCGTGGTCACCGGTCGCCGACGATCCCGGCTTCGAGGGAGCGGAGGTCACGGCGATCACGCCGGTCCCCGACGGGTGGCTCGCCCTCGGCCGGCTCGGCACCGGGCAACGGACGACCGGGTCGGTTGCCTGGCGATCGCCGGACGGCGAACACTGGACGAGGATCGACGATCCCGACCTGGCGCGAGGCTGGGTGCGCTCCGTGGTCGAGGCCCCGGACGGCTCGCTCGAGGCGGTCGGCAGCGAACCCAACGAGATCGGTGCCTACGCCTGGCGCTCGACCGACCTGGGGCGAACCTGGACGCTCGCTCCCGAAGAAGCATCCCGAACCTGGTACGGAAGCAAGATCCGGATGATGGACGTCATGGCGACGCCGGACGGCCTGCTCGCGGTCGGCAACCTGGTCGAGGTCCAGTACGGGACCGGACAGAGCTGGCTGTCGGCCGACGGGCTCCACTGGGATCGTTCGCCGAATCAGCCGTCGCTTGGCCAGATCGAGCCGAGTGCAGTCGTCGCCTTCGGCGATCGGTACGTCATGGTCGGGACCTTCGGCGCCCCCGACAACTACATTCCCCGCGCCTGGATCTCGCCGCCCGGGTAGCCCGCGCGACCGACGCCAGCTTCCATGGGTGCGGCCGGAGGCCTGGCCCAGAGGCCCGCTTGGGTCCCAAGGGTCCGTGCTCCTGCATGCACGAAGCCGCCGGACCGCCGGCGGCTTCGTGCTCGACGAGGTCGACCAGGCGGCGAGCCGTCGCCAGCCGGTCGGTGTGTCAGTGAGCGCAGCTCCTCGCCGAACCCGCGTCGTCCGCCGTCCGGAAGCTCGAACCGCAACCGCAGGCCGCCACCGCGTTCGGGTTGTTGACCGTGAATCCCGCGCCCATCAGCGTATCGACGTAGTCGATCTGCGCGCCCTTGAGGAGATCCACGCTCTGGCCGTCGACGTAGACCCTGATCCCGCTGGCCTCCATCACCCGGTCCTCGGCGGTGGGCGCATCCTCGAGCATCATCCCGTAGCGGAACCCGGAGCAGCCGCCCGAGTAGACGTAGACGCGCAGGCCGATCTCGGGGTTTGTCTCTTCCTTGGTGAGCTCCTGCAGCTTGAGGACCGCGGCGTCGGTAAGGGAGACGACCGTCGGCTGCTGGTCGATCATCAGGCTGGATCCTCCGAGGTGGCTTGCTGGCTCGCGGCGGTCGCGTGGTTGACGGCCATCGTACGCAAGGCAACAGGTTTCGACAAGCACCCGCGTCGAAACCCAACTCCCCAGTGCTCAGACGCCGCTTGGCGGTGCAGGCGAAGACGCCGGCGAAGCGAGGAAACGAGCGCACCAACGCGTGCGTGGGCGAGCGAACGCAGCCGGCAACGCACGCCTGCGCCGCCCAGCGACGTCAGAGCCGCTCGATGACGGTGGCGATCCCCTGCCCCACCCCGATGCACATCGTGGCCAGCCCGTAGCGCCCGCCGGTCCGGCGCAGCTCGTGTGCCAGCATCGTGATCAGGCGCCCGCCGCTCATCCCCAGCGGATGGCCGAGCGCGATCGCGCCACCATTGACGTTGACCTTGTCCGGGTCCAGGCCGAGCTCGTCGATGCACACGATCGACTGCGACGCGAAGGCCTCGTTGAGCTCGACCAGGTCGAGGTCGGCCACGCCGATCCCCGCTCGATCGAGCGCCTTGCGCGTGGCGGGGATCGGCCCAATGCCCATCATCGCCGGGTCGACGCCGGCCACCGCCGTGGAGAGAACCCGCGCCATCGGCTGCAGCCCCAGCTCGTGTGCCCGCCCGGCCTCGACCAGCAGGACCGCCGACGCGCCGTCGTTGATCCCCGACGCGTTCCCGGCCGTCACCGTCCCGCCCTCCCGGAACGCCGGCCGCAACCGGGCGAGTGCTTCGACCGACGTATCGGCCCGCGGGTGCTCGTCCCGCGCGACCAGCACCGGATCGCCCTTCCGCTGCGGGACGGGGATCGGCACGATCTGGCTGTCGAACCGGCCGGCCTCGATCGCCGCGACCGCCTTCTGCTGCGATGCCAGGGCGAAGGCGTCCTGCCGATCCCGGCCGATCTGCCAGCGCTCGGCCACGTTCTCCGCGGTCTCGCCCATCGTGTACGGGTAGTGGAGCCTGGCGAGGCTCGGGTTCAGGAAGCGCCACCCGAGGGTGGTGTCCTGCAGCTCGCGTGCGCCACGGTCCCAGGCCGCCTCCGGCTTTGCCATCACGTACGGCGCCCGGGTCATCGACTCGACGCCGCCACCGATGAACACGTCGCCGTCGTCGACCGCGATCGCATGCGCCGCCGAGTTGATGGCCTGGAGCCCGCTCCCGCACAGCCGGTTGACCGTCAGGCCGCCGATCTCGACCGGCAGGCCGGCCAGCAGGAGCGCCATCCGCGCGACGTTGCGGTTGTCCTCGCCGGCCTGGTTCGCGCAGCCGAGGATCACGTCCTCGATCAGGGCCGGCTCGATGCCGGAGCGATCGACGACCGCCCGAAGCACTGCCGCGGCAAGGTCATCCGGCCGCACGCTCGCGAGGGCCCCGCCATAGCGACCGATCGGCGTGCGGACGGCCTCGATGATCCAGGCCTCGCGGAGCGGTCGGTGGAGATCGCGAGTCATGGCTCGATTGTAGGCGTGGCGGCTCGATGGAACGGCCCGGTCGGGTGGCCCGCACCGAGGCGCAGGGCGAGGTCGATATCGGACGCCGTGGCAACGCCTTCGCGCAGGGCGGCGTGCGCCTCTGCGTCGATCGCGGCCAGGATGCGCGATCGGATCTCCGCCGGGACGAGGCTGTCCCCGCCACCCGCGAACTCGGGATCAACGGGACCAGCGCGGCCGGCGTCGTAGGCGTAGAACCCCCGGCCCGTCTTGCGACCCAGCCGGCCGTCCGCGACCAGCCGCTCGAGGAGCGCCGAGGGCCGGAGCCGGTCGGGCCTGCCGAGGCCTTCCCACACCGCCCTGGAAACGGCCAGGTTGATGTCGAGGCCCGTGAGGTCGATCAGCTCGAACGGGCCCATCGGGAAGCCGTCCTCCCGCAGCGCGGCATCGATCGCCACGACCCGCGCGACTCCGCCTTCGAGCATCCGCAGCGCCTCCACGGTGAACGGCCGATTCACGCGGTTGACGATGAACCCCGGATGGTCCGAACAGCGGACCGGCGTCTTCCCCCACGACGCCATGAGGGCCACGCCACGCTCGACGACCGACGGGTCGGTGCGGTCGGCCGCCACCACCTCGACCAGCGCCATGACCGGCGCGGGGTTGAAGAAGTGCAGCCCGAGGACCCGCTCCGGCTGCGTCGTCGCGGTCGCGATCGAGCCGACCGGGAGCGCGCTGGTGTTGGTGGCCAGCATCGCGTCCGGACGGCTGGCCGCGTCGAGCGTCCGGAAGATCGCCCGCTTCAAGTCGAGGTCCTCGAGCGCCGCCTCGATCACGACCTCGGCTTCGGCGCCGACGGCGTCGAGGGTCTGAGCGTCACGAAGCCCGGACAGCCGCCCGGTGACCCAGTCATCGATGCTGTCGGCGTCGAGCTCCATCCGCGCGGCGCGTCGCGCGAGCCCCTCTCGGATCCGGGCCCGTCCCCGGGCGATCGCCGGCTCGTCGACGTCGTGCAGGACGACCTCGTGCCCATGCTCGAGCGCGAGCTGCGCGATCCCCGCGCCCATCGTGCCCGCCCCGACCACCCCGACGACCGCTCGCTCCAAACGGGACCCCCGAATCAGACCGGCTTGAAGGCTTCGAACGGCTGGCGGCAGGCCGTGCAGTGGTAGACCGCGCGGCATCGCGTCGGCCCGAAGGCGCTCTCGAGCACGGTCCGGCGCGAGCCGCACAGGGGACATGGCACCGGGGTCGCCAGCTGCACGAGAACCGGCGCGTCCGGCGCGGCGGCGACGGGCGGCGCGAACCCCGCCGCCCGGAGCTTCCGGCGACCTTCCGGCGTGATCCGGTCCGACGTCCATGGGGTGCGATATTCGAACCGGACGTCGAGCGGCCGGCCGAATCCGCGCAGCCGGGTCTCGACCTCGGCGCGGATCAGCTCGAGCGCGGGACACCCGATGAAGGTCGGCAGCAGGACGACCTCGATCGCGTCCGTCCCGACGGCGATCTCCTCGACCATCCCGAGATCGACGATCGACACGACCGGGATCTCCGGGTCGACGACCTCGGCCAGGGCGGCGCGGACCGAGCGAACGCGCGCGAGTGGGGCGGCCATCGCGCGTCACCAGGCCGCCCCCGGCTCACTTCGCCGCACGAAATTGAACTCGCCCCACAGCCAGCGGAAGGCGCGGCCGTGATCGAGCCGACCGCGCTCCGGCTGGGTCGCGGCAGGCGGCAGCGGCAGGTCCAGGTCGGCGAGGGCCGGACCGATCGCGATCCGCCAGCGGCGTTCGAGCTCGGGCATCGTGGCGGCCAGGATCCCGGCATCGACCAGTGCCGTCTCGTCGGGGAGCGGCGTGAACACGGTCGCGGCGTCGTGCTGGAGGGTCCGCAGCGCGCGGAGCAGGCGGGTCCGCGCCTCCCCATCATCGCGGGCCAGGCGCGTCAGCCAGGCCTCGGCGTGCATCCGGTGATAGCGCTCCTCGCGGACCAGCTTGCCGACGAGGTCGGCCAGCGGCGCCCAGGTGCCGCCGGCCAGCGCCTCGAGCCGGACGGCATCGGCACTGTCGTAGAGGTACCGCCGGGCGATGGCCATCGCCCAGTCGCCACGCCCGTGGTCGAGCAGGCGGCAATGGCGATAGGCCTCGGGTGGGCGGTCGTAGGCGAGGGCGTCGGGATCCTCGCCGAGCAGCTCGCCGAGCAGGCCGTACAGCGCGGCCGCGTGGCCCAACTCGTCCTGGGCAAGCGAGCTCATCGCCACGTCCTCCTCGAGGATCGGGGCGATGCCGGTCCACTCTGAGTCGCTGAAGCCGATGACGAACTCGTCGTCGGCCATCGATCGGAGCAGGTCACCCAGCGCCAGCCCGGGCAGCGCCGCGGGAATCATCCGGATCGCCCCGGATTCGCGGCCCTGGCCTTCGGCCTGGGCGCGCCGGAGACCTCGCGGGCGCCCGCGAGCTTGTCGCGCATCACGTAGCCGCCCGGCTTCTTCCAGGAACGGTCGAGCGGTGGCTGGAGCAGATCCGGGTCAGCCAGGTCGACGATGTCCCCGCGCCGGACGATCCACAGGCGCACGCTCTCCTGGCGCCGGCCGAACAGCTCCCGGGCGTAGTGCGACGCCAGCTCGGCGTCCGGGGCCATGACGCTGCCGCCGTGGCGCATCGGATCGCCGTCCTTGTCCTGGCGGAAGACTTCCCAGGCCTCGAGCTCGCGGGACGGCGGCACGACCGGGATGCCTCAGGCCGCCCGCGGCCCGGCGAGGATGGTCTCGCGGACCCAGCGGGTCTCCTCGCGCGCCAGCCGTCGGAAGCCGAGGCGGGCCTGCGACATCGGCCCGTGATTGGTCACGACCGTTCGCAGCTCGGCCCAGTCGGGCTCGCTGTAGGTCCATGTGCCGGCCGCCTCGTCATAGGACAGGGCGGGGTCCGGGATCACGAGCCCCAGTTCGCGGATGCGCGGCACGTAGATGGTCAGGAACTCCTGGCGCAACTCCTCCGACGTCTTCGCCTTGATCCGCCAGTGGAGGTCGCGATCGGCCTCGCGCGCCGAGCGAGGCCCATGCATCTGCATGAGCGGCCCCCACCAGCGTTCGAGCGCGTCCTGGATCGCGGCGCGCTGACGCGGCGACCCCGTCGCCATGGTCACGACCACGTCGCGCCCATGCATGATGTGAACCGATTCCTCCCAGCAGATCTTGCGCATGGTCCGCGCGTACGGCGCGTAGCTGCTGTCCCGCAGCGCCTGCTGGGCGACGATCGCGGCCGCGTCCACCAGCCACGCGATCATCCCTACGTCGGCCCAGCCGACCGTCGGATAGTGGAAGACGTTGTGGAACTTGGTCTTGCCGGCGAGCAGGTCGTCGAACATCGCCTCGCGCGGCTTGCCAAGATCCTCGGCGACCCGGTACAGCAACTGGGCGTGGCCCACCTCGTCCTGGACCTTGGCCGTCAGGGCCAGCTTGCGGCGCAGGGTCGGCGCCCGCATCAGCCACTCGCGTTCGGGGAGGACGCCCATCAGTTCGCTGTTGGCGTGCATCTCGACGAAGCGCAGCACGGCCGTCCGGTACTCCTCGGACATCCAGTCCGTGGCCTCGACCTTGCCGCCATCCGTGACGTGCGCTTCGAACAGCGCGTCCCGCTCGCGGTGGGGCAGATCGCCGTTGAACGCGGGTCTCCGCCGAGCGCGTGGACCCAGGATCGGTTCGAGGGCAAGTGGATCGGTCACGGCATGGTCCTGGCGGCCACGGTACGCAGCGAGAGGTCCGCGTACAGGTCGGCGATCGCGCGGGCCGGCAGCCGGCCGCCCGGGCGATACCACGTGACCAGTCCGTTGAGCGCAGTGAGGATGTACGTGGCGGCCAGACCCGGATCCTGGACCTCGAAGGCGCCGCTGCGCGTCCCGTCGGCGATCGTCGACGCGAAGCGCCGCTCGTAGTCGTCGCGGCGCCGCACGATCTCCTCGCGCCGGTCGCCCTGCAGCGCACGCCACTCGTGGACGAAGACGCTGGCGCGTTCGATGTCGTCCGTGAGCACGCCGACATGCGCCCGGACGAGCGCGATCAGGAAGACCTCACGCCCGAACGCAACGGCCCCCGGATCGGCCTGCTCGACGGCGTCCGCCGCGACTTCGAACCTCGAGGCCATGTGCTCGACGATGGACCACAGGACGTCCTGCTTGGAGGTCACATGGGCGTACAGGCTGGCGCCCTGGATGTCGACCGCGCGCGCGATGTCACGCACGCTCGTGCCTGAGTAGCCCCGCTCGCGAAACAGCGAGCTGGCCGCGTCCTCGATCGCCTGGCGTCGGGTGATCTCGACCATGCCTCGATCCCCTAACTAACGCTCGTTAGGAGAGGGAGGGTACGGCGACCCGCGTGCGCGAGTCAAGCCCGGTGCCCCCGGCGGGCGGGCGCCGGCCGAGCGGGTCGTCGCGGCAGGCCCGCCTCTGCCTACTCGCCGCTGAACCGCGGCTGGCGCTTCTCCAGGAACGCGGCGATCCCCTCGGCGTGGTCGGCCGTGGCCCCGGCGATCCCCTGTCGCCAGGCTTCATCCTCGAGGGCGGCGTCGAGGCTCACCGACCAGCTCCGCTCGAGCGCGTGCTTGGTCAGGGCCAGGGCCCTCGGCGCGAGTGCGGCGAGCCGCAGGGCGACCGCGCGTGCCTCCGTGATGAGCGATTCGGCGGGCACGACCCGGGCGACCAGCCCGATCCGCACGGCGTCGGCGGCCGAGAGCGGCTCGTCCAGGAGGGCCAGCTCGGCGGCGCGCGCCGGTCCGACGAGTCGCGGCAGGAACCAGGTGGCGCCGCTGTCAGGCACGAGGCCGATCCGACCGAACGCGAGCCGGAACGCCGCGAGATCCGAAGCGAGCCGGACGTCGCACGCGAAGGCGAGCGAGGCGCCGGCCCCGGCCGCCACGCCGTTGATCGCTCCGACGATCGGCTGGTCGAGGGCACGCATCGCCCGGATGATCGGGTTGTACCGCTCGCGCAGCTCAACGGCAAGCGGCGCGGCGCCCGGCTCCAGCCGTTCCCTGAGATCCTGGCCGGCGCAGAACGCGCGGCCGGCACCAGTCAACACGACGGCGCGAACGGCAGGGTCGCGCGCCACCTCCCGGAACGCCGCCAGCAGGTCGGACCTGACCGCGACGGTCAGGGCGTTGAGCGCTTCGGGGCGGTCGAGCGTGATCGTCGCCACGGCGCCGGCGACCTCGTAGCGAACCGCCTCGAACGAGGCCCGCGGTCGATCGCCCGCCATCAGTCGGCGGCGACGGGACCGTCGAAGTCGATCAGCTTGCCGTCCGCGAGCTCGAACACGCGCCGGTCGATCGGCTCGTCCGCACCACCGGACTGCTCCACCACGAAGCTCGTGAACAGGCTGGCGAAGTCGTCGTCGCCCGGCTGCATCGAGCCGGCGATCAGCAGGTGTCGCTCGGGGATCCCGACCAGGATCCGCCCGAACGATCCGAGGACGGCGGCGAGGTGCGCGATCACCTCCGGCAACAGGATCCGCACGGCGTCCGACCCGTCACCGGTCTGCGAACTGACCAGGTGGCGAGTACCCGATTCCTCGCTCGACCAGGGCGCGGTCGCCGACCAGCTGGCGAGATTGCGCATCGCGACATCCTGGATCTCGTGCGGCTCGACGCCCCACGACAGGAGGTGATCGCCGTTGACCACGATGTCGAATCCGCCGGCGGCAATCGTGTAGACGAGCGGCAGCCCGGCCGGCCCCTGGCCGAGCAGCGGCTGTGCGTGGCTCTGCGTCACGTGCGCAACCAGGGATGCCCGGTCGACGGCCTCGATCGGCAACCCGAGCGTTCCGACCGGCCGGAAGGCCGGGTAGATGAGCGTGCTGGCGAGCTGCCAGTCGTGCTCGGGCGAATCGGCGATGGCCGTCGTCGATTCGGCGGGGGCGACGTGGCCGCTCACCGGGGCGGAGGCGTCGATCGGACTGAGGTAGTCAGGCGCCGTGTCACGGATCGTGGCGGGCGGGGCGTCGCCCATGTCACGCTCGAGATCGCGCCCGACATCGCTGCCACCGGGCAGGTCCAGCTCCATCGTCCTCTCCTCCGTGGTTGATGCCGTCAGCGACCTGTCCAGGCCGGCGAGCGCTTCTCGACGAAGGCGGCCATCCCTTCGGCTTGATCGTGGGTGTCGAACAACCGGAAGAACGCGTCGCGCTCCCGAGCAAGGCCATCGGCGAGCCCTCGTTCGTCGGCGTCGCGGATCGCGGCCACCGCGGCCCGGACGGCGAGTGGCGGCATGGCGGCGATCCTCGCGGCGAGGTCGAGGGCGGCATCGACGGTCGCCTCGGGAGGCACGACGGTCGTGACCAACCCGAGCGTCTCGGCCTCGACCGCGCCGATCGACCGGCCAGTCAGGATCAGCTCCATCGCCCTGGCCTTGCCGATGGCCCGGGTCAGCCGCTGTGTGCCGCCGGCACCGGGCATGACCCCGAGCCGGATCTCGGGCTGTCCGAAGGTCGCATCCTCGGCCGCAACGATGAGGTCGCAGCTCATCGCGAGCTCGCAGCCTCCGCCGAGCGCGAACCCGCGGACCGCGGCGATCAACGGGAGGCCGACCGCCCACAGGCGATCCCATGGGCCGAATTTGCGTCCATCGCGGAGCGACGCGAACGACTCGGTCGACAGCTCACGAATGTCGGCGCCGGCAGCAAAGGCCCGGCTCCCGGCACCCGTGATCACGATGGCGCGCGCGGCGGGATCGGCGTCGAGGGCCTCCAACGCCGAGGCGAGCGCTTCGACCAGCTCGAAGCTGAGGGCGTTGAGCGCCTCCGGACGATCGAGTGTCACGAGCGCCACGCCGCTCGGCGGCGCCGATGTCGGGGACGACGCCGGCGCTGGAGCCGGGAACGCCACCCGCACGAGATCGCGGGGGCGCGGCTGCGCTGCCTCGACCGACGAATCGCGCTGTGCTGGGGCGTTGGTCACGGACGATCCTCGACTGTGCTCTCGACAGTATCCACGCGTTGGGAAGCCGCGGCGATGAGTTCCGGCACGTCCTCGAGCACCAGGAACGTCGCCAGGCCCGGCGCGATCTCCCGCAGGACCCGTCCCGCCTGGCGCATGGGATCCGAGGCCAGCCCGGCATCCAGGGTGGCACGGTCGTCGAACCGCATGGCGGCGACCAGGATGAGGTCGGTCGCCCCTCCGAGCGCCTGGGTCACCCGGGAAATCCGGGTCTCTCGGAGGCCCGGCGTCCGGGCGACGAGCGGCAGGTGCTCGGCCGCATAGCGACGCTCGAACGTGGCCTGGGCATCCGAGCCGCCGTTGGGTCCTCGGTACAGGGCGAGGAGCGTGGTCACGGGGCACCTCCGTCGGGTTGCGGGACGCGCGTCGATGGCGCGCCGTCGAGTGATGGCATCGAGCGATAGAAGCCGAGCAACGCCTCGTTGACGAGCCGCGGTCGCCGGACCATCAGGTCGTGGCCACACTCCGGGACCACCAGCAGATGTCCGTTGCGCAGCTGACGCGCCAGGCCCCAGGCCTGGTCGACAGGCACGAACGGATCGCCGTCGCCACACGCGACCAGGGCCGGCACGGCGATCGAGTGGAGCTCGGCGGGCGACAGGAGCGGATCGATCGCGACATCCGCGGCGATGGCGGGCAACAGCCGCCGCCATGAATCGGTCCCCTGCACCGGGTCGTGGCGGCGCGCAAGGGCGGCCGCCCAGGCGGGGTCCGTCCGTTCGATCCGGTCAGGGTCCAGCAGCCGGCGGGCGACACTCGCTCGCGGCTCGCGGAGCGGCGAGATGCCGGCCACGACCAGGGTCCGGATTCGTTCCGGGTGGTGGACGGCGAACCTGAGCGCCGTCATTGCCCCCATCGAGAACCCGACGACATGGACGCTGTCGAGCTCCAGCACGTCGAGGAACGCCGCGAGGTCCTCGACCAGCCACTCGGCGCGGAACCCGGCCGTGGCGTCCCATCGCGTGGACGCGTGCCCGCGGGCATCGGGCGCATGGACCGTGAACAGCGTCGCGAGCGGAGGGATCTGGGCGGCGAAGTTGTCCCGGCCCGAGCTCGTCGCACCGTGGAGCAGGACCAGCGGCGGCCCCGAGCCGGCCAGCTCGTAGCCGACCTCGAGGGCGTTGGCTCGGATGGTCGGCATGCTTCGGGGCCGGGCCTAGCGCTCCGGCTTCCCCTCGACCTCGGCGGTCGCCGCGTGCTCGATCCGCAGGTAGCGTCGCCGGTAGTAGAGGAGCGGCATCGGGTGAGCGAGCTCGTTGGCGACCGTGTCCACGCGCCCGATGAACAGGTCGTGATCGCCGGCCGAGAAGGTCTCCACGACGGTGCACTCGAGCGTCGCGATCGCGCCGTCGATCAACGGCAGGCCCGTCTCGCCCGGATGCCATTGAGCGCCGCAGAACGCGTCCCGACCCGGCTCGACCGGGGCGCCGGCGAAGCAGTCGGACAGCGCCTGCTGGTCTTCGGACAGGATGCTGACGGCGTATCGGCCGGAGGCACGGACGACGGGAGTCAGGAACCGACGCCGGTCGAGTGCGACCATCACGAGCGGCGGAGCGAGCGACACCGAGCTGAGCGCGTTGACCGTGATCCCGAACGGTTGCGTGCCGTCGAACGCGGACACGACGGTGACTCCGGTGACGAAATGGCCCATGACGCGCCGGAAGACATCCGAATCGATGGCCGGGTTGGCAGTCATTGGCGGCGAGTGTAGGCGCGATCTCCGACGGACGGCCCGGCCGCCGCTCACCGCGGGCCTACAATCTGCCCCATGACCGACGCGGCGAACCCGGCGACCCGGACCGAACGCGACTCGATGGGCGAGATGGAAGTTCCGGCCGACGCCCTGTACGGCGCTTCGACACAGCGCGCGGTGTTGAACTTCCCGATCTCCGGCAGGCGCTTCCCCCGCGGCTTCATTCGGGCGCTGGCCCTGGTCAAGCTGGCGGCCGCGGAGACGAATGGAGCGCTCGGGCTGATCGAAGCTCAGAAGGCCGCGGCCATTGCCATCGCGGCCCGTGAGGTGGCGGACGGCCGCTGGGACGACCAGTTCCCGATCGACATCTACCAGACGGGCTCGGGGACGTCGACGAACACGAACATGAACGAGGTCGTGGCGCACCTCGCCGCCAGCCGGCTGGGTGGGAAGGTCCACCCAAACGACGACGTCAACAAGTGCCAGAGCTCCAACGACGCCATTCCGACCGCCCTCCAGTTGTCGGCGGCCGTCGCGATCGAGGAGGAGCTGATCCCCGCGCTCGTCGACCTCCAGGGCGCGCTGGCCGCCAAGGCCGACGAGTTCTGGGGTGTCGTCAAGACCGGCCGAACGCACCTCCAGGACGCGACGCCGATCCGGCTGGGCCAGGAGTTCGCCGGCTATGCCGGGCAGGTCGAGGAGGCGATCCGGCGGGCGCAGTCGGCCCGCGACGAGCTGCTGACGGTGCCGCTCGGCGGGACCGCGGTCGGCACCGGGATCAACGCCCACCCGCAGTACGCGGCCCGTGCCTGCGCGCACCTGTCGGAGCTGACCGGCCTGCCCGTCCGCGAGGCGCCGAACCACTTCCACGCCCAGGCGTCGCTCGACGCCGTGATCGCCGCGCACGGCGGGATCCGGGCAATCGCGCTCGGCCTGTGGAAGATCGCGTCCGACGTCCGGTTGATGGGCATGGGCCCACGGGCCGGGATCGGCGAGCTGGCGCTGCCGGAGACGCAGCCGGGCTCGTCGATCATGCCGGGCAAGGTGAACCCGGTGATCGTCGAATCGCTGACCATGGTCGTTGCCCGCGTCGTCGGCAACGACGCGACGGTCGCGTTCGGGCAAACGGGCAGCCTCCTCGAGTTGAACGTCATGCTGCCGGTCACGGCGGTCTCGATCCTCGAATCGATCTCGCTGCTGGCGGCGTCCGCGCGCAACTTCAGGATTCGTCTCGTGGAGGGCGTGACGGCGACCAACCGGGGTCCGCATCTCGTGGAGCAGGGGCTGATGCTCGCGACGGCGCTGGCGCCGGTGATCGGCTACGACGAGGCAGCCAAGCTGGCCAAGGCGGCGCTCGCCTCGGGCCGGACGATCCGCGAGCTGGCGCTCGAGCGCGGCATGGACCCGGCCGACCTGGACCGCCTGCTGGATCCCGCGGCCATGACCGAACCGGGTCTCGGAGCGGGAGGCGGCGGCTAGCAGCTGACGCCCGCTACAATCCGCGCCAATGGCCACCACACGTGTCTGGGATCGCGCTGCTGCTCTCGTTCCGGCTGACGGCCGCCGCCGCCCCGAGGTCGCGGCGCTCCCGCCCGGGCTGCCCACCGTCGCCCTGCTCTTCGACTTCATGCGCGACGCGGAGTTGCGGTTCGCCACGCTGCGCCTGCGCGTCGAGGAACGTGCCCGTACGTCGCGTGGCGAGGACGTGACCAGCTCGGAGGTGGCGCTCCGGCACCCGGGTCACGCCAAGGTCACGACCACGCGCGAGGGCGTGCGGGGCAAGGCCGACTACGACATCTGGATCTCCGACGGCGACATCGTCCGGACCTACGCGGCGGCCCACAGGCTCGGCACGCAGCGGCCGGTGCGAAACCGCCCGCGCGGGCTGCACGATCGCGACTTTCCCGGCTCATCGCGCGTCTACGAGCCGGTCACCGCGCTGCCGGCGGAGACACTCCCGGAGACGTTCGTCCACCCGGCCGGGTACTGCCAGAACGTGCTCGCCACGGGGCGGTGCATGGTGATCGGCGCCGAGGTCGTCGACGGACGCGAGGCCATCGTCCTGCAATGCGATCACCCACGGACGACCGAGATGGTCGGTGACCGCCCGGACTTCCGGATCGTGATCGCGGCCGACCGCGAGACCGGCGTCATCCTCCGCCTCGTCGAATCGATCGGCGGGGTCGCGACGCGACACGCGCTGGTGACCGAGCTCGCCCCGGACGCGGCCCTCGCGCCGAGCACCTTCCAGTTCGTCTTCCCTACCGGGACGACGATGCTCTACTGATCCGGGGGTCTTCCGACCCCCGGGTGCGGCAGGTATAGTGCCGCGCATCGCGACAGGCCTCTGGCCGCCGGATGGCGCGCGCCGCACAGGCGCCCGCCGAGGATGCTCTGGAAGGAGGGCAGCGACCCGCAGCCGCGAGTGCGGCGCGATGGCCTCGCGACCGCCGACATCCACTCCCTAGAGACGCGTCATTCGCACGTCCCCGCGTTGCACGCGGCGCCCCGACAGGGTTGCAGCCGCGGTCAGGTCGGACCCGGAGGGCAGGCCCGATCGACCGGTCGCCAGCCGGCGGCCGGGACCTGAATGAGGGAGGAACCCAATGACCCAGGGTAGTTCGCGCGAAGACAAGATCAGGCAGGACGTCGCCGACCTGCACGGACTGGGCTACGCGCAGGAGTTGTTCCGCTCGATGGGCGGGTTCAGCAACTTCGCGATCAGCTTCAGCATCATCTCCATCCTCACCGGCGCCGTGATCCTGTACGACTACGGCCTGGCCTGGGCGGGCACGGCCGCCGTGGTCATCGGCTGGCCGCTGGTGACCGTCTTCGTCCTGGCGATCGCGGCATCGATGGCGGAGCTTGCATCCGCCTACCCGACCGCCGGAGGCCTGTACTACTGGGCCTCCAAGATGAAGAACAAGAACTGGGGCTGGTGGACGGCCTGGCTGAACCTGATCGGCCAGTTTGCGATCGTCGCCGGCATCGACTACGCGGCGGCGGGTTTCCTCAACGCGACGATCCTCGACCGCATCACCGGCGGCGTGTTCAACACGACTGAGGTGATCCCCGGGATCCTGAACGGCCAGCTCGTGACGATGGGTGCGATCCTGTTGATCCAGCTCGGGCTGAACATCGCCGGCATCAATCTCGTCTCGCTCCTCAACCAGGTCAGCGTCTGGTGGCACATCGTCATCGTCGGGGCCGTGGTCGTGTTCATCTTCCTGACCGGCAAGCCCGACCAGTCCGGACTGGCGCTCGGCACGATCCAGCCGCTCGACCAGGCCGGGAGTTGGAACAACAACCTCGGCTTCGTGAATCTCCAGTACGGGGCCGCAACCACGTATCCATTGATCCTGGCCTTCTTCTTCTCGCTGCTCCAGGCCAACTGGACGTACACCGGTTACGACGCCTCGGCCCACGTGGCCGAGGAGACGATCGGCGCCCGCATGGCGAGCGCCTGGGGCGTGTTCCTGTCGGTCGCGGTCAGCGCGGTCGTCGGCTACATCTTCCTGCTCGCCCTGGTCACCCACATGCCGGACCTGTCGACGCTGTTCCCGGCGACCCTGGGCTCCGACGTATCCGGCGCCAGCCAGTACTACTTCGGTGGCGGGGTCGCGGTGATCTCGATCCTCAACTACAACCTCGGGCAGCTGGGCGACGTTCTCGCGGCCGGAATCGCCATCGCCATGTGGTTCTGCGGGCTGGCCTCCGTGGGTGCCGCAGGCCGCATGCTCTTCGCCTTCAGTCGCGATGACGGGATCCCCGGGTCGGGCTGGCTGAAGCGCGTCTCGCACCGCTATCGCACGCCGGCGAATTCGCTGATGGCGATCGTCGTGATCTCCTGGCTGTTCACCGTCGCGACGTTCATCGTCGGGACCGGCACGGCCATCGTGATCGTGACCGCAATCAGCACGATCTTCCTGTACGCGGCGTACGGCCTCGTGATCTACCTGGGCGCGACGACGTCCGAATGGACGACCCACCGTGTCTGGAGCCTCGGACGCTGGTCCAAGCCCGTCGCGATCGTCGCGGTCTTCTGGGTCATCGTCCTGATGGTCCTGTTCTCGTTCCCGACATCCGGCAACATCTCGTGGCCGTTCATGGTCGGAACGGTCGTCCTGTTGCTGGTCTACTACTTCGGCTGGGCGCGCACGCGCTTCCAGGGACCGAAGGTCATGGGCGCCGAGGCCCAGCTGACGGAGCTCGAGCGTGAGTTCGAGCAAGCCGCCGAGGAGCTCGGGGGACCAAGTCCTGCCTGAACCAATTCACCCGTCGCGGGTATCAGGGCCGGCCTGACCGGCCGGCCCTCACGCATCGAACGCCGACCGCACCGAACCCGGAGACCGTCATGAGCGCTCGCCACCAGGCCCATCCCGCGAAGCACCCACGCCTCGAGGAGCTCGAGGCGATGGTCCGCGACGGTCGGATCGACACGCTGATCGTGGCCATCACCGACATGCAGGGTCGCCTGATGGGCAAGCGCGTCCAGGCCCAGGCGTTCCTCAACGGCGTCATCGACCACGGGGCGCACTTCTGCACCTACCTCCTCGGGACGGACATGGAGATGAACACCCCCGAGGGGTTCGCGTTGATGAACTGGGAGACCGGCTACGGGGACTGGATCGCGAACCCGGTCTGGGACACGCTCCGTGTCCTCCCCTGGCTCGAGAGCACGGCGATGGTGCTCGGCGACGCGACCGACGAGGAGACCCACGCCGAGATCCCGGTTGCCCCGCGAACCATCCTCAAGCGCCAGGTCGAACGGGCGGCGGCGGCGGGCTACGCCGTCAAGGCGGGGTCCGAGTTCGAGTACTACGTCCTCAAGGAGTCCTGGGAGGAGTCGAACCGGCGCGGCTGGGCCGTGCCGGAGCGCTTCGGCTACTACAACGAGGATTACCACCTCCTCCAGGCAACCAAGGCCGAGCCGCTGCACCGGCTGCTGCGCAACCAGATGACCGAGGCGCGCATCCCGATCGAGTTCAGCAAGGGCGAGGCGGCACCCGGCCAGCACGAGGTCAACATCCGCTACGACCACGTCCTCGAATCCGCCGACCGCAGCGTGATCTTCAAGCACGGCGCCAAGGAAATCGCCTACCTCAACGGCTGGGGCATCACGTTCATGGCCAAGCCGGACGCCTCGTGGACCGGCTCGTCGGGCCATCTCCACATGAGCCTCTGGGACATCGCCGCCGACCGCTCCCTGACGAACGATCCCGACGCCGGGCTGCCCTACGGCATGAGCAGGCTGTTCAGCCAGTTCGTCGCCGGGATGATGCGGCTGTCACGCGAACTGGCGATCTTCATCGCCCCCAACGTGAACTCCTACAAGCGCTACGCCTCCCTGTCGTGGGCGCCGGTCAACGTCGTCTGGGGTCGCGACAACCGCACGACCGGCTTCCGGCTCGTCGGTCACGGCTCCGCGCTCCACGTGGAGGACCGCTTCCCGGGTGGCGACATGAACGCCTACCTGACCTATGCGGCGATGCTCGGGGCGGGGTTGTACGGGATCGAGCACGAGCTGGAGCTCGAGCCCGAGTTCAAGGGCAACGGCTATATCGCCCAGGGCCACCCGCGGATGCCACGCGCCCTGTACGAGGCGATCTGGGAGCTGGAGCGCAGCGAGGCGGCCGTCGAGATCTTCGGCCAGGACGTCGTCGACCACTACCTCAACGCCGCTCGCTACGAGCAGCAGGTCTACGACTCGGTCGTCCATGCCTGGGACCGGGAGCGGTACCTCGAGCGAAGCTGAGGCCGGCCGCGCGACGGCGACCGCGATGGGCCCGGGACACCGGCGCCACGACCGTCCTACCCGGCGGACGCGACCTGCTGGAGCCGCCGCGCGACGTCGACGTGCCCGGCCGCCTCGGCCGTCATGGCCGGCGTGTCACCCGCGTCGGTCGTGGCCCAAGGATCCGCGCGGGCGGACAGGAACAGCTCGACCAGCTCCGGATCGCCGTTCTGCGCGGCCGCGTGGAGTGGCGTGAAGCCGCCCGCCTGGCGGGCATTCACGTCGGCGCCGGCTGCGACGAGCAGGCGGCAGACCTCGAGATGCCGGCCGGCCGCCGCGCTGTGGAGTGGCTGCACCCGCATCTCGTTGCCGGCCACCGCGTTCACCCCGGCCCCCGCCTCGAGCAGGATCCGCGCAACCTCGGCCTTGCCGAAGAACGCCGCGAAGTGGAGCGCCGTGTATCCGTCGGCGGATCGCGCCAACACGCTCGCGGGGTCCTCGTCCAGCCTCGCGCGCAGCCGATCCACGTAGCCCAGGGCCGTCGCCTCGAACACGTCGAGGTCCGGGTCGGCCTGGAGCAACGCGTCGGTCACCGCGCGATCGAACCGGTATCGCGCCAGCATCAGCGCCGAGACGCCGTGAACGTCGCGGGACGCGGCCAGCTCGGGCTGGGCATCGATCAGTTCGGCGACCCGGCTCGCGTCGCCATCGTTGACGGCGGCGATCAGGTCCGCGTCCGTCGGCATGGGCCCATCGTACCCGGGCTCCGGGCCGGACGGACGGGTCTGACGGGCCGGGCAGACGGGTCGGGCGAGCGCCACGTTCGGGCGCTACTCTGACGCCGACGCGCAACGAAGAGGAGTGTCATGCGGCTCGAGGGCAAGGTCTCGATCATCACCGGCGGCGGGAGCGGGATGGGTCGCGTGGCCGCCCAGTTGTTCGGCGCGCAGGGGGCGCGCGTGGTGGTCGCCGAGTACAACGAGGCGGCCGGCGCCGAGACCGTCGACCTCGTCACGAAGGCCGGTGGTCAGGCCACGTTCGTCCGCACGGACGTATCCAGGGAGGCCGACGCCCGGGCCATGGTCGAGCACGCGGTCGCGACCTACGGGCGGCTCGACTGCCTCTACAACAACGCCGGCGTGATGCCCGAGGCCGATCACTCGGTGACCGACACCGACGTCGCGACCTGGGACGCGGTCATGGCGGTCAACGTCCGCGGCGTCTTCCTCGGCTGCAAGTACGCCATCCCGGCGATGATCGCGGGCGGCGGCGGCTCGATCATCAACATCGCCAGCTTCGTCGCGATCCTCGGTTGCAGCGTGCCGCAGGACGCCTACACCGCCTCGAAGGGCGCGGTCCTGTCGCTCACCCGCAGCCTGGCCGTCCAGTTCGGGCCGAACGGGATCCGGACCAACGCCATCTGCCCGGGACCGGTCGAGACGCCGCTGCTGATGGACTGGCTGCTCAAGGACGAGGCGGCCAAGCAGCTCCGGCTGGCCCGCAACCCGAGCGGACGCTTCGGCAAGCCCGAGGAGATCGTCAACATGGCGATCTACCTCGCCTCCGACGAATCGCGCTGGACCAACGGCGCGTCGCTCGTCGTCGACGGCGGCATCACCGTCAACTACTTCTAGCTCGAGAGATGAGGCGATCCCGATGACGGACGAAGGCACGGAGGTGGCGAGCGGTCGAATCGCCATCGGCGTCGATGTCGGTGGCAGCGGCATCAAGGCAGCGGTGGTCGACGTCGAATCCGGCCGGTTCCGCTCGGAGCGCATCCGCGTCGCGACCCCGAACCCCTCGACGCCGGAGGCGGTGATCGCAGCGATCGGCCGGATCACGAAGCGCCTGGCCAGGGCCGCCAGGCTCGGCCCGACGACGCCGGTCGGCGTCGGCCTGCCGGGCGTCACCATGGACGGCACGCTCATGACCGCCTCCAACATCGACCCGACCTGGAAGGGCTTCCCGGTCGTCGAGCGGTTGCGGAAGGCCACCGGCCGGCCGGTCACGATCGTCAACGACGCCGACGCCGCCGGCATCGCCGAGATGCGCTTCGGGATCGGCAAGGATCGCCGGGGCGTGGTCATCTTCCTGACCCTGGGCACGGGCGTCGGCTCGGGCGTGTTCCTCGACGGCAAGCTCGTGCCGAACACCGAGTTCGGGCAGATGGAGATCCGCGGCCGGGCGGCCGAGAAGCGGTCCGCCGCCGCCGCCCGCATCCGCCGGGGCCTGTCCTGGAAGGCCTGGACGCAGGACCTCGACGAGCATCTCCACCGGATCGACGAGCTGATGTGGCCGACCCTGATGATCCTCGGCGGTGGCGTCAGCAAGCACGGCGACCGGTTCATCCCCAAGCTCACCGTGCGCGCCCCCGTGGTCGCCGCCCAGCTCCGCAACGACGCGGGAATCATCGGCGCGGCCATCGTCGCCGCCGAACCGCCACCCGGGGCGGTGGACGCCGAGGATCACGCCGTCTGACGCCCGGCGCGGACCGGTCAGGCCCGGTCGCGCAGGTCTCGAAGGATCTTCGCCGAGCCCGACACGATCAGGTTCTCGCCGGCGGCGAGGACGCGGTCGGCGGCTGGGTTCGGCTCGTAGTCGTGATCGCCACGGACGATCGCGAGGGCAAAGATCCCGTCCTCGCGCAGGGCCTGGACGGTCCGACCGGCGAGCGGTCCGTCGGCGGCGATCTCTACCTCCTCGATCGAGAACGCGAGCTCGCCGTGCGACAGGGCAAAGTCGATGAAGTCGGCCACCCGCGGACGGACGGCCAGCTCCGCGATCTGCCGGCCGGCGCGCGAATACGGTGAGACGACGCGGTCGGCACCGGCGTGGAGGAGCTTGGCCTCGGAGCCCGTCTCGTTGGCCCGGGCGACGATGAAGAGCCCGGGATTGAGAGCGCGCGCGGACAGCGTGACGTAGACATTGTTGGCATCCGAGTCGATCGTCGTGATCAGGCCGCGGGCACGCTCGATCCCCGCCTCGCCGAGCACGGCGTCGCTCGTCGCGTCGCCGACGACGATGAGGTGGCCGTCGCGCTCCGCCGTGATCAGCGACGCCGGGTTGATGTCGACGACCACGAACCGCTCACCCGCGTGGGCGAGCTCCCGGGCGACGGTCGAGCCGACGCGCCCGTAGCCGCACAGGAGCAGGTGGTCGCGCAGCGCCGCCACCGACTGGGCCATCCGCTTCGCCTCCCTTCGTCCACTGGCGGCCTCGGACAGGACGGCCTCCGCGACGATCCCGACCGATCCGAAGATGATCCCGACGCCGGCCACGGCGACGAGGATGGTCCACGCCCGGCCGAGCCCGTCGAGCTCGCGGACCTCCCGGTAGCCGACCGTGGTCAGGGTGATCCCGGTCATGTAGATGGCGTCCCCGAGCGGCCACCCGAGGACCAGGTATCCGACGCTGCCGACCGCCGCCACCAGGCCCACCGCGGCGATCCACAGCCGGACGTGCGATCCGCCGAAGTGGGCCAGGGCGCCGAGCCGCATGGCCGGATGCTACCAGCGGCCCCGGGACGCGCTGAGGGCCGTTCGGACTATTCGGTCCGGGGGCCGTCGTATCATCGCCGCACCGATCCGCAACCCGCCGACCCACCCGAAAGGCGCCGAGATGACGACCCCCACCGCCGAGCCCTCCGCACCCACGGCTGCCCGAATGATCATCGGCGGCGAGGCCGTCGAGGCGGCCGACGGCCAGACGTTCGAGGTCGTCAACCCGGCCACCGGCAAGGTCATCGCCACGGCGCCGCTGGGCGGCCCGACCGACGTCGATCGGGCGGTCGACGCAGCGCGACGCGCGTTCGACGATCCCAGGGGCTGGGCGACGTGGGCGGCCGGCAAGCGCGGCCGAGCCCTCGCCAAGCTGGCGGCCCTGATCAAGGACCACACGGACGAGCTCGCCGGGCTCGAGAGTCGCAATGTCGGCAAGCCCATCTCGGGGGCGCGGGGCGAGACCACCGGCGCGGGCCTCGTCTTCGACTACTACGCCGGCGCCGCCAACAAGGTCTTCGGCCAGACGATCCCGGTCTCCAAGCCGGGCCTGGACCTGACCCTGCGCGAGCCGATCGGCGTCGTCGGGCTGATCGTGCCGTGGAACTTCCCGCTGCTGATGGCCTCGTGGAAGGTGGCCCCGGCGCTGGCTGCCGGCAACACCGCGATCCTCAAGCCGGCCAGCTACTCCCCGTTGACGGCGATTCGCCTGGCCGAGCTGGCACTCGAGGCCGGCATCCCGGCGGGCGTGCTCAACGTGGTGACCGGTCCTGGCGGATCGGCCGGTGCGGCCATCGCCGGACACCCGGGCGTCGGCAAGGTCGCGTTCACCGGGGAGACGACGACCGGCCAGGAAATCATGCGGCTGGCGTCCGGCAACGTGAAGAAGATTTCGCTCGAGCTCGGCGGCAAGAGCCCGAACATCGTGTTCGCCGACGCGGACCTCGAGAAGTTCGCGCGAGAATCGCCGTACTCGGTGTTCGACAACACCGGCCAGGACTGTTGCGCGCGGAGCCGGATCCTGGTCGAGCGGTCGGCTCACGACCAGGTCGTGGAGCTGTTCGCCGAGGCGACGCGGAAGGTCGTCGTCGGAGACCCGGCAGACCGGGCGACCGAGGTCGGCACGATGGTCAGCTTCAAGCAGCGCGATCGAGTCAAGGACTACATCGAGATCGGGCTGGCCGAGGGGGCCACGCTCGTCGTCGGCGGTGACGAGCCGCAGGACCCGGCGCTGGCCGGTGGTGCCTACCTGATGCCGACGGTCTTCGACGGCGTCTCGAACGACATGCGGATCGCGCGCGAGGAGATCTTCGGGCCGGTCGTGTCGATCATCGCATTCGACACCGAGGAGGAGGCGCTTCGCCTGGCCAACGCGTCGCCGTACGGCCTGTCCGGTTCGATCTGGAGCCGCGACATCGGCAAGGCCCTGCGCACGGCGCGCGGCCTCCAGTCCGGCGTCATCAGCGTGAACTCGAACAGCTCCGTCCACACCGAGGCGCCATTCGGCGGCTACAAGATGTCGGGGATCGGGCGGGAGCTCGGGATGTCGGCGCTCGACCTGTACACCGAACTGAAGAACGTCTTCATCGACCTGAGCTAGCCGCCTCGGGCGTTCGACGGGCCTCGCGCATGTCGCGCGACGACGAGGTCGAGTTCGCCGCCCGGGTGGCGCCGGCCGGGCGCGGCGGCCGATCGTCCAGCTCGCGAGCGCGGCTGGTCGTCGGCGGGTGGGTGTTGGTCCTGGCCGGCGTCGCGGCTGTTGGCCTGACCGGTCACGGCGCCGTCTCGCCGGTTGGCCCGGTGCCTCCGGCCATGGAGCCCGCAGAGGCGACCGCGGGCCTGGCGATCCCCGCCGCGACGGACGCTCGCGCCACGACGCCGCGGACGACGACCAGTCCGGCCGTGGCATCGCCACACCGCAGCCTGGGTAACGACGGACTGGTCGGCGGTCTCCCGTTCGGCGACAACGTGCGCCCCTCCGACGGCCCGAGCTAGATGTGATTCACGGACACGGACACAGAGGTGGACGAGGACTCGCGGCCGGACGGTCACGCAACTCCTCAGCTACGGACTGGTACGGACGAGATCGGCCCGGCGAACCGGGTCCGGCAGCCAGGTCCACGCTCAGCCGCAGGGCCGCCACGGCTCGATCGGCGGGGATGCGCCGCGTACCAGTCTGCTGGTGCGGATCTGCGTCGAGCGAGGTGCTCGGCTCGGGTGTCAACAACCTGATCGGTCAGCACAGCTAGAGCCAGCCACCGCGACCGGGGCGCAGCTCCGGGTGTCGCAGATCGATCCAGTCGCGGAGCGCCCAGACCGTGGTCTTGAACGCGATCTCTCGCCACGGGATCGCGTCGGGGGCGAACGCGACCACCTCGGTCGCCTCGGGTGTGGGGGCGGCCGTCCCCCCGTGATGCGGGCCTCGAACGCGATCGTCACCACGATCGCCTCCAGTCTCGTGTACAGGCCCACGATCTCGCCCGGCTCGACGAGCAGGCCGGTCTCCTCGAACGTCTCGCGGATGGCCGCCTGGTTGACGGTCTCGTCGATCTCGAGGAAGCCGCCGGGCTGCGCCCACGAGCCGAGGCCAGGCTCGATCCCGCGCCGGATCAGCACGATCTCGCCGGCGTCGGTGATCGGCAGGGTGGTCACGACCAGGCGCGGGTTGACGTAGGCGATGTGGCCGCAGGCGGCGCAGGCGAGTCGCTCGCGATCCTCGCCGGGCACCGACCCGAACCGGAGCGGGCCGCCGCAGCTCGAGCAGAAGTTGAGGTTCTGTGCGATCCAGGACGGCACACCCGCGCCGGATGGGAGATCGGTGGAACGGCCGTCGCGGCCGCGATCGAACGCTTCCCTCATCGGGCTGCCACGGCGGTCATGCGAGCAGGACCGCGACCGATGCCGCGATCAGGGCCGCCAACCCGGCCAGGCTGGTGGCGACCCACGCCAGCCGGAACAGGCCGCGCCCGCGATCGATCGGCATCCAGGCCCAGGCTGAGCGCCAGATCCGGAGCACGGCGTCACCCGTGGTGAGGACCAGGAGCGGAGCCGCCAGCGCCACGCACACCTTGACGAGCGGGCTGCCGAGCGACGCGCCGAGCTCGAGCGCGCTGATCGCCACCGCCCCGCAGATCAGCACGATCACGCTGAGGTTGATGTAGTGGGCCTGCAGCGGCGTGGGCACCGCCTCGGGCACGGAGCGAGGCGGGAGGCCCTGCAGGCTCGGCGGCAGCGGCGAGCCGCTGCCGCCGCGGGTCGCGGGCGGGCTCGGCGCCGTCGCCTGGCGGTCGAGGACCGGCATCCCCGGTTCCCAGCGTTCGTCGTCCATCGGCCCGAGTGTAGCGAACGACCTTCGAATCAGACGGAGCGGGTCTCGGTGGCCTGCACGTCGTCGAGCGCGACGGCACAGGTCGGACACCACCAGCGCGTCTCGAGCGAGGTGCCACAGGCGTCGTGATGGAACGGCTCGGCGGTCTCCGAGCGGCGCGCGCCCCAATCGGCCAGCAGGCGGAGCGCCGAGGCGAGCTCGCGTCCCTCGGCGGCCAGGGCATAGGACATCCGCGGCGGCCGCTGCTGGTACGGGGTCGCGACGACGATCCGCTCGCCGCTCGAGGCGGCGCAGCCGGTCGGCCAGGATGTTCGGCGCGATCGACGGCAGGGCCTCCGCGAGCTCCCCGAACCGGCGCGGGCCGTCGAGCAGGGCCTCCACGAGGAGCAGGCTCCAGCGGTCGCCGACGCGTTCGAGCGCGGCCTCGAGGGGCGACGGGGCGCGTCGGCGCGGCGAGGGCGCTCCGCGGACGGCCGGGTCTGGCATGGCCTCGATGGTAGGCGCGGGCCGGAGGCTTGTCACGGTTGGGGACTTGTCATCGTCGCAAGTCAGTTGTAGATTGCAAGTCGCAAGTCTATCGCAGCCAACACAGCCAGGTATCGGAGCGAGCACAACCCATGAGTGTCATCGAGGAACTGCAGACAGCCGTCGCCTCCATCGCCGAACGCGTCGGTCCGTCCATCGTCGGGATCGGCCGCGGCACACGCGGGTCGGGCGTCGTGATCGGCGCTGGCAAGGTCCTGACCAATGCCCACAACCTGCGTGGCGACGAGGTCACGGTCACATTTGCCGATGGACGGCGGACACGCGGCGCCGTGGCCGGGTACGACGGCGAGGGTGACCTCGCGGTCATCGATGTCGACACCGCCGGGGCGACGCCGCTCGAATGGGGCGACGGGTCCGGCCTGTCGGTCGGGACGGCCGTGTTCGGCGCCGGGGCCAGCCATGACGGCGGCACGCGGATCACCTTCGGCCTGGTCTCCGCGGTCGCGCGCGAGTTCCGCGGCCCCGGTGGTCGCCGGATCGCCGGGAGTGTCGAGCACACCGCTCCCCTCGCGCCTGGATCGTCCGGCGGGGCGCTGGTCGGCACAGACGGCCGGCTGGTCGGCCTCAACACGAACCGGATCGGCGAGGGGTTCTACCTGGCCTTGCCCGCCGACGAGGCGCTGCGCGCCCGGATCGATGCGCTCGGTCGCGGCGAATCGCCGAAGCGGGCCCGGCTCGGCGTGGCCGTCGCGCCGTCGCACGTCGCCCGTCGCATGCGCCGGTCGGTCGGCCTGCCCGAGCGTGACGGCGTCCTCGTCCGCGGCGTCGAGGACGGCAGCCTGGCGCACGGCGCCGGCATCGAGGCCGGCGACCTGATCGTCGAAGCCGGCGGCCGGACGATCGCGGTCGCCGACGACCTGCTCGACGCGCTCGACTCGCTCGAGGTGCCGTTCGACGTCAAGCTCGTGCGCGGCACCGACGAACGGACCGTGCGGGTGGCCGGGGCCACGCCGGACACCGGCGAGGCCTGAACCGCGCGGTTGCGCGGCCGAGCGGCCGAACGGCCGCGCGACGGCCGACCGGCCGAACGGCCGCGCGACCCGACCGGGTAGCATCGCCTGACCATGCCAGGCCAGCCGATCGCCCGGGTCGTTCTCGACGAGCGCTTCGAGCGGCTCGTCCCGCCCGACGCCCGGGTCGAACGGCTGGCCGGCGGCGCGATCTGGGCCGAGGGCCCGGTCTACGTCCCGGACGACGATGCGGTGATCTGGAGCGACGTCCGCGCCGATCGAGTCCACCGCTGGACCGCAGCCGGTGGGGACGAAACCCTGCACGCCCCGGGCGACTTCGCCAACGGCCACACGCTCGATCACGACGGTCGCGTCCTGGCCTGCGAGCACGGCCGTCGGCGCATCGCGCGATACGAGCTCGACGGGTCGCGGACGACGGTCGTCGACCGCTACGAGGGCCGCCGGCTCAACTCGCCGAACGACCTGGTCGTTGCCTCCGACGGCTCGGTCTGGTTCACCGACCCGCCGTACGGAATCCTCGACGACACCGAGGGCTACCGGGCCGAATCCGAGCTGGGCGGCTGCTTCGTGTTCCGGTTCGACCGCGCGACCGGCGATCTGACCGTCATGAGCGACCAGATGCAGCACCCGAACGGCCTGGCCTTCTCGCCTGACGAATCGGTGCTCTACGTGTCGGACACGTCCGCGGCCCGCCTCCCCGGTGGCAACCACCACATCCTGGCATTCGACGTGGTCGACGAGGGCCGCCGGCTGGCCGATCCCCGGACGTTCGTGGCGATGGGGCCGGGACTCGCCGACGGGCTCCGCGTCGACGTCGAGGGCAACGTGTGGACGTCCGCCGGCGACGGGATCCACGTGCTCGACGCGCTGGGCGTGGAGCTGGGGCGGATCCTCCTGCCCGAGGTCGCCAGCAACTGCGTGTTCGGCGGACGCGACGGGCAACGCCTGTTCGTGACCGCAAGCTCGTCGCTCTGGTCGATCGACGTCGCGGTCCGTGGCGTGGCAACGCCATGGGTCGGCTAGCTGTCGACGATCCTCCCGGGGGCCGGGCCGGTGGATGGCCACGGGGTCGATCAGCCGGCGTGGGTGCCCTCGGCGGCGCGGTCGGCGTCGGCGATGACCGATTCGGTCTGGCGGGCACGCCAGGCGGCGAGTCGCGATGCCAGTGCTTCATCCGACAGCGCGAGGATCGCGGCAGCCAGCAGGCCGGCGTTCGTGGCATTCCCGATGGCCACGGTCGCCACCGGGATGCCGCGTGGCATCTGGACGATCGACAGCAGCGAGTCGAGCCCGCCGAGGTGTTGCGTCGGGATCGGCACGCCGATCACCGGCAAGGCGGTCTTGGCCGCGAGCATGCCGGGCAGATGAGCGGCTCCTCCGGCGCCGGCAACGATCACGCGGATCCCGCGTGAGGCGGCGCCCTCCGCGTAGGCGAACAGGCGATCCGGCGTCCGGTGGGCGGACACGACCTTGAGCTCGGACGGGATGCCCAGTTCGTCGAGGATGACGACCGCGGCCTCGAGCACCGGGAAGTCGGAGCGGCTGCCGCCGACCGACGCCGACGATCGGCTGAGCCCCACCGCCGGGAGATCCGCTCATGTCGCCTCCTCGTCGTGTGGTTCCATCTGCCCATCGGCCCAGCGGAGTCCGGCCCGGGCGCCCCACGCCCGCTCGAGCGCCGCATCGACGCTCCCGGCCAGCGCGGTGAGATGCCCCATCTTGCGACGCTCGAAGACGCGCCGCTTGTCGTAGACGTGGAGGTGGACGGACGGATCGGCGAGGGCGGCCTCGGCGCCCACCAGGCGCGCCGGGCGCCGGGGCCCCGTTCCGAGCAGATTGACCATCGCGGCTGGTGAGAGCGCGCTGGGCGATCCGAGCGGGAGCCCGCAGATCGCGCGGAGGTGCTGCTCGAACTGGGAGGTCGCGGCTCCTTCGATCGTCCAATGCCCGCTGTTGTGCACGCGGGGCGCCAGTTCGTTGACCAGGATCGAACCGTCCGCCAGCAGGAACAACTCGGCGGTCAGGGTCCCGCACAGGTTCATCGCTTCGGCCAGCCGCTCCCCGATGGCGGTGGCGCGGCCGGCGACGTCGGAACTCACCGGTGCCGGCGCCACCGACTCCACGAGGATCCCCGCTTCGTGCCGGTTGCGAGCGATCGGGAACGGGGCCGTCTCACCCCGGAGGCCTCGCGCGATCACGATCGACAGCTCGCAGTCGAAGGTCAGCTCACGCTCGGCCAGCAGCGCCGAGCCGGCCGGCCGGCCGAGCCGCTCCCACGCGTCATCGAGTGCCGACAGCTCGGTGATCCGAAGCTGGCCACGCCCGTCATATCCGCCGATCGGCAGCTTCAGCCTGATCGGGAGGCCGAGCTCGGCCGCGGCGGCACGCGCCTCGTCCAGCGACCTGACCTCGCACCAGGGTGCGACCGCGATGCCCGACGCCTCCACGAAGCGCCGCTCGGCCAGGCGATCCTGGGTCACGGTCAACGGCCGGTGGCCGGGCCTCACGGGCAGCCGGGTCTCGAGCGCGGCGACCACGTCCGCCGCCACGTGCTCCAGCTCGTACGTCACGACGGCACTTCGGTCGGCGAGGCGGAGTGCGGCACCGACGTCCTCGTACGAGCCGACGACGACGTGATCCGCGACGGACGCCGCCGGGCAATCCGGATCCGGGTCCAGCACCGCGATCCGGTACCCCATCGCGCGCCCGGCAAGCGCCAGCATCCGCCCGAGCTGGCCGCCACCGAGGATGCCGATCGTGGCGGGCGGCAGGATCGGCGACGAGGTTTCCATCGGCCGGAGTGTAGGCGGCGCGGGACCGGGCTACCCTCTCGGTCATGCTCCGCGAGTCAGCTCGCCCGGTCCGCCACGTCGTCCTGGTCGGCCTGATGGGTGCCGGGAAGACGACGGTGGGGCGGCGCCTGGCCGCTCGGCTGGGCTGGTCCTGGCACGACTCCGACATCGAGATCGAGGCGGCCACCGGCCTCACCGTCCGCCAGCTGCGCGATCGCTCTGGCGTGGAGGCGATGCATGACCAGGAGGCGGCGCAGCTTCTCCGCGCGCTTGCCGAGCCCGGTCCGAGCGTGATCAGCGCGGCGGCCAGCGTCGCCGACTCCGAGACGTGTCGTGCGGCCCTCACGGCATCGGACCTGGCGGTCGTCTGGCTCCGCGGCTCGCCCGAGGTCCTGGCCGGGCGCTTCGCAACGAGCGCTCACCGGCCGGCCTATGGTGCCTCGCCGAAGGCCTTCCTCGAGGACCAGGCGCAACAGCGCGAGCCGCTCCTCCGGTCCATCGCTTCGATCGTGATCGACGTCGACGAGATCGATCCCGAGGAGGCGGTCGTACGGGCGATGGAGGCACTCGGTAGGATCGCCCCATGATCGTCCGGATGCCGCTCATCCTCGACGTCGACACCGGGATCGACGACAGCCTCGCCCTGCTCTATGCGGCGGCGTCGGACGACGCCGAGCTGGTCGCCGCCACCTGCCTGTCCGGCAACGTCGAGGCGCAGCAGGTCGGCATCAACACCCGCGCCGTCCTCGAGCTCGCGGGCCGGACCGACGTCGAGGTCGCGCTCGGCCGCGAGGTCCCGCTCGTCCGGCCGCTGGAGACCACCCCCGAAACCCACGGTCCGCAAGGGCTGGGCCATGCCGAGCTCCCGCCGCCCAGCCGGGCGCTGTCGGGGCGGCACGCGGTCGACCTGATCGTGGAGGAGGCCCGCCGCCGACCGGGCGAGATCATGCTCGTGACCCTGGGTCCCCTGACCAACCTCGCCCTTGCGCTCGAGCGCGAGCCGGACCTCCCGCGACTGCTGCGCGGCTACACCCTGATGGGCGGGGCCTACGGCGTCTCCGGCAACACGACGCCAACCACCGAATGGAACATCCACTGCGACCCGGAAGCCGCGAAGATCGTGTTCGCCGCGTGGGGCGCCGCGACGGCTTCCGATCCCTCGATCGAGCGGCCGCTCGCCCTCGGTCTCGACGTCACGGAGCGGGCCAGGATTCTTCCGGACCATGTGGTGCGGCTCGCTCGCCGGGCCGGCAGCAGGCCGGACGATTCGATCGCGCTGGCGCACGGCGAAGACCCGATGCACGCGACGCGTTCGGTGGCGAGCAACCCGATCGTCCGCTACGTCGCCGACGCGCTGCGCTTCTACATGGAGTTCCACGCCCGGTACGACGGCTTCTACGGGGCATTCATCCACGACCCGCTGGCCGTGGCCGCGGCGCTCGATCGTTCGCTGGTGACGACCGAGGCCCTCTACGTCGACGTCGAGACGACCGGCGAGCTGACCGCCGGGATGACCGTCGCCGATCGTCGCCGGCTGACCGGGAAGGCGCCGAACCTCGACGTCGCGCAGACGGCAGATGTGACGACCTTCCTGGATCGGCTCATCGAACGCGTCGGAGGGCTGGCGGCGGACCGCCCCGACGTGTCACGCTAGACGGAGAGGGGTCAATCGCCGATCGGGACCGCGCCGGTCGGGTTGACACGGAGGAGGATGGCCATGGCGCAAAGCTGGGTCCGCTCGATCGTCGGACTCGTCGCGTTCTTCCTCGTGCTCATCGTGGGGATCAGCGTGACCGGCTCGATCGACTTCACGCCCGATCCGAATACCGGGCTGATCGCGGCCGGCAACACGCTGGTCGGTGTCCTGGTGATCGCGATGCTGGTCGGCCTCGTCGTGTATGCCGCCACCGAGTACTCGCAGACGAGGCGGCTCGACTCCATCACCAGCCAGTTCGACACGCGGACGATCGTGCTCATCCCGATTGCGATCGCGATCAACATCATCCTCGGGCAGACCGTTGCCGCCGTGCTCAAGGTGCCCATCTACCTCGACTCGATCGGCACGATCCTGGTCGGGGTGCTGGCAGGCCCGATCGCCGGCGCGCTGACCGGTGCCCTCGCCAACCTCATCTGGACCTACGTGCTCCCGGCACCGTTCCATTCCGACTACGCTGCGCCGTTCTTCATCGTCGCGGTCGAGATCGGGCTGGTGGCCGGGATCTTCGGGCGGCTCGGCTTCTTCCGGAGCCGCCCGGACACGTCCGTCGGCCGCCTCGCGGTGGGCGGCGGGATCGTTGTCGCGATCGTGGCGGTCATCGGGTACTACGGTTTCCTGCCCTTCTACAGCGGCGGTGACATCACGTTCTTCGCCCCGCAGGCGGCGGGTGCTCCCGCTCCCGACACGCTCTTCGTCATCCTCGGCTGGGTTGTCGGGTTGCTGCTGGCCGGCGCCGTCGTCGGCTTGCTCGCGCTGCTCTTCCTGCGGAGGGATCTCGGGGCGGCCTATGTCTTCGTCGCCGGGCTCCTGTGCGGCATCTTCTCGGCGATCATCTCGGCCCCCATCTCCACCGTCTTCTTTGGCGGCGTCACCGGCTCCGGGACGGACCTGCTGGTCGCGACGTTCCAGAAGGCGGGCTCGGACCTGGGCACGGCGGTCCTGCAGCAGGGCCTGCTGTCCGACCCGATCGACAAGACCCTGACCTTCTTCGTGGTCTTCGCGATCCTCGGCGCACTGAGCCGGCGTTTCGTCGCGCGCTTCCCGCAGGGCGAGAAGGCCGTCGGGCTGACGGAGGGATAGCCCATCGACTCCGCGACAACGGGCGGTGTTGGTCGCCTCTCGGCAGACGACGCCGCCTTCCTGGCCCGGCTGGCGCCGTCGGCGCCGAGCGCGTATCACCGGCTGAACCCGCTGACCAAGGCCGTCGCCGCGACGGTCGAATCGCTGGGAGCGTTCGTCATCGGCGGCTACCTGGGTCCGCTGGCGATCATCGCCCTGGCGGTGCTGCCGGCTGCCGCGCTGGCCGGCGTGGCCGGACGGCTGGTCCGGATCTCACTGCTGCTGACGCTGCCGATCGCGATCTCGGTCGTGCTCGTCAGCGTCTTCACCCGGGCCGGCACGACGGTCCTGTTCACCATCGGCCCGTTCGACGCGACGGCCGAAGGGGTCGATTTTGCCGGGCAGACCCTCGTCCGGCTGTTCGCGATCTCGACCTCGATCGGGCTGTTCGGGCTGACCACCGAGCCGCGCAGCTTCGTCCTCGACCTCGAGCGGCGGCGACTGTCGCCGCGGTTCGCATTCGTCGCCCTGGCCACGCTGGAGGCGGTCCCGGCCATGGTCGAGCGGTCGAGCGTCATCGCCAGCGCGCAGCGCGCCCGCGGGCTCGACACCGAGGGCAGCATCCGGGCGCGGCTTCGCGGCATCCTGCCGCTGGTCGGCCCGGTGATCCTGTCGTCGCTGACCGAGGTCGAGGAGCGCAGCCTGGCACTCGAAGTCCGCGCGTTCGGCCGGCCCGGCCGCCGTCAGCTCCTGTGGCGGCTGCCGGACAGCGGGCGCCAGCTCCTTGCCCGTGCCCTCATGCTGGGGGCCCTGCTGGCGGCCATCGCGATGCGCCTGTCGGGCACCTTCCCGCGGCTGCCCTGACGTGCTCCAGCTGACCGGGGCCACCTATCGCTACGCCGGCTACGCGAAGCCGGTCCTCCACGAGATCGACCTGCGTCTCGACGACGGCGAGATCGTCGGCCTGGTCGGCCCCAACGAGGCCGGCAAGTCGACGCTCTGCCTGGTCGCGTCCGGGCTCGCGCCCGCCTCCATCAGCGGCGAGCTCAAGGGCACGCTGACGCTCGACGGAACGCCGGCCGCGGGCCTCAAGACGTACGAGCTGGCCGAACGCGTCGTCGTGGGCTTCCAGAACCCGAACACGCAACGGTCCGGGATCGCGGCCACCGTGTTCGAGGAGATCGCCCTTGGCCCGATGAACCTGGGCCTCCCGGTCGACGAGACAGTCGCCCGGACGCGAGAGGCGATCGCCCGGCTCCGGCTCGAACCGCTGATCGAGCGCGACCCGCAGCGGTTGTCCGGCGGCCAGGCGCAGCTCGTCGGCATCGCCGCGCTGCTTGCCATGCGACCCCGGCACGTGATCCTCGACGAGCCGACCGCCCAGCTCGATCCGGCCGGCACACGCCTGGTCGGCGAGGCGCTGCGGGCGCTGGCCGAAGCCGGCGCGTCGCTCCTCATCGCCGAGCACAAGACCGACCTGCTCGATGAGGTCTGCAGCCGGATCATCGTCATCGACGGCGGCCGGATCGTGATCGACGGCCCGACCGCGACGGTGTTCGACGACCCCCGTCTCCACGAGCTCGGTGTCGAGCCGCCGGCCCGGGCCCGGCTCGCCCGTGCGCTCCTCGAGCGCGGCGTCGCCCAGGCAACCGTCACCGACGTCCTGGCCCCGGGACTCGGCGCATGACGGCCGACGTCATCCTCGAAACCCAGGCGCTCGTCCACGTCTACCCGGGCGGAACTCGCGCCGTCGACGGCGTCGACCTCGTCATCCGGCGAGGCGAGCGGGTCGCGATCATCGGCCAGAACGGCTCGGGCAAGACGACACTCGTCCGCCATTTCAACGGGCTGCTCCGACCGACCGAGGGCCGCGTGCTGGTCGACGGCGTGGACGCCGCGGGCAGGCGGGTGGCCGCCCTGGCCGCGTCGGTCGGGCTCGCCTTCCAGGATCCGGACCGCCAGATCTTCGCGGCTCGGGTGCGGTCCGAGGTCGCATTCGGTCCAAGGAACCTCGGTCGGGCTGGCGCCGACCTGGAGCGCGCGGTCGAGGCAGCGCTCTTGGCGACCGGGCTGGACGGCGAGGCCGGGACGAACCCGTACGACCTCGGCTACTCGCGTCGCAAGCTGCTCGCGCTGGCATCCATCCTGGCGATGGACACGCCGGTCGTCGTGCTCGACGAGCCGACGACCGGCCAGGATGCCCGTGGCGTGGCGAGGATCCAACGGGTCGTCGCCGGGCTGTCCGGGGGCGGACGCACGGTCATCGCCGTCAGCCACGACATGCGCTTCGTGGCCGAGACGTTCGAGCGCGTCGTGGTCATGGGCTCGGGTCGGATCCTCCTGGACGGCACCCCGGGAGAGGTCTTCGCCGAGGCCGCCTGGCCGACCCTGGCCTCGACCTATCTCGAGCCGCCGCTCGCCGCCCGGGTCGGGGCCCGCCTGGGTCTCGGCCCGACGCCGACGGAACGCGGCCTCGTGGAGGCCCTCACGAACCGGCCGTCGGGTATCCTGCCGACCTGATGACCCGGCCCGGTCGCATGAATCGGGGACTTGCCGCCCTGGCGCTCGCCGCGCTGACGGTCGCGATCCTGCTGGCCGCCTGCTCGCCGGCGACCCCGACGCCGTCGCCTTCCGGCCAGCCCGATGCAACGGACGTCGCCGAGACGCCGTCGGCCGGCCCCACCGACGCCACGACCCCGCCACCGCCGACGCCGGCGCCGGTCATCATCGCGCCGGCCCACTGGAGCGACTGCGGCAACGGGTTCCTGTGTGCCGAGGTTCGGGTTCCCAAGGACTACGAGACGCCGTCGAAGGGCTACGTGAACATCTCGATGGTGGACCTGCCGGCGACGGATCGGAAGTCGCGGATCGGATCGCTTGTCGTCAACCCGGGTGGCCCGGGCGCCTCAGGTGTCGAGTTCGTCCGCGAGAATCCCGGCCTCTTCTCGGCAGCGATGCGCAAGCGCTTCGACATCGTGGGCTTCGACCCCCGCGGGGTGAACTCGAGCACGGCCGTGCGTTGTATCGACAATCTCGACGAGCAGGCGAGGATCGACCCGACGCCGGACACCGCCGCGGAGCTCACGGCGCTCGTCAACTCGGCCCGCGCCTACGCCGCGGCCTGTGCCGCGCGCAACCCGGACCTGCTGCCCTACCTGGCGACGGATTCGGTGGCACGCGACCTCGATGCCATCCGGCAGGCAGTCGGCGACAAGCAGCTGACCTACCTCGGGTTCTCGTACGGAACCCTGATCGGATCGACCTACGCCGACCTCTTCCCGACGCACATCCGGGCGATGGTCCTCGATGGCGCGATCGATCCGGCGCTCGACCTGGAGCACTTCCGTTCCGGACAGGCGAAGGCGTTCGAGCACGCCCTTGACGATTTCCTCAAGGACTGCGCGAGCCGGGCGTCGTGTGCGTTCAACGAGAACGGCCGGAGCGTGCAGGCCTTCGATTCGCTGATGGCATCGATCGACGCCAAGCCACTGCCGGCGATCCGGCTGGGGGACTCGCGCAGGGTCGGCCCGGGCATCGCCTGGTCCGCGGTGGCGGCAGCGCTCTACTCCAAGGCGTCGTGGCCGGCCCTGGCCACGACGCTCGCCGTGGCCAAGAGCGGCGATGGGTCGCTGATGCTGCTGATCGCCGACCCGTACCGTGGCCGCAATCCGAACGGCTCCTATTCGAACGTGCAGGACGCCTACACGGCCAACACCTGCCTCGATTTCCAGGCGCCGACGGACGTCAAGGTCTACACGTCGTGGGCGACGCGGCTCGAGGCTGCGGCTCCGCATTTCGCACAGCTGCTCGCCTACAACGATCTGGCCTGTGCGTTCTGGCCGGTTCCCGCCGAACGGACGCCGGCGGCGGCAAGCGCGAAGGGTGCACCGCCGATCGTCGTCGTCGGCTCAACCGGCGACCCGGCCACGCCGTACGCCTGGGCGGTCTCCCTCTCGAAGGAGCTCGCCTCCGGCATGCTCATCACCCGGACAGGCGAGGGCCACACCGGCTACGACGCCAGCGCCTGCGTGAAACGCGCCGTCGATGCCTACCTGCTCGGGCTGACCGTGCCGAAGAAGAACCTCACCTGCAAGTAGCCGACGCAGTCCTCACCGGCTGAGCGGAACCTCGTCGATCGCGCCGTCGACGATCCGCCAGGCGCGGATCCCCGGCTGCCCGGTGGCGGCGTCCGCATGGTCGTCGGCGAGCGAGACGAGGAGGTACAGCGAATCCGGGTAGAAGGCCAGCCCGATGTCGGTCGGCGACGGGACCGCGGCCGTATGCGTGTGCGAGTGGACGATGCCCCAGAACGCCTCGTCCGCGTCGTCGGTGGCGATCGTCAGGCGCAGCAGGTCGTCGGGATCGATCTCGTAGCGGTAGGGCGATGCCGCCTTGTTCCGCGTGGGCTCGAACCGCGTGGCTCGACCGCCCTCGCCGGCCGGCCGGTCACCGATGATCAGGCCACACATCTCGTTCGGATACTCCGCGCGTGCGTGCGCGATGACCGCCTCGCGGATCTCGTCGGCGAGCATGACCGGCTGGCGATCGGTCATGCGCACGCCGCGAGCGTTACCACCAGTTGACGCCGCCCTCGAGCGCCTCCTCCATGTCGTCGAGGCTCGTGGCGAACGTGCCGGCCGACAGGTACTTCCAGCCACCATCGGGGAGCAGCGCGACGATCGTGCCGCCCGTCATCTCGCGCGCCACGCGCGCGGCCGCGACGAGCACCGCGCCGCACGACGGCCCCGCGAAGATCCCCTCGCGAAAGACCAGGTCGCGGAGCGCGGCGATGGCGTCCCGGTTCGAGACCAGGTACTTCGCGTCGATCAGCGACGGGTCGAGGATCTCCGGGATGAACCCCTCGTCGAGCGAGCGGAGTCCCTGGACGTGCTCGCCGGGGAGGGGCTCGGCGGCGACGACGCGCACGCCCGGCTTGTGCTCGCGCAGGTAGCGCGACACGCCCATCAGGGTCCCGGCAGTTCCGAGGCCCGCCACGAAGACGTCGATCTCGGGACAGTCGGCCAGGATCTCGGGCCCGGTGGTCTCATAGTGGGCCTGCGGATTGGCCGGGTTGCCGTACTGGTACGGCATCACGAACCGCTCGTCCTTGCTGACGAGGTGCTTGGCCAGCGCGATCGCCCCGTTGCTGCCCAGTGACCCCGGGGAGTCGATCACCTCGGCCCCGAACAGCGCGGCCATCTGCCGTCGCTCGTTGGTCACGTTGTCGGGCATGACCAGCGCGACGCGATAGCCCTTGCGCCGCCCGATCATCGCCAGCGCGATGCCGGTGTTGCCCGATGTCGGCTCGAGGATGATCGAGTCCTCGTGGAGCAGGCCGCGCACCTCGAGGTCCTCGACCAGGTACTTCGCGACCCGGTCCTTCACCGAACCCGTCGGGTTGAGCATCTCGAGCTTGGCGAAGATGCGCACGTCCGGGTTCGGCGACATCCTCGGGATCTCGACCAGCGGCGTGTAGCCGATCGCGTCGAGGATGCTCTCGAAGCGACCACCGTGGCGGGGCAGGTCGTCGTGGTCGTGGAAATGCGGGTGGTCCGCGTCGTGACCGGCCGGAGCGCCCGGCACGCCGTGGCCCCCGGGCGGGATCGCGCGCAGGGCCGGCACGGCCATCCTCAGCCTCCGGCCATCGCCGGGAGCAGCCGGACCTCGTCGGCTGGCGCCACCGGCGTGTCGAGCCCGGCCAGGTAGCGAACGTCCTGGCCGTTGACGTAGACGTTAACGAAGCGATTGAGGTCGCCGCCCTCGGTCAGCAGCTGCGATCCGAGCGATGGGTGCTGCGCGACGAGCGCCTCGACGACGCCCCGGATGGAGGCACCGTCGAGCTCGAGCGATTTCGCGCCGCCCACGCTGGCGCGCAGCACGGCCGGGATGAACACCGTGCTCATGCCCGGGCCTCCGGCGAGACCTTGCCTTCGAGGCCGGTCGTGGTCAGGAGGAACGGCGCATCCGCGCCGACGTTCGACACGGCAAGCGGACGACCCGACGTCCGCGCCTCGACCGCCGCGTCGGAGCAGACCGGGCAGTTCGGGTCCCGGCGGAGCTTGAGCTCGGTGAACTCGGTCTCGAGGGCGTCGAACAGGAGCAGCCGGCCGGCCAGCGTCTGGCCGATGCCGAGGAGGACCTTGAGCGCCTCGTTGGCCTGGAGCATCCCCATGATCCCGGGAACCACGCCGAGCACGCCGGCCACCGAGCAGCCGGGCGCCAGCTCGGGCGGCGGCGGCGTCGGGTAGAGGCAGCGGTAGCACGGCCCTTCGTACGGGATGAACGTCGTCAGCTGGCCCTCGAACCGGAAGACGCTCGCGTGGATGACCGGGATGCCGGCCGCCACTGCCGCGTCGTTGAGGATGTAGCGCGTCTCGAACGTGTCGGTCCCGTCGAGGATCACGTCGTAGCCGGCGATGATCCGCTCGACGTTCTCGGCGACCAGCATCTCCTCGTGGGCGACCACCTTGACGTCCGGGTTCAGCGCGTTGATCGAGATGCGTGCCGATTCGACCTTGCGATCCCCGATCCGATCGGTCGTATGGAGGATCTGGCGTTGCAGGTTGGACAGGTCGACCACGTCGAAGTCGACAATCCCGATCGTGCCGACGCCGGCGGCGGCGAGGTAGAGCGCCGCAGGCGAACCGAGCCCGCCGGCGCCGATCAGCAGCGCCTTCGAACCGAGCAGCTTCGCCTGGCCCTCCGCGCCGACCTCGGGGATCAGCAGGTGGCGGCTGTAGCGCTGCTTCTGTTCGGCGCTCAGGGCCATCGGCGTCTCGAAGTCGAGGCCGGCACCCTTCCACGCCTGGAACCCGCCCGACATGGAGGCGACGTCCGTGTAGCCCATGTCGGCCAGCGTCTGGCCCGCGAACAGCGACCGGATGCCGCCGGCGCAGTACAGGATCACCGGCGCGTCGCGGTCGGGTGCGGCGCCCTCGATCTCCTGCTCGATGTAGCTCTTGGAGACGTGGTGCGCACCCGGCAGGTGGCCCTGCTCCCATTCGGACGCCTCACGGACGTCGACGATGGTGGCGGCACCGGCCGGGAGGGCATCGACCTCCTGGGGGGTGATTTCCCTGATCTGGGCGCGGGCCTCGCGAAGGAGGTCCGCGTAGGACTTCGGCATGGGGTGAGGGGACTCCGGTGATCGACAGGCTGGCCGCCGGTACGGCGCCAGGGCGGTTGGAAGGTGGACGCGGAACCCGATGGTGCCGCGGGACGACGAGCCGGCTCAGGCCGGCCGACGACACCTGCAGCGGCGCTCGATCCGCGTTGGGTCGAGGCGCGTTGGCCAGGTCATGCGCCCGCTTCCGCCGGGCTCGGCGTGGTGTTCGTGGGGTCGGCAGCACCCAGGTCCGTCAGGACGTGCTGGAGGCTGTCGTGGCTGAGCATGGCGCACTTGAGGCGCGCCGGGCTGATCTCGATCCCGAGCAGGTCGAGGAGGTCGTCGGCGCGGAAGCCTGCGACCTCGGCCAGCGGCTTGCCCTTGATCTCGTCGGTCAGGAGCGAGGCGCTGGCCTGGCTGATCGCGCAACCGCGACCGGTGAAGCCGACCCGATCCACGATGCCGTCCTTGACGCCGAGCATCAGGGTGATCCGGTCGCCGCACAGCGGATTGGCGCCCTCGTACGACGCGTCGGCGTCGTCCACGACCCCGAAGTTGTGAGGTCGCCGGTAGTGCTCGAGGATGTAGTCGCGGTAGAGGTCGTCCATGCTCGCCTGAGTGTAGCGCGAGATGCCAATCCCGACCAGCAAGGTCGGATATGGAAGGCGCACCGGCCGAATAGGTATATCTCCCAGTTCCCACGGCGCCGGGCTGTCTCTACATTCCGCAGACCCCGGCGCCGCGGCCCGACAGCGACCCGCCCCGACCCCCTGGGCGGCAAGCTCAACGGCGCCGCCGGGGCAACTGCCAGGCAGACCCGATCGGTCGCGCCACGCGCGCCACGCGGGATGCTCGGCGGGGTCGCGCCGAAATGCTCACCCCTTGGGTTGGACGACCGCCAGCACGTTGCGGCTCGGGTCGACGAACCAGGCCGCCCAGGAATGTCCCATGTCGGCGATGCCGTCAACCGTCTCCGGGTCGGGCGGGGTGTACTCCTCGATGCGCACGCCCCGCGCCCGAAGATCCGCGAGCGCCGCCTGGATGTCCGGGACGCGCCAGGCCATCTGGGTCTGCCTGTCCGCCGTCCCGACGGTGCTGTGGGTGATGACCAGCTGGGTTCCGGCGCCGCAGCGGAACACGATCCGATCGCCGGCATCCTCGCGCAGGATCTCGAGTCCGAGCGTGTCGTGGTAGAAGGATCGGCTCGCCGCCAGGTCCGTCGACAGCAGGATCGGGAACACCGGGTGATCACTCAGCACGCCAAGCCCTCCTTTGCCTTCGGGGTACGTCAGCCAACGGTCAGTCAGCTTGATCTCGCTCGGATTCCAGGCCCGGCGCTCGCCCCTCGCCGTTCCAAGGCGGCCTAGACGTCGAAAACGCGCTGGACCTCTCGGAGCCCTGCGGCCAGGGCATCGATGTCGTCGCGGGTCGAGTACACGTTGAACGAGGCGCGGGCCGTGGCCGCGAGATCCAGCCGCTCGTGTAACGGCATCGTGCAGTGGTGGCCGGCTCGAACCGCAACCCCGAAACGGTCCAGGACCTGCGCGACGTCATGCGGGTGGACGTCGGGGAGGTTGAACGGGACGACCCCGCCGCGCAGCGAGGGATCCATCGGCCCGTAGAGCGCGATGCCGGGTACCTCGCGGGCCAGGACGTCCAGCGCGTAGGCCACGAGATCGCGCTCGTGCGCGCGGACCGAGTCCATCCCCAGCTCCATCAGGTACTCGGCGGCGACGCCCATGCCGATCGCATCACCGACGGCCGGCGTGCCCGCCTCGAACTTCCAGGGGATCTCGTTGAAGTCGGACCGCCGCAGGTGAACCTCGCGGATCATCTCGCCGCCGGACAGGAACGGCGGCATCGCCTCGAGCAGCTCGCGGCGAGCCCAGAGCGCACCGGACCCCATCGGCGCCAGCATCTTGTGGCCGCTGAATGCGTAGAAGTCGCAGCCGAGCTCCTGGACGTCGACCGGGACGTGCGGCACTGACTGCGCGCCGTCGACGAGCACCAGGGCCCCGGCGGCGTGGGCCATCTCGGTCATCTGGCGGACGGGGTTGATCGTCCCGAGGGTGTTCGACACGTGCGTGAACGCGACGAGCTTCGGCTTGAGCCGGAGCAGCACCTCGAACACGTCGAGGCGAAGGATGCCGTCGTCGGTGATCGGGATGAACTCGAGGTCACCGTCCTTCTCCTGGACCAGGATCTGCCACGGGACGAGGTTGGCGTGGTGCTCCATCTCGGTCAGGACGATCGCGTCACCCCGGCCGATGTTCCTGCGGCCCCACGAGTAGGCGACGAGGTTGATCGCCTCGGTCGCGTTGCGGGTGAAGACGATCTCGTGGCTGTCCGGCGCGTTGATGAAGCGCGAAACCCGGGCGCGGGCCTTCTCGTACTCGGCGGTGGCCTTCTCGCCGATCGTGTAGATCCCGCGGTGGACGTTGGCGTTGTACGAGCGGTAGTAGTCGTCCATCGCCTCGATGACGACCCGCGGCTTTTGCGACGTCGCGGCAGAGTCGAGATAGACGAAACGGTGCCCGTTGATCTCCTGGTCGAGGATCGGGAAGTCGCGGCGAACGACGTTCGGGTCGAACGCGGGGCGCGTCCCGGCGGGCGCGGACGCGACCGAGGACTGGGCAGTGACGGCCACCACGGTCGGGCCCGCCTAGCGGGCGGCCTCCACCGGTTCGAGATCCGTGCCGGCCGGCTCCTTGGGCATCAGCAGCGCCTCGTCGGGGACGTCCGGCGACAGGCCGGCCTCGCGCAGGACCGGGCCGTAGCCCTCGTCCTCGAGCCGGAGCGCCAGATCCTTGCCGCCGCTCTTGACGATCCGGCCCTGGGCCAGCACGTGGACCACGTCCGGGGTGATGTAGTTGAGCAGCCGCTGGTAGTGGGTGATGAGCAGGACCCCGAGATCTGGGTTGAGCATCGCGTTGACGCCCTCCGCGACGATCCGCAGCGCGTCGATGTCGAGGCCGGAATCGGTCTCGTCGAGGATGGCCATCTCCGGCTCGAGAACGGCCATCTGGAGCATCTCGAGGCGCTTCTTCTCGCCACCCGAGAACCCCTCGTTGACGTAGCGTGCGGCGATGCCTTCGTCCATCCGGAGCAGCGCCATCTTCTCGCGCATCTTGTTGCGGAAGTCGCGCATCGAGATCCCGCCACGCATCGGGTCCGTCGGATCGATGTCGGCGCTCTTGTCGACCCCCTGGAGCTTGGCGTTGAGCGCCGAGCGGATGAAGCTCGCGACGCTCAGGCCGGAGATCGCGATGGGGTACTGGAAGGCCAGGAAGAGGCCCAACCGGGCGCGCTTGTCGGGCGAGAGCTTCAGGAGGTCGCGACCCTTCCAGATCACCTCGCCGCCGGTGACCTTGTAGGCCGGGTGCCCCATCAGCGCGTAGGCCAGGGTCGTCTTGCCGGAGCCGTTGGGGCCCATGATCGCGTGGACTTCGCCCTTGCCGACGGTCAGGTTGATCCCCTGGAGGATCTCGGCCTCGGGATGGGCGATCGGCGCGACGCGCAGGTCGCGGATGACGAGGTGCTGGTCGGGGGTGGCGGTCTTGGTGTCGGTCACGAGCTGGTCAGGGCTCCTTGCAGGGTGGGTGGCTGGCTGGCGGGTGGGGCCGTTCGCGGCGGGACGAGGTCCGCGAGCGTCATCGAGTCGAGGGCGCCGGTGACAGCATCGCGCACCCGGACCCAGAGCACATTGACGGTGCACCGCGCAGACCGATCGCAGCCTCCGTGGGCCGGGTCCTCGCTCGCGCACAGCATCGGGGCGACCGGACCTTCGAGCGCGCGGAGCACCTCGGCCATCGTGATCGATTCGGGCGCGTGCGCGAGCTCGTAGCCCCCGTGGGCGCCACGCGTGCTGGTCACCAGACCGGCTTCGCGCAGGCTGATCACGAGCTGTTCCAGGTAGGCGCGCGGGAGATCCTCTTCGGCGGCGATCTCGGCGAGCGACGCCGGGCCGGCGCCGTAGTGCCGCCCGAGCTGCACCATCAGCCGGACGCCGTACTCGCCCTTCGTGCTGAAGGCGATGGCGCCGCTGCCATGGAACGGTGGCCGCTGGGCCGGGAGGGTCGTGGCGGTGGAAGTCAGGGAAGCGTCCTCAATCCCGAGTGAATTCGTCGGGATTGAGTGTAGAGCCGAGGCGGCGGAGCCGTCAACGACCTGGGCTATGCGGCGACGACCCGGTTCCGGCCCGCCCGCTTGGCCGCGAACAGCGCGGCATCGGCCCGCCCGATCAGCGACACCATCGTCGGGTCGGCTCGGTCGATCTCGGCGCAGCCGGCGCTGACGAAGACATGGAGCGCCTCGCCGTCGGTGCCGGAGATCGGACGCGTCTCGACCTCCCGGCGGATCTCTTCGGCGATGCGCACGGCGTCGGCGGCGCTCGAGTCCTCCAGGATCGCGACGAATTCCTCCCCGCCATACCGTGCGACGAGATCGGCCGAGCGGAGCCGCTCGCGGAGGATCCCCGCGAACAGGCGCAGCGCTGCATCGCCGGCGAGGTGCCCGTGGCGTCGGTTGAACTCGCCGAAATGGTCGAGATCGAACATGATCGCCGCCAGGTTGCCGTCGACGCCCCGCCGCTTGAACCTGGCAATGGCGAGATCGGCCGCGGCGTCGAAGTGCCGGCGGTTGTACAGACCGGTCAGCCCATCGTGGATGGCGAGGGCGGAGACCTCTTCCACGAGGTAGGCGTTGGCCATGGCCAGCGCCGCCTGCGACCCGACGATGGCCAGCACCTCGCGTTCAGTTTCCGTGAAGCTGGCGTCCGCACCGGCTCGTCCGAGCGAGATGACCCCCAGGACCAGGTCCTCGTGGATGAGCGGTACGGCCACGCCCGAGATCGCGTCGTAGGGGACCCGGGAACGCAGGTTCGACGCGTAATCCTGCCGTGAGTGGTGGTCCATGAACGTCACGACGCGAGCGACGATGGCTCGGCCGGTGTTTCCGTCACCCGGTTGGATCACCACACCGATCGCGTCCTCGGCGAGTCCCCGCACGGCCCGGACGCGGAACTGTCCGTCGTCGCGATCGAGGGTCGTGATCACGATCGTGTCTGAGGGAACCACCATGCTGACGGCTTCGACCAACGCCGTCGCAAGGCGCGCCGGATCCAGGATCGCGTTCGCAACGCCGGCGAAGCTGGCCAATGCCGTGAACAACCCGGCACGATTGCGCAGCGCTTCCTGCTGCCTGTGGACCACCAGGGACGTCGAGATCCGGTCGGCGACGGCGCCCGCGAGGCGCAGGTCCGCCGTCGTCAGGCCGCCCCGAGTGGCCGACTCGACATTGAGGACGCCGAGCGTCTCCTGGTCGCCGAGGAGCGGGACGGCGATCTCGGCCATGACCTCCGCGTCGCCCGGGCGGTAGTCGGCGTCGGTTGCCACGTCGGGCACGAGGGCGGCAAGTCCGGTGCGACAGACACGCCCGATGACGCCACTGTCGCTGGCGATGCGCTCCGGCATGTCGACGTAGCCACGCTGGGCCCCCAGTCGCAGCCCGGCGCCATCGCACACGTACAGCGAGAGGAACTCGTAGCCCATCCGGTCCTGCAACTCGCCCAGGACGGCGTCGAGGGCGTGCGGCAGCGGTCCCTGCTCGGCGAGGAGGCGCCCGACCGTCTCGATGCCGCGGACGGCCTCGTCGGCGCGGCGAGCGTCGGTGATGTCGATCCCGGTCGCGATCACGTGGGTGACCTTGCCGGCCTCATCGGTCAGGCAGGTGTTCTCCCAGCTGATCAACCGCCGTGCGCCCTTGCGCGTCAACCAGTGGTTCTCGTAGGTGTTCGGGAACGCCCCGGCCCGGAGGTCCGCAACGACCGACTGCACCACCCCGACCTCGTCGGGTGGGAGCACGGCCCAGATCGTTCGTCCGAGCACCTCGTCCGAGCGGTACCCGCTCAGGCGCTCGGAGGCACCATTGAACCGCACCACGATTCCCTGCGCGTCGAGGACGACCACGAGGGCACCTTCGACGTCGAGGACGGCGTTGATGAAGCGCTCCTGCTCGGCCAGGTTCCGCTGCGCGTCGATGGTCTCGCTGATGTCACGCGCCACCGACACGCTGCCGACGACCTGGCCCCCGTTCACGATGGGCTGCACGGTCGACTCGAGCCAGATCTCCCGGCCATCGCGAAGCCGGACAGTGCCGCGCCCACGCCATATCCGCCCAGCTGCCAGCTCCTCGAAGAACACGCGCTCGCCATCGGGGTCGGCCATCTGGAATGGCAGCAGTTCGCCGAACGGACGGCCGACAGCCTCGTTCGCCGAGAATCCGAAGAGACGTTCCGCCGACGGGCTCCAATACGTGACCCGGTTCGAGGCATCGGTCGCGAAGATCGCGTCGGAGATGTGATCGAAGACGAGGCGCTCGATCTCCGCGCCGGCCGCGGTCGAGCCGGCCGCGATCGAGCCCTGCCCGGCCGGACCGACCGGCCGGTCGGCTGCCGGCTTCCCGGGGCGTCCCGGCGTCCTCGCGCGCATCGTGCGTCCGGTCCTCACCCGGCCGGGGCCGGGTGACCGAGCAGGTAGCCCTGGGCCAGGGGAACGCCCAACCGCTGAAGCGTGGTCAGCTCGTCCTCGGTCTCGACACCTTCGGCGATCGTCTGGCTGGCCGATTGATTGGCGAAATGGAGCAGTCCGACGATCAGGGCCTGCCGGGTCAGGTCGGCATCGATCCCACGGACGAGCCCGATGTCGAGCTTCACGAAGGCCGGTCGGAGCTCCACGATGTGGCCGAAGTTGGCAAACCCGGACCCCACGTCGTCAACCGCCACGCGGACCGTGGGCCGGATCCGGTTGATCGCCGCGCGGAGCGCAGCGTAATCGTCGACCGGCACGTGCTCGGTGACTTCGAGCACGATCGGGCGGTCGGCGCGGCGGAGGGCGCCGGCCAGACGACGGTTGGCCGTCACGAGGCCGGGCGACACATTGAGGCTGAGCCAGGCCCCGGACGGGAGCGCCGTCGCCGCCGAGATCGAGGCCGCCAGCGTCGCCAGCTCCAGCTCGAGCTCGAGGCCGGAGGCCCGTGCCTCCGCGAACATCCGATCCGGAGCCGTCCCGTCCTGGAAGCGGGTCAGCGCTTCGTACCCGACGTGGGCGCCCGACGCCACGTCGACGATGGGCTGGAAGACGGGCCGGAAGGCACCGTCCTTGATCGTCTGCCCGATCCGCTCGCGGATCTTGCCCACTTCGGTGCGCTCCTCGATCGCCGGGCCGACGAGGGCCCCAGCGAAACCCGCGAACTCGAGCAGGGCGGGAAGCAGCTCGGTCAGTCGATCGACGGCGTCGGAACTCGCCGAGGTCACCGTCAGGTACCCGATGACCGACCCGTTGCGACGGACCGGGGCGTGTGCCACCGCCTTGATTCCCAGCTCTCCGAACAATCGGTCATACGGATGCCAGGGCTTGCGGGTCCAGGCCTCCACCCAGGGCCCCGCGGCGGCACGCTCGAGCACGGCCCGGCTTCGCTGATAGGGCAGCCGGTGCAGGCTGCCCGGACCACCGTCCGCCCGCACGAACGCCAGGGGCATGACCGGTCCCTCAGAGGTGAAGTAGGCCAGGTTGGCCGTCACCGTCCCCGGCAGGCTGACGAGTTGCCGGCAGATTGCCTCGGCCGTGGCTTCGGCGGTCGCGCCGGCCCTGATTTCAGCCAGGGTCCCCGAGATCAGGGCGCGCTCCCGTGCAGTGCGCTCCGCCGCTGCCTCGGCGGCGCGCTCCCTGGTAACGTCGCGCTTGACGGCGACGAAGCTCGTGATCGCTCCCTCCGCGTCGCGTATCGGCGAGATGACGGCCTCCTCCAGGAACAGGCTGCCGTCCTTGCGCCGGTTGGTCATGTCCGATGTGAAGGACTGCCCATTCGTGAGCGCCGCCCACATGGCCGCGTAGAACGCCGGCCCCTGGAGACCGCTCTTGAGGATCCGCGGGTTCTGGCCGATGACCTCATCGGCCGTATAGCCGGTGACGCGCTCGAACGCCGGGTTCACGTACTCGATCCGGGCATTGACGTCGGCGATGACCACGGCGTCGGCCGATTGCTCGATCGCATGGGCCAGCCGGCGCATCTGCAATTCGGCGCGATGCCGTGCCGTGATGTCGCGAACGGACAGGACATACCCGTCGCCGAGCCTGGCGGCGCGGTGCTCCACGATCTGGTCGAGCGGCCCGCCGGCCGCGTCTGGATCCACGTAGTGGATCGGACCGGACTCGAACGGCAGGCCCGTCTCGACGACGCGGACGTAGCCGTCGAAGAGCGAGCTCGCCCGGTGGGCCGGGAACAGTTCCAGGACCGTGTGGCCGACCTGTTGTTCGGGAGCGACTCCGGAGATCTCGCCGACGTTGGCGTTGGCGTATTCGATCCGGAAGTCGACGATCCGGCCGCCTTCGTCTCGAACGCTCGACATGACCGTGACGCCCTCGAGCATCGTGTCGAGTGCCGTGCGGAGGTGGGCCTCCGAAGCCCTCAGCGCCAGCGCCGCATCGACCCGTTCGGTGATGTCCCGCATCACTCCGACCCAGCCCGTGATGTCGAGATTCGCGTCCCGGATCGGCCTGATGGTGGCCTCCAGGCGACGCACCGTCGCGTCGGGGTTCCGGTGATCGACTTCGGAAATCCACGGGCGCCCGGCCTGCACCGTGCGAGACAGGTCGGCAAGGTCGCTCGGATCCAGCCCGATGCCCGCCACCTCCGCAGCCGAGCGTCCGATCAACCCGGCTGGCTCCTCCCCGACGGTGTCCGCGAACGCCCTGTTCGCATACACGACCCGGAAGTCGGGGTCGGTGATCACGATCCCGTCGCCCGACTGCTCGGTCGCGGCCACCAGCCGGTCGCGTTCCCGCGCGTGCTCGCGGCGCTCCGTGACATCGCGCGCGACGGTGATGTTGCCGACCTTCGTGCCGTCGGTGTCCAGGATCGGCGAGATCGACGCCTCGGAGACATGGACGGCCCCGTCGTCGCCGCGGTGCACGAGCTCGCCGCTCCACGGTCCGCCGCCGCTCAGGGTCCGGCTGACGTCCGCGAGCGTTCCGGGGGTGATCTGGCTCGCCAGCACGCCCAGCGTGTGCTTGATCAGGTCCATCTGCCTGAACCCGCTCAGTCGTTCGAAGGCCGGGTTCGCGAACTCGAATTCGCCCGACGGGCCGGTGATCAGGACCGCCTCACCCGTCTGGATGAGGGCCTGGGCGAGTCGCCGGTTCTGCGTCTCCAGGAGCCGCTGGTCCGTGATATCGGCAATCGTCCCGATCATCCGCGCCGGTCGCCCGGACCGATCGAGGTCCAGGGCACCGCGCCCGTGGACCCAGCGCTCCTGACCGGAGTCCGGACGAACGATTCGATACTGCCGGTCGAAGCGGCCGCGACGACTGACCACATCGTCGGCGAAGTACGCCGCCATCACGTCCCGGTCGTCGGGGTGGATGAGCGAGGTCCAGCCCTCGACGGTCCGTTCGTACGAGGCGTCGATCCCGAAGATGGCGTCGAGGCCCTTCGAGCTCACCCAGAGGCCAGACCCGATGTCGAGCGTGTACGACCCGATCTGCGCGAGGGACTCGATCGCGTCGAGCTCGTCCCGGGCCGAGACCGCCCGATCGGCCGGATCAACGGGCTGGACAACCGATCCACGGCCGGCCTTGGATGCGTGGGCACGGGTCGATGCTCGCGGCCCTCCACGTGACAGGGACGGTGACGGGTTGATCGCGCGCCTGCGTTGACCGCTTGACATGCCGTGGGAGCTCAAGACCTCTTGTCAGCATCGCCGGCAACCGGGCGGATCGAGTCCGAGGAGGCAGATTCCGTTGCCGTGTCGCACCATTAGGCGCCCGCCGCCTCCGTTTTGCAGCAGACCATCGGTACTGGCCCAGGTGACAAAGGTCCGGAAGGCGGCCTGGCATCCACCTCGTCGAGCGCCCCACGGCGGTCGAGCCGAGGCGTCCCGTCAGTGCTCCGCGAGGAACGCCTCGACCATCGGGCGCACGGCGTCGCCGCGCTCGAGCCACGGGAAGTGGCCACACCGTTCCAGCAACTCCAGCCGGGCGCCGCGGATCAGCCCCGCCGTCTCGATCGACGCGCTCGACGGCAGGGGATCGGCGACCCCGTGGACGAGCAGGACCGGCAGGTCCAGCCTCGGCAGCCCCCGCGCCAGCGTTCCGGCCGCCCAGTGCGCCTCCACCGCGGCCATCGTGTCCGGGATATCCGGGCGCGGAACCTCCAGCCGGAGCGGCCGCGGGGCCGGCACCTGGTCGTACGCGTACGAGTAGGACGGCCAGAGGGTGGTCAGGATCTGTGCGACGAGCGTCGGTTCCTCCTCGCCGGACTGCTGAAGCGCGACGAGCGCGTCCAGGCGGGCCCGATCGGACGGCCGGAGGCGGGCCACCAGGTTCGTGGAGAGCGCCGCCCGGCCGCCGTCCGCGAGCGCGCCGAGGGTGTCGAACAGGACGAGCCCCTGCACCCTGTCCGGGTGCGCGACGGCAACGTGCATCGCCAGGAGCCCGCCCCAGGAGTGGCCCATCAGCCAGGCTCGGTCCCAGCCAAGGTGGTCGAGGACGGCGATCTGGTCGGCGACATGCGTCTCGATGTCGCGAGGGCCCTCGAGGGTGCTCGGCTCGAGGCCGCGCTGCTGTGGGATGATTCCGTCGATAGCGCCGTCGAGCGCCTCGACCAGCCTGACCAGGTACTCGGCGCCCATGCCCGGCCCGCCGTGCAGGAGGAGGACCCGCGGCCGCCCCGGTGGTTCCGCCCCGCGCCGCGTGGCGAAGATCTCGCCACCCGGCACCGGCACGTGGATCTCCTCGAACTCCACCGATCACCTCCAGCGGTGCGTGCGCCGGGAGTGCCCCGTGCTGATGCGAAGATAGCGAACACGAGCGTCTCCGTCGGCGACGTCTCATGCCCCCAGCGACACCGAGGCGTCTAGGCGGCTGGCACGGCTCGCGGTCTCCGGCAACGGCGACCAGATCCTTGATTTCCGACACCGCCGCGCGACGATGTGGTGGGACCGGGCTCGGCGGCCCGAACTCGGGGGCCCGAACTCGGGGGCCGAACAGGTGGCCCGGGCAGCGTTCCCCCGGAACAGGATCCTCCGGCGCGGACCAGCCCGCGGCCGGTGGTCGCGGGCAGGTGGCCCCGTCCGGTGCCAATCGACGGCGGAGGCGGCCCCGTGGGCCAGGTTTCCGGAGTTCGGCAGTCGATTGGAACCCGGGCGATCCAATCCACGGCTGGGACCACGATGCTTCGTCGGTTGGCACTCCAGGGTTCCCTGGCGGCATGCTCCGCGCTCGGCGAACCGCGTGGCGGCATGCTCCGCGCTCGGCGAACCGCGTGGCGGCATGCTCCGCGCTCGGCGAACCGCGCTGGCGGCATGCTCCGCGCTCGGCGAACCGCGTGGCGGCATGCTCCGCGCTCGGCGAACCGCGTGGCGGGCTTGGCCGCAACCGCGTCGCGGGCTTGGTCGCAGGGGGCCTCAGGCGGCGGCGCGGACCGCCAGCTTCTCCAGGTAGTCCTTGCGCCAGCGCTCCGTGAGATCCACCGCGTTGAACGTGTAGAGATGGAGGTCGACGATGCCGGCGACCGGGTCGGCGATCGCGGGCGCGACGCCCTCGAGCAGCCCGTCGGGCCGGTAGAAGCCGCCTGACCGGATGAGCCGGGCGATGAACCGGGTGTTCTTGACCAGGAACCGGTGCGTGTCGGCCACCCCGATCCGGGCGCTGATCGCCAGCAGTCGCTGCGGCTCGGCGACGCCCGGCAGCCCGAGATGGACGGGGAGCGTGATGCCCTCGGCGCGGCGCGCGGCGAGCCAGGTCGCGATCGGCGTTCGGATCGAAGCAGAGCTGGGTGGTCATGTAGCTGGCGAACGCAGCCTTGGCATGCAGCGCCTCGAGCAGCGGCCCATCGGCGATGAACGCGTGGCCCTGCGGGTAGGCCGGGATCCCGATCTCGCGCAGCGGGTGGCCGATGTCGGCCATGGCCCGCAGCAGCGACAGGCCGTCAGGGTAGTCGCCGGGCTCCTTGGCGTCGCCACCGACGACGAAGGCGCGGTCGACGCCGGCGCCCTCCAGCCAGGCGATCAGCTCGGCGAGGTGGGCGCGGTCGCGGATCATCCGCGCCGACAGGTGCGGCACGGCCCGGAAGCCACGGGCCTGGAGCTGCTCGGACAGGGCCACGGTCGCCTCGATCCCCTTGGCCGGCGAGACAGTCACCGACACGGTCGAGCCTGGCGGCAGGAACGCCGCCTGGTCGAGCGCGTTCTTGAGCGGCACGAGCTCGAACGTCGGGGCGCGCAGGACCCGCGCGAGCGCGGCGGCCCGGGTCGACTTGAGCGAGGATCGCCGGCGGAAGAGCATCGGGACCGCTAGACCTCGGAGTCCGGCATCGATGCCTTGCGGCGGGCGATGAACTCGAGCAGCGCCTCGTCGACGGCGGGATCGATCGGCGGCGCCTCGTACTCGGCGAGCATCCGCTTCCAGATCACGTTGGCGCGCTGCGCCGCGTCGAGCGAGCCGTCCTCCTGCCACTGCTCGAAGCTGTTGTTGTCGGCGATGTCGCTGCGGTAGAAGGCGCTCTCGAAGTTGGCCAGCGTGTGCGCGTTGCCCAGGTAGTGCTGGCCGGGCGGGTTGGCCAGGATCGCGTCGAGCGCCTGGCCGTTCGGCGACATGTCCACGCCCTTGACGAAGACGGCCATCATCCCGCACTGGTCGGCGTCGAGGATGAACTTCTCGTAGCCGACGGCCAGGCCGCCCTCCAGCCAGCCCGCGGCATGGAGCACGAAGTTGACGCCGGCGAGGATCGTCGGCTGGAGCGTGGCCGCCGACTCGTAGGCGGCCTGGGCATCGGCGATCTTCGAGGCGCACAGCGAGCCGCCGGAGCGGAACGGCACGCCGAGCCGGCGGGCCAGGGCGGCCATCACGTACAGCACGAGCGCGGGCTCCGGCGTGCCGAACGTCGGCGCGCCCGACTGCATCGACATCGAGCTGGCGAAGGTGCCGAGGACCACCGGCGCACCCGGCCGCACCAGCTGGACGAAGGTCATCCCGCCGAGCGCCTCGGCCAGGGTCTGGGCGCACACGCCGGCGGCCGTCACCGGCGCCATCGCCCCGGCCAGGATGAACGGGGTGATCAGCGTCGCCTGGTTGGCCTCCGCATAGGCCCGGGCCGCCCCGAGCATCGTCGCGTCCCAGACCAGCGGCGAGTTGGCATTGATCAGGCTGAGGACGACCGGGTGCGTCTCGAGGTACTCGGCCCCGAAGGTGATCCGCGCCATCTCGACGGTGTCGCGCGCTCGCTCGGGCGCCGTCACCGAGCCCATGAACGGCTTGTCGCTGTAGCGGATGTGCGAGTAGACCATGTCGAGGTGGCGCTTGTTGACCGGCACGTCGACCGGCTCGCAGATCGTCCCGCCCGAGTGGTGCAGGTGCGGCGACGCGTAGGCCAGCTTCACGAAGTTGCGGAAGTCCTCGATCGTCCCGTAGCGCCGGCCGCGGTCGAGGTCGCGCACGAACGGCGAGCCGTAGTTCGGGGCGAAGACCGTGTGCATCCCGCCGATCTCGACGTTGCGGGCCTCGTTGCGGGCGTACTGGGTGAACTGGCGGGGCGCGGTCGCCTGGACGATCGAGCGGCACATCCCGCGCGGGAAGCGGACGCGCACGCCGTCGACGTCGGCGCCGGCGTCGCGCAGCAGCCGGAGCGCCGCCTCGTCGCCGCGGAACTCCAGGCCGACCTCCTGGAGGATCGTGTCGGCGTTCTGCTCGATCTGGGCGAGGCCTTCCTCGTCGAGGACCTCGAACGGGGCCAGCGTCCGGGTGAGGAACGGGACGTGCTCGGCGTGGGTCGCCAGCCGGAGCGCCTGCCGGGCGGCTCGTCCCCCGCTCCGATGTCGCTGGGTCTCGACCATCAGTCGACCTCCCTGTTGCCGGCCGCCACCGCGCGCCGTCGCCGGCGCTCGTTGCGGGCCTCGCGAACCGTTGGTCCCGGCGCCGGCCACCCGCTCCGGCAGCGCCACGACCCGCGCCAGGTTGGGAAACGGCGCGGTCCGGTGCGGGAACGCCATCGCCTCGACGAAGTGCTCCTGGAAGCGCGGCTCGACCGCCGTCTCGATCTTCTCGACCCGCCGGACGACGCCCTCGATCTCGGTCCGGGCCGCGCCGGACAGGAGCGCGATGAGCGCGCCGGTCCCGGCCGCGTTGCCGGCCGACCGGACGCGGGCCAGGTCGCAGTCCGGGATCAGCCCGAGGATCATCGCGTGGGTCGTGTCGATCTGGCTGCCGAACGCGCCGGCCAGCCGGATCTCGTCGACCTCGTCGACGCCGAGCTGGTCCATCAGCAGCCGGACGCCGGCGTACAGGGCGGCCTTGGCGAGCTGGATCGCCCGGACGTCGTTCTGGGTGATGACGATCCGCGGTCCGGCGGCGCCCACCGGCGCCGGCCGCGGTCGTGCAGGACGTAGCTGAAGGTCCGCCCGTCGGGGACGATCCGCGGCGTCCGCGCCGCCAGCGACCCGTCGATGACGCCGTCGGCGGTGACGACGCCCGCCAGGAACAGCTCGGCGACGACCTCGATGATCCCGGAGCCGCAGATCCCGGTGATGCCCGGGGTCTCGTCACCGTTGCCGCCCATGGCCTCCGCGAACGCCGGCTCGTCCGACCAGGCGTCGACGCCGATCACCCGGAAGCGCGGCTCGAGCGTCTCGCGGTCGATCCGGACGCGCTCGATGGCGCCCGGCGCGGCGCGCTGGCCGCCGCTGATCTGGGCGCCTTCGAAGGCCGGACCGGTCGGGCTGGACGCGGCGAGCAGCCGGTTCCGGTCGCCGAGCACGATCTCGGCGTTCGTGCCGACGTCGACGACGAGCGTCAGGCGCTCGGCGCGGTGCGGCTCCTCGGCCAGGATCACCCCGGCCGTGTCGGCCCCGACGTGACCGGCGATGCACGGCAGGACGTAGACCCGGGCGCCGGGATGCGCCCGCAGGCCGAGCTCCGCGGCGGTCGTCCGGACCGCGCGGTCGGTGGCCAGGGCGAACGGCGCGCCGCCGAGCGGCGTCGGGTCGATGCCGAGCAGGAGGTGGTGCATGATCGGGTTGCCGACGATCGCCAGCTCGAGGATCTCGGCGCGCTTGATCCCGGCCCGCATCGCCAGCGTCGCGATCAGCCCGTCGAGCGCCTTGCGCACGGCGGCCGTCATCTCGCCCGCCCCCTCCGGATGCATCATCGCGTACGAGACCCGGCTCATCAGGTCCTCGCCGAAGCGGATCTGCGGGTTCATCACGCCGTTGCTGGCGAGGACCGCGCCGTCGGCGAGGTTGGCGAGGTGGCCGGCGATCGTGGTCGAGCCGACGTCGATGGCGACGCCGTAGGCCTGCTCGTGGAGGCCCGGCCACACCGCGATGACCTGGCGGGCCTCGTGGACGGCGACGGTGACGCCGTACCGGCCGGCCGCGAGCGCCGGCTGGAGCTGGCGGATGACGTCGAGATCGGCCTCGAGGCCGGTCAGGCCCCACTCGCGCTCGAGCGCCTCGAACAGCCGCGCGAGGTCGCCGGTCGGCGAGGCGAGCTCGGGCGGCGTGACCTCGACGTAGTGGAGGCGGACGACCGGGTCGACCTTGAACGTCCGGACGTCGAGGCCCTTGCGGACGACCTGGCGGTGGACCTGGCTCTCCGGCGGGACGTCGACCAGGACGTCGCCCTGGACCGTCGCCGTGCACGACAGCCGGCGGTCGGCGGCCAGGCCGTGCTCGTCGCGGTAGCTCGCCTCGAGCTCGCGCGAACGGCGAGAGGTGGTCGGGCGCCGAGGTGATCCCGTGCTTCGGGAACTCGCCGATCCCCGGGCTGACCTGGCAGCGGCCGCAGATCCCGCGCCCGCCGCAGACCGAGTCGATGTCGACCCCGAGCGAGCGCGCGGCGTCGAGGACCGTCGTGCCGGTCGCGAACCGGCCGCGCCGGCCGGACGGCGTGAAGATGACGAGGGCGTCGGACCGGGCCTCGTCGGCTGTTGCCTGCCGGCCTGCGGCTGGCGGCATGACTCGGCGGCCTAGACGACCGGCGCGGCGGCGCGGCGATTGACGCGTCGGCGGCCGGCTTCGCCTTCGGGGACGGGCGCCCGATGGGCCAGGATCCAGCGCCCGCAGTCGGGATCGTGGCCCATCAGCACGTCGGCGGCCATGACGGCGGCCTTCACCTCCGGCATCAGCGGGTTGGTGATCGCCGAGGTCATGCCGCTGGCGATCGCCATCGGCAGGAATGCCGCGTTGATCCCCTCGCGGTGCGGCAGCCCGAAGCTGACGTTGGAGGCGCCGCAGATCGAGTTGACCTTGAGCTCCTCGCGCAGGCGGCGGACCAGCGAGAAGACCTGGCGGCCGGCCGTGGCCATCGCCCCGATCGGCATGACCAGCGGATCGACGACGATGTCCGAGGCCGGGATCCCGTGGTCCGCGGCGCGCTCGACGATCCGCTTCGCGACCGCGAACCGGACGTCCGGGTCCTCGCTGATCCCGGAGTCGTCGTTGCTGATCGCCACGACGGCGGCGCCGTACTTGCGGACGAGCGGCAGGACGCGCTCGAGGCGCTCCTCCTCGCCGGTCACCGAGTTGACCAGCGCCTTGCCCTGGTAGGCGGCCAGGCCCGCCTCGAGCGCCTCGACGATCGACGAATCGATCGACAGCGGCAGGTCGGTCAGGCGCCTGGACGAGCCGGATCGTGCTGGCCAGGATCGCGGGCTCGTCGCTCAGCGGGATCCCGGCGTTGACGTCGAGCATGTGGGCGCCGGCCTCGACCTGGGCGAGCACGTCGCGCTCGACCCGGCTGAAGTCGCCGGCCTTCATCTCCTCGGCCAGCAGCTTGCGACCGGTCGGGTTGATCCGCTCGCCGATGATCACGAACGGACGATCGAAGCCGATCACGACCTCGCGACTGGCGGAGCTGAGCCGGGTCTCGGTCATGTCGGCGAGGTCTCGGAGGTGGCCGGCGGAAGGACCGGGCCGCCGGCCACGCCACCGGACTGGATCAGCTCGGCCAGGCGGTGCTTGGTGTACTCGGCCTCGAGCCGGTCCGACTCGGCGCGCACCTCGGCCTCGAGGTCGTCGCCGCACGGCTGCTGTTCCTTGCGCCATTCGGCGATGTAGTCGTTGTAGGCCCGCTTGCCGGCCCGGTTGGCCGCCTTGTCGATGGCGACCTGGAAGCGCGGATGGAGGACGATCTTGCTCGAGCGGCGGGCGTCCTTGGCCACGACCTGGGCCGGGATGTCACGCCACCAGATGACCGACAGGGTGGCCACTCAGGCGGCTCCGTTGGATCTGGCTGTGGCCGTGCCCGCTTCAGCCGCGCCGGTGGGTAGCGGCGTGGCCGAGGCTTCGGACCCGGCCGCCGACCGCGTCGCGCCGAATCCTTGCTGCCCGCGCAGGATCCCGGCGTTGCCTTGCTCCGGGTGCAACCATCGTCCCGATTCCGGCCCTCATGCGGGCCAGCTCTTGCTCCGGGCGCAGTCTGCCGCACGACGCCACGGCCTGCCGGCCGCCTTGCTTGCCGTGAGCAGCAACGAATCGGCCGATCCAGGCCGCGGACGACCTGCTGTCGACACGTTGCTTGCTCCGGGGACCAACGGTGACCGGAGCAGGCCCCGCGGCCGCCGCCGCCGACAACCCCGTCGCCAGGTCGCCGTACCCGGTCCGACGCAGCTCGAACGTCAGCCCCAACCGCCGGGCCGCGCGCCGGGCCGCCGCGACCAGCGCCCGGGTCGTCGGTCTGGGCGAGGTAGACCAGCCGGTGGTAGTTCCCGAAGTAGGTCGGCAGGAGCTCCGGATGGCGGTCGAGGCCAAGGCCCGGGATGACCAACCGGTCGAAGTTGCGGGCCAGGAAGTCGGTCAGGTAGAAGGTCGCCGGATCCTCGTCGCTCGATCGCGGCAAAGGCCGTCGGACCCGGCGTAGACCTCGTAGCAGTGGGCGCCCGGCAGCCGCTCGACGCCCTCGCCCGCCAGGGCCAGGTCGAGGAGGCCGCCCGTCCCGCAGTCGGCGTAGGCGACGAAGATCCGCTCGTAGCGCGGGCGCGCGGCCCGGATCTTGGAGCGCACCGCGGCCGGGATGCCGCCCGGCCGGTTGTGCAGGGTGGCCGGCAGGCAGGTCAGGTCCACGTTGGCGAGGCCGGCCTGGTCGATCACCGCCACGAGCTCCCTGGCGAGCGCCCCGCAGCCGATGACCAGGACGCGCGACGGATCGGGCGCCCGCGACACCCGGGCGGCCGGTGAGAGCCCCGGGTGGCGCGAGGGAGCGCGCGTTCAGCGCGCATCGGCGCGCTCACCGGCCCATCGCGTGCATCAGGCCGCGCTGGCGCGGCGTTCGTCGATCAGCCGGCGGGCCGTCTCGGCGGCGACCCCGGCATCGCGGCAGTAGGCATCGGCACCGACCGCGGCACCGAACTCCTCGTTGAGCGGCGCTCCGCCGACCAGCACGATGTAGTCGTCGCGGATCCCCTTGTCGCGCAGGGTCTGGATGACGACCTTCATGTACGGCATGGTCGTCGTCAGCAGCGCCGACATGCCCAGGATGTCCGGCTTGTGCAGCTCGAGCGCGGCCATGAACTTGTCGGCGTCGGTGTTGATCCCCAGGTCGAAGACCTCGAAGCCGGCGCCTTCGAGCATCATCCCGACCAGGTTCTTGCCGATGTCGTGGATGTCGCCCTTGACCGTGCCGATGACCACCTTGCCGATCGGCTTGGCGCCGGTTTCGGCCAGCAGCGGACGGAGGATGGCCATGCCCGCCTTCATGGCGTTGGCCGCCAGCAGGACCTCGGGGACGAAGAGGATGCCGTCGCGGAAGTCATCGCCGACGATCTTCATCCCCGCGACGAGGGCGTCGTCGAGGACGCGGGTCGCCGTCCAGCCGCGTCCCAGCAGGATGTTGGTGCCCTCGACGATCTCGGCCGCCATGCCGTCGTAGAGGTCGTTGTGCATCTGCTCGGTGAGCTCGTCGTCGGACAGCGCGGCGAGGTCGATCTCCGCGTAGTCGTCCTGACCCATCGACTGATCTCCTCGGGGTTGGTGGCAGCGGGTGCGCCGCGTTCCGATGCGGCGGGGTTCCACGATGTGGAACAGTGCCGTATGATGGAACGGCCGGCCGAGCCAGAATCTAGTCCAGCAGGAGTCGCATGTCCAGAGTCCAGTCCATCGAGCGAGCCTTCGCCGTGCTCGGTGCGCTGGCCGACGGCCCGATCGGCGTGACCGAGGTGGCCGAGCGCGCGGGCCTCCCGAAGTCGACGGCCGCGCGCCTCCTCGCGTCGCTCGCGCGGGAAGGCGTCGTCGAGCAGGTCCCGGGGGACACGCGGTACCGGCTCGGCCAGCGGCTGGTCACGCTCGCCGCGGGCATCCGCCCGGCCGGTTCGCTGTCCGCGCTCGCCCGACCGTCGTTGACGGAGCTCGCGGCGACGTCGGGCGAGGCCGCCGGCCTCAGCGTCCCCGACGGCTACCTCGTCCACTACATCGACCAGGTCAGCAGCCCGAAACCGGTCTCGGTCCGGGACTGGACCGGCACGCGGATCCCGATGCATGCGGTCTCGTCCGGCCAGGTCCTCCTCGCGTTCGCGTCGCCCGTCTTCGTGCAGCGCTACCTGGGCCGGCCGCTCGAACGATTCACCGACCGGACGCTCGTGACCGCGGCCGATCTCCTCGAGCGGATGCGGGCCATCCGCCGCGACGGCTACGCCTGGGCGCTCGAGGAGTTCGACGAGGGGATCTCGTCGATCGCCGCTCCGGTCGCGGATGCGCTCGGGCGAGGTGGTGGCGGCGGTCCATCTCCACGGGCCGTCGTACCGGTTCCCGGCCCCGGGGAGCGAGACGTCGGTCGCCGAACGACGTCGTCACCGCCGCGGCACGGATCGCCGGGAGCCTTCGCCAGGCGGGCTGAGCGCGCCGCTCAGCCCGGGTCGCCATCCGGTTCGGCTCGGATCAGGAGCCGTGGCTCGCGGGGGCCCCACTCCGCCCGCGGGTCCTCGGGCGCCGCTCCTCGAACAGGGTCTGGGCGATCGAACTGGGCGCGTCCCAGGACGAACCAGATGGCCTGGACCGGCACGTCGCCGATGTTGGCCAGCCGGTGCGGCATCGACGAGTTGATCGAGATCGCGTCGCCGGGCGACAGCACGTACTCGTCGAACCCGATCCGCACCTGGAGCCTGCCGCTCAGCACGTAGCCCCATTCGTGTCCCGAATGGCGCTGATAGGCGTCCTCCGGACTCGACGCGCCGCCGACCTCGTAGGTCACCAGGAGGAACTCGACGCTCGGCTCCGGGGCCGTCGTGAGGCGCTCCCACAGGACGCCCGACGCGAGGCGGATTCGATGGCGATCATTGGCCCGCTGGATGGGGCTCGTCTGCGTCATCGTCGCCGCGGCGGTCTCCGGCGGAGCGACGACGGGGCTCAGCGGGACCGACACCCGATCGCTGAACAGCAGCTCGTCGAGCGACACGTCGAGCTCGGCGGCAATGGCGTACAACGTGCTGACCGACGGGTTGGCCCGCCCCGTCTCGATCTGCGAGATCAGGCTCGGCGAGACGCCCAGCCGCTCGGCCAGCGTGCGCAGGCTCAGGTTCCGGCCACGGCGCGCGCCTCGCGCAGGCGCTCGCCCATCTCCGGGTAGTCCGGACGCCCGGTCCGTGCCGCACCGGGGCTGGTCACGCTGGCTGCCTTCGTTCGGCCATGCTCAGAACATCATCCGTCCGTTATCGATCACGAGGTCGATCCCTTCGACGGACGGGTTCTCGAGCAGAAACCGGGTGCCGTCGACGATATCGTCCATCGTCGCAAGCTTCTTCGTGATGGTCTTTGAGAGATGGCCTTCGAGGATGGCGGGCGGCTTGCCGTGCCAGTATGGACTGTCGCCGGTGATGCCCGGGTGGATGGCGTTCACCCGGATCGGCGCCAGCTCCCAGGCGAGGGTGCGCGCGAGGCCGGAGATCCCGCCGTTGACGGTCGAGACGGTCGTCGAGCCTGGATACGGCCGGTCCTTGGCCTGGCCACCGAACAGCACGATCGAGCTGTCGGGCGACAGACGATCCAGGAGGACGTGGACCACTTCCGCGAACCCGACGAGCTTGAGCGTGACCAGCTCCATCGCCCGGTCGATGTCGAAGGCCCGGATCGTGTTGTCGTCGCGCTGGATGGCGACGATCGCGAGGTAGCGGACGGGCCCGACCGACGACAGGGCCTCGCGGATCGTCCTGGGCTGGGCGAGGTCGAGGGCGATCCCCCGGGCCGTCCCGCCGATCTCTCCGGCGACCGCCTCGGCCCGGGTCAGGTCGCGGCTGGTGAGGACGGTCTCGCGGCCGGTGCCGGCGTAGTACCGGGCCAGGGCCTCGCCGATGCCGGCCGTGCCCCCGACCACCACGATGCAGCCGTCGTTCGACATGTCAACCCTCCTCGAACCGGCGCCAGGCGTCGACCCACCGGTAGGCGTGTCGAGCCGGCGGTTGGGGCGCCTGCGTCTCGATCCAGCGGACGCGCTCGGTGCCCGTGTTGTAGAAGCCGTGCACGGACCCGACGCCGGCGAACGCGATGTCGCCCGGCCGGAACGTGTAGTGCTGGCCGTCGAACTCACCCTCGATCTCGCCGGCGAGGAAGACGTAGGCCTCCTCGAACGGGTGGTCGTGGGCCTGCGCGGCGCCGCCGAGCTCGTAGTCCACGGTGAACATCGTCACCTGGTCGGCGCCGAACCCGCGGTCGACCAGCATCTTCACGGAGATCCCGCTGTACGCCAGGAGCGCCGTGTCCATCCCGGCCGGCGCGCGCCCATGGGCCGGGTCGCTGACCCGCAGCGCCTCGAGCTGCGGCGGCGTGCCCTCGTAGTGGCCGACGAGACGCAGGGTCGGATCGCCGAACGGTGGCCGGACGGCCGCCGCGTCCATCTGCGCCAGGTCGTGGGCCGGCTCGTAGAACGTGTCGCGCCGGCTGCCGGACGGGTCGAGCCGCTGCGGCGAGTTGAGCGACAGGAACCGGATGGGGTCGCGGGCGCTGTTGCCGAGCGAGTGGCGCAGCCCGGTCGGGATGAGCGCGTAGTCGGCGGCCCGGAGGCGATGGACCGTCCCGCCGAGGTCGAGCAGGACTTCGCCGTCGAGGACGTACAGGACCTCCTCGAACGAGTGCACGTGCGGCGCGATCCAGCCGCCGGGCTGGATCGCGCCGACGGCGATCTCGGTGTGGACGGCGCCCTGGTCCGGACCGATGAGGCGCAGGCGCGCCAGGCCCGACGCGGTCGGGGAAGGCGGCGCGGGCCGGTCGGCGAACGACCAGTCGATATGCGAGACGTAGTGCATCGGGGAGCCTCGTTCGCTTACTCGAACCGGCGGGACCAGGCGTCCAGACCGACCGCCAGCAGCAGGATGACGCCGAGTGTGACCTGTTGATAGAACGGGTCCAGGCCGAGCAGGTTGAACCCGTTGGCCACGAGCGCCACGAACAGGCAGCCGACCACCGTCCGCTGCATGGAGCCCTCGCCGCCGAGGATGCTCGTGCCCCCGACGATGATGCCGGTCAGGACCGTGAACGTCAGGAACTGCCCGCCGCTCGTGGCCTGCGCGCTCAGGACCCGCGACGAATCGATCGTGCCGGCCAGCCCGGCGGCCATGCCGCTCAGCGCGAACGTGGCGACCCGGATGGCGTCGACCCGGACTCCGCCGAGGCGCGCGGCCTGCGCGTTGCCGCCGGCGGCATAGATATACCGCCCGAACGTGGTCCGGCTCAGCGTGATCGTGGCCGCGATCGCCGTGACGATCATCATCCACGCGGCGCTCGTGATGCCGAGGATGCGGCGTCGCCGCGAACTGCTGGAAGTCCGGGTGATCGAAGGCGACGACGAGGTTGCCCTTGGTCACGATCGCCGCGATCCCGGCCACGACGAACGACATCGCCAGCGTTCCGATCAGCGCGTTGATCCGGAAGCGCGTCACCACGATGCCGTTCACGAGGCCGACGGCAAGCCCGACCGCGAGGCCGGCGACGACGCCGGCGACCACGCCCAGCGGGCTCGACATCGACGATGCCGTGTTCAGCGCGATCGCGCCGGCCAGGCCGTAGATCGCGCCGATCGACAGGTCGATCCCGCCGGCGATCAGCACGACCGACCCGGCACAGGCGACGATGATGATCCCGGCCTGCTGGTCGAGGATGTTCGTCAGGTTCTGGGATCGCAGGAACGGCGGACTGATGACGCTCAGGACGATGAACGTGATCGCGAAGGGAATGCCGATCCCGAATCGCTGGATGGCGGTCTGCGCGCGCTGGCTCCAGGTCGGGACCGGACGCTCAGCGAGTGCCTGCTCCGACGCCGTCATGCGGCCGTCCCCGCGACCGTGCCGAATGCCGCTTCAAGGATCGCCTCCTCGGTCATCTTGTCCTCCGCCAGCTCCGCGACGAGCCGTCCCTGGCGCATGACGATCACTCTGTGGGCGAGACCGAGGATCTCCTCCATCTCGTTCGAGATGAACAGGACGGCCATGCCGTCGGACGCGAGCCGGACGATCAACTCGTAGAGGTCATGCTTCGAGCCGACGTCCACGCCGCGGGTCGGTTCGTCCGCGATCAGCACGCCCGGCTGGACCAGGAGCGTCCTGGCGAAGAGCAGCTTCTGCTGGTTGCCACCCGAGAGCGCACCGGCGGGCGCCTCGAGCAACGGCGATCCGGAGACGCGATGGAGCTCCTCGCTGACCCGGCTCCGCTCGCGTCCCCGCCGGACGAACCCGAACCTGGCAAAGGAGCCGACCGTCGACAGGCTGACGTTCTCGCGGATCGGACGGCGGAGGAACAGCCCGTCGTCCTTGCGCGACTCGGGGATCATCGCGACGCCCGCCCGCAGCGACGCTGCGGGCGTGCCCCCGAGACGGGTCGAGCCGGATTCGACGTCTCCACCGGTCGCCGGATTCGCCCCGTAGATGGCTCGGGCGAGCTCGCTGCGACCGGCGCCGATCAGTCCGGCGACACCGACGATCTCCCCCGCACGCAGCTCGAGCGAGACGTCATGCACGCCGGGCGCCGACAGGTGTCGAATCGACAGGACGACCGGACTGTCGGGAGGCGCGGCCTGCTTGGCGGGATAGGCTCGCGCCGCCGGGCGGCCGAGCATCGCGGCGACGAGGCTGCTCTCGGTCTCGACCGTCGCCGGGCCCGTCCGCACGACCCGACCGTCGCGGAGGACCGTGACGGTGTCGGCAAGCGCGAGCACCTCGGCGAGGAAGTGGGAGACGAGGATGACCGTCCGCCCGCCGGCCCGAAGCGAGCGGACGATCTCGTGGAGCCGCTCGGTCTCCTTCGCGGACAGGCTCGCGGTCGGCTCGTCGAGGACGATGAGATCGGCCTGGCGAGCCAGCGACCGCAGGATCTCGACCTGTTGCTGTTCGGCGATCGACAGGCGGCCGACGACGGCGCGGCCGTCGAGGTCGAACCCGGATTCGGTCGCCAGCCGGGCGAACCGCTCGGCCATGGCGCGACGGTCGATGAAACCGGCGCGCCGCGGTTCGGCGCCCAGGAAGACGTTCTGGGCGACCGTCAGTTGCGGGACGAGCGCGACCTCCTGGGCGACGATCGCGATACCGCGCTCCAGCGCCTCGCGAGGCGACCGGAAGGCGACCGGCTCCCCCCGCAGGACCAGGTCGCCCTGGTCCGGCGGGAAGACGCCGGCCACGATCTTGCCGAGGGTCGACTTCCCGGCCCCGTTCTCGCCCACGAAGGCGTGCACCGTGCCGCTCTCGATGTCGACCGAGACGTCGTCGAGTGCCCGGGTCGCCCCGAAGGACTTGCCCAGTCCCCGGATCTCGAGGTGCACGCTGGATCGTGCGTCCGTGGCCATCACGATGCGACGGCGGTGCCAGCTCTCAGCCCGGCCACTCCGCGAGCGGCAGGAAGGTATCGACGTTGGCGTTGGTCACGACGCCGCCGTCCGGCAGCGTCTCGAGCGGGTCCATGCCCGGCGCGGGGGTCCCGGTCCGGATGGCCTGGATCAGCTGTTCGGTGCCGAGCCGGCCCTCGGTCGCCGGCATCTGCATCACGGTGCCGTACCGTTCTCCGCTCTTGATGCCCTGGAGCGCGATCGCGCCGCCGCCGTAGCCGACGAGCGCGATCTTGCCCTTGTTGTCCGGGCCGACCGCCTGCACGGCACCCGTGATCGCCTGGTCCGCGCCGACGATGACCGTCAGGTCCGGGTGGGCCTGCAGCATGTCCTGGGACGCCTTGAGGCCGAGGGCCGTGGTGTAGAAGGACTCACCCTCGGCGACGACCTTGATCTCGGGATGCGAGGCGGTCGCCTCGTCGAAGGCCTTCCTGAGGGTGGCGTCGAGGGCGGCCGCCTTGACCGACCAGATGTAGCCCACGTTGCAGGGGTTCGCCTGCTTGTCGGTGCAGGCCTTGACGACGAGCTCGCCGATCTTGCGCCCGAGCGTGCTCGGCACGAAGGCCACGTTCGCCATCATCCCGGGGATCTGCGATGCCGAGGTCGTGTTGTCCGCACCCAGGATCTGGTCGATGTTGCCGACGGCGATCCCGGCCTTGATGGCGGCCGTGACGTCGGCCACCATCCCGGCGCCGTACAGCGGCTGGGTGATGATCGCGTCGAACTTGCCCGACGCCGTGGCGTCCTGCAGCTGCTTGGTCTGTGCCGCCGGATCGAGATTGGCGTCGAACACGGTCAGCTTGGCGTTCCCGGCAGCCGCGGCGGCCTGGGCGGCGCCGAGCATCGGGGCGTCGTAGCTGTTGGCGACGGCAAACGACAGGTAGGCGATTTCGAGGGTCTTGGCCTCGGCGCTGGGCGACGGTGCCGCCTCGCTGGCCGCAGTGCTGGGAGCCGCTTCGCTTGCGGCGGGTGACGGCGATGCGGCCGTGCTGCTGCAGGCGCCGACGATCAGGCCGATCCCTAACAGCCCGGCCCACGCCCTCGAGCCAATGCGCTGGTGTCCCGCGAGCATGTTCTCCTCCACCATGAGCTCGCCCGGTGCGGCTGCGGCGGAGTGTGCAGAGTCACTGAATGTGTGTCAAGCGAAATTACAAGTGCGCAGTGTGCATGGACAGACGGCGATTTGGTGACGAGGCAACCATGACTTGCGCCCGATCCGCAAGTGTGTAGCATGCATGAACACCGCCGGCCATTGGCCACCCTTGCCGACCAGATTGGGGTACTGCAGATGACCACCAGCTTCGCCTCACCCGGCTCGATGAACGTCGACTGGGAAGAGCGCTGGAACGTCGACCGGCTGCGGACCTATCGCCTGGCGCGGGCGCGTGAGGCGCTCGCCCGCTCGGACCTCGGCGCGGTGCTCCTGTTCGACTTCAACAACATCCGCTACGTCACGAGCACGCACATCGGCGAGTGGGCACGCGACAAGATGACCCGCTACGCGCTCCTGACGCGCGGCGGCGACCCGCACATCTGGGATTTCGGTTCGGCGGCCAAGCACCATCGCCTCAACTGCCCGTGGCTCCGTCCGGAGAACGTCCACGCCGGGATGATCGGCCTGCGCGGCGCCGTGGCCCCGGACGCCGGCCTCTTCCGGGACGCGGCCAGGCAGATCCGCGCCCTCCTCGAGGCCGAGGGCGTCGCCGACATGCCGATCGGCGTGGACATCGGCGAGCCGCCGATGCTGGCCGCCCTGGCCGACGTCGGTATCACGGTGCGGGACGGCCAGCAGGTGATGCTCGACGCCCGCGAGGTCAAGTCGAAGGACGAGATCATCCTGCTGAACACGGCCTGCGCCATGGTCGACGGCGCCTACCAGACGATCGCCGAGCAACTCAAGCCCGGCGTCCGCGAGAGCGAGCTCGTCGCCAACGTCACCAAGGCGCTCCTCGACATGGGCTCGGAGCACGTCGACAACATCAACGCGGTGTCCGGCGAGCGCTGCAGCCCGCACCCGCATGTCTTCAGCGACCGGATCATCCGACCCGGCGACCAGGCGTTCTTCGACATCATCCACACGTTCGTCGGCTACAAGACCTGCTACTACCGGACGTTCGTGGTCGGCAAGGGAACCGACGCGCAGCGCGACGCGTACAAGCAGGCGCGCGAGTGGATCGATGCGTCGATCGAGCTGATGCGCCCGGGCGTCACGACCGACCAGGTCGCCAGGGTCTGGCCGAAGGCCGAGGAGTTCGGGTTCGACAACGAGATGGAGTGCTTCGGCCTCCAGTTCGGCCACAGCGTCGGCCTCTTCCTCCACGAGCGCCCGATCATCAGCCGGCTCAATTCGCTCGACCATCCGGTCGAGATCAAGGAGGGCATGGTCATCGCGCTCGAGACGTACTGCCCGGCCAAGGACGGCGTGTCGGCGGCGCGGATCGAGGAGGAGGTCGTGGTCACCGCCGACGGCCCGGTGGTGATCACCAAGTTCCCGTCCGACGAGCTGTTCGTCGCCAACGCCTACTAGGAGCGCTCCGATGGCGATCGTCCCGCCGCAGATCGACCGCGACATCCAGCTCCGGATGTACCGGACGATGGTCGACTGCCGCACCTTCGAGGTCCGGGCCCAGGAGCTCTTCTTCGAGGGGCTGGTCCGCGGCACGACCCACCTCGGGGTCGGCCAGGAAGCCGTGGCCGCCGGCGTGGCGGCGGCCATGCGCGACGACGACTACACCTTCTGCACCTACCGCGGCCACAACCACACCCTGGCTCGCGGGGTGCCGATGGCGCCGGTCTTCGCCGAGCTGTTCGGGCGGGCGACCGGGCTGATGGGCGGCAAGGGCGGCTCGATGCACCTGACCAGCGTCGAGCACGGGGCGATGGGCTCGTACGCGATCGTCGGCGCGCACCTGCCGATCGCGCTCGGCGCGGCCTGGTCGGCCCAGTACCGCAAGTCCGGCCAGGTCGCCGTCTGCTTCTTCGGGGACGGGACGACCAACATCGGGGCGTTCCACGAGGCCCTGAACATGGCCGCGGTCTGGAAGGCCCCGGTGGTCTTCGTCTGCGAGAACAACCAGTACATGGAGTACACGCCGATCCGCGACGTGACGGCGGTCGAGCATCCGGCCGCCGATCGCGCGTCCGCCTACGGCCTCGAGTCGATCATCGTCGACGGCAACGACGTCGAGGCCGTGTACGGCGTGGCCCGCGCGGCCGTGGACCGCGCCCGGGCCGGCGGCGGGCCGTCGCTGATCGAGGCGATCACCTACCGCCACGGCGGCCACTCGCGCGCCGACCCCGGCAAGTACCGGCCCGACGACGAGGTCGCCGCCTGGAAGGCACGCGACCCGATCCCGGCCTACCGGGCGCGGCTCGTGGAGGCAGGCGTCGGCGAGGCCGAGCTCGACGCGATCGACGACGCGGCCCGTGCGGCGGTCGCCGCCGCCGAGGCCGAGGCGCGATCCGGGCCGCGAACCGAGTGGCGACAGCCTGGAGACCCAGCTCTGGACGCGACGGAGGCTCGGCGTGGCGGAACTGACCTACCGGGCCGCCGTGGCGGCCGGGATCGCCCAGGAGATGGCCCGCGACCCGAGCGTCGTCCTGATCGGCGAGGACGTCGGGGCGGCCGGCGGCGTGTTCAAGCTGACCGAGGGCCTGTTCGACCGGTTCGGCGCCGAGCGCGTTCGCGACACGCCGATCAGCGAGCAGGCGATCGTCGGCGCCGCCATGGGCGCGGCCATGACCGGGCTGCGACCGGTCGCCGAGCTGATGTTCTCGGACTTCTTCGCGGTGACCTGGGACATGGTCGCCAACCAGATCGCCAAGACTCGCTACATGACCGACGGCCAGGTGTCACTGCCGCTCGTGCTCCGCACGGCGAACGGCTCCGGGCTCCGCTTCGGTGCGCAGCACAGCCAGAGCGTCGAGAACTGGGCGATGGCGATCCCGGGCCTGAAGGTCGTCGCGCCGTCCACGCCGGCCGACGTGGTCGGCCTGATGGCCGCCGCGATCCGCGACCCGGATCCGGTGGTCTTCTGCGAGAGCAAGTCCCTCTTCGCCACCAAGGGCGAGGTCCCCGACGGCGAGCACCTCGTGCCGCTCGGCGAGGCGGCCGTCGTCCGGGAGGGGACCGACTGCACGATCGTCGCCCTGGCGGCCATGGTCCCGCGGGCGGTCGAGGCCGCCGAGCGGCTGGCGGCGGACCACGGGATCAGCGCCGAGGTCATCGACCTGCGCTGTCTCGTGCCGCTCGACACGAAGGCGATCCTGGCATCGGTCGCGAAGACCAGCCGGCTGTTCACGGTCGAGGAGAACCCGCGACTGTGCGGCTGGGGCGCCGAGATCGTGTCGCTGGTCGCCGACGAGGGCTTCTACAGCCTCGACGCGCCGCTGGTCCGGATCACCACGCCGCACATCCCGCTGCCGTCGGCGGCCGCGCTCGAGGACCTCGCGGTCCCGTCCGTCGAGCGGATCGCGGAGACCGTCCGGCACCGGCTGGAGCAGGCGAAGTAGCGCCGTGACCACCGTCGGGATCCTCGGGCACCGGACGGATGGGCGGCTCGATGGCCCGCGCCCTCGCGGCCGCGGGCTTCGAGGTCGTCTGCTGGAACCGGACGCCCGACTCGGCGATCGGCGCTCGCGGCCGAGCTGGGCGGCCGATCCGTGGCGACACCCGGCCGACGTCGCGCGGGCCGCCGACGTGTGCGTCTCGATGCTGGCCGACGGGCCGGCGGTGGAGTCCGTCTACGGCGGTCCGGACGGCCTGCTCGCCGGCGCCCGGCCCGGGAACGTGCTGGTCGACTCGTCGACGGTGCCGCCGTCGACGATCCGCCAATTCGAGACGGCGGCGCGGCGCGCCGGGGCGGGCCTGCTCGACGCGCCCGTGTCGGGCAGCGTCAGCCTGGCCCGAGCCGGCACCCTCACGATCATGGTCGGCGGCGAGGCGGCCGACGTGGAGCGCGCGCAGACCGGTCCTGAGCGCGCTCGCCACGACCGTCTTCCACCTCGGCCCGCTGGGCACGGGCGCCGCCATGAAGCTCGCCGTCAACACGGTGGTCTTCGGGCTCAACCAGGCCTGGCCGAGGCGCTCGTGCTGGCCGAGGCGGCCGGCATCGACCGGTCGCGTGGCCTACGAGCGTGCTCGCGGCGAGCACGGTCAGGTCGCCGTACATCGACTACAAGCGGGCGGCCTTCCTCGAACCGGAGACCGCGCCCGGTCGCCTTCGCGCTCGATCTCGCGGCCAAGGACCTGCGCCTGATCTCGGCGCTCGCCGCCGAGCTGGGCCTGACGCTGCCGCAGACCGCGGCCAATCTCGCGCTCATCGACGCGGCGTCGGCCGGCGACCGCGGCGACCGGGACCTCTCGACGGTCGCCGACCACCTGCGGGAGACCGCCCGAACAGAGGAGGACCGACCCGCCTGAGAGCACCATCGCGGGCCAGCCGGCCCGATCTCCGGCCATGCGTGATCGCAAGTTCGACTGATAGGAGCGGCAGATGAGCGAGCGAACATTGATCAAGGGCGGCATCGTCCTGACCCAGGACGAATCACTCGGCGAGATGCCGGGCGCCGACATCCTCGTCGAGGACGACCGGATCGTCGACGTCCGGCCGGGCCTGTCGGCCGACGGCGCGAAGGTCATCGACGCGACCGGCGACATCGTCATCCCGGGCTTCATCGACACGCACCGGCACACCTGGGAGACGTCGATCCGGACGTGCGCCCCGGACTACGCGCTGATCACCTACTTCAGCGCGATCCTCGACCAGTTCGCGCCGAAGTACCGGCCGGAGGACGTCTACGCCGCGAACCAGTGGGGCGCGCTCGAGTGCATCAACGCGGGCATCACCACGCTCGTCGACTGGTCGCACATCATGAACACGCCCGCCCATGCGGACGCGGCGATCAACGGCCTCAAGGACACCGGGCATCCGGTCGGTCTTCGCGTTGGGCTTCCCGAACACGTCGCTCCAGGTCTGGTGGTTCGGGCTCGACTGGGGCGGCAGCGTCGAGACGATCGACGGCGACCTCGCCCACCGGATCCGCAAGGACGTCCTGAGCGACGACCAGGGCCTCGATCACGATGGCGCTGGCCACGCGCGGCACGAACTTCTGCAAGCCCGACGTCGTTCGCTTCGAGTGGGAGCTCGCCAGGGAGCTCGGCATCAACATCACGGTCCACGTCGCGATGGACCGGTTCGGCTACACGAAGATGCAGCTGCGCGGCCTCAAGGAGATGGATCTCCTCTACCCGAACACGACGTACATCCACTCGTCGCACCTGCTCGAAGACGAGTGGAAGATGGTCCGCGACTCCGGCGGGAACGTCTCGCTGGCGCCGCAGATCGAGCTCCAGATGGGCCACGGCTGGGCGCCCGCCCAGACCGCCGAGCGGCTGGGCATCCCGGTCGGGCTGAGCTCGGACGTCGCCACCACGGCCTCGTCCGACCAGTTCACCCAGATGCACGCGATCTTCGCCTCCGAGCGCGGGCGGCGGCACCAGGCGTCCTGGGACGAGGACCTCGACGGCAACGTCGCGACGCCCGGACCTGATCACCGCCCGCCAGGTGCTCCGCTGGGCGACGCTCGACGGGGCCAAGGTCGCCGGGATCGCCGATCGGACCGGGTCGATCACGCCGGGCAAGAAGGCCGACCTCGTGATCATCGACGGCCACGCCGTGAACGTCGCGCCGATCATCGATCCGGTCGGCGGCGGTCGTCTGCGCGGCCGACGTCTCGAACGTCGACACCGTGATGGTCAACGGGGTGATCCTCAAGCGCGGCGGCAAGCTCGTCGCCGACCTGGCCGGCGCCGCGGCAGAAGGTCATGGCGTCGCGCGACTACCTGGTCAGCCAGGTCCCGACACAGGAGGGCTGGCTGACCCAGGTTCCCAGCTGACCCGCGGCGGACGCGGCGCGCCCCAGGCCAGGACGGGACGTCCGAATCCGAGGCGGGCAACGCCGGCATCGGGCGTCAGGCGGCGGCGCGCCTCGCACCACATGCAGCGGATGCGGCATGCCGCGGCCGAGCCCGGCAACGCGGGCATCGGCCGTCAGGCGCCGGCGCGCCGTCGGATCTCGGCCGTGATGGCCGGCACGACCTGGTGCAGGTCGCCGATCACGGCGTAGTCGGCGGCGGCCATGATCGGCGAGTCCGGGTCGGTGTTGATGGCCAGGATCCGCTTGGCCGCCTTGCAGCCGACGATGTGCTGGATCGCGCCGCTGATCCCGCAGGCGATGTAGAGGTCGGGCGCGATCCGCAGCCCGGTCTGGCCGATCTGGTCGCTGTGCGGCCGCCAGCCGGCGCTCGTCACGACGCGCGAGCCGCCGACCGCGCCGCCGAGCAGCGCCGGCCAGCTCCTCGAGCTCGGCGAAGCCCTCGGCGCTGCCGACGCCGCGGCCGCCGCCGACCACGACCTTCGCGTCGGTCAGCGAGATGCTGCCGGCGACCGGCGCCTCTCGCCCGGTGACGCGGGCGACCAGGTCGCGATCGGCGACCTGCGGCGCGAACGGCGTCACGGTCGGGCCGGGCGCGCCGGCCGCCGCGGCGGGCCGCGGCGTCGTCGACCGGGACCACGTGCGGCGCGACGGTCAGCAGCGCGACGTCGGCCGTCGAGCTCGGCGTCCTCGAGCAGGCTGCCGGCCCAGCGCTGGCGGGTCAGCCGCCACGGCTCGCCGACGGCCGACCTCGACCACGTTGGCGACCAGCGGCCGGCCGGTCCGGGCGGCGACGTGGGCCAGGACCTCGTGGCCGCGATCGCTGCCGCCGGCGATGACCGCGGCGGGCGAGCGCGCCGCGACGAGCTCGACGATCGCGGCCCCCCAGGCCGCCGGCGCGTAGGCCTCGAGGCGCGGGTCGTCCACGACGTGGACCGTCGCGACGCCATGCGCACCCAAGGCCCGGCGACGGCGGCCGCCGCGCCGGCGCCGAACAGGACCGCCTCGACGCCGCCGCCGGTCGCCGCCGCCAGCGCGCCCGCCAGGACCAGGGCCTCGCGCGACAGCCGGTCGACCTCGCCGGCCGCGTGCTCGACGAAGACGAGGACGCCGCTCATGAGGCGAGCACGCCGATCCGGACCAGCAGGTCCACCACGGTCGGCGCCGCGTCGGGTCCGTGGCCCAGGATCTCGACCTGGGCGCCCTCCTCCTCGGGCAGCCGCAGGCCGAGCTTCGCCGGCCCGTGCTCGCGACCAGGCCGGCTCGACCCGCTCGACCTCCTTGCGCTTCGCCCGCAGCCGCCCCGGCACGGACGGGTAGCGCGGCAGGTTGAGCCCCTCCTTGACCGACACGACCGCCGGCAGCGGGACCTCGTAGGTCTCCCAGCCGCCGCCGGTCGCCTCGCGCCGCGCGAACGCCGCCCCGTCGCGGACGGCCAGCGACTTGATGCCGGTGACGATCGGCCGGTCGAGCGCGACGGCGACCCGGATCCCGACCTGGAAGTCGCCGGTGTCGGCCGCCTCGTTGCCGAACAGGATCAGGTCGAACGGACCGTGCGCCGCCTCCTGCGCGCGGATCGTCTCGACGATCGCCGCCGCGGTGGCGATCGGGTCGAACTCGCGGCCGTCGGTCTCGAGCAGGATCGCCCGGTCGATCGCCGACCGCCATCGCGTCGCGCAGCTGCTCCTCGGCCGCCGCCGGACCGAGGGTCAGCACGGTCGACGACCCGCCCTGCGCCTCGACGATCCGGACGGCCTCCTCGACCGCGCACTCCTCGTGCGGGCTGACCGTGAAGCCGAGGTAGCGGGTGTCGATCTCCTGGCCGTCGGCGGTCAGGACGATCCGGCCGCCGGTCGCCGGCACGCGCTTGACGCAGACGAGGATCTCCATCGCGCTCGTCGCTCAGCTCCGGATCCGGGCGTTGTCGGGATCGAACAGCGGCGTCGCGCCGGCGACCGCGACGGTCACCGGGTAGCGCTCGCCGAAGTACTCGACGGCGAGCTGCGTGCCCTCGACCGCCTGCTCGGGCGGCAGGTAGGCCATCAGGAGGTGCTTGCCGACCGACGGCCCGGAGCCGGCGCTCGTCACGTACGAGCGGCGGCCCTTCGCGTCGACGAGCGGCCGGCCGTCGGGCGTCAGGATCGGCTCGCGACCGAGCATGTAGCGCTTGACGCCGCTCGACGAGGTCGGATCGTCGACGGTCAGCGTGCACAGGATCGCGGCCGGCGGGCGCGACCGCTGCTCGAGGTAGGCGGCCTTGCCGACGAAGTCGGCGTCCTTGACGGTCGGCCGGGCCATGCCGGCCTCGACCAGGTCGAAGTCGAGCTCGAGCTCGGCGCCGTGGGCGCGGTAGCCCTTCTCGAGCCGGGCGGTCACGGCGTACGTGCCGATCCCGACCGCGACCATGCCGTGCGGCCGGCCCGCCTCCCAGATCGCGTCCCAGACCCGCAGGCCCTGCTCGATCGGGACGTAGATCTCCCAGCCGAGCTCGCCGACGTAGCTGATCCGCGAGGCGAGGGTCCGGACGCCGTTGATGTCGACGGTCTTCGTGGTCAGGAACGGGAAGCCGGCGTGGCTGACGTCGGCGGACGTGACGGCGGCCAGGATGTCGCGCGCCCGCGGCCCCCACAGCCCGATCGTCGTCCACTGGTTGGTCGCGTCGTGGAGCTGGGCCGAGCCGTCCTCCGGCAGCGCGTCGGCGAACAGCTTCCGGTCGCGCATGCCCATGCCGCCGCCGGTCACGACCCGGAACCGGTCGTGGGCCAGGCGCATGATCGTGAGGTCGGCCAGGATCCCGCCGGCCGGGTTGAGCAGCGGCGTGTAGACGGTCCGGCCCGGCGCCACGTCGATCTTGTTGACGCACAGGCGCTCGAGGTAGGCGCAGGCGCCCGGGCCCGGTCACGTCGAAGATCGCGAACGCCGACAGGTCGACGATCGCCGCCCGGTCGCGCATCGCCAGGTGCTCGGCGTTGATGATCGGCGACCACCAGCGCGCGTCCCACTCGGCGGCGCGCGGCATCACCCGGTCGCCGTACTCGGCGAGCAGCGGCTCGTTGGCGCCGTACCAGTACGGGCGCTCCCAGCCGGCCGCCTCGAAGAAGACCGCCCCGAGCTCGCGCTGGCGGGCGTTGAACGGCGACAGCCGGACGTTCCGGTTGGACTCCCACTGCTCCATCGGGTGGACGATGCCGTAGGTCTTGTTGAAGCCCTCGGCCGTCCGGGCCTTGATGTGCTGCTGCGGTCTTGTGGTGGTCGTAGAAGCGGGCGATGTCGGAGCCGTGCGGGTCGATCTCGGGCTCGCCGTCGGTCATCCACTCGGCGACGGTCTTGGCGATCCCGGGCGCCTCCTTGATCCAGATCGCGGCGACCGACCAGAGGCCCTTGACCTCGGGCGTCTCGCCGAGGATCGGGTTGCCGTCCGGCGTCAGCGAGAGCAGGCCGTTGATCGCGTGCCGGATCCCGACCTTCTCGTCGCCGAGGATCGTCGGGGACGAGCTCGAGCGCCTGCTCCATCTGGGGGTCGAAGTCCTCCTGGGTGAACGGCAGCTCGGTCGGCGACAGCGCGGACGCGTCGATCGACGGGATGTCGTCGGGGTCCATCAGGATCGCCCGGTGGGCGTACGAGCCGACCTCGAGGTCGCCGCCGTGCTGGCGCTCGTACATGTTGGTGTCCATGTCGCGGACGATCGGGTAAGTCGATCTCGCCGACCGTGTCGTCGAAGCATCGGGACCGGCCCGACGCTGATCATCTGGTGGACCGCCGGCGTCAGCGGGATCGACGCGCCGGCCATCCGCGCGAGCCGCGGGCTCCAGACGCCGGCCGCGATGACGACGATGTCGGCCTCGATGTCGCCCTTGTCCGTCCGGACCCGCGGGACGCGGCCGTCGCTCGACGTCGATGCCGGTGACCTCGTCATCGGCGCCGATGGTCAGCGCGCCCAGCTGCCTGGGCGCGCTCGCGCATGAGCGTGCCCGGCCCGGAGCGAGTCGACGACGCCGACCCCGGGCGTGTAGAAGCCGCCGAGGATGATGTCCGGTCGTCGATGTACGGGACGAGCGCCTTGACCTGGGCCGGGCGTGAGCAGCTCGGCCTCGATCCCCCACGAGCTGCGACGACGCCATCCGGCGCTTGAGCTCCTCCATCCGCTCGGGGGTTCGGGCGACCTCGATGCCGCCGCTCTGGGTGAAGACGCCGAGCTCCTTGTACTGGCGGACGCTGTCGAGCGTGAACGTGGTCATCTCCTTCGAGTGGTCGGTCAGGAAGATGAAGTTCGAGGCGTGGCCGGTCGAGCCGCCCGGGTTCGGCAGCGGGCCCTTGTCGAGCAGGACGATGTCCCGCCAGCCGAGCCGGGCGAGGTGGTAGGCGATGCTGTTGCCGACGATGCCCGGCGCCGATGACGACGACCGTTCGCCCGATCCGGAAGCGCGCTCATCGCCGGGGCCGTCCTCCTGTCTGGCCTGCCCGCGTCGAGGCGTGGGGCGAAATCCTAGCGCGCGGCCGGTCGCCGGGTCGCGGGACCACGCGCGGGAACGACAGCTTGACGCTCCGCCGGGCGGGAACCATCCTCTCGCCACCGTCGTCCCGGACGATCGTCGCAGACGCGCGAGGGAGCCGTGCCCAGCCTCTTCATCAACGGCGAGTGGGTCGCCTCCGCCGGTGGCGACAGCAGCCCGGTCGTGAACCCGTCCGACGGCGGTCGTGGCCGAGGTCGACGTCGCGACCGACGAGCAGGTCCAGGCGGCGATCGCCGCCGCCCGCCAGCGCCTTCGACCGGACGGACTGGCCACGCACCCCGACCGCCGAGCGGGCCGCGCTGCTCGACCGGGTCGCCGGCCTGATCGATCGCGACCTCGAGGAGATGGCCCGGCTCGAGACACTCAACACCGGCAAGGCGATGCGCGAGAGCCGCTGGGACATGTCCGACGTGGCCCGGGTCTTCCGCTACTACGCCGACCTCGCCGACAAGGAGGCCGGCCGCCTGGTCGACACCGGCAACCCGGACGCGCTCAGCCGGATCGTCCGCGAGCCGATCGGCGTGTGCGGGCTCATCGGGCCGTGGAACTACCCGCTGCTCCAGATGAGCTGGAAGATCGCGCCGGCGCTGGCCGCCGGCAACACGGCGGTCATGAAGCCGGCCCAGCTGACCCCGCTGTCGACGATCCACCTGACCCGGCTGTTCGAGGAGGCCGGCGTCCCGGCCGGCGTCGTCAACCTGGTCCTCGGGCCCGGGCGAGCGCGTCGGCCAGGCGCTCGCCGACAGCCCCGACGTCGACATGGTCTCGCTGACCGGCGGCCTCGACGCCGGCGCGCTCGCTGCTGCGCGGCGCGGCCGGCAACATCAAGCGGGTCGCCCTCGAGCTCGGCGGCAAGAGCCCGAACATCGTCTTCGCCGACGCCGACTTCGAGACCGCCGTCGACAACGCGCTGACCGCGGCGTTCGTCCATTCCGGCCAGGTCTGCTCGGCCGGCTGCCGGGCGATCGTCCAGGACGAGATCTACGACCGCTTCGTGGCGGAGGTCGGTCGCCGCGCCGAGCGGATCCGGCTGGGCCGGCACGGACCCGGCGACCGAGGCCGGCGCGCTCATCTCCGCCGCGCATCGGGCCAAGGTCGCGCGCTACGTCGAGGTCGGCGATCGCCGAGGGGGCTCGGCTGGTGGCCGGGGGCGGGCCGCCGGCCGAGCCCGAGCTGGCCGGCCGGCTTCTACTACCGCCCGACGGTGCTGGCCGACTGCCGGCGCGACATGACGGTCATCCGCGAGGAGGTCTTCGGGCCGGTCCTGACCGTCGAGCGGTTCTCGACCGAGGACGAGGCGATCGAGCTCGGCAACGACACGACCTACGGCCTGGCCGGGGCGGTCTGGACCGCCGACGCCGGCCGAGCGCAGCGGGTCGCCGGGCCGGCTCCGCCACGGGACGGTCTGGATCAACGACTACAACACGTACCTGCCGCAGGCCGAGTGGGGCGGGTTCAAGCAGTCCGGCCTCGGCCGGGAGCTGGGCCCGAGCGGCCTCGACGAGTACCGCGAGGCCAAGCACATCTGGCAGAACCTGTCGCCGGCGCCGACGGGCTGGTTCTCCGGGGAGTAGCGGGGCGCACCGTCGCGGGGCGGTGACCCGCGGTCAACGATCCGGGCGGGAGTGGTGCCGGGCCAGGCCGCGCGGGGCGGTGACCCGCGGTCAACGATCCGGGCGGGAGGAGAGGCCCGGGCAGGCGACCCGTCGCGGGGCGGTTGCCCGCGGTCAACGATCCGGGCGGGAGGAGAGGCCCGGGCAGGCTAGCCGCGCGGGGCGGTGGCCCGCGGTCAACATCTTTCGGCAGGAGCCCAACGGCGGTCGGTGCTTCCGGAAGATTCGTCGCCCCTAGGCCAACAGGCCGAGGGGCGCGGCCCGTTGCCCGGACCGGATCTGTCGAATCCGTTGACCGCGGGCCACCACGTCGGTCGGACCGCGATCTCCAGCCACGCAACCGAACGACGCGCCCGGAAGACGCGGACGCCCCGGGGGTCCCGGGGCGTCCCGACGAGTCAGCGCCGCACGGCCTACTCCGCGGGGATCTCCGCGTGGATCTTGCCGAGGTCCACGCCCTGCGAGCGCCGGTACAGCCAGGCCGCCAGGTAGACCACGACGGCCAGACCGTACATCACGCCCAGGTAGATGATCGACTGCGAGTTGCCGACGCCGATCCCGTACAGGGAGTTGGACAGCCACTCGTAGATCGTCCAGCCGAGGACCAGCACCGTGACGCCGCCACCGATGCTGATCAGCGGGATGCCGGCGATCTGGTAGCGCGCGATCGGCGACGCCTGGTACAGGTCACGCTTGTACCACGGCAGGATCGTGGCCGCGATCGCCGTCCCGAAGAACGTGACCGCGATCACGAGTGACGCGTCCAGCGTCCAGGACACGAACGGCGTCCAGTACGCGTAGATCGCGCTCACCACGACCGACGGGACCATGATGAACAGCAGGGCCACCCACGGTACCGCCCGCCGCTCCGAGACTCGCGCCGCGGCTTCGGGCAGGACCCGGTCGAACGCGGCCGCGAAGATCATCCGGGTCGATGACAGGAAGAGCGTCCCGGACCAGCCCAGGAACCACGCCCCGAAGACCACGACCGTGACGATCTGGAAGATCCGGCTGTCGACCAGGAAGGACGCGAGCAGCGGTGGGTAGCCCCAGATCGGGATCACGGGCGCCGTGGTCGTGTAGCCGTAGGCGTAATCGATGTAGCTGACGTTGGTCGAGTTGAAGAACGTCCAGCCAAAGGTCTTGTCGGCCAGGAACACGAAGATCAGGGCCAGGACGATGGTGACCCAGATGCCGCCGAGCATGCCGTTGAGGACCTTGCGGAAGTCGCCGGCCCCGCGGACCTCGCCGTACAGGGTCGAGCCCCAGTTCGGGTAGAGGATCCAGAACATCATGAACGGGATCAGGAGGAATGTTCCCCCTCCGAACCCGAACGGGTCGAGCGAGCCGCCGGTGTAGGCGTCGGTCGCGGCGGCGTTGTCGATCGTGCCCTGGTAGGCGTTGCTGACCCCGAACAGGTCGCTCGAGGCCTTGTCGAACGCGGTCTGGAACGACGTCTGCGACGAGACGAGCAGCAGGATGAAGACCACGGCCAGGCCGATGAGCCCGATCCACAGGCTCCAACGCTGGATCCGGGCGTAGCCGGCCATGCCGAGCGAGACCAGGATCGTGGTCAGCGCGATGACGAACAGCGAGACCGCGAAGGTCCCGTTCTGCGACCCGAAGAACGTGACGCCGTCGGACCAGCCGATGAGTGCCGCGAGCGGCTGGAAGAACTCGATCTTGGCGATCGAGCCGTAGATCGGCGCCCACTGGGCGAGGATGAACCACCAGCCCGTGGCGGCCAGCACGAAGGCGACCCCACCGCGCAGGTAGCCCACCGCGGCGCCGATGACCAGCCCGATCACGAGGCCGATGATGTTGCCCGAATCCCCGCCCAGGGTCGCCCCACCGACCACCAGGCCGCCGACTCCGCCGACGACGGCGCCGGACGCGATCCCCGGGATGCCGTCGAGCACCCGGCTCTGCCAGATGTAGTCGCCGCCGGCCCGCGGCATGACCGCGATCAACCCGGCGTAGGCGATCGCCAGGAACGTGACCGCCACGCCGGACATGACGATGGCCGCGACGGCCGAGCCGTCGGGGACGAAGGCGAAGATCGCCAGGCTGTAGAACAGGCCAAGGGTGACGAGGTTCACCGACATGAACGAGTAGGTGAACGCGTCGAACCCCGACCAACCCTTGACGAGTCCCGTCGCGTTCCTCAGGAACAGCGACGGCGCATCGCGACCCACCGAAGCCATGGGACGAAGACCCTCCTCAATTCGGGACCTAGCCCGCCGCCCGGGCGCCCAGCCGAAGGCGGCCGTGAGCACGGGAGCGAGCGCACTCCGGAGTGCGTGAGCGAGCGCGCACAGCGGCCAACGCGCGGATGGACGCCCTGGCGACGGGCGCTAGCCGTTGATCAGCAGATAGCGCTTCACCGTTCCCTTCCGCGTGTCCAGGTCGACGATCGCGGCCTGGAGCACGCCGTCTTCGTAGGAACTGCCTGGATTGACCGCCAGCGTTGGCCCGAGCTTCACGGCTCCCCTGCCCTCGTGGATGTGACCGTGGAGCGAGAGCGGCGGCCGGTACGCGAGGATGGCGTCGCGAACGGCCCGCGAACCGACCGGGACGAGCGCCTGGCCGCCGGCGACGTAGTGCATGTTGGCATCGAGTTTCGGAGCGTTGTCAAGGTTGGAACCGTACGGCGGGGCGTGGAAGTTGAAGATCGCGCGCCGGGGATCCGGAGCCTTCGCGACGATCCCGTCGATGCGGCTGCGCAGCTCTGGCTCGGGCATCTCACGGAACGTGTTCCAGGGCGTCGGGTTGGCCCAGCCGGTCGACACGAGCGACAAGCCGTCGAGGTCGATGGTGTTGGCTTCACCGAGGTCGACGCGCTCGGCGCGGTCGATGATCGGATCGATCTCGAACATGTCGTCGTTGGCCGGCGAGACGATGCAGCGGATCCCGGTCTTCGCCAGGCGCTCGTCGGCGAGCGCCATCCAGCGTTCCACGCCGCGCAGGATCTCGGCCTTGAACCGTTCGTCAACCAGGGCGGGATCGTCGGCCCAGGCATCGATCTCGTCGCGGGTGAGGCGGACCGGGTAGTAGCCGCGGTCGGAGATCCGCTTCTCCATCGCCCGCAGCTCGTCCTCCGTGGACAGCTCGTGGCGCTGCTCCTGGAGGCTGAGCTCCCAGCCGTCGGCGGTGGCCACGATCGGGACCATCGCCTTCCCGGTCATGTCGCCGCCCATGATCAGGACGTCCGCGCTGTGGAACGCCCCGGCATTCAGGAACTTCCGCCAGCAGACCTCCGAACCGTGAACGTCGGTCGCGAAGAAGATCCTCACTCGGACTCCGTCCTCCCTGATGGCGGACGGGCAGTATAGGGTCGCTGACCGGCCCGCCGAGGGCCTATCCCGACGGCCGCGCCGGCGCACCGGGCGTATGCGTATCGCCTCGCGGGCCGCAACGATCACGAAATCGCGACCGCCGATGACGTCGCGTTAACGAATCCCTCACATCCTCTTGACGCCCGCCGACGTGGGCTGTCCAATGCGCGAGTCCGTGCAAGCGGCTCCGCCGTCCGCGAGTGTCTCGAGGGCAGGATTCGGGGTTGGTCGAGGGGAAGAGGAGGTCTCCGGGACCTGCCCGTCGTCAATCGATCGCCAACCGACAACAGTGGAGGATGCACCTTGTCTACTCGTCCCACGAGGACCCGCATCGCGGGTCTGCTGGCCACCACGGCGATCGTCTTCGCCGCCTGTTCATCGTCCGGGGCCAGCACGGCGCCATCGGCCGCCGAGTCGGCTGCCGCATCGAGCGAGGCCTCGGCCGCCCCGTCGGCCGCCGAGTCCGCCGCCGCCGGCGGCATGGATGCCCTGATCGCGGCCGCCAAGGCCGAGGGCGAGCTGACCACCATCGCCCTGCCGCACAACTGGTGCAACTACGGCGAGATGCTGACCAACTTCAAGGCGAAGTACGGCATCCCGATCAACGAGCTGAACCCCGACGGCGGCTCGGCCGACGAAGATCGACGCGATCACGGCCAACAAGGACAACACCGGGCCCGCAGGCGCCGGACGTCATCGACGTCGGCCTGTCCTTCGGCCCGCAGGCCAAGACCGACGGCCTGATCCAGCCGTACAAGGTCTCCACCTGGGACACGATCCCGGCAGCGCCAAGGACGCCGACGGCTACTGGTACGGCGACTACTACGGCGTGCTGTCCTTCGAGGTCAACAACGATCGGTCGTCAAGAACGTGCCCGCCGGACTGGGCCGACCTGCTCAAGCCCGAGTACAAGGGCCAGGTCGCCCTCGCCGGTGACCCGCGCGCCGTCCAACCAGGCCATCTCGGCCGTCTAGGCCGCCGGCCATCGCCAACGGCGGCTCGCTCGACGATGCCGGCAGCCGGGCCTCGACTTCTTCAAGCCGAGCTGAACGACGCCGGCAACTTCGTGCCGGTGATCGGCAAGACCGCCACGGTCGCCCAGGGTGAGACGCCGATCCGCATCGCCTGGGACTACAACGCCCTCGCCGGCAAGGACGCGCTCAGCCGGCAACCCGCCGATCGACGTCGTCGTGCCGGCGTCCGGCGTCGATTCGCCGGCGTGTACGTCCAGGCGATCAGCGCCTATGCGCCGCATCCGAACGCCGCCAAGCTGTGGATGGAGTACCTCTACTCCGACGAAGGCCAGATCGTCTGGCTGAAGGGCTACTGCCACCCGATCCGCTACGACGACATGGTCGCCAAGGGAACGATCCGACGCGACCTGCGCGGCCAAGCTGCCCGAGCCGGCGCCTACGCCAAGGCCGTGTTCCCGACGCTCGACCAGATCAGGCCAAGGCCAAGGACGTGATCACCAAGGGCTGGGACCACGGTCGGCGCCATCGTCAAGTAGGCATCCGGCCGATCGAGCCGCGCGGATCCGGCGGTGACCGCGCCCGGCGTCGTGCCGGGGCGCGCCGCCGGCGCGCCCTGAGCGACGTCGCGGCGTCCCGGCCTGGCGCGACTGGCTCGGGCTGCGTCCCGTTCCTCGTCTTCGCGACCCTGTTCCTGATCGATCCCGACGCCGTACCTGATCGTCGGCGCCTTCAGGACCAGGCCGGCCAGTTCACGCTCCAGAACTATCAGCGACCTCACGCAGCCGCAATCCCGTCAACGCGTACTTGACCAGCATCGAGATCAGCGTCGTCGACCGCGCTCGGCTGCGGCGCTCTTCGGCTTCCTGCTGGCCTATGCCGTCATCTCGCGGCGGGCTGCCGCGATCCGCTCGGTCGGCCTCATGACCTTCTCCGGCGTCGCCTCGAACTTCGCCGGCGTGCCGCTCGCGCTTCGCCTTCATCGCCACCCTCGGCCGGCTGGGCCTCCTCACCGTGCTGCTCAAGACGTGCCTCGGCTTCAACATCTACGACCGGGCTTCACCCTCTACTCGAAGCTCGGGGCCTCGACGATCACCTACCTCTACTTCCAGCTCCCGCTGATGATCCTGATCATCGCGCCGGCCATCGACGGGCTGAAGAAGGAGTGGCGCGAGGCGTCCGAGAACACTGGGCGCCAGCAGCTTCCAGTTCTGGCGCTACGTCGGCGCTGCCCGTGCTGTGCCGACGCTCCTCGGCACGATGATCCTGCTCTTCGGCAACGCCTTCGGCGCGCAGGCCACCGCCTACGCGCTGACCGGCGGCTTCGATCAACATGGTGACCGATCCTGATCGGCGCCAGCTCACGCGGCGACGTGCTGCACAACACGGGCCTCGGCTACGCGCTGGCGATGGGCATGGTCGTCATCACTCGGCCGTCACCATACGTCGTCTACTCCTGGCTGCAGCGACGGCGGAGCGGTGGCTGCGATGACGGCCGGCCGGCTTGGAGCGCACCCGGACGCCGTGAGACGGTCGCCATGGGTCGCTCCCGTGCACCGCGCGTCGGCGGTCGCTCTACCTCGTCCTGGTGGCTCGTGTTCGTCGGCGGCGTCGTCTACTTCTCGCTGCCGCTCATCGGGACGCTCGACTTCTCGCTCAGTCGCGCCGTTCCTGTCCGCCTACACGGCGATCGTCGACGATCCCGAGTTCTTCGCGAGCCTCGGCCTACTCGTTCGTCATCGGCGTCGATCACCATCGTCGTCAGCGTCGCGATCATCGTGCCGACCGCCTTCTGGGTCCGGCTGCGGGTGCCGCGCGCACGGCCGTTCGATCGAGTTCATCACGCTGCTGCCGTTCGTCATCCCGCCGATCGTCCTCGTGTTCGGGCTGATCCGCACGTACAGCCATCCGCCGCTGCCGTTCACCCACACCGACATCGGCAGCAACGCCCTGCTGGTCGCCGGCTACGTCGTCGCTGTCGCTTCCCGTACATGTACCGCGCGGTCGACACGGGCCTGCGCGCGATCGACGTGCGGACCCTGACCGAGGCGGCCGCAGAGCCTCGGCGCCGGCTGGGTCCGGATCCTGCTCGCAGGTCATCCTGCCCAACCTGCGCGTGGCGCTGCTGAGCGGCGCCTTCCTGACCCTCGCCATCGTCATCGGCGAGTTCACCATGGCGAGCCTTCCTGGCTCGCCCGGCCTTCGGCCCCTACCTGTCGCTGCTCGGCGCCAACAAGCGCCTACGAGCCGGCCGCCGTGGCCGCTGATCAGCTTCGGCCTGACCTGGATGGCGATGGGCCTGATCGCCTGCTCGGACGCGGCTCGCGGAGCCGCGTCACCGTCGCCGGCGCCCGCTAGGAGAACGAGGAGACCATGGCCTTCCTGGAACTGACCGGCATCCAGAAGCGGTTTGGCGACGTGGCGGCCGTCCTCGACTTCAACCTGGCCGCCGAGCGCGGCGAGTTCGTGTCGTTCCTCGGCCCGTCCGGCTGCGGCAAGACCACGACGCTGCGCATGATCGCCGGCTTCGAGCAGCCGACCGGCGGAACGATCACGGTCGACGGCACCGACATCACGCGACCGCTCGCCCAACCAGCGCAACGTCGGCATGGTCTTCCAGTCCTACGCGCTGTTCCCGAACATGACCGTGGCCGGCAACATCGGCTTCGGCCTCAAGGTCCGCAAGCGGCCCGAAGGCGGAGATCGACGCGCGCGTGGAGGAGCTGCTGACGCTGATCCACCTCGAGGGCCGCGGCGACCGCTATCCCGTACCAGCTGTCCGGCGGCCAGCAGCAGCGCGTGGCGCTCGCCCGCGCGCTCGCCATCGAGCCGCAGGTGCTGCTGCTCGACGAGCCGCTGTCGGCGCTCGACGCCAAGATCCGGATCGTCCTGCGCAAGGAGATCCGCGCGATCCAGCGCCAGCTCGGGATCACCACCGTGTACGTGACCCACGACCAGGAGGAGGCGCTGTCGCTGTCCGACCGGGTCGTGGTCATGAGCGAGGGCCGGATCGAGCAGATCGGCACGCCGTTCGAGATCTACAACTTCCCGGCGACGACGTTCGTGGCCTCCTTCGTCGGGACGCTGAATCTCGTCGAGGCCGGCGTGATCGATCCGGGCGCCGGGCGCCTGTCGCTCGACGGCCAGGAGATCCGTACGGCCCGGGCCGTCACGAGCGCCGCGGCCGGCGGCCGGGTGACGCTCGCGCTCCGGCCGGAGGGCATCTCGTTCGGGGACGGGCCCGACGGTTCGAACCGTCTGCGCGGGGCGATCGAGGACATCAACTTCCTTGGCTCGATCGTGCGCATCCGGCTCCGCCTCGGAGCCGATCCCACGGCCGAGGACGCGACGACGATCTCGCTCGACACGTTCAACGAGCCTCACCTGGCCCTGCCGGCCGTCGGGCAGACGGCCACGGTGCACTTCCCGCCGGAGGCCTCGTTCGTGCTCGGTGTCGCGCGCGACGGCGCGGCCGCCACGGCCCACCCCGAAACGGTGGTGTGAGCCGCAGCCTGGCCGGGATCGACCTGGTCGTCTTCGACAAGGACGGCACGCTCATCGAGTTCGACGCGATGTGGGCCGGCTGGACGATGGACCTCGCCGCAAGCCTCGAACGCGCCGCCGGCATCCCGATCCGCGACCCGCTCTTCGACATGCTGGGCTTCGATGCGGCGACGGCACGGGTGCTGCCGGGTGGCGGACTGGCCGCGACGCCGATGGCACGGCTCCGCGACCGGACTCGCGGGATCCTCGTGGCGGCAGGGCTGAGCGGGCGGGCGGCCGACGCGGCGCTCCGGCAGGCCTGGCACGCGCCGGACCCGGTCGGCCTGGCCCGTCCGCTGGTCGACCTGGCCGGGTTGCTGACGCGTCTGCGACGGGACGGCATGCGGATCGCCGTGGCCACCAGCGACGACCGCGTCCCGACCGAGCGAACCCTCGCCGCACTCGGCCTCAACGGCCTGGTCGACGCCGTGATCTGCGCCGACGACGGAGTTGCCGTCAAGCCGGCGCCCGACATGGTCGTCCGGCTGTGCTCTCAGCTCGGGATCGAGCCCGCCCGCACCGCTGTGGTCGGCGACTCGGTGGTGGATCTCCAGATGGGCCGCCGGGCCGGCGCCGGGCTGGTCGTCGGCGTCCTGACGGGCGTCGGTGATGCGGCGCTCCTCGCCCCGGTCGCCGATCTCGTCCTCGCCTCGATTGCCGATCTCGCTCCAGACTGACACGGGCGGGACTCCACCGCCCGCCGGGCCTGGTACCGATGGGCTATCGCGACGGCGCGTTCGCGCACCTACCGTGTGGCCATCGGCCGTTCGGGTCCCGGGTGGCCGGACCACCGTTCGCCCTGAGGATCGCGCCCGAACCATGATCCCCGCGCCCGGACGCTCCACCCCCGCCGTGAGGGTCCTGCCCAGCCCCGGACCGCCGACGAGGGCCGATGCGCTTCGCCGCTTTGCCGCGGAGGTCAGCAGCCGCCAGGACCTGGCAGGCCTCTTCGAGGACGTCATCGACGAGTCGTTCACCCTGTTCGGGGTGGACGCCGCCGGTCTGTGGACCTACGACGGGTCCCCGACGCCGCTTCGACTGGCCGCCCAGCGCGGGCTGGCGCGCGAGGTGCTCGACATCATCGCGAGCCTGCCTCGCGACGCGCCGACGGCCGGCATGGAGGCCATGCGCGAGCGCCGGGTCATGGTCCTGGGCGGCGACCTGCTCGGGACGACGCCGGACGTCCGCAGGCGCTACCTGGCCGCCGGGATCCGCACGATCTGCTACGTCCCGATCGTGTTCGGCGACGAGACGCTGGGGCTGCTCGTCCTGTACCACGCCGCGGACTACAACTGGACGGCCGACGAGACCGAGCTTGCCCGGGCGTTCGCGGACCACCTGGCAACCGCGATCAGCAACGCCCGGCTCGCAGCGTCGACCAGGACGCTGGCCGAACGGCTGCGCGCGATCTCCGAGCTGGCCGGACGCCTCAACCGGCTCCAGGACGCCCACGGCGTGGCCCGGACGATCGTCGCGGAGGCCCGCCGGCTCATCGACTACGACACCATCCGTGTGTACCTCGTGGACCACGCCACCGGGATGTGCGAGCCGATCGCGTTCCACGGCACGTTCCAGGGATCGTCGGCGCCGCACATGGAGACGCTGCGCGTGCCGGTCGGCAAGGGCCTGACGGGCTGGGTGGCGGCACACGGCAAGACGATCCGCCTTGGTGACGCCGGCAGCGATCCCCGCACCCTGAACCTCGTCGCGAGCGACCGGCCCGAGTCCGCGCTCCTGGTCCCGATGACGTACGAGAAGACCGTCCACGGCGTGCTCGTGGTCTCCAAGGACGGCCGAGATCGGTTCGACGCCGATGACGAGACGACCCTCAACATCTTCGCCGGGTACGCGGCCCATGCCCTGCTCAACGCCACCAACATGGAGCGCCTCCGTCGCCAGCAGGTGGAGCTCGAGCACCAGCTCGACGGGCAGCGCCGCCTCCTCGAAGTCAACGAGCGGCTCCTGTCGACCCTCGAGCCGGCGGGCGTCCTGGACCTGATCGCCGACTCGCTCAAGGCGATCGTGCCGTACGACTCGCTGACCATGTACCGGATCGACCGCGCCGCCGGCGTCCGCCGGGCGGTCGTCGCCCGGGACCGGTTCGCCGACCTGATCATGGCCTACGAGGGCCCGCTGGGGACAGGCATATCAGGCTGGGTGATCGAGCATTGCGAGGCGGTCTGCGCCAACGAAGCCCACCTCGACCCGCGCTCGGTCCAGGTGCCCGGGACTCCGTTCGAGCCCGAGGCGATGATCGTGGTCCCGCTGCTCGTCAACGGCGAGGCCATCGGGACGCTCAACATCGGCCGGATGGGCGGACCCGAGGCCTCCTTCAGCGCCAACGAATTCGAGCTCACCCAGCTGTTCGCCGGCCAGGCCTCGATCGCCCTCCAGAACGCCGAGATCCACGGCGCCGTCCGCGTCCGCGCCGAGCACGATGCCCTGACCGGCCTGCGCAACCACGGATCGTTCCAGCGCGAGCTCGGCGAGGCGCTCATCCGGGGCGGCACGAGCCCGATCTCGATCCTGATGCTCGACCTCGACTCGTTCAAGGGCTACAACGACGCGTGCGGGCACCCGGCCGGCAATTCGCTCCTGGCGGCACTGGCCACGGTCCTCGCGAGCGCGACTCGCGACGGGGACTGCCTCTACCGCTATGGCGGCGACGAGTTCGCGGCCATCCTGCCGGGCGCCGATCGCCAGGCGGCGCATAGGGTGGCGGAGCGGATCCGGCACGCGGTCACCGAGCTGTCCGCAGCCATCGGCGGACCGCGCGTCACGATCAGCGTCGGGGTGGCGTGCTACCCGGACGACGGCCGCACGAAGGACGTGCTCGTCGGCGTGGCCGACCGCGCCCTGTACCTGGCCAAGCCGGTCGGCCGGTCCGCGACCGGGCACGAGCCGCAGGCCGATCCCTACCTGCGGGCCCTCGGCGAGACGGCCCTGTCGCTCCTCGACCGGCACGATCCGACGGTCCTGCTCGAGACCATCATGACCCGGGCGACATCGCTGCTCGGGACGCCGCACTGCTACATCTACCTGGTCGAATCCGGCGACCAGGAACTCGTCGTCCGCCACGGCACCGGACTGTTCGCCGAGTCGATCGGCCGGCGCATGTCGGTGGACGAGGGATTGGCCGGCCAGGTCTTCCGGACGGCCGCCCCGGTCGCCGTCGACGACTACGACACGTGGCCCCGCCGATCGGCGACCATCGGCCATGGCTCCGTCGGGGCCGTGGTCGGCGTGCCGCTGATGTCGGCCGGACGGGTCGTCGGCGTGCTGGGCCTGGCCTCCGGCGGGCTCCAGCGGAACTGGGGGCAGCGCGAGATCGACGCGCTGACGAGCTTCGCCCAGCTCGCCTCGATCGCGCTGGACAACGCCCGACTGGTCGACGCCGCGCAGCGCGGCGCGCTGTACGACCCGACGACCGGCCTCCCGAACCGCGAGCTCCTGACCGATCGGATCGCTCACGCCCTGTCGACCATGCGTCCCGAGGGTGCCGACCAGGTCGGCGTCATCCTGCTCGATCTCGACCGCTTCAAGGTCATCAACGAGAGCGTCGGCCACTCCGTCGGCGACCGCCTGCTGGTCGCGGTCGGACAGCGCCTCGTCGCCTGCCTGCGACCCGGCGACACCGTGGCACGCTTCGGCGGGGACGAGTTCGGCATCCTGCTCGACGAGGTTCGCAGCGCGGATGAGGCGCGCGCCATCGCCGAACGGATCGGTTCGGACCTGCGGGCACCGTTCCCGATGGGCGCTCGCGAGTGGTTCATCAGTGCATCGATCGGGATCTCCCTCGGGCGGCCCGGCCGGGCCACGCCCGAGGAGATGCTGCGCGAGGCCGAGATCGCGATGGTCCGCGCGAAGGCGGACCCGGCCAAGCGCCACGCCCTGTTCGAGCCGTCCATGTCCGATCAGACGATCGAACGGATCGATCTCGAGAACGACCTGCGCCAGGCGATCGAACGAGGCGAGCTCCGCCTCCACTACCAGCCGCTGATCGACCTGGAGACCGAGCAGATCGTCGGCTTCGAGGCCCTCGTGCGCTGGCAGCACCCCGTCCGCGGCCTGATGCCGCCGATGGCGTTCATCCCGCTGGCCGAGGAAACCGGTCTGATCCTGCCGCTCGGGCAGTGGGTCCTCCAGACGGCCTGCCGCCAGGCGAAGGCGTGGTGCGATGCCCGCCCGGACGGGCCGGCGCTGTTCATGTCCGTCAACCTGTCGGCACGCCAGTTCGTCCAGGCGGACCTCGTCGACCAGGTCGCGACGATCCTCGACGACACGGGTCTCGACCCGGGGGGCCTCGAGATCGAGATCACCGAGAGCGTCGTGATGGACCAGTCCGAGGCCGGGATCCGGACACTTCGGCGGCTCCGCGAGCTCGGCGTCCGGCTCGTGCTCGACGACTTCGGCACCGGCTACTCATCGCTCTCGTACCTGAAGCACCTGCCGCTCGACACGATCAAGATCGACCGCACGTTCGTGGCCGGGCTGGCCGACGTGACCGACCGATCGATCGTCGAGGCGGTCATCGCGCTCGCCCGCGGACTGCGGATCGGGGTCGTTGCCGAGGGGATCGAAACCGAGATCCAGCGACAGATCCTGCACGACATCGGCTGCGGCGTCGGGCAGGGCTACCTGTTCTCGCGGCCGCTCCCGGCCAGCGAGGCGGCCCGGCTCCTGTCGGCACGGCCGCTGCGCTGGATCACGCGGGTCCCGCAGACGTCATCCGGCCGCGCGGGGGCGCGCAAGCCGGGCCGCTCAGGCGTCACGGGGCGAGCTCGACCCGCGCTTCGCGCGGGTTGACGAGGCGCCGCTGCGGCGGCGGGTCAGTTGCGCCCGCCAAGCAGGCGGAGCATGAACAGGAACAGGTTGATGAAGTCGAGGTAGAGGCGGAGGGCCCCGAGCACGGCCGCCTTCTCCATCGACCCGGTCATCGCCGCGAGGTCGCCCGACCCGATCCGCTGGACGTCGTAGGCGGTCAGCGCGGTGAAGATCACGACGCCGCCGACCGACACGAGCCAGGTGATCATGGTGCTGGCGAGGAACAGGTTGACGAGCATCGCCACGAACAGGCCGATCACGCCCATCATCAGGATCCCGCCGAGACCGGCCAGGGAGCGCTTGGTGACGGCACCGTAGATCGCCGCTCCACCGAACATCGATGAGGCGCTCAGGAACGCGGTCACGACCGACGCGCCGCTGTACAGCGACACGATCAGGCCGAGGGTGATCCCCAGCGTCGCGGCGTAGACGAAGAACAGGAGCAGGGCGACGCTGGCGTTGATCCGGCTGATCGCGCCGCTGATCACGAAGACGAGCGCGAGCTGCCCGATGACGAGCAGGAAGAAGTTGTCGGCGGCGAAGTTGATCAGCTGCTCGTTGCTCTGGACCGTCCAGGCGACACCGCCGGACAGCAGCAGGCCGGCGAACATCCAGACGAAGGCCTGGGTGAGGAACGCCGTGGCAAGACGGGTGTCGGGCCTGACGCCCAGCATCGACGGGGTCACCGGCGAGCCTGACAGCCGGTTCGGGATCGGGTTCTGGTTCATCGGGTCGCGGTCTCCGTGCTTGGTGTGCTCACCACATCAAGCCGGCGTCGCGGGGATCCCACCGCTCCGCCAGCAGGGTCACTTTCACGTCATGATCGACGACCGACTCGGCCTGCTCCTTCACCTGCGCGATCATCGAGCCGGCGTATGGGCAGAACGGGGTGGTCAGGATCATCTTGATCTCGGTCGAGTCGGGACCGAGCAGGATCTGCTTGATCAGGGCCAGCTCCACGACGTTCATCCCGATCTCCGGGTCGACCACGGCGCGCAGCGCGTCGAGGATCGCCAGTTCGGTGGCGCGGCGCTGGGCGTCGAAGGCGGGCTCGGTGCCGTTGGTGGACGACGCTGCGCCGTTCGTGGCCGATGCGGCCGCCGCTGGGGACGTCTGGGTGGTGCTGTCGGTCATCTGGTTCTCCGGGTGCGTTCGCCTGAGCGTACCACCAGGCCGCCGAAGGGCTCGGCGGGGCGCCCGTCAGGCGGCCGGGGCTCCCGGCGCGATGACGATGCCCGGGATCCGGTACTGCGCGGGCAGGCCGGCCGCCTCCGCATCCGTATAGCCGGGACCGACCAGGGCTCCGTCCGCCTCGAAGAACTCGGCGTAGCGCTCGCGATGGTCGGCCGCGTACGCGAAGGCCGCAGCGACCCCGACCACCCGGAGCTCCGGATGGTCGGTCAGGATCCGGGTCAGGTCATACCCGCTCGAGCGCTCCTCGAGGAGCTGCCGGACGGTCAGCCGCGAGTTGTAGCAGAACGGCTCGCCATTCATGACGAGCGGATCCTGCTGGACCCACTTGATCGTCACGCTCAGGCGCCCTTGTAGAGGAACTGCAGGAAGGCGTTCTTCTTGCGCGCGTCGCCGGCCAGCCGGCGGTGCCACCGGTACGCCTCGATCGCCTCGTCGAGCGCGGCCGACGCCGCGTCGAGTTCGACCGGCGCCAGCACGCTGGGCAGCGCGGCTCGAAGCCCTTCGCACAGGGCCACCAGGTCGTCCATCGGGACGCCACGGCGGCGATAGACGGGGGCGGTCCACTCGGCGTAGTCGTGCGCCGGGCCCGGATTCGCCGCGGCGACGCACAGGCCGATCCGATCGAGCAGGAGCGCCGCGTCGCGAAGCAGGTGACGTTGACCGGCCTCGTCGTAGCGCTCCTGGATGGTCGGGTCGGCGTCCATCGCGACCGCCAGGGCGCGCCCGGCCAGCCGCTCGCCGGCGGTGCGCATTCGCTCCGCCGCGTCCGGGTATCCGGCGGTCAGGTCGAGCGGGGGCAGGCCGAGGCTCGGGTGGCTCACGATCGGCAGTCTAGCGTGAGGGAAGCCAGGTCGCCACGGATCCCGGGCCGCGGCCGGCCGGCGTGCTCGGTGTCTCCCGTTTGCCAGGACCAGGATCGGTCCGTGCCGGGATGAGCCGTGCCACGCTCGTCCACCACGCCTCGCTACGATGCACGCATGGCCGATCCCGAGAACCCACCCGGCGAGCGCCGCCTCCCCCATCCACCGTCTGACCGATACCGGAGCGCCGCGCCGGACCTCGCACCGGACCCGATCCGTGCCGACTCCCCGCGCCGCGGCGGCCCGGCCGCCGGCGCCGTCGCCGCCCTGGCCGGTGCGGCCGCGATCGCGATCCTGGGCGGCGTCGCCACCATGACGGCAGGGCTCGTGGTCGTGGCGGCCGCCACGGGTTGGGCCGTGGGCGCGCTGCAGTCCGGCCGGCGCCGGCCTGCGGTCGCGCTGGCGCTGGCCGCGGTCGCGCTCGGCCAGGTCGGCCTGTGGGCGTTCGCCCTGGCGCAGGGCGGCGTCCTGGGGCCGCTGGACCTGCTCTGGCAGGTGTACGGCGGCCTCGTCCCGGTCGAGTTCGCGGCCGCCGCGGTCCTCGCCTGGATCGCCGCGCGATGAGCGACGACCTGCGGTTCCGCCGTCCGGTGGAGGCCGACCACCGCCGGCTCGTCGGCAAGGTCGACGATTGGTGGGGCGGGCGACGACTGCATCCGCTGTTCCTTCGGCAGTGGTTCCAGCACTTCACCGGGACGTCGTGGGTGGTCGAGGACCCCAGCGGCGAGCTCGTGGGCTTCCTGGTCGGTTTCATCAGCCCCGACCATCCCGATCGCGCCTGCATCCACCTGGCGGCGACCAGCCCGAACCACCGGCGGCACGGCCTCGGACGGCGGCTCTACGAGCGCTTCTTCGACGACATGTCCGAACGCGGCGTGGAGCGCGTCTTCGCCGTCACGTGGCCGGGAAACCGCGTCTCGGTCGCCTTCCACCGGGCGATGGGCTTCACCCTCGACGACGGCCCGGGCACCCAGCGCCTGTACGGCACGCCGGCCTACCCCGACTACGAGGCAGACGGAGACGACCGGGTGGTGTTCAGCCGGGAGCTGTGACGGCGCCGACGGCCGCCGGCGTCAGCTGCTCGTGCAGCAGGCGCCCATACCGCGCCGGGCGGTCCGCTTCGGGCACGGCGTCGACCCAGCGGGAGAGCAGCGCCTCGCCCTCCGCGTAGACGAAGACGTACGTCCGCCACAGCGGGTGCTCGATGAATTCGAGTCGCTTGGCGGCGACCGGCGGGCGCATAGCGGCCGACGGCTTCCAGGTACTCGAGGACGTCGGCGCGCGACCGGCCGTCGGCGTGGAGCAGGATCGCGGCGTTGCCGCGCACGGCGGCCAGGGCTCGCCGGGCGCGGCCAAGCTCGATCTCGAGCTCGGCGGCCTCGCGGGCCGCGACGGGGTCGGACGCGACCGGGAGCCCGGCGCGCTCGTACAGCTCGACGAGCAGGTCCGCCTGCTCGGACGCGTGGCCCACGAACCGGCGACCGAGGTTGGCGAGACCTTCGCTGATGAGGCACTCAGGGGTGTTGATCAGCAGGATCGACGCCTCGAGCCGACCGAGCCGGTTGACGAGGTCGGACTCCTTCCAGGCATGCTCGAGATGATGGCCGGGGTACGTCTCGTGGGCCACCGTGCCGAGCGCATCGCCGGCGTGCATCGGCAGGTCCGTGTTGAGGTCGACCTGGGAGCGGCCGCCGCCGTGGAACCAGTTGTAGGCTGACCAAGGCTGGCCCGTGACCAGCGACACGCGCAGGTCCTCGCCCGCCGGCAGCCCGAACAACGACGAGGCCCGTCCCCGGCAATGGTCGACCAGCCACGAGACGACCGCCGGCAACCGGTCGGTCGGGATCTCGAACTGCCGGTCCCAGGCGGCCAGTCGCTCGGCGACCGATCCGCTGCCCGGCAGCAGGGCATCGATCCGTGCCGCGGCGGTGTCGAATTCGGTGTCCGGCCGACGGGGCGGGGTGAAGGCGAAGCAGCGGGCGACGTGCTCGAGGTACGGCAGCCCCTCCCCGGCGAGGGCTGCGGCCTGCCGCTCGAGCGCGATCAGCTGTGCGTCGAGCCACGCGCGGCGCTGGGCGTCGCCGACCTCGGCCGCGACTCGCGCTCGCAGGACGGCGGCGTCGTCGCGCAGTCGGGCGGGCGCGTGGAGCTGCTCGGTGTCGACCCGGGCCTTCAGGTCGGCGGGGCCGAAGTAGCCGTCGACGAGGCCCGGGATCCGCTGGTCCAGGCGCAGCGCGAGCAGGAGGTAGTCGCGGGCGATCGAGTCCGGCACCGGGACGGTCCGGGTCCCACCGACCGCCGGGACGCGAGCCGCTGCCGGAGTGATCGAGCTCAACGCTGCATCCGATCCGGCCGCGGTGCGCGCCGGACGCCGTGCTCGACGTGCGCGTCGGCGCGCCGGCGGGCATCGGCCAGGCGTTCATCGAGCGTCGGGTCGATGGGCGGGCCCGGCCGGCCGAATGCCCGATCGACGGCAGGTTCCGGATCGCCCCGGTTCGGGCCGCCCGTCTCGCCGACGAACGGCATGCCCTGGCGTTCGACGGCATCGAGGCTCATCCGGAGTGCCGCGTTCTTCTGCATCGCGACCTCGCGGACATAGGCCATTTCCTCGTCGGAGGTCATCGGGCGACCCCGCACGATTCCCTTCGGCTTGCCGACCATGAGCCACGACAGGTGGTAGCGGTCCATGCTCCCCCACGCCGTCGACAGCAGGTCATCGGACCGCTGCAGCCACACCTGGAGCGACGCGAGCGACGGACTGGCCCGCAGCCGATCGCCCTCGCCGATCAGTTGACGTGTCGCAACGATGAGCTCGTCACGGGTCATTCGGCGACCTCCATGCGGCCGCGGACAGATGCCTCCCCCTCGTCCACGGCGGCCGCCCCGCGGATCATCGCCTCGCGATCGGCGCGGGCGCGCCCGGTCCACGGCCCCGGCCGGCCGGTCCCGATCGGCGCGCCCTCGAAGCGGGTCACCGGAAGGATGCCCGCCACGCTCGACGACAGGAACGCCTCGTCGGCCCCGGCAAGGTCGTCCGGCGTCAAGCGCGCCTCGACCGGACGGAGCCCGACCCGCACGGCCCACGCCAGGAGCCACGAGCGGGTGGTGCCGGGCAGGATCGCGCAGTCGAGCGAGGGCGTCGCCAGCTCGGTCACCCCGTCCGGCCGGCGCCGGACCAGGAAGAGGTTCGCGGTCGTGCCCTCGGACAGGTGCCCGTCGATGGTGAGAAAGAGCGCGTCGTCGGCCGCGGCGCGGCGCGCCTCGAGCCTCGCGTACACGTAGTCGGCCCGGGACGTGGTCTTGAGCGACACGATCGGGTTGGCCGGGTCTCTTCGGACGGCCGAGGCGACCAGGTGGAGCCCACGCTCCAGGTGCGCCGCCGGGGCCGGCACGACCGGCCACGCCTGGATCGCCATCGTCGCCGGCACCACCTCGCTCGGGGGCAGGAGGCCGCGCTCGCGGTACGGCCCGCGTGTGACGGTGATCCGGACCGAGGCGTCGCCGCCCGCACCGTCCAAGCCGTTGGCGGCGAGCAGGTCGGCGATCCCGACCGCCAGGCGGGCCTCGACGTCGTCCGGCAGCGCGATGTCCAGGCCCTCCGCGGAACGGCGCAGGCGCCGGACATGTTCGGCGAGCTCCGTCGGATGGCCGGCCCGCACGCGCAGCGTCTCGAATACGCCGTCACCGAGCTGGAAGCCACGGTCGAACACCGACAGGTGGGTCCCATCGGCCGGCAGCAGGCGCCCGTCGACCCAGACACTGCCGGGTCCGGGCGTGCCCGGGTCGGCCGTCATCGGATCTCCACCCCGCCGATCGCGCCGAGCGGGCCGCGGGCCTTGACCACGGTCTCCTCCCACTCCGTCGACGGATCGCTCTTCCAGGTGATCCCACCACCCACGTGCAGCGTGAGCCGGCGCCCGTCGGCCACGAAGGTCCGGATCAGGATGCTCGTCTGCATCGCCCCGTCCGGCCCAATCCAGCCCAGTGCCCCCGTGTACGGACCGCGCCTGACCGGCTCGACGCCTTCGAGGATCTCCATGGCCCGGATCTTCGGGGCTCCCGTGATCGACCCGCCCGGGAACGACGCCGACAGGAGGTCGAACGCGTCGCGGGCGTCGGCGAGGTCGCCGGTGACGGTCGAGACGAGGTGCTGGACCGAGGCGGTCCGCTCGAGGCGGCAGAGCCGCGGGACGCGGACGCTCCCCGGGCGGCAGACACGACCGAGGTCGTTGCGCAGCACGTCCACGATCATGACGTTCTCGGCCCGATCCTTGGCGCTCGCCAGCAGTTGGCGGGCGAGGGCGCGATCCTCGGCGATGTCGCGGCCACGCGGCCGTGTCCCCTTGATCGGGTCCGCCTTCACCTGGCCCCCGGCGTCGACCGACAGGAAAGGCTCGGGCGAGGCCGACAGCAGCGCCCGGGGCCGGCCGGTCAGCTGGCTCGGGCCGAGGTCGACGAAGGCCGAGAACAGTGACGGATCACCGGTTCGGAGGCGGCGGTACAGCTCCCACGGGTCCGAGTCGAACGCGGCCTCGAGCCGCCGGGTCAGATTGGCCTGGTAGATGTCCCCGCGCGCGATGTGCTCGCGAACGCGCTCGACGGCGACCTGGTAGGCCTCCCGACCGAGGTTCGACCGGAAGGCCAGATCGGCGGCGGACCCACCGGCCGTGGTGTCGGCGGAGGCCGCCACGGACGCCCGGGATGCCGGGCTCGGCGCTGCTGCCCCGGGTCGGCGGGGCCACGCGCCGAGGCGAGCGTGGACGTCGTCGAGCCGGCGTGCGAGCCGGCTCCCGTCGCCGTCCAGGGCGCGTCCACCCAGCCAGGCGTGTCCCGTCCGCCGGTCCCAGGCCACGACCCAGTCGTGGAGCGCCAGCCGGAGGAGCGGCAGGTCCTGGTCCGGCCGCGCGATCGACGGCAGGCGTTCCAGCACGCCGCCGAGGTCGTACCCGAGGTAGCCGACCAGCCCGCCCAGGAACCGTGGCGCGTCGGCCGGGACGATCACGGTCCGGTCCAGGCGGGCAACCAGGCGGCGCGCCACGGCGAACGGGTCCGGGCCGGCGGCCGGCGACTCGAGCACGGCCACGGGATCGGCCGTCAGGTAGGTCCAGCGAGCATTCCGTCCGGGCCGGGCGCTCTCGAGCAGGCAGAGCCCCGGGAGGTCGCGAAAGGCCTCGGCGAGGTCGATGGGACGGGTGGCCGCGATCGTTTCGCGCAGCCGTCGGAGGCGGACGGGACTGCTGCTGCGCGCCGAGGGGATCACCGCCGGATGATACGGCCGAACCCGGCTCCTCACGGCCCGCTACGATCTCCGCCATGCGCGCACGCGATCTCGGCATCGTCATCGGGCGTGGGCGGCCCGGCCCCCGCAATGCGATCACCGACGTGCCCGGCGTTCGGGTCGGGCATACGACGCTGATCGAGGGTGACGGACCGCTGGTGGTCGGGCGCGGCCCGGTCCGAACCGGCGTGACCATGATCGTGCCCCACGACGGCGACCTGTTCGCCGACACGGTCTACGCGGGCAGCCACCGCCTGAACGGCAACGGCGAGATGACCGGTCTCGAGTGGATCCGCGAGGCCGGGGGCCTGAACGGCCCGATCGGGATCACCAACACCCACAGCGTCGGGATCGTCCACGACGGCATCCTCCGCCATGCCGTCCGGACGCACCCGAAGGGTGGCTCGTTCTGGTCGTTGCCGGTCGTTGCCGAGACCTGGGACGGCCTGCTCAACGACACGGACGGGTTCCACGTCACGATGGATCACGTCGACGCCGCGCTCGACGCGGCGGATGACGGCCCGGTCGCCGAGGGCAACGTGGGTGGCGGGACCGGCATGGTCTGCCACGAGTTCAAGGGCGGCATCGGGACGACGTCACGGGTCGTGCCGGAGGCGTTCGGCGGCTGGACGGTGGGCGTCCTGGTCCAGGCCAACTACGGCGCGCGCGACCTGCTGCGGGTGGACGGCGTGCCCGTCGGGGAAGCCATTCCGGTCGGCGACGTGCCCAGCCCGTACCGGGCCGAGGACGAGGAGGGTCCGGTCGACGCACCGCCTCCGGGCTCCGGCTCGATCATCGTGATCGTGGCCACGGATGCGCCGCTGCTGCCGCACCAGTGCGAGCGCCTCGCCCAGCGGGCCGGCCTCGGGATCGCCCGGATGGGCGGAACCGGGGGCAACTCGAGCGGCGACCTGTTCCTGTGCTTCGCGACGGGCAACCGTGGCCTGCCCGGGATCACCTTCGCCGCGGATCCGCGGATCGCGATCGACGTCCGGGCGGTCAACGACCACGTCATCAACGGCCTGTTCGAGGCGGTCATCGAATCGACCGAGGAGGCGATCCTCAACGCGCTCGTCGCGGCCGAGACGATGACCGGGCGCGACGGGATCACGGCCCATGCGATCCCGCACGACCGGCTGCTCGAGGTGATGGGGCGCTACGGCCGGGGGCCGCGGCGCGGCTGACCCGGCGGTCGCGGCGGACCGGGCACGATCAACGTGCCGGTCCGCCCTGCCGGGAGCGGTCAGCCGGCGGCGACCACCACCGACTTCTCGATCGGGACGCCGATCAGGCTGCCGTACTCGGTCCAGCTGCCGTCGTAGTTGCGGACCCGGCTGTAGCCGAGCAGTTCGTGGAGCACGAACCAGCTGTGCGACGACCGCTCCCCGATCCGGCAATAGGCGATGACGTCCTTGTCGGGGGTCACGCCCTTCGCCTCGTACAGCGTCGCGAGCTCGTCGGCGCTCTTGAACGTGCCGTCCTCGCGCACCGTCTGGGCCCACGGGATGGATGCCGCGCCCGGGATGTGGCCGGCCCGTTGGGCGGTCTCGCTCATGCCCGGGGGCGCGATGATCTCGCCGTTGAACTCGGCCGGGCTCCGCACGTCGACCAGCGCCAGCCCCGGATCGCCGAGCCGCGGCAGGATGTCGTCACGGAACGCGCGCAGGCTGAAGTCGGGCTCGGGCAGCTGGTAGCCGGTCGCGGCGAAGGACGGGATGTCGACGTCGAGCGCCAGCCCCTTGTCGAGCCAGAACTTGCGCCCGCCGTTGAGGATCCGGACGTCACGGTGCCCGTACAGCTTGAGCTGCCAGTACGCCCAAGCTGCAAACCAGTTGTTGTTGTCGCCATACAGGATGATGGTCGTGTCCGGTCCGATTCCGCCCTCGGACAGCAGCCTGCTGAAGTCCTCGCGGCCGGCGATGTCCCGGCGGATCCCGTCGGCCAGCTGGCTGGTCCAATTCCAGGCGACGGCACCCGGGAGGTGGCTCTGCTCGTAGGCCGTCGTGTCGACATCGACCTCGACGAAGCGGACGTTCGGGTCGGTCAGGTGAGCCAGCGCCCAGTCGCTGTCGACGAGGGCGCTGTCGCTGGCATATCCGTGATGGCTCATGGCGTCGTATCTCCTCCAGGAGGGTGGGGCGGGTCGAGGGAAGCTGACTCTGCGGCCTTCCGAGCGATCAGCCGCCCGACGTCAGTCGATCGCGGCGGCTGAACTCGGCCAGCCGCTCGGTACAGGCGGCGGCGGTGCGCAGCGCCTGGCGGACGATCCACGGGTCCACCCGGCTCGAATCCTCGATCGCGATCGTCGACCCGAGCGGCCCGTCCTCGACAATGATCCCCGAGCTGTTCCGGTAATCGGTCATCCAGTTCGCCTGGAGCTGGAGCGCGACATCCGCCACGACCGCCGGGCTGAACAGCCAGTCCAGGTAGCTCACGTTGAGCCGATCGGCGATATCGGCGACGCGGACGGGACGCCCGCGCTCGATCCGGGCGAGCAGGTCGATGACCCGGATCGCCGCGAACGGGTCGCCCGCCTCGGCCACGATCGGCGGGTCGACGAGCGGATCCGGAAGCCCGGCGGGCGCCGCTCGCAGGGCACCCAGCCCGATAGCAGGGACGATAGTTCCGGTCACGGGGTCGGTCATCTCCGACTGATTCACTAGGGATTGACCGAAGCCTACCACCGGATCACGCAACGCACCACCGCCGGCCGGCTGGGCGTGCCCTCGGCGCGAGGCCAGGCGGGCGCGCCGCCGGCGCGAGGCCAAGCGGGGGCGCCGCCGGCGCGAGGCCAAGCGAGGCGCCCTCGCTGCGCGATGCACCTCGGATGCATCGCCGCACGAGTAGTGGTCGGTGCATGGCCCCTCTGCCGATGCATCCGAGGGACATCGACCGGAGAACGGTCTCCTACCGCTGCGAGGCGAACGAAGCTTCACCGGGTGCGCCACCCGGTCTCAACCGTTGTGCGGCATGCTTGCGCTTCCGGACCAGCTGTCCGGTGGCCGAGTCGCGCCGTGCGAGTCGGTCGCATGTCAGCACGACACGAGCACGATGCCTCCGATGGACCCCGACTCGATCCCGACCGAACCGATCATCGATCCCGGGCCGCTGGACGCGACCGACGTCGCGCCCGGCCCCTCCCAGGCTTCGGGATCCCCGACGGCCGGCCGAGGACGCGGGGCGGCGATCCGCCGGGTGGCCATCGGGCTCGCGCTCGCGCTGACGTTCTCCGTCGGGATCGGGGTTGGGCGGCTGGTGCCGTCCGCCGAGGGCGGCGCCGACTCCGCAACCCCGAGCCCGGCGGGTCAATCGAGCTCCGACCAGGAGCTGGCGCTGATCGGCCAGGCCTGGAACATCCTCCACGACCAGTACGTCGGCAAGGACCAGCTCGACGACCGGGCGCTCGCGTACGGCGCGATCAACGGGCTGACCGAGGCGGTCGGCGATACGGGTCATACCTCGTTCCTGACGCCTGACGAACGGGCCGCGCGTGCGGACCAGCTCTCGGGCTCGTACGTCGGGATCGGCGTCCGGATCGACATCGCGACCGACGGGCTGCCCGTCATCGAGGAGGTATTCAAGGGCAGCCCGGCCGAGCAGGCAGGGCTCAAGGCGGGCGACGAGCTGACCGAGGTGGATGGCAAGAGCACGAGCGGCCACGATCTCGATCTGATCGCCGGCTGGGTTCGCGGGCAGGCCGGGACCACGGTCAAGGTCGACATCCGGAGCGGGGGAAAGGGCACCGAGCACGAAGTCAGCATCGTGCGGGCGGCCGTGGCCGAAGTGGTCGTGTCGTGGGCGATGGTCCCGGGCACGAAGACCGCCTTCCTGCGTCTCGACCAGTTCTCGAACGGCGCCGCCGATGACGTCAAGGCGGCACTGGGCGAGATCAAGGCGGCCGGCGCCGAGCGGCTGATCCTCGACCTTCGCGGCAACCCGGGCGGCTACGTCAACGAGGCCGTCGGCGTGGCGAGCCAGTTCCTGTCGAGCGGCGACGTCTACATCGAGCGCGACGCGACCGGCCACGAGACGCACCACCCGGTCTCGTCCGGCGGCGTCGCGACCGACATCCCGCTCGTGGTCCTCGTCGACGGCGGCACCGCGAGCTCGGCAGAGATCGTGTCCGGCGCGCTCCAGGACGCCGGCCGCGGGCAGATCGTCGGCGTCAAGACCTACGGCACCGGCACGGTCCTCGGCGAATTCCCGCTCGCCGATGGCTCGGCGCTCCGCGTGGGCACCGTCGAGTGGCTCACACCGAAGGGCCGGCGGATCTGGCACGAGGGGATCATCCCGGACGTGATCGTGGAGCGCGCGGCGGACGTCGCGCCGCTCGGCCCGGACGACATCCGATCGATGACCGCGGCACAGATCGCCACGCTGACCGATCCGCAGCTGGCCAGGGCGCTGACCATCGCGAACGCGGCGTCGACGCCTCGCGCCTGAGCTCAGCCGGCGAGGGACCGCCAGGTCCAGGTCATCGACGCGAGCAGCGGCCGGCCCGGCTCAACGAGCGCCGGAGTCAGGTTGAGCGCGTCCGGCGGGGCTGTCTGCGGCTCGACGCACAGCGCGTCGGTCGGGACCGTGTAGACCACCCAGTCGCGGCAGTCGGAATCGATCGTCAGCTCGAGGACCCCCGGCCAGCGCAGGACGGGTGGCCTTCGCAGGTCCGTGAAGCAGTCGTCCCAGGGCCCGGGGACCAGCGGGATCCGATCGAGCGTGGTGATGCCGGCGGCGTCGCGGACGTACATCGAACCGGCGTCGAGGTCGAGTTCGACCGGCAGCACCGGCGACCCGGAGTCCGCCACACGCGCCGGGCCGGTGCTCGCCAGGCGCCGGCGGAACCACGGGTGCCAGCCCGCCGACGCGGGCATCGGCTCGTCGGCATGGATCTCGAGGCGGAAGTCGAGCCGTCCCTCGCCGAGCTCGAACCGCTGGATCGCGCGTCCGGCGAACGGCCAATCCGGGCCGAGCTCCGTCGCGATGGATCCCTCGTCGAGGCGGTGCCACGACCGATCCATGACGGTCCCGTGGATGGCATGCGGCGGCAGCTCGATCGGGAGCTGGTGATGGACGCCCCGGAACGTGAAGCGTCCGTCCCGAACCCGGCCGGCGAACGGGGCCATCGGGAACGCGCCCCACGCCATGCGACCGACGCCCTCGGTCACCAGCAACTCTCGACCGTCGATCACGAGCGACGCGAGCCGGCCGCCGCGGACCAGGTCGACGATCGCGTGCGCTCCGGGGGCGTCGAGGTGGAGTTGGCCCGCCCCCGGTTCTGTCGCCGTCGGCGACGCGGCGTCGTCGTCGAAGCCGACCGTCAACGTCCCGCCACCGTCGGCCGGGACCTGCGCGAGCCGCTTGCCCTTGGCCACGAGCTCGTGGGCCGGCGGCACCGTCCGCCAGACCTGCTGCTCGAACCCGGCAAGGATGCCACCGATCGTCTGACCGGCCGACTGCCGCTTCTTCCCGGCCATCAGGCTCCCGCCGGCGACGCGATTCGAATCGCCGCGTATCGTCGGGAGGCCGATTGCCGCATGCGGGGAGCGTAGCGGACGCAGTGCTTGCCCGCGCGCCGGCGTGACGGCTCGCGTCGAGCTAGAGCAGCTCCCCATGCGCCGAACCGGTCGGCTCGCCGTCTCGCGGCCGTGGCTCCTCGCCCGGGGCGTAGTCGCGGCGATCGCCGCCCGGCTCGAGGACGCGCACCGATCCGCCCGAGCTGCCATCGATGGCCCCGACCCCGAAGGGAACCCATTTGGATGGGTCCTGGAGTCGATGGGCCTCGGTGTTGCCGCGGGCGTGGGTCTCCCGGAATTCCCGCGGCTCGATCCACATCCGCTCGCCCTCGAGCAGTCCCAGGACACCGGACTGGCCCGGCTCCGGGCGCTCGTGCTGGCAGTACGCACAGGTGGACTTGTCGTGCACCTGGTAGGTGGGCGGTTCCTCGTAGGTCGTGATGTAGCCCTCGTAGTTGCGGAGCACGACCTTGTGGTCGGAGTAGCTGATCAGGTAGTTGGGCATGACCGGGATCTTGCCGCCGCCGCCGGGCGCGTCGATGACGTACGTCGGGACAGCGTAGCCCGAGGTGTGGCCGCGCAGGCCCTCCATGATCTCGAGGCCCTTGCCGACCGGCGTCCGGAAGTGGCCTGAGCCCTCCACGAGGTCGCACTGGTAGAGGTAGTAGGGACGAATCCGGTTGGCCACCAGCTTGTGGACGAGGGCCCGCTGGATGTGGACGCAGTCGTTGACGCCCGCCAGCAGGACGCTCTGGTTGCCGATCGGCAGGCCGGCCTTGGCCAGCTTGTCGACCGCGCGGCTGACCTCGGGGGTGATCTCGTTGGGATGGTTGAAGTGAAGGTTGATCCACAGCGGGTGGTACTTCTCGAGGACCTCGCACAGCTCGTCGTCGATCCGCTGCGGCAGGAAGACCGGCACGCGCGACCCGATCCGGATGATCTCGATGTGCGGGATCTCGCGCAGCCCGCGCAGGATCGATTCGAACAGCTTTGGAGCGAGAGTCAGGCCGTCCCCGCCGGAGATCAGCACGTCGCGAACCTGCGGCGTCCGGCGCAGGTACTCGAGCTGCGCCTCGTGCTCGCGCCGATTGAAGTTCTGGGTCGGGTCGCCGACGATCCGGCTCCTGGTGCAGTAGCGGCAGTAGCTGGCGCACTGGGTGGTGACCAGCATCAGGACCCGGTCCGGGTAGCGGTGGACGAGCCCCGGGACCGGCGAGTGGCGGTCCTCGGCGAGCGAGTCCTCCATCATCGCCGTGAACGCCTGCTGCTCGCGGCCGAGCGGAATCACCTGGCGGCGGATCGGGTCAGTCGGATCCTTCGGGTCGATCAGGCTGATGAAGTACGGCGTGATGTCGACCCGGAACTTGCCCGGCGCGGAGAGGCCGGCCCGTTCCTCGTCGGTGAGCTCGAGGATCTTCTCGATCTCGTCGAGGTCGTTGACGCGGTGGCTCAGCTGCCAGCGCCAGTCGTTCCACTGGGCGTCCGGGACGTCCTCCCAGATCGGCGCACGTCGGCTGACGGCGGGCCTGCCGTCAGCTCCGAGGGCACGCGCGGGGTCCGCCAGGTTGATGAACGGCGCCTCGGTCAGGGCGCGAGCCGCCTCCTGGTGCGCGACAGCGGCCTTGATCTCCTGGGCGTCCACGCGGGCGAGCCTCCGGGGTAGCGACGCATAAAGTCTATGCAGTCTGCATGCCCGGGCATCATAGCCTGACGCCGGGAACGGGGTCCAGTAGCTCCTTGGTCACCCCCGGCGGGGCCGACCCTGCCCGCCCGATGTGCCTCGGATGCATCACCGAGCGTGGGCGTCGGCGGTGCGCCAAGCCGATGCATCCGAGGCGCATCAGCCAGTGGACGTGACCTCGACTGCGCCTACTCCCCGATCACCGACCAGAGGAAACCCATCATGATGAAGAAGCCGGTGAACAGGGCGATCAGGCCGATGCCGCCGTACGGCGAGTTCGCCCCCTGGTGCGGCACGAGCTGCAGTCCGATCCCGAACACGAGCGCCCAGGCGATGAACAGGAACGTGAACAGGAACTTCGCATTCGGGCCGGTGATCCGGCGCACCCAGCTTGATCCACCTTCGGCCGTCATCGCCGACCGCTGGATGATGAAGATCATCGTGATGACCAGCACCGCCGAGATCCCGAACGGGATCGGCTGCTGGAAGGCGATCAGGAAGAGCTGCACGCGCGGATGCTAGCAGAAGCGCCCGCCACCGAAACCCCCGGGATCGGTGCCGCGACTACCATGGCGCCGACCTCCCGCGACCCCGAACCGAGGCGACTCCTGACGTGAACTCCTTCGATCGACTCGGCCGGTTCGTCGTGCGACGGGCCTGGTGGATCGTGGCGGCCTGGGCGATCGTGCTCGTGGTGGCGGTCCCGCTGGCGCCGCGGGTGAGCGGGCAGCTGAGCGCCGGCGGCTTCATCCTCGATGACCTCGAGTCGGCCCGCGCCAAGGCGCTCCTGGGCACCGAGCTCGGCGCACCGCCCTCGGCGCTCGTCATCGTCCTGAGCAGCGAGACACTGACGGCCGGGACGCCGGCGTTCGAGGCGGCTGCCGCGGATGCGACGCGCGACATCGCCTCGGCACCGCACGTCGCGCGCGTGGTCTCGCACCTGTTCGCACCTCGCCAGGTCTCGGCCGACCGGCACACCGCCTACGACGTCGTGTTCCTCGACCTGCTGCCAGACGACTCGCCCGACGCCCTGCCGATCCTGCGCGAGCGCCTCCGGTCCGAGCCCGGGTTGACCGTCGAGCTCGCCGGCGGGCCGGCGTTCTACGGGGACGTCCAGACGGTTTCGGAGGCCGACCTGCGGCGCAGCGAGTTGATCTCGCTTCCGCTGGCTGCGCTGACCCTGCTCCTCGTCTTCGGCTCGGTCGTGGCGGCGGGCATCCCGCTCGTGGTCGGCGGGGCCGCGGTGGTCGTGGCCCTGGCCGCGATCTTCGTGGTGGCGTCGCTGACGCCGATGAGCATCTTCGTGCTCAACCTGGCCACCCTGCTCGGGCTCGGGCTGGGCGTCGACTACTCGCTGCTGATGACGAGCCGGTTCCGCGAGGAGCTCGCGGCGCGGCCGGACCACCCGGAGCGCGTCGCCGAGGCGGTCCGCGCGACGGTCGCCACGGCTGGGCGTGCCGTCTTCTTCAGCGGCCTCACGGTCCTGCTCGGCCTTCTGGGGCTGGTCCTGTTCGAGTTCATGATCCTGCGGTCGGTCGGGATCGCCGGAGCCATCGTGGTCGGCCTCGCGGTGGCGTCGGCGCTGACCCTGTTGCCGGCGATCCTGGCCATTGTCGGCACACGGATCGACCGCCTCGCGATCCGCCGGGTCGCCCCGAAGCCGGACGCCGACGGGCCATGGGCGAGGCTCGCGCGCCGCGTGATGCGCCACCCCGTGGCCGTCCTGGTCCCGACGCTCGGCTGCATCCTGCTGCTCGGAGTCCCGTTCCTGCACGTCCGCTTCAACGCACCCGATTCATCGATCCTGCCGGCCTCGGTGCCGTCGCGTGCCGCCTTCGACCGCCTCCAGCGGGACTTCGGCGAAGGCGAGTTCGCCCCGATCGTGCTCGCGATCCGGACGCAGGGGCCGGCCACCTCGGCGGCGAACCTGGCGTCGCTCTTCGACTACTCGCGACGCCTCCAGGCCGACCCGCGGGTGACCCGCGTCGACAGCCTCGTGGACGTCGACCCGCGCCTGACGCTGGCGCAGTACCAGCTCCTGTACGGCGACCCGAACGGGCCGCGCGACCGGTTCGTCCAGACGGCGCTGGCCGCGACGACCCGGGCGGACCTCACGGCCTTCACGCTCTATACGCCCTACGGCCCGAACCGCGACGAGGGCAAGGACCTCGTGGCCGCCATGCGCGATCCGGCCGGCCCGCTGGCCGCGCCGCCCGGCATGCACGTCCTCGTCGGTGGGGGGGCCGCCGACGTGGCGGACGTCGTCGCCCGGGTCCGGGCGGACTTCCCGCGGACGGGGCTGTTCATCGCGATCTCGACGTACCTGGTCCTGTTCGTCCTGCTCCGTTCGGTGATCCTGCCGGCCAAGGCCCTGGTCATGAACACGCTGTCGATCGTGGCGAGCTTCGGGGCGCTCGTCTGGATCTTCCAGGACGGCAACCTGTCGGCGCTGCTCGGGTTCCAGCCGCTCGGGTTCGTGGAGACGACCCAGCCGGTCATCCTGTTCTGCGTGCTGTTCGGGCTGTCGATGGACTACGAGGTCTTCATCCTGTCGCGGACCAAGGAGGTCTGGGACCGCACCGGCGACAACCCGGAGGCCGTGGCCCGAGGCCTGGAGCGGAGCGGCCGGATCGTGACGTCGGCGGCGCTCGTGGTGGTGGTGGTGGCCGGTTCGTTTGCCTTCGCCGACATCGTCCTGATCAAGGCGCTCGGGGTCGGCATGGCGATCGCCATCGCCCTCGACGCCACCGTGGTCCGGGCGCTCCTCGTGCCCGCGACGATGCGCCTGCTGGGTCGCTGGAACTGGTGGATGCCGGCCACCCTGGAGCGCTTCGTGGCGACCAGGCTGCCGGCGTCCGAGGCCGAGGTCGAGGCGGCCGGCCGATGACGTCGAGGATGACCGGCGCCACCGGGCGGTCGCGACTCTGGGCGCTGCTGTCGGTCGCGCTCGCGGTCGGTGCCTGCACGTCGGCTGGCGGCCCGATCCTGGCCAATCCCACTGCGCCGCGACCGTCGATCGCCACCCCGTCAGCCCAGCCCAGCCGCCCGCTCGACCCCGTCCCCGTCGTCCTGCCGCGGGACGACGGGCCACACGATCGCCTCACCGAGTGGTGGTACTACACGGGCCACCTGCGGGCGGCGAACGGGGCACGCTTCGGGTTCGAGGACGTGATCTTCCGCGCGGAGCGCGGCGCCTTCCCGACCTCGTGGGTCTCGCACCTCGCGATCACCGACGAGACCGGCCGTCGATTCCTGTACAGCCAGCGGCTCGAGACCGGGCCGCAGGTCGACCGCTCGCCGCGCGGGACCGACGGGACGCCGGCCGGCTTCGACCTGGCCCTCTCGCCGGCCCTGTCCGGCAGTGCTGCCCCGGCGGCGTCGGCCCGGTGGTCGATGTCGGGCGGCGGCGGCAGCGACCGCCTCCAGGCTCGGTTGGCGCCCGACGAGGCGGCCCTCGCCGGGTCGCCCGGCGGACTCGCCCTCGACCTCGTGCTCCGGTCGACCAAGCCCGAAGCCCTGCACGGCGACGGCGGCTGGATCGACTTCGGACCGGCCGGCGGCTCGTACTACTACTCGCGAACGTCGATGACCGCGTCCGGCACGCTGACCCTGGACGGGACGGACCTGGCAGTCACGGGATCGGCCTGGTTCGACCACCAATGGGGCGACTTCATCTCGGTCGGTGGCGGCGGCTGGGACTGGTTCGCCGTCAACCTCGCCGACGGCACGGACTTGACCCTGTCGCTCGTCCGGGATTCCGACGGCACCTACCCGTTGATCTACGGGACGGTCGTGGCGGCCGACGGGACCGTGAGCCGTCTCGATCGCCAGGCATTCACCGTCCAGGTCACCCGCCACTGGACGAGTCCGGCGACCGGCGCCACGTACCCGGCCGGCTGGACCGTCGGGGTTCCGCGCCTCGGCCTGGCGATCGAGCTGACACCGACCGTGGCCGACCAGGAGCTCGACACCCGCGCGACGACGGGCGTCGTGTACTGGGAAGGCTCGCAGCGCGTCGTCGCGACGCGCGACGGCGTCCGGCTGGGCGGCGAGGCCTACGTGGAGCTGACCGGCTACGCGCCGTCGGCCGCCCCGGCCCCCTGAGCCCGTTCGCGCGATACTCCGTCCGTGCGACTCGAGCTGACACGACGCGGTGACTATGCGGTCCGGGCGATGCTGGCCCTCGCCAGTGAACCCTCGGACGGCTGGCTCAGCGTTCCCGCCGTGAGCTCGGCGATGTCGATCCCGGAGCGGTTCCTGCCGCGGGTCATGGCCGACCTCGTCAAGGCCGGCCTCGTCGTCGGGCACCGCGGGCGGACCGGCGGCTACCGGCTGGCTCGCCCGGCCAGCTCGATCAGCCTCCTCGACATCATCGGCGCGGCCGAGCCCGCCAACGACGACCGAGACCTGCATCCTGCGCGGTGGCCCGTGTGGCGTGGACGGGCGGTGCGCCGTCCACGACGCATTCACCGGCGCCCGCAACGCGATGCTCCACCGGCTCGGCGCGACACCCCTCAGCGACGTCGTCGGCGCGGAGCTCCGCTGACGGCCGCGGGCCGTCCATCCCGGCCAGCGGGCCGTTCGCCTCATCGCGGGCTGCGTTGCCGCAGGTGTCCGCGGCCGCGCGACCGATGATCCGTCGGAGCGGCGACCGGACGGTCACCTCCGCCGGCGTGCTCGTCGCGGCCGGGCTGCTCGGCCTCGCCGGCGTGTCGGCCGTCCGCGCCGCGTTCGGCGGGACCGTCTGGCTGCCGTTGCACCTGGCCCTGGCCGGGGCCGCCGGCACGGCGATCGCGGCCGTCCTCCCGTTCTTCACGACCGCGCTCGGGAAGGCCGCACCCGCGCCGATGGCCCTGCGGGTGGCCGCGGTCGGCCTGATCGCCGGCGGCGCCCTCGTTGCCGGGCTCGGGATGAGCACCGCCCAACCGGGTCTCGCCGCGATCGGGGGCGGCGGGTACCTCGTCGGGCTGGCGGCGACCGCCGCGGCGGCCTTCCTGCCGCTCCGATCCACGCCGGGGTTCAGGCTGCGGCTCGTCGAGCTCGCCTATCTCGTCGCGATCGCGCGAGGTCGCACTCGGCGTGACAATGGCCACGGCCATGCTGGCGGGCTGGGCGCCGGTCGCCGGGGCGTGGGCGCTCGCTCAAGCCCGCCCATGCCTGGCTCAACGTCTTCGGGTTCGTGTCCCTGGTCGTGGCGGCGTCGCTGACCCACCTTGCCCCGACGGTCGCCGGCGCCCGGATCCGGCCGCGACCGCAGCGCGTCGCTCGGCGCTCGGTCTGCCTGATGCTCGGCGCCCCGCTCGTCGCGCTCGGGTTCGCCGCGACCTGGGACCCGGTCGGACGCCTCGGGGCGCTCATCGAGGTCGTCGGCGGCCTTGCGCTGGTGGTCCATGGCGCGGCCGTCCAGCGGGATCGCGGCCGCTGGACGTCCGATGCCGGGCTGGCATCGCTTCGCGGGCCTCAGCCTGCTCGCGGCGCCCGCCTGGCTGTTGGTCGCCACTCGCGATCGGGGCCGGTCGGGTCCTGTGGCTGGGACCGGTGCCGGCCGCCTGGGACCTCCGGCTGCTCGTCGTCGCCGCTGGTCGCGGGTTGGATCGGCCAGGTGCTCGTCGGCGCATGGACGCACCTCGTGCCGGCGATCGGACCCGGCGACCAGGCTCGCCATGCCGTGCAGCGCCGATGGCTCGGGCGCGCAGCGACCTCCCGGTGGCTGGCCTGGAACGCCGGCGTCGCGACTGTCGACCGTCGGGCCTGCTGGGCGGCGCGGACGTCCTCGGGCTGGCCGGTGGCGCGGCCCTCGGAACCGCCCTGCTGGCGGCCCTCACCTTGCTCTCGGCGCCGTCGTGGCCGGCCGCGTGGCACGGCCGATGTCCGGCTCCGAGCGAACGCCGCCGGCCTGACCGGCCGGGCGGACTACCCGCCTGCGCGCTCCGGCGGCGGCTGGCGCAGCCAGATCACGAACGCCACGATGAACCGCAGGATCAGCGACAGCCCGTACGACGTGCACCAGACGCATACGGCATGGATCACGAAGATCTGCAGGTACAGGAAGTACAGCTCGAAGATCACGCCCGCCAGCGACAGGCCGTAGTGGGCGAGCAGCAGCCCGTAGAGGTCCGTCTTCCACCACGCGATCGCGAACGACAGCAGGATCAGCGACAGCCCCACGCCGAAGACCGCGACCGGGATCCCGCCGATCCGGCTGTACTGGCTGAGCGCGACCTCCTCGCAGCCCTTGATCGGGCCGCAGACCGGCGTCCCGCCGCCGAGCTCGACGACCGACAGGTAGGCGGCGATGGCAAGGCCGCAGACGTCGAGGACGGCGAGGATGATGCCCGGATGGACGCCGAACAGGCGTCTGGCCGGAGATCGCTGTGTCAGGATGCTCACGAAGGAGAGGGTACCGCGGTCCCGGCAGCAGCCTCGATCATCGCCCCGAGGTCCGCCGCGCTCCGGACGCCGACGATGACCTGGCCATTGAGATTCATGGTGGGCGTGGCGTTGACGCCGAGCTTGACGGCCGCATCGGTCTCGGCGCGCACCGCGGCCTGCTGCTGGCCGGTCGCCCGGCAGGCATCCCAGGCCGCGACGTCGAGACCGGCCTTGGTCGCGATCGCCCGCAGCCGTTCGTCGCGGAACGCACCCTCGTTCTCCCCGACCTGGTTGGCGAACAGCAGGTTGTTGAACTGCCAGTACAGGCCCTGCTCGGCGGCGCAGCGCGCGCCTGCGGCGGACTCGACCGACTCGTCGTAGGTGGACGACGCCCGCTGACCCTGGAACGCGGCGTCGTGGTCGATGATCCGCAGCAGCCCGGCCTGGACGTAGTTTCGGATCAGGGTCGGCTCGACCATCTCGGCGAACTGGCCACAGACCGGGCACTGGTAGTCCGACCACACGTCGAGCGTCACCGGGGCGTCCGCCTTGCCGAGCGTCCGGCCGTCGGCGAGATCGAGCGGGACCTGGACGACCGATGGCTTGATGTCGGACGTGTCGATGGACTTGGGGGCCGCGCCCTGCGTGACGAGGAGCACCCCGATGAGCACGACGCCGATGAGGCCGAACCCGGCGGTTGCCCAGACGAGCGGCGAGCGGCCGCGTCGAGGGGTGCCGCCCGGACCGCGGCCCGTGCCGTTCGCCCGGGTGGCCCGGTCCGCCATTCGGCGTTCGTGTCGGCTCGGCGGCGCCGGAGCGTCTGTCCTGCTGGTCAACGTGATTCTCCTGGATCCGTCTCATGGGCGACCCGTGCGAGGCAGCCGGACGCATGGACGCACACCCAGCATCGCGACGGCTACCCGGGCCGAGGCAGTGCCGACCGGCCCGAAGGCGCCGGGCACTTTGGACCGGCCCACCGGCCATCCGCCCGTGTATTGAGACTCTGTCTCACTCGTGCTACGCTCTCGGCGTGGGAACCTCGACACCGATCGTCACCGCGCTCCACCGCGCCGGCTATCGACTGACCGCGCCGCGCCAGGCGTTGGCCGAGCTGATCGCCGACCAGGACGGCCACTTCACCGCGGCTGAGCTGGTCGCCGCGGCACGGAGCCGCCGCCTCGGCGTCGGTCGGGCGACGGTCTTCCGGACGCTCGAGGTCCTCGAGGGGCTCGGCGTCATCGAGCGCCTCGACCTGCCGAACGGCGAGCACGCCTACGTCGGGTGCGAGCCGGCTCATCACCACCACGTCGTCTGTTCCCGCTGCGGCCGGACGACCGAGATCCGGGACGCCGACCTCCAGCGGGTCGTCCGGCGCGTGGCCCGGCAGACCGGCTATCGCGTCGACGAGCACCGGCTCGAGCTGTTCGGCCTGTGCCCGGCGTGCCTGGCCGGCGAGCCGGCCCGACCAGCGTCACGGCCCGACCACCGGACCCGATGACCACGACGAGCATGCCCGCAGCGGCGGATGGAGACGCATGAGACTCGCTCGCGATCGCCATGCCGGGCTCCGCCGCCCGGCCCCGGCGGCAGCACGGGGGATACCGGCCATCCTGGCCGTGGCCGTCGTCCTGTCGCTCGCGGCCTGCGACGGCGCCGCCCGCGACGCGTCGGGTGGGAACGGCGCACCGGGCGCCCTCACGGTCGTCACGACGACCACCGTCTTCGCCGACATTGCCAGGCAGGTCGGCGGCGACCTCGTCCACGTGACGAGCCTCGTCCCGAAAGGCGGCGACGTCCACACGTTCGAGCCCAAGCCGGCCGACATCCAGGCCGTGGCCGGGGCGAAGCTGCTGATCATGAACGGCCTCGGGCTGGACGACTGGCTCGAGAAGACCGTCACCAACGTGTCGGCGGGCGGCACGCCGCTGATCAAGCTCGGCGTCGACCTGCCGGGTGTCGACCTGCTGCCGGGCGAAGAGCCGGACACGCAGAACCCGCACCTGTGGATGGATGTCAAGTACGCGGAGCTGTACGTGGACCGCATCGCCGAGTCGCTCGCGTCGCTCGACCCCGCGCACGCCGCGCAGTACGGCAGCCAGGCAACGGCCTACAAGACGCGCCTCGACGCGCTCGACGCCAGCGTGCGTTCGCGAATCGCTACCATCCCCGAAGCGGACCGCAAGCTCGTCACCTTCCACGACGCGTTCCCGTACTACGCCCGCGCATACGGGATCACGATCGTCGGGGTGGCGGTCCAGGCACCCGGTCAGGACCCCAGCGCGGGATACACCGCCCAGCTCATCACGGCCATTCGCGACGCAGGGGTGAAGGCCATCTTCAGCGAAGCCCAGTTCCCCACGAAGCTCGTTGACCAGCTCGGTGCCGAGACCGGCGCCACCGTCGTCTCCAACCTGTACGACGACTCGCTTGGCGACGACCCCGTCACGAGCTACGAGGCGGTGATCGACTGGGATACCGACCAGCTCGTCGCGGCGCTCAAGTGACCGGATTGCCAGCCCCCTTCGAGGCGAGCGACCAGCATCACCACCACGATGCCGGCCGGCATGTCCACGCACCGGCGATCCGGCTCCGCGACGTCACCGCCGGGTACGACGGCCGGGCCGCGCTCGAGGACGTCAGCCTCGAGATCGCCCGGGGCTCGCTGCTGGCGGTGTTCGGACCCAATGGCGGCGGCAAGACCACCCTGTTGAAATTGATCGCCGGGGTCCTTCGACCCTGGACCGGGGCCGTCGAGACCCTCGGCGTCCGCGCCGGCGAGGCCGCCCGGCGGATCGCCTATGTCCCGCAGGCCGAGCTCGTCGACTGGTCCTTCCCGATCACGGTCTGGAACGTCGCGATGATGGGCCGGTTCGCCAGGCTGGGGCCGTTCCGCCAGCCGTCGCGGACGGATCGCGACGTCGTGACCGCGGCCCTCGAACGGGTCGGCATGATCGACGAATCGCGAACGCAGATCGGGCGGCTGTCGGGCGGCCAGCGGCGCCGCGCATTCCTCGCCCGGGCCATCGCCGCCGAGCCCGAGCTGTACCTCCTCGACGAGCCGGTGACGGGCGTCGATGTCCCGACCGAGGAGGACCTGATGGCCCTCCTCACCGTCGAAGCCGCCGCCGGGCGGACGGTCGTCGCGACGACACACGACCTCGCCGCCATGAGCCGCCACTTCGCGCAGGTGGTCGCGGTCAATCGCCGGATCGTGGCGAGTGGGGATGTCGACCTCGTCCGCGATCCCGACGTCCTGGCCAGGACCTACGGCGGGCACCTGCTCATGCTCGGCGAGCGCGCTGTCGTGCTCGACGACGCCCACCACCACGACTCGGCCAGCGGTTCCGAGCGCCACTTCCACGACCAGGGCAAGGCCTGATGCCCGGCCTCGACGCAGTCCTCGACCCACTCGCCTTTCCGTTCTTCGTGCGTGCCCTGGCGGCGTCGGCCCTCGTGGGTCTCGTCTGCGCGGTGGTCGGGAGCTACATGGTCCTGCGCGGTTTGGCTTTCATGGGCGACGCCCTCAGCCACTCGGCGTTCCCGGGCGTCGTGGCGGCCTACCTGCTGAACGGTCCGTTCTACGTCGGCGCGGCGATCGCCGCGGTCGCCACGGCGCTGGCCATCGGCTGGGTGACCCGGCGAGGGCAGCTCCGTGGCGACACGGCCATCGGGGTCCTGTTCGCGGGGATGTTCGCCGCGGGCGTCTTCCTGTTCAGCCTGATCCCCAACTACGTCGGCGACCTGTTCGGTTTCCTGTTCGGGGAGGTCCTCGGCATCGGTGTCAGCGACCTCGTCGCGCTGACCCTGCTGAGCGTGGTCGTGCTCGGCGTCGTCGCGATCTTCTGGAAGGAATTCCTGTACTCGACGTTCGACCCGCTGGGGGCCGAGGCCGCCGGCCTGCCGGTCGTCCGTCTCGAGTACCTGTTCCTGGCCTTGATCGCGCTCACGATCGTCATCAGCCTCCAGGCCGTCGGCATCATCCTGGTGGTGGCGATGCTCGTCACCCCCGCGGCGACGGCCCAACTCGTGTCGCGGAGCTTCGGCCGGCTGGTGGCGATCGCGATGGCGATCGGGGTGACCTGCCCGGTCATCGGCCTCTACGCCAGCTACTGGCTCAACTCGGCCACCGGCGCGACGATCGTGCTCGTCGAGACGGCCGCCTTCGTGGTCGCACTCGTCTTCTCGCGGCGGCCGAGCCTGGCCCGGGCGAATCAGCCGCCCGCGGCCTGAAGCTCATCGAGGCTGGGCATCCCCTCGCGGGCCCCGGCGCGGGTGACCGCCAGCGACGCGGCCGTCACGGCCCGGCGCGCCGCCTCCGGGAGCGGCAGTCCGGCGGCCAGGCCGGCCGCGAGGGCGCCGTTCAGCGCATCGCCGGCACCGGTCGTATCGACCACCTGGACGGCGGCCGCCGGCAAGGCGATCGAGTGGCCGGCCTCCACGAGGAGGGCGCCGTCGGCGCCGAGGCTGACTACGATCGCGTGGAGCGCCAGGCGGTCGCGCAGCGCCTCGGCCGCGTCGGCGGGGGCCGCGTCCGGCGGGAACCCGACGAGATCGGCGAGGATCGCCAGCTCGCCGCGGTTCGGCGTGAGGATGTCGGCCAGGTCGAGCATCGACGCCTCGAGGCCACCGGCCGGCGCCGGGTTGAGGATCGTCGTGGCGCCCGCCGCCCGGCCCGATCCGGAGCGCCTCGCGCGAGACGGCCGTCGGGATCTCGTGGCCGACCAGCACGATGTCGCCGGGCCGCGGCTGCAGGATGGCCAGCGCGTCGCGCGACGTGCCCGGACCGAAGCGCGACGTTGGCGCCGCCGGCGACTGCGATGCTGTTCTCGCCCGCTCGGTCGACGAGGATCAGCGCAACGCCCGTCGCGGTCGCCGCGAGCCGCGCCAGTCCGCGCAGGTCGATGCCCTCGGCGGCCAGCGCGGCCCGCGCGTCATCCCCGAAGTCGTCGCCACCGACGGCCCCGACGAACGCCGTGGCGGCGCCCAGCCGCGCCGCCGCGACCGCCTGGTTGCCGCCCTTGCCGCCGTGATGCCGTTCGAATCGGCCGCCGACGACCGTCTCGCCCGGGGCCGGCAGACGCTCCACCGCGACGACGAGGTCGACGTTGACCGAGCCGACGACGATGACCCGACCGCTCATGGCATGCACGCGGCCGGCGGTCAGGCGCCGCGGGATCGCCGGCTACGAGCCGGTGATGAACTCGCCGCCGTCGACGCCGATGATCTCGCCGTTGATGAACTCGGTGCCGTCGCCCGACAGGGCCAGGATCGCGTTCGCGACGTCCTGGGGCGTGGTCATCCGGCCGGTCGGGTTCCGCTTGGTGGCCGACTCGATGATCATGTCGTGCTCGGGGATCTTCATCAGCGCCGGGGTCATGGTCACGCCGGCTCGGATCGTGTTGGCCGTGATCCCCTTCCGCGTCTGCGCGAGCTCCATCGCGAGCTGGCGGATGTGCGACTCGAGGGCGGCCTTGGCCGATGAGACGACCCCGTACGAGGGAACGACCCGCGACGAGCCCTCGGAGGTCATCGCGAAGATCTTCGAGCCCTGCTCCAGGAAGCCGCCGCCGATACAGGTCCTGGACCCAGTAGACGAGGCTGTTGGCCATCACGTCCTGGGTCATCTCCATCTTCTTGCGGTCGACCGCGGCCCTGGGATCGTCGGAGATGAACGGCACCAGCGACCCGAAGGCGAGCGAGTGCATGACGACCCGGACATAGGCGTGGCGGCCCGCGGCCTCCGAGCGGTCGAACCGCTCGCGCAGGGCGGCCAGGGCGGCCGCCCGCTTCTCGTCGTCGGCGGCGTTCATGTTGATGTACAGCGCCTCGACGCCGGCCGCCTCGATCTCGGCCTTGACCTCCTCGACGTGCGCCAGCGCGGCCCGGAAGTCGAGGTGGATCCCGCAGATGTTGTAGCCGGCCTTCGCGAGCGTGATGGCGGTCGCCTGGCCCATCCCGGACGATCCGCCCAGGATCAGCGCCCAGCGCTCGCGGTCGTCGGTCATCGGGATCCTCCGGGGACTTGCTTCGACGGGTTCGCCCGGGGTTGGGGCGCGGCCGAGTCTAGCAGGGCCGATCGCTTCGCCCGCCCCGAACGCGTGCACCTGCGCACGGGTCTCCGCTCCGCCCGACGGGCAGGCCGGCCCATGACGTTCAGGCTGGACGGACCTTCCCCACCGCGGTGCGGCCGCGTACCCTGCGGCCGATGGCCGAGCTGAAGACCGAACAGATCATCGCGCTCCTGGCCCCGATCGTCATCATCCAGCTTGGCCTGATGGTCGCGGCGCTGGTCGACCTCGAGCGCGACGAGCGGCACGTGCGCGGCGGCAGCAAGCTCGTCTGGGCGCTCGTGATCGTGTTCGTCAACGTCATCGGCCCGATCGTCTACTTCGTCGCCGGGCGGGAAGAGGCGTGACCGCCGCGCAGGCGAGCTCCGTCGCGACCCCTGTCGCGACCGGGCCGGCCATCGAGGCGCGCGGTCTGTCGAAGCGGTTCGGGGCGATCCTCGCGCTTGACGGGCTCGACCTCGTCGTCCCGCAGGGCTCGGTCTTCGGGCTGCTCGGGCCGAACGGTGCCGGCAAGACGACGACGATCCGGATCCTGACCGGCCTCGCCCGACCGACGGCGGGCAGCGCGTCGGTGGCCGGGGTGGCGGTCGCGCTCGACGAGCCGCGGCTCCATCGGCGAGTCGGCTACCTCGACCAGGATCCACGGTTCTACGGCTGGATGAAGGGCCGCGAGCTGCTCGAGCTCGTCGGCCGGCTCCACGGGCTGGCCGGCGTCCGAGCTTCGGTCGCGCGTGGGCGAGATGCTGGCCCGGACCGGCCTGGTCGCCGCGGCGCGAGCGCCGGATCGGCGGCTACTCGGGCGGGATGCGCCAGCGGCTGGGGATCGCCCAGGCGCTCCTCCATCGCCCCGCGATCCTGTTCCTCGACGAGCCGGTCAGCTCGCTCGACCCGGAGGGCCGGCGCGACCTGCTCGAGCTGATCGCCGGGCTGCGCGGCGAGGCCACGGTCGTCTTCTCGACACATGTCCTGTCCGACGTCGAGCGGATCTGCGACCGCGTGGCGATCCTCGACCGTGGCCGCCGGGTGACCGAAGGACCGCTCGAGGAGCTGCTGGCCGCCCACGCCCGGCCGATCTACCGGCTCGTCCCGGCGACCGGCCAGGACGAGGCGGTCGCGCGCTGGTCGAGCGGGTGCGGGCGCGCAGGCTGGGCGACCGACGTCACGACCGACGGCGGCCTCGTCCGCATCACGGTGTCCGACGAGGCTGCTGCGGCAGCCGGCCTGCTGCCGCTCGTCGTGGCCGCCGGCCTCGTCCTCGAATCGTTCGAGCGCGCGCGACCGACGCTCGAGGACGTGTTCCTCGAGCTCGTCGGCCCGACGCCGACCGGCGCGCTGGACGGGCGCGGCTTCGTCCGGCCGCGCGAGGTCACGGACCGATGACCGGGTTCGGCGCCCTCCTGCGCAAGGAGCTCCTCGAGCAGTGGCGCACCACGCGGCTGCCAGCTGGTGGCGACGGTCTTCCTGCTCGTCGGGCTGTCGTCGCCGCTGCTCGCCCGCTTCACGCCCGAGATCCTCAAGGCCGTCGCGAGCGGCCAGTTCCAGATCACCCTGCCGACTCCCACGGCCGCCGACGCCTACGACCAGCTGGCCAAGAACCTCGGCCAGTTCGGGGCGCTGATCGCGGTGCTCCTGGCGATGGGCGCGGTCGCGACCGAGAAGGAGCGCGGGACCGCGGCGCTCATCCTCACCAAGCCGGCCGGCCGGGGCGCCTTCCTCGGCGCGAAGCTCGTCGCGATCGCGGCGACGCTCGGCATCGCCACCGCGATCGCCGCGGCCGGTGCCTGGTTCTACACGCTGGTCCTGTTCGAGCCGCTCGACGTCATCGGGTTCGGGGCGGCGGCAGTCCTCCAGTGGCTCGCGCTCGTGGCGTTCGCCGCGATCACGTTCCTCGGCAGCACGCTGACCCGATCGCCGCTCGCGGCGGCCGGCCTGGGCATCGCCGCGTTCATCGTGCTCGGGATCCTCAGCATCGTGCCGACGATCGGGCGCTATCTCCCGACCGGGCTCGGCGAGCCCGCCCGCGGCCTGGCGCTCGGCCTGCCCGGCGTCGACGTGCTCGGGCCGACCGCGGCGACGATCGTCCTGATCGGCGCGCTGGCGGGCGTGTCCTGGCTGGCCTTCCGTCGCCAGGAGCTCTGACGCCGGGTACGCCTGCAGCGGTCCGCTGCCTCAGATGACGCCGTCCGCCAGCAGCACGGCGATCTCGCCGTCCGCGTACCCCAGCTCGGCGAGGATCTCCGAGGCGTGCTCCCCGAGCGCCGGCGGCGGTGTCCGGATGGTGGCCGGCGTGGCCGCCAGCTTGAACGGGACGCCGACCTGGCGGATGACGCCCCAGGCCGGGTGCTCCTGCTCGACGACCATGTCGAGCGCGCGGGCCTCGGGCGAGGCGAGCGCCGCCACGACGTCGTTGATCGGCGCGCACGGGATCGACGCGGCATCGAGCGCGGCCAGCCACTCCGCGGCGCCGCGTGCCCTGAGGCGCGCGGCGAGGATCGGCCGCAACGACCGCGCGGTTGACCACGCGGTCGCCGTTGCTCGCGAACCGCGGGTCCGACGCCAGCCCGGGCACGCCGAGCACCTCGCAGAAGCGCGGCCACTGGCGCTCGGATCCAACCGCAACCGCGATCGGGTCGTCGGCGGTCTCGAACGTCTCGTACGGGACGATGTTGGGGTGGGCGTTGCCGAGCCGTTCCGGGGCCTGCCCGGTGACGAAGGCGTTCTGGGCCTGGTTGACCAGGCTGGCCAGCGTCGCGCCGAGCAGCGACACGTCGATCCGCTGGCCGCCGGCCGTCGCGACCCCGACGGTCTCGACGCCGCCCGCTGTGGCCGCACGATGCCGTTCGCGACCGAGCAGGGCGGCCAGGACGCTGACCGCGCCGAGCATGCCGGTGACGACGTCGCTGATCGCCACCCCGACCTTGGTCGGCCCGCCACCGTCGGCGTCGGGAGCGCCGGTGATCGACATGAGGCCGCTCGCGGCCTGGATGGCGAAGTCGTAGCCGGGACGGGTCGCGGCCGGTCCGGTCGGGCCGAAGCCGGAGATCGCGAGGTGGACGAGGCCGGGGTTCAGCCGGTCGGAGCGTCTCGTCGTCGAAGCCGAGGCGCGCGAAGCCGCCGACCCGGTGGTTCTCGACGACGACGTCCGCGTGAGCGAGCAGGCGGCGCAGGACCTCGCCGCCGCCGGGCGTCTTCAGGTCGAGCCGAAGGCTGCGCTTGTTCCGATTGACCGCCAGGAAGTAGGCCGCCGTCCGCCCACCCTCCGCTTCCGTGCCGACCCACGGCGGACCCCAGCCGCGCGTGGCGTCGCCCTCCGGCGGCTCCACCTTGACCACGTCCGCCCCGAGGTCCCCGAGCAGCATCGTGCAGTACGGCCCCGCGAGGACGGTGGAGCAATCGACGACGCGGATCCCGGCGAGCGGCCCGGAGACCCCGCCGACGGGCCCGCGGACCGGAGCGCCGGGGTCGTTGGACGGTCGATCGGATGGCATGGCGGCTCGATGGTAGCCGTCACGGGGTGAGGCGAGCGCGCTACGGGCGCTCGAACAGGGCGCCCGTGAAGTCCTTGACCAGCGGGCCCTGGTCCGCGCTGAGCGGGAGGTCCGGCAGCTCGACCTCCTCGTCGACGGCCGGCACGATCCAGTCGACCCGCGCGCGATTGACCATCACCGTGCCGAGCCGCAGCCGCTGGCGGGCGGCGGCGGGCGGGAAGTCGACCCATGCATCGGTCAGAGGCACCATCGGCCGCCGCCGGATCGCCTGGATCGGGTCGGTGCCGGGCAGCGCGTGCAGGTAGCCGCGGACGTGGTATGGACCTACCTGGGCAGCGACGGCGTGCAGCCTGGTCCGGTGCCGGCGACCCTGGTTGCCGCGCGGACCGGCGGCATGGACGAGGAGCAACTCGTCGCGACGGACGAGGATCTCGCTGACCTCCACGGCGCGGTCCCCGGCGAGCCCTTCGACGAGCACGTTGGCCAGAAGGTATTCGTCGTGCTCGTTGAGCATGTCGGTCAGGCGATCGGCCGTCATCCGGACCACGCCCGACAGGAGGCAGTCCTCGCCGTAGGCGACAAACTCCACCTCGCGGGTGGGTGGGCCGTGCGGTCCATCTTCAACGGCAGGTTCCGATGCGACGGCTTTGCCGAAGACGACGCGGATCCGGTCTCCGACGCGTTCGATCACCGACGAATCGTCGCCGCCACAGGGGCCCGCGAACACCGCCCAGGAAGTACCTTCGGCGGAATCACGTTGACCTTCCGCAACATGCGTTCCGAGCCGGTACCAGGTGAGCCATGGCCCGAAAGTCGCGTCCGCCCGGCGGTGCGAGCGTGGGAGGGGTCGACCGCGGTGCGGGGAGGCCCCGGCGAACGCCGCGGACGGCGTCAGGCGGGCCTCGAGACCAGTCCAGTCGCGCGTTCCGGGACTCGGCGTTGACGGTCGCCGATGCGACGCGCGGTCTCGACGCCGCCCAAACGCACGGCCTGCGCTAGCATCGGCTGGCCATGACGACCGAACCGACGGGCCACCGCCCCACCCTGATGACCGTCCATGCCCATCCCGACGACGAGACCATCGGCACCGGTGGCGCGATGGCCAGGGCCGTCGCCGAACGCCGCCGGGTCGTCCTGGTCACCTGCACCCGCGGCGAGATGGGCGAGATCGTGGTGCCCGAGCTGGACACCCCGGACAACCACCGCCGGCTCGGCGAGCTGCGGGCGGCCGAGCTGGAGGCCGCGATGGGCGTCCTCGGCGTGACCGAGTGGGAGAACCTCGGCTATCACGACTCGGACATGATGGGCCGGCCGGGCAACCGCGACCCGCGCAGCTTCTGGCAGGCGGACCTGGATGAGGCTGCCCGCCGGCTGGTCTGGCTGGTCCGACGCCACCAGCCCGACGTCATGACCACGTACAACTCGTTCGGCGGCTACGGCCATCCGGACCACATCCGGACCCACGACGTCGCGGTGCGGGCGTTCGCGCGCGCCGGCGACCCGGCCTGGTACCCGGAGCAACTGGCACCCGAGCACGGCGGGACGGGACTGTCCGCGGAGGAGGGTGGCCTCGCGCCGTGGTCTCCGTCGAAGCTCTACGAACAGGCCATTCCCGCCGTCGGTCCGGGCGCGGATGGAGGAAGCGCTCGCGGCGCGGGGCCAGAAGAGCTGGTGGTCCCCGCCCGATGACGCCACGCCCGAGCAGATCGCCGAGATGGAGGTGTTCGCGGCGAAGATGCTCGTCCCGGACGAGGAAGTGACGACCTGGATCGACATCTCGGGTGACCCGCTCGAACGAAAGTGGCGGGCGATCCACGAGCATCGAACCCAGATCGCCGCCGACAGTCCCGTTCATGTTGATGGGCCTCGAGGGCTGGCGCGACGGCTGGGGCAAGGAGGCCTACATCCTGCGCGAGTCGCGGGTGGAGACGGTCCGGCCCGAAACCGACCTGTTCGCGGGGATCGCGTAGAACACGCCGGGGTGTTCGGCCACGCGACCACCGTGGCCGGCACACGGAGGCGGGAGCCGTCAGGTCAGCTCACCAGGGCAGGAGCCCCTTCGACGCCGTGTAGACCTGGCCCATCACGACCTTGCCGTCGCCGGCGGCGTCCAGGAGGTTCGGCTGCGCCTTGTCGAGGATGATGTGCGGACGGATCCGGACCTGCGCGAGCGTCGCGCCCCGGAACGTCAGCTCGAGGGTGATCCCCTCCATCGTCGGCTCGGACCAGGTCTGGTCGAAGACGAAGTTGCCGAGCGCGTACCAGATCGGCCGGCCCTTGTAGACCTCCATCGCCGCCGCCCAGTGGGCGTGGTTGCCGATGACCATGTCGGCGCCGGCGTCGATGATCGCGTGCGCCATCTTCCGTTGCGCCTCGGACGGCTTCGACCTGTACTCCGTGCCCCAATGCGGGAAGACGATCACCAGGTCGGCGCCGGCCGCCCGGGCGGCCTTCACGTCCTCGCGGACGTAGCTGGCGACGAGCGGTGCGCTCCCGATCCTGGTCGCGGTGGCGTGGTAGCCGGCGGCGATCGCGTCGTAGGCGAGGATGGCCACCGTGGTCCCGTCCACGGTGAACACGCCCGGCCGGCGGGCGGCGGCCAGGTTCCTGCCCGAGCCGGACGACGCGATCCCGTCCTTCGTCAGGTTGGCGATCGTCTGGAGCAGGCCGGGCCCGCCCGCGTCACGGATGTGGTTGTTGGCCAGCGACACGTAGTCGATGCCGGCGTTCGCGATCCCGGCGATCAGCGCCGGATCGGCCGAGAAAGTCGTCCCCGACGTGTGGTAGCTGCGGCTTGTCCGGCGCGGGGTTCTCGAAGTTGGCGATGGCCAGGTCGGCCCCTTCGATGAGGCTCCGGACCGCCCCGGCGTTGCCGGTTCGCTGGGTCCGCGGCAGGTCCCAGCCGAAGGTCGAACAGCAGTACCGGCTTGTGATCTCCGCCGTTCCGCCGTTGAACGGGAAGTCGACGCCCTTGCGGCGGAGCTTGACCGTCTGGTAGACGCCACGGTCGAGCAGGATGTCGCCGCCGGCGAAGAGGGTCCAGGTGGTCGACGGGTCGAACGCGGTCCCGACGTCCGGCGCCGGCAGCAGCGCGTTCAGCGGCCAGCCGGCCAGGGTCTTCACCCGGTCGACACCGAACAATGCCGCGTCACCCCAGGCCAGCGCCCGGACGGCCGGCGTGACGGCGTCGGCGCGGAGGAAGGCCAGCAACTTGCCATTCCTCGCCAGGTCCCTGGCGAGCGTGGCGGCATCGGCAGCCCTGACCAGCCGGCTCGCATCGGACGGTGGCGCCAGACCAAGCGCGGCGAGGATCGGGGCGGCCTCGGCGGCCACGAGTTCGACGGCGTCGTACCGCTTGCTGGTGCCGGCCAGGACCGCCGCGACCTCTCCGCGGGTCGTCGCCCACAACGGTGGCGCGGAAGCCCGTGACGGGGACGACCGGGACATCGCCGGTGGTCCGCGACGCAGGCGACGCAGGCGACGCAGGGGCGGGTGAGCCAGGCGCGGCACTCGAGGCGCTTCGGGCCGACGGCCCGGCCGATGTCGTGCTCGTGGCGCCCCCGGCATCGGCCCCAGCCAGGATCGGCGACGGTTGGTCTCCGCCCAGCCCGGTCCACGCCGATCCGACGCCCAGGCCAAGCGCGGTGACGGCCAACGCGACGGCAAGGAGCATCGGCACGACGAGCAGCGGTCGACGGTTCACCGGACGAGTGTGCCAGACGTCCCGATCTCACACCCGGGATGGAGTAACGCCCCGTCCGGGCGGGCGGACGGGGCGTAGGGAAAAGCGTTCGTGGCGGACCCGACCGGATTCGAACCGGCGATCTCCAGCGTGACAGGCTGGCATGTTGGGCCGCTACACCACGGGTCCAGTTGTGGCGATGGCGGAGCATAGCAGAGGCGCGGACCCTTGTCGCTCACGGGCCGAATGACCCGTCGCGAACCCGCGCGGTCCGCGACGCGAGCCTCACCGCGCTCCTCGCCTATACTCGCGGCCCATGCCGCTCATCGATCTCCGCAGCGACACCGTCACCAAACCCTCGCCGCGGATGCGCCGGGCGATGGCCGACGCGGAGGTCGGTGACGACGTCTTCGGCGACGACCCGACCGTCAACGCCCTCGAAGAGCGGGCCGCTGAGCTGCTCGGCAAGGAGGCCGGCCTGTTCGTCGCCTCGGGCACGATGGGCAACCTGGTCGCCCAGCTTGCCCACCTCGGGCGCGGTCAGGAGACGATCGGCGGTCGCGAGCATCACCTGGTCATCGACGAGGCCGCCGGCCACGCCGTGATCGTCGGGACCAGCATCCGGTCGCTCGAGGACAACGCCGACGGGACGATGGACCTCGACGCGATCGATGCCGCCTTCCGCGACCCCAACGATCCGCACGAACCGATCAGCGGCCTCGTGACGATCGAGAACACCCATGCCCATTCGATGGGTCAGCCGCTGACTCCCGAGTACACACGCCAGGTCGCCGACATCGCGCACGCCCACGGGGTGCCGCTCCACGTCGACGGGGCACGGTTCTGGAACGCCGTCGTCGCACAGGGCGTTCGCGCGACGGACCTGTCCGGACCCGCCGACACGGTGACCTTCTGCCTGTCGAAGGGACTCGCCTGCCCGGTCGGGTCCGTGCTCGTCGGCAGCCGCGACGTCATCTGGCGGGCGCGACGCGGCAGGAAGCTGGTCGGCGGCGGGATGCGCCAGGCCGGGATCCTCGCCGCGGCCGGCCTGCTGGCGCTGTCCGATGGTCCGGACGGCATGATCGACCGGCTGGCCGAGGACCATGCCAACGCGCGCCGGCTGGCCGAGGCGCTCAGCGCCATGGACGGCGTCGTCTCCGCCGGCGGCACCACGCAACCCACGCCCGGTCCGCTCGATCCAGGGCGCGTCCGCACCAACTTCGTCGTCTTCAAGGTCGAGCGCGATCGTGCCGCCTTCCTCGAGGCGCTCAAGGCGCGCGCCGTGCTGATGGTCGAGTACCCGCACGGCCAGGTCCGCGCCGTGACCCACTACGGCGTGACGGCCGCGGACATCGAGACCACGATCGAGGCTACGCACGCCGCGCTCGCCGAGACATCGCCGCGGGTGACGACGACCGGTTCGCTGGTCACGGCCTGACGATCTCGACGGTGACGGACGGCGCCTTCCAGCGGATCCTGCCGCGCCCCGCGCCGGCCACGGACCGCGGTCCCCTGGACGACCGGTTCTACGAGCTGGTCGAGGCCCGCTTCGTGCGGCTCGTCCGCGACAACCCGGTCCTGGGGACGGCGATGGGCCTCCACCAGGACGACGACCTCCTCGGCGACGGGAGCCGCGAAGCGGTGCTCGGCGAGCTGGCGGCCGACCGTGAGCACCTCGCCGGGGTCGAGGCGCTCGATCCGGCCGGCCTGTCCGCGGAGGTCCGGTTCGAGCGCGACCTCGAGCTCCACAACCTGCGCCGGGTCATCTTCGACACCGATGTCCTGCGCCTCTGGGAGCGCCGCTCGCTGGCGCTCGACACGATCGGCGACGGTCTCTTCCTGCTGTTCGCCCGCGACCACGCGCCGCTCGCCGAGCGACTGTCCGCGATCTCCGGGCCGGCTCGAAGCCGTCGGCACCTACCTCGAGGAGGCCAAGACCCGGGCGACCGTCCCGCAGGTCCGGCGCTGGCAGCGGCTCGAGCTCGAGTCGGCCGCGGAGATGCCGGTCTTCTTCGACGAGATCGTGGCGCGCCGGCCGGAACGTCCTTGGCCCGCTCGACCAGCGCCGTCTCGAGCGTGCCGCCGAGACCGCCAGGGTCGCGATCGAGCTCTACGCGATCGTGGCTCGAGGGCACGCTGCCGGGCGGCACGGACGACTGGGCGATCGGCCGTGAGCGCCACGACGCGATGGTCGCCCTGCGGGCCTTCGACGGCCTGGACGCCGACGACATCCTCGAGCTCGGCTGGGAGCATCTCCGCGAGGAGCACGCGTCACGCGCAGCAGCCGCGCGCGAGATCGATCCGGACGTCGACGAGGCGACGGTCATCGATCTGGTCAAGTCCGACCAGCCCGCGAGCTTCGACGACGCGCTGGACGCGTATCGCGACGCGATGGGGCGGTCCCGGCGGTACCTGGTCGACCACGATCTCGTCACCGTCCCCGACGACGAGCGGATCGACGTGATCGCGACCCCGGAGTACCTGCGCAACGTGCTGCCGTTCGCGGCCTACTTCGAACCGGCCGCCTTCGATCCGAGGCCCGAAGGGGATCTACGTCGTGACCCCGTCGGTCGGCGGCGACCGGAACGCGATGCGCGAGCACAACTTCTCGTCGATCAGCAACACGAGCATCCACGAGGCCTACCCGGGCCACCACCTCCAGCTCGACACCGCCCGCCGGCACCCGTCGCTGACCCGGATGCTGGCCGACGCGCCGGAGTTCGTGGAGGGCTGGGGCATGTACTCCGAGCTGATGATGCGCGAGCAGGGCTTCGACGCCGGGCCGAGCTTCCGCGCTGGCGATGCACACCGACGCCATCTGGCGAGCGTGCCGGATCATCCTCGACGTCCGGATGCACCGCGGCGAGATGACGGTCGAGGAGGCCACCGACTTCCTGGTCGAGCAGACGAGCTTCGAGCGGCCCAACGCCCATGCCGAGATCCAGTGGTACACGTACCGGCCGACCTACCCGCTGTCGTACCTGCTCGGGCGGACCCTGCTGCTGGGCCTGCGGGCGGACGAGCAGCGCCGCCTCGGCGAGCGCTTCAGCCTGAAGGGCTTCCACGACACCCTGCTGCGCAACGGGTCGCTGCCGATCAGCTTCCACCGGCGTCTGCTCGGCGGCGAGGCCGCGCTCGTCGGGACACGGCTGAGCCGCGTGCAGGTCATCCCGGCGATCGACCTCGAGGGCGGCCGCTCGCGCATCGTCTCGTGGCCCGGCGCCGCCGCCGGGGTCGGCGTTCCGACCGACCGCCCGGACCGGATCGCCGAACGGTTCGCCGCGCTCGGGGCACGCGTCATCCACCTGGTCGACTTCGACGGCGCGCGTTCCGGTGCGCCGGCCAACCTCGAGGCCGTCGGCGCCATCGCGTCGCGGATCGCCGTCCCGATCCAGCTCGCCGGCGGGGTCGATTCGGCCGACGCGATCCGGCTGGCGTTCGCCGCCGGCGCGACGCGGGTCGTGCTCACCACGGCCATCGCCGATCGCCCCGACGACCTGCGCGACATGCCTGGCCGTCGCCGGCGACTGGCTGGCCGTCGGCCTGGATCCACGGCCGGACCGACTGGCCGCATTCCCCTGGCAGCGCGGCGCTCCCCCGACCCTCGACGACCTGATCGGCGAGCTCGTCGGGATGGGCGTCGCTCGTCTCGTCCTGAGCCACGGTGGCGCGCAGCCGGACCTTGCGCTGACCCGCCGGCTCGTGACGTCGTACGATGCCGAGATCCTGGTGGCCGGCGGGGTCCGCGACCTCGACGGCCTGCGTCGCCTGCGCGACACCGGCGTGGGCGGGGTCATCCTCGGAGAGGCCCTCCTGTCGGGGGCCATCGACTATCCCGCAGCCCTGGAGGCCGCCGCATGATCCCTGGTCCCGTTCGTCGAATCGCCGCGCCCGGCGTCGTGCTGGCGCTGGCCCTCGGGCTGGTCGCGTGTTCCACCGGAGGCGCCACGCCGTTGCCGACCGCCGGCCCGTCGTCGGGCGCATCCGGCGCGGCGACCGGGGCCTGCCCGACGAGCCAGCCGCCCCCGCTGGCCAAGGGCGAGACCCGAACAGTCACCATCGAGACGGCCAAGGGCTCCATCGCCCTCAAGATCGAGGCCGACCTGTCGCCCATCGCGGCCGGCAACTTCGTGGCCCTGGCCGGCTGCGGCTTCTACGACGGCGTGGTCTTCCACCGGGTCGCGACGCTCCAGGACGGCACGCCGTTCGTGATCCAGGGCGGGGACCCGACGGGCACCGGCTCCGGCGGTCCCGGCTACTCGATCCAGGACGAGCCGGTGACGGCGACCTACCAGCGCGGCACGGTGGCGATGGCCCGGACCTCGGACCCCAACTCGGTCGGGTCCCAGTTCTTCATCGTGCTCGACGACAAGGACCAGTCGATCCTCGCCCAGTACAACACCTACCAGATCATCGGCTCGGTGACGTCGGGCATGGACACGGTCGACGCGATCTACGCGGCGGCGGGCGGCCAGGAGCAGCCGGCCAGCCCGATCGCCATGACCACGGTGACGGTCAGCAACCCATGAGCCAATCGAGCGACGCCACGGAAGGAGCCGGTCATGACACGCGCCACCATCGCCACCGACCTCGGTGACATCGACATCGAGCTGTTCGACGAGAGCGCGCCGAAGGCGGCCGGCAACTTCATCGACCTCGCCCGCAAGGGCTTCTATGACGACGTCGATCTTCCACCGGGTCATCCCGGGCTTCGTCGCCCAGGCCGGCGACGGGCAGTACGGCAAGAAGTCGTCGCTCCAGCGCGGTCGCGTCGGCACCGGCGGCCCCGGCTACAAGTTCGAGGACGAGAAGGTCCAGGGCGACTACGTGCGCGGAGCGCTGGCGATGGCGAACGCCGGGCCGAACACCAACGGCAGCCAGTTCTTCATCTGCCACCAGGACCTGACCGGCAAGCTGCCCAAGAACTACACGCTGTTCGGCCAGGTGACCCGAGGAATGGACGTCGTGGACAAGATCGTCTCCGCGCCGCGCGACAACCGCGACTTTCCCGACCAGCCCGTCGCCATGACCACGGTCACGGTGCACCAGGACGAAGGTTAAGGAATTTACACACGCGAGTGTGACAAAACCCTTGGAAAACGGCCCTTCGTCGGGTAGGATATCCGTGCTGCTCAAACAGCCACGCTGCCCCAGCGTCAAGGTCATGGGTAGGTAGGGTCAGGGTAGTCGGTGCAGCCGACGTGATAGATGCTCTTGACGCGCGGCAGAAGTGTTCGCCTCGGCGGGCACCTTTACCGGGACAGCATCGAAGCGGCTCCTTCGGGAGCCGCTTCGGCATTTCCGGGGCCGGTGACCCGAACGCAGGGCCGGAGGCATGACATGCGTTTCCGCACCACCATCCTGCAGACCGGCAAGACCGCGGCCGGAATGGTGGTCCCGCCCGAGGTCGTGGACGCGCTGGGGGCCGGCAAGCGACCCAAGGTGCTGGTCACGATCCACGACTACACGTACCGAAGCTCCGTCGCGGTGATGGGCGGCGCGTACATGATCGGTGTCAATGCCGGGAACCGCGCCGCCACGGGAGTCCAGGGCGGCGACGTGGTCGACGTCGACCTCGAGCTGGATACGGCCCCGCGCGAGGTGAGCGTGCCGGCCGACCTGGCTGCGGCGCTCGCTGCCGAGCCGGCTGCCGCGCGGACGTTCGACGGCCTGTCGTACAGCAACAAGTCGTGGCACACCATCCAGGTCGAGAGCGCGAAGTCCGATGAGACCCGTCGACGACGGATCGAGAAGTCCGTGGCCGCCCTGCGCGACGGCCGGATCCGCTGAGCGGGCCAACGACGCGGGGGAGCAGCCACCACCCCCACCCGAACGTGTCAGGCCTCGTCGATCACCTCGCCGACCAGGCCGGATCGCCTCGTCGACCGCCAGGCCCAGCTGGTCCGCCAGGGCGCGCGTGGACGGGACCGCCGTCCCGGCCGCAAGGCGACCGCTCCGGATGGCATCGCGGAGCTCGCGCTCGAGCTGGTGATGCAGCGGCATCGGACCGTCGCGACGCAACTCGACGTCGCGACGCAACTCGACGTGGAGCTCCGCCGCGGAACTGGTCCTCGATCGTGGCTTTCGGACGGACCCTGTCAGGACGCCAGTCGGGAGACGACCGGCGCGATCGGAGCAGCCGGCGGGCCGCGCCGGCGGGACCCTACCTGGGCGGTGTGACCGCCTCGGCGAGGCTCGCCGTCTCGTAGCCGCGGGCGAACCCGGCGAGGTCCGCCTCGAGCAGGTTCGCGTGCCGGCCGACGAGGTTGGCGAGGGCCTCCCGGATTGCTTCCACGCTGACAACCGGCCGGCGGGCGATCAGGCCGCCGAGCGCGACGACGCTGACGAGCCGGTCGTCTCCGGCAGCCCGGGCCAGGGCCGTGCAGGGTAACGCCAGGACCTCGATATCCTGCCGCCTCGGCTCGGCCTCGATCAGCGAGGCGTTGAGGACGAGCAGCCCGCCGGGCGCGAGAACCGGTTCGAACTTGGCGAGCGATGGCGGGTTGAGCGCGACCACGCTGTCGGCAGCGTCGATGATCGGCGAGCCGATCGGCCGGTCGCCGACGATCACGGTGCAGGATGCGGTCCCACCGCGCATCTCCGGCCCGTACGAGGGCATCCACGAGACCTCGAGGCCGTCGATCACGGCCGCCTCGGCGAGCACGTGGCCGGCGAACAGGAGGCCCTGGCCGCCGAACCCTCCGAAGATCGTGGAGTGCTCCACGTCAGCCCTCCACCGGCTGGGGGGCGGCGTCCCTGCGACGGTCGACGAATACGCCGAGCGGATAGGTCTTGATCACGTCTCGAGCCAGATGCTCCATCGATTCGGTCGGTGTCAGGCCCCAGCCGACCGGACAGGTGGACAGGACCTCGACGATCGACATGCCGGTACCGGATACCTGGTTCTCGAACGACCGGCGCAGGAGCGCCTTGGTGCGACCGATCGATGCCGGATCGGCGATCGACCCACGGGCGGCGTACGACACGCCGGGCATGAGCGCCAGCATCTCGGTGATCGGGATCGGATAGCCACTGAGCACGGGCTCACGGCCCTGCGGACTGGACGTGGTGCGCTGGCCGAGCAGCGTGGTCGGTGCCATCTGCCCGCCCGTCATCCCGTAGATCCCGTTGTTGACGAAGATCACGCTGAATCGCTCGCCTCGAGCCGCCGCGCCGACGATCTCGGCCGTGCCGATGGCTGCCAGGTCGCCGTCGCCCTGGTAGGTGAAGACAAAGGCGTCGGGGCGCATCCGGCGCACACCGGTGGCCACGGCCGGCGCCCGGCCGTGCGGCGATTCGACGAAGTCGACGGTGAAGTAGTCGTAGGCGAAGACGCTGCAGCCGACCGAAGCGACCCCGATCGTCCTCTTCGTCAGATCCAGCTCGTCGAGCAGCTCGGCGACAAGGCGGTGGACGATGCCATGCCCGCACCCCGGGCAGTAGTGGGTCGACCTGTCGGCCAGGGCGTCCGGCCGCCGGTAGATGATCCGCTTCGGTTCGGTCGTCAGGGTGGACATCAGGTCACCGTCCGATTCCGGTCGCCGCCCAGGCGCCCTGTTCGATCAGGCTCAACGGATCCGGCTCGGCGGCGGCTTCGTCCACGCGTGCCGGATCGTCGACGGGGATCGTGGTCGCCCAGGCGCGCCTGAGCACATCGACCACCTCGCCGGGGGCCGGGACCATGCCGCCGGTCCGGCCGTGGAAGAAGACCGGCGTCCGGCCGTCGACGGCCAGCCGGACGTCCTCCACCATCTGCCCGGAGGACATCTCGAGGACGACGACCGCCCGCAGCCTGGGGGCGATCGCCGCCAGGGCATCCGACGGGAACGGCCAGAGGGTGATCGGGCGGAAGATGCCGGCCGGAAGCCCGTGCTCGCGAGCTCGCTCGACGGCCGTGCGGGCCACCCGAGCGGCAGTGCCGTACGCGACGACCACGATCTCGGCGTCCTCGAGGTGCTCACCCGCCCACCGGACTTCGTGCTCGGAGATCTCTGCGAACTTGGCCTGGAGCGCGATGTTGTGGACCTCCAGATCCTCGGGCTTGAGGTCGAGCGAATGCACGACTCGGGGCGTGCGACCGTCCGCGCCGGAGATCGCCCACTCGCGCTCGAGTCGCGGCGGTGTCCGGTAGACTCGGGGACGACCGGCTCCATCGCCTGGCCCATGACGCCGTCGGTCAGGATGAACACGGGGGTGCGGTAGCGCTCTGCGATCTCGAATGCGTCGGCGACGATCTCGACCGCTTCGGCGATGGACGACGGCGCCAGGACCGGGACACGGTAGTCGCCATGGCCATGACCCTTGGTCGCCTGGAAGTAGTCGGATTGCGAGGCGCCGATGCTGCCGAGGCCGGGCCCGCCGCGCATCACGTTGATGAGGACCACCGGCAGCTCGGAGCCGGCCATGTAGCTCATCGCCTCGGCCATCAAGCTGATCCCCGGGCTCGACGAGGAGACGAGCACGCGCGCCCCGGTCGCGGCGGCGCCGAGGGCCATGTTGATCGCGCCGAGCTCGCTCTCGGCCTGGATGAAGACCCGCCCCAGCTCGGGCATCCGGCGGGCCATCCATTCGAGCAACTCGGCCTGCGGGGTGATCGGGTATCCGAAATAGGCATCGCAGCCGGCCTGCACCGCGGCCTCGGCCATCGCCTCGTTGCCCTTCATCAGGACGCGCCGCGTCGACGTGACCATCTCAGACCGTCCTGGGTCGCGCGTAGACCGTGTAGACGGCATCCGGACAGACTCGTGCGCACAGGGCGCAACTGGTGCATCCGTCGGGATCGGTGAGTCGGACCGGGTGGTAGCCCAGGCCGTTGACGAACGACTCGTCGAGGGCAAGGACGTGCCTCGGACAGACGTCGATGCACAGTCGACAGCCCTTGCAGCGGTCGATGGCGATCAGCAGCGGTGCAAAGGGCTCCGCGGGCTGGGTCTTCGTTGGTGCCGGACGTTCGGCGACGGTCATCGACCACCTCCAAGCGAACGCTACCGTCGGGCGGAGACCGCTCGGCAGTGCCGAACGGCGCGTTACCGGGGGCCGTTCGCAACCCCCGGCGCGGGCCGCGCGCGGGCGTGCGCGGGCGGGCAAGCGGGTCGGCAGGTCGCGGGCCGAAGAGCACCCACCGGGTGGCCCGGACGGCTCTTGGCGCCCGCCCGTTCGCCCGGTACGTTTCGTCGCGGAGTGGTGGCGGCTCCTTCCTTACCGGGCCGTCGCCACGCCTCGCAAACGATGGGGGAAGGCCGTACCCATGGCTGCTGGATCGTTGCCGCAGGCGCGGATCACCGTCATCCCCAGGCCGGAGACGGGCCGGGCAGGCAAGCTCTCGATCGGCTTCCTGATCGTGCTCGGTCTCGGCGCGCTCGCCGGGGGGATCGCCCTGGCGTCGAAGCCGGACGGCAGCGTCATGCACTTCGACCTGGCCCTGCTCGCGGGGAGCCCGTTCACCGACTACTTCGTGCCGGGCATCATCCTCGGCGGGCTGTTCGGCGTGGGCTCGCTGGCCGTCGCGGGCCTGGGGTTCCGACACGGCCGGGTCGCGCCGTTCCTGGCGTTCGCCATCGGCTGCGGGATGATGATCTGGATCGTGGTCGAACTGGCGATCATCAAGGAGTTGAGCTTCCTGCACCCCACCTTCTTCGGGGTCGGCCTGGTCATCGCCGCGAGCGCCGTGCCGTGGGGGATGCCCACCCTCCGGGCCTGGCGCGAGCGCCGCTGAGCACGCCGCGACCCACACCACGTCAGCACGCACCGACCGATCGCCAGGGAGCGGGGGCATGGCCGCGAGCAGCGGCCCGGTGAGCCCATTGGCTCAGGAAAACGGTCCAATCCGCACTCACGCCGGGCCTGCACGGACCTCCACAGTGGGGCTCAGGCGACTGTTCCGGCCTCTCCCGGCCAGCCGCGCGACCGAAAGGCACGGCATCGCGATGAAGGTCCTCGTCTACGGCACCGGCGTGATCGGCACCATCTATGGCGACGTGCTGTCGCAGGCCGGCCACGACGTGCGCCACTACGTTCGAACCGGCCGGCCGTCCGGTCGCGGGTCCGCCCTGGACCTCAACCTGCTCGACGGCCGGACGGCCCAACCCCACGAACTCCGCCTGCGCTATCCGGCCCGCATCGTCGACGGGTTCGGCCCGGCCGACGGCTACGAGCTGATCCTGGTCAGCCTCAAGCACTACGACGTGCCGGCGATCCTCTACCAGCTGGCCGTCGACGCCGGCAAGGCCGACATCCTGTTCTTCAACAACTGGTGGGACGACCTGGCCGCGATCGACGACGTGCTCGCCGGCCGTTACCTGTGGGGCTTCCCGGTCGCCGGCGGCGGCTGGGTCGACGGCGTCCTCGATGCCGCCCTGCTCGACACGATCCATCTCGGCGAGGTCGACGGCCGCGACACGCCAAGGCTGGCGCGCGTGCGCGGGTTGTTCGAGAGCGCAGGCCTCGAGGTCGAGATCGAACCGAACATGCTGCACTGGCTGTGGGTCCATTTCGCGATCGAGGCCGGACTGGTCAGCTCGGCGATCGCGGCCGGCGGGATCGGCGCCCTGCTCGACGACCCGACGCGGCTCGAGGCGGCCATCCTGGCCGGGCGTGAGGCGCTCGACATCTGCCGCGCGCGAGGCGTCGCGATCGAGCGGATCTCCGACGCCGCCGCCTTCTTCGCCCCACTGGAGGCGGTGGCCGACGGGATCCACGACTGCTATGCGGCCAACCGGCCCGCCCGGCGGATTCTCGAGCGCCAGACGGGCGTCGACGAGGTCAAGCGGATCCATGCCGACGTGCTGGCCACCGGCCGGCGGCTCGGCGTCCCGATGCCCAGGTTGGCCGCCCTCGGCCCGCTCGTCGAGGCATGGGCGGGCGGACCGACCGCCGGCGCCGGAGCGACACCGAGACCCCAGCCGACGACGGCAGGCGCGTAGGCCCGCAGGCGGGTCAGCTCAGCCAGCGAGGGAGGCACAGGATCAGCGGCGTGGCCGATGATCGTCCCGGCGGTCAAACCAGGCTGAGCTCGGCCGCCGCGAGCAGCTCCGCGCCACTCTCCCATTCCGCCGGGTGGTCGCGGCGCAGCCGCCGCTCCTCGGTGTCGAACAACGTCCACAGGTCGGGGTGGCCCGAGCGCAGCGCATTGCTCGTCCGGAACCGGGCGACGACGTCGTTGAGGAATGCGGCATAGCGCGCCAGCGAGCCGGCCGCGGCCAGTCGCGCCTCGAACCCGGGCGTGTAGTCCACGGCAACCTGGAGCCGGGCGAAGAACGCGCCCACGCTCTCGGCGCCGTGGTCCCAGCCCTGTGAATGGCCACCCCGTCGGAGCAGCGGGGTCGGCGAGGTGAAGACGGCGATCGTCGTGTCCTGGATCGAGGCCGCAGCGAGGTGGCCACCGAAGGTCAGGTACTCGTTCGAGACCTTGAGCCGGTCGACGATCCGGATCAGCCCCCACGTGAACTCCGTGTCGACGGGCAGCTCGGTGTCGCGGGTCAGGGCGCGCTGCGCGCCGCGGCCGGCCATGGTGACCCAGTACGAGACGAGCTCGGGGTCGTAATGGCGGAGCGTCGGCTCGGGCCGGAAGGCGACCAGCAGGTAGGCCGGACCGGGCCGGTCCGGCAGGTCAGAGCAGGCAATGAACCCGAGGTTCGCGAGCAGGCTCGCGGCACCCGGAGGATCGAGATGAGACGGCAGGGGTTCGCGCACGTTCATGCTCATTGCACCCAACAATCGTCGTCAGTCGACGGGATCGGGATGGCCGACAGCCTCGGCTCGGGCGTCGGCGAGGAGCGGCATCAGGAAGCGCTCCTCCCGGTCGATGTGCGCCATCAGCAACGCTTCGAGGCCGAACAGGTGGCAGCGCATCTCGGCCAGCCGATCGCCCGCGCGATCCTGCTGGAGGACCTGCTTGTCGGCCCGCAGCTTGTGCGCCACCTCGCGGATCTGGCCGTGGTCGAACCGTGCTGCGCGTGTCGCCCAGGGCGTACCGGTCCGGTTGTCGATCTCCGGGTAGAGCCAGGATTCCTCCCAGGCGATGTGGGGCTCCAGCTCCCGGTCCAGCCAGTCGAGGACCCCCAGGATGCGGACCGACTGCTCAGGGGTCAGCCAGCCGCCGATCTCGCAGCCAACGTCATGGATCCGGCCGATCCCACGGACGAGCTCGCGATGCTCGTGTTCGCTGAATGCCCAAACGGCCCCCGGGGCGCCTGCCATGTCAGCCATCGTTGGTTCCTCGCGCTGGATCGCCGTACGATTCCATCCGCCGGTCCGGTGTCAACCATCGGTCCGGGGGGCGATCTGCACGACAGACTCGGAAGTCACCATCGCGCGGGCCATCCGGCACGTTGATGTGCCGTCGTCCGCCCGCGGGTCAGATCGTGGCGTTGGCGATCTCGAGCTCGCGTCGGGTCCAGGCGATCAGCCGGCCCGCCGCGTCGGCGTCGAGCACGTCGCAGGCCCAGTCCCAGTGGATCGACACGATGTCGCCGGCCACGACGTCGCCGATGAAGCCGTGGCCGTCACGCCAGCCGGAGATGCGTTCCTGGCGCGGCTCACCCAGCTGGAGACGGCCGTCGACGAGGGCGAGCGGCACGGCGTTGACGATAAGCGTGTCGCCGTCGCGTTCCAGGACACGGCCCCACCGGATCCGGCAGGAATCCATCGTCTTGAGGACGTGGTCCACCTGATCGCTGCGCATCAGCCCGACCTTGGGGAAGACGTCGAGCACGTGGAATGCGTGGCATGGCTTGGAGCCGGCCGGGGCGCTCGACTCGAGCCACTGCCAGGTCGTCTGGCCCAGCTTCGGGCGGAAGCGGAGCCGGAGCGACTCGCCCAGCAGGTTCGGCGTCACCGATTCGAGCAGCGGGCTGCCCAGCCAGTACGCGTCGACGACCCGGCGGTCGAGCGGATCCGGGATCGCGTTCGCCCGCGCGATCAGCTCGAGGTACGGGTAGGCGCCCTCGAAGCCGAGCGCGAGATCCCGGATCTCGCGCTCGTCGCCGCCCTCGCTGGCCTCGCCGAACAGGGCCGGCGCGTCGTCCGGGCCGCACAGGCCGAGCCGGTTCGGCCCGTACGCGTACCGGGCGAAGAGGATGGGGCCGCTGACCGGCGGGCGGCGGGTGGCCTCAGGCGTCGACGCCGACAGGGGTCGCATGCGGTCGCGCTGGGACGAAGGGCGGTGAAGAGCGCCACCAGCGCCGTGCCGGCGATGACGAGCAGGTAGCCCGCGACGACCTTGGGATCCGGGGCCGTCGCCCTTGTTGAGCGCGGTCAGCATGCCGGTCACCACTGCGGCCACGACGAGCACGCTGGTGACGGTCGTGGCCGGGAGCCAGGCGAAGGGCGCCGAACCAGGTCGCGACGTAGCCTGCCAGCAGGCCACCGGTGACGAGGACCCAGATCCAGGCGTCGCCGCTGATCGCCGCCGAGGCCGCCGAGCTTGCCGCTCACGGCCAGGTAGCCGACGAGGACGACCAGGCCGAGACCCATCCGCGCCGCCCCGAGGAGCTGCGGCGAGATCCCGGTGAGGAGGCGACTTGGCGATGACGATCTCGATGGACCACAGGATCGTGGCCGCCGCGATCATCGTCTCGCCCGCGCCCCAGCCCATCCCGGTCGGCGGCGCGATCAAGCGCCTGGCCGACGAGGAGCGTGCCGAGGGCGGCAATCGGGATGAAGCCCGAGCCGCTCGCCGAGGAGACGGCACGGCCATCAGGGCGACCCAGATGAACATCGTCTTCTGGATGAAGGCCGCAGTCGGGCGCGGTGGCGATCGCGAGGCCGCTGAAGAAGAGGACGAACGGGATGCTGCCGCCGATGATCGCGATCGCGACCAGGCCCAGCCGGTTCCGGCCGTCCAGGGCCCGCGCTTCGCGCCCGGCGCCAAGGGCCAGGGCGAGCGCGACCAGCACGATCGCAGCGACGCCGTTCTTGGCGGTCGTGTAGACCGCGGCGTCCGACACGAGCTTCACGCCGAACGAGTTGAGGTAGATGGCGAGACCGCTGATCGCGGCCGTCCCGAAGGCGAGGAGCACGCCTCGCCGCGCGGCGAGGCTCGACGAACGTTCCAGACCGGCCAACCATGATCAGCTTCCCTCTTCCTTAGCCACCGTCGGGTGGTGTGACACCTCGCAGCGCGGCTTCGGCGCGCGCTGCCTCATCGAGCATGGTCCGGATCTCCGTGGCCTCCCCGGCGTCGAGGACGCGCAACACGGTTCCGGCTGACACGACGACCCAATCACCAACGGCCGTTTCCGGGACGAGCAGGAGCGACGCCCGGCGTCGTCGCTGGTCCGTCTCGACGAGCGCCATGCCGTTGTCGATCTCGAGGACCTGGCCGGGATAGGCGATGCACATGCCCGGAGGATACGCCCGTCGGCAACGCCAACCGCGTGGATCGCGAATCGCCCACGTCAGACGGGCTCGGCAGTCGAGGGCCGGACGCTGGCCACGGCCTGGACGATCGCCTCGCCGAGCGGCTCGAGCGCGGCCGTCACCGGCCGGCTGAACGACGACCCCAGCCCGAAGTGGCGCTCCGCCGATGGCCACGATCCGGCCGGGCAGCGGTCGACCGCGGAGCATCTCGGCCAGGCCGACGACCTCGGGCAGCGTCAGCGCATGCGACGAGCGCGGATGGACGCCGTCGGAGCGGCCGATCAACCCGTTGAGGGCCATGTCGACGATCCCACCGGGCTCGATCCCGGTGGCCGCGTCGACGATGACGACGCCGGCCCCGCTCGGGACCGACAGCAGGTCGTCGACGTCGAGCATGCCGACGGCCCGCAAGCGTGACGTCGGACGGCAGCTGCTCACGCAGGCGGGCCATGACGGCCATCGGCGCGCCGTCGTCGCCGCGGTCGGGCGAGCCGCAGACGAGGACCTCGACGGCGACCGCGGCACCGCGCCGAGACGGCCGCGGCCGTCGCGCCAGGATGGCCCGGGTCATGACAGGTCTTCGACGCTCAGGTTGATGAAGTGCGTCGCGCAACTGATGCACGGGTCGTAGCTCCGGACCAGCTGTTCGATCCGGTGGGTCGCCTGGTCCATCGGGAGGTCCAGCACCTGCGGCGCGAAGGACGCGAGGTCCGCCTCGATGCCGGCCTGGTTCTGGCTGGTCGGCGGGACGATCCGGGCGCTCTTGATCAGCCCGCGCTGGTCGAGCTCGTAGGCGTGGAAGATGAGGCCGCGGGGGGCTTCGGTCGCCCAGGCGGCCAACCCGGGACCGGGCGTCCACGGCGTGGCGGCCCGTGCCGGCGGCTCGTAGGCATCGATGATCTCGATGGCCTCGGCGGTCGCGTCGACGAGCTCGATGGCCCGCGCCAGGATGCTGCGGTACGGATTGGTCCGGATCTCCTCGGCCAGGCCGGTCGCGGCCAGGGCCTCGGCGCGCCAGCGGATGGAGCTGGTCGCCGGCGAGGATGACCCGCGACGACGGCCCGAGCAGGTATGGCCGGCCGGCGCGATCGCGGGACTGGAGGGCGTGCGACCAGGAGACCTGCGATTCCTGGAATTCGGTCAGCCAGTCGGTGGCGGCGATGTCGAGGCCGTCGCTCGACACGATCCGGCCCTCGTTCATCGGGTACTCGGCCGGGTGGCGGAGCGACACCAGCCGGGCCTCGCGATGGAAGTGCGGCGGCTCGAGGCCGGCCACCAGGTCCACGGTCTGGCGGGCGATGTCGAGGGCCTCGGTCATCTGGCCGCGGATCGCCGTGATCTCGCTGCGCCGGAAGGTCCGCGAGAAGCCCCCGACCCGGACGGAGACCGGGTGGATGGCTCGCCCGCCGATCAGCTCGACCAGCTGGTTGCCGGCCTTCTTGAGGGTCAGCCCGGCCTCGACCGCCGAACGGTGGTCCTTGGCCAGCTCGAGCGCGCTGGCGTAGCCCAGGAAGTCGGGCAGGTGGAGGAGGTAGATGTGCAGCGCGTGGCTCTCGATCCACTCGCCGCAGTACATCAGCCGGCGCAGCGCGCGGATCTGCGGGTCGACTTCGATCCCCAGGCCGTGCTCGAAGGCATGGACCGCGGTCATCTGGTAGGCGATCGGGCAGATCCCGCAGATGCGGGCGACGATGTCGATGACCTCGTCCGGCGTCCGGCCGATGACCAGCTGCTCGAAGTAGCGCGGCGCCTCGAAGATCTCGAGCCTGGCCTCCTCGACGACGCCGTTCCGGACCCGCAGGCGAAGCGATCCCTCGCCTTCGACGCGGGTCATCATGGCGACGTCGATCGCCAGGTCGCCGCTCCCGCCAGCGGCCAGGTCGAGGTCATGCATCGGGTGTCTCCGAGGGCGCGGCGAGCCGCGGCGGGCCGCCGTTGGCGTCGATGATCTTGCTGAACGGCTCCGACCAGGCCGTGAACCCGCTGAACAGGCGGCTCACGTCGGTCGCGTTGCGGCCGTCCGCGAACCAGGCCGCCAGCGAGGTCGTGTTGGCCGATTCACGAGGCCCGAAGCAGCCGTAGCAGCCGCGGCCGTAGGCCGGGCAGATCGCGCCGCAGCCGGTCCTGGTGACCGGGCCGAGGCACGGGATGCCGCGAGCGACGGCCACGCACACCACGTTCGCGTCGCTTGCACTCGAGGCAGACGGCCTCGTCGGGCAGCTGCGGGCGCCGGCCGGTGACCAGGGCGACGAGGAACTCCTTCAACTGGGCCGGTGAGATGGGGCAGCCGCGAAGCTCCGCATCGACCGCGACGTAGTCGGCGACGGGCCGGGACGTCGCCAGCGACTCGACGTAGCGCGGCTCCGGCGTAGACCGCGTGCCGGATCTCCTCGTGGTCGAACCAGTTGCGGATCGCCTGGATGCCGCCGGCCGTGGCGCACGCGCCGATCGTGACCAGCATCTTGGTGACCGCCCGGAGCTTGACGATCTCGTCGACCTGCTCGGGGGCGCTGATCGAGCCCTCGACGAACAGGACGTCGAACGGGCCGCCCGACCGCCGCGAGGTGGCCTCGGCGAACTCGACGATGTCGACCTTTTCGGCGATCGCCAGCAGCTCGTCCTCGAGATCGAGCAGCGTCAGCTGGCAGCCGTCGCACGAGGCGAACTTGACGACGCCGATGCGCGGCCGCTGGGGCGTCGCCGATCGCGTGCGACTGGTGCTCGTGCTCGACCGGCAACGGGGCGGTCATCACAGTCCCTCCCGACCGAACGCGCTGCCCAATTCGGCCAGCGAGAAGACAGGTCCGTCACGGCAGACGAAGAATGGGCCGAGCTGGCAGTGGCCACAGGTGCCGACGCCGCAGGCCATGTTCCGTTCGAGCGTCAGCCACGAGTTCTCGTCGGTGACGCCACGATGCTCGAGCGTGGTCGCCGTCGCGGCTGCATCATCCGCTCGGGGCCGCACATGAAGGCCGTCGCCCGGGTGCCGTCCCACGGCGCGTGATCGAACAGCTGGGTGACGATGCCGACCTGGCCCTGCCACTCCGGCCCGGCCCGGTCGACGATTTCCTCGATCTCCAGGTCCGAACGCCCGGACAGGGCGTTCATCTCGGCCACGAACAGCCGGTCACGCGGGGTCCGCGCGCCGAGATACAGGCGCACGGCCCCGAAGCGCGGCCGTTCGGCCACGATCGCGTCGATCAGCGGCCGGAGCGGAGCCAGGCCGATGCCGCCGGCGACGATGACGACGTCGCGCCCGATCGGCGGCCTCGATCGGCCAGCCACGGCCGAGCGGGCCGCGCAGCGACACCTGCGCGCCGCTGGTCAGGTTGATCAGGGCGGCCGTCGCCGGGCCGACCGACCGGATGGTCAGGTTCAGGCCGTCCGGACGGATCCGCGAGATGGAGATCGGCGGGATGGCGAAACCCGGCAGCTCGACCATGACGAACTGGCCGGGCCTGGACGCCAGGAGCGCCGGATCGTCGGTCGACGAGCTCGAGCGTCGCGGTGTCGGCGGTCTCGAAGTTGCACGCTGTGCACGGTGGCCGTGACGTGGCTGGCCGGCTCGACCGTCGCCAGCGCGGCGGGCGCGCGGCCCTCGGGCGGGGAGAGCGGCCACGGGATCGGGCCCGGACGGCGCGCCGACCGGGGCGATCGCCGTGAGCTCCTCGCGGACGTCGATGCCCGACGGGGCACCAGGCGATGCACCGACCGCAGCCCACGCACCCGGTCGAACCGAACTGGTCCCACCAGGTCGAGAACTTGTGGGTGAGCCACTGGCGGTAGCGGTCCTTGACCTTCGGCCGGAAGTTGGCATCGCCGGCCACGCGGCCGAAGCCCTGGCTGAAGCAGCTGTCCCAGGTGCGCTCGGTCGTGCCCTCGACACCGTCGAGGTCCGAGGCGACCGACACGCTCGTGCAGAAGCAGGTGGGGCAGACGAGCGTGCAGTTCGCGCAGGCCAGGCAGCGCTCCGCGACCTCGGCCCAGCGCGGGTGATCGAGCGCGGCCCGCAGGCGGGTCGGCAGGCCCGTCGCCGGGGACGGGATCGCCGATCGCGACTCGCACGGCTGCGACCTGCGCGGGCGGCTCGGTCGGACTGGAGCGACTCGGCCGGGCCGAGCTCGAGGCGATCGACGACGGCCGCGCCGGCGGCGGTGCCGATCCGGACCACGAACCCTTCGTCGAGCTCGGACAGGATGATGTCGGCGCCGCTCTCGATCTCGGGTCCGGTGCCCATCGAGGTGCAGAAGCAGGTGCTCGCGGCGGTGGCGCATTCGACGCCCGACCACGAGCGCGGCGTCGCCGCGGGCGATGTGGTCGGCGTCGCCGAGCGGACCGGCGCGCATCGCCCGGTCCTGGATGCGCAGGGCGGCGATCTCGCAGGCGCGGGCGCCCACGAAGGCGAGGCGCGGCGGATCGACCTCGACGGCCTCCACCACGACCTGGTGGCCGTCGCGTCGACCGCGGGTCAGGGGAACGATCGAGGGGTGGGTGAAGCGCTTCCAGGACGTCGCGCCGACGTTGTAGTCGAAGAGGCGGTCACGTCCGGTGGGCGCCAGCCGGTACGAGCCGGGCGCCGTCTCGGCGGTCCAGCCCTTGGGCAGCTCGGCAAAGGAGGAGAGCTCGTCGTGGACGATCGAGCCGTCGACGACGGTGGGACCGACGACGCGGCCGGCCGTCGGCGGTCAGGGCGGTGAAGAGCCGGTCGAGATCTGCGCGGGGCAGGAACCGGGCGGCGGCGGTCACCACGGCTCGTGGCCGGCGCGATAGAGGTCGAGCAGCTGGGTGCGCGTGGCCTGCAGCCGGCGCGTCACCGCGACGAGCACCCTGGGATAGATGGCGCTCGCGATCTCGGGGTTCGCGGCCATCAGCGCCACCAGCGGCTCGCGATCGAAGACGAGGGCGGTCGTCGGGACGAGGGTCACGCCGGTCGACGTCGCGATCGACTCCGGGAGCAGGGCCGACCAGCCGAACAGGTCGCCGTCGTCGATCGTCAGGATCGTCTGCTCGCCGACGCCCGGCAGGGCCAGTCGAAGGGCGATCCGGCCGGTGCAGGATCACCCCGAGCTCGCGGCAGGCCGTGCCTTCGGAGACGACGGCCGCGCCGGCCGGGTACTCCTTGACTTCGCCGATCGCCGACAGGCGCTCGCAGATGTCCTCCGGCATGTCCGCCGCGAACCAGGTCTGGGTCAGGAGTGCGCACAAGGTCTCTGTCATGCGCCCAATGGTCAGTGCCCGCCGGCTGGGTCATCGAGGGCCATTGGTCCCGCTTCCACGTGACTGTCGGCCGTCGTTTCGGCGGGTCCGGCCGCGGCGCATGCTCGCGGTGGTTGGGCGGGTCCGACCTGGGACCTGCCACCTGGGAAAGGAAGCCGTCGGATGAAGATCCTTCTCGCCTACGACGGCGGCGAACCCGCGCACGAGGCGCTCGACCTGACCGTCGAGTTCGCCAAGAAGTTCGACGCCAGCGTCTCGGTCGTGAGCGTCGTCCCGGTCCATCCCGGTCGCGTGCCGATCGACCCGTGGGATGACACCCCGGTCCATGCCGAGCGAGCTGGCGGAGGCCAAGCAGCTCCTCGTCGGAGCACGGCATCGAGCCGGCGCTCATCGAGCAGGCCGGCGATCCGGCCCACACGATCGAGCGAATCGCCCACGACGGCGGCTACGACATGGTCGTCGTCGGCTCGCGGCACCTCGGCGCCGTGTCCCGGGTCCTGCAGGGCAGCGTTTCGGAGCACGTCGCGACGCACGCGCCCGCCACCGTGGTGATCGCCCGCTGATCAGCGACGCCCTCCGCGTCGTCCCCAACCGAAGGAGGACGTCATGCGAATCCTGCTGGCCCTGGACGGGTCACCGTCGTCGGATGCCGCCTGCCAGCTCGTCGGGTCCCTGAGCCTGGCCGAGCGGCAGCGTCATCCGAGGTCGTCGCGGTCGCCGAGCCGGCCGCCGAGCTGCTGGCCCCGCTGGTCATCTCGGCTCCGACCGTGGGGCTCGTACGACCAGCAGACCAGCGACGAGCTCGCGGCGATGCTCGACACGGCCGTCGGCGTCGCTCGAGCGGCCGACGCTGGCCGTCGAGCCGACGGTCCTGCACGGTCGCCCGGCCACGCTGATCGTGGAGACGGCCGCGGACTTCCGCGCGGAGCTGGTCGTGATCGGCAGCCGCGGTCGCGGCCCGCTCACGTCGATGCTCCTGGGCTCGGTGTCGGCCGAGGTCGTCGACCACGCTCCGTGCCCGGTCCTCGTCGTCCGCCGGCCCGGTCGCGGACAGCGTCCTGGTCGCCGTCGACGGCTCGCCGTCGGCGCAGTCGGCGGTCACCTACCTCACCGCCGAACCGGATCCTGGCCGACCGGCCGGTCGAGGTCCTGACCGTGGCGTCCGGAACGGACCGGCCGGATTCCGGCACCGCTCGGCGGTGATCTCCGACATGGCCTTCGACGTCGTTCGAGGAAGGGCGCCGCGAGGATCGCCGCCATGCCGAGACGATCGCCGCCGGCGCCGCACAGCGACTGCGCGACGACGGGCTATCACGCCCGCTGGTCGATCAGCACCGGCAATGCCGCGCACGAGATCATCGAGGCCGCCCGGTGCTTCGGCTCGCGGGCTCATCGTGGTGGGCAGCCGAGGGCACACCGGCCTGGCCCGACTCCTGCTCGGCAGCGTCGCCAGGAACGTGCTGCTCCACACCTCGGCGTCCGTGCTCATCGTTCGCGAGCCGATCCGGACGCGCTGGCCGGAGCGAAGCCAGGCACGCGGAGGACCTGCCGGCCGGCGGTCGGAGCCGGCGCCCGCTGACGGGACGCGGCGGATCGTGGCGTTGCCGACCGGGACCGCGGCCGGAGGTCGGGCAGCGCCGGCCGCCTGGCGCGGTACCGTCTCCGGCTCGAGCGGGCAGTCGGGACGCAGGACGGCGGCCCCGGCGACCTCGCCGGATTCGATCCGCCGGAGCGCCTCGTTGCCGAGCGCCAGGTCGTGGACCTCGACCTCCGACCGGATCGGGATCTCGCCGGCCAGGGCCAGGAAGGCCTGCGCGTCGGCACGGGTCACGTTGGCGACCGACCGGATCGACCGCTCCCACCACAGGTCGTCGTAGGAGAAGGCGGGGATGCCGTCGAGGTGGATGGCGTTGACCACGACGGTTCCGCCGCGCTCCAGGGCGCGCAGCGCGCGAGACCACGACCGAGCCGACCGGGGCGAACGTGATCGCGGCGTCGAGCGGCGCCGGCGGCGGATCGTCGTAGCCGCCGACCGATGCGGCGCCGAGCGCCGGGCGCGCTCGAGATCGCGACGGCGCGCGATGCGACGTGGACCTCGCAGCCCCAGTGCCGGGCGACCTGGATCGCCTGCCGCGCCGATGCGCCGAAGCCGTACAGGCCGAGCCGACCGCCGGTCTCGATCCCGCTCAGCCGGAGCGCGCGGTAGCCGATGACGCCGCCGCACAGCAGCGGCGCGGCCGCGACGTCGTCGAGGCCCGCCGGGATCCGGACCGCGACGTCGGCCCGGACCGATCGCCAGCTCGGCGAACCCGCCGTCGACGTCCCAGCCGGTGAAGCGAGCCGCCCGGCACAGGTTCTCGCGGCCGGTCGCGGCAGAAGGCGCAGGTGCCGTCGAAGCCGGCCAGCCAGGTCGTGCCCGCCCGGTCACCGACGGCCCAGCCCTCGACACCCGCGGCCGACCGCCGCGACCGTCGCCGACGGCCTGGTGGCCGGGCACGACGGGGTTCGATGCGGCGGCAGGTCGCCGGTCGCGATCTGGAGGTCGGTCCGGCACACGGCGCAGGCCGACGACGCGAAGCAGCAGCTCGCCGGCCCGGGTCGGGGATCGGGAAGCTCGACCGCTCGAGCGGATCCTCGGTCGCCGGGCGAGGCCGGCGGATCAGCAGGGCCCGCATCAGGCGAGGCCGAGTCCGGTGCGCCTCCGACCGCAGCTGCTCGCGATGGTCGGGATGGGCGATCGCGATGAGCGCCGCGGCCCGCTCGCGGAGGCTCCGCCCGAACAGCTCGGCGACGCCGCACTCGGTCACGATCGTCCGGACGTGGGCACGGGTGGTGACGACGCCGGCCCCGCAGGCGAGCGTCGGCGGAGATCCGCGAGATCGCGCCGTTGGCAGCGGTCGACGGCAGCGCGATGATCGCCCGGCCCTCCGCCGCCAGCGCCGCTCCGCGCACGAAGTCCATCTGGCCGCCGACCCCGCTGTAGATCCGGCTGCCGATCGAGTCGGCCACGACCTGGCCGGTCAGGTCGACCTCGATCGCCGAGTTGATCGCGGTCATCGTGTTGAACGAGCGGATGACGTGCGTGTCGTTGGTGAAGTCGACCGAGCGCATCTCGACCATCGGGTTGTCGTTCACGAAGTCGTACAGGCGTCGCGTGCCCATCATGAAGGCGGTGACGATCTTGCCCCGGTTGCGCTGCTTGCGGGCGCCGGTGACGACGCCGGCCTCGACCAGGTCGACGACCGCGTCGGTGAACATCTCGGTGTGGATCCCGAGGTCGCGTGGTCGCATCAGCGCCAGTGCGGTCGCCGACGGGATGGCGCCGATCCCGAGCTGGAGCGTCGCGCCGTCGGGGATCAGCTCGGCCACGTACTCGCCGATCCGTGCGCTCGACGTCGCCGATCGTGCCCGCTCGTGTACTCGTAGGGCGGGACGTCGACCTCGACCGCCAGGTCGATGTCGTCGACGTGGATGAAGCTCTCGCCGAGCGTCCGCGGCATCGCCCGGTTGAGCTGCACGATGACGGTCTTCGCGGCCCGGATCGCCGCGTGCATCGCCTCGACCGACGTGCCGAGCGAGCAGAAGCCGTGGGCGTCCGGCGGCGTCGCGTTGACGAGCACGGCATCGAGCGGCAAGCGCGCCGCGCTCGAAGAGGTGCGGCACCTCGGACAGGAAGACCGGCACGTAGTCGGCCCGGCCCTCGTTGACCGCCTCGCGGGCGTTCGGCCCGACGAACAGGGCCCGGTGCCGGAAGTGGGGGGCCATCTCCGGACGGAGGTGCGGGTCCGGGACCCTCGATGTGGAGGTGGACCATCCCGACGTCGCGCAGCTCCGGGGCGCGGGCGACGAGCGCGTCGAGGAGCACCGACGGGGTCGCCGCGGCGCACTGGATGTAGACCTCGTTGCCGCTCTGGATGCCGGCGACGGCCTCGGCCGGGGAGACGATGCGCATCAGTCCTCGATCTTCACGTGAGCGGCGCCGGCCGGTCGGACCGTCACGCGGCGCCGCTCGGCGCATCGACGCCGGTAAGCCGGCTGGCGAACCTTCGGCGTGGGCGTCGTCTCCGGCTCGATGTCGACGAGGCGATCCGGCCGATGGGTCACCGCGACGTAGGCTCGCTCGAAGTCGGTCCGCGCATACGCCGGTCCGGAGACGACGACTCGCTCGTCGTCGACGACCTCGCCGACGGTCCGCGCCTCGAAGTCGGCCTCCGTCTCGCCCGGCGCGCGATCGACGAGCTCCACGGTCTCGCGCCCGTCGGGCCCCTGCCCGACGATGAACGCCTGGTCGTGATCGATCCACACGACGACCTTGCGCGCTGGTCGTTCGTCCGCAGTCGGTCTTCGTGTCGCCATCACGGGCCACCTCCAGTTCTGATCCAGAGGATGCTGGCTGCCGGCGCGGCGCCGTCAGGGTCGAATGGCCGGATGTCAGGGTCCACTCGGCCCGGCCGGGTCGCGACGCCCGGTCCAGCCGGCCCGAGGGTGGGACGCAGAGCGCGGGCGCGGAGCGCCAGCCGGACGATCAGCTCGGCGACGAACGGCAGGTACTCGGGCCACCACATGGCGCGTCGACCGCGGGCTCGATCTCCTCGTCGCGGTACTGCCGGCCGTAGCCGCTGTCGCGGAGCTGCCGGACGACGGCGACCGCGATCGTTCGCGCGATGCGGCGCAGGTCGCGGATCGGCGGGTACATGGCGCCCAGACGCCAGCCGGTCGGCGGAGACCATCGCGGAGAACTCGCGGGCCGCCACGAGGAACGCCTCGTCGGTCAGCTCGCGCGCCTCGGCCACGATCGCGCCGAGCCCGACGCCGGGGAAGATGAACACGTTGTTGGCCTGCCCGATGATCCGCCGGCCACCCGGCAGCTCGACGTCGGGATTGGGACTGCCGGTCGCGACGATCGCTCGACCGTCCGTCCACTCGAAGATGTCGGCGGGCTTGCGCCTCGGCCTTGTCGCCCGGGTTGGAGAGCGGCAGGATGATCGGCGTCTCGGCGTGCTGCGCGACCTCCCGGATCAGCGCCTCGGAGAACGCACCCGCGCAGCCGGTCGTGCCGATCAGCACCGATGCCTGCAGCACGCGCGCGATGGCCACCGGGTCGTTCAGCGTCCGCCGCGCTCAGGCCGGCGTCGGTGAACCACTTGCGGATCGACGGCGAACGGCAGCTGGTCGTCGGCAAGGTTGGTCCGGCCGAGGTGGACGAGCCCGATGTGGTCCATCAGCGCGATCGTCGGCGGCGCCTCGTCGGCAGGCGGGCAGTCGGCGGCGAGCTGCTTGCGGATGCAGCCCGGCGATGCCGATCGCGGCGGCTCCGGCACCCAGGAACAGGAACCGGTCGTCGCCGAGCCCACCGGCCTCGCGTCGCGCGGCCAGGAGTCCGCCCAGCACGACGCCGCCGGTGCCCTGGACGTCGTCGTTGAAGCTCGGCAGCCGGTGGCGGTAGCGGGCCAGGATGCGCAGCGCGTTGTGCTGCTTGAAGTCCTCCCACTGGAGGACCGCCGTCGGGAAGACGCGCCGGACGGACTCGACGAAGGCTTCGAGGACCTCGTCGTAGGCCTGGCCGCGCAGGCGGGGCGCCCGGTAGCCGAGGTAGAGCGGGTCGCTCAGGAGCTCGGCTCGATCGGTGCCCACGTCGAGCGAGATCGGCAGCGTCCAGGCCGGGTAGATACCGGCTGCGGCCGTGTACAGGGCGAGCTTGCCGACCGGGATCGGGATGCCGCCGGCGCCCTGGTCGCCCAGCCCGAGGATCCGTTCGTTGTCGGTGACCACGATCAGGCGGATCTCGTCGGTGGTCGCCGCGCGGAGGATGTCGTCGATCCGGTCGATGTCCTCGGGCGTGATCCAGACGCCGCGCAGGCGCCGGAAGATGTGGCTGAACTCCTGGCAGGCGCGCCCGACCGTCGGGGTGTAGACGATCGGCAGGAACTCCTCGAGGTTCTCGCTGAGCACCCGGTAGAACAGCGTCTCGTTGCGATCCTGGAGCGCGGCCAGGCCGATGTACCGCTCGAGATCGTCGGTCTTGCGCCGGACGTGCTCGAGCTCGAGGGCGACCTGCTCCTCGATCGTCATGACCCGGGCCGGCAGGAGGCCGCGGAGCGAGAACGCGTCGCGCTCCTCGTCGGTGAACGCGGTGCCCTTGTTGAGCAGGGGCTGGCTGATGAGGTCTCGTCCGCGCTGCTCGACCGTCAGTCCGCCCGCGGGGAGCCTGGAGCAGCACGCGTTGCGCCCGGTCGCCGGACGTTCCTTCGCGATCAGGCGACCGGGTTCCGTTGCGTCGTGAGACCACGGCAGACCCGCTCATCGACGTGAGTCTCGCCGCTTGCCGACGGACCGGCGAGAGCCATGCGACCTGCCGCGACGGGCCGCTTGGACCGAACGATCGGGCCATTCCGAGGCCCGTGCCGGGACGGGCCGTTCGGCACGGACCATCGCAACCAATGGCCGATGGCACCCCGATGGCGGTGCGCGAGTGTGAGGTCAGATCGGAGATGCCATGACTCGATCGAACACGATCGTCTGGATCGATGCACGCCAGGCGGTCATCGTCCATTGGCAGGACGCCCAGGCCCGCATCGTGCGGATCGAATCCGACGTGCCCGCGCACCACCGCGCGACCGGACACGTCCGGCACGACGCGTCGGTCCGACCCGGCGGCGGGGTTCCGAAGGCGGCCGGCGAGCCGCATCGGCTCGAGCACCTCGCGCAGTTCATCGACGAGGTCGCGGGCCGCCTGCCGGACGGCGACGACCTGGTGATCCTGGGGCCCGGGACCGTCCGCGAGCGGCTGGAGCGCGACGTGACCGACGGCGATCGGCGCCACGGACGGGAGCGCCTGGTCACGTGCGGAGGCGTCGCCGTCGCTGACCGATCGCCAGCTCATCGCGCGCCTGCGTCACCTGGCCGGCGCGGATGCGCCCCGCCAGACCCTGGGCGCCTATCGGTGGAGCGAGCCGCTCCCCCGCCGGGAGTCGGGACAAGCGCTCGCCGAGCCACGCCGGGTGGTCGCCAAGCCGTCCCGGCGGCCCGACGGACGCCCCGGATGACCGGCCTCTCGTCGCCGGCCGTGCCGATGCGCGTGCTCGTCGCGATCGACGGCTCCGGGCCGGCGTCGCGTGCCGTCGAGCTCGTCGGCGGCCTTCGCTGGCCGGCAGGCACGACGATCACCGTCGCGCAAGCGGTCGAGTCGGGCGAGGGCCTGTACGGCGGTCTGTGGCCCGCCGTCGCCATGGTCGAGGTCGGCCGCCTTGAGGCCGACATCCGGTCGGCGGCCGAACAGGACGTGGCGGAGGCCGCGGGGCAGCTCGTCCGGCCCGGCCTGACCGTCGACACAGCGGTCCTGCGCGGCCGTCCGGCGACGGCGATCGGCGAGCGGGCACGGGCGATGGGCGCCGACCTGATCGTGGTCGGCAGCCGCGGGCACGGCCGGATCAGCTCGATGCTGCTCGGCTCCGTCTCCTCGGAGCTCGTCGATCACGCGCCGGCGCCGGTGCTCGTCGCGCGGGGCAGCTCGATCGACCGGATCCTGCTGGCCTGGGACGGATCCTCGTGCGCGGCCCGCGCCGCCGAGCTGCTGCAGGCCTGGCCGGTCTTCGCGGGGTCGTCGATCCGGGTGGTCAGCGTCGCCGACATCGAGGTCCCCTGGTGGACGGGCTTTCCCGAGCCGGGCTCGCCCGAGCTGATGCCGACGTTCGTGGAGGCCGCCGAGGCGTCCCGCCGCCACCGTGACGAGCTCGTCCTGGGCATGACCGACACGCTCCGCTCGGCCGGCCTGAGCGCCACGGGCGATCGCCTGGAGGGCGATGCGGCGACCGAGCTCCTGGCCAGGGCCAACGCCACGAAGACCGACCTGATCGTCCTGGGCACCCACGGCCGGACCGGCCTGGCCCGGCTCGTCATCGGCAGCGTCGCGCGCAACGTCCTCCATCACGCGACCAGCTCGGTCCTCGTCGTCCGCGAGAACGGACCCCCACCCGACGTCACCGAGCCCGGGGCTCGGCTCAGCAACCAGGGCTTGAACGCCAGAGGAGAACGCAATGCACCGAACGCGAATCCTGATCATGGGCGCCGCCGGGCGCGACTTCCACGACTTCAACGTCGTCTATCGAGACGACGCAGGCGTCGAGGTCGTCGCGTTCACCGCGACCCAGATCCCGGGAATCGCCGGACGTCGCTATCCGCCCGAGCTGGCCGGGCCGCTTCTACCCGGCGGGCATCCCGATCCTCGCCGAGCAGGAGCTCGAACGGATCATCCGCGACGAGAAGATCGACACCGTGGTCTTCGCCTACAGCGACGTCAGCCACGAGACCGTGATGCATGCCGCGTCGCGGGCGCTGGCGGCCGGGGCCGACTTCACCCTCCTCGGCCCGGCCCGGACGATGGTCGCGAGCCGCCGCCCGGTCATCGCGGTCGGCGCCACCCGGACGGGCGCCGGCAAGAGCCAGACCACCCGGTACCTGGCCGCGCTGCTGGCCGACGCAGGGCTGACCCCGGTCGTCATCCGGCACCCGATGCCGTACGGCGACCTGGTCGCCCAGCGCGTGGAGCGCTTCGCGACGTACGAGGACCTCGACCGGTACGAGACCACGATCGAGGAGCGCGAGGAGTACGAGCCGCACCTCGACGCCGGCCGGATCGTCTACGCCGGCGTCGACTACGAGGCCATCCTGCGGCAGGCCGAGCTGGAGGCCGACGTGGTCCTGTGGGACGGCGGCAACAACGACTTCCCGTTCTACCGGCCCGACCTGTTCGTCGTGGTGGCCGATCCGCTGCGCCCCGGAGACGAGCGCCACTACCACCCGGGCGAGACGAACCTGCGGATGGCCGACGTCGTGATCATCAACAAGATCGACTCGGCCGAGCCGGCCGCGCTCGACGCCGGTCCGGGCCTCGATCCGCGAGCTCAACCCGACGGCCGCCGTGATCACGCGCACGGTCCGACCTGACCCTGGTCGGCCCGTCGATCGAGGGCAAGCGCGTCGTCGTCGTCGAGGACGGCCCGACCCTGACCCACGGCGGCATGCCGTACGGCGCCGGCGTCGTCGCCGCCCGGCGGTTCGGCGCGGCCGAGCTGGTCGACCCGCGACCGGCCGCTGTCGGCTCCATCCGCGACGTGCTCGACCGCTATCCGGCGCTCGAGCCGCTCGTCCCGGCGATGGGCTACGGCCCGGCCCAGATCGCCGAGCTCGAGGCGACGCTCAACGCGGTCGACGCCGATCTCGTCCTGTCGGCCACGCCGATCGACCTGACCCGCCTGGTCACCCTCAACAAGCCGATCACCCGCGTCCGCTACGAGCTGGCACCGATCGACGGTCCGCAGCCTCGGCGACGCTCATCGAACCGATCGTTCGCGCGGCGCGTCCGTCCGTGCTGGCAGGAGTGTGACGCCATGCCGACCCTGATCGCGCCGTCGCCGCCGACCTCGGCCGCGCCCCTTCGGAACTTCCTGACGCTGGACCAGCTCGGGCCGCACGGGCTGCGGGCGCTGCTCGACCTGACCGGCCGCCTCAAGCGGGATCCCCGGCCGTTCCGGAACAGCCTGGCCGGCGGCCGGCTCGGGATGCTCTTCGACAAGCCATCGACCCGGACCCGGGTGAGCTTCGAGTCGGCGGCGTGGATGCTCGGCATGCTGCCGATCGTCCTTCGCCCGGAGGAGCTGCAGATCGGCCGGGGCGAGACCGTCGCGGACACCGGCCGGACGCTGTCGCTCTATCTCAGACGCGCTCGCCGTCCGAACGTTCAGCCAGGCGTCGCTGGAGGAGCTGACCGCGGCGTCGTCCATCCCGGTGATCAACGCCCTGACCAACGAGCACCATCCCGTGCCAGGCCGTCGCCGACGTCATGACCCTCGAGGAATCGGTCGGGACGCTGGCCGGAATCTCGGTCGCCTTCATCGGCGACGGCGACAACGTCTGCCACTCGCTGATGCAGGCCGCGGCGCTCGCCGGCTTCGAGCTCCGGGTGGCGACGCCGCCCGGCTACGAGCCGTCGCCGGAGATCGTGGCGGAGGCCAGCCGAACCGCGCTCGCGACCGGTGGCGGGATCGTCCTGACGCAACGATCCCGCGGAAGCCGTCCAGGGTGCCGACGCCGTCTACACCGACGTCTGGACGTCGATGGGCAAGGAGTCGGAACAGGCTGCCAGGAAGGCGACGTTCGCCGACTTCACGGTGGATGCCCGGCTCATGCAGCTCGCGTCCCCGAGGGCGATCTTCCTGCACTGCCTGCCGGCCCACCGTGGCGAAGAGGTCACCGCCGAGGTGATCGACGGACCGGCCTCGCGCGTCTGGCCGCAGGCCGAGAACCGGATGCACACGGAGACGGCGCTGCTGTACACGCTCCTGAGCGGCGACCCCGCAGGGGAGCGCGTGCCATGAGCCGGGTCGTGGTCGCGCTCGGCGACTGCGCCCTCGTCAAGTGCGGCGAGGAGGGGTCGATCGCCGACCAGCGCCGGAACCTGCTGGCCGCCGCGCGATCGCTGGCCGAGCTCGAACGCGCCGGCCACGAACTCGTGCTGACCCACGGCGGCGAGCCCGAGGCGGCCCGCCGTGCCGTCCCGTCCCCGGCGCTCGACGTCCATGCTGCGGAGTCCCAGGGCCAGATCGGGTACCTGCTCGCGCAGGCACTGACCACGCAGCTGGCCATGGAGGGCCGCAGCCGCCCGATCGCGGTGGTCGTCAGCCAGGTCGTGGTGGATCCGTCGGACCCCTCGTTCGGCACCCCGACGCAGCCGGTCGGGCCGGTCTACGACCGAGCCACGGCGCGGCGGCTGGCCGCGGACCTCGGCTGGTCGATCGCGGCGGATGGGGGTGGGTGGCGTCGCGTCGCCCCCTCCCCGACGCCCCTCGAGATCATCGAGGCGCCGAGCATCCGGGCCCTCCTGTCGGCCGGGGAGATCGTGATTGCCTCGGGTTGCGGCGGGATCCCCGTCAGCCGCACCCAGTCCGGTGCGCTGGTCGGTGTCGAAGCCGTCGTGGACAAGGACCTCGCCGCGGTCGTCCTGGCCGACAGCGTCGACGCCGACGCGCTCCTGCTCCTGACCGACGTCGAGGCGGCCGAGTTCGGCTGGGGAGCCCCCGACCGGATCTCGATCCGCCGCCTGACGCTCGAGGATGCCGCAATCGGCGTGGCCGACGGGACGTTCGCAGCGGGTTCGATGGGACCCAAGGTCCGGGCGGCGGCCGAGTACGTGCGCAGGACCGGCAAGGTGGCGGCCATCGGGGCGCTCGACGACGCCCTCGCCGTCCTGGAGGGCCGATCCGGCACGACCCTGATCGAGCAGTCGCTGGCCGCCGTCTGGTAGCAGGCGCGGGCGTGGCCAGCGGCCTCGCAGCCGGCGCGGCGCGCAGCCGGCGCCGGTGTCGGCGTCGGCGTTTGGTCCTGATTGATCCGAACGGCACTGGCCGCTGCGGCGGACCGGCCGGACGATGCAGCTGCGGCTGCCGGACCCGGTAGCCGGCCGACCATTGCGATCACGGGGAGGCTGCTGATGCAGGCCGTCGTCGTCTATGACACGCAATTCGGCAATACCGAGGAGGTCGCCCGAGCGGTCGCCCAGGGCATCGCCGACCACGGAACGGTTGACCTCGTCGCGGCGGCCGGCGCGGCGGGACGACCGCAGCTCCCTCCAGACCTGCTGCTGATCGGCGGCCCGACCCAGCGCCACGGCATGACCCCCGCGCTGCGGGCCTACGTCGAGGCGCTCCCGCGGGATGCGCTCCGCAGCACCCGGCTGGCGACGTTCGACACCCGCTACCGGATGGCGCCGCTGCTTTCGGGCTCAGCGGCCAAGGAAGTCGCGACGCGGCTGCGGAAGACGGGCTTCCGGCTGATCGCCGCCCCGGAGAGCTTCTTCATCGCACGGGACAACCCGCCGGACGGCGAGAAACGACGGCACGGCTCGGAGCGGCTCGAACCCGGGGAGCTCGAGCGCGCGAGGGAATGGGGGCGGCGGCTGGCCTCCCTGCCCGTCCTGGCGTCGCTGACGCCTCCCGAAACCACGGCGTCCTGACCCCGGGGGCTGCTCCGCGATCAGTCGAGGCCGTCGGGCCGGCGCCGAAGCGCACGAACGTTCAGGATCAGGCCGACGACCAGCGCAGTCCCGCTGATGAGCGGGATCCGCCGGCTGAGCCAGCCCGGCAGGTAGATGTCGGTCACCGAACCGCTCGCTGCCCCCAGCTCTTCGGCCAGCGGGGTGAGCGGGCAGACCTGGTTGTTGCTCACGAAGACGCCCGCCTCGGCGAGCGCGACGACGGCCGCCATCGAGGTGCGCCGGCGCGGACGGCTCCGGACGCCGTCCCAGGTGAACAGGGCGATCAGGGCGGCCACGGAGAAGAAGACCGCGGTGTGGATCCCCTTGATGATGGCCAGTGTCGCCGGCCGGCACCGAGCCGGGATCCGCGCCGCCAGCAACCTGGTGAGGGGACCGCTCCAGACGGGCTGCCGCCGGTCGGCCGCCATTCCCTTCAATCGACGGCCGCCAGCCGGAACCCGAGGGCTCCGACCGTCTCGACGAGGTTCCGCCCCTCCGCGTCGCCCTTCAGCTTGCCGCGCAGATCGGAGAGTGGATGTCGACCAGGTCCTCCTCGTCGACGTACCCCGGGCCCCAGACGAGATCGAGCAGCGCGGCGCGCGTGACGACGGCGCCCGGCTCGCGAGCCAGGGCGGCCAGGATGCCGAACTCGATCGCGGTCAGGTCCACGGGCGTGCCGTCGACGCGGACGGTCCGTTGGAGGAGATCGACTTCGAGCGCGGGAGACGGAACCGGCGTCCTCATCGACGCCGGTCGGCCGGCCTCGCGCTGGACGTGCCGGTCGGGCAGGCCTCAGGGGTCATGCTCCAAGGCTGCACATCGGTGAAGGCCGGCGCGTGGGCCGAAGGTCAGCTTTCAGGCGGGCCGGGCGGCCCGACGTGCCGGGCCGTCGCCCGGGCCACCCGGGAAACGAATGGCCCGCCGGCTGTGCCACCGGCGGGTCATTGGTCCCCTGCTGAACGCCGTGCCCTCAGGCGGGCGTCGGATGGTGCGTGTAGCTCCCACCTGTGGTGAAGCGCGTCGCCAGCTCGACCACGATGCCGACGACCAGGCCGCCGATGAGCGCGGGTACGATCGCAAGCCCGTTCCAGACCGGCTCGAAGGTGCGCCAGCTGGTGACGAACTCGCTGGCCACTAGCGCTCCGATGCCGAACGCGACCGCGTCGACCACCCACTCGAATCCGGTGCGAGTCTCGCCGATGAACTGGGCAACAGCCCCAAACACGATCGCTGCGACGATGAGCAAGGCGGCTCCGCCGAGCTCAAGCGCGATGGCGAACTCCATGAACCTGCCCTCCTATCCCGAGGCGCTGGCACAAACGCCGCCAGTCTCGATGCTGGCTCGTGGACCGGCACCGCGCAAGAGCCAAGCGGCCTGTCCGGGTGCGCCCCGCGCTTGAAGGCCGGTCGGCACTTGGCGACCGCGATCGATCGGTGTTCCATGGCGGACAGTGCCGGCCATCCGGACGAGCGGCGTCACCGACGCTGCGTCGACCGACCGGCGGGGTGGCGAGACAAGGAGTCGAAGATGGGGATCATCCGACGGCTGTTCACGGTGGCCTGGACCGGCCTGGTCCTCGCGATGGTCATTGGTGCGGTCGGGGCGCTCGTCGCCCGGCGGCGGACCGTGCCAGCGCCGGCGGTCGACGCCGATGAGGTCGAGCTGCGGGCGATCTTCGAGCCCTTCCATTTCGAGAGCCGGGCGACCGCCTTCCGCCGCGGGTCGATCGAATGCTGGTACGGCGGCGGCGTGTTCGACCTTCGCCAGGCCACCCTGGACAAGGCCGGCGCGCGCCTGGAGGTCCGGACGATCTTCGGTGGCGGCCAGGTCATCGTCCCGGAGACGTGGAACGTCACCGCGGGCGTGGTCGGCATCGGCGGGGTGGCCGACACTCGGTCGCGGACGGCGCGCGAGCCCGACGCACCCCACCTCACGATCTCCGGGCAGGCGGTGTTCGGCGGTTTCGCCGTGATGTCCGACGTCCCCGAGGACGAGCTGCGCGGCCTCGACGAGCAGATCCGGCGTTGGGCGCGCCACGACCCCGTCGCGGCGGTCGGCGACATCGCCGCCGACATCGCCCCCGGGGTCGATCCGGGGTCGCCTCTCACGGACTGAGCCGGCCTCGACGGGCCGACGGCCGGCGGGCCCGCACGTCGACGGGCCCCGGGGATCGGCGTGCGATCAGTGGGCTTGCGACGCCCGGATCATCCGCCCGGCGGACGGGCGAAGGACGAGATAGGCGAGGGCCACCAGGATCGCCGCCTGGAGCACCTTGATGAGGATGCCCCAGGGCTCGAAGGGTGGCGTGCGCTGCGGTGAGATCGCGACGTACATCACGATTACGCCGAACTGGAAGACCGCGCCCAGAAGCCAGAGGCCACGATGGTCGAACGCCAGCAGGAGGACCGTTCCGAGCACGAACGCCGCACCCGAGACCGCCCCGAAGGTGAACAGGTCGGGCGTGCCGGCCGTCGTCCTGTCGACGATCTTGAGGATCCCCATCCCGATCCCGAAGTACAGCAGGCCCGTCGCCGCCGACAAGACCGCCGCGGCGTATCGAACCAGGCGCCGGCGACGATCCGGCTCGCGATGGGACGCCCACTCTGGCCATTGCACGGTCATCCCCGCACCTCCTGGAGCTTGCCACCGCCCACGGTCATGGAACCGGTCGGCAGGCGATCACCGCGCCACCGACGCCGGGCCCGGCTCACTCCTCGGCGAACAGCGCCACGAAGTCCGAGGCGGACAGCACGCCGACCGGGCGTCCGTCGTCGCTGAGCGCGACGAGCCGGTGGATCCGCCGGTCGCGCATCAACCGGGCGGCTTCAGCCAGCGAGCCGGTCATCGGTACCGTGATCGCCGGCGAGCTCATCAATTCGCCGACGCGCAGACCGCTGGCTTCCGTTCGGATGAGTCGCCCGATCGGAGCCTCGTCGATCGCGACGAGATCGGTCTGGCTGATGACGCCGACCAGCACGCCGTCTCGATCCACGACCGGCAGCCCGCTGATCGCATACGTCCGGAGGAGGCGTGCGACGTCCTCGAGCGGCGCGTCGTCTGCGACCACGATCGGATCGATCGTCATCACATCGGCGACCAGGAGCTGGTTGGTGTCCATGTCGGCCTCCGGGGAACACGATCCCGATTACGGCCGCGCAGTTGAAGAGCCAAATGGCCCGACTCTCCGTGCCGAGCGCCGCCTGTGCGCCGCCGGGACGAGAACCGGCCGCCGGTCCCGCGCAAACGGTCCATTCGGCCCATCACGCGACCGCCGACGCGGGTCAGGCTTCGAGTGTCGGGTGACCGTCGTGGACACAGAGGTGGCGGTCCCTTCCCCGACGCCTCGAGCCGCGCCCCTGGTCCCCAACCTCGGGCGCGGCGCCTTGTCCAGCGCCGCGACCGGACGGTCAACGCAACTCCTCGGCTACGGACTGGTACGGACGAGATCTGCCCGGCGAACCGGGCCTGGCAGCCAGGTCCACGCTCAGCCGCAGGGCCGACACGGCTCGATCGGCAGGAATGCGCCGCGTACCAGTCTGCCGGTGCGGATCTGCGTCGGGCGAGGTGCCCAGCGTGGTCGTCGACAACCTAATCGGTCATCACATCCAGCGCCGAGACCCTTCATGGCGAACCGAAGCGTCCAGGCCGTCGTGTCCAGGCCCGGCAGGCGAGGGGTGAAGACCGCCTCGCCCGTTCGCTTCCTCCCCGTCGATCATCACGCAGCGCCGGGCCGCGAGCTCCAGGAAGCGAACGGCGCCCGGCCTGCCCCGGACCTCGGCGTTCCGGTCGGCGGACCGTTCGAAGACCAGTGGGCCTTCAACCTCGGAGCTCCCTCCGCGCTACGCCATCCGGGCCGGTGCCACGGCCTCACCAGCCGGCCGGTCGGCCGGACCCGGTGCCAAGGATGCGCCCCGGGAGACCTCAGGCGTGAGGCCGGGTCCGCGAGCCGAGCGAGGCCGGATCCTCGAGCGGTCCGGTGACGATGACCTCGCCGTAGTGCTCCTCGCCGGCAGCGTCGCGGACCAGGTAGGCATGCCGGACCTCGGTCACGCCGGAGGACAGGTTGCCGGTCACGGTGCAGTACTTCGTCGCCGACAGTTCGATGGCACGACGGACGGCCTCGACCTCGACGTCGCCGTCGACGACGTGCAGCACGCGCATCCGCTCGAAGACACTTGGCGGCGGGGCGTCGCGCTGGTCGCCTGCCACGCGGACCTCGTAGCGCGTGAATGCCTGGCGCTTCTTGCGCAGGATGGAGACGACGTCCATGGCCGTGCAGCCGGCCTGGGCGACGACCAGCAGCTCGGCCGGTCGCACGCCCGCAATCGCCCTCGGCGTTGTCCATCACGATCGTGTGGCCGCTGCCGGTGCGGGCGACGAATCGCAGGCCGTCGCCGTCGAGGACCGCCTCGACCGTCTTCGTCCCCATCCGATCAGACCCGGCCCTTCGGCACGGTGTGCCAGTAGGTCTTGTTGAAGACGATCTTGCCCAGGTGCCAGAGCTGGTTCGGCTTCGGCGGCCGGGGCGGGTGCTCGTAGTCGAACTGGAGCAGCGTGCCCTTGCCGTCGCCGATCTCGAAGAAGCACATGACCTTGCCGAGGTAGTCGCCGTGCTTGCGGTCCGGTGTCCGGCCCTCGATGGCGGCGACGATCCGCTCGGTCACGACGGGCGCCTCGAAGTGGGCCGTCGAGCCCGCCTTCGAGAGCGGCAGGTCCGTCGCGTCGCCGAGGGCGAAGACGTTCGGCCGGCCGCCCACCTGGAGCGTGGCCCGGTCGGTCGGCAGCCAGCCGCCCGGCGCCGGCGCGAGCCCGGAGTCCATCAGGAACTGCTGGCCCTTGTGCGGCGGGACCAGGATCAGGAGGTCGTACGGCAGCTCCTCGCCCTCGAGGCTCTGGATGACGTGCCGCTCGGCATCGATCGACTCGACGTTGAAGAAGGTGTGGACCTCGATGCCCTTCTGCTCGAAGATCGGGGTCACCATCTCGGACACGCTCTCGATCGTGAACGCACGACCGATCGGCGAGCAGAAATGGACCTCGCTGCCCGTGCGCAGGCCGCGCTGGCGAAGCTCCGCCTCGATCAGGAACGAGACCTCGAGCGGCGCCGGCGGGCACTTGTAGGGCATGCCGGCGATGGCGACCACGATCCGTCCGCCCTTGAACGCGTCGAGCGCGTGGCGCAGCTCGAGCGCGGCGTCGGCGGTGTAGAAGTGCTGCGCCTCGGTGTCGAAGTGCTCGATCGCCTCGGGCAGGATCCGCGACCCGGTCGCCAGGACGAGGTAGTCGTAGCCGAGCCGCTCGCCGTCCTTGAGATGGACGGTCCGGGTCGACTCGTCGACCTTCTCGACCTGCCCGACGACCAGGCCGACCCGCGAGTCGAGCAGTCCGCGCTCCGGGCGCTGCAGCCTGTCGGCGCGCTCGCCGCCCATGGCGATGTACATGAAGCCGGGCTGGTAGGTGTGCTGGCCGGTCTGGTCGACGACCGTGATCGTCACCTCGCCGGCCTTCAACTGGCGGCGCAGCTTCTTGACCAGCAGGTTCGCGGTCAGGGTCCCACCGACGCCGCCGCCGAGGATGAGGATCCGCTTCATCGCCGGCCTCAGTGGGTCTTCTCGACGACGATCTCGTCGTAGCCGTCGCGGGTCTCGAGCGCGACGAGCCGGTGGCCCGCCTTCTCGATCCACTTCGGGATGTCGGTCTTGCTGCCCTTGTCCGACGAGTAGACGGCGAGGACGTCGCCGACCGCGGCCTCGCGGATGCCGCGGATGAGCTCCATCAGCGGGCCGGGGCAGAAGCTGCCGCGGGCATCGATCGTGCGCGTGATCGCGGGCGTGATGGCGGGTGGTGATCGTGTCGGTCATGGCTGGGACGTCCTTCCTAGATGAACAGTGGGACGGAGTTCTCGGTCAGCAGGCCGATGACGGTCGCGGCGCCGACGGGCTCGCCCATGCCCTCGATCATGTCCTCGGGCTTCAGCCCGAACATGTCCATCGTCATCTGGCAGGGCATGAACTCGACGCCCATCTCCTGGGCCGCCTCGAGGAGCTCCTTGGGGCTGGCCACGCCGTACTTCTTGGCCAGGGTGCCCATCATCCACGGGCCCATGCCCGAGGAAGTTCATCTTCGACAGCTTGCGGTGGCTGACACCGGGCCGCTGCATGAACGAGAGCATCTTCTGCATCCAGGTCTCGCCGGTGATCCGCTTCGAATCCTTGACGAAGACCTGGAGGCCCCAGAAGGTGACGAAGACGCGGGTCCGGACACCCATCGCGGCGCCGGTCGAGGCCAGGATGAGGGTCGCCCAGACCTTCTCGAGGTCGCCGCTGTAGTCGATGATCAGGAGTTCCTTGGCGGCGGCCGGCTGCGTCGTCGGGCGCCGGCTGCGGCTCCGGCCAGCGATCGGCGATGGCGATGCCTCGGCGACCGGGTCGGTTCGTGCTCTTGGCGACGACGGTCATGGCTGAACCCTCACTTCCGGCGCAGGACGAAGCGGTAGACGCCGCCGTCCACGGATTGCTCGACGAGCTCGTTCCCGGTCGTCTTCGACCAGGCCGCGAGGTCCTTGGTGGATCCCGGGTCGGTGGCCAGGACCTCGATCAGCTCGCCGGAGGCGACCGTCTTGATCGCCTGGGCGGTCTTGACGATCGGCATCGGGCACGACAGCCCGCGCGCGTCGACGTGCTGGCTGATCTCGATGACTGCCATGGTGTGTGCTCCTTCCGTGATTGATGGATCAGATGAAGACGACCTGGCCCTCGCCGGCGTTGAGGTAGAAGGCGGTGACGCCCTCCACACCGTCGACGAGCGGGTCGAGGTCGGATGGCTCGAGATGGAGCAGGTCCATCGACAGCGAGCAGGCCTCGATGTCGACGCCGCCGAGCTCCTTGGCCTGGCGGAGCGTCTCCGCCCAGCTCGCCTGGCCGGCCGTGCGCAGGCCGTCGACGGCGGCGCGACCGGCGGCGCCGGCCTCGGGCGAGAGCCCGTGGTCGGCGTCGATCCGGTCGGCCCGGAACGCGTCAAGCGCCCAGTACTGGAGGAACAGGTTGACCGGCTTGCCGAGGGCCGCCGCCCCGGCCGTCAGGACCGCCGCGGCCTGCAGCTTGTCGTCGGTGCCGGAGAACAGGACAAGGTTGAGCGGTTCGTCCATGAACGGTTACCTCGCTGCAGTTGGGACGCGGACGGGGGCCGACGTCGCCGGCGTGGCCGGGGGTGGCGACGCGACCGGGATCTGGGCGGCCGCTGCGGTCGAGTTGGCGGCCATCTGGCCGAGACGAGTCAGGCGTCGTTCGAGGACGCCGCGCATCAGCGCGCAGGCGACCGTGACGTCCGTGTCCGTGAGCCGGTAGCGGACCTCGCGACCGTCGCGCTCGGCGTCGACGATGCCGGCGGTCCGGAGCACCGCGAGGTGCTGCGAGACGTTCGGCTGGCTGGCGCCGATCAGCTCGGCCAGGCGGCCGACCTCGATCGGGCCGCGCGCAAGGACGTGCAGGATCTCGATGCGTCGTGGGCTGGCGAGCGTCTTGAGGACCTCGGCCTGGAGGATCGTGATGTCGTCCATGGCGGTGACTATCGACATATGCGCAGTTGCTGATGAGTGCCGGGCGGCATGACCCGGGCGTGCCACTCGTCACAAGTTCCACGGCGGCGTGCCGACAGGCCACCTGGCCACCGCTGGTCCCGCAACAACAGGCCATTTGGCAGATTGGCGCCGCCTTGATCCGCTGGTTAAATCTGCACCAGATTAGTGTATGATTTCGATCTCGAAAGGAGCCACCGTGCGGCACATCTCGCTTCGCCTGACGGCGATCGTCGTCCTCGGTCTCGTGCTCGCCGGCTGCACCAGCGCCGGGGCATCCACCTGGACCTATCCACCGACCGTCTCGCCGGCGCGCACGCCAACGCGGCACCGGTCGTGGCCGTCCCATCGATGCCGATGGACATGGGCGGCAGCGCGCTCGGTCACCGGCACGTCGATCGCGATCGAGGCATTCGACCTCGGCTTCAAGCCGGCGGACGATCGCGGTCCCGGCTGCCGGGACCTACGACGTGACGCTTCCACAACACCGGCTCGACGCTCCATGACCTGACCTTCGCCGACGGCACCAAGGTCAGCGCCGACCCGGGCGCGACGGTGAGCGGCAAGGTCACCGTCCCCGCCGGCGGCCTCAGCTTCCTGTGCTCCATCCCGGGTCACGCCGACGCCGGCATGAAGGGTGTCGGTCAGCGTGGCCGGCGCTGCGGCTGCTGCGCCGGCGGCGCCGGCCGCGGGCACCACGGCGGCGGCGGCCGCGCCGGTCGCGGACCCGGCTGCACCGCCCTACGTCCTGCGTGACGCCACGGCGCCGGCAGTCCTGCCGGGCACGGTGCACGACGTCGACTTCCCGATCATCGACAAGGACATCACGGTGGCCGACGGCTTCGTCGTCCACGCCTGGACCTTCGGCGGGACGGTGCCGGGACCGACCCTCCGCGTCCATCTCGGCGACACCGTTCGCATCCACCTCACCAACCAGACCCAGATGTCGCACTCGATCGACTTCCATGCCAGCCAGACGGCGATGAACGACCAGATGGTCGAGATCAAGCCGGGCGACACGTTCACCTACACCTTCACCGCGGACTACGCGGGCGTCTGGATGTACCACTGCGGCACCGCCCCGGCGCTGCACCACATCGCCAACGGGATGTTCGGGATGGTCATCGTGGAGCCGAAGGGCGGCCTGCCGAAGGTCGACCAGGAGGTCGCGCTCGTCCAGAGCGAGTGGTACCTGGGAGCACAGGGACAGCCGGCCGACTACGCCAAGGCCAACGCCGCAGCCCCGGCGCCCGACTTCGTCGTCTTCAACGGCGTGGCCAACCAGTACAAGGACAACCCGATCCAGGTCACCACCAAGGGCCGGGTCCGGGTCTTCGTGCTCGACGCCGGTCCCAACATCGACAGCTCGTTCCACGTGGTCGGACGATCTTCGACACCGTCATCAAGGAGGGGATCGTGCTGGCCCGCGGCAACGCCCAGGGCTGGGGCAGCCAGGCGGTCGACCTCTGCCCCGGCGCAGGGCGCGATCATCGAGTTCAGCCCACAGGAGGACGGCATGTACCCGTTCGTGACCCACGCCTTCAACTTCGTGGGCAGGGGCGCCATCGGGATCTTCATGGCCGGCGACGGCGACCCGAAGAACTGACCCGAACGGCAGCCGGCCACTCGGCCGGCGGGCGATCGGCCGGCGCGTCACGTCGAACCTGCCTGATCGCGCCGTGCCGGCGCCCTGAGCGCCTTCATGCCAGCCGGCCCGTCAGCGGATGGCCGATGGCCCTGTCGGGCCCGGCGAGTCGGGTCGTTCCATGGTGGCGGCGATCGGCCAGCGATCTGGAGGGAGGGTCCCGATGAGGCGGTTGTTCGGCGTCGTCGCGGCGATGGTCCTGGCCTTGCTCGTGTTGGCGCCCGTCGTCCTCGCCGCCGATCCCCTGCCGCACACCGGCCGGGTCCTCCTGTCCGCGGGCGGCGACATCACGTTGCCCGCCGGCGAGCACGCCGATGCCGTGATCGTCATCAACGGCACCGCGACGATCCTGGGCGAGGCCAACACGGTCGTCGCCATCGACGGTGCCGCGATCCTGCGCGGCGCCCGGACCGAGTCCGTCGTCGCCGTCCGCAGCCCGATCGAGGTCGGCGCCGGCACCGTGGTCCTAGGCGACGTCATGGCGCTGGATTCGCTGGTCCACCAGACCGGCGACGCCGAGATCACGGGCGGGGTCAAGGATCTCGCGTCGTTCCTGCTCGGCATCGGGTTGATCCTCGCGCCGGCGCTCGTGCTGCTGTGGATCGGCTTCGGGCTGGCGGGGATCGTCGCCGGCGTCCTGCTTGCGGGCATTGCCACGCAGCAGGTCCGCGACGCCGAGGCGATGATCAGCCGGGAACCCGGCCAGACCCTCGTGGCCGGCATCGTGGGCGTGATCGTGACGCCGATCGTCGCGGTCCTCCTGATCGTCACCGTCGTCGGCGCGCCCCTCGGCCTGGGGATCCTGCTGATGGGCTGGCCGCTGGTCGCGTTGATCGGCTACCTGGTCGCCGGCATCTGGATCGGACACTGGGCCCTGCGCCAGACGGCGCGGGATCGCGAAGGGCAACGGCCCTACCTGGCCGCCGCCGTCGGCGTGCTGATCCTCGAGGCCATCGCCATCGTGCCGGTCCTGTCGATCGTGGTCGCCATCGCCAGCCTGTTCGGCTTCGGTGCCGTCATCCGGCTCGCCCTCCGGGCATTGCGCTCGCGGCCGCCCGTCCAGCCGGCGGCTCCGGGTACGCTCCCGGCACCTCTCGCCGGCTGAGCCGCATCACGAAGGAGTTCGACATGAAAGTCCTGGTCTGTGCGGCGTCGCGGCACGGGGCGACCACCGAGATCGCCGTCGCGATCGCCGATGCCCTCGCCGCAGAAGGGATCGAGGCGGTCGTCCGAGGTCCCGAAGCGGTCGCCTCGCTGGCGGAGTACGACGGGATCGTCCTGGGCAGCGGCGTGTATGCCGGTCGCTGGCTGGGGCCCGTCAAGCAGCTGATCGAGCGCGAATCCGCGGTCCTGGCCAGCAGACCGGTGTGGCTCTTCTCGAGCGGTCCGCTGGGCGATCCGCTCAAGCCTGAGCAGGACCCCGAGGACCTGGAGCTGCTGCTGAAGCGGACCCATGCCGTCGGTCATCGGACGTTCGCCGGCAAGATCGACACACGCCAGCTCGGGATCGCGGAGAAGACCATCTTCGCCGTCGTCCGTGCGCCCGAGGGCGACTTCCGGCCGTGGCCGGCCATCGGCGAGTGGGCCTCCGAGATCGCCGCGGCGATGCGTACCCGAGCGGACGGCGCCGCCAGCGCCTGATCGGCACGCGCCGCCAGCTGAGCTAGCTGCCGGTGCCCGTCCCGCGCAACCGCGCCATGTACGCGGCCGCCTGCGCCCGCCGCTCCAGGTTGAGCTTCGACAGGATCGAGCTGACGTAGTTCTTGACGGTCTTGTCCGACAGGAAGACCTCGGCCGCGATCTCCTTGTTGGTCTTGCCCTCGGCGACCAGCAGGAGGATCTTCTGCTCCTGGGTGGTCAGTGCGGCCAGGTCGTCGGCCGCGGCACCGGTGGCGATCCGGCGGACCCGCTCGAGGACCTTCTCGGTGACCGCCGGGTCGAGCAGCGATTCGCCGCGGCCCACGGCCTCGAGCGCCGCCACCAGGTCGCGCGCGCGGACCTGCTTGAGGAGGTAGCCGCTGGCGCCTGCGACGATGGCCGACAGCACGGCCTCCTCGTCCGGATACGAGGTCAGCATCACGACCCGGGTGGCCGCCCGTTCCGCCCGGATCTCGCGGCAGGCCTCGACGCCCGAGCCGTCGGGCAGCCGAACGTCCATGACGACGATGTCGGGCTCGTAGCGGCGAGCCTGCTCGACGGCTTCCGCGGCCGTGCCGGCCTCGGCCACGACCTCGAACCCCTGGCGCCTGTCGAGAAGTGCGACGAGTCCCTGCCGGACGACCTCGTGGTCGTCCACGACGAGCAGGCGCAGCGGTCGGGCCACCGTTTCGCCGGTCATCTGGTCTCCTGTTCGGGTGGGCGGTCTGCCGCTTCCAGTGTGACGATAATACGGGTCCCGGCGCCGGCCGCACTCTCGACGCGCAATTGACCGCCGTGGCGGCCCGCCCGTCCCGCCATGTTGGCCAATCCCTGGTGCGAGGATTCGCGCTCCTCGTCGGGGTCGAACCCGGTGCCGTTGTCGTCGATCTCGAGCCGCACCGACCCGCCCTCGTGCCGGAGGGCGATCGCCGCTCGCGTGGCGTGCGAATGCCGGACGATGTTGGACAGCGCCTCGCGCGTGATGTGGAAGACCGGCGCCCTGGCGTGCTCGGGCAGCGACTGCGGCGGCCGCCGCATCGATCGAGGTCTCGATCTCGACCATCGAGTTGAGCCGGACCTCCTCTGCCAGCGCCACGAGCGAACCGACCAGGTCGCGCTGGTCGAGCAGCTCCGGGCGCAGGCCCATGATGAAGTTGCGGATGTCGCGGATGGTCATGTGCAGGGCGTCGATCGCCCGGTCGATGCGGACCTTCGCCTCGCCGGCGTCCTCGCTCATCACCTCGGGCAGGTCCTCCAGCGACAGACCGACGGCGTAGATGCTCTGGATGACCCCGTCGTGGAGGTCCTTGGCGATCCGCTCGCGTTCCTCCACGATCGCGAGGCGCTGGACCTGCTCGTGGAGCCTCGCGTTCTCGATGGCGATCCCGGCATGCAGGGCGAACGTCTCGACGAGGGCCTGATCGTCCTCCGAGAACTCGCTTGCGTCGATCTTCTCGGTCAGGTAGAGGTTGCCGACCGACACGCCCTTGACCGTGACCGGGACGCCGAGGAACGAATGCATCGGCGGGTGGTGCGGCGGAAAGCCCGAGCTGTCGGGGTGCTCTGCGATCTCGGGGATCCGGAAGGCGCGGCCCTGGCGGATGATCAGCCCGAGGAGGCCGTGGCCGCGAGGCAGCTGGCCGATCCGCTCGCGTACCTCCGGATTGATCCCGACCGTGACGAACCGCTCGATCACGCCGACCGAGTCGACGATCCCCAGCGCCGCGTACCGCGCCCGGACGAGGTCCCTGACGGTCTCGACGATGAGCTGCAGGACGGTGTCGACCTCCAGGACGTTGGCGATCCCGCGGGTGGCCGCATCGAGCGCCGCCAGCCGCTCGCTTGCCTGGGCGACCTTCGACCGGGTCCACGCGCCCTCGACCGCACGACTGATGAGGCGGGCCACCGTCTCGCCCGGATCGGCCGGTCCGTCGAGCCACAGCCTGCCCAGGGAGACCCTGCCCGTGGAATCGACGAGATCCGTGCGGATGCCGTCCTCCGAACGTGCCGCTACCGGGCCTTCCGCCAGCGTGCCCGCGCCAAACCGCACCCGCGGGAGGGGCGACGCGTCGATCTCGAGATAGGCCCCGTCCGCACCGGCGGTCGCGAGGAGGGTCTGCAGCGCCGCCGTGGCCTGGCGGATCCGTTCGGGGCCGGGATCCTCGAGGACCGAGTCGAGGGCTTCGATCAGGGCGGCCAGCGGAAACCTGGCGCTGGCCATCTCCACATCGACGGCGTGGCTCCGGAGGGAACGATCGGACACCCGCCAAGGCTACCTTGTGTGGGTGGCCAGCGGTAGGCCGGGCGGCCCGTCCACTTTGGGCCGTTTGGCGGGTGCCGGGGCCCACGCGCACCGCCAGCATGCCCGCATGTCGTCCGACCCCCTCGGCACGGTTCGACCGATCGCTGTCGCACCGACCACCGTTCCGTCAGCTGTCGGCATGCTCCCCGCCTTCCGCCAGATCATGCTCGCCACGGACATGGGCCCCGCCTCGGCGGGGGCCACGGACGAGGCCCTGCGGCTGGCCGGCGCGCTGGGGGCGCGCCTGCTCGCCGTCGCCGTGATCGATCCCCGGACGTTGCAGCTGCCGGGCGGACGGTTCCGCAGCCGGGTGGACCAGGAGCGGGCGCGGCTCGAGGAGGCGGCCGCCGAGCTGGTGATGCGCGGCCGCCGCGCACAGGTCGCCACCAGCTTCCTGATCTGGGAGGGCGACCCGGCCGAATCCATCGTCGAGGCCGCGAAGTCGGAGGGAGCCGACGTCATCGTGGTCGGAAGCCACGGCCGGGCGGCGCTCGGCCGCGCGCTGATCGGGAGCGTCTCCGACCAGGTGGTCCGGCACGCGCCGTGCCCGGTCATGGTCGTGCGACCCTCCGTCGGGAAACCTGGCTGAGCGTCGGGTCGAGGGCGAGGGGACAGGACGTTCGGCTCTTGGCGGGGCAGGCATCGACCGCCGAAGGTGTCTCGACTCACCGTCGCGGAAGGAGGTCGGGAGCCATGCGCGCGTTGGTCGTCTACGAATCGATGTTCGGCAACACGAGGAACGTGGCGCTCGCCATCGCGGAGGGTCTCGCCACGACAATCCCGGTCGAGACCATCGAGGTCGGCGCGGCGCCGACCGTGCTCCCGGCCGACGTCGAGATGCTGATCGTCGGCGGGCCGACGCATGCCCACGGGCTGTCGACGCCGAGGTCGCGGGCGGATGCCGCCCGGCGCGTCAGCGGCTCGGTGGTGTCGACCGGCCTCGGCCTGCGCGAGTGGCTCGCCACCCTGCGGGCGGGAACCGGCGTCGTCGCCGCCGCCTTCGACACCAGGATCAAGGGGCCCGAGCTGTTCACCGGGTCGGCCGCGACGAGCGCCACCAGGCTGCTGCAGCAGTCCCGGTTCCGTGGCGTCCAGCCGCCCCGAAGCTTCGTGCTCGAGGGTGCGACCGGTCCGCTCGCCGACCGCATCCCGAAGCACGAGCTGGACGCGGCCCGCGAATGGGGAGCCGGCCTGGGGGCGGCCCTGGGTCTGCCGACCTAGCGGGACGACCGCGCGCTGGATGCCCGGTAGGCTCCGCATCATGGCCGCATCGCCCCGTGCCTTCGTCCTTCGCCATACCCGCCTCCGGCCGGTCGCCGGTCTCGAGGAGATCCGTCTCCAGCTCGCCGACGAGGTGCTGCCCCTCTGGCGCGCGGCCCAGATCGCCACGGGCGATCCCGACGCGGCCCTCCCGTACTGGGCGTTCGCGTGGGCCGGCGGGCTCGCGGTCGGGCGCTACCTGCGCGAACACCCGGAGGTCGTGTCCGGCCGGCGCGTCTTCGACCTGGCCTCCGGCTCCGGGCTGTGCGCGATCGCGGCCATGCGGGCCGGTGCCGCCGCGGCCGAAGCCGTCGACATCGATCCCTTCGCGGTCGCCGCGATCGAGCTCAACGCCCGGGCCAACGGGCAGCGTGTCGAGGCAGCTCGGCGCGACGTCCTCGACGACGATGCTCCCGACGTCGACGTCGTCCTCGCCGGCGACTGCTGGTACGAGGCCGGGCTGGCCGACCGCGTCCTGCCCTGGCTGCGGCGGGCCAGCGATCAGGGGATCGATGTCCTCGTCGGCGATCCCGGCCGCCGCTACCTGCCGACGAACCAACTGCTGGAGCTCGCTGCCTACGACGTCCGAACCACGACGGAGCTCGAGGACCTCGAACTCAAGCAAGGCCGCGTGTACGCGTTGCGGCCGGCGCCCCGGACCGAGGCTGCTGCCGCACTGGACTGACTGACCGTCAGTCAGTTAGACTCAGCCAATGCCATCAGGTGCCGCAACCGGTTCCACCACCCCCCGTCGCGATCGGCGCGAGCTGCGGCGCAGGGCGCTGCTCGAGGCGGCCGTCGCCGTCTTCACGGAGAAGGGCGTCTCGTCGGCCTCGGTCGACGACATCGTCCGCGCCGCCGGTGTCGCGAAGGGGACGTTCTACCTCTACTTCTCGACCAAGGACGACGCCGTCAACGCCGTTGCCGCCTGGATGCTGGAGGGCGTGGCGGACCGGGTCGAGGCTATCGCGAACGATCCGGGCCGGTCTCCCGTGGAGCGGCTGCTCGCCTTCGGCGATCAGGTGGGCGAGGTCGGTGGCGAGCCATACGAGCGCGACCTGATCGAGGTCTTTCACCGGCCGGAGAACCGGGTCCTCCACGATCGGATGGGGGAGCAGGGGCTGGCACGCCTGCGCCCGGCGATCGCGTCCGTCGTCGCCGACGGCATCGCACGAGGCGACTTTGCGCGGCAGGATCCGCATCGCGCGGCCGGCTGCGTGATGGCCTGCTTCGGGGCGATCCATGAGCTCGTCGACGATCCCGAGAGCGTCGCCGAAGCGATCAATGAGCTCAACGCTTTCGTGCTCCGCGGTCTCGGGTACAGAGAGGAGGCCAGGGCATGACCGAGCTGGCCGTGATGACCAGCGGGCTGTCCAAGCGCTACGGCCGGGACGTGCTGGCCGTCGACCGGGTCGATCTACGGGTCGCGCGCGGCGAGATCTACGCCTTTCTCGGGCTGAACGGCGCGGGCAAGTCGACGACGATCCGGATGCTCCTGGGGATGATCCGGCCGACGGCCGGCCACGCCGAGCTGTTCGGCCGGCGCGTCGAGGCCGGCGCGACCGGCCTGTGGCGCCGCGTCGGGCACCTGGTCGAGAGCGCCACGGCTTACCCCGAGCTCTCGGTCCGCGAGAACCTCGAGGTCGCGCGCCGCCTCGCCGGGGTCGCCGATGGCGCGGCCGTCGAGCGGGTGATCGGTCGCCTGGCCCTCGAGCCGTATGCGGCACGCCGGGCCGGCACCCTCTCGCTCGGCAACCTCCAGCGACTCGCGCTCGCGCGAGCCTTGCTGCACGGGCCCGAGTTGCTCGTCCTGGACGAGCCGGCCAATGGGCTCGACCCGGCCGGCGTGATCGAGATCCGGGAGCTGCTCCGTGAGCTCGCGCGCGACCATGGCGTGACGGTCTTCATGTCGAGCCACATCCTGGCCGAGGTGGATCGGCTGGCGACCCGCGTCGCCATCGTCCATCACGGCCGCCTGGTCGAGGAGCTCGACAGCGACGCGCTCGAGGCCCACCGTGACCGTCGACTCGAGATCGGTGCCCGTGATCTCGAAGCCGCCGAGCAGGCACTCCGGGCTGCCGGGCTGGCGCCGGCGCGCGCGCTCGACGGACAGCCCGCTCGACTCGAGCTTCGTGACGCTCGCTCGCTCGAGTCGCCCGACGACATCGCCCGCCTGCTCGTTGCGGCCGGTGCGCCGCCGACGCACCTGGTCCTGGCCCGCGAATCCCTCGAGGACCATTTCATCCGGCTGACCGGCGCCTCCGACACGGTGGCGGCATGACCGGGCTGCGCGCCGCGATCGCGACGGAGCAGCTCAAGAGCCGCCGCTCGCGGGTGCCGTGGGGCGTCGCCGCCGGCTTCTCGGTGGCGCCCCTCGTGATGGGCCTGTTCATGATCATCCTCAAGGATCCCGAGGCCGCGCGCAGCCTCGGGTTGATCGGCGCCAAGGCGCAGCTCACGGCGGGGACCGCCGACTGGCCGACCTTCCTGGACATGCTCGGGCAGGCGATGACCATCGGCGGCGCCATCCTCTTCGCGTTCCTCACCGCCTGGGTGTTCGGGCGCGAGTTCGCCGACCGCACCGTCCGGAACCTGCTGGCGAACCCGACGCCGCGCGGGACGATCGTCGTCGCCAAGTCGATCGTGATCGGGACCTGGGCGCTCGGCATCTCCGCCTGGGTGCTCGCCCTTGGTCTCGGGATCGGCGCCCTGATCGGGCTGCCGGGCTGGTCGTCCGCGGATGCCATCCGCGCCGTCGCGTCGATCGCCGTGGCCGCGACCCTCACGATCGGGCTGCAGACGTGGGCTGCCTTCTTCGCCGGGCTGGGACGCGGGTTCATCGCTCCGCTGGCCTGGACCGTGGGCGCGATCGTGGCGGCCCAGGTGCTCGCCGTCCTCGGCTGGGGGGCGTGGTTCCCGTGGTCGGTGCCGGCCATCCTGGCCGGCGCCGGCGGCGTCGAGGTCGAACCGGTCTCGCCGGCCGCGGTCGTGGTCGTGTTGCTCGTGGTCGTCGGCGGGCTGGCTGCAACAATCGCCTGGTGGAACCGCGCCGACCAGACCGGCTGACGGACCGGATCGAACCTCAGGGCAGCGCCACGGACAGGCCGGGTGCCGCGACGTCGATGCTGCGATCGAACGAGCGGCGGGCCGCGACGATTGAGGCGACCGGGTCGGTCCCGGGCTGGAGGTGCGTCAGGACGAGGCGGTCGACGGTCGCTCGTGCGGCCTGCCGGCCGACCTCGAGCGCGCTGTTGAGGTAGGCGGCGGAGTCGTCCGGGACGAGCTCCGCGTAGGTCGCCTCGGCGAGCAGCAGGTCGGTGCCCCACGCGAGCTCGACCAGGTCATCGGTCGGTCCGGCATCGCCCGTGTAGGTGATCGAGACGCCGCCCGCGGTCAGGCGAAGCCCGACGTTGGGCAGGAAGTGCGGCAGCAGGCGCGTCTCGACGGCAAACGGGCCGACCTGGAGCGCATCGCCGGCAGCGAAGTCCCGGAGATCCAGGGCCGCGTCGAGCATGCCCGGCCGGTCGAGCGCGAGCACGGCGCGCAGCGCGCCCGGCAGCGCGTACGTCGGCAGCGACGGGGCGGGGTCGTCGCGCAAGGTCCGGGCGCGCAGCAGCGGGTTCAGGTCCGCGACATGGTCGGCATGCCCGTGGCTGATCATCACGGCGTCGACGGCGTGCGGCTCGACGAGCTCGAGCAGGCGCGGCAGGGTCGCGTAGCCCGGGTCGATCAGCAACCGGAACCCGGCGTGCTCGACGAGGTAGCCACTGCAGGCGCCACCGGCCGGCGGCCACGCCCCGGCGCCGCCAAGGACGGTCAGCTTCATGGTCTGACGATAGCGTGCCGCAGCCGCGGGTGTCCCGGCGGTCGGCGGGCGGACCGATCGACCGTGAGGGTCCGGATGAGACGATACGATCGCGTGGCCGGCTACCTGGAGCGCGCGGGTCGGGTGGTGGGAGGCAGCGTGCGCAAGTACTACACGATCACCGACCTTGGCCGAGAAGCCCTGGGAGAGGCGCGGCTGAAGATCGGGGAGTTGGTTGGCGAAGTCATGGACGACTCCGCCTCAACCGCCCACCGGGAGCGTCATTGAGCGGATCCGTGGCCGAGTTCCTTCCGGCGAACTGGCGCCACGTCGTGCGAGCGGGGCCGTGCCCGCCGTGACCGACAGGCACGAGGTCAAGACACCGGAGCGCGGCTCCGGATCGGTGGTCGAGGTGCTCTGGGTGGCGCTCCGCCTTGGCCTGACATCGTTCGGCGGGCCGATCGCCCACCTCGGCTACTTCCGCCGCGAGTACGTCGAACGGCGGGCCTGGATCGACGAGCACGCATTCGCCGACCTGGTCGCACTCTGCCAATTCCTGCCCGGACCAGCCAGCAGCCAGCTCGGCATCGCGATCGGTACCCGGCGGGCCGGCCCGCTCGGCGGCCTCGCGGCCTGGCTCGGCTTCACCGTGCCGTCGGCGACCGCCCTCGTCGTCTTCGGTCTGCTCACCCAGGGAGTCGACCTGGCAACAGCGGGCTGGGTTCACGGCCTCAAGCTCGCCGCCGTGGCGGTCGTCTCCCAGGCCGTGTTCGCCATGGCCCGCACGCTTACCCCGGACTGGCCGCGGCGGGCCGTCGCGGTTCTTGCTGCGACGGTCGCGTTGCTGTGGGCGACACCCTTCTCGCAGGTCGCGATCATCGCGGCCGGCGCACTCGTCGGGCGGCTCCTGCTCGCCGCACCAGCCGCACGGCCGACCGGGCCGGAGCCGAGCCCGATTCCCCGCCGGGTCGGTATCCTGGCCCTTGCCGCCTTCTTCGGACTGTTGCTCGGCCTGCCGTTGCTGCGCGCCGTGGCCGATGGTCAGGCGCTGGCATGCTTCGACGCCTTCTACCGGGCGGGCGCCCTCGTGTTCGGTGGCGGCCACGTGGTCCTGCCCCTGCTGCACTCGACCGTCGTCGACCCGGCTTGGGTGAGCAACGACCAGTTCCTCGCCGGTTACGGCGCCGCACAGGCCGTGCCCGGCCCGCTGTTCACCTTCGCGGCCTATCTCGGGACGGTCTCTGCGGTGCCGCCCAACGGCGTGGCCGGGGCGAGCATCGCCCTGGTCGCTATCTTCCTGCCGTCGTTCCTGCTGATCTTCGGAGCCCTGCCCTTCTGGGATGCGTTGCGTGGATCGGCCGGCTTCCGACGCGCGCTGTCAGGCACCAACGCGGCGGTCGTCGGGATCCTGATCGCGGCGCTGTACACGCCGGTCTGGACGAGCGCGGTGTCGGCGCCGCTGGACGCCGTGGTCGCGGCCGTCGGCCTCGCCCTGTTGCTGACGGGCCGGGTGCCGCCAATCGCCGTGGTCGGCCTGTTGGCAGTGCTCGGGGCGGCGATCGGCGGGTAGAGCCACGCACTGTCTTTCGACCGCGCGACCCGTGCTCCATCCACCCGCCGGCCGGGTCCGATCGACGAGTCAGGACCCTCGTATAGACCGCAAGACCAGAAGCCGAAGGTCCACTGGCGTCGAGGCACACACCTACGTCGACGACGGGCACAAGCGGGGCAACGTGGTCGTCAGCGTGGCGTAGGGTCGAATGGCCTTCCCATCGAACAAGCGCGTCAACCCGACGCGTTCACCCGGGGCCCCGCGGTGGATCAGCTGCTCAGTGGTGAGGGACGGTTGCCAATTCGATGGCCAACCATAAGCCGACCGTCTTCCACGCCCGGCAGGTATCATCGCGGTCCGCGCGCCTGTAGCTCAGTGGATAGAGCGTCGGCCTTCGGAGCCTGACGGGCCCGAGCGTAGCGCTTACTGAGCGGGATCCCGGCGAACCGGGCGGTTTACGCTGTCTTCTGGAGCGCCGTGGCGGGCGCTGCGTCGCTCGCGGCAGTCGAAACGCGTGTCGAAAGCCTGATGATGGACCCGACGGCCACGACCACGATGCCGACTCCAAACCACTGGCCGAGCTCCAGGCGCTCGCCGAGCAGCACGAAGCTCGCAACGACCCCGAAGACCGGGATGAGATAGAACGACGTTGCCGCCAGTGACGCTGGAACCCTGCGAAGCGCGCTGAGGTAGAACCAATACGCTGCGGCGTAGTACAGCAAGCCGGACCCGACGGCGCTGAACAGAGCGGTCGCCGAAACACCGGACCATCGTAGGTTCCCGTCCACCAGTCCGGCGGCCACAGCGAGGCCCATCGCGAAGACCAAGGCGTACGCCTGTTGGGCGAGCACGACCTGCGCGGTGGAGTCGGACGTCCTGACCCATCGACGCGCGATGACGGTGTAGGCAGCACAGCAGGCGACGCCGGCGATGACGAGCAGGATGCCCGGCCACTGCCCACTCGTCGCGGGGTCGTACACCACGAGTCCCATCCCAACGGCTGCTATCGCCGATAGGAATGCGAAGCGCCGCGTAATCCCCTCGTCAAGGAAGATCCCGGCAAGAAGCAGGATGAGCAGCGGTTCCAGCGCCCAAAGCAGGACGTACAGGCTAGCGGATACATAGGTCAGCCCGATGAGCCCGAGCGCATACGCCAGACCGGGGTTCAGGATCCCGAGCCGCGCGAGCAGTCGCGGACTGCCGACCAGCGGCAGCCCGGCCCGACGCATCAACAGTGCCAGGACGACCAGGCTCGCCATGAGCTGGATTGGGAAGAGGACGAGGGGGGTCAGCTCCTCGATGGCTCGTTTGCTGACGACGGTGCCGAGACCCCAGCAAGCTGCAGCGAGCGCCAGAAGCAGAAGGTCATGACGCGCAACCGATACCGACACAACGGTCGAGGGCTTCATGCCTTCGCAGTATATTGATGACGTTCAATATCTGCAAACATCAATATGTCGCTCCTTTGGGCGGGCGCCATGACGGTTGTTCCTGATGCCGGGGGCATAGGCTCGGCGCGGGTACCATATGTACCGACGTGCGTACGTAGCGCTTCGCCTCGACGTCCTCGACGTCGCGGGCTTTACGGCGCAACACAGCACGAAACCGCGCGCCTGTAGCTCAGTGGATAGAGCGTCGGCCTCCGGAGCCGAAGGTCGCAGGTTCGAATCCTGTCGGGCGCGCCATTGCAACCTTCTCCGGCAGCGCCAGCGCTCAGGCATACCAGGCCGTGGCTAGGCAGCCGTAGAGACCCACGTCCATGCGTGCCAGACGATCAATGCGTTGAAGACGAAGCTCACGATGATCAGGAAGTTGTCGTAGAGGCCCTTGTAGGGCAGGCCGAACAAATTGAAGACGACGACGAGCACGGCCACGACGATATTGACCCAGCCGATCGCGGGGTACGGCAACGTCAGGGACAGGACGACCATGATGATCGGGATCAGCATGATCACAGCGATCCCCAGCCACATTCCCTGGCTTGCCTTCCGGCCCTCGATCTCACCCGGTGTGATATCACCGGCAAACAGGCGCAGGACATCCCCCAGGAGGTAGGTCAGCATCACGGCCACCCACAGCCCGGAGAGGATGACCCTCACATCGGCCATGCGACGATCACCTTTCCCCGTGCGTGCCCCGTCTCGATGTGGCGGATGGCCGCTGCCGTCTCAGGCATCGGATACGTCGCCTCGATGACCGGCCGGAGGGTCCTCTCCTCGACCATGGACGTGAGGACCTCGAGATCCTCGCGGTTCGGGGTGGAGAGGGGTCGGCGCAGGCTGTGCTTCACGAACGGCGACATGACGACCGGTCGGATCAGTCGGACCAGCAGCCCCAGGCCGCTCGCACCCGTGCCGCTCATGAGGACAAGGGTGCCGTTGGGCGTCAGCGCTCGTCGGCAGTCCGCGAGCGAGTGGTTCTCCATGTTGTCGAGGATCAGGTCGTAGCGCTCGGAGCCCAGGGTGAAGTCCTCCCGGGTGTAGTCGATGACGTGGTGCGCGCCAAGCGAGCGGACCAGATCCACGTTGGTCGGGCCGCACACGCCGGTGACCTCGGCGCCGAAGGCACGGGCGATCTGTATCGCGTACGTGCCCACGCCGCCTGACGCCCCGTTGATGAGGACCTTCTGACCGGCCTGCAGCCGGCCCGCATCCCGGAGGCCGTGGAGGGCCGCGGACGCTGACGTCGGGATGGACGCGGCCTGCTCGAAGCTCATGCCGGCCGGCTTGCGGGCGAGCGTGCCCTCGTCGGCCCGCGCGTACTCGGCGCAGGCACCGGACGACGGCCAGGTGCAGATGCCGAAGACCTCGTCTCCGGGTGCGAACCGGGTCACCGCGCCACCGGTAGCCTCCACCGTCCCGGCGATGTCGGAGCCCGGCACGCCGAACTTCGGCCCGCGCAGGCCGCTCGTCAGCCGGACCGGAAATGGCGAGCCGCGAACGCCGAACGCGTCACCGATATGGAGCCCCGCTGCGTGCACGCGCACGAGCACCTCCCGGTCGCCGATCCCGGGCCGCTCGATCTCCCGACTGACGAGCACCTCCGGCCCGCCGTACCGTTCCTGGACTATTGCTTGCACTGATCTCTCCTTGTACTAATCCCACCGCCCCGCTCAGCCGTCCGAGAACGGGGGCATGGTCGCGATCACGACGCGGGCGCGACCGGAGTCCGCGGCCACGTCCACGCCATGCGGACGATCGCGACGAGGAGCACGACTTCGACGGCGCTCCCGAGGAGGTAGTAGACCCACGTCTCGCCGATGCATGACGCGATGATGCTGACCGTGTAGATGAGGGCGACGACGATGTTGACGACCCGGTTCACCCGCGGCCGAAGGACCAGCGACAGGACCACCATCAGCGTCGGGATGAGGATGTAGGCGTCGGTGAAGACCAGGAACATCTGGTCGACCGTGATCCCCGTGGCCGCCATCTTGCCGTCGAGTGCGGCGCGCAGGACATCGGCGCGGAAGAGCCCGAAGATGTCGCCGTAGGCGAACACGATCAGCATCGCGATCCACAGCGCGGAGAGCACGAGCTTCACGTCGATCGTGGTGTCTTGGTACTGCCCGGCCTTGGTCGCTGTGGTCATTCTCCCCGTTCCTTCGCCTTTCGCCTGCACCGATTGCTCCCCGTGTTGGTCGTCGTGCGCTTATGACATAAGCATATGACATAAGCTATGATGCTGTCAAGCTCACTCGAGGGAGGAGATTGATGACAGGCCGTAGGACCCGGAAGCGCTCGCCGCTCAGCCGCGACCGCGTGCTGCGGGCCGCCCTGGAGCTGGCCGACGAGGGCGGCATCGGGGCGCTGACGATGCAGGCGATCGGCCGGCGGCTGGGCGTCGAGGCGATGTCGCTCTACCGGCACGTCCGCAACAAGGACGACATCCTCGACGGGATCGTCGACCTCGTGTTCGCCGAGATCGAGCTGCCGGCGGATCGCTCAAGCTGGCGCCTGGTGCTCCGCGCCCGATCGATCTCGACCCGCGCTGCCCTGCGGCGCCATCCCTGGGCGATCACCCTCATGGAGTCGCGCATGGCACCCGGCCCGTCGAACCTCCGCAGCCACGAGGAGATGCTCGCCGTCCTGCTCGACGCTGGGTTCTCCGCGGCCATGGCGACGCACGCCTCCAACCTCGTCGACAGCTACGTCCTTGGGTTCGCCCTCCAGGAGACGAGCTTCCCGTTCAGCAACGCGGAGGAGCTGGCGGCGGTGGGCGAGGAGCTGCTCGCCCAGGTGCCGGGGGACGAGTACCCGAGCTTCGTGCGCGTCGGGGCCGAGCTCCTCGCGTCCGGCTTCGACTACGCCGCCGAGTTCGAGTACGGGCTGGACCTCATCCTCGACGGGATCGCGAGGGCCCCGTTGGGAGCCTGATCGCCGGGCGACGGATCACGCGGGTCCCGCCCACGGTGGGTCCTTAACCTGCGCCGGCGGACCGCCGCTGCCAGGCCCGCGTGCCGTACAGGGCGTTGTGCCGGCTGCGGTTGGACTGCGGTGCGTGATCAGTGCAACGGCTACCCGCGCGGCTGGTGACGACACCACAGACCGTGCAGAGCTTCACGGCTCGCGCCGCATCCGAGCGGTGGCGGATCTGACGCTGGTGACGCTCGAATGCTCGCCCGTCGACATCGCGATGAGCGTGTATCGGAGGAGGCACCGCGGTCCATTCGCCCGCGGTGCTACTCCTGCGGGGCCAGTCCACGACTCCAGAGGCAGATCTCGCTCCGAACGGTGAGGTCGACGCTCATCCGCTCCCGACCTTCTCGCCGTCGCCGGCCGAGTGGGCGGCATGGCGAGCTACGCGCCAGCGGTTATCCGCGGGTTGGCGAGAAGGTCAGCGTCGTCCGGCGCTGACCTTCTCCTTCGTGGTGCCGTTGTTTCTACGCCCCTGAACTCGACGCCGTGCTCGCAGCGGCCCGCCACCGGGACATCTCATCGGAAGACTGGGCAGCGATGGCAGTCGGGTTGAAGCCCTTCGCGATCAGCCAGACGGCCAGCACCATCTCTTGCAAGCCGATGGGAGCCGCGAGGACGAGCTGCGGCGTCGAGAAGCCGTCGATCAGGCCGAGCATCACCAGGAGGCCCGACACCATGGCCATGACGATGGCCACCAGTCCCCAGGCCGACAGCCATCGAGGGATGAGTCGCGACTGGTAGAACACCCAGTAGTAGCAGAGAGCCCCGAGGCCGAAGACAAGCAGCCCCAGAGGGGCCAGCCAGTCAGGTCCCGCCAGCAACAGCGCACCCGGGACCGCGTAGGCCGATGAACCCGGAGCTGCAGCCTTCGCAGCTTCCTGGCTCAAGGTCACCAGCAACAGCCAGCAGACGGCGATGAGGCCATGGAACACACCCTCGATGGTCCGAAAGCCGACCGACCCTATGGCCAGACCGTGGTTGTGCATCCTCAACACCGGGTACAGCGCCAGGGCAATGCCGGTACAGGCAACACCCCCGATGAACTGGAAGAGCGCTCCGAACAGAACCCGGTTCTCGTTCGCCGAGATCTGGGTGAGGTAGTCCGGGGCACCCAGGATCGGGGACACCAATGCGACACCCACGATCTGGGCAATCGTGCCAATGAGGAACGCCACGCCTGCGACGACGGCGATCCTTCGGTTCGTGTTCATCTTCCCTACTCCTGTTCCTGCGGCAGGCCCCCTGGCCCGGTCCCGCGTCATGCCCGCCACGCTAGGGCCCATGGGGGAGCACCGACATCGATGGAATTCGTGATCCGGTAGCCATTCGGCCGACATTGGGCACCCGCGGCCCGGAGTACCGTGGCGTTCACCATGGCCAGGCCCATCCGCCGCCCGGGCAACCTGCCGGCTGAAGCGACGAGCTTCATCGGCCGTCGCCGCGAGCTTGCCGAGCTCAGGAAGAAGCTCACCACGGCCCGCCTGGTCAGCCTGGTCGGCCCGGGCGGTGTCGGCAAGACCCGCCTCGCGATCCGGATCGGGGCGGATCTGAAGCGCGGATTCCGGGATGGCACGTGGCTGGTTGAGCTCGCCGAGGTTCGGGATCCCGGCCTGGTCGGCAACGCGACGCTGGCGGCCCTGGACCTGCGCGACCAGGCCGCGACCGAGCCACGGGCCCTCCTGCTCTCGTACCTGCGGGACAAGGAGCTGTTGCTCGTGGTGGACAACTGCGAGCACCTGCTCGGGGCGGCCGCGGTGCTCGTGACGGACGTCCTCAAGGCTGCGCCGGGCGTGCGGGTGATCGCAACCAGCCGCGAGCCGCTGTCGGTTCCGGAAGAGCACGTTCTGCCGATCCCACCGCTCGAGCTGCCTCGAGCCCAGGCCGACGAGTCCCTCGATCAGCTCCGCCAGAACGAGTCGGTCGAGCTCTTCACCGAGCGGGCTTCGGCAGCCTCGGGCGGGTTCGAGCTGACCGCCTCCAACCGGGCGGCGGTCGTGGACCTGTGCCGCCGCCTCGACGGGCTGCCTCTCGCGATCGAGCTCGCGGCGGTCAGGACGCGGGTCCTCTCGGTGGAGCAGATCCTCGATCGCCTGACCGACCGGTTCGGTCTGCTCACGGGAGGAAGTCGCGCGGCGCTGCCGCGCCATCAGACGCTGCGAACCACCATCGAATGGAGCCACGACCTGCTGGGGCCGGACGAGCGGACGCTCCTGCGGCGGCTGTGCGTGTTCGCCGGCAGGTTCACGCTGGAGGACGTCGAGTCGGTGTGCACATCCGACGAGGTGCCGGCGGCGCATGTCCTGGACGTGCTGTCGTCGCTGGTCGACAAGTCGCTGGTGATGAAGCAGGACGTACCGGGTCCCGCCTGTTATCGGCTGCACGAGACGATGCGCGAGTTTGCCGCCCTCAGGCTGAAGGAGGCGGGCGAGGAGGAGGCCGTCGAGCTGGGATGCGTCGAGTACTACGTCTCGAGGTGTCGGCAATCTGAAGAGGGGACCCGGTACCGGCTGGTCGAGTGGCTGGGATGGATCGACCTGGAGATCGACAACATCCGATCGGTCCTTCGGCGATGCCTCGTTCATGGCGACATCTCGCGCGGAATGGACCTCGCCGCATCCCTCCACTTGTATTGGGCCACGCGGGCGACGACTGAAGGCGTGCGGTGGCTGGACGAGCTCCTCGCGACCGGGGGCGGTGATCCAGAGCCCCAGGCTCGGGCCCAGTACCTGCGTGGGTTCATGGCCGTGTTGCTGGTTGATCCGACCGTTGCCACACCGGCCCTCGAACGAGCGGCGGCGGCCGATCGAGAGGCCGGTCGCCTCCGTCCGCTGGCAACGTCGCTGTCGATGGCCTCGATCGCTGCCAACATGGTCGGGGATCGAGCTTCCGCCAGGCGATTGCTCGACGAGGCCATTGCCGTGACAGCGGGCGTTGATGACGTCACGGCCGCGCTCACGTTGCTGCTGGCTCGATCGTTCCATGGCTTCTTCGAGGGCGACCTCGAGGCCGCAAGCTCCGCGTCCTCGGAGGGCGTGCGTCTCAGTCGAGAGGTGGGGGACCTCTACACGCTCAAGGTCTGGCTGCTGAACCTGGGCACGGTCGCCTTGATCGCCGGTGACCTGGCCAAAGCGAAGCCCCTGCTGACCGAGGCGATGCGGATCGCCTACCAGATCGATGACCGGGTGCAGCTGTCCTACCTGCTTGACGCATTGGGCTGCCATGCCGCCGGCTCCGGGCAGGCACGGCTTGCCGCGCAGCTGCTCGGAGCCGCGAACGCCATCCGCACGGCTGCCGGCGCAAGCATCATGCCCTTCCTCGCTCCTCTGGTGAGCCAGGCCGAAGCGTCGGCGATCGCAACGCTCGGGACCTCGCGGTTCGAGGCCGAATGCAAGGCTGGAAGTCGATTGAGCCGGGACGCCGCGGTGCGGCTCGCGCTCGGTCAGTCCGGCCAGGGTGCCGCCGCGGCTTCGGACAGTGCGGGCGCGGGGTTGCTCGCCAAGCGGGAGACGGAGGTGGCACGACTGGTCGCCGACGGCCTGAGCAACAAGGAGATCGGGGCGCGCCTGTTCATCTCCGAACACACCGTCGACAGCCACGTCCGCAGCATCCTGAACAAGCTCGGATGCAGCTCACGTGCCCAGATCGCCGCCTGGATGGCGTCGCCGAGCGAGTAGCGGGCGCCGAGGACGGGCTGGTCGAACCAGACCCCGGGCAGCCGGATCCGGCCCCCCTGAGCAGGGTGTCACGAACGCCAAGGGCTCCGCTGCCGGTCGACTAGTGACCCGATCACGAATCCCATCGATGTCGGCTCCGATTTGCCTCCCTACGCTGGCAAGCATGACCAGAGAGCTACCGACACAACGAGTGGAAGTCAGCTTCGTCGGCGTACCTCCGGCCCGGCAGATCGAGCGGGCATCGGGCGTCAGCGAGGTGGAGGTCGACGGCTCGATCCTGCGCTGCGTGGTGTGTGGCAGCTTTCAGCCGTTTCTCGAGGCGTTGCGCGGTCATGAGGTCATCAGCCTCAGTGCCTCCCCCGTCGCGACTGGTGCCCCACGTCAACGTCAACCACAGCAGGGAGATGGAGAATGAACACGGCAGGCGATCACATGGCGCTGGACAAGGTGGCCAGGATCACGGGCGGCGTCTACCTCGCCTACATCCTGGCTTCGGTGCTCGCCACCATGCTGGGTCAGATCGGGCTGGGTAGCGCGGAGCAGGTCTACCAGGCGATCGTCACGAACGAGGGATCGTTCCGCCTGGGTCTCGTCGTCGCGCTGACCACGGGGTTCCTTTTCCTCATGGTCGCGTGGGGTCTCTACGTCCTCCTGCGACGGGTCAACAAGAACCTGGCGCTGCTCTTCCTGCTGCTCAACGCGGTTGGCGTCGCCATCCAGGGCGCGAGCATGCTCGGGCTCGTATCCGCCCTGCTGCAGGGAGACGCGGCCAGCCACATGCAGGCCTTCTCGGCGACACAGCTGGAGGGGCTGGCGTACCTGTCCATCAACGTCTACAAGGCGGGCTGGGTCACGGCGCAGCTGTTCTTCGGCACGTGGCTGTTCCCGCTCGGCTATCTCGTCTACAAGTCCGGGTACCTTCCCCGGTTCCTGGGCGTCCTCCTGGCGCTCGACGGAGTCGCGGTCCTGGTCTGGTTCCTCCAAGCTCTGCTTTTGCCGGACTACAACGCGATCCACTACCCCGGGCTCGCCCTGAGCTTCGTCGCCGAGCTCGGGCTGGCATTGTGGCTCCTGGTCAAGGGCGTGAAGGTCGTCGACACCGGGGCGGGCCTGCAAGCTGGGAAGCGGCTCGCGGATCCGCAGGCCGAGGGCGCTCGGGCATGAAGGCCGCCGTCTGCACGCGCTACGGTCCGCCGGAGGTCCTCCGTCTCGAGGAGATCGCGACTCCCGTTCCCCGGAAGAACGAGGTGCGCATCCGCATCCTGGCAACCGCCGTGACGTCGAGCGACTGCTACGTCCGGGGGCTCAATCTGAGCCCCGCCTACCGGATCATGGCGCGACTCGCACTCGGCTGGACCGCGCCCAGGCAGCCCGTGCTCGGCATGGTGCTCTCAGGGGAGGTGGACTCGGTCGGGCCGGACGCCACGTCATTCGAAGTGGGTGAACGGGTATTCGGCTTCGATCAGCACCGCTTCGGAACGTATGCGCAGTACGTGTGCTGGCCCGAAGACGGACTCTTGGCGACGCGACCGGCCAGCCTCACCGACGACGAGGCCGCGGCCATTCCGTACGGCGGCCTGCTCGCGCTCTCCTTCCTGCGGAAGGCGGGCGTTCGGGCGGGACAACGGGTCCTCGTGTTCGGGGCCTCGGGTGCGGTGGGCACATCCGCCGTGCAACTCGCTCGGCACCTCGGTGCGGAGGTGACGGGCGTGTGCAGCACGTCGAACGTGGACCTCGTGGCATCGCTCGGCGCCACGACGGTCGTCGACTACACCCGCGAGGACTTCACGGACCAGGCAATGCGCTACGACCTGATCTTCGACGCCGTGGGCAAGCGGAAGAGCGCTGCGGCGCTCCGGCGGTGCCGGCAGGTGCTGGCTCCCGGCGGCGCGTGCGTCTCGGTCGACGACGGGAGGCCGAAGCTTCGTCGCCAGGATCTGGTGCTGCTCGGAGAGTTGGCCACGAAGGGTGAGATCAGGCCCGTGATCGACCGCACCTTTGCCCTGGACGACATCGTCGAGGCGCACAGGTACGTCGACAACGGGCACAAGCGGGGCAACGTGGTCGTCGCCGTGGCGTAAGGCGCGAGCCTTCCCATTGAACCACTGGGTCAACCTGCCCGCGTTCGCTCGGGCTCAAGGTTCGAGACGACGAGCCATCCGGCTCGCTCCGCCGATGCCGCCGGATCCAGCCGTTGTACAGCGGGTTCATCAGGATCATCCGGATCCCGCTCGCGGCGAGCCCGGTCTCCTCGGCGAGGTCCTTGGAGCTTATGTTGCCCAGGGCATACCGCTCGAACAGGCCGACTGCGATTGGCATCCGCTCCGGGTCGATCTCGAGGACGTGGGGCGGGTCCGCGGAGCGCCGGAAGCCGAGGCCAGCGTGGCCGCCCGGGTCGCCGCTGGTGGTCGAACTTGGCGGCGTAGCCGTCGGTGATCCGCTCCGAGAGTCTCCGGCTGTACTTCTCCGCCCCGGCCGCTTCTGAGATCAGCTCGTCCCAGTCGTGCGGGTCCGACGAGAGGATCCGACGGTCGCACATGACCAGCGCGACGCCGGCGGGGTGCAGGCCGTCCTCCAGCAGCTCGAGCGTGCGCCGGAGGTTGCGCTGCCAGCGGTCGGAGTACCCGGCGAGGAGCAGGTCGAACGACGCCCTGCGCGCGGCATCGAGCATCTCCCCCATCGTCGCCGAGCGCCAGACCGTGGTGCCGCTATGGGCGACCTCGTAGACGAGCCCGGTGTCGACGAGCCCGTGCCGCTCGATGAACCGGTCCTGCTGCTCGCGCTGGCTCGCCGGGCCGACCGACCGGGGCAGACGCTTGAGCGTACGGGGTTCCTTCACGCCGCCCCAGCCTCGCGCTTCGCGTCCATGGCGATGACATTCGCGCTGTCGGGCCCCACAGCCAAGCGCTCCCGGCACATCTGATCGGGGCCGTCGGGGTAGCGGCGGTGGAGGGCCTCCGCGTAGCGGGCGAGGGCGGCGACGAGCGGGTCGCGCTCCACGTTCGGCCGTCCGTGCTCGCTACGTGCCTCGTCGGCGCTCCCGTCGCGGAGCGTGTAGGCGACCTCGATCGCGAGGGCCGACCCGACGTCGTCGGAGATCCGGCACAGCGGCCCCGGCGCCGCCTTCCGGCCGATGGGGGTCACGCCGGGTCCTCCGACGAGCAGACGCCGCAGCGCCAGCCGGCCTTGTTGGGCCGCTCCGGCTGGTTCACAACGCACCGAGATACCGTGGTATCGTGGGACACCGCTCCAATGGAGGCCGCCATGACGATCAAGTCCCGCACCCTGCGCCTGCCAGCCGATCAGGCCGAAGCCCTGGAGGCGATCGCCGGCGTCGACGACGTGTCGGTTAACGAGGAGATCCAGCGGGCGATCGCCGCGCACATCGAGGCTCGTCGTTCCGACCCCGACTTCCGACGGCGCCTGCAGGCCAGCATCGAGCGCAACGGCGAGATCCTCGAACGCCTGGCTCGGTGACCGCCTACCTCGAGCTGGCGGACTACCTGCTCATCGCAGAGGCAGTCCTCGGGGTACCGGCCGAGCTCATCGCGGACTTCAACCGGATCGGTCTGGCGGATTCGTCGCTGGCCGCTCCGCAGGCCGGGTTCGGCGGCGTCGAGGCCTATCCAGACTTCGAGACGAAGGCGGCGGTGCTCTGCTGGCATCTCGTCAAGAACCACCCGCTGCCCGATGGCAACAAGCGGTGCGGGTTCCTGGCCACGGTCGAGTTCCTCGAGCGCAACGGCCGGACATGGATCCCGGCACCCGGTGATCCGGAAGAGACCGACCACGTGATCCGGGGCATCGCGAGCAGCGAGATCAGCGAGGCCGAGTTCCGCAACTGGATCGCCCAGCGCTGCGGTTGAGACCACCAAGCAGGCCGGGTCGGCGCAGCGGTGCGAGGATCGCGCGGAGGGTCATCGTCGCGGACGCGGCCACCGCCTCGAGGTCGTCAGCACTCATGCAGCACCCCACTGGCGAAAACCCCCCCCACAATTCGCGAAACTCCGCCGCGTGCACACAGTCGCGAGGCGCGGTGTGCGGACATCGGCGTCGCCACAGGGGCTACCCCGCCCCGGTCGGTCGCCGCACCCTTCGTCGAGTTGCACGATCGGCAGAGCACGGTGCAGTTCGCGAGGGGTTCTTGACGGGCGCGCGCATTCGGGCGACCAGCGCGACGGTTGCCATCGTCGTCGTGATGGTGGTCGCGGGCTGCGGCAGCGGCGGTACGTCCACACCACCACGGACCGCGGCCGCGTCGAGCGCCACCGCGCCGTCGAGTGCACCCGAATCAAGCGCGGCCGCCGGGTCGGCCGGAACCGGAACCGGGATCGGCACCTGCGGCGAGGCGACCGCGGCCCTGGTCAGGCAGCAGCTCACGCAGGCAGAGATCGTCTCGATCACGACGGAGGGCGGCTGTCACGACGCGACGATCGTCACCACGCTGGCCGCCGTGGACGTGGCGAAGGCCGTCGTGATCTGTGAGGCCGCCGCCGCGATCGCCTATCCGGCGGGCGACATCAGCTCGGTCACGGTGACCGGCGCCAACGACAAGGAACTGTCGATCGGCGTCCAGGGTCAGTCGTGCATCGGCGAGCCGTGATCGCCTGAGGCCGGGACGGCGCGACGCGCCGGCAGGTCCGTGCCGGCCGCGTTCCGGTGATCTCCAGTCCTCCGCAGAACGTGCCACCCGGGTGTGTCGACCTCCCTACGGGAGGGGCATCTCGGCTCCTTGCGGGTCGAGCAGCTGATCGATCCTGCCAAGCGGCCGGTCGACGCGGGCCACCCACACCGCGCCGTCGAGCTCGAGCGTGATCTGGGCCCACGTTTCGGTTCCCTGGGACGGTTCGCCCGTTGTCGGATCCGCGGCTTCGTACGTGACGACGATCGGCATGATCCCGCCGACGGTGGCGCCGCGGACGATCAGGTAGGCCGTGCGGATCGCCCGAAGCTGGTAGGCCCCGACGAGCGCGGCGAGCCCACCGATGTCGCCGGCCTTCAGTCGCGCGATCGACGCACGCTCAAGACTCGTCGCCCATCCCATCGATTGCGGCCCTGGCCGGGTGCTCACCCACTACTATCCGTGGCAGGCCGAATCGTTTGAGATCGGAGGAGGAATTGAGGGGCAGAGGCAGGGCCTTGAAGCCGCTCAGGTTGGTGCCGCTCCTCGGCGTGATGGTCGTCGTCGGTGTGCTCGTGTTCGCGGGCCGCCTCGCGCCGGACGCGCGTGCCCAGACTGCCCCTGATCGATCTGAGGTCGTCCTCGTCCTGGACTTTTCCGCGTCGATCCTCGCCGATGTCGCGAATCGAGACCGCTTCGCCGATGCCCTCGTGCGGATCGCCGATCGCATCGACGCGATTTCGTCGGACCTCGTCGTCGGCGACGCGACCGTGACGATCGTCCAGTTCGCGACTCGCGCCGCCGACTACCCGGGCTGCACGGACATGAGGCTCCTCGACAGCCCTCAGACCGTCGCCCGATTCGCCGATTGCCTGAGGAATGTGGCCAGGGCCTATCGAACTGGACTGGACCCCGCGCTCAGCAAGAAGATCGGTATCGACACGAACTACGTCGCTGCCCTGGAGACGGCGGCACAGCACTTTGGCGTGGACGCCGCCCGGCCTGCGTTCATCCTCTTCACCGACGGGAAGCACGACGCCCCAGGCGTACCCGTCAGCGAGGTGGAGCCGACGCGCGACAGGCTCTTCGGCAGCCGGTCGCCGTTCGCGTTGCTGCCGGTCGGCATGGGCCTCGATCCGGCAGAGCGCGGGACGCTCGAGAGCGGCCTCCTCAACCTCCGGATCATCCGCGACATGCCGGCATGCATCAGCGGGGCGCGGTTCGAATGGCCGCAGGTCGTGTTCGAGTCGGCTGACGATGCGGGCAACGCCGTCGCCGTGGCGCTCCAGGACGCCACCTGCACATTCACGGTCGCGCCGGCGTCGGCGCCGCCTTCCGCCTCGGCGCCGACGCCGGCGCCGGTTCCGACAACGACCGAAGTCCGCGGCGTGACACTCGCACCCGGCGACGGCCGGATCGCGGTCGCATGGGTGGCTCCCGCAACGACGTCGGCGCCGATCATCGACTATCGAATCCGATGTCGCTCCGGCGACGGCGATTGGATCGAATCGGGCGAAGGCGCGTCGGTGGAGACATCGACCGTTGTTGACGGACTGACCAACGGTCTGGCCTACGAATGCGAGGTGGCGACCGTCAGCGCGACCTCGCAAGGGTTGTGGGTCACAGGCGCCCGCGGCCGTGACTCCAATCGGGCCCCCGGCCGCGCCGGGGAAACCGGTCGTGCAGGCTCTGGACCGCGCGGTCCGGATCGCCCTGCCTTCGCCGGGCGCGCCGGACGTGTCCGACTATCGGTTCGAATGCTCGGGCGACCAGGGCCGCACCTGGTCGGTCGGAATCGATGTCCTCGCCGCCGGGACCACTACGGCTGAGATCGGGAACCTGACGAATGGCGTGGAGTATGTCTGCCGGGGCTACGCGGCAAATGCAGCCGGCGTCAGCCAGACATCGGAAGTGTCGGACGCGGCACGACCGTGTGGGTCGCTATTCGAATGCAATCCCGGTGCTGCTCCTGCGATCGGCACTCGTCGGGCTCGTCGGCCTCGGCGGACTCCTGGCTGCTGTCTTCGCGCTGTATCGGCAACGGACCCAGGGCTACGTCGTCGCCGTCGTCGACGTCGTGCACACGGCGAACCTCGGGCATGGCTCGAGGCTTGGGATCGGCTTCACGCGCGCACGGCCCGGGGGACCAGTCACGGGGATCGTGGCCGATCGGAGCCGGGGTGCGGAGTTGCGGATCCGGCGTCGGCGTGGTGACCGATTCGAAGTGACCGACCGAAGGGGTCGCCACATCGCGATGTCCGGCGAAGACATCGTCGTGATCGATTCGCGTGGCGTCCAGCACTCGGTCGTTCTGCGGAGGTTCAGCGGTTCGACGGCATCGTCCGCCTTGGCCGGCAGGTGATCCGATCCGTCGAAGGAGACAGGCGAATGAGCCTTGGGAGTGCCGTGGCGAGATTGCTCGGACGACCCGGCGCCGGGCGGGTCAGGGTCACCTTCGAGTCGTCCGCGCCGTCGAGATCCTGACCACCCGGCCGAGGCATGTCCGCCTCCGTTAGCTGTGGTGACCGAAGACGTTGTTGACAAACGAGAGCCCCGCGACACGCTGGCCCCTCTCGACTGTGGTTCGTCTCTACGCTGCGGACCCCGACGCGGCAGCAAGCCAGTCCGACGTCTCACCGACAGACTCGGCAGCGATGGAAGCCTGATTGAAGCCCTTGGCGATCAGCCACACCGCCAGCACCATTTCTTGCACGGCGAGTGGGGCCATGCAGAAGCCGACTGAATGGCCGAACATGCCGCCGCCAGGTGGTGCTGCGCCGTCGGATGCGACAGGCCGTCGAATGCCCTTGCGTTCGCGGATTCATTCGTGGATACTGAACCATATGGTTCAGTATGTGAGCAGCCGACTCGATGCCTCGTTCGCCGCGCTCTCGGACGCCACCCGACGCGGCGTTTTGGAGCAGCTCGGACGTGCCGACGCTTCGATCACGGATCTGGCCCAAACGTTCCACATGACCCTGACGGGCATGGGGAAGCACGTTGGCGTCCTGGAGCAGGCCGGGCTCGTCACCACGGAGAAGGTCGGGCGCGTGCGGACCTGCCGGCTCGGCCCGCGCCGACTCGAAATAGAGACAGCATGGATCGAGCAGTACCGCCAGCTCTGGGATACACGCTTCGACGAGTTGGACAAGGTCGTCGAGGAACTGAAACGGAAGGAGAAGGTCAATGGACGCAACAACGAGGAGTGAGCGCACCCTCACGGAGAACAACACGACGGTGGAACGGAAGTCCGAGCGTGAGCTGGTCGTCACGCGAACCGTCAACGGCCCGGCGCACATCGCGTTCGAGGCGTGGACCAAGCCCGAGCTGCTCGAGCGGTGGTGGGCACCGAAGTCGTTTCCCATCTCGCTGCTTTCCTGCGAGACGGATGTTCGTGTCGGGGGCAGGTACCGTTTGGTGTTCGGTTACGAGGGGTCGACCATGGAGTTCTTCGGTCGGTACCTCGAAGTGACACCGCACTCGCGCCTGGTCTGGACCAACGACGAAGGGGACGGTGAGACGATCACCACCGTGACATTCGAGGAAACGGGCGGCAAGACGCTGTTGGTCGTGCACGATCTCTTTCCCTCGAAGGATGCTCTCGACGGTGCGATCGCCTCCGGGTCGACGTCCGGGATGCCCGAGGCGCTCGAGCAACTGGACGAGCTTCTCGTCAACCTGGACGCGAGCGCGTGATGACAAGAATTCTTCGGGTAGCGCCAGTCCGCTGCGCGCAGGCATGGGGCGTGAGGCGAAACCGGACGATCTTCAGGCCCCCGCCACTACGATGCAATCACTACGGAGGGACTGTCCATGGCCGTGCGTGTCGACCTGAACATCTCGCTCGACGGTTTCGCGACGACGACGGACCAGACGCCCGACGACCCGATCGGGCAGGACTGGGGGCGTCTCGTCGCCGCCTACGTCGCTACCCGCACGTTCCGGGCCCGCGTCCTGCACGACACGACCGGTGAGGGCACGACCGGCGTCGACGACCAGTACGCCGAGGAGTACTTCGCCGAGATCGGGGCGGAGATCATGGGCGCCGGCATGTTCGGGCTGCACGATCACCCGGATGATCCCGACTGGCGCGGCTGGTGGGGCGACGAGCCGCCGTTCCGGGTCCCGGTGTTCGTGCTCACCCACACGCCGCGTCCGTCGATCGAGATGGCGGGCGGAACGACCTTCCACTTCCTCTCCGCGACGCCCGAGGAGGCGCTCGGACGGGCGCTCGACGCCGCGGACGGCAAGGACGTGCGGGTCGGCGGTGGCGCCGACCGTGGTCCGCGGGTTCCTCAAGGCCGGACTCGTCGACCAGCTCCACGTCGCCATCGTGCCGATCCTGCTCGGACGCGGCATCCGCCTCTGGGACGACCTGCGGGAGCTCGAGTCCGGCTATGCGGTGAAGGCGGAGACCGCGCCGAGCGGCACCATTCACGTCACGTTCCGACGCTGAGGCATTCGGCCGCGTCCCGAGTAGGCAGCCAAGCCTTCCGCGGTCTGGCTCTTGCTTTCCCGCCGGCTCCACCGTCCTGCGCCGACCGGAGCGCCGCGCCGTGAGCGCCGCAACGCCGCGTTCGCTCCTGGCCAATCCAGGGATCCGGCGCCCCGTCAGGAGCCGAGCAGCTTCCAGGTCCCCTCGGAGACGACGTCGACCATGCCGTCGGCGTGCATCGTCGCCCTCCTTTCAGGCGCATCGCAGGCGGTCCGGACGCAGCGCCGAACGTTGAGGGTACCGGGTACCCATGATCGGGCTGCAGGCTGGGTGCCCCCTGTTCCAAGGCCCACTCAGTGGGCGACCGCCTTCTCGGAGCGGCCACCAGGACGGCTGCAACGACGCCGACCCTTGTGGTCGGTCGCGCGCTCAACGACACCTCTGGTGGCGGTCGGTGGTCACCTCATCTGGCA
>CAWDXA010000006.1:0-17054 GCA_963806175.1 uncultured Chloroflexia bacterium
GTGCGCAGCACAGCCAGAGCGTCGAGAACTGGGCGATGGCCATCCCGGGCCTGAAGGTGGTCGCGCCGAGCACGCCGGCCGACGTGGTCGGCCTGCTGGCCGCCGCGATCCGCGATCCGGATCCGGTGATCTTCTGCGAGAGCAAGTCCCTCTTCGCCACCAAGGGCGATGTCCCCGACGGCGAGCACCTCGTACCGCTCGGCGAAGCGGCCGTCGTCCGGGAGGGGACCGACTGCACGATCATCGCCCTGGCCGCCATGGTCCCGCGGGCGATCGAGGCCGCCGAGCGGCTGGCGGCAGACCACGGGATCAGCGCGGAGGTCATCGACCTGCGCTGTCTCGTGCCGCTCGACACGAAGGCGATCCTGGCATCGGTCGCGAAGACCAGCCGGCTGTTCACGGTCGAGGAGAACCCCCGACTGTGCGGCTGGGGGGCGGAGATCGTGTCGCTGGTCGCCGACGAGGGCTTCTACAGCCTCGACGCGCCGCTGGTCCGGATCACCACGCCGCACATCCCGCTGCCATCGGCGGCGGCGCTCGAGGATCTCGCAGTCCCGTCCGTCGAGCGGATCAAGGAGACCGTCCGGCACCGGCTGGAGCAGGCGAGGTAGCGCCGTGACCACCGTCGGGATCCTGGGCACCGGACGGATGGGGGGCTCGATGGCCCGCGCCCTCGCGGCCGCGGGCTTCGAGGTCGTCTGCTGGAACCGCACGCCCGATTCGTCGTCGGCGCTCGCGGCCGAGCTGGGCGGCCGATCGGTGGCCAACCCGGCCGACGTCGCGCGGGCCGCCGACGTGTGCGTCTCGATGCTTGCCGATGGGCCGGCGGTGGAGTCCGTCTACGCCGGTCCCGATGGCCTGCTTGCCGGCGCGCGGCCCGGGAACGTGCTGGTCGACTCGTCGACGGTCTCGCCCTCGACGATCCGCCAGTTCGAGACGGCGGCGAGGCGCGCGGGGGCGGGCATCCTCGACGCGCCCGTCTCGGGCAGCGTCAGCCTGGCCCTGGCCGGCACCCTCACGATCATGGTCGGCGGCGAGGCGGCCGACGTGGAACGCGGGCGACCGGTGCTGAGCGCGCTCGCTTCGACGATCTTCCACCTTGGCCCGCTGGGCACGGGCGCCGCCATGAAGCTGGCCGTCAACACGGTGATCTTCGGGGTCAACCAGGCCGTAGCCGAGGCGCTGGTGCTGGCCGAGGCGGCAGGGATCGACCGCAGCGTGGCCTACGGCGTCCTCGCGGCGAGCGCCGTCAGGTCGCCGTACATCGACTACAAGCGCGCCTCCTTCCTCGAGCCCGAGACCGCCCCGGTCGCCTTCGCGCTCGACCTGGCGGCCAAGGACCTGCGCCTGATCTCGGCCCTGGCCGCCGAGCTGGGCCTGTCGCTGCCACAGACCGCGGCGAACCTCGCGCTCATCGATGCGGCGTCGGCGGACGGCCGCGGCGATCGAGACCTTTCGAGGGTGGCCGACCACCTCCGGGAACACGCCCGAACAGAGGAGGACCGAACCGCCTGAGACCACCATCGCGGGCCAGCCGGCCCGATCTCCGGCCATGCGTGATCGCAAGTTCGACTGAGAGGAGCGGCAGATGGGCGAGCGAACATTGATCAAGGGCGGCATCGTCCTCACCCAGGACGAATCACTCGGCGAGATTCCGGGCGCCGATATCCTCGTCGAGGACGACCGGATCATCGACGTCCGGCCGGGGATCTCGGCCGACGGCGCGAAGGTCATCGACGCGACCGGGAACATCGTCATCCCGGGCTTCATCGACACGCACCGCCACACCTGGGAGACGTCGATCCGGACGTGCGCCCCGGACTACGCGCTGATCACCTATTTCAGCGCGATCCTCGACCAGTTCGCGCCGAAGTACCGGCCGGAGGACGTCTACGCCGCGAACCAATGGGGCGCCCTCGAGTGCATCAACGCGGGCATCACCACCCTCGTCGACTGGTCGCACATCATGAATACCCCCGCACACGCTGACGCGGCGATCGACGGCCTCAAGGACACCGGGATCCGGTCCGTGTTCGCGTTGGGCTTCCCGAACACGTCACTCCAGGTCTGGTGGTTCGGGCTCGACTGGGGCGGCAGCGTCGAGACGATCGATGGCGACCTTGCCCGCCGGATCCGGAAGGACGTCCTCAGCGACGACCAGGGCCTCGTCACGATGGCGCTGGCCACGCGCGGCACGAACTTCTGCAAGCCCGATGTCGTTCGCTTCGAATGGGAGCTCGCCAGGGAGCTCGGGATCAACATCACCGTCCACGTGGCGATGGATCGGTTCGGCTACACGAAGATGCAGCTGCGCGGCCTCAAGGACCTCGACCTGCTGTATCCGAACACGACCTACATCCACTCGTCGCACCTGCTCGAGGACGAATGGAAGATGGTCCGCGACTCCGGAGGGAACGTCTCGCTCGCGCCGCAGATCGAGCTCCAGATGGGCCACGGCTGGGCGCCTGCCCAGACCGCCGAACGGCTGGGTATCCCGGTCGGGCTGAGCTCGGACGTGGCGACCACGGCGTCGTCCGACCAGTTCACCCAGATGCACGCGATCTTTGCCTCGGAACGCGGTCGGCGGCACTCGGCGTCCTGGGACGAGGACCTCGACGGCAACGTCGCGACCCCCGACCTGATCACCGCTCGCCAGGTGCTCCGCTGGGCGACGCTCGACGGGGCCAAGGTCGCCGGGATCGCCGATCGAGCCGGATCGATCACGCCCGGCAAGAAGGCCGACCTGGTGATCATCGACGGCCACGCCGTGAACGTCGCGCCGATCATCGACCCGGTCGCGGCGGTCGTCTGTGCCGCGGACGTCTCGAACGTCGACACCGTGATGGTGAATGGCGCGATCCTCAAGCGCGGCGGCAAGCTCGTCGCGGACCTGACGTCGCCGCGGCAGAAGGTCATGGCGTCGCGCGACTACCTGGTCAGCCAGGTCCCGACACAGGAGGGCTGGCTGACCCAGGTCCCCAGCTAGCCGCGAACGATCGCCTCACGCCCGCGGGGGCGGATGGCGGCCGAGGCGGGTATCGGCCGTCAGGCGCCCCCGCGCCGTCTGATCTCGGCAGAAATGGCCGGGACGACCCGGTGCAGGTCGCCGATCACCGCGTAGTCGGCGGCGGCCATGATCGGCGAGTCCGGGTCCGTGTTGATCGCCAGGATCCGCTTGGCCGCCTTGCAGCCGACGATGTGCTGGATCGCACCGCTGATCCCGCACGCGACGTAGAGGTCGGGCGCGATCCGCAGCCCGGTCTGGCCGATCTGGTCGCTGTGCGGCCGCCAGCCGGCACTCGTCACCACGCGCGAGCCGCCGACCGCGCCGCCCAGTAACCCGGCCAGCTCCTCCAGCTCAACGAACCCCTCGGCGCTGCCGACACCACGGCCGCCGCCGATCACGACCTTCGCGTCAGCCAGCGAGAGGCTGCCGGCGACCGGCGCCTCTCGGCCGGTGACCCGGGCGACCAGGTCGCGCTCACGGACTTGCGGCGCGAACGGCGTCACGGTCGGTCCGGGCACGACGGCCGCCGCGGGGGGTGCGGCGTCCTCGACCGGGATCACGTGCGGCGCGACGGTCAGCAGCGCCACGTCGGCCGCCAGCTCGGTGTCCTCGAGGAGGCTGCCGGCCCAACGCTGGCGGGTGAGCCGCCACGGCTCGCCGACGGCCGCTTCGACCACGTTGGCGACGAGCGGCCGGCCGGTCCGGGCGGCGACGTGGGCCAGGACCTCGTGGCCGCGGTCGCTTCCGCCGGCGATGACCGCTGCGTACGAGCGCACCGCGACAAGCTCGGCAATCGCGGCTCCCCAGGCCGCCGGAGCGTAGGCCTCGAGCCGTGGGTCCTCGACGACGTGGACCCTGCTGACACCACGCGCACCCAGGGCCGGCACGGCGGCCGGCGCGCCGGCCCCGAACAGCACGGCCTCGAGCGGGCCGCCGGTGGTCGCCGCCAGCAAGCTCGCCAGCACGAGCGCCTCCCTTGACAGCCGGTCGGCCTCGCCGGCCAGGGACTCGACGAAGACGAGGACGCCGCTCACGAGGCGAGGATCCCGATCCGGACCAGCAGGTCCACCACGGCCGTGGCGGCGTCGGGCCCGTGGCCCAGGATCTCGACCTTGGCCCCATCCTCCTCGGGGAGTCGAAGGCCGAGCTTCGCGGTCCCGTTGTGCGACCAGGCGGGCTCCATCCGCTCCACGTCCTTGCGCTTTGCCCGCAGACGCCCCGGAACCGACGGATACCGTGGCAGGTTGAGCCCCTCCTTCACCGAGACGACGGCCGGGAGCGGCACCTCGTAGGTCTCCCACCCGCCGCCGGTCGCTTCGCGCCGGGCAACGGCAGATCCATCGCGGATCGCGAGCGACTTGATGCCGGTCACGACGGGCCGGTCGAGGGCGACGGCAACCCGGATCCCGACCTGGAAGTCGCCGGTGTCGGCCGCCTCGTTGCCCAGCAGGATCAGGTCGAACGGCCCGCGCGTGGCCTCCTGGTTCCGGATCGCCTCGACGATCGCCGCCGAGGTCGCGATCGGGTCGAACTCGCGCCCATCCGTCTCGAGCAGGATTGCCCGGTCGATGCCGACAGCCATCGCGTCGCGGAGCTGCTCCTCGGCCGCGGCCGGACCCAGCGTGAGCACGGTCGACGAGCCTGCCAGGGCCTCGACGATCCGGACTGCCTCCTCGACGGCGCACTCCTCGTGCGGACTGACCGTGAAGCCGAGGTAGCGGGTGTCGATCTCCTGGCCGTCGGGTGTCAGGACGATCCGACCGCCGGTGGCGGGCACGCGCTTGACGCAGACGAGGATCTCCATCGCGGCTGTCGCTCAGCTCCGGATGCGGACGTTGTCCGGGTCGAACAGCGGCCTGGCGCCGGCGACCGCAACGGTCACCGGGTAGCGCTCGCCGAAGTACTCGACGGCCAGCTTCGTGCCCTCCACCGCCTGCTCCGCCGGCAGGTAGGCCATCAGCAGGTGCTTCCCGACCGACGGACCCGAGCCGGCGCTGGTCACGTACGACCGCCGGCCCTTGCCGTCGACGAGGGGCCGGCCGTCGGGCGTCAGGATCGGCTCGCGGCCGAGCATGTAGCGCTTCACGCCACTCGCCGACGTCGGGTCGTCGAGGGTGAGCGTGCACAGGATCGCCGCCGGCGGACGCGATCGCTGCTCGAGGTACGCCGCCTTGCCGATGAACCCGGCGTCCTTGACCGTCGGGCGGGCCATGCCCGCCTCGATGAGGTCGAAGTCGAGCTCGAGCTCCGCGCCGTGGGCGCGGTAGCCCTTCTCCAGCCGGGCGGTCACGGCGTACGTTCCGATCCCGGCCGCCACCATGCCGTGCGGCCGGCCGGCCTCCCAGATCGCGTCCCAGACCCGCAGTCCCTGCTCGATCGGGACGTAGATCTCCCAGCCGAGCTCGCCGACATAGCTGATCCGGGACGCGAGGGTCCGCACACCGTTGATGTCGACGGTCTTCGTGGTCAGGAACGGGAACCCGGCGTGGCTGACGTCCGCGGGCGTGACGGCGGCCAGGATGTCGCGTGCCCGCGGCCCCCACAACCCGATCGTCGTCCACTGGTTGGTGGCATCGTGCAGCTGGGCCGAGCCGTCATCCGGCAGCCCATCGGCGAACAGCTTCCGGTCGCGCATCCCCATCCCGCCGCCGGTCACGACCCGGAACCGGTCATGCGCCAGCCGCATGATCGTCAGGTCCGCCAGGACCCCGCCGGCCGCGTTGAGCAGCGGCGTGTAGACGGTCCGCCCGGGCGCCACGTCGACCCGGTTGACGCACAGGTGCTCGAGCGAGGCACACGCGCCCGGCCCGGTGACGTCGAAGATCGCGAACGCCGACAGGTCGACCATCGCCGCCCGGTCGCGCATCGCAAGGTGCTCGGCGTTGATGATCGGCGACCACCAGCGCGCGTCCCACTCGGCGGCGCGGGGCATGACCCGGTCGCCGTACTCCGCGAGCAGCGGCTCGTTGGCGCCGTACCAGTACGGGCGCTCCCAGCCGGCCGCCTCGAAGAAGACCGCCCCGAGCTCGCGCTGACGAGCGTTGAACGGCGACAGCCGAACGTTCCGGTTGGACGCCCACTGCTCCATCGGGTGGACGATGCCGTAGGTCTTGTTGTAACCCTCGGTCGTCCGGGCATTGACGTGCTGGTCGGTCCTCTGGTGGTCGTAGAACCGGGCGACGTCCGAGCCGTGCGGATCGATCTCGGGCGTGCCGTGGGTCATCCACTCGGCGACGCATTTCGCGATCCCGGGAGCCTCCTTGATCCAGATCGCGGCGACCGACCAGAGCCCCTTGACCTCGGGCGTCTCGCCGATGATCGGGTTGCCGTCCGGCGTGAGCGACAGCAGGCCGTTGATCGCCAGCTTCACCCCGGCCTTCTCGTCGGACACGATCGACGGGAACAGCTCGAGCGCGTCCTCGAGCTGCGGGTCGAAGTCCTCCTGCGTGAACGGCAGCATCGTCGGGGACAGCGCGGACGCCTCGATCGAGGGGATGTCGTCGGGGTCCATCAGGATCGCCCGGTGGGCATACGAACCGATCTCGAAGCCGGTGCCATGCTGGCGCTCGTACATGTTGGTGTCCATGTCGCGCACGATCGGGTAGTCGACCTCGCTCCGGGCGTGCTCGAAGATCGGGACCGGCCCGATATCGATCATCTGGTGGACCGCCGGGGTGAGCGGGATCGACGCACCGGCCATCCTGGCCAGCCGCGGGCTCCAGATCCCGGCGGCGATCACGACCACGTCGGCCTCGATCTCGCCCTTGTTCGTCCGGACCCGACGGACGCGGCCCGCCTCAGTGTCGATGCCGCTGACCTCGACGCCGGCGGCGATCGTGAGTGCGCCCAGATCGACGGCCTTCTGGCGCATCAGCGTGCCGGCCTGGAGCGAGTCAACGACGCCGACACCTGGCGTGTAGAAACCGCCCAGGATGACGGTCTCGTCGATGAACGGAACCATGGCCTTGACTTCGGTCGGGGTCAGGAGTCGGGTCCCTTCGATCCCCCAGGAGGCCGACGACGCCATCCGCCGCTTCAGCTCCTCGAGCCGCTGGGGCGTCCGCGCGACCTCGATCCCGCCGCACTCGTGGTAGACGCCGAGCTCGCGGTACTGCCGGGCGCTGTCGACCGTGAACGCCGTCATCTCCTTCGAATGGTCGGTCAGGAAGATGAAGTTCGAGGCGTGACCGGTCGAGCCACCGGGGTTCGGGAGCGTTCCCTTCTCCAGCAGGACGATGTCGCGCCAACCGGCCAGCGCCAGGTGGTAGGCCATGCTGTTGCCCACGATCCCGGCGCCGATCACCACCACACGGGCCCGGTCCGGAAGCGCGCTCATGTCGGTGCCACCCTCCTGTCTGTCCAGCCCGCTCGGGGGTCGTGGGGCGAAATCCTAGCGCGCGTCCGGTTCCCCGGTGCGCGCGGCGCACCCGCCGGGTCGTTGGACCCGCCCGGCCGCTGGCCCACCCGCGGGAACGACAGCTTGACGTGCCCCCAAACCGGCGGCCATCCTCGCGGCCAGCGTCGTCCGGGGCCATCGTCCGAGCGAGCGAGGGAGCCGTGCCCAGCCTGTTCATCAATGGCGAGTGGGTCGCCTCGGCCGGCGGCGACTGCAGTCCGGTCGTGAACCCGTCGGACGGCTCGGTGGTCGCCGAGGTGGACGTCGCGACCGACGACCAGGTCCAGGCCGCCATCGCCGCCGCTCGCTACGCGTTCGATCGGACCGACTGGCCGCGCACCCCGGCCTCGGATCGAGCGGCGCTGCTGGACGCGGTCGCCGGGCTGATCGATCGCGACCTCGAGGAGATGGCCCAGCTCGAGTCGATCAACACGGGCAAGGCGATGCGCGAGAGTCGCTGGGACATGGCCGACGTGGCCCGTGTGTTCCGCTACTACGCGGACCTCGCCGGCAAGGAGGCGGGCCGGCTCGTCGACGCGGGCAACCCGGACGTGCTCAGCCGCATCGTCCGGGAACCCATCGGCGTGTGCGGCCTCATCGGGCCGTGGAACTATCCGCTGCTCCAGATGAGCTGGAAGATCGCGCCGGCGCTCGCAGCCGGCAATACCGCCGTGATGAAGCCCGCCCAGCTGACGCCGCTGTCGACGATCCACCTGGTCGAGCTGTTCGAGGAGGCCGGCGTCCCGGCCGGCGTCGTCAACCTGGTCCTGGGGCCCGGCGAGCGCGTCGGCCAGGCGCTCGCCGACAGCCGCGACGTCGACATGGTGTCGCTGACCGGCGGGCTCGACGCCGCCCGGTCGCTGCTCCATGGGGCGGCGGGCAACATCAAGCGGGTCGCCCTCGAGCTCGGTGGGAAGAGCCCCAACATCGTCTTTGCCGACGCCGACTTCGAGACCGCCGTGGACAACGCGCTGACCGCGGCGTTCGTCCATTCCGGCCAGGTCTGCTCGGCCGGCTGCCGCGCCATCGTCCAGGAGGAGATCTACGACCGCTTCGTGGCCGAGATCGGTCGGCGCGCCGACCGGATCCGCCTGGGGGCCGGCACGGACCCGTCGACCGAGGCGGGAGCGCTGATCTCGGCCGCCCACCGGGCGAAGGTCGCGCGGTACGTCGAGGGGGCGATCGCCGAAGGGGCACGGCTGGTCGCGGGGGGCGGCCCACCGTCCGAGCCCGAGCTCGCCGGCGGGTTCTACTACCGCCCGACCGTGCTCGCCGACTGCCGCCGGACCATGACGGTCATCCGCGAGGAGATCTTTGGGCCGGTCCTGACCGTCGAGCGCTTCTCGACCGAGGACGAGGCGGTGGAACTCGGCAACGACACGACGTACGGCCTCGCCGGTGCGGTCTGGACCGCCGATGCCGGACGCGCGCAGCGGGTCGCGGGACGGCTGCGCCACGGGACGATCTGGATCAACGACTACAACACGTACCTGCCGCAGGCGGAGTGGGGCGGGTTCAAGCAATCGGGTATCGGCCGGGAGCTGGGCCCGAGCGGTCTCGACGAGTACCGCGAGACCAAGCACGTCTGGCAGAACCTGTCGCCGGCCCCGACTGGCTGGTTCTCGGGCGAGTAGCCAGTTCCGGCGAATCGCCCGGGCCGGCCGGGCCTGCGAGGTGCCCGGAATCGAAGGGACGCCCCGGGGATCCCGGGGCGTCCCGAACGATCGGCGATCTCGCGATCGCCTACTCCGCTGGGATCTCCGCGTGGATCTTGCCGAGGTCCACACCCTGCGAGCGCCGGTACAGCCAGGCCGCCAGGTACACCACGACGGCCAGACCGTACATCACGCCCAGGTAGATGATCGACTGCGAGTTGCCGACGCCGATCCCGTAGAGGGAGTTGGACAGCCACTCATAGATCGTCCAGCCGAGGACCAGCACCGTGACGCCGCCACCGATGCTGATCAGCGGGATGCCCGCGATCTGGTAGCGCGCGATCGGCGAGGCCTGGTACAGGTCCCGCTTGTACCAGGGCAGGATCGTGGCGGCGATCGCCGTCCCGAAGAACGTGACCGCGATCACGAGCGACGCGTCCAGCGTCCAGGACACGAACGGCGTCCAGTACGCGTAGATCGCGCTCACCACGACCGACGGCACCATGATGAACAGCAGGGCCACCCACGGCACCGCCCGCCGCTCCGAGACTCGCGCCGCGGCTTCCGGCAGGACCCGGTCGAAGGCGGCTGCGAAGATCATCCGGGTCGATGACAGGAAGAGCGTCCCCGACCAGCCCAGGAACCAGGCCCCGAAGACCACGACCGTGACGATCTGGAAGATCCGGCTGTCGACCAGGAACGAGGCGAGCAACGGCGGATAGCCCCAGATCGGGATCACCGGCGCCGTCGTCGTGTAGCCATAGGCATAGTCGATGTAGCTGACGTTGGTCGAGTTGAAGAACGTCCAGCCGAACGTCTTGTCGGCCAGGAACACGAAGATCAGGGCCAGGACAATGGTGACCCAGATCCCGCCGAGCATGCCGTTGAGGACCTTGCGGAAGTCGCCGGCCCCGCGGACTTCGCCGTACAGGGTCGAGCCCCAGTTCGGGTAGAGGATCCAGAACATCATGAACGGGATCAGCAGGAACGTGCCGCCCCCGAACCCGAACGGATCGAGCGATCCACCGGTGTAGGCATCGGTCGCGGCCGCGTTGTCGATCGTGCCCTGGTAGGCGTTGCTGACCCCGAACAGGTCGCTGGCGGCCTTGTCGAACGCGGTATGGAACGAGGCCTGCGACGAGACGAGCAGGAGCACGAACACGACGGCCAGGCCGATCAGCCCGATCCACAGGCTCCAGCGCTGGATCCGGGCGTAGCCGGCCATGCCGAGCGAGACCAGGATCGTGGTCAGCGCGATGACGAACAGCGAGACCGCGAACGTCCCGTTCTGTGACGCAAAGAACGTCACGCCGTCGGACCAGCCGATGAGTGCCGCGAGCGGCTGGAAGAACTCGATCTTGGCGATCGAGCCGTAGATCGGCGCCCACTGGGCGAGGATGAACCACCAGCCCGTGGCGGCCAGCACGAAGGCGATCCCACCGCGCAGGTAGCCAACCGCGGCGCCGATGACCAGCCCGACCACCAGCCCGATGATGTTGCCCGAATCCCCGCCCAGGGTCGCCCCACCGACCACCAGGCCGCCGACACCGCCGACGACGGCGCCGGATGCGATGCCCGGGATGCCGTCGAGCACCCGGCTCTGCCAGATGTAGTCGCCGCCGGCCCGCGGCATCACCGCGATCAACCCGGCGTAGGCGATCGCCAGGAACGTGACCGCCACTCCGGAGAGGACGATGGCCGCGACGGCCGAGCCGTCGGGGACGAAGGCGAAGATCGCCAGGCTGTAGAACAGGCCAAGGGTGACGAGGTTCACCGACATGAACGAGTAGGTGAAGGCGTCGAACCCCGACCAACCCTTGACGAGTCCCGTCGCGTTTCTCAGGAACAGCGACGGCGCATCGCGACTCACCGAAGCCATGGGACGAAGACCCTCCTCTGTAGAACCTCAGCCCGGACGTCCGGGCGTCAACCATTGATCAGCAGATAGCGCTTCACCGTTCCCTTCCGCGTGTCCAGGTCGACGATTGCGGCCTGGAGCACGCCGTCTTCGTAGGAACTGCCTGGATTGACCGCCAGCGTTGGGCCGAGCTTCACGGCTCCCCTGCCCTCGTGGATGTGCCCGTGGAGCGAGAGCGGCGGCCGGTACGCGAGGATGGCGTCGCGAACGGCCCGCGAACCGACCGGGACCAGCGCCTGGCCGCCGGCGACGTAGTGCATGTTGGCATCGAGTTTCGGAGCGTTGTCAAGGTTGGAGCCGTACGGCGGGGCATGGAAGTTGAAGATCGATCGCTGCGGGTCCGGCGCCTTCGCGACGATCTCGTCGATGCGGCTGCGCAGCTCCGGCTCGGGCATCTCACGGAACGTGTTCCAGGGCGTCGGGTTGGCCCAGCCGGTCGAGACCAGCGACAGGCCCTCGAGGTCGATGGTGTTGGCCTCGCCGAGGTCGACGCGCTCGGCGCGGTCGATGATCGGGTCGATCTCGAACATGTCGTCGTTGGCCGGCGAGACGACGCAGCGGATCCCGGTTTTCGCCAGGCGTTCGTCGGCGAGCGCCATCCAGCGTTCCACGCCGCGCAGGATCTCGGCCTTGAACCGTTCGTCGACGAGGCCGGGGTCGTCGGCCCAGGCATTGATCTCGTCACGGGTGAGGCGGACCGGGTAGTAGCCGCGGTCGGAGATCCGCTTCTCCATCGCCCGCAGCTCGTCCTCCGTGGACAGCTCGTGACGCTGCTCCTGGAGGCTGAGCTCCCAGCCGTCCGCGGTGGCCACGATCGGGACCATCGCCTTGCCGGTCATATCGCCGCCCATGATCAGGACGTCCGCGTTGTGGAACGCGCCGGCATTCAGGAACTTCCGCCAGCAGACCTCCGAACCGTGAACGTCGGTCGCGAAGAAGATCCTCACCCGGACTCCGTCCTCCCTGATGGCGGACGGGCAGTATAGGGTGGGGCGCGCACCCGCCGAAGGCCCATTCCGGGGGCCGCGTCAACGGTCATGTGCGAGCCGCGGGCAGGTCCGCCGGCCGGGACGATCACAAAATCGACAGCGCTGATGACACCGCGTTAACGAATCCCTCACATCCTCTTGACGCCTGCCGACATGGGGGGTCCAATGCGCGAGTCCGTGCAAGCGGCTCCGCCGCCGGCGAGGTGCTCGCCGGGTGTGGTTCGGGGTCGGTCGAGGGGAAGAGGAGGTCCCCGGAGCGCTCCCCGGCAATCGATCGCCAGCCCGACATCAGTGGAGGACGGATCTTGTCTACACGTCGCTCGATGACCCGGATCGCGGGTCTGCTGGCCACGTCGGCCATCGTCTTCGCAGCCTGTTCATCATCCGGGGCCTCAACGGCGCCGTCGGCGGCCGCCCCTTCGGCCGCCGGATCTGCCGCCGCGGGTGGAAGCATGGACGCCCTCATCGCGGCCGCCAAGGCCGAGGGTGGCCTGAACACGATCGCGCTGCCACGCGACTGGTGCAACTACGGCGCCGCCATCGACGGCTTCACGGCGAAGTACGGCATCCCGATCAACGGGCTCAACCCGGGCGGTGGCTCGAAGGACGAGCTCGCTGCGATCGTGGCCAACAAGGACAATCCGGGCCCGCAGGCGCCGGACGTGGTGGACGTCGGCCTCGCCTTCGGTCCGCAGGGCGTCGACCAGGGCCTGTACCAGCCGTACAAGGTCTCGACCTGGGACACGATCCCCGACTCGGCCAAGGCGGCCGATGGCATGTGGTACGGCGACTACTACGGCGTCATGTCGTTCGAGGTCAACACGAAGGCGGTCACCAACGTCCCGAAGGACTGGTCCGACCTCCTCAAGCCCGAGTACAAGAGCATGGTCGCCCTGTTCGGTGACCCCACCTCGTCGAACCAGGCACAATCGGCCGTCTGGGCCGCCGGCCTGGCGAATGGGGGCTCGCTCGACGACGCCACGGCAGGCCTGACCTTCTTCAAGCAGCTGAACGACGCCGGCAACTTCGTGCCGGTGATCGCCAGCACCGCCACCGTCGCCAGCGGCGAGACGCCGATCCGAATGGCGTGGACGTACAACGCGCTCGCCGACAAGGACTCCCTGAAGGGCAATCCCCCGATCGAGGTCGTCGTCCCGACGTCCGGTCGCTTCGGAGGCATGTACGTCCAGGCCATCAGCAAGTACGCCCCGCACCCCAACGCCGCCAAGCTCTGGATGGAGTACCTCTACTCGGACGAAGGGCAGAACATCTGGCTGAGCGGCTACTGCAACCCGATTCGCTACGACGACATGGTCGCCAAGGGCACGGTGGACGCGGCCGCGCAGGCCAAGCTGCCGGAGTCCAAGGGCACCGTGCTGCCCACGCTCGACCAGATCACCAAGGCCTCGAAGACCATCGGTGACGGCTGGATCACCACCGTTGGTGTCACCGTCAAGTAGCGATACCGACCCGGGAATCACTGGTGGCGTGGTGACGGTGGTCGCCCTGCCATCGGACGGACGGGGAGCGCCATCGGCGCTCCCCGTCCGTCGTCGCCTCAGCTGGCAATGGCTCGGACTCGTGCCGTTCCTCGTCTTCGCGGCCGCGTTCCTGCTGATCCCGACCAGCTACCTGGTGGTCGGCAGCTTCCACGACCAGGCCGGCAACGCGACCCTCCAGAACTACGCCGACCTCGCGCAACCCGAGATCGCGAGCTCGTACCTGACGAGCATCGAGATCAGCCTCGTCACGGCCGTTCTGGGTGGGATCTTCGGGTTCCTGCTCGCCTACTCGGTGATCGCCGGCGGCCTGCCGAGCGTGCTCCGCGGTTCCCTGATGACGTTCTCGGGCGTCGCCTCGAACTTCGCCGGCGTGCCGCTGGCGCTGGCGTTCACGTTCACCCTGGGCCGGCTGGGGTTCCTCACGATCTTCATGAAGAGCTTCCTCGGCATCGACCTGTACGGGAACGGGTTCACGCTCTACTCGAAGCTCGCCATCGAGATCGTCTACCTCTACTTCCAGTTCCCGCTGATGGTCCTGATCCTGGCTCCGGCCATCGACGGGCTCCGCCGGGAATGGCGGGAGGCGTCCGAGAACCTGGGCGCCGGCACCTTCCAGTACTGGCGACACGTCGCCCTGCCGATCCTCATGCCAACGCTCCTGGGAACGATGATCCTGCTGTTCGGGAACTCGTTCGGCGCGCAGGCGACGGCGTTCCAGCTGACCGGCGGCCAGATCAACATGGTGACCATGCTGATCACTCGTCAGCTGCGCGGCGACGTCCTCAACAACGTCAACCTCGGCTACGCGGTGGCGATGGGCATGGTCGCGATCATGGCCGTGACCATCGTCGTCTACATCTGGCTCCAACGGCGGGCCGAGCGGTGGCGGCGATGAGGCTCACGCGACTTGCCTGGGCACTGGTCTTCCTGGCCGGCGTCCTGTATTTCTTCCTGCCGCTGGTCGGGACATTCGAGTTCTCCCTCGGCCACCCCTGGGGGCCGGTGGGCGCGCCGCCGACCTTCGACTACTACACCACCGTCGTCAGCAGCCCGGCCTTCTGGGAAAGCCTCGGCTACTCGTTCGTCATCGGGGTCATCACCATCATCGTGAGCCTGGCCATCCTGGTGCCGACGGCCTTCTGGGTCCGGCTCCGGGTGCCGCGGGCACGGCCGCTGATCGAGTTCATCACCCTGCTGCCGTTCGTCATCCCGCCGATCGTGCTGGTGTTCGGGCTGATCCAGACGTACAGCCACGGGCTGCTCCCGCTCACCCACACGGACATCGGGAGCAGCGCGCTGCTGGCCGCCGCCTACGTCGTGCTGTCGTTCCCGTACATGTACCGCGCGGTCGACACGGGCCTGCAGGCGATCGACGTGCGGAACCTCACGGAGGCGGCCCAGAGCCTCGGAGCCGGCTGGCCGAGGATCCTCATCGGGATCATCCTGCCGAACCTGCGCGTGGCGCTGCTGAGCGGGGCCTTCCTCACGCTCGCGATCGTGATCGGCGAGTTCACGATTGCGACCTTCCTGGCTCGCCCGGCATTCGGGCCCTACCTGTCGTTGCTCGGAACGAACAAGGCCTACGAGCCCGCCGCCGTCTCACTGATCAGCTTCGGCCTGACCTGGCTGGCGATGATCCTGATTGCCTTCATCGGACGCGGCTCGCGAAGCCGCATCACCGTCGCCGGCGCCCGCTAGGAGAACGAGGAGACCATGGCCTTCCTGGAACTGAGCGGCATCCAGAAGCGGTTTGGCGACGTGGCGGCCGTGCTCGACTTCAACCTCGCTGCCGAGCGCGGCGAGTTCGTGTCGTTCCTTGGGCCATCCGGCTGCGGGAAGACGACGACGCTCCGGATGATCGCGGGCTTCGAGCAACCGACCGGCGGAACGATCGCGGTCAACGGCACCGACATCACGCGACGCTCGCCCAACCAGCGCAACGTCGGGATGGTCTTCCAGTCGTACGCCCTGTTCCCGAACATGACGGTGGCCGGCAACATCGGCTTCGGGCTCAAGGTCCGCAAGCGGCCCCGGTCCGAGATCGAGCGTCGCGTGGCGGAGCTGCTGTCGCTGATCCACCTCGAGGGCCGCGGCGATCGCTATCCCTACCAGCTGTCCGGCGGGCAGCAGCAGCGCGTGGCGCTCGCCCGTGCGCTCGCCATCGAGCCCCAGGTGCTGCTGCTCGACGAGCCGCTGTCGGCGCTCGACGCCAAGATCCGGATCGTCCTGCGCAAGGAGATCCGGGCGATCCAGCGCCAGCTCGGGATCACGACCGTGTACGTGACGCACGACCAGGAGGAGGCCCTCTCGCTGTCCGACCGGGTCGTGGTCATGAGCGAGGGCCGGATCGAGCAGATCGGCACCCCGTTCGAGATCTACAACTTCCCGGCGACGACGTTCGTGGCCTCGTTCGTCGGGACGCTGAATCTCGTCGAAGCCGGCGTGATCGATCCGGGCGCCGGGCGCCTGTCGCTCGACGGCCAGGAGATCCGTACGGCCCGGGCCGTGACGAGCGCCGCGGCCGGCGGCCGGGTGACGCTCGCGCTCCGGCCGGAGGGCATCTCGTTCGGGGACGGGCCCGACGGTTCGAACCGTCTGCGCGGGGCGATCGAGGACATCAACTTCCTTGGCTCGATCGTGCGCATCCGGCTCCGCCTCGGAGCCGATCCCACGGCCGAGGACGCGACGACGATCTCGCTCGATACGTTCAACGAGCCTCACCTGGCCCTGCCGGCCGTCGGGCAGACGGCCACGGTGCACTTCCCGCCGGAGGCCTCGTTCGTGCTCGGTGTCGCGCGCGACGGCGCGGCCGCCACGGCCCACCCCGAAACGGTGGTGTGAGCCGCAGCCTGGCCGGGATCGACCTGGTCGTCTTCGACAAGGACGGCACGCTCATCGAGTTCGACGCGATGTGGGCCGGCTGGACGATGGACCTCGCCGCAAGCCTCGAACGCGCCGCCGGCATCCCGATCCGCGACCCGCTCTTCGACATGCTGGGCTTCGATGCGGCGACGGCCCGGGTGCTGCCGGGTGGCGGACTGGCCGCGTCGCCGATGGCACGGCTCCGCGACCGGACTCGCGGGATCCTCGTGGCGGCAGGGCTGAGCGGGCGGGCGGCCGACGCGGCGCTCCGGCAGGCCTGGCACGCGCCGGACCCGGTCGGCCTGGCCCGACCGCTGGTCGACCTGGCCGCGTTGCTGACGCGTCTGCGACGGGACGGCATGCGGATCGCCGTGGCCACCAGCGACGACCGCGTGCCGACCGAGCGAACCCTCGCCGCGCTCGGCCTCAACGGCCTGGTCGACGCCGTGATCTGCGCCGACGACGGAGTTGCCGTCAAGCCGGCGCCCGACATGGTCGTCCGGCTGTGCTCTCAGCTCGGGATCGAGCCCGCCCGCACCGCTGTGGTCGGCGACTCGGTGGTGGATCTCCAGATGGGCCGCCGGGCCGGCGCCGGGCTGGTCGTCGGCGTCCTGACGGGCGTCGGTGATGCGGCGCTCCTCGCCCCGGTCGCCGATCTCGTCCTCGCCTCGATTGCCGATCTCGCTCCAGACTGACACGGGCGGGACTCCACCGCCCGCCGGGCC
>CAWDXA010000007.1:0-248824 GCA_963806175.1 uncultured Chloroflexia bacterium
GAGCACCCCAATAGACGGGCACGCTTCCAGCGCGGGCGCAGTCGAACAACTTCTCCGTCACATAGCCGGGTGCATCACGCATGTTCTCGTAGCAAAGGCCGAATTGATACTTTCCGTAGACCCTCCATTTGTGGTCGACGATTTCCTCGAAAAGACGAGTAAGGCGGTTCACCCGGGGCAGGGCGATCCCACCCGGTCCCGAACAATGCGAACTCTGATGGATACGCTTGCTCGAAATACCGGATCGTTTCACGACGCGCGGAATAGAGCTCCTTTGGATGGCCAGAAGACTTGTTCGACGAGATGTTCACGAGCAGTCCTTGCTTCCGAAATGGAGGCGGATCCAGTCGTGGGTAGGTGCTCGGTTGCGGGTACCTGAACTTCCGATATCGAGCGCCATCGACGATGTCGTCGCTCCAGGTGAGGACGCGACTGAATGGTCGATGCCTGGAGCGATCCCAGTTGTCCGGACGGACGACCTCCGGCTCACCGATGAACAGGACCAGCCGATCGTTCCCAGTCTGGACGCATTCCCGAAGGAGATCACGAGCGGGTGGTGCCGGCCTCCGCCGGATTGAGCCCAGCATCGAACGCAATCCGGTCGAAACTGATCGCGGGACGTCCCAGAACCACACTTGGGCGGCATCTTCCACTGCGAGGTCGTCGGCAGTGAACAAGTAGTACCCAAGCTCTCGAAGCCGCTGGCGAAGATAGATGAACGGCTCAGTCACGAGGTCCCGAGCGTCAGGATCGAACAGCCGCCCTTCGCCGAGCCCGGGAAACTCGAAGAGTATTCGCCGCGACACTGGGATCACTTTGGCCCGGCCTCTCGGACAGTCGGTCTCGCGTATTCGGTCGGCGCGATTGCGGCTTCTTCAGAACGTTGCTCTGCCCAGGACGGAGTCAAGAAGATGAATCGCGGAGTGCCTTGGAAGTGGCCTCATCGTCAGCTTCCCACCGTCAACGACACGAAAGGTCAGACAGTCATCTGCGTGATCGAAGACCTCGGTGTTGGCACTATCGACGGCCCACAAGGTCACGCGGTATGAGCCCGGGTAGAGCCTGACGTCACGAAACCCGATCTCGACACGCCACGTTCGGGAGTCGTTGCCGAGGGCGAATCCGGAGTCGTCGTCGACTACGTGCGCGATGGGAGTGCCGTCGGATCCGCGGAGTGAAATCGCCAACTTGGTACGCGGTCGATCTGAGGAAAGGCGCAGCCGGAAGGCGATCGTGATGTCGTCGCCAATCGAAAAGTCCTGACATACGACGCCGTCGCTGTTCAGGACCTCGGCCCACTCGAAAACCGCCCCTGACACAGACGCGGGCCCGCGGTGGTTGCCAAGGTCGACATGCCCGCCCTCGTTCGTGTTCCCGAGGTACCGTGTGACCACGTCACTCGCTGTGCCCCGAGCGGCTATGCCTCCCGCGTCAAGCAAGATCGCACTCGTGCACAGCTGTGTGATTGCGGCGAGGTTGTGGCTGACGAACAGGACCGTCCGTCCCTGACCGGCCACGTCCTCCATCTTGCCGAGGCACTTCTGCTTGGAACTGCGGCGTCGCCGACCGCCAGCACTTCGTCGACAACGAGGATGTCCGTGTCCAGATGCGCCGCCACGGCGAAGGCCAGGCGCATGTACATGCCGGTGCTATAGCGCTTGACGGGCGTGTCGAGAAACTGCTCGGTCTCGGCGAAAGTCGACGATCTCGTCGAAGCGGCGCCGGATCTCGCGCGCGGCTCATCCCGAGGATCGCGCCGTTCAGGAAGATGTTCTCGCGGCCTGTCAGCTCGGGGTGGAAGCCGGTCCCGACTTCGAGCAGCGAGCCGAGTCGCCCGTAGACCTCCGCGCGTGCCGGCCGTCGGCCGGGTGATCCGCGACAGGATCTTGAGCAGGGTGCTCTTGCCGGCGCCGTTGCGGCCGATGATGCCGAGCGCCTCGCCGCGCTGCGACTTCGAACGACACGTCGTCGAGCGCCCAGATCGTCTCGTGCGCGTCGGTCCTCCGATCGTCGGCATGGAACGGCGAGCCACGGATGCGAGCGATTCGCGCAGCGTTCGGTAGTCGCGCGGCGCGACCGTGGTCGATCCGGTACGACTTGCTGAGCCCGCTCGCGCGGATCGCGATGTCGCTCATCAGATGACGTCCGCGAAGCTGCGTTCGACACGCTGGAAGACCGTCGCACCGACCAGGACCATCAGGGCCGCGACGATGACGGACTCGACCAGGGCGATGGCGGCGGCTCGGCCCGCCAAGCGAGAGCCCAGCGGAAGCCGTCGATGACGCCGACCATGGGATTGAGGCCGTAGAGCAGCTGCCATTGCTCCGGAACCAGGCTCGACGCAGTAGACAACCGGCGAGGCATACAGCCAGACCTGGAGGATGAACGGGAGCGCGTAGGAGAAGTCCCGGTAGTAGACGTTCAAGGCGGAGAAGAAGCAGGCTAGCGCCGATGGTGATTGCGAGAGCGATGGAGAACCAGCGCTGGCAGCGCGAGGACGGTCCAGCGAATCGCGGTTCCGTACGACGAGCATCAAGCCGAACATCACCGACGCCCGCGACCGCGAAGTCGAGCAGCACCGCCGAGACGCTGGCGATCGGGATGATCTCCCGTGGGAAGTAGATCTTGGTGATCAGCCGCGGAATCGGCGACGAGGCTGTTGCCGGCACGCTGGACGCCTCCGGCGAACAGGTTCCAGGGCAGCATCGCGGCGAAGACGAACAGGAGGTATGGGGCACCGTCGGACGGCAGCTTCGCGAAGAGTCCGAAGATCACGGCGAAGATCAGGGAGGCGACGAGCGGCTGGAGGATCACCCACACCACGCCCAGGGCCGTCTGTCGGTAGCGGAGGCGGAGGTCACGCTCGCGCGAGGATCACGAAGAGGTCGCGGAAACGCCAGAGCTCGAGCCAGTCGACCATTCCGCCCTTGGGCTCGATGATGATCCGCGGCAACGGAGGACCGCCCGTCGGAGCCGACGACCGGCGACGGGATGGTCACGGACTCACCTCGCTCTGGTCCCCGTTCGTACCACTCGACCGTTCGGCGCAGCCCTTCCTCGAACGGCGTCTGCGCCACGAAGCCGAAACGTTCCCGGGCCCGGCTGGTGTCGAGCGCGCGGCGCGGCTGGCCGTCGGGCTTCGACGCGTCCCAGCGGATCTCGCCCGCGAAGCCGGTCAGCTCGCGCGATCAGCGTCGACCAGGTCGCGGATCGTGATCTCCCGGCCGACGCCCAGGTTGACCGGATCGCCGCCGTCGTAGCGCTCGGCGGCCAGGACGATCCCCTCGGCCGCGTCGTCGACATAGAGGAACTCGCGCGACGCCGACCCGGTGCCCCAGCACGTCGATGTGGTCGTCGCCCCGCTCCCGCGCGTCGACGCATTTCTTGATCAGCGCCGGGATCACGTGCGAGCTGTTCGGGTCGAAGTTGTCGCCGGGGCCGTAGAGGTTCACCGGGATCAGGTAGATGACGTTGAAGCCGTACTGCTGCGCGGTACGCCTGGCCCTGGACGAGCAGCATCTTCTTGGCCAGGCCGTAGGGGGCGTTGGTCTCCTCCGGGTAGCCGTTCCAGAGGTCGTCCTCCCGGAACGGGACCGGCGTGAACTTCGGATACGAGCAGACCGTGCCGATCTGGACGAACTTGTCGACCCCGGCGCAGGCGCGCCTGCTCCATCAGCTGGATGCCCATGATCGCGTTCTCGTAGAAGAACCGGCCCGGGTTCTCGCGGTTGGCCCCGATCCCGCCGACGACCGCCGCCAGGTGGATGACCAGGTCCGGTCGTCCGTCTGCGCAGCGCCCGCGCGATCCCGTCCGCGGTGACGAGGTCGTAGTCGGCGCTCCGCGGCACGAAGACCTGGTCCGCGCCGGCGGATTCGGAGCCGCGCGACCACGGCCGTCCCGAGGAAGCCTGCGCCGCCGGTGACCATGACCCGGCGCTCGGTCCAGAAGCTCACGCCGAGGATGCGGCCGGACGCCAGGTGTGCCGACGGCTCCAGGCCGGCCTCTCGAATGTCCGCGTCCAGCATCAGCCGGACGAGGTCGTCGAAGGTCGTCCGTCGGGCGCCAGCCCAGCACGTCCGCGGCCTTCGTCGCGTCGCCGCAGAGCTCGTCCACCTCGGTCGGCCGGAAGTAGCGCGGATCGATCTCGACGTGCTCGCTCCCAGTCCAGCCCGGCGAGCCCGAAGGCCGCGTCGACGAACTCGCGCACGGTATGCGTCTCGCCGGTGGCGATGACGAAGTCGTCCGGCGTCGGCTGCTGGAGCATCCGCCACATCGCCTCGACGTACTCGGGCGCGTAGCCCCAGTCGCGCTTGGCGTCCAGGTTGCCCAGGAAGAGCTTGTCCTGCGCGGCCGGCCAGGATGCGACGCGACCCCGCGCGTGACCTTGCGGGTGACGAACGTCTCGCCGCGCCGCGGCGATTCGTGGTTGAACAGGATCCCGTTGGCCGCGAACAGGCCGTACGCCTCGCGGTACTGGACCGTCATCCAGTGGGCGAAGACCTTGGACACGGCGTACGGACTGCGCGGGTGGAACGGCGTCCGCTCGGATCTGCGGCGTCTCGGCGACCTTGCCGAACATCTCGCTGCTGCCGGCCTGGTAGAAGCGGACCGGCCAGTCGGCGTGGCGGATCGCCTCGAGCAGCCGCAGCGTGCCCATCCCGGCGGTGTCCGCGGTGAACTCCGGCATCTCGAAGCTGACCGCGACGTGGCTCTGCGCTCCCAGGTTGTAGACCTCGTCCGGCTTGATCCGGTTGAGCCAGGTCACCAGCGACGACGAGTCGGTCAGGTCGCGAGTAGTGCAGGAAGAACCGGACGCCCGGCTCGTGCGGATCCTGGTAGAGGTGGTCGATCCGGCCGGTCGAGAAGGAGCTCGAGCGGCGGATGAGGCCGTGGACCTCGTAGCCCTTGTCGAGCAGGAGCTCCGCGAGATACGAGCCGTCCTGCCCGGTGATCCCGGTGATCAGCGCCTTCCTGGTCATCTGGGCAGGTTACCGCCCCTCCAGGGCGGCCGGGATCGTCCGGGCCAGGATCTTGACGTCCAGCCAGAGCGACCAGCGGTCGATGTACTCGAGGTCGGCCGCGACCCAGCGATCGAATTCCGGCTCGCGCCGGGCGCGGACCTGCCAGAGGCCGGTGATGCCCGGGCTTCATCGACAGGCGCCGGCGGTGCCACAGGTCGTAGCCGTCCACCTCGCCGGGGAGCGGCGGACGCGGGCCCGACCAGGCTCATCTCGCCGCGCAGGACGTTGATCAGCTGCGGCAGCTCGTCCAGGCTGGTCCGCCGCAGGAACCGGCCCGACCCGGGTGACACGCGGGTCGTCCGTGACCTTGAAGGCGCGCCCGTTGATCTCGTTGTCGATCTCGAGCTCGGCCAGGCGCGCCTCGGCATCGCGGCTCATCGAGCGGAACTTGACGACCCGGAACGGGCGCCCGTGGAGGCCGATCCGGTCCTGGCGGAAGAGGATCGGGTCGTCCCGTCGTCGATGACGATCGCCGACGGCGATCACGAGCAGGACAGGGCTCAGGAGGACGAGCCCGACCGCCGACACGACGACGTCGAGCAGGCGCTTGGCGGCGAGCGCCAGGGCCCGATCCGGCCCGGACACGAGCGAGAAGACCGGTGTCCCGTCGAGCTCCTCGACGCTTGCCCGACGGAGATCGCCCGGTCGAGGACGTCCATCGGGATGCGGACGATCTTGCCCTCCTCCTCGCACACGGCCGTGATCGTGTCGATCAGCGTCCCACTGCGAGAACGGCAGGCAGATCGCCACCTCGTCGATGACCTGCGAGTGGAGGAGCTCCTCGAGCCGATCCAGCTTGCCGAGGTAGTCCCAGCCGGCGGGCAGCTCGAACGCCGGCGAGTCGTCGAGGAAGCCGACGACGCGCAGGCCCAGCTCCCGATGGGACTCGAGCTTGGCGGCGAACATCTGGCCGCGTGGACCGGCGCCCAGGACGAGGACGAAGCGGAGGTTCTTGCCCTGGCGTCGCCGATCGCTCCAGGGCCAGGCGGAGCGACAGCGCGCCCGGCGACGGTCAGCGACCGCCTGGGTCGGGAACAGGACGAGCAGGAAGAGCGCGGCTGACGTCCGGCATCTTGAAGACGAACAGGACGCTCAGGGTCACGAGCGCGAGCAGGCCGTCGCGCGCAGCGACGTCCACGGCCTCGCGCAGGACCGACCAGCGCGCCCTCGGCCGGTACAGCCCGTTCATGGCTGAGCGCGATCACCCAGCCGCCCGCGTAGATCACGAGCAGGCCCTCGGGGATCGGCACGATCTGGCGCCACCAGATCGCCCAGTCCGGGCCGAACCGCCAGAGCGACAGCCCCACGAGCAGGACGACCGCGAGGAGCGCGTCCGCCGTGCATCAGCAGTGCGCGGAATCCGGCGGCATTTCTTCGGATCATTGGCGGCAGCCTACGCGGGGTGGTGCGTCCGGGCAATGGTACCGAGGGGCTATGCTCGTCACCGGCTTGACATCATGATGACCGGCTCTCATGTTTTGATGCATGCGAACGACCATCAAGCTCGACGACGCCCTCCTGGCGGAGGCGAAGCGGCGCGCGGCGGACTCTGGTCGAACCCTCAACGCGGTCGTCGAGGACGCGCTGCGCGAAGCCATGGGGCGCCGCGACCGGGGGGTTGACGCGCAACGGGTGGACCTCCCCACCATGTCCGGGAGCCGGTTGCTGCCCGGCGTGGACCTCGACGACAGCGCCGCGCTGCTCGAGCAGATGGAAGGGGTACGAGGCTGATCCTGCTCGACGTCAACGTGCTCGTCTACGCGTTTCACGAAGGCACGCCGGACCACGTGCGGTACCGGCGCTGGCTGACCGCCGCGGTCGAATCCGACGAGCCGGTCGGCCTGTCCGAGCTGGCGCTGAGCGGCTTCGTCCGGGTGGCCACCCACCCACGGGTCTTCGCGCCACCGGCGCCGATCGAGCGCGCGCTCGAGTTCACCGACGCCCTCCGTGCCCAGCCCAACGCCGTGATCGTCTCGCCGGGGGTGCGCCACTGGGACATCTTCGATCGCCTCTGCCGTGCGGTGGGCGCCAAGGGAAACCTGGTGGCCGACGCCTACCTGGCGGCCCTCGCCATCGAATTCGGGCTCCGAGTGGATCACCACGGACCGCGATTTCAGCCGCTTCCCGGGCCTTCGCTGGCGCCATCCACTGGCCGGGGCGGCGTCGTGACGGGGACCGGACGGCCGTCTGAAGGGGCCGGCCTCGCCATCGTCCTGCCCGCCTTCAACGAGGCGGAGCGGATCGGTCCCGCGCTCGACGAGCTGTTCGGGTACCTGGTCGCCGACACGAGCCTGCCCCGCCCGATCGAGGTCCTCGTCGTCGACGACGGCAGCTCGGACGCGACGATCGCGCTGGTCCAGGTGCGCCCGGAGGCAGGCGGCGCGCTCGACGGCATCTCGCTGCGCGTCCTGCCGGTGCCCCACGGCGGGAAGGGTGCCGCGGTGCGCTCGGGCATGCTCGACGCCGACGCGGACCTGGTGATCTTCACGGACGCGGACATGGCGACCCCGCCGGACCAGATCCCGTTGCTCGTGGCGGCGCTCGCCGACCACGACGTCGCGCTCGGCTCGCGCATCCAGTCCGACGGGTCCGACATGCGCGCCACGCAGCCGCCGTACCGGCGGGCGCTGGGCAAGGTGTTCCACCTCCTCGCCTCGATCTGGGTGGTGGGCCCGGTCAAGGACACGCAGTGCGGCTTCAAGGGGTTCACCCGCGCCGCCGCGCGCGACCTGTTCGCGCAGCAGCAGGTCCTGAGCATCGTCTTCGACGTGGAGCTGATCTACCTCGCGCGCCGCCGCGGCTACCGGATCGCGGTCGTCCCGATCCGCTGGTTCGACAAGCGCGGGTCCCGGATGGCCGCCCGGTTCGGGCTGGCGCTGCGCGTGGCCTGGGACCTGTTCCGGATCCCGTTCCTCCACCGCAAGGTCCGCCGGGTCGCGCCGCGCGGGTGATGGACGAGGGGGGTCTCGACCGACTCGGCCGTGCGGCGCTCCCGGTGCTTGCGGTCGCCTGCTTCGTCCTGGGCGTGGGCGCGACCCTCGCGGTCGCGGGCGACACCCTGGGCTACGACTTCCGGGCCTACCACCAGGCCGCGGTCCGGGTCCTGGGCGGCCAGCCGTTGTACGACACGAGCTTCCAGGCGGCCGGCGGCTTCGGGCTCTTCTACTACCCGCCGACGTTCGCGCCGCTGATCCTGCCGTTCGGCTGGCTGGCCGAGACGGCCGCGGTCTGGCTGTGGACGGCGATCCTGCTCGCGTCGTTCGGCGCGGGGGTCGCGCTGCTCCCGGTGACCCGGACGGTCCGCCTGTGGATCGTCCTGCTGGCCGGGCTGTCGTGGCCGTTCGCGTACGCGGTCAAGCTCGGCCAGGTGGGCCCGATCCTGTTCCTCCTGTTCGCCGTCGGCTGGCGCTGGCTGGACGGACCCGGCGCGCCTTGGCGTGGGGTTGGGCCTCGGGACCGCGATCAAGCTGCAACCGGCGCTGGTCCTGGTGTGGGCGGTCCTGGCCCGGCGGTGGGCGGCCGCGGGCGTGGGCATCGCGGTGCTGGTGGTCCTGGGCGTCCTCGCCACCGCGTTCGCCGGGGTCCCGGCCTGGTCGGACTTCGTCGCAGCTGGTCGGACAGGTCGGCGATCCGATCACGACCGCGCACAACGTGACGCCCGGCGCGGTGGCCTGGCAGCTGGGCGCGTCCGCGGCGGCCGCGCTCGTCATCCAGTGGACCAGCGTGGGCATCACGCTGGTCGCTGTGCGTCGCGGCCGTCCGGTGGGCGACCGCCGAGGCGTCGTACCTTGTGGCCGTGATCGCCAGCCAGCTCGTCTCGCCGATCCTGTGGGATCACTACGCCGTCCTGCTGCTCCTGCCGGTCGCCTACCTGTGCGCCGCCGGCCGGTGGTGGGCGGTGCTGATCCCGCTCGCCACGTCCATCCCGCTGGTTGGCGTGACCCCGCCGGTCGCCTATCCGCTCAGCTTTGCCGCGGCACTGCTCGCGACGCTCGGCGTCGGGGTGCAGGCCCGGCGGCGCGAAGCCTCGTGATGTTCGGCGGCTCACTGGCGGAGCCGGTCCGTCGCCGGGTCGACCTCGCGCTGGTCGTCGGCGTCGCGGTCGTCGCCGTGTCGGCGCTCGTCTACTGGCTGTGCAACCGCTACTTCGATGCCGGGCGCGGCGACTTCTTCTACCTGGCGGACGCGTTCCTCCACGGGCGGACGTGGCTGGACTTCCGGCCGGGCCCCAACGACGTGATCATCGTGGGCGACCGGTTCTACGTGCCGTTCGCGCCGTTCCCGGCGATCGCCCTGATGCCGGTGGTCGCGGTCCTGGGCGCGGTGACCGCCGACCAGGTGGAGACGGGGATCAACGCGCTGCTGGCCGCGGCCGGCGTGGGGCTGTGCTGGATGCTGCTCGGCCGCCTCGGCGTGGAGCGGCTCCGCGACCGGCTCGCGCTGACCGTCCTGTTCGGGTTCTCCACGCAGATCCTGTGGATCACGACGCGCGGCGGGGTGTGGCACACGGGCCAGCTGATCGCCACGATCCTGACGCTGCTGTGCCTGATCGAGCTGTGGGGGTCGCAGCGGGCCTGGTGGATCGGGCTGCTGGCCGGGGCGGCCTTCCTGACCCGGGCGCCGCTGGCCTTCGCGATCCCGTTCTATGCGCTGCTGCTGGACCGGCCGTCGTCCCTGCGGCGCACGCTGCCCTGGCGGCAGCTGGGCGTGGCTGGCGATCGGGGTCCTGCCGTCGCTGGCGTTCTTCTTCCTGTACAACCAGGTGCGGTTCGGGAGCCCGCTCGAATCCGGCTACGCGCTGGCGACCCTGCCGCCCTGGCTCGAGGCGCAGCGCCAGCAGGGGCTGTTCGCGCTGTCGCACGTTCCGATGAACCTGGACTACCTGTTCGTCCACCTGCCGAGGCTGATCCCGGACTTCCCGTTCTTCAAGCCCGACGGGCTCGGGATGTCCGTCCTGATCACGAGCCCGGGCCTGCTGTACGCGGTGCGCGCGAACTGGCGCGACCGGCACGCGTGGCTGCTGCTCGGGGCGGCGGTCGCCGTCCTGGTTCCGACCCTGCTGTACTACGGCGGCGGCTGGCTGCAGTACGGGTTCCGGTACTTCCTGGATTCGGTGCCGTTCGTCGTCGCGCTGTGCGGGCTCGCGGCGGCCCGGCGCCGCCGGATCGGGTGGGGCTGGCTCGCGTTGATCGCGATCGGGACGGCGGTCATGTTCGTGGGCGTCTACTGGGCCTATCACCTGTGAGACTCGCGGAGCGGGCGCGCGCTCGCCGTCTCGGCTGGTGGCCTCGCGCTGGCGGTGCGTACGCTGCTGCTCGTGGTCGCTGTCAATCGCTGGAGCCGATACCGGCGGACGAGCACGCGTACTGGCTGGCCGGCCAGCGCCTGCTCGCCGGCGAGCCGCTCTACGACCCGATCGGCGACATCGATCGACGCCGTACGCGTTCTGGTACCCGCCGATCGTTGCCCAGGTCATGGCCCCGGTGTCGGCGGTCATGCCGCTCGGCCGTGTTCTCGGGCGCATGGATCGCCCTCATGCTGGTCTGCCTGTGGTGGCTGGCGGACCGCGACGTGCTGGTCATGCTGGCCATGTGCGCGTTCCCGCCGGTGGCGATCGAGTTCTGGTTCCGCAACGTCCACCTGGTCCTGCGCCGCCGTGCTCGTGCTGGCCATTCGGCGCGTGGGGTGGGTGGTTCTCGATCGGGGCCGCGATCAAGCTGGCGCCGGGGATCGGGCTGGCGTACCTGGCCCTCAGGGGCCGGCGGCGCGAAGCGCGGATCGCCTTCGCGTTGGGGGCGGGACTGCTGGCCGTCAGCGTGCTGGTGTCACCCGATCGCCTGGCAGCCAGTTCGCGGACGTCGTCGTCGCCCGGGGCCCCGGCGACGCCTCGTCGTTCTGGCCGATTCCGTACGTTGCGAGGGCGATCGCGGCGGCCGTCCTCCTCGTCCTGGCGGCCCGGCTGGATCCTCGATGGGGTGAGCCGCTGCTCGTTGTCGCGGTCGTGGTCGCGCTGCCGACGCTGTGGTTCACGGCACTGAGCACCCTCATCGCCGTGGTCCCACTGGTCCGCCGCAGGGCGGCCGCCAGCGGCTGCGCGTCGCCTGACCGGGCGTCGCCCGTGAGGCGACTGCCCGTCCGGCACACCGCGCCCGCCGCCGTGGCACACTCCGCGGGATGCCGCACCGGCGCTGGATCATCCTCGCGGTCTTCGTCCTGTCCGGCGCGGCGGCGCTGATCGACGAGATCGTCTGGTCGCGCCAGCTCGTCCTCGTCTTCGGCAACACGACCCAGGCGGTGTCGGCGATCCTGACCGGCTTCTTCGGCGGGATGGCCGTGGGCAGCGTGGTCGGCGGGCGGATCGCCGACCGGGTCCGGGTCCCGCTCCGGATGTACGGGCTGCTCGAGCTGGTGCTCGTCGTGGTCGTGCTGCTCACGCCGGTCTCGTTCCGGCCTGATCGACGACCTCTACAAGGGCGTCTACCCGGGGCTCGAGGGCTCGCCGACGGCCCTCGCGCTCGTGCGGGTCGTGCTGGCCGTGCTCGCCCTGGCGCCCGCGACCGTGCTCATGGGCGCGACACTCCCGACCCTGACCCGCCATCTCGCCCGGAGCGTCGAGCTGAGCTCGGCCTTCAGCCGGCTGTACGCCGCGAACACGATCGGGGCGATCGGCGGGACGGCGGTGGCCGGGTTCGTGCTGATCGAGGTGTTCGGGCTGTCCGGCGCGCTGGCGATCGGCGCCGGGTGCTCCGGGGTTGCCGGCGTGCTGGCTCTGCTGCTGGCCTGGCGGGGTGGCGCGGCGTCCCGGACGCCCACGCCGGTGGCGGCGCGGGTGCTGCCGCGCGCGTCGGTTGGCCGGCTCGCCTGCCGCGCCGCGGCTCGCGCTCGCGGTGGCGTTCATCTCCGGGGTGACGTCGCTCGGCTACCAGGTCACGTGGACCCGGTTGCTGGCGTCCGGGACGGGCAACACGACGTACGTCTTCACCACGATCCTGACCTGCTTCCTGATCGGGATCGCGCTCGGCGCGGTGGTCTTCGCGGCCGTCCGCAGCCGCATCGGCGATCCGCTGCGGCTGCTGGCCGCCAGCCAGATCGTGGCCGCGGCGCTGGCGCTCGCCGGGCTGCTGCTGGTGCTCGTCGCCGCCGCACGCGCACACGCCGGGCAAGCCGATCGACACGCTCACGGCGCTGGTCGGGTCCGCCGCCGTGGTCGTGATCCCGGTCACGGTGATGCTCGGGATCGCCTTTCCGGCCTCGTCCGCGCTCCTCGACGACGACGCGTCGCGCGCCGGGCAGGGCTCGGGCGCGCTGCTCGGCGTGAACACGGTCGGCGCGATCATCGGCAGCCTGGTCGTGCCCGTTCTTCCTGGTCCCGCTGCTGGGATCGCCGTTGCTGCTGGCCGGCCTGGCGGCGTGCAACGCGGCGCTCGGGATCGTCCTGGCGTGGCGGCTGGTCGCCGGGCGGACGGGCGCGGCTCATCTCGGTCGCCGGGGTCGCCGTCGCGATCGCGATCGTCGTCAGCGCCGTCCGCCCCGGCGTGCTGGTCCAGCCCAACGTGGCGTTCATCGCGTCGGTCGGCGGCGAGACCTTCGCGTCGCGCGAGGACGAGATCGCGTCCGTCCAGGCCGGCCAGGTCGGCGCGACGCCGCAGCTCTGGGTGGCCGGCACGTCCATGACCCTGCTGACGGTCGACGCCAAGCTGATGCCGGTCCTGCCGCTGATCGCGCGGCCGGCGGCACGGAACGCGCTGGTCGTCGCGTTCGGGATGGGCTCGGCGTTCCGGGGTGCGCTGATCGCCGGTCTGCACACGGAGGCCGTCGAGCTCGTGCCGAGCGTGCCGCTCATGTTCGGCTACTACTACGACGATGCCGCCGCGGTGCTCGCCAACCCGAACGGGCGGGTGATCGTGACGGACGGGCGCAACCACCTCGAGCTGACCGACGAGCGCTACGACATCATCGTCACGGACCCGCCGCCGCCGATCGAGAGCTCGGGCGCCGCGGTGATCTCGTCGAAGGAGTACTTCGAGGCCGGCCGGGACCACCTGACGCCGGACGGGATCATGATGCAGTGGGTGCCGTACGGCGGGCCTGCCGTCCGACTTCTTCGACCAGATCCGGACGTTCACGTCCGTCTTCCCGCACGTCACCGTGGTCAAGGGCGCCGGCGGCTACGGCGCGTACATGCTCGGGTCGGCGGCGCCGGTGTCGTTCGCGGACGCGGACATCCGGGCGATCCTCGCGCGACCCGGCGTGCTCGCCGACATCTCGTCCGCGTACGACTCGCCGGCGAAGACGGTCGACGACTGGGTGGCCGTCATCCACCGGCAGCTGTGGCTGATCGACGACGGGGCGCGGCTGGCGGCAGGTGCCGGCCCGCTGGTCACGGACGACCGGCCGCGATCGGAGTACTTCCTGCTTCGGCGGCTGTACGGGTTCCAGGGCGGGTCAGGGTGAGCGGCTGACAGGTTCGGCCAACCGTTGCATGTGATCCTCTTGACGTGGTGCAAATGATCCCCCACGATCGTTGCAAATGATCCCCTACCTGCACGACTATCGTCCACGCATTGTCGACGCCGAACTGGTTTCCCTGTTGGCCGCTGGAGGTGCCGTTCTGCTCGAAGGTCCGCGTGCCTGCGGCAAGACAGCGACGGGGCGTTTTGCGTCAGGCAGCGAGGTCACACTCGACACGAACGTTCGGGCACGCGCCGCTGGTCTCCTGGATGCGGCCATCCTGCTTGATGGGGATCGCCCGAGGCTGATCGATGAGTGGCAGCTCGTTCCCGAGGTCTGGAATCAGGTCCGTCGCGCAGTCGACGAAAGTGGTGGCCAGGCAGGGAGCTTCATCCTGACGGGGTCGGCGGTTCCCGCTGATGACGCCACCAGGCACAGCGGCGCGGGCCGAAATCTTGCGACTTCGGATGCGTCCCATGTCGCTCGCCGAGTCGGGATACAGCAGCGGCGACATCTCCCTTGCTCGTCTCTTCGCTGGAGAGGTCGCTCGGGCGCCGGAGACCAGGCTCGCGGTCCAAGACCTGGCGAACCTCGTGTCCGTGGGCGGATGGCCCGGACTACAGAACCGCACGATCGCGGACGCCTTGTCCGCGTTGCGGGGCTACCTTGCCGACACGGCGAGGACAGACCTGCCGCGGGTCGACGGGGTCCAGCGAGCGCCAGAACGCATCAGACGCGTTATGCACTCACTGGCCAGATACACGGCCTCACAGGTGAGCGCTCGAGCAATCGCCGCCGATGTCGGCGGATCAGATGAGCCGATCAAGCATCAAACCGTGCTCGACTACATCGACGCGCTGTCCCGTGTCTTCGTGATCGAGGATCTTCCCGCTTGGGCGCCCGCACTGCGGTCCAAGAGTCGCCTGCGGGGTGCGCCTACGCGCCATTTCGTCGATCCCTCACTGGCGGTCGCTGCGCTCGGCGCTCGCCCGGAGCGACTCGTGCGCGAGGTCGACACCCTTGGCCTGTTGTTCGAGTCACTCGTCGTTCGGGACCTGCGGATCTACGCCCAGGCGATGGACGCCGAAGTGTCCCATTACCACGACAACACAGGACTTGAAGCCGACGCCGTGGTCCAGGGCCGGGATGGCACTTGGGGCGCTTTCGAGGTCAAGCTCGGTCTGTCGGCGATCAACGACGCGGCTGATGGCCTGCTCCGCCTTGCTGCCCGCGTCGATGTTGAACGACACGGGGTTCCGGCCGTGCTCGGCGTCATTACCGGCTGGGGGTATGGCTACCGCCGACCAGACGGCGTGTCGGTCATCCCAATCGGCGCCCTGGCACCTTGACTTGCTCCGCTTCGGCGGTTGCGCCGGCAACCAAATCCGAGTCCGGTGCTAGAGTTTCCCCCGTGACCCCCTCCTCCATGCTCTCGGAGCCCCCGTGTCCGGCCCCGGCCGACACGGAACCGGTTCCGAGTCAGCCGGCGACGGGGCCCCTCCACGCCGAGCGGCGAGACGTCCGCGACATCCCGCGCGAGACCTGGGACCGCATCGCCGCGCAGAATCCATGGGCGACGCCGTTCTCCGGCTGGGCCGTCCAGCGCGCCTGGTGGGACGCCTACGGCGACAACGCCCATGACGAGACGCTCGTCGTCTGCGCGGACTGGCCCGGCGGCGAGCCGATCGCGATCGTGCCGCTCATGCACCGCCACGAGGTGGAACCGGGCGACGCGCTGACCCACACGACGATGCGCCACGAGGCGGGCTCCGAGCTCACCCCGGTCGAGCCGACCGCGACCGCGGTCTTCTTCGGCGCCTCGTATCACGCGGACTACGCGACGATCCTGGGTTCGCCCGCCGACTTCCCCGCGATCGCCGCCGCCCTCGTCGACCACTTCGCCGACAGCCGCGACGGGCGGCCCTGGGACGTGATCGACCTCCGCCGGCTGCGCTGCGGCGACCCGGCCGGGGATGCGCTGGCGACGGCGTTCGGAGGCCGCGAGATTGCGGAGGGCTGGACGCTCAACGTGGAGCGCGAGGACGTCTGTCCGGTCGTGCACCTGCCTGTCGGGCGCCACGATGGACGACTACCTCGCGACGCTCGGCAAGAAGGAGCGCCACGAGGTGCGGCGCAAGGTCCGCCGCGCCGAGGCGGTCGGCGAGGTTCGACTGGAGGATGCGGTCGATCCGCTCGCCGATCTCGACGCGTTCATCGACCTGCACCAGAAGAAGTGGGGTGCGGCCGGCCTCTTCCCCGACACGGCCGGCGGCGCGCAGAGCCGGGTCTTCTTCCGGCGGATGTTCGAGCTGGCCGGCGCCGACGGCCCGCGGCTGACGTTCCTGACGGTCGGCGGCCGGCGGATCGCGTCCGGCATCCACTTCGAGACCGCCGACGGCTACCTCTACTACAACGCCGGCGTGGATCCTGATGCGCGCGACCTGTCGCCGGGCGTGCTGATGGTCTACGCGTACATGGAGCGGGCGCTCGCGAGCGGCAAGCCGCGGGTCGACTTCATGCGCGGCAACGAGCCGTACAAGTACGAGTGGGGCGCCCAGGACGAGCCGATCCAGCGCATCCTCGTCCGACGGCGGAACGGCTGAGGCGTTCGGTGAGCGCACCCGCCCCCTGGGATCCGTGCCTGGAGCCCGTCGACCGTCCCGCGCTCGCCGCCGGCCGCCGGATCCGGGTCGTGGAGGTGCTCGCGACCGGAACCAACGGCGGCGCCCAGGAGCATCTCTATTCGCTGGTCACCCGGATCGACGCTGACCGCTACGACGTGTCGGTCGTCGCGCTGTCGGCCGGCAGCGCCGTCCGGAAGCTGGTCAAGGCCGGCGTCCCGGTCCTGGTCATCGATTCGCCCGACGACGCGATCGCGGTCGGGGCGCTGGCGGCGCACCTGGCCGAGGTTCGCGCCGACGTCGTCCATGCCCACATGTATCGGGCCGAGACGGTCGCGACCCGCGCGGTCATCGCGCTCGGCGAGGCCGGCCAGCGCAAGCCGTATCTCGTGGCGACGATCCACTCGAGCCGGATTCGGTCGGTCGAGGACCAGGAGCACCTGCGCGCGCTGACGCCGTACATGGACCGGCTGATCGCCGTGTCCCGGGCGATCGAGCACAAGCTGTGCGACGAGCAGCGAACGACGGTCCCGGTCAGCCTGGTCTACAACGGCGTCGACCTGGAGCGCTACGACCACCAGGAGGCCTGCTGCACGCTCCCCGAGGAGTACGGGATGGAGCCCGGTTCGGCGATCGTGGGGGTGGTCGCGCGGCTCGAGCCCGAGAAGGGGCACCCGACGCTGCTGGAGGCGTGGCCCACCGTGTTGCGGGCCTGCCCCGACACCTACCTGCTGATCGTCGGGGAGGGGAGCCGGCGCGATGCGCTGGAGGCGCAGGCACGCGAGCTGCGGATCGCGCATCGGGTGGTCTTCACCGGCCGGCGCGACGACGTGCCCGCGGTCACGGCGGCGCTTGACGTCGCCGTGCTGCCGTCCTATCGCGAGGCCCAGGGGATGGTGATCCTCGAGGCGATGGCGCTGTCGCGCCCGGTCGTGGCCTCCAACGTGGGCGGGATCCCCGAGATGATCCAGGACGGCGTCACCGGGCTGCTCGTCCCGCCGCACGAGCCGGCGGCCCTGGCCGCGGCCATCGTCCGGCTTCTCTCGAATCACCCCCTGGCCGACACCCTCGGCCGGGCCGGCCACGACATGGTCCACGACCGCTTCTGCATCCAGCTCATGGTCGGCGCGATCGAATCGATCTACGACGAGGGCGCCGCCTCCGTCCGCCCCTCCGAGCTCCCGGCAGTCGCAGTCGCGGGGTAGCGCGGCCGCGCGGCGGCCCCGGTGCGGCGCCGGCGCGGCGGCCCAGGCGCTGCGACCGGCACGCAGGGGCAGGTGGGAGCGGGGTCGCCCGCCCGATCAATTCCGAGGTAGTTCCGCGCAAGCGGAACGACTCCGCCGCGCAAGACTGGTTCGGCTTGGTTCGAACGATCTCGATTCGGTCTCGGGGGAAGCCCTCTGCCGCCTCGGGCCCCGGGCCTCGAGGTGCCCAAACCCCGCATGCCGCCCGCGGAACGACCGCCGCCGTGGCGGGCCGCCGGAACGACCGTCGCCGTGGCAACGCCCGCGGGGCGACCGCGCGCTCCCGGCGCCGAGTAGCATCCGCGCGTGAGCCTTCCGCGACTCTGGGCGTTCCTCGCCGTGGCGCTCCCGACGCTCGGGGCCCTCCTCGCCAGCCTCCAGAGCGTGGACCTGGCCTACCACCTGCGGGCCGGCGCGGAGATCCTCGACACGCGTGCGATCCCGTCGGTCGACACCTGGACGTTCACGGCCGCGGGCCTGCCCTGGACCGACCAGCAATGGGGCGCCCAGGTGCTCCTGGCCGCCGTCTACCGCGTCGGCGGGCTGGACCGGCCTCGTGCTGTTCCGTGCCGCGCTGGTCGCGCTCATCTTCGGCTGCCTGTTCGAGATCGGGCGCCGGCGCGGGATCGGGCTTCGGCGGGCGGCCTGGCTGACGCTGGCGGCGTTCGTGGTGTCCGTGGCGGCGCTCGCGCTCCGGCCGCAGCTCATCGGCATGGCGCTGTTCGCCGTCGTGCTGCTGCTGATCGTCGATCGCCGGGCCCACCCGGGCCGGCTGTGGGTCGTCCCGGTGATCGTCCTCGTCTGGGCCAACATCCACGGCAGCTTCTTCCTCGGTCCGCTCGTGCTCGGCCTGGCCTGGCTGGAGGACCTCCACGACGGGTCGCCCTCGGCCGCACCGCACGCTTCGGTCGTCGCGTTGGCCTCCGCGGCGGCCGCCTGCGTGACGCCGTTCGGACCGGCGGTCTGGGCCTACGCCGTCGGGCTGTCGACCAACCCGGAGGTGACCCGGCGGATCACCGAGTGGCAGCCGACGTCGCTGCGCGACGTGCCGGGCCTCCTCTTCTTCGCCTCGGCGCTCGCGGTCGCCGTCCTGATCGCCCGCCGCGGACGGCCGACGCCATGGCCGACGCTCGCCTGGCTCGGGGTCTTCTTCGTGATCGGGGCGTATGCCGCGCGCGGGATCGCCTGGTGGCCGCTGGGCGCCGTCGTCGCCATCGCCGGCGTCCTGGTGACCGACCCGAGCCGAGCGAGCCCGAGCGCGCCGAGGCCGCCAGGATGGCGCCCGGCTGAACGCTCGTCGTGGCCGCGGTCCTCGTCGTGGCGGCCGTGGCTCCTGGTGCCGGCCTGGCGGCCCGGTGGACCCGGGGCTCGGGGCACCGCAGGGCGTGGTGGCGACCGCCCCGTCCGGGATCACGGCCGCCGCTCCGCGGCCTCGTCCGGCCCGGAGATCGGATCTACAACCCGCAGCCGTGGGGCTCCTGGTTCGAGTTCGCCCTGCCCGACGCCACGGTCGCCATCGATTCGCGGATCGAGCTCTTCCCGTCCGCGGTCTGGGACGACTACGAGCGGGTCGCAGCCGGGCGCGGACGGCTGGCAGGCTCTGCTGACTCGACGGCTGGGGGGCGACCGTCGCCGTGGTCGAGGCGGGCGACGACGCCCTCTCGCGCGGCTGTCGGCCGCCGGCTGGCGGACGGCCTACTCGGACGCCGACGGGACGGTGCTCCTCGCACCGAATCGGTCCTGACCCCGGCCCTGCGCCGCCGGAGGACAGGACTTTCGGGCAGACGAAGGCGCGCGGCGGGCTGCTAGAGTCGGGGCGATGACGGGGAGCCCAATCGATCTCGACGTCGTGGTCCTGGGCGGCGGCGGCCATGTCGGCCTGCCGCTGAGCCTCGCGTTTGCGCAGGCCGGTCTTCGGGTCGGGATCTACGACACGAACCAGGCCACCCTCGATCGCATCGCCGCCGGCGAGATGCCGTTCCTCGAGACCGGCGCCGATCAGCTGCTCCCCCACGTGCTGGCGACCGGACGCCTCGAATTCGGCGCGTCCGGCGAGATGATCGGCCGCACCCTGTGCCTCGTCGTCGTGATCGGCACGCCGGTCGACGAGTTCCTCGGTCCGTCCATGACGATCTTCGAGAAGGCCGTCGACCAGATCGCGCCGCATCTTCGCGACGGCGCCCTGGTCGTCCTGCGCAGCACCGTCTACCCGGGCACGACCGCCTACGTGTCCCAGAACCTGGCCGAACGCGGTTGCCGCGTCGACCTCGCGTTCTGCCCGGAGCGGATCGCCGAGGGCCACGCCCTCGAGGAGCTGCACACGCTGCCCCAGATCGTCGGGGCGGACACCGACATCGCCGCCGAGCGGGCCGGGACCCTGTTCGGGGTCCTCGCATCGAAGACCATCCGGACGACCACCAAGGAAGCCGAGCTCGTCAAGCTGTTCACGAACACCTGGCGCTACATGAAGTTCGCGGTGGCCAACCAGTTCTTCATGATCGCCGACCAGGCCGGCGTCGACTACGGCAACATCCTGCGCGGCCATCCGCGAGGACTACCCGCGCGCCGCGGACCTCCCCGGGCCAGGGTTCGCCGCAGGTCCGTGCCTGTTCAAGGACACCATGCAGCTGGCCGCGTTCACCTCCGACCACTTCCCGCTCGGCCAGGCCGCGATGCAGGTCAACGAAGGGCTGCCGGCCTACATCGTTTCGGCCCTCGAGCGCCGCTACGGCGGGCTGCAGGGCAAGACCGTCGGCATCCTCGGCATGGCGTTCAAGGCGGAGTCCGACGACACCCGCGCCTCGCTCAGCTACAAGCTGCGAAAGCTCCTGTCGTGGGCGGGCGCCCGCGTGGTGTGCACCGACCCGTACGTGGTCGACGATCGGCTGGTGACGCTGGACCAGGTCCTGGCGGAGAGCGACGTCCTCGTCCTCGGCGCGCCGCACCGGCCAGTACCGCGGGCTCGAGGTCGGCGGCAAGGACGTCGTCGACATCTGGGGCGCGATGAGCGGGGGCATCCACCTCTGATGCGGATCCTCGTCACCGGCGCGGCCGGCTTCATCAACGGCTACCTGGTCCCCGAGCTGCTCGAGGCCGGCCACGACGTCGTCGGCCTCGACGACTTCTCGAAGTACGGCCGCGTGGCGAAGTCGTACGACGGCCACCCGCACTACCGGTTCGTCGAGGGCGACGCCAAGGACGCGGCCCTGCTGCACGGCCTCGCCGCCGACTGCGACCAGGTCGTGGCGGCCGCCGCGATGATCGGCGGGATCAGCTACTTCCACGAGTTCGCCTACGACCTGCTCGCCGAGAACGAGCGGATCCTCGCCTCGACCTTCGACGCCGCCATCGCCGCGCGCAAGCACGGTCATCTGCAGCGGATCGTGGTCGTCAGCTCGTCCATGGTCTACGAGTCGGCGACCGTCTTCCCGACGCCCGAGGGCGCCCAGCTGACCTCGCCGCCGCCGGTCTCGACGTACGGCTTCCAGAAGCTCGCCTCGGAGTACTTCGCCAAGGGGCGCCTGGGAGCAGTTCAAGCTGCCGTACACGATCGTCCGGCCGTTCAACTGCGTGGGGATCGGCGAGCGCCGGGCGGTCCGCGACACGGACGTCATGAGCGGCAACGTCAAGCTGGCCCTGTCGCCACGTCGTGCCCGGACCTGGTGGTCAAGGTCATGAAGGGCCAGGACCCGCTGCACATCCTGGGCGAGGGCAACCAGGTCCGCCACTACACGTATGGCGGTGACCTGGCCCACGGGATCCGGCTCGCCATGGAGTCGCAGGACGCGGTCAACAACGACTTCAACCTGTCGACGGCGGCTTCGACCACGGTGCTCGAGCTGGCCGAGACCATCTGGCGGAAGGTCCGGACCGACGGCGCGCCGTTCCGCCACGTCAGCGACCCGCCCTTCGAGCACGACGTCCAGCTGCGGGTGCCGGACGTCCGCAAGGCGCGCGACGTGCTCGGCTTCGAGGCCACGACCACGCTCGACGCGATGCTCGACGAGGTCATCCCGTGGATCCGGGCCGAATCCGAGGCCGGCAACCTGTGACCGGTGCCGCATCGGCTGCGGCCGGTCCGGACCTGGCGGTCATCCTGCCGGTCTACAACGAGGGCGATGCCGTCGAGCCCGTCCTGCGCTCGCTGTCGGCGGCCGTGTCGACGCCCCACGAGCTCGTCGTCGTGTACGACTTCGACGGCGACACGACCGTGCCCGTGGTCGCCCGGCTGGCGCCCGAGATCCCCGGCCTGCGGGGCCTGCGCAACGATCTCGGACGCGGCGTCCTCAACGCGATGAAGGCGGGCATCGCCGGGACGGCCGCGCCGTACGTCCTGATCTCGATGGCGGACGGCTCCGACGAGCCGCAGGTCGTGGACCCGATGGTGGCCCTGGCGCGCGGCGGAGCCGACGTCGTCTCGGCGTCGCGCTACATGCGCGGCGGGCACCAGGTGGGCGGGCCGCCGCTCAAGCGACTGCTGAGCCGGACCGCCGGGCTGACCCTCCACTGGTTGGCCGGCGTCCCGACCCACGATCCAACGAACAACTTCAAGCTGTACTCGCGGCGCTTCCTCGAGTCGGTCACCATCGAGAGCACGGCCGGCTTCGAGCTCGCGCTCGAGCTGACCGTCAAGGCGACCGTCGCCGGGCGGCCCGTGGCCGAGCTCCCCACGACCTGGCGCGATCGAACGGCCGGCCAGAGCAACTTCAAGCTGCGCAAGTGGCTCCCGCACTACCTGCACTGGTACTGGGTCGCGTTCCGGATGCGATGGCTGCGACGCCGGCGACCGACGCCGGCCTGACCGCGCGCCTGCGCCTGGCGGCCGTTCGGATCGGGCTGCCGGCCTGGTTCGTGGTCATCGACCTGCTCTGGCTCGCCAAGCCGGACGTCCTGGCGATCGACGCGCGGCACTACCAGCGGGCGGCCTCCGCCTGGCTCGCCGGCGGGGATCCCTGGGCGGTCACCGAGTCCGGCGTGTCGTACGCGGCCGGACCGCACACGCTCCTGTTCTACGCACCGACGAGCGTGCTGCCGCTGGCCGTCTCGGTCGCCCTGTGGATGACGCTCGGGATCGCCGCCTCGGTCTGGCTGGTCCGGCGACTCGGCCTGCCCCTGTGGTGGCTCGCCTTCCCGCCCCTGGCCCACGCCCTGTGGAACGGCAACCCGCAACCCATCGCGCTCGCGCTCCTCGTGCTCGGCGGATCGCTGGCGGCCGCCCTGGCGGTCGGGATCAAGCTCTACGCCGGGCTGGCCCTGCTGTTCCGGCCGCGCGCGCTGATCGTGACCGGGATCGTCCTGCTGGTCACCCTGCCCCTGTTGCCGTGGCAGGAATACCTGGCCGATGGCCTGGGCGTGTCGGGGCACCTCGAGGGCGCGTGGAACGGCAGCGCCTGGCGCTTCCCGCTCCTGCTCCCGCCGACGCTCCTCGCGCTGTGGATCCTCCGCCGTGACGGAGCCGACTGGCTGGCCGTCCCGGCCGTCTGGCCGGCCACCCAGTTCTATTACGTCGGGATGGCCCTGCCGGTGGTCGTCGGCCGGCCGCTGCTGGCCGCCGCGTTCGCCGTGCCGGTGCCGCTGCTGGTGCCGATCGTGACCATGATCATGGCGGTGCTCCGGCTGCGGCGCGATCCGTCGGTGCTGTGGCCAGCAGCCGTACCACGCCGTACGTGATCGCAAGCATGGCGATCGAACCGGCGATCCCCAGGACCCCGGCAACCGGCAGCCATTGGCCGATCTCCGGTGTCGGCGGAACCGCGGCGAGCAGGTTCAGCGTGAACACCAGCCCGAAGGCGATCGCGAGGCGGAGGACCCGGGGCTCGGCGACCAGCAACCCGAGGAAGACCAGCGCCCCGTACGCGTAGCGCTCGTGCATCTGGGTCGCGACCGAGAAGAAGACGAGCACGGACGCCGCCATCCCCAGGACCAGCGTTCGCGGACTCGGGTTCCGGACGATCAGGCCGGCGACGGCCAGGTCGAGGAGCAGCGCGACGCCATAGCCGAGCGTGCGCAGCGTCACGGGACCCGCGATCGCGACATCGTCCCTGATGAAGCCACCGCCGGCCGCGATCACCTGGACCAGCCACCACGCGTTCCATGCCCGGAGCGACAGGATGTTGAAGATGCCGCCCTGGTACTCCCCGAGGTTGCGGAGGTAGTCCACGGGCCCGTTCGCGGCGAGGAACGGGAGCCACAGGGCGATCGCGACGGCGGCCCCGACCAGCGCCGCCCTCGCCAGCCCGCGCCATCCGCCCGTGGCCCAGAACCACGCCGCGAACGGCAGGAGGAGCGGGAGCGCCTGCGGCTTGGTCAGCAGCGAGATGGCGATCGCCGCCGCGGCGGGTCCGTTGCGCCCGTTGATCGCGAGCAGCGTGGCTGCCAGCGCCGACACGACGTAGATCGATTCGTACTGCCCCCACCAGGCGCTCACGTCGATCACCGCCGGGTGGAGGAGGATCGCCGCCGCACCGAGGACCGCCCAGCCGGGCCGGGCGCGGAGCGCGTACGCGACCAGCAGACCGAGCCCGATGTCGGCCACCGAGGCGGGCAGCTTCATGACCTCGCGGATCGGCCGGATCGGACGCGTCGGTCGCGGTCCGGAAGGCCGGCTCGACCGCGGCCAGGACGGCCCACACGTACGCCATGACCGGCCCGAACGTGACCGGCCCCGCGGGCTGCGGCCCGTACAGGGTCCCGAGCCCGTTGGTCGCGATGGCGTGGATCCAGCCGGCGAACTGATCCGTGTCGGCGCGCAACCCCGGCGTCGGCAGGAGCACCAGCCGGATGGCGATCCCGGCGAGGACGACCCCCGCCAGCGCGACGACCTCGCGTCTCGACCAGCGTTCCGTCGCCACGCCGGCCGTCATCGCGTCAGACGCGGCCGGACGCCCAGTACCGCTCCGCCGAGCCGTCCACCCCGCCGAGCTCGGCCATCGCCCGGCCGTAGGCGCGGGTCGCGTCGGCCATCGCGCGCGTGTCGTCGAAGAGCCGCTCGATCTGGCTCGTGTACAGGTTGATGCCCATGATCTTGCGCTCGAGCTGGTCGGTGATGTCGGCGAACTCCGGGCGCAGGCTGACGTCGGGCGGCAGGCCCGCGAACGGATCCGGACCGAGGTCGCCGAGGCCACGGAAGTCGTTCCACCAGGCGTATGGGAAGTCCTCGTAGAACGTCACGATCCCGGCGTACTCCGGACCGGGCATCACCCAGCGCCGGCCGTCCTGGAGGAGACGCACCCCCGCCTCGCGACAGAGCTGATGGTCGACGTGGCCGCCGACGCCCAGCGGGAAGTAGACCTTCTGCGGCTCGAGGCGCGCGATCTCCCGCCGCAGCAACTCGACCGGCGCCGCGTCGTCCTCGCGCGGGCTGCCGAGCAGTTGCTCGTCGCCCTCGTAGCCGCGGAAGACCGCGTCGGGCAGGTCCAGGAAGACGATCGACGCCTCGGCGAAGTAGGCGAACCGCTCGTCCTCGACGCGCCGCCGCGCCATCAGGTCGCCGGCCGCCGCGGCGTCCATCACCTCGTCCGTGAGGACGGCGCCCTGCGTCGGCAGGTCGTCCATGACGGGCTGGTCGGCGAGCGACTCGTTGCGCACGCTCGCCCGGCGGTACCAGGAAGACCGCTGCCAGAACCGCTTGGCCGCCGCATCGGCCTCGGACTGGGTCACCTCGAGGCCTTCCTCGGTCGCGGCCCACGACGGGACGAGCGCGGCGGTCGGCCAGTCGGCCAGGATGTCGCTCCGGTTGAAGGCCTCGGTCACCGGCCAGACGGCCTTGGACCCGAACCCGAGTGCCTCACGCTGGTAGCCGCTGAGGCGGTCCCCGTCGCCGTTGCCGGAGTAGACGGTGATGATGGTGACGTTCTGGCCGAGCTCGCGGAGGCTCGCGATCAGCCCGCCGCACGACAGGGCGACATCGTCCGGGTGGGGCGCAACGAAGACATGGGTCATGGCCGGCCGAGTATACCCAAGCCCTCAGCCGGTGAACCCGCCCGCACCGATGAGCGGCACGAAGACGCACGCACCGTCCGGCCGCTCGGTCCATTCGTTCGCCGTGGCGCGTCACGGCCATCAGGACCTGGCGGTCCCGTGGGCCCACCGGGATCACCAGGTGGCCGCCGTCGGCGAGCTGGTCGCGCAACCCGTCCGGGATGGACGGCGCGGCCGCCGTCACGACGATCCCGTCCCACGGCGCGCCGCCCGGATCGCCCAGGCTGCCGTCGGCGACCCGGATCTCCGACGAGGTCCCCCAGCCCGAGGTCGCGGAGCCGTGCCCGGGCCGCCGGGACCAGCGCGGCCTGGCGCTCGATCGACGTCACGCGGGCACCGAGCTTCGCGAGCACGGCCGCCTGGTAGCCCGAACCGGTGCCGATCTCCAGGATCCGGTCGCCCGGCTGCGACCTCGAGGAGCTCGGTCATGCGCGCCACCATGAACGGCTGGCTGATCGTCTGGCCGGCCTCGATCGGCAGGGCTTCGTCGGCGTACGCGACGCGACCGATCCTGGTCCTCGACGAAGCGCTCGCGGGGGACTGTGCCCATCGCGCCCAGGACACGCTCGTCCCCGATCCCGCGGTCGCGCAGCTGCCTGGCGACCATGGCCGCCCGGTCGCGCTCGAAATCACGCTCCGATCCGCACCCATCGAGGGTACGCCCCGCGCGCCGGCGCGTAACCGGGGCCGGCGATCAGGTCAGGAGGGCGAGGCGGATGGTCGGAGGCCGAGGCGGACGGCGCGGCCGACGGGCTCGCGCTCGCGCCGCCGATGCGGATGGGGCCACCGACGCGGATGGGGCCACCGACGCGGATGGGGCGACCGATGCCGACGGGGACGGGGACGGGGCCGGGGTCGCGCGCGGGGTCAGCACGCCGCCGTTGCCGGCCAGCACGCCGAAGGCCAGGATCGCGGCGAAGACCACGACCGTCGCGATGACGAACACCCTCGACTGGTTGTCGGTGACCCGGACCGCCAGCTCCGACTGTGTCGGGACGCTGCGGCGCCACGGACGGGGCCCCTGCTCGGCGCCGCACGCCGGGTCCGCCGCCGGCTCGCGGCGCGGCTCCGGGCACGGCCGTCTCGGCCGTCGTCGGCTCCGTTTCGAGCCCCTCCTCCTCCTCGTCGTCGTCCTCGTCGAGCTCGAGCGCGTCGGCGTCGGCGGCCTCGTCGCGTCCATCGGCTTCGAGGCCGGCCTCGAGCGACTCGTCGGGCGTGGCGGGATCGGAGGCGTCCGGCTCGGCCGGTTCAGCGGGCAGCGGGCTCGGCGTGCCCGACGATGGCTCGGTCATTCGGTGGTGTCACTCCTGGGGCGTGCGCGCCGGTTGGTGAGCGGGACGCGGGCGCCAGTGTACCCAAGGCACGGAGCCGCCGTCCGTCAGGCATCGCGGATGGCCGGGCACGAACAGCCCGGCCAGCCCCGCGAGCATCGTCACGAACCCGAAGACGGCGATGACGATCGAGACGTCGACGAATTCGGCCATCACCGATCCGAGCGCCATCGCGAGGGTCATCGACCCGAACACGATCGCGAAGCGGATCCCGATGACCCGGCCCATCAGGGACGGCGGGGTCAGCTCCTGGAACAGCGTCTGGGTGGGGATCACGAAGATCATGTTCGCGACGCCCTGGCCGAACGAGAAGCCGATCGCCAGCCCGACGTGGCCGGTCAGCGCCATCAGCGCGACCATCAGGCCCCAGATCGCGTAGCCGCCGATGACCAGCCGGCCCTTGCCGAACCGCGCGCCGATCAGCCCGATGACGAACCCGCCGAGCAGGTTGCCCACCCCGACCCCGGTCTCGAGGAACCCGTACACGGCCTGCCAGCCGAGGTCGCTGCCGCCGAAGACGCGGAGAGCGTAGATGGGGACGAGCGCGATCGTGATCCCGATCGTGAACTGGCCGATGGCGGCCTGGATCGTGTTCGCGAAGAGCGTGCGCTGGGCGCGCAGGAAGCTCCAGCCCGCCTGCATCTCCCGGATCACTCCGAGGCGCTCGACGGGCGCCGGGCCTGCTCGTGTCCCCCGTCCGGACCGCGCTGCACGATGATCGTCGTCAGCATCGTCGCCGAGGCCAGGTACGTGGCGCTGTCCACCCAGAACGCGAGCGGCACGGACGCTCCCAGGGTGACCACGAAGACACCGGCGAGCGGGATAGCCGAGGTTGTCGGCCAGCGATCTCGCAGACCCACAGCGCCGAGTTGGCGGTCAGCAGGTCGCGCTCCTCGACGATCTGCGGGAGGATGGCGGCCCGTGCCGGCCGGAAGAAGATCGAGATCGTCGTGACGGCGAAGACCATCGGGTAGACCAACAGCACGTTCATGATCGCGACCATCGGCAGCAGCAGGACGATCGCGGCGCGGAGGATGTCGCTGACGATCAGCGTCTCCTTGTGGTCCCAGCGATCGACGAACGTGCCGGCGATCGGGCTGAGCAGCAGGTTCGGGAGCGTCGCCGCCACGAACACGAGGCCGGTGGCCAGCGGCGACCCGGTCGAGATCAGCACGACCGAGACGAGGGCGATCTGGTGGAGCCGATCCCCGAACAGCGAGATCAGCTGGCCGGTCCACAGGGCGGAGAAGGAGCCGTTCAGGGCGAGCCGGACGTAGGGGTGCTGGCGGACCCGCTCGACGGCTTCGGGTGCGAGCCGCGGGACCGCGATCTCCGGCGCCGGAGCTTCCGGGGCGAGACTGCCCGAGCGCCGGCGACGACATGCGCTGGCCGGCGCCTCCGAGCACGAGCGGGCGATCGAGCGCGGCGCTGTCGGCGATGGCCGGCGACAGACCTGTTTCGAGGATCCCGCCCGCCGGGTACGGGACCTCGCGATCGGCGGACCGAGGGGGTCAACCCGGCCAGGCGGTCGCGGATGGCCTCGAGTTGCTCCTCGGACAGCGTCCTGCGGCTCACGAACGATGCCGGCGAACAGGAAGAACGCCAGCCCCGCCGTCAGGAACGCATCCCCCACCGAGGCCACGTTCTGGATGTAGCGGCAGCGGGATCGGGATGACGTCGGCGAGCGGGCCCAGGTGGAGCAGGAACGAGGCATCCAGGTTCGGCGGCAGGAGCGTGTGGATCGTCGTCGAGATCTCGCCCGGCAGGAATCCGGCGGCGCGCAGGCTCGGTTCCCAGATCGGCATGTAGCCGCCGTTGACCACGATGACCGCGGCGTTGAACAGGATGCCGACGAAGGCCAGGCTGAGGCCCGGATACGACCGGTTGATCCAGAGGGCCACCAGCAGCAGGGCGAAGGCGGTCGCCAGCAGCGGCACGCGCAGGGCCTCGGCCTGGTCCACCAGGCTGTTCAGGAGCGCGTCTGTGCCGTAGCGGATCACGACGGCGAAGGCGAGGAGCCACGCGCTTCGCAGGCGGATGGATGCCAGGTTGCCCAGCGTCCCGTCCGGCGAGGAGCCCGAGGACGAGCCCGAGGACGATCCCGACGATCAGCACGGCAGGTCGGTCAGCACGGGGCGCGTCTGCACCGGCAAGACGACGGCGCGGAGGATCCAGCGTCGGCGGGAGCTCGACTCACCCCGCCATGATGCGTGGCCGGAGCCGGCTGCGTGGGCCGGTCGGAGCGAGCCCGTCAGCCCTGCTCGGCCTTGACGCTGGCGGTGGCGCTCGTTGCGATGGCGGCATCGGCGCGCCCGGCTGCCACTCGCTCGGCTGCGGCCTGGGCGAGCAGGGGGATCGGTCGCGGCTCGCTCGGACGTCCGGCGTCGGGAACCCCGTCGACCCACTGAGTCTTGACGAAGGCATCGACGACTTCCGGATCGAACTGCACACCGGCGAACTTGCGCAGCTCGGCGAGGGCCTCCTCCATGGAGAGCGGCGTCATGCGATACGGCCGGGCGGCCGTCATCGCCTCGAAGGCGTCGGCGACGTGGAGGATCCGGGCCAGCTTGGGGATCTCGTCACCGATCAGCCGGTCCGGGTAGCCGGAGCCGTTGTACCACTCGTGATGGTGGCGAATGATCGGGAGCTCGGCGGCCAGCTTCGTCACCGGCGCGATGATCTCGGCGCCCAGGACCGGGTGGGCGTTCATCTTCATCCGCTCATCACGCGTCAGTCGCTCGGCCTTCTTGAGGACGTCGTCCGGCACCCCGATCTTGCCGACGTCGTGGAGCAGGCCACCCCATTCGAGCGCCTCCAGCTCGTGGTCGCTCACGTGCATCACGTGGCCGATGTCGACCGCGATCTGCTTGACCCGCTCGCTGTGCCGGGCCGTGTACGGGTCGCGCTTGTCGACGGCCGCAGCCAGCGCGCCGATCGTCTGCGTGAACATGTCGCGCATCTCGACAAACCGCTGTGACGCCATCCGGGTCGTGTACAGCGGCAGCGCGAACAGAAGTGTCGCCCACCACTGGATGCTGTAGACGACTGCCATGAGCCACCCAAGTGGGCCCATGCGCGACGTTGTTGAATGCCGTGTCGCGGTAGTCGCCAACGATGACTGCCGTGAATGATTGCCCGTTCGAAGAGCGACAACTCCGCCGGCGATCGCTGTGTTCAGGACGAACAAGACCGTTGCCGCCGACGACCGTTGCCGCGAAGTCGACGACCAGCGCTTGACTTGTCACGGCAGGCGACAGCGACCGAGACGATTGCCGACGCGAACCAGCCCGCCAGCAACGACGGGGAGCGCGATTCCGGCGTGGTTGACTAGGGTTCCGTACCAAGGAATCGCGGCCGCGCAGCTCTCTGATCTCGGTCGTCCCGATCGCCGCGACCCAGCCCGCCAACGGCCGGGCCACCCAGCGCCATCGCCGCGACCAGAGGAGCCAGCGCGACAGCTTGCTGGGTTCCGTGGGGTAGCTGACGGGCAGGGCGGACGTCACGAGGGTCAGGACGATCCAGAAGGCAATCCCGAGGCGCGATACTCGAAGTGTCGATCGGCGACCGCGAACCCTCGCGCGAGCCGGAATGATCAGGGCGATCCGCGAGACTCGGCAGGAAACACAAAAGTCGCGACAGCAAGCGCCAACGCGCTCACCGTCACGACTCCGGTGATGTACAGCTTGAGAGAGCGGTCCAATCCACTGCCTCGTACGGAGGGCGATTACCCGAACTCTAGTCCCTCGACCTTGATCCGGGTAATCGCACCAAACGTACTAGAAGCCCCGCAGCGAGGCTCCTCCGGCTAGTGCGATCATGGCAACGCTCGACAGCGCCATCATGATGCGTGCGAACTTGGCCTTCATCGGAAGGTCCTAGTAGCCCTTGTTGACCATCTCGGGACTCACGCTCGATCCTCCTTTTGCGGCCTTCGTGCTCCAAAGAACACGAAAACCGACCGGTTTGTGGTCGGTCGGTTGCACTACTCGCTCCGCCCCACCCCAAGTGCCCATTTCAGGTGGAGGCTTCAGCGCGTCCGAGCGTCTTGACGTTTCTTCCTAGTACTGAGGTACTAGCAAGTGAGCCGGACTATAGGGATCCCAAACTGGCAGGGTCAATACGTCACCTTACCTATCCCTACAGGGAGTCGAGCGGAGGCGGCTCGATTCCGAGTTGGTCGCGCATCAGCGCCGCGTAGTGACCGTACTGCTCGGCGGCAGCCGCGTGGGCACCGCTTGCGCGATACAGGCGAAGCAGCGAGACCTCGACCTGTTCGGCGCCGGGATCAATGTCGAGGACCCGGCGTGCCACGCGGATACCGCGCTCGAAGTGCCCCGTCTCGATGTCGTTGGTCACAGCACGTTCGACGATCTTCGAGAAATGATGCGTGGAGCCAGTCTCGGTATGGGGTAGCCCACTCCTCGTACTCGAAGTCGAGCGCGAATCTGCCCGCGTATTGCTCAGGCCAGGAGTCCGAGCACCTGATCAGGACTCGGGATCAGCCGGCAGTGCCTTGATGAGACGCCGACATTCGTTGCTCCGACTTGTTACGAGATCCCGGTCGAACCAGATCAAGTCCGAGTCGTGATGCAGGTAGCCCGGCGACAGGTCGTCTACGTAGTCCTCCTCGAGGATTCGCCTCAGGAAGTACACGGTCTGGTTCAGGGAGTTCACCGCATCGAGAGGGTCGAGATCCGGCCAAAGGCGTCGAGGACTTGGTCCCGGGTCGACGCGAGGTCAGGCTTCGTCAACGAGAAAGCAAAGCAGCGCTAGGACCTTGCGCCGGATCGTGGATCCCGAGACCTGTCGCTCCGCGACATGAATTGCGACACGATTCTGGTCCTCGACGTAGACCCTGTCCGCCATGACTCGAGCAAGAGCCCTCGCCCCAGCTGGGACGGCACCTGGCGAGTCGACGTTGTCGGCGTGCGAAGGCGCGAAGCCTCCGGATGTCTGTGCGATCACCGATGGTCTCGAGCAAGCCGCGCTGCGACCAGACCGCTCGCTTCCCGTCGCGGTCGCAACCGACTCTCGAAGGACAAAGCGCCATCGACCAGGATGTAGCCTCGCGGCGTCGCGACGTGCGTCGAGCGCGCGACTCGGTCGAGGTCGTCCAGTCGAGCCGACGATCGAGATCGGCGACGAATGTAACGTTCCATGGCGATGACGGCCGAATGACCTAATGGCCGCGGAGAGCTCTTCGCCGGACGCGCGCGAGGCGCGATGAGCAAGTTGCGCGACACGTCGCCATCGCTCCGCCCCCTGTGCCTTCGCCGCGCTCGCGGCTGCCTCGGCGATCGACTCGCGTGCAGTCCTCCGATCCGAGGCCACAGCACATAGGCCCTACGGTCTTCAGAACGTCGGTGAGCCTGCCGAGCCCGCCGCCAGTCCTCGGCGGGGTCGATCTCGGAGACGCGCAATGCCGCGTCATCGTGTCGCCCACGACGCGCGAGGTACAGCGCCCAGTCGGATGGACAGACGCGACCTGATCGTTGAGCGGGATAGCCGGGACGCCCATCGACTCGATCCAGAAGAGCCACGACTGCCTCGGGCATCCATACGAGTCAGCACAAGTCGGCCCGCTCGAGGACGGCCTCCACCTGGCCGAGGCTCATGCGCGCTCGCCATCTCGAGCGGTGCTTCGTCGCGCTTGCCAACCATCATGAGGGCGTGGGCCTGGCCATGACGGCGGACGAGATCTCGATCTGCGACGAAGTCTCCTCGAGTGCCTCGACGGCCTCGCGGGCGTATTCGATCGCTCTGGTACGGATCGTCCTGGAGGATCGAGGTGATCGGCAAGATTCAGCATCGTCACGCCGAAGTAGTGCTGATGCGTGCCTCGCTGTCGCTCAGCCATCTCGAGGAAATGCTGCGAGAGCGACGTCGATGCTTCCACTCCCACTCGCTCCGATCATCAGCCTCATCCCGTCGGCGATGAGTCGGAGGTGCTCGTCCCGGGTCGTGGTCCGAAGCTGGTCGAGATGGAGCCGTGGCCTCCGCCGCTTCGCCGGCGTGCAGAACATCGTGGCGAGGTTGAGTAGCGCGTGGTCGCTCTCCTGGGAGCCGGGAGCGGCCTCCCGCAGGACGGCGCTGGACAACTCGATTGCGGACTCCTGATCACCACGCTGCATTGCGACCCTGGATCGAACGAGGTTCAAGACCGGCCGACTCGCCCGTTGACCGTCGATCTGCTCGATGAAGCCGACTGCGACGGCGTATTGGCCGCTGCCCATGATCTCGGGGATCGCGCCGGCCACGACGGTCGCGACCGAGTCGAGGTCGCCGGCCTCGCGGTAGTGGTGAGCTGCGGTTCGCCAGTCTGTCCGCGCGGCAAGGTCGGCGACGCCTGCGGTGGAGGGCGGCGACGGCAACCACGCCGGCCGTCACGCGTAGCCGGGCTTCGAGGAACTCACGCACGAGCGGGTGGTAGCGCTGCGGCCCGCGCGAAGCCCGCGGCTGGCGACTGAGCAACGTCAGCCGCTCCGCGGCGCCGGTCAGCTTCGCGACGCCGACGGCGTCGACGCCGGTCGACGATGGCCGCGTGCTCGGGCGTGACCCCCTGGAGGATCGACGTTCGCATCAGGAACTGCTGGAGATCCTCGGGAAGATCTCCGACGACCTCCTCGGCAAGGTAGTCGTAGAGCTCCTGGTCGGCGCCGCTGAGCCCACGGACGAAGCGGCGGATCTCGGCCGGCGATCGATCGCGCAAGGCGGCCTGCACGAGCTGGAGCGAAGCGGCCCAGCCCTCGGTCCTCGCGGCCACGTCGGCGAGCACGTCCGGATCGAGGGCCCGGCCATAGGTCTCGCTGAAGAGCCGCCGCGTCTCGTCGAGATCGAACCGCGAGATCGTCCGTCCCCAGCTCCGCGACCTCGCCCGACGCCCGGAGGCGTGCGAGCGGGATCGCCGGCTGGCGCCGGCTCGCGAACACGATCGTCAGCCGCTCCGGGCCCCGGGCCACGAGCTCGCGTGCGATGAGTCGGACGTCCGGCGACTCGTCGACGAGGTGGTAGTCATCGAGGACCAGGACCGCACCGTGCTCGGCGATCGACGGCAGCTCGCGCAGGAAGACATCGATGACGGCGTCGCGCGTTGGCCCGCCGACCGACATGTCCTGGAGCATGGACGCCGTCGTCGGCGCAAACCCGGGATCGTGCTCGCGTCCGGCCGCGACGAGGTAGTTGAGGAAGGCGATCCAGTCGCCGATCGTCCTCATCGAGGCGGTACCACAGGGTGCGCAGACGGGTCCGCTGCGAGAAGTCGGCGAGCAGGGTCGTCTTGCCGTAGCCGGCGTCGGCCAGCACGAGCACGACCCGATCGTGGATCCTCGTGGCCAGCCAGTCGAGGAGCCGGCCCCGTGCCAGCGTGTCTTCGCGCAGCGGCGGGCGCTGGACCTTCGACGCCTGGATCGGGTAGTGAGTCAAGGTCTCGTCCGGACCTCCGCTCCGCGCTGACCCTGCTGGGGCCGACCGTCCTGGGCCTACGGCGACCGGCTCCCACGAGGCGGCCGTCTCGGCACGCAGCGACGGAAGGAGGCGGCGCGAAGGGTATCGAGCGCTCGTCCGCGATGTCAATGCTGACGCGGGGTCCGGGCATGCCGGCGATGATGCCGGGCGGCGCTCATCCCCCGATTAGCTGCGAGCGGTGGCGGCCCGTCAGCCCTCGTATTCGAAGCCGATCTTGACCTCGACCCGGTATTCGACGATCTCGCCGTCGCGGACGACCGGCGGTCGACTTCACGACCTCGACGGTCTGGATGTTGCGGACGGTCCTGGACGCGGTCGCGACGGCCTGGCGCGCTGCGTCGCTCCAGGACTGAGGGCTGGTCCCGACCATCTCGCGGATGATGATGACGCCCATCGTGCCGACCTCCTCGAGCGCGTGCGCCGTTCGGCGCGTCCTTCGACCCCGCAACCATCATGACACGAGGCCGGCCCGTTGCCGGGCCGGCCTCGTGGCTGCTCAGGGAGATACGAAGGTGGGCCCCTCCGCCGGGCGGACTCCTAGGCGCTGACGGTGGCGCTCGACAACGTCCCGGCTCGGACCTTGTCGAAGCACGAGCTGCAGTAGACGGGCCGGTCGTTCCGCGGCGCGAACGGCACGACGGCCTGCCCTCCGCAAGCCCCGCAGATCGCGGCGTGGAATTCGCGCGGGCCCTCGCTGGCACGGGCCCGCTTGGCGACGGCACGGCAGGAGGGGCATCGCTGGGGGTCGTTGGTCAACCCCTTCGAGGCGAAGAATGCCTGCTCGCCGGCCGAGAAGAGGAACTCCTCGGCGCAATCGCGACAGGTCAGGCTACGGTCCTGGTACACCCTCTCCAGACCCTCCTCGGCTCGGGACGCCATGACGGTGGAGTCCGCAGCTCGAGCTGGTGACGGGTCGGCGTCGGGCGCGCCTGTTTGGGGTGCGCGCCCGGTCGGCCCGGGCTGGGGCCCGGAACTCATAGCCGAGAAGATACGCGCGCCGTCAAGAGCCCAGAGGCGAACGTTCGCCGAGCGGAACCGGTCGGTGGCGGACGGCGTCCGGGTCCCATGCGCTTCGACGATGCGACACCTCCCCCTCGCGATCCTCTCCATCCTCCTTGTGGCCTGTGGCGGCGGGGCGACCGCGACGTCGCAGCCGTCGATCACTCCGGCCGGCTCGCCGAGCCCGTCCACCGGCGGTTTCGGGGCGATCGAGCATGCCATCGGCCCGACCGACATCCTGCTCCGCTTCGAGGCAGGGCGGCGGGTTCGTCGCGCCGTCGTTCCTCGCCACCCAGGCCCCGATCTTCACCCTCTACGGCGACGGGACGGTGCTCTTCCGCAATCCCGCGCAGGATCCGTTGCCGCCCATCGGGTCCGTCGTCCCGGACCGGCCGTTCCGGACCGCTCGGCTCAGCGAGGACCAGATCCAGGGCGTGCTCGAGGATGCGCTCGGGCAAGGCGGTCTCGGTACCGCTCGCACGCAGTACCAGGACGACCAGATCGCCGACGCTCCGACGGCGGTCTTCACGATCAACGCCGGCGGGCTCAGCAAGCGGGTCTCGATCTACGCGCTCGGCATGGATGTCCAGGGCTCGGCCGACGCTCCGGCTCGAGCGGCCTTCCAGAAGCTCGCCGAGCGGCTCCAGGACTTCGACAGGGGCGGTGCGTTCTCGACGAGCGAATACGCACCCGACCACTATCGGGGGATCCTGATGGATGGCGGACCCGGCGCCCCGGACGCGAAGCCGTGGCCATGGACCGACCTCAAGCCGGCCGACTTCGTCGCCAATCCGGACCCGAACGCCGTTCAGCTTCCGTCGCGGGTGCTCACCGTCGCCGAGGTCGAGGCGCTCGGCATCAGCCCGTACCGCGGCGGCCTCCAGGGCCTGACTCTCGTTGGCCCGGCGACGGCAAGAGCTACTCGTTCTCGCTCCGGCCGCTCCTCCCCGACGAGTCGAGGTAGGCCCCAGGGACGGCCCGGTCAGGCCTCCGCGTATCGCTCGCCGGCGTAGGACACGAAGCGCGTCTGCTTCTTCTTGAACCACAGGCCGATCTCGCCGGTCGGGCCGTTGCGGTGCTTGGCGAGCTTGAGCTTGACGACCTCGCCGTCCTGCTCCTGGTCGTCCGAGCCGCGTTCCTTCTCGCGCCACAGGAACATGACGAGGTCGGCGTCCTGTTCGATGGCGCCGGACTCCCGCAGGTCCGACAGGCGGGGCTCCTTCGACTCGCGCATCTCGGGCTGGCGAGACAGCTGCGACAGCGCGACGACCGGCACCGACAGCTCCCGGGCGAGCGCCTTGAGTCCCCTCGAGATCTCCGAGACCTCCTGGACGCGGTTGGCGTCGCGGTTGGTCGTCGTGGCCTGCATCAGCTGGAGGTAGTCGACGACCACGAGGTCCAGGCCGTTCTCGGCCTGCAGCCGGCGGGCCTTGGTCCGGAGCTCCATCGCCGAGATGTTCGGCGTGTCGTCGATGTACATGGGGGCTTCCGAGAGGGCGTTCATGGCGGGCGCGATCCGCGCGAAGTCCATCTCCTCGAGGAAGCCGCTGCGCAGGCGCTGCGAATCGATGTTGGCGACGCTCGACAGCAGCCGCAGGACGAGCTGCTCCTTGCTCATCTCGAGGCTGAACACGCCGACGCTCTTGCGCTCCCGGACCGCGGCATGCTCGGCGATGTTGAGGGCGAAGCTCGTCTTGCCGACCGATGGGCGCGCAGCCACGACGATGAGGTCGCTCTTCTGGAGCCCCGTGGTGAGCGTGTCGAGGTCCGCGAAACCGGTCCGTACACCGCTGATCTCGCCGCGATGGGCGTGCAGATAGTCGAGACGGTCGTACGCGTCGTGCAGGAGCGACTTGAGCGGGCTGAACCCTGCGTCCACCCGCTTCTGGCTGACGGCGAACAGCTCGGCTTCGGCGCGGTCGATGGCCTCCTGGATCTCGGCCGGGTCCTCGTAGCCGATGCCGGCGATCCGGCCCGCCGCCCCGATCAGGTTGCGCAGGACCGCCTTGCGCTCGACGATCCGCGCGTACTGGGCCACGTGGACCGCGGTCGGCGTTTCGTTGGACAGGCTCGACAGGTAGGCGCGGCCACCCACGGCTTCGAGCTCATCGCGACGTTCGAGCGTCTCGGCGACGGTGACGATGTCGATCGGCTCGCGACGCTCGAAGAGGTCGAGCACGGCACCATAGATCCGTCCGTTGGCCTGCCGGTAGAAGTCGGCCGGGCGCAGGAACTCGGCAACCTCGATCACCGCGTCACGATCGATCAGGATGGCGCCAAGCACTGACTGCTCGGCCTCGAGACTCTGTGGCGGCAGGCGATCAATCACGCGGGGCGGACTCCATCGACGGTTGGGTCGTGATTGTCGGCCGCAGATCGCTGGAGCCGGTCAACGAAGGTGTCGCGCCGCCGCTCTTCATTCCACGAACTTCATCCGGGTGTGCGTCGGATGTGGACGACTCGGTGGATATCCACGCCAGTCGAACTGGCACACGGCTCGCCCGACGGTTCAGGCGAAGGCGGGCGGCGAGCAGGAGAGCGAGCGCACTGGCAGTGCGTGAGCGAACGGCGGAGCCGCCCAACGCACGCCTGGGCCGTCCGGCGGGCCTCCGTCAGTCGAGCCGCCGAATGACACCGATCAGCTTGCCCTGGATGCGAACGTCGTCGTAGAACTGGGCGGGGTATGCCGGGTTCGCCGGCTGGAGCCGGATCTGGTCCTTCTCCTTGAAGAAGCGCTTGAGGGTGACCGCGTTCTCGTCCACCTGGGCGACGACGATGTCCCCGTTGCGGGCGGTCGTCTGTGGCCGGATCAGCACGAAGTCGCCGTCGGCGATGTGCGCCTCGATCATCGAGTCGCCACGGACGCGCAGCACGTAGGCATCGCCGCTGGGCGCGAGAAGGTCGGGGACCGCCATCGTTTCCGAGGCGTCCTGGTACGCCTCGATCGGACCACCGGCCGCGATCTCGCCGATGATCGGCAGCACGCGGGCTTCGCCGGCCGTGGACTGGGGCACGAGCTCACTGGTCAGACCGAGCCGGATCGCCGCCGTCGGCGTGAGGCGGATGGCGCGAGACTGCGCGGCGCCGCGCTCGAGGTAGCCCTCGCGCTCGAGGATCTGGAGGTGATGGTGGACTGCGGAGGTCGACGCCAGCCCGACGGCGCGCGCGATCTCGCGGACGGACGGCGGGAAGCCGCGGGCACGAAGCGTGGCCGCAATGAAGTCGATGATCTTGATCTTGCGTTCGGCGTCGTGCTTGGTCACTCGCGCCTCCTTGCGAGTCATGATAGCGAACGGACGTTCGATGTCAAGGCGGCGGCGAGCGTGCCGCGAGCGGCGACCCGCGAGGTCGGAGCGTGGGACTGGTAGACTCGTCGATCCCGGACGAGTGAGGCACCAGGCGCATGGCACGCAACAGCGCGAAGCGAAGGCGAGGCTCCCGCGGTCGCGCGGGCGTCGGCCGCGCGCTCAAGCTGCTGGCGTTCCTGCCGGTGGCCAGTCGCGTGCCGACGTACGCCCGGCTCGTGACGGCGCTCGTCATGGACGAGCGGATGCCGGCCGGGCGCAAGGCCCTGCTGGCGGGCGCCGCCGGCTACCTCCTGGTCGGGCGGGACATCATTCCCGACTCGGTCCCGATCCTGGGCGGCGTCGACGACCTCGTCGTCGTCGTCCTCGCCGTGGATCTCTTCCTCGAAGGAGCTCCCGACGACCTGCTCGAGGAGAAGCTCGACGAGCTCGGCATCGACCGGGCATCGTTCGATCGCGACATCGCCCAGATCCGGCGCTTGACGCCCGGACCGGTCCGGCGGACCATCCGCCGCGTTCCCGACCTGGTCGGTGGCGTCGGTGACGTCATGAAGCAACTCGGTCTCAGGCCCCGGATGCGGGCCTGGATCACCAGGGAGGATCGCAGCGCGTGAAGGTCATCCTGACGAAGGACGTCGCCAAGCTCGGCAAGAGCGGCGAGATGCGGGTGGTCGCCGACGGCTACGCCACCAATTTCCTGATCCCCAACAGCCTTGCCGTCCCCGCCGCCGGCGGCGCCTACCGGGCCTGGCAGCACGACATCGCGAGCCGCGAGGACAAGCGCGTCCGCGAGCGCGCCGAGGCCGAGATCGCGGCCACCCGGATCGCCAGCACGACGCTGACGATGGGCGTGAAGGTCGGCGACGGCGGCAAGCTCTACGGCTCGATCACCTCGAAGGACATCGCGGACGCCCTCGGCCGGCGCGGCATCGAGGTCGACCGCCACAAGATCGACCTCGAGGATCCGCTCAAGACGCTCGGCACGTACAAGGTCGCCATCAAGGTCTTCACCGGCATGACCGCCGAGGTGACCGTGGTGGTCGAGCCCAAGGGCTGATCCCGCGCCGGCGCGCACCGCGGCGCCGTTCGTCATGACCGGGTGGGTCTTCTGGGGCATGCCCGCGAACCCGGCCCGAGGGGGTACTGTCCGCACTCGGACCACGGAGTGAGCTGAGGTAGCCGGGAGGCCGCGTGCGCTACGGAGTGATCGGTGCCGGCGCACTGGGCCTGACCGTCGCGCTCCGACTCGCCGAGCACGGCCACGACGTCACCGTCCTCGAGCGTGACCCGGTTCCCGGTGGCCTGGCCGGGAGCTTCGAGGTCGCACCCGGGATCTGGCTCGAGAAGTTCTACCACCACCTGTTCCGGACGGACCGCACGGCTGTCGCGCTGATCAACGAGCTCGGGCTGGGCGGTGCACTCGAGTGGCACAAGCCGGTCACGACCGTCTTCCTGGGCGGGCGGATCCACGCGATGGATTCCGCGCCGGCGGTCCTGCGCTTCTCGCCGCTGTCGATCGCGAGCCGCCTTCGACTCGCCGCCGGCCTGGGATACCTGCGCGTGCTGCCGACGGCCGGCTCGCTGGAACGGCGAACGGCAGGGCGCTGGATGCGCCAGGTCATGGGCGGGCCCGCCTACGAGACGGTCTGGGAGCCGCTGCTGCGGGGCAAGTTCGGGGACGCGGCGAGCGAGGTCTCCATGGCCTGGCTCTGGGCGCGGATCCACTGCCGGACGGCATCGCTCGGTTACCTGCGCGGCGGGTTCCACCAGCTGTACCTCGCGTTGAGCCGCCGGGTCCAGAGCCTTGGCGGAACGATCGAGCACGGCGCGAACGTGTCGAGCATCGCCCGGCGTGGCGGACGTCGTGGCGGTGCAGTACGAGCGGAACGGCATGGACGCCACGGCCGAGTTCGACCGGGTGGTCTCGACGCTGCCGACGGGTCTGACGGTCCGCCTGACCCCGGACATGCCCGCCGACTACGCGGCCAGGCACCCGGCGCCCAGGGCGCTCGGTGCGCACTGCCTGATCCTGAGCCTGGACCGGCCGCTGACCGACGTCTACTGGATCGGCGTCAACGAGCCGGGCATGCCCTTCCTGGCGGCCGTCGAGCACACCAACCTCGTCGACCCGTCCGACTACGGCGGGCGGCACCTGGTCTACCTCGGCAACTACCGCGCGCATGACGATCCGATCTTCACGTCGTCGAAGGACGAGATCCTGGCCGGCTTCGAAGCCGGCCTGCGGCAGCTCAACCCGGCCTACGATCCGTCCTGGGTTCGCGAGTCGTGGAGCTTCGCCGCGCCCTTCGCGCAGCCGATCGTGACGCCGACCTTCGCCCGGACGATCCCGGGCTTCGACACGCCGGTCGACGGCCTGTACGTGGCCAACATGTTCCAGGTCTACCCGTACGACCGGGGCCAGAACTACTCGATCGAGCTGGCCGAGCGCCTCGTCCGCCACCTGGGAGTGTCGATCACGTGATGGCCACGCTGGTCCTCGGGCTCCTGGCCATCGTGGCCGGGACCGTGGCGACCTACTGGTACGACGAGGATGCGTCGCTGCCGGCGCGACTCGCCGCCGGAGTGGCGACCGGTTTCGTGGGGGCGTCGGCCGTCGGGTTCATCCTCGCGAACCTGGTCGGTCTCACGGCGGCGTCGGTGGCGACCGTTGCAGTCGCGGCGCTGGCCCTGGGCCTGTTCCTGCGCCCGTCGCTCCGGCGGTGGGTCGTCCGGGACGCCGTCGCCACGGCGCAGGAGATCGGGATGGCCGCCCGCCGTCCGAGCCTGGCGACCGTGGGCCCCATCGTCTACGTCGCCGCGGTCGCGCTCCTGCTCTGGGTCGTCTTCGACAAGGTGCTGCTGGAGCGTGACGGCGGGATCCTCACCGGCTACGTGAACAACCTCGGCGACCTCCCGTTCCACCTGGGGGTCACCTCGAGCTTCGCCTACGGCGGGAACTTCCCGCCACAGGACCCGACCTTCGCCGGCACGGGGTTCGCCTATCCGTACCTGTCCGATGTCCTGGCAGCCATGTTCGTGTCGCTGGGCGCCTCGATGCGCGACGCGTTCTTCGTGGAGAACCTGTTCCTTGGCCTTGCCCTGGTGGGCCTCATCTACCGGTTCACCCGTGTCCTGACCGCCGACCGGCTCGCCGGCTTCCTCGCCCCGGTGCTCATCCTGTTCAGCGGAGGGCTGGGTTGGCTCCTGCTGTTCGACGACGCACGGACGACCGAGGGCGGCCTGTTCGCCGTGCTCGGCCACCTGACCCACGACTACAGCATCGGTGTGGCGCCGTTTCGATGGGGCAATGCCGTCACCACCCTCCTCGTCACGCAGCGCAGCCTGCTGCTGGGCCTGCCGATCGCCCTGATCGCGTTGACCCTGCTCTGGAAGCTGATCCACGTGGACGCGTCGAGGGTCGCTGCGGTTCGACCCCCGGCGGTCGCGCTCGCCGCAGGGCTGCTGACCGGCTGCCTGCCGCTCGTCCACGCTCACAGCTTCATCGTGGTGATGGGCACCGCGTTCCTGCTGGGGATCCTGTTCCGGCAATGGCGTGAAGGCCGCTGGCGCTGGTGGCTGGTCTACGTGGTTGCCGCGCTCACCCTTGCGCTGCCGCAGATCTGGTGGTCGACGCACGACAGCCTGGCGAGCGCAGGGACGTTCTTCGGGATCGAGTTCGGCTGGGATCACGGCGACGAGAACATCGCCTGGTTCTGGTTCGTGAACACGGGGCTGTTCATCCCGCTGGCGGTGATCGCCGCCATCTGGCCGCGCCGGCCGTGGCCCGCGTCGCGCTCGCTGCTGCTGTTCACCCTGGCCTTCTCGGCCTGGTTCATCGTCCCGAACGTCATGAAGCTCGCGCCCTGGGTCTGGGACAACATCAAGGTGCTCGTGTACTGGTTCGTGGGGTTCGTGCCCCTGGTCGCGTTGCTGCTCTCGAAGCTCCTCAGGTCCGGCCCCGTGCTGAAGGTCGCCGGTGTGAGCGCCATGCTCACGCTGACCCTCGCCGGAACGCTGGACGTCTGGCGGGTGGTCTCCGGACAGACCGAATACGGCGAGTTCGACCGCGACGGGATCGCGCTTGCCGCGGCGATCCGGCAGGAGACGCCCCCCGACGCCCTCTTCCTGAATGCGCCGATCTGGAATGCTCCGGTCTTCCTGACGGGCAGGCCGACGCTTCTCGGATACATCGGCCACGTCTGGTCCCGAGGGCTTCCGTACGCCGACCGCGAGGCGGACATCAAGCGCATCTATGCCGGTGCGCCCGACGCCGATCAGCTCCTGGCCAAGTACGGCATCCGGTACGTCGTGGTCGGCCCGCTCGAGCGGAGGTACGAGGCGGACAATGGGCTGACGCTAGACGATGCGTATTTCGCGCAGTTCGCGACGGTCGCCGAGGCGGGAGAATACAGGCTCTATGAAGTCGCGCGACCGTAGGCAGGGGCGGGCGCGAACCGCCGCTCGTCCGCCCGAACCAGCGCCCCGCGAGGCGGGCCCGGGCGCGGTGTCACCTCGGCCACGTCGCGCGACCCCGCTCGGATCGGAGGTAGACGGCGACCGGCAACGCGGGCCTGACGCCGTCGAAGGCTGGCTCGATCGCTGGTTCGTGCCGCTGGCGCTCGGGATCCTGCTGGTCGCCGCGGCCCTGCGGTTGCCGGAGCTCGCCCTGAACCCGTTCCACCACGACGAAGGGGTGAACGGGTTCTTCACGATGAACCTGGTCCGCGACGGGACCTACACGTACGACCCCGCCAACTACCACGGCCCGACCCTCTACTACTTCGCCTACCTGTCCGAGATCGTGTTCGGGCTGACGACCGAGGCCATGCGGCTCGTGCCGGTCGCGTTCGGGTTGCTCACCGTCGGCCTGGTGTTTCCCCTGCGGCGCTACCTCGGGTCGATCGCGGTCCTGACCGCCGGCGCGCTGCTCGCGGTCTCGCCGGGCGCGGTCTACGTGTCGCGCTACTTCATCCACGAGATGCTGCTGGTGGGGCTGACCCTGGCGGTCGTGGCCTGCTCGATCCTGTACCTCGATCGCCGTGCGCCCAGGTACCTGCTCGGCTGCGCGGTGTCGCTGGCGCTGTTGTTCGCGACGAAGGAGACCGCGATCTTCACCATCGCCGTGCTCCTCCTCGCCGTCGCGATTGCCGTCGTCTACGTCAACCTGCGACGACCGGCGAGCCGCCGCGCCACGTTCGGCCTGTCCATGCGGCCGGGTATTCCCGTCGAGCAGCTCGCGGCCGCCGCGGTCGTCTTCCTGGTGATCTACGTCCTGCTCTATTCGTCGTTCTTCACGAACTTCCCGAAGGGGCTGACCGACTCGCTGGCGGCCTTCGCGATCTGGGCGCAGCACGGCGAGTCGACGCAGTCCCAGCCGATCACCAGGTACCTCGAATGGATGATCCCGCTCGAGCTGCCGATCCTGATCCTGGGCGTCGCGGGCGGCCTGGCCGCGGCGATCCGGGGCCGTGATCGGCTGTGGGTGACCATCGGGCTGTGGGCGGCCGGGATCACCGCGGCCTACTCGATCATCCAGTACAAGACGCCCTGGATCATCCTCAACATGGTGCTGCCGCTCGCCCTGCTGGCCGGGCTCGCGATCTCCGAGCTGTGGCGCTCCAGGTTCCGGTTCGGCGCGCCGGTCGTGCTCGGCGCCGCCCTGGTCGCCAGCACGTACCAGGCGGTCGACCTCAACTTCTACCACTACGACGACGAGGCCTACGCCTACGTCTTCGTCCATTCGACCCGCGAGATGCTCAGCCTCGTGGACGACATCGAGGCCACCGCGGATCGCGCCGGGACCGGCAAGGAGACCGGCATCGTGTTCGTCACGCCGGACTACTGGCCGTTGCCGTGGTATTTCCGCGACTATCCCCGGGCCGGCTTCTTCGGCCAGATCGTCGACACCCAGGAGGCGATGATCGTGGCGAACGTCAACCAGGAGGCCGAGCTGGCTCCGAAGGTCGCCGGGAAGTACGACCGGGTCGGCCAGTTCAACCTGCGACCCGGCGTGGATCTCGCGCTCTACGTCCGCACCGACATCCCCAAGAGCTAGCGGATGCCGGCTCGACGCTCGGCATGGGTCCGGCTGCTGGTCGGCGTCCTCATCAGCGCCGTCTTCCTCGCGGTCACGCTCCGCAACGTCGACCTCGGCAAGGCCGCCGACGCGATGGGCCGAGCGGCGCCGCTCGGGCTGGGCGCAGCCCTGCTGATCGTCCTGGTCGACCTGTGCCTGCGGGCGCTGCGCTGGGATGTGCTGCTGCTCAACGTGGATGACGCCATCGTTCGCCCGCCGTACCGGCTCGCGTTCGGCTACCTGACGCTGGGCTTCGCCGCCAACTTCGTCCTGCCCGCCCGGCTCGGCGACATCGCGCGCGCCATCCTCGCGGCCGGCACGTTCAAGGCCCCCCGGCTGTCGATCTTCGGAACGGTCCTGATCGAGCGGGTCGCGGATGGCCTGACGTTCCTCGTCCTGGCCGTCCTGTCGAGTCTCGTCGTCGCCAGCGGCTCGGAGCTCCGATCGCTGACCGGCTACGCGGTGGTCCTGACGGTCGCCGGCCTGGTCGCCGCGGTGGTCGGGTGGTTCGTGATCTCGAGGTCGGCGCTGGCATCGACCCGGCTCGCGACCGCCGTGGCCGGGATCGTCAGGCGGCTGTCGGCGGGTGCCGGAGCCTTTCGCCGCGTTCGATCGGCCGGCGCGTTCATCGGCCTGACGGCAGTGCTTGCCACGACGGCGACGCTCGTCGCCTGGGCCGTCCTGCAGGCGGTCGGCGTCGACCTGAGCCCGATCCAGACGGTGCTCTTCCTGAGCGGGATCGCGCTGTCCCTGGCCATCCCCGCCGCGCCGGGCGCCATCGGCACGTACGAGTTCGTGGGCGTCGCGATCGTCACCGGACTCGGCTACACGCCGGAACAGGGTCTCGCCACCATCCTCCTGATGCGGATCATCACGACGTTCCCGCCGGCGCTCATCGGCCTGGTGTCGATCTGGGCGCTCCACGTCCGCCCGGACGCCATCGCGGGGGCGGGGACCGATCCGACCGAGGCGTCGTCGGACGTGCCCGGGGCCTCGTGAGCCGGGTGATCGGTCGGTTCGAACTGGCCCGGGCGATGCGGAGCCCGGTGTGGGTGGACGCCCTCCTGCCGACGATCCTGGTCCGCGCCGTGATCCTCGTCTTCGCCGTCCTCGCGGTCATCAGCCTCTCGCCCGGCGCGCTGCCCGGTGGCTCGCTGCTCGAGATCTGGAATCGCTGGGACGCTCCGCACTACCTCGAGGTCGCCCAATACGGCTACGGTCCACCGGCGGATCCGGCACGGATCGTGCTCTTCCCGCTGACGCCGGCACTGATCGCGCTCGGCTCGCTGGCGGCGCAGCCGCTGGTCGCCGCGATGCTGATCTCCTTCGGTGCGACGCTCGTCGCCGCCGCCGGCCTGTACGGCCTCATGCGGCTCGATCACGCACGCCCGGCCTCACGCCTGGCGGTGCTGGCCATGAGCATCTTCCCGACGGCGTATTCGCTCGTCGCGCCGTACTCGGAGGCGATCTTCCTGGCGGCGGCGGTCTGGGCGTTCCTGTTCGCGCGCCGGGGCCGCTGGGCCGCGGCCGGGTTCTGCTCCATGCTCGCCGGCCTCGCACGCCTCCAGGGTGCGTTCATCCTGCCGGCGCTGGCCGTCGAATACTGGCTGGCACGGCGGCGCGTCGACGCCGATGCGGGCTGGCTGCTCCTGGGCCTGGTTGGACCCCTGGTCTACCTGGCGATCAACGCCCTCACCTTCGGGGACCCGTTCACGTTCATGGGCGTCCAGGAGTCGGTCTTCCACGTGTCCACGATCGCGCCGTGGACCGCCATGGCGAATGCCTACGCCGGCGCCATGGCCGTTCAGCCGACCGAGTTCTGGGCAACCGTGTACCTGGCGCCCTTCGCGACCTATCTCCTGCTGGGGCTGGTCACCGTGTGGACGCTGGTGGGAACGGGCAGCCGGCCCTCGTACGCCGTGTACACCGGCCTGACCTTCCTGAGCTTCCTGACGCTGAGCTGGCCGATCAGCCTGCCCCGCTACGTCATGGGCGTGTTCCCCATCTTCATGGTGACCGGCCGGCTCGCCCGGCGGCCGTGGCTCGGCCCGCCGCTGCTGATCGGTTCGACGCTGCTCTTCGGGATCGTGCTGACGCGGTTCGTCATCGGACGCTGGGCGTTCTAGCCGAGGCATCACGACGTCGCGACCGTCGGAGAATGACATCGCCATGGCGACCCGCACGATCCTGCACGTCGACCTCGACGCCTTCTTCGCGGCGGTCGAGCAGCGCGATCACCCTGAGCTGCGCGGCCGGCCCGTGATCGTGGGAGGCGGCGGTGGCGAGGACGCGCGCGGCGTCGTGTCCGCCGCGAGCTACGAGGCGCGCGTCTTCGGCGTGCACTCCGCGATGTCGCTGCGCGAGGCGTACCGGCGATGCCCGGACGGCGTGTTCCTGCCGGTCGACGGCCGGCGGTACCAGGCCGCGAGCCGTGAGGTCATGGCGATCCTGCGACGCTTCACGCCGCAGGTCGAGCCGATCTCGATCGACGAAGCCTTCCTGGACGTGACCGGGTCGGCGGCCCTGTTCGGTGACGGTCCGTCGATCGCCCGGCAGATCAAGCATGACGTGCGCGCCGAGGTCGGGCTCACGGCGTCGGTCGGCGTCGCGAGCACGAAGCTGGTCGCCAAGATCGCGTCCGACCTGCGCAAGCCGGATGGACTGGTCGTCGTCGCCCCGGGCGACGAGGCGGCCTTCCTCGAGCCGCTGCCGATCTCGCGACTGTGGGGCGTGGGCGAGAAGACGGCCAGGGTCCTCGTCGACTATTCCGTGCGAACCATCGGCGATCTGGCGGCGCTGCCGCCGGACCTGGTCGTTCGCCGCTTCGGGAAGCACGGGGCGGCGCTGGTCGAGCGGGCACGCGGGATCGATCCTGATCCCGTCCACGAGGGCGACCCGGCCAAGTCGGTCGGCCACGAGCACACCTTCGACGTCGACACGAGCGACCCGGAGACGATCGAGCGAACCCTGCTCGGGATGGCCGACGGCGTGGCCGGACGACTCCGGTCGGCCGGGGTCCGGGCGTCGACGGTGACGGTCAAGATCCGGGACTCGAGCTTCCGGACGATCACCCGGCAGCGGACGCTCGCCGAGCCGACCGACATGACCGAGCCGATCTTCCGCGCCGCGATCGAGCTGGCCCGCCCCGAGGTTCGCGGGATCCGGGTCCGGCTGCTGGGCGTCACCGCGTCCAACCTCGGCGAGCGCGAGCAGCTGTCGCTGTTCGAGGCCGCCGAGCCGCGCCGGCGGCAAGCCGTGGAGGCGGCGGACGCACTGCGGCATCGCTACGGCGACCGGGTGGTCACCCGGGCGCGCCTGCTGGGAGCCGGGTTGCCGGCGCCGTTCGAGCGGGACCCGCGCAACCCGCTCGACCGGCGGGCCAGGGGGCGACGTGCCGATCCGGCCGACGGGACGGAACCCGGGCACGAGACCGGTGGGCCGGACGCGAGTGACAGCCTAGATGACACGGACGCCGACGAGATTCCGCCCGACGACGCTTGACATCGAACGCCTGTTCGGTCTAGGCTGACGTCGCAATCGAACAGACGTTCTGTCGGACGAGTGCCCCGGACGACACGACCCAGCGCCCCCGGAAAGGAGCCATCGACCGTGGCATTCATCCGTGTCGAGCCCGTCCAGGTCCAGGTCCGGACGAACTGGTTCAGCGGTCGTCCCCGCGAGATCACCTGGGGCAACGAGCGACTGCCGATCACTCGCCTCGCGGCGGTGCGCGTCGAGGCGGCCGCCTACCCGGTGATCACCGGGCCGAGAACGCTCTTCGAGGTGGACACGCCGCGCGCACGGCTGACCCTCACCTACCAGCATCGGTCTCGTCGGTGGACGGTCACGGGCCTGGACGACCAGGTGCGGCGAGCCGCCTGACGCAGCGAATCGTCCCAGGCAGCGGCGTCCTCCCTCCGCTGCGAGATCGGTTCCCGGGGCAGCCCGCGGGGTCGACGCTCAGGGATGGGGCGGGTGCGCCGGTACCGCGCCCGCCCCGTTCCCGGCGCTCAGCGCCGGCCGATGCCCGCGTTGGCCGGCTGCGCGCGTTCGCTCACGCACCTCGAGTGCGCTCGCTTCCTCGTGCTCGCCGGCCGCCTTGGCCTCGACCGGCTCCGAGCGCCGGGCTTGGCCTGAGCGCCGCCGATGCCCGCGTTGGCCGGCTACGCGCGTTCGCTCACGCACTCCGAGTGCGCTCGATCTCGTGCTCGCCGGCCGCCTTGGCCTCGACCGGCTCCGAGCGCCGGGCTTGGCCTGAGCGCCCGCCGAACGGCGCGCGTTGGCCGGCTCCGCGCGCTCGCCGGCCGCACGCCGCAACCGGGACGGCCGACGCTCGATCGCGATCCGTACAATTCGGGCGTGGAGCCATCGACCGGGCTCGCGCTTTCGTGATCTGACGCTCGATCAGTTCGCGGCCGAGCTGGCATCGGGTGCGCCGGTGCCCGGCGGCGGCAGCGCGTCGGCGGTCGCGGCCAGCCTGGCCGCCGGCCTGGTGGCGATGGTGGCCTCCCTGTCGATGGATCGCCCGAAGTACGCCCAGCACGCCGAGCTGCTGGCCTGGGCGGCCCGCTCCGGCCGGGATCTCGTCGATCGGTTCCTGGCGATCGCCGACGATGACGCCCTGGCGTATGCCGGCTTCGCGCTCGCGATGAAGCTGCCACGCGAGACCGACGAGCAGCGCGAGACTCCGCGCGCGCCGCCCTGCGGACGGCGGCGCGACATGCGGCCGACGTCCCGCTCCTGGCGGTCGAGGCGTGCGTGGAACTGGTCGGTGTCGCCGAGGCGCTGGCCGGACGGAGCAACCAGAACGCCTCGAGCGATCTCAACGTCGCCGCGTTGCTCGGCGAGGCCGCGGCTCGTGGCGCCGCCGCCAACGTCCTGGTCAACCTCCCGAGCGTCGGCGACGACGACTACATGACGACCACGATGGAACGCGTCGACGAGCTGCTCCACGAGGTCGAGCGGCTCGCCTCGTCGACCCGCGAGACGGTCGGGGGCGGCGAGCCGCGCGAGCCGGTTCCGGCGCCGGCTCGGGCCTGACGCGATGACCGCTTCGGGCGCCCGGTTGCTCGAGGGCGGGGCGATCGCCGAGGAGATCCGCACGGCGGTCGCCGAGGACGTCGTCGATCTTCGCGGCGACGCCGCGGCCGGGCGCCGGGCCTGCAGGGTCGTGATCGTCGGGCAAGGACGCGCCCTCCACCGTCTACCTCGAGCGGATCCTGCGCGGCTGCGCCAAGGTCGGCATCGAAGCCGGGTTCGTGGAGCTCGAAGGCGAGGCCACCGAGGCTCGCGTGATGGCCGCCGTGCGCGAGCTCAACGACGATCCCGACGGTGGACGGCGTCATCGTCCAGATGCCGCTGCCGCCGACGATCCGCCTGCGCGCCGTCGTCGACGCGATCGATCCGGCCAAGGACATCGACGGGATCCATCCGCTCAACGCGGGGCTGCTCCGCCTTGGCTACGACGGATTCCTGCCGGCCACGGCCCACGCAGCGGTGGAGATCCTGCGGCGGTCGGGGATCGAGATCGAGGGTCGCGACGCCGTCGTCATCGGCCGTTCGACCGTCGTCGGGATGCCGGCGGCCTTCCTGCTCGTCCAGGAGGACGCCACGGTCACCGTCTGCCACTCGCGGACCCGCGACCTCGCCGGCCACGTCCGACGGGCCGAGATCGTGGTCGTCGCCGCCGGGCGTGCCGGGCCTCGTCACCGGCTCCATGCTCCGCCCGGGCGCCGTGGTCGTGGACGTCGGGATCAACGTGGTCGACGGCCACATCGTCGGGGACGTCGACTTCGAATCGGCGCGTGCCGTGGCCTCGGCGATCACGCCCGTGCCCGGCGGTGTCGGGCCGCTGACCAACGCCCTGTTGCTGACCCACCTCGTTCGTGCCGCCGAGCGCCAGTGGCCGCTCGAACCCGCGATCGCCGCGACCTCCGCACCGCCTGACCAGTCGAGGAGACCGATGAGCTTCCCATCCGATCTCGAGATCGCCCGATCCGTCACGCCGCGCCCGATCGTGGACGTCGCGCGGGACCTCGGCATCGCCGACGGCGAGCTCGAGCTGTACGGGCCGACGAAGGCCAAGGTCACGCTCGAGGCGATCCGGCGTCTCGAAGCCGAGCGGCCGCGCGGCAAGTACGTGGTCGTGACGGCGATCACGCCGACGCCGCTCGGCGAGGGCAAGTCGACGACGTCGGTCGGGCTGGCGCAGGGACTCAACCACATCGGCCAGGCGGGCCGCCGTCAACATCCGCCAGCCGTCGCTCGGTCCGGTCTTCGGGATCAAGGGCGGCGCGGCCGGTGGCGGCTACAGCCAGGTCATCCCGATGGAGGACTTCAACCTCCACCTGACCGGCGACGTCCACGCCATCGGGGCCGCGCACAACCTGGCCGGCGCGTTCCTCGACAACAGCCTCCACCACAAGAACCCGCTGGGCATCGACCCGCGCGGAATCCTCTGGCCGCGCGTGCTCGACATCAGCGACCGGGCGTTGCGCCACGTCGTCATCGGCCTCGGCGGTCGCGAGGACGGCGTCCCGCGCGAGACCGAGTTCGTGATCACGGTGGCGTCGGAGGTGATGGCGGTCCTGGCCCTGGCGACGGACCTGCAGGACCTCCGGGCGCGGCTCGGCCGGATCGTCCTGGCGACGACCATGGACGGCAGTCCCGTCACCGCCGAGGACCTCGGCGTGGCCGGGGCGATGACCGTCCTGCTCCGCGACGCCCTCAAGCCGAACCTGCTCCAGACGCTCGAAGGCGGTCCGGCGTTCGTCCATGCCGGCCCGTTCGCCAACATCGCCCACGGCAACAACTCGATCATCGCCGACCGCCTCGCGCTCGTGACCAACGACATCGTCTGCACCGAGGCCGGCTTCGGGGCCGACATGGGCGCCGAGAAGTTCTTCGACATCAAGTGCCGCGCGTCGGGCCTCGCCCCGGATGCGGCCGTGGTGGTCGCCACGGTCCGGGCGCTCAAGATGCACGGCGGCGTCGGCAGGATCGTGGCCGGCAAGCCGCTCGACCCGGCCCTGCTCGAGGAGAACGTCGAGGCCGTCCGGCGCGGTGCCGAGAACCTCGCGAAACAGATCGAGAACGTGCGGATCTTCGGCGTTCCCGCGGTCGTGGCCATCAACTCGTTCCCGACCGACACGCCCGGCGAGGTCGAGGCGATCCGCGAGGTGGCGCTGGCCGCCGGAGCCCGCGACGCCGTGGTCGCCACGCATTTCGTCGACGGCGGGAAGGGCGCGACGGCCCTCGCCGAGGCGGTCTGGGCGGCCTGCGAGGAGGGCGGGGCGCGGTTCCAGTTGCTCTATCCCGGACGAGATGGCCCTGGCCGACAAGATCGATGCGATCGCCACGCGGATCTACGGCGCGGACGGCGTGGACTACCTGCCGGCAGCGGCCAAGTCGCTCAAGCAGTTCGAGGAGCTGGGCTACGGCCACCTGCCGATCTGCATGGCCAAGACCCAGTACTCGCTGAGCCACGACGCGGCGCTCAAGGGTCGCCCGACCGGCTTCCGGGTCCCGATCCGCGAGGTCCGCCTGTCGGCCGGCGCGGGGTTCATCACGCCGCTGTGCGGCGAGATGCGGACGATGCCAGGGCTGCCATCGCGGCCGGGCGGCGAGAAGATCGATATCGACGCAGACGGCAACGTCGTCGGCCTCTTCTAGCGCCGGCTCGCCAGGGCGGCGCATGGCGGCGTTGTCGCCTCCGCCGCTCGCTCACGCACTCCGCAGTGCGCTCGCTCCCTTGCTCGGCTCCGCCTTGCCCTGCACCGTCCTGGCGGGCCGGCGTGGCCAGGGCGGCGCATGGCGGCGTTGTCGCCTCCGCCGCTCGCTCACGCACTCCGCAGTGCGCTCGCTCCCTTGCTCGGCTCCGCCTTGCCCTGCACCGTCCTGGCGGGCCGGCGTGGCCAGGGCGGCGCATCGCGGCGTTGTCGCCGCGCCGGCGGGTCCGCGGTCAGGCGATGGCGCCCGTGGCGAGGGCGAAGGCAGCGGCGATCACGAGCCCGATGGCGACGCCGGCGACGCCGGCGGCCCAGGCCGCGGTGTCGATCGGGGCCGAGCGCTTCGTCGCCGGCGTGGGCATGGTCGTCGTGCCCGTGGTCGTCGCCGTGATCGTCGGGCAGGTGATGGGCAACGGCGCCGTCGTGGGCGGGTGCGTCGTCGGCGTGGCGATCGGCCGTCATGGGCGGCATTCTCGCAGACGGGCCATCAGGCTGCCGTGTCGCTCCGCCAGCCCGTAGACTCGCCCGGATGCCGACCTCCCGTCGCCCCCGACGATGCCGGCCTGGTCGCGAGCCTCCGGGGCCTCGACGCGAGCGGGCGGCTGCTGTTCGCGATGCGCATCCTCCGGATGTTCGGCTACGGGTTCCTGGCCGTCGTGCTCGTCCTGTACCTGGCGGCCCTTGGCCTGGATCCGCTGACGATCGGCCTGGTCCTGACCCTCACCCTCGTCGGCGACACGCTGATCTCGCTGTGGCTGACGACCAGCGCCGACCGGATCGGGCGGCGCCGCGTGCTCGTCGCCGGATCGCTGCTGATGGTCGGCGCGGGCCTGGTCTTCGCGGTGACGAGCTGGGCGCCGCTGCTGATCCTTGCCGCCACGATCGGCGTGATCTCGCCGACCGGCAACGAGGTCGGGCCGTTCCTCGCGGTCGAGCAGGCGGGCCTGTCCCAGACGACGCCCGACGCGCGGCGGACCGCAACGTTCGCCTGGTACAACCTTGTTGGCTACGTGGCCACGGCGACCGGGGCGCTTGGGGCCGGGATCGCCAGCCAGGTGCTGATCGACGGAGGTACGGCCAGGGTCGACGCGTACCGGGCGATCGTGATCGGCTACGCGCTGATCGGGCTGGCCATGGCGGTCGGCTTCAGCCGCCTCCCTGCGACGATCGAGGCGCCGGCTCGAGCCGCCGACACGGACGGAATCCGCCGCCGGTTCGGGCTCGGTCGGTCCCGGTCGGTCGTGCTCCGGCTGTCGGCGCTCTTCTCGATCGACGCCTTCGCCGGTGGCTTCATCCCGCTCAGCCTGATGGCCTACTGGTTCCACCTGCACTACGGCGCGGAGCCCGGCCTCCTCGGCACGATCTTCTTCTTCGCGAACCTGCTGTCCGCGGTGTCGTCGCTGTCGGCGGCGCGGATCTCCGCGCGGATCGGGCTGATCAACACCATGGTCTTCACCCACATCCCGTCGAACGTCCTGCTCATCCTGGTCCCGCTCATGCCCAACCTGCCGCTGGCCATCGCGGTCCTGCTCCTGCGCTTCAGCCTGAGCCAGATGGACGTCCCCACTCGACAGTCGTACGTGATGTCGGTGGTCGACCCGGACGAGCGCTCGGCCGCGGCCGGCGTGACCGGGATCGCGCGCACGACCGGCGCGGCCATCTCGCCGTCGATCTCGTCGGTCCTGGTGTCGAGCGCCGGCTTCGCGTCTGTCCCGTTCTTCCTCGCCGGCGGTCTCAAGATCGCCTACGACCTGCTGCTCTACCGGGCCTTCCGGACGGTGCGACCGCCGGAGGAGCGCGGGCCGGTCGGCTAGCTGCTGGCGCCCGTGCCGCGCCGTCGACCCGGCATCCCCAACCGCCACCAGACGAACAGCACGACCAGCACGACGACGCCCACGGCGATCAGCAGGTCGAACGGCTGGAGCGCGTGCCGGATGTCGGTCCAGTTCTCGCCGAGCACCGTGCCCGCGTAGAGGAGCAGCGTCGACCAGATCAGGGCGCCGGCCGTCGAGTAGACGATGAACCGGCCGAGCGGCATTCGGGCGACTCCGGCCGGGAAGCTGATGAACGTCCGGACGATGGGGAGCAGCCGCCCGACGAAGACGGTCGCGGCGCCGTGGTCGGCGAAGAAGCGGTCCGCGAGCTCGATCTCGTGCGGCCGGATCAGCAGGTAGCGCCCGTAGCGCTCGAGGAATGGCCGGCCGCCGTACGCCCCGATCGCGTAGGCGATGAGCGATCCCAGCGTGTTGCCGATGGTCGCCGCCACGACCACGATCCAGAACCCCCACGGACCGTGGGTCAGCGGCTCGAGCTGGCTCGGGTCCGAAACGAGGAACCCGGCGTACGGGAGGATCAGCTCCGACGGGAGCGGCACCATCGCCGACTCGATCGTCATCGCCACGAGCACCCCGAGGTAGCCGACGGCGCCGTACAGGTTGTTGAGGAACGGGATCACGACCTGGTCGATGAACGCGAACACGCGGACCTCTCGGCGCTGCAGCGGTGGGCGGCGCGCAGCATAGCCGACTATCCTCGGCACGGTGAGCAGCGAGCAGTCTCGAACGGCCACGACGCCCGTACCGCCGGCGCCTCGGCCGGGCCGATCGTGCTGACCGGCGCGGCCCTGACGATCGCCGACGTCGAGGCGGTTGCCCGGCGCGGCGCCTCCGCCGTCCTCGATCCGTCCGCCCGGGAGCGCATGCAGGAGGCCCGCGACCTGATCGAGGCGCTGGTCGCCTCCGGCGCCGTGGTCTACGGCGTGACGACCGGGTTCGGCGACCTCGCGAACGTCTCCATCCCGCCGGCGGACACCGAGCGGCTCCAGGCCAACGTCCTGATGAGTCACGCTGCCGGGGTCGGGCCGGCCTTTCCGCGCGAGATCGTCCGGGCGATGCTGCTGCTCCGGGCGAACACCCTGTCGCTCGGCCACAGCGGCTGCCGGCCGCTGCTCGTGGATCGATTGCTGGCGTTCCTCGAGGCCGGGATCCACCCGGTCGTGCCGGAGCAGGGGAGCCTGGGCGCTTCGGGCGACCTCGCGCCACTCGCCCATCTCGCCCTGCCCCTGATCGGCCGCGGCCAGGTCGAGTTCCGCGGCTCGGTCGTCCCGGCTCTCATCGCGCTGCGCGAGGCGGGCCTGGAGCCGCTGGTCCTCCAGGCCAAGGAGGGCATCGCGCTCCTCAACGGCACCCAGATGATGGGAGCCATCGGGGCGCTGCTGCTCGCCGACGCGGACCGGCTGGCCCGGACCGCCAGCGTGGCGGCGGCGATGAGCGTGGAGGCGCTGCTCGGAACGGACGTCGCGTTCGCCGCGGCCTACCAGCTGGCGCGCCCGCACCCCGGCCAGATCGCGGTGGCGGCAGAGCTCCGCCACCTGCTGCGCGACAGCGGCCTGCAGCAGCGCCATCACGGCCTCGCCCACAAGGTCCAGGATCCGTACTCGCTGCGGTGCGTGCCGCAGGTCCACGGCGCGGTCCGGGATGCGCTCGATCACCTGCGCCGCGTCCTCGACATCGAGCTGAACTCCGCCACCGACAACCCGCTGGTCTTCCCGGGCGGCGGCGGGGTCGACCCGGCGGCGAACGGCCACCGGTGGCGGCATGGTGATCAGCGGCGGCAACTTCCACGGCGAGCCGATCGCGCTCGCGCTCGACTTCGCCAAGCTGGCGCTCTGCCGAGCTCGGTTCGATCAGCGAGCGGCGAACGGCGCTGCTCGTCGACGCGCGGCTCAACGGCGGGTTGCCGGCGTTCCTGGCGGCCTCGTCCGGCGTCGACTCGGGGATGATGATCTACCAGTACACGGCGGCCGCTCTCGCGTCCGAGAACAAGGTCCTGGCCCACCCGGCATCGGCCGATTCGATCCCGACCAGCGCCAACCAGGAGGACCACGTGTCGATGGGCTCGGTGGCCGCGCGGCATGCGCGGTCGGTGCTCGAGCATGTCGAACGGATCCTGGCGATCGAGCTGCTCGTCGCGGCACAGGCGCTCGACCTGCGGCTCGCGCGTCCCGAGGCCCAGGGCGCGACGCCCGGCGCCGGCGTGGCCGAGGCCCTGTCGAGGGTCCGGGCGCGCGTCCGCCACCTCGACGGCGATCGCGAACCAGGGCCGGACATCGCCGCGGCGACGTCGATGGTTCACGACGGCCTGCTGGCGGATCTCGCCGGGTAAGGAGACGCCGGCGGCCGGGCCGCGTGGCCGCGGGCGCCGTAGACTCCGGGACTGATGGACGGGATCCGGGTCGTGGACGTGGTGGATGCGGCGACGTTCGGCCTGGTCCCGCCGTGTGCGGACCCTGGCTTCGACCATCGCACCTGCGACTACTGGGAGGATGCCGACCACGGCTCGAAGGCCGCCCGGCTGGCCTGGCTCGAGCCGCCCGGTCCCGCGACCGCCGAACGCGGGTCGTCGACCACGCGGCCGCGCCCCGCCAATCCGTTCCTGGCCGATCTCGAGGCGAAGGCGCCGGCGCCAATCCGTTCGCCACGGCCCGACCGCGCAACCCCTTCCTGACGCCCGGCGAGGTCGACGAGGGCATTCCCGACAACCCGTTCGCGCCGGCGCCGCCCAGGCGTGCCTCCGTGCCGGCCGACGCGCCCCGCAAGCTCCACCTCCTCGGGCGGGGCCTGGGCGTGGTCGGCAGCTATGCCAAGGTCCTGGTCCGCGACGATCGCCCGCTGGCGTACGCGCAGTTCGGACCGTTGACCGCGTACCCGAGGGCCCAGCGGACGCGCGACCTCTATCCGGCGCTGCCCGACGCCCCGCTGCCGGCGGTCATCACCTGCATCGCGACGACGTCCGACGCGCGCCGGCTCGGGTTGGCCCGGCGACTCGTGGAGGCCGTGTGCGCCGACCTGGCCGACCGGGGCTTCACGGCGGTGGAGACCTATCCGACGACCGGCGCGGCTCCCGACGCGACGAGCGCGGCGACCCCCGAGTTCTGGGAGTCGGTCGGCTTCGCGCGAGCGATCGACGACGCTCGCTTCCCGGTCATGCGTCGCGAGCTCGGGTGAGGACGGCCGCGAGCGTCCTCCAGCGCGCCGCGGGTCCGGCGCTGCTGGCCCTCCTGATCGGCGGCTGCGGACCGTCGAACCCGGGCGGCGCGACGCCCGCGGGCTCCGCATCCCCGGCGGCCGCGCGACCAACGGGGCCCGGAACCGGCGCGGCCGCCTCGCCGGCCGCCTCGCCGGCCAACGTTCGCCCGGACCGGGACCGGGACCGGGAGCGCGGGTCCGGGCCTCGTCGTCGACGCGAGCCTCCTGCACGTGCTCCCGTCGCGGATCGACGGCGTCGCGCTCGAGCCCGACCCGACGACGGCGACGCAGATCGCCACCGATCCGACGGTCGCCGAGTCGGCGCAGGCGATCGCCGTCGCGCTCGCGATCCGGCCAGGCACGTCGTCGGGCGACGACCTCGCCATCGTCAGCGTGATCCGGCTCCGCCCCGGTGTCTTCAGCGACGCGTGGTTCGCGGACTGGCGCGCCACGTACGACCAGGGCGCCTGCGACGTCGCCGGCGGCGTCGAGGGGGCGCCATCGCAGGCGTCGATCGCGGGGCGGACGGTCTTCATCGGGACGTGCGCCGGCGACGCCCGCACGTATCACGTCCACCTTGCCGACCCGACCCTGATCGTGTCGATCACGGCGGCCGGGGCGGGCGGCTTCGGCGAGCTCGTGGCGGCCGGGCTGGCGGAGTAGCCTTGGCGGCGATGACCCTCGTCGGCGCCCGTCCCGTCCGCGCCCCTCGCGGTCACGCAGCTCAGCTGCCGCGGCTGGGAGCAGGAGGCGGCCCTGCGGATGCTGATGAACAACCTGGATCCCGAGGTCGCCGAAGACCCCGACAACCTCGTGGTCTACGGCGGCACGGGCCGGGCGGCGCGCAGCTGGGCCGCCTTCGATGCCATCGTCCGCGAGCTCCGCCGGCTCGAGGCGGACGAGACGCTCCTGGTCCAGTCCGGCAAGCCGGTCGGGGTCGTGCGGACGCACCCGTGGGCCCCCCGGGTCCTCATCGCCAACTCCAACCTCGTCGGCAAGTGGGCGACCTGGGAGCACTTTCGCGAGCTCGAGCGGGCCGGCCTGATGATGTACGGCCAGATGACCGCCGGGTCGTGGATCTACATCGGGACCCAGGGGATCCTGCAGGGGACGTACGAGACCTTCGCCGAAGCGGCGCGCCAGCACTTCGGCGGCACGCTTCGGGGCACGCGTGACGCTGACCGCGGGTCTCGGCGGCATGGGTGGCGCCCAGCCGCTGGCCGTGACGATGAACGAGGGTGTCTGCCTGGCGATCGAGGTCGACGAGGCGCGGGCCCGGCGCCGGCTCGAGATCGGCTACGTCGACCGGCTGACGGCCGATCCGGCCGAGGCGCTCGGCTGGGCACGGGCGGCGGCGCGACGCGGCGAGGCGTCGTCCATCGCCCTGGTCGGCAACGCCGCCGAGATCGAGCCCGCCTGGGCGGCCGCGGGCGAGCGGTTCGACCTGGTGACCGACCAGACGTCGGCGCACGACGCGCTCGCCGGCTACGTCCCGGCCGAGATCGCGCTGGCTGACGCGCTCCTGCTCCGGGCCACCCAGCCGGACGAGTACCAGCGCCGGGCCCGCCGATCCATGGCCGACCACGTCCGCGCGATGCTCGCCTTCCAGGCGGCCGGCGCGGTCGTCTTCGACTACGGCAACAACCTGCGGGCGCAGGCGCAGGACGCGGGCGTCGAGGACGCGTTCGCCTACCCGGGCTTCGTGCCCGCCTTCATCCGGCCGCAGTTCTGCGAGGGTCGCGGCCCGTTCCGCTGGGCCGCGCTCTCCGGCGACCCGGCCGACATCCTGCGAACCGATCGGGCGATCCTCGAGCTGTTCCCCGACGACGCCGGTCTTCGTCGCTGGATCGAGATGGCCGAGGCCCGGGTGCCGTTCCAGGGGCTCCCGGCGCGGATCTGCTGGCTCGGCTACGGCGAGCGGGCCCGGGCCGGGCTCGCCTTCAACGAGCTCGTCCGGACCGGGCGAGGTCGGCGCGCCCGATCGTGATCGGGCGCGACCACCTGGACTCCGGCTCGGTCGCCTCGCCGAACCGCGAGACCGAGGCGATGGCCGACGGGTCGGACGCCGTGGCCGACTGGCCGCTGCTCAACGCCCTGGTCAACACGGCGGCCGGCGCGACCTGGGTCTCGATCCACCATGGCGGTGGCGTCGGGATCGGCTACTCGCAGCACGCCGGGATGGTGGTCGTGGCCGACGGCACGCCGCTGGCTGCCCAGAAGCTGGAACGGGTCCTCACGACGGACCCGGCGATGGGCGTGCTGCGCCACGTGGATGCCGGATACGAGCGCGCGATCGAGGTGGCCAGGGAGCGCGGCGTGCGGATCCCGATGCTCGACGACCCCGCACCCGCACCCGCGCAGGTCGAGGCGCGCGACGCTCGCTGACCGGCCGCCCGCTCGCCGGTCAACGTCACGGAGGCCGGTCGCGCGGACTAGCATCGGCAGGTGCTGATCGAGTCCGTCCCGAATGTCTCCGAAGGCCGCCGCCTCGACGTCGTCGATCGCCTGGCCCGCGCCATCGAGTCCGTCCCGGGGGTCTACCTGCTCGATCGGACCAGCGATGCCAGCCACAACCGGTCGGTCTTCACGCTGGCCGGCGAGGACGCGCCGGTGGCTGACGCGCTCGAGGCGCTGGTCGGCGCGGCGATCGACGAGATCGACATGAACACGCATGCGGGCGAGCATCCCGCGGATCGGGGCGGTCGACGTGATCCCGTTCGTGCCGCTGGCGGCCACGACGATGGATGACTGCGTCGGCCTCGCCCGGGCCTTCGGTCGGCGGCTCGCCGAGCGGTTCGACCTGCCGGTCTTCCTGTACGCGAATGCCGCGTCGCGGCCGGATCGGGTCAAGCTCGCCGATGTGCGTCGCGGCCAGTACGAGGGTCTCCGGCTGGAGATCGAGCAACACGGCCGCGAACCCGACTTCGGCCCGTCGAGGCTCCATCGGTCCGCGGGCGCGGTCGCGGTCGGCGCCCGCCCGTTCCTGATCGCCTACAACATCAACCTGGCCTCGTCCGACGTCGAGCTCGCCAAGCGGATCGCCCGGCGGGTGCGCGAATCCGGCGGCGGCCTGCCGCGCGTCCAGGCCAACGGGTTCTGGATCGCCGAGCTCGGACGCGCCCAGGTTTCGATGAACCTGCTCGACTTCAGCGTGACGCCGCTCTGGCTGGTCTGGGAGACCGTGCACGCCGTCGCGGCGGAGGACGGCGTTGAGCTCGCCGAGTCGGAGTTGATCGGGCTGGCGCCACTGGCCGCGCTCCTGGCCGTCGCCGATCGAGCAGCCGCCCCCGTCGAGCACACGATCGAACGCCGCCTCGCGATCGCGGCGGCGTTCCTGCGGCTGCGCGACTTCTCGCCGATGCAGGCGCTCGAGCTGCGGCTCGAGGCCGCCCGTGCCTCGCGGCCGGCCGGTCCGAACCGATGACCGGAGGTCCGTTCCGGGTGATCGAGGGCGGCCGCAGCGACGAACCGACGCCCGGCATCCTCATCGTCGGCGCGGCCGAGATCGTGACGATGGCCGGCGGCGTCCGGATCGGGGCAAGCCAGGCCGACGTCGCCCGGTTGACGGCCAGCGACGCCGGCGGACCGGATGCGCCGGACGCGCCGGTCGTGGCCTGCTGGGAAGGGCGGATCGCCGCCGTCGGACCGCGTGCCGAGGTGGAGCGGGTCATCGAGGCCGACGGGTACCCGCTCGGTCGGTTCGCGCGTCTCAACGCGGACGGCGGGACGGTCACGCCGGGCCTCATCGATCCGCACACGCATCTCGTGTTCGCCGGTTCGCGCGAGGGCGAGATGCTCCTGCGCCAGCGGGGTGCCGGCTACCTCGAGATCCTCGCTGCGGGCGGCGGCATCCTGTCGACCGTCGCAGCGACGCGTGCCGCGTCCGTTCGAGGAGCTGCTCGCCCACGGGCGACGCTGGCTCGACGAGATGCTCGGTCACGGCGTGACGACGGTCGAGGCCAAGTCGGGCTACGGGCTGGATCTCGAGACGGAGGTCAAGCTCGTCGAGGTCGCCCACCGGCTGGGTACGGAAGGGCCCGACGGAGGTCATTCCGACGTACCTGGGTGCCCACGCCGTACCGCCCGAGTTCCGGGCTCGACCCGACGGAACCGAGGCGTATGTCCGGTCCGATCATCGACGAGCAGCTGCCGGGGATCGCCGCCCACGGGCGGGCGCTGTTCTGCGACGTGTTCTGCGAGACCGGCGTGTTCGACGCCGATCAGTCGCGCCGGATCCTCGAGGCCGCCGCGAGCCTCGGGATGCCGTCCCGACTCCATGCCGACGAGCTGGCGCCGTCCGGCGGCGCCGAGCTCGCGGCCCGGATCGGGGCATCCTCCGCCGACCACCTCGCGACGCCGTCCGAGGCCGGGATCGCCGCACTCGCCCAGGCGGCGGCCGACGGACACGCCGGTCGTCGCGACCGTCCTGCCGGTCACGACCTGGTTCCTGCATGAAGGACCACGGCGCACCGGCCCGCACCTTCATCGACCGCGGGATCCCGGTCGCCATCGGGACCGACTTCAATCCCGGAACCTCGCCGACCGCCAGCCTGCCGCTGGCGATGACGGTGGCCTGCGTCGAGCTCGGGCTCACGCCGGACGAGGCCTTGTCCGCGGTGACCATCAATGCCGCCCGCGCCCTCGGTCTCGAGGAGGAGGTCGGCTCGATCGAACCCGGCAAGACCGCCGATCTCGTGGTCTGGCGAGTGCCCGACGTCGACCCAGATCCCGTACTGGCCGGCCGCCGTTCTCGCCCGGACCGTGATCAAGCGCGGCCGGGTCGTCCTCGACCGCTGAGGAGCCGCTCCGGCCGCCTCCTCCGTCTCAGGCCTGCTTGCCGCGCGACTCCAGGAGGACCGTCGTCGTCTCGGCCGGCAGGCTCGTGGCGGTGACCGACACCTTGGGTTGGGTCACCGCTTCGGCGCCCATCTCGTGGAAGAAGCGCTTGAGCGCCTCGGCGCACTCGGCGTCGTCGTCACAGATCGGCATCGGGACCACGATCCGCGGATCGAGCTGCGCGACCACGGCGGCCGCCTGGCTCGGCGAGAGCGAGCCGCCGAGCGGGACACAGGCGATGTCCACCGACCCGATGTCGGCGAGCTTCTCCTCGGACAGCAGGTGGCCGATCTCGCCCAGGTGAATGGTGTGGAGCCCGTCGACCTCGATCAGGAAGGCGGTCTGCTTGCCGCGATTCTGCGCCCGCGCGCGTCGTCGCGATAGGTCCGGACGCCGGTCACCAGGACTTCCTTGACCTCGTACTCGCCCGGCCCGTCCAGGACGAAGGCGTGTCTCGAGGCTCGACGGCAGGAGCGTCTTGCCGTCGCGGGAGTGTCCTGCCCTTGGCGCGGGGCAGCGGGTTGTCGTCGGGATGACTGAAGGTGACCACGTCGCCGCTGATCCCGCGGCCGGTCGGCCCAACCACCGACTGGTACGGATCGGCCACCACGACCGCATCCCGGCCGCGGATCCGGATGCACGTGCGGCCGTACCAGGTCAGTTCCATCGCCTCGATTCTGACACAGCAGACTCATCGGCCGCTTCACCGCGCGGCCCTCGATCCAGGTCTCGAGAATCGGCGCCGTCCGTCGCAGCCACTCCCCGAGAAAGGGAGACCGGAGGCGCCTGCCCAATCGGCGCCTCCGGTCGGAGGGAGGGAGGAAGGAACCGTTGAGGGTTCGTCCAGGCGATACGCTACGGCGCCAGCATTCAGGGTCGAGTCGGCATCCGGTTAAGAAAGCGACATTCCTGCCGCGCGCTCGGGCCGAAGCCGGGCGCCGTGCGACAATCCCGGACATGTCCGACCTGCGCGCACGAGCGCTGGGCTCGGCGGTCGGCCGCTCGCGCGCTGATCGTCTCGGTTCGCGCTGGTCGCGACCGGCTGCGGCGTCGCCAGCGCCGACGCTGGTCGCCGTCCGCCGTCCATCGCCGTCGATCCCGCCGCCACGTCTGCGCCGCGACCGACCCCACCGCCGTCACGCCGTCGCCGTCGCCGGCTGCCAGCGTCGATGTCGGCGGCGATCTACGACGCGATCGAGCAACAGGTGATCGAGATCCGCGGCCTCCAGCCGAGCCGTCCGGTGCCGCGCCAGTCGATCGACCAGGCCCGAGCTGCGCACGATGCTGACGGAGGAGTTCGACCGGCAGTCGCCGCCGGACTACGTGGCCGCGAACGAGCGGCTCTACAAGGCGCTCGGCCTGATCCCCGCCGACGGCAGCCTGCGCGACCTGACCCTCGACATGCTGAGCGGCGGCGTGGTCGGGTTCTATCGCAACGACCAGGGCAAGCTGTACGTGGTCTCGAAGACCGGGCTTGCCCGGGGTGGGCGAGCGGATCACCTTCGCCCACGAATTCGACCATGCCCTCCAGGACCAGAACTTCACGGTCTTCAAGGACCAGGAGGGGATCCTCGACCAGTCCGATCGGATCCTCGCCCGGCAGGCCGTCTTCGAAGGCGACGCGACCCTGCTGATGACCCTCTGGGCGGCGGCCCACTTCAGCCCGCAGGACATGCTGGCGCTATCTCGCCCTGAGCGCCGATCCGGCCGCCCAGGCCGTCCTGCAGCGGACCCCCGCCTTCCTGCGCGACCTGCTGCTCTACCCGTACACGACCGGGCTGCTCGTTCGTCCAGGCGCGCCCAGCTGCGCGGGGGCTGGCCGGGGTCGACGACCTCTACCGGCGGATGCCCGTGTCGACCGAGCAGATCCTCCACCCGGACGAAGTACACGGCCGAACGAGGCGCCGATCCAGGTCGCACTTGCCGGAGGATCTCGCCGCGCAGCTCGGGACCGGCTGGTCGGTGCCGCTCGAGGACACGTTCGGCGAGCTCCAGATCGAGCTACTGGCTGCGCGAGGCCGGCGTGGCGCCGGCGACGGCGACGGCCGCGGCCGCGGGCTGGGGCGGCGACCGCCTGGCCGTGGCCAACGGTCCATCGGGCGCATGGGGCGTCGTCATCGACACGACGTGGGACACGGCGGCCGACGCGTCCGAGTTCGCCGACGCCGCCAACACCGCGATCGCCGGCCTGGCCGAACCCGGCCCGGATCTCGTCGCCGGCGGGCACGCACGTGGCGGTGCTGGTCGCCTCGAGCGAGGCCGCCCTGCTCGCACTCGACGTCGATCTTCGGCGCGACCGGCGTCTGACGCGCCCGCCGGCGACGCGACGGCTACATCGATTCGGGCGCGGAGATCCCGAGCAGGCGCAGCGCGTTGGCCAGCGTGATCCGCGTGGCAGCGGCAAGCGCGAGGCGTGCCGCCGAGCGTTCCGGCTCGGCGACGTCCACCACGCGGGCGTCGCGATAGAAGCGCGTGGAACGTCGTGGCCAGATCGGTCGCGTAGGCCGTGATCCCCTGCGTCTCCTCGGCGGCGACGGCGTCCTCGACGACCTCGGGGAACCGGACCACGGCGCGCGCCAGGGCCGACTCCGGGCGCCACCGGCGAGCGCTCCGTCGACGCCGGCGGCGGGCTCAGCCCGGAGTCGGCCGCCTTGCGCATGATCGAGGCGATCCGTGCGTGGGCGTACTGGACGTAGTAGACGGGGTTCTCGTTCGACTGCTTCTTCGCCAGCTCGATGTCGAAGTCGATCGCGGACGTTGCCCCGCGTGAGGCGAAGAACCAGCGGGCGGCGTCGACGCCGACCTCGGCCAGCAGCTCGTCGAGGGTGATGAACTCGCCGGCCCGCTTGGACATGGAGACCTCCTGCCCGTCGCGCACGAAGCGGACCCACGAGTAGAGCAGCATCCGGACGGCGTTCCGGTCGTAGCCCATCGCCTCGGCGGCGTTGCGGACCCGGGCCACCGTGCCGTGGTGATCGGCGCCCCAGATGTAGATGAGGTCGTCGAAGCCGCGGCTGAACTTCTCGGTGACGTAGCCGATGTCGGCCGCGAAGTAGGTCGGCTCGCCGTTGGACCGGATGATCACCCGGTCCTTGTCGTCGCCGAAGTCGGTCGAGCGGAACCAGATCGCGCCGTCCTGCTCGTAGACGTGGCCGTGCTCGCGGAGCCGCTCGACCGCCCGGTCGACCCAGCCCTCGTCGTGGAGCCGGGCCTCGCTCGTCCAGACGTCGAAGCGGACGCCCAGGGCGGCCAGGCTGCGCTCGATGCCCTCGCGGACCCGACCGGCGGCCCAGTGGCCGACGATCCCGTCCGTGTCGGCGTCCGGCCCCGGTGGCGGCCTGCCCAGACGTCGTCGGGCAGCGCGGCGACCAGGTCGGCGACGTAGTCGCCCTTGTAGCCGTCGTCGGGCACCGGATCGCCCCGCCGAAGGGCGGCCACCGAGGCGCCCAGGTTGCGGATCTGTCCGCCCGAATCGTTGAAGTAGTACTCGCGCGTGACGCTGCTGCCCGCCGGCCTCGAGCACCCGGCAGAGCAGGTCGCCGACGAACGCGCCGCGGGCATTGCCGATGTGCAGCGGACCGGTCGGGTTGGCCGACACGAACTCGACGTTGACCGAGCGGCGGCCGAGCGGCGCGACGCGCCCCCAGCCGTCCGGCTCGGCGAGGATCGCCGCGACGGTCGTCTCGAGCGCCCGGTCGGCCAGGCCGGATGTTGAGGAACCCGGGCGCCGGCAACGTCGACGGTGGCGATCGGCGTGGCGGCCGGGTCGTCCGACGCCTCGCGCGTCAGCTGCGTCGGCGAGCGGTGCCGGCGATCGCGAGCGGCGCCATCCGATACGGCCGGGCCAGCTTCATCGCCAGGTTGCGTGGCGAAGTCCCCATGGGACGGGTCGGCCGGTCGCTCGACGTCGACGGCCGGACGAGCCACGTCGTCCGGCAGCGCGGGCAGCGCGCCGGCGCGCGATCGTCCGCGTCCAGGCACGGTCGACGGCCGCGCGCACCTGGGTTCGAATCGGGTGTCCGGGTCACGTCGGGATGAGCCTCCAGGCGAGCGCGGCGGTGTGGGATGCCATGGTACCGGCGGCGCGGCCCGACTACGAACAACAACGTACTGGACCGGCGCCTGGCCGGTATGCCATTCTCTCGCTGCTCGACGGTAGGCCCAGTCGTCCTGGTTCCGCCCACCGCATTCGGTGCCATCAGGCACCGGGTTTCACGTCATCGTCGATGACGTCTGTACGGGTCTTGTGTCGTTAGGGTCATCCGTGAGTACTGGACTGGACCGGTACCCGGTGCAATGATCGCGTCGCTTGGATCAGTGGTGATATCCGGGGGTACTACTGACCGGGCGTAGTCAATCATCCGAGGCGTTCCGCCTCTCTGTTGGGGAGTAGATCGATGAACACATCGTTCACCAGACGGCGACGGCCCTCGCTCGCCGCCTCTCATGGCTCGCCGCGGCCGCGATGGCGGTCTCGGCGCGCTGGCGATTCCCTGCCGTGGCTTCTGGCGCCACACCGCGGACGTGACGTGCGGCAACATCGTCATCACCGAAACCACCGAGTTCAATCAGCCGGCCTACATCACGACGGGTGCCTACTACCCGGGCTGGGACGCTCGTCGTCGGACCCGTCCTGACGACGGTACCTATCCAGTCGCGGCCGGTACCTACTACGTGACCTGGCCGGCCTGGGACGACGTCCGACGAACCACGTCATCCTGGTAGGTCCCAGCCTGCGAGACCCCGACCCACTCCGACCCCGACCCCCACGCCCGCCGATCATCCCGTGCACGGCGGCCAACAACTGCCGACCCGACGCCCGACGCCGACCCCGACCCCGACGCCGACCCCGACCCCGGCGCCGACTCCCACGCCGACCCCGACGCCGACCCCGACCGGGTGAGGTCGAGGGCGCCACCGGGACACCGACCGGCGCTGTCCTGCCCGCCACCGACACGCTGACGACGGGCACCTCGGCCCCGTCCAACGACAGCTGGCGGCTGATCCTGCTGGCGATGGCCGGTCTGCTCGCAGTGACCCTCCTGCTGACCCCGGCCGAGTCCGTGGCCAGGCGCAAGAACCGCTAGCCGCCCACCTCGGGCGCACTGGCGCCCAATCGAGAGACGGAACACCAGAAGGACCGGACCCACGCACGGGTCCGGTCCTTCTGCTTGTGCGTGGCCTGGAGCTCTCCGTCAGAGCCTGAAGCGATCACCGGGCTCGACGAGCTGAACCGGCCCGTCGAACGAGTGCCGGACCGACATCACGGTCTCGTCGGGGTCGAACCCCATGAGCAGGTGCGTCAGCAGCACGCGGGCGACGTCCAGGCGACCCGCCAGTGCCCCGACCGATGGGCCGTCGAGGTGGGCAGCCCCAGGCGGGACCGGTCCCGGGCCGAACGAGACCTCGCACAGGAGCGTGTCGCCAGGGCGGATGAGCGGCGCCAGGTCTTCCGCTCGGCCGCAGTCGCCGCTGTAGACGAGGCCCGGCCGCCCGGGCGCCGCGACACGGAATCGCGTAGCTGTCGCCCGCGTGGGTCACCGGAGCGATCTCGACCTCGAAGGCGACCCGATCACGAGCCCGCCCACGGCGAGCTCCTCGACGTCGAGCGCGGCGGCCGTGAAGCCGGGTTCTGCGTGCAGTGCGTCGAGGCGGGCGGCCAGCCCGGCCGGCCCGAGGACGCGGACGCGCCGCGGGCGCGTCGGTCCCCAACGGAGGAAGTGCCGCAGCGCGACGAGATCGATGAAATGGTCAGGGTGGAGGTGGCTGACGACGATCGCGTCGAGCGTGGCGGGATCCAGCAGGCCGGCCAGCCTGGGAAACGACCCCTGTCCCAGATCGAGCAGGATCGCCGTTCGTTCGTGCCGGACGAGGTAGGCGGCGCCGGTGGCGCCCGGTCGATCGGTGAACGCCGGCCCAGCGCCGACGACATCGAGCCTGAGCGCCACGTCATCCGGCTGGGGATCCATGCCCGAAGCCTACTGCTCCGGGCGGGACGCCAGTCCCCTAGTGCCCGTGGCGTGGTGACGTCCTGCGCAGCCGGGCTTGCTGGGTTTCGGCGTTCGAGCCGGCCTCCACCAACCGCTCGATCGCGGCCTCGTCAAGACTCACAACGAACGGGTGTCCGGACCGTCAGGACGAGGACCACCGGGAGCCGCCATGGGGACCGACACGCGGCCGCCGCCGCGACGGAAGCTGAGCACCTCGAATCCGGCCGCCGCCGCCTCGTCGTAGCCGTCCGCCAGCGCCCAGGCGAAGTGGTCGCGGCGGTGCGCGTCCGAGCCGATGGTGACCGCCCGGCCCCCCAGCTCCCGGAACCGGGCCACGATCGGGGCGGCCGGATAGGTCTCGGCGACCGGGTGGCGCAGCCCGCTCGTGTTGATCTCGAGTGCGGTGCCGCTTTCGACGAGGGCGCGCAGGATCGGCTCGTAGAGCTCGGGTGCGGCCGCCAGGGCGCTCGTCGACACGTGGGGGTGGAGGTAGCGTTTCACGACGTCGAGATGGCCGAGCGCGTCGAACAGGCCCGAACGTGCGGCAGCCTCGACCTCGGCTGAATGACGGTTCGACGATCTCGGCGAGGGATCGGCCGGCGACCCAGCCGCGCACGCGCGAGGCCTGGTAGGGCGAATGCGACCCGGTCGTGCACGGAGCCGATCGTGAAGTCGTAGGCGTGACGGGCCAGGTGGTCGCGGATGTCGGCTTCCCAGCTGCGGTCGTAGGTGAGCTCCACGCCGAAGCGGATCGCGACGCCGCGCGGACCCCAGCGTTCGGCCGCCTCGCGGACCGAGCGCTCCCGGTCGGCGAAGGTGGCGTAGCTCGAAGGCCGGCGCGCCCGGTTCGAAGTCGACGTGATCGGTGATCGCCAGCTCGGCGATCCCTCGCTCGAGGGCCGCGGCCGCGTAGACGTCGATCGGGACGTCGCTGTCCGGCGACAGGTCCGTGTGGAGGTGCGCATCGAGCGGCAGGTCGCGTGCCTGACGATCGGTCACCTCCGGTGCCCCTCCGGTGACACCACGATCACCCTGAGATGAGGCCCAGCTCGTGCCCGACCCGATCGAACGCGGCCGAGGACCGCGTCGAGCTGCTCGTCGGCATGGGCCGCCGTGACGATCGTGCGGAGGCGCGACTTGTCCATCGCCACGGTCGGGAAGACGACCGGCTGGACGAACACGCCTTCCTCGATGAGCCGGTCGCTGAACCGCCCGGCGGTCTCGGGGTCGCCCATCATGACCGGCGTGATCGGCGTCTCCGAGCGGCCGGTGTCGAAGCCGAGCCGGGTCAGCTCGGCCTTGAAGCGGCGCGTGTTCGCCCAGAGGCGGTCCTGGAGCTCGGGCTCGTCCTGCATCACCCGGATCGCCTCGCGGCAGGCGGCCACGATCGGCCGGCGGGTGCGACGTCGAGAACAGGAACGGCCGGGCGCGCTGGGTGAGGATCTCGCGGAGCGCCAGCGAGCCCGCCACGTAGCCGCCCAGCGAGCCGACGGCCTTGCTCAGCGTGCCGACCTGGATCGCCACCCGGCCGTGCAGCCCGAAATGGTCGACCGATCCGCGCCCGTTCCGTCCCAGGACGCCGGAGGCGTGGGCGTCGTCGACCATGACGGCCGCGCCGAACGCCTCGGCCGCCTCGACGATGCCGGGGAGCGGCGCGATGTCGCCGTCCATCGAGAAGACCCCGTCGGTCACGACCAGGATCAGGTGGTACGCGCCGCCGCCGGGCCGGCCGTTCTCGCGTCGCCTCGCGCAGGATCTCGCGCAGCGCGTCGACGTCGGCGTGCGGATACACCTGGCGTGGCGCCTTCGACAGGCGCATGCCGTCGATGATCGAGGCGTGGTTGAGGGCGTCCGAGACGATCAGGTCGGTCTCGCCGGTGATCGTCGGGATGACGCCCGTGTTCGCGCGTGAAGCCCGGACTGGAAGGTCAGGACGGCGGGCGTCTCCTTGAACGCGGCGAGCTCGGCCTCGAGCGCCTCGTGCATCGACATCGTCCCGGCGATGGTGCGGACCGCGCCGCTGCCGGCGCCGAACTCGCGGACGGCCTGCTCGCCGCCGCGGCACACGCGGGGGTGATGGGTCAGGCCGAGGTAGTCGTTCGACGACAGGCTGATCAGGCGCCGGTCGTCGATCGAGACGATCGGGCCCTGGGCCGACGACATGACCCGCAACGGGCGGTACAGGTGGCGCTCGCGGAGGGCGGCGACCTCGTCGGCGAGGAAGGCGAGCGGATCGGGAAGCTGGCTCATGACGTCCAATCCATGATGACCTTGCCGGAATCGCCGGCCCGGGCCGCGGCGAACGCGGCGGCGAAGTCGCGGAAGCCGAAGCGGTGGGTGATCGCCGGCGTGATGTCCAGCCCCGACTTGAGCATCACCGTCATCTTGTACCAGGTCTCGTACATCTCCCGGCCGTAGATGCCCCGCAGGGTCAGCATCTTGAACACGATCGCGTTGACGTCGAGGCTGATCTCCTGGGTCGGGATGCCGAGGATGGCCACGCCGCCGCCGTGGGCCATCGCGTCGATCGCGCCGCGCAGGGCGGCCGGGTTGCCGGACATCTCGAGCGCCACGTCGAAGCCCTCGACCATGTCGAGCTCGGCGAAGACGTCGGTCAGCGCGCGCTCGCGCGGGTCGATGACGAGGGTGGCCCCCATCCGGCGGCGCCAGCTCGCGGCGATAGGCGTTCGGCTCGCTGACCACGACGTGGCGGGCCCCGGCGTGGCGGACGACCGCGGTCGCCATCAGCCCGATCGGCCCGGCCCCCGAGACCAGCACGTCCTCGCCGAGGACCGGGAAGGCGAGGGCCGTGTGGACGGCGTTCCCGAACGGGTCGAAGATCGCGGCGACCTCCTCGTCGATGCCCGGCCAGTGGTGCCAGACGTTGGTCATCGGCAGGCTGACGTACTCGGCGAACGCGCCGTCGCGGCCGACGCCCAGCCCGATCGCCTTGGCGCACAGGTTGCGCCGGCCGGCCAGGCAGTGGCGGCAGCGGCCGCAGACCACGTGACCCTCGCCGGAGACGAGGTCGCCCGGCCGGAAGTCCGCGACGTTGCTGCCGACGTCGACGATCTCGCCGACGAACTCGTGGCCGACGACGAGTCGGCGGCTTGATCGCCGCCGGCCGCCCACGGGTCCCAGGATTCGATGTGCAGGTCCGTGCCGCAGATCCCGGTCTTGTGGACGCGGATCAGGACGTCGTTGATGCCGATCTCCGGGACCGGGACGTCGCGCAGCTCCAGACCGGGCTCGGGACGGGCCTTGACCAGGGCGAGCATCGAGTTGGGCCTCCCGGCTCCGATACGGACGTCAATGATGCGCGCGGTCGGCGTCCGCTCGTATCGTCCGACCAGTCGATCACCGGATTCTCCACCGAGCCGATCCCGTCGATCTCGCAGCGGGCGCGGTCGCCCGGCTCGAGGAAGACCGGCGGATCGCGAAAGACGCCGACGCCCGACGGCGTGCCCGGTGGCGATGATGTCGCCGGGCTCGAGGGTGATCGCCCGGCTGATGTACTCGATCAGGCTGGCCACGCCCCAGATCATGTCCGCCGTGGTGCCGTCCTGCATCGGCAGACGGCGACCCTGGTCGGGGCCCGAACCGGGGATGCGCCAGGAGCGCAGGCGGAGGGTCTGCGGATCGGGGATCTCGTCGGCGCCGACGAAGACCGGACCGACCGGCAGGAAGGTGTCCGAGCCCTTGGCGCGGAGCCACTGCCCGTCGCCCGTCTCGCCCTCGCGCAGCGCCTGCCGGACGCCCTGCCAATCCCGGGCGCTGACGTCGTTGAGCACGACGTAGCCGGCCGACGTGATCGAGCGCGTGCGCCTCGGCCACCCGACGGGCCGTCGTCCCGATGACGACCCCGAGCTCGACCTCGAGGTCCAGGGCGTGCGTGCCCTCGGGTCGCACGATCGGGTCGCCGTCGCCGATGACGGCGTTGCCGAACTTGGCGAACAGGAGCGGCCGGACCGGCAGCGCCGCGACCGCCCTCGGCGACGTGGTCTCGGTAGTTGAGGCCGACGCAGACGATCTTGCCCGGGCTGCGGGACGTACGAGGCCAGGCGCATCCCGGCGTCGCCCGGTCAGCTCGGGCTGGGAGCGCTGGACTCGGTGCTCGGCGCGGCGCTCGGCGCGCCGCTCGGCGCCGCGCTGGGCGCGGCGCTCGGCGGCGCGCACTGCGGCTCCGGGTTGGTCTTCTCGCCCCATTGCTGCCAGAAGGCCAGGATCTGGGCCGTGTCCAGCGTCTGGAGCGGCAGGACGCGATCCCACACGATCGCCGCGTACGGCGTCGCCATCTGGTCGAAGCGGGCGATCACCGGGCCCTGGCTGGTGCCCGGCGCGATGCCGCAGACCGGGCTCGGCGGGAACCCGTCGTACAGCGTCTGGAGCGCCTGCTGCCCGGCGGCGCTCGTGATCCCCGGATCCCCGTCGCGGCCGCGGTACAGGATGACCATGGCGCCGTGCTCGAGGTTGTGGACCCAGCCCTCGGGGACGGCGCTGTCGTTCGGGCCGTACAGGCGCGGCGCGATCGGCCCGGCGCCGGACGCGTTGTCGTGCGATCCGGACGCCGGCGGGCAGTACGTGTAGGTCACCTTGTCGCCGACGCCGAGGTGCTGCCGGCCCATGTCGGGCTGGACGTAGCCGAGCGCCGGCGTGGCGCCGGCCGCGGGCGAGGCCGTCGGCGTGACGGGCTCCATTCGGTGGTGCACGAGTAGGCCGCCGCGGAGGCCGAGGCGAAGACGAAGATCGCGATGAGGGCCACGCCGGCGATCGCCGCCACGCCCACGATCGCGCCCCGATAGCGCTCCATGAACGAGCGCTCGTGGGTGATCCGGGCACGTTCGCGCCGGCCGGCCCGGGCGCCCGCGACGGACGCGCCGGCCGGCCGCGCCGCCGGGTCTCCCGGCCGGCGCGCTCGCGGCCGGCGGATTCGGGGCAGCCGACCCGGTCGGGGACGCTGAACCGGACGGGCGGGCGCCTGCCGGGCGGCTCGCGCGGGGTTGGCTGCCGGCCTGCTGGCGCCGGCGGGACGGTTTGCTCACGGTGTGTGCCTCGATACGGTGGGACGGGTCGAAGAGGTCAGGAAGGTCGGGGTCTCGCGGTCGCGGACGAGCGACGCGCAGCGAGAGGGTACCGTCCCGCGGCCGTGACGTGTCCGGGACGGCCGGTCACGGCTCGTTGAGGTAGGCCCGGACGTCGGGTCGGAGCAGCCCTCGGAACAGGAGGACGCCGAGCGCCGTGACGAAGACGGCCTCGATCGGGAGCTGGCTCAGGGCCAGCAGCGGGACCAGCGGGACGACCAGGCTGGCGAGCCCCAGCGCCAGTCCGCGCGCGGCCTCCTTCCGCTGCAGGACGAGCGTGGTGGTGAAGATCGTGTAGGCGAGCAGGGCCATCACGACCACGCCCTGGAAGCTGACCGACGCCTCGATCGCCGTGTCGACGACGTAGCGCAGGCTGAGGCCGATCCCGGCCAGGATCAGGAACGCGTAGACGAGGAAGAGGCGGATGCCGGCCGGCATCGCCCGGATGGCGTCGAACATCGGGCGGCATGGTACAGCGACGGGCGCGGCGCGCCGATCCGCGCGAAGGTGGACAAAGGTCTTGACACCGCGGCGCCGCCCTCGTATCTTCGCTAAACCGGTTTGCTAAACCGGTTTGCACGCGAACGGCGGCTTTGAGCCCTCCTCCTTCGGAGCCGCCACCTGGCGCGTCGGGCCGTCCCGGGACGGCCCGCGCCGTGAGTGGAGCCGAGTGGAGCTACGCACCATCCGTCCGCGTATCGCCGATGTCGCGCGCGAGGCCGGCGTGTCCAAGACCGCCGTGTCGTTCGCGTTCAACAGCCCGGATCGGCTGGCCCCCGAGACGGCGCTCCGGATTCGCGAGATCGCCGAGCAGCTCGGCTACACGCCGCATCCCGTCGCCCGGATGCTCACCCAGCGACAGACGCTGACGATCGGCGTGCTCACGCCGCAGGCGCTGTCGGTCATCTTCTCGAACCCGTTCTTCGGCGCCTTCAGCGAGGGCGTGGCCGGCGCCGCCGAGGAGTCCGGCTACGCGCTCCACTTCATCTCGCCACTGCACGGCTCGCTGGCCGGGGCGATGAGCCGGGCGACGGTCGACGGCGTGGTCGCGATCGGCCTGAGCGACGACCATCCCGAGGTCGAGCAGATCCGCCGCGCGGGCGTCCCGATCGTGCTGGTCGACTCGACCGCCCTGCCGGAACACGGCTCGGTCGAGATCGACGACGTGGGCGGGGCGCGCGCGGCCGCCGAGCACCTGATCGGGCTCGGGCACCGGAACGTCCTGGTCATCGGCGTCGAGCCGCCGGCGCCCGACGATCGCCATCGATCCCGACGGCGTCACGAGCCGCCGGCTGCGCGGCTACCGCGAGGCGTTCGCCGCGGCCGGGCATGGAGATCCCGGACGAGAGCGTGGTGGTCGGTCCGGCCAGCATCGACGGGGGGATCGCCGCGCTCAACCGGGCCTGGGAGGACGGCATGCGCCCGACCGCCGTCCTCGCCATGAGCGACGCGATGGCGATCGGGGCCATGCGCGCCCTCCGCGACATGCGCCTCACCATCCCGGGCGACGTCAGCGTCGTCGGGTTCGACGACATCGACCTCGCCCCGCACGTGGATCCCCCGCTCACGACGGTGCATCAGCCGATCCGTCGCAAGGGCGAAGAGGCGGTCCGCCTGCTGCTGTCCGTCGTCCAACGACGGGATCAGGCCAGTCCCGAGCATCGCCGGCTGGAGACGCGCCTCATCGTGCGCGGCTCCACCGGCCCGGCGCCACTCGAGGCGCGCAGGGAGGTGGCCGGGGCCAACGACTGAGATCGTCCAGCTGCGGACGATCGACGTTCGGGCCCCCCGGCCCAGACGCCGGCCACGCCGGCATCGTCCAGGGAGAGATGGTGATCGAACCGTTCGATCACTCGAGAGAGGAGTAGCAAGCAACCGATGAACCGAAACCATCGCCTCGCGGGCCTGTCTGGCAGGAGTGGTCCATCGTGGCCGCCGCCTGCTCGTCGGGCGCCGCCACCACCGCGCCGAGCGCGGAAGCCCCGTCGGCCGCGGCGCCCAGCGCCGAGGCCCCGTCGGCCGCCCCGGAGTCGCAGGCGCCGGCCGGCCTGACCGGCTCGCTGACCATCTGGCATTCCTACGGGTCGGGCGCCGGCGACCGAGGCGGCCGCGCTCAAGACGGTCACTCGACAAGATCCAGGCCGCCAACCCGGATCTCAAGCTGACGATCCAGGACAGTCAAGTTCGACGACCTGTTCAAGAAGTTCGAGCTCGAAGCCGCCAGCGGCGGCGGCCCGGACCTGTTCATCGCGCCCGAACGACAGCCTCGGCAAGGAAGCCCGAGCCGGCCTGTTCCTCGACGTGACCTGCGATGCTCGACGGCAAGCTCGGCAACGACTCGCAGGTGTCGGTCGACGGCAGCAAGGTCGACGGCAAGCTGTACATGGTTCCCGAGTCGCTCAAGGCCGTCGCCATGTACTACGACAAGTCGAAGATCGCGACCCCGCCGGCCACGACGGATGCGCTGCTCGCCGGCGTCAAGGACGGCTCGATCAAGGCCGGCTTCGACGCCCACAGCTCGTATCACTCGTTCGGCTGGTGGGCCGCCTTCGGCGGCAAGCTGATGGACGACAGCGGCAAGTGCGTCGCCGACACCACCGGCGCTCGCCGACGCGCTACAAGTACTTCCAGGACCTCCAGGCCGCGGGCGCGAAGTGGTACGACAAGTACGACGACCTCGCCAGCGACTTCAAGTCCGGCAAGATCGACCTCATCGTCGACGGCCCGTGGGCCTCCGGCGGCTACAAGGACGCGCTCAAGGACAACCTCGCGGTCGCCCCGATGCCGGCCGGCCCAAGGGCCCGTCCAAGCCGCTGACCGGCGTCGACGGCTGGTACATCAACACCAACGCCGCCGACCCGCAGCTCGCGGTCGACTTCGCCCTGGAGATGGTCAAGGCCGAGAACGAGCAGGTCTTCGTCGACACCGCCGGCCACATCCCGGCCGACACGACGATCCAGATCAGCGACCCGATCACGCAGAAGTTCGCCGAAGCGGTCGCGAGCGGCTTCCCCCGCCCGCAGGTCCCGCAGCTCGACAACTTCTGGGGCAACTTCGACAACGCGCTGAACCTCGTCATCCAGAAGGGCGAGGACCCGGCAGAAGGCGGCCACCGACGCGTGCGCCGCGATGAACACGGCCAACAAGATCCCGTAGCGGACCCTCGTCCGGGCGCCGGTTCCGCCGGCGCCCGGACCGCCATCCAGCCGGCTGCCGCGCGCCGTACGATGCGCGCGGAACCCGAGGCACTCCAGTCGGCAGATCCCCGGTCCTGAGGAGTCACCGGACATGACCGCCAGAGCGATCCCCGATGCCGCCGCCGACGCCGGCGCCGCTTCTCGCCGGACACGCGGACCGCGCTGCTCTACCTCCTGCCGGCCTTCCTCGTGATGGGGATCATCACGTTCTATCCCGCTGCTGTTCCAGACCTGGATGTCGTTCACCGACTTCCAGCTCAAGAACCTCAGCGGGAAGGTCGCGCCGAACGTGGTCGGGCTGGACAACTACATCCAGATCCTCCAGAGCAAGCTGAACATCCCCAACTTCGAGTTCCTGCGGCTGCTCTTCTTCAACCTCTTCTGGGCGTTCTCGAACGTGGTCATCCACGTCATCCTCGGCGTCGCCATCGCCCTCCTGCTGAACGCCAATGGCCTCCGCTTCAAGCGGATCTACCGCGCGGTGTTCATCCTTCCCGTCATCATCCCGCCGATCATCGTGGCGACGGTCTGGCGGCACCTCTTCGACCAGGACAACGGGGCCATCAACATGGTCCTGCAGGGGATCGGCGTCCTGTTCAAGATCCCGCCGGACGCATTCAAGCTCGACTGGCTCGGCCAGGTCAACGACCCGATCCCGTTCATCCCGTTGCCGCTGGCGTACTTCGCGCTGCTCGCCGCGAACACGTGGCTGGGCTGGCCGCTCAACTCGGTCGTGGCGACCGGCGCGCTGCAGAGCATCCCGCCGGACCTGTACGAGGCAGCCGAGATGGACGGTGCCAACGCCTGGCAACGCTTCCGCGTCGTGACCCTGCCGTTCCTCCGCCCGGCGATGCTGCCGTACGCGATCTACGGATTCGTCGTGACGTTCAACCTGTTCTACCTGTCGTTCTTCATGACCAACGGCGGACCATTCGGACGAACGGAGCTGTTCGTGACCGAGGCCTACAAGCTGGTCAACGACTTCCAGCTGTACGGCGTCGCGGCCGCCTTCTCCGTGATGCTGTTCTTCCTCCTCCTGGCGATCACGCTCGTCACCAACCGGCTGGCGCGGGCGACCGCCAGCTACTCGGAGTAGCACGATGGCGCAGACGAGCCAGGCTATCTCGACCTCGCGACCGACCACGCGACCCTCGGCGCGCGGGCTCGCAGGCGGCGTCGCTCGCCGCGGGGCGGGATGAGCTTCCGCCGGCAGCTCCTGCTCCAGGTCCTGTGCCTGCTGATCACGTTCACCGTGCTGTTCCCGATCCTGTGGATCGTTTCGCTGGCCCTCGACCCGCGGAACCTTTCACGGCCGGACAGCCTGATCCCGCCGGGTGCGTCGCTTGACGCGTTTGCCCGGGTCATCGCCCAGCCGACCACCGACAACATCAGCCTGATCGAGCTGGCCAGGAACAGCTTCGTGCTCGCCTCGAGCGTCGCGCTGTTGTCGGTCGGGATCGGGGTCCTCGCGGCCTATGCCTTCTCGCGCCTCCGCTTCCGCGGCCGCGAAGTGCTGATGATCACGATCCTCGGCGTCCTGATGCTGCCGGCGGTCGCCACCATCGCCCCGTTGTTCATCATGCTCAACGGCATCAAGGCCGATCTCCCGATCCTGGGGCACGTGGCGCTCCGGACATCGCTGATCGGCGTCGGCCTGGCGGTCGTGTCGGGGACGTTGCCGTTCGCGATCTGGAACCTGAAAGGCTATCTCGACACGATCCCCAAGGAGCTCGAGGAGGCTGCGGCGGTCGACGGCTGCAACCGCAATCAGTCGTTCCTGAAGATCGTCCTCCCACTGGCGACGCCGGCCCTCGCGGTCACCGGTTTCCTCGGCTTCGTCGCCGGCTGGACGGAGTTCTACTTCGTGTCGATCTTCCTCAACGACCCGAGCCAGGGGTTCACCCTGTCGCTCGCGCTCAACAAGATGGTCGGCGCCTTCGGGCAGACGCCCTGGTCGGACTTCGCGGCGTTCTCGATCCTGTTCGCGGCTCCCGTCTCGATCGTCTTCTTCTTCTTCCAGAAGTACATCGTCGGCGGCCTCGCGGTCGGTGGCGTGAAGGGTTGATCTCAGCCGAGGCGCGTCGCGTCGCCGGATGCAGCCGGACGGCACTGGACGGGGGGCCCGGATGGGCGCACCAATTCGGCCCGGTGCCCGACTCACCACGGGACGGGCAACGGGACTGCGAGGGCCACTCGGATGCCATTCCCGTTTCTTTGGATAGGCGCGCTCGTCGCTGCGGCCTTCCTCGCACTGACGTTTGCCTTGTTCGGGCTGCTGATGAAGCTGATGAACCGCGCCACGACCGAGGTTCGCGCGTCGATCCTGCCAGGACTCGCCATCGGGATACGGGATTGGGCCGACCATCGCGATCGGTCGGTGACGCGGACCATCTCGCCCCGTCCGGTCGAGGATGCCCCGATGAATGAGGAGGTATCCGGAGCCGCAGGCCTCCGTCTACAGCCTGTCCGCCGCACACGCTGAGCCGGCATTCCTGATTCTGCCGGATGGCCCGGAGCCGCCCGAGCCATGGATGGGGCCCCGAGCCCTCTCAACGAACAGGCCAACGGTAGACTGCGTCGCATCGGGACATCGGCCGCAGACGCATTCGTCGGTGGCGTTTCGCACCCGGTTTCGAGATCCGAGACGAAGACCGCGAGCAGGCGAATCTGGAGTGCGGGAATGGGACGACATGACCGCGAACATGCGGCTGACCCGCGTTGAGTGCCGACACGCCGGCGTGGGTCCGCGACGCTGTCTTCTACCAGATCTTCCCCGACCGCTTCGCGCCGTCCGCAGCGGGTCGTCAAGCCCGGGACCCTCGAGCCCTGGGACGCCCCACCGACCGTCCACGGGTTCAAGGGCGGCGACCTGCTCGGCATCGCCGAGCACCTCGGCTACCTCGAGGACCTCGGGATCACCGCGATCTACCTCACGCCGATCTTCGCGTCGGCCGCCAACCACCGCTATCACACCTACGACTACCTGGCGGTCGACCCGCTGCTCGGCGGCGACGCGGCCCTGCGGGAGCTGCTCGACGCCGCCCACGACCGCGGGATGCGGGTCATCCTGGACGGCGTCTTCAATCACACCGGGCGAGGGTTCTGGCCGTTCCACCACGTCCTCGAGAACGGCATCGACTCGCCGTACACCGGCTGGTTCCATCTCGACGAGGCCGCGCTCCGGGCCGGACGCCCGCTGCTCGCCTACCCGCCCGCCGGCACCCCGACCGCGGCCCTGGGGTACGAGGCGTGGTGGGGTCTGCCCGGCGCTGCCCAAGCTGAACACGGACGAGCCGCGAGGTGCGCGAGTACCTGTTCGGCGTGGCGGAGCACTGGCTCCGCTTCGGGATCGACGGCTGGCGACTCGACGTCCCGACCGAGATCGACGACGAGCCGTTCTGGCAGGAGTTCCGGACGCGCTGCCGACGGATCCGCCCCGATGCCTACCTGGTCGGCGAGATCTGGACGGTGGCGCCGGACTGGGTCCGGGGCGATCGGTTCGACGCGCTGATGAACTACCCGCTGGCCGAGGCGATCCTGGGCTATACCGGCGGCGCGGCGCTGGACCTGGCGGTCGTGCGCAGCCACCACGAATACGCCGCGCACGTCCGGCAGCTCGACGGTCCTGGCGTTCGCCGCGCGAGTTCGCGAGCTGATCGGCGTCTACGACCCGTCGGTCGTCGCGTCGCAGCTCAACCTGCTCGGCTCGCACGACGCGCCCAGGATGCGGACCGTCCTCGGCGGCGACGCCGCCCGGGTCCGGCTCGCGGTCATGCTCCAGGCGACCTTGCCCGGAGCCCCGTGCGTCTACTACGGCGACGAGATCGGCCTCGTCGGCGGCAACGACCCGGAGTGCCGCGGGGCGTTTCCCTGGGACGCGGCGCGCTGGGAGCCGGGGCTGCGCGACACGGTCCGGGCGCTCCTCCACCTGCGGGCGGCCGAGCCCGCCCTGCGCGACGGCCCGGTGACCGTGGTGGGTGCCGCGGAGGCAGGCGTCGCCTACGAGCGGGGCAGCGGCGCCGCGAGGTTCGTCGTCGCCGCCAACCCGGGCGATGCGCCGCTCCGGCTCGACCTCCGATTCGCCGACGCGCCCTCCGGGGCCGGTGGTCACCTGGCGCCGGTCGCCATCCCGGGCCTGACCGGAACTGGCGAATCGCCGATCGTCGACGGGCGAGCGACGATCGAGCTGCCGGCCTGCAGCGGTACCGTCCTTCGGGTCGTCTGAGATCCGCCGCCCGTATACTCCCGGTCCCATGGCTGAACTCCCGGTCGATCTCGCCGACGGCCTCAACGAGCGCCTGGCGCGGATCCTCGACGTCGAAGGCAAGATCGCCGCGGGCGCTCGACGCGCTCGGGCCGATCGCCGGCCGCGACGTGGTGCTGCTCGACGGATCCGACGGGGTTCGCGCGCGAGCAGCTGCGCGGCCTCGGCGCCCGGCTTCGGTGCACGGACACCCACCGGGCCGACGGCTCGGTCGGCTTCGACGCCGGCGACGCCTCGTCGGACGTCGTGATCAGCCTGTGGTCGTCGTTCCGGGGCGCGGCGCCGGACGAGCTGGCCGAGGCGCAACGGGTCCTGCGTCCGGGCGGGCGCCTCCTGGTCGTCCACGACTACGGACGCGACGACGTGTCGCACCTGCGTGGCCCCCTGCCCGAGTACGGTCCCTGGAGCAAGCCGAGCGGCCCGTTCCTGAGCGCCGGGTTCAAGGTCCGGGTCGTGCACTGCTTCTGGACGTTCGACTCGATCGAAAGCGGGCGAGGCGTTCCTGACCGAGGCCTTCGCCGATGCCGGTCGCGCGGTCGCGTCGGGCCTGAAACGACCGCGTCTGTCGTACAACGTGGCGATCTACCACCGCGCCTTCGGCGATCCGGTCGCGGCCGAGACAGGCGCCTGAATCGATGACTCACGCCGGGAGCCCTCGCCGAACCCCGCAGGCCACGCGACGCGGCGCCGTGCCGCTGCCCAGGGTCACGCCGGGCGTCGCCATGCTGGCGATCGCGCTGATCGGGTCCGTGCTGTTCGTGCTCTACACGATCACTGTGCGGGACGCGTCGCAGATCCCGCTGCTGGCGGCCGGGTCCGTGGCGCTCGGGCTCGTCTTCATCGCCCTGGCCGTCTACTGCGTGCGGGCGACCTGGCAGGCCGGCGTCGACGGTCGGAACGGCCGGGCGCTGGGGCTTGCGATGGCGGGCGGGATGGCCGCCATCATCGGCAGTGGCTGCCTGGCGGGCGCGATCATCCTGTTCCTCCTCTCGCGGCCGGCCTGAGCCGGACGCGCGACAGGACCCTCTGGTAGACTCCCGCCGTCTCGCCCCCATCGTCTAGAGGCCTAGGACGCCACCCTTTCAAGGTGGAGATCAGGGGTTCGAATCCCCTTGGGGGCACTCCCGCTGTCTGTTCTCGAAGAACGGCCGGGCCGGCGGTGCCCGATCGCTCGTCCCGACTCGGCGGTCCCTGAACGGGCGAGCGAGCCGACCGGTTCAGCCGCGCGAGCTCGTCAGCGGTGCCAGGCGTTGCAGCTCGGCCAGCGGCGCCGTGGACGCGTCCGCGGCGACGATGTTGAGGACGACCTGGTCGGCGCCGGCCGCGAACCGTTGACGGACGGCGTCGCCGATCCGATCGAGGCCGCCCCACGCCACGATCGCCTCGAACAGGGAATCCGAACCGGGTGGCCTGAGGTCGTCCTCGGACCAGCCGATCCTGCGCAGGTTGTTGTGGTAGTTGTCCGAGCCCAGGTAGCTGGCGAGATGACGATCGCCGATGGCGCGGGCGGCCGTCAGGTCGTTCGCGAGAACCACCGGAAGGTCCGCCGCGAGGAACGACTCCGGCCCGATGATGGCTCGGACCTCGCGGATGTGGGCCGCCGTCGAGAAGTACGGGTACGCGCCGGCGGTGCGCTCACCGGCCAGGCCGGCCATCCGCGGCCCGAGGGCCGCCAGCACCACCGGCGGCAGGTCCGCCTGCGGCCCCCGCCAGGACGCGACCTCCATCGCCTCGAGGTACGCGCGCATCGCCGAGTAGGGGCGCTCGTAGTCGTGGCCGCGGATCCTGACCAGCGGCGCGTGGCTGACCCCGATGCCGAGGATGAACCGCCCGGGCCAGGCCTCGGACAGCGTCCGGCCGCCGTTGGCCATCGCCGCCGCGTCACGGGCCCAGATGTTGGCGATACCGCTGGCGACCACGAGCCGTTCGGTGGCGGCAAGGTAGATGGCGCCCCGGCCGAAGACCTCCTGGGCCAGGCCCTCCCCGTACCAGATGGTGCCGTAGCCGAGCCGCTCCATCTCACGGACGAACTCGCGCTGGATCGCGGCCGGCTGGCCGTTGAGCGGTCCGGCGAACACGCCGATCCGGCCGGGATCGATGCCGTGGAGCCTCGTCAGGCTCATGGTCGCGTGGCGTCCGGTGCGGCCGTGCGGGCCGCCTCGAGCCAGTCGAGCCAGCCCTCGACACCCTCGCCCGTCGCCGCCGAGACCCCGAGCACCGGCACCGTCGGGTTGAGCAGCCGGACATCCGCCTCGAACCCCGGCCGATCGAACGTCAGGTATGGCGCCAGGTCGATCTTGTTGAGGACCAGCAGGTCGGCCGTCTCGACGAGATAGGGGTGCTTGGCCGCCTTGTCGTCGCCCTCGGTCAGGCTGAACAGGCCCACGGTCGCGGCCTGCCCGAGATCGAAGCCGACGGGGCAGATGAGGTTTCCGACGTTCTCGACGAAGAGCAGGTCGATCGCGCCCAGGTCGACCTGCCCGAGGGCGTCGCGGACCTGGTGAGCCTCCAGGTGGCATCCCTGGCCGGTCGAGATCTGGACGACCTGGTCGCACCAGCGAGCCAGGCGGTCGCCGTCGCGACGCGTCGTGAGGTCGCCGACCAGGACGGCGGGCCGCCGCCGCCCGCGGAGTGCGCGCAGCGTGGTCTCGAGCAGACTGGTCTTGCCGCTCCCGGGCGCCCCGATCAGGTCGACCGCCAGGATGCCGCGACGCTCCAAATCGCCGCGCGTCCCGGCCGCAATGCTGTCGTTGACGTCGAGGACCCGCTCCTCGACGGGGACGCTGATCAGGCGGCCGCCGTCACCCATGTCCATCCCCGCCGCTGTCGACGGTCAGCGAGACGAGGTCGAGTTCGTCGCCACCCTGGGGCACCGGCGCGGCCTCGCCGCAGGCACACGTGACGAACGGGACCGGGCTGTCCCAGGTCCGGTCGCAGCCCGGGCAATGGATCGACCATGGCCGGAGATCGATCCGCAGGACGGAATCGGCGATCGGCGTGCCGATGGTCACGGCCTCCCAGCACATCGTGAGCGACTCGGGCTCGAGGCCCCGCAGCGGCCCCACGCGGATCGAGACCTCGCGGACGCGACCGGTGGGTGGGGCATATCGGTTGACCTGGCCGGCGAGGGCCTGGGCGATCGAGAACTCGTGCACACCCAGCATCTTAGGCCCGGACCTCCGCCCGGCCCGAGAGCCGTGCGATGCGCGGTTTTGGGTCCAACCGCCTGCGGTTGTCGGGCCGAATGGCGGCTGCCTTATGGATCGTGCCATGCGAGAGTGGTCAGCACCGAGTTGTAAGGCGTTTGCCCTGTCAGACGCACATAGTCGCCCGTCCGGAGTCCACATGGCACACATTCTCCTGGTTGATGACGACGCCGAGCTGGTCACCCGCCACACGAACGCGTTCGAGGCCGGTGGACACGCCGTCACCGTCGCCGACACGACGTCCGCGGCCATCGAGGCCGCCCGCCGGAATCCACCGGACGCCGTCGTGCTCGAGGCGATGCTCGACGGCGGGCAGGCGGGCTTCGATCTCGCGCGCACGCTCGCCGCGGAATTCCCGGCGCTGCCGCTCCTCATGGTCACGCGAGCCGACGAGGTCCTGACCTCCAGCGAGCTCGACAGCCAGGATCGGGATGGCGGCTGGCTCCCGGTGGACCGCTATCTCGCCAAGCCCGTCATGCCGGATGTCCTGCTCTACGTGCTCGACCACGTCCTTCACGAGCCGGACTGAGCCAGCCGACGCTTGAGCGACCTCACCGCGTTCCTGGTCGTCTTCCCGCTGCTCGTCGCCGTCCTCCTCACCTTCGTCACGAGGGGTCCGGTCCGCAACGCCCTGGTCGTCGCGACGTGCGCCGTGATCGCGGTCGCCTCGATCGCCACGGCGATCACGTTCGGCAACGGCACGGCCGTCTTCTACGGGCTCCCAGGCGGGCTGGAGCCGGGTCTTGCGATCGTCGTGGCCGAGGCCGCGATCGCCCTCGTCGTCGTCCTGATCAGCCTGCAGCACGGCCGCCGGCTGGCGCCGGTCCTCGCGATCGCGCAGCTCGCGATCGCGGTCTGGCTCGAGGCCACGGGCCGGCTGCCCAGCGTCGATCCTGAGCGGCTCTTCGGCTTCGACCGGCTGTCGATGGTGATGGTCCTGATCGTCGGGATCATCGGCTCGCTGATCTGCATCCACGCGCTCGGCTACATGCGCGATTACCAGCGGACCTACCCACAGACGCGCGGCCGGCGGCGGGCGTTCTTCCCGCTCCTGTTCCTGTTTCTCGCCTCCATGTTCGGACTGGTGACCGCGAACTACCTGCCGCTCCTGCTCGTGTTCTGGGAGGTGACGACGCTCTGCTCGTTCCTCCTCATCGGCTACACCCGGACCGGCGAGACGATCGGGTACGCCTTCCGGGCCCTCAACATGAACCTGTTCGGGGGTCTCGGCTTCTCGCTGGCGATCGTGCTGCTGGCCGCCCAGCCGGATGGTCTCGACCTGGCTCACCTGACCGCCGGTCCTGCCGGGGCCGCACTCCTCCCGGCGATCGCGCTGCTCGCGCTCGCCGGGATCACCAAGAGCGCCCAGCTGCCGTTCTCGTCGTGGCTCCTCGGCGCCATGTCCGCGCCGTCGCCCACCTCCGCGCTCCTCCACTCGAGCACGATGGTCAAGGCCGGCGTGTTCCTGCTGCTACGGCTGTCGCCGGCGATGGCCGGCTCGGCAGTCGGCGGCCTGGTCGCGTTCACCGGCCTGCTGACCTTCCTGTTCGTGTCATTCGTTGCAACGACCGAGCAGAACACCAAGATGGTCCTCGCCTACTCGACGATCGGCACCCTCGGCCTGATCGTGGGCTGCGCCGGGGTGGGCGGCGCGGAATTGGCGTGGGTGGCGGTGATGCTGATCATCTTCCATGCCGTCGCGAAGAGCCTGCTGTTCCTCGTCGTGGGCACGCTGGAGAACCGGCTGTACACGAAGGACATGGAGCACTTCGACGCGCTCCTCAGCCGGATGCCACGGATCAGCGTCCTGGCCCTGACCGGGATCGCCGGCATGTTCATCGCGCCGTTCGGCATCGTCCTGGCCAAGTGGTCGGCCATCCGGGCCTTCCTCGAGGTGCCGGGCTGGCAGGGCGCCGCATTCGTGGTGATCCTGGCCTTCGGCAGCGCGCTGACGATCTTCTACTGGGGCAAGCTGCTCATCAAGGTTCTCTCGACCCAGGCGGTGGATGCCTACCACCGTTCCGTGGAGGACCGCGTCACCGCGTTCGAGTGGATCGCCGAGATCGCGCACGCGGTGCTGGTGATCCTGGTGGCCGCCGCGCTCGGCCTGCTCTCGGAGTCGATCGTCGGCCCGTATGCCCGCGAGCTGTTCCCCGGCGGGACGGGCGCGCTCCTCCACCTCGAGCCGGCGATCGTGCCGTTCATGGTGCTCGCGGTCCTGTTCCTGCCTGCCCTCGCCATGTGGTCGTGGCGGAGGTCGGCCTACGACGTCGGGGACTTCTATGCCAGCGGGCGAACCACGGACGGCGACGGTGCCATCGCGGCGGCGCTTGGCGGCAGCCGGGCGGTGACGCTTCGCAACTACTACCTCGTCGGCGTCGTCAACGGCGAGGCCGTCTTCCGGGCAGGTGTCGTCGTCGGTGGCGCCCTGCTGGCCGCGATGATCGTCGCCGGCACGGTGCTGCGCACATGAGCCCGATCCTTCTCGTTCCGCTGTTCCTCGTCCTCGCGCCGGTGTTCGGCGGCCTGCTGACCGGGGTGGACCGCGTCCTGAGCGCCCGGATGCAGAGCCGGGTGGGGCCGCCCGTGCTCCAGCCCTTCTACGACCTCGGCAAGCTCCTCCAGAAGGACGTGCGTCCGGTCAATCCCATCGCGGAACCGCTGCTCGTCGGGCACGTGCTGTTCATGGCCCTCTCCGGGGCCATGGTCGTCGGCGGCGTCGACCTGCTGTTCACCGCCTTTGTCTTTGCACTTGCGGCGCTCTTCCTCGTGCTTGCCGCGGGCTCCGTGAACTCGCCCTACAGCTTCACCGGCGCCGAGCGCGAGCTGATCGTGCTGCTCGCCTCCGAGCCGTTCTTCATCCTCATGCTGGCCGCGATCTGCAAGGTGACCGGCGAGAGCACGTTTGCCGGAGTCCTTGCCTCGCCGGAGCGCGTCGCACCGCTGCTGCCCGGGATCATGCTCGCGTTCCTGCTCGTCGCGACCATCAAGCTGCGCAAGTCGCCGTTCGACATCTCCACCTCGCACCATCCGCACCAGGAGCTCGTCCGCGGGCTGACCAGCGACATGTCCGGCCGGCTCATCGGCTGGGTGGAGCTGGCCCACTGGTACGAATCGGCGCTGCTGGCGCTGTTCGTCGTGCTCCTCGTCAACTGGAGCATCCCGCTCGCCCTGGGCGCGTTCCTGGTGGCGTACTTCCTCGAGATCCTGGTCGACAACTCGACCTCACGGGCCAAGTGGCAGCTGGTCCTCCGGTCGACATGGGCCGTCACGCTCGTGCTCGCCGGCAGCAACGTCCTTGCCCTGTTCCTGCTGAGGAGTTGATTCCGATGTCCTTCTTCTCCCGATCGCCGTGGATCCTCCACTACGACGGGTCCAGCTGCAACGGCTGCGACATCGAGGTGCTTGCCTGCCTGACCCCGCTCTACGACGTCGAGCGCTTCGGGATCATCAACACCGGCAACCCGAAGCACGCCGACATCCTGCTCGTCACCGGCAGCGTCAACGAGCGCAACGTCGAGATCATCCAGAACCTGTACCGCCAGATGCCCGACCCGAAGGTCGTGGTCGCGGTCGGCGCCTGTGCGTGCTCGGGCGGCATCTTCGCCCGGGCCTACAACGTCCAGGGCGGGATCGACAAGGTCGTCCCGGTCGACGTCTACGTGCCGGGCTGCGCTGCTCGCCCCGAGAGCATCATCGACGGCGTCGTCCAGGGCATCGCCGCGCTCGAGCAGAAGCGCGCGAGGGTCGCCTGATGGACGCGTCCGCCTTCCTCGACCGCGTCGGCGCGTACGCACGCGACGGATGGCGCCTGGTGGTGATCAACGCGACCTCCCTGCTGCCGGCCGAGGGCACCGAGGACGGGGCGTTCGACATCACCTGGTCGTTCGCTCGCGAGCGCGGCTTCGAGCACCTGCGTGAACGGGTGCTGCCCGGCGACGAGGTGCCGAGCATCTCGGGCCACTACCCGGCCTCGTTCCTGTACGAGAACGAGCTCCGCGAGCTGTTCGGGATCGACGTGACCGGGATCGCCGTGGACTTCGGTGGCCAGATGTACCGGATCGGCGAACGGGTCCCGTTCGCGCCCGGCGCCATCCGCGCGCGGCTGGAGGCCGCCGGACGGCTGGAGCACGGGGCGAAGCAGCCATGAAGCAGACCGTCATCCCGATGGGCCCGCAGCACCCGGTGCTGCCCGAGCCGCTCGTCCTGGACCTGGTCCTCGAGGACGAGAAGGTCGTCGACGCCATCCCGATGATCGGCTACATCCATCGAGGCCTCGAGGCCATGGTGGAGCGCGTCGAGTACACCGAGATGGGCTACGTCATCGAGCGGATCTGCGGGATCTGCAGCTTCATGCACGGCATGGCCTACTGCGTGGCGCTCGAGGACATCATGGCCGTCGAGGTGCCCGACCGGGCTCGCTGGCTGCGCCTGATCTGGGCCGAGCTGTCGCGGGTGCAGAGCCACCTCCTGTGGCTCGGCCTGGGCGCGGACGCCTTCGGCTTCGAGAACCTCCTGATGCAGTGCTGGCGAATGCGCGAGGAGGTCCTCGACATCTTCGAGCAGACCACGGGCGGCCGGATCATCCATTCCGTCAATCGCATCGGCGGCGTGCGCCGCGACATCAGCGATTCGGACCTGGTGGCGATCGTCGACCGGCTCGACCGGCTGTCGATCGCGTTCGAGGGGACGGCCCGGATCTTCCGGACCGATCCGTCGATCCGGCATCGCCTCGAGGGCGTCGGCATCCTGACCACGGACGACGCCCGCAGGCTCGGTGCCGTCGGGCCCATGGCTCGCGCGTCCGGGATCCCGCTCGACACCCGGCTCCTCGGCGAGCACCTCTACGACAAGCTCGAGCTGGAGCCGATCGTGGAGGCCGGTGGCGACTGCCTCGCCCGCGTGCTCGTGCGTGCGCGCGAGGTGCAGCAATCGATCGGGCTGATCCACCAGCTGGTCGACCGGATGCCCAAGGGCGACGACCTCCTGATCGACACCAAGGTCCGCGGCATGCCCCAGGGCGAGACCTTCGTACGGCTGGAGCAGCCACGCGGCGAGGTCGCGTACTACGTCCGGGCGAACGGCACCAAGTTCCTGGAGCGGTTCCGCGCACGGACGCCGACGTTCGCCAACATCCCGTCGATGATCCACCTGGTCAAGGGCTGCGACCTCGCCGACGTGCCGAACATCGTGCTGACGATCGACCCCTGCATCAGCTGCACGGAGCGCTGAGATGGCCAACCCGCTCAGCCTGCCGATGGCTCGCCGGAGCCTGCGCAACCTTGTGTCCCGGCCCGCGACGCGGCGGTACCCGACGGTCGTCCGGCCGCCGTTCCCCGGCGCCCGCGGGACGCTCGAATTCGATCTCGACTCGTGCGTCCTGTGCGGCCTCTGCGTCCGGCGCTGCCCGACGGTCGCGCTCACCTGCAACCGCGACGAGCGGCTGTTCGCGATCGAGCAGCTTCGCTGCATCGCCTGCGGCGTGTGCGTGGATGCCTGCAACAAGCACAGCCTGAGCCTCTCCCCGAACCGCCGGCCGGTCCACACCAGCGCCGAGATCGGCGTCGGCGGACGCCGGCCGGGCTACGAGGAATGGCACAAGCCCGATCCCGAACCCGCGCCCGACTCCGCGGCCGGTGCGGCCGGTGGCGGTCCCGGACCAACCGACCCCAGGCCGGCCTGAACCGGCGGGGATCACCAGCAGAAGGAGCCTTCCGATGGCGAACACGATCGTGGCCAGCGAGTGCATCGCCTGCGCGGCATGCGAGCCCGAGTGCCCCAACGGCGCGATCAGCGCCGCCGGTGACACCTTCGCGATCGACGCCGGCCTGTGCGACGAGTGCGCGGCCACCGGCGGCGACTCTGCGTGCACGGCGGTCTGTCCCGACCGACGCGATCGTCGCGGCCTGAGACGCGGCGCCGTCCGTCGACGGCCCCCCGTTCCGGGACCCGCGACGCCCATCCGACCCTGCCTGCTACCATCGCCCGCGATGGAGATCATGGGCATCCAGATCCGGACGATCGTCCGCGACAACGTCGCGAAGCGGTGTGACGGTTGCCTCGGGATCATCGAGGGCACGCCCTGGCGGGTGAACCTGCTCGACATCGTCGCGGCCGAGACGCCCGTCGCCTGGACGCAGCGGCCGGCGGTCAACCCGGGCCCGTTCCAGTTCCACGCCGACCCGGCCTGCGTCCTCCACTGGATGGCCGGCAAGGGCTATCTGTTCTGCCGGCGTGGCGAGGTCCGCGAGATCATGCGCCCGGTCGCCATCCCCGGCGAAGGGCCGCGCCTGGGGCTGTGCGACGGCATCCATCGCGACGACCACGAGTTCGTCCCGGCCTGATCCGCGGCCCCGAGCGCGCGCCGCGACCTCGCCGACGAAGCGCTTGACGGCCTCCGAGGTGCGGACCTATCCTCCGCGCACTGCGTGATTCGTCAGTACCCAGATTCACCCAGATTCCAGACCGCTTGCCACGGTCGACGGGCCGGTCTCCGAGCGTACCCCCCGATGCTCGCCCGGCCCGTCGACACTACCTCTGCCGAGGGTCCCAGGTGTCCGTCCCACCGGTCAGCGCTCGCCCCACACGATCCACGCGACAGGTTCGCGGTGATCGCTGGCTGTCGCTTGGGCCCGCCAGCCGGCTGGTCGGCGTCGACCCCGACACGCTGCGCCGCTGGGCCGACGAGGGGCGCGTCGAGGTGTTCGTCACGCCGGGACGGCACCGCCGGTTCGACCGGCGCGCCCTCGAACGGTTCGCGTCCAGCGGGCGGAGCGGGACGCCGTCGCTGGCCAGCCTCGGCGCAAGTCCCGAGCGGCTGACGCGTGCCTACCGGCGGAGCTACACGAGCGACGCGCCTGCCCGCCGGGCCGCCGCCGACGATGCCGTCGACCGCGAGCAGTACCGTCACGATGGACGCCGCCTGGTCGAGGCGCTGATCGCCCATCTCGACGCCGACCGGGCCGACGAGCCGGCGCGCCGCGCGACCGAGGCCGCGGCGATGGCATTGACCGACGGGTTCGCGCGGCGGCTGCACGCCAGCGGCGTGCGCCTGACCGAGGCGATCGCGCTGTTCGTGGCCGCGCGCCGCCCGTTCCTCGCCGAGCTGGCCAGCCTCGGTCGTCGGCGGACCCTCGACGCGGCGCGGCTGGGCGAGCTGTACGCGGATGCGACCGGCTTGCTCGACCGGCTCCTGCTGCGATTGGTCGACACCTACCAGCAGGAGGCGGGCTGACCGTGGACCCTCGCATCGTGCTCCCGGCCGTTACCTCGGTCCTCGCCCTCGTCTTCTCGGTCGCGCTGTTCGACCAGTGGCGCGAGCGCCGCGGTGGCTTCCAGCTCATCTGGGCGTTCGGGATGCTGTTCTACGGCATCGGCGCCGGGTGCGAGGCGATCGGCGCCTTCGCCGGCTGGAACGAGGTGCTGTACCGCACCTGGTACCTGACCGGGGCCGTCTGGACGGCGGGCTGGCTCGGTCTCGGCACGGCATTCCTGCTCGGCCGGACGCGGTTCGGCTACAGCTTCGCGCTCTGCCTGTTCCTGGCCGGGCTGTTCACGTTCCTGGTCCGCAACAAGCCCGAATACCAGGGAGCCGGCGCCCTGCCGCTGCTCTACTTCATCGTGGCCGGCGTCCTTGCCCTGGCCGTGGCGGTCGAGACCTACTTCAACAACGAGCGCTGGCCGTTGCTGGCCGCCGGGGCGGTGGTCGGGGCGACCGGGCTCAGCCTGGTCCTGATGCTGACGACGACCATCGTCGCGCCGGGCTACGCGCTCGATCCGGCGACGGGTGCACCGGTCGCGACGCTGTTCCCGCCGGAGCTGCGCCTGTTGACGCCGTTCCTGAACATCACCGGCGCGTTCGCGCTGATCCTGGGCGCGATCTTCTCGACGTACGTGTTCATGCCGAAGCGGCGCGTCCTGGCCTATTCGCTCGATCCGAACCAGCCGGGCGACCAGTTCCTGTTCAACCTGCTGATCGCACCCGTCGCGATCGCCGTCAACCTCGTGGCCTCGCTGCCGGCCGCGGCGCGGGCGCTCGTCGCGGGCCGCCTCCACAGCCGCGTGCCGGCGACGATCCTGATCGCGGTCGGGGCCTTCGTCGCGACGCTGGGCGACACGCTCAACCGGTTCGGCATGACCGACTGGTTCCAGCTCGGCAAGTTCCTCGGGGTCCTGTTCCTGTTCGTCGGGTTCCTCGTGTCGATCGAGGTCTTCCGCGAGATCCGGATCCCGTTCACGTCCGTTCGCCTGGGTGGTGCCCGACACGAATCGGCCTGAATCCACGCCGGTCGAGGCCGGCCCGCCGCCCGAGCAAACCGACGCCGACGTCGGCCTGACGGCCACCGGCCGGGCCGATGCGCCGGCGATCGTCTTCCTGCACGGCACGCGTCTCAGTCGAATGGTCTGGACGCCCCAGCTCGACGCGCTCGGTGACGAGTTCCGGGCGATCGCGCTGGACCTGCCCGGACATGGGGCACGCGCTGGGGAGCGGTTCAGCCTGGACCGTGCCACGGACGTCGTCGTCGCGGCGATCCGCGAGCGGGCCGCCGGGCGAAGCGCGGTCGTGGTCGGCCTGTCGCTGGGCGGCTACGTGGCGATGACGCTCGCCGCCCGGTTCCCCGAGCTCGTCAGCGGGCTGGTGATCGCCGGGGCGTCCGCGGAGCCGGCCGGAGTCCGCGTCCTGGCCTTCCGGGGATTGGCGGGGGCCATGGCCCACCTTGACCGTCCCAGCCTGGATCGCCTCAGCGGCCGGTTCTTCCGGGCGCGCTACCCGGCGACGATTGCCGAGCCGATCGTGGCCGGCGGATTCTGGTCCGGCGGTGGCGCGCTCGCGTTGCGGGCCCTGTTCGGCGAGCGGTTCGTGCCCCGCCTGGCGGCGTATGGCGGCCCCGTCCTGATCCTCAACGGTGAGTACGACCTGCTGTTCCGCCTCTCGGCTCCGACGTTCGCGGCCAGCGCCAGGAACGCCCGGCGGGTGGTCCTCCGTGGCGCCCTGCACCTGTCGAACCTCGACCGGCCGGTCGCGTTCAGCCACGTTGTTCGCGACTTTGCCAGGTCCGCCGGGATGGGCGTCACGGGGGAGTAACCGGGACCCCGGGGTATACTCTCGCGGCCAGCCCACCCCGTCACCGCGAGGTTCGATGCGCGTTCGCAAGGCCGTCTTCCCCGCCGCCGGCTGGGGCACCCGCTTCCTCCCGGCCACCAAGGCGCAGCCGAAGGAGATGCTGCCCCTGGTCGACAAGCCGATCATCCAGTACGCGGTGGAAGAGGCCGTCGCCGCCGGTATCGAGCAGGTCATCATCGTGACCTCCAGCCAGAAGCGGGCCATCGAGGACCACTTCGACCTGTCCTTCGAGCTCGAGCACCTGCTCGAGGAGAAGGGCGACATCGAGATGCTCCGGCAGGTCAGGGCGATCAGCGACCTGGCCCAGGTCGCCTACATCCGCCAGAAGGAGCAGCTCGGTCTCGGGCACGCCGTGCTGATGGCCAAGGACCTGATCGGGCACGAGCCGTTCGCGGTCATCCTCCCCGATGACGTCGTGGTCGGCGACCGGCCGTGCATCGGGCAGCTGATCCATGCGTACCACCAGCACCACGGCTCGGTCATCGCCGTGATGGAGGTTCCGCCCGAGCAGACCAGCCGCTACGGCGTGATCGGGTCCGAACCCAGCGAGGATCCACTCGACCATGGCCGGCTGCACCGGATCACCAGCCTCGTCGAGAAGCCGGCCACCGAGGATGCGCCGTCGAACCTGGCGATCATCGGCCGGTATGTCCTGACGCCAAAGATCTTCGACAAGCTCGAGCAGACCCAGCGCGGGGCCGGCGGCGAGATCCAGCTGACCGACGCGATCGCGGCGCTCATGGAGGAACAGGAAGTCTTCGGCTACGAGTTCGAGGGCACCCGCTATGACGCCGGGACGACCATGGGCTGGCTCCAGGCGTCGGTCGAGCTGGCGCTCGGGAGAGTCGATCTCGGCTCCGAATTCCGCGCCTATCTGCAGGGCCTCCGGCTCTGACGACGGACAACACAATCGACGGCCGCCGATCGTCCGTTGGGCGACCAGCGCGCGGTGCCGACCCTGGGCCCGCGCGCTCGTCCGTCCGGGAGGACATCGGATCTGACGACCGGCCGGTGGCGGCTCGTGCGGTACGATTCCGGGCGGAGCGACGGATCACCAGGGCAGCGTCGCCGAACGAGGGGCTTGCCGCTTGGCGGACATCGGGCAGATTCTCGGCGGCCGCTACCGCCTGATCGAGCTGTTGGGCCAGGGCGGGATGGCGACCATCTACCGTGCCGCCGACACCGGACTCGGACGTGACGTCGCCCTCAAGCTCCTTCGCCCGGAGTACCTTCGCGACCCCGACTTCTCATCCCGGTTCCGGCAGGAGGCGCAGGCCGCGGCCTCGCTGAGCCACCCGAACGTCGTCACGGTGTACGACTACGGCGAGGATCCGTCGGGCCCGTTCATCGTCATGGAGCTGGTCGACGGGGAGGATCTGGCCACGATCCTGCGCCGGAGCGGCGCGCTTCCCGCCCGGCAATCGGCGCGCATCGCGGCCGGCGTCGGCAGGGCGCTGGCGGCCGCCCATGCCAGCGGGATCGTCCACCGCGACATCAAGCCCGGCAACGTGCTGATCGGACGCGACGGGCGGGTCAAGGTCGTGGACTTCGGCATCGCGCGCGCCGTCGCCGAGGCGCAGGTGACGCTGCCCGGCACGACCCTCGGATCGGTCCACTACTTCAGCCCGGAGCAGGCGCGCGGCGACGCCACGACGGCCGCGTCCGACATCTACAGCCTCGGGATCGTGCTCTACGAGATGCTCACCGGCGTGCGTCCGTGGGAGGGCGACAGCGCCGCTGGGGTGGCGCTGGCCCGGCTCAGCGGACCGATCCCCGATCCGGCCACGGTCCGGCCGGGCCTCCCGCCCGAGCTCGCGGCGATCGCCCGCCAGGCCCTCGCCCGCGAACCGGCCGACCGGTTCCCGTCGGCGTCGGCCATGGCCGATCAGCTCGAGGCCTGGCTGGCCACGCCTCCGCCGGCCCCGACGATCACCCGGCCAGGCGTCGTCGGCGCGGCAGGGGCGGCCGGCGTGGCCGGGCGGTCCCCGGGCGCCCCGTCGGGCAGCGGTGGTGCCTCGCCGAGCGGGTCCGCTGGACCGGGCGTCGTCTTCTCCGGCACGGCGCGTGCCAATCCGGCCCGCGTTCCCTATCCCCCCGAGGCCTACGCGGGGATGGCCGACGACGGCATCGACGCCGGGGCGGCGCGGCGCGATCCTGCCGATGGCGCTCGCCGCCCATCGGGCCCTCGGCGGAACGCCTACCACTCGCCCGGCGAGGACGACGCGCCCGGCGGTCCGGGCGCCATGGTCTGGCTCACCGGGATCGCGGCGATCGTCATGCTCGCGGCCATCGCCTTCCTGGCTTATCAGCTGGTCGCGGGCGGTGGTCCGGCGCCGAGCAGCGGACCCGGGCAGGTGATCGTCCCGAGCTTCGTCGGCCAGCCGTTCGACACCGCCAGGCAGACGGCGGACGGTCTCGGGATCACGCTCGTCCAGGGCGCGACGCAGGAATCCGGTCAACCCGTCGGAACGATCCTTGCCCAGGACCCGATCGGGGGTACGTCGCTCGCCAAGGGCGGTACCGTGAAGGTCACGCTCGCCACCTCGGCGGCGCTGGTGCCCGCCCCCGACCTCAAGAACCGGACCCTGTCCGAGGCCGTCCAGGCGATCGTCGACGCCGGCCTGCGATCGGGCAACGTCACGCAGGCGCCGGATCCCATCGTTCCCGCCGGGCTGGTCGCGTCGCAGAGCCCCTCGGCGGGCATCGCAGTGGCGAAGGGGACCCCGATCGACTTCGTCATCTCGACCGGACCCGAGGCGTCGCCGTCGGACAGCGCCTCGCCGAGCCCGAGCCCGAGCTCAACGCCACCGCCAACCCCGCCGCCGACCCCCGAGCCGACGCCGACGCCGACCCCACCACCAACCCCGCCACCGAGCCCCGAACCGACGCCGACACCCACGCCGACGCCGGAGCCGAGCGTCGTCGTCGACCAGAGTCCGCCGCCGAGCTTCTAGCCCGGCGGGCCGGTGCGTCAGCTTCGCCGGTCGCCCGCGGAGCGGCGTCGCCAGATCTCCACGCCGGCGTAGTCGAGCGGCCCGCTGAGCTGGACCTTCGGCTTGCGGACGCGGACGCCCACCTCGGTGGCCTCGAAGTCCGACAGGAGTTCGTGGCTGATCGCCTCGGCCAGGGCCTCGAGCAGGCGGAACGAGGTCGACTCGACGATCTGCCTGACCGCGTCGTAGACGCGTCCGTAGTCGACCGACTTCGACAGGTCGTCGTCGACGGCTGCCGGCTGCAGATTGAGCACGATCTCGACGTCGACCTCGAACGGCTGGGGCGTGAGCAGCTCGTGGTCGTAGTAGCCGTGGCGGCCCTGGAAGCGCATGTTGGCCAGGACGATTCGATCGCTCAGCTTGGGCCTCCTTGGGCGGCTGCCGGCCGCCAGTTCGCGCGAACGATGGCGTCGCTGATCCGGGCCGCGCGAACGTTGGCCCGGACGTCGTGAACGCGGACGATGTCGGCACCGGCGGCGATGCCCAGGGCGGTGGTGGCCAGGGTCGCCTCGAGCCGCTCGTCGACCGGGAGGTCCAGGACCCGCCCGAGGGTGGACTTGCGGCTGGTGCCGAGCAGGATGGCGTGACCCAGGGCGCGCAGGGCCCCGAGGTCCCGGACGAGCGCCAGGTTCTGTTCCGGCGTCTTGCCGAACCCGAAGCCCGGATCGACGATCAGCTCGTTGCCGGCGACGCCGAGCCGCTCGGCGCGCTCGAGCGCACGCCGGAGGTCGGCGACGACGTCCTCGATGCGGTCGCCGTCGCGCGGCTCCAGCCGGTTGTGCATCACGACCAGCGGGACGCGGCGCCGGGCGGCGAGCCGGGCGATCGCATCGTCCGAGCCGACCCCCCAGACGTCGTTGAGCAGGTCGGCCCCGGCGTCGAGTGCCGCGGCAGCCACCCGGGGCTTGGTCGTGTCGACGCTGAGCGGCATCTCCGGCAGGGCCGCTCGGAGCGCGGCGATGACCGGCACGACCCGAGCGACGCTCTTCGTCCTCGGCCACCTGGACGTGCCCCGGTCGCGTGGATTCACCACCGACGTCGAGCAGGTCGGCGCCCTCCGCGGCCATCCGCCGTCCGAGTCCCACGGCCGTCGCGACGGGGTCGCTCCCGGCGGCCAGGAGCCCGTCGCCGGAGAACGAGTCGGGCGTGACGTTGACGATGCCCATGACGAACGTCCGCCGGCCCCAGGCGAACGTGGTCGGTCCGATCCGGGTGGGCGGAGGGATCACCTGGGAGGCGACTCCGGAGTGGCTGGTCATGCGTCCTCGGACGGGCCGGGATCGCGCAGGTTCGGGTCGTCGACCAGGTGCCCGCGCGCGGCTCCGACAAGATAGAGCGAACCCGCGATGAGGATCGGCCCATCGCCGGGTCTTCGCCGAGCGATGGCACGGTCCACCGCTGCGAGCGGGTCGGGCTCGACGAGAACGGTCGTGCCCGGAAGGTGGCGTCGCCACCTGGCGGCGAGCGCCTCCGCGCTCATGGCCCGGGCCAGGCCGATGGTCGTGCAGATGACCGTCGCTCCGGCCATCGCTCCGGCGCGTCCAAGGGCGACGATGACGCCGTCGACGTCCTTGTCGGCCATCGACGCCGTCACGAGCGTGACCGGACCGTCGGGCAGGAAGGGGCGGAGGTCGTCGAGGGCGGTGGCGAGCGCGGCGGCCCCGGCCGGGTTGTGGGCACCGTCGAGCAGCACGTCCCGGTCATCGACGCGGATGAGCTCGAGGCGCCCGGGCCAGACGGCGGTCGCGTACCCCGCGCGGCGGGAAGCGGCCGGCGTGGCGGCGATCCCGGCCGCCTCGAGCGCGTCGAGCACCGCGTCGGCAATGGCCACGTTCGCCGCCTGGTGCCGGCCGCGCAGCGACACCCGGGTCCGCCCCAGACCGGCGAGCTCGACCTCGATCCCGTCGCGATCCCAGCCGAGCAACGGGGCGGGGGCCACCTCCGTGAGCGGCACGCCGAGGCGCCGTGCGCGTCGCCGCACGACCGCGAGCCCGTCGCCGTCCGCGCCGGTGACCGCCAGGTCGCCACGCTCGATGATCGCCGCCTTCTCCCGGGCGATGGCGGTCACCGTGCTGCCCAGCCGGTCGGTGTGGTCCAGGGTCACGTTGGTGACCACGGCAACCCCACCGTCCCAGGCGTGCGTCGCGTCCAGCCGGCCGCCGAGGCCGACTTCCACGAGCGCCACGTCCGGCCGGACCTCGGCGAAGCGGGCGAACACGACGGCCGTGAGGAGCTCGAACTCGGTGGGCTCGCCGAAGCGACGAGCGACCCGGTCGCTGAGGCCGAGCACGCCCTCGGTCAGCCGGCTGAAGTCGTCCGGATCGATCGGCCGGCCGTCGACCTGGATCCGCTCGCGATAGGAGACCAGGTGCGGCTTGGGCGTCGCGCCGACGCGGTAGCCGGCGGCCCGCAACGCCGACTCGGCCAGGGCCAGCACGCTGCCCTTGCCGTTGGTGCCGGCGACCAGGGCGCCGCGCACCGCGTGCTCCGGATGGCCGAGCGCGGCCAGCAGGGCGCGGGTCCGGCCCAGCCCCAGGCGCACGCCGAATCGTCCGCGCTCCTCGAGTGCGCCGACCGCCGACCGATAGTCGAGGGACGCCCGTCGGTCGGTCATGGCTGGCCGGTCACTCGCGGCTGAGCTCTTCCTCGTAGAAGATGCACTGGTTGAAGCGGGGCGTCAGGCACACGTCGTTGACGTACCCCTGCTCCATGTGGACGCCGCCCCGGAGCTGGCACCGAGACGTGGTGCTCTCCTGGCGGATCAGTGCCTTCAGCAGGTGCGGCGCCTGGATCGGGATCGCGCCGCGGGCGCCGGTCATGTAGAAATGCGGACAGACGTTGCGACGCAGGTTGGGCAGTCCGAAACCAGCCGGCAGCTGACGCGTGGCAACGGGCCGCTGGCCGGCGCCGTTGGTGGGAGCGTCCGGCGGCGCCGGACTGGGCCGCAGGACGAGCGGTGAGGGCGTCACGCGGGCGATCGGGCCCACGCCAAAGGCGGGTCGGCCGGTCGAACCGGTCGGCGGACGGCCTGATCGTGGATCGCGAGCCTGCACGCTCCCTCCCTAGAGGCGCCTCACGCACGAGGTTCATCGCGTGCGCGACCCGGCCAGAGTACAACGCAGTGCACTCAAGGACACGGTGCCGATTTGGGTCGTCCCGGATCGGCACGTGCGACAATCCGTGGCGATGACGACTCGGCGCGACCCGCGGCAGACGCACGTCCGTCCCCGGCCTCCGTCGAGCGGCCGCCCGGCACCGGTCAGGATGCGACCCCGCGCGCCGTCGACGACACGGCTGTCCGTCCATCGACCGATCCAGCGCAACCCCGGTATCCCGCTGATCGGCAAGCTGGGACTGGTCCTCGCCATCGGGTTGCTCGGCGTCGCGGTGCTCTATGTCGGGGCCGGCGGTCTGGGCAAGGTCTTTGGCGGGCTCAGCTCCGCGCTCGGTGGGTTCGTGACGAGCGTGACCTCGACGCCGACGCCGCAACCGTCGCTGGTCGCGGTCGCCGACGCCCCCTCCCTCCAGGCGCCGACCGAACCGTACACGCAGGATTCGACTGTCGACCTCGTCGTCACCGTCCCGCCCGGGGTGGTCGGCGATGCGAGCCAGCGGATCCGCGTCTACCTCGCGCTCAAGGACCAGTCGCCGGCGCCGATCCAGGAGGCCCCGCTGGCGGCCACGGCCCAGACGATCATCCCGGTCGAGCTAACGAAGGGCATCAACGACTTCACCGTGACGATCGTCGGACCGGGTGGCGAATCGCAGCCGTCGGCGGTCGCCCGCTACGTGCTCGACCAGGCGCCGGCCAAGATCACGATCACCTCGCCCAAGGAGGGCGCAGTCGTCAACGGCGAGACGGTCGACATCGTCGGGAAGACCCAGGCCCGCTCGACCATGATCGCCCACAACGCGGCGAACGGCGCCTCGATCACGGGCACGGCCGCGACCGACGGCACGTTCAAGCTCAGCCTTGCGCTCGGGACCGGGGTCAACGAGATCACCATCACCGGCACGGACCCGGCCGGGAACGCCAAGGAGATGGTGCTGACCGTGCGCCGCGGCAACGGCAAGCTGACGGCGACCCTCAGCGCATCGGCCTATCGGATCTCGGCGGCCAAGCTGCCGGCCGACCTGACCCTGCGGGTCTCGGTCTCCGATCCGGACGGCAACGCGCTGGTCGGCGCCGCGGTCACGTTCACCCTGAGCATCCCGGGCATCCCCACTGTGACCTTCGACCAGGTGACCGACGCCGACGGCCGGGCATCCTTCACGACCTCGATCCCGGCCGGTGCCGATCCGGGCCAGGGCCTTGCCACGGTCCTCGTCTCGAGCGACCAGTTCGGTTCCACGCAGGACCAGTCCGTCATCACGGTCCAGCCCGCGCCGAGTCCGTCCTAGCCCACCGGATTGGCCGCGAGGTCTTCCGCTGGGGTGGCCTGTTCGATCGCGATGCCTGTCGGATGCATCTTGCCGTCGGCAGACCTGGGGGCCACCGAATCGCCGCCGACCGATGCATCCGACGTGCATCGGGCAAGCGATGGTTGTCCGCCGAACCGCCGAACCGCCGAACCGCGAACCGCTGAACTGCTGAACTGCTGAACCGGTGAACAGGCGGCTGTCGACACCGCGACCCGCGGCAGCTACCATCGGCACATGCCGATGTGGCGCTGTCCGCACTGCGCGACACCCCAGACCGAGACGGCACGGTGCTGGGTCTGCCACCGCTCCAGCACCGCGTGCGGCTCGTGCCGCCACTTCCGGCGATCGGTGGCCGCCCAGATCGGCTACTGCGGTCTGGATCGCCAGCGGCGGCCGCTCCGCGGCGACGAGATCCGCGAATGCTGGGAGTCGCTCGACGCCCCGGGCGCACCAGGGACGCCAGCCCGCCCGACCCTCGGACCGGCCGCAGGCTGGGCGCTCGAACCCGGGGAGGACCGAACGCCCGTTCGGTTGCGCGACTTCGTCGAGGTCAGGGGCGGGGTCGCCCGGGAGGCCGGCCCCGGCGCAGGCGCGGCCCAGGGTCCAGTCGTCGAGCCCGCCGGCCCGGCGCCGGCCGGATTGCCCGGCACGACGGTCCTGGCCTCGGCGAACGAGCCGCGCTGGAGCCTGTGGGGCGACGCCGAGGCGTGATCGGCCGCGGCGTCGCTCGCGTCGTCTAGAGCCCCGACGGGCGGGTCCCCAGGGTCACCTGGAGCGTGACGTGCTGCCCGTCGCGCAGGACTTCGACGCTGACCGTGTCGCCCGGTGAGAACTGGGCGAGCGTGGCGTCGAGCGGATGCGCCTTCGTCGATGGCCTTGCCGTTCACGCTCACGATGATGTCGCCGTCCTTGATCCCCGCGGCCGCGGCCGGCGTGCCGGCCTCGACGCCCGTGGTGGGGTTCCCGTTGGCGTCACGACCGCCGACCAGCGCGCCCTCCTGGACCGGCAGCTTCTCGTCGTCTGCCAGCTGGCGCGTGATGCTCACGAAGCGGATGCCCAGGTACGGGCGGGTCAGCTTCTGTCCCGCGACGGCCTGGTCCATGATCGGCCGGGCGATGTCGATCGGGATCGCGAAGCCGATCCCGTTGCTGTTGCTGGCGATCGCCGTGTTGATGCCGACGATGTTGCCGTCGGCGTCGAGCAGCGGGCCACCGGAGTTGCCCGGGTTGATCGCCGCGTCCGTCTGGATGAGGTTGGTCAGGGACTGGTTGCCGTCGGTCGTGATCGAGCGGCCCTTGGCCGACACGATCCCGCTGGTGACCGAGTTCGAGTAGGTGCCGAGCGGGCTGCCGATGGCGATGACGAGCTGGCCGACCTTGAGCGCGTCGGACTCGCCGATCGAGGCGGTCGGCAGGCCCGTGGCGTCGACCTTGACGATGGCCAGGTCGGTCAGCGTATCGATCCCGTAGACCGAGCCGCTGAGCACGCGCCCGTCGTACAGCTGGACGTCGAACTTGGTGCCGCCCTCGACGACGTGATGGTTGGTCAGAATCCACCCGTTGCTGTTGAAGATCACGCCGGATCCGACCCCGGTCGCCGGGATGACCCCGAGGTCGCCCGCACCCGACGCGCCGGTCACGGTGATCCGGACGACCGCCGGATTGACCTTGGCCGCGACGTTGATCGTCGCCGACGACTCGTCGATGGCGACCGGCTGCGGCGCGCCGACATTGGTGCCTTGCGCGGTGCTGGCCGGGACGGTGGTGACCGGTCGATCGAGGGCACCGCTCGCACCAAGCGCGAGGACCGTGCCTCCCGAGGCGAGGACGGCGGACAGGAGGGCGGCACCGACGATGGTGCCGACCGCGCTGCGGTTCCGCGGCGGCCGCGCCACGGGCACGACTGGCTCCGTGCTGGGAGCCGGCTCGTACCAGCGCTCCGGCGTCGCGGCGGTGTCCGCGGCCGGGTCGCGAGTCCAGTCCGGCCGCGGCTCGGACGCCGGCGTGTATCGATCGAGCGCGGCCGCCGCTTCGGATGTCGGTGGCGGCGCGCCGGCAGGCTGGCCGTCGACGCCCGACCCGTCGGGGGATGGGGTGGTGTAGCGCTCGGTCACCGATCCCGGATCGGTGCCATCGAACTGGGGGTCTTCATGCATGCTGGTGAGGTTCCTCGCGGGGGCCGGTCATGGCGGCCGAGTTGCACACGGTCACGCTGGTCTCAGGGTGCGGGATTCGGATTCACCTGCGAGCGTTCGGACGGTGAAGTTTCCTCCACGTTGCCGGCCATCGTCACGCGCGCCTCGGCGTCGGCCGCCGACGCGACGTCGGCCTGCTCGGCGGCCGGTGTGCCGGCGACCAGCCGGGGATCGCGGGGCAGCGTGACGGTGAACCGCGACCCGCTCCCGACACCGCTTTCGACGACGACACGACCCCCATGCATGTCGACGATCGAATGCACGATGGCGAGGCCCAGGCCACTGCCGCTGCCGCGGGCCTCGTTCGCCCGGGAGCCGCGGTAGAAGCGCTCGAAGATGTGCGGCAGCTCGGTCGCGTCGATCCCGACGCCGGTGTCGGTCACGTCGATCCGGGCGCCGTCGGTCGTGGCGGTCACGTCGACCGTGACTGCACCGTCGCGCCCGGTGAACTTGACCGCGTTGGCCACCAGGTTGGCGACCACCTGGCCGATCCGCTGCGGGTCGTGGCGGATGCGGATCGGGGCCGTCGGCAGGTTCAGGGCGAGGTCGACGCCGCGCCGCTCGGCGGCCGACGCGTTCTGTTCGACCGCCGACTCGACCGCCGCGCGGAGGTCGTCCGGCCGCAGGTCCAGCAGGACCAGGCCGGAATCGAGCTTGGACAGCTCGAGCAGGTTCTGCGCGAGCCAGTCGAGCCGCTCGATCTGCTGGCCGCTCGACTCGAGGAACTCGACGCGCGCCACGGGGTCTTCGGCCGCGCCCTCGCGGAGCAGCTCGTTGAACGTGCGCAGGGCCGCCAGCGGCGTGCGCAGCTCGTGCGAGACGTCGGCCAGGAAGTCGCGCGAACGATCGCGATCGCGGCGGATGATCTCGACGCTCTCCTCGAGACGGTCGGCCATCGCGTTGAACTGCACGGCCAGCTCGGCCAGCTCGGAGGATCCGGCCCGGACGTGACTCGCCGCGACGCGGCGGCCGAGGTCGCCCTCGGCCAGCCCGCGCGACGCTTCGGTCAGCCGGCGCAGCGGGGTCGTGAACCGGCGGGCCATGGCGGTCGACACGACCACGCTGAGGGCGAGCGCGAAGAGCGCGATCGCCGCGAGCAGGCCCGTGACGTTGGCGAGCGCCGTGGCCCGGAACGTGTAGGGGTTGGCCAGGGTGATCTTGACCGCGTAGGGCTGGAACAGCGTGCCGGCCGAATACCAGGCCGAGACCACCGCGCTTCGCTCCTGGGTTTGCCCGGCCGCGGCCGGCGCCTCGAGGGCGATCTGGATCGGATCGTCGGCGGCCGGCGCCGGGACGAGCTGCTCGCCCGAGGATTCGAGCCGGCCGAACTGGATCGTGACGTCGGCCTGGCCGAGCCGGTCCGAGATCACCCGTTGCTGGTCGCGATCAGACAGCGCCGCCATCACGGCCGGATCCACCGCGTTGTCCACCCCGACGACCGGCCGGCCCCCGGCGGCGCCCCTGGCCAGGCTCTGGACGTAGCTGCTGACGGTCTGCGAGCGCTGCTCCAGGTCGGTCGTCTGCTGGCGGGAGAAGTAGTCATCGAGCCGGTTGAGGACCAGCACCGTGACCAGGACCAGGACCAGCGCGATGACCCCGATGAACGCGATCGTCAGGCGTCCCTGGAAGGTCCGCGGAAGCAGCCGCCGGACCGGGCGCGGCAGGCGGAGCCGTCGAGGCGGTCGCAGCCCCCGCGCGGTCCGGTCGCCGGCGCCCTCAGCGCTCGGCAAAGGCGTAGCCGACACCTCGGACCGTGAGGACGAAGGCCGGCGAGGTGGGGTCGTCCTCGATCTTGTCGCGCAGGTGGCTGACGTGGACGTTGATCGTCTTCTCGTCCTGGTCGAGCGCCTCGTAGTCGCGCAGCAGCTCGAGCAGCTCGCTCCGGGTGTAGACACGACCCGGCCGCGACGCCAGGTGGCGGAGGATCTCGAACTCGGTCGGGGTCAGGCTGATCCGCCGGGTGCCCCGCTGGACGCGCCGCCGCTCCAGGTCGATGAGCAGGTCGCCGTGGCGGATCACCCGTCCCCCCGCCGCATCCGACAGGTCGCCGTAGGAGCGGCGCAGGAGCGCCTTGATCCGGCTCATCAGCTCGCGCAGCCCGAACGGCTTGGTCAGGTAGTCGTCCGCGCCGAGCTCGAGGCCGATGACCTTGTCCACCTCGTCGTCGCGTGCGGTCAGGACCAGCACCGGCATCTTCGCCCCGCTGGCCCGGAGACGCCGCAGGACCTCGAGTCCGTCGATCCCCGGCAGGCGGACGTCGAGCACCACCAGGTCCGGAGCCTGGTGCGTGGCGATGTCGAGGCCCTCCTCGCCCGAGCGGGCGATGGCGACCTCGTAGCCTTCCTGCTGGAGCGCGTACTGGATGCCGCGGGCGACCGCGTGCTCGTCTTCGACGATCAGGATGGTGGCGGACACGCGGCGATGCTACACCGCGGCCCCCTGCGGCACCGCCTCATGGGTCGGGGCGCCGCCTCGTGGTAAGGTACGCGTGCTCCGGGCGCCTCGCCTTCCGGCCCCGCCGGCGAGCCGCGGCCCGGCCACGACACGGCACACGATCAGAGGTTCCCCATCATGTCCACCGCCCGCGCGACGCTTGCGGCCGAACACCGCGACCTGACCGGCAAGAAGGTCGCCTTGCTGCGCCACGCCGGGCGCCTCCCCGCCGTCGTCTATGGCCACGGCGTCGACTCGGCCAACGTCTCCGTCGATACCCACGAATTCGAGCAACTTCGACGCCACACCGGGCCGAACGCGCTGGTCGACCTGTCGATCGACGGCAAGAAGGCGCAGCCGGTCCTCGTCCAGAGCGTCCAGGTCCACCCGGTCAACCGGCGACCGCTGCACGTCGACCTGTTCCTCGTGCGCATGACCGAGCAGCTGACCGTGGACGTGCCGCTCGTGGCGATCGGCGAGTCGATCGCCGTCACGCAGCATGGCGGGACGCTCCTCCATCCGATGGAGTCGGTGCGCGTCCGTGCGCTGCCGGACCACCTGCCGCAGGTGATCGAGTACTCCGTCGAGTCGATCCGCGACTTCGACACGGCCCTGCATGTCCGCGACCTGGTCCTTCCGGGCGACGTCACGCTGCTGACCGACGGTGAGGAGATCATCGCCAAGGTCCAGCCGCCACGCGTCGAGGAGGAGCCGGTCGTCGCCGAGGCCGCCGAGGGCGAGGCCGCCGAGGGCGAGGCCGCGGAGGGCGCCGCCGCGACGACGGAGGGCGAAGCCGCCGGATCCGGCGAGGGCTGATCCCGGTCCCCGCCGCGAGGCCCGGGCTCAGGCGCCGGATCGGCGTCCGGACGCGAATACGATCGGGAAGCGGAGCGTCATCTGGTCGGCCGACAGCCTCGACAGGCGCCGACGGAGCTCGCCCAACAGGCGCTCGCGCAGGTTCGGGTCGAGCGCCTCGAACAGGGTCTCCTCGTCGAACTCTGACAGGAACGCGATGTACGAGTCGACCGTGAACCGGTGCTCGAGGCGCCCCGGTTCCGCCTGGGCGCCTGCGAAGCCGGCCCGCCGCAGCTCGCCGGCTGCCCGCTCGACCGAGAGCAGATCCCCGGACCGTCCGTCGTCCTCGCGGGCGCCGATCCCCAGGTCGTCGAGCACGTCGTCGAAGACGACGTCGGGCTCGAACGCGCGGTCGTCCTGGAGCCAGGACACGTAGGCCAGCGTCCCGCCCGGACGCAACACTCGGCGGGCTTCGCGCAAGGCCCGCGCGCGGTTCGGGACCAGCTGGAAGACGAACGAGGACAGCGCCAGGTCGAACGAGCCGTCGTCGAACGGCAGGTCGTCGGCGAAGGCGACGGCGGAACGAAACCGTGCGCGGGCCCTGCGGTCGAGCTGGCGAGCCGCGTTCGCGTCGGCCATCACGCGCATGCCCGCCGACGCGTCCACGGCGATGATCGAGACGTCCGGCCAGCGAGCGAGCGCGCCGAGCGCCAGCTGGCCGGTACCGGTCCCGATGTCGATCACGCGGACCGGTCCTGCCTTGGCCAGCGCGGCCACGGTGTCGAGCAACGACGCGACGGCGGGCGCCAGGACGGGCGCCCACCATTGCGCGTATCCCTCGGCGATCCGGTCGTACCGCTCGGCCTGCTCGGTCATCGGCGCATCGTGCCATGCGCCGGCCCCGGCGGGGGAGCCGGAGACCCCGACTGTCCCGCCCGGACGGGTGCCTTCGACCTAGCTGCCGCTCGCCATCGGCTCGACCGGCGGGGCCGGCGGCGTCGGCGGGGGCAGGATCGCGCCGCCGCGAACCGGGCCGATGCGCCGGAAGAGCCACGCGCCGGCGCCGACCAGCAGCCCGAGCACGATCAGGATCGGCAGCCACACGATCACGAACCAGATCCCGGCTTCAGCCAACGACTGGAGCACGGAGATCATGCTGGCCGCCGCTTCGTCCATCACGGCGCCCGGGTCCCAGCCCTTGGCCGCCACCGTCGTGGCCACGATCGGCACGCTGAACCGGGCGGTCAGCGTCGCATAACCTGCCCGGTCGTTGAGGTCCTTGAGCTGGGCCGTCAGCTCCTCGATCTGCCCGCGGACGTCGGTCAGCCGAGCCTGGACCTCGAGCACGTCGGAGATCTTGGTGGCGCGCTCGGCGATGCCCTGGAGGGCGACCTCGCTGGCTTGCAGGTTCCTGATCCGGGCCTCCAGGTCGACGACCTGGCCGGTCACCTCGACCGCTTCGGTGTGCTCGGTGACGACCTTGGTCGTCAGGCCGTTGAGCCCGCGCAGGAGGTCGAGGGCGTCCTCCCAGCGATCGGCCGGGATTCGGTAGGTGATCTCGGCGGACGGCTGATCGCCGTCGTTGCTGGTATTCGATGCGCCGACGTAGCCGCCGAGGGCGACGATCCCGTCACGCGCGGTGCGCAGCGCCTTCGGCACGTCGCTGACCTGGAGGTCGATCGAGCCCGTGCGGATGATCTTCGCGTCGTCGCGGGCGCCGACGGCGCCGACGCTGGCGGACGTGTCGCCGTTCGGGTTCTCCGGGGCCGCCGCGGCGGCGCTGGCTGCGGGAGCGACCCCGGCGCCGGACAGCGCGCCGGTTCCGAACTGGTCGCCGATCGCGGACTGTCCCTCGCGAGCGGCCGGGGCCGAGGCCGCGCCGCTGCAGGCTACGACCACGAGCGCGATCGCGGCGATCGGGATGAGAAGACGGATGGTGCGCATGTGATGGCCCTCCGTGGGCTCGCGGCGACCGAACGGTCGTGCGGCATCGCGGAGACGCCCGGCCGGGTGCGCCAGTTCCACGAAGTACACTCGCCGCGTGGCACTCCGGCTTCCGTTCCAGCCGCCGCTCGAGCCGATGCTCGCGAAAGCGGTCGACGAGCTGCCGTCGGACGACGGCTGGCTGTTCGAGCCGAAATGGGATGGCTTTCGAGCCCTGGTGTTCCGCGACGGCGAGGAGGTCTACACGCAGTCTCGCGACCTCAAGCCGCTGGATCGCTACTTCCCCGAACTGGCGGCACCGCTGCGGGCCGCCCTGCCGGAACGCTGCGTCCTCGACGGCGAGGTGGTGATCTCGCGCGACGGCGCGCTGGACTTCGAGGCGCTCCTGCTGCGCATCCACCCCGCCGAGTCGCGGGTCCGGATGCTGGCCGAGGCCTCACCGGCGAGCTTCGTCGCCTGGGACCTGCTGGCGCTCGACGACGGCGACCTGCGCGGGGTCCCGCAGGGGGAGCGGCGGACGCGGCTGGAGGGACTGCTGGGTGCGGCCGAACCGCCGGTCCACCTGACGCCGGCCACCCTGGACCGGGCCACGGCGGCGGACTGGTTCCAGCGGTTCGAGGGCGCCGGCCTGGATGGGGTGATCGCGAAGCGGCTCGACGGCGCCTACCAGCCGGGCAAGCGCGCGATGCTCAAGATCAAGCACCAGCGCACCGCGGACTGCGTGGTCGCCGGGTTCCGCTGGCACAAGAACGGGCCAGGGACGCACATCGGCTCGCTGCTGCTCGGCCTGTTCGACGACGCGGGCACGCTCCATCACGTGGGGATCACGTCGTCGTTCACGTGGGACCGGCGGGCTGCCCTCGTCGCCGAGCTGGCGCCGCTCCGCGAGCACGCCCTCGACGGCCATCCATGGTCTGGCTGGGCTGAGTGGGCCGCGGAACAGGCGGCGAGCGGCCAGCGGGTGCCCGGCGCCACGTCACGCTGGAACCGGGGCAAGGACCTGTCCTGGGAGCCGCTCCGGGCGGAGCGTGTGGCGGAGGTTGCCTACGACCACCTCCAGGGGGACCGCTTCCGGCACGCGACGACGTTCAAGCGCTGGCGGCCCGACAAGCCGGCCGAGGCGTGCCGCTACGACCAGCTCGAGGAGACCGCGCCGTTCGAGCTCGCCGGGATCTTCGGCGCCGAGGGTTGACGGTCCGGCTCGGCCTGGTCGGGGCCGGCTGGATCGCCGGTGCCCACCTCGAGGCACTTGCGCGGCTCGGGCAGACGGAGCTCGTCGGCGTCACGTCACGGACGAGAGCCGGTGCGGAGGCGCTGACCGGCACGTGGGGCGGCCTGGCGTTCGATTCGCTCGACCGGATGGTCGAGGCAGTCCGCCCCGACGTTGCCTATGTCTGCGTCCCGCCGGATCGGGCGGTGGCCATCGGCGAGCGCCTGGTCGAGCTCCGGATCCCGTTCCTGACGGAGAAGCCGCTCGCCGCGGACGATGGTGAGGGCCCGATCCGGCTGGCCGCGGCCATCGAACGGGCCGGGCTGGTCGTCGCGGTCGGCTACCACCTTCGAGCGCTCGATTTCCTTGCCGAGCTTCGCGCCCGCCTGGAAGTCACGCCTCCCAGATTGATCGTCGCTCGGTGGCTCGCCGAGACGCCGCCACCGGCCTGGTGGTCGCACGCCGGTCAGGGCGGCGGCCAGGTCATCGAGCAGGCGACCCACCTGTTCGACCTGGCGCGGCTGCTGGCGGGTGAGGCCGAGGTCGTCGGCGCAGCGGCCGCCCCGCGCCATGACCGAACGCCCAGGCCTTCGGGAGACGAGGTCGCCGAGGCCAGCGCCGCGGTCCTGTTGTTCGAGCGCGGTGCCATCGGCTCCTTCTCGACGGCCCATCGGTTGAGGTCGGCGTCCATCGAGATGACGTTCGTATCCGATGGGCTGCTCTGCCGGTTGCAGAAGGGCCCATCCGGACAGGGCGACTGGAGCATCTCCTTCGACGGCGGCGGCGACGTGCGCACCCGCAGGAACGAGCGCGACCCCTATGAACGCCAGGCCGAGGCCTTCCTCCACGCCGTGGAAGCCGGCGACCGCTCGATGGCGCTGTCGACCTACGACGACGCGCTCCGGACGGATCGCCTGACCCGCGCCGTGGTCGCGGCGACCGGCCGGCCGGGCTGAGCCCACGTCACCGGGCCGCGGGCTGCGCTGCCTCAGGACGGTCGAGGAACGTGAACAGCCGACGGCCCGCCACGAACGGCACGGCGTCGCCGGCATATCGCTGGACGCCGACGCTCCATTCGAAGTCCGCCGGCGCATCGAACTCGACCGGCGCAAGCGCAGCTTCCACGAACCAACGTCGGATATCGATCGTCACGTCCGGCGGTCGCCGGTGTCGCGTCCAGATCACGGTTGCGCCGGGTGCGCAGAAGGCCGGCAGCGCCCGGACCGTTCGTTCGATGTCACCGTCGCTGATGTTGCCGAAGACGCCACAGGCGAGGACCAGGTCGGCGGGCACGGCACCGACATAGGCATCCGTCCATCCGGCGTCGGCGACCTGGACGCCGATGCCTCGCGGGGCCGCCGCCGCCGCGCGCGCCGCCAGCTCGGGGCTGAGCTCCACGAGCCGGCCGTGAACGTCGCCGGCCCTCGGGTGGTCGGCGAGGACCTCGAGGAGGTCCCTGCCCTCACCGGCGCACAGGCTGACGACCCGGACGACGCCCGCCGGTTGTTCGTCGAGCCATTCCCGGATCCGGCGCTGGACCGCCCTGAGCCGGTGGCGGAGCGGCGCTTCGGCGTGGTCGTATGCGGTGTGCCATCGGAGCCAGTCCTTCGCCGTCACGCGGGATCCGGCTTCTGCTTCCGCGGCGCCCGTTCGAGCTGCCCGGGCCGATCCGGCCATTCGTAGCCGGCCCACGGGTCGTAGTCGACCTCGAGCGGCTCCTGTCCCGGCCGGTCCGCCTCCGGGACGTGGATGAGGTTGACCCGGACGCGCGTCCAGGTCGTCGACCGCCCGCGCATGGAGTCGACCAGGACGTCGGCCGGCTCCAGGGCCGCCGCGGCTGCCGGGTGGCGTGCCTTCCAGCGCTCGAACCCGGCCATCGCCTCGTCCTTGTGCTCGGCCCGGGCGATCTCCACGACCGGGATGGACGACCTGCGCCGGCCGGTCGGCGTCGGACGCGTGCCCGCCCATTCGGTCGGGAGACCGGCGTTGGGGTCACCGCGCTCGACGGCCGTGCGACGCTCGGCCGCCACCTCCGGGGGCGGGCCGCCGGCCTCGCCTCGCCCTTCGTAGTCCGAGGCGGGGCGGCGTTGCCGCGACGGCTGGACGCGTGGCGGCTCGCCGGCCTGCTTGGCGTAGTTGGGCGGCCAGGGCGCGTCGCCGAGACCCTCGGCCTCATGCCGCCGGCTCAGCTCGAGCAGCGCCTCCAGCGATCCGACGGCGCCATCGATCCCGTCGCCCGGGTCACCGATCGCCGCGTACCGGCCCGGGACCGTGTCGATCGTGAACGCCTCGGCTTCGACGGTCGGGACCTCGTCCCAGGCGAGCGGCGTGGAGACGCGGGCGTCCGGCAGCGGCCGGATCGAATAGGCGGACGCGACCGTCCGGTCCTTGGCGTTCTGGTTGTAGTCGAGGAAGACGCCGTGGCGTTCCTCCTTCCACCACTTCGACGTCGCGAGCGCGGGCACCCGTCGTTCCACGTCGCGGGCGATCGCGAGCGCTGCTCGCCGGACCTCCGGGTAGGTCCAGCGCGGCTCGATCCGGACGTTGACGTGGATCCCGCGCGAGCCCGACGTCTTCGGCCAGCCGACCAGGCCGACCGCCTCGAGCGATTCCCTGGTCGCGAGCGCCACCTCGCGGATGTCCGACCAGGGCACCCCGGGCACCGGGTCGAGGTCGACGCGCAGCTCGTCGGGATGGTCGAGGTCCTCGGCCCGAACCGGGTGCGGGTTGAGGTCGATGCAGCCGAGGTTGACGACCCAGGCGAGGCCGGCCGCGTCGTCGATCACGATCTCGTCGGCGGTCCTCCCGGACGGGAACGTCAGGGTGGCCGTCCGGATCCACTCGGGCCGGTTCTCCGGCGCCCGCTTCTGGAAGAACGGCTGCCCCGCCGCGCCGTCCACGAACCGCTTGAGCGCCATGGGCCGCCCGCCCGCGCCGCGCAACGCGCCGTCCGCCACCGCCAGGTAGTACCTGACCAGGTCCAGCTTGGTGTGGCCGGTCCCCGGGAAGTACACCTTGCCCGGGTTGGTGACCGTGACCTCACGGCCGTCGACCCGGAGCACCTCCTTCTCCGTAGGCATGGCGGACAAGATACCGCTCGACAGCCGATCGAGGGCCGTGGATCATCCGCAGATGCTCGATGGCCGGATCATGGAGACCGCTGTCGATCCGCCACGTCCCCGTTCGTCGTGATCACAGCGGGCGCCGCACGCCAGGCGCCCGGTGTCGGAGGAGACCAGCATGCACTACCTGTTCCTGATCTACGGCCAGGAACCCAGCGAGGCCGCGCCCGATGACCTGATGGCCGCCGAATACCAGGAATACGGTGAATTCACCGCGTTCCTCCGGGCCAGGAACGCCATGCTCGCCGGCGAGGCCCTCGAGCCGACGTCGACCGCGACCACCGTCCGGGTCGTCGACGGCAAGACCCTGGCGACGGATGGCCCATTCGCCGAGACGAAGGAGGCGCTCGGCGGCTTCTACCTCGTCGAGGCGGCCGATCTCGACGAGGCGATCCGCTTCGCCGCGATGATCCCGGGCGCACGACGAGGCTCGATCGAGATTCGGCCGGTCTACACCCTGCCGGCCGGCGCCGGGGCCGGGCACTAGGCCCCGCCGGGCCGTCGACCGCGATCGCGTTTGTCCGATCGAACGCCGTCAGAGGCCGCCCACCAGCTGGTCGACCGGCTGTTCCGCGACGAGCAGGGCCGGGCGGTCGCCACGCTGATCCGCGTGCTGGGCGACTTCGACCTCGCCGAGGAGGCGGTCCAGGACGCCTTCATCGCGGCCATCGAGACGTGGCCGGAGCGTGGCGTGCCGGACAACCCCGGGGCCTGGATCACGACGACCGCGCGGAACCGCGCGATCGACCGGCTTCGCCGTCGCAACCGGTTGACCGAGAAGATCGAGGCGCTCGGGCGCGAGGCGACGGAATCGGCGCAGCGAGCCATCGACCCGGAGCCAGGTGAGGACGCCATGCACATCGCGGACGATCGCCTGCGGCTCATCTTCACCTGCTGTCACCCGGCGCTCGCGATGGACGCCCGCGTCGCACTGACGCTCCGGACCCTGGGCGGCCTGACCACCCCCGAGATTGCCCGCGCCTTCCTGCTGCCCGAGCCCACCCTGGCGCAGCGCCTGGTCCGGGCCAAGCGGAAGATCCGCGCCGCGGGCATCCCGTATCGCGTGCCGCCACCGGAGCTCCTGCCGGATCGGCTCGACGGCGTCCTCCACGTCCTCTACCTCGTGTTCAACGAGGGCTACTCGGCTTCCTCGGGCGATGCCCTCGTGCGGCGCGAGCTGAGCGCGGAAGCGATCCGCCTGGCCCGGGTCGTCGACCTGCTCCTCCCCGGCCAACCCGAGGTGCTCGGGCTCCTGAGCCTGATGCTGCTCCACGATGCGCGTCGCGAGGCCCGAGTCGGGCCGGACGGGATGCTGATCCTGCTCGAGGACCAGGACCGTTCGCGTTGGGACCGCGAGCGGATCGAGGAGGGTCGAGCCCTGGTGCGCCGGGCGCTGGAGATGGGCCGGGCAGGGCCGTACCAGGTCCAGGCGGCGATCGCCGCCCTGCACGACGAGGCCGCGACCGCCGCCCAGACCGACTGGCCGCAGATCGCGACGCTGTATCGGACGCTGCGTGCCATGACGCCCTCACCGGTAATCGAGCTGAACCTCGCGGCCGCCGTCGCGATGGCCGACGGGCCCGCCATCGGCCTGGCGATGATGGATGGGATCACGGCGGCGGGCGAGCTCGAGCGCTATCCGTACCTCCACGCGGCCCGTGCGGACCTGCTTCGCCGGCTGCGGCGCTGGTCGGAGGCCGACGTCGCGTACCGGCGGGCGATCGAGCTCACGACCAACGGCGCCGAGCGGGCGTACCTCGAGCGCCGATTGCGCGACGTCGCGGCGGCTCGCGCCACCGAACCGCGTCCCAACTGACCCCAGCCGTTCGCCTGACGGCCGGGCCACCGGTTGCGGCCGGCCGCCCCGGCCCGGCAATCAGCACCCCGCAGCGCGCATGACGCCGGCCGCCACGGACCGGACGAGCTCGGGCCCAGGCCGTCCGGGGGGAAGTGCGCCGCGAAGGATGCGGGCCTGCGGGCATGACCTGCCTGCCGCCGGGCACCAGCCCAGGTCCGCGACAGGCTAGGCCGCCTCGACGCCCTGGCCGGGCGGTGTCGAATCCAGCTCGGCCGGTTCGGGCAGGTCGCGCAGGCCGGGGATCGGCGAGCCGATCAGCCAGAGCACCCCGATCGAGGCCGCGATCGTGACCACGAACAGCGTCTCGCGGACGCCGATGACGCCGCCGAGCAACCCGCCGACGAATGCGCCGATCGGCCGGATGCCGTAGTTCACGAAACGGAACGCGCCACCTGAGCGAGCCCGGATGGCATCCGGCGTCCTCGCCGCGAGGACCGCACCGACGTTGATGTCGAGGATCTGGACGCCGAGCCCGGCCAGGAACTCGGTCGCGAACAGCATCACCATGACCGCCTCCGGCGGGCCGCTGACCAGCGGCACGAGGACCAGCGGCACCGGGAAGATGACGCAGCCCAGGGTGTAGGCGCCGCCGAGCCCGAGCCGCCGCCCGACGCGGGTCGCGATCAGGGCACCGATCACCCCGCCGACGGCACCGGCCCCGAGCGCCGCGCCGAGGATGCCCGGACCGACGCCGAGGGTCGTGGTGACGTACAGGATGAACAGCGCCTGGAAGCCGAAGTTGAACAGGTTGATCGTGGCGACCGAGAGGAGGATCGGGCGCATGATCGAATCGCGGAAGATGAACAGCAGCCCGGTCGACAGCCGAGACCGCAGCGACTCCTCGACGATCTCGATGGGCGGTTCGGGCGCCCGGATCCGCCCCAGGTAGAACGCCGAACCGAGGAAGGACAGGGCATCCGCGACCAGCGCGATCGGGGCAGTCAGCAGCTGGACGAGCACGCCGGCCAGCGGCGGCCCTCCGACGGAGGCCAGTGCGCGGCTGCCCGAGAACAGGGCATTCGCCTCGACGAACGCGTCGCGGCGCACGACGGCCACGAGCAGCGTGTTCCACGAGATATCGAAGATCACCGCCATCGAGCCGGCCAGGAAGCCCACCACGTACAGCTGGGAAACCGTCAGGACGCCCGCGAGGTAGGCGAGCGGGATGCTCGCGATCAGCAGCGCGCGAGCGATGTCGGCTGCGATCATCAGGCGGCGGCGGTTCCGGACCCGGTCGAGCCACACGCCCGCCGGAAGCGAGAAGAGCAGGTGGGGCAGGAGGCCGACGGCCAACAGGGTCCCCATCTGCGTCGCGTCGGCGCCCAGGACGAGCACGGCGACGAGCGGGAGGCCAAGCTGCGTGACCTGGTCCCCGAAGACGGAGATCGTCTGGCCGAACCAGAACCGTCGGAAGTCCGTTTCGCGCAGCAGTGGCGAGATGAGCCGCCCCGCCACGCGACGGGCCGCGCCGAGGTCCGGTTCGCCGTTCATCGGTCGACCGGCAGCGGGAAGCCGTGCCAGATGACCATCACGGTCCTCGGATCCGCCTCGTCGTCTGGGCCCGTGGTCCGCTCGAGATAGCGCTGGACGACGGCCTCGACCTCGTCGCGAACCGATTGGAGATCGGCCGGCGTCGCCCGGAAGACGAGATCCCCGAACCCGGCCGCCTCGCGCCATGGTTCCGGGAGCTCGGCCTCGGTCCGCAGGTATCGGTCGATCGCCTCGTCGTAGACGTCGAAGACCCGCCACCGGAGGGCGACGAGTGCGGCGTTGGCCTCGGCCGAATCGCCGAAGCTCCTGTCCTCCCACGACGTCACGTCGTGGCTCGCCCGCCAAGCGTGCTCGCGTCGATCGCCGCCCGCCGGCTCGGCGGGCTCGATGAACCCCGCCTTCGCGAGCTGGCGGAGGTGGTAGCTGACGGCGTTCGGCGCGGCTCCCACCATCTCGCTCAGCGTGGTCGCGGTGGCCGGCCCCTGGAGGCGGAGCAGGCCGAGCAGCCGGAGTCGAAGCGGGTGACCGAGGGCGCGGAGGCCGGCCAGGTCGGTGACACGCTTGACGCGGGGTTCGCTCATGCGGGCAGGATAACAACGCAATAGTCATTGCGCAATAGTTGTTGCGCAATTGGTCAGCACAGAACGACGGACGGCGCCCCAGCTGCGGGCGGGCCGTATGGCCTGGAGCGGCTACCGTGCCTGGCGCCACCCCTGGAATGTGGGCCAGCCCCAGCGCACGGCCGTGGCGGCGATGCCGAGGCCGATGCCGAAACATGCCGGATGGAGGAAGCTGAATTCCCCGATGATCGCGAGCTCGACGACGATCCAGATCATCTGGCCGCAGCCGATCGCGAACGCGAGGAAGGGCGCGATCGGAAGCCGGGCGACGCCCATCACCAGAACGGCCAGCGACCCGAGGCCGAACACCCCGCCGAGGATGAGGCCGGGAATGAAGAAGTCGGGGAACGGGCTGCCGGCCAGCATGGAGACGGTCCATTGCATCGCGCTGCCGTCGGGCGAGGTAACGAGGAACGCCGCACCGCCGAGCGCGCCGAGCGCGAGGACGGTGAGGAAGGCCAGGCACAGCCTCCCGGCGAGGTGAAGTACCGGCCGTGGGACGGCAACGGCGGGGCGTGCGACGGCGGAATGCGTGGCCATGTCAGGGCTCCCTCTGCTGTTGCCGGGCCGGCGACCGGAAGGTCAGAAGACCGATCAGGACGAGGACGATGCCGTTGATCACCAGGCCCTCCCAGGTCACCGGCTGGTTGGCGAGGGCGAGCAGGAACGACAGGATCGCCGCGCCCGCCGTGAGCGGTATGGACCAGGCGGCGGCACGCCAGATCCCGACCGCCGCCACCAGGAAGAGCATGGTTACGGCCATCCAGAGCAACCCGAATGCGCGGATCCCGGTCTCCCCGAGGTCCACGCTGCCGCCGAGGACGGTCGTCGCGTACGGAACCCCCCTCAGCTCGAGGAGCTTCCACGGGACCGCGAAACCCGGCCAGTGCATGACCCCATGCGCGGTGATCAGGACCGCCGCGGCCACCCGAAGACCCATCGTCCTCTCCTCCGCGGCGAGTGGGCCAGACCCGCGACTGGCCCGCCAGAGCCAACCGTCCCGATCCCGGCCGTCCATCAGTCGCATCGCGCGCGAGCGGGGTCACGCGACGCCGCACCCATTCGAACCTCGCGCCGGACCCTGCACGCGACGACAATGCCCGGGGCGAGATCGAAGCCAGCTCGAACGAACCTGACCGGGAGGCCGCCATGGACCGAGCACACCGCTTGCACGAACGTCGTGACACCTTCCGCGCGCTGCACGACGCGGGCTTGTTCGTCATCCCGAATCCCTGGGACGTCGGGTCCGCCCGGATGCTCGCCTCGCTCGGATTCCCGGCCCTGGCCACCACGAGTTCGGGGCACGCGGCGGCACTCGGACGAGCCGACTACCGCGTCACCCGCGACGAGATGCTGGCACTCGTCGACGCCGTTGCCTCGGCCGTGGCCGTTCCGATCAACGTCGATTCGGAGCGCTGCTTCGCCGATGACCCGGCAGGGGTGGCTGAGACCGTCGAATTGATCGCGCAGGCGGGCGCCGCCGGCTGTTCGATCGAGGATTTCGACCCGGCCACCGGGTCGATCGAACCGCTCGAGGTCGCGGTGGAACGGGTCGCCGCCGCGGCCACGGCCGCGCGGCGTCACGGCGTCGTGCTGACCGCCCGTGCCGAGAATCACCTCCACGGCATCGATGCTCTAGACGACACGATTGCCCGGCTGGCCGCCTACCGGGACGCCGGTGCCGAAGTCGTCTACGCGCCCGGCCTCCGCGACCCGGCGCAGATCCGTCGCGTCGTCGAGACCGTCGCGGTGCCCGTCAATGTCCTGGCGCTGCAGGATGGCCCGTCGATCGCCGAGCTCGCCGAGCTCGGCGTGCGGCGAGTCTCAACCGGCGGGGCCATGGCCCGTGCCGCCTACGGCAGCATGCTGGCGGCGGCCACGAGCCTGCGGGACCGCGGCACATCGGCCTACCTTGACGGCATCGCCACCTGGCGCCAGATCGTGGACGCCCTGCAGGCCGGCGAGGGTCGGTGAGGGCCGGAGGTGATCGATCAGGCTCGCTGGGCGACCTGGATCAGGTTGCCGCACGTGTCGTCGAAGACGGCCGTCGTCACGGGACCCATCTCGGTCGGCGGTTGCGTGAATCGCACGCCGAGACCGGTGAGCCGCTCGAACTCGGCCTTGACGTCGTCGACACCGAACGAGGTGTAGGGAATCCCGTCATCGACCAATGCCTGCTTGAACGGCCTGGCCGCCGGATGGGCGTCCGGCTCGAGGAGCAGCTCGGTGCCGTTCGGGTCCTGCGGCGACACGACGGTCAGCCAACGGAACTCGCCCAGCGGGACGTCGTGCTTCTTCTCGAAGCCAAGGACGTCGGTATAGAACCTGAGGGCCTTGTCCTGGTCATCGACCAGCACACTCGTCACGACGATCTTCATTCGGGTCTCCTTCCGTCGGTCTGCGGCCAGCGGGAAGTGATCTCGTGGAGCGGCGACGTATCGAGGTCGTGGAACTTGTAGCGACCCTCCCGTCGGATCTTCACGAGCCCTGCCTCCTCGAGGACGTCGAGGTGCTGCGAGATCGCCTGCCGGGTCGACGCCGACCCGTGCCGCATGATCAGTCGAGCGCAGATCTCGAAGAGCGTCTGGCCATTCCGGTCCTGGAGCTCATCGAGAATGGCCCGGCGAGTCGGATCGGCGAGGGCCTTGAACACGTCGCCCACGTCCGGATGATAGGCAAGTCATTACTTGCATGTCAACGTCGGACGAGGGGCACTTCTCCTTCGTCCGGGCATTGAGTGGATCGCTGTCGCGCGGGGACTCGCCCTGATGGTCGCTCAGGCTCGACGCCGATCAACCGTAGAATCCGCGGATGAAGAAGATCGGGTTCCTCTCGTTCGGGCACTGGTCGGCCTCGCCCTACTCGCAGGTGCGGTCGGGGTCGGACGCCCTCATCCAGTCGATCGAGCTCGCCGAGGCGGTCGAAGACCTCGGGGCCGACGGGGCCTACTTTCGGGTCCACCACTTCGCCCAGCAGCTCGCATCGCCGTTCCCGCTCCTGGCGGCGATCGGTGCCCGAACCAAGCGGATCGAGATCGGGACCGCGGTCATCGACATGCGCTACGAGAACCCCCTGTACATGGTCGAGGACGCCGGCGCCGCCGACCTCATCGCCGGCGGTCGCCTGCAGCTCGGGATCAGTCGCGGTTCGCCCGAGCAGGTCATCGATGGCTTCCGCTACTTCGGCTACGCGCCGCCCGAGGGCAAGTCGGACGCCGATCTGGCCCGTCAGCACGCGGAGGTCTTCCTCCAGGCCCTCTCGGGCGCCGGGTTCGCCGAGCCCAACCCGTCGCCGATGTTCCCGAACCCACCCGGTTTGCTTCGTCCCGAGCCGCATTCGCCCGGCCTGCGCGAGCGCATCTGGTGGGGCGCCGGATCGCGCGCGACCGCCGAGTGGACCGGGCAGCAGGGCATGAACCTGATGTCGTCGACGCTGCTGACCGAGGACGCCGGCGTGCCGTTCCACGAGCTCCAGGCGGAGCAGATCCGCCTGTTCCGCGCGGCGTGGACCGCCGCCGGGCACAAGCGCGAGCCGCGGGTGTCGGTCAGTCGGAGCATCTTCGCCCTGGTCGACGACCGGGACCGCGCCTACTTCGGACGCGGCAACCAGGCGACGGATCAGGTCGGCTACATCGACGCGCAGACGAAGGCGATCTTCGGGCGCTCGTACGCGGCGGAGCCGGACGTCCTTGTCAAGGAGCTCGCCGGGGACACGGCGATCCAGGCCGCCGACACGCTGCTGCTGACCGTCCCGAACCAGCTCGGCGTCGAGTACAACGCCCACGCCGTCGAGAGCATCCTCAGGTTCGTGGCCCCGGAGCTCGGCTGGCGGTAGCGGACGGTCGCTGGGCGCCCTCGTGCGAGGGCCGGTCGCATCTCGCTTGACGAATGGCGGGGTAGAGGTAGGCAAGGAGCACGAGCCCTAGACTCCGTGGCTGTGACGACGTCTCGGCTCGGTCTGACGCGGGCGCAGATCCTCGGCCATCGGCGGAGCGTTGGTGCCCTGGACCAGCGACTGCCGAGCGGGCCGGATTCCCTGAGGCACGCGGCCTGGGCGGGACTGCAGGACAGCATGCCCCGTGCCGCTGTCCTCTCGATCCACGCTCGCGTCCACGGGACCGGGGCTGCCAGCTGGTCCGATCCATCGCTGGTCCAGCTGTGGGGACCTCGATTCAGCGCCTACGTCGTCGCCGAACGCGACCGGGCAGCCTTCTCGCTTGGGAGGCTCCCGGACGAGCTGCCCGGTCGGCGAGTCGCCGAGGAGCTCGCCGCCCGCCTGGACGCCTTTCTCCACGGCCGGAGGATGACCTACGGCGAGGCGGGGCTCGGCCTTGGCGAACATCCCAATCGGCTGCGATACGCAGCGGCCACCGGGAGGGTCCTGATCCGCTGGGAAGGCGCGCGGCAGCCGACCATCTGGACCGTGACGCCACCGGCGGTCGACCCGCTCGTCGCGCGAGTCGAGCTCGCGCGACGACATCTGCACGTCTTCGGCCCGACAACCCCGGACGCGTTCTCGACGTGGGCCGGAATCGGTCCGTCGAGCGGTCGGGCCGCCTTTGACTTGCTCGCCGGGTCGCTGGCACCAGTGCGAACGCCGATCGGCGAGGCGTGGATCCTGGCCGAGGATGAGCCGACGTTTCGGGCCCCCGGGCGGCGTCCCGCCGCGGCGCGGCTCCTTCCGAGTGGCGACGCCTTCTTCCTTCTGCAAGGAGCCGACCGCGAGCTTCTGGTCCCCGACGCCGATCGCCGCGGCGAGCTGTGGACCCCGCGCGTCTGGCCGGGCGCGGTCCTCGTTCAGGGCGAGGTGACCGGGATTTGGAGACGCGCCGGCGCCCTGGTCTCGATCCAGCCATGGCGCCCGCTCTCGACGGAGGAGCGCGAGGCGGTCGAGATCGAAGCGGAGTCGTTCCCCTTGCCCGATGTCGGAGGCCGGATCCACGTTCGGTGGGATCGCTGAGCGGCACGACTTCGTCAGCGGCCCCGGCAAGGGGAATGGAGCCGACACTCGGATTTGAACCGAGGACCTGCTGTTTACGAAACAGCTGCTCTACCGCTGAGCTATGTCGGCCCGGACGGGGAGTATAGGCGATGAGTTGTGACAGCGGCTCGATGACGGTCTCCGACCCCGAAGGTGGCCGCCCCCTAGCGAGTCGGGTCGCGTTCGTACAGCTTCTGCGCCCAGAGGTACCCGAGGATGGCGATCCCGACGCACCAGGCGACGGCGATCAGCCCCCCGCTGCCGACCTCGCCGCCGAGGAGCAGTCGCCGGACCGTCTCGATGACCGGCGTGAACGGCTGGTTGTCGGCGAACCAGCGCAGGGGATCCGGCATGGACGCCGTCGGGACGAACCCGCTCCCGAAGAATGGCAGGAGGAAGAGCGGCATCGGCAGGTTGCTCGCGGTCTCCACGCTCTTGCTCACCAGGCCCAGGGCCACCGAGACCCAGGTCAGGGCCAGCGCGGTCAGGCCGAGCAGGCCGGCCGCCAGGAGCCACTCGACCGGTCCGGTGGTCGCACGGAACCCGATCGCCACCGCGACGGCCATGACGATCGCCACCCCCAGCATGGTCTGGGCCACATTGGCCAGGACGTGGCCGGACAGGAAGGAGGCTCGCGAAATCGGCATGGTGCGGAAGCGGGCGATGACCCCCTCCTTCATGTCCATCGCGACCGCGATCGCCGTTCCCTGCGCCGCTCCGGCGACCGTCATGAGCAGGATCCCCGGCGTGACATAGGCGACATAGTCGGCGCGACCGCCGGTGAGGCCGCCAAGGCCCTGGCCGAGGGGACCGCCAAGACCCGCGCCGAGCGTGCCGCCGAAGACGAACACGAACAGCAGCATCAGCACGACGGGGATCCCGACGATGAAGAAGATCATCGGGTAGCGGCGCATATGCCGGACGTTGCGCCGCAGCATCGTCGCCGTATCGGTGATGTACATCGCGAACTCGTTCATCGTGCGGTTGCCTTCTCGTTGCCGTGGCTGGTAAGGGACAGGAAGACGTCGTCGAGGTCCGGCGTCTGGACCGACAGCCCGTCGACGTCGATCGATGCTTCGTCGAGACGGTCGAGCAGGCGCCGCAACGAGCCGACACCGCCATCGCCCGGGACCTGGAGGGTCAACGCTTCGTCGTCTCGCGCGGCGCCGGCGAAGGCGCGGGCCGCCTTGTCGAGTTCGGCCAGATCGGCGAACTCGAGCCGGACGTGCCCCCCCGGGACGAGACGCTTGAGCTCGTCCGGGGTCCCTTCGGCCACGAGCTTGCCGCCGTCGAGGACCGCGATCCGGTTGGCGAGCCGGTCCGCCTCTTCCAGGTACTGCGTCGTCAGGAAGATCGTGACCCCGCCGGCGACGAGGTCGCGGACGATCTGCCACATGACGCGCCGGCTGCGCGGGTCGAGCCCGGCCGTCGGTTCGTCGAGGAAGATGATCCGCGGGTCGCCGACGAGCGTCATCGCAAGGTCGAGCCGTCGGCGCATCCCGCCCGAGAAGGTGGCGAGCGGCTTCGTGGCCGCCTCGACCAGGTCGAACCGCTCGAGCAGGTCCGCGGCGCGCCGCCGGCCTGCGCGCTTGCCGAGGTGGAGCAGATCGGCCATCAGCACGAGGTTCTCGCGGCCGGTCAGGAGGCCGTCCACCGCCGAGAACTGGCCGGTGACCCCGATCGCCGCGCGGACGGCATCGGGCTCGCGCCGGACGTCATGGCCGGCGACCTCGACATCGCCGCCGTCGGCGGGGATCAACGTCGAGAGGATGTTGACCGTCGTCGTCTTGCCGGCGCCGTTTGGGCCGAGCAGCGCGAACACGGTTCCGGCGGCGACCTCGAGGTCGATCCCGTCGAGCACCAGGTGCTTGCCATATGACCGACGAAGCCCGACCGCACGGATCGCGGGCGCCCCGTTCCCGCTCGTCAGCCCGCTCATCGTGCGAGCTCCGGGTTCCGCGCGAGGCTAGATGTCGAGGTCTTCGACCACCGGCTGCTTGGCCGCAGCCGCGACCAGGTCGAAGAGCTCGGGCGGGAGCTTCTCGCGGAGCTCGTCGACGGTGTTGACGACATCGAGCGTGGAATCGCCTGTCGACCCCACCCAGCTGAAATCTCCCAGGCCGAGCCAGCTGCGCCACCCTCCCGGCCGGCCCTCAGCGTCGCGGCTCGACCAGTCCGGGGTCCGCTGCGTGTGGATGACGAACTTGCCCGAGCGACTCCGATAGACGTTGATGACGGCGGTGTTGTTGCCCCACGTCCCGAGCATGACGCCGGTGAAGCGGACCTTGCGGCCGGCCTTGGGTCCGACGCGAACGGTGATCTCGTCGAATCCCTCCTGCCGCCCGACCTCCACGTCGACGAAGCGCCGGAGCGCCTTGGCGATTGCCGCGGAGAGATTGCCTCCGGCGAGCTCCTGGGCGCGGTCGTAGAGCGGGAGGTCCCCGTCGGAGACGTAGATCGTCTTGTTCGGCACGTTGGACATCGTAACTCCCTGAAGCCTGCCGTAACTATACGTGGCAGTATACGTATATCCCATGCGATGGCAAGAACTGCACGCGAGAGCGCTCCCGTCGTTACGACCGATCGCTCAAAAGCCGAGCCAAACGGCACTTCCCTCTCGGGATGGGCTTCCCCGACACTGCCCGGCGAATTGTCCCCAGTCGATTCACCGAGGGTGGGACCATGCGATATCTCCGCAATCTGGGCCGGCGGAAGGCCCGGACCACGTTGACCGTGCTCGGGATCACGATCGGGATCTGGGCGCTGGTGGTCTTCGGCTCGATGGCCAACAAGATCAATGCGCTCGTGTCGGGCGGCAGCACGTACTACGAGGGCAAGCTGACGCTCAGCGACAGCTCGGGCGCCACGGGTGGGTTCTCGTCAGCCCCGATGTCCCTGACGACCGCGGAGGAGGTCCGCGGAATCGACGGTGTCAACGTCGTGGTCCCGGCCGTGATGATGCTCATGGACGACGTCGGCGCCGTCAGCATGGGCGTTCCGCCGATGATCACCGGCGAGGTCGCCGGCTCGGACCAGGGCCTCGAGACGTTCCAGCTGAACTACGCCGAGGGCCGGGCGCTCGCGCGCGCCGACGAGGGCTCGCTGGTCACCGTCCTCGGCTCGGACATCGCCCTCAAGTACGACAAGCACGTGGGCGACACGATGGAGCTGAAGGGGATCCCGTTCGAGGTCGTCGGTGTCCTCGAGCCGACCCTGACCGCGCCGGACCAGGCGGCATCGGTGCCGCTCAGCGCCGCGCAGCGGCTCTTCTACGACTCCCTGCCGCCGGTGGTTCGGGGCTCGCTCAGGCAGGCGGATCTCGTGACGTCGATGACCGTCTACCCGGACGCGGGCGTCGATCCGGAGGTGCTCGCCGATCGGATCGAAGCCAAGCTCCCCAGCGTCGCGGCGATGACGGTCGCGGACTTCAACAAGCAGATCGGCGGCGCGATGTCCATCCTCAACTCGATCCTCGTCGGCATCGCCCTGATCAGCCTGGCCGTCGGCGGCCTGTCGGTCATCAACACGATGGCGATGTCGATCGCCGAGCGGACCCGGGAGATCGGCATCAAGCGCGCCATCGGCGGCAGCCGGTTCCGGATCGTTCGCGAGCTGGTGACCGAATCGGCACTGATCGGCTTCATCGGCGGCGCGATCGGCCTGATCCTGGGTGCCGTCGTGGTCGTCCTGGCCAACGAGGCAGGGCGATCGTCCGGTACGGTGCTGTTCCAGCTGACGCTGGGGACCGCCGTGAGCGCCATCCTCTTCTCCACGATCCTCGGCGCGCTCGCCGGCTTCGTGCCCGCCCTCCACGCCGCCCGGCTCGACCCGGTCACCGCGCTTCGCTATGAATGAGCCGACGATGACGACGGGAGTTCGACCAATGCCACTCCTCGAAGGCCGCAACCTGCGCAAGACCTACCGCCTCAGCAAGCGCAATGTCGTGGAGGCACTCCGCGGCGTCGACATCTCGATCGAGGCCGGCGAGATGGTCGCGATCATGGGGCCGTCCGGCTCAGGCAAGAGCACACTCATGCACATCCTCGGCCTGCTCCACCCCGCCGACCTCGACTCGGGCCCCGGCCCGAGTTCCGACGGCCCACGGCCCGACTTGAAGTTCGATGGCCGCGACATGATCGACGTGGGCGAAGGCGAACGCACGAAGATCCGGGCGCGCCAGATGGGCTTCGTGTTCCAGGACTTCAACCTGGTCCCGACCCTGACCGCGATCGAGAACGTGATGCTCGCCTGCGACTACGCCGGGATCGGCGGTTCGCAAGCCAGGACGAAGGCCGTCGAAGCGCTTGCGCTGGTCGGCCTCGCCGACCGCGCCGATCACCGACCGGCCGAGCTGTCGGGCGGCGAGCAGCAGCGCGTGGCGATCGCGCGAGCCCTCGTCAACAAGCCCGCGCTGATCCTCGCGGACGAGCCGACCGGCAACCTGGATTCGGAGCGGACAGACGAGGTCCTCGCCCTCCTGCGGTCGTTCAACCGGGAGCACGGCCAGACCTTCATCCTGGTCACCCATGACCCGGATGTCGCGGATGCCTGCGATCGCGTCGTCCGAATGCGCGACGGAAAGATCCGGGAGGACACGCGGAACTCGGTTGCGCCGGTGTCCCCGGTGTCCCCGGTGCCAGTCCGGGACGCGCAGCCGGAACCGCTGCTCGTCGGCTAGTCCAGTACCCGGAGCGGTCGCTCAGGCGGTCTCGCCGGGCGCCAGGTAGCGGTACCCGGCGCCCGACATCCGGCCGTGCCAGGCGTTGATGCCGGCGGCCCCGAGCTCGCTCAGGCCGGCATCATGGATCGGGATCGCGTGCTGCGGACCGATGGCCCGCACGAAGTCGATGGCCTCGGCCAGCTTCAGCCACGGGGCCTGGGCCGGGACGAACAGGGTGTCGATCGGCTGGTCGGGCACGACCAGGGCGTCGCCAGGGTGATAGACACGGTCCTCGACGACGTACCCGAGGTTGGGGCAGTCGGGCAGCCCGCCGTAGATCCGGGCGTGTCGATCGCCGACCGCGGTGACCGTGAAGCCGGCGGCTTCGAAGCGCTGGCCCGACGCGATCCAGGTCACGTCGAGGCCGCTGATGTCGGCACCGGCGGGGGCGAAGACGGGCAATCCGGCGCTCGCCAGGCGGGCCGTCGCGATATGGTCGGCATGCTCATGGGTGACGAGCACGGCGTCGGCGTGATCGAGCGCCGCCGGCTCGCTCCATTCGCCCGGATCGATGACCAGGACGCGGCCGTCCAGTTCGAGCCGGATGCAGGCGTGGGTGTACTTGGTGATACGCATCGCGAAATCGTAGCGGACGGGCGAAGGTGCGCCCGGCCCGTCCGCCCGATGTCCGCTCGCCCCGGAGGCCGGTGACGCCCGGGGCGGGCCCGCCTACTCGCTCAGCCCGACGACATGGCCCTCGGCATCGGCCACGAGGCCGAGGAACGCGGACCCGTCCGGGGAGAATCGGGGCATGATCACCTTCCCGCCGAGATCGACCGCCCTGGCCAGGGTGGCGTCGACGCTCTCCACGCGGACGTACCCGGTGACGAACCCGGGCGCGCCAGCGGGCGCCCCGCCAACGCCGACCACGATGCCGGTCTGGCCGGGATCGGTCATGCCGTAGCCACCCGGGAAGCTCGTGTCGAGCTTCCAGCCGAAGAGGGTGCCCCAGAAGCTCTGCAGGGCCTTCGGATCCGTTCCCGTGATCTCGAAGTGGATGATGCGCGGCTCTGTTGCCATGGTCGTCGTCTCCTGCTTCGGACCGAGGTCATCGTCGCCTCATTGGCCCTTCGACGGGACGACGAACGGGATCCGCTCGAATCGACAACTGGCCACGATCGCCGAGCTCCTGCCTCCCCGACGCCTCCAATTCGCTCTACCATCGCTGCACCACGGTGCGGGGCGCGGCGGCCACGCAGTCCCGCGATCCCGCGACCGTGGGTTGGGCCGCGCTGCGCCGCCAGCTCGGCAGGGAACCGTCATCGGAGGCGTATCGTCCCCGCGCCATGACGACGCCCCCAATCATCCGGACCCTGGTCGTGTGGCTCGCGACCGGCGTCGCAATCATCGGCTGTACGGGCCCCTCCACGACCGAGACCGGCGCGCCGGATACCGGGATCCGAGGGATCGTCACGGCCGGCCCGGTCTGCCCGGTCGAGCGAAACCCACCCGACCAGGACTGCGCCGCGCGCCCCGTGGCCGGCGCGACCATCGTGATCCGCGATGGATCCGGATCGCAGGTCGCCGTGGCGATCAGCAAAGCGGACGGCACCTACTTCGTGGCGCTCTCCCCTGGCGAATACGTCGTCGATGCACAACCGGTGCAGGGCCTGCTCGGCACGGCACCACACGAGCCGGCCGCGGTCGTCGCGGGGGCCATCAGGGACGTGCCGCTCGAGTACGACACGGGGATTCGGTAGCCCGGGTCCCTTCGGCGGAGCGCACGTCTTGTCGCTGGCGCCGACGCGTGGCGGACACGCGGATGGGAATCTCGTGCGGCAGGGCAGCGATGCATGGCGACCAGCGCCACGCACCGTGCGGTACCAGTTTGACCGATGACCCAAGAGGTAGACGTAAGATGTCCCGACCAGCGCGGCCATGGCGGGAGGACACAGCCCGATGATCGACCATACGGCGCCAACGACCGGCGGTGCCATCGACGACCAGGCCGTCGTCGATGGCGACGCGGCCACCTACCTCGAAGAGCTCGTCGTCGACGAGGTTGCCCACCCCAGGCAGGCCGACGAAACAGGGATCACGATCGAACTCGTCGGTCAGCACCTTCGCCTGTCCGGGACCGTCCTGCTCGGACACCACCGGCGTCTTTCGGACTTCATCAACAATCACGAAGGGCTGATGAAGCTGCTCGACGCCCGCGTGCTCCGGCGCAACGGCGATCCGACCCGGGTCACCGCGAGCAGCATCTGGGTCAGCCCCGATGAAGTCACGCTCGTCGGCCAGGAGTTCGACCCCGAGGGCGAGACGGATCCGATGCTCCTGATTCCCAAGCGCATCTCGCAGCTGCTGGCCGTCACCGCGGGGCACACCCTCACCGGCGAGGTGCACCTGAACCCGCAGGCCATGCTCGCGGCGTTCATCGAGTCGCCGTCGCCGCTGTGGATCCCGATGACGGACGTGCGGACGCGTTCGCTGGCTGACCGCCGCGTCATCACGCGCTACGCCTTCGCGCTCGTGAACCGCCGCCATATCGTGGCGACCACAGAGCTGCAACCGGGGATGGTCCGCGGGCGCGGAGTCCTCTAGCGGCATGGGTCCGGCGACGGGGCGCGGCCAATGGTCATGAACCTGCTGCGCCGCCTTCTTGGATCCTCCGATCCGCCGCGGGACATGGTGTTCATTCCTGCGGAGGAAGCACACCCCGTCGTCGAGCCGGTTGAACCCGCCTCTCAGGGGCCGCCTGCCGCCCTTCCCTGTCCGTCCTGCGGCGCGCTCCTCAGCCCTCCTCCCGTTGCCGATCGGCGCTGCCCGCACTGCCGGCAGCCGATCATCGTGCGCCGGTTGGAGGGGCGCACCGTCCTGCTCACCGAGGCCGCCCTCGACGTCTTCAAGGCTGAGCGGCGACGGACCGCCGAGGAGCTCGCGGGGACCGAGGCGCGAGAGCGTTGGCTTCGGCTCGCGCACGGGGTGAACGCCTCGCCCGATCGATCCGCCAAGCTGGCGGCCGCGCCGATCTCGAGCGACGTCGTTGCAGCCTGTCGAACGCTCTACCTGGCCGCGGCCGAGCGGGTCATCAAGTCCGCGCGGCGTGACGGGCGATGGGGCGACGTCGGCCGGATTCGGCGCGAGCAGGCCAAGGCCCTGCACGAGGAGTCAGGCGCCGCGTCGCCGCCGTCGGACGAGATCGCGGAACTGTATCGCGAAGGCATGGTTGCGGTCCTCCGCTCGCTGCTGCCGCTCGCCAAGGAGGCCGAGCTGGTAGGCGCGAAATGCTGCCGCACCTGCCGAAGCGAGGACGGGCGGACGTTCAGGATCGTCGACGAGGTTCGCCTGCGCCGGCTCCCGCACGCCAGTTGCCCGCTGGGCTTGTGCGGCTGCGACTGGTGGCCCGCCATGGCCGAGCCGAAGCGACCGCGTCGACGCGCACGGAGCGGGGCCAAGGCGAAGCCGGCGGGGGACGGCGGACCAGGTGGCCCGGCTGCCGCGTCCTGACAGAGGAGAACGATGCGCCTCGCGGTTGCCCTGGTCCAGCTGAACGCGACCACCGATGTCGACGCGAACATCGCGACCGCCGCCGCCCTCGCCGACGAAGCTGCGGCCGCGGGTGCCCGACTCGTCGCCCTGCCCGAATACCTCCAGTACCGCGGCCCGGACGGCGGCTTCCGGGCGTCAGCCCGGCCGATCCCGGGCCAGCATACCGAGCCCTTCGCCGACGTCGCCCGCCGTCGCGGCGCCTGGATTCTTGTCGGCAGCACGGCTGAGCGCTCGACCGATCCGTCGCGGCCGTACAACAGCTCGGCGTTGATCGCGCCCGACGGCTCCGTGGCCGCGGTCTATCGCAAGCTCCATCTGTTCGACGTGGCGGTCGATGACGGCCCCACCGATACTGAATCGGATCGTGTCACCGCCGGTGATCGACTGGTCAGCGCAGAGGTCGACGGCGTGACCCTGGGGATGACGATCTGCTACGACCTGCGCTTTCCCGAGCTGTACCGGTCGCTGGCGGTGGCCGGCGCCGAGGTCCTGGCCGTGCCGTCCAACTTCACCGAACGGACCGGCCGCGATCACTGGGAGGTCCTGCTGCGGGCCCGGGCGATCGAGAACGGCGCGTACGTCCTGGCGCCGGCCCAGATCGGCGGCCCGCCCGGTCAACCCGCCTACGGCCACTCGATGATCATCGACCCGTGGGGGACGATCCTCGCCCAGGCGCCCGACACGGTAGGGATCATCCGAGCGGACATCGAGACGGACCGCGTCGCCGCGGTCCGTCGCCAGATACCCGTCCTGGCCAATCGGCGGCCAGAGGTGTATCGCTGAGCGCGCAGGGCTTCGAGTTGGCGTCGGACGATGCCTACGGCACCACGAGGTGGACCGGGTTGCCTCGAATGCCGACCTGCCAGGTCGTGGTGTCGTTGCCCTTGTTGACGGTGTACTTGATCTTCCACCAGCCGGCGGCGGGCTCACAGACCCCACCCGGGCACGGCGTCAGTCCAGTGCTGCCGTAGCTCGCCGGGAGGGGAACCGTGATCTCCACCCAGGAGTTGCCGTAGAACTGGCCGCCGCTCGTGAAATTGGTGGCGCAGGCCGGGCTTCCGCCGGAGGGCGGCGAGATCGCCGAGTTGTTCCCGTAGGTCTGAATGCAGGTGACGTTCGTGCCGCTCCTGTTTGCAGTCGCATTGGCGTCGGCCGTGAAGCTGAACTTGGCCGGCGTGTAGACATTCCCATCCGGGCTGAGGATCTGGAGCCAGGCCTTGTCGCCCACGTCGCCCGGGTCGAACAGGTCGATGACGATGGTCTTGCCGGCGCCGGTTCGTGCGTCGATCTGGGCGAGATAGAAGATCTGCGATCCAGATTGGATGTTCGCGTACGAAACCATCCGGCCCGATCCCGAGATCGTCGGATTGCCGCCGCCGACGACTTCGAGGGACCACATGTTCTCGAACGCCTCGCTGGCGTTGCGAGTCGGGTTGCCCGGGTCCGTGGTGGTCACGTTGATGCGGTACGTCCCGGCCGGAACGTTGCTGGCGATCGGCCACCACTTGTTGTGCCAGTAGCCACCGAGCGACGGGTTGGTGATCGCGCCCGCCCTGCAGTCGGCTGCGCTGCCGCCCCCGCTCAGGGGAGGCTCGCTGCCGTCGCTGAAGTTGTTGTCCGCGCCACCGGCCGGTGACGCGGTTGCGTAGGCAGCGCTCTTGTCGACCTGGAACTCGTCGACGAACATGCTGCCCGACGTCGCGATGAGCGAGTCGTCGGTCTCCGTGAACGCCGTCCCGGCCGTATCGAAGAGCCGGTAGTACGTTGAGACTGGGACGGCCGTGTTGTGATTGGTCGTGCTCAGCCAGTGGTCGCCCGCGCCGAGGTGGCCTCCGCCGGGCCCGGACGTCGTCGCACAGAAGGTCGGGTCGAAGATGTACACGGTGGAACCGGCCGTCTCGACGTTGACCTCGTAGTTGTAGCCCTTGGGGTCGTATTGGCCGTTGGCGGTCGGATCGGAGTCATAGCCGGTGGCATAGGCATCACCCGTGCCCCGGTTCGCGCCCTGGCCTTCGATCGCGCCGAAGAAGCCCTGGCTCGTCAGCGTCCCCGAGCCGTCTGCGTCCGGCATCGCCGTGCACGAGATCGATGACCCGCTGACCTTGCAGTTCTGGTACACGCCGTAGTAGTTGAGCGGGCTGCCCATCGGGACCGGCTGGACGTATTCGGCCTTCGACGTGCGCGTGGCGGTGACCGAGCTGATCCCGAAGATTCGCATGAAGAAGGTGTTGACGGGCGCGCTGACCGTGACATCGAGCTGGCGCGGGTTCGTCCCACCGGCAGACAGCGAATCCTGAATCGGCGTCACCGTCACGCCGCCTCCACCTGTGTATCCGTTCTTCGATGCCTCGGCCCTCGCCGTTGTGTATGCGCTCGGGACATTGCCCGGCAGCCACACCGCGCCGGCGAGCGCGGCCGCGTCGGCGGCGCGCTGGACCTTCAGCGTGTTGGACCAATACCACGACACGTCGATCACGATCGCCATCATCCCGACGAGCACGAAGATGGACAGCGCGAAGAGCGGGATCAGCTGCCCGGCCTGGCGGAGGCGTCGTGGTCCGGTGCCGCAACCCGACTCGGTGGTCATGGCCTTCTCCTTGTCCGCGGTCTGCCCGCGGGCTTGTGGCGTGCCGCGCCTCACGAGGTTGGCTCCAAAGCCATGACCGTGGAGTCGGTCATCGGGATCGAGGCCGTCGAACTGCCGAACAGCAAGCGCATGATGCCGGCGAGAGGCGTTTGCAGGGCGTAGCTGTACGAGATGCTGACTCCGATCGATTCGGGTGTGGCGCCGCCCGCCCGTGCCGCGGTGCTCGCATCCCACCCGTGTGAGAACTCGTAGAAGTCCAGCTTCTCTGTCGGTGTCTGGCAGGGCACGTCGGGGTTGGACGCGTTGCCGGGTCGGTATTTCCAGACGTTCTTGGCCCCCGTCGGGGTTGTCCCCGTGTTCGGCATCTCGTAGATCGTGACCTGCTGGATGTTGGCAAGGGTGACAAGCGAGCCGGGCGACTCGAGCACACGCTGGACCGATGCGATGATCAGCGGGTCCACCTTGGCGCCGGTCAACGGGCCTGCCCCGCATTGCGCGTCCTTGACCGTGCCGTCAGCCATCGCAGCACCTGCGCGTGCCCCTTCACGGGTGGCGTACTCGAGCGTCAGGTGATGGTTGAACACGAAACCGAATTCGAGGATCGAGAGCAGGAGAAACAGGAACACGGGCACGAGGTAGGCGATCTCGACGAGGCCCTGGCCGCGCTCGCCCCTGCGTGAGATCCACCTGCGGTGCTGGGCGGCCCTTGGCCGGTTCGGGGCCGGACGGCCGATCACAGGATCGGCTCCATGCGCATGACGTTCGACCAGGTGATGTCGAACGCGCCGGTCGTGCAGTTCGGCAGGGCGTTGCAGTTGCCGAACATGTTGCGCAGGAGGCCACCGATCGGCGTGACGTAGCGATAGCTATAGAGGATCTTGACGCCGATGGAATTGAGCGGAACGTACGCCGCCGGGCTGCCGACCAGGCAACCGGCGAGCTGATCGCAGCGAGTCGCGGTGCCCGCCGGGTACGTGTCGTTCGGGGTGGTCGCGCTCAGCGAGTACGGCACGGTGATCGGATTTCCGTCCGGGCCGGTGCAGTCCGTCGAGCCAGTCCGGTCGTAGGCCATCTGCACCTTTGGCGACAGCTCACTGCCCGACCTGTCCGTCTTGAAGATCCAGACCGTCCGGATCAGCGCGCGATCCAGGGGTGGGCCCATGTCCTTCTCCACCTCCTGGAGGATGGCGCAGTCGGCCCACGCGTTGCTGCCGGACTCGGCCGCCAGGAGGGAGGCGTTCCGGGTCGCGAAGTTGACTGCCAGCGTCGCGTGGAACAACAGGGCGAATTCGATGATGAAGAGCAGGATCAGGAAGAAGAGCGGGAAGACCAGGGCGAACTCGGCGAGTGTCTGGCCGCGCGACTGCCGGTTCACGCCCGAACGGGAGGCGGTCCCGATCCTGGCCAGCGAACGGGCGACAAGACGCGGCCCGACCCGGGTTCGACGGTGGTGGCGCAGGCGTGGCCCGAGACGATGCATGCAATATCCCGTGGGGTGACGGTGGACTGTCCCGACGATGCTAATGGAGGCGCCTTTCACTCTCCCTTGCATCGGTGCGCGGCCGCATAACCCAAAGGTCCCGGGGGCGGGCACGATCGTCCGCCCCCGGGCCAAGCAGGCTCAGGCACATCGGTGAACCTACGGGACCACCAGGTGCACCGGGTTGCCGATCAGCTGGGTCTTCCATGTCGTCAGGTCGAAGGCCGACTGGGTTCCCGGACTGCTGGAGGATCCCATGGTGTAGCGGATCTTCCACCAGCCGGCTCCGGGCTCGCAGACGCCGGCGACGCAGGGCGTCGGAGCCGTGTAGTCCGACGGGATCGGGATGTTGATCACGATCCAGCAACCGTTGAACCTCGAGGTTCCACTCTGGTTGGTCCTGACCGATGTGACCGTGCCGCCTGAACTGCCGTTGCAGTTCGACGCGCTGCTACTCCGCGAGAACTTGGTGGCGGTCCACGAGAAGTCCGCCGTCTGGTACCCGCCGCTCGTCGGCATCAGGAATGAGAGGTCGGCAGTCAGGACGCCGGTGTCACCCGGATCCCAGAGCGAGACCTTGATCGTCTTTCCGGCATACGCGCGCCCGATCTGGGAGAGATACAGATCGGCCGAAGTCGACTCGTTCAGCGGCGTGAAGGCCTCCATCGTCCCGAGGCCGTAGACGCGCGGGCAGGCGGGATCGATCGGGCTGCTCGGGCAAGTGTGGCCGGCCACGTCGGCGAAGATCGAGAAGCTGTTCTGAGCGTCGACCGATGACTGATCGGTGGCTGCCGCGGGATCGGTCGTCGTCTCGCGGATCCGATAGACCCTCGGCGTCAGGCCGGACGGGCCGGCGATACCCGTGGCGAGCGTCCACCAGCGGTTGTGCCAGTAGGCCCCGTTCGTGGGATCGGTCGTCGAGCCGAGCTCGCAGCTGGTGCGTCCGCTCCCGACCGACGGTCCGCCCTGGCTCGGGTCCGTCCGATTGCTCTTTCGGAAGAGGCCGTACAGCGGGTTGGATGCCCCGGACGGACCCGTGTTCCCGGCGATCCAGGTGTCGTCATTCAGGTCGTACGGCGTGTTATTGGTGTCGTAGAGGTCGTAGAACGTGCTCATGCCGCCGCTGCCGAACCAACGATCGCCCATCCCCTGGCTCCCGTCGCTGTTGGTTCCGCAGAAGACGGGGTCAAAGATGGCGACGGAGCCACCCGACGTGCCGGGTTGCAGCTCGACGGCGTAGTCGTAGTAGACGGCAGGATTCTTGTATTCGGTGTTCGTGATGGATCCGTTGTCGTGAGGCCCATAGATGTCGCCGTTGACGATATCGGCGCCCTGGGAGAGGGCAGTTGCCCACACGCCCTGCTGGGCGAGCGACTCGTTGTTCGGCCCGACCACCGGTGGGTTCACGGCGTCGTACGTGACCTTGACCGACACGGAGTCGATCGAGTCGTTGCAGGGGCTGCCGAGTGGCTTGACCCGGACGACGAAGTTGCCGTTGGAAAAGTGACCGGAGTTCCAGTTCGACCAACCGAACCAGTCACCGGTGTCGGTGGCGCCGCTGGACTGCTCGCCGCCGAAGATGAGTGTCGTGTCGTCGGGGCCAGCGCCGAGGGTCTGCGAACTGAGGGCGGGGGAGGCTTGGCCGTTCGAGTACGGCGCAACCGTGCCGCCATGCCAGGTCGCCCCGCCGTCTCGGGAGACATCCACCTGGATCTTGCAGCCGGCCGCCACGTCGGCATGGCCGACCACCTTGACCTCGATGCCGCCCTTGGAGGTGAACGACTGGGACGTTCCGCGCAGCGGGATGTTGAAGTTGCCGAAGCCCTGGAGGTTCTGATTCGAGGTGTCGGCGTACTCGGTGTTGGCGTCGGTGTCCAGCAGTGCGTTGTTCACGTTGTTCCAGCTTCCGTTCGGCGTCTTCGTCGCGGTCGCAAACCAGAAGCCGGAGTCGACGTGGATCGTGCCGCGCAGCGCTCCGAACGCGCCGAAGTAGTTGAGCGGACTCCCCATCGGGACCGGCAGGACGTACTCGGCCTTGGCGCTCCGCGTCGCCTGCAGGCTGTTGATCCCGAACAGGTGCATGAAGAAGGTCGGAACCGGCGCCGAGACCGTCGTGTCGAGCTGGTTCGGGTTCGTGCCGCCGGCAGTCAATGAATCCTGGACCGCCGTCACGGTGACCCCGCTGCCCGGCACGTAGCCATTCTGCTTCGCGGACGCCAGCGCGACGGTGGTGGCCGTGCTCGGCTGTTCCGGCAGCCAGACGGCACCGGCGAGTGCCGCAGCATCAGCGGCTTTCTGGACCTGCAGGGAGCGGGCCCAGTACCAGGTGACGTCCACGACGATCGCGAGCAGCCCGATCAGGAAGACGATGGCTGCGACGAAGATGATGAGGCCCTGCCCCCGTTGCCGCGTGCGCGAACGACGCCGCGATTCCGATCTCGGGGCTTGACCGCTCCGTGCCAACAGGGGTTCCACGATGGTCTCCTACGGATACGTCGGGTTGAGGTTCATGACGGTCTTGTCGACGAAGGTCAGCTTGCTGAAGAAGGAGCCGCTCGGGACGATCAGCCGGAGCACGCTCGCGATCGGCGTCTGCCACGAATACGTGTAGTTGATCGCGACGCCGATCTTGTCCGGGCTGATTCCGTTCGATCGCGAGCAGGCGCTCCACGAAGGAGTCCCCGGACCGACGAACAGGAGCGGTGCGCCGTCAACGGTGTTGCCGCCGCTCGAGGCGTATGTCCATTGGTTGTACCTGCCGGCGACGTCGTACCCGCCCCCGTCGGTGTACGGCGCGGTGGTTCCCGTCGCGTTGTAGATTCGAATCCAGTTCACGCCGGTCTTCGCGGGGTCGCCGCCGTTGTCCAGGGGAACGTTGAAGCCGGCCGACTGGAGGACACGCTGGACGGCGGCGATCACATGGTCGTCGACCTGGTTGCACGGGAGGGACGCATTGCCCGTGGCCAGCGCCGAACCAACGCGGGCACCCTCCCGGGATGCATATTCGAGGGTGAGGTTGGTGTACAACGCGAACCCGAAGTCCAGCATCGTGAACAGGAGCACCAGGAAGAGCGGAACGAAGAGGGCGAACTCGACGAGTCCCTGACCGCCCTGGCGCCGCCGCCTGATCACAGGATCGGCTCCATGCGCATCGCGTTTGCGACATTCATCTGGATCCCGGCTCCGCCCCACAACGGCGCGTTACCAAGCAGCGCGAAGGCGCTGCTCAATGGGGTCACGAACCGGTAGCCGTAGTCGAGTTGGACGCCGATGATGTCGACGCCCGTGTTCGAAGGCCCCGTGAACCCCGTGGCGCAGGTTGTCCGGTCGAGGTCGTTGCAGCGGACGTTGTACGGGTAGTCGTCCGTGCCGAGGGTGTACGGCACGACGAGGATCCCGCAGGTGGTCGTGCCTCCACGTGTGTAGGTCTGCTCCTTCGGCGTGCCGAGCTGGTCACCGGTCTCCGTCGCACTGAAGATGTGCACGGTGAGCACGTTGGACTCGTCCGTCGGGGCGTTCAGGTCGCTGTCGATCTTCTGGAGGATCTGGCAGTCGGCGTTCGCGTTGTTGCCTGCCTCTGCCGCGATGAGGGCGGCGTCGCGCGTCGCGTAGTTCAGCGACAGCTGGGCGTTGAACAGGAACATGAATTCGATGATTGCAAGCAGCAGCACGATGAAGAGCGGGAAGATCAGGGCGAACTCGACGAGCGCCTGGCCACGTCCGGCGACTCGGAAGCCCCGACCGCGTGGCGGTCCCGCGTGCCGAACTGTGCGCTCCCCCGGAGTGAGTGGCATCGTGCAGTCCCCGACGATTCGGATGTGAGGTCTGGACGTTACGTCCGGCGCGGAGTGTAGGCAACGGGACCTTTCAGCCGACCTTGCATCGCTGTCGCCGCGCACCACGGCCGCGAAAGGCGTTGAGAATGCAGCCCGCCAAGGGTCAAGGGCCCGGACGGATCCGCGGGCGGTCAGCCCTCCTCGGCCGATTCCGCCGGCAGGTGCACGCTGAACGCCGCCCCTCGCCCGGAGAGCGACGGCTCGAGGACCAGATCGCCGCCCATCGCGCGGCAGAGTTCTCGCGAGACGTACAAGCCGAGGCCGCTGCCCTCGTCGGGGCTGCGCTCCGCGCCACGGACGAACCGGCCGAACAGCCGGCCGCGATCATCTTCGGCCACGCCCGGCCCACCATCGGCGATCGTGACGCGAAGGCGGGACGAGCCCTCATCGACGGCGACCTCGGTCGCGATCGCCGTACGGTTTCCGTACCTCACGGCGTTGTCGAAGAGGGCCCACAGGACCTGGTCGAGTTGATCGGCATCGGCCACCGCCAGCCAACCCGGCGCATGATCCTCGAGGGTGAATGGCACGCCGCCCGCACCGAGCGCCTCCCAGGCCTTGCGCACCCGGGTCGCCAGGGAGACGACCTCGGAGCGCGGGTGCAGCGCCCCGGACTCGAGCCGGGTGACCGTCAGCAGCTGACGGACCATCCGCGACAGGCGCTCGGACTGCTCGGCGATGATCCCGAGCCGCTGGTCCGGGCGATCGATCTCGAGCTGCTCGGCATACGCCCGGATGCTGGTCAACGGGGTCTGGAGGTTGTGGCTGACGCCGCGCAGGAAGTCGTCCTTGGCGGCGTCGAGCTCGAGCAGCTGGGCGTTCTGCGCCTCGACCTGGCCGAACAGCTGCGCGTTCCGGATGGCGACCGCGACCTCGCTCGCGAACAGCTCGAACAGGTCCTGGTCGGCTCGCTCCCAGGTGCGCGTCGCGGGCACGCGCCCCACGAGCACGCCCATGACGTCGTCGCCGACTCGCAGCACGGCGCGCAGCGGGCGCGCCTCGCCCGGAACGACCTCCTCGGTCGGGATCTCGGCCGGATCGACCAGGATCACCTCGGCGTCGAGCATCCCGAACGCGGTCTGGGCATCGTGCGCGGCCTTCCCGGCGAGGAACTCGACGCCGTCGCGGGGCGACCCGCCTTCGATCGCCGCGAGGATCCGTCCAAGCTCACGGTTGCGCCGCTCGAGGTCGGCCGACAGCCGGTTGTGGCTGTCGGCCAGTCGCGACAGCTCGTCGTCACCGGCGACGCGGATCGGGGTCGACAGGTCGCCCGCCGTGACCCGGTCCACGGCCGCGGCGATCGCCCGCAGCGGACGGATCAGGTCGGCCGCCAGGAGGTAGGACACGAAGACCGCCAGCAGCACGGCGATGGCGAGACCGAACAGCAGCAGTCGGGCGAGATTCGAATCGGCGCCGGACCCGCGGACGATGGCGTCCATCGCGAGGACGAGCAGGCCGAATGCCGTCATCGGCAGCACCGCCGAGAGGATGAGCGCGAGCGTCAGGCGCGTCCGAAAGCTGAGCCCCTTGGAAAGGTCGTCGCCGTCGTCAGTCATCGATCGGCGGCGGGGTCGGCGACGGCGGCGGAGGCGGTGGCACGCCGTCGCCGGCGATCGAGACGAGCCGGTACCCGACGCCGCGAACCGTCTGGAGATGGACCGGCCGGTTGGGATCGCGCTCGACCTTCTGGCGGAGCCGGCGCATCGTCACCCAGACGTACGACGGGTCGGCATCCTCGGTCTCGGCCCAGCCGCGCGCGAGGAGCGTCTCGGTCATGACGGTCTGGCCGAGATTGGCGGCGAGAGCGTACAGGAGCCGGGACTCGGTCGGGGTGAGAGCAACCGGGACCCCGGCGACGGTGGCCTCCCGCCGGTACAGGTCGAGCGTCAGGTCCGGGCCGAGGACGAGGCTCTGGCGCGGCACCTTGTCGCCGAGCCTGCGGAGCACCCGGTTGATCCGGGCGCGCAGCTCCGGGTAGTGGTAGGGCTTGGTCACGTAGTCCTCGGCCACCTCCTCCAGCAGGTCGGCCTTGGAGTCGCCGGCATCGATCGCGGACAGGACGATGATCGGGAGGTCGGCGCGCGACTTGATCTCGCGCGCGAGCGACAGGCCGTCCATGCGCGGCATCATCATGTCGATGATCAGGAGGTCGGGCCAGGAACCCTGGAGGCGGCGAAGCGCCTCCGTGCCGTCGCGCGCGGTCATCGTGTCGTAGCCGTCCGCGCTGAGTTGCTCGGCCAGCAGCACGAGCAGGTTGGGGTCGTCGTCGACGATCAGGATGCGCGGCGATGGCGATCCGAAAGGCACGCCTGGTCCGCCGCTGAACATGCGCCGAGAATAGCAGCGGCGGACGGTGGTTCAGGGTGCCGTTGGGTCGACGTAGCGACAGCGGGCGCGGATCGGGCACCGACCGCACTCCGGCCGCTGCGCATGGCAGACCTTCCGGCCGTGCTGGATCAGGTTGACGTGGGCCTCGTACATCTCGTCGGGCTCGAGCATCCCGAGGAAGAGGTCGTGCGCGTCGTCGGCCGAGACCTTCGGGCCTACCAGGCCGACACGGTGCGCGACGCGATCGACATGCCGGTCGACCGGCATGAGCGGCAGGCCGAACGAGAACAGCAGCAGGACCGACGCGGTCTTCTTGCCGATCCCGTCGATCCGGGTCAGCCAATCGCGCGCGTCGAGCGCGGACAGGTCGTCCAGGAACTCCAGGGAGTAGTCGCCGCGTTCCTCGCGCAGCCGCCGCAGGGTTGCCTGGATCCGCGGCGCCTTCTGGTTGGCGAGGCCACCCGGGCGGATCGTGTCGACCAGCTCGGGGAGCGGCGCGTGCTCCACCGCGGCCCACTCGGGCGCCGATCCGTCCGGCAGGCCGCCGCCGCCCCAACCGGCACCCGGGTTGTGCGCCTGGACCGTACCCGCCGACGGGTACTGTCTGCGGAGCGCCTCGAAGGCGACCTCGGCGTTGGTGTCGGCGCTGTTCTGGGTCAGGATCGTCAGGATCAGCTCGCTCGTCGGGTCCAGGCGGCGCACCCAGACCGGCCGCCCGTAGGCGGCGCCGAGCTCGTCGAGGACGTAGCGCACCAGTCCGGGCCGGTACCGCTCGAGACGCTTGGCCCAGGTGCGGCCCGGGTCGGAGAACCGGCGCTTTCGCGGACGCTTCGGACCGGTCCTGGCGGCAGGGCTCATGCGCGAATCATGGACCTCGTCAGCGCTCGAAATCATGGACCTCGTCAGCGCTCCGATCCAAGCCAGATCGACGCAAGTCGCGCGATCCGCTCGCCGCAGCGTTCGACCGGCGCGGTGCCGGCGGCCATCGCGGCGTCGACCGTCTGCGGGTGCTCGCTGACCGGCACGGCGACGGCGCCGACCCGGGCGAGCACCTCGATTCCGTCGGTCTCGACGCCGCCGCCGACCGCCACGCAGGGAACGCCGGCCTCGGCCGCCCGCCGTGCGACGCCGAGTGCCGTCTTGCCGAACGCGGTCTGCGCATCGATCCGGCCCTCGCCGGTGACGACGAGGTCGCTCCGGGCGAGCCGCCGGTCGAAGTCGGTCGCCTCCATCAGCAGTTCGACGCCCGGTCGCAGCGCGAACGTGCGGAACCGGTCCGCGATCGCCAGCAGGCAGAACCCGACGCCGCCTGCGGCGCCGGCACCCGGCGTGTCCCGGACGCGACGCCCCGTGCTCGCCTCGAGGGCATCCGCGTAGGCGGCCAGGCGCCGGTCCAGCTCGACGACGTCGGCCGCGGAGGCCCCCTTCTGCGGGCCGTACACCGCGGCCGCGCCCGCCTGTCCGAGCAGCGGGTTGGCGACGTCGCAGGCGACGGCGAGGTCGACGCCGGCCAGGCGCCCATCGAGGCCGGCGAGATCGGTCGTCGGCCCGTCGCGGTCGACGTGCGCGCCCAGCCCGCACAACAGGCCCGCGCCACCGTCCGTGGTCGCGCTGCCGCCGATTCCCAGGACGATCGAGTCCACGCCGGCCTCGATCGCGGCCCGGATCGCCTCACCGGTGCCGATCGACGTCGCGGCCACGGCATCCCGTTGGCCGGCTGCCACGCGCGAGAGCCCCGACGCCTCGGCCATCTCGATGACCGCCCGGTTGCCCGACGTCGAGCGCAGCCAGCGGGCCTCGATGGGGCGACCGAGCGGATCGCGGACCTCGACCGTGCGCCATTCCCAGCCGCCGGCCGCGGCGATCGCCTCGAGCGTGCCTTCGCCGCCGTCCGCGAGCGGGCAGAGGAGGGCGGTGTCGCCCGGGCGAGCCCGCAGCCAGCCGTCCGCCAGCGCCCGCGCGACCTGGACCGACGTCAACGAGCCCTTGTAGGAATCCGGCGCGAACAGCACGGTCCGTCGAGTCCCCGGGGCGGTGGCGCTCATCGAAGGTCCTTCCAGAAGTACGTCGCCGACAGGAGCCGTCCGTCGGGGTCGAGGGCGTAGTTCGGGATCGGGCCGGCCTCCTGCCACCCCAGCGAGCGGTACAGCTCGTCCGCGGGGGAACCGGTCACGGTGTCCAGGAACAGCAGCCAGCGTCCATCGGCCCGGGCCCTTGCCTCGGCCGCGCGCATCAGCGCCCGGCCGAGCCCGCGGCGGCGTGCCTCGCGGTGGACGAGCACCTTGGCGATCTCCGCGCGGTGCGGGGCATTGGCCTGGGGCGCCCGGATCAGCAACGTCGAGCCGACCACGCGTCCGCCCTGGATCGCCACGAACACCGTCGTCTGGCCGGCCGCGATCGAGTCGCTCCGCTCCTCCCACCAGGCGGCGGCCTCGGCGGCGGTCACGCCGGCCATGAAGTTGACCGAATGCCCACCCGCGACCGAATCGAGGACCAGGTCCGCGAGCGCCGGGATCGCGGCCCGGTAGCCGGCGAGATCGAGCTCCGTGATGGCGGCGGGCGGATCCGACACCGCGGGACTCGTGGCCGCCTCGGTCAACGCGTCCGGCGCCGCCGGACGGCGACCGCGAGGTCCGACCCGCCCCCGTTGGTGCTGGACAGCCCGGCCAGCGCGGCATCGCCGAGGAGCGCTCGCCGCCGCTCGACGTACTCCGGGATGCGGATCATGGGTGGGCGCTCCTGGTCGGCGAGTTCGATCACCTCGAGCGACAGGCGGCCCTTGCCCGACCGCGGCAGCTTCATCGTGGAGCCCATCTCGGCGAAGAGGCGCGCCTTTCGCCGTTCCTCCAGCCGCCGCATGACGGCCTGGATGATCACGAACGACATCCGTGACAGGCCCTCGAGCTCCTGGTTGCGGTGGATCCGGCGCTCGAGGTCGACCTGGCCGAGCGCCTCGATCCCGAGCCGCTCGGCGACGTCGATGAGGTGGCCGATCTCGACCGCGTAGCCCGTGAAGAAGGGGATGGATTCGAGCAGCGTCCGCCGCCCGGCGTACTCGCCCGACAGCGGCTGGATCATCCCCGACAGCTCCGGGTAGAACAGGTTGATGAGGGGCCGCGCGACGAGCTCGGTGACCCGGCCGCCGCCGCCCTCCTTGAGCACCCCGCCCTCGACGATCGGGCGCTGGTAGTAGCCCTTGACGTACTGCAGGCGAGGCTCGTGGAGCAGCGGTCCGAGCGTTCCGTAGACCATCCGCTGGTGCCAGCTCCGGACGTCCGTGTCGGCCCACACGACGATGTCGCCGGAGGTCTCGTAGATCGACTTCCAGAGCGCCTCGCCCTTGCCCCGGAACGAGCCGTAGCGCGTCAGCACGTCGGGGTGCTGGACCACCCGGGCGCCCTCGGCCTCGGCGATCTCGCGCGTCCGGTCGGTGGACGCCGAATCGATGACCAGGACCTCGTCGAGCAAGGGCACCCGCCCGACCAGCTCGCGCATCGCGCGGCGGACGATTGGTCCGATCGTCTCTTCCTCGTCGAGGGTCGGCAGGACGAGGCTGATCGTGAGGTGCTGCGATTCCTTGAGGCTCACCAACCGGCGCAGGTCGCTGAACTCGGCATGGTGGAAGTTGGCCTCGCCGAACCAGCGCTCGACACGGATCGGGATCGCCCGCCCCTCCTCGGCCGCGCGGTCGGCGGCAGCCAGCGTCTCGGCGCGCGCGGCCAGCTGCTCGAAGGTGGCACGCTCGATCCGCTCGCGGGTCTTGACCACGACGACGGACGGCTTGGCCCGGGCGGCGATCGCCTCCGGCAAGGCGCCGAACAGGTAGCTCTCGGTGCCCGAGCCGCCCGGCTGGGCGGACGCGCCCATCACCACGAGGTCGGACTTCTCGGCCTCGCGCAGGATGGCGTTGCGCACGTTCGGCGCCTCGCGCAGGATCGCCTCGCTGCGGCCTTCGAGGTGCTGCTTGACGAACGCGGCCAGCGCCCGTTCCGCCTGGGCGCGGACGGTCAAGGTGATCCCCGGCGGGACCAGGTGGAGGACCACGACCGTCGCGTCGTGGTGACGGGCGATCGCGTCCGCATACCGGAGCGCGAGCTCGGCGTGCGGCCCGCCGCGGACGGGCACCAGGACGCGCTTGATCTCCTTCGAGCCACGCTGCTTGACCACCGCGATGTCGCACGGCGAATCGCGGACGACCTCGTCGATCGTCGGCGAGAAGACGGTCGGTCCCGAACCCTCGCGGCCGGTCGGGATCTTGCCGCCCCAGCCGAAGATGATGAGGTCGGCCTCCTGCTCGCCCGACGCCTCGATGATCCCCTCGGCGGCATGCCGGCCGATCCGGACGATCGGGTGGATCGTCGTCCCGTCGGGCGCGTAGTCGAGGACGCGCTGGAGCAGCCGCCGGGCGTGCCGGGCGCGCGTCGCGCCCTCCGACAGCGGCATGCCCTCGGGAACCTCGACGATCCCGAGCGCGGACAGTTCGCCGGTGCGCTGGTCGAGCATGGCCGCGCCCAGCCGGATCAGCTCCTCGGCGGTCATCGGGTTGGCGACCGGGATGAGGATCCTGGCGGGCAGCGGGGTGCGGGTGGTCACGCCCCCGCCTCGTTCCAGCGCTGGACGAGGTAGGGCTTGAGCAGCTCGAACTCGCGGGCCTGGCGCTCGACCCGCTCCTCGGCCTGGTCGGTGGTCACGTGGCGGTTCTCGATGATGAAGCTGCCCACCCGCCCGAAGTAGATCGGCACGAGGGCGGCCACGAGCGTCTCCAGTGACGGCTGGGGATCGCGGGCGGCCACGACCAGGTCGTAGACCACCCGGGCCCACAGGTCGTCGGAGAAGTTGAACGCGGCGACCGCGTCGGCCATCTCGAGGGTCGTGACCGTGTTGGACGCCACGTCGCCGCCGAGGCCGAGCCGCGTCCGGGCCACGTCGCCGAGATGGCCGGCCTCGGCCGCGAGCTCGAGGACGGGCTCGGCGGTGGCCGGCGCGAGCATCCGACGCCAGGTGTCCGCGAGGGTCAGCGATCCGGCATGGAACTCGGACAGGAGCCGGAGCGTGTTCACCTCGAGCGGCGGCGGGTCGATGATCCGCTCGAACCCGTAGGCCGGCACGTCATGGCTGCCGCGGATCGGCAGCCACTGCTTCGAGTGCAGGACGGCCAGCCGCAGGATCGTGCCGACGACCTGGCGGAACATCGGCCCCAGGTCGGAGCCGGGGTCCTTGGGGTCGTGGACCTTGGCGCCGAGCCGGGTCTGGCAGACCGCGAACCCCCCGGCGAGCGCCGAGGTCGTCATCCAGATGTCGATGCCGAACTTGCTGACGTCATCCGTCCAGTCGTCGAGCGCCAGGTAGTGCTTCACGAGGTCGCCGGACACGCCGAAGTCGCCGCCGATCGGCTGGCGAATGCGGTGCCCGTACAGCGCGCGGGTGAGCGGGTAGGTGACGGTGTTGGTGATCGTGCCGTCGTACTTGTAGCGGGCGTACAACGGGGCGACGAAGTCGTAGCCGCCCTTGAGGATGGGGCCGGCCAGCAGCTCGATCCATTCGGGGACGATCGAGCGCAGGTCCGAGTCGACGACGACCAGTGCGTCGACCTCGAGCGCCGCCGCGATCTCGAAGATGGTCCGCAGGGCGGCGCCCTTGCCGCCGACGCCGTCGATCTCCGGGTAGGTCAGGCTGACCCGCTCCAGCTTGTTGGTCGGGCGGACCAGCAGGATCTGCTCGATGTAGCCCGGCGGCTCGGTCTCGACTACCACCCGGCCGGTCCCGTCGGGCGACGCGGCGTCGGAGTTGACCACGACGGGGTGGAGGTCCGGGAAGTACTGGACGAGCCCGGCCTGGGCGGCGCGGACGACGTACCCGATCGTCGCGGCGTTCTTGAAGCTCGGGATGCCGACCATGATGTCGGCCTTGCCGAGACGCGTGATCTGTTCGCGGATCGCCGGCGTCAGCACGGTTTGGGGCACGCGCCCACCGTACCATTCCCCCTCGAGGCTGTCAGCCTCGAGGGCCGTCCTCCGATCAGCGGGGCATCGCTGAGGTCGCCCACTCCGCGCTCGTGGCGCCGGGCTTGTAGCGGCTGTTCGCCGCCCGGAACGTGAGGCCGACGAAGCCCTGGGCGCGCCAGGACCGGATCCAGCCCCCGATCGGCGGACGAACGAACGTCCCGCGACGCACGAGGTCCGATTCGGCGAGGACGGTGTCGAGGAGGCGGCGTCGCTCGAGGAGCGGCACGTCGAGGAGCGACTCCCCGTCGAGCCACAGGAGGTCGAAGGCGACGTAGGTCACGACGTCATCCGGTCCGAACGTCTCCGCCCGCCGAACCGCCGCTCGCTGCTCTGCTGCCTCGGCGGCACGATTCCGTCGGGAGCCCAGGAAGAAGTGACCGACGGCGCTCTGGACGCTGGTGTCCACGTCCACCTTGAGATACACGCCGGTGCTGTCCTGCACGGCCTGCTTGGACAGGAACCCATCCACGACGAGGCTCGCGCTGAGGCTCGCGATGGCGAGGGCATCCAGGATTTCCGGGTAGCCCTCGATCGCCCGGCCGTCTTCGCCGGCCAGGCTGACGCCGCCGCCGCTCAGCCTGGCAGGATCGCCCGCGTCGATCGCCGCCAGCGCCCGGATCCCCGCCCACTGCGGCTCGACGATCGGATCGATCACGCGATCCGGACGGCCGTCGCCGAAGGCCTGTGGTCGAAGCGAGGCGAGGACCGCCCGGGCGTCTGTCATCGACAGCATCCTACCCGGGAGAGCGGAGCCGAGACAGCCCTCGTTCGATCAGTCCGGATAGCCTTCCGGGTGCGATTCCCGCCAGGCCCAGGCGGAGCCGATCATCTCGTCGAGCGTCGGCCGCGCGGCGGTCCAGCCGAGGACCTCGGTGGCCCGCGTCGACTGCGCCACCAGCACCGGCGGGTCCCCGGCCCGACGCGGGCCGACCATGGACGGGATCTCGTGGCCGACCGCGGTCTCCGCGGCGGCGATCACCTCGCGGATCGAGAACCCACCGCCGCTGCCCAGGTTGCAGACCAGCGGCCGCTCCGTGCGCGGATCGCCGGGTGTGGTCGCCTCGATCGCCAGCCGGTGAGCGTCGGCCAGGTCGGCGACATGGATGTAGTCGCGGATGCAGGTCCCGTCCGGCGTCGGATAGTCGTCGCCGAAGACGGTCAGCCTCGTCTGGCCGAGGGCGGCCCGGAGGATGTTCGGGATCAGGTGGGTCTCCGGATCGTGATCCTCACCGAGCGTGGCCGTCGCTCCGGCGACGTTGAAGTAGCGGAGGCTCACGCTGCGCAGGCCGTACGCGCGCCCGTACCAGTCGAGTGCGGCCTCGAACGACCGCTTGCTCTCGCCATACGGATTGATCGGCCGGAGGGGCGCGTCCTCGGTGATCGGCGTCGAGTCCGGCGTGCCGTACACCGCGGCCGTCGAGGAGAACACGATCCGTTCGACGCCCGCCGCGCGTGCGGCATCCAGCAGCGCGATCCCGCCCGCGACGTTGTCGCGGAAGTACCGCGCCGGATCGCGAATGGACTCGCCAACCAGCGACCGCGCCGCGCAGTGGAGGATCGCCTCGATCCGTTCGGTGCGGAGCAGGTCCGCCAGCGCATCGCCGTCGGCGTACGTCCCGATGCGGAGCGTCGCCCCGCCAGGCACGGCCGCGCGGTGGCCGGTCGACAGGTCGTCGAGCACGACCACCTCGTGCCCGCCGGCCAGGAACGCCTCGGCCGAGATCGAGCCGACGTACCCCGCGCCGCCGGTGATCAGGATGCGTGTCATGTCCGTGAACGATACGTGCTGGGCGGGTCCAGGGTCGGGTCAGCCATCGGCGTGGTCGCGACGACGCAGCAAGCGGTCGAGATAGGAACGCCGGCCCGGCTCGCTTGCGGCGGACGGCGGCGCGACGGACACCCCGCGATTCGCCAGCACCTCCTCGAGCCGCTGGACCATCCGCTGGGCGGCGTTGTTCTCCGGGTCGATCGTCAGCGCCTGGCGCGCCAGCGCCAATGCGCCCGCCTCGTCCGAGCGCTCGAGCGTGACGCGGGCGAGGCCCACCACCGCGATCGAGTTGCGCGGGTCGGCGGCCGCGACCTGCCGATAGAGTGCCTCGGCGCGATCGAGCAGCCCCACGGAGAGTGCGCCTTCGGCTTGGAGCAGCAGCTCGATCACGAGCCGTCCGGAACCAGCGATCGAGCCAGGAGCAGCAGCGTCGGCCGGTCGTTGAGCGCCGGATCGGCGATGACCCGCTCGAGGAGGCCGTCCAGGATCCGGCCCAGGATCGGTCCCTGTGGCAACCCGAGCTCGCCCATCAGGTCCGTGCCGTCCACGGCCAGGCCGCGCCGGTCGAGGACGGGCTCGGCGGCCAGCTCGGCCTCGACCCGTGTCCTGAGTTCACTCAGCTGACCGGCGCCGGGCGACAGACCGGAGCCGGCGTTGTCCGCCTCGCGCAGCGCCAGCAACTCGCCCAGGGCGCCGTCGCCGAGCTTCCCGATCTTGGCGATGAAGCGTCGGACGGCCGCGTCGGACCAGCTCGATTCGTAGCTGAACATGTGGTTGCGGACGAGGTCCACGACCCGCTCGCGGACGGCACGCGGCGCGCGCAGCCGATCGAGAAACACGCCGGCGAGGCGCGCCCCGACCACCTCGTGCCCGAGGAAGTGGCCGTCGGCGAACGTTGCCGGCTTGCCGATATCGTGGACGAGTGCCGCCAGCCGGACGATCGGGCGGTCCGCCGCCGCGGCGTCCACCGATCGCAGCGTGTGATCCCAGAGGTCCTCGTCCGGAACCTTGTTCTGCGGGATCCCGCGCTGGGACGCCAGCTCCGGCGAGATCGCCCCGAGCAGGCCGGTGTCGCTCATCAGGCGGAGCCCGACCGACGGCACCGGCGCCCCGAGCAACCGGTTGAGCTCGGCCGCGATCCGCTCGCCGGACAGGTGCCCGACGAGCGTCGAACGCGCCTGGATGCCCGCCAGCGTGGCCGGCTCGATGCCGAAGTCGAGCGTCGCCGCGAGCCGGACGGCCCGGACCATCCGCAGGGCGTCCTCCTCGAAGCGGTCCCGTGGCCGGCCGACGGCCCGCAGGATCCGGGCTTCCACGTCCGAGCGTCCGTCGTACGGATCGACGAGCCCAGGCTCCGCGCCCGGCCGGGCGCCCCAGGCCATCGCGTTGATGGTGAAGTCGCGGCGGGCGAGATCGAGCTCGATCGTGCCGGTGTACTCGACCCGGTGCGGTCGCCGGAAGTCGGCGTAGTCGTGGTCGCTCCGGAACGTCGTGACCTCGTACAGCTCGCCGGCGCGCGGCACCGCCACCGTTCCGAAGCGGTTCTCGTACGCCGCTTCCGGGAAGAGCTCGACGAGTCGCTCGGGCAGCGCGTCCGTGGCCAGGTCCCAGTCGGCCGGCGGGCGCCCGAGCAGCACGTCCCGCAGCGAGCCGCCGACGACATAGCCGGCCTGCCCCGCTGCCCAGAGCGCGTCGAGGAGCTCGGCGACCGGCGCGGGGACGGCGTCCTCGATCGGCGTCAGTTGCGTCCCAGGAAGAGGTAGGTCCGCCAGGCTTCGTTGCGGTCGTCGCCGAGGTACGGCGTGAACAGCGAGTAGATGTCGCTGCGCGGCTCGAACGGCTGGCGAGCGAGGTGGAGGCGGGCCTCCTCGAGCGTCTTGCCACCCTTGCGGTGGTTGCACGGCTTGCACGCGGCGACGAGGTTCTCCCAGGTGTGGCTGCCACCGCGATGCCGCGGCATGACGTGGTCGAGGGTCAGGTCGTGCGATTGCCGACCGCAGTACTGGCAGGTGTGCCGGTCGCGGGTGAAGACTTCGCGGCGCGACAGCTTCACGCGGGGACGGGGACGCCGGATCTGGTGCTGCAGCCGGATCACGGAGGGCGCACGGTACTGGGTCCGCACCGTCCGGATCACCTGGTGGTCGTATTCGATCACTTCGGCCTTCTCGCCGAACACGAGGCGGAAGGCTCGGGGCAGGTTACAGACGTTGAGCGGTTCGTAGTTCTGATTCAGAACGAGTACGACACCGTCCATCGAGCGGGACGATAGCAGAAGCGCCCGGACGTGCAGCGACGCTACGCGCGCCCGACCGCCGCCCCACTCGCCGAGTCCCAGCCGCCGGCCTGGCCGACCTTGCTCGCGAGCGGCCGCCCGAGCGCGCGCGTGATGAACCGCGCGGCCTCCAGGACGCCGGCGAGTGCGACGCCATGCTGCCAGCCGGAGGCGTCGAGGAAGTAGACGAGATCCTCCGTGGCCAGATTGCCGGCAGCTCCAGGCGCGTACGGGCAGCCGCCGGTCCCGCCGGTGGAGGAGTCGAAGCACCGCACGCCGGCCGCCAGGCCGGCCGCGACGTTGGCGAGTGCCGTGCCGCGCGTGTCGTGGAAGTGGAAGGCCACCCGCTCGATCGGGAGGCGGGCCTCGACGGCCAGCGCCGTCAGCTCGGCGACGTGCGAGGGCACAGCCACCCCGATGGTGTCCCCGAAGCAGACTTCGTCGACGCCGAGCGCCAGGAGGCGCACCGCGACCTCCACCGCGCGGGCCGGATCGACCCGCCCGGTGTACGGACAGCCGAACGCGGTCGAGACGTAGCCGCGGCGCCACCAGCCAAGCTCGCCGGCCCGCTCCAGGACGGGCGCGAACGCGTCGATCGATGCATCGACCGTCATGCCGATATTGGCACGCGTGAACTCGTCCGTCGTTGCGGTGAACACCGCGATGGCCTCGGCGCCCGCCGCCTCGGCGCGGGCCAGGCCGCGCAGGTTGGGGACGAGCACCGGGTACCGCACGCCGGCTCGCCGTGGCAATCCGGGGAGCAGCTGATCGGCGTCCGAGAGCTGGGGGATCGCACTCGGTGCGACGAAGCTCGTGGCCTCGATCTCCCGGAGCCCGGCTGCGGCGAGCAGGTCGATGAACCGCCGCTTGGTGGCCGTCGGGATCACACGCGCCTCGTTCTGCAGCCCGTCACGCGGGCCGACCTCGTAGATCCGGACGCGCTCGTTCATCTCGGCTCGTCGCTGCAGCGCGTCAGCCGAGCGGCGGATCCATCGCCCGCTCAAGGCGGGCGATCTCGACTTCGATCCTGCCGATCAGGTCGATCGCGGCGACGTGCTCCTCGCTGCCGTGCGCTGCGGCGTTGCGCCGGCGGCGCGTCTCACGGTGGAGCGCCAGCAGTTCCTCGCGCGTCCCGGGTAGCTTCGTGTCGTCCGCGGTGTCGTGGGCCATGGCAACCTCCGTCTCGAACCGGCGCTGAGCGTACCCGAAGCGGGCGGATCAGGGCTCGACGATCGCGACGACCTGGCCCCGCGCCACCTGGTCGGCGGGACGGACCCGGAGCTCGGCCAGCCGGCCGGCGATCGGGCTCCTGACCACGTGTTCCATCTTCATCGCTTCGAGGGTCACGATCGCGTCGCCGGCCTCGACCGTGTCGCCGGTCGCCAGGTAGACGCCGACCACGGCGCCGGGCATCGGCGCGATCACCTCGGCCGGGCCGTGCTGGCCTGCCGGCAGGTGGGCGATTGCCGAACGCGCCGCGCTCTCGACCTCCGGCGGCGGTGCCAGGCGGAAGGCCACGCTCCGACCGGCCACGTCCAAATGGACGACGTCGCCGACGCTGATCTGATCGATGGTGACCGGTCCGGCGGCCGGCGTGACTGGCCGAACCTGGCCCTCGGCGGCCAGCCGGACCGAGCGGGCGGCATTGAGCCGCCACCCGCCGCCCCATGGATCCGGGCCGGCGGCGCGATCGATCAGCTCGGCCGCGGCGGCCGCCCAGGCCGCGGGCGGGATCGCGGCTCGCTCGGCCCAGTCGTCCGGCGGCCAGATGCGGTCCAGGGTGTCGGTCCGGACGTCGCCCGCGAGGACGACCGGCTGCCGGACCAGCCAGCGCAGGAACCGCAGGTTGGTCACGACGCCCAGTACGACGGTCGCATCGAGCGCCGTCGCGAGCCGGTCGAGCGCGGTCTGCCGGTCCGGACCCCAGGCGATGACCTTGGCGAGCATCGGGTCGAACCGACCGCCGATCTCGCTGCCGATCTCGATCCCGGCGTCGACCCGGATCCCCTCGCCGGACGGCCAGCGCAGCGCCTCGATCCGGCCGGTGGCCGGCAGGAAGCCGTCCTCGGCGTCCTCCGCGTAGAGGCGAGACCTCGACGGCGTGGCCGGTCATGCGCGGCGATTCGCCGACCGGGATCCCGAGCGGTTCACCGGCGGCGATCCGGAGCTGGTCGGCGACGAGGTCGCGACCGGTGACGCATTCGGTGACCGGGTGCTCCACCTGGAGTCGCGTGTTCATCTCGAGGAAGGTGAAGGTCCCGCGCTCGTCGACGAGGAACTCGCAGGTCCCGACACCGACGTAGCCGACCTCACGTGCGAGCGCCAGGGCGGCGTCGCCGAGCCGCCGTCGCAGCGTGTCGTCGACCGCCGGCGAGGGCGCCTCCTCGAGCACCTTCTGGTGGCGGCGCTGCATGGAGCAATCGCGCTCGCCAAGATGGACGCCCAGACCGATGGCGTCGAAGAGGACCTGGATCTCGACATGGCGGCCCCCTTCGACGAGCCGCTCGAGGATCAGCCGGCCGTCGCCGAAGGCCGAGATCGCCTCCCGGCGCGCGGCGGCCAGCTCGTCCGGCAGGCGGCCGGAGTCACGGACGACTCGCATCCCCTTCCCGCCACCGCCGGCCGCCGGTTTGACCAGGAGGGGGTAGCCGACTCGCTCCGCGGCTGCCGCGAGCGCCGCGTCCGACTGGTCGGCATCGTCGTAGCCCGGGAGCACCGGAACGCCGAGCGAAGCCGCCAGCCGCCGCGCCGCCGCCTTGTCGCCCATGGCCGCGATGGCGGACGGCGGCGGACCAACCCAGGTCAAGCCGGCGTTCCCGACGGCTTCGGCGAACCCGGCGTGCTCTGCCAGGAAGCCGACGCCCGGGTGGACGGCGTCTGCACCCGACGCCCGGGCCGCAGCGACGACCGCGGCGACGTCGAGCAACTCGAGCGCGCCCGCGCCGTCGGTGGGCGGCACGATCGCGGCGATCCCGAGCCGGCGCGAGGTGCGCGCGATTCGGGTGGCGATCTCGCCGCGATTGGCGATGAACACGGAGCGAATGGGCCGCCCGGTCCCGACGTCCGCACCGGCCACCTCCTCGCTCCGGCCGGTGGTCACTAACGCGTCAATTGCGTCAATTGCGACGCGCCACCGGCCTCCAACTCGGCGCGCCGGGAGCCGGCCGGTGGTGATCCAGCGCTGCACCGAGCGTGTCGTGGCGCCGATCCGTGCCGCGGCCTGGCTTGGGCTCAGTTCGTCGCTCATGTCTGTCGCGAGTGTCGCATATGCCGCGGGACTGCGGTCGGAGGACGCGATCGACGAGCGGAGGTCAGCCCTCGTCGGGTGCCCAGGCCGGCCGTCGCTGCTCGCTGAACGCCCGGAAGCCCTCCTGGGCCTCCGATGTCGTGCGCTGCCGGGCGATCACCCGCGCCGTGTGCCACTTGGACGCACCGTGACCCAGCCCGCGGATCTCGCGGATGATCGACTTGGCCGCCCGTGCCGCGGTCGGTCCGGCCGCCAGCAAGTCGGCGACCGCGGCGTCGACGGCGGCATCGAGCGCGGCCTGGCCTTCGACCACCTCGTGCACCAGCCCGATCCGCATCGCACGGATGGCATCGAACCGCCGGCCGGTCGGGAACAGGGCGCGTGCCTCGGATTCGCCGATCTTGGCGACCACGAACGGGCTGATGACTGCCGGCAGGATCCCGAGCCGCGTCTCGGTGAATCCGAACCGCGTCCCGCTTTCGGCGATCACGATGTCCGCGACCGCGCACAGGCCCATCCCGCCGCCAAGCGCCGACCCGTGGACACGGGCGATGACGGGCACCGGGCAGGTGTCGATGGTCTCGAACATCTCGGCCATCGCCATGGCGTCCTGCTCGTTGCCCTCGACATCGAGCGAGAGGGCGGCCCGCATCCAGTTCACGTCCGCGCCGGCGCAGAACGATGGGCCCGCGCCGGCGAGGACGACCGCGCGCAACTGCGTCGGCTCCTCGCGGGCCAAGACCCGCGAACGTCGTCCGGAGCTCGCCGATCGAGTCCGGCGTCGAAGGCGTTGTGGACGTCCGGCCGGGACAGGGTCACGCGGGCGACGGCGTCGCCGGGACCCGACCGCTCGACCGCCAGGGCTGGGCTCATGGCGCCATCCTAGCGGGCCGCATCGGCTGCTAGGCTGCCGCCGTGGACCCGCGAAGCCCATCCTGGCGTCCCGATCCGACGCGCCGCCGGCTGGCCACGATCCGTCTGGCCCGGCGGGGCGCGCTCCTCGCGGCGATCCTGTTCGCGCCGGTCGGCGCGGTCGGGATGGCGATCCTCCCGCCGGTCGATCCGCTCCTCAGTCCGATGGCCTCCGCGCTGGCCGGCCTGGCCGCCCTGGCCGGTGTCGCGCTGCTGGGCGCGGGCCTGGCTCCGGCAGCCCCGGGCTCCCGGGTCGACGGCGTCGCCGTCGGCGTGGCACTCGCGATCGGCGTGCCCGTCGCCGCGCTGACGTCGGCCCTGATCGGCACGTTCATCGCCGGGTCCGCGCTCCATGGCTTCGATGAAGGTGGCCTGCTTGCGGGCCAGGTCCTGCGGACTGGTGTCAGCGGGGCCGTTCGGCTGTCACCCCTGATCGTGCTCGCCTCGTCGATCTGGGTCGTCGTTGTCCGTCGCTGGGGGATCCGACCGTCGGGCACGACGCTGTAGCGATCGAGCGGCCGTGCCCCCGACGCAGGTGAGGCGCCTGCCCATCGCGCCTACATCCGGAAGACGCCGAAGCGCGTCACCGGGATCGGGGCGTGCAGGGCCGCCTCGATCCCCATCGTCAGCACCCGCCGGGTGTCCAGCGGGTCGATCACGCCGTCGTCCCACAGGCGCGCCGTCGCGAAATAGGGCGAACCCTCGCGCTCGTACGTGTCGAGGATCGGCGCCTCGAACGCGTCGCGCGCGTCATCGTCGGCGAACCCGCCGCGGACCGTGGACAGGACCCGGGCAGCCTGTGGGCCACCCATGACCGAGATCCGGGCGTTCGGCCAGGCCCACAGGAAGCGCGGCTGGTAGGCGCGCCCGGCCATGGCGTAGTTGCCCGCCCCGAACGAGCCGCCGATCAGGACGGTGAACTTCGGGACCTCCGCGCCGGCGACCGCCATGACGAGCTTGGCGCCGTCCTTGGCGATCCCGGCCTCCTCGTATTCGCGGCCGACCATGAAGCCGCTGATGTTCTGGAGGAAGACCAGCGGGATCCGGCGCTGGCAGGCGAGCTCGATGAAGTGCGCGCCCTTCAACGCCGACTGGCTGAACAGGATCCCGTCGTTGGCGAGGATCCCGATCGGGTACCCGCCGAGGTGCGCGAAGCCGCACACGAGCGTCTCGCCGTAGAGCGGCTTGAAGTCATGGAACCGGGAGCCGTCGACGAGGCGGGCGATGATCTCCCGGACCGCGACGGGTCGCCGCGGGTCAAGCGAGACTGCCGCGTACAGCGGCGCGCTCCGGTCGTCCCCCTCGGCGGGGACCAGTGGCGGCTCAGGCTCGCGCCGATCCCACGGCGGTTCGGGAGGTCGCCGATTCAGGTTGCGGATGATGGAGCGCCCGAGTGCGAGGGCATGCTCGTCGTCGAGCGCCTCGTGATCGGCGACGCCGGACCGGCGGGTGTGGACCTCGGACCCACCGAGGTCCTCGGGCGTCACGTCCTCGCCGGTCGCGGCCTTCACGAGCGGCGGCCCGCCGAGGAAGATGGTCCCGGTGCCGCGGACGATGACGGTCTCGTCGCTCATCGCCGGGACATACGCGCCGCCGGCCGTGCACGAGCCCATGACCAGCGCGACCTGCGGGATCCCGGCCGCCGACATGCGGGCCTGGTTGTAGAAGATCCGCCCGAAGTGATCGCGGTCCGGGAAGACCTCGGCCTGGAGCGGCAGGAAAGCACCGCCCGAGTCGACCAGGTAGACGCACGGCAGCCGGTTCTCGAGCGCGATCTCCTGCGCGCGCAGGTGCTTCTTCACCGTCATCGGGTAGTAGGTGCCACCTTTGACGGTCGCGTCGTTGGCGACGACGACGCAGGTGGTTCCCTCGATCCGGCCGATCCCGGTGACGATCCCGGCGCCCGGGGCATCGTCGTCGTACAGGCCGTTCGCCGCCAGCGGGCTCAGCTCGAGGAACGACGATCCCGGGTCGAGGAGGCGGTCGATGCGCTCGCGGACTGGCAGCTTGCCTCGGCGGCGATGGCGGGCGATCGACCCGTCATCGCCACCGGCGCCGCCTGACGCAAGCGACGCCTGGCGTGCCCGAAGGTCGTCGACGAGGGCCGCCATCGCCTCGTGGTTGGCGCGTGTCTCGGCAGCACCAGGATCGAGCCGGCTGCGCAGGACGGGCATGCCGGGATGATAGGTCCCGGGTCGAACTGGATCGACGCGCTTGAGACTCACCCCGGCCGGACGTCGTCGCGGGGCGCCCACGCTGCCGCTGAAGCGATCGCGATGGCGCCGATCGCGAGCACCGCCCCGACGCCCATGCCCTCCACGGTGAGCGTGCCGCCATCGCAGCCGCTGGCCGACTGCCCGGGCAGGACGGTCATGACGTCCGAGACCGCCACGCGCTCGTAGCGCAGCGACCCGTCCGGGCCGGCCGTGGACGTCCAGCAGACCTCCTCGGTCATCCCCAGGGTGGCGACCCAGGCCGCGACCGTCAGGGCGATCACCGCGACCGCGGCGACGTGGGCCCGGCGCGGCTCAGGCTTCGTATCGGGCCCGTGCCCGCCGACCCCGAGCACTACCAGCAGGATCGCCGGGACCAGGAAGCCGACGGTGACGAGGCTGAACGAGACGTACGCCTGGGCGAGGCAGATGACACCCGCCGTGACCAGTAGCGATGGCCTCCGCCAGATCGTCCCGATCACCGCGATCGCAGCGGGCACCGAGAACAGGGCGAACAGCGCCACGGGGCGGTACGCCCACCACGGCGACCGAGGGTCGTCGTACAGGAGCAACGGAAGCACGGCCACGAAGAGGCCGAAGGCGACGATCAGCACAGCGGCAAACAGCCCCAGGCGACGTGGATCAACACGACTTCCCACACCGCGGCCGCGGGTCACGCGAGCCGCACGGGCCGGCGCCGGCGACGGGATCGCGAAGACCCGCCTGATCACGCGAACGGCGGCGACCCAGCCGAGGCCGAACGGAGTGAGTACGCCGACCAGGAACGGTGTGTACAGCAGCCCGTAGACCAACTGTCCGGCGACACGCCCGGTGAGACTGGACAGCGCGCCGCCTTCGATCGCGGGTCCGGCCGAGACGGACATCGCCGTCCCGATCAGGAGGTAGGCGATCGAACCCGCCAGGGCGTAGGCAGCAGCTGTCCGGAGGTCGGATGGGAAGGAACCCGTCACACGCGGTCCGAGCAGCCAGCCTGCACCAACCGCCACGACCGCGATGCCGGCGAGCCACGACACGCCGTCACCGCTGCGTGAGGCACCCAGGCTGATGAGGACCAGGAGGGCTGCGGCGGCCGGCGCCAGACCGGCCAGCGCGCCGATCCGACGAGCTCGGGGGCCGGCCGGGTTCGGGGTCATGTTCGAGGCTCTAAGCGTGCTACTCTGTCATAGCAAGTTATGAGCGATAAACACGCTACTGTCAAGGCGCATGTTCCAGGCGACCGGCCGTCGGTGGTAACCGTGCGCGCAGGTGGCAACGAGACCGCGGAGTCCATCCGGCTCGATCTCGCCGCGGCCTGGGGCGAGATGGGCGCGGCCTGGGGCGTGACCCCGGCGATCGCCCGCGTTCAGGCCTACCTGATGGCCCGCCAGGTGCCGCTTACCGAGCGCGAGGTGCGCGAGGCGCTGGGCCTGAGCCATCGCGCGGCGAGCCTGGCCCTGGCCGAGGCCGAGTCCTGGGGCATCGTCGAGCGGGTCCCCGAGCCCCGGCGCGTGGGCCGTCGCGGACCCGCAGGCGCCGCCTATCTCGCCGTCGGCGACCACTGGCAGTGGTTCGGGCGGGTCATCGCCGAGCGCAAGGTCCGGGAAGGCGACCCGATCGTGGCCGTGCTCGAGGCGAAGGAGCGGCAGGCCGCCGCGGCACTCGAGACGAGACCGGACGACGTCGAGCTCGCTGCCTTGCGTGACTGGCTCTCCGCCTTCCTCGTGTTCGTCCGGCTCTTCGACCGGGCGCTCGGCCTCGTCCCGCAGCTGGATCCGCGCGAGCTTGAACGCTCGCTCAGCCTGCTCGGGCGCATCCCGGATTCGACGATCCTTCGCCTGTTCGACCTGCTCGGGTCCCTGCCCGACCAGGACGTCATCGACCTGGTCGAAGCGTTGTCTCGCCTGTCCCCCACGGCTGCGCGCCGGGCGACGAGTCTCATGTCGGGGGTCATCCGAACCGTCGCGCGCTGACCTGCCGACGCCCCGGCCGGCTCGCCGTCAGGGAGTGCCGGTAGCCCTCGCGGGCGCTCGTGCGATAATCGTCGCGCGCGCGGGACTCGGCCGACTCGAACGGGCGACGACCCCGGGGCCAGACCCGGCCGGCGAACCGAGCGCGATCACCAGAAGGAATCCATCGCACATGACCGTCGAGACGTCCACCTGGGCCACCAAGAAGGGCCTGGCCCAGATGCTCAAGGGCGGCGTCATCATGGATGTCGTCACGCCCGACCAGGCCAAGATCGCCGAGGATGCCGGGGCCGTCGCGGTGATGGCGCTCGAGCGCGTCCCGGCCGATATCCGCAAGGCGGGCGGCGTGGCGCGCATGAGCGACCCGTCGATGATCGAGGGGATCATGGACGCGGTGACCATCCCGGTGATGGCCAAGGCGCGGATCGGCCACTTCGTCGAAGCCCAGGTGCTCGAGGCGCTCGGCGTCGACTACATCGACGAGTCCGAGGTGCTCACCCCGGCCGACGAGTCGAACCACATCGACAAGCACGCCTTCAAGGTCCCGTTCGTGTGCGGCTGCCGCAACCTCGGCGAGGCGCTCCGCCGGATCAACGAGGGCGCCGCCATGATGCGGACGAAGGGCGAGGCCGGGACCGGCAACATCGTGGAGGCCGTCCGCCAGCTCCGGGACGTCCTGGCCGAGATCCGCCGCCTCCAGGGCCTCCGCGAAGACGAGCTGTTCGTCGCGGCGAGGGATCTCGCGGCGCCATACGACCTCGTCAGGCAGGTGGCCGCCGACGGCCGGCTGCCGGTCGTCAACTTCGTGGCCGGCGGGATCAGCACCCCGTCCGACGCGGCGCTCGTGATGCAGCTGGGCGCCGAGGGCGTGTTCGTCGGCTCGGGCATCTTCAAGAGCGAGGAGCCCGCCCGGATGGCCAACGCCATCGTCCAGGCGACCACCTTCTTCGACGATCCCAAGAAGATCGCCGAGGTCTCCAAGGGCCTGGGGGCCCCGATGCGTGGGATCGCGCTCGAAGAGATCCCGGACCAGGAGCGCCTCGCCGTCCGCGGCTGGTAGGCGGCCACGACCCCGGCCGCGACCCGTCCGCAGATGAGGATCGGCGTCCTCGCCCTCCAGGGGGCGTTTCGCGAGCACCTCGACACCCTTCGCGCCATCGGCGTGGAGGGTGTGAGGGTGCGCGAGCCGGCCGATCTCGAGGGCGTGAGCGGGTTGATCCTGCCCGGCGGCGAGAGCACGACGATGCGCCAGCTGATCGAACGGTGGGGCCTCCACCAGCCCATCCTCGACCTGGCGGAGCGCGGTGTGCCCGTGTTCGGCACATGCGCCGGGATGATCGTGCTGGCCCGCGAGATCACGGGGGGCGAGCCGCCCATCCTCCCCCTGCTGGACATCACCGTGGAGCGCAACGCCTTCGGGCGCCAGCTCGACTCGTTCGAGGGCGAGTTGCTGGTGCCCGTGCTCGGTGCCACGCCGGTGCACGGCGTGTTCATCCGCGCCCCCATCGTCGATCGGGTCGGGCCGGACGTCGACGTCCTGGCGCGGCTCGACGACGGGCGAGTCGTGGCCGTCCGCGAGCGCAACATCCTCGCCACCGCCTTCCATCCGGAGCTGGCCGGCGAGACCCGGTTCCACCGGCTCGTGGCCACGATGGCAGCCGAGCACGACGATCCTGCCGAGGGCTCGGGGCGCCGGCCGCACCCCACGCGTCGCACGAGGCCGAACGCATGACCGTCCTGCGCGCTCCGCGCAGCGCCGGCAAGGTCCGCCCCGCGCGACTGACCGATCTCGCCGCGCTCGGCGAGCTGTCACGGCTGTGCCAGTCGGACTCGGCGGAGACACGGTCGCTCGGACTGCCGGTCAACGGGCCGCCGATCGGCGTGTTCAGTCTCTTCCGCTTGCCGCTCGGGGCGTTCCGGCCAAACGACCTGATGTACGTCTACGACGAGCAGGGCCATATCGCCGGGCTGGTCCGGGTGGAGCGCGAGTCCGTCCGCGATGAGTGGACGATCGTCGAGCTCGACGCCGTCGGCATGGCCGACGCCGGCGACATCCGCTACCGGCTGGTCCAGCAGCTCCTGCGCGAGGGGGCGAAGCGTGGCGCCGCGAGGTTCCATGTGGCCTGCGCCGACGCCGACGGCAACGTCGAGCTGCTGATGCAGGCCGGGTTCATGCGCTACGGCGAGGAGCGGATCCTGTTCCGCGCCGGGGACGTCGACCTGCCGGCACCCTGGACGGAGGAACGGGCGGGCGAGCGCGGCATCCGCACGACGAGCGGACTCGACGCGATAGCCCTGGCCCGGCTCTACAGCCAGGCGACGCCGGCCCCGGTCGCCCGTCTCGAGGCCATCCGGCTGGCCGACTGGGAGCGCCAGGGCCCGCACTGGCGCGTACCGCGTTCCAGCCTGACCCCGATCCTGCGCTTCGCGGACGTCGAGGGGTTCGTCCAGGCGGCGCCCGACGGCGGCCGCGACGGGACCCTCCTCGACGCCTTCCTCCAGGTCGGCGTGGCCAAGGAGGACCAGCCCCACTATCTCAAGGTGCTCGCCCGGCCGGAAGCCGATGTCACGGATCTGATCGACTTCGGGCTCGGCGTGATTGCCGCCCGGACCACGCGTGGAGGCGATCATCGGCACGATCGTGGCGTCATCGCCCCGGTTCGGACCTACGAATCGCCGATCGACCGCCGTCTCGAGGATGCCGGCTTCACCTCGATCGCGGAGGTGACCCTGCTCATGAAGGAAACCCTCGTCCGTGTCGCCGAACCGGCCCTCGTGCCGGCCGGCGTCCGCTGAGATCAACCCAGCCATGTCGAAGGAGGTCAGCGTGGGATCCGACGACCGCCAGCGTGAATCGATCGACGACCTCGACGCGCTGCTCGCGTCGCTGCCGCCCGAGATCGTCGCCGCGGTCCACGCCCTGCCGGATCGCATCTCGCTGATCGAGGTCGTCATGGACCTGGGCCGCCGGCCCGAGGCTCGATTCCCGGATTCGGAGATCGCGCTGCTGGATCGCGAGATCGTGGAGGCGGACATCGCGTTCGTCGTCGAGCACATCGGGACGTTCGGCGACGACAACCGGGCGGGCATCGAGCGGACGCTCCACCGGATCAGCGCGATCCGGAACCGCAACGGCAAGATCGTCGGGCTCACCTGCCGGATCGGCCGGGCGGTCTACGGCACGATCGAGATCATCAACGACTTCGTCGAGACCGGGAAGTCGATCCTGATCATGGGCCGCCCGGGCATCGGCAAGACCACGATGCTCCGCGAGGCCGCCCGCGTCCTCGCCGACAACATGGGCAAGCGCGTCGTCGTGGTCGACACCAGCAACGAGATCGCCGGCGACGGCGACATCCCGCACCCGGCCATCGGCAAGGCGCGGCGGATGCAGGTCCGCACCCCGTCGCTCCAGCACGAGGTGATGATCGAGGCGGTCGAGAACCACATGCCCCAGGTCATCGTGATCGACGAGATCGGCACCGAGCTGGAGGCGCAGGCCGCCCGGACGATCGCCGAGCGCGGCGTCCAGCTGATCGGCACGGCCCACGGCAACAACCTCGACAACCTGATGCTCAACCCGACCCTGTCCGACCTGATCGGCGGGATCCAGAGCGTCACCCTCGGCGACGAGGAGGCCCGCCGCCGGCGGACCCAGAAGAGCGTGCTCGAGCGCAAGGCGCCGCCGACCTTCGACGTGATCGTCGAGATCCAGGATCGCGAGCGGGTCGTGGTCCACGCCGACGTGGCCGACACGATCGACGCCATGCTGCGCGGCGATCCGGTGGCGCCGGAGCTCCGCTGGCGCGACGAGGAGGGCGTCCATCGCAGCCAGGGCCGGCCACGGCCCTCCCCACGCGAGCAGCTCGGTGCCGAGCGATTCGCCGGCCTGGTCGGAGCCGGCTCGCCGTGGCGGATGGAGCCGGGCTGGCGCGGCGAGGGCTCGTACCGCAGCGGCGGCTACCGCGAGACCGAGCGTGGCGCCGGGTTCCGGCCCGGCTATCGGCCCGGAGCGTCCGGTGGCTGGCGCCAGTCCCGTGGCGGCTCCGGCCGCGAGTCGGCGACGTCGCGGCCCCGTCTCGGAGGGTGGCTTGGCCGGCACCCTGCCCGGTGAACGATTCGCCTCGGCCCCCGCCGCCGGGGCGGGCGAGCCAGCATCCGGTCGAGGCCCCGTTCGTGGCCGGCGAGATCGCCGATCGCGGGCCCGCTCGAGCGCGGCGCCGCGCCGACCGCCGCCGAGACGCGCGCCCGCGAGGCCCGCGAGCTGGAGCGCCAGAAGGCGTGGCGCGACCAGGCCAGCCGCGCCCTGACGCGCCCTGAAGGCGGAGGAGGGGACCGGCCCGGTCAACGCCGACGGAACTCGAGGATGACGACCTCGACAGGCAGCCGCTCGGCGCCGAGGAGGGACCGGATGGCGGGACGGTCGCTCGTTCCGGGCGGCTCGCCGCTGCCGACGCTGCGGGTGCTGCCGCAGGGGATCAGCCGCAAGCGCCTGGAGCAGGCCGTCCGCGACCTGCAGCTGCCGGTGGTGATCGCCCACGACGTGGACGAGGCGGACGTCGTGATGACCCTCCGCAACGAGTACAAGCAGAAGACGCCGACGCTGCGCGAGGCCGAGGACCGGTCGATGCCGATCTACGTCCTCAAGAGCAACACCATCCCGCAGATGCAGTCCAGCCTGACCTCGATCTTCTCGCTCGAGATCGACCCGCGCGAGGCGGCCATGCGCGAGACCGAGGACGCCATCGAGGTGGTGCTCGCCGTCGTCCGAGGCGGTCGAGCTGTCGCCCCAGAACGCCTATATCCGGCGGCTCCAGCACCAGCTGGCCGAGCGCGCCAATCTCGTCTCGCGCTCGCGCGGTCGGGAACCGTATCGGCGGGTTCGCCTCTACCCTGATGCGGCCAGGAGCGGGTGGCGGTGACAACGCTCGGCGAGCTGTCCGTCGAGGATCAGCGACGGCTGGTCTACGCGCCCCTGTGGGTGTTTCGCGCGGTGGCCAATGCTGAGGAACCGGCCGGGACTGCCCAGTTCCGGATCCTCGTCGAACGACTCGACGTATCCGCCGGCGACCTGGGTCGATCCCTGGCGGGCCACGCATTCACCGCCTTGCACGACAATATCGACGTGCTGTGGGGAGCGTTTCAGGGCGACAGCCGCCAGCCGAAGCAGGGCCTCCGAGAGGTGGCCCGCCTCCTCGAGCGGCTGACACCCAGCGAGGCCCAGACAATCCGCCTTGCGCTCGTCGAGCTCGCCGACGCGGTTGCCGACGCGAGCCGGTTGGTGGGCGCCGCCCCCATCTCGGATCCGGAGCGGCGCGCGATCCACGACGTTGCGTCCTGGCTCGGCGTCCGCGGGAGCGACGCCCCGGCCTGACACCGGGGTTGCCCTCAGCTCGGTCGGCGGATCAGGGTCGCGCCTACGCCCAGCCAGGCGGGAACGAGCACGACCGCGATGATCATGAAGAACGCTCCGCCGGCCATCCGATCGCCGTCGAAGGCGGCAATCGCGACCCAGGCGAGGCCGACGACGGCGAGGCAGGAGCCGACGACCGCGATGCTCGGAGCGGTCGACCATGCACCCGAACGGCGTGCCCCGAGCGCGAGCGCGACCAGGCCAGCGAGCGCCGCGAGGCCGATCGGCAACAGCCAGGGGGCGAGTCCCCAGAGGAGGAGAAACGGCATCGCGCCGCCGGCGCCCAGCCGCGCCAGCCGTGCGTTCACCGGCAGCAAGATGAGCTGACCGACGAGCCCCGCCGACAGGAGCACCACCGCCAGGAACAAGAGGGGAAACGCGGCGCTGCCGTCGCGGTAGGCGCCATCGCCGTCGTAGCGGACCGGCCCGATCGAAGCCACGGCAAATGCCGCGACCCAGGCGGCGGCCCCGGCGACTGCTCCAAGCCCGAGCCGGCGCGCCACGCGCAGGTCGGCGTCCGGGACCGCCGGCCCCGGCTCAGGCTCCCCCGATCCCTGGACCTGCGGGTGGAGGTGTGCGTCGACGGCGCTGCGAACGATGTCAAAGCGCTCGACGAACGTCGGGGGGCGTTCTTCGATCAGGGCTCGGAACTCCTGCTCGTAGCGACTTCGCCAGCCGCGTGGGTACAGGCTGAGCAGGCGGCTCATGGCACGTTCCGCTCGAGGCGGGTCAGCCCGGTTCGGACAAAGCTCTGGAGCTGGTCGAGCTGGGCCTGGAGGGTGGTTGCCCCGAGGGCCGTCAGGCGATACGGCCTCCGGCGATCCTCCGGCTCGAGCGCCTCGATCAGGCCGCGCCGCTCGAGGCGGGCCAGCGCCCCGTACAGCGTTCCGGGTCCCATCGGCGTTCCGGACATCGCCTCGATGTCGGTCATGATCGCGTACCCGTGCTTGGGGCCGTCCGACAGCGAGACGAGGATGTGCAACGCGGGCTCCGCGAACCGGCCCAGATCCCCGATGGGTTGCGTCATGCCGACTATCCTCCGGTTCCGATCGCGTTGGCGCCGCTCGATGCCGTATACCGTTACGCGTTATATCGTGGTGCGATAGAAGCACGTTCACGGACATCTGTCAAGGGTCTTGACATCGCCGCGGGCGGGTGCCTATATATCGTGCAACGGTATAACGTGACACAGAGGTCAGACGCCAGGCGATGGCATCGGCGACATCGGCCGGGATGGTCGAGCGAGAGGGAGTCGGCCCGCTTGGCGAGGTCCTGCGCGACATCGCCAGGGGTGGGACCGCCGGGTTGCTGGTGGGGATCGTCGTCGCGGGGATCGGCGGCCGGATCGTGATGCGGCTCGCGGCAATGATCGTCCCGACGTCGGTCGGGAGCTTCACCGAGAACGGCAACCAGATCGGGGACATCACCCTGTCGGGTTCGCTGGGATTGATCGCCGCGGGCGGCCTGTTCTTCGGGACCTTTGCCGGCACGGTGTGGGTCGTCGTGGCGCCCTGGATCCCTGGGACGGGTGTCCGACGGGCGATCCTCGTGATGCCCATCGCTGTCGCCCTGACGGCCGGGTCGCTCGTCCAGGCGAGCAACCCCGACTTCCGCATCCTGCGCCACGACGGCCTGATCGTGGCCATGCTCATCGCGCTCGTGGGCATCTCCGGATGGTCCATCGCGCTCGTTGACGGCTGGCTCGATCGCCGCCTTCCGCCGCACGACGCGTCCGGTCGCGCGGAAGCCGCATACGCCGCCGTGGCCCTGGCGGGAGGCCTCCTGATCTTCCCCATCGTCGTCCTGACCTACCTCGGCGCGGCGACCCTGCTGGGGCTCGCCCTGATCGCCGTGGGGCTGGCAACGCTGGCCTGGTGGCGCCTTCGAATGCAGGGTCAGCCACGCCCATGGAGGCTGCTGATCGCGGGGCGCGCCGCGCTCCTCGTCGCGGTCGGGCTCGGTCTGCTCGAGCTTGCGCCGGACGTTGCCGGCGCGCTGGGGGCAACTTGACGCGCCCGACGTGCGGCCTGCGCCCGGCGTCGCGCCCGAAGCCGCCCGTGGACGCCTGAGGGTGTCGCTCCTCGAGCGGGTGGACCAGAGCATCCGCCGCAGCGCCATGTGGCGCTCGTTGTTCCGCCAGCCGTACCCGCGCGACGAGCGCTCGCGGGCGTACGCGGTCATGAACAACGTGTTCCTGCACATCCACCCGGTCCGCGTCCGCCAGCACGCGGTCAAGTTCGCCTACACGTTCTGCCTGGGCGGGCTGTCGTTCTTCCTGTTCCTGGTGCTGACCGTGACCGGCGTCTACCTGATGTTCTTCTACGTGCCGTCGGCGACCCAGGCGTACACCAACATCCTGGAGATCCAGAGCCAGGTCACGTTCGGCCTCTTGACCCGCAACATCCACCGGTGGGCCGCCCACCTGATGGTCTTCTTCGTCTTCCTGCACATGATGCGGGTCTTCTACCACGGCGCGTACAAGCCGCCGCGCGAGTTCAACTGGGTCGTCGGGGTGGTCCTCCTGTTCCTGACGATCATGCTCAGCTTCACCGGCTACCTGCTGCCGTGGGACCAGATCGCCTACTGGGCGATCACGATCGGGTCCAACTTCGGGTCGTACTTCCCGATCGTGAACTCACCCTCGAAGGCGATCCTGCTCGGCGGATTGGAGGTCGGCCAGAACACGCTCCTGCGGTTCTACGTCGGCGCACGTGATCTTCCTGCCGCTCATCGCCGCGATCTTCCTCGCCGTCCATTTCTGGCGGATCCGGAAGGACGGCGGGATCAGCGGCCCGCTCTGATCCGGGCCATCGTTCGCAGGGCCGAGTGCGCCGCATGCATGCCGCACATGCCGTGGACGCCCCCGCCCGGCGGCGTGGACGACGAGCACAGATAGAGCCCGTCGACCGGCGTCCGGTAGGGGTCCCAGCGCACGTCGGGCCGGAAGATCAGCTGCCTCCAATCCTGGATCCCGCCGTTGATGTCGCCGCCGACGTAGTTCCCGTCGTAGGCCTCCATCTCGACCGCGTTCTTCGTCGCCCGCGCCAGGATCAGGTCCCGGAATCCGGGCGCGAACCGCTCGACCTGGACCTCGATCGCGGCCGTCATGTCGACATCCGAGCCATTCGGGACGTGGCAGTAGGCCCAGGCGGTGTGCTTGCCCGCCGGCGCCCGCGTCGGGTCGAACAGACTCGGCTGGACGAGGAGGATGAACGGGCGATCGTGCGGTCGCCCCGTCCCGGGCCTCGCCGCCGCGCGCCCCGAGGCGGCGACCTCCTCCATGGTGCCGCCGATGTGTACCGTCCCGGCGCGCCCGGCTGCCGGGTCGCCCCAGGGAATCGGCCCGTCCAGGGCCCAGTCGATCTTGAAGACGCCGGGCCCGTACCGGAACCGTGACAGGCTGCGCCGGTAGCCCGCCGGGAGGCGATCGCCGGCGATCTCGACCACCTGCCGCGGGGTGATGTCCAGGAAGGTCAACCGGGCCGGTGGCAGGGAATCGAGGCTGCGGACCGGCTCGTTGGTGCGGATCTCGACACCGAGGGATTCGGCCTCGGCGATCAGCCCGTCGGCGAGCCGGCCGCTGCCGCCACGCACGAACGGAAAGCCCGCGCTGTGCGCGAGCATCCCGAGGACGAGACCGAAGGACGCCGTCATCGGGCGCTCGAGGGCGACCATCGAGTGGGAGGCCAGGCCCGCGAAGAGGGCGCGGGCGGGCGGCTCGCGGAAAGCGACCCTCGCGAGCCTCGTCGCCGGCAGCAGTGCCGGGATGCCGAAGCGGGCCAGCGCGATCGGATGGCGGGGCGGGCGTACCAACGGGCCCAGGATCGACGGGATGGTGCGGTCGATGTCCCGGACGAGCGGTCCGAACAGGCGACGCCAGGCCGCCCCGTCCCGGCCGAGGCCGGCGGCGGTCGCCTCGATCGATCGCTCGAGCATCACGGCGTGGTCCGGGGCGAGCATGTGGGCGAGCGGTGCCAGCGGCAGCACGAACTCGACGCCGAGCCGCTCGAGGTCGAGGGACTGGAAGAACGGCGATGCGACGCCGAGCGAGTGGACCGCCGAGCATGGGTCGTGGATGAACCCGGGCAGCGTCAGCTCGGCCGAACGCGTGCCACCGCCGGCGGTCGAATCGGCCTCGTAGATCCGGACGCCGAGCCCGGCGCGTGCCAACTCGATCGCGGCCGCGAGGCCGTTCGGTCCGGCGCCGACGACGATGGCATCGAGCATCGGTGCCGTCATCGGCTTACGACCTGGTTCAGGCGTTGCCCCGCGGCGGTCGGCCCCAGCGCCGGATCCAGCGCACCGGCGCCGTCACGGTCGCGATGGCCATGTTGACCGCAGCACTGTGGCGCAGGTTTCGGACGTAGCGCCACTGTCGGCGCTTGTCGACGCAGACCTTCTGTGCCTGGACGGTCGGCGCGGCTACGCCCATCGATCGAGCCAGGTTCTCGAGCGTCTGCTCCCAGAAGCGGTCGTTCATCCGGTTCGCACCGAAGATGTAGCTCAGCTCGATGAATGGGTCGCTCGTACGCTCGAGCGCCTGCACCTGGGCGATCGTCGTGTCGCCGTCGCGATACCCCGAGAAGGTGATCCATGCCGAAAGCGCGTGTCCCTCCGGGGTCATGAAGGCGAACGATTCATCGTCAGCGTAGATGACCATGACGCCGGTCGACATCTTGATCGGGGAGCCAGGGAGCGGTGGCACCTCGAGCAGCGCAACCTCCCCCGGGGCGATCCCGGCAAGCGGCGCGTAGAACGTCGAGCCCTTCGGCCAGAACGTCGGGAAGCGTTCCTTCCAGTGGGCGACCAGTTGCTCGGGCGTCGTCGCGACGCCGTCGAGCCGGACGCTGAAGGTCTTCTGCCACATCTGGCCGAAGCCCTGGATCGGACCGGCGACGCGCTTGCCGGTCACGGTGTCCGTGCCGGCCCCGGAGGCCGTCGTGGTCAGGCGATCGACGGGGCGCGCCCACGAATCTGTGTCGCGGTTGGAGCGGGGTTCGGTCGCGGTCATGTCGAGCCTCCCGGAGCGGTCTTGGTGCGCCGCTCAGATGGCCGCCGCGAGCGCGGCGTCCGTGGTGTCGTGGATGCCGATCGCCTCGTCGAGGCGGGTCAGCGCGAAGATCTGCCGGTAGTGCTCGTTGAGGCCGACGGCCATGAGGCGCTTGCCCTGGCGCTGGGCCCGGACGAGGAGCGTGACGAGGAGCCCGATGCCACCGCTGTTCATGTAGTCGAGCCCTCTGAAGTCGAGGATGACCGTCCGGGCGCCGCCGTCGACGGCCTGCGCGAAGGCATCCATGAGTGGCTTCTCGCTGCCCGAGGTGATCTCGCCCTCGATGCGGATGAGCGTCGTGTCGGGCTTGTCCGTCGAGCGGACTTCTGCCCGGGTGCCGTCGGTCATTGCGCGCCTCCGTCGTTGGTCGGGTGATCGGCCGCCTCGTCGTCGAGTGACATGAAGTCGGACAGCCTCGTGATCCGGAAGATCTCGCGGTAGTGCTCCGACAGGCCGGTGGCGCGGACCGGCCGGCCATCGCGCCGAGCTTCAGCGAGGAGGCGGACGATGAGCGCGATCCCGGTGCTGTTGATGTAGTCCGTCGCCGTGAAGTCGAGGGTGATCGGGCCGGACCCGGTCGCGCGGGCGTCGGCGTAGGCGCCGATCATCGCGTCGTCGCCGTCCCGGTCGATTCGGCCGCTCAGGACGATCCGGGCGCCGTCCGCCTCGGGGCGGACCTGCGCCGTGAGTGGACTGGTCATTGGGTTGAACCTCCGAGGTCGAGGATGAGGACGACGGTCTGGCGATCGCCCTCGCGGACGATCTCGACGCGGTCGACCATCTGCTGGATCAGGAAGAGCCCCCAGCCGCGTGGCTTCTGCAGCCCGGCGAGCTTCGCGTCGAGGTCGGGGAGCTCCGCCTCGACGGGGTCGGGCACGGCGCCGCCGAGGCCGGCGTCCGCGATGCGGACCTCGAGCAGCTCGGGCCCACGATCGATGCGGATGCGAACCGGCACGTCCGGGTTGCCCTGGGACCCGTATTCGATCGCGTTCATGGCGGTCTCGCTGACAGCGGTCTTGAGGCGTTCGAGGCGCGCGGTGGGCAGGCCCACCGGGGCCACGATCTCGGCGACACGCTCCATGGCGAGGCGCTCGTTGCCGTACGCGCCGGGGAGCTCGAATTCGGCGAGGACCTCGGTCCCGACGGCCGCGGCCGGCTCGGACTCCTCGGTCGGGCCGGCGGCCGCCGCGACTGATCCGCCGCCGGCGGATCGGCGGAGGGCGACCATCGTGATGTCGTCCTCCTGCTCCCAACCGCGTCCGGTGAACGCATGGAGGCGATCAAGAAGTTCGTCGAGGAGCTCGGTGCCGGCCAGCTCGGAGGCCATGTCGTCCTTGAGGCGCGGGAACCCGTACATCTCGCCGGCCGGATCGTGGGCCTCGATGATCCCGTCCGAGTAGAGCAGGACGCTGTCGCCCGGCCCGATGTCGGCCTCCTTTTCCTCGTACACGAGTCCCGGCAGGAGCCCGAGGGGCATGCCGGTGGCCCGGAACTCGACGACGCCGGCGTCCGTGCGGACGTACGGGAGGTTGTGGCCCGCGTTGGCGAACGTGACGTGACCGGTCGCGGGCTCGAGGACCATGTAGAGGCAGGTGACGAACATCTTCTCCGGCATCTCGGCCGACAGGAGGTCGTTGGCGCGGGCGAGGACGGCTCCGGGCGCGACCAGCCGGGGCGCCTCGGCCCTGAGGATCGAGTGCGTCCGCGCCATGACGAGCGCCGCCGGGACGCCCTTGTCGGTCACGTCGCCGACGACGAGGCCGATCCGGCCTTGGCCGAGGTCGATGAAGTCGTAGAAGTCGCCACCGACGACGCGCGCCGGCCCGTAGTAGGCCGCGATCTGCCACTCGGGCAGGTTCGGGAGCTCGTGGGGCAGGAACTGCTGCTGGATCAGCTGGGCGATCTTCAGTTCATTGGCGTAGCGCTCACGCTCCGCGGCCTCCGCGGCCTGCTCCCTGACCAACTGCGCGACGCGGATGGCGGGCGCGGCCTGCGCCGCGAGCGTCCCGAGGAGCCGCCGATCGTCCGAGGAGTACTCCTGCTCCGAGAGCCGCGGGCCCAGGTTGAGGGTCCCGATCAGTTCACCCTGGGTCACGAGCGGGACGACGAGGGCGACGCCTGCCCCACGGAGTTGGTCGAGGGCGGGCGAGGTCAGCTCGAGCCGGGCCAGGTCGACCGGGCCGGGCGAGGACTGGAGGTAGGCGAAGAGCGGGTCCGACTCGGGAATCTCGACGGCGACGCCCGGCTGCTCGTCGGCGGCCGAGGGCGCTGGGGCCGCATCCTCGGCCGGCGTCGGGGCCGGCGAGGATCGACCGATGAGGCGGCGGAGCGGGCGGGTGACTGAAGCCATCGACGGCATCCTCCGTGGTGGGCGTTCGGAGATCGTTACGAATTCCGCGCTTGCGGAGAATCCACGACGTTTCGGAGCCAGACGGTCGTCGAGTTGGGGTGGACCGTGCGGTTCGCGCTTGCGGCAAGGGTCGCGCGCAGTGTCGAGAGGTCGACCTCGTCGCGGACGCGCGCGGCGAATGCCTCCACGGTGCGCTGCGCGTCGTAGCTGGCCCGGTCGAAGCGGCGATCGGTGACCCGCTGGACACGGCGCCGGAGCGGCTGGAACAGCGCCGCCACCGCCAGGGTCGATGCGGCAACCGCCACGGTGCTGCCGCCGGTTACCCGCGCCAGGACGGCCTGCAGCCCGATCACGATCGCCGCGAACAGCGCCACGATCACGCCGGTTGTCAGCGCCCAGCTGATCGTCCGGCTGATGAGCCGGTCGATCTCGTACAGGCGGTAGCGGAGGATCGCGATCCCGATGGCGATGGGGAAGAGGCCGAGCGTCAATCCAACGGAAAGGTCACCCGTCTCCGAGTACTGGCTCGGACCGGCCGACAACCCGTACGTCAGCATGGCAAGCGCGACGAGGCCCCCCGCGGCTGCGACCCACTTCAGCTGGGCCCGCTCGAGCTGGCTGGCGCGTCGCCACCGACCCATGAGCGAAACGGAGGCGATTGCGACGCACCCAACGAGGAGCCCGTAGATCGCATCCCACGCCGCGGTGACGGGGTTGGGCATCGCGGGAAATGGGTTCTCCAGCCACGTGTAGAACGGCAACGGCCCCGGCCGGAGCGCAGCGCCGATCAGCACGAGGGAGGCGAGCAACCCGGAAGCCGCCACGATCCAGGACCAGCCGCGCCCTGGGAGCCGGCCATCCGGGAAGTACAGGAACAGCATGGCGACGGCCAGGAACATCGGACCGTCGAGGAGGCTGACAGCGAGGGCTGCATAGCGATGGCCAGGTGCCTCCAGCCGGACCCATGCATCGAGGACCACGTACGTGGCGATCAGCAGGCCGAGGACGAGCACGAGGGTCCCGACCGTGTTCCCGCGCCGCCGCTCCACGATGAGGCCGCCGACGATGAGGAAGCTCAGGGTCGTGACGACGAAGACGACCACGAGATGGCTCCCGGACGGTTCATGGATGAGGCGCATGCCGCTGGCGCCGATGACGGCGAGGACCATGACCGCGATCAGCAGGCGCGTCGCCAGGCGCGTCACGGCGCTGCCTCGCCCGGGGTCGATCACGCCCGCGGTCTGGGTCATGTGGACCGACTCGCCGAGCCATCGCGGACCCAGAGGCCGGTGCCCCTGGGGCCGAGTGACGAAGCGACGACGACGACGATCTTCTGCTGCACGTCCTCGAGGCTCGTTTCGGCGCCGAGGCCATGGGCGAATGCGGCGACGATCCGCTCCGCGTCGTAGCGTGCACGGTTGAAACGGCGGTCCACCGCCTCCTGGATGCGGCGCCGGAGGGGCTGGAAGATCGCAAACGCGACCAGCGTCGACCCGGCGACCGCCAGGGTGTTTCCGCCCGTGACCTGGGACAGAGGACCCTGGATCCCGATCACGATGCACCCGAACAGGGCCACGATCAGGCCGGTTGTGAGCGTCCAGCTGATCGTCCGGCTGATGATCCGGTCGATCTCGTACAGGCGATATCGGAGGATCGCAAGGCCGATCACCACCGGGAGCGCGAACAGGCTCAGGACCGTGAGGCTGGTGACGACGGTCGCCACCTCGTCGCTCGCGTCCTGGACGATGAATGAGATCGGCAGGACGACAGCGCCGAGCCCGACGATTGCCGCGAGCCACTTGATCTGCTGACGCTGCACCCGATCGCCGCGTCGATAGCGCACCGCAACGGCAGCTACCCCGGCGCCGAAGCAGACGATCGTCGACAGCAGGAAGAACGTCTGGATGATCCCGACGAAGCCGGCCTCCCAACCGGCGGGCGCGCCTGAATCGGCCCCGCCGCTCGGCCCGGGCCCGAGGATGGAAGCGATGGTCCACGCGGCCCCGCTCGCAATCGTGAGCTGGGTGATCCAGCGGAATCGCCGGGAGGGTAGGCATCCGTCCGGAAAGACGAGTGGGACACCGATGAGGGCGATCATGAACGGATAGACGAACAGGATGGTGCCGGCCTGTCCGACGATATCGGCGAGCGGCCAGTTCGAGCCCTGGAGGGCGCCAAGGCTGCCGTAGGTCCCCATCGCCATGGATGCGGTCATCAGCGTGCCCGCGGCGAGCAGCAAGGGGCCGATGATATTCCCCGGGACGCGCGCGTCCAGAAGCGCGCCGACCCCGGCAAATGAACCGACGCCGAGCGTGAAGACGACGATCGCGCTGACGTCGCCGGACGGGTCGATCAAGCGGGTGACCAGGATCGTGACGATGTCGAGGGCCGCGATGCCCCACGCCAGGCGACTTCGGGTCATCGTCCGCTCCGATGTTCGACGTGACCACGCCCCTCGCGTCCGGTCATGGCTCGGACCTTGGGCGCATCCAGACACCGACGCTCGCCGGCCGGAGCGCTCGCGTCACCGCGTCCGCGACCCCGCCGCTGATCTGGTCCAGGTCCGTCTGCCCACGGAGGTTCGTCGCGAACCCTCCGACGATGTGGTCGGCGTCGTAGCGACTCCGGTTGAACCGGTGGTCTACGGCCGACTGCACACGGCGGCGGATCGGTTGGAACAGGGCCGCGGCAGCGAGGGTCGAACCGGCGACGGCGAGGCTGTTCTGGTCGGTCACGGGTGTCAGTACGGCCTGAAGCGCGACGATCAGCCCCGCGAACAGTGCTGCGACGAGACCAGTCGTCAGCGTCCAGCTGATCGTGCGACTGACGATCCGGTCGATCTCATAAAGGCGATAGCGGAGGACCGCGATGCCAATGGCGATCGGGACGCACGGGTAGGCGATCAGCACGGGAATCCAGTTGAGACCCGAGTGTCCGATTTCCGGGGCGATCGCGGCGAGTGTGAACCCGGCGGTGATCGCAAGCCCCAGGAAGGCAGCCGCGGCAACGAACCAGCGGAGCTGCTGGCGCTCGACTCCCGCGGAACGTCGGAACCGGACGACAAGTGAGATGACCGCCCCAAGGATGAGGACGACAAGCGGAAGCGTGAGGACGTTCGGATCCAGGACACCCCAGACCGGCAGCGACGGCGCGACCGAGAGCGGGTTGCGGACGGCCACCGGGTCCGGCAAGTTGTCCAGCTGCACAGTGATCGTCGGCTTGAAGAAGCAGGCGACGGTCGACGCCGCCGCGACGATAAAGACCCACCAGAGGATCCGGCCCCGTCGCCCTCCCGGCCATCGCCCCGAGGGGAAGATCAGGGCGAGCACGAACAGAAGCAGGAACAGGGCCATCCCCGTGGCGCCGGCAGTGAGGATGGCGAGGGCCGCTTCGACCGCCGGCGCCGAGCCATCCACGAACTGGGTGGCTGTCGCGTGGATCGACGGAGTGAGGAGGATCGCAAACGCAGCGCCCGACGCGAAGAGGGTCCATCCGATCCGGTTGTTCGGGCGCCGAATCACGAGAATCGCTCCGACCGCTGCGTACGGCGGGACGACGAACAGCCCGAGGCCGCTTCGAAGCATCAGCGGCACGAGCGCGATGAGCACGCTCGCCATCAACAGCAGCCGGGCGCGGCTCGGCACCCGGCCGCTCACTCCGTACGATCGGGTGCGGGCCCGGGAGTCGACACCGCCAAGGTCAGAGCGTCGTCTCCGGACGGGACCGGTCACCGGGGCGGCTCCCGGAGCCATACCCCGGCCGACGACGGCTCGATCGTGCGGCCGAGCGCGGCCGTGAGCGCGTCGGTCACGGATCTGACGTCGACCTGATCCCGAATCTGCCCTCCGAAGCCGGCCGCTTCGCGGTCGGCGTCGAAGCCGGCTCGATTGAACCGCCGGTCCACCACGCGCCGGACCCGCCGAAGCAGGGGCTGGAAGCTCGCCGCAGCGGCCAGGGTCGACGTGGCGACGGCGATCGAGTTCGTGCGAGTGAACGGTGCGAGTGCGGCCTGAAGCACGACCACGAGCCCCGCGAAGAGCGCCACGAGCGCGCTGGTAACGGTCAGATAGGCAACCGGGGCGGCGGCGAACGTGTCGAGCGCCTGCGAAAGCCCGATCGCAAGGAAGACCCATCCGATCGCGTTTCCGGGTCGACGCGACGCGATGATCCAACCGACGATCGGGTAGGTCGCGCCGAGGACGTACCCGCCGATGGTGCTCCCGTCCATGGAGTTGACGACCGCCGCCGGCTGTGGGAGCAACAGGAGGAGCGCGAAGACGTCGAGGACCAACGCGGCTGCCGCGAGAGCGGGCGCCGCGACAGCCTTCGCCGAGACAACGAGTCTCGTTCCTTGCGCGCTGGTCGCCACCGGCGCCGTCGAAGTCGGCTCGGCTGTCGGTGAGCTCATGCGCGCCCTCGCACCCAGAGGGCCACCGAACCCGGCTGGACGCTGGCGCGGGCACCGTCGACGATCCCGGCATTGATCGCCGGTAGATCCGTCTCGTTGCGAAGCCGCGCGGCCAGCAGGCCCGAGATCCGTTCGGCGTCGTAGCGCGACCGGTTGAAGCGGTGATCCACCAGGGACTGGACGCGGTGGCGGAGCGGCTGGAACAGCGCGAACGCGGCGAGTGTCGATGCGGCGACCGCCAGCGTGCTCTCGCGCGTGACCGGGGCCAGGACCGCCTGGAGTCCGATGACGAGGAGCGCGAACAACGCGAGGATCGCCCCCGTCGAGACGGCCCAGCCGATCGTCCGGCTGACGATCCGGTCGATCTCGTAGAGGCGGTAGCGCATGACCGCGATGCCGATGGCAATGGGGATGAGCGGGTACGCCAGCGCAGCCGGCGCCCACATCCAAAATCCCGTCGAGCTCACGAAGGCGAGCACGGCGAAGGCGAAGGCGACGGCGGCCAGCATCACGCTGAGCGCGCCGAGGAGCCACTTGCCCTGGGCACGTTCCAGGCCCCTTGCTCGCCGGTATCGAACCAGGAACGTCCCGATGCTGACCATCAGCGACGCGAGCACGGCCACATAGACGCCGGCCTGGATGACGGGCCAGCCGGACCAACCCTCGAAGAGGCCGATCGGATTGCGAACGACACCACTCGTGCCATCCTCGAACAGCGGGTTCAGGTCGGGCGCGAACGCGAGGGCAATGCCGAAGACGATGGGCGCCGCGATTGCGAGCGCGGCGACCCGTCCCATCGCGCCGGCAGGGAACCGGCCTGTCGGGAAGATCGCGGCCAGCGCGGCGACTGCGTCGAAGAAGAGCGAGCTGCTCCAGGCGTTGAACCAGGCGAGCGCGGTGAGTCCCAACGGCAGGCGTCCGTCGACGATGTCGCTCGCGCTCCCGGGCAGCAGAGACCCCACCGCGACGAACGCCCAGGCTATGTAGACGAGCAACCATCCGATCGGCTCGCGAGGCCGACGCCAGACGAGCAGAAGACCGACCGTGGCGAACGACGCGACCTCGAAGGCGGACGTCGGATCCGCCCCGGCGGCCGCCCAGGACACAACCAGGACCGCGATGACTCCCAGGAGGCCCGCAACGGCGAGGCCGCGTGAACGAGGTCGGCGCGCAGCGGTGGTCACGGACGCAGCCTGGGGACGCATCGTCCGTGGAACGTTACGACCCTCGTCGTCACTGGTTCCCACTTCGTAGCCAGACCCCGACGCTCGCCGGGGCCATGACCTGCGCGACGGTCGCATCCAGCTCGCCGACCAGGGTCGCGAGGTCGACTTCTTCACGCACGTGTTCGGCGAAGGTGATGGTCGTCCGCTCGGCATCGTACCGAGCACGATCGAACCGACCGTCGACGGCTCGCTGCACACGTCGACGCACGGGCGTGAACAGCGTGGCGACGATCAGCGTCGTAGCGGCGACCGCTCCTGAATCGTTTCCGAGCACGCCGCTGAGCACGGCCTGCAGGCCGAGGTTGACGATGACAAAGGTGGCGACGAGGAGCGCGGTCACGATCCCGTACGAGATCGTGCGACTGACGATGCGGTCGATGTCGTAGAGGCGGTAGCGGAGGATGGCGAGGCCTGCTGCCATGGGCAGCATCATGAGCGCGACAACGACGCCGACTTCGAGGACTTTGGCGCTCGTCGACGAACCCCGCACTCCCGAGACGGCCGCGTAGAGCGTAAAGGCGACGCCCGCGACCATGGCCGCCAGGGCAAACCACTTGATCTGCTGGCGGGCATCAGGCGGGGCGTGGCGGAACCGGCGAACGAGCGACGTGAGCGCGGCCGCGATCGAAGCGATGAACGGGAGTCCCGCTGCGGCAATCAGGATTCGGGTGTAGGTGTCGGGATCGAGACCGCTGAAGCCGAGGGGGTTGTCGAGGTAGGTCGCCTGTTGATTCGGGCCGGGCTGGAACGCCATCGCCAGGGAGAAGGCGATGGTCGCCAGCACCCCGAGAGCGACGGCGGGCCGCCACGCCGCCGACAGCAGTTGCCCGGTCGGGAACAGGAGCGGAAGGAGGATCAGGGCCGCTCCCAGCGACGGCACCCAGAGCCAGGTCAGGGGCCAACTCAGGGCCACGGTCCAGGGCAGACCGCCCGGGACGACCAACGCGCCGGCGATGACGTACTCGTTCAGCACCGCCTCTGTCGCGAAGAGCAGCCCGATGGTCGCGAAGAGCCAGCCGTTGAGGTTCTCGGGTCGTCGCATCCCGACCACCACGCCGACGGTTCCACAGACGATCGCGAACGCCTCGGAGGCACCACGGAATCCCCACGAGGTGGCGACGGGCGCGTCCCGCGTCGCAACGAGGATCCCGATCGCCACGATCGAGGCGGTGATCGTGACGAGCCACACGGCGGTTGCCAGCGCTCGGCGGCCGCTCATGGGCACCTGGGACCTGTGGCCGCGCGAGGTGAGCGCTTCGAACGTGCGGAGGTGGCCATCGGTGGAGCCTGGGACGCGATCGTCACGGCATCGTTACGGACTGACGCGGACGCTGCGCCGTTCTCGCGTTACGGCCCGAGTCGTCCATCGCAGTACCGTACCGTTGATGGCCCCTCCCCGCGTTTCGATCCGGCTCATCGGCCCCGTCGACGTCCGCGTCGACTCCGCACCGCTGGCCGTGGACACCCGAAAGGCGGTCGCGCTCCTCGTGTACCTGGCCGTGACCGGCCGGCCAGCCAGCCGGGAGTCCATCGCGGCCTTGCTCTGGCCGGAGTCGGATGAGGCTGGCGCCCGAGGGGCGCTGCGACGGACACTCTCGGTCCTGAACACCGCCCTCGGTGGCCGCGGCCTGGAGATCGATCGGCGGTCGGTCGCCCTCGACGGTCGTGAGGTCGACCTCGACCTCCACGTCTTCAGCGGACTGCTCGGCCGAGTCCGCGAACACGATCACGACCTCTCGACGGCGTGTGATGCCTGCGACGCGCTGCTCGACGAGGCACTCGCGCTCGATCGCGGCCCCTTCATGGACGGCTTCAGCCTGCGGGACAGCGAACCGTTCGACGAGTGGCAGGTCGCCGAGGCCGAGGCATACCGGCGTGACGCCGCAGCCGTCCTCGAGCGGCTGGCTCGGTCCCAGCTGGCGGCGCGGCGCTGGGATCGTGCCGTCCTCGTCGGCCGTCGCTGGCTGGATCTCGATCCCCTCCACGAACCCGCCCATCGGCTGCTGATGTCCGCCTACGCGGCCGCGAGCGAGGATGCGGCCGCCGTTCGCCAGTACCGCGACTGCGTGCGGGTCCTGGAGGCCGAGCTGGGCGTGGCCCCGCTCGAGGAGACGATCGAGCTGTACGAAACCATCCGGACGGGCTCCTTTCGGCCGCCCGCGGGGACAACCGCCACGTCGACGACGATCGCGACGCCACCGCTGTCCATGGGCGGGTCGAATGTCCGTGCGCCTTCCCCAACGGAAGGACCGATGGTCGGGCGCGCTGTAGAGCTCGAATCGCTCCTCGACGCCGCTCGCGCAATCGACCCTGACGGCCACGTCCTGGTCATCGAGGGCGAGCCCGGAATCGGCAAGACGCGCCTCGCTCGCGCTCTTGTCGATCGCCTGTCGGCCGATGGCGCAGTGCTCCTCGAAGCCCGTTCGTACGCCGGCGAAGCGGCGATTCCCTACGCCTCGGTGGCCGAGCTCGTCCGGGCCGGGCTTGCCCGCCCGGACGCCGAACCGCGCCTGGCCTCGGTCCGGCCGGAGCTCCTGGCCGAGCTTGCCCGCCTGCTTCCGATCCACGGCGTCCACGCGCCCGACGGAGGCATGACCGATCCGCTCGGTCGAGGCAGGTTCCTCGATGCGGTGGCCGAGGTCCTGACAGCCCTCGTGATCGGGCCGCGTCCCGGGGTCCTGTGGCTCGATGACGCCCATTGGGCGGATAGCCCCACGCTCGAGGCGCTGGCCTTCCTGGCGCGTCGATTGAGCGGGCGCCCGATCGGGGTCCTGCTCACCTGGCGGCGCGAGGACCTCGCGGACCCCTCGGGTGGCGGCATCGTCGCCGCTGCCGCCGCCGAGGGCCGCGCTTCGGTCGTGACCCTCGGGCGCCTGGGGCGGACCGACATCGAGACGCTGGCGCGTGCCGCCCTCGGATCGAGCGCCAGCACGGCGTTCGTCGACCGTCTCGTCGCCGACTCCGAGGGGTTGCCCCTGTACGTCGCCGAGGCCCTCGCCTTGCCCGTGCCCGGGGAAGGGTCGTCCGTCCCGGGGATCGAAGCCCTCGTCCGGAACCGCCTCGCGACCACCTCCGAGCTGGCCCGCCAGGTCGCGAGTGCCGCCGCGGTGATCGGGAGGTCGTTCGACCTCGAGACGGTGCGGTTTGCGTCCGGCCGCAGCGACGAGGAGACCGTCGCGGCGCTCGAGGAGCTCGCCCGTCGCGGGTTCGCCCGCGAGGTCGCGTCGCAGGAGCGGTCCGAGCTCCGCTACGACTTCACCCACGCGAGCCTGCGCAACGTCGCCTACGACGACCTCGGGATGGCCCGTCGGCGCCTGCTTCACCGTCGCGTCGCCGAGTCGCTGACGTCACGCACCGGCGGCCGTGAAGGGGGTGTCCGCTGGTCGCTGATCGCCTACCACGAGCGCCTGGCCGGACGCACGGCACAGGCCGCCGAGGCGCACAGGCGAGCCGGCGAGCACGCTCGTGGGGTCTACGCGAACGCCGAGGCCCGGGAGCACCTCGAGGCGGCCCTGGCGCTCGGCCATCCTGCCGCCGCGGCGCTGCACGAGGCGCTAGGGCAGGTCCTGACGTTGCTGGGCGACTATCGGGCCGCGATCGATCACCTCGAGACAGCCGCAGCGCTGTCCGACCCGGACCGCATGGCGGCGATCGAGCACCAGCTCGGCCGGGTCCATGCTCGGCGGGGGGCCTGGGACCAGGCTGAGACGCATCTCGCCTCGGCCCTGGAGGCGGCCGGCGCCGCAGACCCTGGCCGGAGCAGCGCCATCCTTGCCGACCAGAGCGCTGTTGCGCACCGCCGTGGGGACGCTGCCGGGGCCGAGCGGGCCGCCAACGTCGCGCTTGACATCGCCGCCGGTGCCGGCGACGGGGCGGCCATCGCCCGCGCCGAGGATGTGCTCGGCATGCTGGCCCGGCGCCGCGGCGATCTGGTCGCGGCGCGATCGCATCTCGAGCGAGCGCTGGCCGCGATCGACCCGGCCGCGGACCCGACCCTCCAGGTCGCGACGATGAACACGCTTGCGCTCGTCGTGGCGGACAGCGGTGATCGGACCTCGGCGATCGACCTCACCCGTGACGCGCTCGTCATGTGCGAGCGCGTGGGCGACCGTCATCGGCAGGCCGCACTCGAGAACAACCTCTCGGACCTGCTCCACGCGGACGGACGCGGCGACGAGGCGATGGAGCACCTGAAGCGGGCCGTCGCGCTCTTCGCCGAGGTCGCGGGCGAGCCGGACGAGCCCGAACCCGAGATCTGGAAGCTGGTCGAGTGGTAGTCCGCTGGCGGGTCCGCGGTCAGCTCGGCTTCTCGACCTTGTTCGAGGAGTCGTTGACGTTCGTGACCTCGATCGCGAAGTTCGCGTCGTTCGGGAAGCCGGTCATCTCCCAGGCGACCAGGTAGCCGGCGTCGGCCACCCAGACGTCGACGGCCGCGCCGGCCGGCATGGCGCCCGCCAGGCCCGAGCGACGACGTTGAGTCGATCCGCACGTGGTGGGCCTGGACGCCGTTCTTGTCCTCCATGCCCTGGTTCGTCGCGATGTTCCCCCAGTCGAGCTGCGCGTACGCGCCGAGCATCAGGGCCGGATCGAACGCCATGCAGCATCGTGCTGGCCAACTCGGACGGTACGCTCTGGAACTTGCCGTCGGCGCCGTCGGCCTGCCAAGCATCCTTGCCGATGATCACGTATCGATTCGTCACGGTGCCCTGATCGTCGTAGACCGTGATGGCCTTCGACAGCTCCGGCTTCGTGACGACGACGCTCTCGTACTGCTTCACGCCGCCGACGGTTGTCGAGGTGCGGTACGAGTCGACGCCGGGCAGGGCACCGGTCAGGGCCTCGAGGTCGAACGTCGGGAGGGCCCCGATCGACGGCTCGGCCGATCCGGGCAGCGCCTCGCTGGCGGGCGCTTCGGACGCCACCGCCGACGGCGCCTCGACGCTTGGCGCGACGGACGCGTCGGAGCTGGCGGCCGGGGATGACGAGCCGCTGCTGCTGCAGGCCGCGGCAATCAGTCCGGTCGCGACGGCCAGGGCCGTCAGGCGGGTCAGGTGTCGGAGATCAAGCATGACAAGGTGCCCCCAGGGTGGGCCGGTCGGACGCCGGCGCGACGCGATGATGGAGCGGTCCGCGCCTCAGTGCAAGCCCTCGACCGCCTCGAGCGTCCGATCGACCTCGGCCGCGGTGTTGTAGTGGACGAGGCCGAGCCTGAGCACGCCGCCCGATTCCGCCTTGCCGAGGCGCTCGATCAGGCCGGTCGCGTAGAAGTCGCCGTCCCAGGTGAAGATCCCCTGCCGGCCGAGCGCTTCGGCGGCCGCCCGCGGATGCACGCCGTCGATCGAGATCGAGACCGTCGGCACCCGGGCCGCGAACCGTCCCAGGGTCGGTGATGCCGTGAATCGTGACCCCGGCGATCCGTTGCAGACCGGCGATCAGCCGTGTGACGAGCCCTCGCTCGTAGTCGCGGATCGCGACCATGCCGGCGACCAGCTCGCGGCGTCGTTCGCTGGCGGACTCCGCGCCGGGTGCGCCTGACGACGTCGCCGTAGCTCCGGCCGACGTCGCGCAGGTAGTCGGTTGCGGCCAGCGTGCCCGCGATCGATTCGAAGGCGGCAGTCCCGGTCTCGAACCGGTCGTGCGCGGGCCGGACCTTGAACGCCGGCAGGCGATCGAAGACTTCGGCCTTGCCGTACAGGGCCCCGAGATGCGGCCCGAACCACTTGTAGGCCGAGCAGACGAGGAAGTCGCAGTCGAGCGCCTGGACGTCGATCGGGCCGTGTGGTGCGTAGGCGACCGCGTCGACATAGGCCAGCGCGCCCACCTCGTGCGCGCGGGCCACGATCTCGCGTACCGGGTTGACGGTCCCGACGGCGTTGCTGGCATAGCCGATGGCGACCAGCTTCGTCTTGGAGCTCAGCTTCGATTCGAGGTCCTCGAGGTCGAGCGTCACGTCGTCGAGGTGGATGTCGACCGTCCGGACGGTTACGCCGCGGTCGGCGGCCATCGCCCGCCAGGTCGACACGTTCGCCTCGTGGTCCAGCGTGGTGACCACGATCTCGTCGCCCGGCCCGAGCGTCGCGCCGATGGAACGGCCGATGTGCAGCGTCAAGGTGGACATGTTGGCTCCGAACTTGACCTCGTCCGGACTGGCCGCGCCCAGGAAGTCGGCGACGGCCGCGTGCCCCTCGAGCGCCATCTCGTCGCTCAGCTCGCTGGTGACGAACGCGCCCTCGGCGTTCGCGTTGGTGTCGCGGTAGTAGCGCGACGACGGCGTCGATCACCCGCTGCGGCACCTGCGTCCCGCCCGGACCGTCGAGGTAGACGACCGGTCGTCCGTCCTGCCGGCGGGCGAGCGCCGGGAATTCGGCACGCAGGGCATCGACGTCGAACGCGGGCATGGATCCTCCAGGGCTGCGACCAGGCCCGGAGCGTACCCGATGCGCGGCCAGAGTCGAGCGGCGCCTGCCGTGCCGGGTTCCGGGATCGCGCCGCGGTCGAACCGGATCCGCTCGCCCGGGAACCGATCGCTCCGGGATCGCACATCTCCACGATGTGGATCCTCGCGCGCACCGGGTGCCTCGGAGCCGGGTGCCTCGGAGCCCGGTGCCTCGGAGCAGGGTGCCTCGGAGCAGGGTGCCTCGGAGCCGGGTGCCTCAGAGCAGGAGGAGGCCGTTCCTGGAAGGGGCCTCCCCCGCGGTGATAGCGGCGAGCACCTCTCTGCCGGTCAGCGGGAACCGCTCCCGGAGCCCATCGCGGTGCAGGCGCAGGACCCGACGATTTGCCGCCGTGTCGTTGACGAGCAGGACGAGGCGATCGATGCGTCCATCGCGTGCCTTGAGAGCCAACCGTCGTTCGATGGCCTGGATGTCGCGGAGCCGGCTCTCGGCCTCGACGGCGACGGGCGTCCCTGGGAAGCTCAGCAGGCCGTCCCATGCGCGGCGATCGCCCGGGATTGGCAGCGGTACCTCGGTCCGGAACGGGATATGAGCCGGAACGCGGCGTCGGAAGCGCTCGATCAGCCCGAGCTGCGCGGCATCGCGAGCGGGATCCCCGTCCGGATAGACCCGGACGACGAGCTTGAGGCCGACGGCGGCGCACGCGCGGCTGAGTTGCTCGATCGTGAGGTTGGGCAGGGCGGCACGCTCGATCCGGCCGAACTGGCTGTGCGACATGCTGACGGCTCTCCCGGCGGCGGCAAGGCTGAGCCCCGAGTCGAGTCGCGCTTCGCGGATCTCGCACCCGGCTTCGCCGCGGATCAGCCGCGATTGCCAGGCGGCATCGCCGGCCCGGTTGCGCCGTGTTGCCATCGGTTGAGTCTGGCCATCCACGGTTCACTCGGACGTATCTGGGTATGCACGCACGGTTCCGTGGCGGGCCCCCATCGCCGCCCTCGAAGGCGCACGCGGGCCGACCCACAGGGGCACGACCCACGGGAGCGCGACACTGACCGGGAGCCCGAGTCACGGGAGCCCGACACTGACCGGGAGCCCGAGTCACGGGAGCCCGAGCCACGGGAGCCCGACGCTGATCGCTCGGCGATCCATCGGTCGCCTGCGGCCGACCACCGGCACCCCGCACGGTCGGACCGACCGCTCGGAGGTCCAGGCATCCCGCGAGCCGACGCCGTGATCGCGATCAGATCAGGCTGTTGGTTACGCCGCGTGTCTCCGCGGGGCACCCGACGCATCGATCGCTCGGCGATCAGCCGGCGAGGAGCCCGACCGCGCCGGCGAGAGCCCGACCGGGCCGGCGAGAACCGGTACGCGCCGGCGAGAACCGGGACCGCGTCAGTGCTCGGTGCCGCCGGTGAACGTCCAGCCGTCGATCCGGACGGCCGGGACGACGACGCCACCGAGGAAGCCGCGGAGCGTCCGGCGATCGCCGGGCCACCGCCACCGTGCCGGCCAGCGCGTCGAGGTAGCTCTGCGTGTAGCGGAGGTTCTTGACGGGACCGACGATCCTGCCGCCCTCGACGAGGAAGGTCCCGTCGCGGGTCATCCCGGTCACGATCGCCAGCTTGGGATGGACCGGGTTGGTGTAGTGGAAGCGGGTCACGAGCAGGCCGCGATCCAGCCCGCCGATCAGGTCCTCGCGGCTCGCCGTCCCGGGTGCCATCACCATGTTGAGCGGGAAGGGGCCGTACGGGTTCGGGGCCGGCAGCCCGTGCCCGGTGGACACGACGCCGTCGCGCGCCGCGGTCTGGGCGTCGTAGACCACGCCATGGCAGATCCCACGGTCGACCAGCTCGACGCGCTGCTTGGCGACGCCCTCGTAGTCGAACGACATCGGCAACCCGGCCGGGTCGCCGCCGTCGTCGATCAGCGTGACCAGGTCGCTGCCGATCCGCTTGCCCGGCTCGAAGAAGCTCCGCTCCTCCTGGACGGCGAGCGCCGAGAACCCGAGGTAGCCGAGCATGTCGAGGAGGTCGACGACCGCGTACTCCTCGAGCACGACCGGGTAGTCGCCCGGTTCGACCGAGACGGCGTTGGCGGTCGCGCGCGCCTTGCCGGACGCCTCGCGCCCGAGCGCGGCCGCGTCGATGGTCGTCGGCGTCGACGGCGGCCGCCTCGGCGTAGCCGGTCCCGCCGTCGGGACCCATCGAGACCGTGATCAGCTGCGAGGTCGTCCGCGTTCCCGCGACGCGGATCCCGTGCGAGTTGGCCACGGCGGTCGACTCGGTCCCGGTGGCGAACGAGCCGTAGGCGATGACGCCCGCCCGGTCGGCGGCGTCGATGACGGCCCGGACGGCGTCGGCCCGGAACTCCGGGCTGGCCTCGGCCGTCGCCGGGCTGTAGCCGGCGGCCACCGGTCGTGTCTCGGTCGGGCCGGGGAGGCCGCCCCAGTCCTCGAGCTCCTCGACCACCCGGGCGATCGCCGCGGCGCTCTCGGCCAGGCGGCGAAGACCCTCCGGGTCGGTCCGGCCGGACGAGGCGACGCCGACCCGCCGGCCGACCACGCAGCGCAGGTTGACGACCACGTTGGTCTCGGCCACGTTCTGGTGGATCTCGCTGTTGGCGAAGCGGGTCAGGCTGGAGTCCTCGGCCATCACGAGGACCTCAGCCTCGGTGACGTCCCGGCGGAGCGCCTCGGCGAGCGCGGCCTCGGCCAGGGCCAGCGCGTCGCGCGCGCGATCGTCGTTCACCGGCTGGTCGCCCGTCGAGATCACCATTTGCCGACGCCGACCTGGACGTCGCGGAAGCGGGCGCCCGGGACGGCGTGACCGACGTGGCCGGTCTGGCCGGGCTCGCCCTTGCCGCAGTTCGGCGTGCCGAGCATCACGTAGCTGCGCTCGTCGCCGACGGCGTCGCACGACCGCCAGAACTCGTAGGTGATCCCGGTGTAGGTCGGGTTCTTGAACAGCCGGCCCTTCTTGCCGCCCTTGATCTCGTAGGCGACCTCGGTGGCGAACTGGAAGTTGAGGCGCCGGTCGTCGATCGACCAGCTCCGGTTCGACGCCAGGTAGAGGCCGTCGTCGGTGTCCTCGACGATCTCGTCGAGGCTCATCCCGGGCTTCGGCAGCAGGTTGATGTTGGTCATCCGGATCAGCGGGATCCGGTTCCAGCCGTCGGCTCGCATCGCGCCGCCGCTCCGGCGCCCGATCCGCGGCGCCGTCTCGCGGCTGCTCAGGTAGCCGACGAAGATGCCGTTCCGGATCAGCGGCACGGCCTGGGCGGCCACGCCCTCGTCGTCCCAGCCGAAGGTGCCCATCCCGCCCGGCGCGGTGGCGTCGGCGACGATGTCGATCAGGTCGGAGCCGTAGCGGAACCCTTCGTCCAGCTTGTCGGTCGTCAGGAAGCTGGTCCCGGCGTAGGACGCCTCGGTACCGAAGACCCGGTCGAGCTCGGTCGGGTGGCCGCAGCTCTCGTGGACCTGGAGGTAGAGCTGCGACGGGTCGAGCACGAGCGTGAACCGGCCCGACGGGCACTGCGGCGCGGTCAGCAGGGCCACGGCCTCGTCGGCGAGCGGCTCGGCGCGTTCGCCGAGCCGCAGGCCCCGGATGTACTCGTAGCCCGGCGGCCTGCCAGCCGCCGCCCGAATCCGGGTAGCTCCGGCGCTGGTGCTCGTCGCCGTCGACGGCGTTCGCCTCGACGGCGGCCCCGACGTGGGTGATGACCTGTTCGGTGAGGCTGCCGTCGGTCGCGGCGAATGTCTTCCACTCACGCTGCGCGGCATAGATCGATTCGGTGAACGCGATGCCCTTGACGCGCGGATGCCGCCTGGTCGGCGGCGAGCAGGTCGGCGATCTTGGTCTCGAGCGGGACCTCGAACGGATCCTCGGCCAGCGGCGTCTCGTAGCGACCGTGCGCCGGCGGCCGGTCGTCGAGCACGCGTCGGGTGGCGAAGCGCGGTGGCGCTCGCCCGGGCGATCCGGACGGCCTGGCCGGCGATCCGGTCGGCTTCGGCGGCGGTCAGGACGTGCGACGAGGCGAAGCCCCAGGCGCCGTCGACCAGGACGCGCACGCCGAAGCCCTCGCTCTCCCCGGAGGCGACGCCTTCGACCCGTCCGGTCTTGATCGCGATGCTCTCGTCGCGACGGCGGACGACGCGGATGTCCGCGTAGCCCGCGCCCAGTACGGTGGCCGTGTCCAGGGCGCGATCGGTCAGATCCTTCATGCGCGGCGCAGCCTAGCAGAGGGGCAGGAGCGGTCGCGATGGTCAGAACGTCGTAGTGCCCGACACCGCCTGGACGGTGAGGTAGACGAGGCTGCGCCACGATCGGATCTCGGGCACATCCATGGTCCGCTAGACTCCCGGCGTGATTCGTCCCGGGGCGCCAGACCCACGTGGCTGGTTCATCACCTTCGAGGGACCCGACGGGGCCGGCAAGACGACCCAGGTCGAGCGACTCGCCGCCCACCTGCGATCGCCCGGGCCGGGACGTCCTGGTGACCCGCGAACCCGGTGGCACGTGGCTCGGCGAACAGCTGCGCGACGTCCTCCTCGCGCGGACCGGCTCCGCGGCGCCGACCGATGCCCTGACCGACGCGTTCCTGTTCAACGCCGCCCGGCGGCAGCTGGTCGCGGAGGTCATCGAGCCGGCCCTGTCGGCCGGCCGGACGGTCCTCTGTGCGCGCGGTTCGCCGATTCGACGCTGGCCTACCAGGGCTACGGGCCGGGATCCACGCTCGCAGCGGCTCCGCGCGCTCGAGGCGATCGCGACCGACGGCCTCCGGCCCGACCTGACGGTCCTGCTCGATCTGCCGGTCGAGGCCGGCCTGACGCGCAAGGCTGCCGGCGACGTCAACCGGTTCGAGGCGGAATTCGATCTCGCCTTCCATCGTCGGGTGCGGCGAGGGATTCCTCGCGCTCGCCGTCGCCGAGCCGACACGCTTCACCGTCATCGACGCGACGCGGATCGCCGGACGAGGTGGCGACGGCGGTCAACACCGCCGTCGACCGCCTCGTCGCACGAGGTGAACCGAACCCGTTCGCGACGCCCATCCATCCATGACCGCAGCGGACCGGCCGCTTCCGCTCCGTTCGTGCGAGCCGGCTCGCCCGGGCCGGCGGTGTGTCAGCCAGCCTGCAAGCGTGCGCTGAGGATCCCGGGGCACGGCCTGCCGTCTCGATCCGTGCCTGACAGTCCGCGCCACCGGCCCGAAGCACGGGGCGGCGGCCGTCCACGGCGTCGCCTGCCCAAAGCGTGTTCCGGTCAGCCCGGGAGCGGTCACCTGTCGCGTGGTCGCCCGGATCAGCCCTCCGGCGTCGCTCCGGCGGCGACCGCTCCGCGGCCTTCGTCACGGGCGCGGGCCAGGGCATTCGATGCCGCGGCGATCAGGGCCTCGCTGCTCGCGCCGTCGACCGGGAACCGTGCCACGCCGGCCGACACCGTGATCGGCCGCCCGGCGACCGCGGGCAGGGCCCGGATGCCGTCGAGGACGCGCTGGGCCACGGTCAGGCCCGCCGATCCCGGGGCCACGAGCACGAATTCGTCGCCGCCGATCGCGCCCGACCGTGTCGACCAGCCGGACCGATTCGGACAGGACCGCGGCGACGCGGCGAAGGACGTCGTCGCCGGCCTCGTGCCCGCCGCTCCGGTTCGTCGCCTGGAAGTCGTCGACGTCGAACATCGCCAGCGACACCTCGCTGCCCTGGCGACCGGCCCGGGCGAGCTCGAGCTCGAGGATGCGGGCCACCGTTCGCTCGTTGGCCAGACCGGTCAGCGGGTCGGTGTGCGCCATCCGCTCGAACCAGTCGGACCGCTCCGACGAGCGTCGACGACAGCCGCGCCCGATCCACGGCGACGGAGGCGAGCGACGCGAACCGATCGCAACATCGCGCGCTCGTCGTCGATCGAGCGTGCGCGGCGACGGCCATCCGAGCCCCATCGAGCCGACGACCGCCTGGACGCCACCGCTCGAGACGATCAGGGGCAGGTACGCACCGACGAACGGCGACCCGTCGGCCATCGTCGCCTCGCGATCGAAGGTCGCGCTCCGGCCGAGCGCCGCGTCGGCGAACGGATGCGACGCGTCGGTGATTTCGTCCGCCAGGCGTGCCACCGCGGCCTCGTCGAACCCGTGCGTCGCCACCGGCTGGAGCCCGGGCCGATCGGGGTCCTGGACGAGGATCGCGCGCCATGGTCGCGCCGAGTGCGCTCGACTGCCGCCGACAGCGACCGCGTCGAGGGCGGTCTCGAGGTCGCCGGCGTCGGCGACGCCATCGATCGCGGCGATGAGCGAACGGCTGGGATCGCTCGACGGTCCGTCGGTCGACACGGAAGGCTCCTGCAGGCAACTGGATTCCCTCGGGGCGCGCATCGTACACCTCGCCCATTTGGCCTCGAACGACCGGCGACATTGACCCGGGTCAGCTCGCGACGCTGATACTCCGCGCGTGAAGCTCATCGTGGCCATCGTTCACAACGAGGACGCCGGCGCCCTCGTCAGCGCCCTGCTCGACAAGGAGTTCCGGGCGACGCGCCTCCACAGCTCGGGCGGCTTCCTCAAACAGTCGAATGCGACGATCTTCCTGGGCGTCGAGGACGCCGACGTCGACGAGGTCATGAGCGTCGTCCGGGCGAACTGCACGTCGCGGACGCAGGTCGTCAACCCGATGCCGCCGATCATGGAGCCGGGCGAGTTCTTCATGCCCTACCCGCTCGAGGTCGAGGTCGGCGGGGCGACGGTGTTCGTCCTGCCCGTGGAACGCTTCGAGCGGCTCTAGCCGCCGCCTCGGGCGTCGCCGATGTCCTTCCGGCCCGACATCGTCGCGGTCTGGATCTATCGGATCCCCGATCCGGAGCGACCTGACAGCATCGAGCTTCTCCTGGTCCGTCGCGCCGCGGGGCGTGAGCTGGCCGGCCTCTGGCAGTGCGTGACCGGCTCGATCGAGCCCGGCGAGCGGATCGCCCTCGCGGCGCTTCGCGAGCTCGAGGAGGAGACCGGCATCGCGGGGCAGGCGATCGAGGCCTTCTACGACCTGGACCTGGTCATCTCGTTCCACTGGCCCGGCGCCGACGCGGTCCTGAGCGAGGTCGTCTTCGCCGTGCGGGTCAGTCCGGACTTCGAGCCGGTCCTGTCCGCCGAGCACGACGACCTTCGCTGGGTCGACCCGGCGGAGGCGGTCCGGCTGACGATCTGGCCGTCGTACCGCGAGTCGATCGAGCGGATCGTCGCGATCCTGCCCGACAGGGACCGCGCGGCCTGGCTCGAGACGGACCTCGAGGGCCGGCGCGTCATCGGCTGACGGGCCGCCTCAGTAGATCTCCGGCACGAACGTCTGGTCGGTGATCGGCGGCCGGACGTAGCCGTTGTCCGGCTGCCGCGGCGGCAGGACGATCGGCTCGGGGGTGAGGTCCTCGTACGGGATCAGGCTGAGCAGGTGGTGGATCACGTTCAGCCGGGCGCGCTTCTTGTCGTCGCCGTTGACGACGTACCAGGGCGCCTGCTTGATGTCGGTGTGGGCGAACATCTCGTCCTTGGCCATCGAGTACTCGACCCAGCGGGCGCGCGACTGGAGGTCCATCGGGCTCAGCTTCCAGCGCTTCGTCGGATCGTCGATCCGCGCCTGGAAGCGGCGCTCCTGCTCGTCGTCGCTGACCGAGAACCAGTACTTGATGACGATCACCCCTGAGCGGACGAGCATCCGCTCGAACTCGGGGCACGAGCGCAGGAACTCCTGGTACTCGTCCTCCGTGCAGAAGCCCATGACCCGCTCGACGCCGGCCCGGTTGTACCAGCTGCGGTCGAACAGGACCATCTCGCCGGCCGCCGGCAGGTGCTCGGCGTAGCGCTGGAAATACCACTGGGATCGCTCGCGTTCGGTCGGGGCCGGCAGGGCGACCACCCGGCGTAGCGCGGGTTGAGCGAGAGCGTGATCGTCTTGATCGCCCCGCCCTTGCCGGCGGCGTCGCGGCCCTCGAACAGGACCACGACCTTGAGCCCTCGGGCCTTGATCCATTCCTGGCACTTGACCAGCTCGACCTGGAGCTTGGCCAGCTCCTCCCGGTAGACCTTGTCCGGAGACGGTCCGCGCCCGGCTACCGAGCGATTCGACCGGCGGGTCCGGCCACACCGTCGCCAGTTCGACATCCTGCTCGTGCTGCTCCGACTTCGACTTCGCCATGGCCGGGCCTCCTCACCCGGCAGTATCCACTGGCGCGGGACGCGCGGCTACGGCCCGCGGGCCTTCGGCTAGACTGCGGTCGACAGGCAGCCCATCCGTGAGGCGGCGCAGGGAGGGCCACGTGATCGAGCGAACGGCGACCCCGCTCCCCGAATCGTCGGCGGCCGCGCAGCGCCGCGTCTTCCGTTCCAAGGTCGACACGATCCGGCCGACCTACGGCTTCGAGGACGTCTCGCTCGCGCCCGGCACCGACACGATCGAACCGGCCGACGTCGACCTCGCGCAGACGTTCTGCGGGATCGACCTGGCGGTCCCGATCCTGGCCTCGGCGATGGACGCCGTCGTCGACGTGGCGTTCGCCGGCGCACTCGGCCGGCTCGGCGGGCTCGCCGTCCTCAATCTCGAGGGCGTCCAGGCCCGCTACGACGACCCGGATGCCGTCCTCGATCGGATCGCGACGACCGCCGATGGCGAGGTCCAGGCGATCCTGGCCGAGGCGTACCAGCAGCCGATCCGCGAGGAGCTGATCGCGCGCCGCCTCGACGAGATCCACGCCGCCGGGCTCGCCGGGCGGCCGTCGCCGCCACGCCGGCCGCCGCGCGCCGGTTCGGGCCGTTCTGCGCCGAGCACGGCGCCGACCTGTTCCTCGTCCAGAGCCAGGTCTCGAGCGCGCGCCACCTCGCCACCGACTACGACCCGCTGTCGCTCGCCGACTTCACCCGGTACATGCCGATCCCCGTCGCGGTCGGCAACACCACCAACGCCGAGGCGGCATTCGCACTGATGGAGCAGGGGGCTGCGGCCGTGTTCGTCGGCGTCGGGCCTGGTGCCGCCTGCACGACCCGCGAGGTGCTCGGCATCGGGGTTCCCGCAGGTCACCGCGATCAGCGACGTCGCCGCGGCCCGCGACGCCTACCTTGCCGAGACCGGCCGCTACGTCCCGGTCGTCGCCGACGGCGGCATGCGCCGTGGTGGCGAGCTGGCCAAGGCGATCGCCGCCGGGGCCGACGCACTGATGATCGGGTCGCCGCTCGCGCGTGCCGAGGAGGCGCCGGGACGCGGGACGAACTGGGGGATGGCGGCGCCGTCGCCGACGCTGCCGCGCGGGACGCGGATCAAGGTCGGGACGGTCGGGCACGCTGGAACGGATCCTGTTCGGGCCGGCCCGGGTCACCGACGGGTCCGAGAACCTGCTCGGCGCGCTGCGCCAGTCCATGGCCGCGCTCGGCGCGCGCACCATCCGCGACATGCAGCGGGTCGAGATGGTCTACGCGCCGTCGACCCAGACCGAGGGCAAGTCCTGGCAGCGCAACCGCTGACGTCGACGGCCTTCGTGCCGCGCCGTCGAGGCGGGTCCACGGGCCGGCTCGCGACCGCCGGGGTCGTGCTGACCGCCTGCGCGCTGCTGAGCGGCTGCGCGTCGCCGCCGGCGGGCGCCGGCTGGACCCTCGGACCGGCGCCCGCGTCGGGCGCACCATCGTCGCCGGCGTCGAATGCGCCGTCGTCGGGGCCACCGGGCGCACCCTCGGCAACGCCGTCGGCACCGTCGTCGGGTGCACCTCCGTCGCCGTCGCCGCAGGCCGGCCGGACGTGGACGTTCGTGGACAAGCGAACGTGCCCCGGAACCACCTTCGAGTGCGTCACGCTGGCGGTGCCGAAGGACCACTTCGCCGCCGCTCGGTGGCCCGACCTGGAACATCACCTTCGCGATCCATCGCGCCACCAAGGAGCGGAAGGGCACCTACGTCGAGATCACCGGCGGCCCCGGGCTACAGCGACATCCCGACCTCCGACGGCTATCTCGACTACTACGAGACGGCGGTGACCGACTCGTACGACATGGTCTACCTCGACCAGCGCGGGATCGGCCTCTCGGGCCCCATCCAGTGCACCAGGGCAGCGGCGACCTTCTATGGCTCGACGGCACGAGCCCAGGTCCCAGCCGAGCGCAGTGCCGCGGCCGCAGCGGCCGAGACCTTCGCTCGGGATTGCGTCGCCGAATCGGGGGTGGCCGTCGCCGACCTGCCGTTCTACGCCACGAGGCAGGCCGTCGAGGACCTCGAGGCGGTCCGTGACTACCTGGGCGTCGACAAGCTGGATCTCTACGGGCTCAGCTACGGCACGCAGTTCGTGCAGACCTATGCGGCGGCGCATCCCGACCACATCGCGACGCTCTACGTCGACGGACCCGTCGACCTGACGATCGACGGACCGGCCTATTACGTCGAGGCCGCCCGGTCGGCCGAGGACACCCTCGTCGCCACGCTCGACGCCTGCACGGCCGACGACACCTGCAAGACCGACGTCGCCGGTGGCGACGCGCTTGCCGCGTACGACGCCGCTGGCCGCGGAGCTGTCCAAGGGACCGGCGCGGTTCGAGCTTCCCGACGGCCGCGGCACGTTCGTCGACCGGGAGCTCGCGATCACCGATCTCGAGAACGCGGCCTTCAACGCCATGTACTACTCGACCGATCGATACCTCCTGCAGCGCGCCATCGCGGCGGCATCGCACGACGACCTGGTGCCGCTGGCGCGACTGGCCTACGCCGCGATCGGGCTCGACCCCGAGACGCTGGAGCCGATCCCGTCGACGACTACTCCGACGCCCTCTACTACGCGGTCGAATGCCAGGACTACGCGTTCTTTCCGGGAATCGCCGATCCCGCCGCGCGGGTCGCGGCCTGGGTCGCCGCGGCGGACGCCGCAGGCGTCAACGACACGCGGCTGGCCACCAGCTTCTACGGCGACCTGCCGTGTCTCTTCTGGCCCACGGCAAGCACCTCGACGGCACGGCCGGCGCCGATCGTCGACCCGCCGTACCCGGTCTTCGTGCTGACGTCGACGACCGACCCGGCGACGCCGATCGCCAACGGCATGCGCATCTTCGGCCGCCTGTCGAACGCGTGGTTCATCCAGGCCGTCGGGCGGACCCCACGTCATCTACGCCTGGGGCAAGGCGTGTCCCGACGACCTCATCACGGCCTGGCTCACCGATCGGACGCCACCGGCGGCGCGGGTCACGACCTGTCCCTGGGACCTGGCCGATCCGTACGTCGCCAACGCCGCGTCATCGGCGTCCGGCTACGAGAACGCGCTCGACCTGGCCCACTCGATCGACGACCAGGTCTTCAACACCAGCGACTACCTCGACGTCTACGACGACCGAACCGATCACCGTCGGCTGCGACTTCGGGGGCACCCTGACCTACCGGCCCACGGACGCCGGCACCGCGGTCACGTTGAAGGCGTGCCGGTTCGTGTCGGACCTGCCGCTCAACGGCACCGGCGCGACGGACGATTCGGTCGGGTCGTTCGCGCTCGACCTGACCGGGCCGGGGGTCACCCTTCGATACCGCCGCGACGGCGATGGCGGGACGTCGGTCAGCGGCACGTTCCGCCACACGAACGTCGACCTCAGGGAGGCGGCTTGACGCGCGCCACGGGGCCGTCCTCCGGCCGGTCCCTCGAGGACGACCTCGTCGCGTCCGGCCGGTACGTTCGGATCCGCGCCGTCGGAGGCCGGACCGGGCAGCCGCGCACGGTGACCGTCGGCTTCGTCGACGACGAGGCGGTCCCCGGCGCCCTGCTGGTGGCGTCCGGGACGGACACGCGGCTGGGCGCGCAACCTGGTGACCAACCCGGCCTGCGTGGTCGAGACCGCGGACCGGTCGTTCGACGCGATCGCCGAACCGCTCGACGGCGCGGATCACGCCCGGGCCGTCCGCGGCCTGATCCTGCGCTACGGCACGCCGGCCGAGGGACTCGGACGCGGCGAGTCGTTCAGGCTCCGGCCGGCGACCGGCTTGCCGGGCGAGCATGGTGCGGTTCCCACGGGGTCGCCGCCGTGACGATCTCGGTGGAGATCGAGACACTCGATCGGGCGCTCGCCGACGGACGTCTTCGCCGGGCTGATCGCCGTCGAGCGATTCCCGGAATGGCTCATCGCGTCGGGGATCGTGCGCGTCGAGCGGCTCGACGACCGGCTCGCTGGCCGTCGGTTCTCCGCTGCGGATCGGCCAGTCGGTCGGTGGACGGTCGACGGTGCTCGACGGAGCGGTGACGGCGCTGGAGCCCGGCGCGGCGTTCGGGTTGCGCGGCCGGGATCCGGATGGCGTGACGATCGAGCTGGACGCGCAGCTGTCGTCGGACGATGGGCTCACGACACGGCTGCGCTGGTCCGTGCGGATGGGGTTGCCGCTCCGGTTCCGGATGTTCGAATCGATGGTCGCGCCCCAGGCCAGGCGCGCGGCGACCCTCGACCTTGAGGCGTTCAAGCGGCGAATGGAATCGACGACGGGGCGCTGACTCCGGCGCCCGACCCCTGACATCTGTCCACTCCGGCTCCGTGTCGTCTGCCGATGGCCCGGCGGGTGGCCGCGGCCCAGGCTGGGACGGCAGACCGGCGCAAGGGTCGCCGGCCACCGGAGCCCAATCTGATGTCGACGTCCCGTTCACAGCTGTTCGCATCCGCCGTCCTGGCGCTCGGCGGCGGCCTGCTTGCCGTCATGGCGCTCGCCATCGTGGTCGCTCGTGCTCGTCGTTCAGGCCGGCCTGCCGGGCGTCGTGGCGAAGCCCGCCGACGTCGCGCTCCTCGGGGACCTGTTCGCGGTCCTGCCGTTCATCGTCACGTTCGCGGTGGCCAACCTGACCGCGGCGGTCGGCCTCGCCACGGGTCGTGCCTGGGGGGCACGGGTCGCCCGATGGATCACCGGCATTGCGGTGACCACCGGCCTGCTCGGACTCCTGCTGCTGATTGCCGGCCAACGGCCCGGTCCCCGCCACGCAGGTCGCGCAGGCGTCGGACCCCCAGGGATTCGCGATCCTCAGCGTCTTCGTCTGCCTCTATGCCTGGGCGGCCATCGCGGTGCGCCTTCCCGACGAGCCGCGCCCGCAGTTCGCGACCGGTCTTGCCAACGGCTCTGCCGCCGGCCATGCCGCCTGATCCGGCGGGAAAGGAACTTGTGCCATGCATGCCTCGGCCGTCATCGGGAGCACGACGCCCACGCCGTCGGCTCCTGGGACCTTGCCTCGGCACGCGCTTCGACGCGGCACCCGCGGCTTCGGCGCGCTGGTGACCTGCGCTCGCCGGCTGCGTCGTGAGCGCCGTCGGGATCGCGGTCCTGCCGGCGTCGAGCCTGGACCGGCTGGCGCTCAGCTGGCTGGTCCCGCTCGCCATCGTGTTCGGGGCGGCGCACTTCGTCGCCGCCTACGGGCTGCTGGCAGGCCGTCGCTGGAGCGGATCCCTGACCGGGTACCTCGCCGCGATCGGGATCGGGGTCGCCGCCTACGGGCTGCTCGCGACGCTGACCGGGCTCGACCCGTTCGCGGCCACGAGCGCGCTGCCAGCCGATCGGGCTCGAGCCGACGGGCTGGGGCTGCTGGTCTGGATGATCGGGATGTGGCTGGTCGCCGCCCGCTCCGCGTGGCGAGCCTTCCGGCCGCTCTCCACGCGGCCACCGGGCTGAGGCTATGCTCGGTCGCGTGACGACCGAGCGAGCTATCGCTCTACGAGCGGGCCGGCGGGACGCCCTTCTTCGAGGCGCTCGTCGGCCGCTTCTATGCGGGCGTCGCGACCGATCCGCTCCTGCGGCCGCTCTACCCGGAGGCCGACCTGGCGCCGGCGCAGCGCCGGTTGACGCTGTTCCTGATCCAGTACTGGGGCGGCCCGTCGACCTACGACGACGAGCGTGGTCATCCGCGACTGCGGATGCGCCACGCGCCGTTCGCCATCGGGCCCGGGGCGCGCGATCGCTGGCTCGAACTGATGCGCCGGCGCTCGCCGACCTCGATGCGCCCGCCGGACGTTGCCGACGAGCTCGAGCGCTACTTCGCCGTGGCCGCCGAGGCGATGCGCAACCGGCGTAGGTCTCGCCCGCCACGCGGGCCGTGCCCGTACACTTTGGCGGCAGGCGGCACGGCGAGCGGGAGGCGGCATCGACGATGGCGGAGGCGACCGAGGCGGAAGCGAACCAGCCCGACGAGCCGGCGGCGGACCCGGGACGCCGCGGCAAGACGGTCCACGGCGCCCCGGCCAATGCCGGTCATCGCGTCCTGGCGCCGGACGACGCGGAGGTCGAGGCCTACCTGGAGACGGCGCTCAAGGCACCGGCCCCGGATCGCTCCGCCGACGATCGACCGTCCGGCGGCGACACCGCCGCGCCAGACCGTCGTGGTGCTCGACTTCGGGAGCCAGTTCGCGCAGCTGATCGCGCGCCGCGTCCGCGAGCTCGACGTCTACTCCGAGCTGCTGCCGCACGACACGCCGTACGAAGAGCTCGAGCGGCGCGGGGTGCGCGCGATCATCCTGTCGGGCGGCCCGAACTCCGTCTACGACGACGACGCCCCGCGGCCGGATCCCGGCGATCTGGTCGGGTCGGATCCCGGTCCTGGGAATCTGCTACGGCGCCCACCTGATGGCCCACGAGCTCGGCGGTGACGTGCTGCCGGCGGTTCGGAAGGGGGAGTACGGGCCGGCCAGCGTGACGATCACGGGCGACGACGACCTGTTCGCCGGGATCGATCGCGAGCAGCCGGTCTGGATGAGCCACGGCGATTCGATCACGCGGCTGCCCGAGGGATTCCGGGCGACCGCCCAGACCGACTCGACGCCGTTCGCCGGACTGGCCGATCCGAGTCGCAACCTGTACGGCATCCAGTTCCATCCCGAGGTCGTCCACACGCCGCGCGGTCGCGACGTCCTGCGCAACTTCGTGGTGGGGATCGCCGGGGTCGCGCCCACCTGGACCGCGGCCAACTTCGTGGACACGACCGTGGCCGCCATCCGCGACCGGGTGGACACGCACGCCCGGGCGACCGGCTCGGACGGGCTGGTCATCTGCGCGCTGTCGGGCGGCGTCGACTCGGCCGTCGCGGCCGCCCTGGTCCACCGCGCCGTGGGCGATCGGCTGACCTGCATCTACGTCGACCACGGTCTGATGCGCAAGAAGGAATCGGAGCTGCTGCGGGTCACCTTCGAACGCGACCTCGGGATGCGCCTGGTGATGGTCGACGCGCGGCAGCGCTTCCTTGCCCGGCTGGCCGGCGTCGAGGACCCGGAGGCGAAGCGCAAGATCATCGGCGACGAGTTCATCCGGGTCTTCGAGGAGGAAGCGGCCAGGATCAAGGGCGATTCGGGCCGGATCGACTTCCTGACCCAGGGCACGCTCTACCCGGACGTCATCGAATCGGCGACGTCCGAGACGAAGGCCGCCCAGAAGATCAAGACCCATCACAACGTCGGCGGGCTGCCGGCCGACCTCCGCTTCCAGCTGATCGAGCCGTTGCGCTACCTGTTCAAGGACGAAGTCCGCAAGGTCGGCCTCGAGCTGGGGCTGCCCGATGCGATGGTCCTGCGGCAGCCGTTCCCGGGGCCGGGCCTCGCGATCCGGATCATCGGCGAGGTCACCGCCGAACGGCTCGACACGCTCCGCGAGGCGGACTGGATCGTGATCGACGAGATCAAGGCGGCCAACCTGTATCGCTCCCTGTGGCAGTCGTTCGCGATCCTGACCCCGGTTCGATCGGTCGGGGTGATGGGCGACGGCCGGACGTACGCCAATGTCGTGGCCATCCGCGCCGTGACCTCCGAGGACGGCATGACGGCCGACTGGGCCAAGCTCCCGTACGACGTCCTGGGCAGGATCTCGTCGCGCATCGTCAACGAGGTTCCCGGCGTCAACCGCGTCGTCTACGACATCAGCTCCAAGCCGCCGGCCACCATCGAATGGGAGTGATCGAGTTCCGATTTCACCCCTGACCGATGGGCTATCGTGCGCCCGGAATCGCGCGGTAGCATGCGCGCATGGCCGACACGTCGAGTACGGGGGATCGTCCGGTGAGCGGAGTCTGTCCTTGGTGTTCCGCGGCGTTGACGCCGGACGCCACCGTGTGTCCGTCATGCGGCGCCAATCTCGTGGCGGACGGCGACCCGAGCGTGCCGGGCGTGACCGCGATCGACGCAGCGGCCCTGGTCCGTTCGAAGGCCACCCCGCAACCGCGGAGCCGGCTGCTGTCGTGGATCAGCGGCGAGTACCAGCTGGACGTGCCGTCCAAGGCCGAGGCCCAGGCGATCGCCCCGCCCGACGAGGACGTCCGGCGCGAGATCCTCCGGCTGGAGCTCGAAGCCCAGGTGGCGAACCTCCAGGCCGAGGCGGACGCCATCCGGGCGGAGGCCGCGGCAGAGGGTCGAACCATCGACCTGCCCGACATCGCGCCGCCCGCAGCCGGCGAGCCCGACGATCCTGCCGCCGACGATGTCGACGGGCCGGCCGGGACCGGGTCGACCGGGGACCAGCCGCCGGCCTGACGCCACCGGCGTCGTCGGCGATCGGCCGGGCGCGGCTATCCTGCCCGGGTGCCCGATCGCCTGCCATCACCCGGTCCGTCGTTCCTGCGCGAGCAGGCCGTCCGTGTCGGGGACCGGCTCCTGCAGGCCGGGATGGGCAGACCCTCGGAGGCGCCCGACGACTGGTGGCTGGCGATCCTGTGGGTCGTCGACGACACCGGGGTCGTCAGCTTCCGCGACGTGGCTCCGCAGGCCGGACCGCCGCCTGATCCGCCGCTGACGCGCCTGGGCCCGGCGATCAGCGGCCGCTGTCGGGACTGATCCTCGAGGATGGCGGACGGCTCCAGATGCGGCTCGGGCTGGTCCAGCCGCCGGACGACCCGGACCGTCCGTGGCGCGCCCCGCTCGCGATCCGGGCGGCCTTCCGGTTCGAGCCCGCCCGAGCGGCAACGATGCGCCCGAACGAGCTGGCCGAGACCGTGCTGACCGGGTTCCGGCGTTCGATCGAGGGACTGCACAAACCCTGACGGTGCCGGGCGCGTAGACTCGACGCACATGCGTGACCTCTTCGACGACTTCATGGACGAGTTGCGCAAGCGCGAAGCCGCCGCCCGCGGGCAGACGCCCGGGCGGAACGGGGAACCCGCGGACGAGCGCGAGGACCAGGTCGCCGGCGAGGACCAGGTCGCCGGCGAGGGGGAGGGCGACGCCGACGGCCGAGGCACGCCGGAGGGCGACACGCCGGAGGCCGACACCGATGGCGCCCCGGAATCCGACGAGCCGGAGTCCGACGAGCCCGGGCCTGAGCCCCGCCCGATCTTCGACGTCCCGAGACGGCGCGGCGGGCCTCCTCGCCGGCGCGGGCCGGGTGGGCCGAACGACGGAGACGACCTCGGTGGTCGCGCCGCACGGGCCGGTCGTCGGGTCGGGCTCGTCGCGATCATCGTGGTGGTCCTCGCGCTCGTCGTCCTGTTCGGGGTCGGCCTCGACCTGTGGACCGACGCACTGTGGTACACGAGCGTCGGCTTCGATTCCGTCTTCTGGACCAGGCTGACCGCGAGCCTCGGCTTGTTCGCCGGGGCGGGGATCCTCGCTGCCGTCGTCCTCCTGGGCAACCTGTGGCTGGCGCGCCGGCTGTCGCCGCCACCGACCGAAGGCGGCCGCGGCTCGCTCCGCGGCTTCGTCGATCGCCTCAACGAAGCGGCTGCCCAGGCCGGCGAGCCCCGGCGCGGACGCCCCGGTTCGCCGTTCGGCGATGGACGTGGCGCGTACGGCCGTCCGCCGGCCGTCGTCTTCGAGACCGGCGACCTGCCCGACCTGTCGCCGCTCGCCGGCGTCGCGCTGGCCGCTCTCGCCATCCTCATCGCCATCGTGGTCGGCGCCTCCGTCGGTGCTGCCTGGCAGACGGTCCTGCTGTGGGCCAACCAGGTCCCGTTCTCTCCCGACGCGGCGACGCCGGTCACCGATCCCGATCTTCGGCAAGGACATCAGCTTCTTCCTGTTCGAGCTGCCCTTCCTGCGCCTCGTCCAGGGCCTGTTCAACGGGCTGGTCGTGGCGGCGCTGCTCATCTCGCTGGCCCAGTACCTGGTCGCGGCATCGCGCGGCGGCCTCGTCTTCTCGACCCAGGTCCGGGTCCACCTCGCGGTCCTGGCCGGCCTGTTCCTGCTGTCGGTGGCGTTCGGCTACCAGCTCGACAAGTTCGAGCTCGTCTACAGCACCCGCGGCATCGCGACCGGCGTCAGCTTCACCGACCAGAACGCCCAGTTCCTCGCCTACGACGTGCTGACGGTCATCTCCGGGATCGCCGCGGCACTGCTCGTCGGCGGCGCGTTCACCCGGATGCTCTGGCCGCTCGGCCTGACGATCGCGGTCTGGTTCCTTGCCTCGCTCGTCATCGGGCGGCTGTACCCCGAGGCGATCCAGCGCTTCACCGTCGAACCGAACCAGTACGCCCAGGAAGAGCGCTACATCGGCAACAACATCGCGATGACCCGGCTGGCCTACGACCTCAACGGCTGGAAGGACCTGCCGTTCAAGGGCGACCAGGTCCTGACGGCGCAGGACATCACGGATCAGGCCGATACCTTCGCGAGCGCGCGGCTGTGGGACCCCCGGCCGCTCCGGACGACCCTCGACCAGCTCCAGACCGTGCGCAAGTACTACGACTTCACCGACGTCGACACCGACCGATACACGATCAACGGCACCGAGCGGCAGGTCATGCTCTCGGCCCGCGAGCTGGCCCTCGAGCAGAACCCGAGCGCGGTCGGCTGGGTCAACCAGCGGATCATCTACACCCACGGAATCGGGGCCGCGATGGTCCCGGTCAACCAGGTGACCAGCGAAGGCCAACCCGACCCCATCATCAGCAACCTGCCGCCGGTCTCGACCGGCGGCGCGCCGACCGATCACCCAGCCGCGGATCTACTTCGGCGAGCGGCCCAGCTCGTACATCGTGGTCGGCGCTCGCCAGGCGGAATTCGACTATCCGACCGGCGAGAGCGACACGGGCGGCTCGATCGGCACCCAGACGAACTGGACGGGGACGACCGGGATCCACCTCGACAACACGTTGATGCGCGTGCTGTTCGGGCTGCGCTTCCGGGACCTCGACCTGGTGATCAGCGACCAGGTGACTCGCGACAGCCAGCTGCTCTTCCATCGATCGTTGAGCGACCGGCTCTCGCTCGTCGCTCCGTTCCTGCGATTCGACAAGGATCCCTACGTCGTCATCGACGACGCGGGGCGGCTGGTGTACGTCCAGGATGCGTTCACGACGTCCGATCGGTTCCCGAACGCGCAGGCGTTCGACCCGACGTCGCTCAGCGGGTCCGGCCTGGGGGCCGAGCCGTTCGACTACATCCGCAACAGCGTCAAGATCACGGTCGACGCCTACGACGGCACGATGCACTTCTACATCAGCGACCCGAACGACCCGATCATCCGCGACTACGCGGCGATCTTCCCGAAGCTGTTCGAGCCGCTGTCGGCCATGCCGGCCGACCTCCGGGCTCACCTGCGCGTGCCCGAGGAGCTGTTCAACGTCCAGACGCGCATGTTCGGGCGCTACCACGTCACCGACACCCAGCAGTTCTTCCGGACCGACGACCTCTGGACGGTCCCCGAGCAGACCAGCGAGGCGACTCTGCCGTCCGAGGCGTACTACGTCGTCATGCAGCTGCCCGGAGAGAAAGGCGTCGAGTTCCTGCTGCTCCAGCCGATGGTCCCGACCAGCCGTCCGAACATGATCGCCTGGATCGCGGCCCGGATGGACGGCGACAACTACGGCTCGACGCTCGTCTATCGCTTCCCCGCCGATACGACCGTCTTCGGGCCCAGCCAGATCGAGGCGAGGATCGACCAGGACCCGACGATCAGCGCGCAGAAGACGCTGTGGGACCAGTCCGGGAGCAAGGTCGTGCGCGGAAGCCTGATCGTCGTCCCGATCAACAACTCGCTCATCTATTTGCAGCCGTTCTACCTGCAATCGACGGGGTCGGCCTTCCCGGAGTTCAAGCGGATCGTGGTGGCCTCGCCAAGGCAGGTCGTCTGGAGCGACACGCTCGGCGGCGCGCTCAACCTGCTGCTGGCCGCCGAGGCGGGTGCCGCGCCGAGCCCCTCGCCGACGCCCACGCCGACACCCGGACCGTCGGCCTCGCCCGGTCCCGGCGGCAGCCCGGCGCCGACGTCGACACCGGCGGCGGGCCTGCCGTCCGACGTCCCGGGGCTGATCGACTACGCCAATTCCCACTTCGAGCTCGCCCAGACCGCCCTGCGCAACGGCGACTTCGCCGCGTACGGCTCCGAGATCGCGCTCGTCCAGGCAGCGCTGCAGCGCCTCCAGGTCCTGGCACCGGGCCTTGCGTCCCCGGTGGCCGGGGCATCGGCCAGCCCGACGCCATGAGCCGGGGAGCGGCGCTCACCGGCGCGCTGCTCGTGACCCTGGCCTCACCGGCGACCTGGCCGCTGGCCCTTGCCGCCTTCCTGTTGCGCGGCGGCCTGCTCGTCGTCGCGCTGCCGATCCTCGTCCTGCCGACACCGGTCGGGCTCGGCAACCTCCTGGCGCCGACGCTGACCGCGTTCGTCTTCGGCGGCGTGTCGCTGCAGCTCGCCGTGACGGTCGTCGCGATCGCCGTGGCCGCCGTGGCCTGGATTGTCGCGGGCGGCATCCTGGCGGCGATCCTCGAGGCGGAAGCGACGCGGATCGTGTCCGCCCACGAGGAGACCGCACCGCCGGCGGCGTTCGTCCGTCCCAGCTCGCGACCGACGAGCTGTCCGGGACCGGTACCGCACGGGTTGCCCGCCCGCGCCGGACCGAAGCGGTCCGTGTGTTCCTCGCGCGGGCCGTGGCGCACCTGCCGTTTGGCGTGGTGCTGGTCTGGGGAGCCGTGCGATTGGTCGCGGTCACCTATCGCGAGCTGACGAACCCGGTCGACGTTGCCACGCCGCTCGTCTGGCGGGTGCTCCTCGCGTCGCCGGACGTGGTGGCGGCGATCGTGCTGACCTGGATGCTCGGCCAGGCACTCGGCGCCGTGGCCGCGAGGCGGGTCGTGCTGGCGCGAGGCGGGACCGGAACCCGGCAGGCCGTCCGCGACGCACTGGGGACACTCGCGGGCCGGCCGCTCGCTGTGCTCGCCGACTTCTGGCTGCCGACCCTGGCCCTGGGACTCGCGCTCGCCCCGTCGGCCGTCGCGGCGGCATCCGCAAGCGATGTCGTCCGGGAGGCGATGAGCACGCCCGACGACCCGGTCCGGCTCTCGCTCGCCGTCGTCCTCTTCGTGTCGCTGTGGGTCGTCGGACTGGTCCTGACGGGCGTGGTCTGCGCGTGGCGTGCGGCCGTCTGGACGGTCGGCTTCGGAGAGGTTCCGCGATAGCCCCTGCTACACTGCCGCCGTCGCGAGCGGCGACCGAGCGGACGGCCAGCGGCCGGTCGAGCCGAAGCGCACGGAGGCCTCCCCAGGCGCATGGACCAGATCCTCGCGGACCTCGGCGACACGATCGCCAGCATCTTCTCCAGCCCGGTGCTCCAGTTCGGTATCCGCGCCATCGGCATCTACCTGGTCATCCTGTGGCTGGCCTCGGCGTACTGGGCGTTCCGCGACATGCAGCAGCGCTCCGACAACGCGATCCTGCCGTACCTCGCGGCTGCGGGGATCATCCTGTTCACCCCGGTCTTCTTCGTGCTGGCGGTGTGGGTCTACAAGATCGTCCGGCCGCACGAGAAGATCGGCGAGGTCTGGGAGCGGAACCTGGCCGAGGAGGCTCTGCTGGCCGAGGTGGAATCGATCCATCACTGCCCGACCTGCGAGCGCCGGATCGACGACGAATGGATCATCTGCCCGACCTGCCGGACACGCCTCAACCGGGTCTGCCCGAACTGCAGCCGGCTTGGTCGGGCTGGATTGGTCGCTGTGCGCCTGGTGCGGCAAGGACTTCGAGCGACGCCCGATCGCCGCGGCCGGCCTCGAACCGTTGCCCGGCATCCGTGAACCCGCCGGGCGGATCGCTGCGGCCGAGCCCGACTCGCCCTCGCGACCGGCACCGGCCACGCCGGCCGCGGTCCGGACGAGCGTCCGTCCCGCCACGGCATCGCGACCGTCTGGTTCCTCGCGGTCGGCCGGCTCGGCTCGCGCCGGCGGCGGCGTCCCGTCCGCCCAGGATCCACTGCCCGAACGTTGACCACGCCCGTCTCGGGTCCCGAGCCGGACGCAGCGACTGACCCGCTCGCGAGCCCGCCGGTCGACGCCCGGCCGGGCCTGACGTCTTTCACGATCGAAGGACGCCAGGCGCCTGCGCTGTTCGTCGTCGGCTGGCTGGCCTCGCTGCTGGGCGTCATCGCGATCGCCATCGCCGTCGCGGCCAACCGGGGTCTCGCCTCGACCCTGGTCCTGCTCGGCGGCCTGCTGCTGGTCTCGATCGGGCTGGTCGCCGCGGCGGGCTCGCAGGGCATCGAGCGACGCGCCCGGGGCCTGGCCGGGTACGCCGGTCCATCGCCGTTCCTGGTGTTCATCGCATCGATCCCGGTCTCGGTCCTGGCCATCGTCATCCTGGCCCTCCCGCTCGATGCCGTCGGCGTCGCCGTCGACGGGCCGCTCGGCGCGTTGCTGTCGGTCACCGTCCAGGCCGGCGTGTACGTCGGCCTGGTTCGCCTCCTGGTGGTGGACACCGGGGCGCTCGACTGGCGGGCCATGGGGATCGTCCGCCCCAACCTCGCGGCGCTCGTCGACATGGCGGGTGGGGCGCTCTGGGCCGTGCCGGTCATCGTCCTGACCATCCCCGTCTCGGCCATCCTGCTGGCGGTCTTCCCGGTCAGCCCGGAGAGCCCGCTGCCGCCGAGCGGCACCGCAAGCGGCTTCGCGCTCTCGCTGGTCGCGGGCGTGCTGGTCGCACCGTTCGGCGAGGAGATCCTGTTCCGTGCGTTCGCCACGACGGCCTGGGTCCGCGGCCTCGGGGTGCGCGGGGGCGTCGTCCGGGCGGCGCTCGTGTTCGCGGTTGCGCACGTCCTGACGATCTCCGGCTCAACCGTCGGCGATGCGTTCGGGCTCGCGGTCGTCGGGTTCGCCACGCGGCTGCCGATCGCGTTGGCGCTCGGCTGGCTGTTCGTCCGGCGCGGGACCGTCTGGTCGTCGTTCGGGCTGCACGCCGCGTTCAACCTGCGTGCTGCTCGTCCTCGCCGAGGTCGCCAGCCGGTCGATCTGACGCGCCCGGCGAGCGTGGCCCGGCCGACCCGGCGAACGTGGCCCGGCCGGCCAGGCGACCCTGGGGCGGCCGGCCCGGCCGGCCCGGCGAAGGCGGGAGGCCCATGGGTGAATCCCGGTGCACGGCCGGGTGAGCCCCCGGTGAGCCCCCGGTGAGGACCCGTCCGTAGGCTCTGCGTCGTCCTCGCGGTCCGGATGGCGGGGGGAATCGGCGGGCTCCCGTCGTCCGGGCCAGAGGACGCCTGACCGCCGTCGACCTTGGACAGGACGTGATCGTGACCCATTCGCGTGAATCGAGCTTCGACCTGCCGCTGCGGGCCGGTCGCGCCATCCGTGAGCTACCGCTCGCCGAACGCCCGCGCGAGCGCCTGGCCCTGCGCGGCGTCGGGGGACTGACCGCGGCCGAGCTGATGGGGCTGGTCTGGGGGTCCGGGACGCGCGGGCGATCGGCCGTCGACCTCGCCGCCGACGTGCTCGCGACGCACGATGGCCTTGCCGGAATCGCCCATGCGTCGGAGCAGGAGCTTGCCACCGTGCCGGGCATCGGCCCGGCCAGGGCCGCCCAGCTCGTGGCGGCGTTCGAGCTCGGGCGCCGCCTGCTCGCGGACTGGCCGGCCGCCCGCTGGACCATCCGCGGCCCGGCGGACGTAGCCGAGCGGCTGATCCTCCAGATGGGCCGGCTCGAGCGCGAGGAGCTGCGTTCGGTCATGCTCGACACGAAGAACCACGTCCTTCGGGTCGCCACGGTCTACCAGGGGAACGTCAGCTCCGCGCTCGTCCGGGTGGGCGAGCTGTTCCGGGACGCCGTCCGGCTGAACGCGGCCGGCGTGATTCTCGTGCACAACCATCCATCGGGTGACCCCACGCCGTCGCCCGACGACCTCCACCTGACCGCCGAGGCGCTGGCGGCGGGCCGGTTGCTCGACATCGCGCTGCTCGACCACCTGGTGATCGGCCACGATGCGTATGTCTCGCTGCGCGATCGCGGGGTCGCGTTCGACCGGCCCGGATCCGCGGTTCGCCCCGCGAGCTGAGGCCGGTCTTGCCGATCGCGGGCGGCCGATCGCCACGGTCCGAGGTCCGTTGCGGTTACCGCCGGACGAGCGGGTATACTGCCCGGGCTTCCCTGCCTGACCCGGTTGTCATCGCGTGACTCGCCCAGTTACGGCGACGCCTCGCCGCGATGAGCCGCCACCACGAAGGACCCGCCCGGAACCATGCTCGACCGCTTGCTCGGCCTCTTCTCGCGCGACATCGGGATTGACCTCGGGACGGCCAACACCCTGGTCCACGTCCGGGATCGCGGCATCGTCATCAGTGAGCCGTCGGTCGTGGCCATCGACGCCAAGACCAGGCGCGTCCTGGCCGTCGGGGCGGAGGCCAAGCGGATGGTCGGCCGGACGCCCGCCAACATCATCGCCATCCGGCCGTTGCGCGACGGCGTGATCAGCGACTTCGACGTGACCGAACAGATGATCAAGTACTTCGTGGCGCAGGTCCACGACCGGGTCGGGATGATCGCCCGACCACGGATGCTGCTCGGCATCCCGTCCGGCGTGACCGAGGTCGAGAAGCGCGCCGTCCGCGATGCGGCCCTCAACGCCGGCGCGCGCTGGGCCCGCCTCATCGAGGAGCCGATGGCCGCCGCGATCGGGGCCGGGCTGCCGGTCAGCGAGCCGTCGGGCAGCCTGATCGTGGATATCGGCGGCGGCACTACCGAGGTCGCCGTCATCAGTCTCGGCGGGATCGTGGTCAGCCGGTCCATCCGGATCGGCGGCGACGAGATGGACCAGGACATCGTCGCGTTTGCCCGGCGCGAGTACAACCTGTTCCTCGGCGAGCGGACGGCGGAGGACATCAAGATCGCGATCGGGTCGGCCTACCCCGGCGACTGGGACGCCCAGCGCGTGGCGCTCCGGGGCCGCGACCTGCTGACCGGCTTGCCACGGAGCGTCGAGGTGGGCGCCGACCAGATCCGCGAGGCCATCGAACCGTCCGTCCAGCAGATCGTCGACACCGTCAAGGACACGATCGAGGAGACGCCGCCCGAGCTCGTGGCCGACATCATGGACCAGGGGATCGTCCTGGCCGGCGGCGGCGCGCTCCTGGCCGGGCTCGACCGGCGCGTCGCCGAGGCGACCCAGATGCCCGTCCACGTGGCCGACGACCCGCTCACCTGCGTGGCCCGCGGCACGGGCGTCGTGCTCCAGAGCATGGACGCCATGGACCGCGTGCTCGTCTCCGAGACGTACTCGCGGCCGCCACGCTGAGCGACGGCGCCGCCGAGGGGATTCGATGACCTCGCTGCTCGCCAACCGGACCACGCGCCGTCGCGGGATGGCGTTCGCCGTCCTCCTGATGATCAGCAGCCTGCTGATGGCGTTCTCGTCGAATCCGACCGTGCGCGAGGTCCAGAACGGCGTGTCGTTTGCCTTCCGACCGATCCAGGGCGCCGTCCACGACGTCGCCGCCGGCGTGGCGTCGATGGTCACGGCCGTGACCGAGATCGACCGGCTCCGGGTCGAGAACGAGGCCCTCCAGCAGGAGAACCAGCGGCTGACCACGGAGAACGCCCGGCTCGACGAGATCCGCCGCGAAAACGTACTGCTGACCGGGCTCCTCCAGTTGAAGGCCGGCGTCGACTTCAAGACGACGGCGGCCACGGTGATCGCGAGGGAGTCGTCAGAGTTCCGTCGCCTGGTGGTCCTCGACCGCGGCACGAACGACGGGATCGCCGTCGGCGACGTCGCGATCGCCGCCGGTGGTGCGCTTGCCGGACGGGTCGTCGAGGTCGGGCCGGACAGCGCCAAGGTCGTGCTCGTCAGCGACTCCAGCTCGATCGTGATCGGCCAGCTCACCGGGAATGCGGCCACCGGCCAGGTGGTCGGCGGCCTCGACGACGGTGTCCTGGTCATGAGCCAGATCGATTCGAGCGAGAAGGTCACGGTCGGTGACGAGGTGGTCACGGCCGGGATCGAGCTCGGCGGCGGGATCCGCTCGCCCTACCCGAAAGGGCTGCTGCTCGGCCAGGTGATCGACGTCCGGCGCGACGCCAACGACGTGGTCCAGACGGCGTACCTCCAGCCGGCTGCCAGTCTCGACAAGCTCGAATACCTGCTGGTCATCCTCGACTACCAGGGCGGACTGCCACCAATCGAGGAGCAACCGGTCCCGTGCCCGGACCAGAACGGGACCCTGCCGCAAGGCGAGCAGCCGTGCTTCAGCCCGACTCCCAGCACGTCGCCGAGCCCGAAGCCGAGCGCCGGGCCGAGCGTCGTGCCGAGCCCTTCGCGCTGACCGCCACGACGTGACCAGCCGGCCCCGGCTCGGGTGTCTTCTCGAGATCGTCGAGACGCTCGTCCTCACCCTGATCATCTTCCTGGTGATCCAGACCTTCGTCGCGCAACCCTACCGCGTGGAACAGGGTTCGATGGAGCACACGCTCGAACCGGATCAGTACGTCCTGGTCGACAAGCTGACGCCACGCGTCGAGCCGTACCAGCACGGCGACGTGGTCGTATTCGCGCCGCCACCCGGATTCGTGCGGGCCGGCGGGGCCCCGTTCATCAAGCGGGTCATCGGCGTCGGCGGCGACACGGTCGAGATCAGGGATGGCGAGGTCATCGTCAACGGGAAGGTACTGGCCGAGCCCTATCTCTTCGCGGACGCACCGGGCGATCCGCCCGAGCCCACCGTCGCCACCCAGGACTCATGGACCGTGCCCTCGGGACAGCTCTTCGTGCTGGGCGACCACCGGGCGGTCTCGGAGGATTCACGCACGTTCGGGACCGTGCCGATCACGAGCGTGGTCGGCCGCGCATGGCTTCGCTACTGGCCGCTCAACGTGTTCGGGGTCCTGCAGACACCGACGTACCCGTAGGCGACGCCGCTCGCCGGGGCCGTCGGTCCTCGCGTCGTCGCCGGTGCGGCGACTGCTACGCTTCGCCGCGATGAAGGGCATCGTCCTGGCCGGTGGCACCGCGACGCGACTCTATCCGCTCACGATCGTCACCAACAAGCACCTCCTGCCGATCTACGACCGGCCGATGATCTACTACCCGATCGAGACGCTGGCCGGGATGGGGGTCCGCGAGGTCATGGTCGTCGTCGGCGGGAAGAGCGTCGGCGACGTGGTCGAGCTGCTCGCCGACGGCTCGGCGTTCGGGCTCGACCTGACCTACCGCTACCAGCCCGGAGCGCTGGGGATCGCGCACGCGATCGGACTGGCTCGCGGGTTCGTGGGCGATGACGCGTTCTGCTGCGTGCTGGGTGACAACATCCTGCGCGGCCCGGGACTGGCGGCGGTGGCCGCGGACTTCGAGACCGGACCGTACGACGCGGGCACCCTGCTGTACCGGGTGCCCGATCCGGAGCGGTTCGGCGTCGCCGAGTTCGATGCCGACGGGCGGGTGATCGGGTTCGAGGAGAAGCCGGAGCACCCCAAGAGCGACCTGATCCCGATCGGGGTCTACTTCCTGCGACCCGACGCCTTCGCGGTGATCGACGGGCTGGCGCCCAGCGGACGCGGCGAGCTCGAGATCACCGACGTGCTCAACCACTACATCTCGGGCGGGCGCCTGTTCACGCGCGTCTACGACGGGCACTGGACCGACGCCGGCACCGTCCCGTCGCTGCTGCGCGCAGCCGCACTGGCCGCGGAGGACGACGCCGCGGGCCGGCTGGCGCCACCGGCGACGCGGCCGGTGTCCTGACGTGGCGGACGAGCGACGGTTCGAGCGGCTGCTGGTCACCGGCGGGGCCGGCTTCATCGGCTCGTGCTACGTGCGGGACGTCCTGGCCCGCCGCGACGGGACGCGGATCACGGTGCTCGACAAGCTGACCTACGCGGGCAACGAGGCGAACCTCGCCTCGATCCGCGCGGATCCCGGGCTGGCGGCGCGGCTGGCGTTCGTCCGCGGCGACATCGCCGACCCCGACGTCGTCCGCCCGCTCGTGGCTGCCGCGGATGCGGTCGTCAACTTCGCCGCAGAGACCCACGTCGATCGCTCGATCCTGGAACCCGAGGCATTCCTGGCGACCGGCGTGATCGGTGTCCACGTGCTCCTCGAGGCGTGCCTCGCCGCGCCGGCCCGCCCGCGCCTGCTCCAGGTCTCGACCGACGAGGTGTACGGGTCGGTGCCGGAGGGCCACGCCCGCGAGGACGCGCCGCTCGCACCCCGGTCACCGTACGCGGCGGCCAAGGCCGCCGGCGAGCTGCTCGTCCGGAGCTACGTGATCACGCACGGCCTCGATGCGCTGGTCACCCGTGGGGCGAACACGTATGGCCCGTACCATCATCCGGAGAAGCTCATCCCGCTGTTCATCACCAACGCGATCGACGACCTGCCGCTGCCGCTCTACGGCGACGGCCTGCAGCGGCGGGACTGGCTGTACGTCTCGGACCATGCCGCCGCCGTCGACCACGTCCTGCGCCGCGGGATCGCGGGTGAGACCTACAACGTTGTCGGCGGCTCGGAACGGGCGAACCGCGAGGTGGTGACGGCCCTGCTCGAACGCCTGGGCAAGCCGTGGTCGCTGGTCCGCGAGGTCGAGGACCGGCCGGGCCACGACCGGCGCTACGCGATGGACGGCGGCAAGCTGGCCGACCTCGGCTGGCGGGCGGGCACGACGTTCGAGGCCGGCCTGGACGCGACCGTGGACTGGTTCCTGGCCAATGAGGCCTGGTGGCGGGCCACGCGATCCGGCGACTGGGACGGCTGGTACGAGCGGCAGTACGGCCGCCGGCTGGCGCACGGCCATGCCGCGCCGGACGGCGCCGCCTGATGCGCGTCGCCGTGACCGGAGCGTCCGGGCGACTCGGCCGTGCCCTCGTCGCGGCGCTCGCCGATGCGCCCTTCACCGGGCCGGCCGGACCACTGGCCTGGGACCGGTCGGCGTTCGACCTCGACGCACCCGACGGCTTCGCGGCGATGCTCGATCGTGACCGCCCCGAGGTCGTGGTGCACGCCGCGGCCTGGAGCGACGTCGACGGCTGCGCGCTCGATCCCGCGCTGGCGTTGCGCCGGAACGGCGAGGCAACCGGGATCCTGGCCGGCGCCTGCGCCGCGCGTGAGATCGACCTCGTGGCGATCTCGACCAATGAGGTCTTCGATGGTCGCCGGGACGACGGCCAAGGGTACCGGCCGTCGGACGCGCCGGCGCCCGGAAATCCCTACGGCGTATCGAAGCTCGACGCGGAGCGTCGGGCGCAGGCGGCATACGAGCGATCCGGCGCGGCCAGCCTCGGCATCGTGCGGACCGCCTGGCTGTTCGGGACGCCGGGTCGCGACTTTCCCAGCCGGATCCTGACCGCAGCGGACCGCGCCGCGGCCGCCGGCGAGCCCGTGCGCGTCGTCGGCGACGAGCACGGCAACCCGTCCTACACCGCGGACGTGGCCGATGGGATCGTCGAGCTCCTGGCCGAGGACGCGACGGCCGGGATCCACCACATCGTCAACGGTCAGTTCGCCTCGCGGGCGGACTGGGCTCGCTCCATCCTCGCGCGGGCCGGCCTCGACGTCGACGTCGTCGACATCCCGATGTCGAGCTGGTCGCGTCCGTCGACGCCGCCCCGCTGGGGCGTGCTCGAACCGACACCGCTGCCGTCCGGCGAGCCGCTCCGGCCGTGGCCGGATGCCATGGCCGACTACGCCCCGACGCTCCTGCGTGCGACGCGCAGGCCGTCGGCCGGGATCCGGCGATGATCGCCCCCGGCGGCGCCTCATCCCTGCCCGGCGTCGAGTTCGGGCAGCTGGCCGGCCACGCCGACACACGCGGGTCCTTCACCGAGGTCTGGCGCGCCAGCACGTTCGCCGCGGACGCGAGCGCACCGTTCGTCCAGGCCAACCTCTCGACGTCCGCCCCGGGCGTCCTCCGCGGGCTGCACCTCCACCGTCGCCAGCTCGACTACTGGGTGGTCGTGGGCGGGCGTGCCTTCGTGGCCCTCGTCGACGCGCGGCCGGCGATCGGGGGTTCCGGCGCTCCCGCGCCGGTCGAGACGCGCGAGCTCGGACCGAACGGCTGGGTCGTGATCCCCGCCGGCGTGGCCCACGGCTTCCTCGCCCTCGAACCGCTCAGGCTCCTCTACCTGGTCACGAACGAGTACGACGGGAGCGACGAGCTCGGCTTTGCCTGGGACGACCCTGCCGTCGCCGTTTCCTGGCCGGCGGTTCCCGGAACGGCGGACGGCCGGCCGATCACGTCCGAGCGTGACGCGACGAACCCCACGCTTGCGGAGCTCGTGAGCCGCCTCCGCGGCTGACCCGCGCACGGTTCGCCCGTCCGATGGTCCTGGGGCCTTCGGGACCTTCCCGCGATTGAGACCAGCCGCGCCCGGGGACAGGCTGACGTCCGTACCACGGCACGCCGTCGATCCTTGGAGCCCTGTTGCGCAAGTCTGCCCTCGCCCTCGTCCTGACCCTGATCGCCACGCTCGTGGCCGCTGTCCCCTCGGCCTCGGCGGTGAGCGGCGGTGCGAAAGTCGTCATCATCGTCGGCGCGACCGAGGGAACGACGGCGACGTACCGTCGGGCCGCGGACGAGGCGTACGCAACCGCGATCCAGTACACCCCGAACGTCGTGAAGGTCTACAGCCCGGATGCGACCTGGGCGCGGGTCAAGGCGGCCGTCGCCGGTGCATCCGTGGTGATCTACCTGGGCCACGGCAATGGCTGGCCGAGCCCGTACGCCTACGACCCGCAGTACACGACCAAGGACGGTTTCGGGCTGAACAAGGTCGAGGGCGCCGGGGACAGCAATCGCGTCTACTACGGCGAGCCCTCGATCTCGACGCTGCAGTTGGCGCCGGGCGCGGTCGTGATCCTGAATCACCTCTGCTATGCCTCGGGCAACTCCGAGTCCGGGGCACCTGAGCCGACCGTCGACGTTGCCCGGCAGCGAGTCGACAACTACGCCTCCGCGTTCCTGAAGGCCGGTGCGGCCGCGGTCATCGCCGACGGTCACGACGGCGTGAGCGGCTACATCCGCGACCTGTTCACGACCAGCGGGTCGATCGAGACCCTGTGGGCCAACCAGGCCGGCGCGAACGGCAACGTCGTCTCGTTCCCATCGGTCCGGACGCCCGGCGCGACGGCCTACCAGGATCCAGAGACCCCGTCGTCGGGCTTCTACCGATCACTCGTCGTCCGCTCGGCCGGCGTCTTGAACGGCGGTGGCCAGACCAGCGGCCCGGGCGGTTCCGGCGACACGAGCGCCGACCCGGCCAGCCTGACCATCCCCGGCAACGCGTCGGTCGCGACCGACGCCGCCAACCTCTTCGGCGATCCGGGCCTCGGGTCGGCGCCGGTCCGGACGCTCGCCGCCGGCACGCGGCTGCGGGTGGTCGGCGGCCCGGCCGCGGTCTCGGCCCAGGCAACGCCGGTCGTCCAGGTGCAGGGGCTGGACGACCCGAGCATCTCCGGCTTCGTCGAGGCCGGCGATCTCGTGCCGCGCGACAGCACGCCGCCGTCGCTCACCGCGTTCGACCTCGGGACCGGCGCCATCTCGCCGAACGGCGATGGGATCGCCGACCAGGCCGTCCTGAGCGGGCAGTTCAGCGAGGCGGCCAGCTGGAGCTTGACGATCTCGAATGCCTCCGGCGGCCTCTTCCTCCAACAGGCCGGGTCCGGGCCGGCGTTCCAGGTCGTCTGGAACCCGCTCGCGAGCGGCCAGTACGTCGCCGACGGCGTCTACACCGTGACCGTGTCGGCCGCGGATGCCTGGCAGAACCACGGTTCCGATTTCCGCGCCACGATCGCCGTCGACAGCGGTCCGGCCCAGCTGGCCTCGCTCGCCCCGGCCGCGACGACCGTCACCGCCTTCTCGCCCAATGGCGACCGCTACCGCGACACGGTCGCGCTGACGGCGACGCTCTCGGAGCCCGGCTCGCTCGCGGTCGGCGTGCGCGATCGCAACGGGACCACCCTGCGGGCGTGGACCTTGCCCACCAGCGGCGCGCCGACGAGCGTGGCCTGGGACGGCCGTGACGCCAACGGCAACCTCGTCCCGGACGGGCGCTACCTCGTGTCGGTGACGCCGGTCGACGCCGGCGGCAACGCGGGCACCCCCCAGGAGCGAACGGTCAGCGTCGTGACCGGTCTGGGCTGGGTCGCGAGCTCGGCTCCGGTCTTCTACCCGCAGGATCGCGACGCGCTGGCGCCGACGACGACGCTTTCGTTCACCCTCGCCCGCCCGATGACCGTCACCTGGACCCTGCGGGACGCCGCGGCCAGGATCATCGACACGCATCTCGCGGCGACGCCACTGCCGGCGGGCGCGCAGACCTGGATCTTCGACGGGCGCCGGTCGGACGGGACGATGCTCCCGCCGGGCCGCTACCTGTCGTACGTCACCGCGAGCGATGGTACGGTCGTGGTCGCGCAGTCCGTCGCATTCGAGGCGGATGCGTTCCTGGTCAAGCCGAGTGACGCGACGCCGGGCCGCGGCCAGGCCATCACGGTCAACGTGACCTCGGCCGAGCGGCTCTCGGGGAGCCCGCGGTTGTCGATCTACGAGCCCGGGCTGGCCGCCTGGAGCACGACGCTCAAGCGGGTGTCGGGCAACGCCTACCGGGCCACGATCAAGCTCCGCACCGGCGGCGGCAGCGGCACGGTCTCGTTCAAGGTGACCGGCGTGGACGTGACGGGCGCCACCCAGCGAACGACCCGCGGCTTCCCGCTGCACTGACCGCACCGGACCGCCCCAGACCCACCCGTACCATGCCGGACCGGGACCTTCGGCCGGTAGACCGGGACAGGGGCGCTCTCTAGAGTCGGGCGTCCTGGCTCCGCCGATGAGGTCCGCCGTGCCGATGGTTCCGCCTTCTCCGTCCGACCGACGAGGTCGCCCGGCGGGAGCACGCGCAATCGCCGGGACCGTGGGGCTGCTCCTGATGCTGGCGGTCCTCCCCGCCGCGCCCATGCTGGCGGCTCCCGGGTCGGGTGCCGATGCGGCGGCAGCGATCGGCGTCCTCAAGCCGTCGATCCAGTACGAGCAGGCGATGGCCCACGCCGGCGACACGACCGCGTTCGCGCCGGGTGCCCGCGTCAGCGTGCCGTTCACCCCGCGCGCCGCCGATCGCTGGACCATCGACGGCGCACGATCCGTCCCGCTGCCCGCCGGCCGGCTGACCGGCGGGGCGATCCGCGGAGCGCAGCCGGCGACGGATCGCCCGGCGGCCCCTGACTCCATGGCGCCGGCGGCGCGTCCGGCCGGACCCATCGACACGCCGTTCGTCGACCCGTCGGCCGGCATCTTCCGCCCACCTGGCCGCCGTCGTCGACCCGGGCGGGCTGCGGCGGGAGGTCTTCGGTTTCCTGCCGTACTGGGAGATCGCCGACGCGTCGACCCGGCTCGACTGGGAGAAGCTCTCGACGATCGCCTACTTCGGCGTGGGCGCGGCCGCCAACGGCGACCTCCAGCGGACGAACCCGGACGGCTCCACGACGGTCGGCTGGAGCGGCTGGACGAGCTCGAACCTGACCGGTGTCATCGACCAGGCACATGCCAACGGGGCTCGCGTCGTGTTGACCGTCCAGAGCTTCGCCTGGACGTCGAGCCAGCTTGGGACCCAGAAGGCGCTGCTCGGCAACGCGGCCGCCCGCGATAATCTCGCCCGGCAGATCGCCGCCGCCGTGCGCGATCGCGGCGCCGACGGCGCCAACCTCGACTTCGAGCCGGTCGCCGCCACGTACGCCGACGAGTTCACCGCGCTCGTCCAGTCCATCCGCGCGCAGCTCGATGCCGTCGCACCCGGCTACCAGCTCACGTTCGACACGATGGGCTGGATCGGCAACTATCCGATCGAGGCCGCGACCGCCCCGGGCGGCGCCGACGCGGTGGTCGTCATGGGCTACGACTACAGGACGGGCTCATCCGGGAACGCCGGCTCGGTCTCGCCGATCGGCGGGCCCACCTACGACCTGACGGACACCCTGGCGGCCTACGTCGGCAGGATCGCACCGTCGAAGATCATCCTCGGCGTGCCGTATTACGGTCGCGCCTGGTCGACCTCGTCGTCGGCCCTCAACGCGACCACGGTCTCGGCGGCCAAGTACGGTGCGTCCGTCGCGGTGCTGTACGAATCGCGCGCTCGATTTCTCCGCCCAGTACGGCCGGCTGTACGACCCGGTCGAGGGCGTCGCCTGGACGACCTACCCGAAGGAGAACTGCAGCACGACCTACGGCTGCGTGACGGCTACGCGCGAGCTCTACTACGACGACGCGCAGACGCTGGCCGCCAAGTACGACCTCGTCAACAGCTACGGCATCCGCGGCGTCGGAATCTGGGCGCTCGGCTACGACGGGTCGCGGCCGGAGCTCTACCAGGTCCTCAAGGACAAGTTCATCACCGATACGATCCCGCCGGCCATCAGCGGGTCGACGGCGAGCCCGCCGGTCTTCTCGCCCAACGGCGACGGGCGCCAGGACAGCACCACCATGAGCGTCAGCGTGACTGGGCTGATCCGGTACGGCTGGACCGTCGAGCCGTTCGTCGACGGCACCGCCGGCCCGCCGGTCGTCCAGGGCTCGGCGGACGGTGAGTCGGTGGCCTACACGTGGGACGGCCGCGCGCCCGACGGCACGCCCGCGCCCGACGGCACGTACCGGATCACCGTCTGGGCCGCGGACGCGTCCGACAACCGATCGACGGTGCAGCAGCTCGTCACCATCGACACGAGCGCGCCCGTCCTGACCGCGACCGCTGCTCCCGCCTCGATCTCGCCCGACGGCGATCGCCGCTTCGACGTCACGACGCTCGACCTGGCGAGCAGCGAGCCGGTCAGCGGCCGGGCGCGGGTCATGGACGCGAACGGGGTCGCCGTGCGCACCTGGAAGTTCGCCGCGGCCACGACGGGGAGCTGGGCCTGGGACGGCAAGGATGCCGCGGGCAAGACCGTGCGCGACGGCACCTACACGTTCCGGCTCGACGGCGTGGACCCGGGGGCCAATGGCACCGTCCAGCAGCTGCCGATCCTGGTCGATCGGACGATCCGGTCCATCACCTGGGCGAGCGCTGCGTTCAGGCCCAAGGCGGGCCAGACCGATCGCCTGTCGTTCGGGCTCGCCCGTCCGGCCACGGTGGCGGTCTCCATCTACCAGGGCAAGACGCTCGTCCGCCGCATCTGGATCGACAGGGCCGTGGCAGCAGGATCGTTCAGCTGGTCGTGGAACGGCCGCAACGGCCACCGCGAGCTCGTCCAGCCCGGCGTCTACACCGCGTCGATCACCGCCACCAGCGCGATCGGGGTGTCGCACCTCACGCGGACGGTGACCGTCAAGGCGCCGTAGCCGGATCATGGTTCCCGCCCGGCTCGGAGCCGGCCGGCCTGCCGCCCGGCTCGGGCCGCCCGGCCCGCCGCCCGGCTGGAAGCCGCGGCATCCTCGGCGCCCGTACACTGGCCCGATGACCGAGCCCGCCGCGCCCGAGACCGTCGCCGGGTCCAGCCCGGACGATCGTGGCTCGAGCGGGTCGAGTGCCGGTGTCTGGGTGATCGTCCCGACCTTCAACGAGGCCGATAACCTCGGCCCGATCGCAGCCGCCATCCTCGACGCCCTGCCGGCCGCGACCGTGCTTGTCGTCGACGACAACTCGCCCGGACGGCACGGGCCGGATGGCCGATGAGCTGGCCGCCCGCGATCCGCGCGTGCGCGTCCTGCACCGTGCCGCCAAGCAGGGCCTGGGCCGGGCGTACCTCGACGGGTTCACGATGGCGCTCGAGGGCGGCGCGACCACGGTCGTCCAGATGGATGCCGACTTCAGCCACGATCCGGCGGCACTGCCCGGGATCGTGGGTCCGATCGTCGACGGGGCGGCCGACCTGGTCATCGGCTCGCGCTACACGCGCGGCGGTGGAGTCGTCGACTGGGGCGTCGGTCGCCGGGTGATCTCCCGCGGCGGGAGCCTGTTCGCCCGGACCGTGCTCGGCCTCCGTCCGAGCGACCTGACGGGCGGCTTCAAGGCCTGGCGGGCCGGGACGCTTGCCGGCGTGCCGTTCGACGGCGTCCACGCCGGCGGCTACGTCTTCCAGATCGAGATGACGTTCCGTGCCGCGCGAGCCGGCGCGCGGATCCGCGAGCTGCCGATCACCTTCCGCGATCGGCGGGTCGGCCAGTCGAAGATGAGCCGCCGGATCGTGGCCGAGGCGCTCGTCGTGGTCGTCCAGCTTCGGGCGGAGGAACTGCGCGACCGGCTCCTGCGACGTCGCCGCTCGTGACGGACGCGCCGGTCCGCCGTCTCGGCACGGCGGTCGTCCCGGCACCGCCCGGCGTCCGGGTCGTGCTCGACGCGCGGCCGCTCCAGACGCCCGAGCGCGCGCCGCTGACCGCGACATACCTCGACGCCCTGCTGCGCGCGTACGACGACGAGCCCATCGCCGGTGAGTCGTTCGCGGTCTTCCTCCGGTCCGATCTTGACGATCCCACGAAACGCTTCGCGCACCTGGAGGTCGTCGGCCGGCGCCTGCTTCCTCCGACGCGGCTGTTGCGCTCGGCCGCGATGACCGTCGATCCGTTCCTGCTGCGTGGCGCCATCCTCGGCGCGGCATGGCGGGCCGAGCGAGGCGGAGCCGCCGGAGCGGTCTATCACGCCGTCGGTGGCGGCTCGCTGCCGATCGCCCCCGACCTGCCCGTCGTGGTGACCCTGCTCGACCTCGCTCCGTGGGAGATGCCGGAATCGTTCCAGGGCTCGCTCGCCGGCCGGTTCGGCCAGCGGCTGCGCGCCCAGCAGCTCCGCGAGGCCTCCGCCGTGATCGTGGGCAGCAAGGCGGCGGCGCGAGCCGCGCGGCGCCTGCTCCACCTCCACGAGGACCGGATCCGGATCGTCCCGCTGGCGCCGCGGCCGGCGTTTGCCGCGACGGCCGGCCAGCGCCGGCCACGGCCCGAGACGATCGCGTTGCGGGACCGGCTTGGGCTGGCCGAGCGCTACCTGGTGTTCTCCGGGCGGTTCGATGCCCGACAGGATCTCGGGACGCTGCTGAAGGCGCTGGCCGCGCTGGCGGCGGCGGGCCGGCCGGCCGGGCTCGATCCGGCCGTTCCCTGGCCGCCGCGGGTCCTGCTCGTCGGCGCCAGCCCCGATGACCGCGCGTCGCTCGCCCGGTCGGCGACGCGCGAAGGGATCGGCGAGTCGATCGCCTACGCGCCGGCGCTTGGGCCGGACGCGCTCGCCGGGCTGGTTCGTGCCGCCCGTGCGGTCATCCTCCCGGTGCTGTCGGATGCGACCGGGCTCCCGGTCATCGAGGCGATCGCCTGCGGGACCCCCGTCGTGGCGACCGCGGCCGGCTCCATCCCGGAGCTGGTCGGGCCGGCCGGGCTACTGGTCGGGCCTGGTGAGCCGGACCGCCTGGCGGTCGCGCTCGCCACGATCTGGGCGGACGACGGGGTCCACCAACGGCTCGTCACGGCAGCCCGGGCCGGCGCCAAGACCGGCAAGCGAAGCTGGGCGGACGTCGCCCGCGACACCCGGTCGGTGTATGCGGACGTCGGCGTCAGGCGGAGCCGGGCAACAGGCGCCTAGAAGGCGCTCACGACGGTGATGCCGAGGGCGAGGCGCTCGCGCTCGTCGACGCCGGCGGGGTGGGGGTCGGCGCGGTGTCGGTGCCGTCCTTGACCGTGACCGTCGACCCGAGCGGCATGACCTGGATGAACGTCTGACCGACGGTCAGCGTGACCGGGTTCCCGGCCGCGTCGAAGAACTGCGTCGGGGTGGTCAGCGAGGTCTTCTTCCAGGTCCCCACGATCGTCCGGCCGTTGGTCGAGATCCAGGCCTTGCCGCTGCCGACGACCTTGGCCTCCAGGCGATGCTTGTCGGGGTGGCCGTCGTTCAGCGGCGCGAACGACATCAGCATGACGATCACGTTGCTCGGCGCGACGCGCTGGCCGGTGGCGGCATCCGTCTGGGCGGTCTCGCCGGTGACCGAGCGCGGGTAGGTGTTGGTCAGCCGGTCGTAGCGATAGGTGATGGTGTTCGCCGGATAGACCACGCGGATGAGGCCGCCATACGGCCGCGCCTGGAGCTGCGCGTCGGGCGCGAACTGCCAGGCGGCCGGCTGGAGCTCATCCTTCGCCCCGATCCGGGTCGCCATCTTGCGCAGGAGGTCGCCGTCCGTGTAGGCGTTGTGCGGTGCGGCGCGCTCCTTGATCCGGTGGAAGAAGATGCCACCCCAGCGGAACTCGTCGGCGTTGTAGACGAGCTGGCCCTGGCCCTGCGCCGCGAGGGTGGACATGGCCTGTGGCGAGCCGCCGACGTGGGCGTAGACCGCGTGCCATTCGGCGGCCCAGGCGATGTAGTAGTAGCGCGCGCTCCGCACTGGACCGACGCTCCCCGGGACCTGGTCCTGGAAGATCAGCATGTAGCGCGGGATGCCACCCTCGGCCGGTGCCTGCCAGACGACCGACGCGGCGTTGAACCCCGATTGCGGCCGGGCCGGCAGCAGGTCGTCGATCATGACCGCGATCGGCCGGCGAGCGGCCACGTCCGGCGTGACCAACCGCCCGGTCAGCGGTGCGGGGACGAGGACCGGCGTCGGGCTGGGCGTCGGCGAGGGTGTCGGCGTCGGAATCGGGGCGGTCGACGGACTCGGCCCGCCAGGCCCTTCCGGTTCGCCGGACCGGGCCGCCGCCGGGTCGCTCGGGCCCGGGCCCGCCGAGCCCGGGAACCCTCCGGCGGCGAGCGTCGCCAGGGCGACCACGCCGGCCAGCGCGAGGATGCCGATCCCGGCCAGGACGGGACGTCTCATCGTTCGATCATTGGCTGCGTCTCCTCCGTTGACCAAGGACCGATCGGCCCACGGGAGACGCCGCGGTGCCGCGCGGAGGATACAGGACGAGGCAAGTCTGAGAGGGTAGTCTGGTTCCGGACACGCGGCCCGAGCCCTCCATCTGCTCGCGCGACCGCCCGACCGAGGAAGGTCAGATGACCGATCCGACTGCCGCCGATCCCACCCCGACCAAACCCACCAAGATCACCCGGGCGCGAGCCACCACCTCGGGCGTCCCGAAGCGCGCAGCCCGTCCGAAGGCTGCCGCCACGGCTCCCGCGCCGGTCGAGACGCTCGAGGCCCCGGCATCCCTCGCGCCGAGCCAGATCCCCACGCCGCTCATCCAGGAATCCGTTCGCGCCGACCGAGTCGAGATCCGGCAGGGCGGCGCCGACCGCGTCGAGGCCGACCGGGTCTCGCTGACGCAGGGTGGGATCACCTCCGTCGACGCCCGCGAGGTCGACGTGCAGATGGGCGGCATCGTCTACGCCCACGGAGAGGACGTCTCGGTCAAGCTCGGCGGCGTCGTGCTGGCGCGCGCCGACCACGTCACGGTCGAGCGGGGCTGGATCGGGGCGGCGCTCGCTCGCGACGCCGCCGTGAACCAGGCCTACGCCCGGTCCGTCGTGGCGCAGGACGTCCGGATCGACCAGGCTCTGGTCGGGTCCGTGCTGACCGGGCGTGCCACCTTCGATCGCCCGAGCGCCGTGCTGATGCTGATCGCCGGTCGGGTGGAGGGCCCCGTCAAGGCGCTCCTCGACTGGCGCGGAGCGCTCGCCTTCGGAGCGGCCTTCGGCCTGGCCTGGGGCCTCATCCGCCGTCGCTGACGGGCCTGGCCGGCGGGCTCCGGGGCGGTTCGCACAGCGGGACGATATACTCGCTCGGCTCGTCCGCCCCCCGCATCGTCCAGGAGATGCCACCCGTGATCGACCCTGCCGCGCGCGTCCACGCCAGCGCGGACCTCGAGGCGGACGTGACGGTAGGCTCCGGAACCAGCATCTGGCACCGCGCCCAGATCAGGACCGGCGCCCGGATCGGACGCGATTGCGTGATCGGTCGCGACGTCTTCATCGACGAGGGCGTCTCGCTCGGAGACCGGGTCAAGGTCCAGAACGGCGCGCTCGTCTACCACGGCGTCACCGTCCTGGATGCGGTCTTCATCGGCCCGGGCGCGATCCTGACCAACGACCGGCATCCACGGGCCGTCACGGCGACCGGTCGCCTCGCCCGTGACGCGGACTGGACCGTCAGCCCGATCGTCATCGCCGAGGGTGCGTCCATCGGAGCCGGCGCGATCATCGTCGCCGGTTGCGACGTCGGCACGTACGCCATGGTCGGCGCCGGCGCGGTCGTGACCCACGCGGTCGCGCCGCACGCCGTCGTCGCCGGCAACCCGGCCCGCGGTCTCGGCTGGGTCTGCGCCTGCGGCCAGCGACTCATCGATTCCACCGGCCATCCGGCCCCTGCCACCCGAGAGCGCTACGCGCGCGACCCCGAGCTCACCTGCCCGGCCTGCGAGCGACGCTATGCCTTCTCGGCCGAGGAGGGGATCCTGCACGAGCGACAGGGACCCGCTGTCGCACAAGGAGCACGCCCATGATCCCGATCGCACGCCCAGATCTCGGCCAGGAGGAGCTCGACGCCGTCACCGAGGTGCTCGGCAGCGGGATGATCGCGCAAGGCCGCAAGGTGGCCGAGCTCGAAGCCCTGTGGGCCGAGTTCATCGGCGTTCGCCATGCCATCGCCATGTCCAACGGGACGGCCGCGCTCATGTCGATCTTCGCCGGCATCGACCTCGAGCCCGGCGACGAGGTGATCACCGTCGCCCACACGTTCGCTGCCACCGCGAACGCGATCCTCTACACCGGCGCGACGCCGGTCTTCGTCGACATCGAGCCCGATACCTACCTGATCGACGCCAAGCGGATCGAGGCGGCGATCACGCCGAGGACCAAGGCCATCTGCCCGGTCCACCTGTTCGGCCTGACCGCGGACATGGACATGATCCAGGCGATCGCCGACCGCTACGGGCTGGCCGTGGTCGAGGACGCCTGCCAGGCGCACGGTGCGACCTTCCGCGGCCGTCGGGCCGGCAGCTTCGGGCACGGGGCGTGGAGCCTGTACGCGACCAAGAACATGACCACTGCCGAGGGTGGCTTCGTCACCACCAACGACGACAAGCTGGCGGACTGGCTGCGCCGCTACCGGAACCAGGGGATGCGCACCCGCTACCAGTTCGAGATGCTCGGCTTCAACTTCCGGATGACCGATCTCGCGGCCGCCATCGGCATCGCGCAGTTCCGCAAGCTCGAGCGGAACACGGCCCGCCGGCAGGCGATCGCCGCCCGCTACGACGAGGCCTTCGGCGAGCTGCCGATCGGGCTGCCGATCACGCCCGACGGGCGGACCCACGTCTTCCACCAGTACACGCTCGACGTCGGCGGCGCGCGCGACGCGATCGTGGCCGACCTCCGCGAGGCGGGCGTGGGGGCGGACATCTACTACCCGGTCCCGGTCCACCGGCAGGAGTACATCATGGAGCGCGGGCTGCACGCCGAGCTGCCGGTCACCGAGGCCGCGGCCGCACGAACGCTGGCCGTGCCCATGTTCCCCGGGCTGACCGACGCCGAGCAGGGCCAGGTGATCGACGCGGTGCGCGCCGCGGTCGAGCGCCACCTGGGCACCGCCCCGGATCAGGCTCCGGCCAAGGTCGTACGACCGCCGCCGGCCGAGCCGGCGCCGCCGGCCGAGCCGGCGCCGCCGGCAGAGCCGGCGCATGACGCGACGCCTGGCACCCGGCCGGGGCCCGGGAGCTCCGGCTCGGCCTCGCCGGGCTCGGCTCCATGGGCCGCAACCACCTCCGGATCCTGTCGAGCCGTCCCGGCGTCAAGCTCGTCGCCGTCGCCGACCCGGTCGCGGACGTCCTCGCCGCGGCGATCGCCGGCTCGCCGGCCCAGGGGTTCGCCGATCCCCTGGCGATGATCCGCGAGGCCGACCTCGACGGGGTCGTGATCGCGGCGCCGACCAACGCCCATCTCGAGCTCGCCCTCGCGGCGATCGAGCGCGGCATCGCCGTGCTGGTCGAGAAGCCGCTGGCGGGGACGGTCGACGACGCGCTCCAGATCGTCCACGCCGCCCGGGTCCGCGGCGTTCCGGTCCAGGTCGGCCACGTCGAGCGGTTCAACCCGGCCGTCCTGGAGCTCGGCCGCCTGCTCCACGCGGGCTGGCTGAGCACGGTCTACGCGATCGTCAGCCGCCGGGCAGGGCCGTTCCCGGCCCGGATCCGCGACGTCGGCGTGACCATCGATCTCGGCACCCACGACGTCGACATCCTGTCCTGGATCGCCGGCGAGCGGCCCACCCGGGTCTACGCCGAGCTGGCCCAGCGGATCCACGCCGATCACGAGGACCTGCTGTTCGGGCTCCTCCATTTCCCGTCCGGCGCGACCGGCATGCTCGACGTCAACTGGCTCACCCCGGCCAAGCGCCGCCAGCTGACCGTGGTCGGCGAAGAGGGGATGTTCGAGCTCGACTACCTGACCCAGCGACTGACCTTCACCCGCGCCGATATCGGGCACCCGAAGATGATCGACGGCTACGCGCCCACCTTCAGCGGCGAGGTCGCCGAGCTCCCCGTCGCCAACGCCGAGCCCCTCGGCGCCGAGATCGACGCGTTCACGGCGATCATCCGCGAGGGCGGCACGCCCGAGATCAGCGCCGTCGACGGCGCCTGGGCCGTGGCCATCGCCAGCGGCCTGCTCCAGGCCGGCAAGGACGGCCGGCCGGTGGACCTCACCACGCTCTCGTCGAGGCTCGGTCCCGACATGACGATCACCACGCGACCCACGCACACCGGCCCGAGCCTGCTCGGCGGATCGATCGAGGTGCCGGTCAACCCGTGCCTCCACGAACCGCCGCGACCGGTCTCGCCGTGGACCGGCGAACCCGGGACGGTGGGTGCGGTCGCGCTGGTCGGCGCCGGCAAGATGGGACTGCCGCTCGCCGCGCAGTTCGCCGGCCACGGCTGGCAGGTGACCGCGGTCGACGTCAACGAGGCCGTGGTGACGGCCATCAACGAGGGTCGCTCGCACGTCGGCGAGGAGCCCGGCCTGGTCGACTCCGTGGCCGCGGCGCACGCGGCGGGCCGGCTCAGGGCCACGACCGACGGGACGGCGGCGGCCCGCGCGGCCGACGTCGTCGTGATCATCGTCCCGGTCATGCTCGATGAGCATCACCAGCCCGACTATCGCTACATGGACGCGGCCGCCGCGGCGGTCGGCCCGGGGCTGCACGCCGGCTCGCTGGTGATCTTCGAAACGACGCTGCCGGTCGGCGACACGCGCGCCCGGTACGCACCGGCGCTCGAGGCGGCCAGCGGCCTGACCGTGGAGCGCGACCTGTTCGTGGCTTTCTCGCCGGAACGGCTGCTGTCCGGGCACGTCTTCGAGAACCTGGCGACCTACCCGAAGCTGGTCGGCGGGCTCGGTCCGGCATCCACCGCCCGTGCCGCCGCGTTCTACGCCTCCACGCTCGACGCCGAGGTCGTGGCGATGAGCAGTGCCGAGGCTGCCGAGTTCTCGAAGCTGGCCGAGACGACCTATCGGGACGTGAACATCGCCCTGGCCAACGAGTATCGCGAACTACGCCGAGCGAGCCGGCGTGGACATCCTCGAGGTCATCGCCGCGTCCAACAGCCAGCCGTACAGCCACATCCACCAACCCGGGATCGGGGTGGGCGGGCACTGCATCCCGGTCTACCCGCACTTCCTGCTGAGCCGCGCCCCGGAGCTGACCCTCGTCGACGCATCGCGCCGGGCCAACGACGGCCAGGTGGAGCGGGCGATCGAGTCGGTCGCGCGGGTCCTCGGCGGCCTGGATGGTGCCGACGTGCTGGTCCTCGGATTGACCTACCGCCACGGCGTGAAGGAGCTGGCGTACACCCGCGCGATCCCGTTGATCAAGGGCCTGCAGGCTCGCGGGGCGAGGGTGCTGGCCTACGACCCGCTGCTCTCCGACGCCGAGGTCGCGGCCGACCGGCGCGACGCCCTGGTCGTGGGGCAGCGCGGCGCCGGACGTCCGCGCGGTCGTGACCCAGACGGCCGATCCGGTCTTCGGGTCGCTGGACCCGGCCTGGTTCCCGAAGCTCGCCGTCGTGCTGGACGGTCGCAATTCGCTGCGCGACCTGGTGCTGCCGGCCGGCGCGACCTACCTCGGCATCGGCATCCCGGGCCGCGCCGGCGGGTAGTCTCTGCCGGTGCAAATCCTCAGCGTCGTCGGCACCCGCCCGCAGCTGATCAAGGCGGCGGCCCTGTCGCCGGTCCTCCGGGCTCGCCACGACGAGATCCTGGTCGACACCGGCCAGCATTACGACGACGCGATGGCCGGCACCTTCTACCGCGAGCTCGGGCTGCCCGCACCCGACCACGGGCTGGGCGTCGGCGGCGGCTCGCACGCCGAGCAGACCGCCGCGATGCTGACCGGCCTCGAGTCGATCGTGGCGATCCACCGCCCGGACGCCGTGCTGATCTACGGCGACACCAACTCGACCCTCGCCGGCGCGCTGGTGGCGGCCAAGGGCAGCCTCCCGCTGGCCCATGTCGAGGCCGGCCTGCGCAGCTTCGATCGGCGGATGCCGGAGGAGGTCAACCGGGTCGTCGCCGACCACCTGTCGCAGCTGGTTGTTCGCCCCGACGCCGACTGCCGTCGACAACCTGCGCGCGGAGGGGATCACGCGAGGGGTCGTCCTCGTCGGCGACCTGATGCAGGACCTGGCCGCCAGGGTGGGTCGCGAGGTGGCGACCGCCGAGGCCCTGGCCGCGGCGAGCCGGGCTCCTGGCCTCGACCACGGACGGCCCGGACCTCACGCCCGGCGGCTACCTGTTCGCGACCGTGCATCGCGCCGAGAACCGCCAGCCGGCGGCGCTCCGTTCCTGGGCGGCCCTCCTCGATCGGGTCGCCCGGCCGGACCGGCCGGTGATCCTGGCGATCCATCCCGGGACCCGGCTCGCGCTGGAGCGCGAGGGCATCGAGCTGTCGCCGGCGACATCCGGCTCGTCGACCCGCAGGGGTACCGGACGTCGCTCACCCTGCAGCTGCACGCCGCGGCGGTCGTCACCGACTCCGGGGGCGTCCAGCGCGAATCCGCCTGGCTCGGCGTTCCGTGCCTGGTCCTGCGCGACGCCACGGAGTGGGTCGAGGCCGTGGCCGGCTCGGGTGGGCGGATGGTGATCGTGGGCCTCGATGCCGCGTTGGCCGAGCGCGCGCTCGCCGGCCTCGCGCCGCCGGACGGATCGGCGAGCGCAGGCCCGCGAGCGTGCCGCCGCCTTCGACCTGGCGCCGGCCGGCGCCGCCGAGGCCATCGTCGCGGCGCTCGAGGCGGTCGGAATGACCGAGGGTCGTTCGCTCCGTGTCGTGATGTTCGTGTACAACGACGTCAGCCGCGACTCGCGGGTCCTGCGCGAGGCGAAGAGCCTGGCCGAGGCCGGCCACCAGGTCGTGGTCGTCGGCCGGCCGACGCAGCCCCGACGAACGGGAGATCACCCGCCAGGCGCGCGACGGCTTCGAGATCGCGCTCGTCCCGATGCCCCACGAGTGGCGCCGCTGGTGGTACCGGTTCAGGAAGCCGTGGCACATGCGCGGCCTCATCCAGCGCCGCTTCCTGTACCACATCCGCCGCGGCCCGGCCGGCTGGGTCCGCGCCATCGCCTATCTCGGCGTGGCGATCCTCGTCGCCATCGCCTCGCTGATCCGGCTGCCGTTCATCGCGATCTCCGGCGGGCTCAACCAGACCAGGCACGATTCGACCTTCGACTGGCTGATCCGCTGGCGGTGGGGCGTGCTCGGCTGGGCGCGAACCGCGGCCGCTGCCGCGCCCGCCGCGGACGTGTACCACGGCCACGACCTGACCGGGTTGCCGGCGGCGGTCCGCGCGCAGGCCGCCAAGGGCGGCGTGGTCGTCTACGACAGCCACGAGTCGTTCATGGACTCAGGCTCGAACGTCAATCGGCCGGCGTGGGCCAGGCAGATCCTTCGCCGGTTCGAGCGACGCCAGGCGGCCAATGCGGTCGCGCTGGTGACCGTCAACCGGTCGCTCGGCGAGCTGCTGGGCTCGCGGTTCGGGATCGGGCGCGTGGTCGTGGTCTACAACGCGCCGGCCCGCTGGGAGCCACCGGCCGAGTCGCCCGACCTGCTCCGCCGGGCCGCGGAGCTGCCGCCCGGCACGCCGATCGCGCTCTACCACGGCGCCTTCTCGCCGCACCGCGGTCTCGAGGAGCTGGCCGAGGCCATGCTCGTGCCGGGCATGGAGGCCGTGCACGCGGTCTATCTCGGCTACGGATCGCTCGAGGAGACCCTGCGGGAACTGGCCAAGGAGCCGCGGTTCGGCGGCCGGCTGCACGTCCTCAAGGCCGTGTCGCCGGACGTCCTGCCGGCCTGGGTTGCGTCGGCGGACGTCGGGGTCGATGGCCATCCAGGCGAGCACCGCTCAACCACCGCCTGTCGAGCCCGAACAAGCTCTTCGAATCGATCGCGACCGGGCTGCCGGTCGTGGCCAGCGACTTCCTCGAGATGCGCCGGATCGTCCTCGACGACCCGGACGGGCCGCTCGGCGCGGTGTGCGACCCGGCGGATCCCGCCTCGATCGCGTCGGCGATCCGCTCGGTGCTCGACCTTGACCCGGCCGACCGGGCGAACCTGCGCTCACGCTGCCTTCGTGCCGCGCACGACCGCTGGAACTGGGAGACGGAGTCGGCGAAGCTGGTGGCGCTCTACGCGTCACTGGCGGACGCGGCTGCGGCCGACGCGGCTGCGGCCGGCACGCCGGCCGCGGGCTGACCGGCGCCCGGCGGAGCGGCCGCGGGCCGACCCAGCCGCTCGACCCGGAGGCCCGCCCGCCGGGCCGCCTCGACGTCGACGATGGCGCGCGTGTCGTAGACGAGCGTGCCGCGCATCGCGGCCGCCGCCGCGACCCAGTCGATCGCACCGTACTCGGCCCATTCGGTGACGACGACCACCGCCTCGGCGCCGCGGAGCGCCTCCAGCGCCGCGGAGGCGACGACGAGCGTCGGATCGACGAGGTGGGCGCGTCGCTCGGCACGCGGATCGTGGGTCATCACGTCGGCGCCGGCGGCCCGCAGGTTGGCCGCGAGCGCGAGGGCCGGGGACTCGCGGACGTCGTCGGTGTCGGCCTTGAACGCGAGCCCGAGCTGCGCGATCCGCTTCCCGGCGAGCGAGCCGGGTCCACCCAGCAGCGTCTCGAGGCGAGTCGACGATCTCGCGTTGGTGGACGGCGTTCGAGCGATGGACCGACGAGAGGAGCGGCGCCTCGACGTCGAGCGCCGCGGTCTGCGAGCGCGATCGCGATCGCCTGCTCGGGCAGGCACGAGCCGCCGATGCCGGGCCCCGGCCTCAGGAACGCCGTGCCGATCCGGGGGTCGAGCCCGATCCCCGCGATGACCGCCTCGATGTCGGCGCCGGTCGCGTCGGCGACGCGGGCCATCTCGTTGGCGAACGAGATCTTCGTCCCGAGGAAGACGTTCGAGCCGAGCTTGATCAGGGCCACGGACCGGGCGTCGGCGACCATCGACGGGGCGCCGAGCGGCGCGTACAGGTCGATGACGGCCTGGGCGGCGGCGCGGTCGCGCGGCTCGAGCCAGCCGGTGACCACGCGGTTCGGCCGATCGAAGTCCTCGAGCGCCTGGCCCTCGCGCATGAACTCGGGGTTGGTCACGATCGCCGGTCGGTCCGCGACGGTCGGCCGCGACGGCGACAGCCGCCGAGGCGGCCCGGACCGTCGAGCGGCAGCGTCGAGCGGATGACGATCACGTGGTCGGGGCCGGCCCCGGCAAGGAGGCGAGCGACCGCCGCCTCGACGTTGACGGTCGAGAGCGGGCCGTCGGCGTCGGTCGGCGTGTTCACGCACACGAAGCGTGAAGGGCGCGTCGGCCGGCGGGTCGAGATCGGTGGTGAAGGCGAGCGAGCCGTTGCCGCGGCCCTCGATCAGCGCCTCGGTCAGGCCGGGCTCGAAGACGGGCGGGCGGCCATGGTTGAGATCGTCGATACGGGCGACGTCCAGGTCGGCCACGGTGACGCGATGGCCGAGCCGGACGAAGCCGACCGCGGTGACCAGGCCGACGTGGCCGGCACCGAGCAGGAACAGGTGCACGTGCAGGAATCTCCCGTGCTAGGGCTGTCGGATGAGTGCCCGAACCTTAGCATTCGGACGCCCGCCGGGGCCGTTCGCGTACACTCGGGCGGACCGTGCCTGACGAGATCGTGCCCCAGCGCTGCGTGGTCGTCCTGCCGTCCACCGGCGAATTCGACTCGCGGACCTACCGGATCGCGCGGACCCTCCACGATCGTGGCCACCAGGTGACCGTGCTCGCCCGCTGGAAGCCCGGACTGGCCCGCGAGGAGATCCACCCGGTCGGCTACCCGATCCTGCGGGTCGAGGCGACCGCGATCGACGGGCTCCCGTTCCCGGCGGTCACCCTGCCGATCCTGCGCACGCTCCGACTCGCCGCGCGACCCATCCTCGGGCCGTCCGGCCCGCCACGATCCTCGCCGACGCAGCCGGCGGGATCCCGGCCTCGGGCGCTCCGCTGCCCGACGCACCGGCCGACCCGACTCGAGCGCGGACGACGCCGATCCCGGTTGGGCGCACCCGGCCGCCCGCGACCCGGGCCGGCTGCGCGGGCTACGTCCGGCGCGCCCGCATCTTCCTGATGATCCGCAGCCACCGGCGCCGCGGCCTGGCGACGTCGCCGGCCGCGGACGTCTACCACGGGATGGCCTACATGGGCATCTCGGTCGCCCTGTCGCTCGGCCGCCGCCATCGGGCCAGGGTCGTGTACGACTCGCGCGACATCTACATGGTCGCGGCCAACCTGGCCCGGCTTCGCGGCCCGATCAAGGCGGTCCTCGCCCGGCTCGAGCGCGGCTGGGCCCGTGCCGCCGATCGCGTGCTGACGGTCAACCAGCCCTACGCCGAGGAGCTCGCGCAGCGCTTCGGCGTGGAGATGCCGGCCATCGTCATGAACTGCTCGTACCGCTACGACCCGCCGAGCCCGGCACCGCGCCGGTTCCACGACGCGCTCGGGCTGGACCCGGCGACGCGCGTGGTCCTGTACCAGGGCGGCTTCTCGCGGGGCCGTGGCGTGGAGCAGCTGATCGAGGCGATCCACCACGTGCCCGAACGCCGTCCTGGTCGTCATGGGCTACGGCGCGCTCGAGGCGGACTTCCGGGCCGCCGCGGCAGCCGAGGAGAACCGCGGCCTGGTCCACGTGCTGCCGGCCGTCCCGCCGACCGAGCTGCTCGACTGGGTCGCCTCGGCCGACGTCGTCGGCGTGCTGTTCCAGCACGACACGCTCAACAACTACCTGTCGACGCCGAACAAGTTCCTGGAGGCGATGGCCGCCGGCGTGCCCATCGGTCTGCTCCGATCACCCCGGCATGGGGCCGATCGCGCGCGCAGACCGGCTGCGGCATCCCGGTCGACTCCGCCGGACATCGACGGCGATCGCCGCCGCGATCCGGTCGATCGTGGACGCGCCGCCCGAGCGAGCGAGCGGCGCACGCGGGCGCGGGCGCTGTCCGCCGCCCACGAGACGTACAACTGGGAGACCCAGGTCCAGACGCTGCTCGACGAGTACACCCGGCTGACCGGGCGCCGCTGGTGAGCCGGCCGGCCGCCGCCGGCGAACCCCGCCGGCCCGCCTCGACGTCGCCTCCGCCGGCGGCCGTCCTCGCGCCGTCCTGCTCGTCGCCAACACGGCTGCCCCGTACTCGCGCGCGCTGCGCGTCGCTCGCAGCCTGGCCGAGGCCGGCTGGCAGGTCGAGATCGCCGCGGTCACCGGCGACGGGCTGGCCGACGACCGAACGCGACGGCGAGTGCTCGTGCGTCGCTACCGGCCGAGCGGCCCGTTCAGCCGCTGGGTGGGCCAGCCGCCGCCGCCACGGCCGCCGACGAGGCTGTTGCGGGTCCTCGCGCTCAACGTCGACAAGGCGCTCAAGGTGGTCTTCTGGCCGCTCCACGTCCGGGCCTGGTGGCGAACGCTCCGGCGCGACGCTCCCGCCCGCCGACCTCTATCACGCCTTCGGGATCCTGACCCTGCCGGTCGCGCTCGACCTGGCGTCCGCGGCTCGCCGTCGGGGTCGCCGCGGATCGGTCGTCTACGACGTCATCGACGCCATCCTCGATTCGAACAACTACCAGAACGTGCCGGCGCCGGTCCTGGCCCGCTACCGGCGGACGGAGGCGGGCTGGGTTCGCCGGGTCGACGCGGTGGTCACCGTCAACGACGCGCTGGCCGATCATTGCCAGCGCCTCTGGCCGTTCCGCGAGCGGCCGACGGTCCTGCTCAACTGTCAGCCACGCTGGACGCCGCCCGACCGAGCGGCCCGACCTGATCCGCGCGGCCGCGGGCCTGCCGCCCGAACGCCGGATCGTGCTGTTCCTCGGCAAGCTCGGGCGGCAGCGCGGGCTCGAGATGGCGGCGGAGGCGGTCGACCCGGCTGCCCGACGCGGCCCTGGTCATGCTCGGCTCGGTGGTCAACGCGGAGTGGGACGCGACGCTCCGGGCGAGGTCGGCCGACCCGCGCTTCGCCGGCCGCCACGTCGTCCTGCCGGCGGTCCACCCGGACGATGTCCGGCTGTGGGCCGCCTCGGCGGACGTGTCGATCATCGCGGTGCCGGCCAACTCGCTCAACCAGCGGCTGTCGACGCCGAACAAGTTCTGGGAGAGCCTGGCGGCCGGAACGCCGGTGGTCATCGGCAAGGACCTCGAGGTGATGCGGGCGATCGTGGAGGCGGACGGGCTCGGCGCCGTGGCCGACCCGCTCGATCCGGACGGACCTCGCCCGTGCGCTCGGCGAGATCCTCGAGCGGCCCGCCGGACGCCTACGACGCCTTGCGCGATCGCTGCCTCCGCGTCTCGCGCGACCGCTACAACTGGGAGACCGCGGTGATGCCCTATCTCGAGCTGGTGGCGCGACTGCAGCGTCGCCCTGAAGCCGGGTCGGCCTGGCCGCTGACCGCCCGTTCCGCGTCCCAGCGGTCGGCCAGCCAGCGCAGGCTTCCCGGGGCGAGTCGAACGCGCGGGCCGTCCATCGCGGCTACGAGGACGGCGGCCGGTGCGTCGAGGGCGACCACGCCCCGTGGCCAGTGGTTCCCCGCCTGCGCGGACACGGCGCGCTCGACGGCCGCCGCGAGCTCCTCGTCGGCGGTCGGCGGCGGTGACCAGGTGGCCCGCTTGATCCGCGCGACCAGCCCCCGGCCCTTTGGCGGTCGCTCGTGGCGCGCCGGTGCGGCCTCGACGATCTGCACGCCGCCGTCCGGCGTGGCGTCAGCCCCGCCGGAGGACCCGTCCGTCCGTGGCGGGATCACGAGCCTGACCCGCTGGCGGAGGCCGTCGGGCAGGGCGGCGACGCGCGGGATCGACTGCTCGCGTTCCGTGGCCACGAGGACGAGCGGGAGCGGCGACGGAGGCCGCGCTGGAGGTTCGGGCGGGATCGCGCGCTCCGCCACCCGGGCCGTTCCTCCCGCCGCCGCGATCGTCTCCCGGTACACGGCGATCATCCTCGCCGTGACGGCCTCGCTCCCGACCCGCGCCACCAGCCGGGCGCGGGCCTCGGATGCGGTCGTGCCGAACCGTTGGTCGAGCACGGCCTCGATCGCGTCCGCGAATGCCGCGGCGTCGTCCCCGGCCGCCACCGCACCGAACCCGCCGGACAGCTCGACGATCCACGGCACGCCGCCGGACCGGCGCGTCGCGACGGGCAGCCCCGACAGGATCGCCTCCGCGGCCACCACCCCGAACGTCTCTGACGGGCTCGGGTGGATGAAGGCACCGGCACGGCCCATCGCCGCGGCCACGGCCCGGCGGTCGAGCCAGCCCTCGAAGACGACGGCGTCGCCGAGTCCGAGCTCGCCGGCCAGCGCTCGCCATCGGGCCAGATCGCCGGCGCCCCGTTCGCCACCGACGAGGCGGACGTGCACCGTCGGGCGGGCCGCCCGGAGCCTGGCGACCGCCCGGAGGAGGACGTCGATCCCCTTGTGCTCGCCGAGTGCCCCGACCCACAGCAGCTCATCCGGGTCGCGGCGGGACGGCTGCGACGGGGCGAACGAGCGGTCGTCGACGGGGTTCGGCATGACCCCGATCGAGTCAGGCGGAACACCCAGCAGCTCGGCGAGGCGGCCGGCCACCGGCGGGCTGACGGCGAGCAACCTGGCGCCCGGATCGAGCAGCGTCCGGTACCGCTCGAGGGCCGCCGGGTCGGCCAGGTCCGCCTCGATCGTGCTCGCGTGCTCGGTGACGATGACCGGGATCCCGAGCTCGCGGCCGACCGCCGCGGCCGCGATCCCGTCCGGGAGACCGGTGTGGGCGTGGATGACGTCCGGCCGCCATCGCTCGACCAGGCGCGCCACGAACGGCCGGAGCGCCGCCAGATGGTCCTCGACGAGCCCGGCCGGGTCGCCGGCGCCGGGCCGCCGGACGACGGGCAGGCGCGCCACCGGGACGCCCGGCGCCCCGCGGGTGGCGGGCACCACGAACAGCGCCTCGGGCGTCGAGATCCGCTCATACGCGGCCCGCGCGCCGGACAGGACCGCCTCCCGGGTCTCGAGCCGGCCGCGAACGAGCAGGCGATCGAACGAGACCACGCGCGCGTCGACGCCGGCGGCGGCGGTCGCGCCGACCAGGTCGGCGACGAACGTGCCGCGACCCGGCCCGTCATGCGAGGGATACCAGCGCGCGACGGTCAGGACCCGGAGATCGGCGCTCACCTGCGGATGCTAGCCCGGACGGAGCTGGTCGCGCGAGGCTGGCTCAGCGCAGGAGCTTGCTCGACACCGCGTCGGGCGGCAGGACCCCGCCCCCCGCGGCGGCCAGCGCCGCCGCCAGCTGCGCCTCGCGTTCGGCCTTGGCCCGCCGCGAGTGGTCCTTGTGGATCTCGACCACCTCGGCGGGATCGCCTTCGGCCACGATCCGGCCGTTCTGGAGGAGGATCGCCCGGTTGCAGAACTCGGTGACCCAGTTCATGTCATGGGTGACGAAGACGACGCCCTTCGCCTGGCGCGACCAGCTCGACCACACGCGCCTTCGACTTGGCCCGGAACGTCTCGTCGCCAGTCGCCAGGACCTCGTCGAGCAGCAGGATGTCCGGGTCGACGGACGTGGCGATCGAGAAGCCGAGTCGCGCGCGCATGCCCGACGAATACGTCCGCAGCGGCGCGTCGATGAACGGGCCAAGGTCGGCGAACTCGATGATGCCCGGCGTCCGCATCGCCATGTCGGGTCCCTGCAGGCCGAGGAACGCGCCGGCCAGCCGGATGTTCTCGCGCCCGGTCAGGTCCTGGTCGAAGCCGGCGCCCGAGGGTCAGCAGGCTGGAGATCCGGCCGTTGACTTCGACGGTTCCCTCGGATGGCGCGATGATCCCGGCCAGGACCTGGAGCAGCGTGCTCTTGCCGGCGCCGTTCGGGCCGATGACGCCCAGGGATTCCCCGTGCACCAGCTTGAAGCTGACGTCGCGGAGCGCCCAGAAATCGTCGGCCGCCTCGTGCCTGAACAGGTTGATGAAGGACCGCTGCAGCGTGGTCTTCTTGGTGAACCGCAGGCTGTACTTGATGCCGATGCCGTCGGCGAGGATCGCCGCGGGCAGGGTCGAGGAGGGGGCGGAGGGAACGTGTCCGTCGATCTCCGTCACGGTCATCGCCTAGAGCACCTTGGCGAAGGCCGGCTCGACGCGCTTGAACAGCAGGGTCGAGAGCGCCAGCACGATCAGCGACGCGATCAGGAGGGCGCCGAGGGCGCCCCAGTCCGGCATGATCCCCCCGAACGGCGCCGCCTCCGCGCCGTAGATCACGTCGCGGTACGCGTTGAACAGGATGGCGAACGGGTTCCACAGCAGGATGTGGCGGAGGAGCGGGACCGGCAGGTTGGCGGTGGCCGACTGCAGCGTCGGCGAACGCATAGAGGCCCGGCGAGAGGTAGAACCACAGCCGCATGGCGTGGCGGGCGACGTTGCCGATGTCGCGGTAGAAGACGTTGAGGGCGCCCAAGCCGATCGCCAGCGCGACGTTGAAGACGAACTGGACCACGGCGATGAAGCGGGATGAGCAGCAGCGTCCAGCTGATTCGATGCGGGTACAGCAGCACGATGAGCACGGTCATCGGGATCAGCCCGAACGCGAAGTTCCAGACCGCGGCAAAGCTCGAGGCGACCGGCAGCACCAGCTTCGGGAACTGCACCTGCCGGATCAGGCCGCCGGCGCCGGTCACCGAGGTGATCCCGTCGTAGATCGACGTCTGGAACCACTTCCAGGGCAGGATCGCGGCGAAGATGAAGATCGGGTAGTCCGGCTGCTTGCGCTCGAAGATGACCGAGACCAGCACGACGTAGACGGCCATCTGGAGGAGCGGATCGATCACCCACCAGAGGTTGCCGAGGAGCGTGTCGGCGCCCTTCTTTCGGACGTCGGCCTGGACGAGGTAGCCGATCAGTCGGCGCCGGTTCCAGACCTCGAGGCCGGCCTCACGAAGGAGGCCGAGGGGTCCGGGCCGGACGGCGGCGCGCGCGATATCTGGCTGGCGCTTCCGCCGTGGCACTCATTGGGCCAGCAGGGTACCACGGGCGATCCGACCATTCGTTCGGGGCCATTGGGGTACGCTGCCCAGCGCTCATGACATCCACAGACCAGCGCGCGGCGACCACCGCGCCACGACCGGTCGCCATGGTCACCCACTCCTATTACGAGGAGGATCCCCGGGTCCGGCGCGAGGCCGAGGCCCTGGCGGCGTCCGGGCGCCAGGTCGACGTCTTCGCGCTCCGCCGGCCGGACGATCCGGTCGGCGAGGTCATCGACGGCGTGCGCGTCCGCCGGCTCGACGTCCAGCGCCACCAGGGAGCCGGCCTCCGCACCTACCTCGTCGAATACGTGGCGTTCCTCGTGCGCGCCACGTTCGCGCTGACCCGCGCCCACGCCAGGCGGCGCTACGGGCTCGTCCAGGTCCACACGCTGCCGGACTTCCTGGTGTTCGCGGCGCTGCCGCTGCGGCTGGTCGGCGTCCCGGTGATCCTCGATCTCCACGAGGCGATGCCGGAGTTCTTCCGGAGCCGGTTCCGCGGCCGGGCGGGCCGGGTCGGGCACGCGCTCCTGCGTGCCCAGGAAGCGGCTTCCATCCGCTTCGCCAGTGCCGTCATCACGGTCAACGACGGCCCTCGGCGACCGGCTCCGGCGGCTCAGGGTTCCGGAATCGAAGCTGACGATCATCCCCAATGCCCCGTCCCTCGCCCGGTTCGACGGCGATCGCTACCCGCCGCAGGCCGTTCATGGCCGACGGCACGCTGCGCCTGGTCTACGCCGGGGCCCTCAGCCCGATCTACGAGCTGGACGTCGTGCTGGTGGCGCTGGCCCGCCTGGCCGAGCGCCGGCCGGAGCTCCCGGTCAGCCTCGAGCTGTACGGCCGGGACTTCGCGGAGGTCCCGTTGCGCCACCTGGCGGCCGAGCTCGGGGTCGGCGATCGCGTCACGTTCCACGGCCGGATCCCGATCGAGGACGTGCCCGCCGCGATCGCGGCCGCCGACGTCGGCCTGGCGCCGACCCGGCGTTCCGTGTTCACGGACTTCTCGCTGTCGACCAAGGCCTTCGAGTACGCCGCCATGCGCCGGCCCGTCGTGGCGTCGCGCCTGCCGATGGTCGAGCGAACCTTCGGCGAGGACGTCTCGACGTATACGGCCGGCGACGCCGACGACCTCGTCCTCGCGCTGCTCCGCCTGGTCGACGATCCCGCGGCCCGCGAAGGCCAGGTGGCGCGCGCGTTCGAGCGGGTGCGGGGATTGGGCTGGGAACGGGAAGCGCCGCGGTACCTGGCCCTGGTCGACGGCCTCGCGAGGCGCTGACCTTGGCCAACCGGACGACGCCGGGCCACAAGGACGGCTTCCGCCCCGACATCGAAGGACTCCGGGCGATCGCGGTCGTGCTCGTGCTCCTGTACCACGCGAGCGTCCCCGGCGTGACCGGCGGCTACGTCGGCGTCGACGTCTTCTTCGTCCTGTCCGGGTTCCTGATCACCGGGCTCCTCGTCCGCGAGCTGGACGCGACCGGGACGATCTCGCTGGCCGGCTTCTATGCCCGGCGGGTGCGCCGGCTCCTGCCGGCGGCCATGCTGCTGATCCTGGCCACGGTCGTCGCCTCGACCGTCGTCCTCTCGCCGCTGCGGGCAGGCGATGTCGCCAGGGACGGGATCGCCGCGGCGTTGTACACCTCGAACCTGCGCTTCGCGTTCCAGGCGACCGACTACCTGCAGTCGGAGCTCCCGCCGTCGCCGCTCCTCCATCTCTGGTCGCTCGGCGTCGAGGAGCAGTTCTATCTCTTCTGGCCGGCGCTGCTCCTGCTCGCCACCCGCGGCGTGGCCAACGTCGGGTCGTTGCGGCTGCGACGGATCGGCCTGCTCGCCACGGCCGTGGCCGCCGGCTCGTTCGTGCTGTCGCTGTGGCTGACCAACGCCAGCGAGCCATGGGCGTTCTTCTCGCTTCCGACCCGGGCCTGGGAGCTCGGGATCGGGGCGCTCCTGGCGGTCGGGGCGGGCCGGCTGGCGCGGACTACCCGAGGCGGCGGCGTCGGCCGCCGGCTGGATCGGCCTGGGCCTGATCGCGGCCAGCGGGCTGGTGATCGACACGAGCACGCCGTTCCCGGGCGTCGCCGCGCTGCTTCCGACGGTCGGCTGTGCGCTGGCGATGCTGCCGGGGATGGTCGAGCCAGGCGAGCCTGCCGGCCCGCCTCCTTGGCTGGGCCCCGGCGCGGTTCATGGGCCGGATCTCGTACTCGCTCTACCTGTGGCATTGGCCGCTGCTCGTGCTGCCCCTGGCCCTGGCCGGCGGGACGCTGCCGCTCGTCGCGCGGGTCGGCCTGATGGTGCTGGCGGTCCCGATCGCCTACGCCAGCCAGCGCTGGCTGGAGGATCCCATCCGGCATGGCCGGATCGTGGGGATCGTGCCTCGCCGGAACCTCGCGCTCGCCGGGGCGGTCTCGCTGGCCGTCGCGACGACGTCGCTGGGGCTCGGGTTCGTCACCACGCAGCGGCTCGCCGCGGCAACGGCGGATGTCGCCAACCCGGGCGGCAGCTCGGCCGCAGCCTCGGGCGACGAGCCGATCCCGAACCTCGTCGGCGGGACGCCGGCACCCGCCCAGACCCTGCCACCGCCACCCGGCGGACCGGTTCCCGTTGGCCTGACGCCATCGCTCGAGGCCGCCCGCAGCGACCAGCCCAGGACGTACGGTGACGGCTGCCACCTCGACCAGCCGTCGACGACGATCCCCGACTGCGTCTACGGCGATCCGTCCTCGTCGACGGTCGTGGTGCTGTTCGGCGATTCGCACGCCGCGGAGTGGTTTCCGGCACTCGCCCGGCTCGCCACGGAGCGCGACTGGCGGCTCGTGTCGCTGACCAAGAGCGGCTGCACGCCGGCGCAGCTGACGGTCTGGAACGCCAACTTCAAGCGCGCCTACGACGAGTGCGACCGGTGGCGGGAGGCGGCCGTGGCCCGGATCGGGAGCGAGCACCCGACGCTGGTGATCGTCGGCAGCAGCCATCCGTACACGTCGGCCGGCTCCGGTGGTCCGGCTCCGTCAGACCGCGGCCGGGCCCTCGAGGCCGGGCTCGCCCAGACGCTGGAGCGGCTCCGCCCGCTGGCCGGCGCCGTCGTGCTCATCGGGGACACCCCCAAGTTCGACGTGGACCCGCCCGACTGCCTGTCGCAGCACCTCGACAGGGCGGCGGCAATACGCGCGCCGAAACCGGCCAGGATGCCGCCGGCCAGGGCCTTGAGCAGGCGGCCGGTGCGGCCAGCTGTGGCCGCACCCTCGATGCGCAGGGCAATGCGCCGGGCCAGCAGGGCGGAGACGAAGGCGCCGATGAAGACACCCAGCACCTGCCAGGTGATCCACGACGACAGCACGGAGCCGTTCTCGACCATGGGGCCGAGGTAGTCGTTGGCCAGCGTCCATTTGGGCATCACCTCGTCCCCCAGCCAGGCGGTCAGCCGGGTCGTGAAGCCGGTGGCGCCCAGGCCGTGACCGGTGAAGACAAAGGTCAACAGCAGCACCACGCCCAGCGCCAAGCCGGCCAGCCAGGCCGGCCAGTACGGCTTTTGCGGCATTTCACATGCGTTTGAAGTGTTCAAGTCGCCTCCTGTAAAACGTGAAAACGAAAGCCCGCCCATATACCCTGGGGGGCTTCCAGTAAATGCATAAGTATATGGTTAATTAGCTGCTACGGCAGCATCAGGGAAAACCCGCTCAAACGCGGAAGGACTGGACCGCCTGCTCCAGGCGCTGGGCCTGTTCCCGCAGGCTGGCGGCCGCGGCGGCGGACTGCTCGACCAGCGCGGCGTTTTGCTGCGTCATCTGGTCGAGCTCACCGACCGTGCCGTTGACAGCGGCGATGCCGCCGGACTGCTCGGCCGCGGCGGCGCTGATTTCGCCGATGATGTCGCTGACGCGCTGCACCGAGTCGACGATCTCCTGCATGGTGCCGCCGGCTTGCTGCACCTGCTGCGACCCGGCGCCGACCTTCTGCACCGACTCGCTGATGAGGGTCTTGATTTCCCGGGCCGCTTCGGCGCTGCGCCCGGCCAGACTGCGCACCTCGCCGGCGACCACGGCAAAGCCGCGGCCCTGCTCGCCGGCGCGCGCGGCTTCCACTGCCGCGTTCAAGGCCAGGATATTGGTCTGGAAGGCGATGCCATCGATGACGCCGATGATGTCGTGGATGCGACGCGAGCTGTCGTTGATCTGGTCCATGGTACCGATCACCTCCCCGACGACGGCACCACCACGCGCCGCCACCTCGGCGGCACTGGCCGCCAGCTGCTTGGCCTGGCGCGCCGCGTCGGCGGTGTGGCGCACGCCGTGGGTCAGCTCTTCCACGCTGGAGGCGGTGCGCTGCAGGTGGGTCGCCGTCTGCTCGGTGCGCATGCTCAGGTCCTGGTTGCCGTGGGCAATCTCGCTGGACGCCAGGGCCACGCTCTGGGTCGACTGGCTGATCTCGCCCAGGGTCCCGCGCAAGACAGCGGTTAGGCGCTGGACCGAATCCAGCAGACTGCCCTGCGGTGCGTGCACTTCAGGGATGACCAGATTGCCATCGGCCAGCTGGGCCAGGGTGTGCTGCGCGTCCGTGGGTTCGCCACCCAGCACGGAACGCGCGGTGCGCCGGATCCAGACCGTGAAGCCGACGCACACGCCGACGCAGATCAGGGTCAGCGCGGCCGTCAGCACGGCGCCCAGCCCCAGGTAGCCGTTCATCTCCTCGGCCGCGCTCCGGCCGGTCTGGCCCTGCAGCCACCAGGCGCCGACCACCACCGTGCCGCCCGCTCCGGCCACCATGACGGTGGGCACGATCATGGACAGAGTGAGCTTTTGCGTGTAGTTCATGGAATTCTCCACCGCGGTGCATGGTCTATGTGCAGGCCTGGCAAGCCCCTATGCTAGCCGCAGATTCTCGGCGACGTGACGCTTCGGCGTCACGCGAGGCGCGTGGGTTGAATGCTGCGGCGCAGCAGCGCTAGCTAGCGCAGCGAGGCGCGGGCCTGTTCCAGCCGCTGATCCAGGTAGGCGCCGTAGAAGTCCGGGATATAGCCACCGACCAGACGCTCGGCCACCTCCACCCCGCCACGACCGAAGAACAGCACGGTCGGTGCGATGCGGATCTTCCAGCGCCGCGCCAGGTCCTCGTGCGTCACGGCGACGCCGCCGAAATCCTGCACCCGGCTGCGGCTGCGCATATCGATCTGCGCCACCGGCAGGCCTTCCTGCTCGTGCAGCGGCGCCAGGTAGTTGTTGCGCGCGACCTTGCAGAAGGGGCAGCCCTCCAGACTGACCATCACCACCAGCGGCTGGCGCTTCGCGAGTGCCGACGCCAGTTCATCCTGGAGGTTGTGCGCCAGCGGCAACTCGGCCGCCTGCGCCGGGCGCAGCAGCGCTGGCAGGGTGGCGCCCGCCAGCAGGAACTCGCGACGCCCCAGCCCCAGGCGCCTCACTTGCCGCCCTCCTGCTCCAGCAGCAGGTAGGTGTTGTAGGCGTTCATGCGGTTGGCCACGCGAAACAGCGGCAGGGCCTCGAACTGGCTCCAGTCGGTTTTCTGGTAGGCCTCGTCGAAGGGTTCCAGATTGGCCGCCGCCTTGCCCATGCTTTCACGCAGATAGACCAGGTAGTCGTGCGTGAGCTGCATGTCCTTGTGCGCCTCGCGCGACAAGGGACCGTGGCCCGGCACGATGACCTGGGCATCGTAGGTGAGCAGGGTCTTGAGGGCCGCGATCCAGTGCCGGCTGTCGGCCTTGCCGACGTAGGGAATACGGCTGCGAAACACCACGTCGCCGGCAAACAGCACCTTTTCCTGCGGCAGGTAGACCACCAGATCTTCCGGGGTGTGCGAGGGGCCGACATTGCTGATGCGGAACTCCATGCCCCCGACGCGGAGCGTCTTGTTGCCGGTCATCCATTCGTCGGCCTCGACCAGATGGGTGTCTTCGTTGACCCACGGCGCGAGTTCCTGGCGCGACGCCTCCAGGCGCCGGCGCGCGTCGTCGGAAGTTCAGGTACTCCTTGGCGGCGGCGTGCGCAATGATGTGCGCCCCCAGGGCCTTGAAGGTCTGCAGGCCGTAGATGTGGTCGGCGTGGTAGTGCGTGACGATGACGTGGGTGATCGGCTGAGGCGTGATCTTGCGGATCTCGGCGACGAGCCGCTCGGACAGCGCCGGCGAGCCCAGCGCATCGATGACCACCACGCCGGCCGGCGTGACGACGAAACCGGCGTTGGAGATGAAATTCTGGTTCGCCGGCGAACCCGAGGGCCGAGACGCCCTCGACGTACCAGGCAGACGGCGAGACCTGCTGCGCCACCATGGGATGCGGACCGTCCTCGGCCCGGCCACCATGGCGAAAAGCGTCGCCAGCGCGGCGCCCAACAGCCGCGCAGCCCACCGGCTGGCATATCAGTTGCTCTCGTGCGCATACCTGCTCCAGTCATCGACCTCTCGGCCCGTCTTGCGCCACCCCAATCAATATTCTTGAGACAGATCAAGTTGCAATAGGGCGATCCTGTCTAGGATGCAATATAAGCAAATAGTGAATTATGGATTGCGCTCCATGAATCTGGCAACCATCCTTGAACAGCATGGCGAGAGTCCGGTGCTGGCGGTTGGCGGGGCCGTGATCGGCCTGCTCTTCGGCTTTTTCGCCCAGCGCTCCAAGTTCTGCCTGCGTGCGGCGACCATCGAGTTCTGGCACCACAAGTTCGGCGAGAAACTCTCGGTCTGGCTGCTGGCCTTTTCCACCGCGGTGGTGGTGGTACAGGCCCTGATCGTGCTGCACGCGCTGGACGTCAGCACGGCGCGCCAGATCGCAGCGCGCGGCAGCCTGTCGGGCGCGCTGATCGGCGGCCTGCTGTTCGGCGCCGGCATGATCATGACGCGCGGTTGCGCCAGCCGCCTGCTGGTGCTCTCGGCCAACGGCAACCTGCGCGCCCTGCTCTCCGGGCTGATCTTTGCCGTGACGGCGCAGGCCGCGCTCGCGGGCGCGCTGGCACCGCTGCGCAGCACCATCAGCACCTGGTGGACCGTGGAAGGCGGCCCCTCGCGCGACCTGCTGGCCATCACCGGCATCGGCCACTGGGGCGGGCTGATGGTGGGCTTGGTGTGGTTCGCCGCTGCGCTCGTACTTTGCCATCCGCAGCGGCTGGGGCTTCTGGAAATGGGTGGGCGGCATCGGCACCGGCCTGGCCGTGGCCGCTGGCTGGTGGTACACCTATCTGGTTTCAGCCGAAAGCTTCGGCGCGGTGCAGGTGCAAGGACTGACCTTCAGCGGTCCCTCGGCGGAATGGCTGATGCGCGTGCTGTCCTCGCCGGCGCCCCGCATCGGCTTCGACTTCGGGCTGCTGCCCGGCGTGTTTGCCGGCTCCTTCCTCGGCGCCATGATCGGCAAGGAATTCCAGCTCGAAGGCTTCAAGGACGGCTACAGCATGCGGCGCTACATCGTCGGCGCCATCTTCATGGGCTTCGGCTCCATGCTGGCCGGCGGCTGTGCCGTGGGCGCGGGCATGACCGGCGGCTCGGTCTTCGCGCTGACCGCCTGGCTTGCGCTGGTCGGCATGTGGGCGGGCGCGGGCATCACCGACCGCCTGATGGACAGCCGGACGGCCGCGCACAAACCCGATCGAGCGCGTGGTCGGCACCCAGGCGAACATGAAGGCAGCCTCTGATCCCGGCGCTGGGGGACCACGGCGCCGCTTTTTGCGTCAGCGCAAACGGAGCGGCTATTCCGAGGGTAAACACCCGGGACAATCCGGGGCAGTGCTCGACTACATTCGTGTCCGAGTGGAATCAAACAAGATCAAGGAGACTCCATGCGCCTCAAACCCTCATGGACCGCAATGCTGATGCTGGGCGCGATGGCCGGCACCGCCAGCGCCGCCACGCCCCAGGACACGATCAAGCTGCACCAGCGCGCGCTGGCCGCCATGTGCGCCAACTGCCACGGCACCGACGGCCGCACCGTCGACGGCTCGGCCATTCCCTCGCTGGCCGGCATGCCGCGCGAGTACATGGTGGCGCAGATGAATGGCCTTCCGCGACGGCACGCGTCCGGCCACCGTGATGCACCAGCTCACCAAGGGGCTGACGGATCAGCAGATCGAGACCGTCTCGACCTATTTCTCGTCGCTCAAACGCTAAGCAGGAGATCGCCAACATGAAACGACGCAGCTTTGTACAGGCCTCCCTGGCCCTCGGCACCATGGGCAGCAGCCTCCCCCTGGTGGGTTGCGCCACCACCGCCCCCGTGCCCGCCAAGGCCAAGGTGGTGGTGATCGGCGGCGGCTACGGCGGCGCCACCGCCGCCAAGTACGTGCGCATGCTCTCCGACTACCGGATCGACGTGGTGCTGGTCGAGCCCAACGCCAGCTTCATCTCCTGCCCGATCTCCAACCTGGTGATCGGCGGCTCCAAGACCATGGGCGACATCACCACTGCCCTACGACAAGCCTGAGCGACAGGCACGGCGTGATCCAGGCACGCGACAGGGTCAGCGAAGATCGACGCGGGCAAGAAGACCGTCACGCTGGCCGGTGGCGCCACCATCGGCTACGACAAGCTGATCGTCTCGCCCGGCATCGACATGATGTGGGGCAGCGTCGAGGGCCTGCAGGACGCCAGCGCCGCGGGCCAGATCCTGCAGGCCTGGAAGGCCGGCCCCGAGACCGTGGCGCTGCGCCGCCAGCTGGAAGACATGCCCGATGGCGGCATCTACGCCATTGCCATCCCGCTGGCGCCCTACCGCTGCCCGCCCGGCCCCTACGAGCGCGCCAGCCAGGTGGCCAGCTACTTCAAGAAGGCCAAGCCCAGGTCCAAGGTGCTGATCCTGGACGCCAACCCGGACGTCACCTCCAAGGGCCCGCTGTTCAAGAAGTTCTGGACCGAGAACTACGCCGGCATGCTGGAGTACCGCGGCAACCACAAGGCGATCGCGGTCGATGCCAAGAGCAGGACCGTCAAGTTCGAAACGGCCGACGACGTCCAGGCCGATGTGCTCAACGTGCTGCCCAATATGAGCGCGGGCGCCATCGCCATGCAGTCCGGCCTGGCCAACGCCAATGGCCGCTGGTGCAACGTCAACTACCTGACCTTCGAGTCCACCGCCGCCAAGGACGTGCACGTGATCGGCGACTCGGTGCTGGCCGCGCCGCTGATGCCCAAGTCCGGCCACATGGCCAACTCGCAGGGCAAGGTGGTGGCCGCCGCCGTGGTGGCCCAGCTCTCGGGCATGGAGGTCAACCCGCAGCCGCTGCTGACCAACACCTGCTACAGCTTCGTCAACGACAAGCTGGTGGTGCACGTGGCCTCGGTCCACCAGTACGTGGCCGCCGAGAAGACCTTCAAGACCGTGCCGGGCTCGGGCGGCGTTTCCGCCGCCCCCAACGAACTCGAGGGTATCTACGCCTGGAACTGGGCGCAGAATATCTGGGCTGATACACTGCTTTGAACCGGACGGGTCCGGCCTCATGCCGGTCCTGCGGGGCCGGCGGCAGTACCGGCCCCTCGTTTTGGTAATCAACTTCAGGAGATGATCATGTACAAATTCATTGCCTCCGTGGCGCTGGCGCTGGTTGCCGCGCTGGGCCTGGCCTCCATGGCCCACGCGCAGGCCGCCAGACCGGTCAAGGTGGTCTACCACGTCAATACGGACGTCGATACCATGCCCCCATCCTCAACAACATCCGCAACCATCTGAATGCCGACCCCACGGTCAAGATCGTCGTCGTGACGCACGGCAAGGGCGTCAATTTCCTGTTGCAGGACGCCAAGGACAGCAAGGGGCATGAGTTCAGCGGCATGGTCAGCGACTTGGCCAGCCAGGGCGTCGAGTTCCGCGTCTGCAACAACACGCTGACGGCGCAACAAGATCAGCCCCGACCGCCTGCTGATGGAAACCAAGATCGTGCCCTCCGGCGTGGCCGAAGTGGCTCGCCTGCAGGCGCAGGAAGGTTACGTCTATCTGAAGCCCTGAAGTGGGCGGCGAGCCCGGGGCGCATGCTCCGGCCGCCGATCAGGCCGCGGGCATGATCGCCGAGTCGGCCGTCGGCTCGAAATGAGCGTCGGCCGCAATCTGTGTGCAGACGGCACGACACAGGGCCGACACGCGGTCGTCGATGATGCGGTAGTAGATCTGCACGCCGTCGCGCCGCTTGCCCAGCACGCCCGCCTGGTACAGCGTGGTCAGGTGCTGCGACATATTGGGCTGGGTGGTGTCGATCTTGCTCAAGCAGATAGCTCACATTGCGCTCGCCATCGCACAGATGGCTGATGATCTTCAGACGCATGGGCGCCGACATGACACGAAAGACTTCCGCCGCCAGCTCGAACACCTGATCCGGTTCGGTCACGGTCGCCGGAGTCGCCTGTATGGAACGCTTGCTCATGACTTTACAGATCCTAATATAAGAACATTCTCATTCTATACATGATCGTGCTGATGTGTTAAGCATTGCGTCCACGCAATGTGCGGCAAAGCAACAGTACCGGCATCAACCCTACCAGCACGAGCAGAGCCGACGCAGGGGCATGAAACTGGCTCTTCCGGGTGACGCACCAGGCACGTGCACTGCGGCAGTCACCGACGAGTGACCAGCGCCCAGCTGTCATGGCAAAGCTCGGTAAGCGGATCGGCATCAGGCTCAAGACGCGCCAGACGGGACTTCGAGCGTAGCCGCCGCGCAACTAGCGCACCGGCGCCGTCAGCCCGCCTGTGCGCCGCAGCGGCGACACGCACGCAACTGCTCGACCGTGCCCCGCAGCTCCTGTGCCCAGGCACGACGCTCGCGCCCGTCCGCACTCTGCGACGTCGCCAAAGACGATGCGCACCGTGATACCCGGCGCGCGCACCGTACGCCAGACCGAGCCCAGCAGCGTGTCGTCGCCCGACATAGCAGGGCGCCAGACTGCGCTGCGCCGCGTGTGCGTGTCGACGAACTGCAACGCCACCGGCTGCACCGGTGCCCGCGCAGCGATCGCCGCCTGCAGCAGGTTGGCATGGAAGGGCAGCAGCGCCACGCCGTCGCTGGTCGTGCCTTCGGGAAACACCGCCAGCACGTCGCCGGCGCGCAGGCTGTCGGCCATGTGGTGCACCACGCGCATGGCGTCGCGGCGCGACTCGCGCTGGATGAACAGCGTGCCCACGCCGCTGGCCAGGGCGCCGATCAGCGGCCAGGCCTTCACATCGGCCTTGGAGACGAAGCGGCAGAAGCGCGCTGCGTGCAGCGCCGTGATGTCCAGCCAGGAGATGTGGTTGGCCACCAGCAGCAGCGGCCCCGGCAGCGCCGCATTCCCGCTGACTGCAGCCGGATGCCCAGCCGCGCCAGCAGCTCGCGCGACCAGACCTGCACGCGGATCTCGCGTTGCTCGGGACTCAGGCGCGGAAAGCGCAGCAGGATGGTCAGCAGGCCGGCGAGGATGTGCGTCAAGGCGCGCCACAGACGCCAGACGGCGCGCCGACGTCTTGGACGACCCGCGCGACTCAGGCCTGGAACGCAATCTGCCCACCCACGATGGTGCAACGCACGCGCGCCGGCAGCTCGTAGCCGGCAAAGGGCGTGTGCTTGCCCTGGCTGCGCAGGGCCTGCGGCTGCACCGTCCATTCGGCTTGCGGATCGAACACGCAGACATCCTCGGGGGCGATGCCGCCCGGCA
>CAWDXA010000008.1:0-8451 GCA_963806175.1 uncultured Chloroflexia bacterium
CAGGCCGTACTGCAAGTGACGAGAGGACGACGCTCGCCGGTGCTGCCATGCCCGACCGGCGGAACCCCAGTTCGGAGTGCTGATGCTCACGATTGACAACCTGACGGAACGCGACATCGCCAAGGCCATCGATCACTCGCTGCTGCGACCCGAGCTCGACGACCGGTTCGTCGAGGACGGTTGCCGTCTTGCCGCCGAGTACGACGTCGCGTCCGTGTGCGTCCGTCCGGCGGACGTCCGCCGCGCCAGGGCCATCCTCGATGGGACCGACGTCGCCGTGGGCACGGTGATCGGCTTCCCGCACGGAAACCACCTGACCGCGACCAAGGTGCTCGAAGCTCGCCAGGCGCTTGGCGACGGCGCAACCGAGCTCGACATGGTGATCCAGATCGGTGCCCTCAAGTCCGGTCGCGACGCTGATGTCCAGTCAGACATCGCCGCCGTGGTCGAGGTCGCGCATGCGGCCGGCGCCATCGTCAAGGTCATCTTCGAGAACGCCTACCTGACCGACGACGAGAAGATCCGGGCCTGCCACCTGTCCGAGGCGGCGGGCGCCGACTTCGTCAAGACGTCGACCGGGTTCGCGCCGGGCGGCGCCACCCACGACGACCTGCGCCTGATGCGCGCCAACACCTCGCCGCACATCAGGGTCAAGGCTGCCGGCGGCGTCCGGACGCTCGATGCCCTGCTCGACGTGATGGCGCTCGGCACGACCCAAATCGGCGCTACGGCGACCAAAGTGATCATCGACGAGTTCCGCGCCCGCAAGTCGGGCGCCCACACCGTGGCGGCGGCGCCGTCATCCGACACGGGCTACTGACGATGCGTGACATCGGCGTCGGGATGCTCGGCACGGGGTTCATCGGGGAGTTCCATACCCTCGGGCTTCGCTACGTTCCCGGCGCTCGGGTCGTCGCCCACGCCGAGGCGAACCCGGACCGCCGAGCGTCGTTCGCGGAGCGCTTCGGGAGCCGGCCGCACGACTCGATCGAGGCGCTGTGCGCCGACCCGGAGGTCGACCTGGTCGTCGTGTCGCTGCCGAATCATCTTCATCGCGAGGGCGTGCTGGCCGCCGCGGCGGCGGGCAAGGGCGTCGCCTGCACCAAACCCCTGGGCCGGAACGCGGCCGAGGCTGCCGACATGCTGCGGGCGGTCAGCGACGCCGGCGTGTTCAACGCCTACCTCGAGAACGTCGTGTTCAACCCGGACCTGCTCCGGCTGCGCGACATGGTCGCCGCCGGCTCGCTCGGGCGGCTGACGACGGTGCGCTCCCGCGAGGGCCACAGCGGCCCACACGCGGCGCACTTCTGGGACGCGGCGCTGGCGGGCGGCGGCGCGCTGCTCGACATGGCTTCGCACGGCACCGAAGTCGCCCAATTCCTGTTCGGGAAGGACCTCGCGGCGACCGAGGTGTTCGCTTGGGGCGACACGCTCGTCCACGGCGACCGGACGACGGGCGAGGACAACGCCCTGATGATCATCCGCTTCGCGGACGGCCGGGCGGCGAGCTGCGACGTGTCGTGGTCGTCCAAGGGCGGCCTGGAGGGACGCTTCGAGGCGTGGGGCGACGCGGGGCGTGCGGTCGTCGACATCAGCGTCGGCGCCACGAAAGCGTTCATCGAGCGCCCGGCGGGCTACCTCGTGGAGAAGGCCGATGCCGATACGGGCTGGGTGTTCCCGGTGCCGGACGAGGTCCGCGTCCACGGCCACGACCTGATGATGGCGGACGTGGTCGGCGCGTTTCGCGACGGCCGCCGGCCGAGCGAGACGTTCGGCGACGGCTACGTCGTCAATGCGATCCTCGACGCCGCGTATCGCTCCATGGGCAGCGGGCGCTGGGAGGCGGTCGCGCTCGACGATGGGCTCCTCGCGCGGGCGACCGCGTCACCGGCAGGCAGGACGGCGTGACCGCCCTCGTGGATGCCTCGACGACCTGGTTTCGCGAGGCAGAGGGCGTGCTCCACCGCATCGCCGAGTCGCAGGCGGGCCAGATCGAGGAGGCCAGCTCCTGGTGCGCCGACGCCATTGCCGCCGACGGGTTGGTCCACCTGTTCGGGACGGGCCACTCGCGGATCCCGGTCGAGGAGATGTTCCCGCGCTACGGCTCGTACCCGGGCTTCAACCCGATCGTCGAGCTGTCGATGACCTTCCACACGCAGGTCGTCGGCGCCAACGGCCAGCGCCAGGCCATGTTCATCGAGCGTGTCCCGGGTCTGGCGGAGGTCATCCTGTCGAACTTCACCTTCGGCCCGACAGACGTGATGATCGTGTTCTCGGCCAGCGGGCTGTCGGCGGTCCCCGTCGAGATGGCGCGCGGGGCGCGGCGGCGCGGCCTCCGGGTGATCGCGGTGACCTCGGTCGCGCAGTCGATGTCGGGCGATCCGAGCCCGACCGTCGGCAGCCGTCTCCTCGATGAAGCCGACCTGGTCATCGACCTGTGCACGCCACCTGCCGATGCCATGGTCCCGATTGACGGTCTCGACGTGCCGGTTGGCCCTGGCTCGACGATCGCGGCCGTCGCCATCGTGAATGCCATCAAGGTGCGCACCGCCCAGTTCCTCGTTCAGCGCGGGGCGATGCCAGCTGTCCTCACCCGAGCGTCGGTCGTAGGCGCCGATCGCTCGCGGGAACTTTTCGAAGACGCCTATCGAGAGCACGCGCGACGGATCGCCCGTGCCATCACCCGGGAGGGGTGATGGCCGCGGGCACCACGCAGGAGGTGTGACCAATCGATCGCATCGATTCGCCCACGGGGGACAACACCAGGCTCGTCGACGCGACCAATTCGGCGCGTTGCTGGCAAGAGGAGGAGAACAAATGATCAAGGGTTCCAGTCACGCGAGGCTGCTGGTCGGTCTCGCGACGATCGCGCTGGTCGCGACCGCCTGCACCAGCTCGGGCGCGACAACCGCCCCGAGCGCGAATACGACCGGCCCGTTCTCGATCGGATACTCGAACGGTGGCGGCGTTGGCAACGGCTTCCGCGAGGAGCAGGTGTGCACGGCCAAGGCCGAGGGCACCGCGCTCACCACGAGCAAGATCTCCGGGATCACCGTCATCCATCGCAACACCGACGCCGCCGGACAGCTGTCCGACCTGCGCACGTTGATCTCGCAGAAGGTCAACGCGATCGTGTTCAACCCGAACGACCCGGACGCGCTCAACCCGGCGCTCGCCGAGGCGCACGCGGCCGGCATCGTGACCGTCTCGGTTGACGCCTATGTCACCGACCCGAACACGTGGAACCTCTACAACAACCAGGTCAAGTACGCCCAGCTCGGCGCCGAGTGGCTGTTCAAGCAGATGGGCGGCTCGGGAACCGTCTGGTACACCCGCGGACTCGCCGGCCACCCGGCCGACTCCGACCGCGACATCGGCTTCAACAACGCGCTCAAGAACTTCCCGAACATCAAGGTCCAGAACCCGGGCGGCACGTTCACCGGCTGGGATCCGGCCACGGCAACCCAGATCACCAACGACGAGATCGCCAGCGGCGGCTACGACAAGATCCAGGGCATCTGGGCGTCCGGCATGGGCGCGCAGATCGTCGATGCGATCAAGTCCGCCAACAAGAAGTTCGTGCCGATCGCGGACGCCGACATCGGCGCCTTCGTGGCACAGCTCCTGAACCCGACCGAGTATCCAGGCCTCGTGGGCGCCGCGGTGACCAACACCGCGTCCGTCGGCGGCGCCGGCGTCAGCATGGCCTACAAGCTGCTCACCGGGCAGAAGGTCGAGGCCTCGGCAGGAGCCGGCCGGCCGAACACCGTCCTGCTCGATCCGCAGATCCTCGACAACACCACCGACCAGGGCAAGGCCGACCTCCAGAAGTGGGTCTCGGTTCCGGGCATGGACCCGCTCTGGCCGCTCAGCCTGTCGATCCCCAACTGGACCGACTACGATCCCAACACGGTGCCGTCGTCCTGCAAGGGCGCGTAGCTCCAATCGACTGACAATGGGGACGCCGGCACCGCCGGCGTCCCCATGATCCCTCTCCAGTCGCAGGGACCGATGACTGCCACCACCACCGACCTGCTCCTCGAGGCGACGGACGTCTCCAAGACCTACGGCGCCGTGGTCGCGCTCAAGCATGCTTCCCTGTCGGTCCGGCCGGGCGAGGTCCACGCGCTGATGGGCGCCAACGGCGCCGGCAAGAGCACGTTCGTCAAGATCCTGACCGGCGCGGTGACGCCCGACACGGGCCGGATCGTGGTCCGCGGACGAGAGCGAACATCGCATTCGCCGGCCGAGGCCCGCCGCAACGGGCTCGTCTCGGTGTACCAGGAGCCGGCTGTCATTCCCGACCTCGACATCCGCGACAACCTGCGGCTGACCGACACGCCGACCGAGCCCTTCCGCCACTGGCTCGGCGAGCTCGGCTTGGTGAACCTGAACCTCTCGACCCTCGCGCGGCGGCTGCCGCTCGCATCGCTCCGGATCATCGACCTCGCCCGCGCGCTGGCGATCGAGCCCGACGTGCTGCTCCTCGACGAGATCACCGCCGCCCTGCCGGCGAACCTGACCGAGCGTGTGCTCCAGGTTGTCCAGCAGCAGGGCTCGGATCGTTCGGTCATCTTCATCTCGCACCGCCTCATCGAGATCGCCGCCATCTGCAACCGTGCCACGGTGCTGCGCAATGGCGAGACGGTCGGCATGGTCGACGTCACCGCCGGGTCGGAGGACAGGATCGTCGAGCTCATGCTCGGCGAGGGCGTGGCGGCGCTCAGCCAGCGCGAAGCGTCGGCTGCGACGCCCGCCGACCGTGGCCAGCAGACGCCCCGCATCGAGGCTCGACAGCTGACCGACGACCGGCGGCTGCGCGACGCGACCTTCGAGCTGCATCCCGGGGAGGTCCTCGGGGTTGTCGCCCTCGAAGGCCAGGGCCAGGATGAGCTGTTCGACATCCTGTCGGGCGCCGAACGGCCGACGAGCGGCTCGCTGTTCGTCGATGGCAAGCCTGTCTCGTTCCACCATCCGGCGGACGCGATCCGGATGGGCGTGGTCTACATCGCCGCCGACCGTGCCGAGGCGCTGCTGATGCAGCGCTCGGTGCGCGAGAACATCTCGCTGCCGTTCTCGGCGCGGATCTCGGGCTGGGGCTGGATCAACCTGGGTCGCGAGGGACGGAAGGTCGACGGGGCGGTCGAAACCCTCCAGATCGACGCCCGCGCCGGCAGCGAGGTTCGACGCCTGTCGGGCGGCAACCAGCAGAAGGTGACCATCGCCCGCTGGGTGGCGAGCGGCGTCAGGACGCTGCTGTGCTTCGACCCGACGCGCGGGATCGACATCAAGACCAAGACCCAGATCTACGTGCTGCTGCGCGAGCTCGCCGCGGCGGGGGCGTCGATCCTGCTGTACACCTCCGAGCTGAAGGAGATTCAGCTCGCCTGCGACCGGGTGGTCGTCATCTTCGGGGGTCGGGTGGTCGCCGAGATGGCCGCGGCCGGCGCCGATGAGGCGGCCCTCCTGCGCGCTGCGCACAATCTCAAGCCGGGCGTCGAGCTGCCGGAGGAGGTCATGGCCGCCGCCACCGTCCGTGGGGCTGCCGCCGAGACATCCGCCGGCGCACCGTCGGCGTCGCCGGAGGGGCAGCCATGAGCGCGGCCACCCCGAGCATGGATCGGACGCGTGCCGGCGCGAAGGACACGATCATCACGTTCGCCCGCGACAACGCGTGGGCGCTGGGCCTGCTCGCCTTCCTCGCGGTCCTGCTCGTGTTCACCAAGTTCGTGAACTCGAACTACAGCCTGGGGAGCCTGGCGAGCACGGCGACATCGGTGCTGCCGCTGGCGCTCGCGGCCGTGGCCCAGGCCGTGGTCGTCATCTCCGGTGGCATCGACCTGTCCATCAGCTCGCAGATGGCCCTCACCAGCTGCGTCGCCGCGACCATGATGAAGGACTACCCGGGCGATGCCACGGCGGTGGTGATCGTCATCGGCGTGCTCTTGCTCGGGATGCTCCTTGGCGCCATCAACGGTGCCCTCGTGGTCCTGACCAAGGTGCCCGACATCGTCGTCACGCTGGCGACCTATTTCGTGTGGGCCGGGTTCGCGCTGCTCGTTCGGCCGGCGCCGGGTGGCAGCGCCGCCGGGTGGCTCAAGGACCTGGTCGTCGGCCCGCTGGGCGTGGACCTGCTGCCCAAGGCGGCGGTCGTGCTGGTCGTCGTGGTCGCCGTGATCTGGATCCCGCTGTCGCGCTCGCGCCTGGGGCTGTCGCTCTACGCGATCGGCAGCAATCCGCTGGCGGCGTTCCGGAGCGGCGTGCCGGTCAACCGGACGAAGTTCCTGTCCTATGTCATCACCGGCCTCGTCGCTGCGTTCGCCGGGTTGTCCCTGACGGCCAGCACCGGGATCGGCAGCCCGGTCCCGGAACCCACCTACGTGCTGATCAGCATCGGCGCGGTGGTGCTCGGCGGGGTCAGCATGGCGGGCGGGGTCGGGGGCGTGTTCGGCCCGGTGGTCGCCGTGGTCGTGCTCCAGTTGATCCGCGACGACATGACCTTCATGCGCGTCAATCCCAACTACGGCCTGGTCGCCCAAGGCTTCATCCTGATCGGTGTCCTGATGGCCGGTAGCCTCATCCAGATGCGGAGGAGCCGGGCATGACCGCGGCAACTGACACTGCCAACGACCGGACCTGGCTGCGGCCGGCAACGTGGCGCAACGTGCTCCGCGACTACCCCCTCGTCCCGCTGACCGTCCTGCTGGTGCTGCTGGTCATCACCGTCGAGCTGGCACGTCCGGGCACGGTCAGCGCGAACTGGGCGGCGTTCACGGTGCGGCAGGCGGCCGTGCTGGCGATCCTGGCGGCCTGCCAGACGCTGACCATGCTCACCGGCGGGATCGACCTGTCGGTCGGCTACGTGGCGTCGATGGCGGGCTTCGTGACTGCGACGTTCGTCCACCAGCCGGGCGGGTGGGTGCTTGGAATCGCCGTCGCCCTCGGCTTCTCGGCACTGGCCGGCCTGGTCAACGGCATCGGCATCGGGATCTTCCGTGTCCACCCGCTGATCATGACGCTGGGCATGGGCCTCATCGTGCTGGGCTTCTCCAACGTCTGGCAACTCCAGAGCGTGCAGACCGGTTCAGGCGTCCCGCCCGAGCTGCGCACGCTGGGCACGGGCCTCACCGCCGACGTGATCCCCAACAACCTGGCCGTGCTGGTGCCCGTGGCGGTGGTGGTCATCCTTCTCCTGAAGCGCACGGGCTACGGCCGGATGCTGTACGCCATCGGCGACAACCCGGTGGCCGCCCGCCTGTCCGGTGTCCGCTCGTGGCAGGTCCTCGTCGTCCTGTACGTGATCTCTGGCCTGCTGGCCGCCATCGCCGGCCTGCTCCAGTCGGGACTGTCGAACACGGCCAGCGTCTCGCTGGTCACGCCCTACCTGCTGCCGTCGGTCGCCGCCGCGGTCATCGGCGGGACGTCGATCATCGGTGGCCGGGGCGGCTACTCGGGGACGATCGTCGGCGCGCTGATCCTGACCGTGCTGGCCGGCTTCCTGAGCATCATCCTGCCTGAACCGTGGCGCCAGATCGTGTTCGGGTCGATCGTCGTCCTGGTCGCCGCGGCGTACACGCGCGTGACGGCCACGAGCTGAGCGGGTCGAGGCGGACAGGCATCCGATGACTGCGAAGGGGGCGACTCGCCACCTCGGCCTGGACCTGGGAGCGACGAACCTCAAGTGGGCGGTCGTGGAGCACGCGGACGACGCGTGGGCCGCCGTGGCCAGCGACCAGGTTCGCACCGATATCCCGCCCGACCCGGCCGCGGTGCCTGCCTCGGTCGTGAGGCAGCTGGCCGAGGTCGCGGCCTCCGCCGTAGCCGCGTGGCCGGGTGTGACGAGCGCCGGCATCGGCGTCCCCGGGCTGTACGACCCTGCGACCGGCGCCACGCGCTTCCTCGTCAACGTGCCCGGGCCCTGGGGCGGGCACGCCGTTGCGGCCCCGGTGGCCGACGCGATCGGCGTGTCGGCCTTCCTCGTGAACGACGCCCGGGCCTTCGGCCTTGCCGAGCTGCGGCTGGGCGCCGGGCGTGGCGCGTCGTCGATGATCGGACTGACGCTCGGGACGGGCATCGGCGGCGTGATCGCGATCGACGGCCGGATCGTCCAAGGCCATGACGGGACCGCTGGCGAGCTCGGCCACCAGACGATCGATCCGGACGGTCCGTGGTGCGGCTGCGGCAATCGCGGGTGCCTCGAGGCGTTCGCCCGAGCCGACCAGATCGCGGCCGCCTGCGGGACCGTCACCGCCGAGGAGGCCGTCGTGCGCGCTCGCGCGGGCGACGAGCGCGCCATCGGAGGCCTGGCCGAGATCGGCCGCTACCTGGGGATCGGGATCGCCAACATGGTCGTCGCCCTGTCGCCCGACCGGGTCGTGATCGGTGGCGGGATCTCGGCCGCGGCCGACCTGCTGTTCGGCCCGATCCGGGACGAGCTCCGGCGCCGGGTCC
>CAWDXA010000009.1:0-19491 GCA_963806175.1 uncultured Chloroflexia bacterium
CAGGCGCGCCGTGATCGCGAGAACGCCGAATCCGAGCGCGTCAACACCCTGACCGAGGCTCGCCGCGAGGCGAACGACATCCTCGCCCGCGCCCAGAAGGTGGCCCAGGAGACACGCGACGCGGACATCGCGGCGACGAAGGACGAGCTCGAGCGGATGCGCGTTCGTGCCGCCACCGAGATCGAGGCCGAGAAGGTCCGCGCCATCGCCGATGTCCGCTCCGAGGTCGCCGACCTCGCCCTGCTGGCCGCCGGCCGGGTCGTCGGCGAGACGATGTCCGACGCGCGCCAGCGCCGCCTGGTCGAGGAGTTCCTGGCCGGTCAGGCCACCAAGGGGTCGACCGACTGATGGCACGCCGCGTGACCGCCATTCGCCGCTACGCGGAGGCCGCGTTCGAGGTCGCCACGCGCGACGGGACCGTGGACCAATGGCGTTCCGAGCTGGAGACGGCGGCAGCGATCGTCGGCGAGCCGAAGGTCGGTCACGCCCTGGCCAACCCGTCCACCCCGCTCGAAGAGCGCACGGCGACCGCCAGGGCGACCTTCTCGGAGATCGTCTCGCCACAGGTGCTCAACCTCATCGACCTCATGTTGCGGCGCGGCCGGATCGAGCAGCTGCCGCACCTGGCGGACGAGTTCCGCCGTCTCGACAACCTCCGCCAGGGCATCACCCTGGCCACCGCCACCAGCGCGTCGCCGCTCGGCCCGGACGAGGTCCGGGCGCTCACCGAGCGGATGGAGCACTACACCGGCGGTCGCATCGAGCTCGACGTCAAGGTCGATCCCAGCCTGCTGGGCGGCCTGGTCGTGCAGGTCGGCGACCGCCTGATCGACGGAAGCGTCCGGAGCCGCCTCGAGCGCCTGCGGAATCAGCTCGTTTCGGGCGCCCTCTAGGAGATCTGAATCCGATGGCCATCCGTTCCGATGAGATCACCAGCATCATCAAGTCGGCGATCGACGGGTTCGAAGCCGGCGTCGAGACCCGCAGCGTCGGCACCGTCGTGGAGGTCGGCGACGGGATCGCCCAGGTCTACGGCCTGGCCGGCGCGCTGTCGTCCGAGCTGCTCGAGTTCCCCAACGGGCTGATGGGCATGGCCCTCAACCTGGAGGAGGAGACGGTCGGTGCGGTCATCCTGGGCAACGCGACAGCGGTCAAGGAAGGCGACACGGTCAAGACGACCGGTCGCGTCGTCGAGGTGCCGGTCGGCGCCGGCCTGCTCGGCAGGGTCGTGGATCCACTCGGCCGCCCGCTCGACGACAAGGGCCCGATCGTCTCGACCGCCACGCGGCCCGTGGAGCGGATCGCCCCGGGCGTCATCGTCCGCCAGTCGGTCGACACGCCGGTCCAGACGGGCATCAAGGCGATCGACGCGCTCATTCCGATCGGCCGCGGCCAGCGCGAGCTGATCATCGGCGACCGCCAGACCGGCAAGACCGCCATCGCCCTCGACGCGATCATCAACCAGAAGGGCAAGGGCCTGGTCTGCATCTACGTCGCGATCGGCCAGAAGCTGTCCACGGTGGCCAATACGGTCGCCATCCTCGAGCAGTACGGCGCGATGGAGCACACGATCGTGGTCGTCGCCGGCGCCGAGGATCCCGCGCCGCTCCAGTACCTCGCCCCGTACTCGGGCGTGGCAATGGGCGAAGAGGTGATGGAGAACGGCGTCGAGGTACCCGGCCAGGGCCTGGTCAAGGACGCCCTGTGCGTCTACGACGACCTGAGCAAGCATGCCTGGGCGTACCGTGAGATGGCCCTCCTGCTCCGCCGCCCGCCGGGACGCGAGGCGTACCCGGGCGACGTCTTCTACCTCCACAGCCGTCTGCTGGAGCGAGCGGCGCGCATGAGCGACGCGGAGGGTGGAGGCTCGCTCACGGCGCTGCCCATCATCGAGACCCAGGCCGGCGACGTCTCGGCCTACATCCCGACCAACGTGATCTCGATCACGGACGGCCAGATCTTCCTCGAGACGGACCTCTTCAACGCCGGCCAGCGGCCCGCCCTGAATATCGGCATCTCCGTCTCGCGCGTCGGCTCGGCCGCCCAGACCAAGGCCATGAAGAAGGTCGCCGGCCCGCTCAAGCTGGATCTCGCCCAGTACCGGGCACTGGCCGCCTTCGCCCAGTTCGCCTCCGACCTGGACAAGGCGACCCGCGACCAGCTGACCCGCGGCGAGAAGCTGTCGGAGATCGTCAAGCAGCCGCAGTACCAGCCGCTCGGGGTGGAGAAGCAGGTTGCCATCCTGTACGTCGCGACGACCGGCAAGCTCGACGACATCCCGACGCCGCGCGTTCGCGAGTTCGAGAGCCAGTTCTACCGCTTCCTCGAGACCGAGAAGCCGGACATCCTGACCGAGCTGGCCGACAAGAAGGCGCTCTCCGAGGAGCTGGCGGCCGCCCTCGACAACGCGGTCGACGCGTTCCGCCAGTCCTTCCTGGCGTGATGTCTCGCGCTGCGGCGCAAAACCGCGCCCACGGACCGTTACGGGAGCCGGGCCACCCCGGTCGCGCCCCGCGCCGCCGGATCCACGTTCAGGGTGCCGATCGCGGTGCCTCCCGGGGCTTGCGGTCGGCCGGATTCACCCCGATTTCGCCGGTTCGGCCCGCGTACCGGTCCGGACGTGAGGATATGCGGATCGGCAGGCGCCTCGGCGGGGCCGGGTTGAGCGAGGCGACCGGCCGTGGCTAGCCAACGCGACATCCGCAGGCGCATCGGCTCCGTCAAGAACATCAAGCAGATCACCCGCGCCATGCAGTTCGTGGCCGCGTCCAAGCTCAAGCGAGCCCAGGACGCGACGCTCGCCGCGCGCCCGTACAGCGAGAAGCTGGACGAGGTCCTCGCCGATCTTGCCGCCGTGCTGACCGGCGACGATCACCCGCTGCTGGCCGACCGCGCGACCGGCAAGCGGCTGATCGTGCTGATCACGACGGACCGGCCGCTGTCCGGACCGCTCAACACGAACATCGTGCGGTTCGTGGCACGCGACATCGTCGACAACCCCGGCGACCTGGCGGTGATCACCGTCGGGCGCAAGGGCCGTGACGCGATGCGCCGGGCCCACGTCCCGCTGGAGGCACATTTCGCGACGCTCGGCGATCGCCCGAGCTTCGCCGATGTGCTGCCGCTGGCCCGCCTCGTCACCGACGACTTCCTGGCGGGCACCTACGGCCGCGTCGACATCGTCTACAGCCACTGGGTCTCGACGCTCGTCCAGCGGCCGACGCTGGTGACCATCCTCCCGGTCCGGCCGGCCGACGACACCGAGGGCATCCCCGGCAACCAGTTCATCTTCGAGCCGAGCGCGTCGGCGGTGCTGGAGCAGCTCCTCCCGCGCTATGTCGCCACGCGGATCTTCCAGGCCGTCCTCGAGGCCAAGGCCAGCGAGGAGTCCAGCCGCATGGTCGCCATGAAGAACGCCACCGAGAATGCCGAAGAGCTCATCGAGGACCTGACCCTCTCGTACAACAAGGTCCGCCAGGCCAATATCACCCGCGAGATGATCGAGATCGCGTCCGGCGCGAGCGCTCGCTGACGCACAGGACGCAGGAGGCAAGCACGACGATGGCCCCAGCCACAACGGCCGACAAGAACACCGGTACCGCGACCGGCCCCGCCCGCGGGCGCGTCATCCAGATCACCGGGCCGGTGGTGGACATCGAGTTCCCCGCCGGCCGGCTGCCCGGCATCTACAACGCCGTCGAGATCCGGCGCGAGGGCCACGAGCCGCTCGTCTGCGAGGTCCAGCAGCACCTCGGCAACAACTGGGTGCGCGCGGTCGCGATGACCTCGACGGACGGCCTCGCCCGCGGCGTCGACGCCTTCGACACCGGCGCCCCGATCACGGTCCCGGTGGGCGAGCCGACCCTCGGTCGCGTCTTCGACGTCCTCGGGCATGCGATCGACGGCAAGGGCCCGGTGACCGCAGACGTCCACCTGCCGATCCATCGGAGTCCCCCGGCGTTCGACCAGCAGTCGACCGAGATCGAGGTCTTCGAGACGGGGCTCAAGGTCATCGACCTGATCTGCCCGTTCAAGAAGGGCGGCAAGATCGGCATCTTCGGCGGCGCCGGCGTCGGCAAGACGGTCATCATCCAGGAGTTGATCCGGAACGTCGCCCAGGAGCATGCCGGCGTGTCGGTCTTCGCCGGCGTCGGCGAGCGCTCGCGCGAGGGCAACGACCTGATCCACGAGATGACCGAATCGGGCGTCATCGCCAAGACCGCCTTCGTGTTCGGCCAGATGAACGAGCCGCCGGGCGCGCGACAGCGGGTCGGACTGACCGCGCTGACCATGGCCGAGTACTTCCGCGATGAAGAGAAGCGCGACGTGCTCCTCTTCATCGACAACATCTTCCGCTTCACCCAGGCCGGGTCCGAGGTCTCCGCCCTCCTCGGCCGGATGCCGTCGGCGGTCGGCTACCAGCCGAACCTGGCGACCGAGATGGCCGGCCTCCAGGAGCGGATCACCTCCACCCGCGACGGATCGATCACCTCGCTGCAGGCCGTCTTCGTGCCGGCGGACGACTACACCGACCCGGCGCCGGCGACCACCTTCGCCCACCTCGACTCGACGATCCGCCTCGAGCGCAGCATCACCGAGCTCGGCATCTATCCGGCCGTCGACCCGCTGACGTCCACGTCGCGCGTGCTCGATCCGAACATCGTCGGCCAGGACCATTACGACGTGGCCCGCGAGACGCAGCGCATCCTCCAGCGCTACCGCGACCTCCAGGACATCATCGCGATCCTGGGCATCGACGAGCTGTCCGAGGACGACAAGGCCACGGTCGCCCGGGCCCGGCGCCTGCAGCGGTTCATGAGCCAGCCGTTCTTCGTGGGCGAGGTCTTCACCGGCCGGCCGGGCAAGTACGTCAGCATCAAGGACACGGTCGCGTCCTTCAGGGAGATCCTGGAGGGCAAGACCGACACGCTCCCGGAGCAGGCCTTCTTCCTCGCCGGGACGCTGGACGACGTTCGCGAAAACGCCGCGAAGCTGTCGGCGTGAGTCAGCGCGCGGCGCACGGCGGATTCGCCGGGCGACAGGACCCGCGGATCGAGGTGAGGTGATGCCACTCCTGCTCGAGATCGTGACGCCGGAGCGGCTCGCCTACTCGGACATGGTGGACGCGGTCAACCTGCCGGGCAGCGAAGGCGAGCTCGGCGTCCTGCCGCATCATGCGCCGCTCGTCACGATGCTCGGAATCGGGGAGCTGCGGATCCGCAAGGGCGGCACGGAGGAGTCGTTCGCCATCGTCGGCGGCTTCCTGCAGGTCAGGCCGGACAAGGTGGTCGTGATGGCCGAGACGGCCGACATGGCCAGCGACATCGACCTCGAGAAGGCCAACGAGGCCCGGCGCTCGGCCGAGCGACTGCTCGAGGAGGCGGGTCCTTCCGACACGGCCGACCTGGCCGCGGCTCGCGCCGCCCTGCAGCATGCGCTCCTTCGCATCCGGGTCGCCGAACGTCGACACCGCGAGGGTCCGCGGCACCGCGGCTGATGGCCGACGCGCGACCGTTCCACTGGGAGTTCCACCCGGAGCCCGTCGTCCGCGAGGTCTTCCAGGTCGAGGGCGGCCGCCCGCTGAGCGGCACGGTGCCGATCAGCGGCGCCAAGAACGCCGCGCTCAAGCTGCTGGCTGCCGCGACCCTCACGGGCGAGCGCTGCCGCCTGACCAACGTTCCCGAGATCGAGGACGTGCGGGCGATGACCGAGACGCTGCGGGACCTCGGGGTCGTGGTCGACCACCCTGCCGAGAACGTCTACGAGATCGCCTCGGGCGACGTCGAGTGGCTGTTCGTCCCGCTGGAGGCGGCCGCGCGGATGCGCGCCAGCTTCATCCTGCTCGGGCCGCTCCTGGCCCGGTTCGGCCGGGTCATCATCAGCAACCCGGGTGGTGACCGGATCGGGCGGCGGCCCGTGGATCTCCACGTCGACGCCATGCGCGCCCTCGGCGCGTCGATCGAGTACCGCAACGGCTACTACTTCGCGACAGCGCCGGGACGGCTCCGGGGCGGCGAGGTCCGCTTCCCGTTCGTGTCGGTCATGGGCACGGAGAACGCGATGCTGGCGGCCACGCTGGCCGAGGGCCACACCGTGATCCGGCCGGCCGCCCAGGAGCCGGAGGTCGACGACCTCATCAGCTTCCTCCAGCAGATGGGCGCCGAAGTCCAGCGCACGTACCCCGACACGATCGAGATCGAGGGGCGCAAGCGCCTCCGCGGCGCCGACCATCGGGTGATCCCGGATCGGATCGAGGCCGGAACCTTCGTCATCGCGGCCGCCGTGACGGGCGGCCGGATCCGGCTCGAGGGCGCACCGTGCGAGCACCTCGGCTCGTTCATCGAGACGATGGGGAGGATCGGGGTGGGCCTCGCCTGCGGCGCCGACACGATCGAGGTGGACGGCACGGCGTTCGGCTCAACCGGCTACCGGGCCTGCGACGTGGAGACGGCACCATATCCGGGGCTGGCGACGGACCTCCAGCCGCCGACCGCCGTGCTGCTCACGCAGGCGACCGGCGTCTCGCGCGTCCACGAGGCGATCTTCGAGGATCGCCTCGAGTGGCTGTCCGAGGTCCGCCGGATGGGCGCCGACGTGGACGTCCTCGACCCGCACCACGCGATCATCAACGGTCCGAGCCCCCTCGTCGGGACGGAGGTCGAGATCGGCGACCTGCGGGCCGGCGCCTCGCTCATCCTGGCCGCTCTCGCGGCCCAGGGCACGACCACCATCCACGGCGCGCACCACGTGCACCGAGGCTATGAGAACATCCAGCGCAAGTTCCTGGACCTCGGGGCCAGCATCTCGCGTACCGCGGAAGGGGCAGCAGTCACCAGCTCATGAAGATCGGCATCGACCTCGGCACCGCCAACGTCCTCGTCTACGTCAAGGGCAAGGGCATCGTCATCACTGAGCCCAGCGTGGTCGCCGTCTCCGACGACAACCGGATCGTCGCCGTCGGCGAGGAGGCGCGCGAGATGATCGGGCGGACGCCCGGCAACATCCATGCCATCCGGCCGATGAAGGACGGCGTGATCGCCGACTACGTCATCACCGAGGCGATGCTCAGCCATTTCATCGGCAAGGTCCGCCGCGGCGGGTTCGGATTCAGCAAGCCGGACGTGATGATCTCCGTCCCGGCCGGCGTGACCAGCGTCGAGAAGCGGGCCGTCCGTGACGCGGCGCTCAAGGCGGGTGCCGGGGATGCCTACCTGATCGAGGAGCCGCTCGCGGCGGCGATCGGGGCCAACGTCCCGATCAGCGGACCGTCCGGGAACATGATCATCGACATCGGCGGCGGGACCAGCGAGATCGCGGTCATCGCCCTGGGCGGGATCGTGGTGTCGCGTTCCTTGCGGGTCGGCGGCAACCGTTTCGACGACGCGATCGCCACCTACATCCGCAAGAAGTACAACCTGATGGTCGGCGAGCGGACCGCGGAGGAGGTCAAGATCCAGATCGGGACCGCGCTGCCGCTCGAGCGCGAGCTGACGATGGAGGTCCGCGGCCGCGACCTGATCGCCGGCCTGCCGCGCACGATCCCGATCACGAGCAGCGAGGTGATGGAGGCGATCGAGGCACCGCTCCAGCAGCTCGTCGCCGCCGTCCGGTCCGTCCTCGAGCAGACGCCGCCGGAGCTGTCGTCGGACATCATCGACAAGGGCATGGTCATGTCGGGTGGCGGCGCGCTGCTGCGGAACGTGGACAAGCTGCTCACCCAGGTGACCGGTGTCCCGTGCCACGTCGCGGAGAACCCCTTGAACTGTGTCGCCCTTGGGACGGGGCTTGCGCTGGAGCACTACGACTTCTTCAAGAAGTCGCTCGTCCAGCAGGTCTGATGGCCCGCCTCGAACACCGCGTCGGCCACCGGACTGTCCCTCCGGACGCCTGCGCCGCTGCGGCTGAACGGCGTCCTGCGGGACACCCCGGCGTCCGCCGCTGCGCCGGCCCCCGGCGTCGCCACACCTCGTTGTGACTCGCTCCAAGTGACCCACTCGCCCGCGTTCGTCGATCTGCATTGCCATACGCGGGCGAGCTTCGATTGCCTGTCCGCCCCGAAGGCGGTGGTGCGGGCGGCGGCGGACCGGGGTCTGACGCACCTGGCGATCACGGACCACGATCGGATCGACGGGGCGCTGGAAGCTCGGGCGGTGGCGCCGGCCGGGCTGACGGTGATCGTCGGCGAAGAGGTCAAGACACGCGCCGGCGACCTGATCTGCCTCTTCCTGACGGAGGCGATCCCGTCGGGCCTGCTCGGCGGCCGAGGCGATCGCGGCAGCCCGCGCACAGGGCGGTCTGGTCGGGATCCCGCACCCGTTCGACCGACTCCGCGGGTCGCTGCTGCGTGACCCGGCGATGGAGGCCCTCGCGTCCAGCGTCGACTGGGTCGAGACGTACAACGCGCGGCTGCTCGGGCGTGGCAACGACCGGGCCGTCGAGTTCGCGCGCGAGCACCGGCTTCCCGGAGTGGCCGTTTCGGATGCCCACTCCATCCTCGAGGTGGCGGTGGCCTACTGCCGCCTCGACGGTGACCCGGGCACCCCGGCAGGTCTCCTCGCTGCCCTCGCCGGCGTGCAGCTGGTCCCCGGACGTGCCAGCCTCGTGATCCGGGCCTGGACGCCGGTGGCCAAGCTCGTCCAGCGAGCACGTGGCAACGGCCGGGGAAGCACACCGTGACGCCAGATCCGGAGGACGCGTCCGACACGATGGAGAGCGGCGCCGGGGAGCTCGACTCGCGCGAGCGCGCCGGTCAGCTGTCACTGGCCGCCCGCCTTCGACAGCCCAGGACGATCATCTCGATCCTGATCCCGCTGGTGATCATCGCCGCGTTCGTGGCGCTCAACGGCGTCCAGCTGGCGAAGGTGCCGGGCCTGATCGGCGGCGCCGACCTCCGTCTCGTCGGCCTCGCCTTCCTGATCTTCTACGCCGGCTTCCCGATGCGCGGCGTGCGCTGGGCGACGCTGCTGCGCGGAACGGGGATCCGGGTGACGGCGAGGGACTCGACCGAGATCATCTTCCTGTCGTGGCTCGTCAACTGCGTCGTCCCCGCCAAGCTCGGCGACGTGTACCGGGCCTACCTCCTCAAGATCAACAGCAGCGCCTCGCTGAGCCGGACCTTCGGGACCGTCTTCATCGAGCGCGTCCTGGACATCATCGCGATCGCCCTCCTCGGGATCGCGGCCGGCTTCTGGAGCTTCCGGACGGGTCTGCCGGGGCCGATCCAGCTCGTGTTCGTGCTCGGGCTCGTGGTCGTCGCGCTCCTGGCGGTCGGGCTGTTCACGATGCGCAACTTCGGTCGCCGGATCCTCAATGTCCTGCCGACGCCGCCGCGCGTGGTCGAGCTGTACGACCGGTTCGAGGAGGGAGTCTTCGGGGCGATCGCCTTCCGCCAGCTGCCGTACCTCGGCGCCCTGACCGTGTCGATCTGGATGACCGAGGCGCTCCGCCTCTTCTTCGTCGTCCATGCCCTGCACTTCGCCGACGTGGAGCTCGGGTTGTCGGGCGCGGTCTTCGTGGCCCTGATCGGTTCGCTGTTGACGGCCGTGCCGCTCAGTCCGGCCGGCCTCGGCATCGTCGAGGCAGGGGTGGTCGGCGTCCTGACCGTGGCCTACGGCGTGCCGCTGGCCGAGGCCACCGCGATCGCCCTGCTCGATCGGGTGATCAGCGTCTTCTCGATCATCGTCCTGGGGAGCATCGCCTACCTCGCCTCGTCGAAGCCGCGAGGGCTCGCCGCGGTGGCGCGCACGGGCGGGACGACCGTCGCGTAGCTTCGGCCGCTCGTCAATCGAGACCGCGCGGGTCGTCAAGCTGCCATCCACCCGCAACGGCGGCGCACCCGTCAGGCATGATCCCGGAGCCCTGCGCGCCGTACCTTCGTACCGGTGATCGCCGCGTGCGACCCGCGCGGTCGTCGACGGATCACTCTGGTCCGGTACCCGATGGGACTGCCAGATGGTGGCCCGGCCGGTACCAACGGGTGATACAGGTCAGGAGACGGCACGTGGATAGTGACGGCAGCGGATGACCCATCCAGCGTCGTTCCCAGGGAGCGCCCAGGCACCCATGACCACGCAGAACGGCCGAGCCTTCAATGAATGGCTCCGGACGCAACTCAAGGCCAAGAAGATGTCGCAGCGGCAACTCGCCCAGCAATCGGGCGTCGACCACTCGACGATCTCGCGCCTGATTCGTGGCGATCGGATGCCCTCGCTGGGCACCGCGACCAAGCTGGCCCGCGGCCTCCGCGAGCTGCACGAGGATGCCGACACGACCCAGTACCTCGGCGTCGTCGGCTCCGGGAACGTCAACCCCACCGCGCGTGTCGAGTACTCGCTCCGTGCCGACGAGCTGCTGTCGGAAGCGCAGGTCCGCCAGGTCATGGAGTACTACCTCGCCGTCCGGATGCGCCGCTTCGGCCGCACCATCCAGCCGACCGAACCGTCTCACGGCCCCGACCGTGGCTCCGAGCCGACCTACCTCCGCCCGCGGAACACCGACACCCCCGTGTCGGCCGTCGCCCGGACGGCCACCGCCACCATGACCGGCCTCCGGCCGGTGTCGCGAACGGCGACCCGCGAGCCCGGCCGCTACTGAGCACACATCGCGATCCGGGTCCGCCCTCCCGGCCCGGATCTTGGGGCACTGCGAACGCCGGCGTTTGGGGCGCCGGCGTTCGCGTATCTACGGCGTCACGATCCCGAGCGGCGCCTGGTAGATCGAGATCGTCTGTCGCGGCGCTGCCTTGAACCGGTCGTGCACGGCGCCGTATCCCTCGGACGTCGCCAGCGCGTCCTCCGCCGGCCCGCCGCACGGCCTGCCGGTCGCCTGGTCGAACAGGGCGTCGCACACGATGACGAGATTGCTCCCGGCGATGGGTTGCCCACCGTTCGGCCCGGCTGCCACCACGAGACGTCCGTCGCGAACCAGGGGGTAGAGGTAGGCCTCGGCCGTCTTGAAGACCGGCAACGATTGGATCCGGATGGGATCCTGGAGGCCGGTGGCGTGCTCGATCCGTGCGGCCGCCGCGTCCGCGGCGGGGAAGCCGCCATCGGGTGCGATGGCCGGCGGCTGGTGCGGCACCGCCCAGGCGATGATGGCGGCAAGGCCGACGGCAGCCAGCAGCCGTCCGGGCGTCAGGGCAGACGTCGCCGTCGCGCCCCGCGGACCGGCCGCGCGCCACAGCGCGCCCGCCCCGATCCCGACGAGCACGAACACCATCGGATCGGCGAAGGCGTGGTAGTGGTCGTTGGGAAGCCCCTCCACCACGGTCGCCAGGCTCGGCGAGACGGCCGTCAGGGCGAGCGCCGTCCAGGCGAGGCCAAGGGCGAGCCAGCGCACGGCGACCCGCTCGTCACCGGCCGCAGCCACGAACCGCCAGGCCGCCACGCCCGTGACGCCGACGATGGCCACCACCGCCGCGCTCACGCCGGTCGTGATCAGCCCGACCAGCGGCCACGAGACCACGCGGCTCGCGACGACGAGGAACCGGGGGATCGGGTCCAGGCTCGGGGGATCGCCGCCGGCCCGCAGGTAGGCCAGCGCCGCCTGGACCTCCGAGAAGTTGGTCGTCAGCTCGTGGATGACGAGGGGCAGGAAGCTCGCCGCGATGATCGCCACGCCCCCGGCGCCCACCCGGATCAGCGCCCGGCGGCCGGCCGGGTCGGTGCGCCGGCGCAGGTCGGCGATGAGCAGCGCGCCGATGACCGGCAGGAGCGTGACGCCCAGCACGTGGCACTGCATCGTGACGGCGGTCCCGACGGCCGCGACGAGCCACCAGCCCGGTCGCCGGCTCGTCCACGCTCGCCAGGCGCCGGCGAGCGCCACCGCGCTCGACAGGGCGATCAGGTTCGGGTTCCAGATGAAGGTCGATTCGTCGACGGCGGCCGGCGAGACGGCGATCGCCAGGCCGGCCACGAACCCGGCGACCGGCCCGGCGATGGACCGAGCCAGCCACCATGTCACGCCCACGGCCGCGATGCCCGCGAGCGCGATCCAGGCCACCACCGCGAGCGGCGAGTCGCCGCCGGTCACGGCGGCCGCCGGGGCCAGGAGGAAGTAGTAGAGGGCACCGTGGTGGACGTCCCCGATCGACGTCGGCGGGCCGAGCAGCGGGATGATCCCGTCCCGGACCAGGGCGCGCAGCATCAGCATGTCATGGCCCTGGTCTGCATCCCAGGTGCCGCGCGTGGCCAGGTCGGGGAGCCGCAGGGCGGCGGCGAGCAACAACAGGGCCGGGAGGGCGAGGATCTCTCGCCGTCGCCAGGCTCCGGTCACGCCTCCTCGTCCTCCGGCGGCGCGGTCCGCGCTCGACTGCCGCGCAGCTCCATCGCCTCTGGCGGCAGGTCGGCCAGCGGCCGTCCCGCCAGGAGGTCGCGCGCCCGTGCCATGTTGACGGCGTCGTAGCCCTCGTCCATCCCGGGCGTCTCGAGGTAGTACGTGGCATGCGCGAGGCTGGGATGGCGGATGAGGTGACCGAGCCCGACGGCACCGATCTGGCCCGCCCCGACATGCTCGTGACGGTCGAGATGGGAGCCGCGCTCGGACTTCGAGTCGTTGAGGTGGACCATGACCAGCCGCCCGAGGCCGATCTGCGCGTCGAAGTCCGCGAGGAAGGCGTCGGTCTCGTCGGGGTGAGCGAGGTCGATCCCGGCACCCCACGCGTGTGCCGCGTCGAGGCAGAACCCGAGCCGGGCATCGCTCATGCCCCGGGCGGCCGCCGCCTCGGCGATCCCGGCCAGCTCGGCGACGTCGACGCCAAGCCCGAATCCGCCGCCCGCGGAATTCTCGAGCACGATCGTGGCCGCGTCTGGACCGTCGTCGACCTCGGCGAGGGCGAGGCACAGGCCTTCGGCCAGCCGTTCGGTCCCGGCTGCCACCCCGGCGCCGCGATGAGACCCGACGTGGACATTGACGAATCGCGCGCGAAAGCCCGGCGCCACGCGCAGCTCGTTGGCAAGGACCTCGACCGAGGCCGCGTGGAACCGCTCGTCCGGCCCGGCCAGGTTGACCAGGTAGGACGCGTGGATGGCGACCGGCGCGATCTAGAGCTCGGCGAGGCGTTGCTGGAAGGCCGGCAGCTCCTTCGGGGGTTCGAGGCGCCGCCGCCAGGCGGTCGGGTTGTCGGCGAAGACCTGGATCGCATCCGCACCGATCTCGCTGGCGCGCTCGACCGCCTTGACCATCCCGAGCCCGAGCGGCAGGTGAGCACCGAGCCGGCGGTCAGCGGGAGGCATGCGCGGAATGCTAGTCGTCGCCGCGCGCCGGCGTGGTCGCGCGCCGGCGTGGTCGCGCCGCGCCGTTCGGTCAGCGCCGCGCCCGTTCGGTCAGCGGCGGCCGTTCGGGTGACTCTTGCCCTTCGTGTAGTCACCGCCGATGACCGGCTCGATCAGCCCGAAGTCGCCGTCGTCGCGCTTGTAGAGGACCGCGACCTGTTCGGTCTCGGCGCTCACGAAGACGAAGAACTCGTGACCGAGCTCCTCCATCGCACCGACCGCGTCCTCCTCGAACATCGGCTCGATCGCGAAGCGCTTGACCTTGACGATCCGGCGCTCGCGGGCCGGGGTCGCCGTTCCATCGGCGATCCGTCGGAGGATCTGCTTCTCCTCTTCGGGTCGAGCCCGCAGCCGGGGCTTCTCTCGGAGATCCACCGCTCGGCGCTCGACCTTGTCCAGCACATCGTCGATCGCGGCCTGGTAGCTGATGCCCGCCGCCCGGGTGTGGAGCATCTGCCCGTCGATGCTCAGGGTGACCTCGGCGATGTGCGCGTCCGCTGCACTGCGGTGCTGCTCGTTCGAGAGCTCCACCACCGCATCCGACCGGTCATCCAGGATCCGCTCGATTCGCTGGAGCTTGCGCTCCGCGTACGCTCTCACCCGCTCGGGGACTTCGACGTTCTTGCCCTTGACGATCGTTTTCACGCGCCACCTCTCGATCGCCGGTCCCTCGGATCGTCAGTATAGTCTGCCGCGTCTCTCGTCCCGAGTGACCCTGTCCGGTCGGAGGCATGTCCCGCGAGGGCCGAGCGCGGCCGCGCCCGCAGGAGCCGCCCGCGACCGCCTCACCGTTCGCGCGCGACGGTGATCGCCGACACGGCGAGCGCGCCCGCGCGCTCGAGGGCGCCGGCGCACGCCGCGAGGGTCGCGCCGGTGGTGACGACGTCGTCGACCAGCAGGATCCACCGTCCCGCCACCGGGGACTCGCTGGCGTCCGGAGCGTCCGCCGCCGCAACGCGGCGATCGATCCCGCGCAGCCGGAATGCGCCCGCGACGTTCGCCGCGCGGTCTTCACGTCCGAGCTCGAACTGGGCGGTCGTCGCCCGCTCGCGCTCGAGGGCGCGAACGTACGGGAGCCCGAGCCCTGCCGCGGCGACCTCGGCGATGAGGGCGGCCTGGTCGTATCCGCGACGGCGTTCGCGCCCGGCATGGACCGGGACCGGGACGACCATCGACGCGCCCTCGCCGGCACGCTGCCAGCGCCGGGCGACCGCGAGCCCGAGCGGCCGCGCCAGCCGGCGCTCGCCGCGGTACTTCAGGTCGTGGAGTGCGGCCCGGACGGCGCCGGCGAACGGCGCGCACCACTCGAGCTGGAGGAGTGGGGCCGGGAGGTCCACCGGCATCCCGATCGGCGTGCCCCCGGGCAGCTCCAGGCGGACATCCAGCGCCCGGGCACAGGCGGTGCACAGCGGCTCGCCCTCGCGGGCGCACCCGGAGCACGTGGCCGGCAACGCGAGATCGAGCGCACGCGCGGTCGCCACCGAGACGGCGCCGGCCAGCCCGCGAAGGATCCGCATGACCGGATGGTGACGCCCGGCCCTTCACCGGGACGTATCGCGCGGACGGGTGCCCCTACGCGGCGACTGCGTCCTCCAGGATGACGCGGTCGCCGACCACCGTGCCGGTTCGCTCGATGGTCCCGGCCGGCAGCTCGAGGACGCCGAACGCGCCGCGGACGAGCGGCACCAGCCCCGTCCAGGCACGAAGCCCGCGGTGCACCGAGACCACCCGCTGGGCGCCGCCGTCCGTTCCGTCAGGTCGAGTGAGGAAGACCGCGTCGATGGGGAAGCGCATGAACATCATGTGGATCCCGTTCGTGCCCGGCAGCCACAGCCCGGCATCCGGGGCCAGCGAGCGGCGTCCCATCAAGCCCAGGAAGCGGCCCCACAGGCCATCGGCGGCCTCGAGATGGGCGGCGAGGTCGGCCCCCCGGCTGACGTTTCGAGCGCGCAACGGTCGCCCGGCCTGCAACCGTCGCCTAGACGTTGAGGTTGATCATGATCAGGATGATCGCCGGGCCCAGGATCACGATGAACAGCGACGGGAAGATGCAGCCGACGAGCGGGAACAGCATCTTGATCGGCGCCTTGGCTGCCTGCTCCTCGGCGCGCTGACGGCGCTCGATCCGGAGCTGCTCGGACTGCACCTGCAGGACCTTGGAGATCGACACGCCGAGCTGCTCGGCCTGGATGATCGCCCCGATGAAGTTGGTGAGCGGTGCCACCTCGGTGCGGGCCACGATGTCTCGCAGCGCCTCGCGCCGCTGCTTGCCGACGCGGACCTCGGCCAGTGCCCGCCGGAATTCGTCCGACAGCGGACCCGGCAGCTTCTCGACCACCTTGCCCAGCGCCGAGTCGAAACCGAGGCCGGCCCGAACGGAGATCGTCAGCAGGTCGAGGGCATCCGGGATCATGAGCAGGATGGCGTGCTGGCGCTTCTTGACGCGACCGCCCAGCCAGAACTCCGGGACCGTGTAGCCGAGCAGCGCCCCCACGGCGGTCATCACCAGCCCGATGACGAACGGGAACCCGAGCAGCCCGATGACCACGAACAGCACGAAGAACAGGATCCCGCCGATGATCGTGCCGATGGCCTTGATCCCCAGCCAGTCGGCGACGCGCATGTCGCCCGGGTTCCCGGCAAGGGCCAGCCGCTTCTCGGTGCGCTCGGTGAAGCTGGTGCTGGTCACCCTGGACATGCTGCCCGACAGCCGCTTGGCCAGCGGGCGCAGGGTCCGCTCGACGAACGGTGCCTGGAGCTCGAGCTCCTCGAGGCTCCTGGCCTGCATCGAACCGAGCTGGGTCAGCCGCGCCTGGACCGGATCGACCGGCGCGCTGGTCGTGAGGGCGAAGACGATGAACAGGACGGCGCCGGCTGCGAGGGCGGCGACGAGGACGACGGGGATCGGCATCGAACCTAGACCTCGATATCGACGATGCGCCGGATGGCGAGGAAGCCGAGGAACATCATGAACCCGCCGACGGCCAGGATGATGACGCCGGCCGGGAGGCCGATGAGGCTGGCCCGCTCGTCGAACATCGGATCCATGAAGCCCGGCGCGGCGATGAACAGGAACGATGCAAGGCCGATGGGCAGGCCCGCGACCACGTAGCCGGACAGCCGCTGCTGCGCGGTCAGGGTGCGGATCTCGCCCTTGATCCGGATCCGTTCGCGAATCGTGTAGGCGATCGAATTGAGGATCTCCGCCAGGTTGCCACCAACCTGGTGCTGGATCGCGATGGCGGTGGCCATCAGCTCGAGGTCGTCGGATCGGACGCGCCGGACCATGTTCTCGAGTGCCTGCTCGAACGGCAGGCCCAGGTTGACCTCACGGATGACCCGGGCGAACTCGATCGAGATCGGCGGGCGTGTCTCGCGAACGACCAGCTCGATTGCCTGGAGGAACGACGAGCCGGCACGCAGGGCGTTGGCGATGAGCGTGATCGTGTCGGGCAGCTGCTTGTTGAAGGCACCGAGCCGGCCGTTCCGCCGCCGGGCCAGCCAGAACCGCGGCAGCATGAACCCGATGAACAGCCCGATCAGGAGCAGCAGCGGGTTCCGGAGCGCCGGGAGGAAGGCCGAGAACAGCACCATGAACAGCGGGACGCCGATGGTGGAGCCTGCCCAGATCGTCAGGAACTCGGTCGGCTTCAGGTGCAGGTCGGCCCGGGCGATGTCCCGGGAGATGTTCGCCCAGAAGTCGCGGTTCTCGACGGCCTTGTTGATGGCGGACAGGGCCTGGCTCTGCGCGATCAGGTCGGCCACCCCGCCCTGGCCACCGGCACCGGCCTTGGGCAGGTCCTGCGCCTTGGCCGCCGCGGCGTAGCGCTCGAGGCGGTCGGAGATGCTCGAACGCCCGGACATGGCGATCCCGATCGCCAGGACCAGGATTGCCAGGGCGGCGGTACCGGCTACGAGGATGGTCGGGTTCACGCGGGCTCCTCCTGTGTCCCAGCCCTAGTAGGTGAAGCCGAACAGGCCGGGCGGCAGGTTGATTCCCTGCACCTCGAACTTCTCGACGAACTTGGGCCGGATCCCGGTCGGCTTGAGCTTGCCCTGGATCTTGCCCTCGACCACGCCGGTCTGCTCGAAGACGAAGACGTCCTGCATGACGATGACGTCTCCCTCCATGCCCTGGACTTCGGTGATGTTCACGATCCGCCGGGTCCCGTCCTTGAGCCGCGACTGGTGGACGATGAGGTCCACGGCCGAGGCGACCTGCTCGCGGATGGCCCGCAACGGCAGGTCGACGCCGGCCATCAGGACCATCGTCTCGAGCCGGGAGAGCATGTCGCGCGGGCTGTTGGCGTGGCCGGTCGACATCGAGCCGTCGTGGCCGGTGTTCATCGCCTGGAGCATGTCCAGCGCTTCGCCGGAACGGCACTCCCCGACGATGATCCGGTCGGGCCGCATGCGCAGCGCATTGCGGACGAGCTCGCGGATCGGGATGGCGCCCTTGCCCTCGATGTTGGGCGGGCGCGACTCGAGGGTGACCACGTGCTCCTGCCGGAGCTGGAGCTCCGCGGCGTCCTCGATGGTGACGATCCGCTCGTCGTTCGGGATGAACGAGGAGAGGACGTTGAGGGTGGTGGTCTTGCCCGAGCCGGTGCCGCCGGAGACGAACACGTTGAGGCGAGCCTCCACGCATGCGCGCAGGAACTCGAACATGTCCGGGGTGGCCGTCCCGAACCGGATCAGGTCGTCCGTGGTGAACGGCGAGGCCGAGAACTTGCGGATGGTGATGACGGGCCCCACCAAGGACAGGGGCGGGATGATGGCATTGACGCGGGAACCGTCGGTCAGGCGGGCATCGACCATCGGCGACGACTCGTCGACGCGCCGGCCGATCGGGGCGATGATCCGATCGATGATGCGCATCACGTGATCGTCGTTCTGGAAGACGACGTTGGTCAGCTCGAGCTTGCCGGACCGTTCGATGTAGACCTGGCGCGGACCGTTGACCATGACTTCGGTGATCGACTCATCGCGCAGGAGCGGCTCGAGGGGGCCGAGGCCGATGATCTCGTCGGTGATCTGCTCCAGCATCCGGACCCGCTCGGCGCGGGTCAGGGCGAGGCCTTCCTCGTCGATGACCTTGCCGAAGATCTCCTCGATCTGGCGCCGCACCTCGACCTGGTTGGACAGGTCGAGCTTGGGGTCCAGGTCCTGGATGACCCGGTTCTGGATCCGGAACTTGACGTCCCGGAAGGACTCGCGCACCGGCGCCTGGCTGGTCAGCCGGGGCGTGATCGGCGCGTTCGGCGGACCGCCCGGAATCGCGGGCAGGTTGCTGCCCGGCACACCGGGCGCCCCTGGCGCCGCAGAACCCGGTCGAGCGCTCTCGATCCGCTTCAGGAGGGACATCGCCTACACCCCTTCCGCCCCGCGGGGCTCACTATGCACTGCCGTCATCGCCATGCGAAGAGGGACTTCTTCTGTGCCGATTTCCGGCTGTCGTCCGCGGCCGCGACACTGGATCGTTCGCCGATGACTGACCGGGCCAACCGCAGGACGTCCTGGGACACCTGCGCCTCTCGATTCGATACGAAGAACGGGACGCCACGGTTGAGCGCGTAGACCACGCTCCGGCCATCGCTCACGATGGTCTCGTCCACCTTACGCCCGATTGAATGCTCGACATCGGACACGCGGATCCCGAGCGTCGAGTCGGCTCGATTGAGCACGAGGCGAACCTTGCCGGTCTCGTAGCCGAGCTGCTCCGTGACCTCCAGGAAGAGCCGGATGTTCTTGATGCTCGTGATTTCGAGACTGAGCATCGTCAGGATCACATCGGCCGCATCCAGGATCGCCAGCGTCGTGTCGTTGAAGTACGACGTGCAGTCGACGATGACGAGGTCGTGCTCGCGGCGGAGGGCCTCGAGCACCTTCTTGATCCCGCCCGGCGTGATCATCTCGGCCATCTCGGGGGACGGCGGCGCGAGCAGCGCCCGGATCCCCGAGCTGTGGTCGACGACGAACGTGTTGATGGACTCGATCTCGCCGGGGCCCTCCATCTCAGGGATCAGCTCGGCGATGGACTTGCTCCTTGGATTGAGGTTGAGCAGGACGCCGACGTCGCCGAACTGGAACGAGCCGTCCATGACGACGACCCTGCGTCCGAGCTCGGTGTGCGCCGCGACCGCCAGGTTGACGGCCAGGGTCGTCCGGCCCACGCCGCCCTTCGGGCTGAAGATCGCGATGATCTGGCCGTTCCCGTCGC
>CAWDXA010000010.1:0-202076 GCA_963806175.1 uncultured Chloroflexia bacterium
ACGAACGTGCCGGCCTCGATCCGATCCGGGATCACCCGGTGGTCGGCGCCGCGGAGGCGCTTGCGACCCTCGATCTCGATCGTGTCCGGGGTGCGTGCGCTCGACTGCGGCGCCCATCTGCTGGAGGAAGCTGATGAGGTCGTCGACCTCCGGCTCCTGGGCGGCGGGCCGGATCACGGTGTGGCCTTCGGCCAGCGTGGCCGCCAGCATCGCGTTCTCGGTGCCCATGACCGACACGAACGGGAAGCGGACCTCGCCGCCGCGGAGCCGTCCCGGCGCTGTCGCGAAGTAGTAGCCGTTGCGGTACTCGATCGACGCACCGAGGGCGCGCATCGCGTCGACGTGGAGGTCCACCGGGCCGCCGCCCGATCCGGTCGCCACCCGGGTTGCTGATGATCACCCGGCCGAACCGGGCCAGCAGCGGCCCGAGCAGGATGAAGCTGGCGCGCATCCGCGCGGCCGCCTCCAGCGGGACGAACAGCCACTCGACGTCGCCCGAGGCGATCTCGTAGACGTTCTCGGCAGGGTGGTCGACCACGACCCCGAGGTCGCGCAGCGTCTCGGTCATCGCCCGCACGTCCTCGATCTCGGGAACGTTGGTCAGGCGGCAGCGCTCGCCGGTGAGGGTCGCGGCGGCCAGCAGCTTGAGCGCGGCGTTCTTGGCGCCGCTGATCGGCACCGTGCCGCTCAGCGGGCGGCCGCCCTCGACCCGGAAGACCTCGCGGACGACGGGCTCCGGATGGAACTCCCAGTGGAACGGACGCGCGTCGGCCATCAACCGCGGTGACGCGGACCCTCCCGGTGACGACGTTCGGCGACGCGAATGCGCAGGAGCGCCTGCTGCAGGGCGGCGCGGGCGGCGGCCAGGTCGGTCGTGTCGGCGGGGCCCGGCTCCTCGAGCACCGCTCGGCAGCGCGCCGGGCTTCGTGGGCCTTCTCGAGGTCGATGTCGCTCGCCATGTCGGCCGTCTCGGCCATCACGACCACCTTGTCCGGCCGGACCTGCAGGAAGCCGCCGACGATGGCGAACGACTCCTCCGTGCCGCCCTTGCGGATGCGCAGCTCGCCAACGCCGAGCATCGACACGAGCGGCGCGTGATGCGGCAGGACGCCGAGCTCGCCCTCGCTGCCCGGCAGGTTGACCGCGTCGACCATGTCCGAGTAGGCGAGCCGCTCCGGCGTGACGATCTCGAGCAGGAGCGGCATCACCTCACCTCGATCCGCGGGTCCTGTCGCCCGGCGAATTCCGCCGTGCGCCGCGCGCTGACTCACGCCGCCAGCTTCGCGGCGTTTTCGCGGACGTCGTCCAGCGTCCCGGCGAGGAAGAAGGCCTGCTCCGGGAGCGTGTCGGTCTTGCCCTCCAGGATCTCCTTGAAGGACGCGACCGTGTCCTTGATGTTGACGTACTTGCCCGGCCGGCCGGTGAAGACCTCGCCCACGAAGAACGGCTGGCTCATGAACCGCTGCAGGCGCCGGGCCCGGGCGACCGTGGCCTTGTCGTCCTCGGACAGCTCGTCGATGCCCAGGATCGCGATGATGTCCTGGAGGTCGCGGTAGCGCTGGAGGATGCGCTGCGTCTCGCGGGCCACGTCGTAATGGTCCTGGCCGACGATGTTCGGATCGAGCACGCGCGACGTGGACGTCAGCGGGTCGACGGCCGGATAGATGCCGAGCTCGGTGATGCTGCGCTCGAGGCGGATCGTCGAGTCGAGGTGGGCGAAGGTGGTCGCCGGCGCCGGGTCGGTGTAGTCGTCCGCCGGCACGAAGACGGCCTGCAGCGAGGTGATCGATCCGTCGCGGGTGGAGGTGATCCGCTCCTGGAGGCCGGCCATCTCGGTCGCCAGGTTCGGCTGGTAGCCGACCGCCGACGGCATCCGGCCGAGGAGGGCGGAGACCTCGGACCCGGCCTGGGTGAAGCGGAAGATGTTGTCGATGAAGAGGAGCACGTCGCGCTTCTCTTCGTCGCGGAAGTACTCGGCCATGGTCAGCGCGGTCAGTCCGACCCGCTGTCGCGCGCCCGGCGGCTCGTTCATCTGGCCGAACACGAAGGCGGTCTTGGCGATGACGCCCGATTCGGTCATCTCGTGGATCAGGTCGTTGCCCTCGCGCGAGCGCTCGCCGACGCCGGCGAAGACCGACACGCCGGCATGCTCCTGGGCGACGTTCCGGATCAGCTCCTGGATGATGACCGTCTTGCCGACGCCGGCGCCGCCGAAGATGCCGATCTTGCCGCCCTTCTTGAACGGGCAGATCAGGTCGATGACCTTGAGCCCCGTCTCGAAGACCTCGATCTCGGTCGACTGCTGGTCGAACGCCGGGGGACTCCGATGGATCGGCAGGTGGACGTCTGCGGTCACCGGGCCCTTGCCGTCGATCGCGTGCCCGAGGACGTCGAAGACGCGACCGAGGGTCGGCTCGCCGACCGGGACCGTGATCGGGGCACCGGTGTCGAAGGCGTCGACGCCGCGGGCGAGGCCGTCCGTCGAGGTCATCGCGACCGCGCGCACCCAGTTGTTGCCGAGGTGCTGCTGGACCTCGCAGACGAGCGGCTCGTGGCCCTCGCGCCGGATCTCGACGGCGTTGTAGATGCCGGGCAGCCGGCCGGCGGGGAACTCGATGTCCACCACCGGCCCGGTGATCTGGATGACGCGCCCGCGGGCGGGGCCGGTCGCGGTACCGGTGTTCTTGTCGGCCGTTGTGGCTGTGGCCATCGTCGTGCTTGCCTCCTGCGTCCTGTGCGTCAGCGAGCGCTCGCGCCGGACGCGATCTCGATCATCTCGCGGGTGATATTGGCCTGGCGGACCTTGTTGTACGAGAGGGTCAGGTCCTCGATGAGCTCTTCGGCATTCTCGGTGGCGTTCTTCATGGCGACCATGCGGCTGGACTCCTCGCTGGCCTTGGCCTCGAGGACGGCCTGGAAGATCCGCGTGGCGACATAGCGCGGGAGGAGCTGCTCCAGCACCGCCGACGCGCTCGGCTCGAAGATGAACTGGTTGCCGGGGATGCCCTCGGTGTCGTCGGCCGGCCGGACCGGGAGGATGGTCACCAGCGTCGGCCGCTGGACGAGCGTCGAGACCCAGTGGCTGTAGACGATGTCGACGCGGCCGTAGGTGCCCGCCAGGAAGTCGTCGGTGACGAGGCGGGCCAGCGGCAGCACATCGGCGAAGCTCGGGCGATCGCCGAGCGTCGCGAAATGTGCCTCCAGCGGGACGTGGGCCCGGCGCATCGCGTCACGGCCCTTGCGCCCGACGGTGATCACCGCCAGGTCGCCGGGGTTGTCGACGATGTCGCGTGCCACGAACCGCACGATGTTCGTGTTGAGCGGTCCGGACAGCGGCCGGTCCGTCGTGATCAGCACGATCAGCCGCTTGCCGGTTGCGCGGTCGGCCAGCAGCGGGTGATCGTCGCCGGTCAGCACGGCGGCAAGATCGGCGAGGACCTCGTCCAGCTTCTCGCTGTACGGGCGCGCGGCGAGCGTCGCGTCCTGGGCTCGCTTGAGCTTGGACGCGGCCACGAACTGCATGGCGCGGGTGATCTGCTTGATGTTCTTGACGGAGCCGATGCGCCTGCGGATGTCGCGTTGGCTAGCCACGGCCGGTCGCCTCGCTCAACCCGGCCGCGCCGAGGCGCCTGCCGACCCGCATATCCTCACGTCCGGACCGGTACGCGGGCCGAACCGGCGAAATCGGGGTGAATCCGGCCGACCGCAAGCCCCGGGAGGCACCGCGATCGGCACCCTGAACGTGGATCCGGCGGCGCGGGGCGCGACCGGGGTGGCCCGGCTCCCGTAACGGTCCGTGGGCGCGGTTTTGCGCCGCAGCGCGAGACATCACGCCAGGAAGGACTGGCGGAACGCGTCGACCGCGTTGTCGAGGGCGGCCGCCAGCTCCTCGGAGAGCGCCTTCTTGTCGGCCAGCTCGGTCAGGATGTCCGGCTTCTCGGTCTCGAGGAAGCGGTAGAACTGGCTCTCGAACTCGCGAACGCGCGGCGTCGGGATGTCGTCGAGCTTGCCGGTCGTCGCGACGTACAGGATGGCAACCTGCTTCTCCACCCCGAGCGGCTGGTACTGCGGCTGCTTGACGATCTCCGACAGCTTCTCGCCGCGGGTCAGCTGGTCGCGGGTCGCCTTGTCCAGGTCGGAGGCGAACTGGGCGAAGGCGGCCAGCGCCCGGTACTGGGCGAGATCCAGCTTGAGCGGGCCGGCGACCTTCTTCATGGCCTTGGTCTGGGCGGCCGAGCCGACGCGCGAGACGGAGATGCCGATATTCAGGGCGGGCCGCTGGCCGGCGTTGAAGAGGTCCGTCTCGAGGAAGATCTGGCCGTCCGTGATCGAGATCACGTTGGTCGGGATGTAGGCCGAGACGTCGCCGGCCTGGGTCTCGATGATGGGCAGCGCCGTGAGCGAGCCTCCACCCTCCGCGTCGCTCATGCGCGCCGCTCGCTCCAGCAGACGGCTGTGGAGGTAGAAGACGTCGCCCGGGTACGCCTCGCGTCCCGGCGGGCGGCGGAGCAGGAGGGCCATCTCACGGTACGCCCAGGCATGCTTGCTCAGGTCGTCGTAGACGCACAGGGCGTCCTTGACCAGGCCCTGGCCGGGTACCTCGACGCCGTTCTCCATCACCTCTTCGCCCATTGCCACGCCCGAGTACGGGGCGAGGTACTGGAGCGGCGCGGGATCCTCGGCGCCGGCGACGACCACGATCGTGTGCTCCATCGCGCCGTACTGCTCGAGGATGGCGACCGTGTTGGCCACCGTGGACAGCTTCTGGCCGATCGCGACGTAGATGCAGACCAGGCCCTTGCCCTTCTGGTTGATGATCGCGTCCAGGGCGATGGCGGTCTTGCCGGTCTGGCGGTCGCCGATGATCAGCTCGCGCTGGCCGCGGCCGATCGGAATGAGCGCGTCGATCGCCTTGATGCCCGTCTGGACCGGGGTGTCGACCGACTGGCGGACGATGACGCCCGGGGCGATCCGCTCCACCGGCCGCGTGGCGGTCGAGACGATCGGGCCCTTGTCGTCGAGCGGGCGGCCGAGTGGATCCACGACCCTGCCGAGCAGGCCGGCGCCGACCGGCACCTCGACGACGCGACCGGTCGTCTTGACCGTGTCGCCTTCCTTGACCGCTGTCGCGTTGCCCAGGATGACCGCACCGACCGTCTCCTCCTCCAGGTTGAGGGCCATGCCCATCAGCCCGTTGGGGAACTCGAGCAGCTCGGACGACAGCGCGCCGGCCAGGCCGTACACCTGGGCGATCCCGTCGCCGACCTCCACGACGGTGCCGACGCTGCGGGTCTCGACGCCGGCTTCGAACCCGTCGATCGCCGACTTGATGATGCTGGTGATCTCATCGGAACGGATGGCCATCGGATTCAGATCTCCTAGAGGGCGCCCGAAACGAGCTGATTCCGCAGGCGCTCGAGGCGGCTCCGGACGCTTCCGTCGATCAGGCGGTCGCCGACCTGCACGACCAGGCCGCCCAGCAGGCTGGGATCGACCTTGACGTCGAGCTCGATGCGACCGCCGGTGTAGTGCTCCATCCGCTCGGTGAGCGCCCGGACCTCGTCCGGGCCGAGCGGCGACGCGCTGGTGGCGGTGGCCAGGGTGATGCCCTGGCGGAGGTTGTCGAGACGGCGGAACTCGTCCGCCAGGTGCGGCAGCTGCTCGATCCGGCCGCGCCGCAACATGAGGTCGATGAGGTTGAGCAGCTGTGGCGAGACGATCTCCGAGAAGGTCGCCCTGGCGGTCGCCGTGCGCTCTTCGAGCGGGGTGGACGGGTTGGCCAGGGCGTGACCGACCTTCGGCTCGCCGACGATCGCTGCCGCCGTCTCCAGCCCGGAACGCCATTGGTCCACGGTCCCGTCGCGCGTGGCGATTTCGAACGCGGCCTCCGCGTAGCGGCGAATGGCGGTCACCCGGCGTGCCATCAGTCGGTCGACCCCTTGGTGGCCTGACCGGCCAGGAACTCCTCGACCAGGCGGCGCTGGCGCGCGTCGGACATCGTCTCGCCGACGACCCGGCCGGCCGCCAGCAGCGCGAGGTCGGCGACCTCCGAGCGGACGTCGGCGATGGCGCGGACCTTCTCGGCCTCGATCTCGGTGGTTGCCCGAACGCGCATCCGCTCGAGCTCGTCCTTCGTCGCGGCGATGTCCGCGTCGCGTGTCTCCTGGGCCACCTTCTGGGCGCGGGCGAGAATGTCGTTCGCCTCGCGGCGAGCCTCGGACAGGGTGTTCACCCGCTCGGATTCGGCGTTCTCTCGATCACGGCGCGCCTGTTCGGCGTCCTTGAGCCCCTGCTCGATCCGCTCCTTGCGGTCGGCCAGCATCTTCGACACCGGCTTGAACGCGAAGGTCCAGATCAGCGCCAGGAAGACGACGAAGTTGGCCGCGGCGATGATCACCTGGAACAGGTTGATCTGGAACAGGGCGGTGTCCTCCGCGGTCAGGCGGACGACGTCACGCCCGACGCCGACGGCGACGGCCAGTAGCTCCACGATGCCTTCTCCGTGCCGGCCCGGCTACTTGATGAAGATGGCGAGCAGGCCGACGACGATCGCCAGCACGCCGAGTCCTTCGGCGAACGCCGCAAGGATGATCGCGATGCCGCGGATCTGGCCGGCGGCGTCGGGATTGCGCCCGATGGCCGTGGCCGACAGGCCCGCGAGGATGCCGATGCCGATGCCGGGGCCGAACACCCCGAGAGCGGCGAGTCCGGCGCCGATGTGCTCCATTCGAGACTTCCTCCTACTCCCCGCGCCTGCGGCCCGGGTTCACTGCGACCGTGCTGGGTGCGCCGTTTCGGCGCGATCAGTTGGCGGGCTGGAGTCCATGCGGCGGGGTTGCTCCCATGCCCTCGACGGCCTCGACGGCCTCCTCCGCGAGGTGGCCTTCTTCCTCGTGATGGCTTTCGATCGCCAGCACGATGAACATCAGGGTGAGGACGCTGAAGATGAGCGCCTGGATGGCGTTCAGCATGACGTCAAGGAGCAGAAGCGCAACGGGGATGAAGGCAATGGTCAGGGCGGTCATCACGCCGAGCGCGACTTCACCGCCGTAGATGTTGCCGAACAACCGCATGGACAGCGTGACGGGCTTGACGAACTCGAGCATCAATTCGATCAGGCCGACGAACATCGCGATGATGCCGGCGCCGACGCCGTTGCGGAACTCGTAGATCGGAAAGAACTTGCCGAGGTACCCGCGAACCCCCAGGTGCCGGAACCCCTGGTACTCGAAGATCGAGAAGCTGACCAGGGCCATCCCGATCGTGATGTTCACGTCGCTCGAGGGCGCGCGGAGGAACTCGACCTTGCCGACCGGCGGCACGAGGCCGATCCAGTTGTCGAACAGCACGAGCAGGAAGGCTCCCACGAAGATCGGGATGTACGGCCGGGCCGTCGGCCCGGCGAGGCTGACCCCGAAGTCGCCGAGGAACTCGTAGAACCATTCGAACAGGTTCTGGGCGCGGCCGGGGATGAGCTTCCCGCCACGTGCCATCAGGAACGCGGCGATCAGGACGACGGCCATCACGATCCACATCGTGAACAGGGTCGAGCTGATGCTCGGGTGGAAGGTGACGAGGTCCGCGGCACCGGGGGCGCTGTCGGGTGCGAAGTCGATCACGCTGGCCGGTGCCGGGAACTCGAGGCTGCTCTGGATGAAGCAGGCGGGATAGCCGCACGCCTCGCCGGGCGATCCCTTCGGGAACGGCGGGAAGGCAACGAAGGCCGCGATGTCGAGCACGATGACCGCGGCGACGAGGAGCAGCCATCGCGAGATCCCCCGGCCGGCCTTCGGCGCGGGCGCGCTGCCCGCTCCGGCCTCCGCCGTGGTGCCCGGCGCGACCGCATCGGTCGCGGGCTTCTCGCTCGACACGCTCCCTCCACACACAGGAGCGCGGCCTGATGCCGCGCTCGGTCTGTCAGTTCTGCCCCGTGGGGTTGGCTATTCGATCGTCTTGAGGAATTGGCTGACCAATCGGTAGATCATCACCGTCCCGGCTCCCGCGCCGACGAGGAAGCCGACGATGACGAAGATCGGAAGGGTACCGAATTGTCCGTCGGCCCAGTAGCCGACCAGCACACCGAGCAGCGTCGTGACCAGGAGTGAGATGCCGATCTCCGAGAAGAGGGCGGCGTACGCCCAACCTCGGCCCGGCTCGATCATGGCTGACCTGACAAGGCAGCGGGAGTATAGCAGGTGCCTTCCGCACGACGCCGGCGATGGTTGCGGTGCGGTATCGGACGCACCCGGGGTCAGGGGGTCGGCGTGGGGTCGGGCGTGGGGTCGGGCGTAGGTGTCGGGGTCGGCTCCGGCGTCGGCGTCGGGGTCGGCTCCGGCGTCGGCGTCGGGGTCGGCGTCGGCGTCGGCGTCGGGGTCGGCGTCGGCGTCGGGGTCGGCTCGGCGTCGGCGTGGGGGTCGGTGTCGGTGTTGGCGTTGGGGACGGCGACGGCGTCGGGGTCGGGCGCGGCGTCGGGACCGGGGTCGGCCTGGGGGTCGGCGACGGTGTCGGGCTCGCAGCGGGCGTCTGGGTCGGGGTCGGAGCGACCGTCGGGGTCGGGGTCGCGATCGGTGGCCCGAAGGTCGGTTGCGGGGTGGGTGTCGGAGACCGGCGCGCGGTGGGTGTCGGAGTCGGCCGCGGCTGCGGCTGCGAGCGAGGCACGGAGCCTCCGCCTGCGGTCGCGTCGGGTCTCGGCGCCTGGCTGGGCATCACGGCCGGAGTGACGGCCGGCGAGGGCGGGGACGGCTCCGAGCCGGGCGGCGGCTCCGAGCCGGGCGTCGCCGGCGATCCTCCCGGCGTGGGCAGGACCTGGGCCTCGGACCCCGGCGGCGGCTCGGACCCCGACGGCGCCACCATCGCCAGGTTCGGATCCGGCGCCGACGTGACTCCGAGCACACCACCCTGCGGTTGTGGCCAGAGGGCGATGGCGAAGGCGGTCACCATCGCCAGTCCGACCAGCGCGACCCCCGTGTCGCGAACGAGCCGCCTGCGGACGGCGACATCCGAAGCACCCGGCAGCCTGTCGGCCCGCCGGGCCGTTGGCACGACGGACGGCTGGGCCACGCCGGCCACCACGCTGACCACGGGCCGGAGCGGGCCGGGTGTCCGCCGCTCCGATCCGGTAGGCGACCTCATCCGCACTGAGAACCGTGGCGGGAGCGGCCGGCGGTTCCGGTTGGGTCCGGCGGCCCGTCAGGCGCCTGAAGAGGTACATGGCGATGGAACGGTCGACGACGCCGCGGACTCGTCCACCGGGGCCGCCGGGCTGCATCGTCGGCGCGTCGCCTGGGTCTCGCCGCATGTTCCCGCCGATCCTACACCGCCTCGTGGCGTGGCTCGGGCGTGTCCGGGTCGCCGGCGATCGGCCGCACGGCCGGCGTCGGGGTCCCCGGGGAGGCCGGCGGGACCGTCGTCGACGAGGGCGACGACGTGTCGGGTTCGTAGGATTCGGCTTCCAGCTCGTCCGGTCGGCGGAACCCGCCGCGTGTCGGCAGGAACAGGACCAGGCCGGACGCCACGAACACGCCGAGGAACGCGTACAGCTGCGTCGCGCCGGTCAGGACGAGCGCCAGCACCGCGAGCGCCACGCAGATGCCGTAGATCGCGACCACCGTCTGGCGGTGTGACAGCCCGAGGTCGAGCAGCCGGTGGTGGATGTGCGTCCGGTCCGGGGTGAACGGCGAACGCCGCTCGGAGAGCCGGCGGACGATGATCCAGAACGTGTCGATGATCGGGACGCCGAGCACGAGCAGGGCCACGGCGACCTTGGCCGTGCCCAGGACGGACAGGACGGCGAGCGTGTAGCCGACGAACTGGACGCCGCTCGTCCCGGCGAAGATCGTCGCCGGGTGGAAGTTCCAGCGCAGGAACCCGAGCAGCGCACCGGCCAGGGCGAAGCACAGGACCGCGATCAGCGGCTGGCCGACCTGCGTCGTGAGGCTGATCAGGCCGAGCGTGACGGCGGCGATCAGCGCGACACCGGACGACAGGCCGTCGAGCCCGTCGATCCAGTTGATGCTGTTGACCATGCCGATGATCCAGAACATCGCGAAGCCGACCGCGAACGGCCCGTCCAGGTGGAGCACCCCGCCGCCGATCGGGTTGTTGACGAAGCTGATCGTGATCCCGAGGGCGACCGCGGCGCCGGCCAGGACGAGCTGGCCGGCCAGCTGCCAGCGAGCCCGCAGATCGAACCAGTCGTCGACCGCTCCGAGGGCCGCGGCGGCGGCACCGCCGAGGAGCAGTGCGACGGCGCCCGACGGCTTGAAGGTGGACGGGACGGGCACCAGGTCGAGCGCCCCGTTGACCAGCAGGAAGACGGTGGCGACGAGCAGGAACGCCGCAGAGACGGCCAGTCCCCCGGAGCGCGGCACCGGCACCACGTTGATCCGGCGGGCATCCGGCCGGTCGACGATCTTGTAGCGGACGACCACGCGCCGGACGAGCGGCGTCAGGATCAGCGACAGCAGCGCCGCGCCCAGGAACGCCATGACGATCGAGCCGACGGCCCCGCCCACGTCGGCGATCAGGGTCACAGCGGCCGACCCTCCGACACCCGCGCCGGCCCGCTGTCGAGGTTCACGCCGCCGGCAAGCCCGGGACGGGGAAGTGGTCGACGATTTCGCGGACCTCGCCGGCCAGGCGCGCCTGCGCGGCCGAATCGGACCGGGTCCGGATCGCCTCGATGATGATCCGCCCGACCGCGCGCATCTCGTCCGCGCCGAACCCGCGCGACGTGGTCGCCGGCGTGCCGATCCGGATCCCCGAGGCCGTGTTGGGCGGCAGGGTGTCGAACGGGATGGCGTTCTTGTTGACGGTGATCCCGATCTCGTCGAGCAGGTGCTCGGCCTCCTTGCCGGTCACGCCGAGCGGGGTGACGTCGACGAGCATGAGGTGGTTGTCGGTACCGCCGGACACGACCCGGGCGCCCTGCCCGGCGAGGGTTTCCGCCATGACCTGGGCGTTCTCGACGGTGCGCCGCTGGTCCTCGCGGAACGGTTCCTCGGCGGCCAGCTTGAGGGCCACCGCCTTGCCGGCGATGACGTGCATGAGTGGTCCGCCCTGGGTCCCCGGGAAGACGCTCCGATCGATCGAGGCGGCCAGCGACCCGGCGGCCGCGCCGCCCCTGACCGCCGGGAACCGCCCGGCATCGAGCTCCGGAGCGAGGTCGCGCCGGCTGAACAGGAGGCCGCCGCGCGGTCCACGGAGCGTCTTGTGGGTCGTCGTCGTGACCAGGTCGGCGTGCGGGAACGGGCTGGGATGCACGTCCGCCGCGACGAGACCCGCGATGTGGGCCATGTCGATGAACAGGATCGCGCCGACCGAATGGGCGATCTCGGCCATTCGCTCGAACTCCCAGGTCCGCGAATAGGCGGACGCCCCGCCAACGATCACCTTGGGCCGAACCTCGCGGGCCTGGGCGGCCATCGCGTCGTAGTCGACTCGTTCCGTGTCCCGGCGAACCCCGTAGGCGTGGACCTCGTACAGCCGGCCTGAGAAATTGAGCGCCATGCCGTGGGTCAGGTGGCCGCCGTGGGCCAGGTTCATGCCGAGGATGCGGTCGCCGGGCTCGAGGACGCTGAAGTAGGCCGCCATGTTGGCCTGGGCGCCCGAGTGGGGCTGGACGTTGACGTGCTCGGCACCCGGGTACAGGGCCAGCGCGCGTTCCTGGGCCAGGCGCTCGGCGACGTCGACGTACTCGCAGCCGCCGTAGTAGCGCTTGCCCGGCAGGCCCTCGGCGTACTTGTTGGTCAGCCACGAGCCCTGCGCCTGCATGACCGCCGCCGAGACGTAGTTCTCGCTGGCGATCAGCTCGATCTTCTCGTGCTGGCGGCGCCGCTCGCCGAGCATGGCTTCCCACAGGGCAGGATCCACGTCCGCGATCGAATCGATCGCCAGGCCCTGTGGGGCGGGGATGCTCATGGTGTCGCCGGCTCCTTCCTGCCGTTCCGCGAGACACTCGGCAGTCGCCGGCCCCCGCCGACGTCCAACGGGCGGTATCTTCCCACGAACGCGGCAGACGACGCCGTCGCGCCAGGTATCCATGAGGTGAGCTCAGTGTGCGACACCGGTCGTCTCAATGCCGGCGCTGCTCGCCACCCCACGCTGGCGCGTGCGACTCTGCATCCGGAAGGAGCGAGTGCAGCGCGAAGGCGATGCCTTCCTCGTCGTTGCCTCGGGTCACCCACCTGGCGGCACGCTTGGCGCCTCGCGTTCCCGACCCCATCGCGACGCCGTGTCCCGCTGCTGCGATCAGGGGGATGTCGTTGTCCCCATCTCCGAACGCCATCGTGGCAGCCATCGGAACGCCCAGGTGGGCGGCCAACGCCTGAAGGGCGCGACCCTTGTCCACGCCGGCAGCGGTCACTTCCAGGTAGTCGTCATGCGACAGGTGCGCCGCGCAATCATTCGGGATGGTAGTGGCAAGCGTACGGAGGTGGCCCTGGAGTACGTCATTGGCCGCCATGAACATCAGCTTGTGCGGCTCCGACTCCCGTCGCGCCGTCGACGGATCTACGTGCGGCTGCATCCCCGTGATGGCCACATGCCGTCGAACCATGTCATCCATGCCCGGGACCCACCACTCGGCCCCCTCGAACCAACCGAGGGTCAGTCCCAGGTGGAGACCTCGCCGCGCCACGTCCTTTGCCGTGGCCAAATGGACGCGGGCCTCCTGGAGCAGGGTGTAGTGGTCCCCACGCCACTCCCCGACCCAGGCGCCTTGGTAGGCGATGGCGTAGTGCACGGCCGGCAGCATCCGCAAGAGGTCTTCGAGCTCCGCCGGCGCCCGGGCGGACGCGAGGGCCAACGCGACGCCCGGTGCGAGTCGCTCCAGGCTGAGTCTCGTGGCCGACGTGACGCGGTGATCGCTCGTGAGGAGCGTGCCATCGACGTCGAATGCGATCAGCCGCGGTGGGGGATCGAACGCGGCCGGGCCATCGAGAATCGTCACTGGCGCGCCATTGGCAGGACCTCGCCGATCAGGCGGTCCAGCGTCTCCCCGTCAAACGGCGCCGGCAGCTCAACGATGAAATGCCGAAAGCCGATCGCAGCGTAGCTCCGCATCCGCTCGGCAAGCATCGCAGGCGGCCCGACCCAGGCGTTCCGGATCTCCGCGGGGACTGCATGGTTGGCCTCGATCCGGCGCCGCCATTCACGCTCGGCGACCGCGGGATCGTCACGGATCAACATCTTGCATTCGAGCGTCCGCTCGATCTCGTCCGGGTCTCGCCCGATCGCGACACAGTGGTCGCGCAGCACCTGGTCCTTGTGGCCTACGAGCTCGACGCTGCCCATGGTGTTCCAGAGGTCGGCATGGCGGGCCACCACCCGGAGCATCTTCCGCTCCCCCGATCCACCTACGAGGATCGGGACGTGACGCTGGAGGGGCCTGGGGAACTGCTGCGCTCCATGGAACCGGTACGTCTCGGACTCGTGATCGACAACCTCGCCGGCCAGGAGAGCACGAACGATACCGAGGGACTCGTCCAGCCAGCCGATCCGCTCACCGAACCCACCGCCGAACGGGAGACCGTGGGCGGTGTGCTCCTCCTCGTTCCAGGCGGCCCCGAGCCCGAGGATGGCGCGACCACCACTGATATGGTCGAGGGTCGTGGTCATCTTCGCCAGCAGGCCGGGGTTGCGCATCGTGTTCGCGCCAACCAGCAATCCCAATCGCGCTCGCGACGTCGTTGCCGCCCAAGCAGCGAGCGAGAGCCATCCCTCGAAGATCGGCTGCGTGGTGCTTCCCACGATCGAGTAGAGGTGGTCCCACAGCCAGATGCCGTCATACCCGAGTTCATCCGCACGCCGGGCCGCGGCCGCAAAGTGGAGCCAGTCAGTCGACTGGCTCCACAGGAGAATCCCGACCTTGATCTGCACCGGTTCCGGACCGGCCTCTGCGGTCCTAGGATCCATACCAATCACTGAACGGTGTGATGGCCCAGGCCACGGTCTTCCAGGTGGTATAGGTGTCGATCGCCTGCGGCCCGCAGTCTCGCCCGAAGCCCGAGCTCTTGACGCCACCGAATGGCACCTCGATGGGCGTTCCGTTGAACGTGTTGACCCAGACATACCCGGACTCGAGTTCCTGGATGCAACGCATCGCCCGGTCGGCGCTGGCCGTCCATACGCCCGCCGCAAGCCCATATTCGGTGCCGTTTGCGAGGTCGATGGCTTCGTCGTCAGTCGCGAACGGTGTGACCGTCACGACTGGACCGAAGATCTCCTCCTGGAACACGCGGTCCGTAGGCTTGACGTCCGCGAGGACGGTTGGGGCATAGAAGTAGCCGTCGCCGAAACGTTCGCCGGTCACGCGATGACCGCCGGTCAGCACCCGCGCGCCTTCCTGCCTCCCGATCTCCACGTAACGCTCGACCTTGTCGAGCTGCTCGCGCGAGATGAGGGCGCCGAGCTGGGATTCCTCGTCCAGGGGGGGCAGGACGCGGATCGATTCAGTCCGCGCCCGCAATGCCTCGAGGAAGCGATCGTAGATCGACGCCTCGACCAGGATCCGGCTCCCGGCATTGCAGTTCTCGCCCTGCGCATAGAAGATGCCGAAACGCGGCGCCGGCCACGGCACGATCGAGGTCCGCATCGGCAAACACCGACGTCCGGGGACTTCCCGCCGAGCTCCAGCTGGACCGGCCGAATGAGTTCGGCGCGGGCCCGCATGATGTCGCGCCCGACCGCGGTACTACCGGTGAAGGCCAGAACGTCTATGCCCGCGTGCCGTGCAATCGCGACGCCGGCCTCTGAGCCAGAACCGGAAACCACGTTGAGCACCCCGGCCGGCATTCCCGCACGAAGGGCGAGCTGGCCGAGAGCCAGGCATGTCAGGCTCGAGAGCATCGACGGCTTGAGCACGACGGAGTTGCCCACGCACAGTGCCGGGGCGACCTTCCATGCCGCCACGAACAACGGGAAGTTCCAGGGTGTGATGGTACCGACCACGCCAACCGGGAACCGCAGCGCCATTCCGAGTTGCCCACCGGGCAGCGGAACCGTCTGGCCCGTGACCTTGCTGGCCATGCCCGCGTAGTACTCGAAGACGTCGGCACTACCGAACATGTCCTCGCGAGCCTCGCGGATCGGCTTTCCGGAATCGCGTGTCTCGATCCTCGCAAGCGGCTCGGCATACAGGCGGATCAGTTCGGCCAGCCGCCACAGGATGCGACCACGTTCACTTGGCGTGACTCTCGACCACGAGCCGCCCTGGAAGCTCGTCCGGCAGGCCCGGACGGCCAGGTCGACATCTTCGGCGGTGCTCGCCGGGACGGACGTGAAGGGCCGAGCCGTGGATGGGTCCTCCACATCCATCCAGCGTCCCAGCACCGGCGGAGACCACGCCCCGCCGATGACATTGCCTCCGGGGTGCTCAAACTCCAGCTCGCCGAGCTCGCCTCGTTCGATCATCGTCGCCATGGCGCCACACTCTCGTTCCTTCAGGCGAGGCCCGCCAGGGCCTGGTCAACATCAAGTCCCTCACGGACGATCCGCGACACCGCATGGAGCATCGCGGCTGGGTCCGGGGCCTGCCAGATCTTCCGGCCGATGGTCACCCCTCGGGCACCGGCATCCATCGCGCCCTTGACCATTTCGAGGACATCGCGCGACCGTTCGGCCTTCGGGCCCCCTGCGATCAGGACGGGGACGGTCGCATACGCGATGACCTTGGCGAAGGACGCGGAAGTGCCCGTGTACCACGTCTTGATCAGATCGGCGCCCTCCTCGCACGCGACGCGCACCGCGACGCGCATGTCCTCGACGCTGTATGGGCCGTCGTACGGGGCGGCCTCGGGTCCGCCGATCGGGAAGATCTCGCCGATGACTGGCAGCCCGATCCGGTGACAGGTATCACCGACCTGGCCGATCAATGGGAGGTCGCGATCTTCGTTGAGACCAAGGAAGATCGTATAGACCACGGCATCAGCGCCGTTCCGAAGCGCTTCCTCGGGCGAGGCGATGAAGAGTTGCTCGGCATCTCTGTGCGAGAGTCCGCTGCGGCCTGTCAGGCGCTGCACCCAGCCCGATCGGCTGGCGAACTGGTCGGCCGTGAACCGTGCCAGTCCGCGCCGCATGATGAAGCCGTTGGCACCGGCCTCGGCCAGGCCCCGCACGAGCTCGCGTGGATCCTCGAGCTCATTGATGTCCGGACCCTCGACCGCGTGGTCCATCGGCACGATGACGGTGGTTTGGCTGACGGGATCGAACAGCCGCTGTTGGCGCAGATAGGTACCCATGTCCTGCATGGACGGCTCCTCTAGGGGGGCGATGGCGATGTATTGGGTTCGGCCCGCCGGCCGGACGGGTACCGGCGGGCCGAGTTGGGTCAGGCTGGAGGCATCGCGGACGCCTCGTCCGAGACCGGGACGCCTCTGCGACTGCTCGGGATGCCGACGTAATAGATGACCAGGCCCGCGACGGCGACGATCACGGCGGCAACGCCGACGTTGCCCGGGCTCTGGTAGATCAGGATCCCGCAGAGGATCACGCACCAGACTACCGAGATGGCATCGATGAGGGTGCCCCATCGGCCGTAGCTCCAGGGATGGCGCGGCAATGCACCGCGGCGTTTCGCCGCCATACCGACCAGGACGGTTACGCCGTACGACGCGGCGAAGGCGATCGACGTCACGGCCGCAAGAACGCTCAGCAGATTGCTGTACAGGGTGAATGCGACGGCGATGACGCCGGCCACGACCGTGGCATTCAAGGGAGACTGGCTCGAGCTGACCTTGCGCATGAAGGACGCGAAGGGCAGCTGGCCATCGCGTGCCTGAGCGTAGAAGATGCGCCCGGCCGTGAGCTCGAGGATCTGCATGTTGACGATGAACGCAACGACCACGACAACCGTGAGGACATCCGCGAACACGCTGCCGAGCCGCTCGGTCACGATGTACACGATCGGCGCGGGGTCGCCCATGGCCGCTTTCAGATCCGGGATCGACAGCAGCAGGATTGCGATTGCGACGATCGCATAGATGTACGCGCCGAAGTTCGCGATGAGCACACCCTTGGGCGCATCCACCGCCGCGTTCTTCGTCTCCTCGCCGGTGTGCCCGGTCGAGTCGAAGCTCGCGATGATGAACGCGGGCATCAGCATCACGAAGGCGAACGGCAGCAGGTAGTTGCCACCGCTGTCGGTACCACCGGTGTCGCCCAGGAAGCTGATCGGCTGGATGACCCCGTTGATCAGCAGCAGGAACACGATGATGCTCAGACCGAACAGCTCGGCCATCACGCCGATGTTGTTGATGTACGACGCAAACTTGATGCCGACCACGTTGATCGCCGTGATCAGGACGATTACGCCGAAACCGATGATCAGCGACTGCGTCGCGTCCGGTGCTTCGATTCCGAACCACGGACCGATGTAGACGGCGACACCGATTGCCTCTGCCGCAACCGCCGCCAACAGCGCGATGACCAGCCACCAGCCGACTTGCCAGGCCAAGACCTTGGAGCCGATCCGACTGATGATCTGGTAGGAGCCGCCGGCGAGCGGGTATGCCGACACGAGCTCTGCGATCGAGAGCCCGACGATCATCTGGAGTGCGCCGCCCACGATGAACGGCAAGATGAACATCGGCCCGCCGGTGGTCAGGCCATACCCGAACAGGAGGTACAGGCCCAGCGAGACGCCGATCAGCGAGAACTGGATCGCGAACGCTCCGAACAAGCCAAGTGCGCGTCGCAGTTCCTGTTTGTAGCCAAGTTGCGCCAGATACGTCTCGTCGTCAGCCCGGGTGGCATCGAGCGCTTGATCGCCTTCGTCCAGACCTCCCGAGCGTTGCGTGCGCGGATCAACCACGGGACTCTCCTTACTCTCAACTCGTCCTGTCCCACGTCCGCCCCACGTGGGCGGACGGTCTCCCTTATCGCGGTCAGGAAGCCCTCGCGACACCTCCTTCGGATGCGCTCACGCCGACTCCGACCGCCAAGGGCACGGCTCGCCCGCCAGCGTGGAAGGCGTCCGAGAGATGGGCGTAGACGGCCTCGGATCGAGCGCGTGCCTGCGCGTACTGCCGGGCTCGACTCGGATCGGGCTCATACGTCCGGCCGGCAGCCACCAGGGCATCGACGCCTTGCTGGGCACCGCTGAATTCGCCGCATGCCATGCCGGCGAGGATCGCGCCGCCGACCGCTGCGGCCTCGAGGCATCCCGTCGTCGCGACCGGACGCCCCATCACGTCGGCCTTGATCGAGTTCCAGAGCTCGCTCTTTGCCTCGCCATCGACCAGGGTGATTGAGCGAATCGGCGATACGTAGCCCGCCAGGATGTCGACGAGCGCCGGGTACAGGAAGGCGATCCCCTCCAGGATGGCCCGGACGAAGTGGCCGCGCGTGTGGCCGGGCAGAATCCCGAAGAAGACGCCCGTCGCGTCCTCGTTGAAGTACGGCAGGCGCGACCCATCGAGATATGGGTAGAACAACAGACCCTCGGCGCCCGCCGGAATAGAGGCGGCCTCGGCGACGAGATCGTCGAAAGAGCTGAGTCCGGACGAGCCGATCCCGAAGACGTCTCGGAACCAGCGGAAGGAGGTGCCTGTGCTCGAAATGGCCATCTCGTACAGGTAGCGGTCGGGGACCACGTGGGCGGTGAAGTCCGCGAGCCCCTGGCTGTCCTCCTGGCGTTGATGGGTCACCAGTCGCCAGCAACTCGCCGTGCCGGTGCCGGCGCTGACGTCGCCGGGATCGATCACGCCGGACCCCAAAGCGGCGCTCTGGTCGTCGCCCCCACCTACGGCGAGGATCGTCCCCGGCCGCAGACCGAGGACCTCGGCAGCCGACGCTCCGAGTTCTGCCCTCGGTTGCCATGGCTTGTACCTGACCGGGGGCATGATCTCGATCGGGATCCCCACTGCCTCACAGATCTCGTCCGACCACGTCTCCCGTCTGAAGTCGTTCATCACGCTGCGGGACGGCGTCGAGATGTCGGTGCCGATATCGCCCGTCAGCCGAAAGGCGATGTAGTCCTTTGGAGGGAGCACGTGCTTGACCCGTGACCAGATTTCCGGCTGGTGACGCTTGGTCCAGACCAGGTTGGGCAGCGTCAGACCCGTCAACGGAACGACTCCCGTCACGTGGATCAGGTGTTCTCGACCGAAGCTGGCATAGAGCTGCTCTGTCTCCTCGGGATCACGGCGGTCCGTCCAGCTGATGCTGGGGCCAAGCACTTCGCCGTCAGCACCCAGCAGAACGGCCGGATCACGCTGGGCGACGACGCACAGGGCCTTCACCTCGACCGGGTCGATGCCGGATGCATCAATCAGCTCGTGAACGACCTCCACGAAGGCCCTGAACCAGTCTTCCGGGTCGTTCTCGGCCCATGTGGTGAACGGACGATGCATGGGATACGTTCGCGACGCCACACGCAACAGGGCGCCGTCCGAGCGCATCAGGACGCTCTTCATTCCCGATGTTCCGAGATCGACTCCGATGAGATGCGTGACCATCTGCTCCTCGATTCCGTCCGTCTCCGTGTGCAGCGCTAGATCTCGCCTCGAGGGCCTCGCTCCCCGATGTGTTCGATGAGTTGGTCCTTGGCGTATTCGAGATGGCGGTCGATCTCGCTCTCGGCCTGGGCCCTGTCTCCGCGACGGATCGCCTCGATGATTGGCCAGTGCTCCTGGGGGGCCTCCTGCAGGCTGTGAAAGAGTTCGTACCGAGATCGGTTCAGCAGCCGCAGGGAGGGCACCAGCCGTCGGAATGCCGCGAGGAGGCGGTCATTGCCCGCCAGTTCATACAGAAGTCCGTGGAAGCCCAGGTCGAGCTCGCGCGCGGCCCGGGCATCTCCCCGATCTGCTGCCGCCTCGATCTCACGGACAGTTCGCTCGAGCTCGGCGACGGCCTCCGGAAGCGGAGCAGCGGCAACGGCCAGGCGAACCGCTCGACACTCGATCGCTGCCCGGTAGTCATAGATCTCGCGGACATCCTTGGCCGTGAGCGAGACGACGTAGGTCCCGCGACGAGGCAGCGTGACGACGAGTCCCTCCTCGACGAGCTGCTTCAGTCCCTCCCGAATTGGGCCGCGACTCACGTCCAGCGGCCCGGCCAGCGAGGTTTCCACCAGGCGTTCGCCAGCGGCGAGGTTGCCCGAGATGATCCGTTCCCTGAGGAGATCTGCGACGGCAGACGGCAGCAGGTCGGGCATGCGGAGTCCGTCAACGGGTTGCGGTCGCGTGTCGCTCATCGTTGCCCTCCCTCACTCTCGCCTGTTGGCTAGCTCGGTCGGCGTAGCGCCATGAGGCCTATGACTGCTCCAAGCGTCGCCAGCACGGCCAGGAGCGGTCTTGGAACCAGCCGCAGGAGGGTCGGCACATCGGACAGCTCCACATGTACGGTGGCGGGCCATGCGCCCATGGACCCGTCGACGACCAGCGCGCCAGCCTCGAGGCGGAGGCTGCTGGGCTCGAAGGGGAAGTCGCCCACCGGCGAGGACACTCTCACGGCATTGACCTCATTCGACGCGCTAGTTCGGCCGCCTCGGCAGAAATGGATCCTGGTGTGGCGTGTGGCTCAACGTTCTGGATATAGGTGACGTGGTCGCCGCCGAAGACCGCACCGTCGATGTTCCTCAGCGGCCGCGGGTCGTCAGCGAGGATCACGGCGTCACACAGGACTCGGAGCTGGTAACCATCGCGCTCGATCGTCAAGTCCTTGACGCGGCCCGCGCCTTGAACCAGTGCCGCTCGCCAACCGGGCCACCAATCGTCCGCGTAGGCCGGCCGATCGACCTCCGATCCCGCAACGACCCCCACGCGAACCGCCTGCTGGTGAAGCATGGCGGCGATTTCCTCGGACCAGTCGCCCACCCCGACGATCAACGGTCGGTTGCCCAGCTTGACCCGAGCCTCGAGCAGGTGCTTCGCGACGGTGGCAGAAACGACTCCTGCCAGTCGCGCACCGAAGAGTCGCAGTTCGGCCGCGGTCGCCGGGCGGGACCCCGTGGCACAGACCAGACGGTCTGCGCCAATCCACCGGATCTCGGCGGGGCGCGCCACGAGAAGCCTTCCGTCCATCCAACGGAGCGCCGTCGTGCCGAGCGTGAATAGCACGTCCCGCTCGCGGCACTCCCGCGCGAGACGCTGAACCAGGGGATCACGCCATCCAATCGCTCCACCAACAGCGGGCAGGCGATCGATGACGTTGACATGGCCATCCACTGACAGCTCGCGCGCGGCGGAGAGCCCTGCGGGACCGGACCCAACGACCAGTGTTGTAGGCACCCTAGATCCCCATCTGGCCGCCGTCGACCACCGGCACGTCCTGTGGCGGGACGCCCATCTCAAGCGAACACATGAACGCGACGCCCGCCATGCAGACCGAACCCTGACACCGGCCGCCGGTGGCCCTGGTGCGCTTGCGCACGCCGTCGATAGAGCGAGCTGGCACGTGTGCCCCCAAGGCCGCTGCGATCTCTGCCGCGGTCACCTGCTCGCAGACGCACACCACCTGTCCGTAGCGAGCGTCCATCCCTGTGAGTCGTTCGGGTTCCGGGTGCTGGAGCAGGCGCGGCACGGACGGGATGGCGTCAACGGCCCCGCGCCGATCTTCCGTGTCCAAACCGGCTTGGGCGAGCAGGTCGAAGACCAGGTCCGCGATGCCGGGGGACGAGGACACGCCCGTTGAGCGATTCCCGGCGTGGACGAGGTTCTGGATGCGGCGATCCCTCCTCACTCGGATGCGCTCGTCGCTTGCCGCCCGGATCGCGGCGAACGACTTGATCGCATAGTTGAGGGAGACCGACGGGACCAGCCGCCGGGCTCGTTGGAAGACGTCCTCCAATGTCGCTTCGTCCGTGGTCTTGTCATATGGGCGATCGTTGTCTTCGACCGACGGCCCGAGCAAAGCCGTCCCGTTGGTGGTCGGAACCACGTGGATGCCCTTGGTGTCGGGCAATGGCGTGGCGAATACGATGTGACTGAGCCGCGAGCCGAACTCACGATCCAACAACCAGTACTCACCTTTTCGGGGCGTCATGGCGTATTCCTCACCACCGGCCAGATGGCTCACCATCCCCATGCCCAGCCCCGCTGCATTGACCACGTATCTCGCGTTGATCGATCCCGCGGGCGTGATGACGGACTCCACGCGATCGCCGTCGCGACCAAAGCCGACCGCAGGCGATGAGAACCGGATGGACGCGCCGTTGCGCGCGGCCAGCTCCGCGTAGGCAAACGACAGCCGCATGGGATCGATGATCCCCTCGTCCGGAAGCCAAATGGCCGCCTGGCAGGCCTCCGAAATCAACGGTTCAAGTGCGCGTGCCTGCTTGCCGTTGAGAAGTTCGGCTCGAACGCCGCAGCTGCGCGCCTCGTCGAGCTCCGCGGGTAGGCGCGACTCCTCATCGTCATTCAGTGCCGTGATCAGGCCGCCCACTCGGCGGAACGGCACGTCGAGCCGAGCACAAATGTCCTCCCAGCGCATGTAGGACGCGGTGATCACCTGCTCGTCGAGCGTGCCCCGCTCGGCGTAGTAGGACGACGTTATGCCGGCGTTGCCTTTGCTCGCGCCCTCCGCGACATCTCCGGTCGCCTCGACCAGGCAAACGCTGGCGGTCGTTCGCGAGAGCCGACTGGCAATCGCCGTCCCGATCACGCCCCCCCCGATTACGACTACGTCGAAATCGTCCTGCACGCGCCAACCTCCAACGCCGAGTCTAGTTGCTGGTCTGTCGATTGTAAACAGTCTGCAGTATACTGCCCGGCATGGTGGAAGCGCTCATCGCCGCATGCGATGACGGGGTCGTGAAGCTGGCCGATATCGAGCGGGCGGCTGGTCGCCTGAGCGGCGTGACGCGACGAACCCCGATGGTCCCTGTCTGGTCGCCGGATCGAAGATCGTCCTGTGCGCTCAAGCTCGAATCGCTTCAGGCTACGGGCGCCTTCAAATTCCGGGGCGCCTACAACGCGGTCGCTGGGCTTCTCGAGAACGGGCCCGTGCGCGGCGTCGCGGCCGCCTCGACCGGCAATCACGCGATCGGCGTCGCCCGAGCTGCGCGAACTCGGGGAATCCCGGCATGCATCGTGATGCCGGCGACAGCGCCACGAGTCAAGCTCGAGGCCGTCACAGCGGAAGGCGCTGAGCTTCTGCTGCTTGACGGCTCGACCGAGGAGCTCATCGCCGCAGCTGTCGACGTCGCCCGGGTACGTGAGTATTCGTTCATCTCGTCTTACGACAATCCGTTGGTGGTTGCCGGGCAGGGAACGGTCGGCCTGGAGATCGTGGAACAGCTCGGCGAGTCGGCCATGGCAGGGGACGTCGACGATGGCCCGCCGATCGTGCTCGTCCCGCTTGGCGGGGGTGGGCTCGCGAGCGGGGTGGCCGTCGCGATCAAGTCGCTCCTCCCGCAAGCGAAGGTCCTCGGGGTGGAGCCTCAGACCGTGGCAAAAGGGAGGGATTCGCTGGCCTCGGGCAGCCTAGTCACCTGGCCCGCCGAGGAGCTCGAAGGAACCGTCGCCGACGGATTGCGAATCGCGAAGCTGGGTAGCCTTCCATGGGTCATCCTTCGCTCGTTGCTCGACGGCGTCGTGGTCGTTTCCGAGACAGCAATCGCGGACGCCATGCGCTTCGCTGCCTTCGAGGGCCACGTGGTTCTCGAGCCGGCGGGTGCAGCCTCGATCGCCGCCTGGTTGACGCATGAGTTAGCGCCCGGACCGGTGGTCTGCGTCTGCAGCGGCGGCAACGTCGATCCAGCGCTGTTCCTCAGACTCGTGCATCTCTCGAGCTGACCTGCTGCCCGTCGTTCCGCGTCGGCACTGGGTCGCCCTGCGCAGCCATACGACGGTGGCGCCATGCCTGTCGAGTCACGGTCCGGGGGTCACCTGCCTGTCGACAACTCGTGCGGCACGCCGGCCTCGTCCAGGATCTCGATCACTCGCCCGAGCGGGACCGCCCCCTCGCGAAGCACCACCGGCCGCTCCCCGGTGCAGTCCACGACGGTCGAGGCCGGGCCGCCGTGGGCAGGGCCGCCGTCGAGGATCAGGTCGATCGCGTCGCCGAGCTGGGCCAGGATGGCCTCGGCATCCGGCGCCTCGGGCAGACCCGACACGTTGGCCGACGTCGTCGGCAGCGGCCCGACGGCTTGCGCGAGCGTCCGCGGCGCCTCGTGATCGGGGACGCGCAGCCCGATCGTGGCCGTCCCCGAGGTCAACGCGGCCGGCAGGGACACGCCGTCCCGCACCGGAACCACGAGGGTCAGCCCGCCCGGCCAGCATGGCCCCGGCGAGGGCAAGCGCGGCCGGCGTCATCACGCCGATCTCACCGGCCTGGGCGGCACGCTCGAGCAGCAACATGATTCCCTTGTCCGGTGGCCGCCGCTTCACCCGGAAGAGGCGCTCGACGCCGCCCTGCGTGCCGAGCGCGACGCCGATGCCGTAGACGGTGTCGGTCGGCAGCGCCACCACGCCACCATCGCGGAGGACCTCGATCGCGGCCGCTCGCCCGTCCGGATCGTCCCGCACGACCCTGGCGCTCACGCCGGGATCTTCGCCACGGGCCGGCCCTGGCGCGGACTCGGTCGAGGAAAGCCCTGCCTCCGCGTCCGGAGCGCCCGCTACCGCCAGCGAGGCTTCGGCGGCCAACCGGTCGGCGGCGGCCCGGGCGTCGGCGGGTGAGCCCAGCACCAACCATTCGATCATGCGCGCGACGCCTTCATCGGCGACGCTCGGTGCGATGTAGCGGGCGGCTGCCCGGACGGTCCGTGGCGCCGTCGGCATCGCCGTCCCGTGGCCGACCTCCGAGAGCATCTCCAGGTCGTTCCACTGGTCGCCGATCGCCAGCGTCGCGCCGAGCGTCACGCCAAGGTGGCGCGCGAGCCAGCGGACGGCCCGGCCCTTCGACACGCCGCGGGCCACGACCTCGAGGAACCTCGGGTGGCTGATCGTCACGTCCGCCCGGCCCGCGAACTGGGCCCGGGCGAGCGGCGCAAGCTCGATCGGCAGCGGCGGCTCGCCGACGGCCAGGACCTTGGTGACCGGGTGGCGGATGGAGCCCGCGAGATCGTCCACGAGCTCCGCGCGGGCGCCCATGAACGCACTGTAGTCGTCGGCATTCGGGTCACCCGCCCGCAGGACGAAGCGCTCGAGGTGGTTGATGTGCGGGTCGAGCCCGTGGGCCAGGGTCCATTCCACGATCTCGCGCGCGACCTCGGCCCGGATCGGGGTGTGGACCAGCAGGCGCCCGAGGCGCCCCGAGCCGACCACGGGCATTGCCCGGATCAAGCCGCCCTGGTAGCCGACGATCGGCCCGGTCAATCCCAGCTCCCGGGCGAAGCGCATGGCGCTCGAGACCATCCGACCGGTGACGAGCGAGACCTGGACGCCGCGCCGCATCGCGGCCGCCACCGCCGCACGGGTGTCGGGGCCGATGACGAGGTCGTCGCCGATGAGCGTGCCGTCGATGTCGAGGGCGATGAGCTCGATGGGCAGGATCGGCGAGGGTGTCGTTCCGGTGGGCACCGCAAGATGATGCCCGACAGGCGACATCCCCGCCGCGACGGACGGGCCCCGGGCGTCAGCCGCGCTGGATCCGCGCCACGCGCGGCAGGCCCGCGAGGTCCGTCTCCACGAGGCACGTCCAGCCGGGTCGCCGGGCCGCGCAGCGCTCCACGATCGCCTCGCCCTGGTCCGCGCCGATCTCGAGCAGCGCGACGCCCCCCTCGGCCAGTGCGCCGGGCAGTCGCTCGAGCAGCCGGCCGATGATCTCGAGCCCGTCGACCCCGCCGTCGAGCGCCATGGCCGGCTCAAAGGAGGTCGCCACCGGCAACCCCGCCATCGCGTCGTGGCGGACGTACGGCAGGTTTGCCAGCACGACGTCGAACCGGGCGGGAGCCGCCGCTTCACCGGAACGCGGCAGCAGGTCGGCCTGCACGAACGTGATGGCCTCGCTCACCGCGTGCCCGACCGCGTTCTCCCGGGCGACATCCAGGGCCTCGCCGGACAGGTCCGTGGCCACGAGATCGACGAACGCCAGGGCCCGTCCCTGCCGGAGGACGGTCGCCAGCGCCACGGCGATCGCGCCACTGCCGGTGCCGACATCCACGACCCGGACCGGCGGATCGTCGGCCATCCTGGCGGCGGCGCCCAGGCGGCGCACGACCTCCTGCTCCGCCAGCTCGACGAGCCGCTCGGTCTCCGGCCTCGGGATGAGCGCGCGCCGATCCACGCTCAACGCGAGCCCGTAGAACTCCTTGATGCCGCGCAGGTAGGCAACCGGTTCGCCCGCGGCCCGGCGCTCGAGCGTGGCACGGTATCGGGCGGCGGCACCGGCCCCGACCGGCGCCTCGGGATGCGCGAGGATCACCGTCCGCCCCGCTCCGACCGCGTCGCCCAACAGCAGTTCGGCATCGAGGCGAGGCGACGCGGAGCCGGCCTCGCGCAGCCGCTCGACACCTTCGCGCAGGAGCGCCGCGGTGGTCTCGACCGGCGCAGCGCTCACCGGGATCGGGGCTTCGTCAGGCCGCGTCGCCGTCGGTCAGGACGGACAGGCGGTCCGCCTGGTCGGCCATCTGCAACGCGTCGATCAGGTCGTCGAGGTCGCCGTCGATGACGCCCGGCAGGTTGTGGACGGTCTTGCCGATCCGGTGGTCGGTCACCCGGTCCTGCGGGAAGTTGTAGGTCCGGACCTTGTCGGAGCGATCGCCCGAACCGACCATCGACCGGCGAGCGGCCGAGTCCGCCTCACGCTGCTTCTGCTGCTGCAGGTCGTACAGCCGGGAACGGAGCACGGACATCGCCTTGGCCTTGTTCTTGTGCTGACTCTTCTCGTCCTGGATCTCGACCACGAGGCCGGTCGGCAAATGGGTGATCCGGACTGCCGAATCCGTGGTGTTGACCGACTGACCGCCGGGGCCCGACGAGCGCTTGACATCGATCCGCAGGTCGCGCTCCTCGTCGATCTCGATCTCGACCTCGTCGACCTCGGGCAGCACGACCACCGTCACGGTGGAGGTGTGGATCCGTCCGGACGACTCGGTCTCGGGGATCCGCTGCACGCGATGGACGCCCCCCTCGAACTTGAGCCGGCTGTACGCACCGTCGCCGTGGACCTGGATGATCGCCTCCTTGATCCCGCCGATCCCGGTCTCGTGGAGGCTGAGCAGCTCGGGCTTGAATCGGTGGCGCTCGGCGTAGCGGACGTACATGCGGTACAGCTCGGCGGCGAACAAGGCCGCCTCCTCGCCACCGGCGCCGGCCCGGATCTCGAGGATCACGTCGCGGTCGTCGTTGGGGTCGCGCGGGAGGAGCAGGACCTTCAGCTCCTCGAGCAGGCGCGTCTCGTCCGCCTCCAGGCGGTCGATCTCCTCGCGGGCCATGCCCCGGAGCTCGTCGTCGGCATCGGTCGACGCGCGCAGTTCGCGTGCGCCGGCGAGCTCGGTCCGGGTCGCCTCGAGGCGACGGAACGCCGCGACGGCCGGCTCGAGCCGAGCCAGTTCACGGCCCAGTCGCCGGAGCTCGGACGGGTCGCTGGAGACCTCGGGACGCGCCAGCTCGGCCTGGAGATCGTCGAATTGGTGGGCGACCTCCGCCAGCTTGGCGTCGAGGCTGCTCACGACCCCGGCGGCGGGTCGAGCGGGACGGCGGCGGCCGCGGCCGGAGAGCCGATTCGCATCGGCCGGCCTGGGAACTCGCCCGACCCGGTCGGGATCGGCTCGCCGTCGGCCTCGAGCGCCTGCTCCATGGAGACGATCGCGACCTCGATCATGTCATCGGTCGGCTGCTTGGTGGTGATCATCTGGACGACCAGCCCGGGATAGAGCAGCACCTTGAGGATGGGGTTGGTCCGGTGCCGCGCGCCGAACCGCAGGATCTCGTAGCCGACCGAGGCGATCACCGGGATGAGCAGGACGCGGCTGCCGATCATGACCAGCGGCTCCTGCCGTCCGACGAGCGAGAACGCGATGATCGACAGGAGGATGACGATGACCAGGAACTCGGTGCCGCAGCGCTGGTGGGCGGTCGGATAGCGGCGCACCTTCTCGACCGTCAGCGGATCTCCGGCCTCGAGCGCGTGGATGGTCATGTGCTCGGCACCGTGGTACTGGAAGACGCGGCGGATGTCCGGCGCACGCCCGATCAGGATCAGGTACCCGAGGAAGATGCCGACCCGGACGAGCCCTTCGACCAGGTGCTGGACCAGGCCGTTCTGGACGTTTCCCGCGGTGAACGACGCCACGAACAGGGGGAGCAGGAAGAAGATCCCGACCCCGGCCAGGAGTGTCATTCCCAGGGTCAGGGCGATCACCCCGCGACCGAGCTCGACGCCCTCTTCCTCGGCCTGGACGTTCGCGCTGCGGACCAGCCAGCGGGTCCCCAGCACGAGGGTTTCGTAGAGGACGACCAGCCCGCGGACCAGCGGCCACTTCGACCAGCCGGTCCCGTGGAACCCGGAGTCGAGGCGCTCGGTCGCATACACGATCTGGCCGTCCGGGTGCCGGAGGGCCACCGCGATCGCATCACGACCGCGCATCAGGACGCCCTCGATGAGCGCCTGGCCGCCGTAGGTGAAGGTGGGCATGGAGCGAAGTCTACCGGGTGGGCTCGGGCGAGCCGCCGTGTGCCATCAGGGGGCCGGATCAGGTGGCGCGACGCGGGCCGGTCGCGCGCAGGCGCTGTCGGTCAGCTGCGAACCTGGCGCTCGAGGCGCTTCTGGAAGCGTTCGACCTGGCCGGCCGTGTCGATGATGGTCTGCTTGCCGGTGAAGAACGGGTGGCAGTTGGCGCACACGTCGACGCGCAGCTCCGGGCGGGTGGACCCGACGGTCCACTCGGTGCCGCACGATCCGCAGTGGACGGTGGCCTGGTAGTACTTGGGATGAATCGCGGGCTTCACGGGAGGCTCTCCTCCGACGCCGTCCGTGCCGGGCGCTTCGCCCAGCCGGTGGTCGCCGGCTCGTCCGGGTGGGTCAGGCGCTCGTGGCGGCCGTCTCGACCGCCTCGACCCGGATGCGCTTCTTGAGTTTCGTTGCGTGCTCGAACTTGACCGTTCCGGTCGTGGTCGCGAACACGGTGTAGTCCCTGCCGAGGCCCGTGCCCGGGCCGGCCAGGAAGGTCATGCCGCGCTGGCGGACGATGATCGTCCCGGCATTGACGAGCTGACCGTCGCCGGCCTTGACGCCGAGGCGCTGGCCGACGCTGTCGCGGCCGTTCTTCGAGCTGGATCCAGCCTTCTTGTGGGCCATCGCTTATGCCTCGTCCTTCTTGGTCGCGCGAGGGCGCTTGGGGGTCGCCGGCTTGGCGGCATTCGCCTCTGCTGGGGCCTTCGTCCGTGCGCGCTTGGGGGCCTCCTCGGCCTTGGCGCTCGGAGCCGACTTGGCCGCGGGCGGCTTTGTCGCCTCGGCCTTTGTGGCCTTGGGCTTGGCGGTCTTCGAGTCGCCGGCCGCCGGTGCGGCGGCGGCTCCCCTGGCCTTGGCCGCGGGCTTGGCGGCGCCGGCGGTCAGCTTGGCGGCGAGCTCGGCGTCCTTTGCCGCCTGGGCGACGGCCGCTTCCTGGAGTCGCTCGCGCTCGGTCCTGGCATCGTCCTGGGCCTTCCTGGCAGCCTTCGCGGCACTCTTGCCACCGAACACGATGTCGTTGATGCGCAGGACCGTGAGCTCCTGGCGATGGCCCTTCTTGACGCGGCTGCGGGCCTTCGGTCGGTACTTGAAGGAGATCAGCTTCTCGCCGCGCGTCTGGCGGACGACCTCGGCGCTGACCTCGGCCCCGGCCACGAGCGGCCGGCCGATCGACGAATCGGCGCCGTCGCCGACCAGGAGGACGCGCTCGAGGGTGATCGTCTTGCCAAGCTCGACGTCGAGCAGCTCGACCTCGAACTCCGTGCCGACCTCGACGCGATACTGCTTTCCGCCGGTCTCGATGACTGCGTACATGGATCCTCAGGGGGTTCGTGCTGGCGGCCGCGCGCGACCACCGCGACGTCGGACATGGAGATGCGCCCGGCAGCCCGAGTCGCAGACCGGGGATTGTACGTCTCCGAGCTTGAACCGGTCAATCGAGCCATCCAGCTTTCGATCGAGTTCCAGCCCGAAGAGAGGGCGGCACCTCAGTCCGTCAGGGCCGCCCTGTCCAGAATCGCGGGAGGCGCAGCTGGTGCCTGATCCGTCCGATCGACGCAAGGCCGCCCGTCTGGACACCTTGGGGTGACTCGAATCCCGAGCACGGCCGCCGACCCGTCAGTCCGGCTCGTCGGCGAGGATCAACCGCTCGCGCACGATGAAGGCCGTCGAGATGGGCGCACCCAGGCGGTCGCCGAGCGCGGCCACGATCTCCTCGGGGCGGCCGGACCCTCGCTCCGGGTGCATTCGCGTCCGGATCCGCAGCACGATCGGCGGTCCCGCTTCGACGACCGTGACCTCGGCGAGCAGCGGGCGCAGGTCGTACGCAACGGACCTCCCTCCCTTGAGCCGGTTTCGCAGCAGCTGGTCCGCGGCCATCAGTCCCGCGGCTGCCGCGCGGACCGCGTCGGGCGACGGGTTCGCCTCGAGCGTGACGCGATAGACCGCTCCGGTGACCCGGCCGGCCAATGCCGGGGCGCCCAGCCAAACGTCATGCAGGTCGACCAGGCTCCAGCCCGCCGGCAAGCACCGCGTGAGCTCGTCCCGAACCCGCCACACCGGGACCGCGTCACCGAGCACGATCTCGGCGAGCTCGCGCTCGGCCGCCATCCGGCTCGGCAACGGCGCACCCCAGGCGAGACGCGCCCGCGTGTCGGCGGCCGGCCTGTGCAGCGGCAGCCCGGTCGCGGTGATCGCCTCGTCCCAGGCTTCGGCCAGCTCCCGGCCGCCGAGCTCCGGCGCGTCGGCCGAACGTGCCAGGACGAGCCGCCAGCGCTGTCGCGGGAACGATCTGGGTTCGCCGGCCGGCTCCCCGGGCGGCCCGGAACGGGGGTCCACGTCTGGTAGTCTGCGGCACGATGGACGAGCCCGCCGAGCTGGCTCCCGAGGACGCGGCGCAGCGGGCCGCGCGATGGGCAGCGAGCCTGCCGCCCCCGCCCTTCGTCGACATGTCCGGCCCCGGCGACCATCGACGGTTCACCCCACTGTCGCCGCGTGTTGCCGTCCTGATCGCCGCCGGGATCTTCCTGGCTGCCCTGTTCCTGATGGCCCAGGACAGCGTCCGGCCGTTCATCATCGGCCTGCTGTTCGTCTACCTGCTCGATCCCCCGGTCCGCTGGCTGGCTCGACGGGGGGTTCGACGGCCGTTCGCGATCCTCGTGGTCTACGTGGGCACCATCCTGGTGGTGGGCGAGCTCCTGTGGCTGACGATCGCCCCATTGATCAACGAGCTGCTCCGGTTCATCGCCGACTTCCCGACCCTCGCCGCCGATCTCGACAAGCAGGTGCACAAGCTGAGCGAGATCTACGCGACCCTCGACATCCCGCCTGCGATCCGCGACTGGATCGACGGGATCGTGGTGGGGATCGGGCAGCACGGCGGCACGATCTCGGTCGACCTGTCGTTCCTGCTGCCGGTCCTGACCGGCGCCGGCAGCGTGATCGGCATCCTGTTCGGCTACCTGATCCTGCCCGTGTGGGTGGCCTACCTGCTCAACGACCGCGTAGCGCTCGTGGCCCAGTTCGACCGTGCCCTGCCCGCGAGCTGGCGGTTCGACGTGTGGGCGGTGATCCGGACGATCGAGCGCGTGTTCGGCCAATGGGTTCGCGGCCAGCTGATCCTCGGCTTCGCGGTCGGCATCTTCACGTTCGCCGGCCTCCTCGTCGCCAGCGGGCTCGTCGACCCGATCTTCGGCCGGTACGCGATCCTCCTGTCGGTCATCGCCGGCGTGCTCGAACTGATCCCGATCATCGGGCCGATCATCTCGGCGGTCCCGGCCGTGCTCCTGGCGGCCACCGTCGGCCCCGGCACGGTGGTCGCCGCTCTCGTCCTGTACACGCTCGTTCAGCAGGTCGAGAACAACTTCCTCGTGCCCAAGATCCAGGGCGACTCGGTCGAGCTCCATCCGTCGCTGGTCATGTTCGCGATCATCGTCGGGGGCTCGCTCGCCGGCCTCCTCGGCGCGATCCTCGCGCTGCCGATGACCGCCGCCTTCCGCGACGTCGTCCGGTACCTCTTCCGCCGGCTCAGCCCCGACGATCCGGCGGGGTTGGTGGCTTCGTTGTCCAACGTCGGAATGGGACCCGACGATGGCTGACCCGTTCGACGCCTACCAGGTCCTGCAGGTCGACTCCGACGCCGAGCAGGAGGTGATCCGGGCCGCCTATCGCCGCCTGGCGCGCAAGTACCACCCCGATCTGGCGGCTGGGCCCGAGGCGGGCAGCCGGATGGCGGCCATCAACACGGCTTGGGCGCTGGTCGGGACTCCGTCCGCACGCGCCGCGTACGACCGCGCGCGGACCGCGCCTGCCGAGCCGCGCACAGACGGGACCGCGCGGCCGTCCGGGCCCCGGGCCAACGCGCAGGCGAGGGGCCCGGGGCATCCGGCGGGCGCCGACGCGACGGCCGGCGGCTTCGACAGGTTCATGGGCAGCCCGGAGGGCCTCGGCGCCGCACGCCAGCCACCCGGCCGACCATCGGGCAGCGTCCTCGACTTCGGGCGGTACAGCGGCTGGTCGCTCGGGGAAATCGGTCGCCTTGATCTTGATTACCTCGAGTGGCTCGATCGCGCGCCGATCGGACGCGCGTATCGGGAGGAAGTCGACGTGATCCTCCGCGCCGCCGGCCGACGCCGCTCGACGAGCACGGATGCCACCGATCGCCGCGGACTGTTCCGGCGCCGCTAGGCCGCGGGGGTCATCGCGATCGCTGCCAACCTTCTCCGGGGCCGCGCAGCATGGCGTGATCGGTTCGGAGCTGCGAGTCCCGTACCGCGTGGTGATGGTCGCGGTCGGTCTCGTGGTATCGGCCCTCACCCGGACGCGGCAACCGTGGTCCCAGGTGCAGGGCGTCACCGCACCATCGGCCGGATCACGGGAAACGGACGAGCCGAGGGGGGGCGATGAGTCCGCGCAGTCGGGCGTATCGCTGAGGAGGCGGAGCCTACCAGGCCGCTCGAGTCTGGCGGATGTTGACGCTCTGCAGGATCCCGAGCCCGGCGGCCATGCTCACCAGTGACGCCCCGCCATGGGTCACGAACGGGAGCGGAATCCCGGTGATCGGCATGATCCCGAGAACCATCCCGACGTTGACGACCAACTGGAACAGGATCATCGACGCAAGACCGGCACCGAACAGCGTGCCGAACGGGTCCTTGGAGCGCCACGCCGATGTCAGCACGCGCCACAGCAGGAGCGAGAACAGCGCGAACAGCACGACGCCGCCGATGAACCCGAGCTCCTCGGCCAGCGTGGCAAAGACGAAGTCGGTCGCCTGGACCGGAAGGAACCCGCCCTGCGTCTGGGTCCCGTTGGTCAGCCCCTTGCCGAAGGCCCCGCCCGACCCAACCGCGATCTGCGCCTGGTGGAGCTGGAAGCCGGCGCCCTGGACGTCGGGGTTCGAGTCCATGAACTGGAGGAGACGCTCCTTCTGGTAGTCGCGCAGGAGGTAGTTCCAGGCGATCGGCACCATCGCCACCGTCGCAATCGTGAGGGCTCCGAGCCAGCGAAGATTCACGCCGGCCATCCAGAGCATGCCCGCGAGGATGGCGCCGAACACCAGCGAGGTCCCGAGGTCCGGCTGCATCATCACCAGGGCGAGCGGCGGACCCACCAGCAGGCAGGCGCCCACGACCGATCCGATCGAGTTGAGGCGGCCACCGCGGGCCGCCAGGAAGCTCGACAGGACGATGATCATCAGGATCTTCGCCAGCTCACTGAACTGGAACGTGAGCGGGCCGAGCGCGACCCATCGCGCGGAGCCGCCAATCCCGTCGCCGATCGCCAGCGTGACGGCGAGCAGGCTGAGCTGGACCGCGTAGATGGGCCAGGACAGCGTCTTGAGCCATCGGTAGTCGAAGAGGGTCGCCACCGTGAACACGGCCACGGCGATGGCAGCCCACATCAACCCGCGGCTGAACGTGGTGTCGACCTGGCCGTTGGGGCCGGCTTCAACGCTGTTCGTGTAGGCCATGACGAGGCCGACCGCGACCAGCAGGCCCGCGTAGGTCACGAGCTGGAGGTCGAACGCCCGCCACGCCGCCCCGACGGACTTCGCTGCCCAATCGGTGACCCGTGCCGGCTCAGCTCGAATAACGCCCATCAGTTGCTCTGATAGAAGTTGCTGCGTTGCAGGAGGTCGGTCAGCCGGTAATCCTTCTTGATCCCGAAGTGCATCTGCAGGTAGTACTTGACGATCTCGGTTGCCGCGTTGCCCTTCGTCCGGGAGTCATAGGCGAAGGCGAGGACCACGAGCTGGGAATCGTGGTTGTCGAAGTTGCCGTTGTACGGGTCCTTGGGCACGAACCCGACGAACCACGAGTGGAACGGCAACCGCCCCTGGGAGTCCTTGATCCCGAACTCCGCCGTCCCGGACTTGCCGGCGATCTTGATCGGCATGTCGACCAGGTTGTAGGTATGTCGCACGAGCACGACGTTGCGCGCCGCGTTGCGCATGGTCTTGAGCACGCTCGCCGGCACGTCGATCTTGCGCAGGATCTTCTTCTTGAACGGACTGACGACCGTTCCGTCGGGGGCGGTGATGTCATGGACGATCTGCGGCTGGTACAACGTCCCGCCGTTTGCCAGCGCCGCGTACGCGTTGATCAGCTGGATCGGCGTGACGACGTCGTAGCCCTGGCCGATACCGGCCTGGTAGGTCTCGCCGGGGAAGATGGGAGCGCCCAGGGCGTCTTCCTTCCACTGGTTGGTCGGCACGATGCCCGACACCTCACCGGGCAGGTCGATCCCTGTCTGCTGGCCGAAGCCGAATTGGCTGGCCCAGTACCCGAGCCGGTCGATCCCGAGCATCCCGGCGACCTGGAAGAAGAACGTGTCGCTCGAGTGCCCGAACCCGCAGTAGATGTCGCAGGCCCCGAACCCGCGCCGGTTCCAGTCGTAGAACTTGGTCGTACCCAACGTCAGGAACGCCTTGGTCTCGAGCTTGGTCGTCGCCGTGATCTTCTTGTCGGCCAGCGCGCCGGTGCCGGTCACGAGCTTGTAGGTCGAGCCCGGTGGGAAGTGTTCCTGGGTCGCGTGGTTGAGCAACGGGCGATCCGGATCGTTGACCAGGGCCTGGTAGTCGGTGTTGCTGATCCCGCGGGCGAAGAGGTTGTCGTCGTAGGTCGGCAGGCTGACCAACGCCACGATCTCTCCGGTTTGCGGGTTCATCGCGATGACCACGCCGCGCTTGAGGCCGATCTCCTTCATCGCCCATTCGAGGGCCGTCTGCGCGTACTTCTGCTCCTTGGTGTCGATCGTCAGGTGCAAGGAGTTGCCCGGCACGGGTTCGCTGACCGTCTGGAGGACCTGCGTCCGGCGGCCGGCGGCATCGCGTTCGACGTTCTGGCTGCCATAGGTCCCGCGCAGCTCGCTCTCGTACTCGGCCTCGAGCCCGGTCTTGCCGAGCAGATCGTCGGGCAGGTAGCCCTGCGCCGTCAGCTGCGCGAGCTGATCGGCCGACACCGGACCCGTGTAGCCGAGGATCTGCGAGAACAGCGAACCGTACGTGTAGTCGCGGCGAGCTTCGACCGCGACCTGGACGCCCGGCAGCTCGAACCCTGCCTCGGCGATCAGCCGCGCGGTGTTCTCATCGACGTCGCCCTTGATTCGGACGAGGTCGAAGTTGGAACCGGGATTTCCGTCGATGGTGGCGTTGATCTCCGCGGCATCCATCCCGAGCAGCGCGGCCAGGCGATCGACGACCTGCGGACGATCCTGCTGCGGGAGGTCGGCCGGCCGCAGCTTCACCGCGAACGTCGGGACGTTGGTCACGAGCGCCCGACCAGCTCGATCGTAGATCAGTCCCCGCGGCGACGGTACGGCTTCGAGGACCGTCCGGTTGTGCGTGGCCAGCGCCGCGTATCGGCCTCCGTCCACGACCTGCAGGTAGAACAGCCTCGCCGTCAGGCCGCCGACGGCGAGGATCACGACCAGGGCGAACGCCAGGAACCGGGACAGGCTCCGGACCGGCGTGGGCCGGCCGTCGAGGTAGGTGGTCACCAGTCGACCCGTTCCGCGTCACCGCGGCGGTCCCGGATCGAGATCGCCAGTGGGCCGATCAAGGCAGCGAGGACCGCGTCGTAGACAGCGCTCGGCATCACGCGCCCGAGCGGGTCCCCGACCGGAATGGGAGCGGCGAGCGCATTGAACGCGAAGAACAGGGTCATCGAATAGAGCACGCCCAGCAGGAATGCGGCGGGAATGGGAACGATCTGACGGAGGCGAACGAACCAGTGGCCAAGCAACGCCGCCAGGCCGACGGACAGCAGCAGCGCGAAGGCCGAAGCGCCGAGCGGTCGTTGTGCAAGGACATCAAGGACGAGGCCCCCCACGAAGGCCCAGACGAGTCCGGCTTCGAGGTTGAAGGCAAGGGTTACGACGATCCCGACGACGAGGACGAGTTGAGGTTCGGCGATACCGACCCGCAGGTACGGACCGATGGTCAGTTCCAACAAGGCCGTCACCGTCGCGCCGACCGCAGCGAGGAGCAGGGTCATGTGGCGAGTCGATCCTCGGCGAATTGGCCAAAGGTCTGCGACCGCCGACACGCACCTCGGCAGGAGATCGAACGGCGGCGACGTCATGGCGGAGTATCCCACGGTCCTTCGTTCCCGGCAACGAACCGACCCGGGCCCATGCCATCGACATGGACGTTTCCGGTACGCCTGACGGCCGGACCCCGGGCGGATACGGGTCGCGCGGTCGCCGTCGCGTTCGGCGGCCGGCTGTTTCACGTGAAACGACATCGGTCAGGGCCGCGGGCCGAAGTACTTCTGCGATAAGCGCAGCGGCGGAAACTGGCGGGATGAACGCCGGTCAGGAACGGTCAAACCGGTCCGCGATGGTAGAATCACTCGACGTGATTGCCTTCCGAGCGGACGACTGAGTGGGCCAGACGATTGCCTGCGCCAACCAGAAGGGCGGCGTCGGCAAGACCACGACAGTCATCAACCTCGGGAGCTATCTGGCGCTCGCCGGCGAGCGCGTCCTCGTCATCGACCTGGATCCCCAGGGCAACGCCACCAGTGGTCTCGGCTTCGACCGGGCCTCGATCGAGCGCTCGATCTATGACGGCGTCGTTGACGGGACCGTGATCACGGACCTGATCCTGGCCGGGCCGCTTGCCGGTCTCGATCTCGTGCCATCGGCGATCGCGCTCGCGGGTGCCGAACTCGAGCTGGCGCCGGTCGACGGACGCGAGCGGCGCCTGGCGAGGCTGCTGGCCGCCATTGCAGACCGGTACGACTACATCCTCGTCGACTGTCCGCCGGCGCTCGGGCTGCTGACGGTCAACGCCCTCACGGCAGCCGACGCGGTGCTGATCCCGCTCCAATGTGAGTACTACGCCCTGGAAGGACTGACCCAGCTGCTGGCCACCCTCAATCTCGTTCGAGACCACCTGAACCCCGGCCTCGCGGTCAAGGGGGTCGTCCTGACCATGTACGACGGCCGCACCAACTTGTCGGCGGACGTGGCCGCCGAGGCGCGCCGGCATCTCGGCGATCGCGTGTTCCATACCGTGATCCCGCGGAGCGTCCGACTCTCCGAGGCGCCGAGCCACGGCCTGCCGATTTCGCGGTATTCCCCGGATTCGAGTGGAGCCGTCGCCTACGCTGCCCTTGCCGCCGAGCTGCGAGCGCGAGATGGGCGACCCGCCATCAACGTCGACGTCCTGCGTGAACCTGTGAGGGTGACATGAGCGACCGACCGGATCGCAGCCAGGGCCTGGGCCGCGGGCTCGGTGCCCTCATTCCGCAGCGCGGCGGCGCCCACGCCAGTGCCATCGACATTCCGATCACGCGAATCCGTGCCAATCCGTTCCAGCCACGCAAGCGCTTCGATGCGGAGTCCCTTGCGGCGCTCTCCGCGAGCATCGCGGTCAACGGCGTGATCCAGCCGATCCTCGTCTCGGAGACCGTCGACGGCTACCAGCTCGTGGCCGGGGAGCGGCGCCTTCGCGCGGCACAGGCGGCCGGGCTCGAGCGCATTCCCGCGGTCGTTCGCCAGCTGATCGATCGAGACCAGCTCGAGCTGGCGCTCGTCGAGAACCTGCAGCGGGAAGACCTCGATCCCCTCGAAACGGCCGATGCCTATCGGCAGCTCATCAATCGGTTCGGGTTCACGGCGGACGACGTTGCCAACCGTGTGGGCCGGGCCCGCTCGACCGTCGCGAACACGCTTCGTCTCCTGGACCTCGCTCCCGATGTCCAGGCGGCGGTCGCCGACGGGCGGCTCACGGAGGGACACGGGCGAGCGCTCGGCGGGATCTCGCCCGAGCTCCAGGCGCGCGTGCTGGACTCGGTCATCGGCCAGGACCTCTCGGTCAGGCAGACCGAGGAACTCGTTCGACGCCTCAAGGAACCACGCCCGGCGGCCGATGAGGCCGCGACCAAGAAGGCGGATCCAGAGCTCGAGCGTGTCGAGGAGGACCTGCGCCGCGCCCTGGGGACCAAGGTCAGCCTGGCGCGATCGCGGAAGGGCGGCCGGATCGTGATCGAGTACTACAGCGACGAGGAACTGGGTCGACTCTACGACCGCTTGACCGGAGGTACCGCGTGACCGAAGACGCCATCAGCTCGAACGCCTCGGCCGCGTCGACCGGCCGCAAGCGCGCGCGCCCCGGCGCCTCCGACTACACGGCCGCGAGCATCCAGGTCCTCGAAGGCCTGGAGGCGGTCCGTCGCCGGCCAGGCATGTACATCGGTTCGACGGACGTTCGCGGGCTCCACCACCTCGTCTGGGAGGTCGTCGACAACTCGATCGACGAGGCGATGGCCGGCCAGGCGTCGGTCATCCAGGTCACCATCAGCGCCGACGGCACCGTCACCGTCGAGGACGACGGACGAGGGGTCCCCGTCGGCAAGCACTCCACCGGGAAGGACGCACTCGAGGTCGTCCACACCGTCCTGCATGCCGGCGGCAAGTTCGGTGGGGGCGGCTACAAGGTGTCGGGCGGCCTGCACGGCGTCGGGGTGAGCGTCGTCAACGCGCTGTCCTCGTGGATGCGGGTCGAGTCCGCGCGGGACGGGCACATCTGGGCCCAGGAATACGTCCGCGGCAAGCCGACGACGTCGGTCCAGAAGACCGGGGCACAGGGCGACCGCCGCGGTACGAGGACCAGCTTCCAGGCCGACAGCGAGATGTTCGAGACCACGGACTACTCGTTCGAGCTCATCAGCGAGCGGCTGCGTGAATCGGCCTACCTGACGAAGGGCGTCTGGATCACCTACATCGACGAGCGCGTCGATCGGGAGCGCTCGTTCTACTTCGAGGGTGGGCTCCAGTCCTTCGTCCGTCACCTCAACCGGAACAAGGAGGTCCTCCAGGCGCGGCCGATCTACGTGGAGCGCCGCGAGGGCGGGACCGCGGTCGAGGTCGCGCTCCAGTACAACGATTCGTACACGGAGAACGTGCTGGCATTCGCCAACAACATCAACACGGTCGACGGCGGAACCCACGTCACCGGCTTTCGCGCCGCGCTGACCAGTTCGCTCAACGACTGGGCCAGGCGGGCGGCCGTGCTCAAGGATTCGGATGGCAACCTGTCCGGTGACGACGTCCGCGAAGGTCTGACCGCCGTCATCAGCGTCAAGCTCACCGACCCGCAATTCGAGGGCCAGACCAAGGCCAAGCTCGGCAACGCCGAAGTCAAGGGCCAGGTCCAGACGGCGGTCTCCGACAGCCTCGGCCAGTACCTCGACGAGAACCCGGCCGACGGCCGCCGGATCATCGAGAAGTGCCTGACGGCGGCGCGAGCGCGCGAAGCCGCGCGGAAGGCGCGCGACCTGGTGCTCCGGAAGGGTGCGCTCGAGGGCATGTCCCTGCCCGGCAAGCTCGCCGATTGCCAGGAGCGCGACCCGGCCCGCAGTGAGATCTACCTCGTCGAGGGCGATTCCGCCGGCGGCACCGCCAAGGCCGGAAGGGATCGGCGCTTCCAGGCAATCCTGCCGATGTTCGGCAAGATGCTCAACGTCGAGAAGGCCCGCCTCGACAAGGTCCTGTCGAGCGAGAAGATCCGGCCGCTGATCATCGCCCTCGGCGGCGGCATCGGCGAAGGGTTCGACATCGCCAAGATCCGCTACCACCGGATCATCCTCATGAGCGATGCCGACGTGGACGGTGCCCACATCCGGACGCTGCTGCTCACCTTCTTCTATCGCCACATGCCGGCCGTGATCGAGGAGGGCTACCTCTACATCGCCCAGCCGCCGCTCTACCGCGTCAGCACGGGCAAGGTCACCAAGTACGCCCAGACCGAAGTCGAGCGCGACCGGATCATCAAGGAATTCAACGTCAAGAACCTGTCCGTGCAGCGGTTCAAGGGCCTGGGCGAGATGAACGCCGCGCAGCTCTGGGAAACGACGATGAACCCCGAGACGCGCACCCTGCTCCGGGTCGACAGCGAGAACGCGTCGGCCGCGGACGAGATCTTCACGATGCTCATGGGCGAGAAGGTGGCGCCCCGCAAGGACTTCATCAAGAACGAGGCGCGAAAGGTCCGCAACCTTGACGTCTGAGACCCCGAGCCTCAATCGATCGCCGACGCCCGCGGACGGCTCGGAGTTCGAGTTCACCCCGCACAACTGCTTCGCCTGCGGCACGCTGAACGAACATGGGCTTGGTTTGGAGATCCACGTCGAGACGGGTCGGTCATGGACCGAGCTCGAGCTGGAGTCGCGGTTCGAAGGCTGGGAGGGAATCGCGCACGGCGGCATCCTCTGCACGATCCTCGACGAAGTGATGGCCTGGGCCCTGGTCGCCGAGGACAACTGGGGCGTCACCGCGCGGATGTCGGTCGACTTCAGGAAGCCCGTGCCGGTCGGGACCACGTTGCGGGCCGACGGCTGGGTCACCCGCTCACGGCGCCGGCTCGTCGAGACCGAAGCGAGGATCGTCGACGCGACGACGGGTGTCGAGCTCGCAACGGCGACCGGGGTGTACGTCGCCGCCGGCGAGGAGCGGAAGCGCGAGCTCCAGCGACGCTACGGGTACCGCAGCCTCCTGGTCGGTCGCGACGGCGGTCAGCCGTGATCGCGCCAGCGCCGGTCAGCGCGACGACGGTCAGCGCGACGACGGCGCGGGCCATCGCGTTCGTCGCCGACCGTCGCGAACCCGCCGAGGCCCTCGGCGCCGCCCTGTCGGAAGGGGTCAACGATCCGGACGGTCTCGCAGCACGGCTCCGCCACGGCCTCGCCGGGCTGGCCGATCCGGCCTACCTCGACGGACAGCGAAGGATCGCTCCCGGGATCGGGGTGCTGTTCGGTGTCCGCTGGCCGCTGCTCGCCGCCGTCCAGCGCGGGTTCCGCCGGGGGACGCGGCACGTCCGGCCGACGCCGCTCCTGTTCGTGGCCGATCGACTCTTCCGGGAGGCCGAGGCCGAGATCCGCTGGTTCGCCTTCGACATCCTCGGCAGAACGCTGGAGGCCGACGCCGAACGAACGTGGCAACTCATGCGACGCGCCGCTCGCGAAGCCGGGGACTGGATCACGGTGGACAGCCTGGCCTATCCCTATCGCGCGGGCATCCGGCGCGAACCGTACCGCTGGGCGGAGCTCGAGCAACTCGTCTACAGCCCGTCGCGCTGGGAGCGCCGGCTGGTCGGGTCCACGATCGCGACCATGACGCACGGCGGCCGTCGGGCGGCACCCGACCCGGAGCTGACCGGGCACGCCCTGGCGCTCCTCGGGCTGCTCATCGGCGATGCCGAGCCGGACGTCCAGAAAGCGCTCAGCTGGGCGTATCGATCGCTTGCGCAGGTCGACCCGGTCGCGACGACCGCCGGCCTCCTGGCGGAAACGGAGACGGCCGTCGCCACCGCCGACGGACATCGGGCCTGGGTGATCCGCGACGCGCTGAGCAAGCTCGACCCGCCGACCGCCGACCGGATCCGCGGACGCCTCGCCGGGATCCGCAAACGACCGCACGCCGCGGCGACCTCGCGAGCGTCCGAGATCGTCGCCCGGTTCGGCGAGCTGCCCGACCCATCGATCCACACCGACCCGCCCCTCAGCTGACCCGACAGGAGTAGCCGACCGTGACCGACAACCTGGGGGATATCCGGGGGATCCGCATCGAGGACGAGATGCGGGTCAGCTACCTCGATTACGCGATGAGCGTGATCGTCTCGCGCGCCCTGCCCGACGTGCGCGACGGGTTGAAGCCGGTCCATCGCCGGATCCTCTACTCGATGGGCGAGATGGGCCTGTCGTCAACCAGCTCGTACCGCAAGTGCGCCGCGATCGTCGGCGAGGTGATGGGCAAGTACCACCCGCACGGCGACGTGGCCCTCTACGACGCCCTCGTCCGGCTGGCCCAGGACTTCTCGATGCGCTATCCGTTGGTCGACGGCCAGGGCAACTTCGGCTCCGTGGACGGCGATGCAGCGGGCGCCATGCGCTACACCGAGGCGCGGCTGACGGCGATCGCCGGCGAGATGCTGGCCGACATCGACAAGGAGACCGTCGACTTCGTCGACAACTACGACGGCACCCAGCAGCAGCCGTCGGTCCTGCCGGCCAAGCTTCCCAACCTCCTGGTGAACGGCAGCTCGGGGATCGCGGTCGGGATGGCCACGAACATCCCGCCGCATCACCTCGGTGAGATCGCGGACGCCACGATTGCGCTCGTCGATGATCCCGAGCTCACCTCGGACGATCTCTGCAAGTACGTCCAGGGACCGGACTTCCCGACCGGGGGGACGATCTTCCGCTACGAGAAGCAGCGGAACATCCTGACCGGCGAGTGGGAGACGGTCGATGCCATCCGGCAGATGTATGCGCACGGCCACGGCCGGGTGGTGATGCGCGCCCAGGTGGCGTTCGAGGAGGTCCGCGGCGACCGGACCGCGATCATCGTCAACGAGCTGCCGTACCAGGTGAACAAGGCCAGCCTGCTCGAGAAGATCGCCGACCTGGTCAAGGAGAAGCGGATCGACGGGATCGGCGACCTCCGCGACGAGTCGGATCGCGACGGGATGCGCATCTACGTCGAGGTCAAGCGGGATGCCAACCCGCACAAGGTGCTGAACAACCTGTTCAAGCACACGCCGATGCAGCTCGCCTTCAACATGAACATGCTGGCGCTGGTCGACGGCCAGCCCCAGACGCTGCCGCTGCGCGGGGTCCTGGTCCACTACCTGGAGCACCGCCGGGAGATCATCCGGCGACGCACCGAGTTCGACCTCGGCAAGGCCCGCGCCCGGGCGCACATCCTCGAGGGCCTCAAGGTCGCGCTCGACAACCTGGACGCGGTGATCCGGACGATCCGGGAGTCGCCGGACGTCGACCAGGCGCGCTCCAACCTGATGAGCCGGTTCGACCTGTCCGAGCTCCAGGCCCAGGCGATCCTCGACATGCGGCTGGCCCGGCTGGCCGCACTCGAGCGGAAGAAGATCGAGGACGAGTACCTCGCGATCATCCAGCTGATCGCCGAGCTCGAGGACATCCTGGCCAACCCCGCCCGGGTCAGCGCGATCATCAAGGACGAGCTGGCCGAGCTGAAGAAGAAGTACGCCGGCGAGCGTCGCACCCGAGTCGCCGACGACTCGTCCCGCGAGATGACCGACGAGGACCTGATCGCCGACGAGGACGTCGTCATCACGATCTCGGGTCGCGGCTACATCAAGCGCCAGCCGGTCGCGACGTACCGACGGCAGCATCGGGGCGGCAAGGGGATCATCGGGCACGTCACCCGCGAAGAGGACGCCGTCGAGCACCTCCTCGTCGCGAACACGCACCATTGGGCGCTCTTCTTCACCAACCGGGGCCGTGTCTTCAGTGCCAAGGTCCACGCGATCCCGGACGCCAGCCGCCAGGCGAAGGGCCTCGCGATCATCAACCTGCCGGGTGTCCAGGTGGAGTCCGGCGAAGTCCCGATGGCGACGATCACGCTGCCGGACTTCACGGCCGGCACCTACCTGGTGCTGGCGACCCGCAAGGGCATCATCAAGAAGACCCCGCTCGAGCAGTTCGAGCGGGTCCGCTCGACCGGCATCCGGGCGATCACCATCGACCCCGATGACGAGCTCGCCTGGGTAGACGTCTCAACCGGGTCCGACGACATCATCATCGCGACGTCGCAGGGCAAGATCGCGCGCTTCCACGAGGGCGAGATCCGGGCCATGGGCCGCGACGCCGGCGGGGTCATCGGCATCCGCCTGGCGCGGCAGGGCGACTACGTGGTCGGCATGAGCGTCGTCCAGCAGGACACCGACCTGCTCGTGCTGACCGAGACCGGCTACGGCAAGCGAGTCCCCCTCGGCGAGTTCCGGCCGATGCACCGGGGCTCGCAGGGCGTCCGCCTGATCAGCCTCGAGGGCCGCAAGACCGGCAACGTCGCGGCCGTCCAGCAGGTGACCGAGGTCGACGAGGAGCTGCTGCTGATCAGTGCGGGCGGCCAGGTCGTGCGGACGGATGTCCGGACCATCAACCGCCAGCACGCCCAGGCCCGCGGCGTGATCACGATGCGCCTCAACGAGGGCGACAAGGTCGTCGGGATCGCCGCATTCCGTGCGGGGCTTGCGGAGCAGGACGGCATGGGCGACGATGGCGGCCCCGAACCGGCCGGGCCGAACCCCACCGGATCGGGACATGGCGGGTGACGCCATCGTGACCGGCCTGTCGGCCATGGGCGCACGGGAGACGACGCGCTTGTACGCAGATCAGTTCGAGATCTACCACGGCAACTCGAACCCGGACCTCGCGCGCAAGATCTGCCGCTACCTCGGCACGGAGCCGGGGCGCGCGGAAGTCTTCCAGTTCGCCAACGAGAACATCTTCGTCAAGATCCTCGAGAACGTCCGCGAGAAGGACGTCTTCCTGGTTCAGCCGACCTGCCACCCGGTCAACCAGTCGATCATGGAACTGCTGATCATGATCGACGCATTCAAGCGGGCCAGCGCCGGCCGGATCACCGCGGTGATCCCGTTCTACGCGTACGGCCGGTCGGACAAGAAGGACCAGCCGCGCGTCCCGATCACCGCCCGGTTGATCGCGGACATGATCACGGTGGCCGGCGCCGACCGGGTCCTGACCATGGACCTCCACCAGGGCCAGATCCAGGGCTTCTTCAACATCCCGGTCGACGAGTTGACCGCGGTCCACATGCTCTCGAACTACTACCGCCACAAGCGGATCGAGGACCCCGTCGTCGTGACCGACCTTGGCTTCGCCAAGCGGGCGAGGACCTTCGCCGAGCTGCTCGACGCCCCGCTCGCGATCATCGAGAAGCGTCGCGTCGGGAACCTCGACCGAGCCGAGCTGATGAACGTCATCGGCGACGTCAAGGGCAAGCGGGCCATCATCGTCGACGACGAGATCGACACGGCCGGAACGCTGATCGAGATCGTCCGGGCGCTCGAGCGCGAAGGCGTCACCGAGATCTATGCCTGCGCCACCCATGGCGTGCTGAGCGACCCGGCGGTCGATCGAATTCGGGACTCCAGCCTGCGGGAGATCGTCCTGACCGACTCCGTCCCGCTGCCCGAGCGCAAGCGACTCCCGAAGATCACCACGTTGTCCGTTGCCCCGCTGGTCGGCGAGGCGATCAAGCGCATCCACCGCGGCGAATCGGTTGGTGCCCTCTTCTCGAGCGAGGTCTCGCTGACCCAGGAGATGCTGCTCTGGGAGGACGGCTCCGAAGGCAGGCTCGATACACGAGAGGACGGTGGCTCCGACGATCCGGAGCCGCCCTCCATCGCCACGCTGGCTGCCGCGGCATCCGCACAGGTACGAGACTGATGACCCTCCAGCTGCATCGCCCCGACGGCGAGGGCGGGCTCGAACCGCGACCCGTGTCCGACCACAACTGGCGCAACCAGCTGCGGTCGCCGCGCTGGGGGCGAAGCCTCGCCGGATCGCGCCTGCCGGCGCTGGCGAACACCGAGATGAACCCGACCTCGCGGTTCCGTTCGGTGCTGTTCTGGGCCGGCCTCGGGCTGCTCACGTTCGTCCTCCTCGTCGCCGGCTACGGGACGGGTTTCTGGGGATAGCCCGGCTGCCGCGCTCAGGGTCGAGTGCGACTCCACCTATACTTCACCGGCCATGCGCTTCCTGAATCGATTCGTCGACTCGAACGACCGCGAGATCCGACGCCTCCAACCGCTCGTCGACGCAACGAATGCCCTTGAAGCCGAATACGAAGCCATGTCGGACGAGGCGATCCGGGCGGCATTCGCCGAATTCCGCGGAGAGGCCGAGGAGGCCGCGGCACCCGACGCCCCGTCCGAGGACGAGCTCCATCACCCCGACCTCGAGCGCCGACGCGAGCTGGCCAAGGAGCGACGGAAGCGCGAGAACGCGCGACTCCAGAAGGTCCTCGACGAGATCCTGCCGGACGTCTTCGCGATGACCCGCGAGGCGATGAAGCGAACGCTCGGCATGCGCCATTTCGACGTCCAGCTGATGGGCGGCGTCGTGCTCCACCAGGGCAAGATCGCCGAGATGCGGACCGGCGAGGGCAAGACCCTCGTCGCACCGCTTGCTGCCGTGCTCAACGCGATGGCCGGACGAGGCGTCCACATCGTGACCGTGAACGACTACCTCGCCCGGCGCGACCCGCAGTGGATGGGCCCGATCTTCCACCTGCTCGGCGTCAGCGTCGGGATGATCACCCACGACTCGTCGTACGTCTTCGAACCGGGCTACCCGACGAGCGACGAGCGCCTCGTCAACCTGCGCCCGGTGAACCGCGCCGAGGCCTACGCCGCGGACGTCACGTACGGGACCAACAACGAGTTCGGCTTCGACTACCTGCGCGACAACATGGTCCTCGAGCTCGAACAGCGGGTCCAGCGCGGACGGAGCTTCGCGATCGTCGACGAGGTCGACAACATCCTCATCGACGAGGCGCGGACGCCGCTGATCATCAGCGGCCAGGCCGAGGAATCCGCCGACCTCTATTTCACCTTCGCCAGGCTGGTGCCGCGCCTCAGGGAACGGCCCGAGGGCGAGGAGGAGGGCGGTGACTACGTCATCGACCTCAAGGACAAGGCGGTCTCCTCGACGGAGGAGGGGATCACCAGGATGGAGGGCTGGCTCGGCGTCGAGAACATGTACGACGCCGACCCCCGGCTCGCACGCCATTTCGAGCAGGCACTGCGGGCGCACGCGCTGTTCAAGCGCGATCGCGACTACATCGTCAAGGACGGCGAGATCGTCATCGTCGACGAGTTCACCGGGCGCCAGATGCCGGGCCGGCGCTGGAGCGAAGGGCTCCACCAGGCGATCGAGGCCAAGGAGGGCCTGCGCGTCCAGCGCGAGAGCGTGACCCTGGCCACGATCACCTTCCAGAACTACTTCCGGCTGTACGACAAGCTGTCGGGCATGACCGGCACGGCCATGACCGAGGCCGAGGAGCTGCACAAGATCTACCAGATCGAGGTCATCGCCGTCCCAACCCACCGCGAGATGATCCGCGACGATTTTCCGGACTACGTCTTCCGGGACGAGCCCGGCAAGTTCAACGCGCTGATCGACGAGATCGTCGAGATGCAGGAGGTCGGCCGGCCGGTCCTCGTGGGCACCATCTCCGTCGAGAAGTCCGAGATGCTGTCCGAGATGCTCAAGCGCCGGGGCATCAGGCACGAGACGCTCAACGCCAAGTTCCACGAGAAGGAATCGGGCGTGGTCGCGCAGGCCGGGCGGACCGGTGCCGTGACCATCGCCACCAACATGGCCGGCCGCGGCACCGACATCCTGCTCGGCGGCAACCCAGCAGGACTGGCGTCGGAACTCCTCCACAAGCGCGGCCTGAATCCGGCCGAGGTGGACAAGGCCACCTACGACGCGGCGCTGGCCGAGGCCAAGGTGGTGACCAACGAGGACCACGAGCGCGTCGTCGGCGTGGGCGGCCTGCACATCATCGGCACCGAACGGCACGACTCGCGGCGCATCGACAACCAGCTCCGCGGCCGTGCCGGCCGGCAGGGCGACCCGGGCTCGTCCCGCTTCTACCTGTCGCTCGATGACGACCTCATGAAACGGTTCGCCAGTGACCGGGTGGCCGGACTCATGGAGCGCCTCGGCCTGGACGAGGACGTGGCCATCGAATCGAAGCTCGTATCGCGCACGATCGAGTCGGCCCAGAGCCGGGTCGAGGGCTTCAACTTCGACATCCGCAAGCGCGTCGTCGAGTTCGACGACGTGATCAACAAGCAGCGCGAGACGATCTACGCGGAGCGCGACAAGGTCCTCCACAACGAGGACCTGACGGAGACGATCCAGGCCTTCCTCGACGAGGAGATGGAGACGCTCACGGCGCTGAACCTCGCCGGCGACGACACCGGGGAGTGGAACCTCGACGCGCTCAGCCACGCCCTCGAGGTGATGGGCCTGACCGGTCCGGGAACGACGGCGGACGAGCTCTGGGACCTGGCCAACCGGGAGACGATCGTCGAGCACCTGCGCGACCTGGCCGACCAGCGCCTCGAGGCCCGCGCGGCCGAGGTCGGCGACACGGACTGGGCGATGGTCGAGCGTCTCGTCCTGATCCGGACCATCGATTCGCTGTGGGTCGAACACCTGACCGAGCTCGACGACATGCGCCGCGGGATCGGGCTGCGGGGGTACGCCCAGCAGGACCCGTTGAACGAGTTCCGCCGCGAGGCCTTCGAGCTGTACGAGGAGCTCCGCGGGCTGATCCGGCACGGCGTGGCCTCGACCATCTTCCGGGTCACGATCACGCGCCAGCCGCCGCCTGACGCAAGCGGCGGTGATCCGGCCGTGGCGGCGTCGCTGGCACAGGGCGCGGCGGCCATCGCCGGATCGACGGCGCGAACCGCGGTGACCGCCTCCGCCGCCGCCATCGAAGCGGGTCGGCGGGTCGGCCGCCGGCGCGAACGCCGCCGGCGCGAACGCCGCCGGCGCGAACGCCGCCGGGTCGGCCATCCTGCGCGGCGGACCGACCGGTGCACCGGCAGTTCGGGCGATGCAGGAATCGCTCGGCGACACGCCCGTCGCCGGGACCGGCGGCAACGGCAAGGGGCCATCGAGCGGGCTCCGGCCCGGCTTCACGCCGAGTGGCGCACGGATCGGCCGGAACGACCCGTGCTGGTGCGGGTCCGGGGCCAAGTACAAGAAGTGTCACGGCCGCTGACCCAGCGGACCGGCTCCCCGCACCCGCCCGAGCCCCGGCGCTGATCGCCGCGCGGCGATGATTCGCGACCTGCTCCGGCTCGCCGGCGCCGCCTGCCTCGGCCTGGTGCTGGCTGCCGGTTACACAACCTACCGGGTCTGGGCCCAGGGCCAGCGTGACGAGGAGCGACCGGCCGACGCCATCGTGGTGATGGGGGCGGCGCAGTACGACGGGCGGCCATCGCCCGTCTTCGCCGCTCGCCTCGATCACGGCGTAGCCCTCTTCCTGGCCGGCGACGCGCCGCGGCTGGTGCTGACCGGCGGCAAGGCCGCGGGCGACCGGACGACCGAGGCTGCCGTGGGTCGCGCCTTCGCCATCGAGCGCGGCGTGCCGCCCGAGGCGATCATCGTGGAGGACCAGAGCCGAACGACGCTCGAGTCGGTCCGGGCGGTCGCCCGGCTCCTCGACGCCGATGGCGCGACGACCGCGCTCTTCGTGTCCGACCGGCCGCACATGCTGCGGGTGCTGCGGATGGCGGCGGACGCCGGGATCACCGCCTGGGGCTCGCCGACACGCACGAGCCCGATCGAGGACGACCTGGGCGGGCGGGTCGACGCGACGGTCCACGAGCTCGGCGCGCTCGCCTACTACTTCCTCCTCGGCGGCGAGTCGTAGGGTCCGATCCCGGCGCGCCGCCGACGAGCAGCCGCGTCGCCGTCCGACGGCGCGATCACGAGCTCTGGACCGCCTCGTGCAACGCCAGCACCCAGCCTCCCAGGGTTCCGTCCAAGGCCATGCCCTGCCTCGGCGCGAGGACGACGACGACGGTTCTCGTGTCCGGCCATGCGACCAGGATCGATGAGTAGCCCAGCCAATCACCTGCGTGTCCCACAGTGAAGGTCCCCTCCCAGTCGCCGAGCATCGTGCCGAAGCCGTAGCCGTCGCCGGAGTTCGGGTCGCCGCTCGTCATCGTGGAGACCAACGTCGGGTCGATGACCAGGCCCCCATAGAGCCGGTAGCCCCAGCGCGCGAGGCTCGGAGCGTCGGCTGCCATTCCTGCCCCGCCCCGGCCCATGGAGGCCGCGGCCAGCGAGGGCAGGTACCCGCTCGTCGGATCCACGATCTTGGCAGCAGCACTGTCGAGCGCCACCGTCAGGGGCGCGTGTGGCTTCTCCTCCGGCTGCATCCACACTCGGTCGAGGCCCGCCGGAGCGATAAGGTCGCGCCGCAGCACCTTGGCGAGCGTTTCATGCGTCACGCGCTCGATGACCATGCCGAGCACGTCGTAGTTGATCCCGTTGTACGCGCTCGGACCTCCGAGGGTGCCCACCCGCGGCTCGCCCGTGGCGAGCGTGACGATTTCGAGGGCGGTCCAGACCCGATCGAGGTCTCTCGCCAGCAGCGCCTCGACGTCCGCATCCGAGGGGAAGCCGGGAAGACCGCTCGTCATCGTGGCGAGCTGGCGAATCGTCGCCCCACCTGCGTCGAACGGCAGGTCGACGTAACTGGTCACGGGGGCGTCGAGGTCGATCGTCCCCTGCGCGGCGAGGAGCAGGACCTCGGCCGCTGTAAAGGTCTTGGTCATGCTCTCGATCCCGAACGCCGAATTGGGCTCGATCTCGCTGCCCGCGGCGTCGACGCCGGCTGCGCCGGCCCAGGAACCGTCCGGCGAGACGATGGCCGCGGCAAGGCCCGGGATCCCGTTCGTGCCGACCCAACCGTCGAGCGAGGCCTGCAGCTTGGCGACCGTTGCTGCCGGCATCGTGGCGTCGACGGGCGGGTTCCAAACGGCCGCCGCCACGGCGGACGTCGTCGGTGTGGGGGTCAGAGGAGGCGTGACCACGGCGGCGGAAGGCGTCGTCGTCTGTGTGGGCGTTGGGCGGAGCACCGGGGTCGCGCCGGAGCCCGCCGCACAACCGGCCAACAGGAACGCCAAGGCAGGAACGAGGAACGGCCGTCTCGTCGCGATTCGGTCGCGCATAGCGATCCTCCTTGTGGAACATCGGGTGGGCACCAGCGGCGCCGACCGCAACAACAACCAGCGCATCGCGCAACCTCCTGGGACGACGGCGCGGGTCGGTCTCGCCAATGGCTCGGCGCGATCCTCGGCGGCCGGGTTTGAACCGCGCGCCGTCGCCCCCGCTCTACCAATGAAGGCGAGACGCACCGACAATTCGTTCCACTTTCGTGCGACGCGGCCGCCGGCCTGCCACGGAGCGAGCGCCGGCGTCGATGGAACGATTCGGGCTGCTGGAGCCGCCTAGTATGTGGATGCGGCAGCGGACGCCGCACCGCTGGAAACCGAGGCAGGGGCATGCAGCGGGAGCTGGTCGAGCGGGCCCGACGAGGCGATCACGACGCCTTCGCCGCGCTGGCGGCCGCGACGATTTCCCGGCTCGACGCCACGGCGCGACTGATCCTGCACGATCCGGACGTGGCCAGGGACGCGGTCCAGGAGACGCTCATCCGAGCCTGGCGTGACTTGCCGGGGTTGCGCGACGTCGATCAATTCGAGGCGTGGCTGCATCGCCTGCTCGTGCACGCCTGCCTTGACCAGGCACGCGCCCGGCGGCGATATCGCTTCGACGTCGAGCTTCGCCCGAACCACGATCCACCGGCCCCCGACGACGTCACGGCAGTGACCCTGCACGACGAGCTCGAGCGCGGGTTCCGCCGGCTCGAGCCCGAGCAGCGCGCGGTGATCGTCCTCCACTACTACCTGGGCCTGCCGCTCCCCGAGGCGGCGGAGGCACTCGGGCTGCGGCTGGGAACAGCCAAGTCGCGTCTGTCCCGAGCGCTGCAGGCGATGCGAGCTGCACTCGAGGCGGAAGGCCGCCCCGACGCCGAGCCGGAATACTCCGGGCTCACGAACGGTGGTGCCGCATGAACGCGTCGCAGCACGTGGATGTCGACCGCGTCCTGGGGCGCTGGCTGGAGGAGGCCGCCGAGCCAACGTGGGTGGGCTATCTGGACGACGTGTTGGCACAGACGAGCCACCGCCGGCAGCGGCCGGCCTGGTCGTTCCCGGGGCGCTGGCTGCCATTTGACCTGCTGCCCCGGCCGAGACTGGCCCCGGCCACCATCCCGCTCCTGCTCGTGCTGGCCGCGCTGCTGGCCCTTCTGACCTGGGCGCTCGGCGTCGGCAGCCGCGAGCATCTTCCGCCCCCGTTCGGGTTTGCGCGCCCCGGACTCATTGCCCTCGACACCGACCGCCACATCTCGGTCATGGCCGACGACGGCAGCACCCGACAGCTGACGTCCGGACCCGAGGCGGACACCAGCCCGACGTGGTCTCGGGACGGGCAACTCCTCGCGTTCTGGCGCGCGACCGGGAACGGTTATTGGACGCTCGTCATCATGGACGCCGACGGCCGGCTTCGATCGAGCGTGGGCGTGCAGGCGACGACGCCGCTGCCCTATCCCTCGGGGGATCCGCGCTGGTCGATGCTCGACTGGGCGCTCGGCGCGCCCGGCGTCTTCGCCTGGTCGCCGGATTCCACTCGCCTGGCCTTCTCGCAGGTCGTTGGCGGCGTCCCCGGGATCTGGGTGGTCGGAGCGGATGGATCGGGGTTGCGGCAGCTTGGCGACCCGACCTTGCGCGCCCACGACCCAGCCTGGTCGGCGGACGGGACGCGAATCGCATTCCACGGTGGAGAGGGGGTTCCGGGCGGTGGCAACGGCATCTGGGTCATGGACGCCGACGGCCGCGATGCCCGGCGCATCTCGGCGGTCGGCGGCGGCGGAGACTCGTTCGACTACCCCGTGTGGCAGCCGGGCGGCGAGCTGATCGCGTTCGTCGCCCTCCCGAACGGCAAGGCGCACGCCTACGTGGTCCGATCGGACGGGACCGGCGAGCGCGACCTCTCGGCGTCGGCCGAGGATCCGTCCGTCGACGACTGGCTACCGACCTGGTCACCGGACGGGTCGCAGGTCGCCTGGATACGCCTCGCGACTGCCTGGCCGAACGGTCGGCTCGTAGTGGCCGACGCGGACGGCAGCCACACCTCGATGCCGGCGATGCAGCCGTCCGGCGCCATTGGCCTTCCGACATGGTCGCCGGACGGTCGCACCATCGCCGTCTTCGTCGGCGATTCGGCCGGCGTTCCGGTCGCATGGATGTCGGTCCGCCTCGATGGCACGAGTCCCCCGACGGTGGTCCCGGTCGCGAACAATACGGGCGGTGCCAGCTGGCAGCGCCTCGCGCCCTAGCGAGCCGTCGGGCCGATTCGTCGATCAGATTCGGCCTGGTGAACTGATTTCCCCTCTTGGCGACATGGGTTTGGCCCCGTATACTGTGCCAAAATCCGCCGTTCCGGGCCGCCCGAGCCCCCGGCACCGGTCTTCGTCCCAGCTCCGTTCAACCCGCGCCCGCAGCAGAGAGAGGGGAGTCCGTGAAGCAGGCCGAGGAAGCAGCGTTCGTCGATCTGATCGCCTGCGAGCGAGACTGCCGAACGTGCAGCTATGCGGCCGCCCTGGACTGTGATGGCAACTGCGGCGTGTGCCCCCACAACGGCTACTGCCCATGCGTGAACCCCGTCGTCGCCCGAAGCAAGACGGCCCTGCGGCTCATCGAGCTGCGCCCGATCCTGCTCCAGGATCTGCAGGTTCGGAGCTAGGTGGAACCGTCCGCCATCCGCGACCTGGCTGAACGGATCCGGTCGACCTCGGGGCATCTTTGACCTCGAGGCCAAGGCCGCACGCGTCGGCGACATCGAGGCACTGACCCAGGAGCCCGGCTTCTGGGACGACGGCCGCGCCGCCCAGAAGGTCCTCCGCGAGGCGGACGGGCTGCGTGGCGAGCTGGACACCTGGAACGAGCTCGCGAGCCGAGCCGACGACCTCATGGCCGCCCTGGAGCTGCTGGCCGAGGCGCCCGACGCCGAGCTGGAGGCCGAGCTGGTCCGCAATGCGGCGGCCCTCCAGGCCGACTACCTTCGCGAGCGAACGGCGCTGCTGTTCTCGGGCCTGTACGACGACCGGCCGGCCCTGCTGTCGATCAGCGCGGGCGCCGGCGGCACCGAGGCCACCGACTGGACCGAGATGCTGCTCCGGATGTACCTGCGCTGGGCCGAGCGCCACCGGTTCCCGACCGAGATCCTCGACCAGCAGGAGGGCGAGCAGGCCGGGCTCAAGAGCGTGACCGTGGCGGTCAACGGCCGGCGGGCGTACGGCTGGTTGCGTGCCGAGCGCGGCGTCCACCGGCTCGTGCGGATCAGCCCGTTCGACTCCCAGAACCGGCGGCAGACCACGTTCGCGCTGGTCGAGGTCCTGCCCGAGGCCGACGAGGATGTCGAGATCGAGCTCGACTGGGACCAGATCCGGGTCGACACGTTCCGTTCGCAGGGCGCCGGGGGCCAGCATGTCAACAAGACCGACTCTGCCGTTCGCCTGACCCACCTGCCGACCGGGATCGTCGCCCAGAGCCAGAACGAGCGCTCGCAGACCCAGAACAAGGAGATGGCGATCAAGGTCCTCAAGGCGCGCCTGCTGGAGCGGCAGCTGGAGGAGAAGGAGGCGGCCGTCCGCCTGCTGAAGGGCGAACATGTCGAGGCCGGCTGGGGCAACCAGATCCGGAGCTACGTCCTGCACCCGTACCAGATGGTCAAGGACCTGCGGACGAACGTCGAGACCGGCAACACCGCGGCGGTCCTCGACGGCGACCTCGACGTCTTCATGCAGGCAGAGCTCGAGCGAAGCATCGGCGACGAAGCGGACGCCTCGTGACGTCGACGCCTCACCCGGGGCGCCGCGTGGAGCTGACCTACCGACCGGCACGGCCCGACGAGCTCGGTGCCTGCGCCGACATCTGGCGAACGTCGATCAACGACTACATCCTGCCGCTCGGCCAGCACGAGATTCCGCCCGAATCCAACCAGGTGCAGCGACTGTTCAGCCACCTGCAGTCGACGGATCCCGACCGCTTCGTGGTGGCCACGACGCCGGATGGCGATCGGGAGCGGGTCGTGGCGTTCGCCTCGGCCGTCGCCCGTGAACGGCTGTGGTACCTGTCGATGCTGTTCGTGCTCCCCGGGTTCCAGGGTGCGGGGCTTGGTCGCGAGCTCCTCGCCCGCGTCCTGCCGATGGACGGCGATCCGGCCCGCTCGACCGCGACCGACAGCGCACAGCCGATCTCGAACGCCCTGTACGCCACGTACGGGATCGTGCCGCGGATGCCGCTCCTCAACCTGGTCGGCCTGCCCGAGCGACCGGCCGCGTTCGGGTCGTTGCCGTCGGGGATCACGCCCGTTGCCTTCGAGGCGATCGCGGGCGGGCCGGTCATGGACGGCACGCATGCGCCCGCCGGCGCCCCGGCGGCCGGCCACGACGGCCTCGTCCGCCTGATCGGCGGCCTCGACCGCGAGGTCCTCGGTGTCGCCCATCCCCAGGACCACCGCTACCTGCGGACCGAGGGTCGCCACGGCTGGCTGTACTGCGGACCGGACGGATCGCCGGTCGGTTACGGCTACGCCGGCGAATCGGGCCGCCTGGGTCCGGTCGCCGCGCGGGACCCGGACCTGCTTGCGCCGATCCTCGGCCACCTGACCTCGACCGTCATTCCGCGGGGCGCCTCCGCGATCTGGATCGGGGGCGCCGCCGACCGAGCCCTCGTCGCGTTGCTCCAGGCGGGATTCCGCCTCGAGGGCTTCCCCGTCCTCCTCTGCTGGGATCGGCCCTACGCCGACTTCTCCCGCTATCTCCCGAGCTCCCCAGGGCTGTTGTAGCCAAGGGGACTGCGTTCGTCGCGGCTGGGCGCCCAGGCCAAGGCGGCGTCCGAGCACCGGAGCGAGCGCACTGAAGGTGCGTGGGCGAGGAGCGCAGGCGCCAACGCGGGCATGGGCGTTCAGGCGCGATAGCCCCATTTGCCGCTCGTCGCAGACGAGTGGTAGCCTCAGCCGGACGTGGCTCCCCCTGCCGTGCCCGCGGACGGAGTCCAACCGAACTCGCCAGACGGCGGGCCGATCAGGCCAGTCTCGACCGCGGAGCCAACCGTGACCATCGCCCCCGCGCCGCGCCAGGTGCGCTCGATCCGAAGCCGCGTGCTCGGACGCAACCGCGACCAGGCCAAGCCCGAGCGACCGGTCCTCGTCCTCCATGACGTCACCAAGCAGTACCCGAACGGGAAGCTCGCCCTGCGCGAGGTCGACCTGGTCATCCCCGAAGGCGACTTCGTCTTCCTCGTGGGGCCGTCGGGCGCCGGCAAGTCGACACTGATCAAGCTGCTGATCCGCGACGAGCTGCCGACCCACGGCGAGGTCGTCCTCGACGGCCAGGACCTGGCCCACCTGCCGCGCCGCCAGGTTCCCCGGATGCGCCGCAAGATCGGGATCATCTTCCAGGACTTCAAGCTGTTGCCGACCAAGACGGTCTGGGAGAACGTCGCGTTCGCGCTCGAGGTGACGGGCACCTCGCGAGGGCAGATCCGGCCCGCGGTCGACCGGGTGCTGGCGCTCGTCGGCCTGACCGAACAGGCCCAGCAGGTCCCGTCGCAGCTGTCCGGTGGCGAGCAGCAGCGCACGGCGATCGCCCGGGCCCTGGTCCACGATCCGCGCCTGATCATCGCCGACGAGCCGACCGGCAACCTCGACCCGTTGATCAGCTGGGAGATCATCCAGCTCCTGCTCAGGATCAACGAGCTCGGCGTCACGGTGATGATGGCGACCCACAATGCCCAGGTCGTGACCGCGCTGCGCAAGCGGGTGGTCGCGCTGGAGGAGGGCAGGGTCATCCGCGACGAGGTCGGTGGCGCCTACCACCGCGAGGACTGAACCCTGTTCTCGTTCGTCCTCTTCAGCCTGACGCGCGCCTGGCAGGGGTTCTGGCGCAACGCGGTCATGAGCCTCGCGGCCACCGCGACCATGGTCTTGATGCTCCTCCTGCTGGCCGGCTTCTGGATCATCCAGACCGGGCTGCTGGCCGGGTTGCAGTTCACCGAGCAGAAGGTCGAGGTCGTCGGGTACCTCGAGACCACGGCGACGGCAACCCAGATCGCCACCCTGCAGGCCGAGATCGCGGCGATGCCCGAGGTGTCCAATGTCAGCTACGTCGACCGGGACCAGGCGCTCGCGCGGTTCCGGGCGTCGATGGCCGCCCAGGGGCGCGAAGACCTGACGCAGTACCTCGACGCCAACCCGCTGTACGGCAGTCTCGAGGTCAAGCTCGTGGACCCGACCAACTTCGGGACGGTCGGTGACGCGATGCGCGCCGACCCGATCATCCGGAACGTCATCAATATCGAGGATCTCGTCCAGCGCGTGCTGACGGTCACCGACGTGCTCCGGACGGCCGGCACCGTCGTCCTGCTGATCGTCGGGATCATCGTCCTGTTCATCATCGTGAACACGATCCGCCTGGCCGTGGTCGCGCGCGCCGAGGAGATCGAGATCATGCGTCTCGTCGGCGCGTCGGACGCCTTCATCCGCTGGCCGTTCGTGTTCGAGGGCGCCATGGTCGGGCTGTTCGGATCGCTCCTGACGCTCGGCATCCTGGCTGCCGCCGCCGACCCGATCAGCGGCTTCATGGCCGACTTCTTCCGGGTCCTGCCGCTCCAGTTCGGGTCCCTGACGCGCGACCTTGTGGCGCTCGTCCTCGGGGCAGGCGTGGGTCTCGGCGTCCTGGGCTCGTGGCTGTCGGTCCGAACGTACCTGATCCGCTGACGCCGCCGCACACTGGCCGTCGCACCTGTCGTTCCGGGCAGGCCGGTGTACCCTAGTCGCCCGCCGTCACCCCGCGACGCCGTCCATCCCCGTCAGCACCAAGGTCGCCGCAAGTCATGGTCCCGGCCGATTCCGAATCCACTGCGATTCTCGACCTGCCCGTCCCCGTGACTCCCGTGATCGAGGCAAACCGGGCAAGGCGTCGACGGATCCGTCTCGTCCCGATCGCGATCGCCGTCGTGGCGGTCCTTGGCGGTTCCGCACTCTTCCTGTCTGGCTACAGCATGGGTCGCCAGGCGGCTGCCGAGCCCGGCACGCCCGTCTCCGCCGCCGAGGCCTTCCAGCCGTTCTGGGACGCGTACCACACGATCACCGATCGGTACGCCGGAGGTGCTGTCGATCGGAACACGCTCATCCAGGGCGCGATCCGGGGCATGATCGCCGCCCTGGGCGATCCGTACTCCTCGTACCTCACGTCCGACGAGTACCGGCAGAGCCTGCAGGGGATCAGCGGCCAATTCGAGGGCATCGGCGCCGAGATCGCGACGCAGGCCGGCGACGGGACGCGGGGCTGTGCGACGCTCGGGCCCGATTGCCACCTGCTCATCACCGCCGCCCTGGCCGGTTCGCCGGCCGAGCGAGCGGGGCTGAAATCCGGCGACCTCGTGCTCGAGACGAACGGCGCCACGCTCGACGGCCTGACGGTGGACGGGGCTCGGGACAGGATTCGCGGACCGAAGGGGACGGTCGTGACCCTGACCATTCGACGCGGCACGGCCCCTCCGTTCGCGGTGGCGATCACCCGGGACGTCGTGCAGGAGCGCGAGGTCACGAGCAAGGTGCTCGCTGCCGGGACGGTCGGCTACGTCCGGCTGGCGGGCTTCTCCGATGCCGCGGCGATCGAGCTGACCGACGCGCTGACCGCCCAGGTCAAGGCCGGCCGGACCAGGCTCATCCTGGATCTGCGGGGGAACCCGGGCGGGTACGTGACGGCCGCTCGCACGGTGGCAAGCCAGTTCATCGCCTCCGGGGTGATCTTCTGGGAGCAGGACGCCCAGGGCAACCAGGTGGCGACCGAGGCGGTTCCGGGCGGCGTCGCGACGGATCCGAAGCTCAGGATCGTCTGCCTGATCGATGGCGGCACGGCCTCGGCGAGCGAGATCGTGGCCGGAGCGCTCCAGGACTCGGGACGGGCCACGCTCGTCGGCGAGCAGTCGTTCGGCAAGGGGACGGTCCAGCAGTGGCAGGAGCTGACCGGCCAGGGCGGGGCGTTCAAGCTGACCATCGCCCGCTGGCTGACCCCGGACAAGCACTGGATCCACAAGGTCGGGCTGACGCCGAACGTCGTGGTCACCCTCCCGAACCCGATCCCCGCGGGGACGGACCCGGTCCTGGACAAGGGGCTCGAGGTGCTCGGCGCCGCTGCCCAGGGAGCCCTCCTGCGCGACGCGGCATGAGCACGAGTACACGGTCTTGCGCTGACCAGACGCATCGGGTACGGTTCGAGAGAACGAAAGGAGGTGATGTGCAGTGATCGACAGTACGCGTAGCTGCACCACCTCGCAGGAGATGGCCGTTTAGTCGGACACCCCTGTGGGTGGTAACGCACTCGGACGCCGGCCCGCATCGGGCCGGCGTTCGTGCGTTCCGGCCAGTACTCTCTGCAGACCCCGAGGAGCCCGCCCATGGCCGACGAGACGACCGTCGCCCTCAACCGAAGAGCCCGCCACGACTTCACGATCGACGAGACGTTCGAGGCCGGCATCGTGCTGACCGGCACCGAGATCAAGTCGTTGCGCGCCGGGAAGGCCAACCTGACCGCCGCCTACGCGCGCATCGAGCACGGCGAGGCGTGGCTGGTGGCCGCTCACATCGCGCCCTTCGAGGGCGGGAATCGCTACAACCACGAGCCGAAGCGCACCCGCAAGCTGCTCCTCCACCGATCCGAGATCGACGAGCTCCTCGGCCGCACCAAGGCGAAGGGCCAGACGATCGTGCCGCTCCGGCTCTACATCAACGAGCGCGGCAAGGCGAAGATCGAGCTCGCGCTGGCGCGCGGCAAGCAGCTCCACGACCGCCGCCGGGACATCGCCGACCGCGACGCGATGCGCGACGTGGCCCGCGAGCTGGCCGACTCGCAGCGAGGCCGATAGGCAGTGACGGCGATCCCGAACCGGCTGCGGATCGGTCCCGTCATCACGGCGGTCGATGCCCACGCGGCGGGCGAACCCGGCCGGGTCATCGTCGCCGGCGTCGAGGACGTCCCCGGCACGACGATGTTCGACAAGATGGCATGGCTGCAGGCCCATCGCGACGACCTGCGGCTGCGGATGCTGCGCGAGCCGCGTGGCTACCCGGCGGCGAACTGCAACCTGCTCCTGCCCCCGGGCGATCCCGCCGCCGATGCCGGCTACGTGATCATGGAGCAGGTCGAGTACCCGGGGATGTCGGGCACCAACACGATGTGCGTCGTGACGGTCCTGCTCGAGACCGGCATCGTGCCGATGATCGAGCCGGTCACCGAACTCGTCCTGGAGTCGCCGGCCGGGCTGATCCGTGTCAGCGCCGACTGCTCGGGCGGCAAGGTCCGGAGCGTGACGTTCCGCAACGTGCCGGCGTTCGCGACGCATCTCGACACGCCGGTCGAGGTACCGCAGCTCGGGACCGTCCGGGTCGATGTGGCGTACGGCGGGATGTTCTACGTGATCGCCGAGGCCGAGCGGTTCGGGCTCCGGCTGACGCCCGACGAGGGTGCCGACATCGTGCGGATCAGCGAGATGATCAAGGCCGCCGCCGCCGACCAGTTGCCGGTGGTCCATCCAGACCAGCCCGGGTTCACCGGGATCACGATCGCCCAGCTGTCGGGACCGGCGCACGACCCGGCGAACGACTGCCGCAACGTCGTCACGGTCTCGACCGGCAAGCTGGATTGGGACCGGCCCGCGACCTGGACGGGCGCGATCGACCGATCGCCGTGCGGGACCGGGACGTCGGCGCGGATGGCCGTGCTCCACGCGATGGGCCGGCTGCAGGTCGGGGACACGTTCCGCCACGAGGGGATCCTCGGCACGGTGTTCACGGGGCGGCTGCTCGAGGAGACCGCGGCGGGCCCGTATCGGGCGATCGTCCCGTCCATCACCGGCCAGGCGTGGATCACCGGGTTCGCCAGCTACGTCGTCGACCCCACGGACCCGTTCCCGGACGGCTTCACGGTCGGTGACATCTGGTGAAGTACGGGTTCATCGTGACGACCGGCGATCCCCGGACGATTGCCGAGCTCGCCGCGGACTGCGAAGCCGCCGGCTGGGACGGGGTCTTCTACTGGGACGGGGTGGCGATCGGGGAGACGGAGATCTACGACCCGTGGGTCGTCATGGCCGCCATGGCCATGCGCACGACGCGCCTGGGGCTCGGGGCGGTCGTCACCCCGCCGTCCCGTCGCCGGCCATGGAAGCTCGCGCGAGAGACGATGACCCTCGATCGGCTGTCGAACGGCCGGCTGATCCTGCCGGTGGGCCTGGGCGCCCTCGACGATGGCGCGTTCGGCAATGTCGGCGAGCCGACCGATGCCCGGACGCGCGCCGAGATGCTCGACGAGTCACTGGCGATCCTCGAGGGCCTGTGGACTGGCGAGGCATTCGGCCATCAGGGACGCCACTACAGGTTCAGCCCCATGACCTTCCGACCGACGCCGGTCCAGCAGCCCCGGATCCCGATCTGGGTTGTCGGGGCCTGGCCGAGCGAACGGTCCGTCCGGCGGACCCTCCGGTACGACGGGATCCTGCCACAGACCAGCGACCCGGACGCGATCCGGGCCATCGCCGCGTACATCGCCCGGGAGCGTCAGCCGGGACCCGGCGATCGGCGGTTCGAGATCGTGGTCGAGGGCACGACGCCCCTCGACGCGCAGGCCGCGGCGGCGGTCGTCCGGCCGCTGGCCACGGCCGGCGCCACCTGGTGGATCGAAGCGGACTGGAGCAACGCCACGGTCGATTCGCTCAGGCAGCGCATCCGGGCCGGTCCCCCGCCCGCGATGCCCGAGTCCTGAGGCTCAGCGCAGGAAGTACCGCCGGTTGAGCGGCAGCTCGTCGGCCGCCTCGACCTCGAGCGGACGGCCGTCCAGCGTCACCCGGCCATCGCGCGGGTCGATCTCGATTGGGGCGGTTGCGCGATTGCGGGCGAATCCGGAACGAGTGATGGCGCGGGTGCCCTTGACCGGAACGACCTGGCGTCCCGCGGCGGCCAGCCGCCCGGCAATCGCCGGCGTCGCGGCCGCCCGGCTCGACACGAACGTCAGCGACAGGCTGGCGGCTGCACGTGGGGCGCCGCCCCAGTCCGCCCGGTATCGCGTCGGCTCCGCGCGTTCGACCGTGGCGTTGCCCTCGCCGAGCGGCGCCCAAGCCGGGTAGCCGGCTTTCAGCACGAGCTCGGGCTTGGCGCCGAAGTAGGCGGGCTTCCAGAGCACGATGTCGGCGAGGCGCCCGGCCGCCAAGGATCCGACGTGGGCGGCGATGCCGTGGGCGATCGCCGGCTCGATCGTGACCTTGGCCAGGTAACGCAGCACGCGATCGGTCGAGTCGAAGGCGTCGTCGGGATCCGCCGGCAGCCCGGGATGGCCGGCACCGGCCGGCGACGACCGCCAGGCGCGCATCACGTGGGCGAGCTGGATCGTCCGGCGGACGGTCTCCATCATCCGCCCCATTCCCTGCGAGTCCGAGTTGACGATCCCGATCGCCCCGAGCTCGTGGAGCGGACCCTCGGCGGCCATGGTCGCCGGATGCACCCGCTCGCGGATCAGCGCCAGGTCGTCGGGGATCGCGAACGAGGCACCGTGATTGAGCACGATCATCGGCAGGCCCTCGGCCACGGCGTTCACCCCGAACGGGATCGTCGGCGTCGTCGACGAACACAGGACGTTCGGCTCGCGGACCAGGCCGAGCAGGTCGGGGACATGGCCGCCGCCGGTCCCCTCGACGTGATAGGCGTGGACGGTTCGCCCCGCGATCGCGGCCACGGTGTCCTCGAGCTCGGCCGACTCGTGGAGGCCGTCCGTGTGGAGCGAAACCGACACGTCGTGGGTGTCGGCGAAGCGCAGGACGTGGTCGATCAGCTCGGGATGGGCGCCATAGTCCTCGTGGATCTTGAACCCGCAGGCACCGACGTCGAGCAGCGCCTCGAGCGGACCGTCGTCCTCGGCCCGTGCGCCGGCCTGCAAGCCGACGTTGACCGGCCAGTCGGCGAGCCCGAGGAGGGTCCGCTCCATCTCCCACGGCGGCTCCTCGAACCCTGCGGTGATCAGGGTCGTCACGCCGCCGGACAGCGCGGCCGGGACGAGCGCCGGACTGATCGCGTGGACGTGGCTGTCGACCGCGCCCGGCGTGGCGATGAGCCCGTAGCCCATGATCGGCTTGGTGTGCGGCCCGATCGGCAGGTCGATGCCGTCGCTGATCGCCCCGTTGCCGGCCCGGCCGACCCCGACGATGCGGCCATCCTTGATCCCGATATCCGCCTTGACCGCGCCGATGAGCGGGTCGAGCACGAGGGCGCCGGCGATCACGATGTCGAGTTCCGAGGGGCCCGGCGCACCCTGTGCCGCGCGCGGGCGGATGGTCTTGGCGTATCCCCAGATCGGCTCGTCGCCACTCGCCTGTCGATCCTCGGCGACCCGCACCCAGAGGTCGGTGTCGGCGAGGCGGACGCGGTCACCGGTCGTCGGGCCGTAGCGGGCCAGGCGGTCCTCGGGCGAGAGGCGAGTCATCGGACGGCGCCGCCGTGGTCGCCGGCACCGCGTTCCCCGCCATCGCCGGCACCGCCCCGTTCGCCACGTTCGGCCTCGCCCCGCTCGCCACCGTAGCGAACCAGCCGGACCGTTCGGCTCTCCCCCGGCGCCCAGCGCTGAGACGCGCCGGCGGGCAGGTCCAGGCGGTAGCCGCGGGCAGCGTCGCGGTCGAACACCAGCCGTGGGTTGACGAGGTGGAAGGGGTAATGCGACGAGACGCGGATGAGCCGCCTGGATTCGCTTTGGACGGTCAGCTCGATTCGATCACGATCCGGCCGGCGTCCAGGCGCCGGGTGATCGGACGCCCGCACCGCTCCGGGGCCGTCGGCGGGCGATCCCAGGCCGCCGCCGAGCGGATCGACCAACACGACGAGTCGCGCACCGTCGCCGAACAGGACCTCGAGCCGGACGTCGTCGACGAGTTCGCGCACGCCGGGCAACGCCTCCGCTGGCGCGACGGCCGTCCGGCCGGCCGCCTCGACCGCCGCGTAGTCGGCGCCGGCCCGGGCCGCTTCGAGCATCGCGTCGCAGATCAGGGCGACGGCTTCGGGCGCGTTCAGCTGCAGCCCGGCGGCGCGGTGCCGCCGAGCGAGCTCGGCCGCGGTGAAGATGAGGAGCCGCTCCTCCTCCCACGGGGTCAGGCGCATGGCCGCCATCGTACCGATCCGCGGGTCGTGATACGCCCGCCTCCGGCAACGGTCAGGCCGTGGTCTCCGGGGCGATCCGCACCGGCTGCTTGATCCGCGCCCGGCCCGACGCCCACCAGAAGAGCGCGACGCCCAGGCCGGATGCGACCGCGCACAGCAGCATGGCCACGGTGACGCTGAGCAGCCCGACCTGGACGAGGCCGCTCATGAGGAACGGGGCGACGAGCCCGCGGGCACCGGTGATCGCGTTCCAGCCGCTCATCGCCGCCGCCCGCGACGCCAGCGGGGTCTCGGCGCTGATCGCGCCGGCGACTCCGATCTCGATCGAGGAGTTGGCGGTCCCGATCGCGATCGCCGCCAGCCAGAGCACCGCCACCCCCGGCGCCAGGGCATAGGCGATCAGTCCGCCGAGCCCGATGATGCTGCCGAAGCGCATCGGCGCGAGCACGTCGACACGGTCGGACACCGCGCCCCAGACCAGGAACGAGATGGTGGTCGCCACGGCGGTCAGGACGCCGATGATCCCGACGTCCGCCAGCGACAGGTTGAGCCGGTCCACGTTGACCAGCGCGAACAGCGGCCCGGCCGCGATGAAGCCGCCGCCGAAGAAGCCCTGGGCCAGGGCCACCCGGCCCAGGGTCGGGCGATCGCGCATGGCCGCGATCGATTGGCGGGCCGTGTAGGCGACGGGTGCCGCGGCCGCCGAGGCCCGGAACCACCAGTAGGCCAATGAGCAGACCGCGCCCACGAGCCCGGCGAGCCCCACGGCGGGCGGTCCACCGATCTCGTCGGCCAGCACGCCGCCGATCAGCGCCGCAGCCGCGGCCGCGGCGGCACGGCCGGTGCCCAGGAACCCGACGACTCGCCCGCGCATCCGGGCCGGGTAGGTGGCGCCCCACAGCCGGAGCTGGAACGGCGAGCCGAACGACAGGCTGATCCAGAAGACGAGGGTGACCGCGATGATGACGACCGCGGGCGAGACGACCAGGAGGACCAGCAGCGACCCGGCACCGGCCATCCGCAGCAGCGCGAACTGGCGCGCGGTCTGCGGTCCGATCCGCCCGGAGAAGATGCTGAGCAGGTTGGTGAGGAACGGCGTCGCGGCCAGCACGGCCAGGCCCAGCGGCTCGAGGCCGCCACGCCGGGCGATCGTCGGCAGGAGCGACGAGACCAGCGCGCCGGCGATCCCGACGCCGATCGCAGCCACGAGGTCGATCGACAGGTTGCGCGAGATCGGGCGCAGGCCCTCGATCAATTCGCGTGACGGCAGTCGCACCAGGGCACCTCAGACCGGCCCAGCGGCCTGCGAGGTGAGCTGACGGGCTCGGCAATGGGCTCGCCGTCGCGGTGGACCCGCGATACGCCCCGGAACAATGGTTCCCCCGTCCTCGGGCAGAGGTTCGGCCGCACGCGATCGTAGCATCGCGCGGCTCGTTGGTCCCTCGCCTACCATCCGACCATGACTGCCGGTTCTCCGAGGCCGGACATCGAGGTCGAGGCCTTCCATCTCGCCGACTTCACCCACCCCGCCGAGAGCGACCTCGCCGGCCGCCCCGGCCTGGTGATGGGCTACGCGGTGCGGCACCCGGACGGCGTGCTGCTGTTCGACACCGGGTTCGGGCTCGGCAACGCGCAGGTCACCGAGTGGCTGCACGCCCAGATCAACCGGCTGCCGGCGATGCTTCGGGATCCAGGATCGCGCTCGTCGGCCAGGCGTGCTACACCCGGGCCGAGTGGGAGGGCTCGGACGACCCGGACGTGTCCGGACTCCACGGAGCGTGGGACCAGGAGCGCTACCGGCAGTCGCGCGATCTCCTGTGGGCCTTCGAACCCGATCGGGTCCTATTCGGTCACGACCGATAGCGGCCGACCCCATCGCACGCCGGGACGGCGAGGGATCGGATCGGGCGACGCGGCGGTCAGCTGGACGTTCGGGCGAGCGCCAGGCGCTCCGGGGCGTCAGGAATCCGTTCGATCTGACGCAGCGCATCCTCGAGTTCCTCGACATGGCCCATCGCGGCATCCCACGAGGGACTGCCCGGGGTACAGGCGTCGGCCCGGCGGCGAGCGACCAGCAGGTCGAGGTCGATGCTCATGCGATCGAATCTGGACTTGTGCATATGTGAATAGTCGACCAGCCGGGGACCGGGTGCCGTGGGCCATCGGTCACATCCGGACGGGTCGTGCGACATGAGGCGGCCGGGCCGCGCGGTCGGCAGGCGAGGGCGCCCCAGGCGAGACAGATCCTCGAACGACTGGAACACTTGTCCGAAATGGGCCGTCCGGCTAGAATCACGGGTCCGAGCCGGTACTCGGTCCTGTGGGGATGTGTGGTTTCGACAGGGCTTGGCTATCGGGGAACGCGAGCCGAGGATGCTGCTCAGGCCTCGTTAATCAGGCAGCAAAACGAAGTACCTGGCAACCGCCAGTCGACTCTCGCCCTCGCTGCTTAGGCAGTAAGGTGAGCGTGGAAGCTACCTCCGCTCCGCGGGTAGTGGAAGCGTCATTCAGCGGGGCTGCGATCCGGATCAGCGTTGCGTAGTCCGGAGTCAAGCCCGATCTAGGGACACGGAACTGGACCGCCCGGCAGGGTGCCGATGTTCGTTCGGGCGGTCGACGACAAACCATCGGACACGCTCGTAGTGGTCCCCGGTGAAGGGTCCTGGACGGGGAGTTCGACTCTCCCCCATCTCCACCAACTCCCGATTTCGTCCAGCTCGTTGTCGTCGTCCGACTACTGGATCCGCCGCAGTCTGGATACCGAACAATCGTGATCTGCCGGCGCCCAGGGGACAGCCGCGGCCAGGCGCTGACATCTTTCGTCGATCTGAACCAATTCGGGATGGGCACCTGAGTCAACCCGATTGGCGGTCGACAGAGGCCCGCCGCACGACTCGTTGTTCTTGGTGGTTTCCCTGGCGGCGCAGGGCGTGCGGTAGAGTCCCCGGCGTTGTTCGGATGCTCCAGGGATATGGGGGCTCACCGATGCGCGTCTTGTTGTCCGCCTGGGGCTCGCGAGGGGACATCGAACCACTCGCGGCGCTCGCGCTCCGGTTGCGGAACTCGGTGCGGAGGTTCGGGTGTGCGCGCCGCCGGATGAGGAGTTCGCGGCGCTCCTCGCCCGGGTCGGCGTGACGCTCATCCCGCTCGGCCCCTCGACGCGCTCGGTGGCGGCCGGGCTGCGGGCGCCGTCGGCGGACGCCGCTTTCCGGCTCGCGGCCGAGCTCGTCGCCGCGCGGTTCGAGACGCTTCCCGCGGCGGCCGAGGGCTGTGACGCGCTGGTCGCGACCGGCCTGATGCCGGCCGGAGCGCGGTCGGTCGCCGAGAAGCTCGGCATCCGCTACGTGCTCGCGTGCTTCCACATCTTCGGGCTGCCGTCGCGGCACTTCGCGCCGGCCGCGCGGCCGGGCAGGCAATCGCCAGACGGCGAGACCGACAACCGGGTGCTCTGGGCGCAGGACGCCGAGCGCGTGAACGCCCTGTACGCGGAGCCGCTCAACAGGCATCGCGCGGCGATCGGCCTGCCCCCGGTCGACAACGTCCGCGACCACGTCATCACGGACCGGCCCTGGCTGGCGGCAGATCCGGTCCTTGCCCCGTGGAAGGACCTGACCGACCTCGACATCGTCCAGACGGGGGCCTGGATCCTGCCCGACGAGCGCCCGCTCCCGAACGAGCTGGAGGCGTTCCTCGACGCGGGCGAGCCGCCCGTGTACGTGGGCTTCGGGAGCATGGCGATGCGCGACCTCGAAGGACCTCGGCCGGGTGGCGATCGAGGCGACCCGCGCACATGGTCGCCGCGTCATCCTCAGCCGAGGCTGGGCCGACCTCGCGCTGACCGACGACCGGGACGACTGCCTCATCGTCGGCGACGTCAACCACCAGGCGCTGTTCCCGCGCGTGGCCGCCGTCGTGCACCACGGCGGCGCGGGCACGACGACGATCGCCGCGCTGGCTGGCGCCCCGCAGGTGCGTGGTGCCCCAGATCGTCGACCAGCCGCACTGGGCGCGCCGGGTGGCCGAGCTCGGCATCGGCGCGGCACACGACGGTCCAGTTCCGACCTCGGACTCCCTCGCGAGCGCGCTCGGGACGGCCCTGGCCCCCGAGACCCGCGCACGCGCGACCGCCGTGGCCGCCGAGGTCCGCACCGACGGAGCGACGGTGGCCGCGAAGCACCTGCTGGAGTCGTGACGAGGCTGATCCTCGTGAACACCGGACACGCGATCTGTCCGGATTCTGCAATCGGCCCTCACGACTGGCGACGCCATCTGGGTTGGAGGAGAGCCGCCTGATCACGGACGTTCGCATGTGGCCCACCGATTGTCCGACGGCTGCTCCTCGCTCTAGCGGACGATTCGCGCCGATGTCCCGGCCATGACCTCCTCGACCTCGGCCAGGGTCGCCATGGAGGTGTCACCAGGGGTTGTCATGGCCAGCGCCCCATGCGCGGCCCCGTACTCGACGGCGGTCTGCAGGTCCCGGCCCGTGAGGAGGCCGTAGATCAGGCCGGATGCGAAGGAGTCGCCGCCGCCTACGCGATCGAGGATCTCCAGGCCCATTCGCGGCGTCGCCACGGCGAGCTGCCCGTCGGCCCAGCAGACCGCGCCCCAGTCGTTCCGCGTCGCGGTCTGCGCGTTGCGAAGGGACGTGCCCACGACCTTGAGATTCGGAAACGCGCGGGTCACCTCGTCGATCATCCGCGCGAAGTTGGCCGGGTCGAGTGACGGACGGTTCCCGTCCAGGCCGGGGACGGCGAAACCCAGGGCGGCCGTGAAGTCCTCCTCGTTGCCAAGCATGACGTCGACCAGCGGCGCCAGCTCGCGGTTCACTTCGATCGCCCGCGCGTTCCCGCCGATCGAGCGCCACAGGCTCGCTCGATAGTTGAGGTCATAGCTCACGATCGCGCCGTTGCGGCGGGCCGCGCTCATGGCCTCCCGGGCGACGATCGGCGCGGTCTCGGAGAGCGCGGCGAAGATGCCGCCGCAATGGAACCAGCGAGCTCCCTCCGAGCCGAAGATCCCATCCCAATCGACCTCACCGGGCCGCATCTGCGAGACCGCGGTCTGACCACGATCGGAGACGCCGATCGCCCGTCGCACGCCGAAGCCCCGCTCCGTGAAGTTGAGGCCGTTGCGCACCGACCGCCCAACGCCGTCGTAGGCCACCCAGCGAACATGGCGGAGGTCGACGCCGCCGTCGCGCATGAGTCCCTCGACGAGCCTGCCGACCGGGTTGTCCGCCAGGGCGGTCACGATGGTCGTGCGCATCCCGAAGCAGCGGTGCAGGCCGCGCGCGACGTTGTACTCTCCGCCGCCTTCCCATGCCCGGAACGTCCGGGCCGTGGAAATGCGCTCCTCGCCCGGGTCGAGGCGGAGCATCACCTCACCAAGGGCCACGAGGTCCCACATGGCCTCCGACTGGGGCCGGATCGAGAGCACCGTCATCGCGGGCCTCCCGCCGTGGAGGTGCGTGCCGCCTCGACGATCGCGGCCGCCACTCGGGCGAGCTCCGCGACCTTCGACAGGCCGGCAAGGTCGGTCACGCCTTCGGCGAGCCAGGACCCGCCGCAGGCCATCACGTTCGGCTCGGCCAGGTACGTCGCGAGGTTGGCCGGCCCAATGCCGCCGGTCGGGATGAACCGGGCGTGCGGATACGGGCCTCGCAGGGCCCGCAGCATGCCGATCCCACCGACGATCTCGGCCGGGAACAGCTTGAGCAGCTTGAGACCGAGGGCGAGGTTGGCCTCCACCTCGGTCGGCGTGGCCACGCCCGGGATCATCCATCCTCCGGCGTCGAGGACGGCCTCGATGACCTCCGGGTTACTGCCCGGAGCGACGACGAACTCGGCGCCGGCCCCCAGCGCCTCGGAAGCCTGAGCGCGAGTCAGGACTGTCCCGGCCCCGACGAGCATCCCGGGCACCGCGGTCCGGACGCGTTCGATGGCGGCCGCCGCACCGGCCGCCCTGAAGGTGACCTCGACCGCACCGATCCCCGACTCGAGCAGGGTCGCCGCGATCGCCTCCGCGAGGCTCGGCTCCGTGGGCCGGAGAACCAGCACGACCCCGGCGGCTCGCAGGCGTTCCTCAACGTCCATGTCCATCCTCCAGGTCGGCGCCCGGATCACGCGATCGGCGGAGCGACCGGCGCCGGTCGACCCGGCTAGATCGTCGGGAGGGTCGCCACCAGCAGCGCGCCGCGGTCCTCGAACGAGAAACCGGCCGCCTCGAGCAGCGTCCGCATCGCCCGGTTCTCCGGTGAGAGACGGGCCACGACCTCGCCGGCGCGTTCGGCTCGGGCAACGCCGATCGCCGACGTGAGCAACTCGCGCCCGATGCCGCGGCGTTGCCACGCGTCGGCCACGACGAGCGAGAGCTCCATCGCGTCGGTGGCGTGGATCCGCGACAGCCGGACGACCGCGGCGACGGCACTGCCGTCGGCGACGGGCGCCTCGGCGACGAGCGCGATCTCGCGGTCGTAGTCGACGAAGCAGATCCGGGTCAGGCGCTCGTGCGCGGTGCGCTCGGCGAGGGCGAGGTCCGTGCCATACCGGGCGCGGACCGTGGCCTCCGACAATGTCCCGTGGAAGCGGGCCAGGAGGGGCTCGTCCTCGGGGCGGATCGGCCGGATGACGATCGGTGTCCCGGTATCGTCGTGGATCTCGCGCAGGTAGACGTGCGGGTAGGGCCGGATGGCGAGCCGCGGCAGCTCGCGCTCGGGCACGCTGGCGGGATGGAGCACGACCCGCGCGTCGAGGGCGATGATCCGTTCCGGCGAGGCGAGCAGCGGGTTGATGTCGATCTCGGCGATCCGCGGCTGCTCGGCCACGAGCTCGCTGAAGCGGACGAGGAGCGCGGCGAGCACGTCCAGGTCGACCGGCTTGCGACCGCGGACACCCCGAAGGGCCTTGGCGATCGTCGTCTGCTCGATCAGTCGCTTGGCCAGCGTCGTGTTGAGGGGCGGCAGGGCGAGCGCACGGTCGCGGAAGACCTCGACCAGCTGGCCGCCCATGCCGAACAGGAGGACCGGGCCGAACTGCGGATCCGGGCTGCTGCCCACGATCAGCTCGTAGCCGGACCAGTTGATCATCGGCTGGATGGTGACGCCCTCGAAGTGCTCGGCGCCGGCCTTCCTGGTGACCGAGTCGCGGATGCGTCTCGAACGCGTCGCGCACCGCTCTCCGGTGTCCGCAGGTTGAGGCACACGCCGCCCACGTCGGTCTTGTGGGTGATCGTCCGGCTGAGCAGCTTGGCGACGACCGGATAGCCCATCTCGTCGGCGGCGATCACGGCCTCGTCCGGGGTGTGGGCGAGCTCGGTGTCGGTGATCGGGATGCCGTAGGCGGCCAGCACCTTCTTGCTCTCGAACTCGGTCAGGAGCGTGCGGTCCTCGGCCGTGACGTCGGCGATGATGTCGTCCACGCCCTCGCGGAACTCGCCGCGTTCCGGGGCGATCGGCAGCGCCGGCGTCTCGTACAACGAGTGCAGGTTGTCGGCATACCGCCACAGGTGGTTGAACAGGACGCATGCCGTGTCGGGATAGGCGAACGTCGGGATCCCGGCCTCGCGCAGGATCGCGGTGCCCTCGAGGACGTCCGTGCCGCCCATCCACGAGGCGAGGACCGGCTTGCCGGGGATCTTCGCGTAGACCGCGAGCGCCCTGGCGGTCGCGGTCGGATCCGTCATCGCCTGCGGCGTGAGGATGACCAGCAGCCCGTCGGTGTCCGGGTCGGCCGCGGCGATCTCGAGCGCCTTGGCGTATCGATCCGGCGGCGCGTCGCCGATGATGTCGATCGGGTTGTTGTGGCTCCAGACGGCGGGCAGGACGGCGTTCAGGCGATCCATCGTCTCGGGCTTGAGGTCCGTCAACTCGCCGCCGCCGCTGATCAGCGCGTCGGTCGCGATGACGCCCGGCCCGCCGGCGTTGGTCACGATCGACAGCCGGCGACCGGCCGGCCGCGGCTGCTTGGCGAGGATCTCCGAGACCATGAACAGCTCGCTGATCGAGTCGACGCGCAGCACGCCGGCGCGCCGGAACGCGGCGTCGAGGACATCGTCGGAACCGGTGAGCGAGCCGGTGTGCGAGGCGGCGGCCTTGGCGGCCTGGGCCGTGCGACCGGGCTTGATCACGATGATCGGCTTGGTCAGGGCGACCGCACGCGCCGCCGACAGGAAGGACCGCGCGTCGCCGATCGTCTCCATGTAGATCACGATCGAGTCCGTGTTCGGGTCGTCGCCGAGGTAGTCGATCACGTCGCCCCAGCCGACGTCGAGCATCGAGCCGAGCGACACGATCGAGCTGAATCCGACGTTCTCCATGGCCGCCCAGTCGAGGATCGCCGTGAGCAGGGCGCCCGACTGCGAGATGAAGCCGACCCGCCCCGGCTTGGCGATGCCGACCGCAAAGGTGGCGTTCATCGCGCCGACCGGGTTCATGATCCCAAGGCAGTTCGGGCCGATGACCCGGATGCCGAATCGCCGCGCGGTCTCCAGGACCTGGCGCTCGAGCTCGACGCCCTCGGGGCCGATCTCCTTGAACCCGGCGCTGATGATGACCACGCCCCTGACGCCGGCCTGCCCGCATTCCTCCATCAGGCCCGGGGCCGACTTTGCGGGCGTCACGATGACGGCCAGGTCGACCGGTTCGCCGATCGCCGCGATCGACGAGTAGGCCTTGACGCCGAGGATCGCCGGACGGGTCGGGTTGACCGGGTAGACCGTGCCGCCGAACGGAGAGGAAAGCAGGTTCCACAGGATCGTCCGCCCGACGGATCCTTCCTTCTCCGTGGCGCCGATCACCGCGATCGACCGCGGGTGGAAGAACGCATCGAGCGGATGGCGCTCGACGTGGAGGAAGTCGGAGGACGGGTCGGGGGCCAGCGCCGGCGCTGGCGCGGTCGAAAGGGCGGACATCGATAGGCCTCGGCTGTTGGCGATCGGCAAGCAGCGTCTGCCGGCAGCATGGCGCTGCAGCCACGATGCGCGGCCGACGGTGTCACCCTCGCCTACCAGGCCAAAACGCGCAAGGGCTGGGTGGCCGGGGAGACGGGCCGTTTGGCCCAGATTCGGCCCGGGCGCTACGGCCGCGGTGTCCAGTACTGCTCGGCGATGATCGCGTCGACGGGGAGCCCGAGTTCGGCCAGCCGCGGCTCGACGGCGGCGATCATGGCCGGATTGCCGCACAGGTAGGCGACCGTGGAGGACGGCTCGATGCGGGCGTCCGTGGCGATCCGGTCGATGAGCCCGTCCAGGCGCCCGGTCGGACCCCGCCAGGCGTCGTTGGCCTGGTCGGCCGGCCGCGAGATCGCGGGGGCGTAGACGATCGCGCCGTCGCGCGCCAGCCGCTCGAACCGGTCGCGGTAGGCGAGCTCTTGCGTCGTGGCAACGCCGTGGACCACGACCGGCGGACGGTCACGCCGGCCCCCGGCGGACGGTCGCGTGCGGCGGGCCAGGAGCGACGCGAGCATCGAACTGAGGGGAGCGATCCCGGTCCCCGTCGCGAGCAGCAAATGCCGCCGTGGATCCCCGTCGTCCAGCGTGAACAGGCCCCTCGGTGGTCCGATCCGTAGGCGGTCGCCCGGGCGCAGCCCCCAGAGGCTCGGCGTCAGGCCGCCCGCCGGGACGAGCCGGACGAGGAACTCGAGATCGCCCGCCTCGCCCGGCGCCGAGGCCACCGAATACGGCCGCTGGACGAACCGGCCCTCGATCGGCAGCCCGATGGCGAGATACTGGCCGGCGCGAAAGTCCGGCCTGCCGTCGTCGACGCGGATTCGCAGGCGCACGATCGTCGGGGTCAGGTCGTCGCGGCCGGTGAGCGTCGCGTTCGGCTCGACGCCGGCTGGCGTCCGGCGAGCCACCGGAGGTCGGGCGGTCAGGGCCGCCGGGTTCGGCGCCGCGACCAGGGTGTCGAGCGCCATCTCAGGCGGCCGGGACGAGCTCGTCGACCACGACGCGGGCCGCGCCCGGATCGGCGAACCAGGTCGCGTCGATCCACGCGAAATCGGTCCACGCGGCCGGCAGGCGATCCGCCCGGGCGATCGCGCTGTTGGGACAGGCGCTCTCGCACGAGCCGCAGTCGATGCAGGCGTCCGGATCGATGTACAGCTTGCGATCGACGGAGAGGTCGCCATAGATGGCATCGACCGGGCAGACCTGGACGCACGACTGGTCGGTATGGTCGACGCACGGCGCCGCGATCACGTAGGCCACGACGGTCACCTCCTGGTTGCGGCCGCGCCCGGTGGCGTAGCCTGGAGACGATCCTCGGGCCGCGTGGTGTGGGTGCCATGTGACGCGCATGTGCGTTCGCACATCTCGCGTCGGCGGCCGATCCGGGCACGTCGGCCGCTCCAGGTGGTCACCGATCAGGTTGTCGACACCCGAGCCGGGCACCTCGCCCGACGCAGATCCGCACCAGCAGACTGGTACGCGGCGCATTCCCGCCGATCGAGCCGCGTCGGCCCTGCGGCTGAGCGTGGACCTGGCTGCCAGGCCCGGTTCGCCGGGCCGATCTCGTCCGTACCAGTCCGTAGCCGAGGAGTTGCGTGACCGTCCGGCCGCGACGTCCTCGTCCACCTCTGTGTCCGCGACTCACAGTGACGCGCCCGGATGCGACGCGGGGAGCGACACCGTGAAGCGGGCCCCCTGACCGGCGACCTGGCCCACCTCGATCGAGCCGCCGTGGGCGACCACGATCCGGCGGGCGATCGAGAGTCCGAGGCCGGTCCCGCCACGGCGGCGACGCCGGCCGGCGGACCCGCTCGAGAATGGCTCGAAGATGGCCTCGCGCTCGCCGGCCGCGACGCCGGGGCCCTCGTCGTCCACGGTCACCAGGACGCTGCGGCCTGCGCTGTGGACGGTCGCGGTCACCACGCTGCCCGCGGGCGCGTGCTCGATGGCGTTGTCGAGCAGGACCAGGAGGACCTGCGTGAAGCGCGCCCGGTCGACCTGCGCCACGGCGGGACCGGGCACGTCGGACACCAGCGTGACCTCGTGCTGCGCAGCCAGCGCCGTCGCCCCGCGGACCGTGTCGCGCACCAGCTCCGACACGTCGAGGGCCACGCGTTGGAGGACGAGACCCGTGGCGTCGGCGGCCGCCAGCGCAAGCAGGTCCTCGACGAGGGACGCGAGGCGGTCGGCCTCGCCGATGATGTCGCCGAGCAGCGGCTGGCCCTCCTCGCTGACGAGCGCCTCGCGATCGAGCACCTCGGCGTTCGCCCGGATGAGGGCCGCCGGAGTCCGCAGCTCGTGCGAGGCGTCGGCCACGAACCGTGCCTGCGCTTCGAAGGTCCGTCGGATGGGGACCAGCGACCGGCCCGTCACGACGAGCGTCACGAGCGCCGCCCCGATCAGCCCGGCGACGGCGACGATGGCCACCGACGCGACGAGGCTCGCCGACTGGCGGTCGTGGAGGTCGAGGACGAAGCCGCCCTGGACGTAGCCGACGACAGCGTGATCGTGGGAGACCGGCATGGTCAGGAGCCGGACGGAGAGCCCATCGGCATTGACCGTCCGCAGATCCTCGCCGGATGGCGGCAGGGCCGACGTCACCGGCAGTCCGACGAGACGGATCCGGGATGGGTTGGCGACCACGGTGCCCTGGCCGTCGAGCACGAGGACGAAGGTGTCCGCCGACGCCGGCAGGCTCTCGTCGCTCTCCGACTCGTTGCGTTGGGGAAGTTCGCCGTCGAGCCCAGAAACGGCGGTTGTCACCGACGAACGCAGCGCCTGGTCGACGTCCGCGTCGAGCGCCTGGAGGCCAACGAACGCCGTCGCGGCGCCGATCCCCACCACGAGCAGGAAGAGCAGGACGAGCGTCGTCGCGAAGGTCCGCCGCCTGGTGGCCGCGAGCAGCCGGTCGGTGGGACTGGCCATCGGTCAGGTGCCGGAGCGCAGCGTGTAGCCGACTCCGCGGACGGTCCTGAGGCGGTCGGCGCGGCCCAGCTCGCCGAGCTTGCGGCGAAGGTAGTGGACGTACAGGTCGACCACGTTCGAATAGACATCGGGTTCGGCGCCCCACACCGCGTCGAGGATCTGTTGTCGGGTCAGGACCTGGCCGGCGTGCCGGATCAGGTACCCCAGCAGGGCGAACTCCCGAGCCGACAGGTCGACCGAGCGATCGCCGACCTGGGCCGCGTGGCGCAGCTCGTCGAGCCCGAGATCGCCGGCGGCGAGCTGGGACGACGAGGTCGCGGGCGCGCGACGGCCGAGCGCCCGGACGCGGGCCAGCAGCTCGGAGAAGGCGAACGGCTTGGCCAGGTAGTCGTCGGCGCCGGCGTCCAGGCCGCCGACCCGGTCGTCGACGGAGCCGAGCGCGGTCAGCATCAGGACGGGCGTCGTCGTCCCCTTGGCGCGGAGGAGGCGCAGGACGGCGATGCCGTCCAGGTCGGGCAGCATCCGGTCGAGGACGATCACGTCGTGCGGGCCGCGCTCGGCCAGGGCGATGGCCGAGACGCCGTCGGGTGCGACGTCCACGACGTGCCGCTCGGCCACCAACACGCGGCGGATGAGTGCCGCCATCTTCGGTTCGTCCTCGACCACCAGGATCCGCATGACCCCATCGTGCGGCCGGGCGGCGCGAACCGGAAGGGGCAATCGGCCTTTGTTGGGGGATTCACATCTGGCCCACATCGGCGGGTCAGCCGGCGACCCAGACACTGTCGACAACAGCCCATCCAGCACATCGGAGCACTCGAATGATCCACCGCGTCGGCCTCTTCATCGCATCGCTCGCGGCTGCAGGTGCGCTCGTCGTGGCGCTCAGCCTCGCCGGGTTCGCGCCCGGTGGCGGCACCGCCACGGGTTCCACGGTCCCGGCGACGAGCCAGGACCCTGCGGCCGCGAGCGTCCAGACCGACCCACCCGTCCAGGTCGACACGATCTACCTGGCCGCTCCCGAGAAGCCGGCGACGGTCACCGTCCATCGGGTCGTCCCGGCGTCGACGTCCGGCGAGGGCGAAGGCGAGGAGCACGAGTCCGAAGGGGGCAACGACTGATGACCGAGCCCGAGCAGGCCGCTCCGGTCCGACCTCGACCGTCTCCCGCGACGCATCCACGGCCGGAGGGCCGCCCAAGGCCCGAGGCCCGCCCACGACCGGATCCCAATCCGATGCGGCTGATGGCCGGCTTCATCGGCCTCGCCTCGCTGAGCGCGATCGCCAGCGGCCTGCTGCCGACGGTGGTCCCCACCACGCCGGCGAGCAGCGGGTCGTCCACGGCCGCCGTCGCTGCCGATCCCTCACTCCTGCCGGTGAAGCACGTCACGCGCTACGTCCAGCTCGCGCCGGGTCAGACCGCGCCACCGCAGGCTGCCGTCGTGGCGGCACCCAAGCCGACGCCCCGCGTCGTGGTGGTGACGACCACGCGGCAGTCGGGGAAGCCGTGACCGCGGCCACCGCGGCCACCGCGGCCCCGCGAATCGAGCGTGTAGCCACGGCCACCTGGGCCTCCGCGAGCGCCGACCTGATGGGTGGCCACGTCAGCGTCCACGTCCGGCCGGCGGCCGGCACGTCCAACCTCGCGACCGAGCGGGCGGCCCGGCAGGTCCTCGCCCGAATGGCCGCCTGGGCCGGGCGGCTTACCCGGTTCGACGCCGCGTCGGAGCTGTCGCGGCTGAATGCCGCCGAAGGGGACCGCGTCGAGATCGGCCCCACCCTGACCGCCGTGCTGGACTGGGGCCGCGGCGCCGAGGCGATCAGCGACGGCATCGTCGATATCGGCCTGCTCGAGGCCCGCTTGCTCGCCGAGGCCGGGCCTGCCGGCGAGACCCCGTCCGCCCGGCCGGCGAACCGCCGCTGGTCGCTCCTTCGGCACGGGCGTGGAGCGACCGTCGAACGACCGTTCGGACTGCGGTTCGACCTCGACGGTGTCGCGAAGGGCTGGCTCGCCGATCGTGCCCTCGACCTGCTGCCCGGGTTGTCCGCGGTGGTCGACGCCGACGGCGACGTCGCCGTGCGCGTCGCCGACGACGAGGGCTGGAACATCGGGATCGCGGATCCGCGCGCGGCCGGAACCGTACTGGCGACCGTGCGGCTCACGAGAAGTGCCGATCCCGTCGCGCGGTACGGAATCGCCACCTCGGGCACGTCGGTGCACCGCTGGACGCAGGCCGGCACGACGCGGCACCACCTGATCGATCCGCGGACCGGCCGGTCCGCCCGCACCGATGTCGTCCAGGCCACCGTCATCGCCCGCACGGCGCGCGCGGCCGAGGCATACGCGAAGACCGCGGTGATCGTCGGCTCCGGGTCGGCCGCGACCCACCTGGACCGCCCGGACGTGCTCGGGCAGATCGTCGTGACCGGGCCGGGCGACATCCTGGTCACACCCGCCACGCTGGAGTTCCTCGCATGACCTTCAAGGGCTTCGATCCACGCACCCGCCTGGCGCGCTGGGGTCTCGCGGCCGTCGCCGTCGGGATTGTCCTCGGCGGAACCGCACCGGCGGTCCTCCACGACCTCGGCCTCGTCTGGGAGGCGCATCGCGCCAGCCTGCCGTGGCTGCTCGAACGACTGGCCGCCTTCCTGGCCTACTTCGCCATGACCGGCTCGGTGGTCTACGGGCTCCTGCTCTCGACCAAGCTGCTGGACGCCATCGCGCACCGTCCGATCTCGTTCGCGCTCCACCAGGACCTCGCGGCCGTCGGTCTCGGGCTCGCCGGCGTGCACGGGGCGCTGCTCGGACTCGACGCCACCGTCCCGTTCTCGCTCCAGCAAATGGCCGTCCCGGGGCTGGCGCCGTATGCGCCGCTCGCGGTGGCCGCCGGCCAGCTGACGTTCTACGTGACCGCCATCGTCGTGGCCAGCTTCTACGCTCGCCGGCTGATCGGGCAGCGAGCCTGGCGGGCGCTGCACGTCCTGACGTTCCTCGCGTTCGCGGGCGCCACGGCTCACGGGATCCTCGCCGGATCGGACAGCGGCGCGGCATGGACCTGGTGGATGTACACGGGCTCCGTGGCGATCGTCACGTTCCTGTTCGCCTACCGACTCGTGACGGCGCTGGCCCGTCGACCGGCGTCAGCGCGGCAGCAGGTACTCCGCCGTGAACCCCAGCAGGTCGCGGCTCCGCGTCAGGTCGAACGGCACCTCCCGGCCGACGATCGGCCGGCGGAGCTCGGTCGCCGGGTGATAGCGCGCGAGCAGCTCGGCGGTGGGTTCGGCTGAATAGGTGTCCGGGGCCATCACGTTGACAACGTGGCAACCCGGGATCTCGCGTTCGACGGCCAACCGGAAGGCGCGAGCACCGTCACGGACATCGAGATAGGCCCACAACTCGCAGGCGAGCCCTGCCGGGTCCCGGGCCACGTCGGCCGCGACCGCCACCTGGTACGCCATCGACGACGTGTTCGAGATCCGAAGGGCCACGATCTGGTACCCGTGGCGCCGGTGCATCGTCCGGGCCGTCGCCTCATCTGCCTCCTTCGAGAGGGCATACGGGTCGCTGCCCACGTTCGGGTGGTCCTCGTCGACCGGCACGTACAGTGGTGAGACGGCCGGCGATGCAAACGGCAGGCCGGTCACCGACGTGCTCGAGGCCATCGCGACCCGTGCCACGCCGGCCATCCCGGCGGCCTCGAGAACCGCGAACGTCGCCTGCGTGTTGGTGGAGAACACCTCGACCGGGCTGCCCCGCAGGGGAGACGGGATCGCGGCCAGGTGGATCAGCGCATCCGGTCGTGCCCCGCCGAGCAGCCGCGCCATCCAATCGAGGTCGCGCACGTCGGCCCGGGTCCAGGTCACGCCTTCGCCGGTGACGAGTCCGTCCGACGGCGGCTCCATCCGGTCGACCGCGTGCACCTCGTGGTCGTGCACGACGAGATCGGCCACGACGTGCTGCCCGATCCGGCCGGCCGCGCCGGTGACGACGACCCGCATCTCTGCCGCCCTGTTCTCGATCAGGGAGTCGGGATCGGCGTGGGAGTCGGGGTCGGCCCGGCGGTCCGAGGCGCACCGATCAGGGTCAACCCGGTGATCCGCGAGTAGTTCGAGTAGTAGGTGGTCTCGTGGAGGATGGCGCCCGCCGCGTCGTAGACCGTGACGGTCCGCCAGACCTGCTTGCCGTCGACCGGGAACTCGACCCGCTGGCGGACTCCCGGCGCAAGGGTGGAGGTCAGCTGGGTCGTGTCGGTGGCCGGCTTGACGTTCTTGACGACCGGATTGCCGATCACGACCGTTCGGCCGTTGGGGACGCTGTACAGCTCGAACTTCACGTAGCCGCGCGTCCCGTTGCGGATCTTGTAGCCGCGGATCAGGACCGGGTAGTCGGTATCGTTGGTCCAGGACATCGTCTGGACGGCCCCCGAGGCGCTGATGAAGACCGTCGCGTCGAGCCCCAGCGGGTAGCGATCGATGTAGTAGAAGTGATTGCGACGGGCATTCATCTGGAACCCGCCCCGGAGCGCCGCATTGAACAGCGTCGTCGAGCACGAGCAGATCCCGCCGGCCAGCGCGCCCTGCGGCTCGGTCTTGCCGTTGATGATGACGCCGCCATCCGTGTAGCCCTTCTCGCGGGTGACCGGCCCGATGGCGTCCCAGAAGTCGAACGTCGCGTGGGGCGCGACGATCGTCCCGTCGATGGTCAGCGCCGGAATCCAGATGTTGGCTCCGTATCCATTGCGGTCGCTGATCGGGAAGTAGGTCTTCCAGGAAGAGATCAACGTCATCTGGGGTGCGGCGGCCTCGGCCTGGGCCGTGGTCAGCGCGGGACTGGTGACGGTCAGCGTCGGGACGATCTGGGTGGCGTTGAACCCTGCGGCGCGTCCGGCCAGCATCGCCTGGACCTGCGCCACGGTGGCCGGCACGTCGAGCTTGTAGCCGTCCTTGCTGGGCGAGATCCCGAGCACCTTGCCGTCGGTCACCGTGAAGGTCGCGTCCACCGGATCGCGATCGACCTTCGGGGCAAAGCGCTGGATCACCGTGGCGAGCGGCGTCGAGTCCAGCGTCGGGCCATACGTCCCGTCGGCCGCCGTCGCGAAGCTCACCCACCGGCGGAGCTCGGCGCTGCCGATCCGGAGCCTGTCCTCACCGACGGCGAGGACGACCTCCGCGGTGATCCGGTCGGCCTGCGCCACGGCCTTCGCAGCGTCGTCGGTCGTGACGGCGGGATCGACGGTCGCAACCTTGAGCTCGGCGCGCAACTCGGCCGGAGCGTCGACTTCACCGAGCGCGGCCAGGAAAGCGGAGACGGCCGGTGCTGGATCGGCGCTCGCGCCCGCATGGCCCTCGACCACCCGGTACTGCCCGTCGCTCGCGGCCTGGACGCTCGCGTCGGTGGGCTCGACGCGCAGCGAATCGGCCACGGCCGCGACCTGCGCGTTGAGTGCCTCGGCGTCGAACGTCACCTTCGGCTGGAGGTAGACGCCGCGAACCACGGTCCGCGCGTCGGCGACCACCCGATCGACGGGCGAACCGCTCCGGCCGACGGCGATCGCCTCGTCCAGCATGGCCTCGAGATCGGGTCGGCGATGGACGTCGGCGTAGGGGATCACGTGGTCGCCGGACGTCCCGGTCAGCACGAGCTGCCCGTCCGACAGCGATCCGTACGCGGCCTGCAGCGCGGCCCGGGCCTCATCGGCGTTGAGCCCCGACAGGTCGACCGATCCGACGTGGACGCCGGGCAGGATCCGGCCGGTGAACTGGCGGTCATAGGCATACAGCGCGCCGACCCCGAGCAGCAGCGCGGCGGTCAGGCCGAGGACGAATGCCAGCCCGAAGTCGACCCGTGCCGACCGGCGTCTCGGTTGGTCCGGAGCGAGAGGCGGCTCGTCCAGGGCGCCGGCCGGCGTCTCGGCAGGCTCGGGCGCCTCGCCCGGGTCGATGAGATCGGAGTCGGTCGTGTCGGTCATGGCAGGGCCGCCATCCTATCAGCCCTGCCGACGCTGACCGTCGTGCTCAGGACCGGAGTGGGACGGCCTCACCCGCCGGTGCGTGACGCGGAGATGAAGTCAGCCAGGGCTCCGGGGCACGAGGACGACCCGTCGATTGGGCTCCTCCCCGATGGACTGGGTCGCGACCCCGGCGTGATCGCGCAATGACATGTGGATCCAGCGCCGCTCGAGGGCGGACATCGGCTCGAGCTGGAGCATCTTGCCGGTTTCCACGACACGCGCCGCGGCCCGGTCGGCGAGCTCGCGCAGCTGCCGTTCGCGACGACCACGGTAGTCCTCGACGTCGACCAGCACGCGGGTCCAGGAGCCGATCTCCTTCGACAGCATCAGGTTCACGAGATGCTGCAGGGCGGACAGCCGTTCGCCCTTGCGCCCGATCAGCGCGCCGAGGGCCTCCTTCTCGTCGCCGTCGGCGACCACGTTGAGCCGGCTCGTCTCGCCCGTCTCGACCTCGACCCGGACGACGAACCCGAGATGGTGCATCAACTGCTCGAGGATCGCCTTGCCGGCGGCGAGCGCCTCGGGCGACGCCTCGGACGCCTCGAGATCGGCCCGTTCGGCCGCGAGGGAACCGCGGGCCGCGGCCACTTCGGCGGCCTCCGAGGCCGACAGGTCGGCCGAGCCGCCGCGGCTCGGACGGCGCTCTTCGCGGCGCGGAGGACGGTCCTCACGCCGCGGTCGATCTTCGCGCGGCCGGTCATCCCGGCGGGGACGGTCGTCGTGGCGCGGCGGTCGCTCAGCACGGGGCTCGTCGCGGCGCGGGGCATCCGCATCGCGGCGCGGGGCATCCGCATCGCGGGGGCGGAACTCGCGCCGGTCGTCACGGCGGCCGCGATCCTCGCGGGGCCGATCGTCTCGGGGCCGATCGTCTCGGCTCGGGGGCGCGGGAAGGGGAACGGCGGCGGCGGCCTCCCGTTTCGGGGCCGCTCCGCCCAGGGCGGCACGCGGCGCGGCTACGATGCGGGCGGGTTCGGCGCCCATCCCCAGGACGCCCCGGCTGCCGGGGGTGAGGATCTCGAAGTCGAGGTCGTTGAGCTCGGCGCCGAACGCCTCGCGCGCCAGGCGCAGCGCCTCCTCCACGGTCTTGCCGGTGAATTCGCGGTATTCGCTCATCTCAGCGTCGTCTCCCTCGTCGGCCCTGACGGCCCCGCTCGCGGGGGCGGATCGTCGATGCAGCCGTGGTCTTCTTCTCAGCGTCGGTCAGGATGGCCGCCCGCTTGCTCGGATCAGGTGGCGGTGGCATCTCCACCGGGAAGCGCGGGGTGTGGCCGGTGGCGAAGCCCGGTGTCCAGCCGAACATCGGGAACATGCCACCCCAGCCCACGATCAGGTATTGCTGGGCAATCTGGAAGATGTTGGCCGTGATCCAGTAGATGAACAGCCCCGCCGGCAGGAAGCCACCATACGCGATCGAGATCAACGGCAGGAACAGCATCGTCTGGCGCTGGATCTTGGTGTTCTGGTCGTCGTCCGCCGGCTTGGAGACCGGGAGCATCATCCGCGACGACACGAACTGGGTCGCCGCCGACAGGATCGCGAGGATGCTCAGGCCCAGGCCGAACCCACCGAGCGAGATCGTCAGGAACGTCGACGGCTTGCTCACGTCGAGGTTGCCGAGGGCGGGGATCACGGTGTCGATGCACGGCCGGGCGGCATCGAGGATCCCGTTCGCACCAACGTTGGCGCAGGCAAGGTCGACGACCTTGAGGCCGAAGAACGACAGCATCGCGCGCGGGTCCTGGTTGGTCAGCCCGTTCTGGATGACCGAGTACATGATGAACAGCAGGGGCATGGACAACAGCAGCGGCAGGCAGCCGGAGAGCGGGTTGATGCCGCGCTCCTTGAACAGCTCCTGCTGGGCGAGCCGCGCCTTGTTCGCGTCGCCCTTGTAGCGGCGCTGAATCTCCTTGACCTCGGGCTGGAGGAGCTGCATCCGGCGCTGCGACACGAGCTGCCGCCGGTACAGCGGGATCACGAGCCCCCGCACGACCAGGGTCAGGACGATGATCGCCCAGCCGATCGCGCCGGGCACGCCCAGGTTCCGCAGAAAGTCGTAGGTGGCGACCAGGACGATGAACATCAGCTGGAAGACCGGGGTAAACGCCCAGGCCAGCAGGCTGATCGGATCCGCGCCGGGCTGGGCAGGCACCAGCGGCGGATGCGGGGTCGGCGAGACGGGCACCGCTCCGGAGGCGCCGGGCGATCCCGTCGCGGGTGCGCAGGCGGCCACCACCAGCGCGAGCAGGACCAGCAGCAGGATCGGGGCGACCCGTCCCCAGCGGAACCGAGGGAGTGTCACGAGTCGAGCGCCTCGCTAGCGGACCGGGTCATAGCCACCGGGATTCCAGGGATGACAGCGGGCGATTCGCCGGGCTCCCATCCAGCTTCCACGGAGCAGGCCGTACTTCTGGATCGCCTGTTCCGTGTAGTGCGAGCAGGTGGGCTCGAATCGGCAGCTTGGCGGCAACCAGGCGAACAGTACCCGGTAGAGCCGAATGGCTCCGATGCCGACTCGCTTCAAATCGTGGACCCTCCCAGCACGCCGCCCCTGATCAGGGTTCGACGCAACGCCCCGACCATCGCCGCATGGTCGGCCGTGACGATCGACGGCCGGGCGATGATGAGGACGTCCCAGCCGGGCTGGAACGAGGGCGCCATCACCCTGAGCGCCTCTCGCAGCCGGCGACGGACGCGATTGCGAACCACCGCCCCGCCGAGCGCTCGGCCGGTCGACAGCCCGAAGCGGGTCGTCTCGAGATCGGTCCGCCGGAACCGGGCGGTCAGCAGCGGGTGGGACCGGCTGGTCCCGTCGCCCTGAAACGCGGCGAAATCCTGCGGGCTGGAGAGCATCACGAGCCGCGGCGTGTCCGTGCCGCGCCCGATCGTCAGGCCGTCAGCCGCTTTCGGCCGCGAGCGCGGCGCGCAGCCAGGACACGCCGGCCGCCGGCCGACCTCATCCGGGCTCGAAAGCCGTGCTCCTTGGCGCGGTGGCGCTTTTTGGGCTGATAGGTCTGCTTCATCAGGAGTGTCCGGGATCCTCTCCATCCGGCCTCGGGGACGGTCTGTCACTTGCCCCAAAAGGCACGCAAACGCGCCGGGCGCCAGAAAGCGCAGGGCGCGTCGTCGTCCGGCGGATGATAGGTCCGGCCCCGGGGAGTGTCAAACGGCGCCGTCGGGTCGGCGGGCCGCCGCGGCAGTCTGCAGGCTATTCGAACGCGACGCGCGGACCGGCCTGCGCGTCGGTCGACTGTGTTCGGATACTCCCATGGAGTATACCAGAATCGCCTTGCGACGGCCCGTCGGGCGGTGCTATCCTCTCCGGGCCCTCGACGCCGGAGACGTACGCGGGAGACCCGAAGAACCCGTCCGGGACCCTCGGGAACGCGTCGACCGGTGCCACCATACGGCACTCCTGCTGACGCGCGAGGACCCGGCGACCGATCCAAGTCCCTTGGTCAACGCTACCTATCCATCGCCACCGTCAAATCGCAGGGTCCCAATCGACGAATGGATACGAAGCAGGTCTGGAGAGCGGCCCTGGGAGAGCTGCAGGTCTCGCTCTCTCCCGCCAACTACGAGACGTGGCTGCGCGACACGCAGCTCCTCGATGTCGACGAGCAACGCTTCCGGATCGCGGTCCCGAATGGATTCGCCAAGGACTGGCTCGAATCCCGCTATCGCTCGCTGATCAGCCAGACCCTCGCCCGAATCGTCGGCTACAGCGTCCAGGTCGAATTCGTCGTGGGGTCGACGCCGGACGGATCCCCGGAGACCCCGACCGGCGAGGCCGCCCAGGGACCCGCCAGCCCCGCGCCGCAGGTCCGGGTCGAGCCGACCCGGGTCGGTGGCGAAGGCGGCAACACCTACCTGAACCCGCGCTACACGTTCTCCAACTTCATCGTCGGCTCGGCCAACAGGCTGGCCCACGCCGCCAGCCTGTCCGTCGCGGAACGGCCGGGCCACGCCTACAACCCGCTCTTCCTGTACGGCGGTGTCGGTCTCGGCAAGACGCACCTGATGCATGCCATCGGCAACCAGGTGATCGCCAAGTTCCCCCGCAAGCGGGTGGTCTACGCCACCAGCGAGAAGTTCACGAACGAGTTCATCACCTCGATCCAGCAGGGCAAGATCGACGAATTCCGGGCGCGCTACCGGCGGATCGACCTGCTGTTGATCGACGACATCCAGTTCATCGCGGACAAGGAACGAACACAGGAGGAGTTCTTCCACACGTTCAATACGATCCACGAGGACGGCAAGCAGATCGTGCTGTCGTCGGACCGGCCGCCCAAGGCGATCCTCACCCTCGAGGAGCGGCTGCGCAGCCGGTTCGAGTGGGGCCTCATCGCCGACCTGACCGCGCCGGACCTCGAGACACGGATCGCGATCCTGCGGGCCAAGGCTGAGGAAGGCGCGGTCCCGATCACCTCCGACGTCATCGAGTTCATCGCACGAAAGGTCGTCAGCAACATCCGCGAGCTCGAGGGCGCGCTCAACCGGATGGTGGCCTACGCCAGCATGGGCGCGATGCCCATCGGGATCGAGCTCGCCCAGGCCGTCCTGTCGAATGTCCTCTACAACCCCAAGAAGCGACAGGTCACGCCGGAACGGATCGCGCGCGTCGTCTCCGACTACTACAGCGTCCCGATCGAGGTCCTGCAGGGGCAGAAGCGCGACAAGAACATCGTCGTGCCGCGCCAGATCGCGATGTTCCTCATGCGCGCCGAGACCGACGTGTCGTTGCTCCGGATCGGCGCCGAACTCGGCGGCCGTGATCATTCGACCGTGCTCCACGCGTGCGACAAGATCACCCGGGAAGTCGCTGTCAATGACGAGCTGCGCCGCGAGATCGCCGCGGTCAGGGAGCTCATCTACGCCGACTGAGCTGCACTGGCCACCGGCCACGGCAGGGCTCGCAGGATCCGCATTCGGTGGCCCAGGGCCACGTGCCTGTGGACAAGCACCCGGAATCCGTGGAGAACCGCCGCAGGCTGTGGACATCGCGGCCGTCCGCCACTCGATCCGCCGGGACGTTCGTGGACGACCGGGTGGTCCGCGGAGTCATGCCGGCGGGGTGCGTCCCATCCATCCACACCAGGTACGCCGCCCCGGCCACCAGGTCGATCCACCTGTCCACAGGCCGGCCCTCACCATCAACCACCGGTCCGCGCACGGGCCAGCGCGACCATCCACCCGGTCCACACCATGATGATGGTGATGATGGGGTGAGAAGATAAGGGAAGATACCCACGATACCGTTGGGCGAACCGACCAGGACCCCGGACGTACCGCGAACGCGGCGGCAGCCAGACAGCGGAGTGAATCCAACGTGAAACTCTCGGTCATGCAGGAGAACCTGGCGCGAGGCCTCTCGGTCGTCAGCCGCGCCGTCTCCAATCGGAGCACGTTGCCGGTACTGGCCAACGTCCTGCTCAAGACCGAGGACGCGGGCCTCAAGCTGACCGCCACCAATCTCGAGATCGGGATCACCTACTGGGTGCCCGGCAAGATCGAGAACGATGGCGCGACGACCGTGCCGGCCAAGCTCCTGACCGATCTCGTGAATTCACTGCCTGCCGGCGACCGTGTCGACCTCGAGCTCCAGGCCAGCGACACGCTTCATCTCCGGTGCGGGCGGTTCGAGACGCACGTCAAGGGGATCGATGCCGACGAGTTCCCGGCGATCGGCGCCGCGGGCGAACGGCCGACGACCCGGATCGCCCAGAACGCCCTGCGACAGGCGTTGGCCGAGACGGTGTTCGCAGCGGCGTCCGACGAAGCGCGGCCGATCCTGACCGGCGTCCTCGCCAGGTTCGAGGGAGACCAGCTGACGCTGGCTGCGGCCGACAACTACCGGATCGCGGTCAAGACCATCCCGATCCTCGATCCAGTGGCCGAGACCAGCGTGGTGATCCCGGCCCGGGCGCTGGTGGAGCTGGCGCGCGTCCTGGCCGACGTCGAGGACCCGGTCGAGATCGTCCTGGCGTCGAGCCGCAACCAGGTCCTCTTTCACCTCGACGGGATCGACCTGGTCAGCCGGCTGATCGACGGCCAGTTCCCGAACTACCAGCAGGTGGTGCCGCAGACGCACACCACCCGAGCCATCCTGGATCGCGAGGAGTTGCTCCGGGCGGTGCGGCCGGCGGCGCTGATCGCCCACGAGTCGGCCAACATCGTCAAGCTCCAGATCAGCGCCGACGGGGAGCCCGGGATCACGGTCTCGGCCAGCGCCGAGGTCGGCGACCACGTCGGCCAGGTGGAGGCGACGGTCGAGGGCGACGGGACGACGATCGCGTTCAATGCCCGGTACCTCGCCGACGTGCTCACCAACGTCAATGCCGAGCAGTTCGCGCTCGAGCTCAACGGGCCGCTCTCGCCGGGGGTCTTCAAGCCGCTTGGCGACGACCGTTACATCCACGTGGTCATGCCGGTCCGAACCACGTCCTAGCCCGTCCAACCCAGGAGGTCGGTCCGGCCTCGCCCGGCCCGGATGTCCCTGCTCGAGACCATCAGCCTGCTCGACCTCCGAGGGTATGCCGCCCTGGATGTCGCGTTCGCGCCCGGCCCGCACCTGATCTGGGGCCCGAATGCCGCCGGCAAGACGAGCTTGCTCGAGGCGATGGTCCTGCTGGCGTGGGGCCGATCGCACCGGACGACGGCCGACGGGGAGTTGATCCGCTGGGGCACCGACCTCGCCCGTGTCGAGGGACGGGTCGGCACCGACGTCGTCGAGGTGGCGATCGTCCGATCCGGTGCGAGCGGAGCGGCCGGTCGCAAGCGGATCCGGGTGAACGGCCTCGGCCGGCGGGCGACGGGTCTGGCCGGACTGCTCCGCGTCGTGGTCTTCGCGCCGGAGGAGATGTTGCTGATCGCCGGCTCGCCGTCCCTGCGCCGCGCCGTGATCGACCAGCTTGCGTCGTCGGCATCACCGCTGTATGCCGATGCCCTGTCGACCTATGGCAGGACGCTCCAGCAACGGAACAGCCTGCTCCGCGCGATCCGCGAGGACGGCGCGTCGCGCGACGAACTGCGGTTCTGGGATGGGACGTTCCTCGATTCGGGCTCGGCCATCGTCGCCGAGCGGCGGCGTCTGCTCGAGAGCCTCGCCGCGCCGCTGGCCGCCGCCCACGCCGAGATCGCCCCGGACGAGGCCGCGAGCGCGCGGCTGACGCTCGCCTACGCCACCAATGCGCCGGCGCACCCGGGCGAGTCCGCGCGCGACGCTCTCGCCCGGCGCCTGGCGGAGACCGCCGACAAGGAGGTCTGGAACGGGTCGACGCTCATTGGTCCACACCGCGACGACCTCGTTTTCGAGCTGGCAGGTCGCGACCTGGCGAGCTTCGCGTCGCGGGGCCAGCAGCGGACGGCGATCCTGGCGCTCAAGCTGGCCGAGCTGGACGTCCTCACGGACCTCGATGGCCGGCCACCCCTGTTGCTCCTGGACGACGTCTTCTCCGAGCTCGACCCGGAGCGCCGATCGCACCTGGTCCGCCGGATCGCCGGTCTGCCCCAGGCGTTCGTCACGACCACCACGCTCGACGACCTGGACCCGGCGCTCCGCGCGATCGCCACGGCCTGGGAGGTCCGGGCGGGCCCGGGCGGTGCGCTGCTCGTGGGGGAGAGCCGGAGTGAGGCGGCCACCGGCAGCTCGAGCCGGTCGCCCGGGTCCGGCGAGTCCGGGGTCGCCCGGTGACGGCCCGGCGGCGGCCCATGGTCCGGCTCGGCGACCTCATCCCGGACGCCGCCCGGGCACTCGGCCTGGAGGACGAGCTGCGACTCTCTCGCGCCATCGCGACGTTCGAGGCGATCGTCGCGGAGCGCGTTCCGGCGGCTGCCGGTGCCTGCCGCGTGGTCCGGCTGGACGGCTTCGCACTGGTCGTCGAAGCCGACGCGCCGATCGTCGGCCAGGAGCTGCGAATGCGTGGACCCGAGCTCCTGTCGGCGTTCGCGGCGGCACCCGGCGGCGTCGGCGCGCGCGAGCTGCGTGTCCACGTCCGGCCCGGGAGTCGCCGCGTATAATCCGCCTCCCGCCTGATCACGAAAGGCTCGGATGGCCGTTCGACTCCAGCTCAAGCTCGGTGTCGTCACCGAGCACGACCGACTCGCCGACTCACCCGACACCCTGGTCGTGGTCGAGCCGAGCGTCGGTTCCGTGGCGCGTACCAAGGGGCACCTGTACCTGTTGGTGACGTCTCGTGTCGTGACGCGTCACGCGCTGGAAGCCACCCGCCTGGCCGCCGAGACCATCCGCAACGAGTACTACTACGACGAGTCGGCCGGGATCCGCGTCTGCCTCCAGAAGGCCATTGCGACCGCCAACAAGCGCCTTGCTCACCAGGCCGATCGGCTCGGGCTCAAGTCGACCGACGGGGGAGGCCCGATCGGCGTCGGGGTGGCCGTCGTCCGGGGCAACGAGATGTACGTGGCCACGGTCGGACCGGCCGAGGCGTATCTCATCCGCCAGGCCCGGTTGTCGACCTTGCCCGATCCGCACCGCGAACGAGGCCTGCCATCGCCCGACCTCGAGCCCGACGTCTGGCGGGGCGAGGTGTCGGTCGGCGACTCGCTGGTCCTGATCTCCCCGAACGTCATCGCCAAGCTCGGCGCCGACGAGCTCAAGGACGCGATGCTGACGCTCCACCCGCAGTCGGCGATGGAGCATCTCCATCACCGGTTCGTGGCGGCCGACGGCACCGGGAGCGACGGCGCGATCGCCTTCGAGGCGACCGAGGTGTCGTCGACGGCGAAGGCCCGGACGCTGGTGCCCGTGCGGCCATCCGCGCCGCTGGCGGGCGCCCCGGACCGCTCCCCGATCCCGCTCGCCGACAACGTCCAGGCCGCCGGCCTGGCGGTGAGCACGGCGGCCGGCAACGCCCGAATGGCGGCCGGCGGGGCCGTGGAACGGGCGGTCGCCTGGGTCCAGGGCCTGATGCCCCAGCGCAAGCCGGCCTATCGGCGCGTGACCCCGCTGGCGTCGAGGCGCGAGACCCAGCGGCGGGCCGCACTGGCCGCACTGGCGCTCATCGTCGTGGTCGGTGGTCTCGGCCTGGGCGTCTACTTCTTCGGTGGCGGCGGAACGCCGGAAGCGGCGATCAGCTCGGTCACCGCCGGCCAGCGGGCCATCGACGCCGCGACTTCCGACCTGGCCAAGGTGACCGGTCCCGGCATCGACCTGGTTGCGGACGATCCCAACCAGGCGTTGCAGCTGCTGACCGACGCCTACCGCCAGCTCGACGCGGCGACGGCCGCGAGCGTCGGCGACTCGGTCGTCGGACCCCTGCGGCAGCGAACGCTGGCCGGCCTCGACCGGCTGTACGGCGTCGTGCCGGTCAAGTCGACCACGCTGTTCACGTTCGCACCCGCGGACGGCGCGGGCCCGATCGACCTGCGCGCCATGGTCCGCGGCCCGGACGGGGTGCCGTACGTCATCGATCGCTCGACCAAGTCCGTCTACCGGGTCGACCTCAAGACCCGCAAGGCGACCGTGGTCGCGCGCTCCGGCCAGAAGGCCAGCGGCGGCACGGTGTCCACGCCCCGCTACCTGACCGTGGGTGGGCCGGACCTGCTGATCCTGGACGCCAAGAACCAGCTGTGGCGCTGGCGGCCGGCCGATACCAAGGGCAAAGGGACGCTCGTCCGCGTCAACGTCAAGGGTTCGACGTCGTGGGGCAGCGACGTCCTGGGCATCGCGACCTTCCTCCGGGACCAGTCGCGCGGGCTGTACAACCTGTACGTGGTGGATCCGAGTGAGCAGCAGATCGAGGCCTACTCGCCGGCCGCCGACGGCAACGGCTTCCCGGCGGCCCCGACCGCGTGGCTGGCGACCGCGCGCGACCTGACCGCGATGACCTCGATCTATGTCGACGGCGACCTCTTCGCGGCCGATGGCGGAGCGCTCGACCGGTTCGTCTCCGGCAAGAACGACGGCTGGGACGCCACGGCCCCCGACGACACGCTGTTGCGCCCGGCACCGACCTACTCGATCGTGACCGGCGGGACCGACCGCCGGGTCGGCGATCTGTACGCCTTCGACCGGCCCAACGGCCGGATCATTGCGATCGGCAAGAAGGACGGCGCCTACCACGGCCAGTACCGGCTCGCCGGGGGTGCGGCCGACTGGTCCGGGCTGCGGGCGATGTACGTGATCCCGGGGGCCGACGGCGAGCCGGCGACGATCGTCTGGTTGTCGCCTGATGGCATCCATCAGGCCGTCCTGGAGCCCGTGCCGGACACCACGCCGGCGAGCTCTCCGTCGGCCTCGCCGCCGGAGAGCGCCGACGCCGAGCGCCACGCCGAAGAGCTCGGCCTCCCCCACGCCGACGAAGGCGTCGTGACCGATCGGGCCACATGATCCCGCTCCGCGACGCCAACCCCACCCGCCGGCCGGCGGTCGTGACGCTCGCCATCGTGATCGCCTGCTCCGTGGCCTTCGCGTGGGAGCTGGGTCTCGGTGCCGGCTCGGGCGATGCGGCGCTGAACCGGCTCATCGTCGACTGGGGCGTCGTGCCTGGGAGGCTGACCGCCGCCTGGGGGCGCGGCGACTTCCTGTCCGCCGACACGGGCACGCTGATCACGAGCCAGTTCCTGCACGGCGGCTGGCTGCACCTCCTCGGGAACCTGCTCTACCTGTGGATCTTCGGGAACAACGTCGAGGACCGGCTCGGACGGCTGGGCTTCCTGCTCTTCTACCTTGCCGGCGGCGCCGTGGCCGCTCTCGCGCAGGTGGCCGTCGATCCGACCTCCGGCGCCCCGACGATCGGGGCATCCGGCGCGATTGCGGCCACGCTCGGGGCGTACATCGTCCTGTTCCCGCGCGCCAGGGTCACGTCGCTGATCTTCCTCGGGTTCTTCTACCAGCTGCTCAACATCCCGGCGGTCATCGTGCTGGGGTTCTGGTTCGTCCTCCAGCTCATCGACGGGTTCGCGTCGCTCGGCGTCACGCAAACGGGCGGGGTCGCCTTCTTCGCGCACATCGGCGGGTTCGTCCTGGGGGCCATGGTGGGCTTCGCCCTCAAGCACGGTCCCGCCGGGCCGGCCGGTCCGCGAGGCGTGGGATAATCGGTCCATGGACGACGAGCTCGTCGAGATGCAGGTCGAGAGCGTCCGCGTGCACATGCTCTCCAACCGCCACGTGGTGATCCTCAAGCAGGCCGATCGCGATCGCTACCTGCCGATCTGGATCGGTCCGTGGGAGGCGAGCTCGATCGCGATGAAGCTGCAGGGCCTCACCCCCGAGCGGCCGCTGACCCACGACCTCTTTGCCACCACGCTCGAGGAGCTTGGCGTCGTGATCGACCGCGTCATCATCTCCGAGCTGGCCGAGGAGACCTTCCACGCCCGGATCCTGTTCGATCGCGACGGGCGCACCGTGGAGGTCGATGCCCGGCCGTCCGACGCCCTCGCGCTGGCGGTGCGGACGGGCGTCCGCATCTTCGCCTCGATCGCCGTGCTCGACCAGGCGGCCCTCGGCGCCGACGGCGGTCTGGGCGATGAGGCCGGGGAGGGCTCCACGCTCGAGTCGATCGGTGAGGGGATCGTCGACCCGCGGCTGGACGTCTTCCGCGATTTCGTCAACTCGCTTGACGCCGGCCCCGACAGCGAGGGCCGGGGTAGCTGAGCTAGCCGAGGATCGGGCTGCCGCGGCGGAGCGCGCCGCGTCGGTTCGCCCACATCCGCAGGCGGAGCCGCCAGAAGTCGCGCACCGCGCGGAACACGACCGAAGGCCTGGCGCCCGTCGCCGAGCCGGCCGTGCGCGGGTAGTGCGGGACGCCGACCTCGGCGACCGACGCGCCCTCGGCCCGGAGCTTGATCAGGAGCTCCGCGGAGAAGAAGGCGCCGCCCAATTCGACCCGGAGACGCTCGAGTGCCGGCCGCCGGAAGAGCTTGCACGCGCAGTCGACATCCGTCACCCGCAGCCCGAAGAAGATCCGGTTGGCCAGGCGATAGGCTCGAGCGTAGAGCGTTCGGACGAGCGGATCCGCGCGCTTGATCCGGAAGCCGACCACGACGTCCGGGGAGTCGTCGCCGGCGAGGCGCTCGGTCAGCCGGCCGAGGTCCGCGACCTCGAACTGGCGGTCGCCGTCGGTGAACGCGACCAGTTCGAAGCGCGCGGCGGCGAAGCCCGACCGGAGGGCGGCCCCGTACCCGAGGTTCACCGGATGCCGAACGAGGCGGACGATGTCGGGGTGCTGGTCGGCGAGACCCTGGGCGATGCTCGCCGTTGCGTCGCGGGAGCCGTCGTCGACGGCGATGATCTCGAACGCGTCCGCAAGGGTCGGCAGCGTGGCCAGCGCCTCGTTCACGAGGCCCTCCAGGTTGGCCTCCTCGTTGTGGGCCGGGAAAAAGTAGGACAGCCGTGGGACGCGGGCGGTCGCGGCCTCGCCCGGAGTGGCCGCGCCGGTCACGATCCAGCCCCGAGGCGCCCCGTCACCCGCGTCAGGCCGAAGCCGACCGCTCCGTCGACCGGCTCCAGCCGGTAGCGAGCCGACAGGCGGGCAACCTCGTCAGGATCCGAGCGAATGACATAGACGGGGCGGGAACCGAGGTAGGCGTCGATCACGTCGGTGATGTCTCCGAGTCCTTCGTCGAGGCGCGTCCGGTCGTCGATGATGGTGAGGTCCGGTCGTCTGCCCTCGATGCGCTGCGCATACCATAGCGGGGTGGAGTAGCTCCACCAGCTCACGACGACGGCGTTCGGTTCCATCGTGCCGAGGGCGCGGTCGGTCCAGTCCGCCGCCGAGTGGTCGCCGCTCTCGTCGAGCGCGGCCAGGCGGTCCGGAGCGACCGCGAAGGTCGGAACCAGCAGGACCGTGCCGAGCGCCACGGCGACGGCCCCGCCCAGCCGCTGGGCACGGGCGCCGGGTGCGGACCCCGGCCAGGGCGCCGTAGCCAGCCAGTCCCCACCGGCGCGGGCCAGCACGGCCAGCCAGGTCCACGCGATCAGGATCGGCACGAGGTAGTAGCGGCCGATGTCGGCGTTCTCGTAGGACGCCGCGAAGAAGCAGATCACCCCGGCCGACACGCCCGTCAGCAGGGCGTAGCGCGGCCGTCGCCGCACGGTCGCCGCCAGGCCGAACGGGATCAGGACGGCCAGCGGGCCGAACTGGCCGGCCGCCAGGCCGGCGAGGTCCGCCAGCTTGCGCGGCAGGTCGCCGAACGGATCGACCAGGCTGCCCATGAACTGCTGGCCGAGGGCCACGTACCAGAATCCGTCCCAGGTGTCGGGCCGGCCGTAGACCAGCGGGGCCCGAAAGGGCCCGGCGCGCAAGGGGAGTTCGAGATAGACGAGCGTGACGGCGATCGCCAGGGCGGCCGCGCACGTCGCGACAAGGGCCCGACGCTCCCGGATCGTGGGCTCGACGGAACGCACGAACAGGCCGACCGCGGGCGCCAGGAGCAGGACCTCCGAATGGGTGCCGAGGGCGAGCCCGAACACCGCCGTCGCCGCGACCAGGTAGCGATCCCCGAGATCGGCGGCGCGCCGGCCCCGGCTCCCGGCGCCGGCGCCGGGAGCCGCCTCCCAGCGGACCCGGGACTCCCAGGCCAGGAGCAGGCGGAGCAGCAGGGCCACGAACACCAGGTGGAGGGCATGCGCGTCGGCGTGGGTGCCGATCGCCCAGGCGATGGGCGTGAGGGCCAGGCCGAGCCCGGCCAGGACGCCCAGGGCAATGGAGCGGGTCAGGGCCCGGACGAGGTCCACGGTGAGGCCGGCCGCGGCCGCCAGGCAGATCGCATTGAACAGGTTCATCCGGAACGCGGGCTCGCCAAGAGGTTGGAGCACGACCGAGGCCAGCCAGCCGAGCAGCACGTAGGTCGGGAAGCCGGTCGGGTGGGCGGTTCCGAGGAGCGGACCCACGGTCTGGAGCTCGCCGGTGTCCCAGAACGCCACGCCGGGCAGGAGGGCCGCGCGGGCGAGGCCGAACGCCACGACGGCGACCAGGAGGGTAGGGACTTGCCGCAGGCACGCGCCGCGCGTCACCATCCGAGCAGCCGGCTCCAGATCACGCCCCACAGGTTGACGGCGATCGACAGGACGATCAGGGCTGTCGCGACCGCCACGCCCCGGTACCAGCGGACGATCAGGCGCTCGCTGCCCATCGCGACGAGGATCAGGGCGAAGGGCGCGGCGTCCAGGCTGAACCGGTAGCCGAACTGGACCCAGCCCTGGCTGAAATGCATCAGGTTGGCCAGCGTGATCAGGAGCACCGCGAGGATGGCTCCGCCGACCAGCCGGCTCCGGCCCAGGCGTCCGAGGACCGGCATCGCCAGCAGGTAGGCGGGGCTCGTCACGAGGACGCTCATGCCCACGTCCCGAGGCACGGCCAGCGGGCAGGCGAGGTCGAACAGCCCGCGGACGGCGGCAGGGTCGGTGCAGACGGCGACGGGCTGCACGGCGAGGCTGTCGGGCAGGAACCGCGGCAGGATGTCGGGCATGCCGAACAGGGCGATCCCGGCGTTCTGGATCACGTAGCGCGGATCCTCCATGGACCAGTCGGCGTGATAGCCGAGGCTCGGGTAGCCGTTTGCCTCGAGTGCGTAGAGATAGTCATAGGCCGGGTGGAAGACGTGGCCGGTGGTCACCAGGTTGTAGACCACGAGCAGCCCGATGGGCAGGGCGGCGCCGACACCCGCCGACCAGGCGCGCCGCCGGAACCCGCCGCCCGATCCGACGACGGCGAGAAACGGCGCGCCGAAGACAACGGTCAGGCGCGCCGTGCAGGCCAACCCGAACAGCAACCCGGCGGCGAACTGGCCGCGGTCGAGGCTGAGGGCCGCCCGGAGGCCGGACCGGTTTGCGGTGGCAGGCATCCCTTGCGCGGTCGGCTCATCGGGTCGGCCGGATGCCGGGTCGCCGCGGAGCGCGATCCCGACGGCCAGGAAGCTCAACCCGACCGCCACGATGTGGGCCTGGTACCAGGTGGTCGCGACCTGGGCCGAATACCAGAAGACCGTCCCGATCGCGAAGAAGACCGTGGCGCCCAGGCGCACGGCCGGCCTGACTCGCAGCGCGGCCAGGGCCCACCAGCAGATCGCGACGTCGACGGCGGCGAGGATCGTGAAGATCGTCTGTGCGTCCGTGGCCAGACCCCACACCGCCACGAACGGCAACAGGACCAAAGCCGGCAGCGGGGGGAATGGCAGGAGCCCGCGCGGCACGCCGTCGGTCGTGGCAACAGGCAGGACGTCCTGGAAGTAGAGATTGCCATGGAGCGCCCCGCTGGCCTCGACCGGATAACGGATCGCGGCATGGCCCTCGAGGAAGGCGGCCGCCTGCCAGACGAAATGGTCGTAGTAGCGGTCGGTCCGCGTCGCGAGGTAGATCGCCATCGCGCCCAGCGCGAGCAGCAGCCCGACCAGGATGGAGACCCATCGGGCGGCTCTAGGGTCCGGCCACGGGCTGGCGTCGGCGTCCGGCAGGCCGCCCTGTGCTACGCTCCGATCCACCTTCCACGCTCGTGCAGGAGCCGTTCCCGGTGACTGGCCCCGCGTTCGGTGGGACCGGGCGAGGCACAGGAGCGCCGTCGCGGGCGACCGGGACGCGGGAAACCGTCGGCGCGGTCCTCGTGGTCCTCGCAGCCGGGCTCGCCCTCCGCCTCATCATCGCACAACTGCTCCCGGGCTCCGGGTTCGGCGTCGACATCGGCGCGTTCCGGGCCTGGATGTCCGACCTGGCCGCCAACGGTCCGTTCGGGTTCTACGATCGCCCGTTCTTCCACGATTACACGCCCGGCTACCTCCTGGGACTGTGGTTCCTCGGCATGCTCGGCAACGCGATCCACGGGCTGACCGGGAGCGGTGCCGGTCCGTCGCTCGGGTTCCTCACGGACCTCGACCTCAAGGCGCTGCCGATCCTGGCCGACCTCGCCATCGGCTGGCTGGTCCACTCGATGGTGCTCGAGCTCGGCGGGCGCCGGCGCCTCGCGCTCGTGGCCGCCGGGGTCGCCGTGCTCAACCCGATCTCCTGGTTCGACAGCGTCGTCTGGGGCCAGGTCGATTCCGTCGGCGTCGTCTTCCTCCTGCTCGGCCTGCGCGAGGTCTGGCGCGACCGGCCGGAACGGGCGGCGATCTTCGCCGTGGTTGCCGCGATCATCAAGCCACAGCTCGGGATCCTGATTCCGCTCGTGGCGATCGTCACGATCCGCCGGGCGCTCTGGCCGTCGGGCGGGGCGGGCGACCCGCGCCGGACCGGCCGGCCGATCCGTATCCTCACGACGGCGCTGGCCGGTTTCCTGACGGCGGTCGTCCTGTGCCTGCCGTTCGGTCTGTCGGTCGTGGCGTTCAGCGGCCAGGCGCCGTTCGTCAGCTCGGGGCTGCTGGAGCAGATCGCGAAGGCCGCCGGCGGATACCCGTACCTGACGGTCAACGCGTACAACCTGTGGGCGATCGTGCCTGGCGACACGGGCAACAGCCTGGCCACCTCGAGCGCCTGGATCTGCGACTTCGTCGGCAGCGCGGAGCAATGCGCTGCCGGCAGCGCAACGCTGGCGGGCATCCCCGCCGTCTTGATCGGGACCATGCTGCTGCTCGCCTCGATCGTCCTGGTCCTGTGGATCGTGGCGCGACGTCCCGACCGCCTGACCGTGCTCGTCGGGCTCGCCGTGCTGGCACTCGCCTTCTTCGCCGTCCCGACCCGCGTCCACGAGCGCTATGGCTACCCGTTCTTCGCGATCGGCGTGATCCTGGCGGCCGTGTCGTGGCGTTGGCGCTGGGCCTACGTCGCCCTCACCGCAGCGACCTTCGCCAACATGTACGTGGTGCTGACGACCCTCTACCCGGACAACCCATCGGTCATGGACTGGCTCGGCGTCGGTGGCACCATCCGCTCGCCGGCCGGCGTCACGGTCGTGGCGATCACCCAGACGGTGGCGTTCGGCTGGGCGTTCCTCCAGCTCCGGCGGGATCGCCGACGGGCGCTGGACCACGAGCTCGCCATGGCCACCGAATGGAACCATGACGCCGGTGGCATCGAGCCACCCACGTCGGCCGAGCCACCCACGTCGGCCGAGCCATCTGCGTGGGCCCAGCCACCCACGTCGGCCGAGCCATCTGCGTCGGCCCAGCCGCTCCCCGCTGCCCCTTCGGACGACGAGCCGGCCCCGGCGCGGCCGTTCGAGCTCGGCTGGGAACCCGAGCGCCCCTCCGGCGTCCGTCTCCCGACCTGGACTGCCCGGCCCGGCCTGGCCGATCTCGGTGTCGCGGGCTGGTTCCGGGCGCGCCTGGGCGACCGCCCCATCCGCCCCGACCGGAGTGCGCTGCTCGCCCGCGAGCCTGGCGGCCGTTTCGACCGGCTGGACCTCTGGATCGTGGTCGTCCTGGTCGTCGCCAGCCTGCTGCTGCGCACGTTCCGCCTCGCCGAGCCGTACCAGATGCACTTCGACGAGGTCTACCACGCGCGGACGGCGACGGAGTTCCTGCAGGACTGGCGCTACGGCCTGTCCCACGACATCTACGAGTGGACGCACCCGCACCTAGCGAAGTACGCCATGGCGGCCGGCCTCGTCCTGTGGGGAGAGGACCACGTCAACGCGACGAGCGATCTCGGTGTCCCGGTGCGTGACGCGATCGTCGAACCGCGCCGGCTGGATCCGCAGGCGCCGGGCGGTCAGGCCGGCGACCGGCTCCACGTGGCGACGGGGAGCGACATCCGGACGTACGACCTGGCGAGCCGGCGACTGCTCTCCGTCGTGCCGGCCGCCGGGGCCTCGACGCTGGCGTTCGATCCAATCGGGCGGCAGCTGGTCCTGGGCTATGACGACGGCCGGATCGCGACGCTCGACGCCACGGCGCTCGGCGCGGTCGCGGTGGATCTCGGTCCGTCGCCGACGGTGCTGGTCACCCTCGACCACCCGGTCAGTCACCTCCTGATGGCGGCCGACGGGACATCCGTCGTGGCCGCGTCCGCCGAGCGGCTGACCATCGTCGACCTGCCGACCGGCAGCGTGACGGGGAGCCTTGACCTGCCGGGGATCGCGGACCTGGCCCTCGGCGGCTCGGGATCGGCGCTCGTCGCGACGGTGGCCGATGTCCCGGACCCGAAGACGGCGGCGTCGACGCTCGCGGACATCCTCGGCGGGACGGCCGCCTCCTACGAGACGAAGCTGACGAAACCCGCGACCGGAACGACGGTCGTGCTCGGCAGCCCGGGCACCGGCGACGTCCGCACCGCCCTCGACAAGGCGATCGCCGACGGCCGGCTGCCCGGCATCGGCGTCGAGGACGTGCCAAGGGTCGCGGTGGCCACCAGCGGGGGCGTCGCGTTCATCGATCCCGCCCGCGTGTCGCTGATCACCACGATCTCGCTCGACGGCGGCGCGCATGGCCTGGCCATGGTGACCGGCCTCGACAATCCCCGGCTGTATGCGACCACCGGGCAACCCGACAGCCCGGGCTACGAGGTCCTGGCCATCGGCGGCGACGCGGCCAAGGAAGGTCCGGTCGACCAGGGAAAGCACCCGCTCCCGGCGCCGGCGACCCGCATCGTCTACGACGACGCCACCCAGATGGTCCACATCCTCGGCGCCGTCCCTGGCTCGACCGGGTCGGACGGCGACCCCTGGACGGTGTACGTCGTCGAGCCGCACGGCAACGCCGTCTTCGCCGATGCGCGCCTGCCCGACGGCTTCACCCCCACGGCCCTGGCTGCCGACGTCGCCGCCGACTACCCGTCGGCCGACCGGCAGCAACTCCTCGTCTTCGACGGGGCCGGCGACTCCGCGTCGATCGCGATCGGCTCGCACGCGTTCGCGTGGCGGTTGCCGGGTGTGATCGCCGGCGCACTGACGGCCGGCCTGCTCTTCCTCCTGGCACGGATCCTGTTCCGTCGCCGGCTGGTGGCCGTGCTGACCGGCCTGTTCGTGCTGGTTGACGGGATGTTCTTCGTCCAGGCGCGGATCGGCATGAACGACGTCTACGTGGGCCTGTTCATGGTGGCCGCGTATACCGTGTTCGCCGCGATCTGGACGGGCTGGTGGCGCGGACGGCTCGCGTTCTGGCTCGGCATGCCGATCGTGGGCACGCTCCTGGGCCTGGCCCTGGCGAGCAAGTGGGTCGCCGCCTACGCCATCGGCGCCCTCGTCCTGCTGCTCCTCGTCCGCAGCGCGCTCGGCCGGGTCCTGGCGATCCTGGGCATGATCGGGCTGACCGCCGTGCTCGGCTACATGGCGATCAGCGTGCCCGGCGGGGGCGGCTTCGGGAACCTGACGTTCCTGCTGATCATGGTCGCCCTGACGCTGCTGGTCGTGGTGGTCACCATCCTCCACCCAATCGCCTGGACCGACGACGAGCTCCGCCTGGCGGTCATCGCGCCCATGGCACTCGGGACGATCCTGTTCTTCGGGGCGCTGACGGTCGGGAAGCTGCAGACCGCCTTCGTGCTCGGCTCTGTCTCGGTCACCCCGCTGCTCCTGGCCATCGCCCTGGGGCTCGGGTCGCTGGTCGTGGCCGGACTGTTCCACGTCAGCGGTCGTCGGGGGTTCGGGCCGCTGGCCGGGACGGCGGATCCCGGTGCCGCGAGCCACCTCCTCGAGCCGCCGGCGCCGGCGCCGGACGGGTGGCTCCGGCCGGGCTCGATGCTCGGGCTCCCCATGCTGTGGGCAGCCGCATGCCTCATCGGGCTCCCGCTCGCGGTCTACGTGATCTCGTACATCCCGTGGGCGATGGTCGAAGGTCATCGCATCGTCTCGGCCTGGCCACCGCTGTGGGCCGACTGGCCGCCCGGCCATGCAGGGCAGACCCTGCTCGATCTGACCGGCCAGATGTACCGCTACCACAACGGCCTGACCGACCCCCACCCGGCATCGTCGCCGTGGTGGGCCTGGCCGCTCGACCTCAAGCCGGTGTGGTTCTACCAGGAGGGCCTGGCGGCGTCCACGTCCGCCTCCATCTACGACGCGGGCAACGTCGTCATCTGGTGGCTGGGCGTCCCGGCCATGGTGTTCGCGGGCTTCATGGCCTACAGGCGCCGGAGCCTCGCCCTGGCCCTGATCGCGGTCGGGTTCGCCGCCCAGTGGATCTCCTGGGCGCGGATCGACCGGGCGGCCTTCCAGTACCACTACTACACGGCGCTCCCATTCGTCGTCCTCGCCCTGGCGTACTTCATGGCCGAGCTGTGGCACGGCGCATCGCGTCACACGTGGCTCCTCGCGCGGGTGGGGGCGGCGCTGGCCCTGGTCCTGCCGGCCCTGCTGTGGGTCCTGTCGCGGCCGCTGTGCGGGTTCGTCAACGTCGTGTCGGTCAATCCCGGGTCGCAGGCGTGCCCGGCGGTCATCCCGGACTTCGTGCTGACGTCGCGGACCGCCGGGCTGACGATCGTCATCGCGATCGGCCTGATCGCGCTCGTGGTGCGCTTCCTCGACTTCGACGTCGGGGGTGGACGGAGCACCGGCCGGGAGCTCACCGCCGCCTTCACCTCGATGGCCAAGGTCGGTGGCGCGCTGGTGGTGGCGCTCATCGTGGTCGCGCTGCTCCCGGACAGCCCGATCCTGACCCTGACCAACCTGCCGGTCGAGCCGATCGCGATCGTCATCGGCGTGCCGCTGGCGTACTTCGCCCTGCAGGTGCTCGGGGCGCGCGATCCGCGCCGGTTCGTGGCGGGCTACCTCGTGGCGGCGGTCGGCTGGTTCGCGATCCTCTACCCGAACATCGCGGCGCTGCCGCTGCCGGCGTCCGTCGTCAACGCCTACCAGGGCATCCTGCCGACCTACCTGTACGCGTTCCAGTTCCCGGTCAGCAGGATCGACGGCAACACCGTCGCGCCGATCCTGACGCCGACCTTCGCGCTCCTCACCGTGGCGCTGGTCGTGGCCTGCCTGGTGGTCGCCTACTCGACCTGGCTCTGGCGGGTTGCGCTGGCGGACTCGAACGGTTCGTCCCCGTCCCAGGTCGTGGACGACGGGCGGATCCTGACCGGCGGCGCCTGAGGGACAGGAGCCCGGAAATCGTCCGGCAGGGATCCGCTGGCGGCCAGCCGCCGGATGACGAAGCCGTAGTACTCCTCGACCCGCGACGCCACCCTCGGCCAGCTGAACTCCTCGGCACGGAGCCGCCCGGCGGCGCTCATCTCCGCGCGGAGGGCCGGGTCGCCGAGCAGCCTCGCGATCGCGGCGGCGAGCTCCTTTGGATCGTGCGGCGGGACGAGCAACCCTTCCCGGCCGCGACGGACGACTCCCTTGTAGCCATGGATGTCCGACGCCACGATCGGCGCACCGGCGGCCATCGCCTCGAGCAGCACGATCCCGAAGGATTCGCGGCCGGTAGCGGGCGCCGCGAACACGTCGACGGTCCGAAAGAGCTGCGCCTTCTCAGCGTCCGACACGCGACCCAGGAACTCGACCTCCTGGAGCCCGCGCGTGGCCACGTAGCGGCGCGCCTCGCGCTCCTGCGGCCCCGAGCCGACGATGAGGAGCCGGTTCCCGGCCCCGGTCCGACGCAGGATCCGGTGTGCCTTGAGCAGGTCGAGCAGGCCCTTGCGCGGCTCGTGGCGGCCGACGAACAGGACGTTGGGCGTGCCGTCCTGCCAGCGGGCGAGGGGTACGGCCGAGGCGAACCGCGGGACGTCGACGCCGTTCGGGATCACCTTGTAGTCGCCCGGGAAGAAGCGGTCGATGAAGTGGCGGGCCGCGGCGCTGACCGCGATCCGGCCGTGCAGCCTGGCCGCGTAGCCGCCCATCACCCGGCTGCCCAGCTCGTACGAGGGCGAGAAGCCGGCATAGGCATGGAAGGTCGCCACGTTGACGCTGCGGGATTCGCGGAGCAGGAAGAGCGACAGGAATGGCACGAAGGGCTCATGGAAGTGGAGGAGATCGAATTGCTCGCGCTCCAGCAGCTGGCGGACCTGGACGATGTACCGCGGCGAGAACGTGAGCGTCCCGACCGAGCCGTTGGTCGGCATGCTGAACCCGACGCCGATCCGCAGGATGTCGCCCTCCGAGGCGCGCTGCGGGCCGTGGCTGGCGGTGATGATCCGGACGTCGTGGCCGCGCAGGCGGAGGTTCTCGTACAGGAACCGCACGTGCTGCGCGACGCCGCCCGATTCCGGGTAGATGTACGGACAGACGAGGCCGATCTTCACGGTCGCCGCCGTTCCGCCGGCCCGGCCTGCTCGAAGCGCGGCGGCCGTTGCCGGCCACCGGGGTAGCCGTGGTCCCGGCCGGTGCCGTCGCGGCGCAGGCGCCCGCCGAGCTCGTCCCTGGCGTCCCGGCCGCGCTTGCGGAGCTGCTGGCCGAACGTCCCGAGCTGCCCGACGGTCGGGTGGAACGTGCCGCCATGCTCGGTCGTCCGATCCGCGATCGCGCGGCGCAGGTCGGCGGCGTCGCGCCCCGGGAAGGTCGTCCAGCCGGCCGCGATCGCGGCGAGCGCATGGGCATCGCTGTTGCCGAGGTGCGCCAGCTCATGCTCGTCGGCGAACTGGGTCACGCGCTTGTGCGCAGGCCGCCCGAGCGTCGTCGGGTTGAAGGTCTCGAGCGCGTCGGGCCGGACCGCGGGGTCCGGATCGTCGAGCAGCCGGCGGAGCACCCAGCCCTGGGCGCAGAGCGGGTACGGGACGAGAGGGTGGGCCGGGATCGCCAGGCCACCCGCCTCGTGGACCGCCGCGATCGTCGCCCGCAGTGAGCGGTACGGCCGGATCTGGCGATCGAGGAACAGGGCCAGCAGATGCCCACCAAGGGTCGTCACCTCCTCGCCGACCACGACCTCGACACGAAGCCCGCGGTCCCGGGCCATGGCTTGGGCGGCGACCGCCGCGTCGATCCGTTCGTGATCGGCGATCGCGATGACCGCGAGGTCGGTGTACAGCTCGACGTGATCGAGGATCGCGCCAACCGTCGCCGTGCCGTCGCTGGCCACGGTGTGGATGTGCAGGTCTGCCCGGCTGCGGCCGTCTCCGGGGTCAGGCATGTGCCGCCTCCAGGTCGGGCCAGATCGGGAAGAAGATCGCCCACCATTGCTCGGGCGCCGTGGCCACGGTTCGCTCGAAGGCGGCCGCGAGCGCCGTCATCGCGGCAGTCACCCGCTCGCGTCGGGTGCCCTCGGCCGGCACCGGCACCGCTTCGATGCCACCGCGGTACCGGGTTCGAGCGGTTCGTCGCACGCCGACGACGTATAGCGGTGCACCGCTCTCCACGGCCAGCATGGCCGGTCCGAGCGGCAGGTTGGCCGGGGCCCCGAACAACGGGATCGGCAGTCCGCCGCCGGTCAGGTCGCGATCGCCGACGAGCCCGACCGAGGTCCCGTCGTGGAGCGCCTCGAGCAGCTCGCGGCGAGCCTCGCGCAGGCCGACGATACGGACGCCCGCGGCGCCGCGCGTTCGGACGAAGAAGTCCTGGAGCGCCACGTCGTCGATCGTCTCCATAGGGGCCACCGCCCCGCCGACCCTCGAGGCGAGGAACAGCGCCGGCAGCTCGATGGCGCCGAAGTGGAGGCCGACGAAGATCACCGGCCGCCCGGCTCCGAACGCCTCGGCCACCTCGTCGGGCGTCTCCACGACCAGCCTGCGCTCGATCTCCGGCGCGGTCAGGCAGGGCGTCCGCGCGACCTCGAGGTAGTAGCGCGCGCTGTGCCGGAACGCGGCGCGCACCAGGCGCTCGAGTGCCCGGGGATCGTCCGCGGCCGCCCGTGCCGCCGGGGTCCCGCGTCCGTCGGCGGCGAGCGCACGGCACACCCGCCGCAGGTTTCGACGTGCCTGTGCCGCGCGATCGGGTGCGAGGCGATACCAGGCCTCGCCGCAGACCTCGGCCAGGCGAACGAGCGGACGCTCAGGGAGGTGGCAGGCCAGCCAGGACGCGGCGATCAGGCTCCGGGTCCGGAGCGTCACCCGGACGCCCCCTCCGATTCCGTGCCGCTCGAAGCCGGCCCGTCGACCTTCACGACCGCCGCGGTGTCGGCCTCGTCACGCGGCAAGCCGCGGTTCGGGCCGGGATCCGGCAGCCCTCCCTGCATGTGTTTCGCGCGGCGCTGCAGATCGGCGGCCTCGGCCTCGCTGGCCGGCCAGATCGGCTTGAAGCTGTACCACTGCTCGGGCGCCAGGCGGATCGTCCGGCCGAGGGCATCGGCCATCGCCTGGGTGGCCCGTTGCAGCTCGGCTGGATCGGACGAGCGGACCTCGATCGGCTCGACCCACGAGACATCGAAGCGCCCGCCTTCGTGCCGCCGGATGCCGATCGGCAGGATGCGCGACCCGGTCTTGGCCGCGAGCGTGGCCGGACCGGCCGGCATCGTTGTCCAGGCGCCCATGAACTCGACCGGGATGCCGTCGCTCCGGTAGCCCCAGTCGACGAGCAGGGCGAGCATCTCGCGTCGCCGGAGCACGCCGAAGATCTCCCGCAGATTGCGCCACGGGATCATCCGGACGCCCCAGCTCTCCCGCTGTTGGCGCAACAGTTCGTACATCTCGGGGAACGCCGAATCGTCGGCCACGACGCTGATGGGCAGCCCGTGGTGCGCGATGCCGGCCGCGACCGCCTCGTTGTTGCCGACGTGGCCGGCGGCCAGGATCAGCCCCCCGCCCGGCGCGTCCCCCCAGATCGCGCGGATGTCGTCGGCGTCGAGATCGGCGAGATCGCTGACCTTCTCGGGCGCCATCGCGGGCAGGCGCATCAGCTCGACGAGGTAGCGGCCGTACTCCCGGTAGGCGCGCAGCGCGAGGCTGCGCACCCGCGGATCGTCCGGCGGGAGGCCCAGGACGTGGCCGAAGTTCTGGTTGGACCAGCGCCGCTTGGCCGGCCAGGCCCAGTACGAGGCCTGCGACAGGCGGCCGATGACCGCCCGCCCGAGACCGGCCGGCAGGACGCCGAGCAACCACGTCGTGCCCTTGTACCCGGCGACGGCGGCCCGCTCGACGATTCGCGGGCTCGATGTCCCGTTACGTCGATGCGGCGCTTCCAGTCGGCGCTCTGGCGGCGTCACCGCGCGGCAGCGACCTTGGCCTTGGTGCCGGCCATCCGCTTGAGCGGGCGCTTCGCCGGGGCCTCGGTCCCGACCAGCGTCTCGTTGTCCTCGCCGCGGATGAACGCTTCGACCCGGTTGAACGCGATGTCGTCGTGGATCTGCATCGGCGGGCTCTTCATGAAGTAGCTGGCCGGGGCGACGAGCGTGCCCTTCAGACCACGGTCGAGGCCGAGCTTGAGGCAGCGGATCGCGTCGGTGATGACGCCGGCGCTGTTGGGACTGTCCCAGACCTCGAGCTTGAGCTCGGCGTTGAGCGGCACGTCGCCGTAGGTCGTGCCCTCCATCCGGATGTAGCACCACTTCCGGTCGAGCAGCCACGGCACGTGGTCGCTCGGGCCGACATGGATGTCGTCCGTGTCGATCTCGTAGTCGAGCATGGACGTGACGGCGTTGGTCTTGCTGATCTTCTTGGACTCAAGGCGCTCGCGCTCGAGCATGTTCAGGAAGTCGGTGTTGCCGCCGAAGTTGAGCTGGTACGTCCGGTCCAGGCGGACACCGCGATCCATGAACAGGCGGGTCAGGACGCGGTGCGTGATCGTGGCTCCGACCTGGCTCTTGATGTCGTCGCCGATGACCGGCAGGCCCGCCTCGGCGAAGCGGCGCTGCCAGTACGGCTCGCGGCCGATGAACACCGGGATGGCGTTGATGAAGGCGACGCCCGCCGCGAGGGCCTGCTCGACGTACCACTTCGTCGCCTCTTCCGAGCCGACCGGCAGGTACGACACCATCACGTCGACTTCGCGCTCCTTGAGGATCCCCACGATGTCGGCCGTGGGGCCGGGCGCCTTCTCGATGATCTGGCTGAGGTACTTGCCGAGGCCGTCGTGGGTCATCCCACGTTCGACGGTCACGCCGGTATGGGCGACCTGCTGGAAGACATAGGTGTTGTTCGGCTTGGTGTAGATCGCCTCCGACAGGTCCTTGCCGACCTTGTTCTTGTCGATGTCGAAGGCGGCCACGAAGTCGATGTCGCGGATGTGGTAGCCGCCCAGGTTGACGTGCATCAGCCCGGGGACGAAGTCGTCCGCCTTGGCGTTCTCGTAGTAGTAGCGGCCCTGGACGAGGCTGCTGGCGCAGTTGCCGACCCCGACGATCGCGACCCGGATCTTGCCGTCGCCGCGACGACCGGAACCGGCCCAGGTGTTGCCGGGTGTCGAACCGTTCTTGCCGTTGCTGCCGGTCTTGCTCACGTGCGTTTCTCCGTGCTCGTTGGGACTACCTTGATGGTCGTCTGGCCTGCTGGCGGACGTGGAGGATCCGCTGGATGACGGTGAGGATGGAACCCACGGCGATGAGGCCGAGGGCGAGGAAGAGGACGTAGGCGCCGGGCGGGAATGCCGAGGCACCCGCGCAGGTGCTGCAGGACGAGTTGTCCGGGTTCGTGCCGAGGAGGCCTGCCAGGACGAGCCCGACGCTCAGGATGACCAGCCGGATCTCGCGGGTCATGATCCCGATCGCCGCCATCCCGCTGCCCGACGTGAAGCCGAGCCCTTCCGACCTGGACCGCGTGTAGCTGACCAGCACGGCCGAGCCCATCGCCGCCGCCGCGAGGACCGTGCCGTTCTGGATGCCGAGGTCCTGCAGGCCGACGACGAGCCCGGTGTAGACGATGATCTCACCGGCACGGTCGAACACCGAATCCATGAACGCCCCGAGGTTGCTGGCGCGGCCGGTCGCCCGGGCCAGGGTGCCGTCGAACATGTCGAAGACGCCGCCCAGGAAGATGACGAGGCCGCCGGCGAGCCACAGCTGGCCGGCGACGAGGACGGCGCCGACGATCGTGATCGCGAAGCCGATGAGGGTGAGCGCATCGGGCGTCAGGCCGAGCCGGCCCATCCCGAGCGCGATCGGCTCGAACGCCTTCTTGACCCGCGCCCTGGAGTCGTTCGAGATCGTCATGGTCACCCCGCGAACCCGAGGATCGTGCGCTCGCGGGCCGCGAACTCGGCGAACGCTTCGCCGCGGAGCCGGCAGACGGTCTCGCGACCGTTCCGGCGCGTCTCCACGACCCCGGCGGCCCGCAGCCGGCCGAGGTGCCAGGAGACGAGCGGCTGCGACAGCCCCACGTGATCGGTCAGCTCGGTCACGGTCGCGTCGCCCGCGACGAGCCGACGCACGATCTTGAGCCGGTTCACGTCGGCCATCGCCTTGTGGAAGACGCGCAACTGGCGCAGGTCCTCGGGCGGCGCGATGGCCGCCGCGATGGTGCTGCGAACGCGGGCTCTGGAGGGGGACAGTTGGGGGACTCCGTTGCCGGACCGTGATCGCATCAACCACGGTTTATATCAATGGGCGTTGATGCTAGGCGCGACGCGTCACCGTGTCAAGAACCTGGGCTGGACGGATGACCTCGAGCTGGTGGCGCGACTGTCGCGAACCTGCTGGACGGGATCGTGCCGGAATGCCTCGAGGACATCGGGGAGATCCGTCTGGGAGAGGTCCTCCGACGGGCGAACGTGCTGTTCCCATCGTCCTGACCGTCGGCAGTCAATACCGGCGATCGAGATCGCCGGGCGGGCGACCGCATCTACACTCCCCGGATGGACCGTCGTGCGGCATATGTCCTGCTGGCCGTGTTCGGGGCGGGGGTCTTCCTGGCCGGGCTCGAGCTGATGGTCACGGCGGTCGCGCTGCCGTCGATCCTGGCCAATCTCGCCTCGACCACCAGCGCCACGGCCTGGATCGAGCTCCGCAAGGCGAGCTGGATCATCAACGGTTACCTGCTGGTCTACATCCTGGTCATGCCGCTCGCCGGCCGGCTGGCCGACCTGTGGGGCACGCGCCGGCTGTTCATGAGCGCCCTGGCAGTCTTCGTCCTCGGGTCGGCCCTGGCCGGTGCCGCCCAGGACCTGGACCAGCTGATCGCGGCCCGGGTCGTGCAGGCGATCGGTGGCGGGGTCCTGGTCCCCGTGGGCACGGCCGCCGCTTCGCACCTGTTCGGCGGTCCGGCTCGACCCCGGGCGCTCGGCGTCGTCGGGGCCCTGACGTTCCTCGGGATGGCGGCGGGACCCGTGGTCGGCGCCGCGATCCTGGGCTCGGTGCATGCGGATACTGCCCTGGCGACGATCGGCGCCGGGGCGACCGATCCGTTGACCGCGGTGTTGTCGCCGGCCTGGCGCTGGGTGTTCTACCTCAACGTCCCGATCGGTCTCGTGGCGCTCGTCCTCGCCTGGGCGGCCTCGGCCGGCTGGGAAACGCCCCACCATCCCGGCCGCGTGGACGGCCTGGGCGCCGTCCTGTTCGGACTCGCCCTCGTCGCCGGGCTCGTTGGGCTGACGCTCGTCGGGACGCGCCAGATCGCCGACAGCGGCCTGGACCCGGGGATCGTGACCGCCGGGCTGCTCGCGCTGGCCGCCGCCGCCGCGGCCGTCGCGGTCGTCCGCGGGCTCAGGGTGGAGGACCCGTTCCTGGATCCGCGTCTGTTCCGGAGCGTGCCCTTCAGCTCGGCCGCGCTCGTATCGCTGCTGACCGGCTACGGGTTCGCGACCGCGATCATCGGCGGCGCCGTCTTCGTCGATCGGGTCCTGTACGGCGGACCCGACGAGCAGCGCCTGGCCCTCGGCGCGCTTGCCGGCGCGACGGCGCTCGGCGCCCTCGCCTCGGGCTTCATCGTCCGGCTGGTCTCGCTGCGGCTGGTGACGCTGGCGGGTCTCGCGCTGAGCGTGGCGGGGTTCGCTGCGATGGCCACCTGGCGATCGGGGACGCCGATCGAGTCGGTCGCCCTGGCGCTCGGCGCGTTCGGGTTCGGCTTCGGCCTCACCGTCACCCCACGGTCGACTGCGGCCGTGGAGGCAGCCGGCCGGCGGGCGTTCGGCGTGGCATCGGCGGTGGTCACGGTGGCCCGGATGATCGGGATGGCCGTCGGCCTGGCCATCCTCACCGCGTATGGTTCGACGACCATCGACCGCCTTGCCGACCAGATCTATGCCACGTCAACCTCGTACCGCGAGTTCATTCCGGAGGCGCTGCGCGACCGTCCGCTCAAGGACCCGTTCGTCGTCGACGCCCTCGAGGACTGGGCATCGCGCGAGGCCGCCGGGATCATGGTCGGCCTCTTCATCGTGGCCGGCGTCGTAACCGTCCTCGCCGTCCCGCCGGCGATGGCCCTGGGCGGCCGTCACGGCAGGCAGACGCGTATGCTGCGGAACCACCTGCCAGCCGCGGAAGGACCCGACACCGATGGCGACGACACTGCAGAACCGGGCCTCGCCCTCTAGTCCGGCCGTCGGCACGATCCGGGTCGCCGTGGCCGGTGGCGACGCCGGTGGCGACGCCGTCCGCGAGCTGGACGGTGCCGATGCCTTGGCGGCCCTCCCGACGCTGTGCCGCGAGCCGGGGGCCTCGGTCTGGGTGGACCTCGTGACGCCCACGGCGGAGCAGGCCCAGGCGGTCGGTGCCGCGCTCGCGCTCCATCCGCTGATTGTCGAGGACGTGCTCGAGGGGAATCAGCGCGCCAAGATCGAGACCACGGACGGGGTGATCCACATCGTCCTGTTCCACCTGACCTACGACGAGAAGGTCGCCACGTCCGAGCTCGACATCGTCCTTGGACCCGGCTACCTCCTGACCGTCCACCAGGCGAGCTGGGACCCGCGGAACTCGAACAAGCTCCGGTCCGGGTTCGGACCGGTCCTCCGCCATGGCCCCGACCACCTGCTGTGGGCGCTGGCCGACGACATCGTGGATGGCTACTTCCCGTTCGCCGACCGCCTCGGCGACGCCATCGACGCGGTCCAGGACCAGGTCGTGCAGAAGGCGACGCCCGAGGTCCTCGAGCAGCTGTTCCTGCTCAAGCGCGAGCTGATCGAGGTGCGGCGTGCCGTCAGTCCAGTGCGCGAGGTCTTCAACCAGCTGACCAATCGCGACATCGCCCTGATCGACGAAGCCGAGCTCGTCTACTACCGCGACATCTACGATCACATCATCCGGTTGACCGACGAGCTCGACAACTACCGCGAGCTCGCCTCCGCGACCCTCGATGTCTACCTGAGCACGATCAACAACAACCTCTCGGTCATCATGAAGCGGCTGACCGGCGTGACCGTGATCCTGGCCGGGATCGGGGCGGTGGCGGGGATCTTCGGGATGAGCGAGGCGGGCACCGCGCTCGGCGGCTCGGAGGCCCCGGGCTTCTGGCTGGTCACCGGGATCACAGTCGGGATCGCCGCCACCGCGGCAGTCGTGCTTCGCCGAATCGACTGGATCTAGCCGCCGGACCTGCGGTCGAGCGAGCGCGCGAGGCGCGATCCCCAGGCGTTCCGTCTGTCCGCTGCCGAACGCCGGGCGGGGGACCTGGCCGACGAATTGATCGCCGAGCGCTTGGATCGTCGGGAGGAGCTACGGATGGATCACTCTGCGGCCGGGATCCTGCTCACTCCCGTGTCGTCGATGACCCAACCGCTGCATGGATCTGCAGGCGATCTCGGGATCATCCCGGTTGGCTCGCCGCTGGTTCGCCGTCCGGCTCGCTGTCCAGCCGGCGGGCCAACCGTGCCAGGAAGCGCGCCGCCAGGAACGGTGTTGGCAGGACCAAGTCCGCAGCCGCACGCACTTCGTCGGGTATCCCGTGTGGCCCGGTCACGGCGACGGCCAGCCCATCGATCCGACCGGCTTCGCGCGCATCGCGGACGACCGCGAACGCGTCCGCGTCGCTCAGGTCGTCACCCAGCGCGATGACGCCGGCCGGCATGAGTTCGGCGACCAGTCGCTCCATGGCCTCGCGCTTCCCGCCCGCCGTGCGGGGCCGCAGGTCGACGACCAGCCGACCGCGGTAGTGGGCCAGGTCGTGCGGGGGGAGCTCGCGATCGATCGCTTCGATCGCGGCCTCGACCGCGGCGCGGGCCGCGACGCGATCCTCGGCCTGGCGGACGTGGAAGGCGACCGACGGGCCTTTTCGCTCGACGAACAGCCATGCCGGCGAGCCGAGGAGCAGCGGGACGCGATCGGCGAGGATGGCCGCCGGCTCGATCGAGGCCTCGTGCCCCGCGACGATCGAGGTCTCGACGCGTTCCGCGGCGCCGCCGCGCGGGTACCTGCCCGCCTGGAGCCCGTGGTCGCCCAGGTAGCGGATGCCGCCGACCCGGATGCGGGTGGCGGCGTCGGGCACGGCCCGGCCGGTCAGGATCGCCACCGCCAACCGGTCTGGCCGGATCCGCTCGATGCGGGCCAGGCGCCGGAGCGCCCGCCGGGCGAGCGGCACGATGACCGTCGCCGCCGGATCGCGCGATCCTTCGGCCAGCGTCCCGTCGAAGTCGGACACGATGAGGAGCCGTCCGGGACGGGCGAGGATCCGCTCGAGATCCGATCGACATGGACGGGCGCGCCGGGTCGATCGGGCGCCCACGGGGACGGCTCGGGTCAAGGCGTGACCTGCACCCCGGGAAGGATGGATTCGAGGCCAAGGACCATCGTGTCGGCGCCGATCCCGCCGGCGGCTCCATCCCGCACGATCCCCTCGGCGTCGATCCAGAAGTGGACGGGCAGGGCGACCGCCCCCCAGCCCGTCGCCGCCTTCCCGTCGCCGTCCAGGCCCAGCGGGAACGCGGCATTCAACTGCTGGGCGAAGCTCGCCACCGTCCCCTCGTCCTCGCGGACGTCGACGGCGAGGACCACCAGCCCGGTGCCGGCATAGCGCGCGGCGAACCCGTTCATCAGGGGGAACTCGTCGCGGCACGGCGGGCACCAGGTGGCCATGAAGTTGACCCAGACCGGCTTGCCCCGGAGCGCTGCGAGGTCGATCGTTCCGCCGCCGACCTGGGGCACGACGAGCCGAGGGGCCGGCTCGCCGACATGGAAGCCGGCGCCCGACGACGCGCCGGCGCTGGCGGTGGTGCCGGCGCTGGCGGCGGTGGCGCCGGCCGTGGCCGGACCCGAGCCGCCCGACGATGCCGTCACGGACGGCTGGGACGACGACGCGCTCGACCCAGATGCCTGCGCGATCGACGGCGCCGGCGTCGCCGGAGCGACGGGCTCCGGCGCCAGGACGAGCAGGCTGAGCAACAGGATGGCCGCCACGCCCACCCCGGCGAGCAGCCCGGCGGCGATCACGAATCGGGGCCCCATCGCTGCGGAGGGTACCAGTACGAGCAGTCCGGGGCGGGCGGGAGTGGCCGCTGCTACATTGCGCACCCATGGCCGACCTGGCGGAGCAGATCCGCACGAGACTCGTCCCCGCGCTCCTGACCGCGTTCGGGGTCACGCTGCTGGCGGCCGGCCTGCTGTCGCTGACGTCGGGCGTCGCGGCCGACCCGCTCGGCACGGCCTCGCCGCCGGCCGCCACGGCTCCGGCGACCGGCACGCCGCTCATCACCCTCCCGCCGCTCGATTCGGGCGCCCTGCCGACGGCCAGTCCGACGGCGCCGGCCGATCGGGTCGCGACGCGAGTCCGGATCGCGGCGCTCAAGATCGATCTGCCGGTCGTCGCACCGCCGCCGGGCGACAACGCCTACCCCTACTGCAACGTGGCGATGTACCTCACGAGCCTTCACCAGCCAGGTGAGGGAGGAGCCACGTACCTGTACGCGCACGCCCGGACCGGGATGTTCCTGCCGCTGCTCGACGCGTCGCTCGTCCACAACGGCGGGAGCATGCTCGGCATGGTGGTCGAGGTCTGGACCAGCGACAACCAACGCTTCCTGTACGACATCACCGAGGTACGCCGCCACCAGACGTCGCTGGGCGACGCGGCCGGCGCCACGAGCGAGCAGCTCTGGCTGCAGACCTCCGAGGGGCCGAAGGGCACGATCCCCAAGCTCCAGGTCGTCGCGGAGCCGCTGTCGCAAGAGGCCGCCGACCCCGCCGACGCGCATCCGGTGGCCAGGCCGCTCGTCTGCGGCTGAGACGGGGCCGGGTTCGCGCCGGCACCGAGGTCCTGAGACGGCCGGCTCAGGTCGTGATCAGCGCCTGTGCCGCGCGCCCCGCGGCTTCGAGGAGCGCCGTCGGGAAGAGCCCCAGCAGGATCGTCAACGCGGTGGCTGCGGCCAGGCCACCCCACAGCAGCGCGCCGTGGCGCATCACCTGTGGCTCCGTGGCCGGCTCGCGCATGAACATGTAGACCACCACCCGCAGGTAGTAGAACGCCGCGACCGCGGCGTTGAGCACGGTGATCACCGCGAGCGCGGTGAGGGGTCCGCCGGCCTGGACGGCTGCGATGATCACGTTCGCCTTGGCGAAGAACCCGGCCGTCGGCGGGATTCCCGTCAGTGACAGCAGGAACAGCGTCATCAGGATGCCGAGCAGCGGTTCGCGGCGGCCGAGGCCGGCGAACGTGGCAAGACCCGACGTCACGCCGGCGCGCTTCTGGAGCGCGGCGACGACCGCGAATGCCCCGAGGTTCATGAACGCGTACGCGGCGCCGTAGAAGAGGAGCGCCTCCAGCCCGTCGATCCGGCCCTGGCCGTCGCCGGCCCACGCCGCCAGCCCGACCAGCATGTAGCCGGTATGGGCGATCGAGCTGTAGGCGAGCATCCGCTTGACGTTGTCCTGGGTCAGGGCCACCAGGTTGCCGAGCGTCATCGTGAGGGTCGCCAATACGATCATCACCGGCAGCCACCAGTCGGACAGCGGTCCGAGCGTCTCCACGAACAGCCGCAGGATCAGCGCGAACGCGCCGACCTTGGGCAGCACCGACAGGTAGCCGGTGACCGGCGTCGGCGAGCCCTGGTAGGCGTCCGGCGTCCAGTAGTGGAACGGCACCGCGGCGATCTTGAACGCGACGCCGGTGGTCAGGAACGCCAGGCCCATCGCCAGGCCCGGCGACAGTGGCGCCGTGCCGGCGACGATCGCCGCCAGGGCGGCCGCGACCTCGTCGACGCGGGTGGTCCCGGTCAGGCCCCACACGAAGGCGAGCCCGAACAGGAAGATCGCCGAACTGAACGAGCCGAGGAGGAAGTACTTGATCGCACCCTCGGTCGAGTAGGCGTCCGTCTTGTGGAAGGCGGCCAGCATGTAGCCCGGCAGGACCATCAGCTCGAGCCCGAGGAAGAGGACCAGCAGGTCCGTCGAGGCGGCGATCAGCATCGCCCCCGTCATCGCGAAGACGAGGATCGTCGCGTACTCGGCGACCGGCAGGCCGCGCGGGACCAGGTAGTCCGGGCCGAACACGACGGTCATCGCGATGATCGCGATGAACAGGAGGTCGAGGAACGTGGTCAGCGCGTCCACCCGGTAGGCGCCGTTGAACGCTGACCCGGGTGACGCGCCGGCTGCCGCGGTCAGCCCGGCCGTGATCGCCAGGCCGATGAGCGCGCTGGCAACCGCGACCGCCGGTCGCCCGGGCCGGACCAGGTCGATGACCATGATCCCGCAGGCCGTCAGGATCCCGGCCACGAGCGGCGCGACGATCACGAAGTCCTGCCAGCTCAATGGGCGGCCCCGCCTTCCGAGGCGGCTGTGACCGCCGAGCCGGAGCCGGCGTCGGGACCCGGACGCATGACCGCCCAGCCGATGCGGGCAAGGATGCCCACGACCACGAGCCCGATCACCACCAGCTGGACCTCCATCGGGATCCCGATCGCGGGGGCGGGCCGGACGGCGTCCAGCGTCTCGGTGACGGTGCTGCCGAACAGGTTCAGGACGAGCCCGGGCTGGACGCCGAAGACGACGACCAGCGTGCCGAGCGGGACGAGCGTCAGGATCTCGACCGGCTCCATGTCGGTCAGGTGGTCGCCGAGACCTGTGAGGAACGCGGACAGCTCGCCGAACACGATCCGCTGGAACATGAACAGCAGGTAGGCGGCGGCCAGGATCATGACGAACGAGGCGACCGCGGCGGCGTACGGGTTCGCCGCGAACGTGCCCACCAGGACCAGGAACTCGCCGACGAAGCCGGACAATCCCGGCAGGCCACCCGACGCGAACACGAAGAAGCCGAAGACCGCGGCCCACACCGGCATCCGGGCCGCCAGCCCGCCCATCCTGGCGATCGTGCGGTCGTGGGTCCGTTCGTAGAACACGCCGACGAGCAGGAAGAGGGCACCGGTGATCAGGCCGTGGTTGACCATCTGGAGCACGGCCCCCTGGAGGCCCTGCTCGGTAAACACGAAGATCCCCAGGGTCACGAAGCCCATGTGGCTGACCGAGGAGTAGGCCACCAGGCGCTTGAGGTCGGGCTGGACGAGCGCCACGATCGCGCCATAGATGATCGCGATCAGCGACAGGACGATGATCGCCGGCGCGAACGTCTGGGCCGCCGATGGGAAGAGCGGCACCGCAAATCGGATGAAGCCGTACGCGCCGAGCTTCAGCATGATCGCGGCCAGGATCACCGAGCCTGCGGTCGGCGCCTCGGTGTGGGCGTCCGGCAGCCACGTGTGGAACGGGAACATCGGGACCTTGATGGCGAACGCAAGGAAGAACGCGAGGAAGGCCGCCAGCTGGAGCCCGTCGGCGAAGCCGCCAGTCGCGGCGTAGCTCCGCAGTGCCTCGAAGTCGAACGCGCCGACCCACGAACCGTTGTGTCCGGCCTGGAAGGCGTACGCGGTCGCCAGGATCGCGACCAGCATCAGCAGCGATCCGACCAGCGTGTAGAGCACGAACTTGATCGTCGCGTAGATCCGGTTGGCGCCGCCCCAGATCCCGATGATCAGGTACATCGGGACGAGGACGATCTCCCAGAAGATGTAGAAGAGGAACGTGTCCAACGCCACGAACACGCCGATCATCCCGACCTCGAGGACGAGGAACGAGATCATGTACTCCTTGATCCGTGTCTGGATCGGCTTGAAGCTGGCCAGGATCGCGATCCAGGAGAGCGTCGTGGTCAGGACCACGAGAGCCACCGACAGGCCGTCGGCGCCCACCTTGTACTGGATCCCGAAGAACGGGATCCACTCCGCCACCTCGGCGAACTGGAAGCCCGGCCGGCCCGGCAGGTAGCCGACCAGCAGCAGCAGCGAGGCGGCCCAGGCGAGCAGCGCGAAGAGCAGCGCCAGCGGGCGTGCCGCCGACGCGGGAGCGAAGCCGACGACGAACGCGCCGACCAGCGGCAGGAAGATGATGACCGACAGGAGCGGGATGCTCGAGAGGTCCATCGTCAGCGACCGGCCAGCAGCAGGTACGAGCCGGCCATCACGATCAGCCCGACGGCGATCCCGAGCGCGTAGTTCTGGACCCGTCCGGTCTGGATGCGACGAAGGCCGCGACCGGCCTCGATCGTGCCGCCGCCGACGGCGTTGACGGTCCCGTCGACGACCTCGCGGTCGAACCACCAGATCGCGGCGGCGAGCCGGCCGCCGATCACGATGAACAGCAGGTGGTAGAGGTCGTCGAACCACCACTTGTTGAGCGAGGCCCGGTACAGGAACGGGACACGGGCGCTCAGCTCACGGACGCGTTCCGGGCGGGCCGTCACGCGCAGCCCGGCGAGTTCCGCACCGAACAGTCGCCAGGCGATGACGATGCCGAGCGCGGCGACCGTCACGCTGGCCAGGATGAGCGTGCCGTCGATCCCGAACAGGCTGAACGCCGCCTCCCCGGCCCCGCCGTGGAGCACCGCCTGGCCGGCCTCGAAGACCGGCTTGAGCCAGGCGGCGATCGTGTTCGCGCCGAACGGCAGGCCCAGGGCCATGCCGAGCAGCAGCGACGGGATCGCCAGCAGGATGAGCGGGATCGTCATGACCGGGGGCGATTCGTGGACCTTGTCCCAGACGGCCTTGGGGCCGCGGAACGCGCCCCAGAACGTCAGCCCCATGAGCCGGAACATGTAGAACGCGGTCAGACCGGCGACCAGGAACCCGATCGCCCAGACCCACAGGAAGCCGTTCTTGAAGGACTCACCCAGGATCTCGTCCTTGGAGAAGAAGCCGGCCAGCGGCGGGATGCCCGCGATCGCCAGCGAGCCGATGAGCATCGTCACGTACGTGATCGGGATCTTGCGCGACAGGCCGCCCATCTGGCGCATGTCCTGCTCCTCGTGCACGGCGTGGATGACCGAGCCCGAGCCGAGGAACAGCAGACCCTTGAAGAAGCCGTGGGTCATCAGGTGGAAGATCGCTGCCGTCCACGCCCCTACCCCGAGCGCGGCGAACATGTAGCCGAGCTGGCTGAGGGTCGAGTAGGCGAGGACCCGCTTGATGTCGGTCTGGGTCATTGCGATCGAGGCCGCCAGGATCGCGGTGAAGATGCCGATGGCGGCCACGACCACGAGTGCCGACGAGGACTGGGCAAAGATCGGGTTGGTCCGGGCCACCAGGTAGACGCCGGCATTGACCATGGTCGCGGCATGGATCAGGGCCGAGACCGGGGTCGGGCCTTCCATCGCGTCCGGCAGCCAGACGTGCAGCGGGAACTGGGCGCTCTTGCCCATGGCGCCGGCGAAGATCAGCAGCGCGATGATCGTGATCCTGGTGGGATCGAGCTCGCCGACCCGGGCGACGACCTCGCGGATGTCGAGCGTGCCCAGGCTGACGAAGATCAGCATGATCCCGAGCACGAACCCGACGTCGCCGACGCGGTTGACGATGAACGCCTTCTTGGCGGCCAGGGCCGCCGAGCGCTTGCGGTACCAGAACCCGATCAGCAGGTAGCTGCACAGGCCGACCAGCTCCCAGGCCACGAACACGACGAGGAAGTTGTCGGCCAGGACGAGCAGGAGCATCGAGAACATGAACAGGTTGAGGTAGGCGAAGAAGCGCCAGTACCCCGGATCGTGGGCCAGGTAGCCGATCGAGTAGACGTGGACCAGCAACCCGATCGTCGTCACCACGATCAGCAGGCAGGCGGTCAGGTTGTCGACGAAGAAGCCGGCGTTGACGGTGAAGTTGCCGGCCGGGATCCACTCGAACAACCGGACGTCGAACCCACCTTCGCCGAACGGTGCCTGCCCGGTCAGCGCCGAATAGGCGACGCCCATCGAGATCAGCCAGGCGACGAAGACCGCCAGCACCGGGATCCAGTGGGCCTGCTTGCCCAGCCGCCGCCCGATCAGCGCGGTCAGCACGAACCCGGCCAGCGGCAACGCAACGATGAGCGGGACGAGAACCTCCCAGCTCATATCGAACCGCCTCGCGCGCGCCGAGTTGACCGCCTCATTGCTTCATCGAGTCGTATTCGTCGACCAGCGGCGTCTTCTTGTTGCGGAAGATCGCGATGACGATCGCCAGGCCGACCGTGGCCTCGGCCGCGGCAACCGCGATCACGATCAGCGCGATCACCGAGCCCTGCGCTCCGAGCGCCGGGATGAAGGCACCGAACGCCACGATCGCGAGGTTGACCGCGTTGAGCATCAGCTCGATCGACATGAGCATGCTGATCGCGTTGCGCCGGGCCAGGAACCCGAACGAGCCGACCGCGAACAGCAGCCCGGACAGGACGAGGTACGCGTCGAGGCTGTCGCTCATGACGGTCCGCCCGGTTCGCGCTTGGCCAGGAAGACGCCGCCGATCACGGCGGCGAGCAGCAGGACGCTGACAATCTCGAACGGCAGGACGAAGTCATGGAAGAGGAGCTGGGACAGCGCCTCGGTGGCGAGGCGGATGCGCTTGGCCGCGGCCCCCCAGTCGGTGGCGCCGACGGCCAGCGCGATCACCACGGCGATGACGACCGAGGCGAAGGCGGCCGGGACTGCCTGCGTCTGGAAGACCAGCCGGCTCGGGGCGTCCTTGGTCTGGGTCAGCATGATCGCGAACAGGATCAGCACGCTGATCGCGCCGATATAGACGATCACCTGCGCCGCCGCGATCAGGGGCGCCCCGATCAGGACGTAGATGCCGGCCAGGGCGCCGAAGCAGACGATCATGGCCAGGCCGCAGCGGATGATGTCGCGCATCGTCACGACCAGCAACGCCGCGCCGATCATCACGGCGGCCAGGATCCAGAACAGGGCGTCCTGCCAGTCCTGGCCCAGGAACACCAGCATGATCGCGGCGACACCGGTCACCGCGCCCATCACGGCCAGCGCCAGGAGGATCGGGATCAGCTTGCGGACCACGTCGATCGGCTACTCGTGCGAGGTGTGCGCGACGGTGCTGCCAACGTGGGCATGGCCGTTGCCGTTGCCGGCGACGCCGCCGATCGTCGGCGGCAGGACCGGCAGCAGCCGCGACTTGTCGACGAACCGGCCCTCGGCCGCGGCGCGAGCCGCCCAGTCGCGTTCGCGCCGGATGTAGGTCACCTCGGTCTCGCGATCGACGGCGGCGATCGCCATCAGGTCGATCATCGGGTTCTCGCGGCTGGTGTGCGACAGCTCGATGTCGGCACCGTCACGGAGCGCGTCGTAGGGGCAGGCGTCCACGCAGATCCCGCACAGGATGCAGCGGCTCTCGTCGACGTCGTACTTCTGGAGGATCCGCGGCTTTGGCATCAGCGCGCCGGTCGGGCAGGTCTCGGCGCAGCGGCCGCAGGACACGCAGGGCGTGTCGTTGAGACTCATGTCGAGCGGCGTCGTGACCAGCGTGTCAAAGCCGATCCGCATGAAGTCGTAGCAGGCCGCGCCGACGACCTCGGAGCAGACCTGGGCGCACCGGCCGCAGTCGATGCAGCGCGACGGCTCGCGGAGGATGAACGCGTGCGAGTCGTCGCGGATGTAGTCGTGGTTGACGCCGGTGAACCGATTCTCGGTGACGCTTCGGTAGCCCGCGCCGGCGTGGTACTGCGGTTCGAGCGTCTGGAGCGTGGTGCCGTACTCGATCCCGAGGCGGCGCAGATCGCAGAAGCCGATCGCTTCGCAGGTGCACTGGAGGCACCGGGTCGACTCGGCGACCGCTTCCTCGCGGGTGTAGGGCAGCTCGTACTCGATGTAGCTGTGATTGCGCTCGTCGGCCTCCAGCGCGGTCATCCGGTAGCGCGGGGCCTTGACCTCGCTGGTGAACGGCACGATCGACAGGAATTCGGGCTGCGGCTCGGCCAGCGTCTGCCGTGTCCGGATCGCCGACAGGTCGTTGCCCTTCAGGTAGGCGTCAACGGCATAGGCCGACCGGCGGCCCTCGGCGATCGCCTGGACCACCGTCGCCGCCCCGATCCGCACGTCGCCCGTGCCGAAGACGCCGGGTCGGCCCGTCTCGAAGGTGACCGCGTCGGCCTTGAGCCGGCGCTGCCTGGTGGCCTCCGGGCCCTCCGAGCCGGGGCCGATCCAGGTCAGGTCCGGGCCCTGGCCGATCGCGAGCAGCACGCGGTCGCAGGGGATCGTGAACTCCGTGCCGGGCGCCGGTTCCGGGCGCCGCCGGCCGGAGGCGTCCGGTGCGCCAAGCGCCATCCGGATGAACTCGACGCCCGTGACCTTGCCCTGCTCATCGGTGATGACGCGAACGGGCCCGGCCTGGAAGATGGCCGTGACGCCTTCCTCGATCGCCTCGTGGACCTCGTTGGACGCCGGCATGTCCTTCATGTCGCGGCGGTAGACGAGGGTGACCTCGGCGGCCCCCTGGCGAACCGATGTCCGCGAGCAGTCCATCGAGGTGAAGCCGCCGCCGATGACGACGACGCGCTTGCCGGCGTGATCGGGGTAGGGCAGGCCGAGCGTCGCGGTGCGCAGGTACTCGAGGCCGTCCAGGCATTCGGCGGCGTCCTCGCCCGGGATGCCGAGCTTGTTGGTGTCGTAGCAGCCGATCGCCACGACGACCGCGTCGAAGCCCTGGTTGGTCAGGTCGTCGAGCGTGAAGTCGACGCCGAGCGCCGCGTTGCAGACGATCCTGCCGCCGAGCCGGGTGACCGACTCGTATTCGGCCTCGAGCACTTCGACCTTGGGCAGCCGGTACTGCGGGATCCCGTAGCGGAGCATGCCGCCGGGTGCCGGGTCGCGTTCGAAGACCGTGACGTCGTGGCCGGCAAGGAGCAGGTAGAACGCGGCGCTCATGCCGGCCGGGCCGGAGCCGATGACGGCCGCCCGGCGTCCGGACGGCGCCTGGCGCTCGAACGGGATCGGCGGGTCGACCCCATCGTCGAGCATCGCCTTGAGCACCTGGTCGCCGGCGTACCGGTGGCTGTCGCGGATGGCGATCGCCTCGTCGACCTCGTCGCGCCGGCAGTGCTCCTCGCACGGGGCGGGGCAGACGCGGCCGAGGACGCTCGGGAACGGGATCGTCCGCTTGAAGATGCGGGCCGACTCGCGCCAGTCCGCCTCGGCGTTCGCCTTGAGGAAGCCCGGGATGTCGATGTGGCTCGGGCACTTGTTCTGGCAGGGCGGCAGGCAGTAGGCGTTGTGGTCCGAGAAGATCAGCTCGAGGTTCGTCCGGCGCAGCCGGCGCAGCTCCTCGGTCTGGGTCTGGATCTTCATCTCCGGCTCGCACGTCCGCGAGCAGGAGATCGGCGGGTGCTCCTCGCCCTCGACTTCGACCACGCACATCCGGCAGGCGCCGAAGCCCGGCAGCTTGGGCTCGTAGCAGAGCGTCGGGATCTCGATCCCGTTGTCGCGGCAGACCTCGAGGATCGTCTGGCCCTCGACGCCTTCGATGACCTTGCCGTCAACCTCGATCCGGATGCGTGGCGACGATTGCGGGCGTTGCGGCGACTGGGTGTCGAGCAGGCGCTCGGCGAGCGACTCGGAGGAGGTCGCTGGGCCGGCGGCGTCGGGACGTGTCAGCAGGTCGGTCATGGTCGTCCGTTATGGGATCGCTGCGGCGGCCACCGCGATCGGGTGGCAGACGCCGGCCGGGCAGGAGCTGCGCAGCAGGTGCTCGTCCAGCTCGGACCGGAAGTATCGCATTCCGCTTGCCAGCGGGAGGGTGGTCAGCCGCTCGTGGTCGCACAGGGCGGACCCAACCATATCGGCCGACAGGTCGGCGATCAGGGTCAGGTCGGTCGGGCGGGGGCGGCCCTCGGCCACGCGGTCGGCGATCTCCACCAACCGCCGCGTCCCGATCCGGCAGGGGATCGTCTTGCCGCACGCCTCACTGGCACAGAACCGGGTGAGGAGCCGGGCCAGGTCCACGACGCAGGCTCGATCGTCGGCGACGACCACCGACCCGGACCCCACGTGGGCGCCGGCGGCGCGCAGCGACTCGAAGTCGTAGGGCGTGTCGAGCAGCTCGGCCGGGAGGAGGCCGCCCGACGGGCCGCCGACCAGGATCGCCTTGATGGACCGGCCCTTCGGCAGCGCGCCGCCGAGCTCGACGATCGCGCGGAGCGGCGTGCCCAACGGGACCTCGGCGATGCCGATGCCCGACGGCGTGCGGAGCTGGACGAGGACCGTCCCGGCCGCGCCGGGCCGCCCGACGGCGACGAACGCCGGAGCGCCGTGCCGGATGATCCATGGGACGGCCGCCAGCGTCTGGACGTTGTTGACGACGGTCGGCATCCCGCGCAGCCCCCGTTCGGCCGGGTACGGCGGTCGCTGCTCGGGTTGGCCGCGCTTGCCCTCGAGCGCCTTGAGCAGGACGGTCTCCTCGCCGAGCATGTAGGCGCCCTGGACAGCGCGAACGGTCACGGTCATGTCGTGCCCGGATCCGAGCACGTCGGCGCCGAGGAAGCCGGCCTCGTCTGCGGCGGCGATCGCCGCCTCGAGCCGGCGGATGGTCTCGGTCGCCTCGGAGCGGACCGCGATGATGGCCTCTGTCGCGCCGGTGGCGAAGGCCGCGATGGCCGCCCCCTCGACGACCGAGAACGGATCGGTCTCCATCAGGAAACGATCCCCGCCGGCGGCCGGGTCGGCGGCGTAGCCGTTGGCCACGACGTAGCGGCGCGGCGCCTCCGTGGTCGCCGCCAGGCGCCACTTCTCGGCGGTCGGGTAGCCCGCGCCACCTCGACCGCGCAGCCCCGAAGCCGCGATCGTGGCGATCGTGCCGGTGGCCCCAAGATCGCGGACGGCACGCCGCAGCCCGTCGAACGCCCCGGCCCGACTGGCCTCGTCGAGATCCGTGGGATCGGTGGCGCCGGCGCGTCCCAGCAGGATGGACGGCCAGTCCGCCGGGGTGGTCAGGAGGTCGGCCATCGGGTCAGGCCTGCGCTCGCGGGGTACCGGCGTCGCCGCGCCCGCCGAGGGCGGTGTCGAAGGCAGCGAGATACGTCGCCTCGGGTGGCCGGCGTGCCTCCACCGCAGTCGCCTGGGCAGTGGCGTTCGCCGGCTCGAAGCGCAGGTGCTCGTAGTAGCTGGCCGTGCCGTAGATCATCGCGTACCAGGCGCCGGTCAGGTTGCTGATCCGCTTGAGCGCCGCCACCGGCAGGTAGCCGTAGGCCGCCTGGGTCGCTTCGAGGATCTCGAGCATGTGGGCCGGGTCGTGGTCGAAGTCCGCGAGGATCGCGTCCACGGCGCCGAGGTCGATCGGCGCGAACGGGTGGTTCGCGGGGTCCGGCACGGTCCGGCCGGATCGCCGCAGGGCGGACTCCTCGCGCCGTTCGCCATAGGTCTCGGGCGCCCCCCAATGGACGTGGTACCGACCGCGCGTGTCCATCCCGCCCATGTCGATGCATTCGATCGGGCAGGCCTGGGCGCATTGGAAGCAGGTCTCGCACTTGAGCGTGCCCCACTCGTCGTACAGCAGCTGCAGGCGGCCACGGAACTTGTGCGGCGGGTCAAGCCGCACCTCCGGGTACTTGATCGTGACCTTCGGCTCGAAGAAGCGGCGCAGGGTGAGCGCCATCCCGCTGACGATGCCGAGGCCGGGGATCAGGCTCATCGCGCCGTCCTCACTTGTTGACCACCACGATCGCGGCCGCCGTCACGAACAGGTTGAGCAGCGAGGCCGGGAGCAGCCACTTCCAGGCGAAGTCCATCAGCTGGTCGATCCGGACGCGCGGCAGCGTCCCGCGCATCCAGACGAACGTGAACACGAACACGTAGGTCTTGGCCATGAACCAGATCACGCCGGCCACCCAGTCGAGCGAGATGTAGGCGCCGGCCACGACCAGCCCGACCAGGACCAGGTTGGCCAGCACGAACCCGCCGATCAGCGCCTGCCAGCCCTTCACGCGCGAGCTGGCGATCCAGAACGGCGCGGCGAACACGACGGTCAGCAGCAGCGGGACGACCGCGACCAGGATCAGCAGCTCGATCCCGAGCCCGCCCGGATCGAGGTTGAGGGTGAGCGGCCACGGCCACGGGAACGGCGCGTTCCAGCCGCCGAAGAAGAGCGCGACCGTCAGCGCCGACAGGATGAACACGTTGACGTACTCGGCGAAGAAGAAGAACCCGAAGCGCATCCCCGAGTACTCGGTGGCGAACCCGGCCACGATCTCCGAGTCCGCCTCGGTCAGGTCGAACGGCGTCCGGTTTCCCTCCGCGGTGGCCGCGATGAAGAAGATGACGAAGCCGAGCGGCTGCTGGAAGACGTACCAGTTGCTGAACCAGCCGGACTGGTTGAGCACGATCTGGTTGAGGCTCATCGTCCCGGCCAGCAGGATCAGGCCCACGACCGACAACGTCAGCGGGATCTCGTAGCTGATCACCTGCGCCGCCGAGCGCAGGCCGCCGAGCAGCGAGTACTTGTTGTAGCTCGACCAGCCGGCCATCAGCAGTCCCACGACCGACAGCCCGCCGATCGCGAAGAAGTAGAGCAGCCCGATGTTGAAGTCCTGGCCGTACAGGCCGGGAGCGAACGGGATCACCAGCAGGGTCATCACGCTGGCGAGGTAGGTCACCACCGGGGCCCACGTGAAGACCAGCGGATCCGCGCCGGTCGGCGTGAAGTCCTCCTTCATCAGGACCTTGAGGCCGTGCACCACCGACAGCAGCGACCCGAACGGCCCGACCCGGTCCGGGCCGATCCGCAGGTTCATCAGCGCGATGACCTTCATCTCCATGTAGATCAGCAGGAAGGCGGTCGGGATCGTCATCAGCAGGATGACCGTGGCCGCCACCACGAACCGGACGATCGGCAGGTTCGCGGCGAGGATGTCGACGATCGTCCCGCCAAGGATCGAGATGGCCGCAGCCAGCACGATCAGGGTGGCCAGCAGCACCGGCACGATCGTGAACACGACCTTGCCCGGCAGCGTCAGCCGATTCCACGTCCGGTTGATGACCGTCACTTCGAACTGCCCGGCGCGGCCGGCAACGCACGCATCGGCCGTCCCACGCCGCGCCGACTCGAAGGGGTGGTCATTTATCCACTCCCCCCATGATCGGATCCAATGAAGCCATGATCGCCATGGTGTCGGCGATCAGGTGGCCGGGCATCATCAGGCCGACGGACTGCAGGTGGATGAACGAGGGGTCGTGGATCCGCATCCGGAACGGCTGGTCGGTACCGTCGCTGATGACGTAGGTCGACAGCTGGCCGCGCGGGCCCTCGATCGCGGCATAGGCCCGGCCCGGTCGCGGGCGCAGGAGGCGCGGCAGCTTGGCCATGACCGGACCGTCGGGCATCTGGTGGAGGCATTGGTCGATGATCCGCAGGCTCTGCTTGATCTCGTCCATCCGGAGCAGGTAGCGGGCGAGGCAGTCACCCTCGTCGCGCGTCGGGATGTCGAACTCGAGCTCCGGAAAGACGCTGTACGGGTGTGCCCGCCGGACGTCGAACGGCACGCCCGTCGCCCGCAGGTTCGGACCGGTCATCACCATGCGCAACGCCGTCTTCTGGTCGATCGTGCCCAGGCCGCGCATCCGCCGGACGAAGATCTCGTTCTCGTTGAGCAGTCCGTTGCCGGCCTCGATCTGCTCGGCCGCCCGGCCCATCCAGTCGCCCAGCCGGCTCATGAACTCATGGTTCAGGTCGCCGTTGACCCCGCCGATCCGGAAGTAGTTGAAGAGCATCCGCTGGCCGGTCAGCGCGGCCAGCATGTCGACGATCTCGTCGCGCTCGATGAACGACCACAGGATCGGGGTCAGGCCGCCGAGGTCGAGCGCCATCCAGCCCAGGAAGAGGGCGTGGCTGGCGATCCGGTTGAGCTCGCTCGAGAGGACCCGGATGTACTCGGCGCGGCGCGGGACCTTGACGTCCAGCAGCTTCTCGAAGGCGAGCACCGGCGACCACTCGGTGAACAGCGAGCTGACGTACTCGAGCGGATCCGTGTAGCAGATCGCCTGGTGGTAGTCGGCGTTCTCGCACAGCTTCTCGACGCCGCGATGGAGATAGCCGAGCACCGGGTCGAGGTCGACCACCTTCTCACCGTCGAGCTTGAGCACCACCCGCAGGACCCCATGCGTGGACGGGTGCTGCGGGCCCATGTTGATGAACATCTGGCCGTCGCCCAGCGTGTAGAACTCGGCCTCGCGCTCGGTCCGCGGCGGATACGGCGGTACCGGCTCGAAGATCCCGAGATCGCGGTCGAGCGTGACCCGCGGGTCGTCGGACTGCTGGTTGGTCGCGGTCGTCATGGCACCGGCGCTCAGACCGACCCGCGGCGCACGAGCGCCGTCGTGGGTGCGTTGCTCGGAGCATGGGTCCGTTCCATCGGCCGGACACCGCCGCCCGGCGAGCGTGCGGCGTCGTCGGCGAGGTAGAAGTCCTTGCGCAGCGGGAAGCTCTGGTAGTCGGGCGGCATGTAGATCCGGCGGAGGTCGCGGTTCCCCTCGAACGTGATCCCGAACATGTCGTACGCCTCGCGTTCCATCCACTCGGCGCCCTTCCACAGGAACGTGACCGACGGCGCACGCGGGTCGTCGCGCGACAGCCCGTCGGCGACCACCCGGAGCCAGTCCGTGGTGCTGTCGCTCCAGAGGTGATACACGACCTGCATCACGACCCCCGTGTCCACGCCCGCCAGGTCGCTCAGGAACTCGAACCGCAGGGCCGGCTCGTCGTGGAGCGCGGTCATCACCTGGACGACGTCGCCCGGCCCGATGCGCAGCTCGGTTTCGTCGTGGCGCTGGCGGATCGGTCCGGTCAGCTGCTCGCCGAAGCGGGCCTCCAGGCGCTCCTTGAAGCGTCGGTCCACGCCTAGACGTCCTCGGGAACGGTCGGTCCGATCGCGCGCTCCGGCCAGTGACCGCGGCGCTCCTTGACCAGTTGCTGGAGCTTCATCATCCCGTAGATGAGGCCCTCGGGACGCGGCGGGCAACCCGGCACGTAGACGTCGACCGGCATCACCCGGTCGATCCCCTCCACGGTCGAGTAGCTCCGCTTGTACCGACCGCCCGAGCAGGTGCAGTCGCCCATCGCCACGCACCACTTGGGCTCGGGCATCTGCTCCCACAGGCGCACGAGCGGGCCGGCCATCTTGGTGGTCAGGGTGCCGGCCACGATCAGCACGTCGGCCTGGCGCGGGCTGGCCCGGAACGGGAACATGCCCCAGCGGTCCATGTCGTTCTTGGACGTGGCCGTCGACATCATCTCGATCGCGCAGCAGGCCAGGCCGGACAGCAACGGCCACAGGCTGTTCATCCGGATCAGGTCGAGGACGTAGTCCGCCTTGGTCGGGATCACTTCCAGGGCGCCGCTCCAACGCCCGTCGTCCCGGCGACCCGCCCCGCTCGCGTCGAACTCGCGCAGGTGGGTGATGTCGCTCTCCTGGCCCCCGTCGTACGCCTCCGGATCGGCCGCCCTCCAGAGCGTGTTCGGGACGATGATCGGGGAGACCAGGTCCCGTGATTCGGGCGACACCGCCGGCAGACGGGATTCGCCCGGCGTGTCCCCGGTCATCGCCATGTCAATGCCCCCTTGCGCCAGGCGTAGGCCAGCCCGAGCAGGAGGATCGCGACGAAGATCAGCATGCTGACCAGGCCGCCCAGCATCAGGTCACGGAACGCATACGCCCAGAGATAGATGAACACGACCTCGATGTCGAAGGCCACGAACAGCAGGGCGTAGATGTAGAACGACAGGCCGAACCGTCCATGGGTGTCGCCGTACGTATCGATGCCCGATTCATAGGGAAGGCCCTTGTGCTCGTCGCCACGCGTGCGATGCGAGATGAGCCAGGCCGCGCCGATCGTCAGGAACACGAACGACACGCCCGCGAGGGCGAACCCCAGGACGTACCAGATGCCGGTCAACCCAATCCCTTCCGAGCGGCATGCAACAAGCGAGCCACTGGCCCGAGGACCCTGGAGAGCGCAGCTCGACCCGGTTCCGGGCGGGACTGCACCCGCGGGCATTCTAGCAGCGGGACCGTGCGAGCCCGCAGGACGCCGGGCACTCGCCGCCGCCAGCCTGGGATCGTCAGGGAGCGGCGCGCGCCGAGCGCGCGTGCAGGTTCGCGCGCCGCTCCCCGCCAGGTCGTACCCGACCGTCGCGAAGCGTGGGAGTGTGGCCGACGCCGGGCAATAGGCAGATCGCCCTAGTCCGGGCTGGTCCGGTGAGGTCCGGGGCGCGGTCGCGCCAGCCGATAGGCGAAGCCGGCGAGCGGCGGCCCGTCTGGCCAGGCCCGGCCGAAGCCCAGGACCCGGAAGCGGCCCATCGCGGCAGGATCCAGCAGGCGCACCAGCGAGGACCGGAGGGCCAGGTAGTCCTCCATCGTCGTCGACGGGTCGGCCTGCACGGCCTGGAGCCGCTGCTCGATGCCGAGTCCGACCAGGAATTCGGCCTGCGTCGTCGTCCCCACGCGGGTCAGCCCTGCCGACCCGGCGGCACGCTCGACCGCGCTGACGTCGACGTGGGCGGTCAGGTCCTGGCGGCCCACGTGGCGATACGGGTCGTCGTGGACGCGCTGGCGGAGGTACGCGCGCAGCGTGCCGTCACGCCGGCGAACCGGGTCGTAGAGCTCGGCAGCGGGGTAGCCGTAGTCGATCAGCAGCAGGACCCCGCGCCGGAGTCCGGCCGCGGCCGCGGCGAGCCACGGCTCGAGCGCCAGGCAGATTTCGCCGCGCTGCCCGTCGGCGAGCGCGACCCCGTCGGCCTCCAGTCGAGCCGCCAGCGCGGGGGTGGACGGCACGCCTTCGACGTCGACATGGCGTCCCTCGCGGGAGCCGACGAACACCTCCCGAAGGACGCCCGTTCGCCCGACCACGCGATGAGTCGGCAGCGCGTCGAGCACCTCGTTGGCGAAGACGACGCCCTCGATCGGTCGCGTGCGGGCACCGGCGTCCAGCACGGCGCTGGATCGGCCGCCGTTGCGAAACCGGGTCGCGATCGCCTCGAGCCGGCGCGGTTCCACCTCGACCGGGTCGTAGCGAAGGACGCCGGCCAGCGGTGAGCGGTCGAGTTCGAGGCCGTCCAGGACCGAGGATGCGAGCGCGCCCGTCCCGGCGCCGTATTCGCGCAGCACGAACGGCTCCGGCCGCCCGAGCCGCTCCCAGATCTCGGCCAGGGCGCGAGCGAGCATCTCGCCGAAGACCGGATGGGTCTCGGGGGCGGTCAGGAAGTCGCCACCGCGACCGGGTCGCGCGGTCTCGTCCCGGTAGTAGCCGCCGGCCGGGTCGTACAGGGCCAGCTCCATGAACCGGGCGAACGTGATCGGACCGTCGCGCTCGATCTCGGCGTGGATCCGCGCCGCGAGCGCCTCGTCCTGTCCGACGGCCTCGAGGTCGGGCCCAGGCTCGCGGCGAAGTCCCGGTGTCAGGTCCACGCGACGGCCCGTCGTGGCCCGAGCAGGAGCCTGACCCCGGGTCCGACCAGGCTGTGGCCGCCGAGCAGGATCGGGATCCGCGAGGTGGTCGCCGCCAGGGTCAGGTCGTGGAGCCACGGGTCCCGGATCCGGTCCGCGAGGAGGAGGTCCGACGCGAACCGGTCCTCGGCCGGCGGCCAGCCGGCTTCGTCGGCACCGAGCCGATGCGCCAGGAGGACCCGGGTGTCGACGATCGCCGCGTCGCACAGCCGTTCCAGGTGCTCGACGAGCGACGCCGGCCCGTCGCGCTCGAGGGCAGCCCCGAGGAGCGAGGCGGGTGGGCGGGGAACAGTACCGCCCGCCTCGCCGGAGCCCGATGGAGTCGCCTGGGCGAGCCGGCTCGCGGCCCGGAGGCCGCGTTCCTCGACAAAGGCCCGGATCCGCGCTGCCGTGGCCCGCTCCAGCCAGGCCAGCGTGCCCGGCGAGGTCCGTCCGCTGACGAGCAGCTCCGCCCGAGGATCGGCGGCGAACGCGCGCAGGGCTGCCGCGCGGCTCCGCACGAGCCCGAGGTCGAGACCGTCGGGCACGGATCCATCACCGATCAGGACGAGCTCGAGCGGCCCGTCGACGTCGAATGCGAGCCGCCAGCGGCGACGCAGGTCCCGGACCTCGAACCCGGCCACCTCGGCAAGCCAGCGCGGCAGCGCGTTGTCACCCGGCAGGTCCGGCAGGTGGGCGAGGACCTCGGCGTGGGCAACCGCGACGACGTCCGCCGAGTACCGGTTGTTCGCCAGCGCCACCGGTCGGTCGTCGGCGGCCGCCTCGACGAAGGCAGCCAGGTCCGTCCGCGTCGCGAGCGGGATCGATCCCGATCCCAGGACGACGATCCCGGCCGGCATCTCGGCGCGCACCAGCGCGCTGAGTCGCTCGCCGAACGAACGGCCGTCCGGGGGTCCCGACACGATCATGACGTCCGCCGCCCCTGCCGCCCTGAAGGCCGTGCAGTGTCGCTTCGCGAGCGCCGCCCGGCGGTCGGACACCCAGTGCGCGATCGAGCCGGCCTCGGGCCCCGGCTCCGGGTGCATGATGCGGACGCTGACCGGTCGCATGCGTTCGAGTCTATCCACCGGTCGGCGGGGAGCCATGACGGAACGACGCGTTCGGGCCTACGTGGGCCTGGGAGCCAATCTGGGCGACACAGTCGCGACCCTGGCCGCGGTGATCGCGGCCGTGGCCGCCCTGCCCGGCGTTCGGTTGCGCGGCGTCTCGCGGCTGTATGCCACGGCGCCGGTCGGGATGACCGACCAGCCAGAGTTCCGGAACGCGGCGGTCGCCCTGGATGCGCCGGCCGGCTCCGACGCAGCCGCCGGTGCCCTGGCCCTCCTCGGCCGGCTCAAGCGACTCGAGACCGCTTTTGGCCGACGACCACGCGAGCGCTGGGGGCCGCGGGAGATCGATCTCGACCTGCTGGTCTTCGGACGCGCCCGGATCGCCATCGAGCGCACCCGGGACACCCGTTCGATGGACGCGGGCATCGACGCAACCAAGGCGTCGAAGCGCCTCGAGGTGCCCCATCCGCGGGCCGCGACACGGCTGTTCGTCCTCGCGCCGCTGGCGGACCTGGCGCCCGGCCTCGTGCCACCGGGCTGGGGGCTGTCGGTCGAGTCGGCCAGGCGCCGCCAGGTCACGATCGAAGGCCAGGCCGCGGTCCGACCCGTCGCCGCCTGGGACGGTGCGTCGGCAACCTGGCGCCCGGTTCAACCCAGGTAGCGCGTCGGCAGCTCGGTCTCGATCGCTTCGCCGTCCGGACCGCGGACGACCCGGTAGCCGCGGGCCGCGGGCAGCGAGGCGACAACCTCGGCCAGGTCGCGATCGCGGAACACGAGGGCGCCTCCGTCATCGGCCGCGAAGCCATCCGGCAGGGTCCCCCGCCCGACAAGTTGCCGGAGCAGCGGGCGACGGGTGGGCTCACCGTCGTAATGCGGGGAGAAGCACCCGGGGAGGAACCCGAGGCCGTCGTTCAGGGCCGCCAGCGGACCGAACGAATCGGTCGACGAACGCTCGAACCAGCAGTTGGCGCCGGCGGACGTCCCCGCCAGCACGATCCCGGCATCCCATGCCCGGGCCAGGATGCGGTCGAGGCCGTGGACCCGCCAGACCGAGAGCATGTTGGCGGTGTTGCCGCCGCCGACGTAGACGACGTCCTGGTCGAGGACGAACCGCTCGAGGTCGGCGATCGTCCGCCCGAACAGCGCGAGGTGCGACGCCTCCGAGCGGCGGGCGAACGCGGCGTAGAAGGCCGCCACGTAGGCCTGCGAGTCGCCGCTCGCTGTCGGGACGAAGCAGACACGTGGTCGTTCGCGGCCCCGGTTGCCGCGCGCCAGGTCGAGGATGTGGTCGTCCACCAACGGGTTGTACGGTTCCTCGAGGCCATTGCCCCCCATGGCCACGATCGTTCGCTTCGATGGCTGGATCACCTGGTGATGCTACCCTCGGACGTGGGACCAGACAGGCCAACTCGGAGGCACCCACGGTGACCAGGATCGGCTACGCGGCGATGCTCGAGCAGTTCCACCCGACCGACCTGCTCGACTACTGTGCCGCGGCCGAGGACGCCGGCTTCGACGCCGGCTTCATGGTCAGCGAGCACTTCCACCCGTGGACCCCGCAGCAGGGCCAGAGCGCCTTCGCCTGGGCGTTCATGGGCGCGCTCGGGACACGGACCACGCTGCCGTTCGGGACCGCCGTCACCTGCCCCGGCTTCCGCTATCACCCGGCCGTCATCGCCCATGCCGCGGCCACCCTGGGGGCCATGTTCCCGGGCCGCTTCTGGCTGGGCCTCGGCGCCGGCGAGGCGCTCAACGAGCACATCCTGGGCGGCGAGTGGCCGGAGATCAACGTCCGCAGCGCGATGCTGTTCGAGGCCATCGAGCTCATCACCAAGCTGTTCAGCGGCAACGTCGTCAAGCATCGCGGCGAGCACTTCAAGCTCGAGAGCGCCAAGCTCTACACCCGCCCCGAGCAGCCGGTCCCGATCTACGTCGCCACGGCCGGCCCGGTCAACGCCAGGCGGACCGGCAAGTACGCCGACGGGATGATCACGGTCGGTGCGGCCGACGACAAGATCGGGATGCTCTGGGACAAGTTCGACGAGGGCGCCCGCGAGGCCGGCAAGGACCCGACCGGCAAGCCGAAGCTCCTCCAGGTCCACCTGTCCTGGGCTCCCTCCGACGAGGAGGCCATGGCCAACGCCCTGCGCGAGTGGCCGAACGGCGGGATGGCCTTCCCCAAGCAGGACATCAGGAACCCCGAGGACTTCGCGGCTGATGGCCAAGCTCGTCCGGCCGGAGCACTTCACCAACCGCTGCGAGGTGTCGTCGAGCCTGGCCGCCCAGACCGAGAACATCCAGCACTACGTCGACATGGGCTTCGACGAGATCCATCTCCACAACGTGGGCCGCAACCAGCGGGAGTTCATCGAGGTCTTCGGCCGCGAGGTGTTGCCCAACCTCCGGCTCGGCTGACCCGGACGGCCGCCGAGCGCAGGACCCTCCGCCTATCGATGCGCGTCGGATGCATCGGCGCCGGCGACGCGGCGGCCTTCGTCTGAGGGCCGAGCTCTGCCCACCGTCAGGTGATGCATCCGAGGGGCATCAGCGAGCAGCGTGTCGGCCAGGCCATCGCCTGGCATCAGCCCGCTAGAGCCGGACCCGCGGCGGGCTGTCCCGGTCGAACATGTGGACCGTGTCGACGAAACGGACCTGCTTGGTCTGGTAGGCCATCACCAGGGAGTGGGTCCGCGCGCCGCCGCCGAAGAACCGCACGCCCTGGAGCAGGTCGCCGGCGGTGACGCCGGTCGCGGCGAAGACGAGGTTGTCGCCGGACGCCAGGTCCTCGGTCCGGTAGACCCGGTCCTCGTCGCCGTGGCCCATGCGGGCGCCGCGCTCGCGCTCGTCGGCCGAGCGATAGCGGAAGCGGGCCTGGATCTCGCCGCCCAGGCATCGAAGGGCGGCCGCGGTCAGGACGCCCTCGGGCGCGCCGCCGATGCCCATCACGGCGTGGATGCCGGTGCCGGAGACGGCGCACGAGATCGCCCCCGACAGGTCGCCATCGCCGATGAGCTTGATCCGGGCGCCGGCGGCGCGGACCTCGGCGATCAGGTCGTCATGCCGCGGCCGTTCGAGGATCACCACGGTGATATCGCTGACCTTCCGTCCGAGGGCTTCCGCGATCCGGCCCAGGTTCTCCGTCGCCGTTTCCCGGATGTCCACCTTGCCGGCGACGACCGGACCCACGCACAGCTTCTCCATGTAGGTGTCGGGGGCATGGGTCAGGCCGCCCGCTTCCGATGCCGCCAGCACCGTGATGGCGCCGGCCTGGCCATGGGCCACGAGATTGGTTCCTTCGAGCGGGTCGACGGCGATGTCGACGGCCGGGGCATCCTCCCGCTCCGCGCCCGTACGGCCGACCCGTTCGCCGATGTACAGCATCGGCGCCTCGTCGCGTTCGCCCTCGCCGATCACGATCCGGCCGGCGAACTCGATCTCGTCCATCGTCCGGCGCATCGCCTCGGTTGCCGCGGCGTCCGCAGCGTCGTGCGCGCCTCGGCCCATGAACCGCGCCGACTCGATCGCCGCAGCCTCGGTGACCCGGATCATCTCGAGCGCGAGCAGCTGCTCCATCTAGCGAGAGCCCTGCCGGCCGCACATCCGCGAGCGTCGCATCAGTGCCGGTAATGCCGCCGACCGGTGAACACCATCGCGAGATGGTGCCGATCAGCGACCTCGATGGCCATCTCGTCCCGGATCGAGCCGCCCGGCTGGATGATCGCGGTGACGCCGGCCCCGGCGGCGGCCTGGATCCCGTCCGGGAAGGGGAAGTACGCGTCCGAGGCCATGACCGCGAGCTTGGCCCGGTCCCCGGCGCGCCGAACGGCGATCTCGACCGAGACGAGGCGGCTGGCCTGCCCGGCGCCGATCCCGACCGTCGCCCCGTTGCGGGCAAGGACGACCGCGTTGGAACGGACGTGGCGAACCGCGCGCCAGGCGAAGAGCATGTCGGTCAGTTCTTCGAGCGTCGGACGGCGGGCGGTGACGACCTGGAGCCGGCCGCGATCGAGCCCGAGCTCATCCTGGGTCTCGACCAGCAGCCCGCCCGCAATGCGCTTGAAGTCGAGGCTGGCGATCCCGTAGTCGCGCATCCCCTCCGTCGGATCGGGCGGGACCGCGAGCAGCTCCAGCCCGGGCTTGCCGCGCAGGATCCCGAGCGCCGCATGGCTGAACCCGGGGGCGACCACCGCCTCGTACGCATTCGCCGCGATCTCCCGGGCGGTCGCTCCGTCCAGCTCGCGGTTCACCCCGACGATCCCGCCGAAGGCCGCGACCGGGTCCGTCTCGAGCGCGTGCCGGTACGCCTCGACGAGCTCGTCGTGCGAGGCCAGCCCGACTGGATCCGTGTGCTTGACGATGGCGACGGTCGGTGCCGTGTAATCGCGGGCGATCCGATAGGCGGCATCCAGGTCGAGCAGGTTGTTGAACGACGGCATCTCGCCCTGGAGGCGCGTGGCGTCGGCCAGTGTGCCGCTCCGGTGCGTCGTCTCGCGATAGAAGGCCGCCCGCTGGTGCGGATTCTCGCCGTTGTGCAGGTCGTCGACCTTCTCGAGGACCATCGCCAGGCGGCTCGGGAAGGTGTTCCCGGAAATCTGGTTGAGGTAGGCGGCGATCTCGGCGTGGTACGCGGCCACGGTGCTGAAGGCCTCCGCTGCGAGACGCGCCCGGGTTTCCGCGCTGACCTGGCCGAACTCGCGCATCTCGTTGACGATCAACTGGTAATGGGAGGGATCCGAGGCCGCGGCGACCCCGGCGGCGTTGCGGGCCGCGGCGCCGAGCAGGGCGGCTCCGCCTACGTCGATCATCTCGATCGCTTCGTCGAGCCCGATGAGCTTGGCCCCGATGGCCGGCGCGAACGGCTTGACGTTGACCACGACCAGGTCGATCGTCCCGATCCCCTGCTCGGCCAGCTCCGCCATCTGCGCCGGCACGTCGCGCCGCGCGAGGATCCCGGCGTAGACGGCGTGGTGGAACGTCTTGACCTGGCCACCGACGAGCGGCAGCTCGCGGGTCAGCTCGGAGACGGACGCCACTGCCACGCCTTCGCCGGCCAGGAACTCGCGGGTACCGTCCGTGGCGAAGAGTTCGACCTCGAGGGAGAGCAGCTGGCGCGCGAGTCCGGCGATCCCTTCCCGGTTCGCGACTGACAAGAGGGCTCGCACCCGGGGCTTCCTCCCGTTCGCCTCGCGGCTCGTTGTTGGGGCGTCCGGGCCCCCGACGATGGTGGTGGCGCCCCAGCGCACCGGCCGAGTATACCGCCCGACATGGCATACTCCCGCCACCAACCGCATCGGACATACGAGGTCGGCGCGTGACGCTCGCCCCCTGGGACTACCTCTTCCTCCCGTTCAACAGCCACAACTTCCCGGACCTGTTCCATCCCACCTGGATCGCATCGGCGGTCCTGCTGATCGTCCTGGCCGTGCTCTACTCGCTGCGCACCAAGGCATTGCGCCGCCATCCGCCCTATCTCGACATGTGGGAATGGATGTGGTGGACCGGGCTGATCACGTTCAGCCTGCTGGTCATCGAGGCCCTGTTCGTGTTCGACTGGTTCCTCGTCCTGACCACCGAGATCATCGGCATCGGGACGCTGGTCTGGATCCGCTTCCGGCGCTTCCCGCCGATCCTCGCCGCCCACGAGCAGCGGCTCGCTCGCGAGCGCTACTACAGCAAGCAGAAGTTCGCCGACCCGGAGGCCACGATCCGTCGTCGCGGCGGACGCCGGCCGCAGCGCCGGCGGCGCTAGGCGAGGCGCGCCGGGTGCCGATCGAGATCCGTCGCTTCGGCGTCGGGCACCGGCGCCCGGACGGTCCGCCGGGCTCGATCGGCCTGACCGGCCAGGTGCTCCATTCGGACGGCCGCGGGCTGGTCTCCGAGCTCGCCTTCGCCCGCAACGCCCGGATCGAGCCGCATTCGAACCCGAACACGACCTACTTCATCGTCGTCGAGGGCGGCGGCTGGGTCGGTGTCGGTGACGAGCGGACCCGGATCGCGGCCGGCGAGGCCGCGTGCTGGCCCGCGGACATCCTCCACTCGGCCTGGACCGAGCATTCCGAGATGCGCGCCTTCGTGGTCGAGTTCGGCGGGTCGGACGACGGCGGCACGTTTCACGGCCAGGCGCGGGAGCTGAGCCCCGCTGCGTCCGCGATCCAGCGCGGCGTCGGCGCGCTGGCCGGGCGGGTGCCCGATCCAGCGCGCCAGGTGCCGTCGGACGGAGAGCCGAGCTAGCCGCATCGCCGGCCCGTGCCGCTCAGTCGTCGAGGTTGGCGACCTGCCTCGGGTTCCGTGCCCTAGTCAGCCGGCCAGCACCGCCCCGAGCTGGCTGAGGATCCGCGCGGTCGCGCCCCACACGGAGAGCCCGTCCACTTCGTAGGCCCCATAGCGCAGGGGCCACCCGCCGATCGTCCGCTCCACGATCTCGATCGGAGCGTCGGGCATGAACCGCGTGATCGGCGGCTCCACGATGCGGGCCACCTCGGCCGGCGCGGCTTCCAGCACGGGCCGGCGTTCCGCGAGCGAAAGGACCGGGGTCACCGCGTAGTCGCTGACGGGGATCCAGAACGGCTCCAGGATGCCGACCACGCGCAGTCCGGCGGCCCTGGGATCCAGCGCGACCTCCTCCGCCGCCTCCCGCAGCGCCGTGGCGACCAGGTCGACGTCCTCGGGCTCGGACTTGCCGCCCGGGAAGCTGACCTCACCGCTGTGGTGGCCGTCCCGGCTCGAGCGCTCGGTCAGGATGACCCGGGCCAGCCCCTGGTCGTCCGGATAGAGCAGGACGAGCACCGCCGCCGGCCGCCCCGGACGACCGACCGCCGGCGCCCTCAGCGGGCGCCGGCCCAGTCCGTCGACGATCGTCGGCATCAGCACGGCCGCCGGCGCCGGCAGCGGATCCGGCAGGACGGCCAGCCGCCTGACGGCGTGATCGAACCGCACCGTCCGCTGACCGGTCTAGTTCACGAGCTCGCCGTCGCCGCGCTTCCGCTCGGTCGACGGCAGGTCGAGCGGGCCGGGCGTGCGACTGTCACGCGATCCCGCGGCCGAGCCGGCCGTGTCGGCGTCGTTGCCGGCGCGTCCGCGCGCGTCGCGACGGGAGGAGCTGTCGGTCACGACGGTCGTCCCCTCGGTCGAGAAGACGATCGTCCCGGATCCGAGGTCCGCGTCTGCCGTGATCCGGTTGCCGGGCTTGAACTGGCCAGAGACCAGGGCACGGGCCAGCGAGTTCTCGACGAGCCGCTGGATGGTCCGCTTGAGCGGCCGTGCACCGTACGCCGGATCCGTCCCTTCGCGGACGATGAGCGCCCGGGCGGCCGGGGTCAGCTCGAGCCCAAGGTCCTGCTCCGACAGGCGCCGGTCGAGATCGGCCAGCAGGAGCTCCACGATCTGCTCGAGATCGGCCTCGGTCAGGGCGTGGAAGACGATGACCTCGTCCACCCGGTTGAGGAACTCGGGCCGGAAATGGTCGCGAAGCAGGTCGGTCACCTCGCGCTTCATCGCCTCGTAGTCCGCGTCGCCGGCCCGGGCGCCCGTGGTCGCGATCGCCGCGCTGCCGATGTTGCTGGTCATGATCACGACCGTGTTCTTGAAGTCCACCGTGCGACCCTGCCCGTCGGTCAGCCGGCCGTCGTCGAGGACCTGGAGGAGGACGTTGAAGACGTCCGGGTGCGCCTTCTCGATCTCGTCGAGCAGGATCACCTGGTACGGCCGGCGCCGGACCGCCTCGGTCAGCTGGCCGCCCTCGTCGTACCCGACGTAGCCGGGCGGCGCGCCGATCAGCCGCGACACGGCGAACTTCTCCATGTACTCGCTCATGTCGATCCGGACCATTGCCTGGTCGTCGTCGAACAGGAAGGCGGCCAGCGCCCGGGCCAGCTCGGTCTTGCCGACGCCGGTCGGGCCGAGGAACAGGAACGAGCCGATCGGCCGGCGCGGGTCCTTCAGCCCGGCCCTCGCGCGCCGGACCGCGTCCGAGACGGCCTCGATGGCCTCGCCCTGGCCGACGACCCGCTCGTGGAGCCGGTCCTCCATCTGGATCAGCTTGGCGGTCTCGCCCTCCAGGAGCCGGCTGACCGGAACCCCCGTCCAGGCGGCCACGATCTCGGCGATATCGTCCGCACCGACCTCCTCCTTGAGCAGCGAACCCGGGCCCTGGAGGGCAGCCAGCGATGCCTGCTGCTCGGTCAGCCGATCGGTCAGCTCCTTCTGCGTCCCGTACTTGAGCTGGGCGGCCGTCGCATAGTCGGTCTCGCGCTCCGCCTGCTCGATCCGGGTGGTCAGGGCCTCGAGCTCGGACTTCGTGGTTCGGATGGCGGCGATCGCGCCCTTCTCCGCCTCCCAGCGCTGCTTCATCGCCCCGGACTCCTCCTCGAGGTCGGCCAGCTCCTTCTCGAGGGTCTCGAGCCGCGCCTTTGACGCGTCGTCGGTCTCCTTGCGCAGGGCCTCGCGCTCGATCTCGAGCTGGATCCGCCGCCGTTCGAGCTCGTCGAGCTCGATCGGCATCGAGTCGATCTCCATCCGCAATCGTGAGGCCGCCTCGTCGACCAGGTCGATCGCCTTGTCCGGCAGGAAGCGCTCGGTGATGTAGCGGTTGGACAGCGTGGCCGCCGCGACCAGCGCGGAGTCCGTGATCCGCACGCCGTGGTGGACTTCGTAGCGTTCGCGGAGGCCGCGCAGGATGGAGATGGTCTCCTCGACCGTGGGCTGATCGACGACGACCGGCTGGAAGCGCCGCTCGAGCGCGGCGTCCTTCTCGATGTGCTTGCGGTACTCGTCGAGCGTGGTGGCGCCGATGGTGTGCAGCTCGCCGCGGGCGAGCATCGGCTTGAGCAGGTTCGAGGCGTCCATCGCGCCCTCCGCGGCGCCGGCGCCGACGACCGTGTGGAGCTCGTCGATGAACAGGATGACCTGGCCCTCGGCGTCCTTGATCTCCTTGAGCACGGCCTTGAGGCGCTCCTCGAACTCACCCCGGAACTTGGCCCCGGCGATGATCGCGCCGAGGTCGAGCGAGACGACGCGCTTGTCCTTGAGCGTCTCGGGCACGTCGCCGCGGACGATCCGCTGGGCGAGGCCCTCCGCGATGGCGGTCTTCCCGACGCCCGGCTCGCCGATCAGGACCGGGTTGTTCTTGGTCCGGCGCGACAGGACCTGGATGACCCGGCGGATCTCCTCGTCGCGCCCGATGACCGGGTCGAGCTTGCCGGCCCGGGCCTCGGCGGTCAGGTCGCGGCCGTACTTCTCGAGCGCGGCGTAGGTGCCCTCCGGGTTTGGCGAGGTCACCCGCTGGCCGCCGCGGACGCTCTGGAGCGCCTGCAGGATCGCCTCACGACCGGCTGCATGCCGCTCGAGCAGCGCCTGGCCCTCGCCGCCGATCTCCGCCGTTCCCAACAGCAGGTGCTCGGTGGACACGTAGTCGTCGCCGAGCCGCCGGGCCTCGGTCTCGGCCAATTCGATGACCCGCTTGGCTCGCGCGTCGAGCGTGAGCGAGCCGCCCTGGATCCGGGCGCGTCTGGCCAGGATCGAGGCGAGCTCGCCGCGGAACCCGGGCAGGTCGACGCCGAGCCGGCGGAGCGTCTCCGCTGGGATTCCGTCGTCCGGCTCGAGCAGGGCGGACAGGATGTGCTCCGCGTCGAGGATCGGGCTGTCGAGGCGCTGGGCGGTCGCCTGGGCGGCGACGATCGCCTCCTGGGCCTTCTGGGTGAAACGGTCGAGTTGCATGGCGGTTCTCTCTTGGTGCGGGCGCCGGCGTCCGACGCGTCAGCGAGGGCTGGACTGGTGGACGAGAGTCGAGGAACGCCTGTGCAGCGGTCTTCGCCTCGGGGGTGAGGTCGGATGGCAGGACGACCCGGGCCTTGACGTACAGGTCGCCGAATCCGTTGGCGTTGAAGCGCGGCATTCCCTGGCCGGTCAGCCGGAACGTGCGGCCCGGCTGCGTTCCGGCCGGGATCTTCAGCAGGACGCTGCCCTTGAGGGTCTCGACCTTGACCTCGGCGCCGAGCAGCGCTTCCTCGAGCGTCAGCGGGAGTTCGCGCTCGAGATCGGCGCCGCGGCGGGCGAAGCGGGCGTCCGCCAGGAGCCGGACGACGACGAACAGGTCGCCGCCGCCGGGTCCCCGGCCGGACAGCCGGACCCGCGTGCCGGTGTCCGCGCCGCGTGGAATCGTGACCTCGAGCCGCTTGCCGTCGACTTCGACCAGCCGCTTCGTGCCGTGGTACGCCTCGGCCAGGCTGATCTCGGCCTGGGCTTCATGGGCCGGTGGGGGAACGCGACGGCCGGCACCGCGGGTCGCACCGGTGACGCGGCCCGAGGCCGCCGGTTGCGCGCCGAGCCCCATGCCGGCAAGGATGTCCTCGAACGCGAGACCGCCCGCCGGGCGGGTGCCGCGAGCCGGTCCCGTCGTGGCCTGCGCGCCGGGTTCGGCGTCCTGGCCGAAGAACGCGCGGAAGAAGTCCGAGAACTCGCCCGGTTCACCGGTCGTGTGGAACTCGTAGCGGACGTTCCCGCCGCCCGGTCCGCCGTACCCGGTGAACCCGCCATACGGCCCGCCCGCTCCCGCGCCGGCCGCTCGTGCCCGGCTGATCTGCTCCCAGTTGGCCCCGAGCTCGTCGTACTGCTTCCGCTTCCCGGGATCGCCGAGGACCTCGTTGGCCTCGTTGACCTCCTTGAACCGGCGCTCGGACGCCTTGTCTCCGGGCTTGGCATCCGGGTGGTGCTGTCGGGCGAGCTTGCGATAGGCCTTCTTGATCTCGGCCTGCGACGCCGTCCTCGACACTCCGAGGACGGCGTAGTAGTCCTTGTACTCGAGGCCTGGATGGCCTCCGGACTGTCGCCGTGCCATGGACTACGGGCTGGCACCCGTCGTCGCCGGGCCACCAGCTGGCTCCTTACGATGCCCGCACCACGACCGGCGGATGGTCCGTCGGCGGGAAGTTGGTCCGGCGGACCCGGGGTTCCGGTTCCGTCGGGGTGTCCAGCGGGTCGTCGCCCTTGACGACCTTTGGCGGTTCCACGACGAGCGCCTTCGGCCTGCGCCGAAGGGCCGCCTCCAGGACCTGGTCCATCGAGTCGACCAGGATCAGCTTGATCGACTTGCGGATCTCCTCCGGGATGTCGCGCAGGTCCTTCTCGTTCTTGCGCGGGAGGATGACGATCTTGGCGCCGGACAGGTGCGCCGCCAGGATCTTGCTCTTGAGCCCGCCGATCGGGAGCACCCGACCGCGCAGGGTGATCTCGCCGGTCATGGCCACGTCCTTGCGCACGGGGATGCCGGTCAGGGCACTGACGATGGCGGTCGCCATCGTGATCCCGGCCGAGGGCCCGTCCTTGGGGATGGCCCCCGCCGGAACGTGGATGTGGAGGGTGTTCTTCTCGAACGTCTCGCGCGGGATGCCGAGCGACGGCGCGTTGGCGCGCGTCCACGACAGGCCGGCCCTCGCCGATTCGCGCATGACCTCGCCGAGCTGGCCGGTCAGGATGAAGTCCTCGCGGCCCTCCATCCGGGTGACCTCGATGGCGACCACGTCGCCGCCGACCTCGGTCACGACCAGGCCCGTCGCCGAACCCGTCTGATCCTCGGACTCCAGCTCGCCGTACTCGAACCGCTGCGGGCCGAGGAAGTCGGCCAGCTTCCTGGGATCGACGATCGTCTTGCGCTTGCGGCCCTCGGCCACCTGGCGGGCGACCTTGCGCATGACGTTGGCCAGCTCGCGTTCGAGATTCCGGACGCCGGCCTCGTGCGTGTACGAGCGAACCAGTTCGGTCATCGCCTCGTCGGTGATCTCGATGTGCTTGTCCTTGAGCCCGTGGTTGTGCATCTGCTTGGGGATCAGGAAGCGCTTGCCGATCCCGATCTTCTCCTGCTCGGTGTAGCCGGGCAGCTGGACGATCTCCATCCGGTCGCGGAGCGCCGGCGGGATCGGATCGAGCAGGTTGGCCGTGGCGATGAACAGGACCTTGCTGAGGTCGAACGGCACCTCGAGGTAGTTGTCCTGGAAGGTGTTGTTCTGCTCGGGATCGAGGACTTCGAGCAGCGCGGAACTCGGGTCGCCCCGGAAGTCCATGCCGATCTTGTCCACTTCGTCGAGCATGAACACCGGGTTGTTGGTCCCGGCCGTCTTGATGCTCTGGATGATCCGCCCGGGGAGCGCGCCGATGTACGTGCGCCGGTGTCCGCGGATCTCGGCCTCGTCGTGGATGCCGCCGAGGCTCATCCGGACGAACTTGCGACCCATCGCCCGGGCGATGCTCTTGCCGAGGCTCGTCTTGCCGACGCCGGGTGGTCCGACGAAGGCGAGGATCGGGCTGCGGATCTCGTCGGCCAGCGTTCGGACGGCCAGGTATTCGAGGATCCGCTCCTTGATCTTGTCAAGGCCGTAGTGGTCCTCGTCGAGGATCCGGCCGGCCTCCTTGATGTCGAGCTGGTCGTCCGTGGCGACGTTCCAGGGCAGGCCGATCAGCCAGTCCACGTACGTCCGGATGACGCCGACCTCGGGCGAAGCCGAGGGGATCCGGCTCATCCGGTCGATCTCCTTGATCGCCCGGGTCTTGATCTCATCCGGCATGCCGGCGGCTTCGACCTTGTCACGCAGCTCGTTGATCTCGGCCTGCTGCGGGTCGTCCTCACCCAGCTCGCGCTGGATGGCCTTGAGCTGCTCGCGCAGGATGTACTCGCGCTGGGTCTTGTCCATCTCGGACTTGACCTCGGACTGGATCCGCCCCTTCAACTCGAGGATCTCGACCTGGTGCGCGAGGAAGTTGGAGACGAGCTTGAGGCGCGCCACGACGTCGATCGTCTCGAGCATCTCCTGGCGCTGTTCCGTGGTCATGTCCGGGCTGTAGGCGACCATGTCGGCGAGCAACCCGGGTTCGCTGATGTTGCGGGCGGCGACCGCCGCCTCCGGCGGGACCGGTGCGCCGCTCGCGACGTACTGCTCGATCTGGGCCTGCACCGTCCGCATCAGCGCCTGGATCTCGAGGCCGCCGGGGTTCTGGTCGGGGACCTCCTCGATCCGGGCACGCAGGTACGGATCGGTCGACGCGAAGCCGTGGACCCGCAGGCGGCCCTGGCCCTGGACGATGGCCCGGACGGTGCCGTCCTGCAGCTGGACGACCTGGGCGATCTTGGCCAGGGTGCCCACCGTGTAGAGCTCGGAGGGATCGCCGATCTCTTCCTGCTCGGCTTGACGCTGGGTGACGAGTGCGATCGGCGACCCCTCGGCGACCGCGGCGTTGAGCGCGTTGACGCTCTTCTCGCGGCCGACCTGGAGCGGGACGATCATCTCGGGGAAGATGACCGTTTCCCGGAGCGCGACGAGCGGGATGTCCCGGATGCCGGTTTCCGTTGCGGTCTGTTTCTCGTCGACCGGGGTGGACGGTCGCTTGGCCATCAGATCTCCTAGGTGTGCGGGTTTGCCTTCGGGTCCGGCGTGGCCGCGCTGGCGGCTTCTGCGTCGGCGATCCCTTCGGCGTAGAGCGCTTCGAGGATTCGGGCGCCGAGGCGCTCCTCGAGCTCGAACAGGATGCGAATCCCGGCGAGGTTCACGCCTCGGTCCCGGGTCAGATGACGGATCCAGGTGATCCGCCGGATGTCATTCTCGCTGTAGAGCCGGATGTTGGACGGCGTCCGGGCCGGGCAGAGCAGGCCCTCGTCCTCGTAGATCCGCAGTGTTCGCGGATGGGCGCTGACGAGCATCGCCGCCACGCTGATGACGTAGACGGGCTGCTCCGGGTCACGCTCCAGCCGGCCGGACGCCATCGTGTCAGGCGCCTGCCGGAACGGCCGCGTCGGCCGGAGCCTCGCCGCCGACGGGGTGCCGCGAGTGCGAGCCATCCGAACCATTGGTCGACGATCCGTCGATCGTCGGGGTGATCCGGATCTGATGAGGCTTGACGGCCTCGGCCTTCGGGATCCGGAGCTTCAGCATGCCGTGCTCATAGGTCGCGCTCGCCTTGTCGGGCTCCAGCCCGGTGGGCAGCGTGATCGTTCGACCGACCGACCCGCGCCGGATCTCCGTGACGAGGGATTCGCCCTCGCCGGCCCGGGTCTCCGAGGCGGACTCGGCGTGGATGTTGAGGGTGCCGTTTTCGATGGTGACCTCGACGTCCTCGGGCTTGTAGCCGGGCAGGGACGCCTCGACGGTGACTGCGTCAGGTCCGCTGGTCACGTCGAGCGGCACGCCGTAGCCCTCGAACGCGCCGGTCACCCAGCCTCGTGGACGCACGAAGCTGTCTTCAACGAGCCGGTCCATCGCCTGCCGAAGCGAGACGAGCTCGCCCAGAGGCGAGGAGCGGCGCACGATCGTCATGTCGCACACCTCCAGGTGATGGATGTTCCGGGCTCACCGCGAGCCCTGTCTCAACACAGGGGATGCTAGAACCTTGACAACATCATTGTCAAGACTCTTGGTACCAATGTTCGGTTGAGAAACGGAAACGTCGACGGTGGCACACGAGGGACCGACCGACCCCGACCGGTCCGGCATTGGCAAGCTCGTGGACTGGTGGGCCGGCCCCGTCTCAGACGTCGATCGCGACGGCCTCGCCGATGAGCTGGGCGTGCAACAGGTCCTGGCAATCGTTGTTGCCGATCGCGATGACCTTGTCGCCCTCGAGCATGATCGTGTCGGGGCGGAGCGGCGTGGCCACGCCGTTGCGGATGACGGCGAACAGGGAGCACCCCTCCGGGATCGCCAGGTCGCGCGGCGCATGGCCGATGGCCGGCGACCCGGCCTGGAGATGCGCCTCGATCAGCTCGAGCTCGCCCTCGCCCAGGGCCGCCAGGTGGAGCAGTTCGTGGACCGGGATGTCCTGCTCGATCGAGCCCAGGATCATCCGGGTCGGACTGATCAGCTCATCCACGCCGAGATGGCGGAAGAGCGCCTCGTTCTTTGGATTGTTGACGCGGGCGATCGTGCGCGGAACGTCGAAGTGATGCTTGGCCATCTGGCAGATGACGAGGTTGTCCTCGTCGTCGCCGGTGACGGCCGCCACGACGTCCGCCCGATTGCAGCCCGCTTCGCCGAGGTACTTCCCTTCGCAGCCGTCATGGGCGATGACGATGGACCCGATCTCGTCCGCGATCTGGCCGGCGCGCCGCGGATCCTTCTCCATCAGCGCGACCTCGTGGCCGGCGTCGATGAGTTCCTTGGCCAGGTAGTAACCGACCTTTCCCCCGCCGACGACGAGGACGAACACGTCTCAGACCTCCTGGGTGGTGGCGGACGTCGGCCCGGTCGGGACGGCGTCGGCCGGAGCCGGCCGCGCGAGCGGCAACGTCCCGCTGTGCTGGACCCCGTCGTGATGACCGGACGGCGCGAGCATGCCCGGCAGGTCCGAGCGTTGCAGCCCGAGGAATTCGTTCACGGCGTCGACCATCAGACCGGTCCGGCACAGGGTCGCGATGCCCAGTTCGCCGTACGCGGCGGCTCGAAGCGGGTCGTTGATCTTGGCGATGGAGCGCCTGATCCCGAGGGCCTCGCTGGCCAGCTGTGCGGCCATCACGTTGCGGTTGTCGCCCTCGGTCACGGCCAGGAAGACGTCGGCCCCGGCCGCACCGGCCTTCAGGAGCACGTCCTCGTCCGTCCCGTCACCGCGGATCGCGTGCCCGCCAAAGCTCGACGGCAGCCGATCGAACGCGGCGGTGACGCTGTCGAGGATGATCACCTCGTGGCCGGCCCGATCGTACAGATCGGCGGCCGACGCACCCACGCGGCCACATCCGACGATGACGATCTTCACGTCGACTCCTCGTTGATCGGGTCCCGGACGACCCAGACCGCACAGGGCGCGTTCTGGAGGATGTACGGGATGGTGCGGCCGATGGCGAACTCGCCACCAAACCGCTTGCGGTAGGGCAGGCCGACGACGAGCAGGTCGCCGCCGCGCTCGACGGTCTCGTCGACGATCGCGGCGCCGACGTCCCGGGCCTGGAGCAGAACGGGCTCCAGCCTGACCTTCGATTCCTCGGCGATCGCCTCGGCGCTGTCGAGGACTCGCTGGACCTCGTCAGAGTCCCCCGCGATGTCGGCGTCGAGCGGCAGCGTCCAGTCGATCTCGAGGATGTGGACGGCGATCAGCTCGGCCTTGGTGAGGCGAGCCTGCTCGGCGACGAGCCGAACGATCCGGGCGTCGCTCGAGCCGCCGTTGAGGGCGATGACGGCACGACGAAATGCCGGCGTGTGGGCTTCTGCCATGGCGGGTCACGATACCACCGGCACGGCCGCCGGTCGCAGGCTTCATTCCGGAGTGTGCTCGGCCCCCAGTGCGGCCTCGAACAGGGCCGGATCCTCGCGTCGGTACGGCACGTTGACGAGGACCGTGTGCGGACGGCCGAGCAGCACCCGGCGCAGCCGCTTCGACGCCTGGTTGTAGAGGATCCGTTCCCACCAGCTCCGGGCCACGTACTCGGGGATCACCACGAAGGTGATCGGCTCGTGCTTGTCGGGCGGCCACGCGGCATCGAGCAGCTCGAGGTAGGCGAGCAGCGGTCCGCTGAGGGCGCGGTACGGGGATTCGACGACGACCAGCGACACGCCGGGGATCTGCCGCTCGAAGTCCGCGCGCAGGCGCGCCGCCGACACCGGGTCGTCCGAGATATAGACCGCGCGGATGTCCTCGCTGATGCTCCGACCGACGTTGATCGCCTGGACGACGGCCCGGGTCAGGCCCGGGATCGGGACGACCACGCGTTGCTCGCGATGCGGCGCGCGAACGACCAGATCGGGTGCCACCGCGAGCTCCCGGCTGGACCGGGTGTACTGGTGCTTGATGAACAGCATCATCGCCACCAGCGTCGGGACGAGGATCACGACGAGGTAGGCGCCATCGACGAACTTCTCGGAGACGACGACGAGGAGGACCACCGCGGTCAGCCCGGCGCCCCCCGCGTTCACCGCCATCCGCCAGCGCCAGCCCGAGCTCCGCTCGTCCCACCAGTGGCGGACCATCCCGACCTGGCTCAGGGTGAAGCACACGAACACGCCGACCGAGTACAGCGGGATCAGCGCGTGGGTGTCCCCGCCGAACGCCGCCAGCAGGAGGAAGGCCACCCCGGCCAGCAGGACGATCCCCCACGAATAGGCGAGCCGGTCGCCGCGGAAGGAGAACTGGCGCGGCATGTAACCGTCCTCGGCGAGGATGGCCGCCAGCCGCGGGAACGCATTGAAGCTCGTGTTCGCGGCGAGGAACAGGATCAGCGCGGTGCTCGCGGCGAAGGTCACGAACAGGACGGAGCCATCGCCGAATGCGGTGCGTGCCGCGAGGGCGACGATCGACGGGCCCCCCGCCAGCGTCGGCCGCAGACCGAACTGGACGGCGAACACCGTCAGGCCGATGAACAGGATCCCGAGCAGGACGGCCATCGCGGTCATCGTGTTGGCGGCGTTCCTGGCTTCAGGCGGCTTGAAGGCGGGCACGCCGTTGGCGATCGCCTCGACACCGGTCAGCGCGACGGAACCGCCGGCGAAGGCCTTGAGCAGGAGCAGCACGCCGATGGCGTTGGTGCCGAGCGGGACGGCGTCCGGCTCGGGCGCGAGCGTGGCCGCCGTTCCGCCGAGGATCCGGACCGCGCCGATCGCGACGATCGCCAGGGCCAGGCCGATGAACAGGTAGGTCGGGACGGCGAAGATGTTGCCGGACTCGCGGAGCCCGCGCAGGTTGGCGATCGTGATCAGCGAGATCGACACGAACGCGATCTCGATCCGGACGTCGTAGACGGCCGGCAGCACCGACTGGATCTGGGCGATCGCCGAGGCGGTCGAGACCGCCACCGTCATCACGTAGTCGATGAGCAGCGCCGATGCCGCGATCAGGCCGAAGATCGGGGCCAGGTTGGTCTTTGCCACGACATAGGCGCCACCCCCGTTCGGGTAGGCGCGGCAGACCTGCCGGTACGAGACCGACACGACCGTCAGCAGGAGCGCGATCGCGATCGCCACCTGGACCGACAGCAGCAGGGCGCTGGCCCCGGCCAGGACGAGGACGCGCAGGATCTCCTCGGTCGCGTAGGCCGATGACGAGATGGCGTCCGAGCTGAAGATGGCCAGCGCCTTCCGCTTCGAGAGTCGCTCGCCGATCTCCTCCTCCGTCGACAGCGGACGACCGAAGACGACCGCCCGGATCCGGTTGAGCCAGCGCTCGCCGGGGGTCAGCGCGACGTAGGCGGCGGGCTTGGCCACCAGCTGCCCGTGACCCTGGTAGCGGAAATAGAGCGAGTGGGGGCGCTCGACGCGCACCCGTCGATCCGCCGGTTTGACACCCCGCAGGGGGCGCCTTCCTCCGATCAATTCCGCTCCGATTCGGCTGGTTGGGCGAGGTGGGTCAGTGACCGCGTCGATAGGGGACGTCCGCGATGACCGTGCGTTCGCGTCCGACGAGCGCGGCCTTGAGCCGCTTGGCGGTCTGGTTATACAGCAATCGGTCCCACCAGTGGCGCGCGACGTACTCGGGCAGGACGACGATCGTCAAGGGGGCTTCCTTGTCCGGCGGCCACGCCATGTCGAGGATGTCGAGATAGGCCACGACCGGTGAGATCACCGCTCGGTACGGCGATTCCACGATGACCAGCGGCACGTCGGGCAGCTGCCGCTCCCAGCGGGCGCGCATCGCGTCCGCGGCCTCGAGATCGTCGGTCACGTAGACGGCCCGGATGTCCCGGGTCAGGGCCCGTCCGAAGTTGACGGCCTGCACCACCGCGCGATTGACCCCGTTGACCGGGATGATCACCCGCTGCTCCCGATGCGGCCCGGGGAGCGGTCCGTCGTCGCGGACCCGGAGTTCCTGTTCCTGCATGGCGTACTGGCGGTGGATGAACGACATCATCGCCACGAGCAGCGGGATGAGGACCATCACCAGCCACGCCCCGTCGAAGAACTTGACCGAGGTGACGATCACCGCGACGGTGGCGGTCAACGCGGCGCCGAAGGCGTTGATCGAGAGTCGCCGGCGCCAGTGCGGCGACCGCTCGCGCAGCCAGTGCCGGATCATGCCGGTCTGGCTGATGGTGAAGTCGATGAACACGCCGACCGCGTACAGCGGGATCAGCGCGTGGGTCTCGCCCTTGAAGTACCAGATCAGCGCGCCGGCCACGCCCGCCAGCACGAGGATCCCGTACGAGAAGGCCAGCCGGTCGCCACGCAGCGCGAACTGGCGGGGCATGTGTCCGTCGGCGGCCAGGATCGCGAGCAGGCGGGGAAACGCGTTGAAGCTGGTGTTCGCGGCGAGGAACAGCAGCACCGCCGTGAACGACTGGAACAGGTAGAACAGGACGCCGTCGCCGTAGACGTTCCGGGCGATCTGGGAGATGACGGTCTGCTTGGGCAGTTCGATCGGCGAGATCCCGAACCGTACCGCGAGGAGGGTGATGCCAATGAACAGGACGCCGAGCAGGGCGGCCATGACGCCGAGCGTGGCCGCTGCGTTCCTGGACTCGGGCGGCTTGAATGCCGGGACGCCGGTGGCGATCGCCTCCGTGCCGGTCAGGGCCACGGCGCCGGCGGCAAAGGCGCGCAGGACGAGGATGGCGGTCAACGGCTGGATGGTGCCGGAGACCTGGGCGCTCAGCTGCGGGGCGTACGAGCTGCCTTCACCGAGGACGAAGATCCGGAACACCCCGACCGTGATCATCAGCAGGGCCGACCCGATGAACAGGTAGGTCGGGATCGCGAAGATGTTGCCGGCCTCGCGCAGGCCCCGCAGGTTGCCGAGCGTGATCAGGGAGAGGGCGGCGATCCCGATCAGGACCCGCTCGTCGAACAGGCTCGGGAAGGCCGATGTGATCTGCTCGACCGCCGACGTCGTCGAGACCGCGACCGTCATCACGTAGTCGATCAGCAGGGCCGACGCCGCCACGAGCGAGACGGTCCGGCCGATGTTGCGCTTCGACACCGAATACGATCCGCCGCCGGTCGGATAGGCGACGCAGATCTGGCGGTAGCTCAGGGCGACCGCGATCAGCAGGACGGCGATGGCGATGCTGATCTCGAGACCGAACGCCATCGCGGCGGCCCCTCCGAGGATCAGCACGCGCAGGATCTCCTCGGTCGCGTACGCCGACGAGCTGATGGCGTCCGAGCTGAAGATCGCGAGAGCCTTCTTCTTGGAGAGTCGCTCGCCGAGCTCGTCCTCGCTCATCAGGGGGCGACCGACGAAGAACCCGCGGATCGATGCCCAAGCCTTCCCGGCGGGTGTCGTCGGCGCGCTGGCCGCCTGCCTGGCTGTCAGTTGGCCGTGCCCGGTGTACCGGAAATACGGAGCATGGGGCCGCTCCACGCGCACGCGCCGATCGCCCGGCTTTCGCCCCTGCAGCGAGCGGCGGCCGCCGATCACGCGGCGCCCTCAGAGACCATGCTGGAGGCGTTCGGCGAGGCGTCGTGGCAGGCCGGCAGCTCGCATGGCCGAGCCGACCGCGGCGATGTCGTAGGCGACCCGGTGCCAGGTCGCGGTGCCGGCGTCGGTGTCCAGGACCAGGTAGCTCGCCCGTGGATCGCCGTCCCGGGGCTGGCCGACGCTGCCCGGGTTGAGCAGCAGTCGCCCGTGCCCGAGGCTCACCGACGCATCGGCCGTCCCACGCTCGGGACCAAGCCGACCGACCCGGTCGTCGAGGACGAGGTAGGCCACCGGGACGTGGGTGTGCCCGTTGATCCCGTTCGTCGTAGACATCGCGGCGAGACTGGCATGGGCCGCCGTCGACGACGTCACGTACTCCCAGATCGGGTCGCGGCCGCTGCCGTGGACGAGCGTGAACCCGGCGATCTCACGACGCTCAGGGAGGTTCGCCAGCCACGTCCGGGTTTGTCCGGAGATCACCCCGCGGGTCCACTCCATCGCTGATCGCGCGTCGGGGTTGAACCACTCGATCTCGGTGCCGCCGGTGGCCGCCGCGTCGTGATTGCCACGAACCCCGATCGCCCCGAGCGAGGCCAGGCGGTCGACCACGGCGTCCGGCTCGGGGCCGTAGCCGACGACGTCGCCGAGGTGCCACAGGGCGTCGACCGAACCGGCGTCGGCGAGGACCGCGTCGAGGGCCAGCAGGTTGCTGTGGACGTCCGAGATGACCGCGATCCGCATCCCGGCCAATCTAGCAGCCGGGTGCTCACCACGGCCGTCGCTTGCGCGCGCCGGGATCGCGCGGGTAGGCGGCCGGTGCGTGGCCCGCGGCCGTCACGAGCACCAGCACGTGCCCCTCCAGGCCCGGCACGCGGACCGGGTGGAGGTCGAGCCGCCCGCCGCCCAGGGCGGCCATGGCCCGCTCGGCGGCCGACACCTCCGCCGCGAGGTCGCCCCGTTTCCAGGCGACGAGGACACCGCCCGGGGCCAGGAGCGGGAACGCGAGCTCGACGAGCTCGGCAAGGCCGGCGACGGCGCGCGCCGTGACAGCCGGCCAGCGCCCGCGATGTCGCCGGTCCGCGGCGAGCGCCTCCGCCCGGACCGTCGCCGCCTCGGCGAGCCTCTCGAGACCGGTCGCGGCGATCACCGTGTCGAGGAACCGTGCCTTCTTGCCGAGCGGCTCGGCCAGCACTGCCCGCGATGCCGGCAGCGCGATGGCCAGCGGCAGGCCCGGGTAGCCGCCGCCGGACCCGATGTCCACGAACCGGTCGATCGCCAGTTCGCGCAGCAGCGGTAGGGCGGTCAGGCTGTCGACGACATGCCCGAGCGCGACCGCGCCCGGCTCGCGGATCCCGGTCAGGTTGATCGCGTCCGTCCAGGCCAGCAGCAGGCGGGCGTGCCCGTCGATCGCGGCCCGCTGGTCCGCGTCCAGCTGGACCCCGAGCGCGTCGAGCCCTCGTCGGAGCGCGGCCTCGTACACGGGCGGGAGATCGGGAGCCTGATCGACGCGCGTCGGGAGCGGCTTACGCGGTGTCTCCACGACACGCCTCCAGTGGTTCGCGTGCCGTCCGACCGCGCGGCGCCGCTCCCGGCGTCGGCATCGTTTCGCACCGCAGTGGCCTGGTCTTCCCCGGTCCGTTTGGTTCACGGCCGGGTTTCCCCGGACCCCTGGCGGACCGCGTTACCCGGGCTTCGATCCCAGTGCGGATGCCGGACGGTAGTCGTCCTCAACGGCCCGCGTCAACGGGGTTGTCCACCAACGGTCGGCCAGCCGCTGAATTGGTGGATAACCGGCCTCCGTCAGCCGGCTCGTCCACCACCGCGGACCGGGCGCCCCAGGGTCCGCCGGACGACGTCGATCACCTCGTCGACATACTGGTCGGCATTGCCGTGCTCGGCGGCGGTCCTGACGCAGCCCCCGACGTGATCCTCGAGGACGATGATCGACAGGGCGTCCACGGCTGCCCGAAGAGCAGCCGTCTGTTGCAGGATGTCGACGCAGTACTCCTCGCGCTCGATCATCCGGGCGATGCCACGAACCTGGCCCTCCATCCGGGATAGCCGTCGGACGAGCTGCGCCTTGTCCTTCGAGTAGCTGTGGCGAAAGTGGCTGGGATCGGGCGGGGTGGCCGGACGGCGGCCCTCGGTCGGGCTCATCGGCGGTGGTGTCCTCGTTTCGGGCGCCGGACGGCGCCGCTGCTTCATCATACTCCCTAGGGGTATGCGCGATCGGCGCTGGTCGTGAATGGCGCCGCTCCGGTAGACTGGCCTTCGATGGATCCGTGCGACCGTCCACTCCGACGTCCGGACGCCGCCTCGGGCGCCGTCCGTCGAAGGTTCGCCGACCGGTGAGTGCCCCCTTCGCCCACGCCAGCGAGGCGGAGATGTCCCGAATCCTCGACTTCTACGGCGTCCGATGGGAATACGAGCCGCACACGTTTCCGATCCTCTGGAACCTCGAGGGAGCCGTCGTCGAGAGCTTCGCACCGGACTTCTTCCTGCCCGATCTCGATCTCTACCTCGAGCTGACCACGCTGCGGCAGAAGCTCGTCCGCAAGAAGAACCGGAAGCTCCGGCGACTGCGTGAGCTCTATCCGGACCTCCACATCAAGCTGTTCTATGCCCGTGATTTTCGGGCCTTGATGCTCAAGTACGGGCGACTGGCCCTGATCGACGGGATGTCGGGCACGCCCGGCCAGGTCGCCTTACCGCATGGCGCCGGCGCTGCCGCCGGGCGGGCCGACGAGGCTGCTGTCGGCGGCTCGCCGCCCGCGGCCGACAGCGTCATCCAGTCCGGGCCGGACATCACCGAGGCGCCGCCGGCTCTGACGAGGTCGCACCGTCGCCGCATCCGGGCGGCGACCGGCGGCCATGAGCAGGCGGCCGTGCCATGAGCCCGTCAACCGGTCTCCACGCGGACGTGGCCGAGATCCTCCTGACCGAGGAGCAGATCGCGGCCAAGGTCCGAGAGCTGGGTGCGCGGATCAGCAGCGACTACGCCGGCCGCCGGCTGACCCTGGTCTCGGTGCTGAAGGGGTCGCTGCCGTTCATGGCCGACCTCATGCGCTCGATCGACATCCCCGTCCGGATCGACCTCATGGAGGTCAGCTCGTACGGCGGCGCCACGACCGAGTCATCGGGGCTGGTTCGCATCCTCAAGGACCTGTCGGCGAGCATCGTCGGCGAGGACGTCCTGATCGTCGAGGACATCATCGACACGGGACTGACCCTCAACTACCTGATCCGCTACCTCCGCGGCAAGGCCCCGGCGTCGCTCCGGATCTGCACCTTGCTCGACAAGCCGGCCCGCCGCCTGGTCGAGATCAAGGTCGACTACGTCGGATACACGATCCCCGACCAGTTCGTGGTCGGCTACGGGCTCGACTACGGGGAGCTGTACCGCAACCTGCGCTACGTGGGGGTGCTCCGTCCGGAGGTCTACTCGGGGACGCCCGAGGAATGACCATGCACCGCCGGCCGCTCGGCCGCGGGCGGACGCTGGCCACGCTGGCCGGAATCCTGGTCGCCTTGGGCTGCGTGCTGCAGTGGTGGCAGGTCGGTGGGACGCCGGGCATTCCACGGACCTCGGAGAGCGGGCTGCCGGGCAGCGGGATCGTCGTGTTCCTGGTCGGTATTGCCGTCCTCGCCCTGGTGGCGTTGCCGTACGCGGCGGGCGATCGGCCGGTCGGCCTCGATCGGTGGCTGACATTCGCGCTCCTCCTGGCGGCCGGCTGGATCGCGTTTGCCTGGAAGGTCATCAACCTCGCGCTGGTCGGAGCGTTCCAGTTCACGGAACCGGCCGACGTGGTGGCTCACGGCCCCGGGATCTGGGTGGCCGGGCTGGGATTGGTCGTTCTGTCCCGGGCGGTGATGGAGATGGCCGCCGAGCCGGCGCGGCGCTGACCGCCGCCGGCGCGCCACCCTCAGACGGTCAACGCAACTCCTCGGCTACGGACTGGTACGGACGAGATCGGCTCGGCAAACCGGGTCTGGATACCAGGTCCACGCTCAGCCGCAGGGCCGACACGGCTCGATCGGCGGGGATGCGCCGCGTACCAGTCCTGCCGGTGCGGATCTGCGTCGAGCGGGGTGCTCGGCTCGGGTGTCGACAACCTCTTCGGTGACCACAGCCTAGGGGAGTAGCGGGCTCGCCACCCGCCGCGTCTCGACGTCGATGGCAAACCAGCGGTCGCGCCCGTCCGCCTCGTGATAACGAAAGACATACGTCCCGTCCGGCCAGGCGGCCGCCTTCGAGCTCGGACCCTTGCCGGGCGGCCGGTACATCGCACCGTACGGCGTTCGGTCGGTCGCAGGGCGGCTCGAAACCAGATTGACCCGCGTGGCGCCGCCCGGCGCCCGGCGCCAGGTGGTCATCTCGACGGGCGGGCTCGGAGCCTCGTCGCCCACGATGGGGGCGCACCAGCCGAGCTCGGTCAGCCCCTCCGAGACGATGGACACGTCGGGGATTGCGAGGTCATCCGGTCCATCGGCCGAGGTGGCCGGTTCGAGCACTCGCCAGACGTGGATCCGCTGGTCGCCGGCGTGACCGACGGTTCGTTCGACCGAGGCGACCAGCCACGTCCGCGTGTTGAGGCAGAACGCGGCGACCTCGAGCGCCGCCTGGTCGCCGGCGCCGGCGCCGGCAGATGGCGAGGCGGCAGGCGGCGGTTCCGAAGCGGGTCGCGGGGGTGCTGTCGGGCCGCCCGTCAGCGATGTGTCGGCCGCCGATTGCCATGGCTTGGCGACGACCCCCAGCAGGAGCAGGGTCGCGACGACCGCCCAACGCCCGACCGGGGGCCGCCGGTTCGGCAGGCTGACCGGGGCGAAGCTGCCGTGCGTGGGACCATCCCCGTCCATCGGCTCGCGGCGTCAGTCCTCGCCGAGGTACGCCTTGCGGACGGTCTCGTTCTGCATGACCTGGTCGGCGGGTCCGGTCAGGACCACCCGGCCGGTCTGGAGGACGTACGCCCGGTGCGCGATCGAGAGCGCCTGGAGTGCGTTCTGTTCGACCAGGAGGACGGTCGTGCCCTGCCCGTTGATCTGCTTGATGGTGGCGAACACCTGTTGCACGAGGATCGGCGACAGGCCGAGTGACGGCTCGTCGAGCAGGAGCACCCGAGGCGCGGACATCAGCGCTCGACCGATGGCCAGCATCTGCTGCTCCCCGCCGGAGAGCGTGCCGCCGAGCTGCCGCGTTCGTTCGCGCAGCCTCGGGAAGAGGTCCATGACGCGTTCGATGTCCGGGCCGATGGTGGACTGGTCGCGGGTGAAGGCGCCCATGAGCAGGTTCTCGAGCACCGTCATCCGCGAGAAGATCCGCCGCCCTTCCGGGGCGTGCCCGATGCCCTCGCGGACGAGGTGATGGGCGGCCGTGCGGGAGATGTCCTTGCCTTCGAAGGTGACCGTGCCGCGGCGCGGGTGCAGCAACCCGCTGATCGTCTTGAGGGTCGTGGTCTTGCCCGCGCCGTTCGCGCCGATCAGCGTAACGATCTCGCCGCGTCCGACGGTCAGTGAGATCCCCTGCAGGGCGTGGATGTTGCCGTAGAAGGTGTTGACGTCGTCGAGGACGAGCATCGTCGCGTCGGTGGCGCCGGTCGTGCCGGCCGCCTGGACGGTGGCGCTCATACGGCGGGTGCCCCGAGGTAGGCTTCGATGACCTTCGGATTGCGGCGAACCTCGTCGGGCGTCCCCTCGGCGATCTTCTCCCCGTGGTCCAGGACGGTGACCCGGTCGCTGATCCCCATGACGACGCGCATGTCGTGCTCGATCAGCAGGATCGTCAGGCCCAGGTCCTTGCGCAGCCGGCCGATGAGTCGGGTCAGCTGCAGCGTCTCGTTGGGGTTCATGCCGGCGGTCGGCTCGTCGAGCAGCAGCAGGACCGGATTCGACGCGAGCGCACGGGCGATCTCCAGCCGGCGCTGGTCGCCATACGGCAGGTTCTTGGCCAGCTGGTCGTCCTCATCCTTGAGTCCCACCAGCTCGAGGAGCTCCGAGGCGCGGGCCCGGGCGTTCGCCTCCTCGACGCGATTGCGCGGCGTCGAGAGCAGGGCGTCGATCCAGGTCGCCTTGAGCCGCGAGTGCATCCCCACCAGCACGTTTTCCATGGCGGTCATGTTCGGGAACAGCCGGATGTTCTGGAAGGTCCGACCGAGGCCGGCGACGACCATGTCGTTGGGCCGCGCGCTGCGGAAGACGCCGATGCGGGCCAGGAGGTGCTGGTACCACGGCGGCCGGGCGACGCCGGTGACGAGGATCGCCAGCAGCACGAGGACGGTGATGAAGATCCCGAGGATCAACTCGCCTTCCGGGGCGCCGGCCGACGCCAGGAGCGACGTGATCAGGGCGATGATCCCTGGGACGATCAGCCACAGGACCGGCTCCAGCCATGCGCGCCTCGCGCGCGCGATGCGGGTCTCACCCCGGAAGTCGATCCGTCCACCGGTCGGGTCGTAGATCCCGGCGATGATGTTGAAGAACGTCGTCTTGCCCGCGCCGTTGGGACCGATCAGGCTGACGATCGCCTGCTCGGGGATCGTAAAGTCCACGTTGTTGACGGCGAGCAGTCCGCCGAACCGCTTGGTGATCCTGGCGGCGTGAAGGACGTCGCTCATGGCTGGTCCGGCCCGAACATCTCGTCGCTCCCGGGCGCGTCACCCATGCCGCCGAGAACCGCCGCCTCGTCACCGATCCCGTCGCTGAATTCCTCGGCGATGTGGAGCTCCCGGCGACGGCGCTGGCTCGGAAAGAGGCCTTCCGGGCGGAACAGCATCATCAGCACCAGGGCGACCCCGTACAGCAGGAACTGGTAGTCGAGGAAGTTGATGTCGGACAGGATCGGGATGCCGAACCCTTCGGTGATCGTGTTCAGCTGCTTGAGCAGGACGGTCTGGATCATGAACACGATGAACGCGCCCGCCGCGACGCCCCAGATGTTGCCCATGCCACCGAGGATGACCATCGCCAGCACCGTGAACGACACCGTGAACAGGAACTGGTCCGGTGACACGATGGTCAGCTTGGAGGCGTTGAACACGCCGGCCAGGCCGGCCGTCGTGGCGCCCAGGGCGAACGCGAGGAGCTTCGTGGTGACCGTGTTGATGCCGTTGGCCGCGGCTGCCAGTTCGTCCTCGCGGATCGCGTTCCAGGCTCGTCCGATGCGCGAATCCTGGAGCCGGTAGAGCAGGATCATGGCGATCGTGACGATGCCGGCCATCAGGATGAAGTAGGCGAACGGGCTGAGCGGCGAGAACTCACCGAGGAGCGGCAGCGCCTCCGGTCGGTAGATGCCGCCGATCCCGTTCGTCCCCTCCGTCCAGGGATCGAGGTTGAGGAAGACGATCGGCACGATCTCGCCGAAGCCGAGGGTCATGATCGCCAGGTAGTCGCCGCGCAGCCGGAGCGTCGGGGCGCCGAGCGCGATCCCGAAGACGGCCGCGACGGCCGCGCCGACGACGAGCATCGGCAGGAACGGCAGGTCCATGTGCGAGAAGGGCGAGTTCGAGTACGCGTACGCGTACGCCCCGATCGCGAAGAACGCGGCGTAGCCGAGGTCGAGCAGGCCGGCCAGGCCGACGACCACGTTGAGCCCCATCGCCAGCAGGACGAAGACGCCGGCGTTGGCGAATCCGTCGAACCACGGCTGCACCGGCTGGACCGCCGAGAGTGGCGGGAACTCGGGCAGGACGACCATGAGGGCGGTGATGATCACCATGCCGACGACGATCGCCGTCGAGCGATGCTGCTCGGCGAACTCGCGGAGCCGTGCCCGCGGCGACGGCGCGGCGACGTGGCCGGGTCGACTGGTCGCCCGCGGTCATGCCCGGTCTCCCGAGTGCTGGCCGAGGATGCCGGTCGGCCGGAAGATCAGGACGAGCGTCAGGATCATGAACACCAGGAACTCCGACCAGCGCGAGAACCCGAGCGGCGGCGGCGAAGTTCTCGATGAAGCCGATGATGAACCCGCCGAGCGTCGCGCCGGTGATGTTGCCGATGCCGCCGAGGACCGCCGCAGTGAACGCCTTCAGGCCGGAGTTGAAGCCGAGGTCGAAGCGAACGAAGCCGAACCGCAGGCCCCACACGACGCCGGCCGCGGCCGCCAGCATCCCGCCGAGCAGGAAGGTCAGCGCGATCGTCTGGTTGAGGTCGACGCCCATCAGCGAGGACGCCTCCTGGTCCTGGGCCGTCGCTCGCATCGCGCGTCCCAGCCGCGACCGGTTGACGAACAGCTGCAGCGCCGAGCATCAGGCCCGACCGACAGGATGAAGATGAAGATCGACAGGACCGACACGCTTGCGCCGCCGAACGGGATCTGCCATTCCAGCGGGAAGATCTGCGGTGCCGAGCGGTCGCCCGAGCCCGGCCAGGGTGAGCGCCACGTTCTGCAGGATGAACGACACGCCGATCGCCGTGATCAGTGGCGCGAGGCGCGGCGCGTGGCGCAATGGCCGGTAGACGGCTCGCTCGATGCCGACGTTGAGCAGGCCGATGATCGGCATCGTGAACAGCATCGCGCCGACCAGCAGCAGGATCAGCGGGATGATGCTGGTGACGCTGCCGGTCTGGCCGGTGATCCCGCCGAGGAAGACGACGGACAGGAAGGCGCCGAGCATGAAGATGTCGCCGTGGGCGAAGTTGATCAGCTCGATGATCCCGTAGACCATCGTGTAGCCGAGCGCGACGAGCGCATAGATCGCACCGATCGACAGCGCATTGACGGTCTGCTGGAGTGACTGTCCCAGGAACGTCAGGGCCGCGTCGTCGGTCCGGGTGAGTGCCGATCCCAGCGCCCCGAGGACGCCGTTGCCCGCCGCCAGCTCGGAGTTGAAGACGAGCGCACGCCACAGCACGATCGAGTAGGCCGCCACCGCGATGACGACGTACAGGGTGACGCGAGCGGCGCGCGCGAGGGCGTTGGGTGCGGCGACCGGGGACGCGAGAGCCGTCACGCTGGGAACCTCACGATGCGAGGGCTCCTCTGGAGGGGGTACGGAGAGGCCGGAGACCCGTCGGATCTCCGGCCTCTCGGATCATGGTCGGTTACTTGGCGTAGTCGACCTGGGTGGCGAACTTCCAGTCGCCCTTGCCGTTTGCTGCGGCGGTGTCGACGGAATAGATCGAGACGATCTTCTGGCTGGTGTCGCCGTTCGCGTCGAACGAGATCGAGCCGACGATCGTGTCGTACTTCACGGTGGTGTCGGTCCCGGCCACCCGGACGGCTTCCTTGAGGGCGTCCTTGGCCGGGTTGGTCGCGGCGGCTCGCTTGAGCGCGTCGAGGACCACCTGCGCGCAGGCATAGCCCTGACCGGCGTAGCCGGTCGCGTCGGTGCCGTACTCCGCCTTGTAGGCGGCGTCGAAGGTGTCCTTCTTCTCGAAGGTGCCCGGGCCGGCCAGCGTGCTGTACGCGTTCTTGGCGGCGGCGCCGGCCAGGTTCAGGAACGAGTCCTTGGTCTCGCCGGTGCCGTCGTTGATGCCGTCGGGGCCGACATACGGGACGTCGCCGAGGCCGACCTGTGAGGCGGCCAGCAGGATCCGGGCGCCGCCGGTCGCGGTCACGCCGCCGAAGTAGATCGCCTCGGGGTTGAGCGCCTTGGCGGCGGTCATGATCGAGACGTAGTCCTGGGTGGTCTTCGGCGCGCCGTCATGCTTGACGACGGTGCCGCCGCGGCTCTTGAAGTCCGCCTCGAAGGCGTCGGCGACGCCCTTCCCGAAGGTCTCGGTGTCGTCGATGATGTAGACGGAGTTCTTCTTCAGGACGTCGTGGATGTACTGCGACGCGGCCGGGCCCTGGACGTCGTCCGTCGTGACCACGCGGATGTAGTTGTTCGGCTTGGTGCGCAGCTGGGCCGCCGCATCGCCCGTGGTCAGGCCCGGGCTGGTGTTCGAGGGCGAGCACTGCAGGAGGCCGGCCGCGTTCGACACCGGGATCTGGGCCTTGCCGACGTTCGAGTTGACCGGGCCGATGTCGGCGATGACGTCGGGGTCGGCCACGATCTTGGTCATGTTGTTGGCGCCCGTCTGCGGATCGTGCGCGCCGTTGATCGAGTCGTCATAGACTGCCGAGTCCGGCACCGTCACGGCGTAGCCGCCCACGGCACCGCCGGCGTCCTTGACCGCCAGCCGGATCCCATTGAGGATCGGGTCCGACGTCGCCTTCTCACTGCCCTGGAACGGGAGATCGACCGCGATCTTGACCGTGCCCTTGCTCGTATCCGCCGCCGCCCCCACCGGAGCTCGGTGCGGTCGTCGCGCCTGACGAGCTGCACGCCGCGAATGCCAGCGCGCTGACGGCGGCGAGTGCTCCCAACCTGTGTAGTTTCATCCAGGTCTCCTCCAAACCTACGGTCGTCGCCGACCCGGCCCAGAACCGGGGCGGGGACCGCGGCGAACGCTCTGTGCCCTCTGCCCGGACGATCCAGACGCCCCTCTCGGCGATCTGACGCGTACGGTGAAGCAGGGACGAGTGCCAGCTCGAGGTCTCGCCTCCGGGCAGCGCGCAGGTGGCCGCCGAAGCGATGCCGTATCATATGCATCGGCGACCTGAATGCAATACCGGTGTGCCGCGTCCTCAGCGCGTCGCGAGCGTCCTTCGCTCGCCGCCCGACGAGCGGATCGCGGCCCCGGTCGTCCAGCTCGGTCGAGCCCCGGTCGAGGGCGCAGGTCGCCGAGCCCTGCGAGGTTGGACCCGTCGGCGTGGAATACCTGGTCCGAGCGGCCCGTGTCACGGATATCGAGCAGATCGTCGCGTTGTGCGATGCATCGCTGCGCGTCGACCGCGACGAGAGCCCGCTCGGATCTGCCGATCTCCTGCGCCAGCTGGTATACCTTCCGCAGGCGGACATCGTCGTGGCCGAAGCGCGGCGAGTGGTTGTCGGCGGCGCGATCCTCGCGCTACGGCCGTCCGTCCGCGCCGGCGGATACGTCGGGACGATCGACCTCCTGGTCGTCGATCCGGCGCACGATGTCGATCGGCTGACCGAGGCGCTCCTGGACGAGCTGCTGCGGTCGGCGCGCAACAAGGGCTGCACCGTCGTGGAGGCCGCCCGGCCGGACGAGCCGGATGCGCAGGTCCGCTGGGAGCGGATGGGCTTTCGCCCTGGGGGGGCACGTCTGATACGAACCGTGACCGCGGCGGGTGCCGCGAGTCGAACCCAATGAATGCCCGGGCCGAGCTGCGCGAGCGCGCCGGCCGGGCGAACCGCTAGATCACTCAAGGAGTCGAGATGGGCAAGAACGTCGCCGTCTTCGTGGACGTGGCGAACATCTTTTACGCGGCGAAGGCCGCCGGCGTGGACATCGATTACGTCACGCTCCTCAAGTCGGCCACGGCCGGTCGCGACCTCGTGCGCGCGTATGCCTACACCGGGCTCGACCCGGACAACGAGAACCAGCGCAACTTCCACGACTTCCTGCGCCGCAGCAACTACAAGGTCGTCAGCAAGGACATCCGCAAGTACGGCGACGGCAAGGTCAAGGCGAACCTGGACATCGAGCTCGTGGTCGACATGATGAAGACCGCCCGGAACCTGGACATCGCGATCGTGGTCTCCGGCGACGGCGACTTCGCGCCGGCCATCCGGGCCGTCCAGGAGATGGGCGTTCGCTGCGAGGTCATCAGCTTCCGCGGCAACACCAGCTCCGACCTCATCGAGGTTGCCGACCAGTTCACCGACATCATCCAGCTCGCGCGGGTCGAGAAGGGGTCGCGCTCCGGGCGCCGAGTCGCCGAGGACGACGCCGATCTGTCGATGACCGAAGTGCCCGACAAGCTGACCGAGGGCACCGGGTCCGGCCGCGGCGGTCGGTCGCGCGGGCGTGGGCGATACCGCGACGAGGAACCGGCCGCCGCCGGCGCGCGCGGCCGGCGAGACCGCGGGACGCCCGTGGCGGCGCCGGCAACGGCCAGGGCCGAGGCCGGCGGATCGGTTGTGGCCCTGCCGGGCGAGCGGCTGGCCCGCGTGCCGGGCAGCCTGACCGAGGCCGACCTGGCCGCCGCCGAGGTCTTCAGGCTGGACGACCTGGAAGGTCCGGCCGGCGACGGCACCGCGGTGGCCGGCGAACCCGCCGAACCCGACGAGGCCGGTGCGATGCGCGACGACGAGGGCGGCGAGCCGCGTCGACGGCGGCGCCGTGGTGGTCGCGGGCGCGGTCGCGGCCGGGGCCGCGAGGATGGCCGGGAGGGAACGGAGGAACCGGAGGAGCGGCCCGAGGCCGCGCCAGCGCAGCCCGCTCCACGCAGTCGCGGGCCGCAGCCGGCGCCGCGCCCGGTCCACGCCGACGACGAGGACCTGCCGGCGCCGCGTCGCACGCCACGGAGCACACCGTTCGGATCCGTCTGGGATTCGCAGCTCGGCACGCCGGTCGCGCCGACAGCCGCCTCGCTGGCCCCGCTGCCGGACGACGACGATTTCGACGAGCCGGAGATCCCCGAGTACCTGATCGCCGAACAGCGGCGTGGCGGGAACCGCGGCGGCGGCCGTAGCGGGCCACGCGGTGGCCGGTCGGCCTACCAGTCGGCCATGGAGCGTGAGCGTTATGGCCGGGGCGGTGGTGGCGGGATCAACCGCTATCCGGACGTCAGTGCCCGGACCCGCGCACCCGAGCCGCGTCGCGACGACCGCAACTACAGCCGAGGGGATCGGACGCCGCCGCCTCCGCGGACCTCGAACGAGCCGTGGAGCGACGTGCCGCCCGAGCTCGAGGCGATGCTCCGGGCGCAAGTCGCGCAGAAGCCCGGTCCGCGCCCGTCGGCCTCGCCGGCGCGGGCCCCCGAGACAGGGCGTGCCACGCCCGAGGACGGCGGCCAGGCTGTGTCTGCCGCCAGGCCGCGCGCCACCCGGAAGCCGGTTACCCGGTCGGCACGGACCGCGACCAGCGCGACCGCGGTGGACGTCCCCGACGCGTCGGCATCTGCGGACGGCGACGTCGTATCGGTCGTGGCTACCCAGGCGGCGCCCAGGCGGCGACCCGGCCGTCCGGCGAAGACCGTGACGGCTGCAGCGGCCGAGCCCGGCGACATCGCCGCGGCCGGCGTCGAGCCCGCATCCGACGCCGGACCGGGGAAGCCGGCCGGGCCGGCGAAGCCGCGAGCGACCCGCAAACCGGCCGCGCCCCGGGCCACGACAGCCGCCGGGGCGTCTGCCGGGAAGCGAGCCTCCAGGGCAGCCACGGTCGCCTCGGAAGCGGCGCCATCCGGTGACGGCGCCGCGGCGGATGCGCCGCCGGCCCCGAAGCGTCGCGTGACGCGCACGACGGCGACCACCGACAAGGGCTGACCGGCGGATGGACGGCGCCAGGACGCGCGGTCAGGCCGGTGCCCTCGCGGCAGTCGAGGCGATGGTCCGTGGTCCTGCGCCGCAGGCCGTCCTGCTCGTTGGACCCGAAGGGGTCGGCAAGACGACCCTCGCCCTCGACCTGGCGGCCGGGCTGCTGTGCACGGCAGAGCCCGACGGCCGGCCATGCCGGACGTGCCGGGCGTGCCGGTTGGTCGACAAGGGAGGTCACGCCGACCTCCACCGGCTCGGGCCGTCCGGTCCTGGGCGCCAGGTCGTCATCGGCGGGCCGGGAGCCAGGTATCGGGGGGTTCGCGAGCTGATCGGCGAGCTCGCGCTCCTGCCGGTCGAGGGCGGGGCGAGAGTGGCGATCATCGAGGGTGCCGATCGGATGAACGAAGACGCCCAGTCCGCGCTCCTCAAGACGCTCGAGGAGCCGCCGGCCGGTGTCGTGATCGTGCTCTGCGCAGCCCAGGAGGACCGGCTGCTGCCAACCGTCCGCTCGCGTTGTGCGCGTGTCCGCCTCGGTCTCGTGGGCGCTCGCGACATCGAGGCGATCGTGGCCGACCACGACCTCGCGGATCCCCCGATGGCCGCGCGTCTCGGTCGCCTGGCCGGCGGCCGACCCGGGATCGCGCTCGCCTACGCCAGGGCCCCCGACGCCGTGCTCATCCGAGCCGAGCTCAGCCGCGTCCTGCTGGACCTCACCGACGCCCGGGCATCGGCCCGGCTGGCAGCCGTTCGTGCGGCCATCCCCCGTGCGCTGGCGCTGTCAGCTGCGATGGCGGCTGGCGAGACGCCGGCGGTGCCCAGATCCGGCCGCCGAGGTGTACCGAGCGCGCCGCCGCCCGCCGGGCAGGACGAACCCGAGGAAACGCTCGACGAAGCCCCGGACGGCAGGGGCCGCACCGTTCCCGCGGCTGAGCGGCGTCGTGCCGCCGAGATCCTCGTCGGGCTCTGGATGGACGTGGCCCGCGACCTGAGCCTGGCCGGTTCCGGCGGCGGTCGATCCGTGCGCGACACGGTCATGCTCGAGGAGCTGGCCGCCGTGGCGTCGACGCTCCAGCCCGGGTCGGCAGCGCGGTTCCTCGAGCGCGCGGGACGATCTGCCGAACTCCTCGCTTCGAACGTTTCGCCAGAGCTGGTGCTCGACGCCCTTGCACTCGCGTGGCCGCGCCGCGCGGTTGCGGCCTGAGGCAAGCGGCGATGGCGCCTGCCGCCGACAGCCAGCGCCTCGACTGCCGGGTGACCGGACGCGTCCACGGCGTCGGGTTCCGCTACTTCGTGTGGCGCGAAGCGACCGCGCTCGGCGTTACGGGCTGGGTCGCCAACGAGGCCGACGGCTCCGTCCGGTGCGTGGCGGAGGGCCCCAGGGCGGATCTCGAAGACCTCCTCGAGCTCTTGCACGAGGGTCCGGCGGCCGCCATCGTGGAGGGAGTCAGCGAGGCCTGGATGTCGGCGACAGGGTCGTTCGGGACGTTCGGCGTCCGGAGCGGCGATCACCGGGGCGACTGATCGCCGGCCAAACGTCGTGCCGGCACTGGGACCCCTGGGGTATTCCATCCGGCGGCCGGCAGGCGGAAGGTATCGACGATGGAGCCTACGTCCCCAGCCGAAGAGCTTCCAGCGCTCTATCGCGCGCTGCTGGATCGGGTCGCCCAGATCGAGGCCGAAGGCCGCCGCGCAGCCGCCTACCGCCTCCGGTCCGAGGCGACGCGGATCTACTCCAGGTCGTGGGACGATCGCGCTCGTCGCGCCCTGCAGGACCTGCTCGGCCGCACCGGCGACACGCACGTCGAACAGCCCGACGTCGCCCACAGCACACCGCAGCGCAGCGTGACCGCGGCCTGACGACCATCGCCTGCGCGGACGCGTAGGCTATCGCGGTGCCCAGCGAGACGATCAGCGCCGCCATCGATCGCGCCCTCGAGGCCTACGGAGGGTTGGCCGAGCTTGGCGAGACCATCGACGACGAGTGGTCGTACGTCAACGACCTGGGCGACGCCTGGCGAGCGCGTCTCGAAGCCGTCGCTGCCGACCGTGGCGACGAGCCCCTTGCCCAGGAGATCTCGGCGGCGGTCGATCGCGCGATCGAGGAAATCGGGCGGATCGTCGACGCCCATCGCGCCATCGACTGGCTGTCGACCTACCCGCAGGTCGTGCTGATCGCGCTGGGGGAGCGGCCATGAGGTTCCAGGACGCGGCCCGGGACGCGCGCGCCGTCGTGTACGCGGGCATCCAGGCCGACCCGCTCGTGGCGCGCGCCGCCGATCTGCTGGCCGACGCGACCCTCGAACAGCGCGTCCTCGCCCGCGCGGTGATGAACGGTGAGACGACCGATCCCGACGCCTGGCGGGCGACCTTTCCGACGCTCTTCGGCGCGGCGGCCGCCGGTGACGCCGTCGAACGCGAGCGATCCGACGCGATCCTCGACGCGTCGCTGGCCGTGGCGGATCGTGGCGAGCAGGTCAGGAGCCAGGTCCGGGGCGCCCTCGTGGAATCGATCACGGCCCGGCTGCTGTCGCGACGCGTGGGCGGCGAGGCCACCGTCCGCCGCGAGCGACGGATCCTGTTCGACGGCGTCCCGGCCGAGATCCACCCGTACGACGTGACGGTGGAGCGGGCGGGAGCGGGCGAGGCGTACGACTGCAAGTGGGGCGCGCGGGGGATCAACGCCGACGTCCTGCACCAGCTCGACGACGCGCGATCGCACGCAGCCGACGAGGAGGAACGACTGGCTGTTGCCCTGGTGGTGTTCGACGCCGCCCGCTCGTGCCAGGTCCGGCTCGACCGGCAGACGGCCCCCCACGACCGGACCGGCCTGTTCGCGCTCGAGACCCTCGACGAGCTCGCGCTGGGTGGGCCGCTGTGAGTGGGCCGCGGTGAGTGAACGCGCGCCGGACACCTGCAGCGCCCAGTACCGCGTGCGGTTCGACGAGGCGGCGCCCGATGGTCGGCTGCGGACATCCGTCCTGCTTCGCTACGCGCAGGACGTCGCCTGGCATCACTCGGCGTCGCGCGGATTCGGCCGCGCCTGGTACGCCGACCGTGGTCTCAGCTGGCTCGTCCGTGCCGCCGAGGTCGCGGTGCTCGCCCCGATCGAGGTCGGATCGGAGATCGAAGGGACGACCCGGGTCGTCGGCTGGCGCCGGGTTTGGGCCCGCCGGCAGACGGACTTCCGCGATCCGGCCGGCAGGCTCGTGGCGTGGACCCGGATCGACTGGGTTTTGCTCGACCGGAACGGAGCGCCGACGCGCATCCCGAGTGAGTTCGACGCCGTCTTCGGCGCGCCCACGGTCTCGTCCGGCCTTGCCCGGGTGACCCTCGGGCCGGCACCCGGGGAGGCCGGTCATCACACGTTTGCCGTTCGTCCGCAGGAGCTGGACCCGATGGACCATGTCAACAACGCGGTCTACGCGGACTGGCTGGACGAGGCCGTCATCGCCATCGGCGATCGCCCGGCGACTCGCGCGATTCCGCGGCTGGCCCGGCTCGAGTATGCCGCGCCGGCCGCTGCCGGCGCGGAGGTTGCCGCGGAGGTCTGGCCGGAGCTCGGTGGCTGGTCCATGCGGCTCCACGATGGCGCCGGCCACGACCTGCTGCGAGCCAGGCTCGAAACGGGTGAGGGAGCGCTCCCCGGACGGCCTGAAGGCTGAGGCGGGGGATCGCCGGTCGCCGCGAAGCCGTAGTATCCGTGCATGATCAGTCGGCGACCTGCATGACCTCGACCGACGGGCTCGCCCTCGCGACACGCGGGCTCGAGAAGCGCTACGGCTCGCGCGTCGCCCTTGCCGGATTGGACCTGTCCGTCCCGTCGGGTGTCGTGTACGGCTTCCTCGGCCCGAACGGGGCCGGCAAGACGACGACGATGCGGCTGCTGACCGGCCTGATCCGCCCGGACGCGGGGACGATCGAGCTGCTCGGACGGCCGTTCGGCCGGCGCGACCGGCACCGGTTGTTCGAGGTCGGCGCGCTGATCGAAACGCCATCGTTCTACCCGTACCTGTCCGGCCGCGAGAACCTGCGCTCGCTGGCCGCCACCGGAGCTCATACGTCAAACCGGCGCGTCGAGGAGCTGCTCGAGCTCGTCGGCCTGCTCGATCGTGCGAGGGACAAGGTCCAGGGGTACTCCCTTGGGATGAAGCAGCGCCTCGGCATCGCCGCCGCGCTGCTCAGCGACCCCCGGCTGCTGCTCCTCGACGAACCCGCCAACGGGCTGGATCCGGCGGGCATCGTGGCGATGCGCGAGACGCTCCGCCACCTCGCCGCGACCGGCAAGACGGTCTTCATCTCGAGCCATGTCCTGGGCGAGGTCCAGCAACTGGCGGATGTCGTCGGGATCATCGCCGCCGGCCGGCTGGTCCGCGAGGGACCGATCGATGCACTCCTCGAGGGCGAGGGCGTCGTCCGCGTGCGGGTCGCCCCCGCCGAGCTGGAGTCGGCGACCCGGGTCCTCGGCACGATCGCCGGAGACGGGGGCGTGGCTCCCGTTCCGGGCGAGGAGAACTGGCTGTCGATCCGATTCGAGCCCGGCCGGGCCGCCGACGTGAACCGTGCCCTCGCCCTGGCCGGAATCTACGCATCCGGTCTCGAGACCGGGAGCAACCTCGAGTCGCTCTTCCTGGCCCTCACGGCAACGGCGCCGTCGGCCGGTGGCGAAGGCACGTTCTTCGGTCTGGCCGGCAAGCGGCCCGGGCCGCCGAGCGAGCCGGCCGGCCCAACCGGCTGGCACGGGGGAGGCGACGCGACGTGAGGCTCCTGCTCGCGACCCTGCGCAAGCTGATCCGCCGCCCGGCGACGTTCATCACCTTCGGCCTGCTGGTCGGCCTGATGGCGCTCATCTTCCTGGCCGTCGGCGCCACCGCCAAGCAGCAGCCGAGCGCCACGGCCCGCGAAGCTTCGCTGTTGCTGGTGACCTTTCCCGGTGCCTACACCTTCATCATCTCGTTCATCCTGGGGCTCGGCGGCCTGTTCGCGGTGATCTACGGCGCGGCCATCGCCGGCTCGGAATGGACCTGGGGCACGCTCAAGGCCGCGATCGCCCGCGGCGAAAGCCGCACCCGCTACCAGTTCTGGACATTGGCCGGCGTCGGCCTGATGGTCGGCGTCGGACTGCTCGGTGCCTTCCTCGTCGGCGTGGTCGTGGCGATCATCGGGGCCGGCCTGGCCGGCGTCCCGACGTCGGGCCTCGGCGACTCGGCGACGCTCGGACAGCTCCCCGAGTTGCTCGGGCGCGGCTGGTTCGCCATGATCGAACAAGCGGTGCTCGGGTTCACGATCGCCACGATCGCGCGCAGCCAGCTGGCGGGCGTCGGGGTCGGGATCGCCGTGTACTTCGGCGAGCAGTTCGCCACGATCTTCCTGCCCGACGTCGTCAAGTACATGCCGTTCCACGCGGCCGGTGCGGTCGTCGCCACCAGCGGCGGTGAGCTCGGCGGAACCACCGGCGGCGGCCAACTCGCCCAGCTGGATCCCAATCTCGCGCTGCTGGTCGTCGGGCTGTGGCTCGTCGGCGCGCTGCTTGTCACGTCGCTGTTCACCGAGCAGGCCGAGATCTCGGGCTGACGGGCCGTCAGGCGAGCACGCGTTCCAGGGCGAGGCGGACGTCGTTGCGCGCCCGATCGTCGAGCCGGGCGCCGGGCCGGCGGCACCGAGCCGAGCCGATCACGCCGCGCAACCGCCAGACCTCCTTGCGGGCGGCCAGGGCCAACGGCTGAAAGGCCTCGAAGCGAATCAGCGGCAGCAGGCTCGTCCAGGCGCGCTCGGCGCCCGCGGGATCCGTCGCGAACATCGCGACGATGGAGACCAGCCGGTCCGGCAATGCAAAGCCGGTCATCACCCCGGTGGCGCCGGCCCGAAGCTCGTCGACGAGGAACAGGCCGCCAAGGCCGCCTAGCAGCCCGAGCTCGGGATGGCTCGTGCGAAGGGTGGCGATCAGGCCACTCGTCGGCGGAGCTTCCGCCTTGACGCCGGCGACCAGCCGGCAGCCGTCGACGACGACGGCGATCGTCTCGGGGTCCAGCGGGACGCCGGAGCCGGCAGGGTAGTCCTGGATGACGATCGGGAGGCCACCGACCGCCGCCGCGTCGACCGCGTCGTGGAGGCCCAACGTGCGGGCCGGGCTGACCATGACCGCGCGGACGCCCCATCCGGCCGCATCACGGGCGCGGTCCGACACGATCTCGCGCGAGTCGCCGCTCACCCCGACGACGACCGGAAGCGGCGAGACGCTCGCAACGACGGTGGCCACGACCCGGCGACGCTCGTCCTCGCTCAGCTCGGCCGCCTCGCCCATCACGCCGAGCACGGTGACGCCCGCGACGCCCGCCGCGCGATTGGCTCGGGCGAGCGCGCCGGTGCCATCCAGGTCGAGCGCTCCATCGTCGTGGAAGGCTGTCGGCAGCACGCCGAACACGCCGTCAAGCCGGAGCGATCCGGTCACGGCAGGCTGCGGATCATGCCACCGTCGACCCCAAGGATGACCCCGTCCAGGTACGACGCCGCCGGCGACAGGAGGAAGGCGATCACGCGCCCCATTTCGTCGGGGTCCCCGTACCGGCCGAGCGGGATCCGGGCACGCGTCTGGTCCTGGACGGCCTCGACGCTCTGGCCGGTCTCGGCCGCCCGGGTCTCGTCGATCGAGCGGACCCGTTCCGTGTCGAACCGCCCCGGTGCCACCCCGTTGATCCGGATCGGGGCGATCTCCCCGACCAGGCTCTTGATCAGGCCGACCAGGCCTGGTCGCAGGACGTTGGAGGTCACCAGGCCGGGGATGGGTTCGCGCACGGACGACGAGAGGATGACGGCGATCGCCGGATCCCGGCCGTCGCGCAGGTGTGGCAACGCCTCGCGGATCAGCCGGATGGAGCTGAGCAGGGTGCCCGCGATCGCCCGTTCCCAGGCGGCCTCGTCGAGCGCCGCGAACGACCCCTGGGGCGGCCCGCCAGTGTTGACGAGGAGCCCGTCGAGGCCGCCCAGCTCGTCCACGGCCCGGCGCACGGCGATCGATGGGCCGTCGGGGGTCGAGAGGTCGGCCACGACGGGGATGCCGCCCAGCGGCTCCAGTGCCTCCGTCAGCGTCCGGCGGTCCCGCCCGGTTCCTGCGATGCGCGCGCCTTCTCCGGCGAGCGCGCGGGCCGCCGCCGCGCCCAATCCGTGGCTTGCCCCGCCCACCAGGAAGCGGCGACCGGCGAGGCTGAGATCCATGCGTTTAGCCTACACGCCCCGCCTCGGCGGGAGTGGAGGCGGGATGGAACCGATGCCGTTCGGGCCCAACCTCACCCTCCGCCGGTCGACAGCGGTGCTCCCGGCTCGACGATGACCTTCATCCCGGCACGCGACACGAACCGATCCATCGCCAGCGGCGCGTCCTGGAGGGACACCCGATCGGAGACGAGACGGCCGAGGCCGAGCTCGCCGGACTCCGCAAGCTCGACCGCGCTGCGGAAGGCGACCGGCGTCGACCGACGGACGAGCGTGATGGTGAGGCCCTTGCGCCGCGCCACCGACGCCGTGAACGTCGTCCGGTCGTCCGACGGGATCCCGACGAGGATCACCCGCGCCCCCGGAGCAGCGGCTCCGACCGACGTTTCGACCGCGGCCGACTCGCCGGCGACGTCGAAGACCACGTCACAGCCGCGACCCCCGGCGGCGTCGCGGATCGCGTCGGACCCGTCGCCATCGGCTGATGCCTCGACCACGGTGGAGGCCCCGAACGTCGTGGCCATGTCGAGCCGGTGGCGCAGCAGGTCCGTCGCGATCACGGCCGACGCCCCTGCCCGCCGCGCGAGCGCCACCAGCAGCACCCCGATCGGCCCGCAACCGATCACTGCCGCGATGTCGCCCTCGCGGATCGTGCCGAGCATGGAGGCGTGGACGGCCACGGCGAGCGGCTCGATGAGAGCGGCCTCCACGTCGCCGACCTCGTCGGTGACCGGGTACAGACACTCCTCGGACCAGGCCATCCATTCGCGCAGCGCACCGTCCGTCGTGCCGTGGCCGGCGAACCGGATGGACTGGCACAGGTTCGACCGGTTCCGGAGGCACAGCTCGCAGGTGCCGCAGGCGTCGGCCGGATCGACGGCGACGCGCCGGCCGGCGAGCCGGCCGCTCTCCACGACGGCAGCGAACTCGTGGCCGAGGACCAGCGGCGACCCGAGGACGGCGTCGCCGATCCCGCCGTCGACCATCCAGTGACGGTCCGAGCCGCACAGGCCGACCGCGGTGACGCGCAGCAGCGCCTGACCTGGACCGGGCTCCGGGACGGCTTCGTCGTGGAGCCGGAGCCGGCGGTCGGGGTGGAGTCGCAGTGCGAGCATCCGATCAGTCCTCCGAGCTACGGCACGTCCAACGCCCGCGGGATCCAGACGCGCAGCGCCAGTGTCCCGTCGACCCACCCCAGTATGGGATCACGTCGAGCTGGATCGCCGGCGACGCTGACATGCCGCCCCAATCCGGCGGCCTGGTGGCCCGCGCGTCCGTCGCACTGCTCACGGCGTTCGACGAGACTCGCCGGGCTCGGTAGGCTGGTCGGGTGAGCCCCAGACGCTCGACCGCGCCGGACCTCGAACGGGCGCCGGCGCCGGACCTGGACTCCAGGCACGACCCGGGCCCGACGGCCGCGGCCCGGCGGGTGGCAGGCTTGCCCGAGGACATCGCCGCGGAACCCCTGGCCGCCCCGTCCGGGGGCGCGATCCGCGTCGGAACGGCCTCCTGGACCGACCCGACCATGACCGCCAGGGGCGTCTTCTATCCCGACGGCGCCGAGACGGCCGAGGAACGGCTCGCCTATTACGCCAGCCGCTTCCCGGTCGTGGAGGTCGACGCGACCTACTACGCGCTGCCGTCCGCCCGGACCGCCGAGCTGTGGGTCGCCCGCACGCCGCCGGACTTCACCTTCGACATCAAGGCCCACGCGCTGATGACCGGCCAGCCGACGGAGACGAAGCGGCTGCCGAAGGACCTGCGCGCCGCGCTGCCGGACGAGCTGGCCGCCAAGCCGCGGATCTACGCCAGGGATCTCCCGGACGACCTGCGCGAGCAGGTCTGGACCTGGTTCATCGAGGGGCTCGAGCCGTTGCACGAAGCCGGCCAGCTCGGCTCGATCCTGTTGCAGTACCCGCGCTGGTTCTTCACCAGCTCCGAGAATCGCGATGCGATCGAGGAAGCCACCGGTCGTCTCCGCGACGCCGGGCTGGTCGGGGCGGTCGAGTTCCGGAGCGCGAGCTGGTTCAACGAGAAGAACCTCGAGCGGACGCTCCGTTTCCTCGGCGACCGCAGGATCCCACTGGTCGTCGTCGACGGCCCGCAGGGGTTCAAGTCGAGCGTCCCGCCGATCGTCGCGGCGCCGTCACCCGACCTCGCGATCGTGCGCTTCCATGGTCGGCGGACCGCGACGTGGGAGGCGAAGGGCGTGCAGACCGTGGAGCGCTTCCGCTACCTGTACGACCGCGAGGAGTTGACCGACTGGGCGCCGCGTGTCCACGAGATCGCCGGCCTTGCCCGCGAGACGCACGTCCTGTTCAACAACTGCTACTCGAACTACGGGGCGACCAACGCGCTCGAGCTGGCCCACCTGCTGCTCGATCTGCAGCCGGCCGAGCCGGGCGGCCGGTAGGGTCGCCGCGCCGGATCCCGTCGGACAGGGCGTCCGGGTCGAAGGTCAGCGCGACCGTCAGGCTCGGCCGCGACCGAGCCACCGCCTAGGGTCGCGACGCCGCAGCCGCGTCCGGCCAGGCCGTGTACTTCGGTGGCCAGTCGTCGGGACCGCGCTCGCCCAGCAGCGCGCGCTCGACGTCGAACTCGAACAGCCGGTAGGCGTCGGTGGTCGTGAAGTACCAGGCGCCGGCAAATCGGTCGCGGGTCGCTGCGTCGTCGATCTCGCGTGCCCGCCCGCGAAGCTGGACCTCGTCCGGGGCACCGGGATCCTGGTGGTTGTGCAGCGCGTACCGTCCGTCGACGGCGAGGTCGACCGCCTTGGGCGATGGCGTGATGAACGCCACGAGCCGATCCTCCAGGATCGCAAGATAGATCGGGTGGATGCGCGGCAGGTCGTCGCCGCGAACCGTCACGAGGAGCGCCTCGCCGGTCTCGGTCCGGTAGAACAGCCGGCGCGCCTGTTCGGCGATCCGCGGCGCCGCGGCATCGAACGCCTTCCATGTCGCCATCTCAGCACTCCCTCCCGGCCGCCCCGCTCGACGACCAGGGCCTGGCCCAGCCGCCGTCGGCGACCGAACGTGAATCCTGCCCGAAGTGGATGGCCAGCGCATCGAACACCAACACGCTCCCCACGACCACCAGCAAGACGATCAGCGCATCCATCGAAGACCTCCCTTCCGTCCATCCGTCCGGGAGGACCATGGTGGCCTTCGACTGGTCAGGTGAGAAGGTCCGGTTCGGAGCTGGACTCGGGGACCAGTCTCGGTCGCACGCTGCCTCCGCCCTTGCGGCGGGCCAGTCCTATCGACTGTGGCGGCGCCCGTCCTCACCGAGGTACACGAGCACGAACGCACCCGCCAGGAGCGCCGCGGCGACCCCGAAGGTGAGCAGTGGATCGAGCATCGCGCTGAACAGCAGCAGGACGATTGCCGCGATCTCGAGTCCCGGATGCCGCTTGAGGTTCATGGCCGACTCCTCGATCAGGCGGTGATCGCGCGACGGAAACGGAGGATGGCGAGCGTCAGCAGGACGGCCGCGAAGCCAAGGAGAACGCCGACCTGGAGCAGGACGTCGGCGAGCCCTCCGCCTTCGAGCAGGAGCCGGTGGAACGCCTCCATGGCCCAGGCGTGCGGCGTCGCGTGCGACAGCGTGCGGATGGCGTCGGGGAAGACCTCCATCGGCACCATCGTCCCGCCCATGAGTCCGAAGATCATGCCCAGGGCCGGTCCGGCCGCGTTGAGCTGGTTCTCATTGGCGACCAGCGTCGCGAGCAGCATCGCCGCCCCCGAGGCGACCAGGGCGAATGCGATCAGGATCGCGCCGGTCGCGAAGGGATCGATCCAGTCCACGCCGAACAGGAGGGTCGAGGCGACCACGATGAATCCGCCCTGGAACAGGGCGAAGACGAACCGCCCGATCGTCTCGCCGGCGATGATCGTCCGAACGCTGGTCGGCGTCGAGAATTCACGGCGGGTGATTCCGAGCTGTCGTGTCGTGATCAGGACGGCGGCGCCGGTCATGCTGGTCAGGAACATGAACAGGATGACCTGGCTCTCGGCCCCTACGGCGAAGCCGTTGGGGTTCGCGCTGACGTCGCTGACCGCCTCGACGGTGACCCCCACGCCGGCGACGGCAGCCTGCCGGTCCTGTGCCTCGGCGAGCGCCGCGTCGAACGAGACGCCGGTCGACGAGGCCGCATAGCGTGCGGCCTGGATCTGGGCGGTCTGGCGCGCGATGGCGCCGTCGATGGCAGTGCGGACGGCGGTCGCGTAGCTGTGCGGCTGCGCCATCACCTCGACCTGCGCCTGCCCGCCGCTGCGCAACCCCTCGGCGTACCGTGGCGGGATCGCGAGGCCGATCTCGATGAACCCGCGTTCGACGGCGTCGCGCAGCTCAGCGGCCGTGGCGTAGCGACGGATCTCGAGCCGGACGTCGGTGGTCTGCACATCGGCGACCAGGGATTCCGAAAGCGAGCTGCCATCCTGGTCGGCGATCCCGACGCGGGCGGCATTCATGCCACCGTAGGTCAGGCCGAGGACGATCACCAGGATCATCGGCAGGATCACGATGAAGAACAGGCCCATCCGGTCGCGGAACGTCCGCAGGATGCTGACCCGCGCGATCTCGAGCGCCTTCATGCCGGCACCAGCGCGCCGCGCGCCCGAACGAGCCCGATCGCCCCGGTGGTCAGCCCCATGCCCACGAGGACCAGCAGACTCGGCAGGATGTCGGCCAGCCCGGACGTCGGGACGGAGAGTGTGTCGATCGCCCGCAGGAACCAGGCATGCGGCGTGATCAGCGAGACGCGCGCCAGGATCTCGGGCGCCTGGCTGAGCGGGATGAAGACGCCGCCGATCGCCGACAGGCAGAGAGCCACGATCGCATTGAGACCGCCCGCCTGTTCGACCGTCTTCGCCAGGGTCGCCACGAGCGTGGAGATCCCGACGGCGGCGATGACGGCCGCGGCAATGAGCGCGCCGACCAGCGGCGGCGGTCCCCAGCTGGCATGGGCCAGGACGGTCGTGGCGATGACCAGCACGGTCATCGCCAGAAGACCGAGCAGCAATCCGGCGATCGAGCCGCCGAACACGACTGACCCCTGGCTGATCGGCGCGGCGAGCAGCCGGTTGAGCGTACCGACGCGGCGCTCGGTCAGGATGGCCAGGGCGCCGTACTGCGTGGCGAAGAAGACGAACATGATCGCCATAGCGGCGCCGTAGAACGTGGCCAGCGTGGCCTGGCGCCTCGCGGCGGTGGCTTCGGCAATGGTGATCGGGACGTCGGCCTGGAGCGCCGCGCTGATCCGTTGGGCCGAGGCCGCGTCCACCGTGCCGCCCGTCGCGACCACGGTCTGCAGCGTCAGCTGGATCGCCCCGGCCTGGTCGGCGAAGCTGCTCACGGTCGCCCGGACCACCTCGCGTGACACGGGATCGTCGCCACCGAGGACCCGGATCCGGGTCGGCGTCCCGTTCCCGATCGCGTCGCTGAAGCCCGCGGGGATCAGCACCGCGGCTCCTGCCTGGCCGGCGCTGACGGCATACCGCGCGTCGGCCTCGGTGCCCAGGGTCTTGACGTCGGCGATGCCCGCGGTCACGAGGTGATCGAGGGGCCCTGCGATCAACGCCTGGGCTTGCGCGCCGCCGTCCTCGTCGACGACCGCGACCGTCGTGTGAAACGTGGGCGCGAAGTCGGGAATGACCGCGGAGAAGGCGAATGCCAGTCCGAGCGGGGTCAGCACGGCGAAGATGATGGCCGAACGATCCCGGAGTCGCTGCCGGAGGATTCGACCGGCGATCACGAAGGCGACGCGCATGGCGACCGTGCCTCAGTCCCGGAGGGCCTTGCCGGTGAGGTGCAGGAAGACAGCCTCGAGATCGGGCTCGACCACCTCCACCGACCGGATCGTGACGCCGTCCTGGGACACCGTCGCCAGGATGGACGGCAGCAATCGGCGCGCGTCCGCGACGATCAGGTCGATGCCTCCGTCGTGGGGCGTCGCGTCGAGGACCCCGGCCACCCGCCTGACGGCGGTGGCGGCCCCCGCGAGATCGCCCGTCGCGCCCAGCTTGACCTTGTCGGACTCGCCGACCAGGGCAACGAGCTCGCGCCGTGTTCCCTCGGCGATGATCCGCCCCTCGTCGATGATGCCGACGCGGTGGCAGAGGCGCTCGGCTTCTTCCATGTAGTGGGTCGTGTACAGGATGCCCATTCCGGCCGCGCTCAGGGCCTCGACACTTGACAGGATCGCATTCCGGCTCTGGGGATCGACGCCGACGGTCGGCTCGTCGAGCACCAGCAGTTGCGGCTGGTGGAGCAGCCCGATGCCGATGTTGAGCCGCCGCTTCATACCACCCGAAAACCGTTCGGTGCGTTCATCTGCGCGGTCCGCCAGGTCGATGACCGACAGGACCTCGGCGATCCGCTCGTTGAGTCGTGGTCCGCGCAGGCCGTAGAGCCGGCCGAAGAAGGTGAGGTTCTCCCGCGCACTGAGGTCCGGGTAGATGGCCAGGTCCTGGGGGACGTAGCCGATGGCGCCCTTGGCCGCCACCGTTCCGGTGTCCACCTTCACGCCGGCGACGCGGACCTCGCCGCCGTCGGCCGGCAGGATGCCGCAGATCATGCTGATGGTCGTCGTCTTGCCGGCGCCGTTCGGACCCAACAGCCCATACGTCTCGCCGGGTCGGATCGTGAAGCCGACGCCGTCGACCGCCGTGCGATCCCCGAAGCGCTTGCGGAGGTCGCGGCAGGCGAGCACCGCTCCGGCCGCTTCATCATCGATCGTGAGCTCCGCCGGCCCGTGGCCGAGCGTCGAAGGTGGCAATGCGAGGTCGGGTGGAGTCGCGATCGCTGTCACCGTCTCATCTCCAGTCGCGTCAAGACGGGTCGCCGTCGGTGGACCTCGGGCGATCCAGCCGTCATGGGACGCGACGGCGGGCAGGTCCGTGCACTCGGCATTCCAGCGCAGGCGGCACGCTCACGCCAGAGCCGTTTGGCTCCGCGGCCCGTGACAAACCGCTCCACTGAGAGCGCGGCCAGCGCGGGCGCCGAACGAAGGGCCATGTGGCCCGTCCGGATTCCGTCCGTATGGCCCTGTACCGGACGGACCCGCCCGCTGAGACTGTGCCACAAGCGCATCTCGTATCAGCAGGGACGAGCTGAGCACGCGATGCGCTTTTTCCATGCCTCGGACGATCTGCGCGACTTCGCAGCCGACGCCCGACGACCGGGAGCATTGACTCGATGCAGGACAGGCCGTGGACGGCGATCGGTACCGACAGCCCTGTCCTCCCCGAGACCCGGGTCTGGCCCGGATCGGGCGACAGCGCCCGTCCATCGGGTTCCGCCATCCGAGCCTGGCGCGTGAGGCCGGAAGCGGCGGCGTTGTGCTGGAAGGCCCGTCAGGCGCTGCTCGAACAGGCCATCGACTGGGACGCGCGGCCCTTCCTCGAGCGGCAGCGGACACTCCTGGATTTCCGGTTGCGGACAGGCAAGCCCGTCGACGAATGGCTCGAGGTCCTCGGCCGTCTCGCGCGCGAGCTCTTCTCCGGCCCGGCTGGGCGTGTCGCGCCGGCACCGCTCGATCGGCTGGCTGCCTTCTACGATCACCTCGGCGACCTGGACTGCGAGCCCCCCAGGGAGCCGGCCTGGCGCGATCCCGAGCTGCGCGACGGGGATCATCGAGCGGTCGACGTCCGGCGACTCGCCGACCTGCTCGAGCCGGTCCAGGCGATGCTGGCTCGCTAGCCGGCCCCCGTAGATGGGGCGCTTTGGCTCTGGCCCCGTTCGGGTCACGAAGGCAGGCTCGGTCCATGGTCGACTCACTGGGGCTGGCCGCGCCCATCGCCGCACCGGCATGAACGCCTTGCACCTGCGACGGCTGAACGCCCTCCAGACGCACCGTCTGCCCGACCCGACGAGCAGCCACGAGACGCGCGCGAATGCGGTCCTGCGGCCCGTCGTGTTCGGGGCGAACGACGGCCTCGTCAGCAACCTCGCGCTGGTCATGGGCGTCGCCGGCGCGAACGCCGAGCCGGCCGTGATCGTCCTGGCCGGGATCGCCGGGCTGCTGGCCGGCGCCTTCAGCATGGGCGTCGGCGAGTACATCTCCGTCCAGTCGCAACGCGAGCTGCTCGAGTTCCAGCTGGCCTTCCAGCGTCACCAGCTTCGCGGAGCGCCGGAGCAGGAGCACCGGATCCTTCGCGATATCTACGTGGGGCGTGGGTTCGAGCCGGAGGAAGCCACCCGCTTCGTCGACCGGCTGTTCGAGCAGCCGGAGCAGGCGACCCGTCTCCTGATCTTCGAGGAGGTCGGCCTCGACGAGCGCTCCATCGGGAGTCCGCTCCAGGCGGGGGTCGGATCGTTCCTGGCGTTCACCCTGGGGGCCGCCATTCCGCTCATTCCGTACCTGCTGGCCACCGGAGGGACCGCGTTCTACGCCAGTCTCGCCGTCAGCTTCGCCGCGTTGCTCGCGCTCGGTTTCGGGATCAGCCGCTTGACGCATCGGTCGCCGCTGTACAGCGCGGTCCGCCAGCTGCTGCTCGGCGCGCTGGCGGCCGCGGTCACCTACGGCGCCGGGACGCTGCTCGGGGCCACCCTCTGACCGCGGTACCGGAACGGCATCCGCGAACCCGCTAGGCTCGACGGGTGCCGAAACTCACCCCGAAGATCATCCTCGAGGGCACTCGCCTGACCCACAAGACGGATCTTGCGTTCGCCCTCAACGAACACCCGCGGATCGTCGGGCCACGGCGGTATCGCTATCACTCGCCGCTGATCTCGGCCGAGTGGTGCGGGTTCACCCCGGTTCCCTGGGGTCGCGGACCGATCAACTTCGAGCCGGGCGGCGAGGAGGAGGCCCGCGCCATGGCCGTCTTCGAGGCCTGGACGCACCTCATCGAGCTGCAGCCGCACTACTCCTGGATCATCGACCGGTTCCACCTGTCGGCCCGGGCCTACCAGCTGACCGCGAACGGCTACTCCGTCGACTTCGGCTGGCTCGAGCCGCGCCTCAGGGCCCTCGACGTCCACCTGGTCCTGTGCACGAGACGCGACGGGACGTGGGAGGCGGCCAGGGAGGAACGTCTCAAGGTCTCCGGGAAGCCGTCCCAGTACGACGACCTGGGCGCCTTCCGGCACGAGCAGGCGGTGCTCCGGCGGCTCGCGTCCGAATCCATCCTGCCGGTCCTCGAGCTCGACACGACCGACGGCGATCTCGCCGCAGCGTGCGACGAGATCGCCGACTGGATGACGTCGACCGGCGGGCTCTGGCCGCGCCCGGACGCGTAGGCGCGGCCGCACAGCGCCTGCGGATCAGGCGCTCACGTCCCGCCGGCCCATGCCCCAGCTCGACAGCGCCAGGCCGCCGAAGGCCAGGACCAGGCAGGCGACGATCCCGGCCGGGTCCCAGACCCCGAGCATCGGCTGTCCGAGATGCGACGTGAGCGCCACCTCGCGGATGACCGACGGCAGGTCGAGGGCCGGCACCAGGAAGTCGATCAGGAACGTGATGATCACGACGGCGGCCACCGCCTCACCGGCGATGGACGTGCTGATCACGCCGCCGACCGCCAGACCGATGCCGGTCAGGGCCAGCGCGTACAACCCGATCACGATCGTGCCGACGATCGGCGTCACGACGTCGCCACCGGTGATCCCCGACCCGAGACCGACGCCCGCTGCGATCAGGAGCGTCAGGACGCCGACCGCCCCGAAGACGCCGAGGCCGCCGGCGAGCATCCAGCGAGCCCGCGACAGCGGGGCGGCCAGCAGCACCTCGAGGCGGCCGCTGGTCTCATCCGATGCCCACCCGTTGACGAGAGTCGAGGCGGCGAAACCGGCCAGGATGAACCCGAACATGATGAACGTCAGCTCCAGGAAGCCCCCGGCTCCCTCGAGGTCGATGGTCGGGAACAGGCTCTTGAAGATCTGCATGGCCTCGGGAGCGGACTCCCGGATGCTCTGCGAGAACGACCGGGCGGCCCCGCCGAGCACGAACGCGAACAGGCCGATGCCGATTCCCCACGACGCGGCAAGGGGCAGGCGCTCGCCGAACGAGCGGCTGGCGGGACCGCGAAGCCCGAGCAGCGACGGGGGCATGCCCGGCCACGGGATGCGGCCGGTCACGCCGAGGTCGCGGCGCGCGAACAACTCAACGCCGACCACGAACAGCACGATCGCGACCAGCGCGCCGGGCAGGAGCAGCAGCCAGTCCGACTGGCCGGTGAGCGGCTGGAAATGCGCCGTCCAGCCGAACCACGTCAGGTCGGCGACCGGCGCGAAGGCCGGCACGGCTCCCTGGTAGCCGTTGACGAAGTAGCCGAAGAGCAGGACGGCACCGGCGATCGCGGCCGAGCCGCCACGGCCGAGCACGGGCGCCAGCGCGAACGCGACCGAGCCCGAGGCGAGCCCGACGACGCCGAGCCAGGCCGCGAAGCCGACGGCCGCGCCCGCGGAGATCTCGTCGCCCGGGAGCGTGTTGAACGCTGCGCCGGTCACGATGCCGCACAGCGCCAGGACGGCCACCACGATCGCCATCCCGGTCAGGTGCGCGAACAGCTTCTCGACTGCGATCCGACGCATGCCGAGGGGTGTCGTGGCGATGAACTCGAGGCTGCCGCGCCGCGCCTCGCCGGCCAGCGTGCCGGACAGGGCGAGCACGGACCACAGGGCCGCCATGAGCCCGAGGGACCCGCCGCCCTTCCAGGCGATGGAGCCGCCGAGCGTGTCGATGGCGGTCGGGAACGGATTGCCATAGATCCCGGCCATGACCGGCGGCAGGCTGGCCACCAGCGTGGCCAGCTCGTGGCGGGATTCCACGGTGGAGTAGGCCCCACCGAACGCCGCGCCCGTGGCCAGGAACATGCCGCCGATCAGCCCGCACAGGATGAGCACCGCGAGCCGCGAATCCCGCAGCGTCTTCGCGTAGACGGTGCCGAGCCCGTAGATGCGGCTCCAGTTCGACGTCGACGATCGCCCGGCTCCGGCCGGGAGCGGTCCGGCGTGGGCGGTCATGCCGGCACCTCCGCCTTGGCCTTGTCGCCGTACTGGGCGAGGAACGTCTCTTCGAGGGTGGGCTCCCGGCTCACGAAGTCGAGCAGCTCATAGCGCGCGGCCGCCTGGACGACCGGCGTGATCGGCCCGAACACCCGCAGGTGCAGGGTATGGTCCTCGACCTTGACGTCGGACACTCCGGGCAGGCCGGTGAACGCCTCCGCCGGCACCCCGTCGGCGAACCGCAGCTCCACGGCATGGTGGGCCAGGTCGCGCAGGCCCTCGACGCTGTCCACCTTGACCAGCTTGCCGTCGCGGATGATCGCGACCCGGTCGCAGGTGCGCTCGACCTCGCTCAGGATGTGGCTCGAGAGGAAGACCGTGCGACCGTCCGCCCTGGCCTCGCGGACCAGTGCGTAGAACGACTGCTGGACGAGCGGATCCAGACCCGAGGTCGGCTCGTCGAGGATCAGCAGCTCGGGCTTGTGCTGGAGCGCGATCACCAGGCCGATCTTCTGCTTGTTGCCCTTGGACAGTTCCTTGAACCGGCGCGACGGGTCGATCTCGAAGCGCTCGATCAGCGACGCCTGGTAGGCCCGATCCACCCCGCCGCGCAGGTTGGCGAAGTACTCGAGGGTCTGGCCGCCGGTCAGCCGGTCGTACAGGGTGAACTCGCCCGGGATGTAGCCGATCCGCTTGTGGATGGCCACTGGATCGACGCTCGAGTCGATCCCGAAGACGAGGGCTCGACCGGCGGTCGGCCGGATCAGGTCCAGCGCGGTCCGGATCGTGGTCGTCTTCCCCGCGCCGTTGGGCCCGAGGAATCCGAACACCTCACCCTGCTGGACGGCCAGATCGACGTCGATGATCCCGCGGTGGACCCCGTACGACTTGGTGAGCTTGTCGAGTTGAATGATCGCAGTCATGCCGTTCCTTTCCGTGCCTTCCTCAGTCGAACCACAATCGCAATGTCGCTTCGTCGGTGATCGGGAACGAACCGCCGGGAGCCCCGACGATCCGGTCGAACGCCTCGGCGTACGCCGCGAGCGTCTGCTCGACGGTCTCGAACGTGATGGACCTGGCCTGCCGGGCCACGTACAGCTCGACCGCGGCCTCGTTGGCGCCGAGCATCAACGACAACAGCACCCGGGCGACCGGGCCTGGCGGGCCCGCGGTGTAGATGCCCTCGGCCCGCCCTTGTTCGACGATCCGGGCCATGAGCGGCGACAGGCGCTGGATGGCCACCTTGCGGAACTTCTCGCGCACGATCGCGTTGTCGTCGGAGATCCAGGCCTGGATGACGCCCTGGAGCAGCTCGATCCTGGCGTTCTTGAACTGGGCGATCCCCGAGAAGACGCGCCGGAACTTCTCGCTCGCCGTCAGGTTCGGATCGGCGACCATCGGCCCCACGACCGCCATCGCTCCGTCCATCATCTGGCCGACGACCGCCGTCAGCAGATCCTCCTTCGAACCGAAGTAGTGATAGAAGGCACCCTTCGACGCTCCGAGCTCGTCGAGCACGTCCTGGATGCTCATCTGCTCGTAGCCGCGCGACTGGATCAGGCGCTGTGCGGCGTCGACGAACTCGTCGCGCCGAAGCGCGTGGGCTGCTGGATCGAGTGTTCTGGCCATCGTTCTCCATTGATAGACCGACCGTCGGTCTATCATACGATGTCGGTGTCAAGAACCGCGGGCCAAACCTGCCCGGATCCTCCACGCAGCCTCCATCGACAGTCCAGGTCGGGGTCGGAGCATGGACACCGGCACCAGACCGTGCCGCCGGATCCACCGGCGATGTCAAGACCCAGGAGGCCATCATGAAACGACTCTCCCTTGCGCTGACCGGCGCAGCGCTCGCGATCCTCGCGGTTGCCGCCACCGCCTCGGCAGCCGGTCCCACGCCGAGCCCGGCGGGAGACCAGCTCCGGACTCGCGACACCATCCCCACGGTCCTCGGGTTGTCGCAGGCGGAGGTCATGAGCCTGCGGCAGGACGGACTGACGCTCGCCCAGATCGCCGAGCGCCAGAAGGTCGCTCCCCAGACGCTCATCGACGCACTCGTCGGTCAGTGGTCGCTTCGGATCGACGCTCGCGTGCAGAACGGTGCGCTGACGACCGACGCGGCCGTTGCGCTGAAAGAGCAGCTCACCCTCCGGGCGACGGCGATGGTCAACCAGGCGCCGCTCGGAGGGATGCGCGGCGCAGCCGTCGGAGCCGGGCCGGCAAACGGCAACGGATACGGCGCCGGCGGCATGGCCGGCCCGAACCGCACGTCCGCCGGCACGGGTACCGGGACATGCGACGGCGGCGGCCCGCACGGCCCGGGCAACCGGTAGTCGTCGAGCCAAGCGTCATTGAGCGGCGACGGCCGGACGATCGCGTCCGGCCGTCGCCTATGCTGCCTTCCATGGCCCGCATCCTCGTGGTCGACGACGAGCCGCACATCCTCGAGGTCGTCCGCGCGTATCTCACCCGCGATGGCCACGACGTCTCGACCGAGTCCGATGGCGAGCGTGCCCTGGCTCGAGTGCTGGCGCTGGCGCCGGACCTGGTCGTCCTGGACGTGATGCTGCCACGTCGATCCGGGTTCGAGGTCCTCCGCGATCTCCGGGCCGCGGGCAGCACCGCCGCGGTCGTGATGCTGACCGCGCGAGACGACCTGATCGACCGCGTCGCCGGGCTCGAGATCGGCGCCGACGATTACGTGACGAAGCCGTTCGAGCCGCGCGAGCTTGTGGCGCGTGTCGGCGCCGTGCTCCGGCGCACGAGCGCAGCCAACTCCGTGTCCGGCGAGCGTCGACACGAATCATTCCGGTTCTTCGACCTCGAGGTGGATCGTGCCGCCCGGGAGGTCCGCCGAGACGAGGCCGTCGTCGCGCTGACGAGGACCGAATACGACCTCCTGATCGCGCTCGTCGAGGATCCGGGCGTCGCGACGACCCGCGAGCAGCTCGGGACCCGGCTGTTCGGTGGCGCGTTCGATGCCTTCGATCGGGTCATCGACAGCCACATGAAGAACCTGCGCCGCAAGCTCGGGCCGCGTCCGGATGGCGGGCCGTATATCGAGACGCTCCGCGGCATCGGCTATCGCGCGGCCAGACCGTGAGCCTCCGCCTGCGTCTCGCGGTCGCGTTCGCCTGCGTCGCCGTGGTGACGGCCGTCGTGGTCGCGGTCAGCGCGCCGTCGATTGTCGGCCGCGGCTTCGCCGCGCTCGAGTCCGAGGGCGGAGTTGATGGCGGGCCGCCCGGGCCCGGACAGGGACCGGGTCCGAGAGCGGGCATGCACGCCCAGCAGATCCAGCAGGAAACGGCGCTGGCGCTCATCGTCGTCGCCATCGGCGCGGCGGCGGGAGCGTCCGTGCTCGGCCTGTTCATCGCCGGTCGTCTCGTCCGCCCGCTCGGGCGGCTCGAGGCGGCCGCCGCAGCCGTTGCGCGCGGGGACCTGGGCGCACGCTCGGGGCTCGGCGATCGGAGCGATGAGCTGGGGTCGCTTGGGCGCTCCTTCGACCGCATGGCCGCCGATCTGGCGACCGCCGACGCCGCTCGCCGGCGCTTCTTCCAGGATGCCGCCCACGAGCTCAAGACGCCGCTCGCGGTGATCGATGCGACAACCTCGGCAGTCCTCGATGGCGTGTACGGGCACGAGGCCCGCCACCTCGAGACGATTCGCGAACAGTCTCGCCTGCTCAGCCGGATCGTCGACGACCTGCGCACGATCAGCCTCGCGGAGGCGGGCGCGCTCAAGCTGCAGCTCGCATCGGTCGAGGTCGAGTCGCTCTTCGCGTCCGTTGCGAGCGACATGGCCGCGCGGGCGACAGCCGCCGGCGTCCGGATCGAGCCGCAGCCCCAGCCCCTCTCCTTCCCGGCAGACGCCGATCGCCTGCACGGCGTGCTCGCCGCCCTGGTCGACAATGCCCTCCGTCACGTGCCGCGAGGCGGCTGGGTGCGCCTCCAAGCCGGCCGACTGCCGGGCGGTCGAAATCCTCCTGGCCGTCGAGGACTCGGGGCCCGGGATCCAGGAGGCGGATCTGTCCCACGTATTCGAGCGGTTCTACCGGGGCGATCCCGCTCGCGATCGGGCCACCGGGTCGTCCGGCCTGGGCCTGGCCATCGTCCGGGCCGTGGTCGAGGCGCATGGCGGCCGCGTTCGGGCCATGAATGTGCCCAACGCCGGCGCGCGGTTCGAGCTGGAGCTCCCGGCAGGCGGAGGCCCGGACCGGCCGGACTGACGCCGATGGCCGCGAGCCGTGGGCCGGGTAGCCGGCGATCCGTGATTCTGTAACTTGCGCAATTACGCAATTAACGCTAGAGTCCGGCCATGCCGACACGCGACCTGGACCATTACCGGCTCCACGCCGAGATCTGCAAGGTCCTGACCGACCCCAAGCGCCTGATGCTCCTCGACGCCTTGCGCGGCGAGGAGCGTTCGGTCGGTGAGCTGGCCGAGGCGATCGGCGTGGCGCTTCCCAACGCGAGCCAGCACCTGGCGGTCCTCCGCGGAGCCGGCCTCGTGGATGCGCGACGAACCGGCACGACCGTGCGGTACCGGCTCGCCGAGCCCGCGATCGTCGAAGCCTGCGACGTGATCGACCGCATCGTCATCCGACGGGTTTCGCGTGGAGCGGGACTTTCCACGGAGCACGTCCTGACCACAGCCAGCTCGAGGTAACCATGCCAACGCTCAGCGGATTCACCTTCGGAACGCGCATCCACGCCCCCCTGTCGGCGGTCCGCCCGCGCGTCGAGGCGGCGCTCAAAGCCGAGGGCTTCGGGGTCCTGACCGAGATCGATGTCCAGGCCACGATGAAGGCGAGGCTCGGCATCGAGCAGGCCCCGTACGTCATCCTCGGGGCCTGCAATCCGCCGCTGGCGCATCGAGCGCTGGAGGCCGATCCCTCGGTCGGCGCGTTGCTGCCGTGCAACGTCGTTCTGCGGGACGACGGCGGGGAGACGATCGTCGAGGCAATGGATCCGCTGTCCGTGCTCGGCATCGTGGACCACCCGGCGATCAGGTTGGTCGCCACCGAAGCCCGCGAACGGCTCCAGCGAGCGATCGCCGCGGTGGAGGCCGGGGCATGATCCCCGACACTCGCCGTCATCGGAGGTCACGATGAGCAAGCGGAGTTCCGACCCACGGCCGCGACCGGCCGACCCACGGGTCCATTCGACCGGTCCACGGGGCCGTCGCGCGTCCGCAGGCCCGTCCCCGTCGGGCGTCGCGACTCACCTCCCGTCGAGTCCGATCGCCCGGATCGGACTCGCCATCGCGGCGGTCGCGGTCATCCTCGTTGCCGTCCTGGGGGTCGGACTGGCCAGCGGGTCGCTCACCGGCTCCAAGCCCACGACGAACGCCGAGGGCGTGACGGTCCAGGCGAACGGCGGCCAGTGGACGAACATCACCCCCGACCGCCTGGCGACGATGCTCGACCAGAAGGACTTCACGTTGCTCAACGTCAAGACGCCGTACATCGGCGAGATCTCGGGCACGGACCTCTACATTCCGTACGACCAGCTCGGGGCTCGCGCCGCGGAGCTGCCGGCCGACAAGCAGGCCAGGCTCGTCGTGTACTGCCGTTCCGGGAACGAAAGCGCCATCGCCTCCCAGACCCTGATCGATCTCGGCTACACGAATATCGAGAACCTCGACGGCGGGATGGAGGCTTGGACGGCGAGCGGCCGCCAGCTGGTCAACCTCGGTCGGAGCGGCGGCTGACGGCGATGCGCCTCGTCGAACGTCGCCGGACTCGCGCCGCCGCCTGCCGAAGCGCAGCCGTCCGCAGCCTCCGCCAACTCAGCGATCCCCGCCTCCTCGCCTGGGCACTCGTCCTCGGGATGGCCGTGCTTCTCGGCTTCGGCACGATCTCGGCGATCATCCCGAACCCGGTTTTCGGGAGGAGCATCCCGCCCGAGCCGTTCGCCATCGTCGTCTGGCTCGTCTCCGCCCCGTTGGCCGGCCTGATCGCGGCCACCTATGTCGTCCCGCTGTCGGGCAACGACGCGCCGGCCCTCGTCGCGGGTGCCACGCCACTCGCCGATGCCGGGGCCACGCAGCGAAGCGGCGACGGAACCACGCTCGGTTCGCTGGGCGGGTTCGCGGCGTTCCTGGCGATCGGTTGCCCCCTCTGCAACAAGGTGGCGCTCGTCCTGCTCGGAACCAGCGGCGCGCTGTCCGTCTTCGCGCCGATCCAGCCGCTGATCGGAGCCGTCTCCGTCGCCCTGCTGGCCGTGACGCTCGCCTGGCGGCTGCGTCTCCGAGCGAGCGGGGGCGCCTGCTCGAGACCTGCCGTCGAGGCCGCTCGATAACCGATCCGCGCGCACAAGGAGATGCCATGCTGGTCTGCGTTCCCGTCACGACCGACGGGCAGATGGATCCTCGCTGGGGACGCGCCGCGCGGGTCGCCGTCGCCGACGTCCGTGCGGGCTCGGTCGCGAGCTGGCAGGAGTTCGATGTCGCCTGGGATCGTGTCCATGACGAGACCACGGAGGGTGGGCACCATGCCCGCGTCGCCCGGTTTCTCCAGGACAACCGCGTGGAGATCGTTGTGGCGGGTCACATGGGCGGCGAGATGGCCCACATGCTCGAACGAATGGGGATCCTCGTTCGTCTCGGGGCGGACGGTGATGCCCGCCGGGCCGCGATCGCCGTGGCGGGGGCCGTGCCGGCACAATCGGAGGATTGACCTGGCGGCAGCCTTGGGCGACCTCCGGATCGCGGCTCGATCGACGCGCGGTTGGTCATCCGCAGGCGGGGCGCTGCGGTAGCCTGAACGCGTGGTGGATGATTGACCGCCGAAGCTGATCTCGGGATCTTCCTGGTCAGCCTGGGCGCCGGCGTGCTGGGGGCCCTTGCGGGCGTCGGCGGCGGCATCCTCGTGATCCCCGCCCTCACGGTCGTCTTTGGCGTCGACATCCGGCTGGCCATCGGCGCGAGCATCGTCTCGGTCATCGCGACCAGCTCGGGGGCCGCCGCGGCGTATGTCCGCGACCGGCTGACGAACCTCAGGATCGGGATGTTCCTGGAGCTCGCGACCACGACCGGCGCGGTGGCCGGTGCCCTGTTGACGGCGATCGTGGCGCCGCAACTGCTGTATATCGTCCTGGGCGTGGTGCTCCTCCTGTCCGCGGCGATGCAGGTGTCCCGGCTCGCCGAAGAGCTGCCGCCGCTGCGGACCCCCTCCCCGCTTGCGGAGCGGCTGGGGCTCGGCGACTCGTACCCGGACGCGAGACTCGGTCGCGACGTCCCGTACGAGCCGCATCGGATCCCGCTCGGCTTCGTCCTGATGGCCCTGGCCGGCCTGATCTCGGGCCTCCTCGGGATCGGGTCCGGGGCACTCAAGGTGATCGCCATGGATGGCGCGATGCGCCTGCCCATGAAGGTCAGCTCCGCGACGAGCAACTTCATGATCGGGGTCACCGCGGCGGCGTCGGCCGGGATCTACATCGGCCGTGGGGACGTCGACGTCAGGATCGCGTCACCGGTGGCGCTCGGGGTGCTGGCCGGAGCGTTCCTGGGCGCGCGACTCCTCGGACGGCTCTCCAACCGCCACATCCGGCGCATCTTCGTGCCGGTCCTGGTGGCCGTCGGGATCGAGACGATCCTGCGCGGCTTCGGACTCGGCCTGTGAACCCGGAGCGCCTCCGCCTGACGGTCAGCTGGGTGCTGACGATCGGCGTGTCCATCAGCGCCGGGCTGATCGCCATCGGCTTTGCCGCCGCGTTCTTCATCGGCTGGCGCGGGTCGCTCCTGGGTCAGCCTCACCTCGAGACGCCGGTGACCGACTTCAGCGGGCTCGTCGACGGGCTGGCGGCGCTCCGGCCCCAGGCGATCGGGCAGCTCGGCCTCATCACCCTCGTGGCCACGCCGATCGTGCGGGTGGTCGCCTCGCTCATCGGCTTCGCCATGGAGGGCGACCGCCTCTACGTCGCGCTGACCGCGGTGGTCCTGACGATCCTGCTCGCGAGCGCGCTCTTCATCCGCTGACGTTCGCTCGGCCCTGCCGCCGTCACCACACCCCCGATCGCGACTGTCTGTGCCCTCGCCCGCGCCGGGTGCGAGTCCCACGTCGTAGAGCGCCGCCCGCCTCCGGCTCTTCAGGCGGTCTTCCGCGCGGTCACGTACCAGTTGTGTGGCATGTCGGGCATCGTGGTCGGGATCACCGGCAGGTTCCAGCGCCCGTGATTCGCCTCAGGTTGGCCGGCCTGGGTCAGCGCAGCCTGCCAGCCGCGGTCGGCGAGGAACCGCACCGGGTCGTCCATCGTGCCGATCCATGGTGCCCCGGCGTCGGCCTGCATTGCGACCCACGATCGCGTCCACGGGGATGTCAGCACGGCGCCGTTGATGATGTCGAAACCAACCTGGCTCCCCGGCGTTGCCAGGCCGGTCACGGCGTCGAGGAGGCGAACGATGTCCCCGCCGGGAACGTAGAAGAGGAACCCCTCGAGCAGCCAGCCCGACGGCCGCGACCGATCGAAGCCGGCGGCGAGGAGGGCATCGGTCCACCGGCCGGTGAGGTCCGCCTCGACCGCGCGCCGCGAACAGCGGGGTCGTGCGCCGCGGGCGGTCAGGATCCCGTCCTTGTGCCGCAGGACGGCCGGCTGGTCCAGCTCGAACAGCTGCGTGTGGTTGGGCCAGTCGAGCCGGTAGGCGCGCGTGTCGAGCCCGGCCGCGAGCAGCACGACCTGTCGGATCGCGTCAGCCCCGCTGACGCGATCCAGCCAATCGTCGAAGTAGCGCGTGCGCAGGACGATCGGGACGACGCTGTCGGGTGATCGCACGTCGATCCACGCCCTGCCCTCCGGGCCAGCCAGCGCCTCGGCCCAGGGATCCATGAACAGGCGATCCCGGCGGGCGCTCTCGGCCGCCCGGACCGCGGCGGTCCAGCAGGCGGTGGCCTCCAGGGGGCGGATCGGTGACCCTGGCTCGGAGATCATGCTCGACTCCCTCGTCAGCCAGACAAGCCTGGCGCACTGTTCGAGGGTGGCGCGCGGCCGGACGCACCGCTACGGCCGAAGGTCACGAGCCGGCGCGCGACGGTCCGTGCGCGTGCTCATCCGCCTGTGCCATCCCCGCCCTGTCTGCGGGCCGGGACGCAGGGTCAGATGGTGGGCTCCGGCGCGTGTGGTGGCGTGTCGTCCGGATCCCGGCGGTCCTCGTCCCGGATCTCGCTGGTCAGGTCGATCGCGCGCGCCGCGCGCGCCGCGGGTGGCCGCGCCGCCGAGGCCGCTTCCCATGGCAGGCTGGCGGACGCGACGTCTTCGAGGTGCCGGAACGTCGTCGCGAGGTCGCGATTGACGAGCAGTGTGGGCATCTCCTCGAAGACACGTTCGCCGGCGCGCAGGTAGCCGATCGAGGCATCCGTGAGCGGCACCCAGGCCTCGCGGCGGAGAGCGCGGGCGAGGGGATCGGAGGCCGGCGTCCCGTGCACCGAGCCCTCGACGTGGTAGGGACCGAGCTCGACCACCACACGCGTGGCGTGCGTGCGAAGCCGACGGGCCACGTCCCCCCGCGGCTCGGTTGCCCGCACCGCGCAGAGTTCCTCCCGATCGACGATGAGCTCCGGCAGGTCCACTCCGTGGCCGTCAACCAGGCTCTCGAGCCGGGCGTCCACGATGCGCAGCTCGGGCGCGAGGTTGAGCAGGTCGGTCAGGCGACCGGTGCCCAGGTCAACCCGGCCGAACAGCCGACAGTCGCGAGCATAGGCATCAACTTCGATCATGGCGCCATGGTACGGCGCCGGCCCCAGGAGGAGAGCGACACGCGCCGGCCGGCCTTCCCGCCGTCCCGCCGGTTCACCGCGCTTGACGCCCAAGCGACCGATCGCTATTCTGCGATTAGTCCAGATATCTGGAGCAGTCGCAGGAATGAGAGAGGTCTGAGCCATGGCCGAGGCGACCCACGCGTCCGGCGCCCTGATCCTCCACCCGGTTCGAATGCGGATCATCCTTGCCTTTGGGCGGGGCATCCCGCTGACCGCCCAGGACCTGACCGACCTGCTCCCCGACGTGGCGCGGGCCACGCTCTACCGGCACCTCTCCATGCTCGTCGACGGCGGAATCATCGAGGTCGTCGGGGAGCGTCGCGTGCGCGGCGCCGTCGAGCGCACCTACGCCCTGCGGCATGGGTTTGCGTCGCTGCCGAAGGAGGACCTCGAGGCTGCCAGCCGTGAGGACCACCTCCGCTTCTTCGCGTCGTTCGTCGCTTCATTGATGGACGAGTACGCGCGCTACCTCCGTCGTGACCAGATCGACCTGGTCCGTGACGGGGCGCTCTTCAACGTCGGCACGGCCTACCTGTCCGATGACGAAGCGGCGGGACTTGCTCGCGAGATGTGGTCGCTGTTCGCTGCGAGGGTCGGCATGCCGCCGACTCCCGGGCGGTCCGCCCGCACGTTCGCGGTTGTCAGCATCCCCGGTTCAGATGGCCGGGGACACCATGGAGGTTCCCGGTGACCACGTCCCAGTTGCTGCTGCTCCTGGGTGATCGCCTCGTCCGCGGCGGGAGCACGCCTCGTTCCTCCGTGCCCAGGTCGAGTTCGTCGCAGGAGCTCGATGTCATCGTCGGCACCTCCCCGTGGGAACTGCCGGGGACGCTCAGCCTGCCTGCCCACGATCGCCCCGTTCCGGGCGTGGTCATCGTCCACGGCTCCGGTCCGCACGATCGTGACGGCACGATCGGACCCAACAAGCCGTATCGCGACCTCGCCGAGGGCCTGCTGGCCGCGGGGATCGCGGTTCTCCGCTACGACAAGCGCACGCTCGTCCATCGGACGGAGCTCGCCGCGCTCGGGGCGGATCTCACGGTCGACGATGAGGTGGTCGACGACGCGATCGCGGCCGTCGATCTCCTCCACAGGACGCCAGGCATCGACCCGGACGCCGTGTTCGTGCTCGGCCACAGCTTCGGCGGCTACCTCGGGCCGCGGATCGTCTCCCGCGCGCCGGCGACGCGAGGGCTCGTCGTCCTGGCCGGCAACTCCCGCGGGCTCGCCGAGGTGATCCTCGACCAGACCGAGACCATCGCCGCATTCGGCGGTGCCCCGACGCCGGAGGCCGCGGCCGCGATCGAGTCGCTCCGCCGGCAGGTCGCGCTCGTCACCTCGCCGGCACTCACCGCGGAGACGCCGGCCGCCGACCTGCCCTTCGGGGTGCCGGCCGCCTACTGGCTCGACCTTCGAGCGTACGACCCGGTGGCGACGGCCGCTGCGGTTGGCGGGCCAATCCTGGTCATGCAGGGCGGGCGGGACTACCAGGTCACCGCGACGGACTTCGGAGGCTGGCGCGCCGGTCTCGGATCCGGTGCCGACGCGACGTTCCGCTGGTTCAGCGGGATGAGCCACCTGTTCATCGCAGGTGAGGGCCCGGCGCGCCCGGGAGACTACGCCATTCCCGGGCGGGTGGCCGCCATCGTCATCGACGCCATCGCCGCCTGGATCGGCGGCATCACCGAGCGGGCCTGACCTTCGGCGGCTCCTGCCGCGCTCGCGTCCCAGCACAACACGGAGAAGCCATCACATGGAAGGGATCCTCATCGTTGCCGCCGCGGTCGTGCTGGCGGGGCTTGCCCTGCGACTCGGCGGTGCCAACCGGGCCGTTGCCCCGGTATTCCGGCGGAGGGCCGCCGCCACGGCGCGCCGCCTGCTCCGTGCGCTGCTCGGCGCTTCGCTGCTGATCGCGACGGCGCTCGTCGTCATCCTCGCGGCGCTTGACCCGCCCGATGTCGCGGTGCGCCTCGTGCACGGTGTCACGACGCTGGGATTCTGGATGCTGGCGACCCTGTTCGGGGCCGCCCTCGCCCTTGGGCCGTGGCCGCCCCGTGCCTCGGTTGTCGCCGGCTTCCTGATCGCTGCCGCCGCAGCGTTGGACGTGACCTCGTTCGACCGGTTCACCGCCGCGTTCACGATGCTCGGTGTCGCCGCAGCCGCGCCGGCCGCAGTCGTGCTCCTGGCGGCCGGCGTCGCCGCGACACGACGTCTCCAGCGGGCTGCCCCTGGCCTGCCACCCGGCTGACCGCCCGGCACCAACGCTCGGGCGAGCCCAGAGGAGGTTCCTGGTTCCATGGATGTTCTGGCTCCCATGACGCGCATCGTCCTCGGCGTGCTCGCCTACCTCGGTTTTGCGATCCTGGCCCTCGTCGGCGTGCGGCGGATTGGGCGGGACCTCAAGGAGATGGCCGACCGGACGTCATCGGCGGTGCTGGCCATTGGCGCCGCTGCCAATGTCGGCGCGCTGCTCGCCGTTCTGCTCCTGATCGAGCTGGTCGATCGGAAGGCGCTCGCGTCGCTCGGGCTGTCGCTCTCCGCCCGCGACCTGGCGGTCTCGCTCGGCGCGGCCGCCGCAGCCTTCGTCTTCGCAAGCGGGTTTGTCCGGTTGCGCGGTCGCGACCAGTCGGCGACCGCGGCGCCCACGCCGCCCACGCCGCCCACGCCGGCCAGGCCGGGACGTGCTGCCCCGCCGCCCGCGCTCGGGATCTTGGTCCTCGCCCTCGTCGCGCTCCAGGAAGAGCTCCTGTACCGCGGCTACGTGACCCTCAATCTCGTGTCGTTCGGGTGGCCCGTCGTCGTCGTCGGCTCGACGGCGATCTTCGTCCTGATCCACTTCCTGACGAACCGGGCGAGCGTCGCCCAGGTCCTGAGCTGGGTCGCGTCGGGCATGCTGCTCATCGCCGCATACCTCTTCAGCGGATCGATCTGGGTGCCGGTGATCCTCCACTTCGCCATCGACCTTTCCAACGTGGTCGTGCTGGACATCACGGGTCGGTCGTCGCGGGCAGGGGTCGGACGCCTCGTCTCCGACCGCGATCGGGCCGTGTTCCGGGTCGGCTTCGCGGCCGTCGTGATCGGGGCACTGGTGGTTGGCTACGGTGCACAGGTCGCGTTCTTGTAGGCGCGGGGACCCGGGCGGCCGCCATCGCGCCGGTGCGCGGCTGCACCCCGGACGTTCGGTTGCTCTTGAATCCGTTTGACCGGACAGCCATCTTCATGCCCGGCGAAGTGTCAGCCAGAAGTGCCACTCCCCCAACGTGGCGGCCGCTGGCGCTTCGCCCCCAAATCCGCGCCGCACCCACCGGACCGGCATCGGGCCGTTCGTAAGGACCGCGTGACAACCGTGCAATGCACTTCGCAAGGTCGACGGCCGAGACTTCGCCGACCGCGCCGGGTCATTGGATCGGAGGTCGCCTGCGATGCCTATTCGCGACTGCTCTTGCCGTGACTGCCTGTGCTACCGGGCCACTCGAGACAAGAGCGGCATGTGCACCGCATGTCAATCGGGCAGGCACCCGGGGGATCCGCGGCCCGCTGACCGGTTCGCCAGGACACCCACCGACGACCGCCCTCGGTAGCCCTCGGGGCCATCTGCCCCGTGTCGCTTGGCCCGAAGTTCGGGCCAAACGACCCCCGGTGCCGCCGCCGCCGTCGGACTAGGCTGGGCCTGCGACGCGATCCAGACGGCCACACGAGGCGGGCGAAGGATGCCGGAACAGTTCTGCACCAACTGCGAAGAGGCACGGTCCGGCACCTTCAGGTACTGCCGAAGCTGCGGGGCCGACTTCGAGGCCATCATCGGGTTCGCCTCCCTGGAGTCCCGGGCGCGACACACTCCCACCGCGCCGCCGACGTCGATGGCCGGGGCCCACGCTTGGCCTCTCACTCGTGCCCAGCGACGCCCGGGGCGTCGTCTGGTCCTGGCCTTGCGGCGAGCGCAACTGGAGCGCCGCGGACAGTAGTCCGGACTGGTCCCGTCACCGCCACATTCCCCCTCGCAGCGGGTCCTCGGGTTGCGCCACGCCGATGTACTCGCCGGACGCGTTCGAGGCGAGCCGACGCAAGGTGTTGTCGTCGATGATTCACGCCTGCCATGCTCGACGACACGCTCACCACCGCGGACCTGCTCATAGCATGGCGCGACGCTTCCCGCGGGGCGGAGCTCGCGCGCCGGCTGGCGGAGGTCGCGGGGGCGTTAGCGGAGATTGCCGAGCACGACGCGGTCGCCGCCGAAGGGGTGGCCGCCCTTGCCGAGACCACGGCGCAGGCGGCGGAAGCCGCGGCGAAAAAGGCGCGCGCCACCGCGAACCGTATGTACAGCGTCGCCGAGACCGCAGGGAGCAAGGGCCGGCCGGACGCCGCGAAGCCGTACTCTGGTCGTTGACCAGGACCCTCTGCCCGCCCCGGACGTGCACCTTCCGCAGGAACTGCCAAGCCTCGCCCAGGCAGATGGACTCGGCGTAGGCCCCCAAGCCGATACCCGTTGCCGTGAAGACCGGGTCGCCCCTCCTGACGGAGTGGCCGGGCGCGGTTCGCAGGGTATCCTCCGTCCATGTTCCGAATGGCCGTCGGTCACAGTGACGACGTCGACCTCGCGAGCGCGCTGGAGGCCGTCTTCGCGCAGTGCGACGCCGGGCTCGCGGGAGCAGCCCCGGTGGCCGGGCTCCTGATGAGCGCCTGGGAGGTCGACCACCAGTTCGTGATCGACCAGGTTCGTGCGCGCTACCCGGGGATCGAGCTCGCCGGCTCGAGCAGCGCGGGCGAGATGACCTCCGTCCTGGGCTTCCGCGAGGACTCCGTGGCCCTCGCCCTGTTCGCGTCGGATTCGATCGACATCGTCGTCGGACTCGGACGCAACCTCGCCACGGATTGCCTCGCGGCCGCCCGTCAGGCCGTCGGGCAGGCCACCGCCAAGACGCGGCTCCCACCCCGCCTGTGCATCGTCATGTCGACCATCGGCGGGGTGGAAGCGAGCGTGATCCTCGATGCGCTCCGGACCGCGCTCGGCCCCGGCGTCCCGATCATCGGCGGCGGCGCGGCACCCCGCGACCCGAGCGCCGAAGCCGACGGCGTGACCAGCCGCGAGTTCGCGGGCGACGTCCTCACCGGCGACGCCCTGGCCATCCTGTTGTTCGCGGGACCGGTGGCGTTCTCGTTCGGCGTCGACACGGGCTGGCGCGGCGTGGGTCCACGGGCCACGATCACGCGAACGTCCGATGCCGGCGTGCTCGAGATCGACGGCCGACCCGCGCTCGAGTTCTACGAGCGGTACCTCGGTGCCGGTCAGCCACCAATCGCCAACCCGCTGGCGGTCTTCGAGGAACCAGGCTCGGACCGCTTCTACCTGCGGACGCCGATGACGTACGACCGTGAACGTGGATCGATCGCGTTCTTCGGCGCCGTCCCCGAGGGGGCGACCGTCCAGCTCACGATGGCGGGCACGGACCAGATCTTCGAGGGGGCGAAGGCGTCGATTGCCCACGCGTTGGCCGGCTTCCCGAAGGGTGCCCGGCCTGACGGCGCTCTGCTCTTCTCATGCGCGACTCGCAAGTTCCTCCTGGGGACGCGGGCCGGCCGCGAGATCGAGCTCGCGCGTGAGGTTCTCGGCGACACGGTGCCCATCGGCGGTTTCTACTGCATGGGTGAGATCGCGCCGACGGCGTCAGCCGGCCAGACGCGGTTCCACAACGCGACGATGGTGTCGGTCCTGCTCGGGACCGCGGACGCGGACTGGATCTCACCCGATTGACGACCGAGCCGGCGAGCCCACGCTCCACCGATGAGCTGGAGAAGGAGAACCGCCGGCTCACCCGGCGTCTCCAGCGGCTCGAGGATAACGTCCGACGGCTCGAGCAGTTCCAGGACTCGAACTCCACCCTGCAGTCGCGATTGTTGACGGAGCTCGAGGAGGAGCGCGCGAGGTCTCAGCGGCTGCTGCGCAATGTGCTCCCGCAGCGGATCATCGATCGGCTGGCCGGTGGCGAGACGCTGATCGCGGATCGCCACGAGGCAGTCAGCGTCCTGTTCGGCGACATCGTCGGTTTCACGGCCATCTCTGCCCGCCTTGCCCCTGCGGTGCTGATCGAGGAGTTGAACGAGCTGTTCTCCGGCTTCGACACGATCTGCGAGGGGACCGGCGTCGAGAAGATCAAGACGGTCGGCGACGCCTACCTCGTGATCGGCGGCCTGGCGGGCGAGGCCGACCATGCGGCGAGCATTGCCGAGACGGCGCTGCGGATGGTTGAGCAGGTCGAGGCGAGGGCCGGGGTCGGAGCCGACTGGCGGATCCGGATCGGCCTCCACGGTGGGCCGGCCGTCGCCGGAGTGATCGGCACGACCAAGTTCGCCTACGACGTGTGGGGCGACACGGTGAATGTCGCCGCCCGACTCGAGGCGGCCTCGGAGCCGGATCGTATCCACGTCTCGGGCACCATGGCTGCACGCCTGGAAGCTGACTTCCGGCTGATGCCGCGCGGCGCCGTCAACCTCAAGGGCAAGGGGCTCGTTGAGACCTGCTACCTGCTCGGGCGGCGCGAACCCTAGGTCGGCGAGATCTCGACGCTGATGGTGGTCCTGGGGGGCGAGGATGGACGCTGGCGGGACGAGCGAAGAAGTCAGTGCGATGCCGTCCACCTGGCACGAAGGTCCCCGCGACGCAGCTTTCCCACCGAGGTGCGCGGCAGCTCGGCCAGGTAGCTGATCGCGGCCGGGACCGCATGCGGCGGGAGCCTCACGCGGGCGAAGGCGAGGAGCTCCTCCTCGCTCACCCGGGCTCCGGGCGCGAGGACGACGAAGGCGACGCCGTTCTCCCTGCCCGCTCGCACCGCGACCCCCACGACCGCCACGTCGGCGACGGACGGGTGCGACTGGAGCACCCGTTCGACATCGCCCGGGTAGACGGTTCCGCCCGCGGTGGCGAACCCGGCTTCGACGCGGTCGACGATCCAGACAAACCCCTCGGCGTCGGCACGTGCGGCGTCACCGGTGCGCAACCAGCCGCCGGCGATCAGCGCGTCGCGGGTCTCGGCCGGCCGGTTCCAGTAGCCGGCCATGACGTTCGGGCCGCGGACCAGGAGCTCACCGGTGTCGCCAGGCGCCGCATCGCGGCCGTCCGCGTCCACGATTCGCACGTCGACCAGGAGCGGTGGTCGACCAGCCGAGCCAACCTTCCGGAAGGCACTTGGCGCGTCGAGGAGGAGGGCCACCGGACCCGCCTCCGACAGCCCGTACCCCTGCAGCAGGGTCACGCTCCGGTCGAGATACGTGCGGAGGAGCCGCTCGGGCACCGGGGCCCCGCCCGTGATGATGAACCGAACGCTGGACAAGTCGACCGCCGGCCATCGTTCGGACCGCGCCAGGGCGTCGAGCAGGTCCGGATTGCCAAAGCCGACAGTCACGCGGCGGGCTTCGATGAGCGACAGGATCCGCTCCGGGTTGACGTCCTCAGGCACGACCACCGTTCCGCCGACGAACAGGACCGGCAGGACGTTCACGCCGGTGCCGCCGACGCGGAAGAACGGGGCGATCGCGATGGTCACGTCATCGCGGCGGAAGTCCGCGCACGTCAGGAGGTTGATCACGTTCCAGGTCACGTTGCCATGGGTGAGCATCACGCCCTTGGGCTGAGTGGTCGTGCCCGACGTGTGCGGCAGGAGGAGCAGATCGTCGAAGGCGACAGGTTCATCGAGCGCGTCGTCCGGCGACTCGGCAATGAGGGTTTCGTAGTCCAGTGCTCCCACGCGGGGGCCGCCGACGCTGACCCGATGCTTGACAGACGGTGGCAGCGGCGTTGGTGGAACCGGGAGACGCTCGAGGACGAGGGTCGGTGCTGTATCGGCGAGGATGGCCGCTCGCTCGGCGGGGCCGAGCCGGTGGTTCACGGGCGCCATGGCGGCCCCGAGAAGACCGACAGCGAACAGGGACTCGAGGAAGGCCCGGTCGTTCTCGCCGAGCCAGGCGACCCGGTCGCCGTGGGCGACATTCAGGCGTCGGAACCCGTTGGCGAGGCGCCGGATCCGGGACGCCAGCTGCGCGTACGTGAGCGCATGCCCGCCGCCGATCAGCGCCGGATCATCCGGAGCGATCCGAGCCCGCCGCTCGATCCACGACCCGACCCCGATGTTCCCCATGTCGACCGATAGTACCGAGTCAGGA
>CAWDXA010000011.1:0-1572804 GCA_963806175.1 uncultured Chloroflexia bacterium
CTCGACCCGATCGCTCTCTCCGATTCGCAGCACCCTGAAGGGATATCCGGATGGACGGATCGCGAGGAACGACGCCACCGTCGCGGTATCGGCCTGGAAGCGCTCGACGATGCGGTCGAGCGGGGCGTCGGTCAGGGTGTCGCCGTAGTTGGCCAGAAAGGTCTCCTCGCCCTTGAGCAGGTGGCGGACGCGGCGCAGCCGCTCGCCAATGGTGGTGTCCAGGCCGGTGTCGGCGAAGGTGATCCGCCAGTCCTCGATATCCGAGCCGAGCAGCTCGATCCGGCGCCCGCCGTCGGACAGGATGAAGTCGTTGGAGACCGCCTCGCTGTAGTGCAGGAAGTAGTCCTTGATCGCGTCGGCCCGGTAACCCGCAGAGGATGAAATCGCGGTGGCCGAAATGGGCGTAGTAGCGCATGACGTGCCACAGGATCGGCCGGTAGCCGATCTGGACCATCGGCTTGGGGATCGCCTCGGAGTGCTCGCGCAGGCGCAGCCCGCGGCCCCCGCAGAACAGGACGACCTTCATCCGGCACGTCAGCAGACGCGGGACGGAGCGTCGGAGGGAGCGCGCGCGGCACCGGCCCATCATCGCACGGTTCTTCCGGGATCAGCGGGCCTGGCCGGCTCGTCTTCCACGGTCACGTCGGCCAGGTCGGGGATGGCAACCAGCAGCCGTGTCCCGCCCGCCACCAGCGGCGCCAGCGCCGCGCGGATCTCCGGCACCAGGTTCCAGGTGAGGATGAGCACTTCGTTCGGGGGATCGGCCGTCAGCGCCTCGGGGGCGAAGATCGGGATGAGAACGCCGGGGATCAACCGACCGTGCTTGGAAACGGCCCGATCGACAACGAACGGCAGCAGGTCCGGTCCGATCTCCAGCGCGTTCAGGAAGGTGATCGCGCGGTCCGGGGCGCCGTACCCGGCGATCCGGCGACCGGCTGCCCATGTCGCCTGGAGGCGGGGGATGAGATCGCGCTGTGCGCGCGAGCGCGATGGCGAGTGGAGCGAGGCCCTCGGCCCTGCCGATCCCGGCCGAATGCTCCAGCGCCAGGCGGAATCGACCGATCGTTCGGGGGCTGCCCCGGCTCGGGCGAACACCCGAACCGCGCCGCCGTAGACCGGCTGGGGGACTGCGTCGACAATGCCAAGCCCGTGCGATTCCAGCTCGCTGGAGCGAGCCGAGTGAGAGATGCACCGGGTGTCCATGCCCGATCGCGTCCCATTGGCCGCCCTCAACGGTCGCAAGCAGGTCATCGAACTCGAGGACGAGCGTGCCACCCGGCGCGAGGACGCCGCACATCCACGCCAGCGCCGCCCGCGGACGTTCGAGGTGCGCGAGAAGGTAGCTGTCGATCAGCAGGTCGAACGGGTTCGGTCGGCGAATACGTGATCGAGAGACCCGCATTGCCGATCGTTGTCGGGATGTCTCGCTCGCGAAGAAAGGCGCCAGGTGGCCGCCGTGACTGGCCAGCGAGAGGATCCGATGCGATCGGGTCGCGAGGCCGCGAGCCACGAGATCGGCCACGAACCCGCGGGCGTGCGCGGCCATCGTCGTGGACGTGAACGGCCAGGGGTTGATTTCTTCGTCGGGCTCCGGCGGGCTGAGGTCAGCCAACTGGGCAAGGCCGCATCCGACGCAGATGCCGAGCTTTCGCCAGCGGAAGTCGTTCGCCAGGTGGGTCGGACGGATGGGCGAAGCCACGCGATGTGGGCTGCAAGCCCAGGTCGACCACGGGTTCGACGACCGCTCCGCACGCCCGACAGTCCATCGATCAGACCCTGGGCCAGTCGACCAGCACGCGTGAACGGCAGGCGTCCTCGAACGCTGTGATGCGATCCACCGTCGCGTCCTGGACGGGCCGCGAGATCTGGCGTGTCAGCGCGGGATCCACCGGAGCACCCTCCCTGGCCGAAGTGCCCGCCCGACCACGCGACCAACTCTATCCGATCCGAGCGGCGGTGCGCGGAATTGGTCGCGTTGCAGCACCCCTGCCATTCGGCCTGACCCATTCGGCGATCCGGTCGGTACCGTTGACTCGGGGAATTCCACCGCGGTCGAGGCTACGGTCCCCATAGCGTTCACTTGGAGCGTGTGGTTGACCGCCATCGCCCTGGCCGGTCTCCACGAAATAGCACACCCGTCGCGAGGCGGGGCCGCAAAGCCACGGGGGCTCTCGTAGCCAGCCGGGTTGCCGAACGGAGACAAGATCGAATGTTCTGGAACGGTTCCGGCTGGGTGGATGAACGATCTGCCGCGCTGACCCCCCCAACTCCTCCTCGACCCACTGGATTGCGCAACTGGCTCGCGACGCTACCGATCGTGTTCGGTGTCAGCCCTCGTCGTCCCATTCCTGTCCGCACAGGCATCTTCGGCATCGCTGAGCGTGACCGGGATGGCCGTCCCAGGCGGGCAAATCTCGGTGACGGGCCAGGGCATGCCCGCTCGACAGTGGATCCAGTTGACGTTTGACGGTTCCATGGACGGGATGGTCACTGTTCGAACCAGCTCGCAAGCGGGCTTCTCGACCAAGGTGACGATCCCGCCTGCCGCCGCGGCAGGGACGCACGTACTGAGTGCATCGACCCGGCAGAGCATCAAGCGGTGGTGGAGCTACTCGGCCACGGGCATCAATGCGTCGGCCGACACGGTCCTCGCTTCCGTGACGGTATCCGTCGGCCCGCGGACGCCAGCCGCGACGCGGCGGCCGACCGTCGCCGCGGCGCCCATCCCGACCGTCGCCCCGACGCCCATCCCGACCGTCGCCCCGACGCCCATCCCGACCGTCGCCCCGACGCCGATCCCTACTGTCGCCCCGACGCCGGTCCCGACCGACGCCCCCACGCCCATCCCGACCGTCGCCCCGACGCCCATCCCGACCGTCGCCCCGACGCCCATCCGACCGTCGCCCCGACGCCCATCCCGACCGTCGCCCCGACGCCCATCCCGACCGTCGCCCCGACGCCCATCCCGACCGTCGCCCCGACGCCCATCCCGACCGTCGCCCCGACGCCCATCCCGACCGTCGCCCCGACGCCGACAGCATCGCCGAGCTCCGTTCGGGTGACGTCGATCCCGGCCTTGCTTACGGCGTTGGCCAACAACTCGATCTCGGACATCGTCGTCGCAAACGGAACCTATCACGTCAGCGGAGCGGCGAGCCAGGGCTCGGACTCGCTCTGGATCGGTGCCCGCTTCGCCGGTCGGACCAACCCGGTCACGGTCCGCGCGGAGACGAAGTGGGGCGTGACCTTTGACGGCGGAGGGGCGACCTACTTCGGCGGCCTGTCCTTCGAGGCCGGCGCCCATGACCAGACATGGGACGGCTTCCGCTTCGCCAATGGGCAGCCCACCCAGACGGGGGTCGTCCTGTTCGGCGGGTACGCGGGACTGGCCGCGCCATATCGAATGACGTTGCGCAACCTGTACTTCGCTGCGTCGATTGTCTCGCCAGAGACCACCGCGACCGACGCCGCCGTCTACTGGTCAACAGGCGCGGGACACGACCACCTGGTCGACGGGTTGACTGTCGACGGTGCGGCGGGCTCCTCCAATCCAGTTCTATCACTCGGAGACGGGGTATCCCAACGCGTACAACGTCACTGTTCGCAACATGAACGTGACCGGCACCGATCAGGCGGTCATCATCTGGAACTCCACGATCCATGACATCGTCATCGAAGACTCGACAATTACCGGCGCCAAGACCGCGGTACGTTACGAGCAGGGCGGCACGGTCACGCTCCGTCGGACGAACTCCACCGCCAGCAGCCAGATCGGCTTCTACTCATCGTTGGGCTGGACGCCGCCTGGAGTCACCTTCATCGCCAGTCTGCTCCGCTGACCCTCCCGGCTCATTGATCGAATGCTGACCGCCCGGCGGGCGGTCAGCATTCGTATGGGGTGCACCATCGTCTGGCTGGACGGGCGGACTGCACCTTTCCTGATCGCCAGGGTCAGGGTGAAATCCCGGCTGGCGGCTTTTGGCCCGGGTCTCCGTCAGGGCCTGCACCAGCGGCGGCGATGGCGGTTCCCGGTCATTGCGGCGCTTGAGGTACGCGAGGCCCGCGCCGATCCCGATCACCAGCCACACCTGCTTCCGGTTGCCGAGGATGTCGAGCGTGAGGGCCATGGTCAGGAGCGAGGCCAGGGCGGCCTGGATGACAGCGGCGTCCGGGCCCCACCCACGTCGGAGCACGAGCGGACCAAGGAAGAGGGCCAGGAGCGTCAAGCCGATCGGCCGGAGTTCGACCAATGTCCCGACGACGAGGTTGTGGGGCGCGCGTCCTGCGCGCGTGTACGAGACATTCGACTGCCGAACGATGTCCGGCGTGTAGGCGACGGGGAAGTTGGCATAACCGACTCCGAGCACCGGAGCCGACTCGTAGATTTCGGCTCCGATCGACCAGATGTCCGTGCGCCCCGCCCCGCCGGTGGAAACGGCGTTGCCGGCGCGCTCGGCGACGAGCCCCGACACGCCCGGGAACTGGTACACGGCCGCCACGAGGGCCACGACCGCCGCGATCGCCACGATCCGTCTCCGCAGGTCGGCTTCCTGGAGGATGAGGAGGATCAACACGACAGCCGCGGCGACCCACGCCCCACGCGTCCCGGAGACCACGATGCCGAGGGCGGTCAGGAGTGCGACGGTTCCACCGCTATTCGCCGTTTGCCACTGACGATCTCGTGCAGGCCGAAGGCGAACGCCGGCAGCAGGATCGCCGCGAATTGCGCGGGATTTTCGGTCCAGATGGCGGCCGCCCTGGGGACGGTATCGCCCGCTCCCAGCTGGATGAAGTCCGCGACCCCGATCAGGGCAGTTGCCGCGGCGGACAGGCAGTAGGCCCAGAGAAGGAGCTTGCACCACCGATGGCTGGTGCACGACGTAGTCAGCCACCAGGAATGCGATGAGGAAGAGTTGGACCAGGGTCGCCAACTCTCCCCAGGCGATCCCTGGGTCGATCGCCCAGCCGAGGCTGACCACCGCCCAGGCCAGGTAGGCCCAGGCGGCGGGCGGCATCATCCCGAAGGTCAGTCGTCCGATGCGCGGCGCTCCGTACGCAATGGCAAAGAGAATGGCCGCGAGCCTGCTGATCGTCCCGATTCCGTCGATGAAGACGACCTCCTCGATCGGGACGAAAACAGCGAATACGAGGAGCGGCAGCAGCGGCCAGCGGAACCCCACGACGGCCGTCAGGGCGACCGCAACCAGACCGAGCGCGATTGGCAGCATGTCCAGTCGCGTGGCCATCGCGACGGCCGGCGGGATCCCGGCGAGGAGAAGGATCGGGATGACCCACCCTGGTCGGACGCCGGGAGGGAGTGCCTCGCGGAGTCGAGAGACGGGGCTGCGCGATATCACCGCCGGGCACCTGACGGCGGCGACGGAGTCGACGGGGCCTCCGCAACCTCGTCCGAGGGATCGTGCCAGCCGCCCTGCCAGCGCCGCACGATCGTAGACACCGGCTGGATCGGCCGGGCGATCGGGCAACGGTACGGTGAGCAGGCGTTCAATCGCCCGCTCCACCTCAGTCGGATCGGGGTCGCAGATCACACCCCACCCGAGGCCCTCGAGGATGTCTCTCGACGAATCGCCGGCGGGAGCATCGCCAGGATCTGTCGATCCTGCCCGAGATAGTCGAACAGCTTGCCTCCGATGAACAGCCCCATTCCAGGGCCTCGGCCGAGAAGGATCAGCGCGGCGTCCGCGTTGGCCAATGCGTCGATGGCGTCTCGACGCGGAACGAAGCCATGAAAACGAATTGTCGTCGCGGACGGCCGCGCCCTGAATCCGTCCGCGACGAGCTGACAGGACTCGGACACCGCCCCAAAGAAATCGACCGTGATGCGCTCGCCAACGTCCGGGCGCCGGGCGACCAGCGCATCCAGGCCCTCGAGAAACGTCCTGAGTTCATCCGGCCGATCCAGTGTGCCGGTGTATACGATGCGAAATCGCCCGTCGACTCGGTCACGGGATGCGGGCCTCCGGGCCTCTCCTCGATCGTAGCCACTCGTGATCGTGACCATTTCGGGAGCGCCTGGATAGCGGGACCTGTAGAGGTTCGTGATGCCGGGGGACAGGCCGACCACCCGATCGGCGGACCGGACGATCCAGCGTTCGAGTTTGACCTGCAGCCGCCGATGGAGCCAGGGAAGCGGTCTCGCGAGCGCGTTGCCCAGCCAGGGGTCTCGGAATTCTGCGACCCAGGGCAGCCCTGTCCAGCGCTTGAGGATTCCGGCGACAAGGTGGGAAGTGACCGGCGAGGACGTCGAGTAGATCGCGTCAAACGGCGCATGACGATGTGCCCGGATTGCAGCAACCACGGCGAACGGGAGCCAGCCAATCTGATCGTCCGGAAAGAAGACGAGACGACGCACGCGTTCCAGCCGGCCGCTCGCGTCGCTTGCGCCGCGCGCCTGGGTCGCGCTGCCGAGGGCCTCCGCGTTGGACCGACCCTGCGGATCGCCGCGCCGGCGCAGCCGGGACAAGGCGCCGAGGAGATCGACCACGAACGATCGCACATGGCCGGCTTCGAGGGACGCAACCCGAATGACGCGAGTGTCCGGCGCGATCATGTCCAGCGAACCTGCGTCCCGGAGGTGGTAGGCGGCATCGCGTGGAGTGAGCACCACGGGCGTCCAACCGTAGTCCGGCAGGTACTGCACATTGCGGACATTTCGCGACATCGAGATCCCGCCGAGGGGCGGGAAGAAGTACAGCACCATGAGGACAGAGCGCGAGCGGGGCGTCGACATCGCCCGGAGTGTAGCGGCTAGGCCAGGGCGCTCAGTCAGCTGCCTCGGCCCGCCGCCCGAGTCGTGGTGACCCGGACGACCTGACGGCGGGCAGTCCGCCGCGCCGACCAGCGGTCCGCCCGCTCAGTGGAGGGAGGTGTCGACGAAGGTGACCCCCGGGGGGCGCTGCCGAGCGTCGAGTAGAAGCCGGTCAGACCGCTGCCGGTGGAGGCCACCCGACGCAATGTGACGGTGCCCCCTGTCTCGTAGCGGACGGCGCTCATGTCGGCGCCGCTGATCAGCGCGTCCTCGACCACGATGTCGTGGACGGTCGGGTCCCACAGGATGATCGCCTGCTGGGTCCCGCTGACCCGGAGGTTGCGCAGGGTGACGTTCCAGGCGTTGGGGTTGCCGGCCGTCGAGTGGTAGAACTGGACGGCGAAGTCGAGCCCGCCCGAGCCGTCGACGGTCAGCCCGTCGATCAGGATGTCGTGCGGGCCGCCGACGGCCTGGCTGAAGTAGACCCCGCCGTCGGTGGCGCCGGTCGAGGCCGAGCCGAGCGAGCCGGACAGGCTGATGTTGCGCAGCGTGATGTGGTGCGCGGCGGCCAGCCCGGCGATAGCCGCCGAAGGTGATCACCCCGGTCTGGGTGGGCCGGCCGTCGGCGAACACGAAGCCGTCCCAGGTCTGGTCGTGGGCGCCGGCCTCGAAGCTGAGCCCGCCGAAGGTGGTCGCCCCGCCACCCGAGAAGGTCACCCCGCCGGGCGTCTCGGCGCGGACGGTGACCGGCCTCGTCCGGCCCGCGTAGCGGTCCGCCGATCCAGAGCGAATCGGACGCCTGGCTGGCGGCGGTGCTGACGTGGTACGTGCCGTTGGCGACCACGATGTCGGTGGTCGCGTTGTTGGCCAGCGCGGTCAGCAGCGCGGCGACCGATGTCACCCGGACCGAGCCAGTCGGCGCCGACGATCGGGCGCTCCAGGTCCCGCGCCAATCCGTCGCGGTCCAGCGCAATCGTCCGACGACGGACTGGTAATAGCGACCGGGACTGTACGGCGCCACGATGCCCGATGCCCCTGCTGTCCGCTTGGCAGGGAACGTGGTGTCGTATCGCGTGGAGGTCCAGGGCGAGTTCCAGAAGATGCTCTGCATGGTCAAGCGGCTGCGGAAGAGATCCCGGATGATCGTGGCCACCGAACGGTCGCTGGCGTAGACGGCGGCGGCGCCCGAGTGCAGGAAGCCAGCCGCGTAGTTGTCCGCCCGAAGCATCGCCGTCCGAGCGCCCGGATTGGCGCGACCCGGTTCCGAACTGCCCGCGGCGTACGGCACGTGCTCGAGAATCACGACCGCATCCTTGGCCAATCCGAGACTGCGCTGCAGGAAGTACTCGCCGTAGTACGTGACGTTGCCATCGCCGTGGCCGCCCGAGTGATTGAGTCCCAAGCCGTTCATCGTGCGTGAGTCGAACGCTCCGTACGGACCCGGATTGCCGCGTCCATGACCCAGGTAGATGAGAAGATTGGCTCCGGCCGTGGCTTCCTTGACCTTCGCCCACGTGGCCCAGGGGCTGACGATCTGCCGGACGCTGGCTCCATACGACCGCAGCTGGTCGGCGATCTGTCGCGCCTCGAGCCGGTACTGCGACGTCGCGCCCTCGACGGGCCCAACGACGATGACCGCCCTGGGTTGTTCCGCGGCGGGCTCGGCATTCGCGACGCTGCGGTCGACGAACGGTGCGGCGAGGAGCGACCCGCCCGCCAGGAGCGCCCCCGCGAACATGACGGTGTATCGGTCGAGACGCCGGTGCGCAGTGTGCAACGCGTTCTCCTGACGACGGCGACCTGCGGGATTCCGCCTCCACCACGGAACGTGGTCCAGGAGGGCGGCGGCCGGTGCGGCGAGCCCTTCCCGGTTGGACGAGCCGGGTCGTCAGTGGATTGGCCCGGTCATGGGTAGCACCGCCAAGGGTACCACCGGGCATCGGCCTATCTTCACAACGTCCTCTGCGATGAGGCCGTCTGATTGCCACGGAGCGCCCCCGCCGCCACAGCCTGCTGCGGCGTTGCCGACCTGGTCCGAATAGCTCAGTCGACACGGAACAACGAGGTGTCCCCACCCGGAGGGTCGCGGTGCGACGCGAGTCGGGCGACGCCGTCGTCCTGTTGTACGAGGCGCGGCGACGCGTTTCGGAGCACCCGAGCGGTGCACGGGTGCACCTTCTGTCGTGGAACCCACTGCGAAAGTACTAGTCGGGCCTACCCGTTTGGGCTACGCTACCGGTCCCGGGGTTGCTTTATCGCTACTGGTGTTATTGCCGACTCTTTCATCCGGCCCGGGACCGAATTGATAGGTCGATACGCTCGTCGTTTCGGGATGCGGCGAGACCGCGGTTGCGCGCGCTCGGAGCGCGGAGCAGCACGCGATCCGACTTGCGGGGAAGCCGGAGATAGGGGGTTGAATTGACAGTCCGCCGCTCCGCCCGACCACCAACGTTCCAGGCGCCGGCTCTGCCGACCGTCACCGGCGATAGGGGGATCCTGCACCTGCCTGATCACCTTCGGATCGGCCGCCCAACGCTGGCGCAGACCGTCGCCCGACTCCGCGGTCGTCATCTTCTCGGCATCGACCTCGCCGCCGTCGTCCTGGCGTCGTATGTCGCGCTGGCGTTCCGGTACGACGGTTTTCTGGCCGTGGACGGATTCCTTCCGTATCTGCCGATCCTGGGCATCCTGTTGATCGCCCAATTCACGTCGAACATGTGGTTCGGCCTGTACAACCGAGGATGGCGCTTCGCAAGTGTCCCGGACCTCGCCCGGATCGTCACGGCGGCAGGGCTCGGTTCGTTGCTCGCCATCACCGTCGTCTATCCCCTGACGTACGTCGCCGGCGGCGCATTGACCGTCGGATTCCCGCGGTCGTTCTGGATCGGCGAGATGCTGCTCACGGTCGCTGCGCTCGGGGGCATCCGCTTCGGGATCCGCGCAGCATCGGACTGGATGCCTCGATCGATCCCGATGGCCGTGCTCGACCGTCGCCGCACCTTGTTCTATGGCGCCGGCCGCACGGGCGTGATCATGGTCAAGGCGGCCCAGCGCAAGCCCGAGGCGGGCGTCGTCCCGGTCGGTTTTCTCGACGACGACCCAAGCCTCGCTGGCGGCCTCGTTGCGAACCTGCGGGTCTACGGTGGGCTGCGCGGCTTGACACAGGCCGTCAAGGCCACCGGCGCGCAGTCGTTGCTCATCACGATGCCAAGCGCACACGGCAGTGCCATCAGGCGCGTCGTTGACGCCGCCATGGCCATGGGGCTCGAGGTCCGCACCGTCCCCTCGGTGAACGACCTCCTCGACGGGACGCTGGACGCCTACCGCGTCCGCCGGGTCCAGGTGGCGGACCTGCTGCGGCGACCGACCGGGACGCACCATTCCGCTGCCGTTCGCGAGATCCTGCAAGGCAAGACCGTGGTGATCACCGGAGCCGGTGGGTCCATCGGATCCGAGCTCGCTCGCCAGGTCTTCACCATCGGCCCGCGCCGGCTCGTCCTCGTGGACCGGGCAGAGAGCCCGCTCTACCTGGTTCAGCGCGAGCTCGAGGCCCGTCGCAGCCACGGGCTTGGTCGCGGCGAGGTTCGTGCCCATCTCGCCAATGTGGCGAGCCGGGCAGCCATGGATCGCCTGATCGCGACCGAGGTACCGGACATCATCTTCCATGCCGCGGCCTATAAGCACGTCCCGATGATGGAGGAGCATCCGTCCGACGCGGTCCACGTCAACATCGGGGGAACGCTCGCCCTCCTCGAGGCCGCCGTCTCCGCGGGCGTCGATCGCTTCGTGCTCGTCTCGACCGACAAGGCCGTGCGTCCGACGAATGTCATGGGCGCCAGCAAGCGAGTCGCCGAGATGCTCGTCGCCGACGCGGCACGTCGCACGGGCAAGGCATATGTCTCGGTCCGGTTCGGCAACGTGCTCGGGTCGACCGGGAGTGTCGTACCGATCTTCCAGGAGCAGCTCGAGAAGAGCGAGCCATTGTCGATCACGCACCCCGACATGACTCGATACTTCATGACCATTCCCGAGGCCTCGTGGCTGATCCTCGATGCAGCAGCCCTCGGTACGAACGGCGACCTGTTCGTGCTCGACATGGGGGAGCCCGTCCGGATCGTCGACCTGGCCCGAGACCTTGTCCGGCTGGCCGGGCGCGACCCGGACAGCCAGCCGATGGACATCGTCGGGATCAGACCGGGCGAGAAGCTGCACGAGGAGCTGTTCTACGACGCCGAGCGTGTCGAACCGACCGCAGTCCCGAAGGTGTTGCGAGCCGTCTCCGAGTTGCCCCTGTTGAGCGTGCAGAATGACGCCCGCACGCTGCTTGCCATCGCCACCGGCGGTCGTGAGGAGGAGCTGCGAGCGGCACTCCTCGAGTATGTCGGCAGTGGAACCATGGCCATCGGAGGTCCCGAGGACGATGTTCAGGTTCCGGTACCCGTGATGATCGAGCCGGTGTCGCGACTCCTGCCGGTTGAGTAGGATCCCTGCACGACGGGATCGCCCGGGCGGATACCTGCCGCACCTCATGGAGGCTCCGTGACCCAGGATCGCCGTGCCGCCGTGGTTGGGCTCGGCTATACGGGTTTGCCGCTCGCGATCGCCTTTGTCGAGGCCGGGCTCCAGGTGCAGGGCGTCGATGCCTATGCCGGTCGGGTCGCCGAGTTGAATGCCCGGAGTTCACCGATCGACGACATCTCGGACGAACGCCTCTCCAACGCCCTCGATGCGGGACTGCGAGTTGTCTCGCCCGAGGATTCGCGGCTCGCAGAGGCGGACGCCGTGTTCGTCTGCGTTCCCACCCCGATCACGGCGACCAAGGATCCGGACCTTGACCCTGTGCTCGCCGCGGCCAGCTTTATCCGCGACCAGCTTCGCCGCGGCCAGCTCATCGTGCTGCAGTCCACGACCTATCCTGGAACCACCATGGGCCCGTTCCGCGAGGTGCTGGAGCAGGGCGGCCTGGTGGCCGGAGTGGACTTCGACCTGGCGTACGCCCCGGAGCGGGTGAACCCCGGAGACCCAGCAAGCGCCGCCAAGGCCGTCCCGCGATTGGTCGGGGCATCAACGGTGACCGGGACGCGCCGCGCCGCTGCCCTCCTGTCCGGCATCAACGATCAGGTGGTCGAGATGTCCTCCCCGGATGCCGCCGAGCTGGCCAAGCTGCTGGAGAACGTGTTCCGGAACATCAACATCGCCTTCGTGAATCAGCTGGCGCTGTTGTGTGAGCGGATGCACCTCGATGTGTGGGAGGTCATCGGCGCCGCCGCCACCAAGCCATTCGGGTTCATGAAGTTCACTCCAGGGCCCGGCGTTGGAGGCCACTGCATTCCTGTCGACCCGTACTACCTGTCCTGGCGAGCCCGCGAGTTCGACTTCATCGACCGATTTATCGAGACGGCAGCGGACATCAACCTTGCCATGCCTCGCCATGTCGTCGACCTGGTGGCTGAGGCACTGAACGACCGTAGCCTGGCCCTCAGGGATGCCAGGGTCGGCGTGCTGGGCGTTGCCTTCAAGCCGAACATCCACGATGCCCGCAATTCGCCGGCCGCGGATGTCCTGGCCGGCCTTGCCGAACGAGGTGCCGATGCCCGGTTCCACGATCCCCACGTGCCTACCTTCCGCGATGCGAAGGGGGTCAAACGCGAAAGCATGGAGCTCGGATCGTTGATCGATTGGGCCGACGCCATCGTTGTCGTGACAGCGCACGCCGCGATCGATTGGGACACGGTCTATCGGCGCGCAGGGCTTGTCGTCGACACCGTCGACAGTTCGGCTGGACGCTCCACCCGGCCACGGCAGGTTCTCCGTCTGGGCGCCGGCTGGTCGGCGAGCCCGTACCCCGGCGTCAAATCGCATCAGACTGGCCTGGGCCAGGACGCGGAGAATGTGAGCGGGATCCGCGGCGACGGACCAGCCGCGATCGATCCATAGGACGGCACCGGCCGCAGCGCTGCGTCCGAATCCGTCCGTTTGCCAGGCTGGCCCGGTCGCAGGATCAGCCACGCGGCGATCAAGACGACGACCGCCAGCGCGAGGGCTACCGCCTCAGGGCTGAGGTTCGCGGCAATCCACCGCCAGGGTGAGCGCGGCGGCCGGCGGTCCCTCATGCCGGCCTCACGCCTGGGTCGCATCGGTGATCAGCGTGGCGATTTCGGCGGTCGTCGCTCCCGCCACGGACATGAAGGCGAGCACGAGCCCCGAACCACTGCGAGGTTCGCTGATCACGAGGCGCCCTTCGACCGAGCGGACTTCGACCTCGGCCGCGGGTCGATCCAGGATGATCGCCGATGGGTCGACATCGGTCGGACCGAGGACCAGCAGCCTCGTCGACCGAAGCGCGAGACCGTACCGACGCCCAGGTTCCAGCCGCGCGCTGCCGACGACGAACACGGCGGTGGCGATCACCTGCATCCGGTCGCCGGCTGCCGGCTTCGGCGCGGGTGCCGGCCTCGCCCGGCCCTTGATGTCCCCGCTGGCCGGCCGCGAGTCGCTCGGTTCGCTCGTCCTGCCCGGCAAGGGCGCCTCGACCGTGGCATGCCATGTCTTCGCGGTCAGGACCGCCGTTACGGGGGGCGTCGGTTCCTCGTACGCTGGCGCCGGTGCCTGCACGCCGTCCGAACGGATCGCGAAAGGCCGAGCCGCCTGGGGACGCCGTGGGAGCGGTTGCTGGATCGGCGCGCGAGGTTCGGCAACGCGACGTGAGGTCCGCCCCGCCATTGCGAGGACGGCTGGATTCGCCAGGCGGACGTCCTCGTGGCACCACCAGCAGTTGCCGCCCCAGCCCCGGCTCGGCGTTCCGCAGGTTCGACACCTGCCCGGTGGTGCTGCGTTCAGCAACAGCAGAGCCACCGGCCCGAGGATCACACCGAAGATGAACCAGACCACCTGAAGTCGATCGAGGCCCTTGGCCATCCGGGCCGCAGCCAGCCCGAAGCCGCCGATCCACCCGACAGCCAAGACGATGAGAACGGGCTGGCTCAGGACGTCCACCACGTACCCAGCCGGGCCACGATCGTCATCCCACCAGCTCCAGTCCCGGGATGGCCACCACGAGGCGCGCCCCCCAGGACCTAGCATAGGCGAGCTGTCCGGCGATCTCGTCCCGCAGGTTCCAGGGCATGATCAGGATCACGTCCGGCCGGGTTTCGGCCAGATGCTCCGGCGCGAAGATCGGGATATGCATGCCCGGCGTGTATCGGCCGTGCTTGTACGGGTTCCGGTCAACCAGGAAGTCGACGAGGTCGGTCCGGATCCCGCAGTAGTTGAGGAGCGTGTTGCCCTTCCCAGGGGCGCCGTAACCGGCGATCTTCGAGCCGCGCCGACGCTCGGCGATGAGGAACTCGAGCAGGTCGCGCTTGGTTGCCTCTACCCGAACGGAGAAACCGCCGTATCCCTCTGGCGATCCGAAACCGGCCGCACGTTCCCGGTTCTTGGTCTCTTCGACGCGGTCGCTCGAGCGCCTGGGATCGTCGTGGTGCCCGACCCAGAGTCTGATGGATCCGCCATGCGTTTCGAGTTCTTCCACGTCGAGGATGCGCAGGCCGTGGCGCGCCAGAACGGCATCGGCACTGAGCACCGTGTAGTACATGAAGTGCTCGTGGTAGATCGTGTCGAACTGGTTCCGCTCGATCAGGCGCACCAGGTAGGCAACCTCGATCGACAGCAGCCCTCCCGGCCGGAGGATCGTCGCCAGCCCGGCCGTGAAGTCGTTGAGGTCAGGAATGTGGGCGAAGACGTTGTTGGCCACCACGAAATCGGCGGGGCCCGAGTCTGACGCGATCTCCTCGGCCAGCGACAGCGAGAAGAACTCGTTCAGCGTCGGGATGCCCTTGGCCTCGGCGACCATGGCGATGTTGCCCGCGGGCTCGATGCCGAGGGCCGGGATGCCGCGGGCGATCACGTGCTGGAGGAGGTAACCGTCGTTGCTGGCGACCTCGATCACCCGCGAGGTGCCGTCGAGACCCTGGCGGCGGACCCCTTCGTCCACGAGCCGTGCCGCATGGGCGACCCAGCTGTCGCTGTATGACGAGAAGTACGCGTATTCGCTGAAGATGGCCTGAGCCGAGACGTAAGCCGGGAGCTGCACGAGCAGACAGCTATCACAGATCCGGACGTCGAGCGGGTAGAACGTCTCCTGACCGAAAAGCCGGTCCGCGGTCAGGAAGTCCTCGCATGGCGGAGACATGCCGAGGTCCACGAACAGTCGCTCGAGCGGCGCGCCGCAGTTCCGACAGCGGCGAGGGGCCGGCGAAGGACTCGGCGGCGACGTGGCCGAGGTCGGGTCGGTCATGGTGGCTGGCAGTTCCCCGTGCGGCTGGACTTGCCCGATCATAGCCGGGCTCGAGGTCGAGCTGGTCGCCTGTCCGGCGTATCGGGCCGCGGAGCCCGTTGGCGCCGAACGGCCCTCGTGTCCGCCGCTGTCGGGGCGCCCTCACACCGTGAACGTTCGCGTGGCCGACAAGGCGGCGCTCATCCGTCGCACAACAGCCGATTCTGCAGGCGCCGTCCGGGTTCGGTAGACGCGGTCCTTCGTGCGCGCCGGCGAAGGCTACGAGACGATGCCCCCCGGCTCGGGAGCGTGGACCTCCACGTCCGTCAGGCCTCGTGCTGCCAGCTCGGAGCGGAGCTGGTCCGGTGTCCCGGCCAGGATCGGATACGTCCCGTAATGGATCGGGATCACGTGCTTGACGCCGAGCAGCTCCACGGCCAGGGCGGCCGCGCGCGGGTCCATCGTGAAGTGGCCGCCGATGGGCAGGAAGGCCAGCTCGGGTCGGTGCAACTCGCCGATCAGCCGCATGTCCCCGAATACGTCCGTGTCGCCGGCGAAGTAGAAGCGGAACCCGTTCTCCAGCTCGACCACGAAGCCCACGGGTTCGCCCAGGTACAGCGTCGTCTCGCCGCCCGGGTACCAGTCGCCGGCCGAGTGGTCGGCATGGACCATCGTCACCCGAACGCCGGCGGCTTCGACCGTGCCGCCCTTGTTCATGCCGATCGCGGCGTCGGCGCCACCCGGCAACCGGCGGGCGAGCCACAGGCTCATCTCGTGGATGCACGGCCAGGCCGGCCGGAGCCGGCTGGCCAGGGCGACGGCGTTGCCCATGTGATCGTCGTGGCCGTGGGTGACGAGCAGGAGATCGCAGCGATCGACCGCGTCGCGCGGTCTGCGGGCTTCGCGGGTTGGCGAAGAACGGGTCGATCAGGATGACCTTGCCGCCGGGTGTTCTGACCTCGAAGCAGCGTGGCCGTACCAGGTGAACGTCGTATCGCGATCGAGACTCATCGCGCACCTCCGGGGTGGATGCTAGCAACGCCGCTACACTCGCGTGCGTGTCGGCCACCCAGATCGCGGAGAACCTCGCGTTCATCAACTGGACGGTCCTGACCGGGCTCGCCCTCGGTTCGTACGGCGCGGTCGTGCTGCTGCGGCGGAGAGCCGCGGCGACACGCGGCTACCTCGGGTTCACGACGGCGTGCGCGATCGGGTTCGGGCTGCTGGCCTGGCTCTCGGACGGCGCGCTGCCGGCGACGCTCGGCAGCTCGCCGGTGACCGTCGACCCCGGCTGGGACGCTCCCCGGGCCGCCGCGCTCGGGGCGTTCTGCGCGGTCGCGCTGGCCGGCCTGATCGCCCGCCGGGCGGTGCCCCGGGCCGCGCCGTGGGTGGAGACTGCGGCGCTCGTCCTCGGCGGTGCCGTGCTCCTCTTCGGGGCGCTGGCGTGGGGCGGTGGCTCGCTCGGGACGGTGACCCTGCTCACGCAGCTGGTCGTCGTCAGCGCCGCGACCGGCGGCGTGTTCGCGGCCATGATCCTCGGCCACTGGTATCTCGTGACGCCGAAGCTGCCGGAGGCGCCCCTGATCCTGCTCGCGCGGTCGCTGTTCGCGGTGGTCATCATCCAGGTCGCGCTCTTCTGGGCCTGGGTCGCGACCGGCGCCGGCCCCGGCGACGGCGCGCCGTTCGCCGCCCTCGTCGGCCCGTGGGCCCTGTTCGTGTGGTTGCGCCTGATCGTCGGGCTGGTCTTCCCCTTGATCGTGTCGTGGGCGTCCGTCCAGACGGCCCGCACGAGGTCGATGGAATCGGCGACCGGGCTGCTGTACATCAACGTCGGATCCATCGCTGCCGGGACGATCCTGGCCGCGGGCCTCTATTTCGGGGCGGGATTACTGGTCTGAGGGAGGTCATGGGCAAGAACGAACGAAGCTGGATTCCAGGTGCCGTCGACCTCGACTGGATCGAATCGGTGGCGAAACCGCTGGCGCCCGCGCTGGCGGCGATCGAGGCCGCGGCCGAGCCGCTCGGCATCCCGATCGTCGATCGCGACACCGGGCGCGTCCTGTCCGTGCTGGCCGGCGGGCGCCGACGGATCGTCGAGGTCGGCACGGCCTACGGCTACTCGACCCTGTGGTTGGCCGATGGGCAGGGACCGCACGGCACCATCGTCACGATCGACCCCGACCAGGAGCGGACCGATCTGGCTCGCGGCTGGTGGCGGCAGGCCGGCATCGCGGACGAGCAGATCACGGTCGTGAGCGCGCCCGCGCTTGACGCCTTCGCGGCCGACGATGCCAGGCTCGCCGGCCCGTTCGACCTCGCCTTCATCGATGCGCTCAAGCCCGAGTACGCGCGCTATGTGGCGGCGTTGCGGCCGCGTCTCGCGCCCGGGGCGCTGCTGGTCGCCGACAACGTCCTGTGGAGCGGCCGCGTGTCGGGCGCGCGGCCGGTCGACGCTGCCGATGCGAACACCAAGGCCCTGCGCGCGTTCGACGAGGCGATCCTGGCAGACCCGGCGTTCGCGGCCACGATCCTGCCGCTCGGCGACGGGCTGCTCGTCGCGACGCTCCGCGCCTGAGCCGGGGGACGGCATGGGCATGACGATCCGGATCCGGCTCTTTGCGGTCCAGCGCGAGCTGGCCGGGACCCGCGAGGTCGCCCTCGACCTGCCCGTCGGCGCGGACGTCGAGGCCGCCTGGGCAGGGCTCGTCGATCGCTACCCCGTGCTGGCGCCGGGTCGGCCGTCGATGCGGTTCGCCCGGAACGGGGAGTACGCCGAGCCGACAACCGCCCTGGCCGACGGCGACGAGGTGGCCATGATCCCACCCGTGTCCGGCGGCGCCGACGGCAACGACGACGCGATCCGGATCCTTGAGCTGCGCGAGGCGCCGTTCGGTGCCGCGATCCTGGGCGAGTTGGCGGACCGCCTGGCCGTGCCTCAGGACGGCGCGTTCGTCGGGTTCCTCGGCCGGACTCGCTCCACGCCGGGGACCCCGGCCCCCGGGCAGGAAGCGGAGGCGGCGCGCCACGCCGGCCGGGCGGTGGAGTCGCTCGAGTACGAGGCCCACGAGGCGATGGCGCTCGCGGTCCTGGCCCTGATCGCCGACGAGACGCAGGCCCGCTTCGGCGTGAGCCGGGTGGCGATCGTCCATCGAACGGGCGACGTCCCGCTGGGCGAGCCGTCCATCGCGGTCGCGGCGGCCGCTCCCCACCGCGACACGGCCTTCGCCGCCGCCCGCTACGCGATCGACGAGACCAAGGCCCGCGCGCCGATCTGGAAGGCGGAGCGGTTCGCCGACGGGCACGTCTGGATCGGCCACCAGGCGCGGACCGGCCCGGAACCCCGCGGCTGAGTTCGGCGGGGATCGGGCGCGCCATACTGTCCGCGTGCCGCCATCGTCCAGTCGCCTCCATTCGTCCGTCCGCCACTCATGACCGACCCCTGGGGCCCGACCGACGGCCTGCTCGACACGGCCGAGGCGCTCGCCGGTGCCTGGGGCGGACGGGCTCGCGCCTCCACGACCGCCGGGCAGGAGCGCGCGATCCTGCGCCTGTTCGGGGTACACGGGCTCGACGCCGCCGGGACGCCGCTCGCCGGCAGCGCGGTCAACCGCTGGCTTGCCGGCGACCCGGGCGCGCTGGCGACCGGGATCGCCCTCCCGTTCGCGATGGCGCTGCTCGAGTACGACCAGGAGCCGCAGCAGCTGGCGCGCGACGTGGCGTCGGGCGCCGTCGACCTGGCGCTCGAGTCGAACCTGCTTCTCGAGCCGGACCGGCGAGCCGTCGCGGAGATCGAGGCCAGCCGACTGGCGAGCGCGGCAATCGCGCGCATCGATGCCGAACGGACGGTCCGCCACGAGACGATGGCGCTCCTGGGCGACCCGCCCCGGCCGTGGCTGGGGGCTACGCTCCGGCAACCCGACGAGGACCTCGCGGTCGACGAAGCCGCCGCGCTGGTCGCCGCTGGGCTCGACCTGATCCGGATCGAGGTGCCGATCGGGCGGGAGTTGGCCGGCCGTCTGAGCGCCGCGGGACGCGACGTCCCGGAGTGGCGGCCACGCCAGGGGGCCCGTGGAGCCGCCAGCCGTGAGCCGGCCGACCCTGCGCCGATCGGGAGCCAGCGCGCCCTCGCGGCCCTGCGCACGATCGTCGATCGAGCGGCCGCCGAGCGCGGGGCGTATGTCCGTCTCGCCACGGTCCTGCCCTCACTAGGGGCACCGGAGGGCGCGGTCGTCGCCGCCTTCGAGCGGATCGACCTCGTCGCCTCGGACGTCGTCGCCGAGATCGTGGCCGGTGGCGTGGAGCCGGACCGCGCCCTGGCCGACCATGCGTTCGCCCACCGCCTGGTGGGCCGGGCCGGGACCCTGACCATGGTGGGGCCGGGACCGCTGGTCGTGGCCCCCGACCTGTCGGCCGGGATGCCGTCCAACCCGGCCACGCGCGCCGGGCGGGCCCTCGCACTCCAGCTCATCGGGGTGGCGCTGGCGCGCGGTGACGGCCTGCCGACCGAGCAGATCGTGATCGATCCCGTCCCACCGTGGCTGACCGACGAACCGCAGCCGGCGGCGCACGCGATCGCCGAGGTCACCATCCGCCGGGCGTTGTTCCCGGGCCACCCGTTCGCGTTCGTCCAGCCGCCGTCCGACGATTCGAGCGGACTGTGGGGCTACCTCCAGTCCGCGGCCGCCGTGCATGCGGGCGACGTGGCGCTCGTGCTCGGCCGCCTCGATCGGAACGGCTCGGCGTCGACCGGTCTTCGAACGGGCGCGCGAGTCGGCCGGGAGGCCGCGGCCGCGACCACGCCGGGGACCCTGACCGGCTTGGCCCTGGCCCACGCCCGAGCCGTCGTCAGCGCCGCCGCCGCCACGCTCGATGCGCTCGCCCAGCAGGGCTGGCGAACCGTCTCCGGCGACGCCCCGGGGGACGGCCGCCTCACCTCCCGCGGCCCGCACACGACCGTCGAGCGAACGGAGGCCTTCGACCCGTTCGAAGCGGCGCTCGGCAAGCGGCGCTAGCCGACCCGCGCCTGCCGGGCGGCGCCCACCGGCGATGCCTGATGCCGGTGAACCTACCCGCCCGAGACGGCCGGGATGACGTGGATCACGTCGTCGGGTGCGACGGGCGAGTCGAGTGCGGCCGGGGAACCGGCCACGAAGACGTTGATGTGTGGTCGGAGACGCGGCCCCGATTCGACCAGCCGGTCGCGCAGGCCCGGCACGGCCGCGTCGAGCGTTTCGATCACCTCCCCGACGGTATCGCCGGCGACCTGGTGACGGCGTTCGACACCCGGGAAGAGCGCGAGCAGCGATCGAGGCAGCAACACGGTCGCCATGTGCTATGGCTCAGTCTTCGACGACGACGGTCTCGACCGCCCAGATCTCGGGCAGCGTGTCGGTGATCATCCGCCACGAGCGGCCCTCGTCGGCGCTGTGCCAGAGCTGCCCGGTGCTCGTGCCGAAGGTGATGCCGACCGGATCCAGGGTGTCGCGCGCCATCGCCTCGCGGAGCACGGACAGGAAGGCGTCGTGGGTCGGCAAGCCCGCATCGGCGCTGATCCACGAGGCGCCCCGATCGTGCGTCCGCCACACCGCCGCGTGCCCGTCCGGCATGTAGCGTCCCTCCTCGGGAATGCTCAGCGGGATGAGCCAGCACGTGTCCGGGTCTCGCGGGTGGGTGACCATGGAGAACCCGAAGTCCGTGGGCAGGTCGCCGGTGATCTCCTGCCAGGTCGCGGCGCCGTCCTCCGACCGATACACGCCGCAGTGGTTGCGCTGGTAGAGGAGCTCCGGCTCGTCGGCTGCCAGGGCGAACTTGTGGACGCACTGGCCGGTGACGGGGAACCGGTTCTCCGGGTTGAACTCCGCCCGGACCCCGACGTTGCGCGGCTCCCACGACGTCCCCGCGTCGCGGGTCTCGAAGACCCCGACCGCCGAGATGCCGACCCATGTCCGGGCGATGTCGGTCGGGTGGGGCACGATGGTGTGGAGGATCAGGCCACCGGCGCCGGGTCCCCAGGTCGGACGGGTCGGGTGCTTCGTCAGGCCCTCGACGTGCTGCCAGGTCGCTCCCCGGTCGTCGCTGCGGAAGAGCCCCGCGGGCTCGACCCCGGCCAGCAGGCCGCCGTCGGGCGTCGCCGACAGCGACCAGACCGTCTTGATCGGCTCGGCATCGTCGCCGTAGGTCAGCCCGGCCGAGGAGTGCGTCCAGGTCGCCCCGGCGTCCTCGGATCGCCAGACCGCCGGCCCGTACCACGGGCTGCCGCCCGCGGCGAGGATCGCCCCGCTGCCCGGCTCGGCGATCAGGTCGTGGATCGGCCAGCCCTCGCACAGCGGGCCGCGGCTCGACCAGTCGCGTCGGCCGGCGTCGCTCTCGAGGATGAAGGCACCCTTCTTGGTGCCGACCAGCAGCAGGACTCGGGTCATCTCGGCTCCTCAGCTCCTCAGCGCTCGGGGCGAAGGCCGGATTCTAGCCCCTGCCTTGAACGGGTAGACCACCCACGCGTCGGTCGTCACGGCGTGGACGTCCGGCTCCCCGGGGACGACGGAATGGGTCGGCTTCCAGTGGAGCACCGCGGTCGTCGGGAAGCCGCCGGCCTGCCGGATGCGCTGCGGTGACGGCGTGGATCGTCGTGCCGCTGTCCCAGACCTCGTCGACGACGAGGATCCGCTGGCCGCGGAGGAGCGGATCGGCGGGGAACTGGAGGAAGGTGGGATGCGGGCCTGGTTGCCCGTGATCGTCGTAGAACTCGACCGCGGCGACGAGGATGTTCCGGATCCGCAGCCGGTAGGCGAGCATGCCAGCCGGGACGAGCCCGCCGCGGGTGATCGCGAGCATGACGTCGAATCGCTCGCGGGCCAGCCGATCCGCGAGGCTGCCGACCAGGCGGTCGAGGTCGTCCCAGGACACGATGTCGCGATCCGGCGTCGGCGACACGGTCATCGCCGGGCACCGGCTCGCCGGACGGGCGACGGTTCCTCGGCCGAGCCCAGTGCCGCGGCCCGAATGGCGTCGAGCGCGCGCGGGTCGTCGAGGCTCGACAGGTCTCCGGGATCGAGGCCGAGCCAGGCGGCCCGGATCGCCCGGCGCATCACCTTGCCCGATCGTGTCTTCGGGAGCGCCGCGATCACGACGACCCGCTCGGGCCTGAGCGGCTTTCCGAGCTGGGCCGCGACGGTCCCGGCGACTGACGCTCGGAGTCCCGGATCATCGGTCTCGCCGGGTCGGAGCACGACCATCACGATCACCGCCTCTCCCTTGATCTCGTGCGGGACGCCGATCGGCCGCGGCTTCCAGGACGGCCGGGTGCGACACCGCGGCGCTCTCGACCTCGGCCGGGCCCACGCGCTTGCCGGCGATCTTGAGCGTGTCGTCGCTGCGTCCCTGGATGTACCAGAAGCCATCCGTGTCGATCGTCGCCCAGTCGCCGTGCAGCCAGGTTCCCGGGAACCGCGACCAGTACGTCGCCTCGTAGCGGCCCTTCGTCGTCGCGCCAGAACCCACGGGTCATGCCCGGCATCGGTGTGCGAATCACGAGCTCGCCGACCGTGCCGCGAACCGGTGCCCCCGTCTCGTCGACGACGTCCGCCGCCGTCCCGATGCACGGCCCGGAGAACGACGCCGGCTTGATCGGCCCGAGGACGTTGCCGCTGACGATCCCGCCGGAGACCTCGGTCCCGCCCGAGTAGTTGATGACCGGGCAGCGGCCGTCGCCCACGACGCGGAAGTACCACCACCAGGGTTCGGGGTTCCACGGCTCACCGGTCGAACCGAGGACGCGCAGCGACGATCGGTCGTGGGCTCGAACGGGCTCCTCGCCGTGCGCCATCAGCGCCCGGATCACCGTCGGCGAGAGCCCGAGGTGCGTGACCCGATGGCGGGCCACGATCGACCACAGCCGGTCCGGGCCCGGAGAGTCCGGCGCGCCCTCGAAGAGCACGAGTCCGGCGCCGCGCAACAGCGCCCCCGAGATGGCCCACGGACCCATCATCCAGCCGAGGTCGGTGAACCAGAACAGGGTGTCGCCGCGACCGAGGTCGAACTGGTGGGCGAGATCCTGCGCGCCCTTGACCGGGAACCCGCCGTGGACGTGGACGGCGCCCTTGGGGCGCCCGGTCGTGCCCGAGGTGTAGATGACCATGTATGGCGTCTCCGGATCGGTGGTCGTGCCGTCGTCCGGAGCAGGGCCGTCGTCCTCGCCCGGCACCGGAGCGTGCCACCAGGCGTCGCGACCGACCGTCCACGGCGTGGCGACCGCGCCGCCGGCCCGCTGCACCACCAGGACCCGGCGGACCGACGGTGCCGCGTCGACGGCGGCATCGGCCACGGGCTTGAGGCCGACCCACGTTCCGCGCCGCAGGAAGCCGTCCGCCGTGATCAGGACCGACGCACCGGCGTCGGACAGCCGCGCCGCGATCGCCGGGGCGGCGTAGCCGGAGAAGATCGGCGTGTAGACCGCCTGCAGCCGGCCGAGAGCCAGGACCGCAACGACCGTCTCGACCAGCATCGGCAGCAGGATCCCGACCCGGTCGCCAGGCCGGACCCCATGGGCGTGCAGCCGCCTGACGGCGATCTCGACCTCCGCCGCGAGCTCACGGTTGGTGAGCCGGCGCACGATGCCGTCCTCGCCCTCCCAGGTGAGCGCGACGCCGTCCGGTTCGCGGGCGGCCCGCGGCGCCACCGCAGCGCGGGCATAGTTCAGCTCTCCGCCCAGCCACCAGCGGGCGAAGGCCGGGCCCCGGCTCGCGTCCAGCACAGAGGTGGGTCGCCGGCCCCAGGCAATTCCCAGGTCGTCGGCGGCCGCGCCCCAGAACCAGGCGGGATCGTCCATGGCCCGCGCCTGGAGGGCGTCGAGCGTCGGCTCGCCGGTGGTCCGCAGGAATCGCGCCAGGTGCGAATCGCGGAGGAGATCGGGGCCTGGTCGCCAGGCGACGCCATCCCCGTCGCGCCCGAAGATCGGCTCGTCACGCTGCACCGGGACAGGGTAACGGCAGCCGTCCGCTGGCCGTCAGCGGCTGACGTGATCCTCCCAGCGATGGGCCGGTTCGTAGCCGAGGATGCGCCGCGCGCGGTCGATCGACAGGAGCGTCTCGCGGCCGGTCAACTGGCGGCGAAGGGGCACGGCCGGGAAGACCTCGGCCATGAGGTCGGCGCTCGGGCGGGTCATCACCGTGTCGGACGCGGCGACGATGCAGACCTCGGCGCCGTCGATCTCGGCGTCAAGGCCGAGCCGGGCGGCCAGCGCGACGTCGCGAGCGTCGACATAGCCCCACAGGTTCCATTTCCGGATCCGCGCATCCTCCCAGTAGCCCGGGAATTGGGCGTAGTCGGGCGGCTCCATGATGTTCGAGATCCGCAGGCCGACGAAGGTCGTGCCGGTCCGCCGGGCGAACTGCGCCGCGATCGTCTCGCCGACGAGCTTCGACAGCGCATAGGACGACTCGGGTCGCGGTTCGATGGTCTCGTCGATCGGTGCGAAGCGGGGCGGCGTGTCGAACGGCAGGCCGAGCACGGTCTCGCTCGATGCCCAGACGACCCGGCGGATGCCGTGGGTGGCCGCAGCCGCGAAGACGTTGTAGGTCGACATCGCGTTGTTCCGGAAGGTCTCGCCCTCGGGCCGCAGTCCCGGCGCGGGGATCGCCGCGAAGTGGACGACCGCCTCGGCCCCGGACAGTGCCTCCAGCACCTGGCCGAGGTCGGTCAGGTCGGCGAGCAGGCAGAGCCCGAACGCACTGCCGTCGTGACGGGTATCCACGTTCAGCACGTCGTGTCCGTGCTCGCGAAGGTCGCGGACGACCCACGCTCCGCCCTTGCCGCTGCCTCCGGTGACGACGATCCGCATGGCTCGACCTCCAGGACCCGAAGTATGCCCGGACGGGGTCGCCCGGGGCGGCCGTGCGGGCCGCTCCGGGCGGGCGTTCGAGCCGGCTCAGCCCGCCGGGGCCGTCGACACGGCGGCCTGGTCGAGCGCCGACTGGAGCGACTGGGCGTACGCCTCGCTCGTGTAGGTCGCGCCCGACACGATGTCGATGCTGGCGCTCTGTGCGGTAAGCGCCTCGCTCGACAGGATCGGCTCGACGATTTGCGAGATGCGGCCGGATCGGCCACCGGTCGGCATCTGAAGTGCGCTGACCGAGGTGATCTTCCCGTTCGTGATCGTGACCTGGACCTGGGTGTCGCCGTACTGGGAGGAGAAGACGTTCCCCGTCAGCGTCTCGGACCCGGTCTTGCTGCCGCTGCCCGCCGATGGGGTCGCCGACGAGCCGGACGACGAGCTCCCGCCGGACGACGAGCTCCCAGTGGACGACGCACCGCCGGTCGCCGAACCGTTTGTCGCCGTCGAGCCGGCCGAGCCGCTCGAACCGTTCGACGCGTTCCGCGTCGTGGACGCCGTGCCGTTGGTCGAGGCGATCCCGCTGCTGACCGGCAGCTGGTCGGGTGTCTTGAAGTTGAAGAGCAGGACCAGGGCAATGGCCGTGGTCACCAGGGCGATCGCGCCCCGCCGTGGGAACATCGCGGACCTCCGTGCGTCGATCGACGCATCGATCTCACGGCGAGTCTCACGGCTGCATCTGAGGACACGATGAGAGCCGCGGTCCGCGTGTGGTTCTCAGGATCGTCTCAGGAGCGCTCGCGAGGCTGACGGCATGCCCGACCAGCCCATGCTCCTGCGCGCGGCGACGCAGCATGCACAGCGGGCCGAGGCCGTCGCCGACCCGTCCCCGGCACGGCCGCGCCCGGTCCCGCTGCCGCGGACCTGGTCGGTCACGGCCGTCGAGATCGTCCTCGTCCTGGTCGCCAACGGCGCCCTGATCCTGGCCATGTGGGTCCGCCATGGCGGCCTCGACCAGGTTTCGACCGTTGGCGGCATCCTGACCGGGATCGGGCAGCTCACGGCCCTGTACGGGACGTACCTCGCGCTCATCCAGCTGGTCCTGATGTCGCGAACACCGTGGCTCGACCAGGTCTTCGGGATGGACCGGCTCGCGGCCGCTCACCGCTGGATCGGGTTCGCGACCGTGTGGCTGCTGCTGGGGCACGGTGTCTTCACCACGGTCGGCTACGGCATCGGCGATCGACAGGACCCCGTGGCCGAGTTCCTGACGCTGGTCACGACCTATCCGTACGTCCTCATGGCGACGGTCAGCGGCGGCCTGTTTGCCGCCGTCGCGATCAGCTCCATCCGGATGGCTCGCCGGAAGCTGTCATACGAGACCTGGTACGGGATCCACCTCTACGCGTACCTGGCCATCGCGCTGGGCTTCCTCCACCAGCTGTTCGTCGGGGCGGATTTCATCCACGACCCCGTCGCCGTGGCGTACTGGGTGAGCCTGTACGTCGTGACGGTCGCGCTCATGTTCGCCCACCGCGTCGTCGCGCCGTTTCGGCTCAACCTGAAGCACCGGCTCAAGGTCGCGAGCGTGGTCCGCGAGGGGCCCGGCGTCTTCTCGATCTACGTCAGCGGTCGGGACCTGGACCAGCTCGCCGTCCGGTCCGGCCAGTACTTCGTGTGGCGTTTTCTCACCCGTGACGGCTGGTGGCGAGGTCATCCGTTCTCGATCTCGTCGGCGCCGAACGGGTCGTGGCTGCGAATCACGATCAAGGAGCTCGGCGACTGGTCGGCCCAGCTGCAGCGCATCTCGGTTGGCACCCATGTCTTCGTCGAGGGGCCGTACGGCGTCCTGACCGGTGCCAGGCGGACGCGCCAGCGGGTCCTGCTGATCGCCGGCGGGATCGGCATCACGCCGCTGCGCGCCCTGCTCGAGGCGCTGCCGGCACGACCGGGCGACCTGACCTTGCTCTACCGGGTCAGGAACGAGCACGACATCGTCTTCCGCGACGAACTCGAGGCGCTGGCCCGGATCCGGGGCGCCGAGGTCCAGTACCTGCCGGGTCGTCGGTCCGGGGCGCCCCGAACCCTCGACCCGCTGGGGCCGGCCGGGTTGCGGGCGCTGGTCCCGGACGTCTGCGATCGCGACGTCTACGTGTGCGGGCCGGTCCCGATGATGGAGCACGTCGAAGCGACGCTCCGTCGCCTGGGACTGCCGCGCCGGCAGATCCATGCCGAACGCTTCGCCTACTGATGCGGCGACCCGCCGTTCCTATCAGAATGCTCGAAGAATCGACAGACACTATGGAGTCCACGACTCGTCCCCGGGACGAGCCAGGATCTCCCGCGACCGCGGCAGCTTGCTTCTCGGAGGTCATCCATGACCGAGCCTGATCAGATCGAATTCCACGAACACATCGGGGCGCCCGGCGGCGCCCAGTCCGGTGGTCCGCCCGGCCGCTCGATCCCGGTCCGGATCGGGATCGTGGCCGGCTCCGCCGTCCTGGTCGTGATCGGTGCCGTGGCGGCCATGGGCGCCTCGCCGGCGCCGACCACCGCCCCAGGCGCGAGCCCGGACACGGGAACGACCAGGCCGGCCAACCCGGTCGTCCCCGGGGCGCCATTCGACGGCATGCCCTTCGACGGAGCGATGCCCAAGGTCGGGACGATGGCCGGCCCCGGGGTCGATCTCCGTGGCGGCTTCAAGCTCGGCTTCGGGGACATCACGATCACCGCGATCGACGGCTCGAACCTGTCGTTGAAGACAGACGACGGCTGGACGCGGACGATCGCCGTCGGCAGCTCGACGACGATCACCAGGGGCGGCCAGGCCATCGCGGTCGGCGGCCTCAAGGTCGGCGACCAGATCGTCTTCGGACAGACCAGGGCGACGGACGGGTCGTACACGATCGACCGGATCCGGGTCGTCCTGCCCGTCGTCGGCGGCCAGGTCACCGCGGTCGGGACCGATTCGATCACCGTCGATCAGAAGGGCGGCGGCAGCGCGACGATCCACGTCAGCTCCAGCACGACCTACGCCGTCAACGGCAACACCGGCGCCAAGCTGTCGGACATCACGGTCGGCTCGTTCGTGGTCGCCGAAGGCACGCAGCGAACAGACGGATCGCTCGACGCGAGCGCGGTCCAAGCCGGCACGCGCGTGAAGGGCGGCGCGGGCGGCATGGGACCCATGTTCCGCGGCGGGCCGTGGGACAACCACCGGGACAACCCGGGAGCCGCGCCGAGCGCGACCCCCAGCACTTCCTCCAGCGCCGGCTGACCACCGGTCGCCGGCAGACGGCAACGCGGCGCGGCGCCTCAGGGCCCGCGCCGCGTTCCGATTCTCAGGGCGTTCTCACCTTGGGCCGGTGTACTTGGATCAATCACTCAATCCCGCGAGCCCACGCACAGTCCGGAGCGTCCAATGCTGGACAGCGACTTCGACCCCACCACCCCCGAGGGGCCCGTGCTCTTCGATCCGATCGCCTCGCACCCGCCGGCGCCGGACGCACCCGTGTCCCCCCTGCCGTTGCCGGATCGCGCGACGAGTGCGCCGTCACCCGCAACCCCGTCGGAGCCGCCCTCGCGGCGGAAGCCACGCCTTCCCCACGGCGGGCGGATGGCCTCCGTCCTGGCGGCCTCGATGCTGTCGGCCGTGCTGGCCGCCGGTGGCACGGCCGCGCTCGTGACGGGTCCGCTCGCCGGTTCGATCGGCAGCGCGACACCGACCGCGGCGCCTGCCGCGGTGACCACCGCGGCCGGCACGCGCAACTCGTCGACGATCACGAGCGAGCCCGCGTTGACCGACGTGGTCGCCGCGGTTCGCGACTCGGTCGTCACGATCACCTCGCAGGGCCTCTCGTCGCGCGGCATGCTGTCGATCCCGTCGACCGGCGTCGGCTCGGGCATCGTCCTGACCTCGAACGGCTACATCCTGACCAATCGCCACGTCGTCGAGGGCGCCAGCCAGTCGCTCAGCGTCGCGCTCGCCGACGGTCGCCAGTTCGACGCGACCGTCGTCAAGATCTCGAATAGCCAGGACCTCGCGCTGGTCAAGATCGACGCCACCGGCCTGACCGCGGCAAGAATCGGCGACGCGTCCAAGCTCCAGGTCGGCGAGACCGTGATCGCGATCGGCAGCCCGCTCGGGACGTTCACCGAATCGGTGACCCGCGGGATCCTGTCCGCGACCGGTCGCACCATCACCGTCCAGGACGAGGCGACCGGACAGCCCGAGACGCTGAAGGGCCTCCTGCAGACCGACGCGGCCATCAATCCGGGCAACAGCGGCGGCCCGCTGCTCGACGCATCGGGCGCGGTCATCGGCATCAACACGGCGGTGTCGACGCAGGCCGAGGGCCTGGGCTTCGCCATCCCGATCAGCGACGCCGCTTCATTGATCGCGCAGGCGACCGGCGGCGTCAGTTGACGTTGACCGCTCCGAGCCGCGGCATCGGCCGACGGGACGGCAGACGGGCCCCGGCCGGATGCTGACGGCGGAAACCGCCGTCCGGGACGGCGACGTTCGGCGGGTCGAGTCCGTCATGGGCACGACCGTCAGCGTCGCCGTTCGCTCACCATCGATCCCGGACGACCGCTCTCGATCGGTTCTTCGAGCAACTGCGCGTCGTCGATGCGCAGTTCAGCCCGTTCCGGGAGGACAGCGAGGTCAGCCGGCTCGCGCGTGGCGAGATCGCCGAGGCCGACGCCAGCCCCGACCTGCGACACGTCCTGTCCGCCTGCGATCACCTGGCCCTCGTGACCGACGGGGCGTTCGATGCGCGGCGGCACCGCCCGGACGGGCTCCCCGACCCGTCGGGCTACGTCAAGGGCTGGGCGATCGAGGAGGCCGCCTGGATCCTCGACAGCGCCGGAGCGCGCAACTACTGGGTCAATGCGGGCGGCGACATCGTGGCCCGGGGAGAGGCCGCGCCCGGGGAGCCGTGGCGGGTCGGGATCCGGCACCCGGATCGCGCCGATCGCGTGGCAGCCGTGCTGGCGGTCTCGGACCGCGCGGTCGCCACGTCGGGCAGCTATGAGCGAGGCGACCATATCCTGGATCCGCGGCGTGGTGACGAGTTGGCCGCCGGCCTGTCCGACCACCGTGGCGCGATCCCGACCGGGCTGCGCAGCGTGACGGTGGTCGGGCCGGCCCTCGCCTTCACCGACGCGTATGCCACCGCGCTCTTCGTGATGGGCCTTGACGGCTTGCGCTGGCTCTCCGCGCACCCCGACTACGAGGCGCTCGCCATCACGGCCGACGACCTGGTGGTCCGGACCCAGGGGATGGAGCGCTACCTGGTTCGTTGACGGCCGGGGTCCGTCGAGGTGGCCGCGACCCGGCCGCGAGCTGCCGACGCCGGCCCGGTCTCAGCCGGCGCCGATCGCGGAGCTCGCGGGCAGGTGGACCACGAACCGTGCGCCGCCCTCGGCGCGGTTCCCGACTTCGATGCTGCCGCCATGTCGATCGACGATCCAGGCCGCGATCGCCAGCCCGAGCCCGGTTCCGCCGCCCGGTGCGCCGTGTGCCCGGTAGAACCGCTCGAACAGGTGGGGCAGGTCCTCCGGCCGGATTCCCGGGCCGTCGTCCTCGACCGTCAGCGACGCCCCGCCGCCGTCGGGGCGAACCTGGACGCCGACCCGCCCGTCGGTCGGGCTGTGGCGGATGGCGTTGTCGATCAGGATCATCACCAGCTGGCGGAGGCGGGCCGGATCGCCCGCCACGACGGCCGGCTGCGGATCCACCTCGACCCGCACGCCGCGGTCGGTGGCCGGCTTGCCGAGCGCCTGGGCGCCGTCGGCCGCCACGTCGCCGAGGTCGACGGGCACTCGCTCGAGCTCCACGGCGCCGGAATCCGAACGTGCCAGCAGCAGCAGGTCCTCGACGATCGAGGTCATGTGCCCGACCTCCTCGTCGATGTCCTCGAGCGCGGACCCGATCGTCTCGACGGGCTCCGCACCGTGCCGCTTGAGGTAGTCGACGCTGCTCCGGATCACGGTCAGCGGCGTGCGCAGCTCGTGGCTCGCGTCCGCGGCGAACTCGCGCTGGCGACGAAGCGCCGTGCGCTGGTTGGCGAGCGACTCCCGGATCGGCACGAGCGCGCGCCGGGCGTAGACGGCGCCGAAGCCGAAGGCCACCAGGACCACCACGAGGCCGCCGCCGAGCAGGATGGCGAGCATGACCTGGAGCGTCCGCACCTCGGCCGTCCGGTCCTGGATCACCTGGACCGTGAACGTCTCGTCGTTCACCGCGACCGTCTCGGTCAGGATGCGGACGGGGGTGCTGGAAATGACTGCCGTCCGAACGTCGCGGCCCGTTGATGCCGCCGCGGTCACACCGGCCTGGTAGGGCAGACCCGGCGGTTGCGGTCCGCGCGTCCCGCTGGCCACGGTGCCGTCCGGGCCGATGATCAGGGCGTACGTCCCTGATCCGCCGCCGCCGAAGGTGAAGCCGTAGCGCGAGATGTCCTGCGGGTCCGGCCGATCGCCGCGGATGAGGCTCATCCGCGCGTCGAGCTGGCTGATCCCCGAGCTCTCGAGCGACCCCGCCACGGCCACGTAGAGCGCGACGGCCAGGACGAGCAGGACCACCAGCGTCGTCGCGCCGCTCCACAGCACGAGGTTGCGCCGGACGTGGCGGATCAGCCGTCCGTCGGCTGCCTCGGCGGCGAGCTCCGGTGCGGTCGTCCCGGGCGGGGTGACGATCCCATCGGGCATGTCAGCCTTCCGCCAGACGATAGCCGACGCCGCGGACCGTCTCGATCAGCCGACCGGCCACGCCGAGCTTCTCCCGCAGGTAGTGGACGTAGGCGTCCACGGCATTGGGGGTCACGGCCACGCTGAACGGCCAGGCCTGGTCGAGCAGCTGGTCCCTCGACAGCGTCTGGCCGGGGTGGCGAAGAAGGCACTCGAGCAGCGAGAACTCGCGCGGGCTCAGGTCGATCGTGCGACCGTCGAGCGTGACCCGCCGCGACGTCTCGTCGAGGACGATGGGGCCGGCGACCAGCTTCGGCTCGGCCCGGCGGACCCTCGCCCCGCGCCGCCCGAGGGCTCGCAGCCGCGCCGCGAGCTCCTCGTAGGCGAACGGCTTGACCAGGTAGTCGTCGGCGCCGGCGTCCAGCCCCGTGACCCGGTCGCCGATGGTGTCGCGCGCGGTCAGCATCAGGATGGCCACCTCGGACCCGGTCGCCCGGATCCGCCGCGCGACCTCGAGGCCGGAGATGTCGGGCAGCCCGATGTCGAGGATGACGACCTCGATGCCGGGCGCCGCCTCGGCGATCTCGAGGCCGTCCAGCCCGGTCGTGGCGGTCTCCACGACGTGGCGGTCCTCCTCGAGCAGCCGGCGCAGCAGCCGGACGAGACGCGGGTCGTCCTCGACGACGAGCAGGTGCATGACCGCCAGCCTACGCCTTCCCTACGGGACGACCGTGACGCTGCCGGCGGTGCCGACCGGTCCGGACGGCGCGCGCGCTGGCGTTCCCGCGGAAGCCGTTGGCGCCCGCGCCGAGCTGGAGCTGGACCTCGACCTTCGATCCGGGCTTCACGTCAGCGGCCGTCGCCGGGGCCTTGGTGTCGTAGGTCGTCTGGGCGCCGAGGGTGAACTCGAGGGTCTGGCCGTTGGCGGTCGTGATCGTCAGCGTGTCGCCGGTGACGGACTGCGACCGTGCCCGACAGGTTGAAGCCGCCGCCGCGCCCAAACGCGGCGCCCAGGCCACCCGACGCGTCGGGGGCGAAGCTCCCACCCGGGAAGTTGCCAGCTGGGAAGTTACCATTCGGGAAGTTACCGCCGCGGGTTCCGCCGGTGGCCGCCGGCGCGGTGTTGCGGCCGACCGCGAAGGCGATGCCACCGACGGCCACCAGCGCCGCCAGCCCCAGGACGACGTTGAGCCACATGCTGCCGGCCTTGCGTGGCTGGACGCGCACGACCGGCGTGCCCGGCGCGACTGTCTGGGTCGGGAAGGCCGCTCCGTACGTCGGCCCCGTCGCGGCGGGAGGCGTCGGCGCCGACGTCCCCGAGGAACTCGGCCCGGGCTCCGGGCTGGCGGGCTGGTTTGGATCGAATGTCACCTGGATCTCCTCCTATTCGTAGCGCAGGGCGATGATGGGGTCGAGGCGGGCGGCCTGCCGCGCCGGCCACACGCCGAACACGACGCCGACCGCCAGGCTGAACAGGACGGCCGCGGCGACCGTCGCCGGATTGAACACGAAGCCCCAGCCGGCGAGCTCCCCGATCACGGCCGAGGCGGCCAGACCGACGACGATGCCGATCAGGCCGCCGAGCAGGGACAGGGTCAGCGCCTCGACCAGGAACTGGGCGAGGATGTCGCGGCCGCGGGCGCCGATGGCCTTGCGGATCCCGATCTCGCGGGTCCGCTCGCGCACCGAGACGAGCATGATGTTCATGATCCCGATGCCCCCGACGACGAGCGAGATCGAGGCGATCCCGCCGAGCAGCAGGGTCAGGGTGCCGCTGATCGACGAAGCGGCGTCGAGCAACTGGGTCTGGTTGAAGACGCTGAAGTCGGCGGTCTCGGTCGAGCTCAGGCCGTGCCGTTCGGTCAGCAGGGCAGTGATCTCGGCGCTGGCAGTGGTCATCTCGTCGGCCTTGGCGACGCTCACTCCGATGCTCCGGACGCTGTCGCCGCCCACGAAGTACTTCGAGACAACCGCGACGGGCACCATGACCTGGTCGTCGGGGTTCTGGAAGCCGGTGCCGCCCTTCGCCTGGAGGATCCCGATGACCTCGAACGGCAAGCCGCCGATGGTCACCTCGGTCCCGAGGGCCGATGCGTCGAGACCGAGGTTGGTCGCGGTGGTGGCGCCGAGCACGACCACTCGGAGCTTCTGGTCCACCGTCACGTCGGTCAGGAAGGCGCCCTGCCAGACGTCGTACGCCCGGACGCTGGCGTAGGCACCCGTCGTGCCGACGACCGTGACGGTCTCACTCTTCGTGCCGGCCTTGATCGTCTGGCTGGTCGAGATCTCGGGGGCGACGGCGCTGATCGATGCCAGGTCGGCAATCGCGGACGAATCTTCGAGCGTCAGGGTGGTCGATGTCGTCCCACGACCACCGGTCGGGCTTACCGTGAGGAGGTTAGTCCCGAGTCCGGCGAGCCGGGTGGTGATGTTCGATGTCGTGCCCTGCCCGACACCGACCAGGGCGACCACCGAGGCGACCCCGATGATCACCCCGAGCATGGTCAGGGCCGCGCGCATGCGACTGGTGCGGAGGCGGGACAGGGCCAGGCGGAGGAGTTCGGTGAGGCTCATGCGACGACCTGCCCGTCGCGCAGGTGGATCTGTCGGCTGGCCGCGACTGCAACGTCGGAGTCGTGAGTGATCAGCACGATCGTCCGCCCGGCGGCATTCAGCTCATGGAAGAGGGCGAGGACCTCCGCGCCTGAGTGGCTGTCAAGATTGCCGGTCGGCTCGTCCGCGAGGATCAGGGCCGGTTCGGTGACGAGCGCCCGGGCCACGGCGACGCGCTGCTGCTGCCCGCCGGACAGCTCGGACGGTTCATGGTGAAGGCGGTCACCGAGGCCCAGGCGTTCCAGGGCGACCTTCGCCCGTTCGGCCCGCTCGCGGCGCGAGACGCCCTGGTACAGCAGCGGCGTGGCGACGTTGTCGAGCGCCGAGGTCCGTGGCAACAGGTTGTACGACTGGAAGACGAAGCCGATCGTCAGGCTGCGCAGTTTCGCCAGCCCGTCGTCGTCGAGCTCCGAGACCGGTGTCCCGGCGAGGGTGTACTGGCCGCCGGTCGGCCGGTCCAGGCAGCCCAGGATATTCATCATCGTGGTCTTGCCCGAGCCGGACGGCCCGACGATCGCCACGAACTCGCCCGGATGGACCTGGAGGCTCACGTCGAGGAGGGCCGGGACTTCCATGTGGCCCATCGCGTAGACCCGGCTGACATGGTCGAGGGAGATGATCGCGTCTAGCACGTCAGTCTCCGTTCGGCGGACGGAAGTTGCCGCCGCCACCGCCAGTCGGGAAGCCGCCGAGCCCGCCACCCAGCCCGCCGCCTACCGTGGTCGTCGTCGCCGTCCCGGTTCGAGCCGTGCTCGTGCCTGTCACGACCGTCTGGCCCTCGGTCAGGCCGCTCTTGATCTCGGCCTGGGAGCTGGTGATGAGGCCCACCTCGACGGCCGTGGCGGTCGGGACGCCGTCGGCGCCGAGCACCCGAACGGCGTAGTTGCCCGCGCTGCCGTTGAGCGCGGTTGCCGGCACAGAGAGGACGTTCGACGCCTCCGCCGTGGTCACACTGATGTCGGCGCTCATGCCCGACGCGGTGCCATCGGGTACGGGGTCGATCGACACGATGACCGTGTAGTCGACGACGCCGCCGGTGCTCGACGACGTGCCGACCGGGTCGATCTCCTTGACCGTGCCGGTCGCCGTCTTGCTCAGGGCGGTGATCGAGACGGTCACGGCCTGGCCCACTTTCAGCGACGGGTAGTCGGTCTCGGTCACGCTTGCGCTGACCTCCATCTGGAGCGAGGCGACCGTCAGGTCCGCGCTGCCCGGGGCGGTCGCCCCGGGCACGATCCCGACCGCCGTGACCACGCCGTCCACGGGGCTGACCAGAGTCGAGCGGTCGACGGTGTCCTTGGCGTCGTTGACCGATGTCGTTGCCGAGGCCACCGACGCCTTGTCGGTGGCGATGGTCGATGCGTCCGCCGGCGCGACCTTGGTCGAGTAGTTGTGCTGCGAGCTGGTTAGCGACAGCTGCGCGGACGTCAGCTGGTTGGCCGCCGACGTGCTCGCGGAGGTCACGCTCAGCGCGAGCGTGTCGAGTTGCTCCTGAGCCTGGTCGATCGCCGACTGGTCGGCCTTGATCGTCGTGTCCGATGGGCCGGCCGCCTGGTCGTCGGCGAGCTGCTGCTGCGCCTTGGCCAGCGCGGCCTGTGCCTGCGTCAGCTTGAGCTGGTTCTGCTGGCTCGAGCTCGATGACTGTGCGTTCGCGGCCTGGATCTGGAGGTTGAGGGTGTCGAGCTGCTGCTGGGCCTGGCCCACCGCCGACTGGTCCGCAGCGACGGCGGCCTGGTCCGCGCTGACTTTGGCCGGATCGACCGGGTCGGCGGTCTGATCGGCGTGGAGCTGGACCTGGTCGGACGCAAGCTTCTGCTGGGCCGCCGACAAGGTGCTCTGCGCCTGTTGCAGCTTCAGTTGGTTCTGCTGGCTGGTGATGCTGTCCGTGGATGATGCCCCGGAGATCTGGAGGTTGAGCGTGTCGAGTTGCTGCTGGGCCTGGTCGATCGCGGCCTGATCGGCCTTGATCGTCGCGGAGGCCGGGCCGGCCGCCTGGTCGTCGGCGAGCTGCTGCTGGGCGTTTGCGAGGGCAGTCTTCGCCTGGCTCAGCTTGAGCTCGTTCTGGTCGGCGGTTTGCGCCTGGCTTTGCTTCGCCACGGTCAGCTGCTGCTGGGCCTGTCGGATGGAGTCATAGGCAGCGGCCCGCTCGGCACCGGTCAACCCGGCCTTGTCGACGGCCAGGCGAGCCTTGGCGACGGCCAGGTTGGCCTTGGCCACGTCGAGCGCGGCCTTCGCGCTGGCGGTGTCCGCGGTCGCCAGGAGGTCGCCCTTGGCCACCCGGTCCCCGACGCCGACGGATACGTCCTTGACCAGCCAGCTGGTCGATGACGCTGCCGGGCTGGAGCTGGAGCTGGCGCTCGAGCTCGTCGACAGGACCGGATCGGATCCGAAGGCCAGCTCATAGGTGGCGGCTGACTTGACGCTGCCGGTGGCCACGACCCGCTGCGTTACGTTGCCCCGGCTGACGGCGGCCGTCAGGTACGCGCTCGCGCCCGAGCCGCTGCTTCCAGGCGCGAACAGGACGTACCCGACCGTGCCGAGACCAATCGCCAGCAGCAGGACGACCGCCGCCACTTTCCACTTCATCTGGATGCCTCTCTGTGTTGGATCGCTCGGTCCGCGATTCGACGGGCCGGCGGCGGGCCTGGGGTCCGCCGGGAGAACGGCAGACTCCATGCATTGCATCCCTGGCCTCTGAGACCATCGTGAGAAACGGCTGGTCGCGCCCTCGTGCCGGCCGGAGTCGCCCGGCGGGCCGCGGCCGTCACGCAGGACGCCGCGCCCGCCGGCGGGCCGCGGCCGTACGATCCGTTCGTGGAGCCCCAGATGGATCGGCATGAGGGTCACCGCCGCCGGCCTCGGCGCCCGCCGCCCGGCCTGGCGCAGCTCCCCTGGCGGCGACTCGTCAACCCGTTCCGGCCGGTCGAGATCCTGTCCGCCGACCAGGTCGAAGCGATCCATCGCGCCTCGCTGCGGGTCCTGGCCGAGATCGGGATGGAGGTGCTCGGGAATCGCGCACTGGACGCCTTCCGAGCGGCCGGCGCGACCGTGGACGCCCTGACCAGGAACGTCCGCCTGGATCCCGGCCAGGTGGAGGAGCTGGTGGCCCGGGCGCCCTCGCAGTTCGACCTGCACGCCCGCAACCCGGCGCGGGACATCACCTTCGGTGGCTCGAGCCTGGTGTTCGGCGCGGTCGGCGGTCCGGCCTTCGTGAGCGACCTCGATCGTGGCCGGCGCGCCGGCAACTTCGCCGACTTCGTCGACTACGTCCGGATCATCGGCGCGCTCGACGTGATCCACCAGGAGGGCGGCGGCCCGCTCGAGCCGACCGACCTCCCGGTCGCCACCCGGCACCTCGACATGTACCGCACGTTCGTGGTCGAGCTCGACAAGACGTGGCAGTGCCTGGGATTCGGCGCCGTACCGGTCCGAGACGCGCTCGACGTGGCCTGCCTGACCCGGGGCGTCGGCCTTGACACGCTGCTGCTGGAGCCGTCGCTGATGACGGTCATCAACACGAACTCCCCGCTCCGTCTGGACGGACCGATGAGCGACGGCTTGATCGAGATGGCGATCCACGGCCAGCCGGTGGTCGCCACGCCGTTCACGCTGGCCGGGGCGATGAGCCCGGTGTCACTGGCCGGCGCCATCGCCCAACAGAACGCCGAGGCGCTGTTCCTGATCGCGCTCGCGCAGATCGTCCGGCCGGGCGCGCCGATGGTCTATGGCGCGTTCACCTCGAACGTCGACATGCGAACCGGAGCGCCGGCCTTCGGCACCCCCGAGTACGTCAAGGGCGCGCTCGCGAGCGGGCAGATGGCGCGACGCTACCGGTTGCCGTGGCGGTCCTCCAATGCGACGGCCTCCAACGTGGTGGACGCCCAGGCGGCCTACGAATCCGAGATGGCCGTGTGGGGCGCCGTGATGGGTGGCGTCAACCTGCTGTACCAGGGAGCCGGCTGGCTCGAGGGCGGGCTGACCGCGTCGTACGAGAAGCTGATCATCGACGCCGAGATCCTGCAGATGCTGTCCGAGGTCCTCCAGCCCATCGTGGTCGACGACGCCAGCCTCGGCTTCGACGCGATCGCGGACGTCGGGCCGGGTGGCCACTTCTTCGGGACCGCCCACACGCTCGAACGCTACGAGACCGCCTTCTACCGGCCGCTCGTCTCCGACTGGCGCAACTTCGAGACCTGGCAGGCCGACGGCTCGCGGACGGCGACCGAACGAGCCAACGGCATCTGGAAGCGCCTCCTCGTCGAGGCCGTCGCGCCGGAGCTGGATCCGCCGGTCCTCGAGGCCCTCGACGCCTTCGTGGCTCGCCGCAAGCGGGAGATCGCCGCCGCCGGCTGAGCTCGCCGGCTCGAACGGTCAGTGCAGGGCGGCCGCCACCAGGTCGGCGTACAGCCTCGCGCCGGCCGGTCTCGGGTGATAGCCGTCGTTCCAGAAGAGGTCGGGCCGGCCTGCCGTGGCCGCGTTCCAATCGACCATCCGGGCGTTCGGGTAACGGGTCACGCCGCTGGCGATGATCCGGTTGTTGTGCGCCTCCCATTCCCGGGGCACGCGGACGTTGATCCAGATGACGGTCGGAACGTCGCGCAGGGCCGCCATCACCTCGTCGAATTGCCCGTCGTAGAACGGCCCGTTGTTGCCGAGCTGGACGATCACCGTCCCGGCCAGGGCACCGGTTTCCTCGCGGTGCTCCAGGATCGTGATCCCCTGGTTGATCTGGCGTCCCACCGCGGCGTCCACCCGTATCGGGCCGAGATCGTGGGCGAGCGCCGTCGCGCTCTGCAGCATCACCGATTCACCGAAGGCCAGGATCGGCGGGCTCGCCGATGGCGCAGGCGTCGGGGATGGGTCGGCCGCTGCCGTGGCCGGCGGCGGGTCGTCCGATGGTCCGGCGGTGTCCTGCGCCGGGCGCGATGACGCGGGCGCGCCCGGCGTGCCCGTCGGGGTCGGCGGGCCGGAGGCCGCCGCCGGGACGGGTGACCGCGACGGCTCGTGCGAGGCCGCCGTTGTTGCGGCTGCGGTGGTTGTTGCTGGGGAGGTCGCGACGGTGGTCGACGGCGATGGCGATGCGTCGGCCGGCAAGACGAGCCCGTCGATGGAGCCCGTGACCATCCCGGCCGGCGGCAACGGTGGCGTGGCCAGGACGACCGACACGACGACGGCCGACAGCAGCACGGCGACCGCCCCGGCCCGCGCCGGCACCGTCCAGCGCCGGGAGGGTCGGCCGGTCGCCGGCTCGGTTCGACGCAGACGCCGCCAGGCTCGTTCGATGGCCCCGTCCCGGATGGGCGCCTCGACGAACCGGAACGACACCTCGGCCACCAGCGCGGTCAGCCCGAGCCGCACCGCCAGCAAGGGGAGTGGATCGAGGGCAACGTCGATGCCCGGCCGGGTCAGCGTGAAGATCGGCCAGTGCCACAGGTAGATCCCGTACGACCGCGTCCCGACCCAGCGCATCGGACCCGCGTCGAGCAGCGGCCCCAGCCGGCTCCGTGGATGGACCGCCGCCGCGACCACGGCGACCGTCGCGATCGCCACGAGCGCGAGGCCACCCTGGTAGAGGAACGGCTCGAAGGCATCGGCCAGGATGAAGAGCCCCGCCAACCCGGCGAGCCCGGCAATGCCCAGGACGTCGACCAGCCGGCCGACCCGGCGGCTCGTCCAGATCCTCGGCTCGTCGGCAGCCGTGCCGGACGTGTCGCGCGCTGCGCGTGCCGCCACCGTCGGCATCCACAGGAAGGCCAGAGCGGCCCCGAGCAGCAACCCCGTCAGCCGTGTATCGGTGCCGTAGTACAGGCGCGACGGGTCGGTCCCGGGCTGGTACAGCACCGCCATCCAGACCGCCGAACCTGCCGCGCCGACCAGCGTGAGCGCCAGCCCGACCCGCCGACCCGCCACGAGCAGGACCGACAGGACGACGGGCCACACCAGGTAGAACTGCTCTTCGATCGCCAGCGACCAGAGGTGCATGAACAGGGACGGCCGGCCGATGGTCTCGAAGTACGACTGGTCGCCCGCGATGAGGTGCCAGTTGGTCACATAGGCGAGCGCCGCGAGCGCATCCGGCCTCAGCCGGCCGATCTCCTCCGGCACCGCGACGACGGCGATCGCCAGCGTCGCCGCGAGCAGGAAGAACAGGGCGGGCAGCAGCCGGCGTGCCCGGCGCAGCCAGAAGCGGAGCAGATCGATCCGGCCCAGCCGTCGATGCTCGGCCAGGAGGAGGGCGGTGATCAGGTAGCCGCTGATCACGAAGAAGACCTCGACCCCGAGGAAGCCGCCCTGCGCGACCTCGAACCCGGCGTGATACGCCAGCACGGCCAGGACGGCGATCGCGCGGAGCCCGTCGAGGCCGGCCAGGTGCGACCACGGGCGAATGTCGCGCTCGGTCGCCGGTCGGACGGCGGCGGTCGGGGCGGCGTCCGGGGAGATCGCGACCGTCGGCGGCATGTTCCTGCGGGGTGGCCGATAGCGGATCCGAACGGCCCCCGGACGGGACGATCCGGGAGCGGCGCCGGTTGCCGGCATCGTACCGCGTCGGGTCGGCCGGCGTCCGGCCGGCCCGGTCGGAAACCGGGCCGCCGCTAGGCGGTGGACCTGGGTCGGGCCTGCGCGTCGATCTCGGCCCCGAGGGCCGCCCGGATCCGCGCCAGCCGCTCGTCGTCGACCGGGACCGGATCGAGCAGTGTCCCGCGGCCGACGTCCCAGCGGTTCGCGACCTCGGTCGGTCGCTCGCCACGGAGCACCGCCGCGGCCTGGGCGGCGGCGCCCATCGCGACCGCTTCGGTCGCCTCCGGGATCTGCACCGCGCGCCCGGTCAGCCGGCGAACGACGGACCGCCAGGTCTCGCCTCGGGCGCCCCCGCCGATCAGCAGGAGCGGGGCGGCCGGATCGAGTCCGCCGACCGCCGTGCCGATGGCGTCGAACGCCACCAGCAACGAGGCGACCGCGCCCTCATAGGCTGCCATCAGGATCTGCTGCGGGGTGGTGGTGTGACGGAGGCCAAGGATCGTGCCGCTCGCCAGGGGCAGGTTCGGCGTTCGCTCGCCGTCGAGGTAGGGGAGCACGACCACGTCGCCGGCCGGCTCCACATCGTCGCGATCCAGCCCGAGCCAGCTCGCGACCCGATCGACCGCGACCGTGCAGTTGAGCGTGGCGGCGAGCGGCAGGAACCGGCCGGTCGCGTCGGCGAAGCCGGCCACGATCCCGCTCGCATCGGCCGCCGGTCGATCCGCGACCGCGAAGATCGTCCCGGACGTGCCGAGGCTCATCGCCGCCTGGCCGACGGTCAGGCCGAGACCGAGCGCGGCCCCGGCATTGTCCCCGGTGCCCGGGCCGACGAGCGTCCCCGGCGTCAGCCCCGTGTCGGCCGCGGCCGCCGCGGTCACCGTGCCTGCCACGTCGGCCGGCCCGACGACCACCGGCAGGCGATCCTCGGGGAGCACGACCTCCGGCAGCGACAGGATCTCGTCGAGGTACCGGCCGGTCGCCGGCGACCACCAGCCCGTGCCGGAGACGTCGCTGCGGTCGGTGGTGCCACGCCCGGACAGCCGTTCCGTGACGTAGTCGTGCGGCAGCCGGATCGCCGCGGTCGCCCGCGCGACGTCAGGCTCGGTGCGCCGGAGCCAGGCCCACTTGCAGACGGTGAACGAGGCGACGGGCCGCAGCCCGGTGAGCGCGCCCAGGTCGCGGCCCCCAGCCGCTCCGTCAGGCGCTCGGCGTCCGGCGCGGCCCGGGTGTCGTTCCACAGCGACGCAGGCCGGAGCGGCGTCCCGTGCCCGTCGAGCGCCACCAGCCCATGCTGCTGGCCGGCAACCGCGATCGCCGCGATCTCGCCGGCGCGACCGGTGGCGGCCAGGGCAGTCCGGAGCGCAGACCACCACTCGCGCGGGTCCGTCTCTCGCGCGCCACCGGTGCCGGTGACGGTGTGTCGACCCTGACCGCTGGCCACGATGACGCCACTGTCCGCATCGACCACGACGACCTTGGTCGCCTGGGTCGAGCTATCCACGCCGGCAACGAGCGAGCTGTTCGGCATCTGTCTCCTTCTGGCTATGGCCACGTGGGGAAGGTGATCCAGGTATCCGGCGAGACCGAACCGTAGAGGACCTGGATTTCGCCGGTGGCGGCGTCGTAGACGGTAATCGAGGCGCCGGACGACCCGGGGTTGCCGTCGGTGTCAAACCCCTGGGCGCCTGCCGCGTAGACGAACGTCCCGTCGGCGGACACGGCGAGCGACGTCAGCCTGGCGCGGGCGGGCCAATGACCGAGCGGCTCGAGCGTCCGCGCGTCGAAGGCCCAGACACCGGTCGATCGACCCGCCGTGCTGCCGTTGGGGAGCATGCCCAGCGCGTACAGCCGCGTGCCGTCGGGCGAGGCCACCAGGCCAGGATCCACGCCGATCCCCACCGGGTTTCCGGTTGGCGGGAGACCGGGAAGCTGCGACGCCGGAACGACGTTCGTCACCACGATTCCGGTGTCGACGTCGATCCGGCCGATGGCATGCCGGACGGGATCCCAGATGAACAGGACCCGGGCGGCGCGGTCCAGCGACGTGACCATCGGGTAGTCGCGGCTGACGGGGAACCCGCTGAGAGGAAGGTCCTCGAGCCGTGTCCCGTCGGATGCGAACCGGCGGAGCCGGTATGTCGAATCGAGGATCCCGCCGGAGGTGCTGCTGCAGGTCTCGACGAGCAGGTCTCGATCGACGAACTCCGGGGGGGCCGAGATGCACCAGTCATCGGTCGGCAGGCCGTCCGACTTGATCTCGATCGGACTGCCGGGCCGTCCGCCGCGAAGCGGCACCATCCACTCCCGGTCGTACGTGTTCCAGGCGCCCTTACGGAGATCCACGTACCCGATCACGGCATGCAGCGTCCTGCCACCGGGCGCCGCAGCCAAGGCGTTCGTCCAGACGTAGATCCCGTCCGGCGTCGAATCCGAGGGTGCCTCGGCCGATCCGGACGGTGACGGGCCGGCGTCCGTGGGAGCGGCGGGGTCGACCGGCAGCCGGCCGAGCAGCGCGTGACCCAGGATCTTCCCGGTCTCGACGCTGACCGCATACACGTCAATCGACCACGACGGCGGCCGGCGGCTCGCGACGAGCACGTACAGCGTCGACCGATCGGCGCTCAAGGTGCTGGCCAGGTTGAACCCGCTCGTGATCTCCGGGACCGCCTCGACCCCCACGAGCGACAGCAGATCCCGCTGGACGATCACCCTTCCGGTCAGGTCGTAGCGCCCGAAGCGGACGGTCGGCGGCACGGGGGTCTCGCCGATCGGCACGCCGCTCAGCGAACAGGCACAGACGACCTGGTCGGCACCCACCGGCAGCATGTGGTCGTACAGGGGGCGCGTCGTCGGCTCGAGCGTGCCGGTAGCGAGGTCGAGCACCTGCACGCCGTTGGCGAAGACCAGCCGGCGCTCGTCCGGGATCCGCCCGCCGATCACCTCACGGGCGGGCAGGGGACTCGCCGCCGGCTCGGGCGACGGCGTGGGCGGCCGACTGACGGTCGCGGTTGCGCCGGCGGTGGCCCCGGCGGCCGGCCCCGTGGCGATGACCGCGATCGGGGGCGGGGTCCGGCCGTCGTCCAGGGCCCGCCCGAGGGCCAGCGCGGTGACCAGGAACCCGACCAGGACGACCGCTACCACGCTGCCCGATCGACCGCGCCACCCGCGTGGACGGTCGACCACGGGCTGCAGTCGCAGCGGGACGACGACGTCCTCGTCCTCGATCGGGGTCGGCACGCGTCGATTAGACCACGCAGGCGAGAGGAGGACCGGGCGGTCATCGGCCCGGTGGCGCGGTGCTCTCCCGGACGATGAGCTCGGTCGCCAGCTCCACGCGCGTCTGTGACGGATGCTCGCCGTTGGCCAGTCGCAGGGCGAGCCGGGCGCCGGCCACGGCCATCTGGACGAGCGGCTGGCGGATGGTGGTCAGCGGCGGGCTCACCCACGTGGCGACCGGCAGGTCGTCGAAGCCGATCACGCTGAGGTCCTCGGGGATGTGCAGGCGTGCCTCGCGGGCGGCCTGGTAGACGCCGAGCGCCTGGAGGTCGTTGCCGGCGAAGATCGCCGTCGGTCGGTCCGGCAGCCGAAGGAGCGCGCGGCCCTCGGCCACCCCGTCCTGCACGTGGAACTTGCCGAACCGGATCAGGCCCGGGTCGATCGGGACCTCAGCCTCGTCCATGGCCGCGCGATAGCCATCCAGCCGGGCGCGGCTGCACAGCACGCTTTCCGGTCCTGCCACGACGCCGATCCGTCGGTGGCCGAGGCCGAGCAGGTGGCGCGTCGCGGCGAGGCCGCCGCTCCAGTTCGTCGCGCCGATCGACGGCGTGTCGTGGAGCGGCTCGCCGGTCGGGTCGACCACGACGAGCGAGATGCCCCGCGAGTTGAGCAGTGCGCGCTGACCTTCGCTCAGGTCGGACAGGACGGCGATGACCCCGGTCGGGCGGCGGGCGAGGACGCCTTCGATCCAGCTCCGGCCCGGCGTGCGGCGACCCTGCATCTCGGACAGGACGACCGCCATGTCGTGCTCGCGCGCGACCTGCTCGACGCCCATGATGATCTCGAGCGCCCAGTCGCTCTCGAGCTCGTGGAAGATCACCTCGAGCAGGGGAGCCGGGCGGACCGACTTGCGCGACCGCTCGTAGCCGTGTTCCCGGATGACCGCCTCGACGCGCTGTCTCGTCTCGGGCGAGACGTCGGACCGGCCGTTGATCACTTTCGACACCGTGGGCGCCGAGACCCCGGCGGCCTCGGCGATCCGGGCGATCGTCGATTGCCGGCGAACGCCCTTGCGCGGTGCGATCGGAGTCGAGGTCATGGGCGCAGTGTATCGAAACTTTCGAAGTTTCGTGACGTCGATTCCGCCGGCCGTGAGGTGGCGTACAGGAGTTGTCGATCGGGTCCAGGTTCGTGTCTTGACGGCGCCGAAGATGATGCGTAGAGTCCGATTCTCGAAAGCGATCGGTCATCAGAGCGAAACTTTCGGGATGAGCGAGGTCGACACGGACCCGCCTGGTCCGGCCGGCTTCTGGCGGTAGAGCGATGATCGGTGCGCCTGCACGTCAGTTTCCTGGAGGCGATCTCGTCCCGTTCGGTGCCTCCTCCACTCAACGGGACGAGGTCGTCCCTGTCTTCGAGACGCTCGCGGCAGTGGGCACCGATCACGTCTCGCGTCACGGCCGATCGGCGACCCCCTGCCGCCGGACGGACCGCCATCGTGCATTCGAGCCGTAGGAGGAGCAGCTGGAGGAGGCGCGGCGCGTCACGAACGATCGAGATCCACGTGGAGGAGCGAGGAATGACAGGAGGTCAGCAGTGACAAAGCGTTACCGGAGCCTTGGCGTCTTGGGCGTCATGGCGTTCGTGTTCAGTGCCTGCACTGGCGGAGGCGCGACGACCGCGCCGTCCGTGGCCGCACCATCCGAGGCGGCCCCGTCGGTCGCGGCGAGCGAGGCTCCAAGCGAGGCCCCGTCGCAGGCCGCGGCCCCGGTCACCATCGAGTGGTGGCACATCTCCAAGGACGATCCGGGCAAGACCCTGTTCAAGGGCATCGCGGACGCCTACATGGCCGCTCACCCGAACGTCACCATCAACATCACCGTCCTCGAGAACGAGGCATTCAAGACCAAGCTCACCACCCAGATGCAGTCCGGCACCCCGCCCGACCTGTTCCAGTCGTGGGGCGGCGGCACGATGGCCGCGCAGGCCGACGCCGGGATGCTCAAGGACATCACCGCCGATGTCGCGTCGTGGAAGGACACGATCAACGCCGGCGCGATGAGCATCTACGCGTACAACGGCAAGCAGTACGGCGTCCCGTGGGACATGGGCATGATCGGCTTCTGGTACAACAAGAAGCTGTTCAGCGACGCCGGGATCAGCGCTCCGCCGGCGACCTGGGACGAGCTTCTCACCGACATGGGCAAGCTCAAGGCCCTCGGCGTGGCCCCGCTGGCCATCGCCGGCAAGGACATGTGGCCCTCGATGCACCTGTGGACGTATCTCCTCCTCCGCATCGGTGGATCGGACGTGCTCCAGCAGATGATCCAGAGCGGGGACTGGAACACCGACGCCTGCAAGGCGGCCGGGGACGCGGTCCTCAAGCTCAATGACCTCAAGCCATACCAGGACGGCTACAAGAGCGCGACCTACGACAACGAGGCCGCCGCGGTCGGCAACGGCAAGGCCGCCATGGAGCTGATGGGCCAGTGGGCGCCGGGCGTCCAGGTCGCCGACAGCACCAGCAAGAAGGGCCTCGGCACAGACCTCGGCTGGTTCCCGTTCCCGGCAGTGACCGGCGGCGCCGGCGCGGCCACGGACGGCGTGGGCGGCGGCAACGGGATTGCCGTCGGCAAGAACGCGCCGCCCGAGGCGGTCGATTTCCTCAAGTTCTTCAGCAGCGTCGAGAACGCCAGCTCGCTCAACAGCTCGACGCCCGCCGACCGCACTGTCGCCGGTCATCGGCACGGATAGCACGGTCACCGACCCGAACCTGCAGGCCGTCCTGGCCGGACGGAATGCGGCCACCTTCATCCAGCTCTATCTCGACCAGGCAACCTCGCCGGCCATGGGCACGGCGATCAACGAGGCCACGGTTGCGCTGTTCCTCGGCCAGTCCACGCCCGAGAAGGTGTGCCAGGCCATCACGGACGCTGCCGCCACGCAGTAACGCACGGCGTCTCCACGCCACCGCCACCATGGCGACAATGAGCGGGCCGGCTCACGCCGGCCCGCTCGATTTCAGTCACGGAGCCAAAGGACGCACATGACCACGACGAGCGCGATCGGCGCCCGACGCTCGGGGGCCAGTGCGAGGCTGCGGGCAAAGTGGTTGACCATCGTCCTGTTCCTGCTGCCCGCCCTTGCGCTGTACATCGTGTTCGTCCTGTTCCCCATCGTGCAGGCGGCGCACTACAGCCTCTTCAAATGGAACGGGCTGCAGCCCCTGACCGACTTCATCGGCCTGAAGAACTACCAGGTCGCCCTGAGCAACCACGCGTTCACCTCGGCGGTCGGCAACAACGTCCTGATCGTGGTGCTCTCGCTGGCGATCCAGATCCCGTTCTCGTTGTCGCTTGCCGTCCTGCTCAATCGGCGCTTTCCCGGCAGGGCCATCTTCCGGCTGATCTTCTTCCTGCCGTACGTCCTGTCGGAGGCCATCACCGGCATCGTCTTCAGCCTGATGCTCCGACCGGAAGGGATCGTGGACGCGACGCTGAACGGCACAGGGCTCGGCGGCATCGTGCAGGACTGGCTGGGGGACGGCAGCATCGTGATGCTGACGCTGTTCGTCATCATCTCGTGGAAGTATTTCGGCTTCCACATGATCATCCTGCTGGCCGGGCTCCAGGGGATCCCCCACGAGATCGAGGAGGCGGCCCTCATCGACGGCGCCGGCCGCTGGCAGGCGTTCCGGCACATCTCCCTGCCGTTGCTGGGTCCGACGCTGCGGGTGTCCGTGTTCCTGTCGATGATCGGCGCGCTCCAGCTGTTCGACGTGATCTGGGTGATGACCAAGGGCGGCCCGGTCGGCGCCTCGAACACGATGGCGATCCAGATGTTCAAGAGCGGCTTCACCAGCCAGCAGATGGGCTACGGCAGCGCGCTGGCCGTGATCCTGTTCATCTGCGCGCTCGTACTCGCCCTGGCCTACCAGCGGTTCGTGCTCCGGCGGGACGTCGAGGGCGCGATCACGAGCTTCAACGGGTAGCGCGATGGCGACGACGACCTCGAGCGATTCGAGCGTGACGACCGTGTCGGTCGACGGCCGCCGGATGCGTCTCGCCGGGATCGGGGTGTTCACCCTGGTCGGCTACGTGATCCTGGTCCTCGTCGCGGGACTGATCCTCATCCCGATCGTGTTCGCCGTCCTCGGCGGCTTCAAGGACAACGGCCAGCTCGTCGGCGACCCCGGCGCGCTCATCCCGAACCCGTGGGTGCTGTCGAACTACACCGACGTGCTGTTCGGACCCAATAGCGGCGTGTTCTGGCGTGAGGTCCTCAACAGCACGATCGTGGCCGTGATCGCCGTGACCGCGACCGTCGTCCCGGCCTCGCTCGCCGCGTTCGCGCTCTCGCGGATCGCGTTCCGCGGGCGCGAGGCGATGTACACGCTGTTCACCTTCGGACTGCTGTTCCCGTCCGCGGTGGCGATCCTGCCGCTGTACATCCTGGTCCGCGATCTCGGCCTGTCGGGCAACTTCCTCGGCGTGGCGCTTCCCGAGGCGGCCTTCGGGCTACCGCTGACGATCATCATCCTGCGGCCATTCTTCCGGAGCATCCCGGTCGAGCTCGAGGATGCGGCGAAGATGGACGGCTGCACGACGTTCGGGTTCTTCTGGCGCGTGCTGCTGCCACTGGCGCGCCCGGCCATCGCCACGGTCAGCGTCCTGGCCATCGTGACCACCTGGAACGCCTTCCTGCTGCCCCTGATCCTGCTCAACGGCGAGGACCAGTGGACGCTGCCGCTCGGGGTGATGAACTTCTCCGGGCAGTACACCTCGGATCAGGCCCGCATCCTCGCGTTCACCGTCCTCGCGATCGTGCCGGCGATCCTCTTCTACGCCGTTGCGGAGCGGCAGATCGTCCGCGGGTTGACAGCCGGATCGGTGAAGGGTTGATGACGACCATACAGGCGCCCTACCGCGACGCGACCTTGCCCATCGAGCAGCGAGTCGCAGACCTCCTCGCGCGAATGACGATCGAGGAGAAGATCGCCCAGCTCGGATCCGTCTGGTCGTTCGAGATCGTCGGGATCGGGACCCTGAACCGGGACAACGCGATGCGCCTGGTCGGCAACGGCATCGGCCAGATCACGCGCCTGGCCGGGGCGACGAACCTCGGCGCCTGCGATGTCGCGGCGCTCGCCAACGAGGTCCAGCGGTTCCTGGTCGAGGAGACCCGCCTCGGGGTCCCGGCGATCATTCACGAGGAATCGCTCCACGGCCTGGTATCCCGCGACGCTCCGTGTTTCCAGCAGTCGATCGGCGCGGCGGCCTCCTGGGAACCCGGGCTCGTCGAGCGGATGGCATCCACCCTGCGCCGCCGGATGCTCGCGACAGGTGCGCGCCAGTCACTCGCGCCCGTCCTGGACGTGACCCGCGACCCGCGTTGGGGGAGGATCGAGGAGACGTACGGAGAGGACCCGTACCTGGCCGCCGAGCTGGGCTGCGCCTACGTCCGGGGGATCCAGGGCGACCGCCTGTCCGACGGCGTGATCGCGACCGCCAAGCACATGGTCGGCCACGGGCTCGCCGAGGGCGGCCTGAACCAGGCGCCGGTGCATCTCGGCCCGCGGGAGATGCGCGACGAGCAGCTCTTTCCGTTCGAGGCGGCAGTCCGGGAGGCCGGGGTCGCCAGCATCATGCCGGCCTACTGCGACGTCGACGGCGTTCCGTGCCATGCCTCGCACGAGCTGCTCACGGGGATCCTGCGCGACGAATGGGGCTTCGACGGGATCGTGGCCTCGGATTACGTCGGGCTCCAGATGCTCTCGACGCAGCACAGACTCACGAATGATCCGGCCGTGGCCGCGGCGCTCGGGCTGCGCGCCGGCGTCGACGCCGAGCTGCCCGGCACGGTCGTCTATGGCGAGCCCCTGCTGCGCGCGCTGGCCGACGGGCTCGTCGACGAGGCGCTCATCGACGCCACCGTCGAGCGAGTGCTGCGCATGAAGTTCCGGCTCGGCCTGTTCGAGCAGCCGTTCATCGAGCCGCCGTCGGCGGAGCTCCTGGCGGCACTCGCCGAGGAAGAGGCCCGGGTCGCGCGCGAGCTGGCGGTCCGCTCGCTGGTGCTGGTCGAGAACGACGGGGTCCTGCCGCTTCGGAGCGACGTCGCCAGCGTGGCCGTCATCGGCCCGATCGCGGCCAGCGCCCGGGAGCTGCTCGGCGACTATGCCCACCTGCTCCACATCGAGACGCTCCTGGAGATGCGCCACAACGGCAACGCGTTCGGCTTTCCGCTCACCGACGAGATCGTGCCGGCCGACGAGCTCGCCGGACGCAGCACGATCCTCGACGCGATCGGCGCCCGCCTGCCGGGCGCGGACGTCCAGCACGCCCGGGGCACCGGTATCCACGACGGGACGGACGCGGAGATCGCCGAGGCGGTCGAGCTGGCCCGGACCTCGGACGTCGCGATCCTCGTCCTGGGAGAACGATCGGGCCTGACCGACAATGCGACGACCGGTGAGTTCCGCGATCGGCTCGACCTGGGGTTCATGGGCCGCCAGCAGGAACTGCTGGAAGCCGTCGTCGCGACCGGGACCCCGGTCGTGCTCGTGGTCGTCAGCGGTCGTCCGCTCTCGATCGAATGGGCCGCGCAGCACTGTGCGGCGGTCCTGCTCACCTGGGTGCCCGGGGAGGCCGGTCCCGAAGCCATCGTGGCAGCCCTCGTCGGCGACGAGAATCCCGGCGGCAAGCTTCCGATCTCGGTGCCCCGGCAGGTGGGCCAGGTGCCGGTTTCCTATCGGCATCACCCGACCGGCGGCCGGTCGAACCCCAAGGGCGACTACGTGGACGGGCTCACCCGGCCGCTGTGGCCGTTCGGGTTCGGACGGTCGTACACGTCGTTCGAGCTGTCGGACCTTCGGCTCGAAAGGACGGACGTGCCGACGAACGGCGGGGAGCTCACCATTTCGGCCGAGGTGACCAACACCGGCGACCGTTCCGGCGACGAGGTCGTCCAGCTCTACGTCCGCGACCCCGAGGCGACGGTCGCCCGCCCCGTCCTGGAGCTGCGCGGGTTCCGGCGGATCGGCCTCGCGCCCGGCGAGTGCCGGCGCGTCTCATTCCGGCTGTCGGCGGAGCAGTTCGCCTATGTCGGTGCGGACTACGAACGCGTGATCGAGCCGGGCGTCATCAAGGTGTTCGTCGGCACCTCGTCCGACGACCTGCCGCTGGCGGGCCAGTTCGAACTCGTCGGGCCGACCGTCAAGCTGCGCCAACGGCATCGTTACCTGACCGAGACCACGCTTGGCTGACGCCCGCGCCACCGTCGATCCGGCCGAGGCCATCGGCGCGGTCGACGAGCGGATCTTCGGGTCGTTCGTGGAGCACATGGGTCGCGCGGTCTACGGCGGCCTCTACGAGCCGGGCCATCCGACCGCCGACGCGGTAGGCTGGCGCCGCGACGTCCTTGCGCTCGTGCGCGAGCTGGGCGTGACGATCGTGCGCTATCCGGGTGGCAACTTCGTGTCCGGATACGACTGGCAGGACGGGATCGGGCCGCGCGCTGGCCGGCCCGTGCGACAGGACCGGGCGTGGCGGTCGATCGAGCCGAACACCGTCGGAACCGACGACTTCCTGGCCTGGACCCGGCTGGCGGGCGTGGCGCCGATGCTCGCCGTCAACCTCGGAACGCGGGGCGCTGCCGAGGCAGGCAACCTGGTCGAGTACTGCAACGGGCCGGCCGGTTCACGCTACGCGGACCTGCGGGCGTCGAACGGCCACGTCGAGCCGTACGGTGTCCGGACCTGGTGCCTGGGCAACGAGATGGACGGGCCGTGGCAGATCGGTCACACCACGGCCGAGGATTACGGCCGGCGCGCCGCCGACGCCGGCCGGGCCATGCGCCAGGTCGACCCGTCGATCGAGCTCGTGGTCTGCGGCAGCTCCGGATCGAAGATGCCGACGTTCGGTGCCTGGGAGGAGACCGTCCTCGACATCTGCTGGGACGTCGCCGACCTCGTCTCGCTCCATGCCTACTACGACCCCGCCGCGTATGGCTCGGTCGACGACTTCCTCGCCTGCTCGATCGACCTGGAGCGGATGATCGAGCGAGTCGCGACCATCGGCGACGACGTCGCCGCCCGGAAGGGGAGTGGCAGGCGGATCGGCCTGTCGGTCGACGAATGGAACGTGTGGCATTTCGCCGAGCACGAGGCCCGGGAACGCGAGCGGGCCGACGGCTTCCGCCGGGCGCCCGCGCTGGCCGAGGACGAGCAGGACCTGGCCGATGCCCTGGCGATCGGCTGTCTGCTGATCACGCTGCTGCGGCACGCCGATCGTGTCCGCATCGCCTGCCTGGCCCAGCTGGTCAACGTGATCGCCCCGATCCGGACGATCGACGGGGGACCAGCGTGGCGCCAGACCTCGTTCCACGTGTTCTCGGACGTGGCGCGCTACGGTCGCGGGACGGCCTTGCGCCTCGAGCTCGACGGACCGGTCTACGACGTGCACGGCACGGGCGCCGTCCCGGCCATCGATGGCGTGGCCGTCCACGACGATGCGGCCGGGTCGCTGGCGATCTTCGCGGTGAACCGAGCCGACCGGCCGCTCGAGCTCGACGCATCCATCCGCGGATTCGAGGCCCCGACGCTCGTCGAGCACCGGGTCCTGGCCCATCCGGAGATCCACGCGACGAATACGGCGCTCCACCCCGACCGCGTCGTGCCCGCCCGCCTGCCCGGCGCCGTCATGGCGGCGGGCCGGCTGACCGCGAACCTGCCGGCGCGGTCATGGAACGTGATTCGACTGTCACGGGATTCGTCCGCCAGGCCATTGACGAGCGGTTGACGAACCGGTCGTCCGGTCACGATGCTTCGGTCAGCCGGCTCGCTCGAGGGCGGACGACACCATCGCCTGGGCCTCGTCGATCAGCCGCTCCAGGTGCGCGTCGTCCTTGAAGCTCTCGGCATAGATCTTGTAGACGTTCTCCGTGCCCGACGGGCGGGCGGCGAACCAGCCGTGCTCCGCCATGACCTTGAGGCCGCCGATCGAGGCGCCGTTGCCGGGCGCGGTCGTCAGCACCCGGGTGATCGGCTCACCGGCCAGGGTCGATGTGGTGACCTGCGCCGGGCGACAGTCGTGCCAGCGTCGCCTTCTGCTCGGGCGTGGCCGGCGCGTCGATCCGCCGGTAGACGGGCGCCCCGAACCGCTCGGTCAGCGCCGCATAGGTCCGGCCCGGGTCGCGGCCGGTGCGGGCGGTCAGCTCGGCCGCGAGCAGGCATGGGATGATCCCGTCCTTGTCGGTCGACCAGACGGTGCCGTCACGCCGGAGGAACGAGGCGCCGGCGCTCTCCTCGCCGCCGAACCCGAGCGACCCGTCGAGCAACCCCGCGACGAACCACTTGAAGCCGACCGGCACCTCCAGCAGCCGGCGCCCCAGCCCGGCGGCCACCCGGTCCAGCATCGCGCTCGAGACGAGGGTCTTGCCGACCGCCACGTCTGCCCCCCACGTGCGGGCCCCGCCGAACAGGTAGCTCACCGACGCCGACAGGAAGTGGTTCGGGTTGAGCAGGCCGTGCGCCGGGGGTGACGATGCCGTGGCGATCGGCGTCGGTGTCGTTGGCGAAGGCCACGTCGAACCGGTCGCGCAATTCGACGAGGCGGGCCATCGCGTGCGGCGATGACGGGTCCATCCGGATCCGCCCGTCCCAGTCGAGGGTCATGAATCCGAACTGCGGATCCACCCGATCGTTGGTGATCGTCAGGTCCAGGCCGTAACGCTCGGCGATGGCCGGCCAGTAGGCCACGCTCGCGCCACCGAGCGGGTCGACGCCGAGCCGGAGGCCGGAGGCCCGGATCGCCCCCAGGTCGATGACCGAGTCGAGGTCGCCGACGTACGAACCGAGGTAGTCGTGGGCGACCGCCCCGGCTCGGGCCCGCTCGAACGGGACGCGCTCGACGCCTTCGACCGCCGTCGCCAGCAGCGCGTTCGCCTGCTCGCCGATCCAGCCGGTGACATCGGTGTCCGCCGGGCCGCCGTTGGGCGGGTTGTACTTGAAGCCGCCGTCCTCGGGCGGATTGTGCGAGGGCGTCACGACGATCCCGTCCGCCAGGTGCTCGCGGCGTCCGCGGTTGTGGGTCAGGATCGCGTGCGAGATCACGGGCGTCGGGCGTGTAGCCGTCGGCCGCGTCGACGCGGACTTCAACGCCGTGCGCGCCCATGACCTCGAGCGCGCTGCGGAAGGCCGGCCCCGACAGGGCGTGCGTGTCGCGCCCGATGAACAGCGGCCCGTCGATCCCCTGTGCCTGCCGATACCGGCAGATCGCCTCGGTCGTGGCCACGATGTGGGCCTCGTTGAACGCCGTGTTCAGGGCGGAGCCGCGGTGCCCCGACGTCCCGAACGCGACCCGCTGCGCTCGGGATCGGTCGGATCCGGCCGGCGATCGTAGTAGGCACCGACGAGCCGGTCGACGTCCACCAGGATCGATGGGTCGGCCGGCCGCCCGGCCCGCTCGCTGATCGTCATCGCGTCCTCGCTGGCGTCTGGGGAGGCCTCGAAGGCGCCAGCCTACGACACGACGATCAGGACCGCCGGCGGTACCAGACGAGCCCGCCGAGGTACGAGACACCGAAGATCGCGCCGAGCCTCGCGTACGTGTCCGCATCGCCACCGCTGAACTGGGTCACCAGGAACGCGCCGACCAGGACCACCGCCATGACCTGTGCCGCCAGGGACAGCGCCCGCAGGTTGATCGACGTCCAGCGCTCGTCACGGGGCAGGCCGGACAGCAGGCTCGCCATGTCCGATCGCGTCTGCAGCGCCCGCAGGGCGAGGGCGTAGCCGGCCACGATGGCGAACGCGAGGGCCGCCTGCCATGGACTGCCGTTCCGGCCGAGCTCGGCCGCCGCGATCAGGATCCCGAGCACGAACCCGACCGCCGGCACGAACCATCTAGACAGCGTCGTCATGGAAGATCTCCTCGATGCGGCGGCCGAAGAAGCGCGCAATGGCGAAGGCCAGCGGCAGCGACGGCAGGTAGCGACCCGTCTCGATCGCATTGACGGTCTGACGCGAGACGCGCAACCCGTCGGCGAGCTGGCCCTGGCTCAGCCCCCGGCGCTCCCGGAGCTGGCGCATCTCGTTGGTCATGCCTGTAAAGCTACCTTGTCAGCAGGCAGGTGTCAAGGACCTTTGTCACCCCCGGCGGACCGAGGGCACGACGGCGTCCCGGGCGGCCAATTCAGGGCGTCGCCCGCTGCTATCGTGGCGCCGGAGGTCAGCCATGTTCGTACCGCTCTCCGTGCTCGAGTTCCGCGATCGCGCCGCGATGTTCTTTGGCGACAAGGTCGGCGTCATCGACGGCGATTCGCAGTTCACCTACCGCGCCTTTGCCACCCGCACGCATCGCCTGGCCAACGCGCTCGTCGAGCTCGGTGTCGCGCCCGGCGATCGAGTCTCATTCATCACCTTCAACACGCACCACCTGCTCGAGGCCTATTTCGGCGTCATCGAGGCAGGCGCGGTGCTCAACCCGGTCAACATCCGCCTGGCCCCGCACGAGATCGCCTACATCCTCGATCACGCCGGTTCAAAGGTGGTCTTCTTCCACCGCGACTTCGCGCCGCTCGTCGAGGCGATCCGCCCGCAGCTGGCGACGCGGCCGACCCTGGTCGTCCTCGACGGCGACCCCGGCGGCCTGGCCGATCACGAGTACGAGGCGCTGCTCGCCTCCGGGTCACCCGACCCGCTCCATCCGGAGATCGATGAGAACGGGCTGGCCGAGCTCTTCTACACGAGCGGCACGACCGGCCTGCCAAAGGGCGTCGCGATGACCCACCGCGAGCTCTACCTCCACGCGATGTCCGCCCAGGTCGGGCTCGGCTTCACGGAGGACGACGTGGTGCTCCACGTCGTGCCGCTGTTCCACGTCAACGGCTGGGGCGTCCCGCACTTCCTGACCATGATCGGCGGGCGCCACGTCATGCTCCGGCGGTTCGATCCGACGACGTTGATGACGATGGTCGAGCGCCACCGGGTCACCCGGCTCCTGGGCGTCCCGACCATCTTCAACGCGGTGCTCCACAGCCGCGAGCGGTCGCGCTTCGACCTGTCGAGCCTCCGCCAGCTGATCATCGGCGGGTCGCCGGCGTCGCCCGAGCTCGTACGGGCGCTCGAGTCCGAGATCGGGACGCACGCGATGGTCGGCTACGGCCTGACCGAGACGTCGCCGATCATCACCCTCGCCCAACCACGACAGGTCCTGACGGACAGCGAGCCACCCGAACGCCGGCAGGAACGGCTGGCGATGACCGGCTGGGCGATCCCGGGTGTCAGGATCCGTGTCGTCGAGGCCGATGGCGCCGACGTCCGTCCCGACGGCGAGCAGATCGGCGAGATCATCGTTCGCGGCAACACCGTGATGGACGGCTACTACCACGATCCCGAGGCGACGCAGGAAACGATCCGCGACGGCTGGCTGCACACGGGCGACATGGCCACCATCGACGAAGCCGGCTACGTGATGATCAAGGACCGCTCGAAGGACATCATCATCAGCGCCGGCGAGAACATCTCGTCGGTCGAGATCGAGGTCGTCCTCGGTGCCCACCCGTCCGTCCTCGAGACGGCCGTGGTCGCCGCCCCCGACGACAAGCGCGGCGAGGTCCCGATCGGGGTGGTCGTCCTCAAGCCGGATGCGGAGGCGACCGCCAAGGAGCTCCGGGCCTGGTGCCGCGAGCGTCTCGCCGCGCACAAGGTCCCGCGCGAGATCCACTTCCGCGACGCGCTGCCCAAGGGCGGCACCGGCAAGATCCTCAAGGCCGAGTTGCGCGAGCCGTTCTGGGCCGGCATGGAGTCGCGGGTCCACTGACCGGGTCCGGCCGTCGGGCCCCACCGGCCGGGCGATCGTCGGGCTCGTCGGTGGCGCTACCTTCGGAGTACCTGGAGGCGTTCGCGATCCGCGGCCCCGTGGCCTGACGGCAGGCGGAGGGCACGCTCGCGGGACCGGATCCGCCTGGATTCGCGATACTGCGGGCGTGATCGTCCCCGAGCACCGCCCCCGTCAGCGGCCACGTCCACCCGGCGCGCTACCTGTTGCGCGCCAGGGACCTCGTCGATGCGCGCTACGCCGAGCCACTCGACGTCAACGACCTGGCCCGCGAGGCCGGCCTGTCGCGGGCCCACTTCAGTGCCGAGTTCCGGCGGGCCTTCGGCGAGCCGCCGCACGTCTATCTGCTGACCCGACGGCTCGAGCGGGCGGCTGCGCTGCTGCGGACCACCGATCACTCGGTCGCCGACATCTGCATGTCGGTCGGCCTGTCGAGCGTCGGCTCGTTCACCACGAGCTTCCGGCGGATGTTCGGGCTGTCGCCGACCGCGTACCGGGCGAGCCAGCCACCGGCCTCGCTGCTCGCGAGGATCCCCGCCTGCGTGGTCCACGCCTACAGCCGCCCGCAGAACCGGACGTTTCGAGAAGACGACGGCGGGGATGCCATCCGTAGCCTTGGCCACGTCGTCTTCCACCACTGCAGCTCAGGACGGAGGCCCCGATGATCAGGATCGCCAGCGCGCAACTGTGGGTGCGCGACCAGGATGAAGCACTCGACTTCTGGACCCGCAAGGTGGGCATGGAGGTCACGTCCGACGTGACCGTCCCCGAGATGGGGAACTTCCGCTGGCTCGCCGTGTCGCCTCCCGGGCAGCCGGACATCGCCATCGTGCTGATGGCCATCCCCGGAGCCCCGGTCATGGACAGCGGGACCGCGGACGACGTTCGAAGCCTGATGTCGCGCGGCTTCGCCGGCACCGTGTTCCTGACCACGGAGGACTGCCGGGCCTCGCTACGAGGAGCTGCGAGCGCGCGGCGTGGAGTTCACGGAGGAGCCGGAGGACCGGCCGTACGGCATCGACGCCGGCTTCCGGGACCCGTCCGGCAACTCCGTCCGGCTGACACAGGTGCGCCCGATGGCCTGACCGGGAGCCTAGCCCTGGCGGAGACCCAGGAAGTTCCCGTCCGGGTCCCGGAACCAGGCGCCGCGGGCAGGTCCCAGTTGGGCAATGTGGCCGGTCGTCTGGAGCGGGCCCTCGCTGTAGTCGACGAACTCGACGCCCCTGGCCTCGAGCTCGCGGACCGTCGCCTCGATGTCGGCGACCTCGAAGTGGGCGAGGGTATGGACCGTGGCGGTGGCCGGCCGGCGGAAGGTCGACAGCTCGCTCACGTCTCCGCACCGGAACCGGATCGAGGCCGCGTTCTCCCAGAGGATCGTCATCCCGAGCGTGTCGCCATAGAACGCCCTGGCTACGTCGAGGTCGCTGACCGGAATGGTCGCCACGACCATGGTTGCGCCGTTCATCGTCGTCTCCCTGGAGGTTGGGCGGGCGGCCGCGCTCTGCGTGCGGCCGCCCGATTGCGCTCAGTAGGTCCGGGTCTCGGTCTCGTCTGTGATCCAGACCTGGGGTGCCCCGACGACACCGCCGCGCGCCATCGCGGCCGGGAGCGACGGATCCTGGCTGAATGCCCGAGCTCCGTCGAGGGTGGCGAACTCGTTGACGATGACGATCACGTTGGGGTCGGACAGATCGCGGCTCAGGCTATGGCCGGTGGCACCGTGCTGGCGACGGACCGCCTCGTGTTCCGTGAAGACCGGGTACCAGCGGTCGTAGTCGTCGACGCGGTGCTGGACGATCACCTTGACCATGTTCAGGCTCTCCTGTCGGTCCGGCTCGACCGGGCACGCGCCGGTCGTTAGGTGCCTTACTATATAGTTAGGCACCTAACTGTCAATAGCCGTATGATGGTGCCCATGGACAGGATCCAGATGCCCGACGACTTCTACGAGCAGACGCCCGACGGGAACGTGCTGGCCACGGAAGCCGTGATGAATACGATCCGCACGGCCGACCTGCTGTTCGACCGGATCGGGCGACTCCTGCGGCCACTCAACGTCAGTGCAGCCGGCGGGCTCGCTCTCGGGATCCTCCGTGATCGAGGGCCGATGTCGCCATCGGCGCTCAGCGACCGAATGATCGTGACGCGAGCGACCGTGACCGGCGTGCTCGATTCGCTCGAGCGACGGGGATTCGTCGCGCGTTCCGCCAACCCCTCCGACAGGCGCGGGCAGATCGCGCAGATCACGCCTGCCGGACGGATCGTGTTGCAGGAGCTTCGAACGCTGATCCATCGGCACGAGAAGGCCTGGGCCGGCGTGCTGACCGACCAGGAGCTCCGCACGTATGTCGAGCTGCTCCACCGGATCCAGGACGGCGTCGACCAAGAAGCGAAGAGGCGGGGAGGTAGCCCGGCCGTCTAGGCTCGCTGGCCGACCCGGTTGCGGAGGCTCTCGGCGAACTCCGTGACGCGCGTGTCCACCCGCCGTGTGACCGCGGGTCGGCTCTGCACTCCGGCTCTTCCTGCGGGACCTGGTTCCGGCGAGCGTCGCGCATCGAATCCGCGAGGACCTCGCGGCGTCGCTCCGCCTCGACCTCGAATGGTGTGTACGACCCGAACATGAGCCGATCCCTTCCTGCGGTCTCTAGTGTCGAATATATTCGACCTGAAGAGTCTTGATCTCGAACTACATACGTCACTGTAGCGGGCGGATCGCTCGATGTCAAGACATTCGACGTAAAGACACTTGACGTAGGCGTATCCGCGCGGGATACTCCCGCCATGGGCGACGACGCTCCGGAGAGCGACAGACTCGACGACATGCTTGCCGTCTGGGCCCGCGAGATCCCGGACCTCGACCCGTTGACCGAGGGGATCGTCGAGCGCATCCAGGGCCTGGCCAAGAGCTTCGACCGGTCGATGGAGGAGACGCTCGCCCAGTACGCGCTCGATCGACGTGCGTTCCACCTGCTTGGACGGCTGCGGAGCTACGGGCCGCCCTACCGGCGTTCGGCGGGGCAGCTGGCCGAGGACATGCGTATTTCGAGCGGGGCGATGACCGCCCGGCTCGACCGGCTCGAGAAGGCCGGGCTCATCCGGCGCCTGCCGGACCCGAACGACCGCCGCGGGACGCTGGTCGAGCCGACCGAGGCCGGTCACGCGGCCTGGGACGCGACCGTCGGGACGCAGGCCAAGCGCGAGGCGATGTTCGCCTCGGTCCTCACCGAGCCGGAACGCGAGCAGCTCCATCGGCTCCTGCGGCAGCTCATGCGAGCCTTCCCGGACAAGAGCCACCACGACGACGCGTCCGATCGGGTGACGGCGCTCAACGTCCGGTCCGGGCGAGCCGACCGCTGAAGGGGCGGGCCTCGAGGCGGACCAGGATCTCGCACGATCGGTCGATCGCGGCTCGAGCCTCGTGGGAAGGCCCGAGCGCCGAGGTCCGCCGGGCCGTGGCCGCCGCGTCCGTTCAGTCGGGCCGACGCGCGGCGTACAGTCGGATCGCCCCGGTCACACCCTTGAGCTCTACTGGCCCGACCTCCTCGAAGGTCAGCCCGGTCCCGCCCGAGGCATCGACGACTGCCTGGCTCACGATCACCTGTCCCGCCTGCGCGTAGTCGGCGATCCTCGACGCGAGGTTGACGGTCTGCCCGTAGTAGTCGCCCTCCTGGAAGATGACCGATCCCGCGTGCAGGCCGACGTGCGCCGGGGGGAGGCCGGCGGCGACGATCGCGTCCACCATGTCCAGCGCGGCGAGCACGCCACTGCCGGGATTCGGGAAATGCAGCATCACGCCGTCGCCGAGCCACTTCACCGCCCGGCCAGCGCGCCTGATCGATTCGCGTTGGACGACCCGGCCGAGCTGCTCGGCCAGTTCCACCGCGGCCACGTCCCCGTGCTCCTCCGTGAGGCGGGTGTAGCCGGTGATGTCGAGGAAGCACATCGCGGGGGGATGCTCGAGGCGACTGTGCAGGCCGGCCGCGGCCAGGGTCACCTCGAAGTCTTCAATGATCCCGCCGGTCCACGCGTGCGCCTGATGGAGGTGGTACATCCCGAGCAGGGCTCGCTCGGTCAGCGCACTCATCCGGTCGCCGAAGTCGATCCCCAGGATCTCGTCGGGCCGCTTCCCGGCGCGCATGGCCGGCATGACGACCTCGGTCTGCCACATGTCCGCCTCCGTCTCCGCCACCCGGCGCAGGCCGTCGCTCTGGGCACGGATCAGCTGCTGGATCGCGGCGGGACGGAACCCGGCCTTGACCGCACTCTCGACCCAGTCGGCGAGCGGGAGCTCCTCGTCACGAATGCGATCGTCGGGCGACGGCGCGACGGATCCTGCGGCTTCGCGGATGAACAGCAGGAGTTCGAGCGGCACGCCCGTCCGCTCGGCCGTGGCCGCGAACGTGGCGCCGCTGAGCGCGGAGAACCGTTCGAACGCGGGAGCGTCGAGAAAGTCCATCGAGATCTGTCGGCTCCGGATCGCTGCACCGAGGCCGTCCAGCGGGATCCCCGCCGCGGCCAGGCCCTTCACCAGCCCGGCTCGGCGCAGATGGCCGGTCGTGAACCGATCGGAGGCGTCTGGCTTGATGATCCCCAGCTCGACAAACCGGCCAAGCTCAGCGGCGCTGACTCCGCTGCGCTCGGCCGCCTCGGCCAGCTCGTAGGTCTCCACGAGCGGAACTGTAGTCGGGCCCGGTTCGCCGAATGCGGTGACTGACGGGATGGCGCGGCTTCGGGGCAACGTGCCGCACCGTATACGATGGCCGGCAAGACCTGCTGCTCAGCCGAGGAACCGTGCTCTCAGCCGCGCAACCCACCTGCTTCCTGATCGCGGACATCTCCGGCTACACCGGCTATCTCGCCGACGTCGAGCTGGACCATGCGCAGGACATCCTGGCCGACCTCGTCGGCGCGGTCGTCACGGCGCTCCGGCCGAACTTCCGGCTGGCCAAGCTCGAAGGCGATGCCGCGTTCACGTTCATGACCGCCGACCGCGTCGATGGTTCGATGCTCCTCGACACCATCGAGCGCTGCTACCTGGGGTTCCGCCGCCGTCGTCGAGACGTCCGCCAGGCGACGTCCTGCGAATGCAATGCGTGCGCCAGGATCCCCGACCTCGATCTCAAGTTCGTCGTCCACCACGGCGAGGTCATCATCCAGAAGATCGCCGGCCGGCAGGAGCTCCTCGGGTCGGACGTGATCATCGTCCATCGGCTGCTGAAGAACGAGGTCGTCGAGCGGCTCGGGATCGGCGCCTACGCGTTCATCAGCCGGGCCTGTATCGATGCCAGCGACATCGACCCAGCGGCGCTCGGCATGCAGCCGCACACCGAGACCTACGACCGGATCGGGGACGTCCCTGGCTGGGTCCACGACCTCGAGCGTCGCTGGCAGGAGGAGGAGGCCCGCGGGCGCGTCTTCGTCACCTCCGCCGAGGCCGTCCTCGATCTCGCGATCGAGACACGGGTGCCGCCGCAGGTGGCCTGGGAGTTCCTGACCAAGCCCGGGCAGCGGATGTCGTGGCAACCCTGGGTGACCGAAGTCAAGATCGAAGGGGCCACCGGCGGGCGGCGCGGGGTTGGCTCCGCCAACCATTGCCGGCACGGCAAGGACGCGGTCATCGAGGAGATCCTCGATTGGCGCCCCTACGACTACGTCACCGACCGGACGATCCTCGACACGCCGACGGGACCGGTCAAGGTGCTCCACACGATCGAATTCGAACCGACCGCCTCCGGGACGACCATCCACCTCCGGTTCGCCGCGCCCAGGACCAGGCGCGAGAAGCTGCTCATGGAGCACATCGGCCCGGCGTACGGGGCGGCATTGCAGTCCGGAATCCCGACGCTCCTCGGCCTGCTGGACGCCGAGGTCGCGGTCCGTGACACGGATCGCGGTCCTGAGCCCGAATTGGCCCGGCCGAGACCGGATGGCCCGCTCGCAGGGTTGGCGCCGCTGACGATCGTCGGCTGAGCGGGGAGGGAGTGGAGCGGGAGACGGGGTTCGAACCCGCGACATTCAGCTTGGGAAGCTGACACTCTGCCAACTGAGTTACTCCCGCTCGGGAGAGGCCACATTCTAGCGAACCCGCGACGCCACGCCAACGGGGGCGGGCCGAGTCGGTGACGTCCTTGACACCCAACCTGACACGACGACCGCCGATCCTCACGTAGAGCCAAGGTCGACCGGCACCTTGTGTGGGTTTGGGAGATGACCCTTCGATGACGTCCGCTGCAATCCGTGCGGCCGAACGCTCGCTGGCGATCCCGACGACGATCCGAGCGGGGATTCGGGGCAGCCGACCTGCGGGCAATGCCGGCGCGACCGCGAGCGGGAGGACGGACTTCGTCCTCCTCGATCTACTGGACGGCAACCTGGACGGTCATCTTGATTGAGTTAGGATTGACTCGAGGGATCCGCGTTGTCGGATCGCTGCCGGGGCACATCCGATGGTTGAGCGCGCGATCGGTGGCGTCGACCTCGACGACCACCACTCCAACGCATCGCGAGACGTTCGCGAGATGGCTGGCCGAACGGCCGAACGGCTCGTCCATGACCGGCTCCGCGCGGCACTTCCGGCATCGATCGCCATCCTGCCCAATGTCCGCTGGCGGCGACGCGAAAACGGCCACTTCCACGATGGCGAGGCGGACCTCGTGGTGGCCGATCCGGATCGCGGGATCCTGGTCGTCGAGGTGAAGTCCGGCGAGATCCGCCGCGAAGACCGCATTTGGTGGGCCGGCGGGAAGCGACTCCAACAGTCGCCGTTCGACCAGGCCGCAGGTTCCCGATATGCCCTGGTCCAGAAGCTCCGGGAGCTCCCCGCGTGGGATCCATCACTCGACCCGGTCGCAGGGGATGCCGTGGCGTTCCCGGACGTCGATCTCGCCAGCGCCGGGCCAAGGCTGGGAATGCTGGGCCCTGACGTCGACCCCCAGCTGATCCTCGACCAGCACCGCCTGCTCGACGGCGCCGAGAGCCAGGCGGAGCTCCGCCGCTGGCTCGACGACGTGCTCGAGGCCTTCGGTCGCGACAGCTCCGCCAAGCGTCCACCCGGCGCAAAGGGGGTGGGCATCCTGGTCGACCTGCTCGAGGAACCGATCGAGCTCCGCTCGATGCTCCGGAACGAGGTCGCGTCCGGCGAGCGCGACGTCGTGCGGCTCACGACCGCCCAGTACGACACGCTCAACCTGCTCAAGCGGCAGCGGCGAGCGTCGGTCATCGGTGGCGCGGGAACCGGCAAGACGATGCTCGCGCTCGAGAAGGCGCAGCGGCTTGCGCGCGAGGGCTACCGGACGCTCCTCGTCTGCTTCAACTCCCCGCTGGCCCGCGAGCTGGCGGACGTGGCCGCACAGACAGCGGCCGGGACCGGGTTGCTGGACATCTGCACCTTCCACCAGCTCTGTGAGGACTGGGGTCGCGAGGCGGCCACCCTCCCGCCCAAGCCGGAACCGGTGACCGCGGAATGGTTCTCGGACACCCTCCCGGACGCGCTCGACGACGCCATCGGCAAGCTCGGCGGTCGCTACCACGCGATCGTGGTCGACGAAGGCCAGGACTTCGACACGGAGTGGCTCCTGACGCTGGACGCCATGCTCGAGACACCGAGGGAGGATGTCCTGTACGTCTTCCACGATCCCGCGCAGGGGATCTACCGTGACGACGTCGTGGCGGGCCTGGGTCTGCCCGAGTTCCAGCTGGACCTCAACTGCCGGAACGCCCAGCCGATCCACGACCTCGTGCTTCGAGTCGGGGGCGGGGGACTGGCGTCGATCGCGCTGCGCGAGGACGGCCGCCCGCCCGAACTGGTCGAGGCGGACGGGGATGCGGCCACGCTCGAGGCGCTCCGCCACGTGCTCCATCGACTGCGGGCCGACGAAGGCGTGCGCCTCGGCGCGATGGCAGTCCTCACCGGCCGGTCGCTGGAGGACTCGGCGGTGTGGAAGCATCGCCGGTTTGGCAACGAGGTCCTCTGGAACGGCGGCTACGACGCAGCCGGCAGGAGCCTGGGCCTCGCCGCAAACCTCGTACCCGAGATTCCGCCCGACGCGATCCTGTTCGACTCGATCCGGCGGTTCAAGGGCCTCGAGCGACCGGTCGTCGTGCTCGTTGAGTTGCGGGCGGACGATCCCCGCCTAGACCGCCTGCTCTACATCGGTGCGTCACGGGCCCGGCAGCACCTCGTCGTGATCGCGCCGCGCGGTGTCCTGGAACGGCTGCAATGAACGAGAGGACGATCGGTCAGGCGTGCGGCAACCCAAACAGCCCGGGCACGGAGAGCCCTTCGTCAATCGAATTCCACCAGATCCCCTGGCCACCCTCGATGATCTCGAAGTCCGCACGGGCGGTGTCGTTTGCCCCGGCAAGCCAGTCAAACCAGGAGACCGGCACGGACAATCGACGGCCGTCGCGGAGGTCCACGAGGAGCCACTCGCGGCTGACCTCGACTCCCGCCGCCAGCGGGTATCTATCCAGGTGGGTAGTTGAAGAACCCATTCCACGACCTCAGGAGCAGCTCTCGGTTCGCCGTGACGATCCGGCGGAGTCGCTCGATCTCGCGCGGAGTGTACCCCCGGTTGGCTCGCAGACCGACCGGCTCAAGCCAGAACACGGCGCTTCCATCGCTCGACGCGACATGGATGTGCGCAGCTTCGTAACTCGCCCGATTCTCCTGCGAATAGAAGAAGAACCGGTACGGTCCGAACCGGTGGACGGTTGGCACGCCTTCCCCAGCGATCAGCTGGGCGGGGTCGAGAGCTTGCCACACGACGCTTACCTGGGCCTCATCCGATGCTGACCGCCGCGCCTCCCGGCCTGACCGCTGACCAGCGCCGCATTGTCGAGTGGGGCGACGGGCCGCTCGTCGTGATCGCGGGTGCCGGCACCGGCAAGACGAAGGTGATCGTCGAGCGGGTTCGCTGGCTGCTCGAGACGAAGGGCGCCGAGGCCCAAGCGGATGACCCGCTCCTCCCCGAGCACTTCCTGGTCCTGACCTACAACGTCAAGGGTCGCCTGTCGCCACGCGCGCATGCCCTGGTCGTCGAGTGGGCATCAATTCATGCAGAAGAACTTCACGCGGACTGGGAACTGGCCAGGTCGAGCCTTCCATTGAAGCGCATCGCACCACTGCGTTAGCATCCGGAGATGTTGCTTCGCGTTCGGTCTGCCCAGCCACTTGAAGGTCGACGGCTTCGCCTCACCCTGACGAACGGTGCCGTTGTGGAACGGGACGTCCAGGACCTGCTTTGGGGTCCTGTGTTCGATCGCCTACGCTCCGACGACACGCTCTTCCGCCGCGTCCGCGCGCGTCACGGAACGGTTGCCTGGCCGGGCAATCTCGATATCGCGCCCGAGACGCTCATCTGGGACGGACCCGATCCTGCCGACGATAGTCGCCGCCCAGAGGCATTCCTTCGACCGCGCTCTCCCAGTCGAATGACCAGGTAGCTCTCCTCGCATACGCGCGCGTATCGCCCATGGGCTCCTTAGGAGCCGCCCTCTTGACACGGTCAGCGACGGTGTTGCTCGCCCCGGCGCACTAATCGGTCAGGTGCCATTGATCGCCGGGCCTTGAAGAGGCGACAGATGGGTAACGCAACCGGTCATGTCTGCAAGGCGTGCGCGACGAAGTTCGGCGTGCGGAATGGTGGCGGCTTCTTCTTCGACATGCTCCATTGCGATGCCTGTGGCAAGGCACAGAGTGTTGGGCACAAGGAACTTGGCGACATCCACCTTCGATTCGTCAAAGGCCTGGACCACCCGTATGCCATCGCTCGCATGGAGTTGGACCGGCGGATTCAGCTGGAATATCCCGGTCAGCCTTTGAGCCGCGACGAGTACCACGCTGCCGCCGAGGCGACGCTCGAGCCGTGTTCATGCGGCGGCCGGTTCACCTACGACGCGCCGACCCGATGTCCGAACTGTGGCTCGACGAGCGAGATGTGGAAGCCGAACCCGAAGGTCTCCATGGCGTTCTACGACTGAGGATCGCGTCGTTGCAGTTCGAGGAGGCGATGAATGGGAAGAGACGAGGTCGCCGAACGCTGAAGGCGCAATCGGTGGGGCTGATCGGCGGCCACGCCTAGCCTGTACGCTTTCGCCATGATCGGCGAGGCGGATCGCGAGATCAGGCTCCGGACATTCGACTGGTTGACCCGCCAGCGCGACGAGTTCGGCGAGACCATCTCCAGGACGGCGCTTGAGACGTTCAGCCTCGATGGCCGGCGGATCCCGCTCGTCGGCCCGTCGGGGATCTGGAAGCCGGCCGTATGCGAGCTGCCGCTGTCGATTACGACGACGGTCGGCGGTCCGTACGACGACAGCTTCGATCGCCAGGCCGGAACGCTCCGCTACGCGTATCGCGGACTCGACCCGCAGCATCGAGACAACCGCGGCCTGCGGCGCGCGATGATCGAGCGGGTTCCGATCGTGTACTTCCACGCGATCGAGCCCGGGAGCTACGTCGCGGCCTACCCGGTCTTCGTCGTCGAGGACCATCCGGAGCAGCTCCGCTTCTCGATGCAGGTCGACGATCTCTATGCCGCCGAGAACGAGGCCTTCGGTGCGCTCGGCGTCGCTGAGGACGCTCGCCGAACCTCGGCGGGCCTACGTGACCGCGACGTTCCGCCGCCGGCTCCACCAGGTCGCCTTCCGCGAGCGGGTGATTCGAGCGTACGCCGAGCGCTGCGCGCTCTGTCGACTGCGGCATCAGGAGCTCCTGGACGCGGCGCACATCACGCCCGACAGCGACGCCGAGGGCGAGCCGGTCGTCAGCAACGGCGTCGCGCTGTGCAAGCTGCATCACGCCGCGTTCGATCGGTTCTTCTTCGCCATCCGGCCCGACTACGTCATCGAGGTGCGCCCGTCCGTCCTGCGCGAATCGGACGGCCCGATGCTCGTCGTGGGGCTGCAGCAGATCAACGGGCAGATGATCCATCTCCCACGCCGCACGATCGACCTCCCCGACCGAACGCGACTCGAGCGCCGCTACGAGCAGTTCAGGCAGGCTGCCGGGTAGGACTGACATCACCCGAGCTGGGCGGGGGTGGGAGCCCGCGCCCGGCCGCCAGCTTCTGTCGAATCGCCGAATCGGCCTCGAATCGTTCTCGAGGTTACGGAAAGCTTGCCCCGCCGCTGCTTGCGAAGACGGACGAGACCATGGCGAGCACCAGGCTCGCCGCCGAGATGGACGCGACGACGATCGCGCGGAAGGTACCAAAACGCCCTTGGGGCATGCCCGGCTCCTTTCAGGACCGGGGCGCGGGCTCCTGCGGCAGCGTATGCTTCGTCGATGCGACTGTCAACTATTGCTAAACACGACGCGGCCGGCAGCGGGACCCCCTTCTCGCGCCTGCTGGGGGCCGAGATCCGGCGACGGCGGGTGGCGCTCGGCCTGTCGCAGTCCTCGATCGGCCGACCGCTGAGCCGGGCGTTCCTGTCGTCGGTCGAGTCCGGCCGGACGGTGCCGTCCTTGCCAAGCTTGCTTATGATTGCCCGCAGGTTGCATTCGACTGGCGCCACGATTCTCGCCTCGGTTGAGACCCAGCTCGGGGAAGGAGGGGACGATGCCGACGCCGATCAAGCGGCGATCCCACGCTGAGGCCGACCGGCCGCTCGCCATTCGGATCGGCGCGCGGCTGCGGCACGCGCGCACCGCTGCCGGCCTGACCCAGGCGCAACTGGCGGAGGGGCGCTACACGAAGGCCTACGTCAGCGCCCTCGAGAACGGCCTGGTGAAGCCGTCCATGGCGGCGCTCCATTTCTTCGCCGACCGCCTCCAGATGCCGGTGGAGCGATTGCTGGCCGATCGGGAGCAGGCGTGGACGCGCCTCGAGGCCGACCTCCGGCTCGTGGCCGGCGACTGGCAACAGGCCATCGATGGGTACTCCGAGCTGCTCGGATCGAATCCGTCGGAGCGGGTGAGGGCCGAGTTGCTGCTCGGTCTTGCGGAGGGCCTGTCGAGGCTCGGCCGTGGACAGGACGCGCTTCGAGCGGCAACCGACGCCGAGCAGCTGTTCCAGTCACAGGGGCGCCGCCCGGAGGCGGCCTGGGCGACGTACTGGCAGGCCTCCGGCCTGTACGAGCTCGAACAGGGCGACCAGGCCACGGCCTTGCTGACCCGGCTCCTCGACGAGATCGCATCCGGGCTCTTGGTCGAGCCGGATCTGCCCGTCCGGGCCCTGATCGCGCTGGCCGTGATCGCGTCGCGCGATGAGCAACCCGAGCGGGCTCTTGCCTACCTCGAGCAGGCACGCTCGCGCGTGGGTGAGCTCGACGGCCGAAAACGAGCGATGTTCCTGTTCTCCCTGGCCCTCAGCTACCGAGAGCTCGGCGACAACGAGGGGGCCCTCGCGACAGGGACGCAGAGCCTGGCGATGTTCCGGGCGGCCGACGCGGAATTCGAGGCAGCCTCCATCCAGAACGAGCTGGCCCTCGTCTATCTCGCGCTCGGGAGCCTCGATGTCGCCCGCGGCCATGCCGCCGAGGCGCACGCGACCTTCCAGCGGCGGGACGACAAGCGCTGGCTGGCCCACGTGACCGAGACCGAGGGCCAGATCGCGCTGGCGGCAGGTGACCCGTCCGAGGCGCTGGCCCGCGCCGACGAGGCCCGCTCGCTCGCCGAATCGAGCGCCGACCGGAAGGCCGAGATCAGCGCGCTCCTCCTCGCGGCTCGTGCCAACCGGAAGCTCGGGGCGCTCGATACGGCACGACAGACGCTCGAGCGGGCCGCCGCGCTCGCCGAGGAGCACGGCCGCCGGGGCGAGACGCAGCTCGTCCTCGGCGAGCTCAGCGACGTGCTTGCCGAACTGGGCGATCTCGCGGGTGCCTACGCCGTGTCGCGGCGGGCACTCGACGCCGGCCGGAACCAGGATCCGACCGGCGCCGGGTCTAGCCGAGCACGCTCCTGAGCCCGGGAAGATCGTCTCCACCCAGCACGAGGCGGCCGTCGGCCGTGACGTAGAGCAGGTCGACGTTGACCTCGGCGGCGGCGATCCGGCGGAGGATGGCGGCCGCCGACCCGGGCCGGTTCTCGACGGGGATCGCCACGACCAGGCGTTCGGCATGGATCTCGAGGCCCGCGTCGATGAGCGCGGACCGAGCCTGCCGGGCGTCTTCGACGAGGACGTGGAACACGCCCTGGCCGTCACAGACGTACCCGCACGCTCCTTCGATGTTGACTCCCGCGCGACCGAGGGCATCACTCGCTCGCATGAGGGTCCCCGGCTGGTTGACAAGCCCCACGGTGATGTCGGTCGTCATCCCGGTCTCCTCGGCGGCGCGCTACGGCGTCATCGTACCGGTACCGACGATCGAGTCCTCCAGGAGCCGAGCAGGGTGCGGCTCAAGGCGTGCCGGTCACCTCGATGGTCCAGTCGCAGGGCGAGTCGACTTCGACCGTGAACGGGCCTGTCTCACCGTTGAGCGGCTCGTTGATCGTCTCCGAGCCGGTCGTGCCGAACGCGCTGGTGATGACGTCCGGCAACACCGGGCTGCCGTTGGTGCCGTAGAAGTTGATGGTGAAGCTGTCGTCGGCGGTGCAGGCGAAGGTGTATGCGAGATCCACGCTGAGCCCAGTCGACTGGAATGGGTCCGACGTGGTCGGCCCGCTCCCCTTGATCGACAGGAGGCTTGTCCCGCCCGCAGTTGGCGACGGGGCGTCTGACTCGACGAGGCCGGAATCCTGCCCCTGGGAGGCGACGGCATCGGTTGGGGCCGTCGAGCCGGTGAAGGCCTTCTCCCGACTGATGGCCGACCCGACGGCGGCAAGGGCCACGAAGATGCCGATGACGCCGATCGTGATGTTCCGGGACCAATGGGACGGCTTCTTGGGTGGATTCCGCTGACGGCGAGCCGGGGCGGGCGGCACGACCGTCGATGGCGTCCCTTGCTCTGTCACGAAGAACCTCCATGCCTGCGCGAGGCTCCGCACCGCCCTGACGAACGCGCCTTGCCGCGGGCGTCTTGCATGCCACCTGTCCCGAATCTCCACCCTGGTAGCGGTTCCCAGAAGGGCCAAATGACCCGTAGGGGTCCTGCGCGGAGCCTGACTGGGGCCAGCGCCCCATGTCAGCCCTCGCTCCGCAGCGAGTCCAGGATCTCTGACAGGTAACCGTGGGCGAGACAGGTGACGGTGTCCGCGGCGCCGTAGTACACGGTCAGCCGGGCGGTCGCGTGATCGACCAGGGCCGCGCATGGGAAGACCACGTTGGGGACATCACCGACCTGTTCGTAGGGGACCTGCGGGCTCAGCAGGTAGTCCCGCCCGCGGGCGATGACCCGCCACGGTTGCTCGAGATCGAGCAACGCTGCCCCCATGGAGTAGACGAAGCCGTTGCACGAGGTCAGCACCCCGTGGTACAGGAGCAGCCAGCCCTCGGCGGTTTCGATCGGGGTCGGCCCGGCACCGATCTTGGTTGAGGCCCAGGTCCAGGCGACGGGAGCCATGACGTGGCGATGGCGGCCCCAGTGGACGAGGTCCGGGCTCTCCGAGTAGAAGATGTCGCCGAATGGAGTGTGGCCGGTGTCGGACGGACGGCTGAGCATCGCGTACGCCCCACCGATCCGGCGCGGGAACAGGACGCCGTTGCGGTTGAACGGCAGCAACGCGTTGTCGAGCTGGTGGAAGGTCACGAAGTCCGTGGTCCAGCCGAGCCCGATGGTCGGCCCGTGATAGCCGTTGCACCAGCTGACGTAGAAGCGGTCCTCGAGCCAGGTCACACGCGGGTCGTAGGCGTGCTCGAACGGGCCGGTCAGCTCGGCGACACGCTCGTCGGCAGGCTCGAACCGGATCGGCTCGGGATCGAGCCGCCAGGCGATGCCGTCCTCGCTTCGGCCGGCGTGCAGATTCATCGCTCGTGACCGGTCGTCGACCCGGAAGACCCCGGCATACCCGTCCTCGAAGGGCACCACGGCGGAGTTGAAGATGCTGTTGGAGCGGGGCAGCAGATCGCGCGGGATGATCGGGTTGCGGCTCGAGCGCCATAGCAGGTCGCGGCTCCCGGCCGGCCGTTCTTCCCACGGCATGGCCGGGCCCGCGGCCGCCGAGGGTGCCGATTCCGATCGCGCGAGTCCGTCTGGCACACCGCCTCCTGCCCGTTCGATGTGAGCGCTCCCGGCCAAATCTAGGTTGTGGCGAAGGTTGCCAAATAGGGCCAAATGACCCTATGCGACCCCATCCGCACCGCCTAGCTTGGGAGCGCTTCCAAGTCTGTGCCGCAGGAGTGGGCTGTGGTGGTCGGAAAGGCCTCGGATGGGGCTCCGGACGAGCGGCACGTAGCCCGCACTCTCGACGACCTGGCGGCGCTCACGGGCGTATCACGCGCAACGGTGTCGCGGGTCATCAACGGCGGGTCCGCGGCGGAGTCCACCAGGCGCCACGTGCAGGAAGTGCTCGCCAGGACCAGCTACCGGCCGAATGCTGCCGCTCGCAAGCTGGCCTCCGGACGGTCGGGCGTGGTCGGCGTCGTCGTGCATGTCGACCCTCACCTGTTGTTCCCCGACCCCTACTTCTCCCAGTTGCTGCAGGGGATCACGGACTATCTTGCCGAGCAGGGCGCCGGCATGATGCTGTGGCTCGGCAACCGGACCAAGGAGCAGACCCTCGACCACGTCCTCGGGATGAGCTTCCTCGACGGCGTGATCATCTCGGCGCACACCCTCGAGGATCCGGTCGTTGACGGCTTGCTCTCATCGGGTCTTTCGACGGTCCTGATCGGGCACCGCCGCGCCGACCGAAGCGCGAGCTATGTCGACATCGACAACGAGCAGGCGGCCGACGCCGTCACGACCCACCTGATCTCGATCGGCCGGACGCGGGTCGGCCACATCACCGGCAGCCGTGGGACGGTCGCCGGCGAAGACCGCGTGGTCGGCTATCAACGTGCGATGCGGCGGGCGGGCCTGCGGTTCGATCGTCTCGTCATTGACGGCGACTTCACCCGCCAGTCGGGCGTCACCGCCGCGGCCGAACTCCTCGAGCTGGGCGTCGACGCCATCTTCTGCGCGAACGACGCATCTGCGAGTGGGGCGCTCGAAACGATCCGCGCGAGCGGGCTCAGGGTCCCGGACGACGTCGCGCTGGCTGGCTTCGACGACGTCGACTTCGCCGTCCATCTCGATCCGCCGCTGACCACCGTGCGCCAGGCGCTGCGCCAGCACGGAGTGGAGGCCGCCCGGGCCCTGTTGCAGCTCCTCGGCGATCCGGGCCGCGCACCTCGACGGGTGCTCATGCCTACGGAGCTGGTGATCCGCCAATCGAGCGTGGGAGGTGTGCCTCACGAGTGAGTCGCGTTGAGCGGTCTGCAACGCAGGTGTCGCCGCTTCGATCTCCGAAGGCGGCATGAAGGAGGAAGTACATGGGTCCAAAGCGAAGACTGGTCGTCTTGCTGGCAAGCGTGAGCTTGCTTGCGGCGATCTTCCCGGCCGCGACCGGCGCGGCACAGGTCATTCCGACCTCGTATCCGCGCAGCGAGACGCTCTACACGGGCGGCAGCATGTGGGGCCCGCCCACCAACTTCAACCCGGTCGCCGCCGGCTACGTGACCGGAACGCTGGGGCTGCTCTACGAGACGCTGTTCCTGTATAGCCCGATCAATGACAAGTTCACCCCCTGGCTGGCCCAGAGCGGCAGCTGGACGGGCGCCAAGGAATACACCCTGAAGCTGCGCTCGGGGCTCACCTGGAGTGACGGGCACGCCCTGACGGCTGACGACGTCATCTACACGTTCAACCTCGGCAAGCTCTCGTCGGTTCCCTACAGCACGCTCTGGACCTTCCTCCAGAGCGTCACGAAGGTCGACCCGTTGACGGTGAAGTTCACCTTCTCCAAGGCCCTCTACCAGGAGTGGTCGAACTCGCTGTACACCGTGGCGATCGTGCCGGCGCACATCTGGGGAACGCGAACGGCCACCGACGTCCTGACCTTCAACGCGAGCCCTTCGGACCCCTCGAAGGTCGTGGGAAGCGGCGCCTATCAGCTCCTGACCTATGACACGACAAAGGTCGTGTGGGTCAAGAACGACACCTGGTGGGGCAAGTCGATCGGCCTGGACGTCAAGCCCAAGTACATCATCGACCTCGTCAACATCAGCAACAATGTCGCGCTCGGCCAGATGATGGCGGGCCAGTACGACCTCAACAACAACTACCTGCCCGGGATCTCGAGCATCGTCACCGGCGGCTACGGCATCACGACCTACTATCCGAAGGCGCCGTACATGCTCGCCGCCAACACGGCGTGGCTGGCCACGAATGACATCAAGAAGCCGATGAATGACAAGGTCTTCCGGCGGGCGCTGGCGGAGTCCATCGACGTCCGCCCGATCGTGAACAACGTCTACGGCAACATCGTCGCGGCCGCCAACGTGACCGGTCTGCTGCCGATGTGGGACAAGTTCGTCGACAAGACGGTTGTCGCCAAGTACGGCTACAAGTACAACCCGACGGACGCCAAGAAGATCCTCACGGCGGCCGGCTACAAGATGGGCAGCGACGGCTACTTCCGCAACAAGGACGGCTCGAAGATCGATCTCGAGCTCATCGTCCCGAGCGGCTGGTCGGACTGGATGGCGGCCGTCCAGGTGATCGCCCAGAGCGCGAAGAAGGCCGGGATCAAGATCCATACCGCGTTCCCGTCCTATAACGATCGGACGAACAAGATCCAGAAGGGCACGTTCGATCTGGCCCTCGTCAACGACGCCCAGGTCGCCAATACGCCGTGGGCGTACTACAACTGGATGTTCCGCCAGCCGATCGCAGCGACGCAGATCGCAGGCAACGATGGTCGATACAAGAACGCCAAGCTCTGGAGTCTCGTCCAGCAGCTCGACGCGACGTCCACGAGCAACATCGCCGGGATGAAGGCGATCATGTCGCAGATCCAGACGATCCAGCTCCAGGACCTGCCGATCATCCCGCTTTGGTACAACGGCATGTGGTCACAGGTGAGCAACGCCGTCTGGACCAACTTCCCCTCCTCGGCTGCGGGCAGCCCGCACTACGTCCCCGTGACGTGGAATGGCTACTGGAACATGGGCGCTGTGCTCATGCTGACGCAGCTCAAGCTCGCGGCTCACTAAGGGCTAGCCCCGAGACCCGTCCCTCCCTCTGCACACAGAGGGAGGGACGGGGCCCTTCTCTCTGATCACTGCCCGGAGGCGTCGTGCGCCGCTATTTCCTGCGAAAGTTGGTCACCTACCTGCTGACGTTCTTCGTCGCGGTGACGGTCGACTGGATGATCCCGCGGTTCATGCCCGGTGACCCTGTGTCGGGAATGCTCGCGCGGATGAACCTGCAGCCCGATGCAGCCAACAGCATGATGGGCTACTTCCTGGGCGCATTCGGGCTCGATCAACCCATCTGGCAGCAGTACCTCAACTTCTGGGCCGCGCTCCTGCACGGTGACCTGGGCATCAGCGTGTGGTTGTTTCCGCAGCCTGTCACCCAGGTCATCATGGGAGCACTGCCGTTCACCCTGGCGCTGCTGATTCCCGCCATCATCCTGAGCTGGATCGCCGGCAACCAGTTTGGGGCGTATGCGGCCCGGCGGAAGCGATTTGATAACGTCCTGCCGATCGGCTACATCCTGACCGCGACTCCGTACATGTGGCTGGGCATCCTGCTCGCCTGGGCGGTCGGGTCGGTGCTGAAGATCCTCCCCTTGGCCTATGCCTACGACCAGTCGATGTCTCCGACGCTCACGTGGGAGTTCTTCCTGAGCGCCTACACCCACTGGGTTCTGCCGTTCCTCTCGCTCTTCCTGGTCATGTTCGGCGGCTGGGCGATCGGGATGCGCAACATGATCATCTACGAGCTCGAGTCGGACTATGCGCACTGGCTGGAGGCGCTCGGCGCCCCGCAGGGCCTTGTCCGGCGCTACGCCTTCCGGAACGCGGTCCTGCCCCAGGTCACGGGCCTCGCGCTATCGCTTGGCGTGGTCGTCGCCGGCGCGCTGGTCACGGAGGTGGTGTTCGCCTACCCGGGCCTCGGATACCTGGTCCTCCAGGCCGTCCAGAACGAGGACTTCTTCCTGCTCCAGGGTGTCTTCCTGTTCGTGATCATCGGCGTGCTGGTGGCGAACTTCCTCATCGACATCGCCTATGTCGTGGTGGATCCGCGCACGCGCGTCGGGATGCAGGGGGGTGCGGGGTGAGCATCCACGGCGAAGCACCTCTGCCGGCAGTCAACGATCCCGCGCATGGAGATGCGTCCCCGACCGTGCCCGAAGCGGTTGTCACACTCGGGCTGGCCCCGGTACGGCCGCGACGCGAGATCCTCTACTTCGCGCTGCGCGACAAGCGCATCCTCTTCGGCGCCGCAGTTGTCCTCTTCTTCCTGATCCTGTCCATCATCGGGCCCGTCCTCGATCCGACGGACCCCCAGGCGTTCGACGGCCCGACGGGCGCCCCGCCGAGCGCCGACTTCTGGTTTGGGACGACGACGTTCGGCGAGGATGTGTTCGCCCAGTTCGTCAATGGCCTGCAGGCCACGTTCCTGGTAGGGCTGCTGGGCGGCGGGCTCGCCGCCCTGGTCGGGATCTCGATCGGGTTCATCGCCGGCTACAAGGGCGGAATCGTGGACGAGGCCCTCAACATGATCACCAACATCGTGCTGGTCATCCCGACACTGGTCGTCCTCGTCGTCATTGCCGCCTTCTTGAGCGCGCGCGGGGTGGCGATCGAGGCGGCCTTCATCGGGCTGACCTCGTGGCCGTGGGCGGCACGGGCCATTCGCGCCCAGACCTTCTCGCTGCGGTCTCGCGAATTCGTCGACCTGGCGAATCTGAGCGGGCTGCCCGCCTGGAAGGTCATCTTCCGGGAGATCGCCCCGAATATGGGCTCCTACCTGTTCATGACCTTCATCCTGCTGTTCGGCAGCGCCGTCCTGATCGCTGCGACCCTGGACTTCATCGGGCTGGGGCCGACCGAGGGCATCTCGCTCGGGCTGATGATGAACAGTGCCGTGCTCTATAGCGCCCTGCAGTTGGGGCTGTGGTGGTGGTTCATCCCGCCGGGGTTGGGGATCACGGCGATCGTCGGCGCGTTGTACGTGATGAACGTCGGGCTCGACGAAATCTTCAACCCCAAGCTTCGGGAGACGTAACGCGGTGAGCGTGCAGGTCAACGACCTCCGGGTCTACTACCGGACCCTGGCCGGCGATGTCAGGGCGCTCGACGGCGTCACCTTCAAGATCGCCGACGGCGAGATCATGGGGCTGGCCGGCGAATCCGGGTGCGGCAAGTCCACCCTCGGCAAGGCCCTGACCCATTTCGACAGCCGGATGCGCTATGTCGGCGGCGACGTGCTGATCGACGACGTCCCGCTGCCGATCATGGACTCCGACGCGATGGACGAGTTCCGGTTCTGGACCGTGTCGATCATCCCGCAGTACGCCATGAGCGCGATGAACCCGACGCGCAAGATCGGCAAGATGATCGCGGACCTCCTCGAATCCCGGGGCGAGGACGCGCCCGCGATGCGGCCCGAGATCGAGCGCCGGATCGAACTGGTCGGCCTCGGGCGCGACGTCCTCGACCGCTACCCGATCGAGTTGTCGGGCGGCATGAAGCAGCGCATGGTGATGGTCATCGCCACGTTGCTCAATCCGTCGCTGCTGATCGCCGACGAGATCACCTCGGCGCTCGACGTGTCCACCCAGAAGGCCGTGGCCGAGACGCTGATCCAATTCCGCGACCGCGAGCTGGTCCGGACGATGATCGTGATCACGCACGACATGGCGATCCTGTCCGAGGTCGCCGACACGATCACCGTGATGTACGCGGGCAAGCTGGCCGAGAAGGCCGCGACCGATGTGATCATCGGGTCGCCGAAGCACCCGTACACCCGCCTCCTCATCTCGTCGCTGCCCGAGGTCGGGGTGCGCTACGCGGACAAACGGCTGACCGGGATCCCCGGTAGTCCCCCGGGGCTCCTCGACCCGCCGGTCGGCTGCCGGTTCCAGGCGCGCTGCCCACTCGCGGACGCGCAGTGTCGCGAGGAGCCGCCGTTCATCGAAATCGAGCGCGACCACCACGTCGCCTGCTGGAAGGTGTCGTAACGCCGTGCTGACCCTCGAACACGTTTCCAAGGTCTACAAGGTCGGCACGTTCGGCGGCACGGACCTGGCCGCGGTGAAGGACGTCAGCTTCAACGTCGACGGCGGCCAGGTCGTCTCGTTGATCGGCGAGAGCGGCAGCGGCAAGACCACGATCGGGCGGATGATCCTGCGGCTCACCCACACGACGCGCGGCACGATCACGTTCGACGGCCAGGACGTCGTCAAGCTCCCGCGCCGCGGCTACTACCGGCTGGTCCAGGGGGTCTTCCAGGACCCGTTCAGCTCGTACAACCCGATCTTCAAGGCCGACCACGTCTTCGGCATGATCCGCAGCGTCTACTTCCGTGGCATGCCCGACTCGGAGTGGGACGCCCGCGTCGAGGCGGCTCTCGAGGCGGTCGGTCTCGACCCGGCCCAGGTCCTGCACAAGTACCCCCACCAGCTGAGCGGCGGTCAGCTCCAGCGGCTGCTGATCGCCCGCGCCCTGCTGCTGGACATCCGGCTCCTCGTCGCCGACGAGATCATCAGCATGCTGGATGCGTCGACCCGCATCGACGTGCTCAACCTGCTGGGCGACCTCAGGGCCCGCGGCCTGGGCATCCTGTTCATCACGCACGACCTGTCGCTCGGCTACTACAGCAGCCAGCGGACGCTGATCCTGCTCCGCGGCCAGATCGTCGAGATGGGCGCCACCGAGAAGGTCTACGGCAATCCGCTCCATCCCTACACGAAGATGCTGATCGCCTCGGTCCCGCTGCTCCACAAGAAGTGGCGCCAGGTCGAGGAGGAGATCGCGGCGACCGGACCGCGGGCCGCGGACGAGTGCGCGTATCACGACAGGTACCCGGCGGTCCACGGCACCGGTGGATCGGTGGCCGGGCAGCCGGCCCTCGCCGAGGTCGAGGAAGACCACTTCGTCGGCTGCATCCACCCGTACATCAAGGGAACGTGCTGACGGATCCACGGGCGGCTCCGACGTCATCGCCCCTGGCGAGGGCCCCGGGCGCCTGACACACGCCGGCTGCCCGCTGGACCCGGGCCCGCGATGCGTCAGAATATGGCGATGCACATGCGATTCGGGGCACAGCTCTGGTCACAGCAGACCAGCTGGGCCGACTTCCGCGACGCGGCCCTCGCCGCCGAGGCCGCCGGCTGGGACTCGGTCTGGACCTGGGATCACCTCATGGCGATCTTCGGACCCTGGGAGCAGCCGATCCTCGAGGGCTGGACCACGCTGGCCGGCGTCGGCGCGGTCACCAACCGGATCCGGCTCGGGCTCATGGTCGGTGCCAACACCTTCCGCAACCCCGGGCTCACGGCCAAGCTGGCGACCACGCTCGACAACGTGAGCGGCGGGCGCGCGGTGCTCGGCATCGGCGGCGCGTGGTTTGAGCGGGAGCACGAAGCCTTTGGCATCCCGGAGTGGGGGAGCGGCGTCGGCGATCGGCTGGACCGCCTCGACGAATCGGTCATGGTCATGCGCCGGCTGCTCGACGGCGAACGGTTCAGCCACACCGGTCGCTACTACCAGCTGACCGACGCGCTCTGCCAGCCCCGCCCCATCCAGGCCCACCTTCCGATCCTGGTCGGTGGGTCCGGTCCCCGCAAGACGCTCCGGACCGTGGCCCTCCGGGCTGATGCCTGGAACACCTCGGGAAGCGTGGACGAGGTCCGCGACAAGCTCGCGATCCTCGACGAGCACTGCGCGGACGTGGGGCGCGACCGGGGCGACATCGAGCTGACGATCAGCTTTCCGATCGTGATCCGTGACGATCCGGCCGACGCGCGGGCCGCCTACGGTGCGATGCTCGCGGCGAATGGCGTCGAGGACATGCGCGGGGCGGTCGAATTGCTCGGCCCGCCCTCCCTGGTCGCCGACGCCATCCGGCCGTATCGCGATCTCGGGTTTCGGACGGTGATCGCCCGGCTGCCGGCACCGCACGATCGCGAGACCCTCGCGCGGATCGGCGAGGTCGACGCGCTCCTCGGCTAGGTGCAATTCACGGACACGGACGTTGTTGACGAGGACGTCCGCGACCGGACGGTCACGCAACTCCTCAGCTACGGACTGGTACGGACGAGATCTGCCCGGCGAACCGGGTCCGGCAGCCAGGTCCACGCTCAGCCGCAGGGCCGACACGGCTCGATCGGCGGGGACGCGCCGCGTACCAGTCTGCTGGTGCGGATCTGCGTCGAGCGAGGTGCCCGGCTCGGGTGTCGACAACCCTGATCGGCCATCACAGCCAGGCCCGTCGCGTCACGGGACATCGCGAAGGCGCCCCGTTTCGACCTCGTAAACCAGCCCGTGGACGGGCCCGTCCTTGATCCATGGATGGCTGCGGATCCGGCTGACCTGCGCACGCAGGTTGGCCTCGAGATCCTCGAACGCGCCGAGGGCGAGGTCCACGTCGGCCCCGGTTCGGGCGGCGATCTCCTGGCGGACCACATCGTCCCGGAACGTGAGCATCCCGCAACCGGTGTGCTCGATCACGATGACCTCCTCGGTCCCGAGGAGCTGCTGGCTGATGACCAGCGAGCGAATCGCGTCGTCGGTGGCCAGACCGCCGGCGTTGCGGATGATGTGGGCATCGCCCGGCCGCAGGTCCAGGACGTCTTCGACGGAGATCCGGGCATCCATGCAGGCGAGGACCGCCAGCCTCCGCCCGGGTCGCGCGGGCAGCCCGGAGCGGTCGAATTGCGCCGCGTACCGCTCGTTCGCGGCCAGGGCGCTGGCATGCACGCTGCCGGGGACTTCAGTGGCCATCCGTGTTCGTTTGGACATTCAGACGTCTTCGACCTGGTGCAGCGGCTGGCGCAGCTCGACCGGGTCGCCGAGCCACGACGTTGCGGGGGTGGCCCAGTAGCGAGCCATCGCCTCGAGGCGGACGGCGTACGTCCCGCGCGCGGCCTCGAACAGCGGCCAGGCGACGTCCTCGGGGACCAGCCGGTAGCCGGCCTCGCGCAGGCGGTAGCAGGCGGCCTCGAAGTCCGCGCGCTCGCAGGCCCCCGGCTTCGCCGACCCGGAACCCGAGGTTGTAGATGTCCTCGACGAGGTGCGTGCCGACACGCTTGAACAGCTTCGCCTCACCGCGGGGCACGTCCTCGATCGTCGTCAGGACCAGGCTGGCCGCGTCGAGGACGGTTCCCAGCGCGCTGATCCAGGAGAGGCTGTCGTGGCTGGAACGGAAGAACCCGAGCAGGGGATAGGCGATGTGCGAGTCCAGGACCTCGGCCGCCCAGCGCTGCCAGTCGTCGAACAGTCTTGGCAGCCGGTCGACCAGGTCGAGCTGGGCGTACGTCTCGAGCAGGGCCACGGCGGACGGGGGCCCGCCGGCAGCCGCCTGCAGCTTCACGACCTCGATCTCGCGTCGCTGGTAGGAGCCGTACAGCGAGAACAGGAAGGTCACCACGAGCGCGACCGCGCCGAGCCCGCCGACGGCGGCCGTCGTGACGATGACGCGAGCCGGCGTGCCGGTCGCGACGATGTCGCCGAAGCCGATCGTCAGGAGCGAGGTCGCCGCGAAGTAGATCGTCGTGCCGAGGTCGGCCGGAACCGGCTGGAGCTCGTCCCTGATCGCCCACAGGATCAGCCCGTAGCCGACGACGAGCGCGATCAGCCAGGTGGCCAGCAGGGCGACCGTGATCGCCGGTGCGAACAGCCCGAGGATCGTGTCGTAGGTGCGCCGGCGTCTGCCGTCACGGACCGTCCGGATGACACGCCACGAGCCGCGGACGAGATACCGCGCGATGCGGAACCAGCCGGGCGTCGGGCGCGGGACCACCACGGTCTCGAACAGGTCCCAGAACGTGAGCGCCAGCAGGAGGACGCCCAGGACGAAGGCGATCGGTTCCATGAGCCACGGATCATCCCACGTCGGGTGCCCGGCACGCCGATCCCGGAATGCGCACGCCGGCCTTTGCCGGGTCACCGAGCGTATGCTTGAGTGCGCCTGGTCCGCGGGTGGGCCGGCCACCCGGCCGGCAGGGAGTCCTCAGATGAGCGTCAACCAGCAACCGTTCCCGCCAGCAACAGACCCCGAGCGCTGGGTTCGGATGCGCCGCCGCCTGGATGCCCCGCCGGATCGCGTCTACCGGACCTGGACCGACCCCGAGGAGCTGGCACGCTGGTTCCCCGAGCGCATCGAGGGTGGGCTGGCCGTTGGATCGCGCTCGGCGCTCGTCTGGTCGGACCGCCGGGTCTGGTGGGACGTGACCCAGGCCTCACCCAACCGGATCTTCGCCTTCCGCCGGGCCTGGCTGCCGGACGAGCGTCTCGTTACCGCGACGCGGATCACGATCGATCCGGCCGGCTACGGCAGCCGGCTCGAGCTCGAGGACGGCCCGTTCCCGCTGGGCGTCCCCGGCGCGATCGAGGCCTGGGCCGAGGCGATCGAAACCTGGAGCGACGCCCTGGCGAAGCTTCGCGCCCACGTCGACTTCAGCGTCGACATCCGCCCGCGCGACTAGCAGTTCCCGCCGGGCCTACGCGACGAGGTCGCGCTTCCGGAAGATCCAGACGGCAAGTGCCCAGGTCGCGATGGCGATCGCCCCGAACAGTGCCATCGGACCCAGCGGCAGGACGCCCTGATCGATCGCGGACGTCGTGCGCAGGTAGCGGAAGACGCTGGCCGTACCCAGCCACTCCAGGTCGGCCTGGATCCTGGACACCGCGTCGAGCAGGTACATCGCCAGCAGGCCGCCGGCCACGACCCCCGCCGTGATGGGCCGGCTCAGCGTGATCACCGACAGCAGCGTCGCGACACCCGCCAGCGCGCACGCGAACAGGAAGAGGAGCGGCACCTCCATCAGGAAGCGGGCGTTATCGAACCCGGCGTTGACGAGGGCCCCGACCACGAGCACGCCGGCAATGACCGCGAGCGCCAGGGCGGCCATGACGAGGACCTGACCGGCGATCCCGGTCGCGAGGTAGCGCGCGCGGTCGATTCGGGTCGCGAGTGGCAGCTCGATGAACCCGCGCTCGAGGTCCGCGGCCACCTGGCGAGTGCCCAGGATCGCGGCGGCGATGGCGGCCACGATGGGCCAGAGCATGCTGGCGATGTAGGTGTTGAAGAAGATGCCGTACTTCGCCAGCGTCCCTTCCATCCCGAACGCCGCCAGCAAGGGCTTCGGGAAGACGGCCATGTACTCGTCGAGCAGCTTCGAGTTGTCGCGGATGACCGGGTAGAAGGCCGCGATGAACGCGCCGTACGCGAGGACGATGACGCCGAGCCAGATGGCCAGCGAGCGGCTGCGCCGCAGCTCCAGCCGGAGCACCGTCCCGATCATCGTGCGTTCCCGGCAGCGGCGGCCATGGTGGGCACGGCATCGGGGTCCCGGCCCTCGTAGAAGCCCAGGAAGACGTCCTCGATGTCGGGCGTGGCGATGGAGACGTCGCGCACGTCCAGCGTGGCGAGCCGTCGCAGGAGCTCGTTGACCTCGCCCTGGATCATCAGGTGGACCATCTGGCCGCGGCTGGCGAGGATGCGGACGTTCGGCAGGGCGAACGCATCCGCGGCGGGTGCGCTGCCGAGGACGAGGTTCACCGCTCGCCAGTGCGACGTCAGCAGGGCCTGGACGGAGGCGACGTCGACCAGCCGGCCGTCGCGGACGATGCCGACCCGATCGCAGCAGCGTTCCACCTCGGGGAGGTTGTGCGACGACAGGAAGACGGTCTGCCCGGCGGCCCGGGCCTCGGCGACGAGCGTCAGGAACTCGCGTTGCATCACCGGATCGAGGCCGGAGGTCGGCTCGTCCATGACCAGCAGGCGTTCGTTGCCCATGAACGCCTGGACCACGCCCACCTTCTGCCGGTTGCCCCGCGATAGCTTGCGGATCGGGACGGTCGGATCGAGCTCGAGACGCTCGGCCAGCCGCCGCCACGCCCCGCTCTGGAGCCCCCGCAGCCGGCCGATCACGTCGAGCTGCTCGCCGGCCGGCAGGTCCCCCAGGTAGGCGGGCTCGCTGCCGACGAACGCCACGTCGCGGTGGGCGAGCGGGGCTTCGCGCCAGCAGTCCCGTCCGAAGATCGTGGCCTGCCCGGTCGTGGGACGGAGGAAGCCCATGAGGACGCGGATCGTCGTGGTCTTGCCCGCGCCGTTCGGACCGAGGAAGCCGAAGGCCTCGCCCTCGGCGACTTCGAAGGTGACGTCGACGACGCCGCGCCGGCGGCCGTAGCTGCGGGTGAGGTGGTCGAGCGTGATCGCCGCCACTGCGTCTCCTTCACGTCAGGCCCAGTCGGCGACACGAGCGCGGACGGACCGCCAGGCTGATGGTCGGCGTCGGACGCTCGCTTGACGAGTGCCGATCAGCCCATCCGACCGAGGCCGGTGTTCACGATGCGTACGACCCGGACGGGTGGCGGACCGCGCCACGGGCGACGTGCCGCCGCTACTGCCCGTACACCGTGGTGTAGCGACGGTGCAGGCGCTCGACGGCGTCATCCGGCAGGACCTCGGGCGTCCCGAGCTGGAGCGCGGCGAACACGGTGGCGGCGACGTCCTCGACCATCACCGCGGCCTTGACCGCCGCGTGGGCCGACGCCCCGATCGTGAACACGCCGTGGTTCTTGAGCAGGATCGCGGGCGACCGTCCGATCCCCTCGACGACCAGCCTGCCGATGGAATCGTCGCCGATGAAGGCGAAGCCCGCGCACGGGATCTCGCCGCCGAACTCGTCGGCCTGGCCGGTCAGGTGGACGGGGATCGAGCGCCCCACGGCGGCGAACGCCGTGGCGTACCGCGAATGCGTATGGACCACGCCGTTCACGTCGGCCCGCTGACGGTAGATGTACAGGTGGCTGGCCGTGTCCGACGACGGCTTCAGGTCACCTTCGACGATCCGGCCGTCGAGGTCCACGACGACCATGCTCTCCGCCGTCAGCTGCCCGTAGCGGACACCCGACGGCTTGATCGCGACCAGGCCGGACTCGGGATCGCGCGCGCTGACGTTGCCACCGGTCCACACGACCAGCCCGTTCCGCGGCAGCTCGTCGTGCAGGCCGACCAGCTCGCGGCGAAGCGATTCGAGCAGCATCGTCAGGCCTCCACGGGCGCCGGCTCCGGCATCGTCGTCGTCGCGGCGGACGACTCGCTCGAGGCTGACGCAGCGGCCGCCTCACCGCGGATTCGCCGGAGGGTCTTCATCACGTCGTTCTCGCCCCGCCCGAAGTAGTCGTGCAGCCGCAGGTATTCCCGGTAGAGCTGGTCGTAGACGGCGACGTTCCCGGGGATGGGGACATAGGAACGATCCTTCAGCCTTGCCATCGCGCGCGCCGCGTCCTCGACCGTCCGATACCCGCCGGCCTCGGCCCCCGCGGCGACGGCTCCGAACATTGCCGCGCCCAGGGCCGGGGTCTGATCGGACGCGCTGAGCTTGAACGGGCGGCCGGTGACGTCGGCGTAGATCTGCATGATCAACGGGCTCTTCTCGGCCAGCCCGCCGCAGGCCACGATCTCCCGGATCGGCACGCCATGCTCCTCGAACGTCTCGATGATCACTCGCGTCCCGAACGCCGTCGCCTCCACCAGCGCCCGGTAGATCTCCTCCGGCGTGGTCGCCAGCGTGGCGCCGATCAGCAGGCCACCGAGCTCGGCGTCGACCAGCACGGAGCGGTTGCCGTTCCACCAGTCCAGCGCGAGCAGGCCGGATTCGCCCGGCCGGAGGCCGGCAGCCTTGTCCTGGAGGAAGCCGTGGATGTCCAGGCCGCGCTCGCGCGCCTCGGCCTGGTACGACCCCGGGACGGCATGCTCGACGAACCAGCTGAAGTGGTCGCCGACGCACGACTGGCCGGCCTCGTAGCCGAAGAAGCCCGGGACCACCCCGTCCTCGACATAGCCGCACATGCCCGGCACGGCGTGCTCGCCGCGTGACAGGACGACGTGGCACGTCGAGGTGCCCATGATCATGACCATCCGCCCCTCGTCGATGACGGTCGCCGCCGGCGTGGCGACGTGCGCATCGACGTTGGCGACGGCCACGGCGGTGCCGGGTCGGAGGCCGGTCCACGCGGCCGCCTCGGCCGAGATCCCGCCGGCGCGCTCGCCCATGGCGCGGATGTCGCGGCTCATCTTCTCGTCGACCACGTTGGCCAGCCGCGGGTCCAGGGCTCCGAAGTACCGCGAGTCCGGGAAGCCGTCGCGCTTCGACCACATCGCCTTGTAGCCGGCGGTGCAGGCGTTGCGACTCTCCACGCCGGTCAGCCGCCAGACGACCCAGTCCGCGGCTTCGATCAACCGGTCGGCCGCGGCGTACAGCTCGGGCGCCTCGTCCAGGATCTGCAGGGACTTGGCGAAGAACCACTCCGACGAGATCCGCCCGCCGTAGCGATCGAGCCACGGCTGGCCGGTCGCCCGCGCCACCGCGTTGATCCGATCCGCCTCCGGCTGGGCGGCATGGTGCTTCCAGAGCTTCACCCAGGCATGGGGCGAGGCCCGGAACTCGGGCACGTCGCAGAGCGGCGTGCCGTCCGCCTTCACCGGCAGCATCGTGCATGCCGTGAAGTCGATGCCCACGCCGACGACGTCGGCCGGATCGACGCCGCCCTGGCGAAGGACGGCCGGGATGGCCTGCCGGAAGACATCGAGATAGTCGTCGGGGTCCTGGAGCGCCCAGTCCGGCGGGAGCCGCACCTCACGATCGGCCAGCGGCAGCCGATCGTCGATGACGCCATTCGCATACGGATGGACCGCGGTGGCCACCTGCCGGCCGTCGGCCACGTCGACCAGGACCGCGCGTCCGGATTCGGTTCCAAAGTCGACGCCGATCGCGTACGTGGCCATCTCGCGACTGCTCCTGCCGATCCGACCGGATCGGACCTAGGCATACGACTGCGCACATGGGGGCGGATCGATACCGCTCAAGCCTAAACGTTCCAGCGACGGCGGACCGGCCATCCCGGCGGCAGGCTTCCCGGACACCCGGCCCGGCCGGATGAGGCGGTCCTGTTAAGGTGCGGCGGTGGCCGCTCAACTCCTCGCCTCGGCGCCAGGCGGATCGCCGCTCGCCCCGGGACCGATCGCCGCTCGGTGGCTTGGCCGGGTCGACTACCGCGAAACTCATGGCCTGCAGCGCCGCCTGGCCGGCGAACGCGCCGCCGGCACGATCGGCGATCAACTGCTGCTCCTGGAGCACCCCCCGGTCCTGACCCTCGGCCGGAACGCCGACCCGGCCCACGTGCTCGCGACACCGGACGAGTTGCGTGCCCGCGGGATCGAGGTGATCCAGGTCGAGCGCGGCGGAGAGGTCACCTACCACGGCCCCGGCCAGCTCGTGGCCTATCCGATCGTTGGCCTGTCGTCACGCGGCCTCATGATCCGGCCGTTCGTTCGCGCGCTCGAGGCGGCCCTGGTCGAGACCTGCGCCGCACACGGCGTCGCGGCCGCCAGGCGTGACGGCCATCCGGGCTGCTGGTGCGACCCCGACGGCGACGACCCCCGGAAGATCGGCGCGCTCGGCCTGCGCGTGGAGCGCGGCGTCACCTATCACGGGATCGCGCTCAACGTCACGGTCGACCTGGCCGACTTCGCCCTGATCGACGCCTGCGGGCTGCCGGGCGTCAGGTCGACGTCGATCGCCGCCGAGCTCGGGGACGTGGCCGCCCGGCCGTCGACCGCGTCGGTCGAGTTCGCCGCCGGGATCTTCGCCCGGGCACTGGCCCGCGCGCTCGACGCGCCGATCGAGGGGATCTGATCGATGGCGGCCGGCCTGTTCGAGCTGCGCAAGGACCCGATCACCGGGTGGTGGGTGGCCACCGTCGTCGATCGTGCGTTCCACCGAGATCGCTTCGCCCGCGCAGCGGAGCCGGTCGACGATCAGGCCGATGGGTGCGCGAACTGCTCGATCCCGGCCGGCGATGGCGTCCGCGTCCGGATGCTCAAGGACTTCGCCTTCCACGTCGTCGGGACCGGGGAGGACGCGCGCGAGCTCGATCGCTCCATCGCGCAGGTGCCGTTGTCGCAGGCACGGGCCACGGGCAGCTGGCGGACGATCGTTGCCCCGCCCGGGGAGCATCGGCCGCTCCAGGCGGTCGGGAACGACCTGATCGAAGCCATGGTCGGACAGGCCCGCGACGCCGTCTCCGACGCTCGTGCCTCGGGCCAGACGGACTACCTGCAGGTCGTCCAGAACTGGGGCGCACAGGCGGGGGCCCGGACCAATCACCTGTGCCTCGACCTGTACGACCTCCCCCAGATCCCCCATCGGATCGCGGAGGAGATGGGCGGGGCGGCCAGGTTCGTGATCAGGGAAGGGGAATGCCCGTTCTGCCGGCTCGTCCGGCTCGCGTCCACGGAGCCCGAGCGCCTGGTGTGGGGCGACGCCTCGAACGTGGCGATCGCTCCGTATGCCTCGCGTTCCCCGTTCGAGGTCTGGATCGTGCCGCGTCGTCACGAGGCCGACTTCGGTCGATCCACGGCCGCCGATCTCGGCGCCACGGCCGAGGCCCTTCGGCAGGTGCTGTCCCGACTGGCCGCCAGCCTCGATGGGCCGCCGTACAACCTCGTCCTCCACAGCGCGCCGCTGCGCGAGCAGATCGACGCGACCTACCACTGGCACTGGGAGATCCATCCCAGGCTGCGCGAGATCGCCGGCCTCGAGCTGGGTACCGGGTTGCCGGTCAACCCGGTGTCCCCCGAGGACGCGGTCGAGGAGCTCCTCGGCCGCGCGGAACTCGCGGGCGGCGGCTCCGGTTGATCGGCCGCTGGCGCATGGGGCGTCACACCTGCTCGCAGCCCCGCGTCTCTGGGCCGACGAGCGCGCGCTGCCCACTGGCCGCGCTTCGTGGTTCCCCCCGCTCGGAGCTTTCGTGGTCGTCGATCTTTCTCTCGCCGACACCCGCGATTCCCTCGCCCGCTCGACCCTCGGCCGCTCGACCCGCACCGCGCCGCGAGGCGTCGCCGTGAGCGGCACCTGGGACCGGGACGAGGCGGCGCGTTTCGTCGAGACGCTATTCGGCAAGCATCACGGCGAGATCTACGCGTACCTGCTGCGGATGCTGCGTGAACCCGAGCTCGCGGCAGATCTCACACAGGACGCGTTCATCAAGGCCTATCGCAACTACGAGACGCTCGAGAAGCCCGAGAACGCCCGGGCCTGGCTCTACCAGATCGCCCATCGCGTGGCGCTGGATGAGATCCGCCGCCGCAAGATCATCCGATTCTTCCCGTGGACCGGGGAAGCGCCGGGCTCCGCGCCGTCGGCCGAGCACCTGGTCATGGATGCCCACCTGTCGGCGGACATGCAACGCGCACTGGCCCGGATCCCCGAGCGGCAGCGCGCGGCCCTGCTCCTGGCAGAGCTCCACGACCTCACCGGTCTCGAGCTGGCGGCGGCCCTCGGCGTCAGCCACGTCGCGGCTCGGGCACTGCTCACCCGGGCCCGTGAGAGCCTGCGGCAGGCCCTCGCGGCCGAGCGCAACGAGGCGCCCGACGGCGGCCGGCCCGCGCCGCGCGAGCGTTCCCGATGAGCCGGCTCGGTCGCGCCGCCGGCCGGCCCGACCGCTGGCGGTCCGCGCACGAGCGTGCCTGCACTCGAGCCGCCGAGCGGCTCGAGGCTCCGCTGCCGGCGAGCGAGGCCGCGTGGCTGGACGGCCACCTCCAGGGCTGTCAGGCGTGCGCCTCGATCGCAGCGTCGTACGCCGCCGATCGCGCGATGCTCCGCCGCCTGCGCGATGCCAATCCGGAACCGCCGAGGGACCTCTGGGCACGCACGGCGGCCAGGATCGAGCGGGAGGCTGCAGCCCGGGGTCGCGGCCGCTGGACCACGACGCGACCGGCGGCGGCGTCGCGGCCGGCCGTCGGAGCCCTGTCTGCGCTCGCCGTCGTCGGCGTGGTCCTCGTGGCGACGGCCCTGTCCGGCGGGTTCCTCGGCGATTCGGGGATTGCCCTCGCCTCGAGCCAGCCGGGCCAAAGCCGGGCCGCCAGCCTGCGAGCCGCGCCGACCGCGATCGCCGTCGGCGCCGGCGAGGTTCGCTGGCTCGGTATCAGCGAGACCGGCGCGTTCGCCTACAACGTGGCCAGCGTCGATGCCGTGTGCCCGCTCGATCGCCAGCCCGACTGCGCCCCGTTCGCCGACGGGCACGCCCGGCCGGTGACGCTGATGTCGATCCCCAGGTTCGTCTTCCAGTCACCGGTGGACGACCAGGCGGTGGTGGTCGGTACGGACGCCGCGGGCGCCGACGCCGTCATCGTCGTGGCCTTGCCGACGCCGGAGCCCTCGACCGCGCCGACCGCGAGCGAACCGGTCGCGCCGGGCAGTCCGACGCCGTCGGTGGCGACGGCAACCATCGAGCCGAGCCCGACCCCGGTGCCCAGCTCGGACCCGACCGACAGCCCCGGCGCCAGCCTGCCGCAGCCGAGCGGGGCGGCGATCGAGCCGACTGATGTGCTCCTGGCGAGCGCGAGCCCGGCTGCGCTGGCCTCGCCCGGGACGGCAGTCGCGATCCTCACCAACGTGACGATCGTCGGGCGAGGAGCCGGCTATTCACCCGACGGCGCCTGGTTCGCGTTCAGCGCGCGCCCCGCCGACGGGTCGACCGGGCCGGACATCTACGTCTGGCACGTCGGCGATCCGCTGGCCGTCCCACTCACGACCGACCACGCCAGCGTGTTCGCATCCTGGGTCGGCAACCAGTTGCTGGGGAGCCGTGCGACGCCGGGCGGTCCCGGGACCCCGGCAGTGCCGGTCGCCGGCTCGTCGGAGGAGCCATCGGCTCCCGTCGAACCCCAGGCAACCCCGACGCCGACGCCCGAGGGCAGCGCGGTCGTGGACGCCTCCGCGTCGCCCGAGCCGACACCGGCGCCCGAGTTCGTCGCCCAGACCTTCCTGATCGACCCGCTGACCGGCGTCGAGACGCCGATGCTCGGGGCGGACTGGCAGCCCGTCGTCGACCCCACCGGCGTCTGGGTCGCGGCCTGGGAAGGCATGGTGAAGGGTGGGCCCGACGGGTGGTCGATGGTGCCGGCCACCGGCCGACTCGTCGTCCACGCCTTCCAGGCTCTGCCTGATCCCGCAGCCAGCGAGGCGCCTTTCGGACCGCCGACCGAGTCGCCCGCCGTCGAGGCGACCGATCTCCCGACGGATCAGCCGGCCCCCAGTGCCGGCACGGCGGTCGAGCCGCAGGTCATCGCGGAGGGTCCGATCTCCGAGTTCGACGCCCGATGGGACGACACGGGCACGTGGCTGGCGGTCTGGATCGCCGACCCGGTCGACCCATTGATCGGGCGGCTCAGCCTCCTGCACGTCGATCCCATGACCGGCCTCATCGACCGCCCGCTGGACGCTCCGCAGGACGTGCCGGCCTTGCCGGGCTTCTCGATCGGCGCCGGACGGCTTGCCTGGGCGACGCCGCCCGGACAGGGCGGCGAGGGCAGCCGGATCCAGATCGTGGCCTGGACCGAGGGGGATGCGGTCGGGGCGATCGAGAGCATCCCGGTCGAAGGCGCCATCGTCATCCAATAGCCCGGCAAACCGGGGTCGGTGGTTCACGCACGAAGTGCGCTCGGTGGTCGTGCGACATCGTCGTGCAGGCGATCGTCATCGGTCGTATGGTGTGCCTCTCGTGCGGCCTAGCAGGTTGGTCGTAGGGTCGGTGCTCATCGCCGCCCTCGCCCTGGTGGCGCTACCGGGTCTCGCGGGTTCACGGGTCCCCAACCCGATCGAACCCCTCCCGGCCAGCGCCTTCCAGCCGCTCTCGGTCCCGGCGTATCAGGCGCGATCGACGATCTCGATCGGACCGCTCGACGCTGCCTTTGACGCTGCCGCGTCGGTCGCGTCCGATACATCGTTCATCGAACCCGGCAGCGCACCCGACACCGGCCCGACTGCCCGCGTCAAGCTCAACCAGCCGGACCCGAATTCGGCGTTCGTCCGCAAGCCGCCGCGCTACACGCTCAGCGGCGAGGCCACCTTCTACGACAACGGCACGACCGCGATGCGGCTGCCGCGCGGGACGACCGTCGTGATCTGCGGCAACGGCGGCTGCGTCGAGCGGGTGGTCACGGACTGGGGCCCGCAGAAAGCCTCGCGGATCGTCGACCTCTACCGGCCGGACTTCTTCGCCATCTGCGGCTGTGCCTGGTGGTCCGGCACGACGAAGGTGACTGTCTCCGTCTACTGATCGCGCGCGATCCGGCGGATCGCGGGCGAGCCGGCGCGGTATCCTTTGCCCGACCCTTCAGCCACGGCCCCGTGAGGCCGCCCGGAAGGCCCCGCGAGGCCGGGAAGGAGCGATGAGCGGCCGTCAGATCATGACCGCGGACGAGATCCGCCGGGCGACGATCCGCCTATCCCACGAGATCGTCGAGAAGCAGGCTGGGACCGACGGCCTGGTGCTGATCGGCATCCAGCGCCGCGGCGTCCCTCTCGCCCGACGGATCGCCGCAGCGATCGACGAGCACGAAGGCGTGGCGCTCCCGGTCGGGGCCCTCGACATCACCTTCTATCGCGACGACCTGTCGATGGTCGCCCAGCAGCCGGTGGTCAAGGGCACCGAGCTGCCGACCGGGATCGACGGCAAGACCATCGTGCTCGTCGACGACGTGCTGTACACCGGCCGCACGATCCGGGCGGCGATGGACGCGCTGGTCGATTTCGGGCGTCCGCAGGCCATCCGGCTCGCCGTGCTCGTCGATCGCGGCCATCGGGAACTGCCCATCCGCGCCGACCACGTCGGGAAGAACGTCCCGACCTCGCGAGAGGAGCTTGTCCGGGTGCATCTCGAAGAGGTCGATGGCGTGGATGAGGTCGAGATCGAACGAATGGTCGCTGCTCCCCAGCCGGAGCCGGTCGCGTGAGCACCGCGGTCGATCCGGCCGGCGGCGCGGCCGCGGTGGCCGTTCCATCCGTCGACGACATCCCCGAGAGCCAGCCGATCGCCTGGCGACACCGCCACCTGCTCGACGTCGACCGGCTGTCGACGGCCGAGATCGATCTGATCATGCGGACGACAGACGCGATGCGCGAGGTTCTCGCGCGGCCGATCGCCAAGGTGCCGGCGTTGCGCGGTCGCGCGGTCACGATCCTGTTCTACGAGGCTTCGACCCGGACCCGCGTCTCGTTCGAGGTGGCCGCCAAGAACCTGTCGGCCGACGTCGTGAACATCGCCGCGAGCAGCTCGTCGGTCGCCAAGGGCGAATCCCTGATCGACACGGTCAAGACGGTCGAGGCGCTGGGCGCCCAGATGCTCGTGATGCGCCACTCCTCCTCGGGGGCGCCCTACCTCGCCGCCGACACGTTCAGCGGCTCGGTGCTCAACGGCGGCGACGGCTGGCACGCCCACCCGACCCAGGCGCTGCTGGACCTGTACACGATGCGCGAGCGGATGCCCGGCGGGTCGCTGGCCGGTCGCAAGGTCGTCATCCTCGGCGACATCCTCCACTCCAGGGTCGCCCGCTCGAACATCTGGACGCTGACGGCGGCCGGGGCCGACCTGTGGCTGTGCGGTCCCGCGACGCTGGTCCGCGGCTTCGAGGCCTGGGCGAACCGGGGCGCGCGCGGGTCGCCGGTTCCACCTCACGACCTCCGTCGACGAGGCGCTGCGGGACGCCGACGTCGTCATGGCGCTGCGGATCCAGCGAGAGCGGATGGCCGGCGGCCTGCTCCCGTCGATGCGCGAGTACGCGGCGCGCTACGGGCTGACCCGCGAGCGCCTGGCCCTCGCGCGGCCCGACGCGCTGGTCATGCACCCCGGCCCGATGAACGAGGGCGTCGAGATCGCCCCGGACGTGGCCGCCGGCAGCCAGTCGGTGATCACCGACCAGGTCACCAACGGCGTGGCCGTCCGGATGGCCGTCCTCTACCTGCTCGCCGGAACACGGGTCCCATCGTGACCGGGGCGACCGGCCCAGCCGTCGACCTCGAGATCAGCCGGGCCTGGCTGGTCGATCCAGCGACGGATCGCGAGGGCCCCGGCGAGATCGTGGTACGCGACGGGGTGCTCGAGGCCGTGACCTGGCTGGCGGGGGCCGAGGCGGACGGGATCGGGCCCGACGGCGTCGTGATCGCGCCGGGCTTCGTCGACTTCCACGTCCACCTGCGCGAGCCGGGCAACGAGGATGCCGAGACCGTCGCGACCGGGTTGGCGGCCGCGGCGCACGGTGGCTTCACGACGGTGTGCGCCATGCCGAACACGGATCCGGCCCTCGACGAGCCGAGCGTGCTCGTGCGGATCCGGGCAGCGGCACTCGCGTCCGGTTCACCGGTCGAGCTGCTCGCGCACGGTGCCGTGACGGCCGGCCGAGCCGGGGAGCGGCTGGCGGCGATCGGCGAACTGGCCGATGCCGGGATCGTGGGCTTCTCGGACGATGGCTCGCCGGTTCGCTCGGCGACGATCCTGCGTTCCGCCCTGGCCTATGCGGGCGCCCTGGGGTTGCCGATCGTCGACCACGCGGAGGACCTGTCGCTCACCGTCGGCGCCGAAGCCAACGACGGGTACGTGGCGACGGTCCTCGGGCTGCGCGGCTGGCCGACCGCCGGCGAGGTGGCCGCCGTGGCCCGCGACCTGGCCGTCCTGGCCGACGTGGTCCGCGACGTTCCGGGTGCCCGGCTGCACCTCACCCACCTCTCCACCGCGGGCGCGCTCGACCTCGTCCGGCGGGCGAAGGCCGATGGGCTGCCGGTGACCTGTGACGTCACCCCGCACCACCTGGGATTCACCGACGAATGGGTGGCCGGCGCGCGCCGATGGGCCTGGGAGGCCGGCGACGACCCGTGGTCTGATGGCGCGCTGGTCGGGCCGCCGTACGACACCGCGCTTCGGGTCAATCCGCCCGCTGCGAGCGCGCGACGACGCGGCGGCCTGCCTGGCGGCGCTCGTGGACGGGACCGCCGATGCCGTGGTGACCGACCACGCGCCGCATACCGAGGTGGACAAGGCGCTCGAATTCGGCCTCGCGTCCAACGGCATCAGCGGGCTCGAGACCGCACTCGGCATCCTGCTCGCGGCCGTCGACGCCGGCCGGCTCCCGTTGCTGCGCGCCGTCGGTGCCCTGACCGTCGGCCCGATGACGCTGCTCGGCGGCCGCTCGCGTCGGGCCGTCGCCGGGCTCGTCGAGGGCGTGACGGCCGACCTCGTCGTGTTCGACCGGTCGGCGTCGTGGACGGTCACGTCAGGATCGCTCGCGTCGCGTGGCAAGAACACGCCGCTCATCGGATCCGAGCTCCGCGGCCGCGTGCTGCTGACGATTGCGGACGGCCGGATCGCCTACGAGGCGGCCGAGGACTGAGGCTCCGGGCCGCCGGCACCTGACGTGCGGCCGACGAGACGGTCGGCGGAACGCGCCGCTCGTCGGCTACGCTCCGCCGGCATGCATGCCAGAACCTCGGGCCCGCGACTCAACCCCGACTTCGAACGGCGGTCGCTCTGGCAGGCCACGATGCCGGCATTGCCCGACCGATCCGGGAAGCCGTTGCCCGACGCCGCCGACGTCGTCGTCGTCGGCGGCGGGTACACCGGGATCAACGCCGCCCGGGAGCTGGCCGGTCGCGGCGTCGCGGTGACGCTGCTCGAGGCCGAGCACCTCGGCTTCGGGGCGTCGACACGGAACGGTGGGATCGTCCACGCCGGCTTCCAGTGGGGCCCGCGCGAGCTCATCGCGCGGTACGGCGACGACACCGGCCGGGCGCTCTACCGCGAGACGCTCGACGGCTACCAGACCGTCAAGCGCTTGATCGCGGACGAGGCCATCGACTGCGACTTCCGCGAGGCCGGCCACCTCGAGCTGGCGTATGCGCCGTCGCATGTCGGGGAGCTCGAGCACGCCCGGCAGGGCCTCGCCTTCATGGGCGTCGAGGCCGCGATGGTGCCGCGCGAACGGCTGCGCGAGGAGATCGGCTCGGACGCCTACTTCGGCGCGCTGGCGGTGCCCGAGAGCGGGCTGCTCCATCCGGGCCGCTACTTCGCGGGGCTCGCGGCGGCAGCCGACCGGGCCGGCGCCGACCTGCACGAACGCGTCCGGGCGCGAACGATCCGGCGCCAGGCCGACGGGCGCTTCGTCGTCGAGACCGACCGCGGGGCGATCCTCACCCGCGACGTGTTCGTCGCTACCAACGGCTACACCGACGGCGTGGCGCCGACCCTCCGCCGCCGGATCATCCCGATCGGGAGCTACATCATCGCCAGCGAACCGCTGCCCGACGCGCTTGCCCACGAACTCTCGCCCAACGGGCGCTCGTTCTTCGACACGAAGAACTTCCTGTACTACTGGCACGTGTCGGCCGATCGACGGATGGTCTTCGGCGGACGGGCGAGCTTCCTCCCGACGTCCATCGACCACACCGCCGAGATCCTCCACCGCGGTCTGCTCGAGGTCCACCCGCAGCTTGCCGGCTACCGGATCGACTACGCCTGGGGCGGCAACGTCGGCTTCACCTTCGATCGCATGCCGCACGTCGGGCGGACGGCCGACGGTGTCGCGTACGCGATGGGCTGCTGCGGGACGGGCGTGGCGCTCATGACCCACCTCGGGACCATGGCCGGGGAGTGGCTGGCCGGCGGCGAACCGCCGGTGCTCGGCCGCCTGAGGTTCCCGCTGGTGCCGGCGCCGTACGAGGGCCGGCCCTGGTTCCTGCCGTTCGTCGGCGAGTGGTTCCGGCTTCAGGACCGGCTGGCGGCCCGGTCGAGGAGCTGAGCGGCCAGGCGGCGCAGGGTCGCCAGCAGGCGGTCCACGTCATCCTCCGTGGCGAGGTAGTTGACGATCCCGGCCCGCAGGTACGTGGCGTCGCGAAGGCGGGTGGTCGTGAGCCATCCGTCGCCGGACGCCTCGAGGGCCGCCTGGAGCTGGTCCTGGTGCGCATCGAGGTCCGCGGGCGGCAGGCGCAGGGCGGTGTCGCGACCGCCGGGCAGGTGGCGGAAGCAGACGACCGAGAGCTCCGGGACATCCGGGAGCGCCTCGAAGTCGTCGGCCTCGGCGCAGCGGCGGGCGAGGTGCGCCGCGAGGTCGTCGGTCGCCTCGACGAGCCGGCCGAAGCCCTCGGTGCCGAGGTGCTTCCAGGACATCCACAGCTTGAGCGCGCGCCAGCGGCGGGTTCCCTCGAACCCGAGCTTGTAGAAGTTGAGCTGGTCGTCGTCGGCCTCGTGCCGGTCGATCGGCGGCTGGACGCCCCGCTCGCCCCCCCGGTAGTACTCCGGCGCGCGGCCGCCGAAGGCGTCGGCCAGGTGGGTCCCGTCGCGCACCACCAGGCCCCCGATGTCGTAGGCCTGGAAGAACCACTTGTGGGGGTCGACCGTGACCGAATGCGCCCGCTCGAGGTCCGGGACGCGCCCGGCGTCGCGGGCCGACAGCCTCGCGCCGCCGCCATAGGCGGCATCCACGTGGAACCACAGGTCTTCGGCCTCGGCAAGATCGGCCAGCTCGCCGATGGCGTCGACGGATCCCGTGTTCGTGGAGCCGGCGACGGCGGCGATGGCGAACGGCGTCAGCCCGGCCGCCCGGTCCCGCGCGATGGCGCCGGCGACGGGCTCGGCGCGCAGGTGGAACGAGCGATCCGCCGGGAGCACCACGAGCGTGTTCGGCGGAAAGCCGAGCTCGTCGAGCGACCGCGCGATCGAGAAGTGGGTCTGGTCCGAGGTGTAGACCCGGACGCCTTCGAGCAGCGCGCCGCGTGGCGGACGGCCTGCGCCCAGCACTCGCCCCAGGTGGATGTCGCGCGCCAGCGTCATCCCCATGAAGTTCGCCATCACGCCGCCCGACGTCAACAGCCCGAACGCTGCCGGCCCGTAGCCGACGAGGTCGCACAGCCAGCGGACGACCTCTTCCTCGACGAACGCGGCAAACGGCCCGGCGTGCCAGACGTCGACGCCCTGGTTGGCCATCTGGGCGAGCAGCTCGCCCATCATCGACATCGGCAGCGGTGGCGGCGTGAAGTAGCCGAACTGGCGAGGATGCTGCGAGCTCATCTGGCCGGCCCCGAGACGGCGGCGGAACTCCTCCAGGACCGCCGCCGAAGCGGATGGACCGGCCGGGGCTGCGATCGGGCCCCGGGCGGGGCCGAAGTACGCCCGGCGCGCCGTCGCGTAGCCCGAGGGCGGGCCCATCGCCCGTTCCGACGCGTGGCCGTACAGGAAGTCGAGCGCGACGGCCCACGTGTCGGCCCCGAGACGCTCGAGGGCCTCCCGCGACGCGCCAGCGTCGCGATAGCCGATGAGCTCCGGCTCGGGATGCCAGGCGAACCGGGCGAGGTAGGCATCGAGGTCGGCCGGTGCCGCCGGGTGCCGGGTCGAGCGATCGGTCATCGCGTGATGGTAGCGTTGGAGACGTGACCGACGACGGCCGGGACTGGCTCGAGGCGCACCTTCGCGACCTGGGCGTCGCCCATGAGCTGTTTCCGTGCGATCCCGCCCTGGCCGACACGGCCGCCTTCTGCGCCGCCTACGGGTTCGATCCGGAAGATTCCGCGAACACGATCGTGGTGATCGGAAAGGCAGACCCGCCGCGGTTCGCGGCGTGCGTGACCCTGGCGCCGTATCGCCTCGACGTGAACCGCGCCGTTCGCGACCGGCTCGGCACGCGCAAGGCGTCGTTCGCGCCGGCAGAGGAGACGGCGCGGCTGACCGGGATGCAGATCGGCGGCGTGACGGTCTTCGGCCTGCCGCCGGGCCTTCCGGTCTGGGTGGATTCGCGGGTCATGGCCCGGGAGCGGATCATCCTGGGCGGCGGTTCCCGGTCGTGGAAGGTCATCTCCACGCCGGATATCCTGCGGGCGCTCCCGCGCGTCGAGATCGTCGAGGGGCTGGCGATCGACCCGCGCCCGGCCTGACCTGTTCGCCGCGTCTGCGCTCGGCCGCCACCCGAAGCCGGTGCGCCCACAGACCGTGCCCGACCCGCGTATCGTTGCGACTCGTGACCGAACCGCCCCGCGAAGACCTCGACTCGACGCCGACGACCCCACTGCCGCCGAACCCCGCTTCGGCTCCCTTCGACCCGGACGCCGACCCGACGCCGCCGCGCCGACCCCGGGCGACGGGGCCGGTCCAGTACCGTGGCGAGGAGCTCCAGCCGGAGCGCGGCCCCGGACTCGGCTGCTTCCGCTTCCAGCTGGTGATCCTGGCCGTGTTCGTCATCCTGACGCCGCTCAGCGTCACCTGGAACTGGTCGCCGACGGTGAGCGCCGCCCTGTTGATCGCGGTGATGATCCTCCTGCTCGTCACCGGCCAGACGATCATCTTCCTGCTCCGCCTCGTCGCCGCCGACCGGCGCGGGCGCCGGCGGCCGCTGGCGAGCGAGACGCCGACGGTCGGCGAGATCGAGGATTCGGCGGCGGCGCCACCGGTCGAGCCGGGAGGGCCCGTGCAACAATAGGCGCGGGCTGCCCTGTGGCACCCGACCACCAGGGAGGACCAGCGAACCGTGCCCGTGCTCGCGACCTACTTCAGTGTTCGCCGCGGCCGCGATCCGTTCTTCAAGTTCTTCATGCGCACGATCTTCCCGAAGCAGGTGAAGGAGTACGAGGAGCGCTTCGGAATCCGGTTCATCGGCTGGTTCAACGTCGCCCACGGCTGGGATTTCGACAACGTGATCCTGCTGGATCTCCCCGACTACGCCACGCTCGACCGGCTGGAGGCGGACGAGGCCACGAGGGTCCTCGGTCACCGGGCCGGGGAATGGATCTTCGAGCGACATCACTCGATGTTTCTGCGAGAGCGGATGGGTCCGGATCTCGTCTACCACCCGTAGACTTCCCGACAGCACGGAGGCGACCCCATGGATAGCCATAACGATCTGCTCGGGGAGCTTGCGGCGGATGCCGACCTCGAACGAGCCGACTTCATCCGACAGTCTGCAGAGCAGCTGCACCACTTCCTCGATCATCACCGCGCCCGGATTGCGGCCATCGGCGGCCTGACGCTGATCGACGACGAGCCGGACTACCTGTCCGTCGCCCCTGACCTGACGTTCCGAAGTCGAAGCCGGTACCTCGACGACGACACCGGGGAGTGGGTCAGCGAGACCGAGGTCGTCGAGTCTGCCTCCGAGCTCGTCGAGCTCTACAACCCGGCCGACATCTACGCCGCCTTCACCGAAGCCGCCCGCGAGGCGGCCGGCCTGCCGCACGAGCCGACCGCCGAGGACGAGCTCCTGGAGAGCGCGGGGATCGCGCCGGAGGAGACGATCACCTTCGGTGAGGACCCGTACGCCGCCGCGGCCGACTCGTGGGCCGCCGGCCAGCCGATCTCGCTGAGCGAGGACGACGACGAGTCGGCGGCGCGGCGGCTATACGACCTGGCGCTCGAGTACCAGGAGCGGAGCCAGCGCAACGAGGCGCGCCTGCTCGAGGACTTCGAATCGGCCTCGGCCGGGCTGATCTCGATGATCGGTGACCTGATCATCGTCGACGATGACGATGAGCGGCTGACCCTGACGGCCGGCGGGACCTTCCGGGCCGAGGTGATCCCGGAGGATTCGGGCGAGACCTGGCGGACGCTGGACGGGGCCGAGGAGCTGGTCGAGTTCTACGACCCGACCGACGTGTTCGGCGATCTCGCCGATGCGCTCGCCGAGGCGTTCCCGGCCGTGGCGCCCGATGCCGAGCGTGCCGGAGCGGATGCCGCCGCCGGATCGGACGCCGAGACGTCGTCGGGGGATGCCGGCGACGTGGCCGCCGAGGACACGACGGCCGAGGACACGACGGCCGAGGACGAACCCAGCGCGTGACGATGCGGCTGGCGTCGGCGGAGCTGGTCGACAGCCGCGAGATTCTGCCCGGCCAGTGGCTCCAGTCGTACCACGCCCCTGACCTCGCGGTCGGGTCCCGTGCCGGCCAGTTCGTCCACGTCCGGGCCGGCGATTTCTCGGGGCTGGTCCTGCGCCGGCCGTTCTCGCTCAATACCGCCGACCCCGCCACGGGGATCGTGACCCTCCATTTCCGCGTGGTCGGGCGGGGCACGGAGTGGTTCACGCGTCTCCGTCCCGGCGATGCCATCGACCTGCTCGGGCCGCTCGGCCGGCCGTTCGAGGTCGACTCGCGAAGCCAGCACCTGCTGCTGATCGCCGGCGGCCTCGGGATCGCCGGCGTCCGGATGCTGGCGGACGAGGCGATTCGCGCCGGTCGGCAGGTCACGCTGCTGTTCGGGGCCGCGTCCGCGCGCGACGTCTATCCGTCGAGCCTGCTGCCGGACGAGGTCGAGTACGTCGTGGCAACCGACGACGGCAGCCTCGGTCACCACGGATTCGTCACCGAGCTGGTCACCGAGTACGAGGCCTGGGCCGACCAGGCGTTTGCCTGCGGCCCGACCCCAATGCTCGCGACGCTGGCGGGGCTGGTCGCCGGCCGCCGGGATCGGCTCGGCGTGGCCAAGCTGGGACGGAAGCGCGGTGCCGGAAGGACGATCGCACCCGGGTCGCCCGCCGCCCGCCGGAAGGCCTTCCTGCAGGTGTCGATGGAGCAGCACATGGGCTGCGCCGTGGGCGCGTGCCTGGGTTGCGTCGTGATGACGACCTCGGGGACGCCCCAACGGGTCTGCCGCGAGGGTCCGGTCTTCGCCTACGACGAGATCGCCTGGGAGGGCGGCTGGTGAGCGGGGCACGGCAACCGTGAAGCCGAAGCGCCGGGCGATGACCGCCACGGGTCGCCCATCCAACCCGAAACGTGGCTCCGCGGCGTCCGAACGATCGCGTGCGGACGGCGTCCGGCCGACCGCGCCGATCCCGACGACCCGCCGTGCGTCCGCCCGCCGGTCGGCTGAGCGAGACGCCCCGCCCCCAATCGAGATCGCCCCGGGCCAGGTCGACCTGCGCGTGGACCTGGGCCGCGGCCTGGTCCTGCCCAACCCGATCCTCGTCGCGTCCGGGACGTTCGGCTACGGGATCGAATACGGCGACGTCGTGGACGTCGACCGGCTGGGCGGCATCTGCTGCAAGGGGACCACGCTCAAGCCACGCATCGGCAACCCGCCGCCACGCGTGACCGAGACACCCGGCGGGATGCTCAACTCGATCGGGCTCCAGAACCCGGGCGTCGACGCGGTGATCGAGAAGTACGCGCGGACGTGGGCGACGTGGCGCACGCCGGTCATCGTGAACGTCGCCGGCGAGTCGGTTCACGACTATGTCGAGGTCGTGCGCCGCCTGGACGGCGTTCCCGGCGTCGCCGGCATCGAGCTCAACATCAGCTGTCCGAACGTGGGTGCCGGCGGACTCCAGTTCGCCATCGACGCCGGTGCCGCCGGGGAGGTGACGGCCGCCGTCCGCCGCGCCACCGACCTGCCGCTGCTGGTCAAGCTCTCCCCCAACGTAGCCGACATCCGGCCGATCGCCCGGGCCATCGCGGATGCCGGGGCGGACGCCCTGACCGCGATCAACACGTTGTCCGGGATCGCGCTGTCGCCGCGGCGCGACCGGCCGCTCCTCGGCAACGTCTACGGCGGGCTCAGCGGTCCGGCCGTCAAGCCCGTCGCGTTGCGGGTCGTGTACGAGGCGGTCCAGGCGGTGAGGATCCCGGTCGTCGCGATCGGGGGCGTCACCGACCTCGACGACGTCCTGGACTTCCTGGCCGTCGGCGCCGTGGCCGTCCAGGTGGGCACCGCGATCTTCGCGGACCCGACGCTGCCCATCCGGCTCGCCGAGGAGCTCGCGGCAACCTGTGCCAGGCGGGGCATGACCTCCTACCGCGACCTGATCGGGACCGCGCTCCCGGCCGCGAAGGGCCGTCCGTCGGCGAAGGGCGTCGAATACCGGCCGTAGCGGCCACTGGACTCCGGACGGAGGACGCGGCGGCGTGCCCCATTGGGCGGTTGGCGGTGCACCGACCGGACCGCAGTGGTGCGTCGCGCCCGCGTAGACTTCGCCGGTGACCACCGTTCGCCCCGCCCTCGAAGCTGCCGCGCGCATCGCCATCGCCGCCCGGACCGAGGCGCTGTTCCGGAGCTCGGGTGCGTTCCGTGAAGGCCATTTCCAGCTCAAGAGCGGCCGGCACGGCGACGCGTACGTCGAGAAGTTCCAGGTGCTCCAGGATCCCGCGGCCACGAGCGAGCTGTGCGGGTTCGTCGCCCAGCACGGGCGCGACCACGACGGCACGCCCCTGGTCGACCTGGTCGCGGGGCCCACGACCGGCGGCGTGATCCTGGCCTTCGAGACCGGACGCCAGCTGGGCGTCAGGGCGATCTTCGCCGAGGAGGTCAGGGACGCCGACGCGACCACCCGGCGCGAGTTCCGGCGCGGCTTCCAGATCGAGCGCGGCGAGCGCGTGCTCCTCGTCGACGACATCCTGACGACCGGCGGCTCGCTGCTCGCGATGCTGCCGGCCGTGGAGGCGATGGGCGGCGAGATCGTCGAGTGCGTCGTCCTGGTCGACCGGAGCGGCGGGAAGGCCGCACTGACCTCGCCGGCGACCGGGCGGACGTACCCGTTGCGCGCGCTCTGGCAGCTCGAGCTGCCGACCTACGAGGCCGGTGCCGCCACCTGCCCGCGCTGCGCGGACGGGACGCCGCTGCACACGCCGGGCAGCAGCGGCACCGGCGTGTGAACGCCCGACGGATCGGCGTCGGGGCTGGCCTGGTCATCGCCGTCGTCGCGCTGGTGGTCGTGGTCATGTCGACGCTCGGGCAGGCGTCCAGCACGGAGACCGGGCTCGTCGTGTCCGTCGATTCGTCCGGCCTCACGGACGTTCGCGGGTTCTCGATCCGGACCGCCGACGGCCGGACGATGGCCTTCCGGATCGGCGTCCTCGAGAACGGCGCCCAGTTTCCTCCGGGTCATCTGCTCGAGCACGCGGCCACGGGCGTCAAGGTCGTCGTGACGTACCGCCAGGAGAATGGCGAGCTCGTCGCGATCCGCCTGGACGATGCGCCGGGCGCCCCGGCGGCGCCGGGCGGCACGACCGCGCCGGGCGGCACGACCGCGCCGGGCGGCACGACCGCGCCCCCGCCCGGCGGACCCTCGCCTACGTGAGGCCGGCGAGCGCCTGCTCGATCTCGGCGGGCGTGAAGATCAGCTCGAATGCGGCCTTGACGATCCCGTCGCCGCCGACGACGAAGACGTAGGGCTCCGAGAGCAGCCCGTAGGCGTCGGTCGCCGGCACCGTCTGGAGTTGCCCGTTGGCGTCGAGGACCGGCTGGAGCTGGCCCTGGTCGTCCTTGAGCTGGTATGGCTCGACGTTGATGAACGTCACGTCCGGATGTGCGGCGGCGATGGGCTTGACCTTGTCGAGGGTCGGCCCGCAGGTCTGCGTCTGGCAGAACTTCGGCGTGGCGAAGACGAGGACGAATGGCTTGTGGGCGGCCAGGGCGGCGGCGACGGAGGTCTCGTAGAACGCCTTGTCCGGCTTCGGGTCCGTCGAGATCTTCGAGACATCGCCGCCGACCGACGTGAGCGTCGGGGTATCGACCGACGGCGCCTTGTCGCCCGGCACGATGACGTGCTTCTTGTCGAGGACCTGGAATTGGAAGTCGATCTGCTCACTAGCCTTGCCCGCAGCGGCGGTCGTGAAATGGGCGACCCAGTCGCCCGATGCCGGAAAGTCGACGGCGGAGACATAGATGCCGCTGACGTTCTCGATCGCCCAGATGAACGTGCCGCCGACCGACGCGACGGCCTGGCCGGCGGGTCCCGTGAACGCGACGCTCGCCGTCCGGTCCGGTGCGCCGACCGGCGAGTTGCTCGTCGCGTCGACGAACGAGAAGAGGAACCGGTTGGATCCGGTCGAGAGCTCGGAGGAGATGATGACGGGCAGCACGGACGCCTTGGAGCCGCCCGATGGGCCTGCCGCGCCGCTCGATGGGGCGATCGCGGAGGAGGACGCGGCCGGCGAGCATCCGGCGACCAGGAGGACGGCGCACAGAGCGACCAGGAGTCGGGGTCGTGGCATGACGACAGCGTAGCGCCGAGCGCCGCGATCCGTCCGGCGAGCCCATTGCGCGACGCGCGGCGGTCGAGCCGTCCCACGCATAGAATGGCGCCTCGTGAACCGCTTCCAGAAGCTTGCCGCGCTGTGTCTCGCGACCGCCCTCGGGTTGGTCACGATCGGCGTGATCGTGCGCGCGACCGAATCCGGTCTGGGGTGCCCCGATTGGCCGTTCTGCTACGGCCAGATCCTCCCGCCGGCCGGCGACTCCAAGGCCTGGATCGAATGGATCCACCGGACGATCGCGGCGGTCATCGGCTTCGAGATCCTCGCCCTGGCGGTGCTCGCGCTGCGCGACCATCGGTCACGAGCGTCGATCGTCTGGCCGACCCTCGGGGCGGTCGTGCTGGTCGGCTTCCAGGCCTGGCTCGGGCGCGAGACCGTTCGACTCGGGAATAGCGGTGAGTCGGTCACGGCGCACCTGGCCAGCGCGATGGCCCTGGTCGGACTGCTGGTCTTCCTCACCGTCCGCGCCGGCTACCCGGCCCACCTGCCGCGACGCGGCACCAGCCAGCGGTTCACCCTGCTGGCCGCGTTCGCTGCGGCCGCGACCTTCGCCCTCCTGCTGTTCGGTTCGCAGGTGACCGCCACCGACTCGGCGCTGGTCTTCCCGGACTGGCCGCTGATGGGCGGGACGCTCGTCCCGCCGGTGACCGACGTGACCGGCGCCCACGTCCTGCACCGCTGGGTCGCCGGCGTCGTCGGGCTGATCGTCGTGGGCGTCGCGGTCGCGGCCTGGCGGACCCAGCGCGATCGCCGGACGCTCGTCCGGCTGTCGGTGGGCGCGGCCGCGCTGTTCGGGGTCCAGGTCCTGATCGGCGGCGCCCAGGTCCTGACCCGGATGGCCGAATGGACGCAGACCCTGCACCTCGCGCTCGGGGCGGTGATCTGGGCGACGATGGCCGGGCTGACCGTGACCAGCTACTACGTCGCCCGGTCCGCGACCGGCGTCATGGCCGGACCCGAATCCGGAGCGGACGCCGCTTCGCAGCCACGGTCCGCCGGCGACACGGTCCGCGCCTACATCGGCCTGACCAAGCCGCGGATCATCGAGCTCCTGCTCGTCACCACCGTGCCCGCGATGGTCCTGGCGACGCGCGACCTGCCCGGCGTCGGCGGCCTGCGGGGTGCCGTCGATTGGGCCACCTGGGGGGCGATCGTCTTCTGGACCATGCTCGGCGGCACGTTGGCCGCGGGCAGCGCCAACGCCATCAACTGCTATCTCGATCGCGACATCGACCTGCTGATGACCCGGACCCGCCGCCGTCCGCTGCCGGCCCACCAGGTCGAGCCCGAGCGGGCGGTCGTCTTCGGCCTCATCCTGGGCGCGATCTCGATCGCCTTGATGGCCTGGTTCGTGAACCTCGTGGCGGCGTTCCTGACCTTGCTCGCCATCGGCTTCTACGTGGTCGTCTACACGGTGATGCTCAAGCGAACGACCACCCAGAACATCGTGATCGGTGGAGCCGCCGGTGCGCTGCCGCCGGTCATCGGCTGGGCGGCCGTCACCGGCGGCGTCGGGGTGCCGGCCCTCCTGCTCTTCGCGCTCGTCTTCTACTGGACCCCGCCGCACTTCTGGGCGCTGTCGCTGCGGATCCGCAAGGACTACGCGGCCGCCGGTGTGCCGATGCTCCCGGTCGTCAAGGGGATCCCCGAGACGACCCGGCAGATCGCCCTGTACACGGTCCTGATGGTCGCGATCTCGCTGGTGCTCTGGGCGGTCGCCCGGATGGGCGCGATCTACCTGGGCGCGGCGGTCGTTCTCGGCGCAGTCTTCCTGTGGCAGGCGTACGGCCTCTGGCGGCGTGGCTCGTCCGAGGAGGCCTCGACCGCGGGCGCGATCCGGCTATACAAGTACTCGATCAGCTACCTCACCCTGCTCTTCCTCGCCGTCGCCATCGACGCCCTCGTGGTCATCCCGGTCTGAGCGGGCAGATGCAGATCCACTTCCTCGGCGGGGCGACGACCGTCACCGGCTCGCAGTACCTGCTCGAGACCGCCCGGGCCCGCGTGCTCATCGACTGCGGCATGTTCCAGGGCAGCCCGAACGAGTCCATCCGCAACCGGATCCCGTTCGCCTTCGATCCGGGTGAGCTGGACGCGGTCCTGCTCACGCACGCGCATCTCGACCACTGTGGCCTGCTGCCCCTCCTGGTCAAGGAGGGCTACCGCGGTCAGGTCTTTGCCACGGCGGGGACGATCGAGCTGGCCACGCTCGTGCTCCTCGATTCCGGGAAGCTCCACGAGGAGTTCGCCAAGCGCGAGGCCCGCTGGGAGAAGCGGCATCCCGAGCGCGTCGCCGAGGATGACCGCAAGGAGGAGGCCGTCTACGAGGCGGCGCTCGCGGTCGCCGAATCCGAGGACGGCCCCGGGGAGCCCGGCGCGGGCGTCGCCGAGCACGTCCCCACGACCGTCGAGCCCGTCGCGCCGCCGACCTGGCCGCGCGATCCCGAAGCCGACCTGCGCGCGCAGCCGCCGCACCTCGCGATCGATCTCGACGCGCCGCTCTACACCGCCCACGATGCCGAGGGCACGCTGAGCCACTTTCGCCCGGTCCCGTACGGCGACGAGATCGAGGTCGCACCCGGGATCCTGGCGACCTACGTGGACGCCGGCCACATCCTCGGTTCCGCGATCATCCGGCTGCGGATCCGCGAGGACGATGCGGGAGCGGAACGGGTCATCGTCTTCTCCGGCGACCTGGGACGCCCCGGGACGCCGATTCTTCGCGACCCGACGCCGATGACCGGCGCCGACTACGTGCTCGTCGAGTCGACCTACGGCGGGCGGGAGCACGAGCCCGAGGCCGAGGCGCTCCGGGTGCTGGCCGAGACGATCCGGATGGTGGCGGACGCCGGCGGCGTGCTGCTCGTCCCGTCGTTCGCGATCGGGCGGACCCAGGAGGTCGTCTGGGAGCTCGACCGCCTGATCGAACGCGGCGAGATCCCGCTGTTGCCCCTGTACCTCGACTCGCCGATGGCCTCGAAGGCCTCCGACATCTACCGGCACCATCCCGAGGACTACGACGAAGAGACGGCGAGGCTCCTTCGTGAGGGTGCCAGCCCGCTCGACTACCCGAAGCAGATCGTCGTCAACGACGTCAAGCAGTCGGACGCCATCGCCAGGGCGCCACGCCCGTACATGATCGTGGCCTCCAACGGCATGCTGACCGGCGGCCGGGTGGTCGGCCACCTGCGCAACCTGATCGATGACCCCAAGGCAACGATCCTGTTCGTCGGGTACCAGGGCGAAGGGACGCTCGGTGCCCACCTGCAGGCCGGCGCCCGCGAGGTCAAGCTGGACGGCCAGGTCCGTCGCGTCCGCTGCCAGGTTCGTTCGATCAGCGGCTTCTCTGCCCACGCCGACGAAGGCGAGTTGCTCGACTGGCTCGGCCACTTCATCGCCGGCAAGCGGCCGGGTGACCCGGGCTACCCACGCCGGGTGTTTCTCGTGCACGGGGATCCCGAGGCCCAGATCGCGATGGAGCCGAAGGTCCGCGACATGGGGTTCGCCACGCACGTCCCGCACTGGCACGAGCGCGTGACCCTGGACTGACCGCTCCAGTCCGAGGCTCATGCGCCGGACCCGGTCCATTCCGCCCGCCGGAACGCCGGGGCGCATCAGGCGCAACGCGGAAGGCATTGGGAAGCCCATGGCGGACCATCGAGCGACGGTCGGCCCGAGGAGATTGGATTGCGTCCCAGCCTGCAGATCCTGAGCGAGGAGCTCACCGCCCGCATCGTCGATGAGGCGAAACGGGTCCTCGCCGAGGTCGGCATGGAGATCCGTGGAGCCGAGATGCGCCGGCGCCTCCTCGAGCACGGATTGCCGCTCGATCACTCGGGCCAGCGCGTGCTCTTCCCGCGTGCCGTCGTGGAGCAGGCGATCGCCGACGCTCCGGGCTCGTTCGTCCTGTACGACCGCGCCGGCGAAGCGCACGCCGACCTCGGCGGCGACCGCGTCCACTTCGTCCCGGGCTCCTCCGGGCTCAAGGTGCTCGACCACCGGACCGGCGAGACACGTCTCGCCAACTCGACTGATTTCGTCGAGTACGTCCGCCTCGCCGACGGCCTGGCCAATATTCCGTACCTGGCCACGGCCTTCTCGACCAACGACGACATCGAGGCCCAGGTGTCGGACGCGTGGCGCCTCTACATGACCCTGACCAACTCGAACAAGCCCGTCGTGTCCGGGGCGTTCACCGAGCACGGCGTGCCGCGGATGGTCGAGATGATGCAGCTCTTCCGGCGCGACCGGGCCGACCTGATCGCCCGGCCGATGTCGATCTTCACGATCACCGCGACCGGCAACTTCCGCTACAGCGAGGACTCCTGCCAGAACCTGATCGACTGCGTCGAGGCGGGCGTGGCGGTCGAGATCGTGCCGGTCACCCTGATGGGCCTCATCGCGCCCGTCACGACGGTCGGGGCCACGGTCTTCCACACGGTCGACGTGCTGGCCGGGATCACCATGGCCCAGGTCATCCGGCCGGGCAGTCCGGTCCTGTTCGGCGGCGCGCCGGCGACCTTCCACATGAAGATCGCCAGTTCCCCGATGTCGGCAATCGAGGCGCTCCAGCTCGACGCCGCGTACGTCGCCGTCGGGAAGTCGCTTGGTCTGCCCACCCAGTCGTACATGGCCCTCTCAGACGGGCCGATCCTCGATGCGCAGGCCGGCGCCGAGACGTTCGGCAGCGCCCTGATCGCCGCCCTGGCCGGGGTCAACTCGGTGTCAGGACCGGGCATGCTCGACTTCCTGCTCGTGTTCAGCCTGCCGAAGCTCGTCTTCGACGACGAGATGTGTGGCCAGGCGTTGCGCTTCGTCCGCGAGGTCCAGCCCCTCGACGACCTGCCCGTGGACGGGCTCATCCGGCAGCTGATGGCCGACCAGCACCTGATCATGGCCGAGCACACGACCCGCCATTGGCCGGAGGAGCTCTACCTGCCGAGCTCGATCGTGGACCGCGACAACCGCGAGGCCTGGACGAAGCAGGGTGCCAAGGATGCCTACCGGCGCGCGATCGACGAGGTCGACCGGCGGCTCGCCGCCTACCATCAGCTCGAGACCGATCCCGCGATCGACACCGAGTTGCGCCGGATCATCCGCTCCGGGCTGGTCGACCAGGCCGAGCTGCCGGTGATCCCGATCGCACCGGAGCCGGTGCTCGCGGGCGGCCCGGGAACCGGTGGACGGCGACACAACCGCCGGCGCGAACGGATCGGCGGAGACGAGGACGGGGGCAATGAACCGGGAAGGAGGCCGGCGTGATCGAACCGAACCGGGTGCTCACCGAGGCTGAGCTGGCCTCGGTCCGGCGTGAGTACCGCGCCGCGACGCTTCTGCCGAAGCGGACCTATCACGACGCCGCCATCTTCAACTGGGAGCGGCGCGAGATCCTTCGCCGGGACTGGGTCCTCGTGGCTCGCGAGGAGGACGCCCCGGATCCCGGCACGTACCTGCTCGTGGAGGTCGACGGCGAGAACCTCGTCGTCGTCCGCGATCGTGGCGGCCGGCTGCACGCCTTCCACAACGTCTGCCGGCATCGGGGCACGGCCGTCGTGGAGGAGGCGTGCGGCAAGGTCGTGCGCTTCCAGTGCCCATACCACGCGTGGATCTACGATCTCGAGGGCAAGCTCGTCCGGGCCAAGCACACCGAGGACCTCGACGAGTTCAGCCTCGAGGCGTACAGCCTGGCGTCGGTCCGGCTCGAGACCTGGCAGGGCTTCGTGTTCGTCAACCTGTCGCCCGACGGCCCGTCGCTGCACGACCAGCTGGGCGACCTGGTCGAGCACCTCGACCGGTTCGACTTCGGACGGCTCCGGTCGGCGAAGCGGACCGAGTACGAGGTCGGCGCGAACTGGAAGTTCATCGCCGAGAACTACTCCGAGTGCTACCACTGTCCGGGTGTCCACCCGCAGCTCAACAAGCTGACCCCGTACGATCTCGGCGGCGACTTCGAGCCGCACGGCGCCTGGCAGGGTGGCTGGATGGAGCTCGTCGGGGAGGCCGAGACCATGGCCCTCGACGGCGGGCACGGATCCCGGGGTGGCCGCCCGCCGATGCCGGGCATCACGCCGGTCGACGAACGGCGGATCTTCTACTACGTCCTGTGGCCGATGACGTTCATCTCGATCCATCCCGACTACCTGCTGCTCCACCGGCTGGTCCCCGGGGGCCCCGACCGGACGCGCGTCGTGTGTGACTGGCTGTTCGACGTCGACACGATCGCGCTGCCGGGCTTCGACCCGTCCGACGCGGTCGCCTTCTGGGACCTGACGAACCGCCAGGACTGGCACGTCTGCGAGCTCCAGCAGCGCGGGACGACGTCGAGCTCCTGGGTCGCCGGCCGCTACTCCAACCAGGAGGCCTCGGTCCACGCCTTCGACCGGATGGTCGCCGACCGATATGCGGGCGACCCGATCTCGGCGGCCCGAACGGTTCGCGAGCGCTATGACGTGCCGCCGCCCAAGCCCGGCTCGGCGGACACGAACGGCTCGAACGGCAAGGCCGAGGCGCGGGCGTCGGCCAGGGCCAGGGCTTCCGCCAGGGCCTGAGCCCGGCCTGGTTGAGGACCCGCAATGACCAGCGGCACGGCGCGTCAGGCGCCGGTGCCCGGCGGTTCGACTGCCGCGTCGCCGGTGATCCGCGGCACGAGCCTGACAGCGACCGAGCTGACCCCGATGCTGACCGCCACGGACGTGATGATCGCCACGTAGAGGACCTGGTCGATCGCGCCGGCCGCCACGGCCGCGGACGCCAGGACGAAGCTGAACTCGCCGATCTGCCCGAGTCCGACGGCGAGCTGGAGCGGCCGGACCTCGAGCCGCGCGATCCGAACCAGCAGCCACGCGACGCCCACCTTGGCCACGGCGATCAGGCCCACCAGCAGCCCGACCGTCGGGACGGCGTCTCCGAGCCGGCTCGGATCGATCAGCGTCCCGATCGCCACGAAGAACAGCACGGCGAACAGGTCGCGGAATGGCAGCAGGCGGCGGCGTGCCTCCTCGGCTTCGCGGCTCTCGGTGACGGCCAGCCCGCCGACGAAGGCCGCCAGGGCGAGCGGTACGCCGAACGCCACGGCCCCGACCCCGGCGACCGTCAGCCCTGACGCGACCGACGCGATGAGGAACAGGTCGTGCTCGTCCTTGAGCCGGCGGAGGATCAGTGGCAAGGCCTGCGCGACGAGGACGGCCAGGACCCCGAACGCGGCCAACCCCGCGAGCGCCTCGGGGAGCGATCGGCGATCGGAGTCGAGCGCCGCCAGGAGGATCGCCGCGAGGGCGACGCCGACGAGGTCCTGGAGCACGCTCCAGCCGAGGAGCGCGACCTCGGTGTCGTGGTTCGTGGTCCGCCGCCGGCTCCGCGTGATGTTGACGATCACGACGGACGACGAGAGCGCGACGCACAGACCGACGAGTGCCGCCGACAGCGGCGCCAAGCCGACTGCCAGGAACGCCGCCCCGGCGATCGCCGTCGACAGCAGCGCCTGGGCCGGCGCGGCCCACAGCAGCGGACCGTGGTCGCGCCTGAGCCGTTCGAGGTCGACCTCGATCCCGACCTCGAACAGGAGGAGGACGACGCCGACGTCGGCGAGGAGCTCGAGCTGCTCGCGGTCGGCGACGTAGCCGGGCGTGAACGGCGACACGCCGAGGCCGACCAGCAGGTAGCCGACGATCGCCGGCAGCCTGAGCCGGCGGGCGAGCCAGCCGCCCGCCGCCGCGGCCAGCAGGATGGCGCCGATCTCGAGGATGGGAGCTGCCGACGCGTCCACGTCGCGATGGTACCGGCTGCGGGGCCGGTCGCCGTGATCGCGCCGGCGCTCGGTCAGTCCTGCCGCTGCCGCTCGCCACCCAGCGATCCGAACCGCCAGGCCAGGAAGACGGCGATCGCGGTGACGGCCACGATGATCGCCGAGATGGCGTTGATCTCCGGGGTCACCCCGAACCGGATCTTCGAGTAGATGTAGAGCGGCAACGTGCTGCTCCCGACGCCGGCGTTGAACGTGGTGATGACCAGGTCGTCGAACGACAGCGCGAACGCGAGCATCGCGCCGGCCGCGACCGCCGGCGCGAGCAAGGGCAACGTCACGTATCGGAACGCGCCCCAGGCCGATGCCCCGAGGTCGCGACCGGCTTCCTCCAGCTGCGGGTCGAGACCGGCCGCCCGGGCCCGGACGACGACCGCAACGTAGGAGATGCAGAACGTGATGTGGGCGATGGTGATCTGGCCGAGCGAGCCCTGCCCGCCGAACAGTTGCGAGAAGAAGAGCAGCAGGCTGATGCCCATGATGATCTCGGGCGTCACCATCGGCAGCAGCAACAGGGTCTCGGCCGCGCCCCGGCCGCGCGAGCGCATTCGCGACAGTCCAAGGCCGAGCAGGGTGCCCAGGATCGTCGAGGCCAGCACGGCCACCGCGGCGACCTCCAGCGTGCGCCCCAGAGCGTCGAGCAGGTCGCGGTTCGCGAACAAGGCCGGGTACCAGTCGAGGGTGAAGCCGCGCCAGATGAAATTGCGCTTCGAGACGTTGAACGAGAAGACGATCAGGATCGCGATCGGCGTGAACAGGAAGAGGTACACGAGGAGGGCGAACGCGGTCAGCAGGGGGTTCCGCTCGCGACGCACCTAGAGGACCTCCTGGCGGAGCACGCGCAGCGTGGCCATGGTCCCGCCGATCGTCACGAGCATCAGCAGGAAGCCCAGGGCCGCGCCGCCCGGCCAGTCGCGGGCCGACAGGAACTGGACCTGGACGATCTTGGCGATGGTCGTCGTCTGGGCGCCGCCGAGCAGGTCCGGGGTCACGTAGTCGCCGATGGCCGGGATGAACGTGAGCATGCCGGCGGCGATGATCCCCGGCATCGTGAGCGGCAGCGTCACGTGGAGGAACGCGCTCCGGCCGCCGGCATACAGGTCGCGGGCGGCGGCGATGAGCGCGTCGTCGAGCCGGTCGATGGAGACGTACAGCGGCAGGATGGCGAACGGCAGGAACCCGTACGTCATCCCGAGCACGACCGACAGGTCGGTGTTGAGCAGGATGATCGGCTCGTCGGTGAGCCCGACCGCCTGGAGCAGCGAGTTCACCACCCCGTTGTCGCGCAGGATGATCATCCAGGCATAGGTCCGGATCAGGTAACTCGTCCAGAACGGCAGCATGACCAGGATCAGCAGCAGCGCCTTGTGCCTGCCGCCGTGGCGGCTGATCCAGTACGCCACCGGGTAGCCGATGGCGATCGAGAAGATCGCCGTCAACCCCGCGTACCGGAACGAGTTCCAGACCGTCGGCAGGAACTCCGGCGACAGGGCCGTGCGGTAGTTGTCGAGCGAGACGTGGTCGAGCACCACGCCGCCGAACCGATCGCGCGTGCCGAGGCTGACGACGAAGATGATCGCCAGCGGGACGATGAAGAAGAGGAACAGCCAGCCGAGCCCGGGCAGCGTCAGCGGCCCGGCGCCGAGCCGGCTACGCACCCGCCTTGAGCTCGTTCCAGCGGCTGGCGTACTTCTGGAGGTCGGCGCCGAGATCGAGCAGCTCGGCGAGCTTGTCGATCACGGCCTGGTCCGGGTTGACCGTCGGGTCGGCCAGGATGGCCGGGTCGATGAACTCCCTGGCGGCGGCATTGGGCCCCATGTAGCCGATGAAGTTCGTGTTCGAGGCGCTGACCTGGGCGTCGAGCAGGTGGTTCATGAACAGCTGCGCCGCGACCGGGTGCTTGGCGTTGGCCAGGAGCACGGCCGTGTCGGAGCCGCGGACGCCGCCCTCCTCGGGGATGTAGAAGACGACCGTGTCGCGCTCGGATTGGACCTGGTAGACGTCGGATCCCCAGGCGTGGGCGATCCAGGCGTCACCGGACGACAGGACGCCGATGTCGTCGGTCGTATAGGTCCGGAGCAGGGGCTTCTGCTGCTTGAGCAGGCCCAGCGCGGCGTCGAGATCGGCGTCGTCGGTCGTGTTCGGGTTCTTGCCCAGCCGGAAGAGCGCCGCAGCGAAGGCCTCGCGCTCGTCGTCGAGCATGGCGATGTGCTTGTCGTACTTGGGATCCCAGAGCGCGGACCAGCTCGTCAGCTTGTCCTTGATCTTCGCGGTGTCGTAGGCGATCCCGGTCGTCCACCACATGTACGGGATGGAGTGGGCGTTGCCGGGGTCGTAGCCCGGGTTCGCCCACTCGGCGGCGAGGTTGACGAGGTTCGGGATCAGCGACAGGTCGAGCGGCTGGATCAGGTTGCGCTGGAGCAGCGCGGGGATGTCGACCGAGGTCGGGAAGGTGAGGTCGTAGCCGCCCCCGTTCTGGCCGATCTTGGTGTACATCGTGTCGTAGTTGTCGAAGAAGTCGTACGTGACCTTGACGTTGTACTTGGCCTCGAACGATGGGACGACGTCCTCGCCCATGTAGTCGGCCCAGTTGAAGATCGCCAGCTCGCTCTCGGCCGTCGGGGCCGCGGTCGGCTCGGCGCTCGCGCTCGCGCTCGGCGCGCTGGAGGGCGGGGTGGCCCCGGGCGCCGACGGCACGGCCGAAGCCGCGGGCGCCGACGACGCGGAGCTGCCGCTGCAGGCGGCGATCACCGGGGCGAGGGCGGCGGCGGCCCCGAGGGCCCCGATCCGCTCGAGCAGGACCCGGCGGGAGATCCGGTGCTCGGCGAGGTAGCGGACCAGCGCTCGTTCGAGATCGAGGGACGAGCCGTCGCGTCGGTCGGTCATGCCGCACCATCCTCCTGCTGCGCAGATTCACCATGGGCGCCGGCGACACCCGGGCCGCGGCCGAGGACGAGCGCCTCCGACGGCGCCCACGCGACCGCGACCTCGCTGCCCACCGGCAGCCGGACCCCGGTCTTGGGGACCAGCACGGTCAGTCCGAGCCCGCCGGCCGTGCGAACCTGGTACGAGATGGTCGTGCCCATGTAGGCGGCCTGCTCGACGCTCGCCCGGATCGCCCCCACGGCATCGGCCGCCACCAGCTCGATGGATTCGGGCCGGATGCTGAGCTCCACGGTCGTGCCCGCGGCGATCCCGTCGTGGGCGGCCCGGGTCAGCTCGCCGGATGCGAGCCGCACGCCGCCGCCGGCCTCGACCTGCCCGTGGAGCAGGTTGGTGGTCCCGATGAAGTCGGCGACGAACCGGGTCGCCGGCCGCTCGTAGAGCTCCTCGGGGGTGCCCAGCTGCTCCACCCTGCCGGCGTGCATGACCGCGATCCGGTCGCTCATCGTGAGCGCCTCTTCCTGGTCGTGCGTCACGTACACGAACGTGATCCCGACCTCCACCTGGATCCGCTTGAGCTCGAGCTGGAGCTGGCGGCGGAGCTTCAGGTCGAGCGCGCCGAGCGGCTCGTCGAGCAGGAGGACGTTCGGCCGGTTCACCAGTGCCCGGGCGAGGGCGACGCGCTGCTGCTGCCCGCCCGACAGCTGGTGGGGCCGCCGCCGCTCGTAGCCGTCGAGCCGGACCAGCTCGAGTGCCTCGCCGACTCGACGCGCGGTCTCCGCCTTCGCGACGCCCTTGCGCCTCAGGCCGAACGCGACGTTGTCGCCGACGTTCAGGTGCGGGAAGAGCGCGTAGTGCTGGAAGACCATGTTGACCGGCCGCTTGTCGGGCGGCTCCGAGGTCACGTCGCGTCCGCGCAGCAGGATGCGCCCGCCGGTCGGCAGCTCGAAGCCGCCGATCATTCGAAGGGTCGTGGTCTTGCCGCAGCCGGACGGGCCGAGGAGCGAGAAGAACTCGCCGCTGACGACCTCGAGCGAGACGCCGTCCACCGCCCGGATCTCGCGGAATCGCTTCTCCAGGTCGAGCAGCTGGATCTCGGGGGACGCCGGGACCGGCTGGGCCATCATCGAGGGCCGAGCCTACGCGCGGCCATCGAGCCGCGACGCGGGCCGTCCCGTTCTCCGGGACGTGGCGAGCGCCGGTCAGGGCCGGATGCGCGCCAGTGCGACGGAGCGGGCCGTTCGCCGCCGCTTCAGCGGCCCGATCCCCTCGCCGGCCTGGTGCGGGCGGCGATTCGGGCGAGGGCGCCTTCCCAGTCGGGGTCGACCGGACGGCCCCGTTCGTCGAGGTCGACCAGCAGGGGCGCATGGTCCGACGGGATCGGCGGCCCCTTTCGGGCATCGCGGTCGATCTCGGCGTCGACGATCCGCGACGCCACGGACGTGGAAACCAGCAGGTGGTCGATCCGCATGCCGGAGTTCTTGTGGAACATGCCGGCCCGGTAGTCCCACCACGAGAACCGCCCGCTCTCGTCGTGCACGGCACGGTAGCCGTCGACGAGGCCGGTCGCGAGCAGTGCCCGGAACGCCTCGCGTTCCGGTTCCGAGACGTGGGTGCCGCCGTGAACCGCGGCCGCGTCCCACACGTCCTTGCCGGTCGGGGCGACATTGAGGTCGCCGCCGAGGACAAGCGGCGGCCCGGCGGCGCCACGCTCCCGGATCCAGCGTGCGAGCCGCTCGAACCAGGCCAGCTTGCCGGTGTAGAACGGCGAACCGACGATCCGCCCGTTTGGCGCGTAGAGGCTGACGACGCGCAGGCCGTCGACGGTCGCGGCGAGCATCCGCGCCTCGTCGAACGGGTTGAAGTCGTCCTCGCCGATCGCCTCGGCGCCGGAGCCGCCGGGGCCAGAATCGCGGACCGGTCCGTCGCCGAAGTTGGCGACGACATCGCTCACCGCGAGGCCGTCGCGGGCGGCGATGGCGACCCCGTTCCAGCGTCCCTCGCCGTGGTGGATCAGCTGATACCCGGCCATCGCGAAGGCCATGACCGGCGCGTCTCCGTCGGTCAGCTTCGTCTCCTGGAGGAGCAGGATGTCCGGGGCAGCCCGCGCCAGCCAGCGCTCGACGGCCTCCTGGCGGGCCTTCAGCGAGTTGACGTTCCAGGTCGCGATTCGCACGGGCGATCGCTAGTAGTGACGGCCGCGCTGGCGGGCGAGGTCGAAGGTTGCCGTATCGGCCACGGCCATGACGGCCATCGTGCCGGCCTGGACCGGGTCTGAGACGACCAGGTCGACGTGCTCGGTGATCGAGCCGACCATGTTGAGGGCGATGATCGGGATGCCGACTGCCCGCAGCTCCTCGGCGGCCACGCTGATGTCCCCGCCCATGATCGAGCCGGCCAGCACCAGCAGCCGGGCTCGCGGCAGGTCGGCCACCGCCCGGACGGCCGCCGCGATGTGCGCCTCCCCGACGAGCGGAATGGTGTCGACGCTGATCCGCTCCCCGCGGAGGTTGTGCCGATCGGCCTCGCTGACCGCGCCGAGGGCGACCTGGGCCACCTGGGCGCCGCCACCGACGACGATCACGCGCTTGCCGAAGACCTGGTCGAGGGCGCGGGTCCGGTGGATCGATCGGACGTCGGGCAGGCGCTCGAGCCCGCTCGACAGGGCGTCCTGGGTGACGCCCTCGACCTCGATCTCGATCTCGGTCAGCGGCGGATCGCCGTCGGTCTCGCGGACCGTGGCCAGCGCCCGGATCCGGCCGCCCAGTTCGGTGACCCGCTCGATGACCGCCGAGATCGCCTCGGGGCGATCGACGACGTCGAACCGGATCGCGGCCGCCTCGACGGCCCGTCGTCGGACCATCAGCCGAGCGAGCCCCGTCCCGCGGCGCCGGGCCGCAGGTCGCTCACCGACATGGAGTCGGGCGCGACCCCGCCGGCCGGGTCGTGCTCTTCGTAGGCCAGTCCGAGACCCCCGAACGCGTCGCGGGTGGCGGCCGGGTCCGAGGTCGTGAGCATCAACGCACCGTCGGTGTCCTCGGCTACGCCGACGATCCCGGTGATGTTGACGCCGCGATCGCCGAGGGCCGAGGCGACGCGAGCCAGCGAGCCCGGGCGATCGTCGAGTTTGACCGTGAACCAGACCGTCAAGTCGGCACCTCCTGTGCCGGTCATGGTACCCGGTCGCCCTGCCCGCCCTGCCCGCCCTGACCGGCCGCCGCCGGTCGTAGGCTATCGGAACCGATGCCACCTCCGCTCCCGAGGACCCCCACCAGGAAGATGCCGGACATCCATGTCTTCGGCCGGGCGGACTCGGCCGCGACACGGGCCGCCTTGCGGTTCTTCCGGGAGCGACGGGTCGCCGTCCATTCGTCTGACCTGCGCAAGCGGCCCATCGCAGCCGGGGAGCTCCAGCGCTTCGTCCAGAAGCTCGGCGCCAGGGCGCTCCTGGACGTCGAGGGGCGGGCATACCGCGACAAGGGGCTCGCTCACATGCGGCTCGACGACGCGGAGATCGTGGCGCGCCTCCTGGCCGACGCGAACCTGCTCAGGCTGCCGCTCGTCCGGCACGGGAACTCGGTCACCGTCGGACCGGACGAGGTGACCTGGGCCGCCTGGCTCAGGCCGGGCGGCGGTTCCTGAAGGCCGTCCAGGCGATGGCGGCGGCGACGACGAGCAGGGCAGTGCCGACGACGGCCCAGCGCCCGTCGCCGTACATGCCCCCGGATCCCGGCAGGATGTTCGTGCCCTGGCCGATCCAGACAAGGCCGATCGCCGCGACGACCGAGGCGATGATCCAGCGAGTGCGCATCGGTACCTCCTGGGTGGCATCCTAGTCACATGCCACAAACCCCACCCGGATCGCGTCGTGCCGGCCGGATGACGGTCACCCCGAAGGCGAGCCGGATGCTCCAGGGCGACGCTCGCTCGACCGAGGATGAGAAGCTCCTCAAGCGGCGTCCCAGCCCGGCCTTCCTCGACACCGACCCGTGGCGGGCGCTGCGCATCCAGGCGGAGTTCGTCGAGGGCTTCGACGCGATGGCCAACGTCGGGCCGGCCGTCACGATCTTCGGCTCGGCCCGGACGAAGCGCACGGAGCCCGAGTACGAGCTGGCCCGTGCGATCGCCCGCCAGCTGGCCGAGGCCGGCTACGCCGTGATCACCGGCGGTGGCCCGGGGACCATGGAGGCCGCCAACCGCGGCTGCCGCGAGGGTGGGGGACTGTCGGTCGGCTGCAACATCGAGCTGCCGCACGAACAGGGCATGAATCGCTACGTCGACCTCGGTGTCGAATTCCGCTACTTCTTCGCGCGCAAGGTGATGTTCGTCAAGTACGCGGACGCGTTCGTGATCCTGCCCGGCGGGTTCGGCACGCTCGACGAGCTGTTCGAGTCGCTCACGCTGATCCAGACCGGCAAGGTCCGCCACTTTCCGGTCGTCCTCATCGGGCGTGCGTACTGGGCCGGCCTGCTGGACTGGATCCGCGACAGCCCGCTCGCACGCGACAACATCGTGGAGGCCGACCTCGACCTCCTGCAGGTCACCGACGACCCGGCCGAGGTCGTGCGGATCGTGCAGGCCTTCAGCGCGGAGAAGGACAACGGGTCCGTGGAATCGGGCATCGACGACCGTATCCGCTCGCGCCGCCGCCGGGGGAACGGCCCGCGCACCTGAACCTGCCGGCCTGGTCGTCAGGCCCCGGGAACCGCCGGGAGCGCCACCTCGATCCGGCCGTCGACGATGCGGACGGGGTAGTAGCGGAAGCGGCGGATGCGGGTGAGCCGCCGGGCCTCGGCCTTCTTGCCCGGGGCGTCCACCTTCGGCTCCCGGCCGTCGGGGGTCCAGACCGGGTGGTAGCGGCCGTCGGGGTAGAGCCCGCCGGTCGTCGGCATCTGCACCGGGTCGCCGGTCGCGAAGTCGAAGCGGCCGTCGTGCAGGGGGCAGGCCACCACGCAGCCGTCGAGCGCGCCGATCGATAGCGGCGCGCTCATGTGCGGGCAACGGTCGTCGGTCGCCACGATGCCGGCCGAGGTGTGGGCGAGCAGGACGTCGACGTCGCCGCGGGACACGCGGCGCATCGAACCCGGCGGCAGCGACGCAACGTCGAGCATCGTCTCGAACGGCGCATCCGCCGAGCCGGGAGCCTGCAGGTGGGCCGGGAACGGCGCTGGTTGTGGGTCCATGACCGAATCGTACCGCCCGGCATGCCAACGACCCCGGCGCGCGGCGCCGGGGTCGTTGGGTCGAGAGGAGGAGCGAGGTTCAGTCGGCCGTGGGCGTCCCGGACCAGCCGGCTCGGACCGGTTCCGATGCCCCCGACGTCACCGGGACCGGGGCCTCCCCGGTATGCGTTCGGAGCGGAATCTCCTTCAGGAACAGCGCGGTGCCGGCGGCGAGCACCGTCGTGACCACGCCGATCTGGAAGGCGGCGGTCACGCCGATCGTGAAGGCGCTGTGGATGCCGTTGACGATGTTCGGGATGATCGGTTTGACGGCCTCCTGGAAAGCCGGCGGGACGAGGCTCAGGATCTGCGCCCCGAGGTCGCCGCCGACCCCGACCAGGTTGTCGAGGGCGCCGGTCCCGGCGTTCGAGAACTGGCTGACCGCCTGGGGCGGAACACCGGCGGCGGTGAGCTGCCCGGGCAGCTCCGCGACGAGCCGTGAGCCGAAGATCGTGCCCGTCACCGCCAGCCCGACCGAGCCGCCGATCTGGCGGAAGAAGGTCAGGTTGCTGGTGGCCACGCCGAGCTGCTTGAACGGCACGGCGTTCTGGACGACGATCGTGTAGACCGACAGCGTCGGGCCGATCCCGAGGCCGGTGATGAACATCCAGAACCACAGGACCGCGATGTCCGTGTCCGCCTTGAGCTGCGTCATCAGGGCGATGCCGACGCTCATCGTCACGAGGCCCGTGATGATGATCGCCTTGTAGCGCCCGGTCCTCGAGACGAGAAGCCCGGAGACGATCGAGCTCCCGATCAGGCCGATCAGCAACGGGAAGATCTGGTAGCCCGACTCGGTCGCGCTCGAGCCGTGCACGAACTGGAACCAGCGCGGCAGGAAGATGATCGCCCCGAAGAACCCGAAGCTGACCAGGAACGTCGACAGCAGCGACGCCGTGTAGGTCCGGTTCCGGAACATGTCGAGCGGGATGATCGGCTCCTTGGCCCGTGCCTCGAGGAGGAGGAAGAGCGCCCCCAGGACCGCCGACGCCGCGATCAGACCGCCGACCTCGGGGTCGAGCCAGTCGCCCGACTGCTTGTTCGTCAGCCCGATCAACAGCGCGCTGATCGCGAGGATGAACACGCCCGCCCCCAGGAGGTCGAAGTTGCGGGTCGCGCCGGCCCGCTTGACCGTCGGCAGCAGCCGGGCCAGCACGAACAGGCTGACCAGCCCGACCGGGATGTTGACGTAGAAGATCCAGTGCCAGCTGACGTTGTCGGTCAGCAGCCCGCCGAGGGCGGGTCCGATGATGAACGAGATCCCGAACACCGCGCCGAAGAGGCCCTGGTAGCGGCCTCGTTCGGCCGGCGTGTACAGGTCGCCGATGACCGCCAGTGCGATCGGGAACAGCGCTCCCGCGCCGATGCCCTGGATGCCGCGGAAGAGGATGAGCATGGCCATGTTCTGCGACAGGCCGGACAGCGCCGAGCCGATCAGGAAGATCGTGACGCCGAACATCATCATCGGCTTGCGGCCGTACAGGTCGGACAGCTTGCCGTAGAACGGGACGGTGATCGTGGAAGTCAGCAGGTAGATGGTGACGACCCACGTGTAGTACTCGTTGCCGCCCAGATCGGTCACGATCCGGGGCAGCGCCGTACCCACGATGGTCTGGTCCAGGGCGCCCAGGAAGAGCGCGAGGAGAACGGCGCCCAGGATCTCGAGCTTGGCTCGATGGCTGAGGCCGAGGGCCGGGTCGTCGGCGAGCGACGGGGTTCGCCCGTTCGTCTCAGCCGGGAACAATTCCATCAGTGATCAATCCCTTCCTTGTGGTGGTTGTTCTTGTCGTGGTTGGCCGCGTCTGCGCCTCGCAGACTGGACGGCGATCGTGGAGAGGTCGTGGAGACCGGATGGCGGTGTTCTCCGGATTCGACGACCTCGTCGACGGCTGCCCGCAGGTCGGCGATGGCTTGACCCACGCCGAACATCTGCGCCGGATCGAGCCGGCCGAGGACCGCCCGGAAGATGTCGTCGCTGAGCGCGTCGAGCTCGCTGAGGAGTTGCTCGCCGGCCTGTGTCGGCCTGACGACGACGACCCGCCGATCCTCGGGTACGCGGTCGCGCACGACGAAGCCGCGCTCCTCCATGCGGTCGACCAGTCCGGTCGCGTTGGAGTCCGAGACGTTGAGCACGTCCGCGAGCTGGCTCATGGTCATCTCGCCATGCCGCTGGACGGTGTACATGATGTGGACCTGGGCCATGCTGACCCCTTCGCGCAAGAGCCGCTCGCTCGAGGCGCATTTGAGCTGGGTCATGGTCGCCCGGAAATCGGCGATGATGGCGTTGGCGAGGTTCCTCGCCGATCCCTCGGGATCCGCCGCCGCCGTGGTCGGGGCGTCTATAGTTTGTGTCACGTGAATAATATCTCAGAAGCGGATCATCGTGTCAAGCTGAACGGTCCGCCTCGCGTGCAGGAGTCGACATGCGGTTTGCGCTGATGATCGAGCCCCAGCAGGGCCTGAGCTATGGCGAGCAGGTCGCGATCGCGAAGCGCGCCGAGGCCAACGGCTTCGAGACGCTGTTCCGGTCCGACCATTACCAGAGCTTCCCGGGCCCCGTCGGGCGCCATACCACCGACGCCTGGGCCGTGCTCGCCGGCCTTGCCCGCGACACCGACCGGATCGGGCTGGGAGCGCTCGTCTCGCCGATGACGTTCCGCCATCCCGGCAATTTCGCCAAGGTCGTGACGACGGTCGACGAGATGAGCGGGGGCCGGATCGAGGTGGGCGTCGGCGCCGGCTGGAATGAGCTCGAGCACCGCCAGCTCGGCCTGCCGTTCCCTCCGATCGGCGAGCGGGCGGACCTGCTCGAGGACACGCTGGCGATCCTCCGGGGCCTATGGGGCGAGCCCGACGGCTGGTCCTACGCCGGCCACCAGGTCTCGATCGAGGGTGCGGTATTCCATCCGAAGCCGGTCGACGTGCCCGGCCGGCCCCGGACCCCGATCGGCGGTGCCAGGCCCCGGATCCTCGTCGGTGGTGGTGGTACGCCCCGGTCGTATCGGCTGGCCGCACGGTACGCCGACGAATTCAACCTCAACACCCGGAGCCCCGACCACGCCCGCGAGGCCTACGCCGAGATCGAGGCCGCCTGCCGGGCAATCGGTCGCGACCCGGGCGCCCTGACGCGATCCGCGATGGTCCCGGTGCTGATCGGTCGGACGGATGCCGAGATGGCGAGCCGCGTCACGGCGGCCCGGGAGGCGTTCGGCTCGGACGCGGAGGACGTCGCCTGGTTCGAGGAGCGGGCGACCCGCTGGATCCACGGCACGCCCGAGGAGGCACGCGCCGCGGTACGACGCTACGAGGCGGTGGGCATCGAGCGACTCATGCTCCAGGACTTTCTCCCCTGGGATCTCGACATGATCGACGTGATGGGAGAGGCACTCATCTCAGGCAGCTGACCGGCGTTCGGGACGGCCGATCCGCGAGACGCCAGGTGGCCGGGCGGGTCTGAACTCGGCCAGTTGGCCGCCCGACGCGAGCGCCGTCGATCGCGGGCCGCCGCATCTACCAACCCGGGTGGTGCGAAGTGGCGGAATGCCCGTCAGGCGGGGCCTCCGGGCTCCCAGATCCGCCCGGCTTGCCCCGACCACGCTCGGCCGTCGCCGATGGCCGAGACGGTGGTGCTTGGATCGTCCGTTCCACCACCCCGATTTGTGGTTGCGGGCGAGCTCAACCTGACGCACCCGCGATTGGCGGGTCCTTCGAACTCAACGGACCTGGCCGAATCGCCCGGCGCGCCGCCGGCGTTGGCCTCGCGTGTCCGGGCTCAGCCGCCGGCGGCGTTGGCGGCTTGGAGGTAGACGGGGTCGTCGCGGCGGATGGGGTCGGGGTTGGTGCCGCGGGCACGGGCGAGGCGTTCGGTGAGGAGCTGGAGCGGAGTCGCGGTCCCGATCAGGGCGGCGACCGGCGCGGGCAGGCTCGGCAATTCAGCGACCAGCAGACGGCCGGCGGGAGTCAGGCTCGGCTCGAGCAGCACGTCGAGGTCGGCGGCCAGGATGGCCGCGCTGCGAAGGCCGGTCGCCCGCGCGGCGGCGAGGGCCTGACGGGCGCGCGCCAACCGTTCGGCGCGGCGCGCCCGGTCGGCCAGGATCAGCACCAGCCCGGTCTCCGGGCCGGTCGACGGCAGATGCCCGTGCAGGAAGGTCTCCAGGTCGCGGTAGGCCGACGGCAGCCAGGACGCCTCCTCGACCTTGAGGGTCAGCTCGCGCCCGGCCGGCCGGTCGGCACCCGACGCGATGACCAGCAGGTGCGCCGCTCCGGCGAGCGTGCCGGCGATCCGCTCCGCACCCGCGACGTCACGGGCCCCGGCGGCGAGCAGCTCCACGACCGCATCGACGTCGACGGCATGACCCGACAGCACCGCTCCGACCTGCGTGGCGGCGAGCAATGGGCTGAGATACCCGATCGTGTGGCACCAGCTCCGGTCAAGCTCGTGGGTCTCGACGACGATCCCGGCGATCGCCCCGCCGGGCGACCGCCGGCTGGCCGTGACGAGCGCCGTGCGGGCACCCGCCGCACCCGACGCCGCCAGCGCGGCATTGGTGGCACCCGTCCCGCCTTCGTGCGAGATCCCGATCACCAGGCCGCGCGCCGGTGGATCGAGCGATACCTCCAGGGCCTGGTCGACGACGACCACGGCGTCGCCGAACCCGGCAGCCCGCAGGGCGGCACGCAGGATCTCGGCGGTCCCCTGCGCGCCGTGCTCCGACGTCCCGCATCCGGTGACGACGATCGGCTCGCCACGAGCCGCCGTTTCGCGGACCGCCGCAGCCAGCGCGGACACCCCGGTCGCCGCCGGGTCGCGGCGGAGCAGCCGGCCGGCCAGCGCGGGCTCGGCGTCGATCATCTCGGTCATGTGGTAGGGCGGACCGGCGCGGTGGCTCGGCTGCCCGGTGGACGCCCACGGATCGGGCGGACCCGGCAGGGCGGCGGTCGGATCGAATGCGGGTTCGGTCGGCATCGGCGGCTCCTTCGCAGGAGGCGAGGATAGGGCTCGCTCCCCGGCTGCCGGCGACCGGCCCGCGTCCCGCAACGGCGCACGTGGCAGGGACGCCCGGAACGCGTCACCATGAGCGGCGCAAAGGGAGGTAGGCATGCAGGTTGGCCTGATGGCGCCGCAGGGCTGGAAGGGCGAATACGACGGCTGGAGCCCGGCGGCGGCGTGGACCCGCACGGTCGAGCTGGCACGGAACGCCGAGCACCTCGGCTTCGAGTCGCTGTGGGTCTTCGACCACTTCCACACCGTGCCCGAGCCGACCGACGAGATCACGTTCGAGGGCTTCTCGGTGCTGACCGCGCTGGCCATGGCGACCGAGCGCGTCCGCCTCGGCCACATGGTCGTGTGCACCGGGTTCCGCAACCCGGCCCTGACGGCGAAGCTGTCGTCGACGATCGATGTCATCAGCGGCGGGCGGTTCGAGCTCGGGATCGGGGCCGGCTGGAAGGAAGAGGAATGGCGGGCGTACGGCTACGGCTTCCCGACCCTGGGTGAGCGCATGGCCGCGCTGGGCGACCACCTGGCGGTGATCCGGGCGATGTTCGGGCCCGGCCGGGCCTCGTACGAGGGTCGCTTCGCCCACGTCCGCGGCGCGATCAACATCCCGAAAGGCCTCCAGCAGCCGGCCATCCCGATCATCGTCGGGGGCAACGGCCAGCGGGTGACGGCCGGCCTGGCGATCCGCTACGCCGACGAGCTCAACTACGTCTTCCTCTCACCGGTCGAGGTCGCCGAACGGATCGGCGCCGTCCGCGCGCGGTGCGAGGCCGAGGGCCGGGACCCGGCCACGCTTCGCTTCTCGCTCTACGTGCGAGACGAGCAGATGCGGGATCCCGGCCAGGCGCGCACCGACATCCTCGGCGAGTTCGCGGCGGTGGGACTCGACCGGATCGTCTGCTTCCCGACCCGCTGGGCCCCGACGGTCGAGACCCAGGCGGCGTTCGCCGAGGACTGCCGGAAGGCCGGGCTGATGCTTGCGGCCGGGGTCGGCGTCTAGCTCGACGAACTCGGTGGCGCCGCGCGCGCAGGCGTGATCCGGCCGATGCGCCGCAGCGGCGCGTAGCGGAACCAGGCGCGGCCCACCAGCAGGTCGAGCGTGACCGGGCCGTAGCGGCGCGAGTCGATCGGCTCGCCGAACCCGGCCGCCGCGGTCTCGTCGGCGGTGGCATCGCCCAGGAGCCAGGCCTCGTCCTCGGCGAGCTCGAGGTAGCCCTCAGCGAACGGGACGCGGTCGCCGGGGCCGGCGGCCACGCGCTTGACCGCGAGGCCATCGCCATCCGGCTCGCGGAACACGACGACCGATCCTCGGCGCGGCCAGCGGGTCAGCGTGGGGTCCACGAGCAGCCAGTCGCCGGGTTCGACCGCCGGACGCATGCTGGCCTCGGCGACCGCGATCCGCCACGGGCCCCGGAAACGGGAAAGCCCCGCCGTCCGACGGGGCTTCCGTGTCGACAAGGTGGTCGTCAGCCGGGATCGACGGACGTGCCGCGCCCGATCAGCCGGGCCGGCCGGCGACGCGTGTCTTGCCGGGTCCGCCGGTCGCCTTCCAGGCCGCGTCGACGTCGTTGATGAGGTCGAGCAGCTTCTGCCCGTCGGCCGGGTCGACCGACGCCTTGACCTTCGAGACCTGCTTGTTGGCGTTCCAGAAGAGCTCGTGCAGGTTCGGGACCGCCGCGAGGTGCTCGGGCTTGAAGTAGTCGTGCCACAGGACGTCGAGGTGGTGCTTGACCAGCTCGGCGCGCTCCTCCTTGATCCCGATCGCCCGGGCCCGGAACGTGTCGTCGGAGCTGGCCTGGTACTTCTCCATGATCCGGAAGCACGATTCGGCTTCGATCCGGGCCTGCTCCGGGTCGTAGACGCCACACGGCAGGTCGCAGTGGGCACGAGCCGTGGCCGTGGGGGCCAGCCAGCGGGTGAGTCGGGACATGGCACGCTCCTTTGGGGGTTGGAGGTCACGCGCTTGGGATGGTTCGACTCTGGCACATCAGTCGAGACACCGAAGTGTCCGAGCCGCGGTCGGGGCTGTCAAACAGGCGACGAGCCCGGCGGTGCGTCGATTCCGGGAACCGCGGGCGACACGCACCCGTCATGACCCCCACTTGGGCCGTATCGTCTCGCCCAGACCGCCCGAAAGGATCGCTCCAGATGAACCGTCGTCTCCCCATCCTTGCGCTGGCCCTCGCGGGCCTGCTGGCCGCACCGTCCATCGTTGCCGCAGCCGAGCCCACGCTTGCCGCAACCGTGATCCCCGGCCAGGAGATCGACCTTGCCGGCTCCGGCTTCCCGGCCAATTCGGACGTCCAGCTTGCCATCCAGCGCAACGGGACCGACGACGGATCGCAGGCGCTCAGGACGGACGCCTCGGGCGCCTTCACGGCCAGGATCGACGCCGGCCCCGGCCATGGCGGCGTCTATGTGATGACCGCGACGTCCGGATCGGCATCGGCCACGATCGAGGCGTTGGCGGTCGAGACGGCCGGCGGGCTCGGCTCGACCCCGCCGCCGACCGACACGGCTTCGGCCGTCGACGGAGGGTCCAGCTCCGACGTCGGGCAACTGGCCGTTCTCATCCTGGTCGCCGCCGGCTCCTTGAGCGTGGCGCTGCCGGCAAACCGGCGCCGGGCGCGCGGCGGAGCGGCCTCGGTGGCCGGGAAGTAGTCGCCGTTCAGGCTCTGGCGCCCGGTGGAACCCGGTCCAACGGACCGGGTTCCGGGTATTCGCGGCCTCGCGGGTTGACGCGCCGCGCCGGTTCGCCGCCGCTCCGGCGGGTATCATCGGCGCGATGACCGAGCGAGGGCTTCCGAGCGTCGACGGCGCGCCGGCCTGTCCGTTCGTCGCCTTCGAGGACGATCGAGAATCGCGCTCGACGAGCCCGGACCACCGCCACCGCTGCTTCGCGGAACCGCTGCCCGCCCCGCGCGCCGCTGCGCACCAGGAGGCGTACTGCCTGTCCAGCGCCTTCCCGGTCTGCCCCACGTTCCAGGACTGGGCACGACGCGAGGCGGCCCACGCCCGCGGCGAAGGCGAGCGGCCGGCGCCGGCTCCGACGGCCACCGCGAGGGCCGGCGCCGCCGTGCCGCCGCGGGATTTCGGCCCCGACGACGAGGATCGCGACCGGGACGGCGAATCCGGCGCGACGGCCATCCCTTCGTCATCGACCGCCGAACAACGCACGCCGCCGCCACCCATCGAGGAATCCACGATCCGGCGGAATCCACCCCGGGACTGGGCGGCGCCGCCGCCCTGGGCATCGGGCGGGTCGGCCGGTTCGGCGTCGCGCCGGTCCCCCGATGGGCGGGCCGCCGTCGAGGGCACGGGGTCGCCCCAGTTCCTCGCCGATCGGTCCGACGAAAGCCGGGGCCTTGCCGGCAGCGCCGCCGATCGCCTCGCATCGGGCGGTCCGGCCGCGATCCCCGACGTGCTGGTCCCATCCTCGGTCCACGTGGCCGGCACCGCGTCGAGAGCGGCATCCAGCGCGGCCGCGCCCCCGGACGCGGAGCTGGCGGATCTCGTCGGGGGGCCGCGTGCCGGCGAACGCCCCGTCCACGGCTATCAGGCCCCGGCCCGGCCCGGCAACCGGCCCAGGGTCAGTTCGACCCGGTCGGCACCGCCGCGCGACGCGATCATCGGGCCGGCCTGGGAACGGTCCCGCCGGTACGAGGCCTACCCCACGATCCGGACCCGGGTCGGCCTGCCGCCGCTGCCGCGCGTGGCCGTGCTGGCGCTGGCCCTCGCCATCGCCGCGGTCGTGCTCTTCTTCCTGCCGGCCCTGCTCGGCGTCGGCGGCGGCGGGAACGTCGCGACGAGCACGGCGAGTCCGAGCGCCAGCCAGGGCGTCGAATCGAGCAGCAGTCCGGAACCATCCGTGTCGGCCGCCCCATCGGGGCAGGTCTACGTGGTCAAGGCCGGCGACACCATGTCGAAGATCGCCGCCAGGTACGGCCTCAAGGCCGACGAGCTGTGCGCTGCCAACAAGGACACGATCAAGAACTGCGACAAGATCGCGATCGGCGACGAGCTCGTCATCCCGACCACCGCGCCCGATGTGATCAACGACGCCTCGGCGGAGCCGTCGGCCTCGTAGCCGGTCGCGTCCCGGAGGCCGCGGCGGCCGCCGGGCAATGCCGATCTAGCGGGGCGCGATGTTGATGGCGGTGATCTTCCCGGCCTCGACGCGGAACGTGGCGTCGATGTGCTGGCTCTGCGCGCCCGGCCGGACCACCAGCAGGTCCGCCTCGTAGGTATTGCCGGTATCGCGGATCTCACCGGGGATCATCTTCAGGCCGGCGTCGCCACGGAGGAACCAGCCGCCGACCCGCTCGACGCCGCGAAGGGTCTGGACGCTGTCGCCGACGTGCACGCGCATCTCGGTCTTCTCGTCCATCAGCGCGACCGCGGCCTCGCGATCGCCGCCGTTCAGCTTCTCGAAAAACTCTTCCATCGTCTCGACAGCACCCATGGGCGGAGTGTACCGTCGGGCGCCCATGACCGCCGACGCCCTCGATCGCCCGCATCCGACCGCGCTCGCCGACGCCTGGCCGCTGTTCGGACTGCACGTCCGCAGCGAGCGGCTGGTCATGCGCCTCCCGGCGGAGGCCGATCTCCTGCGGCTGATGGCCGTGGCCAGGGCGGGCATCCACCCGGACGGCGAGATGCCGTTCGGCGTCGCCTGGTCGATCAGTCCGAGCCCGGCCTTTGAGCGCGGGTTCCTGCGGCACCACTGGGACACCTGGGCCCATTGGGCGCCCGAGTCGTGGAAGCTGAACCTGATGGTCGAGCTCGACGGGGCGCCGATCGGGAGCCAGTCGGTGCACGCCGAGCAGTTCCCCGTCTTCCGGACCGTGAACACCGGTTCATGGCTCGGGCGAGCATTCCAGGGGCGTGGCCTGGGGACCGAGATGCGGTCCGCCGTGCTGGCGTTCGCGTTCGACGGACTCGGAGCGAAGCAGGCCCACAGCTCGGCGTTCCTCGACAACACGGCGTCCAACCGCGTTTCCCGGAAGCTCGGCTACGAGGAGAACGGCCGAGGCATGCTCGCACCCCAGGGGATCGCCCGCGACACGCAGCTGTTCCGGATGACGGTCGACCGCTGGCGGTCGCAACCACGGCCGCCGATCGCGATCGAGGGGCTGGACGCCTGCCGGGAGCTGTTCGGGGTCTAGAACCCGCCTCCCGCGCCGCCTCCGCCACCGCCCGACCCTCCCGCGCCGCCTCCGCCACCGCCCGACCGCCCCGGAGAACCCGCCGCCGCCCGACGAGGCCGGCGGATTGCCGATCGTCCCGAGCGAGGACATCATCCCGCCGAAGTCCGGGACCCCCGAGTTCGAGAACAGGCCGCCGCCGCTCCCGGCGACACCGGCGCCGGCGAGGGCGCCGCCGCCCGAGCCCCGGTACCAGATCGGGAACCACGGCACCATCCCGCTGGTCCGTCCCTGCTGGACGTCCTCGAGACTGCGGCTCAGGACGCCTTCGATCTCGCCCTGCAGCCCGAGCGCCGTTCCCCACACGATCGCCTGGTCCGGCGTGTCCAGCCAGGCGAGCCCGGACTCGCTCACGACCTGCTGCATCGATCGCGCCTGGGCCATCGTCTTCTGGAGCGTCCGCCGGTAGGCGGCCAGCATCGCCCGGATCATCGCGCCCGACATGGTCACCGCGGGCATGCTCCGGGCGAACAGCAGGACCACGATCCCGCCCGACGATCCCGGCGGCGCCGATCAGGGTCAGGCCCGAGGCCGGGATCGACAGCCCGCCGACCAGCACGACGGACGCGATGACGATGGCCACGACGCCGCGCGCCACCCAGGCCGTCACGACCTTGCTCGGCTTCTGGCCGAACCAGCCACGGGCGACGACGTGGGCCTCCAGGGCGCGGTCGAACGCGGCGACCTTCTCGCCGAACTTCACGACGTCGTCCGGCTCGATGTACGAGCCCTCGGCGCTGCCGCCGATCGACCGGAGGTCGCGCAGAGCGAGCTCCTCGGCGGGTCCGATCGGCCGCCGCGCGTTCAGCGCCCGCTGGGCCTCGACCTCGGCGTCGCCACGCGCCAGGAGCCACCTCGATGCCGATCTTCTTGTGATGGACCACGAGGCCGGTCTGTTCCTGACGGAAGGCGACCAGTCCTCGGCTGGCGAGGTCGAGCATGGCGGTCGTCAGCGCGCGCCGCGACGTGCCGCCGTCCATCACCACGGCGCCGGCCGCGGCGGTCAGCTCGGGCGGCGGCGCCGGCATCAGCACCGACGGGTCGTCGAGGTAGACGGGGTCCTTGCCGAAGCGGCGCCAGTGGAAGAACGCCCAGCCCGACAGCACGAGTAGCACGATCGGCGCCCCGACCAGTCCGACCACGGCGTTGACCTGGCGCGAGGTCTGGAGCGCGGCCGCGTGCTCGGGCGTGGCGGCGGCGTCCACCTTCTCCAGGGCGATGGCCAGCGCGCCGTCGAAATCGGCCGAGCGAAGGTAGGGGAGCATGTCGTTGTCGAAGATGCGCTGGCGCTCCTCGTTCGAAAGGTACGCCGCCTCGAAGCCCGGGCCCGCGTACAGCTGGACCTGGCCGTGCCGGAGTGTCGGATCGAGGTCGAAGAAGATCGCCAGGCCGTCGTCGAAGCCCGCCCGCCCGACGCCCCACTGGTCGATGAGCGCCGCGGCCTTCGCCCGGGTTCCGTCGGTTGTCAGGTCATACGAGCCGCTGTCCTGCGTGTACACGACGATCCCCGCGGCCGTCCGTGCCTCGATCGCCGCGATGGTCGACTCGGCGCCGGCGACGGCGCTCGGTGACAGGACGCCGGCGAAGTCGTAGACCGCCCGGCCGGCAGTGGGTGACGGGAACGGCGGTCCGGGCGGCGGTGCCGTGGGGGATGCGGCCGACGCCGCCCCGGCGCCGAGCGCCAGGCACCAGGCCACGATCCCGAGGCTGAGGAGCGCACGGCGTCGACGAATCATCGGTTCACCCCTGGCGAGCGCGAAGCCGCCGGACGAGCTCGGCCGCTTGTTCGTATCGTCCGAAGCTTGGCATAACGTAGGTGCCCGCGACACGCGAGGCGACGCGTTCGAGCAGGTCGAGGGTCATCTCGAGGCCGACCTCGGCCGCGTGCTCGCCGGCATCGCGCAGCGCGGACCGGGCCGCCTCGGGGATCGTGATCCCGGGGACCTCGTTGTGCAGGAACTCGGCATGCCGGGCGCTCTGCAGCGGGAGCACGCCGAGCAGGACCGGGACCGGGAAGCCACCGGGTCCGAAGCGTCGGCCGGCCTCGGCCAGCATGCCCTCGACCTGCGCCTCGCCGTACAGGGGCTGGGTCATGATCAGGTGGGCGCCGGCGGCCAGCTTGGTCTCGAGCCGGTCCCACTCCGTCGCCGCGTCGGCGGCGGTCGGGTCGAGCGCACAGGCGATCGTGAAGCCGGCCGGCTGGCCGATCGGGCTGCCGGCGGCGTCCTCTCCGCGATTGAGCCGGGCCAGGATCTCCACCAGGCCGATCGAATCGACGTCCCAGACCCCGGTCCCGGCCGGGTAGTCGCCGACCCGTGGTGGATCCCCGGTCAGCGCCAGGATGTTCCGAACGCCCAGGGCGTGGGCGCCGAGCAACTCCGACTCGAGCGCCATCAGGTTCCGGTCGCGGGTCGTCACGTGGACCACGCATTCGAGATCGAGGTCGTGCTGGATCCCGAACGCCACCGCAAGGGCACCCATGCGGACGCGAGCCATCGCCGAATCGCTGACGTTGACGACGTCGACGCCGGCGGCCCTGAGCAGGCGCGCCGCCTCGATCGTGCGCTCGATGCGGACCGACCGCGGAGGATCGATCTCGACCGAGATCACGAACCTGCCGTCGGACAGGGCCTGCGCAAGACGCGTGGGCGGCGGCGCCTCGAGGGTCGGCTCGACAGAGGCGGTCGCGACGGGCCGCAGCGTCCCGGGCGCGAGGTCGGCCGGCCGGCCTGCCTCGGTCGCGACGGCGTCCAGGGCGAGGCGCATGGCCGCAATGTGCTGGGGCGTCGTGCCGCAGCACCCACCAAGCACGGTTCCGCCGGCTGCCAGGAAGCGGGGCACCATCCCGGCGAGATAGTCGGGGCTGGCGGCGTAGACGAACTGCCCCTCGATCCGCTGCGGCAGCCCGGCGTTGGGCATGATCGAGCGGTGCGGGGCGTTGGTGGTGGTGCCGGATCCGCCGGAGCCCATCGTGGCCATCGCCTCGAGCGCTTCGACACAGGCCTCGGGCCCACCGCCGCAGTTGACCCCGATCACGTCCGCTCCGGCTGCAGCGATCGCCAGCGCGGCCATCTCCGGCGTCGTCCCGTCCGGCAGCTGCAGATCCTCGCCGTAGGTGAGCTGCGCGATGATCGGCAGGCTCGTCGCCCGCCGCGCTTCGTCGATCGCCACGAGGAGGTGCTCGAGCAGCGAGAACGTCTCGAACACGAACAGGTCGACCCCGCCCTCAAGCAGCCCGTCGAGCTGCTCGCGGACGGCTGCCCGGACGGCTGCTTCGCCCAATCGCACCAGCTCGCGGGTCGGAGCGCCGAGCGGCCCGATCGACCCGCCGACCCACGCGTCCCGCCCGACGACGTCGCGGGCCTCGCGGGCGAGTTGTGCCCCGCGCCGGTTCAGTGCGGCCGCCCGGCCGGCCAGGCCGTGCGCTTCCAGGCGAACCCGGTTGGCGCCGAAGGTCGCGGTCTCGATCAGCTCGGCGCCGGCCTCGAGGTACTCGCGGTGGATCGCGCCGATGATCTCGGGACGGGTCGCGACCAGCTCGTCCAGGTTGGCTCGCTGCGGGATCCCGCGCGAGTAGAGCAGCGTGCCCATCGCGCCGTCGGCCAGCAGCGGTCCGGTCGCCAGGCGAGCCAGGAAGCGATCGCGTTCGCTCAGCGGCTCGCTCCCGACGGCCCTCATCGGGTGCCGGCCAGTCCGGCCGTGCCGCGCCGCCGCCCCACCCGAAAGGTCCCCTCGATCTCGAGGAGGATCTGCGCGGGTCGTGCCCGGCCGTTGTAGCTGGACGACTGCGACGCCGCGTAGGCACCGGCGTCGGCGATCGCCACCAGGTCGCCGCGTCGCAGCGGGGGGAGGTCATGGACGCCGAGCGAGTCCGTGGATTCGCAGATCGGCCCTTCGACGCGGGTGGAAGCCACGGGCGACTCCGCGGCGCGCGCTGCGCCGGCCGGGCGGTCGCCGTACGCTCGCCCCAGCGAGGTCAGCGCGATGATCGCGTGGCGAGCCCCATAGAGCGCCGGTCGGATCAGCTCGGTCATCCCGGCATCCAGGATGACCTGGCGTCCACCCCGGTCGCGTGCGTGGAGCACGGAGGCCACCAGCCAGCCGGCGCGCGCCACGAGGAACCGGCCGGGCTCGATCGCGAGCCGGACCGGCCGCCGATCGACCGGGATGGTGGCGAGGAGCGCCGGCAGCTCTCGAGCGAAACGGCCCGGACCGGGTGCCGGTGCGCCGGCCGCGAAGACCGGAAAGCCGCCGCCGACGTCGAGCGTATCGAAGGTCGGGATGGAGCCACGCCACAGGGCCGTGACCGCGAGCGCGCGGCGGACAGCATCGCGCCAGGCATCGACGGCGCCGAGCTGCGATCCCACGTGCAGGTGGATCCCGCGCGGCCGGAGCGGCCCGTGCGACCCACCACCCGCCTCGATGGCCGCCGCCAGCTCGGTCTCGTCCATCCCGAACTTCGAACCGCCGGCGCCGACGGCCAGTCCGGGCAGCGTCTCGGGGGCAACATCCGGGTTGAGCCGGAAGAGCACGTCGAGGGTCGCCGCGGGACCGGCGACCGAGCGGACGATCGCCGCCAGTGCGGCCGCCTCCTCCGGCGATTCGACGGCCACCCAGCGCAGCGGCCGGCCGTCGCCCGCGGCCGACGCCGCCGCCCGGAGGTCCGCCTTCGCCTTGCCGATCCCCTCCAGGGTGATCTCGCCGTTCGGAAGCCCGGCACGCGTGGCGGCCGCCCATTCGCCCAGCGACACGACGTTGGCGCCGAACCCGTGCCCGGCCACCGCGCCGATCAGCGCCGGCACGTCGTTGGCCTTGACCGAGTAGTGGCGGAGCCATGGATCGGGGAACGCGGTCCGGACCTCGGCCGCTGCCGCGCCGAGCTGCGCCAGGTCGGTGACGTAGATCGGCGTCCCGAACCGGCGGGCCGCCCGCCGGAGCGCGTCGGGGTCAGTCGTGGACGACAAGCCGCACGGCGGTTCCGACCACGCTCAGGACGACCGACCCGACGATCGCGGCGACGAGCGTGTCGGCGGTCAGGTCGGGCGGGAAGTCCCCGACGGTCAGGTCGAACCCGGTCGAATTGGCGACGTAGGCGGTCGCGAGGAGGAGGCCGCCGTTGATCACGAACCCGATCAGGCCCATGGTCATGAGACTGAGCGGGAAGGCCAGGATGCGGACCACCGGGCCGATCAACCCGTTGACCACCCCGAAGATCACGGCCAGTGCGAGCAGCCCGGTCAGCTCGCCGCGGTACGAGACGAATTGCGACAGGAACTGAGTGAGCACGTAGAACGCGACGGCCGTGATGACCGTGTTCACGACGAAGCTTCGCACGGCGATCCCTCCGCTCTGGTCAAGACCCGGCCCCGAGGACCGTCAGGCCGAAGGGTACCGCGCCAGGCTTGCCAGGAGGCCGGCTTTGACCGCGGGCCAGTCGTCGGCGATCACGCTATACCAGGCGGAGTCGCGGAGCGATCCGTCGGGCATGATCATGTGGCTCCGGAAGATCCCCTCGAACGTCGCGCCGATGCCCGCCAGGGCTGCCCTCGATGGCTCGTTGCGGGCGTGGGTCTTGAACTCCACTCGGTTCGCTCCGAGGACCTCGAACGCGTGGGCGAGCTGGAGCAGCTTCGCCTCCCGGTTGACTCCCGTCCGCTGCCGGGCGGTGCCGACCCAGGTCCAGCCGATCTCGAGCCGCCGGTGCTCGGGCACGATCGACATGAACCGGGTGCTGCCGATCGCCCGTCCCGTGGCGCGATCGATCGTCGCGAACGGCCGCTCCGTCCCGGCCTCGGCATTGGCCAGCGCCGCGGCCAGCCACTGCTCCAGCCCGGCCTCGTCCTGCGGGCGCGCGATCGTCCACCGCCACACCGCCGGGTCGAAGGCGACGAGGGCCAGGTCGGCCAGGTGGTCCCGCCGCAGGGGCTCCAGGCGCACGCGCGATCCGTCGAGGACCACCGGCCGGGCCCAGGACTGTCCGGACGTCTCTGGCATCCGCGCATCGTAGCGGCCGTCACCGAAACCGGTCGGCCGGTGGCGGCGTACGGACGGGCAATCGACGCACCTGCCATGACGGAACCCGGAGAGCCATGATGAATCCTCGACCCACGCTGCTCACCCTGATCGCCGCCACGATCTTCGCCGCCTGCTCGGCCGCCGGCGGGTCGCCGATCGCGAGCCAGGCGCCGGGCGGCCAGCCCTCCCCGGCCACGGGCACCGGCGCCGCCACGGTCGAGTCGGCGACCTCGTCGGGCTTCGGGACGATCCTGACCGGCGCGAATGGCCTGACCCTGTACACGTACTCGGGCGATTCCGCGGGCACGTCGACCTGCACCGGCGGTTGCGCGACGGACTGGCCGCCGCTCACGGTGCCGGCCGGCCGGCAGCCGACGGCCGGCGCCGGGGTCACCGGCGCATTGACCACGCTGGCGCGCGCGGACGGCACGACCCAGGTGGCCTACGACGGCCGGCCGCTCTACGGCTGGCAGGGCAATTCGAAGCCGGGCGACGTGACCGGGGACGGCGTGAACGGGTTCTCGGTCGCGAAGGCTTCCGGCGCTGCCGGCCCCGCGCCGAGCGCCCCGTCATCCGGTTCGGGCGGACGGTACGGCTACTGACCCGCCCTACCAGCGCTGGTGGACCAGCGGCTTGACGCGTTCCTCGTAGAGCGCGGCGATCCGCGCCATCGTCGCCGGCGACAGCGGGACGAGGTCCGCCGCCGCGGCGTTCGCACGGGCCTGCTCGGGCGTCTTCGCCCCGGGGATGGTGGCCGTCACCGCATCGAACATGAGGATCCAGCGGAGTGCCAGCTGGGCCATCGTGGCCCCGGCCGGCACCAGCTCGCGCAGCTCCTCGACCAGCGCCAGACCCGTCTCGTAGTCCACGCCGGCGAACGTCTCGCCGACGTCGAACGACTCGCCGTGCCGGTTGTACCGCCGGTGGTCGGCCGGGTCGAAGACGGTTTCCCGCGACAGCTTCCCGGTGAGCAGGCCCGAGGCCAGCGGGACGCGGACCAGCACGCCGACATCTCGCCGCGCGGCCTCGGCCAGGAACTGCTCGGCCGGCCGCTGGCGGACGATGTTGAAGATGATCTGGACCGAGGCCACCCCCGGGAACTCGATCGCCTTGAGTGCCTCCTCGACCCGTTCCACGCTGACGCCGTAGCTCGCGATCGCCCCGTCCGCGACCAGGTCGTCGAGCGCGGCGAACACCTCGGGGCGGTAGTAGATCGCCGTCGGCAGGCAGTGGAGCTGCACCAGGTCCAGCCGGTCCACGCCGAGGTTGTCGCGGCTCCGGTCGACCCAGCCGCGAAACGCCTCGGGCGTGTAGAGCGCCACGTCCAACGGCACCCGCCGGCCCATCTTCGTCGCGATGAACAGCGATTCCCCCGGCCGCTCGCGCAGGAACCGGCCAAGCAGCCGCTCGCTCCGTCCGTCGCCGTAGACGTCAGCGGTGTCGAACAGCGTCACGCCGGCGTCGGCGGCGGCATGGAGGGCGCGAAGGCTGTCGTCGTCGTCCACGCTGCCCCAGTCGCCGCCGATCGCCCAGGCGCCGAAGCCGATCGCCCCGACCATGCGGCCGGTCCTGCCGAACCTTCGCTGCTCCACGGTCGATCTCCTGCTCCGACGTCCATGGACAGGATAGGGCGGCGCGGTCGTTGCCGGTCGCCCGCGGCTCGGCGCCGCTAGACTTGGCCGCCATGTCCGACTTCTCCGCCCGAACCGACGTCTTCCTGGCCGACCTGTTCCGGCGCAACCCGACCTTCGCGACCGCCATGGGCGAGCATGCCCACGACGCGCGCTGGCCGGATCTGTCCGAGGCGGGCCGCGCCGAGCAGCTGGCGTTCATCGATCGCTGGCTCGACGAGTTCGGGGCGATGGACCGGCTCGGCGCCGATGACGCGATCGATCGCGACCTGTTGGTCGGCGAGCTCCAGGCCGCCCGGTTCGACGAGACCGTCCTGCGCGAGGACGCCTGGAACCCGCTCGAGTGGGTCTACCTCGTCGGCAACGGGTTGTTCACGCTGACCGCCCGCGAGTTCGCGCCGCTGGCCGATCGGCTGGCATCGATCGCCGGCCGGCTCGAGGGGATCCCGGCCGTGCTCGATGCGGCGAAGCGAGCGCCTCGTCGGCCTGCCGGATCGACCGGTCGGGCGGTTCCAGACCGAGGTCGCCTTGCGCCAGGTGGCGGGCATTGGCGAGCAGATCGACGAGGCCATCACCGCCGCCACCGACGCGCGCGAGGATCCCGGCGTGGGGGCGCTGCTTCCGAGGCTGACGGCCGCCGCCGCCGTCGCCCGCGACGCGGTCGCGCGCTTCGAGGCGCACCTTCGGGACGCGGTCCTGCCGCTGAGCGACGGGGAGGGCCGCCTTGGACGGGAGCTGTTCGCGGCCAAGATGGTGCACACGATGCGCTCCGCGACGCTCACCCCGGAGCGCATCCTGGCCGAGGCCGAGCGTGAGTACGTCGCCGTCCGGGGCGAGCTGGTCCGTCTCGCCAACGACCTGTGGCCACGGTGGTGCCCCGGCCGGCCACGGCCCGACGACGACGGTGCGCTCGTCCGCGGCGTCCTCGACGCGGTCGCCGCGGAGCACCCGGAGGCCGGCGACCTGCTCGACTTCTGCCGCGCCGAACATGCCAGGATCGAGGCGTTCTGCCGCGAGCGCGACCTCGTCGGCCTGGCCGATGAACCGCTCGAGATCCAGTGGACCCCGGTCTTCCTGCGTGCCTTCGGCGGCGCGATGCTGACCTCGCCCGGCCCGCTGGACAAGGGCCAGAAGGCGTTCTTCGCCATCACCCCGATGCCCGATGACTGGACCGACGAGCAGCGCGAATCGAACCTGCGCGAGGACAACGACCGGATGCTCCGCCTGCTCACGATCCACGAAGCGGTTCCGGGGCACTACCTCCAGGGCGTCTACGCCAACCGCTGCCCGTCGCTGGTCCGGGCCATCTTCAGCAGCGGGCTGTATGCCGAAGGCTGGGCGGTCTACGTGACCCAGGTGATGATGGACGCCGGGTACGGGGCGGACGATCCGGCGCTCCTGCTCACCCACTGGAAGTTCTACCTGCGCTCGATCACCAACGCGATCATCGACGCCAGGATCCACTGCGACGGGATGACCGGCGACGAGGCGGTCGCGCTGATGGTGGACGGTGGCTTCCAGGAGGAGGCCGAGGCGCGAGCCAAGTTCGACCGCGCCCGGCTGTCCTCGACCCAGCTGTCGACCTACTTCGCGGGCTCGATGGAGATGTGGGCGATCGAGCGCGAGGTCCGGCGCCGTGCGGCCGTCGCCGCCGGCGACCCGCGCGGAGCTGCCGCCGTGCCCGAGCCCGCCGTCGTCGGCGGCCTTGGCGAAACGCCCGGGTTCGTCTACCGAGCGCATCTCGAGTCCGTCCTGTCGCACGGCGCGCCGCCGACCTCGCTGTTGCGGCGGATCCTCCTCGGCTGAGCGGTGGACCGTCCGCCGGACGCCACGGCGTGATCGCCGAGGGTCAGGTTGGGTTGGGCGGTCGTGCCTGGCGCGCGGGCCGGGATCGTCGAGGTCTCCGCGCGGGGGGCGGCGGAGTGAGCGCCTCACGCAACCGGTCCACCCGGTAGCCGGCTGCCTCGGCCGCCGCAGTCAACCTCGCCTCGAACCCGGGCCGGGCCGGTTCGCCCGGACGTGCACCATCCGCAGGCTCGCGGGCCGCGTCGATCGCGTCCAGCCGGGCCGCCCAGCGCAGCATCGCCTCGAAGGCGTCGCGGTCGAGGTATTCGACCCCCTGCCAGGTGTTGGTGCCGATCGCCGCCCGCACGAGGTCCCGCGCCAGCCACTGCTCGAGTAGTCGAAGGTCGGCCGTCCGGACCGGGCCGCGCAGGCTCGACGGTCGCGGCAGGGCGAGCAGGACGCGGACCAGCTCGGCCCCGCTCCATGCCTCGCCTTCGTCGAGTCCGGCAGCCAGCAAGGTGGTCGCCATGGCTCCGGCCAGCCGGAGCTCGTCGTACCAGGCACGACTCGTCGCCGCCACGTCCGCAGCCGGTGCCAGCTCGCCGGTCCGACCCATCAGGAGCCAGCCCAGCAGGCCCGCCCGGTCGACTCCGCCCGGCAGTTCCGCCAGCGAACGCAAGGCCCGCTCGGTTCGGATCCTGACGGCCGTCGCGAGCCGTCCGGCGTCGCCGCTGACTGCCGTCGCGTCGGCCAGGGCGCGGAGGAACACCGCCGTTCGCGACTCGAGCCCGGCAAGGTCGGCCTCCGACGGCGCACCACCGATGATCGAGCTGCCGACGCCACCTGCGAGCAACTCGCGCAGCGGGCCGTGCACGGGCTCGAGCTGCAATTCGCGCAGCGCCTCGTCGAGCGACGGCACGCCGGCGCCGCCGAGTCGCTCGGCGAGCCGGGACCATTGCCCCGCGACGCCGTCGTGCACCTCGCGGAACTCCCAGTAGACATGTGACGCATAGGCGTCGAGCGAGAGGCGCAGGCCGTGCTCCCAGAGCTCGCGGCACGAGCGGATGGATTCGAGGCCGGTCCGCGCATCGCGGAAGATCACGAACGCCCCGGCGTCGTTGGGCAGGCCGAGACCCTCCGCGAGCGATCGGCGCACGAGGCGCTTCGACCCGTCGGTCCCCTTGACGGCGTAGGCCGCCGAGTCCCGGATCGAGCCCTGGGTCGAGGCGAAGCGGTCGTGGTAGACGACCAGCGAGCGCTGCGGACCCGAGCCGTTCGAGTAGGCGAGGACGTGCTCGTCGACGGTGCCCGTGGTCGGTCAGCAGGTCGTACAGCAGGAAGTCATGGGCCTCGGCGAACCACGCGCGCCGGTGCAGGAGCGGGAAGATTTCGCGCTCGTGCCGCTCGACAAGACCGACGTCCGGGCGCTCGTCCCGGGTCGCTCGTCGGAACTCCATCCCGTACTTCTCGCCGAAGCCCTGGACCTGGCCGTGTCCCAGCATGGGCAGCCCGGGCAGGGTGGCCAGGACGGTCGCCACGCCGAAGTACTTGTCACCCTTGCCGAACTGCTCGAGCGCCGTCTCTTCGTCCGGGTTGGTCATGAAGTTGACGTAGCGCTTGAGGATCTCGGGGTCGAACTCGATGGTCTCGCGGATGACCTTGCGGTAGCCGGCCCCGTTCTCGTCGCGGAGCATGTGCATGAACGCGCTGTTGTACACGCGGTGCATGCCCAGGGTGCGGACGAAGTAGCCCTCGAGCAGCCAGAACGCCTCGGCCAGCAGGAGCGTGCCGGGGATCTCGGCCGCCACTCGATCCACGACCTCGCGCCAGAACTCGACCGGCATGCGCGCGTCGAACTCGGCCCTGGGGATGGCGTGCTCGGCGCGCGACGGGATGCCGCCGCCGCTTCCCGGTTCCGGCCACCACAGCCGCTGGATGTGCTTCCTGGCGAGGACCATCGCGGCGTCGAAGCGGATGATCGGGAAGCGCCGGGCAACGTCGAGGATGGCCCGGATGACCTGCTCGCGAACGGCCGGGTCGAGGAAGTCGAGCTGCGCCGTGTCGTTCCATGGGAAGCTCGTCCCGTCGTTGCCGTGGTAGACATAGCGGACGTCGCCGCTCCAGCGGTCGAACCGCTTGAACACGACTGCCGCGTCGCTGTCGTCCCAGTAGTGGTCCTCGAGCACGATCCCGACCCGCTCGTCAGACGACAGGTCCGCGCCACCGAACGTGTAGGCGGGGTAGGGCGGCTCGGGCAGCGACAGGAACCACTCGGGATGCTCGACGACCCAGCGCGAATCGATGCCCATGTGGTTGGGGACCATGTCGCTGGCGAGCCGGATGCCGCGTGTCGCCGCCCGGTCGCGCAGCTGGGCATACGCCGGTTCGCCGCCGAGGTCGCCGGCGATCGTGTAGTCGTCGAGCGAGTAGGCCGAGGCGACGGCATCCTGGTTGCCGCGCATCCGCTTGATCCGTTCGGATGCCCGCGACCGCTCCCACAGGCCGATGAGCCAGAGTCCCGTGACGCCCCAGCGAGCCAGCGCATCGAGCTCCTCGTCCGGGATCGCGTCCAGGGTCGTGATCGGACGGCCGTACGACCGCGACAGCTGGTCGAGCCAGACGTACGTGCTCTTGGCCATCAGGACCACGCGCGGCATCCACGCCGAATCCGATGAGAACGCCTCGGGCTCGTCGGCCGCACCGGTGAACGACGGCGTCTCGACCGGGCTGCCCGGTCCGCCCGGGCCGCCCCCGAAGCGCAGGTGCAGCGCACGCTCCTCGTCGGCGAGGATCCCGATCGTCAGGTCCAGGCGGCGGATCAGGTCGTCGAGCCCGGGCCCGAGGATCGCTGCCCAGTGTTCGCGGATGTAGCGCAGCTGAGCGGCCAGGGACGTGGGGGCCACGCGGGCCGGCGTCCGCATCAGCTCGATGAGCGAGGTGCCCTGGTCGTCGCCCGGAGGTCCGTCGGCGAACACCGTCTCGAGCCCGGCGATCGCCTCCGCATACCGGCTGCCGGACGCCAGCTCGCGGTCGTCGACGAGTTCCTTGAGCGCACCCAGCGCCGGGTTCTCGTTGGCGATCCGGGTGAGCATCAGCTCCTCAAGGCGGTGGGCCGCCGGCTCCGGTTCCGGTCCGATGCCCGGGAACTCCTGCCCGAACCGGTCCAGCAGGCGATGGCTGTCCGGACCGAGGTTCGCGTCGAGCGTTGCCAGCGCCTCGGTCATCGCCCCCGGGCGGCGGTTCGCCTCGTACCGGGCGACGAGCAGGTGGCCGATCTCGTGCAGGAGCCCGAGCGCCCCGATCTCGCCCGCCTGGACCGACGGCGCCCCGCCCGCCCGGTCGGCGTTCATCCGGCCGGCCAGCCGGCGGATGCCCGCCGTGTCGGCGACGACCAGGTCGCCGCGCGTCCCGATCAGCGACCCACCCACGGCGTATCGCCGGCGTGGCTCCCTGCGGATATGGAACTCCCGTCTCACCGGCCCATCGTACGGCGTGGCACCGGCGCGCCGGCCCGATCCTGGCGATCGGAGCCACTGCCCGCTCAGGCGGTCGCCGCCTCCACGGGTCGGGTGGTCGCGACGTGCTCGACCGCGCGGCGCAGGAGCTCCAGCCCGGACGGATCGAAGTCGTACGTCCACGGCCGGATCCGTTCCGGCCGCGAGAAGGAGCGATCGAGGCCCGCGATGAGCGCCTCGCGCGACAGCAGGATCAGGTCGGCGGTCTGGTCCACGATCTGGAGGTCGTCGGAGGCATCGACGAGGGCGGACACGATGTCCACCCCGCGGGTCCCGGCCAGGGCCAGCGTCTCCAGGATGTTGTCGCTGCCGCGCTCCGAGGCACACACCAGGCCGACCCTGGAACCGTCTGGGCAGCCCCGAGATCTCGTGGACGAGCTCGAGGTAGCCCGGGCCGACCAGCATGGCCACGACCGGGATGCGACCGGCGACCAGGACCTGGGCCTCGTCGGCGTGGAACGTGGTGGTCGCGACGAGGTCGTAGTGGAATCGCTCGAGCCGGTCGGGGAGGTCGTCGAGCAGGGTGCCCTCGGCCTCGATCAGGCCCGGGAACGCGTCGACCAGCCGCTCGGCGTCGTAGCCGGCGTCGGCGTTGGTGCACTCGGCGAACAGGACGCGAACCAGCGGGCCGGGGTGCTTCCGCTCGGCCGCCGCCGCGAAGGTCGCCGCCGCCAGCTCGTCGGCGGTGAAACCGGCATGCGCGGCCCGGCGGGTCATCTCCGCCACGATCCCGGCCAGCGCCTCCGTGCCGCGTCGCTGCGGCGGCCGCTCCGCGACGTGGGTGCCGGCGCCGTGGCGGCTGGTCACGTAGCCGGCGTCGGCCAGACGCCGGTAGACCGCCCGGATCGTGTTCGGGTTGACGCGCAGCGCCGCCCCGAGCTCGCGGACGGGGGCAAGCCGTGCGCCGGGCAGCATCCGTCCCGAATCGATCTGGTAGGTGATCTGCCAGAAGATCTGGGTGGAGATCGGGACGTCCGAATCGCGCTCGACGTCGAGCGATCCGCTGGGTCCCGGTCCGCCGACGCCGTGGGGGGTCCGTTCGTCACTTGACATAGCGTGGTAGTCCAACTAATCGTCCGATTTGGCCTAGTCCACTATAGCAACGAAGGCAGGTAGCCCGATGGTCGGGTTGATCTTCGTCCTCGCGGTTCTGGTGTTTTCGGCCCTCGCGTTCGGCGCCGGTGTCGACAGCCGCGAGGGGTCCACGGACGACCGACGACCGGCGTCGCCGATCGGTCTCGACTAGCGCGCTCGGTTCGTCAGCTCCCTTCCGTTCCGGCTCGCGGCGCGCAGGCCGCGGGCCTGGGACGGATTCTCACTGGACCGGCTGACCCACCTCGGCGAGCGCGCGCCGGTAGATCTCCGCGCCATCGACCCGACCGGCGGGGGATCGCACGATCGCCAGGTCCGCGAGCAGCCGGCGCTCCAGCATCGATCCGGCCAGCGCATCCATTCGCCGCGCCGCCCACCCGGCCGCCCGCAGGATCGACCGCGTCTCGGGCCGGGTCGGGTCGTCCCAGAACCAGGCATCGCTGGCGAACATGGCGAGCCGCCAGCGCTGGGCCTCCATGATCCCGAGCAGCGTCTCGCTCGCCGCCGGACCGCCCTGCCCGAGCCATCGATCGGTGAACGCAGCCGGCGTCTCCGCGCCGACCACGACGTCGACGTAGTTGATCGCGCGCCGCCCACGGGTCCGGCCCTCCGGGCAGTGCCTCCGCGAGACGCTCGGTGGTCGTGTCGATCCCGGCGGCCAGGCGATCCATGGCCGCGCGCAGCGGCGCCTTCCAGGCGGCGTCCCCGGCGCACGGACAGTCGCCGCTCCAGCGCTGCACGCCGTGATGGCAGCTCCACGAGGTTCGCTCGGCGATCCGGATGGCCCGGAACGGGCGATCCACCGGCTCGACCAGCGCCTCCGCCAGCGAGCCGACCTCGAAGCCGGGCCCGCTTCCGATCGCGCCGATGCTGGACCAGCCGGCGGAGGAAGAGCTCGCGAAATGGCTGGTGGTGGCCGTACAGCTCGCCGTCGGTCGCGATCAGGACCAGCGGCGGCTCGTGGTCCGGCAGCGGATCGGCCAGGAACCGGGGCAGCACCCGCTCGCGCGCGAAGCGATCCGCGTCGGTGGTCGCCGATGGATCGAACGAGACCGATCCCGACAGGGGTCCGTCGAACAGGGCGACGACGATCCGCTGCCCACCACGGAGCTCGACCCGGTAGGGCCGCCGCGTGTCGGGGAGGCCACCCTGGACCTGCCACGGGGCGAGGATCGTGTGGCGGATGCCGGCCTCGGCCATCAGCTGCAGCGTCGGCAGGTCGACGGCCGTCTCAGGCAGCCACATCCCGCGGGCCGCCCGGCCGAAGCGAAGCTCGAAGTCGCGCAGTCCCCAGCGGATCTCGGTCAGGCGATCGTGGGTGGCGGCGAGGGGCAGGATCGTGTGATGGAAGGGCACGGCCAGGCCGTTTCCGGTGACGTCACCGTCCACGAACCCGCGATGGGCGGGCTCGTCGTGGCGCTCCAGCCAGCCCGCGAGCGTCGGTCCGACGTCCCACGAGATATGGGCCAGGTTGCCGATCTCGGCATTGGGCCGGTAGCACTCGGCGCTGATCCTCGCCGTCCAGTCCCGGGCCGGGGCCGCGGACGGGTCGTTCGGGATGGTGCCGCTGAACGGGTCGACCCTGGAGGGCTGGTGGAAGTGGCCGTGGACGACGAGCCGGCCGCGAGTCACCTGCCGGGAACGCGCGTCACTGCGGTCGACGCCTCGTCCGCGGTCCGGTCCACGGCCGTGGCCACCGCCTGGTGGATGCGTACGCTGAAGGTGCCACCCGGCGAGAGCGCGAGCGGCCAGCCGAGCAGCAGCCCGGAGCCCTGGTAGACGCGCTCGAAGCCGCTCTCGGAGTTGGAGATCGTCTCGACCGGCGACCACCAGGCCGTGGCCGGCGTAGAGACCGAGGTCGCCACCGCGACACCGACGTAGTCGTTGCCCTGTGCCAGGGCCGACACTGACGCCGCGGCGCCGTGCGTGTCGTGCCCGGTCCGCTGGCCATCGACCTCCCACCACGCCGACGGGTTGCCCCCGCCACCGAGCATCGTGAGCGTCCACTCGAGCCCGAGGAGCGCCTCGAGCGTTCGATCGGACCGGTTCTCGACGGTCAGCACCAGGTCCAGTGTCGGATGGCGACGGTCGCCGCCGAGCAGGAGCTCCTTGGTCACCTGGACCTCGCTGGGCGCACCGGATCGCGGTTGCCTGACACGTGCCAGTCGGGTCGCCACGAGCCGGTCGAGCTCGAGCCGCTCGACCTCGAAGGGCCCGTCGATCGCGTCGCCGAGCTCGTCGGCTCCCGCACTCGCCCACGTCTCCGGATCCGTCCCGGGTGCCAGGAACCGGACGAGCCCGGACCGTCGCTCGTAGGGGTCGTAGTGGAGCTGGTCCGAGAGGCCGCGCTCCTTGATCAGGACGATGTCGTGGATGGAGGCGGGCGCGGCTCCATCGTCGCCGCCCTGGGCCCTGGTGGCCGGGCTGGCCGTGGCCGCCACGGCCGCCGCAAGCTCCGCCTCGCGGGCTCGCAGCCTCTCGTGATAGGCCTCCGGCCGCCGGCGCATGACCGCCGCCAGGGCATGCCGGACCGCCCGGATGTCCCAGCCGCCGATCCCGGCGCCCGCGGTCAGGTCGACGGTCACGACCTGGCCGGGACCGGCGAGGCGGACGTCGTCCTGCCCGTCCATGTCGAGGTCCCGGATCTCGCCGACGTGGAGCTGGTCGGCTGCGATGTCCGCGAGGTCCTCGGCCGCGATCAGGTGCTCGTAGGTAGCGAGGCGCATGTGACTGATGTAGATGCCGCCGAACAGGCCGTGCCAGTAGCAGTCGTTCGACTGGCCGCGGTACAGGTGATCGCGCGCGGCCAGCCGGTTGGGTCCGGGATCCATGGCGTTGACCTTGGCCGAGGTCCGGAGCATCTGCTTGTGCAGGTCGTTGATCTCGCGGTACTTGACCTGGAAGTTCCGCCAGAACGCGCCTCGGAGCCAGCGTGTCTCCGGCCGGCCGGCGGCCTGCGCCGCGTGGAGGACCGCCGAGAACTCGCGGCTCTCGTCGGCCGGGAGGGCCCATTCGCCCATCTCGGCGTACGAGCCGGTCGGCACGTAGACGCGCCCGATGGGCCGATGGTCGGCCAGCCAGGCCGACGGCGTCGTCGTTGCGAGCCAGCCGGCGTTGGCCTCGAGCGCCTCGAAGAACCGATCCACCCAGCGCCCGTCGCCCCAGCAATGCTGCCAGGTGGTCGGCCACGCGCCGAACTTCTCGCCGTCGTCGCCCATCATCCCGACCCGCGTGCCGTCGTCGGTGGCGTGGACCCGCAGGTAGTCGATGACTTCTTCCACGTCCCGGAACGGGATCCGGTAGCGGAGGCCCTGCTCCGTGCCGAACACGGTCAACCGCTGGCCCTGGTCCTCGGTCGTGTACGGGCCCCAGAGGTCCGCTTCGGGGATGGCCGCTGCGCGGAAATGGGCGTCGTCGAGGATCGTCCAGGCGTAACCGCCGGCTACCAGCGAGGTCGGCAGGTCGGGCTCCCAGACGCGCTCCGCCAGCCAGGCGCCGCCGGGTCGCCGGCCGAACAGGACCTCGAGCTCGTCGGCCATGCGCCGAAGCTGGCCGATCCGGTCACGCTCGGGAAGCGAGGCCAGCACCGGCTCGTAGTAGCCCCCGCCGAGGATCTCGACCTGGTCCCGCGCCACCAGCGTCGCCAGCCGGGCGATGAACTCGGGCCGCTCGGCACGGAGCCAGTCCAGCAATGGGCCCGAGTAGTGGAGCGACAGGTGGACCGCCGGATGGCGTTCGAGCGCCTCGAGCATCGGCAGATAGGCCTGCCCGTAGACCTCGCTGAAGACCCACCCGAAGTTGCCCACCGGCTGGTGGTTGTGAATCGTCAGGGCGAGGGAGATGCGGCGTGCCATCGACCGCCGCCTAGCCGGCTTCGGTGACGAGCGGCGCGGATACGGAGCGAGCGACCGAGACGCCGGCGGCGGGCAGGTAGAGCCGCTCCGTGTACTCGTGGAGCATCCGGGTGGTCGAGAATCGCCACAGTGCGGTGGCCATCGCCCGGCGCATGACCGCGAGCCAGCGCGGCGGCATCCCCGACGCGTCGCGTTCGTAGTAGCTCGGGATGATCTGCTCCTCGAGCAACCGGTACAGGTCCTGTGCGTCCTGCCAGTCCTGGGCGGACTCGTCCGGGTTCGTCTCGCGTCCGCCAATCGCCCAGCCGTTGTCGCCCTCGTAGCCCTCGTCCCACCAGCCATCGAGCACGCTGACGTTGGGAACGCCGTTCTGGGCGGCCTTCATGCCCGACGTCCCGGACGCTTCGAGCGGCCGGCGCGGATTGTTGAGCCAGACGTCGACGCCCTGGACGAGGAACCGACCGACCCGCATGTTGTAGTCCTCGAGGATGAAGACCCGGCCCCGCAGCTGCGGGGATCGTGAACGCTGGAAGATCTCCTGGATGACCTTCTGCCCCGGTCGGTCGGCGGGGTGCGCCTTGCCGGCGAACACGATCTGGATGGGCCGCTGCTCGTCCCACATCATCCGCGCGAGACGGTCGATGTCGCTGAACAGCAGCCCGGCGCGCTTGTACGTGGCGAACCGCCGCGCGAAGCCGATCGTCAGGATGTCCGGATCGAGGGCCGTCTCGAGCTCGGCGAGGACCGACGGCGCCTCGCCGTGACGGGCGAACTGGCTGCGCAGCCGGCCCCGGGCGAACAGCGCCAGCTCGCGCTTCTGGCGGAGATGGGCGTCCCACAGGTCGCGCCCGGCGATGCGTTCGAGTCGCTCCCAGAACCGGCCGGCCTCGAGGCCCGCGTCGAGATCGTCGAGGTTCGCCCCGAGATCCTCGAGCAGCTCGACGATCGGCGAGCCGATCCAGCTCGGCGCGTGCACGCCGTTCGTGAGGCCGAGGATCGGCTGCTTGATGACGCCCTGCCACGTCGCGTTGGCGGTCTCGGCGTGGAGGTGGCTGACCGCGTTCGCGCCGCTCGTCAGCCGGAGCGAGAACGCCGTCATGTCGAACTGGCTCGCGTCCCCGTCGACGCCGAGTCCGATCTGGAGGACGCGCTCGACCGGGACGCCGGCGCTGTCGAGGAGCGGTCCCGCGACGCGGCGGACGAGGTCCGCGTCGAACCGCTCGTTGCCGGCCGAGACCGGGGTGTGGATCGTGAAGACGCTGTCGCCGCGGACCCGGGCGAGCGCCTCGTCCAGCGTCTGGCCCGCCTCGACGTACTCTCGCGCACGCTCGGCCAGCAGGAGCGCCGAATGGCCCTCGTTGAGGTGCCAGACCGCCGGGGCCAGCCCGAGCGCCCGCAACGCGCGAACGCCACCCACGCCCAGCACGATCTCCTGGTGCAGCCGCATCTCGCGGCCGCGGACGTACAGGATGTTCGTGATGGGGCGGTCGTAGTCGGCGTTCGTGGGCGTGTCGGTGTCGAGCAGGAGGACCGGCACGCGACCCACCTGGGCCAGCCAGACCGCCACCGTCAGGTCGCGACCGGGCAGCTCGACGGTCACGGTCAGCGGGACGCCCGACGAATCCTGCACGCGGCTGAGCGGCAGCCGGCCGAGGTCGTAGTCGGGATAGTTGTGCTCCTGGTGGCCGTCGGCGTCGATCGACTGGCGGAAATAGCCCTTGCGATAGAGGAGCCCCACGCCGATCGCCGGCAGGGCCATGTCGCTCGCCGACTTCATGTGGTCGCCGGCCAGCACGCCGAGGCCGCCCGAGTAGATGCCGAGCGACTCGTGGAAGCCGTACTCCGCGCAGAAGTAGGCGATCGGCCCCGTGAGCGCCGTGCCGAAGCGACGATGGAACCAGTGGTCCGAGCCGTTGGCCATGTACTGGTCGAAGGTCGCCAGGACGTCCTGGTACTCGGCCAGGAACTTCTCGTCGTCGAGCAGGCGCGACCACTCGGTCGGACCGCTGATGACGGGGATCGGATTCCGGTAGCGCGTCCAGGCGGTCCGGTCGATCAGGCTCCACAGGTTGCGCGTGTGTGGGTGCCATGCCCAATGCAGGTTGTAGGCAAGGCGGCGGAGCCCTTCCAGCCGTGGGGGCAGGGGGAAGCTCGCGGCGGGGATCGAGGGGACGTGGACGGGGTCCATGCGCGCGCATCATAGCGGGTCCGATCGGCGGAGTGAACCGGTTTAGCGGCAGGGTTTGCCCTCGAATCGCCGTCGCGCCACGCCGTCGCGCCACGACGCCGGTCCACGACGCGCTGCAACCCTGCCCGGTAGGATGACGGGATGGCGTTGCGGGTCGCGTTCCTTGCGTCCGAGTGCGAACCGTGGGCCAAGACCGGTGGGCTGGCCGACGTGGTCGACGCCCTTGCCCGGGCCCTCGGCAAGGCCGCCACGGGGATCGAGTCGCCGGTCCAGGTCTTCGTGCCGCGCTACCGCAGCGTCGCCGTCCCCGACGCCATCGATCGCGCGACGGTCGTGCCCGTGCCCGACCCGCGGTCGCCGTCCGGCCACAGCGCGATCACCATCGTCGACGTGCCGGCCGACGGCTATCGCCTGCGCCTCGTCGATCATCCGGCGGCATTCGACCGCGACGGGTTCTACGGCGACGCCGCGGGCGACTTCGCCGACAACGCCTGGCGGTTCGGGCTGTTCTGCCGGGCGGCGCTCGAGGCGGTGCGGGCGGACGGCCAGCCGCTCGACGTGCTCCATCTGCACGACTGGCACACGGGACCGGCCGCCATCTTCCGCGACGCCCGGTATGCCGACGACGCGATCGTGGGGAGGGCGGCGATCCTCATGACCCTGCACAACCTCGCCTACCACGGCTGGACCCCGCGTGCGCGGCTCGGAGAGCTCGGCCTCGCCCCCGGCGACGGCGTGGTGGCCGCGGACGCCGACGGGATCGACTTGCTGGCGTCCGGGATCGAGCGGGCCGAGCTCGTCAACACCGTGTCGCCCGGGTTTGCGGCCGAGGCCCTCACGCCCGCATTCGGCATGGGACTCGACGGCCTGCTGCGCAGCCGGGGCGACCGGTTCGTCGGCATCCTCAACGGCCTGGACACGACAATCTGGGACCCGGCGACGGACGTCGATCTCGCGGCGCCCTACACGCGGACGGACCGGACGGGCAAGGCCATCTGTCGGGCGGACCTGCTCCGGCGAGTCGGATTCGACCCGGACGATCCGGGAGCGGTGATCGGCATGATCGGCCGGCTCGACCCGCAGAAGGGGTTCGACCTGCTGTCGGACGCCGGACCGGCGCTCCTCGAGCGTGGAAACCGGCTCGTCGTCCAGGGCAGCGGCGATCACGCCCTGGCCGCGGGCTTCCGATCCCTGGCGGCCGCGAACCCGGACCGCGTCGCCCTGGTCGAGCGCTTCGATCGGGCGATGGCCCGGCGGATCTACGCGGGCGCAGACTTCTTCGCGATGCCCTCGCGGTTCGAGCCGTGCGGGCAGGGCCAGATGATCGCCTTGCGCTACGGCACGCCGCCGATCGTCAACCGCACCGGCGGACTGGCCGACACGGTGCTGGATGAAGCCTCGAACCCCGGGCGCGGCACCGGCTTCTCGTTCGAGGGCGCGTCGGTTGCTGGTCTGCTCGAGGCGTGCGAGCGCGCCGCAGCGTTCCGAGCAGCCGGCGGACCCGCCTGGCACGGCTTGCTCGACCGCGGGATGGCCGTCGACCACGACTGGTCGACGGGCTCCGCGCCGCGCTATCTCGAGGCCTACCGGCGGGCGGTGGCGATCCGGGCGAGCCGCTGGCCTTGATCCACGGACACGGACGTTGTTGACGAGGACGTTGCGGCCGGACGGTCACGCAAATCCTCAGCTACGGACTGGTACGGACGAGATCTGCCCGGCGAACCGGGTCCGGCAGCCAGGTCCACGCTCAGCCGCAGGGCCGCCACGGCTCGATCGGCGGGGACGCGCCGCGTACCAGTCTGCTGGTGCGGATCTGCGTCGAGCGAGATGCCCGGCGCGGTTGTCGACAACCTCTTCGGTGACCACAGCCAGCCGGGGGCGGTCGCATTCCCGCGGCGCCCGCCGCAGGCAGGCCGGTCCGGATCGGGGTCACGCATCGCTCCCAGGAGCGCAAGCCCGCCCGGCGCCTACACGAGCGCACGGCGACCCGTAGAATCACGGCCCCACGACCGCGGAGGTTCGAATGGCCAAGCAGTTCGTCGTCCAGCTGAAGAACGAGCCGGGTGCCATGGCGACCCTCGCCGAGGCGCTCGCCGCGCGCGGTGTCGACCTGCGCGCGATCGGCGGCGGCAGCATGGGAGACAGCGGCCACGTGATCATGACCACGGCCGACGACGAGGCGGCCAAGGCCATCCTCGACGACGGCGGCTACACCTACATCGAGGGGGAGTCGATCCTGGCCGAGGTGGACGACCGTCCGGGCGGGATGGCGCGCCTGTCGCGCGCCCTCGCCGATGCCGGCGTCAACATCATCGGCCACCTCTTCCTCGGTCGGTGGGGCGATCGCGCCATGTTCACCTTCGTCGTCGACAAGCCCGAGGTCGCGCGGCCGATCCTCGAACGCAAGGGCTGACGAGGCCGCCGGGCTGACAGGCCGTCCGGCGGCCGGCCGGGGTTCGCCGCTGCGGTGCGGTGCGCTGCGGGCGACCGATCGGCCCGCGTCGTGTATGCTCGGTGCACTCGTGTTCGATGGGCGCTCCGGTCAGCGCCCCGGTTTCTCTCACCGTCCGACCCCGATCCACCTCACGCCCAGACCGGGCCCCGCTGCTGCGGGAGGGCCCCGTCAGGAGCGTTTCCTCCATGTCATTCGACGTTCTCGGGCTGTCGCCCGACCTTCTCAGATCCGTGGCCCACGAGGGCTACACCGAACCTACGCCCGTCCAGCGCGAGGCCATCCCGCTCGTCCTGGCCGGCCGTGACGTGCTCGCCGGTGCCCAGACCGGCACGGGCAAGACCGCGGCCTTCGTGCTGCCGATGCTCCAACTCCTGCACGCCGCGCGCGTGCCGGGCCGGCCGCTGATCCGGGCGCTGATCCTGGCTCCGACCCGCGAGCTCGCGCTCCAGGTCGAGGCGAGCGTCCGGACCTACGGCTCCCAGCGTCCGATCCGCTCGACCACGATCTACGGCGGCGTCGGCTTCGATCCGCAGGTGCGCGCCCTTCGCGCGGGACCCGAGATCGTGGTCGCCACGCCGGGCCGCCTGCTCGACCACCTTGGCCAGCGGACGATCGACCTGTCGCACGTCGAGATCCTCGTGCTCGACGAGGCCGATCGCATGCTCGACATGGGGTTCATCAGGGACATCCGCAAGATCCTCGCCGTCCTGCCGCCGCGGCGCCAGAACCTGCTGTTCTCGGCGACCTTCTCCGACGACATCCGGCGGCTGGCCGACGATTTCCTGGACCAGCCGATGTCCGTCCAGGTCTCGCACCGCAACCAGGCAACCGACCTGGTGACGCAGGTCGTCCACCCAGTCGACCGGGAGCGCAAGCGGGAGTTGCTGAGCCACCTGATCAAGAGCGGCCGGATCGACCAGGCGCTCGTGTTCACGCGCACCAAGCACGGTGCCAACCGGCTCGCCACGCAGCTCGAGCACGACGGCATCCTCGCCACGGCGATCCACGGCAACAAGAGCCAGCCGCAGCGCGTCCGCGCGCTCGCCGACTTCAAGGCCGGTCGGTTCACCGTGCTCGTCGCGACGGAAGTGGCCGCCCGGGGCATCGACATCGACGCGCTGCCGCATGTCGTGAACTTCGAGCTGCCGATGGTCCCCGAGGACTACGTCCATCGGATCGGGCGGACCGGGCGCGCGGGCGTGGACGGCGACGCCGTCTCGTTCGTCTGCGTCGACGAGCTGAAGCTGCTTCGCGAGATCGAACGCGTACTGGGCCATCCGATCCCGTCGGAGACGATCGAGGGCTTCGAGCCCGATCCTCGCATCCGTCCCGAGCCCATCCTCCGAGGCGGGCTTGGCGGCGCCCGGGCGAGCCGCGGGCAGCGCCCGATGAGCGGAGCCCGGCCCATGAGCGGAGCCCGACCCATAAGCGGTGCGCGACCCGGGCCTGCCCACGGCGGGCAGGGCGGACCGCATCACGCGTTCGCCCCGCGCCCGGCAGCACAGCGCTCCGGCGGCGGTGCCCGACCGGGTGGCGGAGCCAGGCCGGGGACCGAGCCCCGATCACAGCGCGGACCGCGGCCCGCTGGAGCGCCCTGGCAGCCGGGCAGCCCGATGCCGCGCCGGCCCGGCCAGGGCATCGGGAATCAGCCCGTCGGCCGTCCCGCGCCGGGCCCGCGACACGGCCAGCCGCCCGGCACGCGTCCCGTCGTTGGTCATGACCGCGGCAACGCCGGCCGGCCGGGCAGGCCCCACCACCCCGGCCCCACGCCGCACCAGCTGCCGGGCGAGCGGCTGGCGCGCTCGGGAGGGCGCTCCTCGAGCTGACGCCGGATCGCCCGGGCCGGCCGGATTGCCCGGGCCGGCCGGATTGCCCGGGCCGGCCGGATTGCCGGGCCGGCCGCATATGCCACCGTCACGCCATGACGACCGACACGACCGGCGACCTGATCCGCCGCCACCGAACCGCCGACGCCACCGTGCGCGTCCTCGGACCGGACGGGCCGCTCGCGAATCGTGAGGTGACCGTCGGCCAGCGCAGCCATGCGTTCCGGTTCGGCTGCACCGGCTTCGGGCAGATCGAGCTGGCGAACGATGAGCTCGGCGACGTGGCGGCTGAGCGCGCCGAGCAGACCTCGGCCGACTGGCTCGAGCTGTACAACGTCGCGACGCTGCCCTTCTACTGGGGCCGGTTCGAGCCCGATCGCGGCCACCCCGACACGGAACGGCTGCGCAAGGCCGCGCAGTGGTTCGTCGATCGCGGCTGCCAGGTCAAGGGTCACCCGCTGTGCTGGCATTCCGTCGGCGCCGACTGGCTGCTGGAGCTGACCGACGACGAGATCGTGGACGTCCAACTGGCCCGGATCCGGCGCGAGGTGACCGACTTCGCCGGCGTCATCGACACCTGGGACGTGATCAACGAAGTCGTGATCATGCCGGTCTTCGCCAAGTACGACAACGGCATCTCGCGGATGTCGCGCAAGCTCGGCCGGGTCGGCATCGTCCGGGCCACGTTCGATGCGGCACGGGCCGCCAATCCCGGCGCCACCTTGCTGCTCAACGACTTCGACATGTCCGCGGACTACGAGCACCTCGTCGAGGACTGTCTCGAGGCCGGCATCCGGATCGACGCGCTGGGGCTCCAGTCGCACATGCACCAGGGCTACTGGGGCGAGGCCAGGACCCAGGACGTCCTTGCGCGCTTCAGCCGGTTCGGCCTGCCGATCCACTTCACCGAGAACACCCTCGTGTCCGGCCGGCTCATGCCGCCCGAGATCGTCGATCTCAACGACTACCAGGTCGCCGAGTGGCCGACCACGACGGACGGCGAGGCCCGCCAGGCCGACGAGATCGTCCGCCACTACCGGACGCTGCTGGCGCACCCGGCCGTCGAGGCGATCACCTGGTGGGAGATCCAGGACGGCGGGTGGCTGCACGCGCCGACCGGCCTGCTCCGGATGGACGGAAGCCGCAAGCCGGCCTTCGACGCACTGCGCGGCCTGATCAAGGGCGACTGCTGGCTGCCGCCGACGCGGATGGTCACCGACGCGAGCGGGGCCTTGCGCTTCAACGGCTTTCTCGGCAACTACGCGCTGTCGAGCAACGGGGAGACGGCCACGTTCCGGCTCGAGACGCCCGGCCCGACCGCCACCGACGTCCGGCTCGGCGATCGGGTGAGCCGGCCGGACTAGTTTCGGCCTTGCCGACGGGGTACCATCCCTGCGTCCCCGCGGGGCCGGGCACGTCTCCCGGTCGCGGCCCGTAGCACGGCTGCATCCCGCGCCAGCCCGCCGCTGCCCTGGGGTCCAACCGCAGCTCATGGCCCTCATCGCCCTCGACCGGCTGACCAGGCAATTTCCCGGCGTCACTGCCCTGGACGCCCTGACCCTTGAGCTCGAGCCCGGCATCATCGGGCTGGTCGGGGCGAACGGCGCGGGCAAGAGCACGCTGCTCAAGATCCTGCTCGGGCTGCTTCCGCCCACGAGCGGGACCGCGAACGTCATGGACCTCGACACCGCCCGGGAGGGGACGCGGGTCCGGGAGCTCGTCGGCTACATGCCCGAGCATGACGCCCTCCCACCGGACAACTCGGCGACCGAGCTCGTGGCCCACCTCGCGCAGATGTCCGGCCTGCCGCCGGCCGCCGCCCGGGAGCGGACCGCCGAGGTCCTGCGCCACGTCGGCTTGTTCGAGGAACGCTATCGCCCCATCGGCGGCTATTCGACCGGCATGAAGCAGCGGGTCAAGCTCGCCCAGGCGCTCGTCCACGATCCGCGGCTGTTGCTCCTCGACGAACCCACGAACGGGCTCGACCCGAGCGGGCGCGACGAGATGCTTGCCCTCGTCCGGCGCACCGGCACCGAGTTCGGGATCGCCGTGATCGTGGCGTCCCACCTGCTCGGCGAGATCGAGCGGGTGTGCGACTACCTCGTCGCCATCGAGGCGGGTCACCTGCTGAGCGCGGCGCCACTCGCCTCGTTCACCGGCCAGACCGGTGTGCTTGCGGTCGAGGTCGAGGATGGCGGCGACCGGCTGGCGGCGGCACTCGCCGGCCGCGGGATCCCGACCCGGCTCGACGGCCGGGCCGTGCTGATCGGCCTCGACGGGCAGGGTCCTGCCGAAGGCGCCTACGACATCGTGCGCGACGTGATCGTCGACCTCGGTCTGCCGCTGGTGCGCCTCGAGCACGAGCGCCGGTCGCTCGAGGACCTGTTCCGCGACAAGCCCGCCGAGGAACCGACGGTGGCCGCGTCATGAGCCTGGATCCACGCTCGAGTGCCGGGGATCCGGCACGGGTCGTGCCGTCGACGCCCCTTGCGACGACCGCGTCGTCGGCGACCGGCAGCATCTTCGACCTGGGCTACCGGGGGTACGACGGGCCCCGCCTGGGGCGACGTCATGCGATCTACGCCATGTTCGTCTACAGCCTGCGCTCGGCGTACGGGATCGGGCGCGGCGGGCGGGCGAAGCTCGTGCCGATCGGCCTGGCGATCCTCGCCACGCTGCCGGCCGTGATCAGCATCGCCGTCCGCGCCTTTGCCGCGCAGGCCGGGGCCGGCCAGGAGGCCGAGCGGTTCAATCCGATCCGGTACGACTCCTACTACGGCTACATCTCGACGATCGTCATGCTGTTCGTGGCGGCCCAGGCGCCCGAGTTGCTGGGACGCGACCAGCGCTACCACGTCCTGTCGCTCTACTTCTCGCGGGCCCTGCTCCGCATCGACTACGTCGCGGCCAAGGCAGCGGCGTTCGGCACCGCGATCCTGATCCTGATCCTCGTCCCGCAGGCGGTGATCTTCCTCGGGCTCGTCATCTCCAACGCCGACGTCGTGGCCGCCGTCGGCGACAACATCGGGTCGCTCGGCCCGGTGCTGGCGGTCGCGGCGGTCATCGCGGGGCTGCTCGGGTCGATCGGCCTGGCGATCTCAGCGTTCACGCCGCGCCGGGCGTACGCGACAGCCGCGATCATGGCGGTCTTCATCGTCCCGGGCGTCGTGGCCCAGCTCGTGATCCAATCGACGGGCTCCGGATTGACCCGGTACATCGTGTTGACGGCGCCGGGGTCCGTGATCGAGGGCGTCAACGCCTTCCTGTTCGGGACGAAGTCCGGGGCGCGAGAGGTGGTCCGGGCGAATCTCGACGGTTCGCTCTATGTCGCCGTCGCCATCGTCGTCGCCGTGGTCCTGATCGGGACGCTCATCCGTCGCTACCAGGGGATCGAGGCATGACCGCGAGCGCGGCCATCCCGGCCGGCCCTGCCGGCTCTCGCCTCCGGCGGGCGCCGCCATCGAGCTGAGCGAGGTCTCCCGCTGGTACGGGAACGTCGTGGCCGTCAACGAGGTCTCGTTCGCGCTCGGTCCCGGCGTGACCGGCCTGCTCGGGCCGAACGGCGCGGGCAAGTCCACGCTCCTCCACATGATGGCCGGCCTGCTTCGGCCGTCCCACGGCGAAGTCAGGGTATTCGGCCGGTCGACCTGGCGCGATCCGGGGATCTATCGCCAGGTGGGCCTCGTCCCCGAACGCGAGGCGGTTCACGCGTACCTGACGGGCTGGCAGTTCGCATTATTCAACGCGCAACTCCAACGCCTGCCGGATCCCGGCCGCGCGGCGACCAGGGCCCTCGAGGCCGTCGACCTGACCGACGTCCGGCACCGGCAGATCGGGACCTACTCGAAAGGCATGCGCCAGCGGGCGAAGATCGCCGCGGCCCTCGTCCACGACCCTCGTGTCCTCCTGCTCGACGAGCCGTTCAACGGCATGGACCCGCGCCAGCGGCTGCACATGATGGAGCTGCTCCGGTCGATGGCGGCCGCCGGCCGGACGATCCTCTTCTCGTCGCACATCCTCGAGGAGGTCGAGCGGCTGGCCGACAACGTGCTCGTCGTCTACGCCGGGCGCCTTGCCGCATCGGGCGACTTCCGCGAGATCCGCCGGCTCATGACCGATCGCCCGCACACGTTCACCGTGCGGTCGAGCGATGATCGGCGGCTCGCGTCGCAGCTCGTGGCGAGCTCGTCGGTGTTCGGAGTCGAGCTGGTCGACGGGATGCTGACGGTCCGCGCGTCGGAGTTCGCGGCATTCACCATGCTGCTGCCACGGGCGGCTCGCGATTCCGGCATCACCCTGTTCGAACTGCGGCCGACGGACGAGTCGCTCGAGAGTGTCTTCGCCTACCTGGTGCGCCGATGAGCTGGCCGATCATGCTCGTCACGCTTCGGGGTGCGCTGGGCCGGCGCCGGACGGTGCTCATCGCGTTGCTTGCCGTGGTGCCCGTCCTGATCGCGGCGATCATCCGGGTCGGCGGGACGACATCGGACGCGGCGAGCCTGACCGCCGGCCTGTTGGACGCCCTGCTGGTCGCGACGGTCCTGCCGCTGGTCGCGCTGGTCTTCGGGACCGGCGTGCTCGGATCCGAGCTCGACGACGGGACCGCCGTGTACCTGCTCGTCAAGCCGATCGAGCGCTGGCGGATCGTGCTCTCGAAGGCCGTCGTGGCCGCCGGGATCACGATCGCCCTCGTCGTACCGTCCACGCTGGTCGCGGGTCTCGTGGTCGGAGCCGGCCGCGGCGGCGAGACGATCGCGATCGCGTTCGCCGTGGCGGTGATCCCCGGCTCGTTGCTCTATGCCGCAGGCTTCCTGGCGCTGAGCGTCATGACGAGCCGGGCGTTGATCGCTGGCCTCCTGTACGTGTTCATCTGGGAAGGATTGCTGGCCGGCCTGTTCGCCGGCACGGCGGTGCTCAGCGTCCGCCAATACACCCTTGCGTTCGCCCGTTTCCTCGCCGGTAGCGACAAGGAGGCGATCACCGCAGCGGTCGACGCCCAGACGGCCGCGATCCTGGGTGCGATGGTCCTGGTGGCCGCGCTCGTGATCGCCGTCCGGCGGCTGGGCGCGTGGGAGGTCCGCACGGCCGAGTGAGGTGCGGCGACCGGAGGCGTGGGCCACGAAGGTCGAAGGCGATCGGGTTTCGCGTTACCCTGTGACCGGCGTGCGGGAGTAGCTCAGTTGGCAGAGCGGCAGCCTTCCAAGCTGCATGTCGCGAGTTCGAACCTCGTCTCCCGCTCCAGTCGCTCACCCGGGACGAGCCGGCAGGCGCCGGGATGCAGCCGCCCGCCGCGGCCTCACCCGCCCGCGGCGGATCGCTTTCGCGCGACGAACGCCACGATCCTGGAGATCGTCTCGAGATTCTCGGGGATGGTCTCGTGGTCCTCGATGTGGATGGCGTACTCGCCTTCGAGGAACAGGATCATCTCCATCATCCCGGTGGAGTCGACATACCCGCTGTCGAGCAGGGAGACCTCGTCGGTGAGCTCGTCCGGGTCGCTCACGTAGAAGGTCTCCAGGATGAACTCCCGCACGCGTTCCCGGACCAGCATATCCACAGTGCTCACCGTGCCCCGTTCAGGATCGTGTCGCCCGCGTCGCGGACGGCCAGCCGATCGATGACGGTCCGGAATCGGATGGCCGGCGATGGATCCGGTGCCCGTCGAACGAGCTGCTCGAACAGCAGCCCCGTGGACAGCACGCCGACCAGCGCCATGTTGTCACTGTTGGAGAAGGGGTCGCCGGTCGAGTGACCCTGGCACTTCCGCCACAGGCGATCGACCGCCCTGGGGTCGAAGACGCCGGCCTCCGTCACCGCTCGCTCGCTCACCGTCTCGGCGACCCAGTCCGGGGCGCCCGGTCCGAGAAAGGACGGCGCGTCGGGGGCACGATAGGGTTGCTTGGTGCGCCGGATGATCTCCTCGGGCACGAGTCCCGTCGCCACGCGCTTCAGCACGTGCTTCTCGTCCAGGCCGAACAGCTTGTACGACGGCGGGAGCGTGTTCGCCAGTTCGACCAGGTCCGGATCGAGGAACGGAAATCGACCCTCGACGGCGTGGGCCATGAGCATCCGATCGCCCTGCGAGGACAGGAGGTATCCCGACAGCAGCGTGTGGACCTCCAGGTACTGGTCCTGGGCGAGGAACGACCAGCGTCGGAAGTCAGCCGGCAGGCCCGCCAGCAGCCGGTCGGTCACGTCCAGCCGGCTCGCATCGTGACGGAGCTCCGCTGAGAAGAGCCGCTGCAGCGCGGCCGTGGGGCGCCATCGCGTCTGATGGCTGAACCCGGGCTCGGCCCAGCGCTCCCGGTTCCGGCCGAAGAACTCGGCCGCCATCGCCCGTTGGGCAACCGGCGATCGAGCCAGGTACGGGTACAGTCGGTCGAGCAGGCGCGGCCGGAGCGACGAAGCCGGCCGCCGACCCCAGAATCGCCTGACCTTTCCCTCGCGGAACAGGTCGTAGCCCGCGAACATCTCGTCGGCGCCTTCGCCGGTGAGCACCACCTTGATGCCGGACTCCTGCACCAGCCGCGACAGCAGGAAGAGCGGCGCCGGCGCGGTTCGCAGCAACGGTCGCTCCGCGTGGTAGACGACCTCGGGAAAGACGGTCGCGATGTCCCCGCGACGGACCGTGATCTCGCGGTGGTCGCTTTCGAGGGAGGCGGCCATGGTTCGCTGGAACGGGGTCTCGTCGTACTCTCCGTCCTCGAAGCGGATGGAGAACGTACAGAACCGGTCGGCCGACACGCGGCGCCCCAGCGCGGCGACGAGCGAGCTGTCCAGACCGCCGGAGAGGTAGCTCCCGACGGGCACGTCGGCCCGGATCATCCGCAGGCGGACCGATTCCTCGAGCGCCGATCGGACGTGCGCCGCCGCCTCTTCAGGCGTTCCCGTGAAGGCCCCCTGCCCGTCGACCGGGTACCGCGGTTCCCAGAACGCACGGTCTTCCCTGCCGCGTGGTGAGATCGTCAGGACGTGGCCCGGCTCGAGCTCGGTGACCCCGGCGAAGACGCTCTGCGGCGCAGCCGTCGCCCAGAACGTGAAGGTCTCGGCCAGACCCAACGGATCGAATCCGCGGGGGATCGAACGGTCGCCGGCGAAGATGGCCTTCACCTCGCTCGCGAACCACAGTCGTCCGGCGTGCTCGCACAGGTAGATCGGCCGCACCCCCAACCGGTCGCGAGCCAGCACCAGGGTTTCCACGGCGGAGTCCCACAGGGCGACGGCGAACTGCCCGTTGAACCGAGCGAACGCGCCGTCTGCCCATTGCTCGTAGGCGTGGACGATCACCTCGGTATCGCTTTTCGTCCGGAACCGGTGCCCAAGGGCCACCAGCTCGGAACGCAGCTCCACGTAGTTGTAGATCTCGCCGTTGAAGACGACCCAGATCGTGTCGTTCTCGTTGGACAGCGGCTGCTGGCCGGTGGCGACGTCGATGATCGACAGCCGGGCATGCCCCAGCCCGGCTCGCCGGTCGCGATAGAGGCCGAACTCGTCGGGGCCCCGATGCCGGACGGCCCCGACCATGGCGGCGAGGTCCGTGAGCTCCGGGGGCGGGATCTCGTCGTGAAGCGCGACGGATCCGGCGATGCCGCACATCTAGAGCGGGCTCATCGGCGTGGGCACGTGATGAAGGTAGCGGCTCACCCGTCGCTTCGCCTCGATGTCGCGAAACACGCGCGCGACCTGCTCCTCGGTGAGTCCGATCGCGGGCCCGACCTCCCGGGCAGGCACGCCGTGATCGACCGCCCACAGGCACAGGTCCATCTCGCGGTACGGCAGCGCGAAGTAGAACTCCTCCTGCGTCTGGGGCAGGGAGAAGGTGTCCGTGGTGGGTTGCCGGGCCCGGATCTCCTGGGGAACCCCGAGGTGCTCGGCGAGTGCGAAGACCTGCGTCTTGTAGAGGTGGGCGATGGGCTTGAAGTCGGCCGCTCCGTCCCCCTGCCGCACGAAGAACCCCTGGTCGTACTCGGCGAGGTTGGGCGTTCCGGCGACGGCGAAGTGGAGGCGGTCGGCGTGGTAGTACGCCAGCATCATCCGGGTCCGCTGCTTGAAGTTGGTGGCCGCCACCATCTGGTGGTAGGCGGCGGGCGGCATGCGCGAGCTGCGCTGGTTGTCCGTCGGGATCGGCGACGGTGAGCTGGGCGAGGTTGAGTCGATCGCCCTCGAGCAGCGACGGGAGCACGAGCTTGCAGCGCCAGCCGTCGCCGTAGTCGGGAAACACCGATCGGATCGCCTCGAGCTGCCGCTCGTAACAGCCGAGCGCCGCCAGGGTTGCCGAGATGTCCTCCACCACCGACTGGATGCCGAGCTCATCGGCGAGCGTCCGGCCGAGCCGGAGCGAGTCACCGGAGGCGTCCCGCTCCGGCATGAGGATCCCGACGACCCGCTCGCGCCCGAGGGCCCGAACGCACAGGGCGGCCACCACGGAGCTGTCGATCCCGCCCGATATTCCGACGACCGCTCCGCGCCGACGCAGATCGCCGAGGACGATCTGGCGAATGCTCCCCTCGATCTGCTCGGCCACCCGGCCGGGCTCGATCCGGAGCACGTCTCGTGAGAACATGCGTGTTGGCTCCAGCGAATTGCGTCGGCGGATGCTCCCGCTGCCGGTCGAGCCGGTGACGCGATGGCCGGTCCGATCTTACGGTAGTCCTCATGCGCACGAGGGATGTGCCGATGGACGTCGAACGCCGGCCGCAGGCGGGACGCGCCGGAGCCGACGACCTGCTCCCCGAACGCCCGTTCCCGCCCGACTGGCTGTTCTTCCACGCCGCGCGGACGCCCGGTGCGCCGGCGGTCGCCAGTGCCACCGTGCGGCTGTCCTACGACGAGCTGGCCGGCCGGGTGCGCCTCCTGGCGGGCCACCTCGCCGCCGGGGGATCGGGCTCGGGAGCCGCGTCCTGCTCGCGCTCCCCAACTCCCCGGCCACGGTGGTGGCAGGCCTGGCGCTGAACCTGCTCGGAAGCCTCTCCGTGGAGGTCAACCGCCAATGGAGCGCCGAGGCGCTCGGCGACATCGTCGGCAGGAGCCAGGTCTGCCAGGCGTTCATCTGGGCACGTGATGCTCGATTGTGGCGCGCGGCGCTGGCGGGTCGCCCGATGGACCACCTGTGGGTGGTGGACGGCGACCGGCTCGCCGTGGGGTCGGCGGAGGCGACCGGGGACGCGACCGGAGGCCTCCCGGCCACGCGCCTCACCGACGACGGCCGCGTCGACCCGGAGCTCGGTACGGCCCCTCCGGTGGTCGCGCCGGAGCTGTCGCCTGACGCGCCCGCACTGGTGCTCTACACGTCCGGCAGCACCGGCCAGCCGCTCGGCGTCGTCCAGACCTTCCGCAACGTCGATGCGAATACCAGGTCCATCGTGGAGTACCTCGGCCTCACGGCCGAGGATCGCGCCCTGGTCACCCTGCCGCTGTACTACTGCTACGGTCGAAGCGTCCTGCAGACCCATCTGTTCGTCGGCGGCTCCCTGGTCTTCGACAACCGGATGGCCTTCCCGCGGACCGTCCTGGAAACCATGGCGGCGGAGGGCTGCACGGGGCTTGCCGGCGTCCCGCTCACGTTCGAGATGATCCGCCGGAAGGTCGATGTCTCGACCCTCGCCTTTCCCCGGCTGCGGTACCTGACCCAGGCCGGCGGCCCGATGGCCCCCGATACGATCGCCTGGGTGCGATCGGCGTTCGAACCCGCCCAGCTCTACGTGATGTACGGACAGACCGAGGCCACCGCGCGCCTCTCCTACCTGCCGCCCGACCGGGCCGAGGACAAGGCGGGCTCGATCGGCATCGCGATCCCCGGCGTTGCACTGCGGGTCGTGGATGAGCGCGGCCGCGAGCTGCCGCCGGGCGAGGTCGGCGAACTCGTGGCCCGAGGTCGGAACGTGACGCCCGGCTATCTCGACGAGCCGGCGGAGACGGCCAGGCTCCTGCGCGACGGCTGGCTGTGGACCGGCGACCTCGCGTACCGGGATGACGACGGCTTCTTCTTCCATCGCGGACGGGCGAAGGAGATCCTCAAGATCGGCGGTCACCGCGTGAGCCCGGTCGAGATCGAACAGGTCATCGCGCGCCACCCCGACGTGGCCGAGGCAGCCGTCGTGGGCGTGAAGCACGACCTGCTCGGGGAGGTGCCCGCGGCGGTCATCGTGAGCCGGCCCGGCACGTCCCCGACCGACGCGGACCTGCGGCGCCATTGCCTGGAGCGGCTGCCCGCCTACCAGGTCCCGGTCTCGTTCTCGTTCGTGGAAACCCTGCCCCGCAGCGAATCGGGCAAGCTCCAGCGAGCCGAGCTTGCGGCGCGACTCGGCCTGGGTTGAAGCCGCGCCACCGGGTCCCGGAGGACGGCCCTCCTGCCCTCGGGGCCGCTCGCGCGACGGCGCGCGATCGACGAGGGCGGCCGACGGCCTCCCTGCCCGATGTCGGTGCCGTACACTGCCCCCGCGCCTCCCTCTGACGGGACGCCAGGGCCAGCGATCGCGACCTGGTTGGCACGCGCGTGTGAGGCGCAGTCGTCCGCGGGCCCCGCGCCGGCGAAGGCCGGGGGCGGCCACCCAGCGGTGATCCGGGTCCAAGGAGAACACCGTGTCGCTCACGTTCGCGCTGACCGGACCACGACGATGATCGTCCCGCAGACCCCGCTCGTCATCATCGGCGCCGGCGGCTTTGGTCGCGAGGTGTTCGACATCGTGCGGGACGTCAATGCCACAGCCCCGAGGTTCGAGTTCCTGGGCTTTCTGGACGACGGCGAGGTCCAGGCGGAGCTCCTGCAGCGACTCGGGGCACCGGTTCTTGGCTCGACGTCGATGCTCGCCGAGATGGACGCCATCCTTCGTGATCGGGATCGGTACCTCCGAACCGCGGCGCCGGATCGATGCCCTCGCCCGGTCATGGGATCGGACTGCCGTGAGCCTGACCCATCCGTCGGCCACGATCGGACACGATGTCGAGATCGGTGACGGGGTGGTGATCGCGGCCGGGGTCCGCCTGACGACGCACATCGTCCTCGGGCGTCACACGCATCTCAACCTGAACTGCACCGTCGGGCACGACGTGGTCGTCGAGGACTACGTCACGATGTACGCCGGGGTCCACGTCGGCGGGAACTGCGTCATCGAGGAGGGTGCCACCCTGGGGACGGGCTGCGTGCTCCTTCCGAGCGTCCGGGTGGGCCGTGGCGCGGTGGTCGGAGCTGGCGCCGTGGTCGTCCACGACGTCGCACCGGCTACGACGGTGGTCGGGGCGGTCGCGCGCCGGACCATTCCATCGCGTCCCGTCGACGCCGGGACCCGATCCGAATGACGCCGCCGAGGCCGGGCGTGGCGCGTCCTCGGCCGGACCGCTGTCCTCACCCTGATTGTGGCCGTCGGCACCACCTTCGCTGCGTTCGCCCTCGACCGGCTCGGGATGAGCCAGACAGCCGTCTTCCTCGTCAGCGCCGTGGCACTGGCCACGCTGGCAGTGCTGATCGGGCAGGGGACCGACCAGCTCGGCCAGCGGTTCGGGCCGGGGGCGACCGGGATCCTGCAGTCGGCGCTCGGCAACCTGCCCGAGTTGTTCATCTCGATCTTCGCCCTGCAAGCCGGGCTGGTCGTCGTCGTCCAGACCGCCCTCATCGGCTCCATCCTGGCCAACACCCTGCTGGTGCTGGGGCTGGCGTTCGTCGTCGGTGGGTTGCGGCACGGGACGCAGCGCTTCAGTGCGCCGTCCGTGCGGACGTTGGCGACGCTGTTGCTCCTCGCCGTCGCCGCGCTGGCGATCCCGACGCTCGCCACGGCGCCAGGCGAACCGGACGCCGGCCACCAGGTCGACCTGAGCGTGATGGTCTCGATCGTGCTGCTCATCGTCTTCGCCGGCTCGGTGCCGTTCTCGCTCGCCGGCGGACCCGGCGCCCACGCCGAGCTCCAGGAGGCCGAGGCGCCGGCCTGGCCGCTGGGCCTGGCGCTCTCGATCCTGGCGGCCGGCGGCATCGGTGCAGCCCTGACCTCCGACCTGTTCGTCCAAGCACTCAGACCGACCATGGCCAGTCTCGGGCTGTCGGAGGCGTTCGTCGGCCTGGTCGTCGTGGCCATCGCCGGTAATGCCGTCGAGAACGTGGTGGGGATCCGGGCGGCGGCCGCCAACAAGACCGACTTGGCGATCAGCCTCATCCTCAACAGCAGCCTGCAGGTCGCGATCGCGCTCACGCCCGCGCTCGTTCTCATCTCGCTGGTCGTCGGCGGCGGTGCCCTGACCCTCGTCCTGACCCCCCTGCTCCTCGGGGCAGTGCTGCTCGCCACGATCCTGGCCGCGGTCATCGTCTTCGACGGCGAGAGCAACTGGCTCGAGGGACTGGCCCTCCTCGGCCTGTACGTCATCATCGCCGCGAGCGTCTGGTACGGCCCGCCGATCCAGCCCTAGATCGCGGCCGCGAGCGCCCGGCTCCCGGTCGACCAGAACGGCGCTTGACCGATCAGCGAGCCACCGCTACATTGCCGATGACAAGCTGCCTTGCATCGACACCGCATGTGCCCTTGCAAGATCGTCCCGACAGCCTGGAGAGCGCATCGGCATGGACCTGGGAGGTTTCTCGAGCGGCGCGCTGACCGGCCTGCGTGAAGGCGTCGAGGCCGCGCTGATCATCAGCATCATCTGCGCCTATCTCGCCCGGACGGGTCACCGGAGCCAGTTCCCGAGGGTGTTCCTGGGTGCCGGACTGGCCGCCGGTCTCAGTGCGGCGCTCGGCGTCGCGCTGTACGTCACCGTCGGGAGCTTCCGCGAGCCGTACGAGCAGCTGTTCGAGGCGACCACGCTGCTGCTGGCGGCCGGCGTCGTCACCTGGATGCTGTTCTGGATGCGCCGCCAGGCGGCCAGCGTCAAGGGCGAGCTCCAGGCGGCCGTCGATCGGGCGCTCCGGGACGGCTCGGTCACGGCCATGGCCGTGCTCGCCTTCGTGGCCGTTCTCCGCGAGGGGATCGAGACGTCCCTCTTCCTGGTGGGGCAGGCGGCGTCGGCCGATCAGGGGGCGCCGTCAGTCGTCGTCGGTGCCATCGTCGGGCTGGGCGTGGCGATCCTCCTGGGGATCGGCTTCTACCAGGGCTCGCGTCGGATCAACCTCGCCACGTTCTTCCGCTGGACGGGTATCGGGCTGGTCTTCATCGCCGGCGGGCTGGTCGCGAAGGCCGCGCACGAGCTGATCGAGATCTCGGTGGTCACTGTCGGCAACGGCACGCTGTTCGACCTGAGCGGCGTCCTACCGCACGAACCGGCGGGCGGGAACGTCCTTGGCCAGTTCCTCCACGTGGTGTTCGGCTATACGGCGACCCCAGAGGTCACGACCTTCGTGGCGTGGCTGGTCTACATCGCCATCGTGCTGGCGCTCTTCCTCCGGCCGGTTCGCCGGTTCCCGACCGCGAGCGCGCCGGCCGCCGTCCAGTCCTGACCGCGAACCGCGCCGCGACGGGGTGGCCTGGAAGGGAAGGGCGTTCCCCAGGTCGGGCAGCCCGCCGCTCAACCCGAGCAGGAAGACCGCCCCGACGACCAAGCTGAACACGCCGGCGACACCGCCGAACGCCCGGAGTGGCGTATGGGCAGGGACGGCAGGCGTGCCCGCTCGAGCCGCGGTCGGCCCAGGTTCAGCCAGCCGGCGTCCGGAGCAGCCGGGCGAACTCGCCGAAGTCCTCGATCGCCAGGTCGGCGTCGACGGCCCGATCGACCGACCCGAACAGGCACGTCACCACACCGGCGGCCCGGCCGGCCCGCATGTCGATGTCGCGGTCACCGACCGCGACCGTCTCGTCGCGCCGAAGGCCGTTGCGTTCGATGATCGCGTTGAAGGCGGCGGGGTCCGGCTTCCGCGGATAGCCGTCGGCGCGGGTGATGCAGTCGGCGAAGCAGCCCGACAGCTGCCCGGCGGCCAGGAGCTCGGCCGTCCCCTGCGGACCACGGTGCGTCACGATCACATTCCTGCCACCCAGCAGGAGGATCTGCTCGCAGACCTCGCGTACGCCCGGGAACGGCGGCTGGTCCTCCGCTGTCGTGCGGTCGTACTGCCGTGCGAATGCCGCGTCGAAGGTGCCCGGATCGAGCCGATGCTCGGCGACCAAGGTCGTCGCGCAATCGCCGAGCGATGCCCGCGCGAGATCGGCGATCCGCTCGACAGACTCGTCAGCGTGCAGCTCGTTGAGGGCCGCCTTGAAGGCGCGGGCGATCGCCGGATAGGTATCGAACAATGTGCCGTCCACGTCCCAGATGACGTTGCGGATCGCATGCGACCGGCCGTCGGCGGTGCGCATCGCCTCAGTCCCCGGTCGGGACGCCCAGGATGTTGAAGCCGCCGTCCACGTAGAGCGTCTCGCCGGTGACCGCGTTCGACAGGTCCGAGGCGAGATAGACCGCGGACCCTCCGACGTCCTCGGGTGTGATGTTGGCGCGCAACGGCGCGACATCGGCGAAGGCGCCGTACATGCGCTTGAAGCCGGCGATCCCCGACGCGGCCAGCGTCCGGATCGGGCCGGCGCTGATCGCGTTGACCCGGATCCCGTCCGGGCCCAGGTCCGCCGCCAGGTAGCGAACCGAGGCCTCGAGGGCCGCCTTCGCGACGCCCATGACGTTGTAGTTGGCGACGACCTTCTCGGCACCGTAGTAGGACAGCGTCAGGACCGACGAGCCCGGTCGAAGGAGCGGCCTGGCCTCGCGCACGAGCGCGATCAGCGAGTAGGCCGATACGTCGAGCGCCAGCGCGAACCCGTCGCGCGACGTCTCGACGAACGCTCCCTCCAGGTCCTCGCGCCGGGCGAAGGCCAGTGCGTGGACGAGGACGTCAAGCGATTCGTGGGTCGCTGCCCAGCGCTCGAAGACCGCCCGGATCTGCTCGTCCGACTGGACGTCGCACGGTTCGACGAAGGTCGATCCGATCGACTCCGCCAGCGGCCGGACCCGCCGCTCGATCAGGCTCTCGACCGACGAAAAGCCGACTTCTGCACCCGCGTCGTGCAGGGCTCGCGCGATACCCCAGGCGATCGAGTGGTCGTTGGCGACCCCGAAGATCAACGCGCTCTTGCCGTCCAGCAGCCCCATCCGTCTCCTCCAGCGGTCGCGCCCGGCCTGCCGCCCAGCATACCCGGCGATCCGACTACGCTACGCGTGATGCGAACCGTCGACGCCGTCGCGCTCCGCGACGCCCTTCGAGGCGTCCGTGGCCTGCTGCTCGACCTCGACGGGGTGATCGTGTCGGCCGGAGCGGCGGTCCCGGGGTCGGTCGACGCCGTCAACGAGCTCGAGCGCCGGGGGACGGCCTACCGGATCGTGACGAACACCTCGCTGGTCAGCCGACGCTCGCTGTCGGCGTTCGCCGCAAAGCTCGGCAACCAGATCCCGCCGGAGCGGTTCCAGTCGGCGCTCTCGGCGTCCGCCGCATATGCGGCCCGTGCCTTCCCCGGGCAGCCGCTGTACCTGCTCTCGTCCGCGGACGCGAAGAGCGAATTCGACGGCCAGCACCTGCTGACCCACGCCGAGGCCGCCGCTCCCGGTGCCCGGGCCGCCGCCGTGATCGTCGGCGATTCGCCGGACGAGCTGACCTACCGCAATCTCAACCTGGCCTTCCGGCTCATCCGCGGCGGCGCCCGGCTGATCGGTATGCACCGGAATCCATGGTGGCTGACCGAGGATGGACCGACGCTCGATTCGGGCGCCTACGTCACCGGACTCGAGTACGCCGCCGGCATCCGCGCCCAGATCATCGGCAAGCCGGCACCGGCGTTCTTCTCGCTGGCGGTCGCCGCGCTCCGTCGCGAGGCTTCTGTCCGCGGAGATCGCCTGCGGCGCACCGAGATCGCCATGGTCGGCGACGACGTGCGAACCGACGTGCTGGCCGGCCAGCGCGCCGGCCTGCGTGGCGTGCTGGTCCTGACCGGCAAGCACGGGCTCGGTGACGTGGCCGCCGTCAACGACCGTGGGCGAGGGGGCCGGGAGCCGCATGGTGTCGCCCCGTCGCTGGCCGACATCGTGGCCGCGCTAGACTGACCGCAACCTTCCGGTCAGCCCGATCCGCCACGAGGCCTCTCGTCATGACGACCGAATCCACACCCCGAATCAAGATCACCTATGCCACGCTGCGGGCCGACAACGAGGACCTGCACGCGCAGTTCGAGGCCGGCCTGGCGGCCGTCAGGTCCGAGCTCGGCGGGCACCATCCCAACTACATCGGCGGCGCCTGGCGCGAGGGAGACGGGACGTTCGAGGTCCGCACGCCGATCGACACGACCATCCTCGTCGGCACCTTTGCCAGGGCGACCGTGTCGAACGTCGACGAGGCGGTCGCGGCCGCCCGGGCGGCCCAGCCCGCGTGGGCGGCGACACCGTGGCGCGAGCGCGTGGCCATCCTCAAGCGCGCCGGCGACCTCATCAGCGAGCGGCTGATGACGAACGCCGCGGTGATGGCGGTCGAGGTCGGCAAGAACCGGATCGAGGCGCTCGGCGAGGTCGAGGAGGCGGCGGACCTGCAGCGCTACTACGCCTCGACCGTGGAGGCCAACGACGGCTACGACCATCCGATGGGCAACCTGGGCGACACGACCGTCCACACGCGGTCGATCCTGCGGCCCCACGGCGTCTTCGCCGTGATCAGCCCGTTCAACTTCCCGATGGCGCTGTCGGCCGGACCGTGCGGTGCCGCCCTGCTGGCCGGCAACACCGTCGTGCTCAAGCCGTCATCCGCCGCGCCCCTGTCGGCGGTCAAGCTGATCGAGGCGTACATCGACGCCGGCGTGCCGGCCGGTGCGGTCAACCTGGTGATGGGACCGGGCAGCACGGTTGGCCAGGCGCTCCAGGATCACAAGGGCGTGGACGGGATCGTGTTCACCGGCTCGTACGAGGTCGGGATGCGGCTGTTCCACTCGTTCTCGACCACCTGGCCGCGCCCGTGCATCGTCGAGATGGGCGGCAAGAACCCGGCGATCGTGTCGCGCAAGGCGGACCTCGACGAGGCGGCCGAGGGGATCATGCGCAGCGCGTTCGGCTTCGGCGGGCAGAAGTGCTCGGCCAACTCGCGCGTCTACGTCGAGCGCCCGGTCCACGACGAGCTGGTGCGGCGGCTGGTCGAGAAGACCGAGGCGATCACGATCGGCGACCCGCTCGTGCGGGCCAACTGGATGGGCCCGGTCATCGACCAGCGCGCCGTCGACCGCTACAAGGCCGCGGTCGCCGAGGCGCGCCGCGACGGGACCGTGTTCGTCGGCGGCGAGCGCCTGAGCGACGCGGGGATGGAGCGCGGCTTCTACGTCGAGCCGACGGTGGTCGGCAACCTGCCGACGTCGCACCGGCTGTTCCGCGACGAGTTGTTCGCGCCAATGACCGCCGTGGCGGCGGTCGACTCGCTCGACGAGGCGCTGGCGCTGGCCAACGAATCGGTCTACGGGCTGACCGCCGGGGTCTACAGCGAGGACCCGGCCGAGGTCCAGCAGTTCCTCGACCGGGTCGAGGCCGGCGTGCTGTACGTCAACCGCCGTGCGGGCGCCACGACCGGCGCGTGGCCCGGGATCCAGGCGTTCGGCGGTTGGAAGGGAAGTGGCTCGACGGGCAAGGCGGGGCTGTCGATGTATTACGTGGCGCAGTTCATGCGCGAGCAGAGTCACACCGTCGTCGACTAGGGAGCGCCGCACCGGGCGGCCGATGCCCGCGTTGGCGCCTGCGCTCCTCGCTCACGCACCTGCAGTGCGCTCGCTCCGGTGCTCGGTGCCGCCTTGGCCTCGGCCGCCGGGCGCGGCGCTCCGGTCCTGAGGCGGAATCACCGGGCGGCCGATGCCCGCGTTGGCGCCTGCGCTCCTCGCTCACGCACCTGCAGTGCGCTCGCTCCGGTGCTCGGTGCCGCCTTGGCCTCGGCCGCCGGGCGCGGCGCTCGGTGACGGTCGGCTATACTCGTCTCGAATATCCACTCTGCATACTCGTTATGCAGTCCAGCCCTGAGGTGGACCTTGTTCCCCGCGTCGCGCATCGCCGGTGATCGTCCCGTACCGCACATCGTCACGGAGCTCCCCGGCCCGAAGGCCCGCGCCCACGTCGTGTTCGACGAGACCTGGACGTCGCCGAGCCTGCCGCGGGCGTACCCGATCGTGCCGGTTCGCGGCGATGGGCTGACCGTCGAGGACATCGACGGCAATCTCTTCCTGGACTTCGCCGCCGGGATCGCCGTCAACTCGACCGGCCATGCCCATCCGAAGGTCGTCGCGGCGATCAACGAGCAGGCCGCCGAGCTGATCCATTTCAGCGCCTCCGACTTCTACCTGCCGATCTATCCGGAGACCTGCCGCGAGATCGCCCGGATCGCACCGATCTCGGGCCGCAAGCGTGTCTACCTGGGGAACTCGGGCACCGAGGTCGTGGAGACGGCGATCAAGCTGGCCCGGTTCGCCACGAAGCGGCCGTACATCGTGGCCTTCCTCGGTGCGTTTCACGGCCGGACCTACGGCTCGGTATCGCTGACAGCCTCGAAGGCCAAGTACCACGCCGGCTTCGCGCCGCTCCTGCCGGGCATCTTCCATGCGCCGTACGGTCGGGTGGAGGACCTGCGCTGGTTCGACGAGGTCCTGTTCGACAAGCTCGCCCCGGCCAGCGAGGTTGCCGCGATCATCGTCGAGCCGATCCAGGGCGAGGGCGGCTACATCGTGCCGGAGGACGGCTTCCTCCAGGGGCTCCGCCGGATCTGCGACGAGCACGGCATCCTGCTGATCGCCGACGAGATCCAGTCCGGCGCCGGACGGACCGGCAAGATGTGGGCCATCGAGCACTGGGGCGTCGAGCCGGACATCCTGCTGGCCGCCAAGGGCATCGCCTCCGGCATGACCCTGGGGGCGCTGGTCGCCCGGGCGGAGATCCTCGAGACCTGGGGCGCCGGCGCCCACGGGTCGACCTACGGCGGAAACCCGATCGCCTGCGCCGCGGCGCTCGCCACGATCGAGCTGCTCGAGGGCGGCCTGGTCACCAACGCGATCGTGCGTGGCGAACAGGCGATGGCCGGCCTGGCCGGGCTCCGCCGCCGCTTCCCGTCGCTCGTCCGCGACGTGCGCGGCAAGGGCCTGATGATCGGTATCGAGTTCGACACGGCCGATCACGCTGAAGCGGTCCAGTGGGAGGCCTACCAGAAGGGCCTGCTGGTGCTCGAATGCGGCAAGTCGAGCGTTCGGATGTCGCCGGCGCTCACGGTCAGCGAGGCCGAGATGGAGACCGCCCTGCGGATCTTCGGCGAGTCGGTCGCCGCCGTTGCCGGCGAGCACGGGGACAGCCTGGCCGCCGCGACCGCGGCGGGCGTCGTCAACGAGGTCGAGGAGGCGGTCTGACCCGGCCCGCCCGCCGCGTCGTCGTCCGCTGCCCGATAATCCGACGGTGACCACCTCGAAGGTGGCGTCGATGCGCGACGCCGTCCACGATCTCGTCCGTGACGGCGACACCGTGGCGATCGAAGGCTTCACCCACCTCATCTCGTTCGCCGCCGGCCACGAGATCATCCGCCAGCGCAAGCGCGACCTGACCCTCGCCCGGCTGACGCCGGACCTCGTCTACGACCAGATGGTCGCCGCGGGGGTCGCCCGCAAGCTGATCTTCTCGTGGCTCGGCAACCCGGGCGTGGGCGGCCTGGGCGCGATTCGTCGCCGGATCGAGGGCGACATCGCCGACCAGCCGCTCGAGCTCGAGGAGTACAGCCACTTCGGGATGGTCGGGCGGTACACCGCGGGCGCGATGAACCTGCCGTTCTTCCCGCTGCGGAGCTACTTCGAGACCGACCTGCCGGTCGCCAACCCGTTGATCCGGCCGATCGTCTCGCCGTACGGCGACGGGACGATCTACGCGGTCCCGCCCCTGCGGCCGGACGTCACGGTCGTCCACGCCCAACGTGCGTCGGCCGGCGGCGACACCCAGGTCTGGGGGCTGCTGGGCTGCCAGAAGGAGGCGGCGTTCGCCGCCGAACGCGTGATCGTCGTGGTCGAGGAGCTGGTCGACGAGTCGGTCATCCGGGCCGATCCGAACCGAACGATCATCCCCGGCCTGATCGTGGATGCGGTCGTGGTCGAGCCGTGGGGCGCCCACCCGTCCTACGTCCAGGGGGTCTACGACCGCGACAACCGCTTCTACCTCGACTGGGACCCGATCACCCGCGACGAGGCGACGATCCAGGCCTGGCTGCGGGAGTGGGTGTACGGGCTCGACGGTCGGGCAGCCTACGTCGAGAAGCTCGGTGCCGGGCGAGCTCGCGTCGCTCCGGCCGAGCGGCAGCGCCCCGTCCGGGCTGATCGACTACGGGCAATACGCGTGACCGACGCCGGGGCCTTCTCGAAGTCGGAGATGATGATCGTGGCCGCGGCGCGCGCGCTGGCCGGCCAGCACGTCTGCTTCGTCGGCGTCGGCCTGCCGAACATCGCGGTCAACCTGGCCAAGCGGACGGTCGCGCCGGATCTCGAGCTGGTCTACGAGGCCGGCGTCTTCGGCGCCCGTCCCGCGCGGCTGCCGCTGTCGATCGGCGACCCGACGATCGTGACCGGGGCCACGGCGGTCGTCAGCATGGTCGAGCTGTTCGGCTACTACCTGCAGCGCGGCCTGATCGACGTCGGGTTCCTCGGCGCGGCGCAGATCGACCGGTTCGGCAACATCAACACCACGGTCATCGGCGACTACGCCCATCCGAAGACGCGGCTGCCGGGCTCCGGCGGTGCCTGCGAGATCGCGATCAACGCACGCGAAGTGTTCGTGATCATGCGCCAGAGCCGGCGCAGCTTCGTCGAGACGATCGACTTCCGGACGTCGCCCGGGAACCTGGGCGGGGCGGCCGAGGCCGAGCGGATCCGGCGAGAAGGCGGATGGCTCGGCCGGGGCCCGAGCGTGGTCGTCACCGACCTCGGCATCTACCACTTCGACGAGCGAGGCGAGATGCGGCTCGACTCCCTCCACCCGGGAGCCACGCTCGAGGCGGTGCGCGAGACCATCGGCTGGGAGGTCGCGGCTGGCCGCCGATCTCGCCGAGACGCCACCGCCGACCGGCGAGGAGCTGCGCCTGATCCGCGAGGAGCTCGATCCGGGCGGCGTCTACACCAAGTAGCGGGCCGGGCGCCGGCTTCGGTGCCTACCAGGGAACGATGGCCACCAGCCGGTCGAACCCGCCGCCCGGGACCCGTCCGACGATCTCGCCGGTGGATGCGTCGAGCGCCACGATCTGCCCACCACGGTGGAGCAGCGCGTACAGCGTCGCGCCGTCCGGGTTAAGGGCGAGGCTGTCGACCGCCGATCCGGCGAGCAGTGTCCTGCCGGTCGTCAGGTCGTCCGTGGCGATTCGGACGATCCCGCTGGAGCCCGCCACGAACAGCGTCGACCCGTCCGGTGACACGACCACGCGCCGGCCGACCGGCCCGCCGGGCTGGTGCCCGAACTTGGCCAACGAGACGGTCGCCGCCGCGGAGGCCGGCGCGGCGAACTGGTCCGTTCGCCGGACGCTGAGGTCGTTGGCGTCGATCTCGGTCGCCAGGCCGAGTGTGGCATTGACCGCATAGACGGTGCGCCCGTCGGGCGACGCGGCCAGACCCCAGTCGACCGCGGCGGCGGAATTGTTCGCGCCGACGGCCGGCAGGTCGAGGCAGAGGGCCCAGCCGTCCACGCTGCTCAGGGCGTGGATGAACGGGTGCTCCGGCCCACGATAGAGCGTGAACACGAAGCCGTTCGATTGACGCAGCTGGGCGATGGGGTAACCGGCCATCGCCTCGTCGAGGTTCTGCTTGTCGACCACGACGCCTTCGCGAAGCGCGCCAGACGCGGTGTCGATGGCGCGAACTTGGTAGTGGCCCTCCGGCGGTCCCGCCAGGTGTTCGACGACATACAGGCTGGTGCCATCGGGCGACAGCGCGTCGTACTCGAACGAGCCCTTGAGTTCCACGACGCGGGCCGCTGCGGCGAAGGTGCGGGAGAGGATCGCGAAGCGGCTCATCCCGTCCGTCGTCGACGGGTTGGGCTCGACGAGCACGATCGTCTGGCCGTCCGCTGAGACACCGACCGGGAGCGGGTCGAGGCCGACGGTCGGAAGGCGCCAGTCGCCATCGATCGTCTGCGATCGGCCCGGCGGTTCCTGCCAGACCTCGAGCTCTCGGACGGTCGTCGAGCGGTTCGCCGACGTCGCGCTGACCATCGTGGCCCACTGGGCATCGGGCACCCCGACGGGCAGGTTGAGGATCGGTTCCTGGGTGCTCGCCTGGATCACCTGCAGGGCGTCGCGTCCGGACCGACCCACTACCAGCCAGGCATCGAAGGATCCGCCACGCTCGAAGTGCGGGCCGGGTGCCGCGGCGGTCGCGGCGGCCGACGGGTCCGAAGCGATCGACGGGGCAGCCGCGGACGGCGCCGCCTTCAGGGTGGCGCTGCTCGTGCAGGCGGCACCCACGAGGGCGACGACGGACAGGATGGCGATCGGGACGATGGATCGACGGTCGAGCGGCATCGGGGTCTCCTTGGTGTGATCCCCATACACCGGTGCCGCGGTCGAGGTTCCCGGTCAGTCCAGCGATTCGGCGATCCGGATGGTCGCGTCACGGCCTAGGGCCGACTCCAGCCGGTAGGTGACCTGGCCGTCCGACCAGAGCAGGGCATCGCCCACCCAGCGCCGATCGTCATCCACGACGCCGTCGGTGCCCATGTAGAAGAAGAAGTGCGGGTCGCCGGATAACCAGTAGCCGGGGCGTGCGTCGACGAAGACCGGCGCCACGGTCGTACCGACACCGACGGCCTTGCCGTAGTAGGCGGGGTCGACCGAGCCGAGGAACTCGGTCAATACCAGGCCGACGCCGGGCTCGAGCGTGGCCGGCAGGTCGTCCCTGGCCGACCAGACCAGGCTGACCTGGCCGCCCTTCGTCTCGTCGATGTAGCCGGCGTCCGGTTGCCCGACGCCGGATTCCTCGGGCCATCGGACATGGAACCCGGTTTGGGCATCGAGCGTGGCCCGGTCCGCCAGCGAAACGCGATGCCCGAGGCCCATCGCCGCTCCAGGCCCGCCTGGTGACGGGGTTCGGCTGGATTCCGCGCTCGGCGGCGGGGTGACCGAGCCGCTGCCGAACAGGATGCGCAATCCCGGCAGCCCGACGCCGGCTGCGCCCGCGATCGCAGCCAGGGCGATCAGGAGCGCAACTGCGATCAGCACGGCCCGCGCCGCCGGCCGCGCGAGCCAGCGGGGCGCCGGAAACGGGCCGCGTGTGTCCGGCCGGACCGGCTCCGCCCCACGCGAAGGCATCGACTCGATCTGCTGTCGCACGGTGGCGGCGAGATCGCGGGCCGCGCCGGCCGGAACGGGCACGGGCCAGGCGATCTCCGGCTCGATCGCGCGAAGGGCGTCGGCCAGGTCGGCATCCGACCAGCGCTGGACCTGCCGGTCAGCCATTCGCCGGTCCTCGATCCAGCTCGGCCATCGCCTCGCGCAGCCGGGCCAGGGCGCGCGACGTCCGGGACTTGACCGTCCCGCGGCGGATCCCGATCGTCTCGGCCGTCTCCGCCTCGGACAGGCCGAGCAGGAACCGCGCGCCGATCACCTCGCGGTCCTCGTCACGCAGGCGGGCCAGCGCCGCGATGAGCTGGTCGCGCGTCTCGGCCGCCAGGACCTGCGATTCGGGCGAGGCAGCCACGGCGTCGCGCGGCGCGACCATCGCCGCGCGCCGCGCGAGCCCCGTCCGCCGCTCGGCGGAACGCCGTCGGTTGCGGCCCTCGTTGACGACGATCCGCAGGAGCCACGGCCTGATCGGCTGCCCATCGCGGAACCGGGGCAGGGCGGCGTAGGCCTTGACGAAGGCGTCCTGGACGGCATCGGCGGCATCGGCCTCCGGGGCAACGACGTACGCGGTGCGCAGCGCGACATCCTGGTAGCGGCGGACGAGCATCTCGTACGCCGCGGTGTCGCCGGCGCGTGAACGGATGATCAGCTCGCCGTCTTCCAGTCGAGGCCTCCCGCGTTCAACCGTACCCTGTACACCGGTCGGTCGAGATCGGTTCCCGGCACGGACCCGGCCCGGCCGAGGGCCTTCGTCAAGTACGATGCCGTCATGACCCAGACCCCCGGACGCGTGTTCCGCCGATCGATGCTGGCGGATCCTCCCGTGGCCGTCGAAGCGCATGGCTCGACCATCCGCGACGCCGATGGCCGCGAGTACCTGGACGCCGCGGGCGGCGCGATCGTGGTCGGCATCGGCCATGGCCGCCGGGAGGTCGCCGAGGTGATGGCCGCCCAGGCCGGCCGGCTTGCCTACGCGCATGGCAGCGTGTTCACGACCGAGCCGCTCGAGGCCTATGTGCGCGAGGTCGCGCGCCACCTCCCGGTCGACGGCCCGGCGATCTACCCGGTCTCGGGCGGGTCCGAGGCGATCGAGACGGCGCTCAAGCTGGCGCGCGCCTACCACCTGGCTCGCGGCGAGACCGACCGCTGGATCGTCTATTCACGCTGGGGGAGCTACCACGGCAACACGCTCGGTGCGCTCGACCTGTCCGGCCGCAAGCCGCTCCGGCGCCCGTACGAGGGCTGGCTCGGGCGCTTCCGCCATGTCTCGGCGGCCTACCCCTACCGGGGAGGCCTGCCCGGCTCCGATGCACTGGCGACGACCGCCGAGCTTGCCGCCGAGCTCGACCGGGCGTTTGACGCCGCCGGACCCGGCACCGTGGCCGCCTTCGTGGCCGAGCCGATCGTCGGCGCCACGCTGGCCGCGGCCGTGCCGCCCGACGACTACTGGCCGGCAATCGCCGAGGTCTGCCGGCGGCACGGCGTGCTGCTCATCGCCGACGAGGTGATGACCGGGTTCGGGCGGACCGGACGCTGGTTCGGGCTCGACCACTGGGGCGTCCGGCCGGATCTGCTCGTCGCGGCCAAGGGAGCCACCTCCGGCTACTGGCCGTTCGGATTCGTCGCGGCCACGGACGAGATCCATGCCACGGTCAAGGCGGCCGGCGGGTTCGTCCATGGGTTCACCTACTCCCACGACGCGGTCGGCGCGGCCGTCGCCGGCGAGGTGCTGCGCATCCTCGAGTCGGAGTCGCTCGTCGAGGCCAGCGCGGCCAAGGGCGACCGGCTGCGGGTGATGCTCGAGGGCAGGCTCGGTAAGGATCCGCACGTCGGCGAGATCCGCGGCCGGGGCCTGATGGTCGGGGTCGAGTTCGTCGCCGACCGGCAGAGCCGGGTGCCGTTCCCCCGCGCCGCCCGGGTGACCGAGACGATCGTGCGCACGGCCCGCGAGCATGGCCTGCTGGTCTACTCGGGCACCGGCAACGCCGATGGTGTCGACGGCGACACGATCCTGCTCGGACCGCCGTTCGTCATCACGGAGGATGAACTCGCCCGGGCCGTGGAGATCCTCGGCGAGGCGATCGAGTCGACGCTGTCCGCATCGGTCGTCTAGCCCCGGTCCGAGCGCCGCCCGCTCAGCGGAACCCGCGCCCGACGTCGCGCAGCAGCAGCGCCGCGCCCAGCGCGACGAGCATGAACGGAACGATCAGGTCGCCGGCGGTCGAGCTGCTGATGCTCGCCCCGCCGATCAGGGCGAGCAGCCCGCCGAACCAGAGCTGCCAGCCCCAGCCGCCGCCCGACGCGCCGCGGACCGCGGCGATGAACAGGAAGGCGACGCCGAGGCTGAACGTGCCCAGCCCGTTCGCGTGGATCCCGGCTGCCGCGATCAGTCCGGGTGCCGCCAGGGCCGTGATGATCGCGCCGGCGTAGAGCGACCCGCTGCCGCGATCGATCGCCCACTTGACCAGGAACGCCAACCCGATCGCGAGGACCAGCACCGAGCCCGCCGACTCGAGCTCCGGGTACGCCTGCTGCACGAGCAGCAGCCCGCCGAAGACGAGCAGGAAGATGCCGATCCACGGCAGGCCCGGCCGGCGGCTGCCGTTGGCCCCCCATTCCCAGCCGTAGACATGGACGTCCGGCGCGCCCGGTGGTCGCCCGCCGCTGTCGGGCCCAAGTCGCGTGATGGGGTCGCGATCCGTCATCGATGCCTCCTGCGCATCAGTATCCGCGCTCCGGATCCACGAGGTTGAGCAACGGCTCGCCGGCCAGGTAGCGCCGGACGTTCTCGACGACGAGGTCGTCCCGGAATCGAGCGGTCGCCCCGGACACGTGCGGCGTGACCGTCGTGTTCGGCCCGTCCCAGAGGGCATGGTCCGGGGGCAGCGGTTCCTCGGCGAAGACGTCCAGGACCGCGCCTGCGAGGCGACCCCCGCGCAGCGCAGCGAGCAGCGCCGGCTCATCGACCAGGGCGCCGCGTGACACGTTGATCAGCCAGGCGCTCGGCGGCAGCGCCGCGAGGACCCTGGCGTCGACGATCCCCCGGGACTCGGCCGTCAGCGGCAGGGTCAGGACGAGGTAGTCGGCCGCGCGCGCGACCCGGGCGAGGGCGGCGACGCCCACGATCTGCTCGGGGATCGAGCCGTCCGGGTCGCCCGTGCCCGGCACCCGGTACGACGGGTCGGATCGAACCTCGGGCCGCGGCTTGACGGCGACGATCCGCAGCCCGAGGGCAGCCAGCTGCCGAGCCACCTCCCGCCCGATCGAGCCGTAGCCGAGGAGCACTGCGGTCCTGCCTCGGACGACCGTCGCCACGGGCTCGTCGTCGACCGGCCAGCGATGGGCCGCCTGGTCCGTCGCCCAGCGGCCGACCGGCTGGTTGATCCGGAGGATCGCGCCGGTCACGTATTCGCCGATCGGCACAGCGAAGACGCCGCGCCCATTGGTGACCCGGATGCCCCTGGCCCACGGTGGGTCGTCGGCCAGGTGATCGACGCCCGCCGACCCGACCTGGAGCCAGCGCAGCCGGGGCACCCGCTCGAGGTCGGCCGGAGCGCGGCGCCCGACGATGATCTCGAGCTCGGGATCCGCCAGTGCGTCGATGTCGAAGGCGTCGTCGTCGGTCGCGTCGATGATCTCGAGATCGGGCGATAGCGCGCGCAGGCGGTCGATGGTCCCGGGGTTCACCTGGACCTGGAGCAGGAGGCGCATCACGCAACGATAGCGTGGCGCCGCGGCGCGGCAGGGACGCACGGCGGCGTCGACCACGGCGTAGCATCCGGGGCGCAGTGTCGACTCCCCCACAGGTCCAGACGGTGCTCGGCCCGATCGACCCGGCCTCCCTCGGATTCACCCTGCCCCACGAGCACACGCAGATCGCGCTGTGGCACGTCCAGGCGCGCTGGGACTACTGGCAGCTCACGCGCGACGAGCCCGTCATCCTGGCCGAGCTCGAGCGGTTCCGGTCGGCCGGCGGCCGCAGCCTCGCCGATCTCACCCTGCCGGGTATCGGTCGCGACCCGGCCTGGCTGGCCGGCCTGGCACGGGCCAGCGGCCTCAACATCGTGATGGGCGGGGGCTGGTACCGCAACGCGTATTACCCGGCGGAGGCCCTGATCGACCGGCGCTCCGTGGACGACCTGGCCGACGAGCTGGTGCGCGAAGCGACGGACGGGGTGGGGGAGACCGGGATCCGTCCGGGCATCCTGGGCGAGATCGGCACCGACAAGCCGTGGCTCGCGCCCTCCGAGGAACGCGTCCATCGGGCCGTCGCGCGGGCGGCCCGCCGGACCGGCCTGGCCATCAGCACCCATGCCGTGATGTCGGACGTCGGATTGGCCCAGCTCCGGGTCTTCGAGGAGGAGGGCGCCGACCTGTCACGGGTGGTGATCGGCCACGCCAATTCGTATCCCCAACTCGACCACTACCTCGAGGTGATCCGACGCGGCGCCAGCCTCGAGTTCGACTTCCTGGGGATGAGCTTCACGCCGACCGAGCGGCACGGGGAAGGCCGGGTCGTGGAGCTCGTGTGCGACCTTCTCGCGCGTGGGCACGCGGACCGGATCCTGTTGAGCCAGGACGTCTGCCACGATTCGCAGCTCACGCGCTACGAAGGGAACGGGTACGCCTACCTCGCCGAGACCTTCCTCCCGCGACTCCGTGCGGCCGGCACATCCCAGGACGAGATCGACACCATGACCGTGGTCAACCCGCGGCGCATGCTGACGATCGGCTAGGCCCGACCCGCGCCGGGCGAGCGCGCCGACCGCCGGTGTCAGCCCTCGAGCGTCGCCGCCACGCTCAGTTCGACGTTCCCCTTGAGGGCTTGGCTGATCGGGCAGCCGTCCCGGGCGGCCTCGGCCGCCGCCTCGAAATCGGCGGATGTCGAGCCCGGGACCCAGCCGCGGACGGTCAGTGCGCTCGACACGACCTTCCAGCCGGCGTCGACCTTGTCGAACGTCACCTCGGCCGTGACCTCCAGGCGATCGGGCGGCGTGCCTGCTCGGCCCAGCCCGGCCGAAAGGGACATGCAGTAGCACGAAGCATGAGCGGCGGCGACGAGCTCCTCGGGGCTCGTCTTGCCATCGGACGTCTCCGTGCGCGCCGCCCATGAGACGGGCAGCCCGCTGAATGCGCCCGACGAGACCGCCCTGACTGTCCCGGATCCGGTGCCGAGCGGGCCCGACCAGTTGGCTTCAGCTCGTCGAATGGCGGCCATCCGTATCTCCTCTGCAACGTTGGGTTGCTATCGTCCCACGAACCGCCCGGTGGGTCCGGACAGGTCATGACGTGTGGCCAGCGTGCCAGTACGAACGACCCCCGAGGACGTGACCGCCAGCCCATGGAACGGGGCGCCGGCCGGTCGCACCATGGACGGGTGCCCACCATCGTCCGCCGCAGCGTCGTGCTTGCCCTGGGTCTCGCGGTCGGGCTCTCCGTTACCGGCCAGCCGGCGGTCTCCGCGGCAGTGGCCGGGCGGGCGGTATTCGACGCCCCCACGCTCGCCCAGGCCCGGGCCGACCTCGCGACCCAGGTCAATGACCGGCGGGTCGCACACGGCCTGATCGCCCTCCAGCCGGATCCCACGGCCACGGCCATGGCCATCAGTCGAGCCGCCACGATGGCCGCCGTGGACCTGCTCGACCACGCCGGGCCGGACGGCCGGACCACGCTCGACAGCGTCCGCGCGTCCGGGATGACCTGGTTCGGGTTCGGCGAGGTGATCGCCTGCAACACCTACCCGGACGAGCCGGAATCGACCGCCCAGGCGGTGGCCGGTTGGCTGGCGTCGACGACGCATGCGTCGATCGTGCTGTCGGACGACTACAACTACGTGGGATTCGGAGCGGCCGTGTCGGCGTCCGGAAGGCGCTACTACGCCGCGGTCCTCCTCAAGCTCCCCGACCGGACGGCCGGATGGGCGAAGATCGGACGCGTCACCCGGACGGTCCTGGACCGCACGACGTCGCGGGTCACCGTTCGCTGGACGGGCGGCGACGTGCGGCTCCAGGTGCTGACGGCAGGACTGCGGGACTTCGAGGTCCAGCGGCGTCTGGCGGGCGGCGCCTGGCAATCGGCAGCGATCACCACCCATACGAGCCTGTCCGTGGCGCTGGTGCGAGGCAGGTCCTGGCAGTTCCGCGTTCGCGCCCGCGACAGGACCGGCAACCGCAGCGCCTGGAGCGTGGTCGGCGTCACGACCTGAGCCGACCGCCGCTCCCCAGCCGAGCGCGAACGACCGTCGCCAGGGCGCGATGTCGGGCGACCCGGGGCAGGTTCCTGCGGGACGAGGCGTATCCTTGTCACCACCACAAACCGCACGGCGGAGGCAGCCAAGATGCCTGAGTTCACCGTCAAGGAGGTCCGCTTGCCGGAGCTCCGCCTGCCCGAGATCAAGCGCGACGAGATCGCCAGGGCGCTGTCCGGGATCCACCTCCCCGAGGTTGATCCGGCACGGGTCGAGCCCCGACGGCGCCAGCTCGGCGTCATCCTCGGCAGCCTCCCAACGCGCTCGCGGGGCATGGCCGGTTTCGATGCCGGCAAGGTCGTGGCCGCCGCGATCGCGACGGCCCGGATCATCCGTCCGGCGTCGTCACGCTCGCGCTGGTCGCCCTTCCGCACGTCCCGCTGGCGCGCCGTCAGCCGGTCCCGCGACAACCTCGTGGCCGTCGTCCGACCGGCACGGCGCCGGTCTCGCCGCCGCATCGCCGTCGTCGTCATCGCCCTGGTCGCCGCGGCAGCCTGGACGCTCTTCCGGAACCCGGCCGTCCGATCCCGCCTGGACAGGGCCGCCTCCGATGCACGCCGGCGCATCGCGAGTTTCCGCGCGCAGGCGAACACGGACGGGGACGTCGAGCTCGTGACCGGCGAGCCGCCGGTCACGGCGTCCGGGATCGCCCCGAGCGACGCCACGGCGATCGCCGCCATCGAGGTCACGGAGCCGGGCGCCGCCTAGACCATGGACCCGGCCAGTCATCTCGCCTGAAGCGCCCTCAGTCGGGCACGGGCAGGCCGACGCGATCGGCCTTCCCGCCCCCGCCAGTCGACGGCGCGGATCAATCCCCGCTTGACCAAGCCGGGGGCTGCGACTACCGTCGCGGCGTTGGGGAAGGGCTCTGGGGGAAGGGACCGGGCATGCAGGAGCGCAGCGCGTCGCCGCCCGACGAGGGGTCAGCCGCGCCTGCCGGAACACCGGACAGCACCTTCGCCCTGCTCGACAACTCCCCGAACCCGATCCTGGCGACCGACCTTGCGGGCCGGATCCGGTACCTCAACGGCAAGGTCGAGTCGACGTTCGGGTACACGCGCGACGAGCTGCTCGGGAAACCCATCGAGGCGCTCGTCCCGATCGACGCCGTCGCGCGCCACGCCCGACGGCGGGCCGGCTTCCATGCCCATCCCACCGCACGTCCAGCCGGGATCGGCATGGATCTCGCCGGACGGCGCAAGGATGGCTCGGAATTCCCGGTCGAGGTCAGCCTGTCACCGGTCGACACGGCCTCCGGACCCCAGGTTCTGGCGACCGTCGTCGACATCACCGCCCGCAAGGTCGCCGAGAACCAGCTGCTGCAGGCGCAGAAGCTCGAGTCGGTCGGACGCCTGGCGGGCGGCATCGCCCACGACTTCAACAACGTCCTGTTCGCGATCAAGGGTTATGCGGAGCTGCTGGCCGAGGACCTCGCGCCGGACCGCCGATCGAGTCTCGACCCGGACGAGGCGCTCCGGAACGTCTCCGCGATCACCCTGGCGGCGACCCGGGCGGCAACGCTGACCGCCCAGCTGCTGGCCTTCAGCCGGCAGCAGATCGTCGACCCGGTGGTGCTCGAGCTCAATTCGGCCGTCGAGGCCGTGGAGCCCATGCTCCGGCCGCTCATCGGGGAGCACATCCACTTGCTGGTTCGGCTGGGTCCGGACACCGGGCGGGTGCGGATGGCCCACGGCCAGCTCGACCAGATCCTCGTCAACCTCGTGGTCAACGCCCGGGACGCGATGCCGGATGGCGGCGCCGTCACGATCGAGTCCGGAAATTCGGAGCTCGACGCGACGTACGCCTCGCGGCACCTCGACGTCCTGCCCGGGCCGTACGTCTACCTCGCCGTCAGCGACACGGGTGAGGGCATGGACGTCGAGACGCGCAGCCACGCCTTCGAGCCGTTCTACACGACGAAGGAGCAGGGCAAGGGAACAGGTCTCGGGCTCGCCACGATCTACGGGATCATGCAGCAGGCGGGCGGCCACGTCTGGCTGTACTCCGAGCCGGGGATCGGCTCGACGTTCAAGCTCTACTTCCCCCGCGTCGATGCACCCGCGCCGGGACCGCACGCCAACCCGGTGGCGCGCGCGCCGACGGCCGGCTGGACGGTCATGGTCGTCGAGGACGAGCCGTCGGTCCGCGACATGACCACCGTGGTCCTCCGCCGGGCCGGGTATGACGTCGTCGCCGTCGCCGACGGAGCAGAGGCACTGCGCCGGCTCTCGGAGCTGGAGACGCCCATCGACGTGCTGGTCACCGATGTCGTCATGCCCGGCATGTCCGGGATCCAGCTGGCGGAGCAGGTGCTCGATCGCTACCCGGCGGCCGGCGTCGTGATGCTGTCCGGCTACACGGCCGAGACGCTCGACCTCGAGCTCGTCGTGGGCCGTGGTGCCATGTTCCTGTCCAAGCCCGTTCCATCGGAAGAGCTGCTCGCGGCCGTGGCATCCGCCGTCGAGCGCCGCTCCACATCTGTCCGCCCGACATGAGCGAGCCTGCAGGAGCGTCGCCGAGCGTCCTGGTCGTCGACGACGCCGACGATCTCCGGCGTCTGATCACGATCGCCTTGCGTCGCGGCGGGTTCGACGTCCTGGAGGCCAACAGCGGCGAGGCCGCGATCGCCCTCATCGAGTCCAGCAGGGTCGACGTGGTCGTCCTCGACATGGGCCTGCCCGCGATGTCCGGCACGGACGTGGTTCGTGCCCTGCGCGCCAGGCCGGAGACGCTGACGCTGCCGATCCTGCTGATGACCGGCTCGGGGACCAGCCAGAGCGTGATCGAGGGCCTCGACGCCGGGGCGGACGACTTCCTTGCGAAGCCCGTACGACTGGACGAACTCGTCGCCAGGGTTCGCGCGCACCTGCGCAGTCACGCGGCCTGGTCGCGACGGGTCGCCGATGAGCTCCGTGTTCGGGCCGGCGTCGTCGCGGCGCTGGGGCACATGACCCTCTCGACGGAGCCGGAAGCAGCCGCCGAAGCGGTCGTGAACGAAATCGCCAAGCGCACCGAGACGCCGTTCATCGGCGTGCTCCAGCTCGTTTCCGGCGACCGGCTCCAGCCGCTCGCCTCGTACAGCCGGAACGCGGGCGTAAGTCGTGGCGGATCGCTCCTCCCGGCCGGTCGGAGTGGCTACCTGCTGTCCAAGGCAGCACTCGGACCGTGGGCCGAGCCAGTACCCGCTCCTGAGCCCGGGGAAGCCGGCAACCAGTTCTTCTCGGTCGATATGGCCCTCGTCGCCGGAGCCCCCATCTACGCAGGCGACAACCTCGTCGGCGTGCTCAACATCGGCGGTGAGAGCCTGGGCGCGGTGCCATCGCTCGGCGAACAGGCGAAGCTCATGGCGGCCGCGATCGACTACGCGAGCATCCTGACCGCGGTGGCCGGTCCCGCGCTGGCGGATCGTCGCGAGGCGGTCGAGATCCGCGCGCGGCTGCAGCGGGAACTGGCGGCCCGCGCCTTCTACCCGGTCTTCCAGCCGATCGTGGCCCTCGAGACCCGCCGGGTGGTCGGTTTCGAGGCGCTGACCCGGTTCGGCGACGGCACGCCGCCGGACGTCCGGTTCGCGGAGGCCACGGCCCTTGGCCTGGGCAACGACTACGAGCTCGCCGCGATCGAGGCGGCCCTCGCGGAGGCGCCGAACCTTCCGGCAGGTTCGTTCCTCACGATGAACGTGTCGCCGGGAGTCGCGCTCGGTGCCGGCAAGCGCCTGCGACGCCTGCTGGCCGGGGCAGCGCGGCCGATCGTGCTCGAACTGACGGAGCACGTCGCGATCGACGACTACGGCGAGCTCCGAGCGCGCCATCGCCGCGCTGGGCGAGGTCGAGATCGCGGTCGACGATGCCGGCGCCGGCTACGCCAGCATGCGCCACATCCTCGAGATCCGGCCGGCGTTCGCGAAGCTCGACATCAGCCTCGTTCGCGGGATCGACGGCGACGAGCTGCGGCAGGCGATGGCGGCTGGCTTCCAGTACTACGCGCTGCGGAGCGGCTGCCGGCTGATCGCCGAAGGAATCGAGACCGAGCAGGAGGCGAACTTGCTTCGGGGCCTCGGCGTCGACCTGGGCCAGGGCTACCTGTTCGGTCGTCCGGAACGCCTGACGGCCTGATCAGCCCGCGCCCGTTCCGCCAGACCCGCGTATCTCGGCCAGGATCTTCTTCTCGAGCGCCACGATCTGCTGCTCCAGCGCCACGACGTGCTCCAGGATTTCCTTGTCGTCCCGAAGCAGGCGCTCGTTCTGCTTCTCCTCGACGTCGGCCTGATCGGCGGCATGCTCCAGGGTCAGCCGGTCCTGGACCGACTGCCGGTTGCCGGCCAGGAGGATCAACGGCGCTGCGTAGGCCGCCTGGGTCGAGAAGGCCAGGTTCAGCAGGATGAAGGGGAACGGATCGAAGTGGAACAGCAGGACGATGTTGCCGCCGACCCAGATCGCCACGATGGCGGTCTGGATGACCAGGAACCTCCAGCTGCCGATGAACGCCGTGACCGCGTCGGCGATCCGGGCGCCCCACGCCGGGGCTCCGTACAGCTGCTGGTTGACCGGGTGTCGATAAGCCGGCCGGCCGCGCCGATCCGTCGAGGGCTTCGCGGTCATGGCACCACCCGCCCGGTCACCTCGGCCCGCGTGCCTTCGTCGTGGATCCTGGCCATCGCTCACTCCTCGTGTCCAGCCGGACGGTCCGCCGGTGGCCGGACCATACCAAGGCGCGCCCAGCGGACCACTGGCTCCCTGTCGGTCGTTGACGCCTGCGTCGTTAATCCCGATAATCTAGGTCGGAATTAACGCCAGCCGGAGTCACCCATGCCCGCCACCCGCGAAATCGTCACCGACCAGCGCGAGCAGTTCGCCTTCCACGACGACATCGCCTACCTGCGCGAGACGAAGCGCGGCCTGACGCGGGCCACGGTCGAGGAGATCAGCGCCTTCAAGGAAGAGCCGGACTGGATGCTCCAGTACCGGCTCCGCGCCTACGAGCATTTCCTCAAGCGGCCCATCCCGACCTGGACTGACGGTCTCGACAAGATCGACTTCGCCAAGATCGTGTACTACCGCAAGCCGTCCGAGCGCGAAGAGAAGTCGTGGGACGACGTCCCGGACCAGATCAAGGCGACGTTCGAGAAGCTCGGCATCCCCGAGGCGGAACGCAAGTTCCTGGCCGGCGTCGGCGCCCAGTACGACAGTGAGGTCGTCTACCACTCGGTCAAGGAGGAGCTGTCCAAGCTTGGCGTCGTGTTCATGGGCACGGACCAGGCGCTCAAGGACTACCCGGAGCTCTTCCGCAAGTACTTCGGCACGGTCGTCCCGGCGGAAGACAACAAGTTCTCGGCGCTCAACGCGGCCGTCTGGTCGGGCGGCTCGTTCGTGTACGTCCCCAAGGGCATCGAGGTGCCGCTCCCGCTCCAGGCGTACTTCCGGATCAACGGCGAGAACACCGGGCAGTTCGAACGGACGCTGATCGTCGTCGACGAGGGCGCCAAGGTCCACTACATCGAGGGTTGCACGGCCCCGATCTACGCCACGGAGTCGCTGCACGTCGCGGTCGTCGAGGTCGTGGCGCTGCCCGGCTCCAAGGTCCGCTACACGACGATCCAGAACTGGTCGAACGACGTCTACAACCTCGTCACCAAGCGCGCGCACGCCCACGAGAACTCGACCGTCGAGTGGATCGACGCCAACACCGGGTCGCGCAAGACCGTCAAGTTCCCGGCCATCTACCTGCGCGGCGAGGGCGCCACGGCCGACATCATCAGCGTCGCCGTCGCCGGCAAGGGCCAGCACCAGGACACGGGGGCCAAGGCCATCCACCTCGCGCCCGAACACGCGCTCGCGGATCGTCTCCAAGTCGGTGTCCAAGGACGGCGGCCGGGCGTCGTACCGCGGGCATCTCAAGGTGTCGCCGGGCGCCACCAACGTCGTCGCGAGCGTTCGATGCGACGCGCTGATGCTCGACGACATCAGCCGGAGCGACACCTACCCGTACATCGACATCCAGGAAGACGACACGTCGATGACCCACGAGGCCACGGTCGGCAAGGTCAGCGCCGAGCAGGTCTTCTACCTGATGAGCCGCGGCCTGACCGAGAACGAGGCGACCAACCTCATCGTCCAGGGCTTCCTCGAGGTCTTTACCAAGGAACTCCCGATGGAGTACGCCATCGAGTTCAACCGCCTGGTGAAGCTGGAGATGGAGGGGTCGCTCGGATGACCGTCGCGTCACCACGACCCCGCCCGGTTCGCCGGGCCCCGACCGATCTCCCGTTCGGGTTCGCCGATCGGGCCCTGATCGAGGCACTCGCCGCCGAGCGTTCGGAGCCCGACTGGCTGCGTGCCGAGCGGATGGCCGCGTTCGAGGCATTCGAGCAGCTGCCGATCGAGCCGAACCAGCTGTACACCACGTACCTCGACCTGCGGAATGCCGAGCTGGCCGAGGCCCGGCCGTACGTCCGGACCGCGAGCGCACCCAACGCGATCGCCTCGACCGAGCTCCCCGAGGGCGTCGCCGGCCTGATCGACCTGCGCGAGGACGGCATCGCCGGCCTCGTCCTGGAGCCGGCCGCCGCCGCCGCCGGGGTCGTCCTGGAGACGTTCGGCCAGGCCCTGGAGCGCGATCCGGACGGGCTTCGTGCAGAGATCGAGGGTGGCACCGGCCTGCCGGGTGACGAGAAGCTGGCGGCCCTGGCCCGCGGCTTCTGGAGCCAGGGTGTCCGACTCCTGGTTCCCGACGGGGTCCGCCTCGAGCGGCCAGTCGTCATCCGTTGGGCCGTTGGAGCCCCCGACCGGGCGCTGATCGCGCGAACACTGATCAGGATCGGCGATGGCGCCGAGGTGTCGCTGCTCGAGGAGCTCGTGCCGTCCGGTCCCGTTGTCGCGGGCGCCGCACCGTCCCTGCTGGCCGGGACCCTGGAGGTCACGCTCGGACGCGACGCCAGGCTGGCCGTCGCCTCGCTCCAGGAGTTGCCGCCAACGACCGTCGCGTTCCAGCATCGACGGGCCGTTATCGGCGAGGGCGCCTCGCTCCACTGGGCACTCGCGCAGCTCGGGTCGCGGCTCGTTCGGAGCCGGGTGGACAACCATCTGGAAGGCGACCGCAGCACGGTCGAGCAGGTCGAGATCGTCTTCGGTGGCGAGGACCAGCTGTTCGACCTGACCTCGTACACGCATCACGTCGGTCGCGACACGACCGGCAACCTGCTGTCCAAGGGCGCCTTGCTCGATCGGGCGCGGTCGTTCATGAAGGGCATGATCGTGATCGACCGCAGCGCGGTCGGCACCGACAGCTTTCTCGGCGAGTTCGGGATGAACCTGTCCAAGGCGACACGCTCGGTGGCCATCCCGTCGCTCGAGATCGACCAGCCCGATTGCCGCCGGGCGGCGCATTCCAGCTCGGTCGGGCCGATCGACGAGAGCCAGCTGTTCTATCTCGAGAGCCGCGGGATCCCGCCGGACGAGGCGCGCAAGTTCATCGTGCTCGGGTTCCTGGAGCCGGTCGTGGCGCGAGTCCCCCTGGCCGACGCCCGCGACCGCCTGCGCGAGCGGCTCGAGGAGAAGTGGGACGCCGGGATCGGCGCGGGAGCTGACGCCGCGGCGTGAGACGCATCGACCTGTTCGCGGTCGAGGAGGTCCCCGACGGGACCATGAAGATGGCCTGGGTGGACGGCACGGACCAGGTCCTCGTGGTCAACGCCGGGCAGCTGACGGCCGTCCAGGGGATCTGCAGCCACGAGTACTTTGAGCTCGACAAGGGGTTCCTGACGGCCGGGACGCTGACGTGCGCGCTGCACCTGTCACGCTTCGACCTCTCGAACGGCGAAGCGCTCGACCCGCCGGCCGATCTGCCGCTGGTCGTCTATCCGGTGGTCGTCGAGGATGGCCGGATCCTCATCGAGGTCCCGGACGGGCCACTCGAGGTGAACGAGTAGGGCGTTCCCGGCGCGGGGCAGATGCGCGAGACGCGAGACGCGAGGCGCGAGGCGCGAGGTCGCGGCGAGTCGCCGGGCCGGTAGTCCGGGTTCCCGGAACGCCGAATCCGAGATCGTTCCAGGCATACGGAACCACCCGGCAGGCGAGGCCTGCGTCCCTGCGCGTGCCGTCACGCTGGCCGCCGGGTGGCGGGGACTCCGCTAGACCCTTCGACGCTCACCGCGCGCAGCCACGTCTCCGCGGTCGTTTCGCCTGGTTCGAACGACCCCGGATTCGTTGCAGGCGAATCCCCCCGATGCGCCGGCGCCGCCGGTGCCTCAGGCGTTCGCGACGCTCCCTACCAGTCTGCCCAGCCGTCGACCATGTCGTCGGCGCCGGTGCGTACGCCGGGCTGCGGGACTCGCCCATGCCCCAATCCGAAGCGCTCCTCGCCTGCCGCGACGCCGGCTCCGCCGAGCCGTCCGACGACGTGGCGCCCGATGACCGGCCCATGCTTGAACCCGTGGCCCGAGCCACCGCCGACCAGCCAGGCGTTGTCGAGGTCGGGATGGCGATCGATCACGAAGTGGCTGTCGGGCGTGGTCTCGTACTGGCAGACCCGGGTCTCCACCACCGGCGCGTTCGCCAGGTCGGGGAAGCGGCGTGACAGGTAGCGGCGGGCGAGCCGGACCGACTCAGGATCCACGATCCGCTCGCCGTTCGTCGGGTCGAAGATCGGTCCATAGCGATCGGGCGCCAGCTTCATGCCCCGGCCGTCGACGCCCGGGATCCCGTAGAACGCCGCGCCGTAGTCGACCCAGCAGGGCAGCTCGTCGGCGTTGAACCTCCTGTCGCCGGGCGGCGGGCCGACAAAGACGACATCCTGCTTGGTCACCCGGATCAGGTCGCCCGCGACGGCTGGGAAGAGCCGCGGCAGCCATGGGCCGGCGGCAAACACGAACTGGTCGGCGGTCAGTCGGGTCCCGTCCTCCGTCACGACCGCTTCGAGCCTCCGGCCACGCCGCTTGCCGGGAGTCACCCAGGCGAGATCGAAGCGGCCGCCCTCCGCCTCGAACTGGCGGACGACGGCGGCCACGCCCCGTCGGGCCATCAACAGGCCGGCCTCCGGCTCGTACAGCGCAAAGGCCAGGTCGTCCGCGGCAAGCTGCGGCCATCGCGCTGCGAGCGCCTGCGGCGACAGACGTTCGACGGGGATCCCGAGCTCGCGCAGCGCCGCCTCCGATGCCGCCTCGAATCGGTCCTCGGCGTGAGCGAACCACAGCGCTCCCGCAGCGACGAACAGGCGCTCGCCGGTCGTCTCGCCGAGCGCGATCCAGGCCTCGCGGGCCTCGCGCGACCAGCGCGCGTAGAACCGATCCGCTCCGTGCGAGGCGCGGATGATCCGGGTCTCGTCGCCGGAGGTGGCCCGCGAGTGACCCGCCCCGTACGCGTCGATCAGGGTCGTCCGCCAACCCTGCCGTCGAGCCTGGAGCGCGGTCCAGGCCCCCATCACGCCCGCCCCGACCACCACGACATCGCTGCTCGTGCTCGACCGAACGCCCGTCATGGCGTCGGGAACTGGGTCGGCACGGTGGTCTCACGGCGGGTTGTCATTCAGCGCCACCCCTGCACGGTCGTTGATCGGTCGCGGGGCGCTCAGCGTACGGCTGATGGCCGGCGCGTGTCCGGATAATGTCAAAGACTATTGACATCATGTCGTCTTTCGCTTACATTTCCAATGTCAATGATTTTTGACATGGGAGACATCGATGGCATTCCTGGAGAAGAGCAACTGGGTCACGCTCGTCGTGTCGGTGCCGACCCTCCTGTACTACCTCGGCCTGGTCGTGCCGGAGGTGCTCGGCAAGCCGCTGTCCGAGGTCTCCTGGGTCCAGCCGATGGTCGTCACCATCATCGGCTTCATCGTGGCGAACATCCTGGGGAACGTCGTGGCCGCGGCCTCGAACCCGCGCGAGGCGGACATGCATGACCAGCGCGACCGGGAGATCGACCACTACGGCGAGCGGGTCGGCAACTGGCTGATCATCGCCGGCTCAATCGTCGCGCTTGTCCTGGCGATGGCCCGGGCGGACCACTTCTGGATCGCCAACGCGATCTTCCTCGGGGGCCTGACGGGAGCACTGCTCAGCTCGGCCACCAAGATCGCGGCCTATCACGGGCCGTTCCAGAAATGGTGAAGCCGACGCTCGTCACCAACTCGGTCCGATCGCTCAGGTTCGCCAACGGCGAGATGACCCAGGCGGACCTGGCGGATCGGGTCGGCGTAACCCGCCAGACGATCATCGCCATCGAGCAGGGCAAGTACTCACCCACGCTCGAGATGGCCTTCCGGATCGCTCGGGTCTTCCGCGTGCCGCTCGACGAGGCCTTCCAGTACGTGGAGGAACAGGGATGACCAGCCGATTGCCGGTCCCGGCCTCCGCCGGACGCCACGACCACCCGCACACCGAACAGGAGCACACCGTGTCTGAAGCCTCGAAGAAGTCACCGTCCCTGCCGCCGCGCTGGTTCATCCGCTCGTTCTGGGTGGTGCAGCGGGGCGTCTATTCCGTCACGGGTGGCCGGTTCGGGCTCCGGACCGCGACGCCCGATCGCTGGGGCATGCTGCGCCTGCGGACGGTCGGGCGGCGCACCGGTGAGGAGCGAATAGCCATCCTCGGCTACTTCGAGGACGGTCCGGACCTGGTCACCATGGCCATGAATGGCTGGGCCGATGCCGAGCCCGCCTGGTGGCTCAACCTCCAGGCGCAACCCGACGTCACCGTCGATCTGCCCGGTGGGTCGCGCGCCGTCCACGGGCGTGCAGCGGACAAGAACGAGCGACCCCGCCTGTGGGCCATGCAGGCCACCTACGACAAGGATCTCGACGGCTATGCGGCCCGGCGCTCACGCGAGACCGCGGTCGTCATCCTGTCGCCCCGACCCGGATGAGGGTCAGCACGGACCTCGAATTCCACTGGCACTGGCGAGGCCCGCTGGGCGCGGATCGGAAGGCGGCGGCCGCCCGCGCCGAGTCTCCCGCTCAGGGCGTCAGCGTCAACGTAGAGACGGCCGCCGCCGCGATGGCCTGAGCCGTGAACGGCAACGCAACGGTGCGTCCGGATGCCCACAACCCGATCTGGTCGATGTAGTGCCGGTCGAACGGATTGCCCGCCTGGCCGGTCGTGATCACGATCCGCGCCCCATCGAGGTCGCTCATGTCGATCGTGAGCCGGTAGCTCGGCATGTTCGTCATGTCGAAGACGTGATCGACGCCGACCGGCCGGTAGGCGGGGTCGGCCGGATCCGGGTAGGCCGCCGTGTACCGGTAGTAGGTGTTGTTGATCGCCCCGGCCATGCCCGGCACCGCGTGCGGGCCGTCGTTGAAGTACCACTCGAGCGGGCCGATGCCGCTCTCGCCCAGCGTCGCCTCGCGGAAGGTGGCCGTGTGGAGACGTCCCCATGACCAGCGGTCCGGGCTCCCGATGGAGGCGCGGAGCTCGGCCCCGGCCTCGTCCATTGCCCGGCCGACGATCTCGTCGGCGCGTTCCGTTCGGCCGGGCGTCGAGACGTCGTCCCACCAGTGGTTGCGCGGGTCCTCGAGGAGTCGGGTGAGGACGACCCACGAAAACGGGCTGCCGGCATAGTCGCGTGCCAGCGCCGGGCCGAGTTCGTCGTCGAAGACGTCACGCATCACCCGGTACTCCCACGCGTTCCAGGCGGCGCAGCCCATGCTGTCGGTCCCGCAGGTGCCGTCCCAGGCCGCGATCCGTGCGGCGACCGTCCCACCGTCCTCGGTCGACGGCATCGCGCTGGCGAGCAACGGCACGATGTCCCGGGCGCGCAACGGCGAGCTGTCGAACTGGATCGCCCCGAGCTCCGCGACCGTCAGCCCGTCGGCGTCGTAGGTGTTGATGAGGTCGAGGATCCGTTCGGCACGGTAGCCGGGATCCCACTCCTGGCCGATGAAGTGCGGATAGGCGCCGTCGACTGCGGCGTTGTTGGCGCTGACGATCGAGCCATCCGGCGGGTCGAGCTGCCACGGCAGGTCCTGGAAGGGGATCCGGCCCGTCCACTCGCCGCTGCCATCGTCGCCCCGGACCGGCCGGGCCCCGTGATCGGCCGGGTCCGAGCGGATCGGGATGTCGCCCGGCAGCTGGTAGCCGATGTGGCCGTCGACGTCGGCGTAGACGAAGTTCTGCGACGGAGCGCCGTAGAGCGAGAGACTCTGCCGGAAGTCGGCGAAGTTGGCCGACGTGTTGAGCCCGAGGATCGCTTCCACCGTCCGGTCCGGATCGAGCGCCGCGGTCCAGCGCAGCGCCATCGGCGGCGCCCCCGCGAGCTTGTCCTCGACGCCGTTGAGGATCGGGCCGTGGATGGTCGACCGGACCTCGAGATCCACCGTCCCGCCGCCCTTGACCTTGATCTGCTCGTGGCGGATCTCGAACGGGATCGACTTGCCTTCCTGGAGGTAGTTGGCCGGATTCGCGGGATCGACCGCCTCGATCACCAGGTCCTGGACGTCCGGGCCGACGTTGGTGGCGCCCCAGGCGATCCGGGCGTTGTGCCCGAGGACCACGCCGGGCACGCCCGGGAACGAGACACCGGCGACGTCGTAGGGACAGGCCGGGTCGACGACCCGGCAGTGCAGCCCGTTCATGTACCAGACGGACGGCATCGAGATGCCGAGGTGCGGGTCGTTGGCCAGCAGCGCGCCGCCCGAGACGGACAGGGAAGGCGCCACCACCCAATCGTTCGAGCCGATCCCGTGGTCCGAGGCCAGGCCGTCCGCTCCGTCGAGGCCGGCCACCCGGAGCGCCGCCTGCCCGAGCTCGGCGACCGATCGCCAGGCCGCCAGCTGCGCGGGATCCAGCGCGTCGGGCGCGGGCGCCGCGGCCGCCGCGGCTGCCGTCGCAGCCACCGGCCTCGACCCAGGCCGCATGCCGGCCAGGTTCGAGCCTGCCTGCCCGGTCGGAGTGATCACCGGGGCACCATCACGGTACGCCGGGAAGAGCTCATCGGTCCGGGCTGGGTCCCCGAGGGTCGCGTCGGCCAGGTAGCGGAAGACCTCGGTGTTGAAGTTGCCGCCAAGGTTCCAGGCCTGGACCTTGCTCCAGGCGACGGTATCGAGGTCGGTCCACGGTTCGGGCGTATCGCCACTCGCCAGGAAGGCGAGTCCGAGCGAGTCCCGGTGACCATCGAGCCAGGCATTGACACCCGCGGTGTAGGCATCCAGGACGACCCGCGTCGCCGAGCTGAACGCGTCGAGATCGCGCTGCGCCGCGATCCGCCAGCCGAGCGTCCGGATGAAGCGGTCGGTGTCGAGCTGGCTCTCCCCGAACAGCTCTGCGAGCCGGCCGGCGGAGATGTGCCGCCACACCTCCATCTGCCACATCCGCTCGCTCGCGTGGACGTATCCCTGGGCGAAGAACAGGTCGTGTGACGTGTCGGCCGTGATGTGGGCGATCCCCGCGGCATCGCGCACGACACTGACCGACGCGCCGAGTCCCGGAACCCGCGCGGTCCCGGATTCCTGGGGCAGCGCCCTGGCCGTGACGAGACCCAGCAGCCCGACGGTAGCCACCACGACGATGAGCAGTGCGGTGATCCCGAGGACCGCTATGCCCTTGACGACGCGCACTGAACCTCACCTCCACGGCCCGTCGGGCCGATCGCCCGTAGTGTGGCCGCCCAGCGGCGCGGCTGCCGGCAATCCTCGCGAGCGTCTCAGCGGGTCAGCAGCAGACCCAGCCCCAGGGTTTCGGCGCGACGCAGGATCGCCGATCCGAAGAAGACGTCGGCCAGGCCCACACCCAGGTGCATGGCCACGACCCGGCCGCTCGGCGGTCTCGGCGTCCCGGCGACGAGCGCCTCGCCGATGGTTGCCGTGGGGTCCGGGTAGTCCTCGAACAGCCCGGCATCCCGGTTGGCCAGGAACTGGTCGCGCTGATCGACCAGGAAGAGCGCGGCGTCGCGCGCCACGCCGGCCGCGCAGTACGTCGCGTAGTCGACCGGGACGACGAGCGCGTCGGGCGCCAGCCAGTCGTCGGTCATCACCTGTCGGACCGGCCCGAAGGCGACCGCCGTCACCACCACGTCGGCCCCGGCCACGGCCGACCGAGCGTCCGGCGCCGCGTGCGCACCGGCGATCCCGGGCGTCACCGCCGCCTCGGTCACGAGCGCACGGGCACGCTCGGAGTTGCGATCGAAGATCCGCAGCTCGACCCCCGGCAACGTCCGGCCGAGCACGGCGAGGTGGCTTTGGCCCTGGACTCCGGCACCGATCAGGCCGGCCCGCGGCGGTCGACCGCCGACCGGCGGCGCGAACCGTGCGATCGCCACGCCCGACACGGCGGCCGTCCGCATCGCGGTGATCGGTCCGCCGTCGAGAATCGCGACGGGCAGGCCCGTGGCCGCGTCGTTGAGGACGACGACGGCGTGGATCGCCGGCAGGCCGCGTGCGGCGTTGCCCGGGAAGCCCGACACCCACTTCATCCCGACCAGATCGTCGTCGCCAGCGGGACTCGGCCCGCGCAGGTAGGCGGGCATGGCGTGGGCGAACGAGCCGTTCGGCCGGGGATGCACGGCGATCTTCGGCGGGAGCTCGGCGTCGGCGACGAGGGCGACCAGGGTCCGCTCGGCAAGCGCGAGCCGCTCGTCGAGATCCGGCATCGCCGCGAGCACGTCGGCGGCAGCCAGGTAGCGCAACGGCGGGCCGGAATCGATGGCCATCATCTCGAGTCTACGCGGCGGCGATGGCCTACGATGCCGACGTGGCCCCGATCGACGTCGAGCAGAGCCTCGACAACCTCAAGCTCGAGCGCGACGCAATCCTCCTGTACGACGCGCTCGCCGCGATCGAGAAGGACGGACGGCGGGCGGAGGCGTTCCGGAGGATCGCCTCCAACGAGCGCCGGCACGCCGGCATCTGGGCGCAGAAGCTGACCGACCTCGGAGCGAACGTGCCGCCGGCCGGCGGGCCGCGCATGCGCGTCCGGTTCATCATCCTGGGCGCGCGGCTGTTCGGGACGGCCGCCGTGGCGGAACTGGTCAAGGCGCTCGAGGGCGACGAAGAGGACGCCTACGACGCGCAGGGCGGGTCCCCGGAGGCCGCCGCCATCGCCGCCGACGAGCGCGAGCATGCCGAAATCTGGAAGCGGCTCAAGCGCGGGGCGGACGACGCGGGCGCTGCGGGCGCTGCGGGCGTCGCCGGCGCACCACGGGACGGCGTTGCCATCGCCCGCGAGGCGGCGAGCGCCGCGGAGATCGGCCAGCGCGAGCAGTGGCACCGGTCGGGCCGGTCCGGGACCCTTCGGGCGATCATCTTCGGCGTCAGCGACGGCCTGGTCAGCAACCTGTCGCTGGTCATGGGCGTCGCCGGGGCGGCGTCGAGCAACCCGAGCTTCATCCTGCTGGCCGGCGTCGCCGGCCTGCTGGCGGGCGCGTTCAGCATGGCCGCCGGCGAGTACATCTCGATGCAGAGCCAGCGCGAGCTGTTCGAGCGGCAGATCGCGCTCGAGCGCGCCGAGATGGAGGCCATGCCCGAGGAGGAAGAGGCCGAGCTCGCCGCGTCGTACCGGGCCAAGGGCTTTGCGCCCGACGAGGCAGCCCGCATCGCCCATCGAATCTTCGAAGACCCGGACAGCGCGCTCGACATGCTCGTCCGCGAGGAGCTCGGGCTCGATCCCGACGAGCTCGGGTCGCCGTGGGGCGCGGCGGGCGGGTCGTTCGTGGCGTTCGCCATCGGCGCGGTCGTGCCGGTCATCCCGTACCTCGTCGGGGGTGGCACCGTCGCGCTGCTCGTCAGCCTCGGCCTCAGCCTGGTGGCCCTGTTCGGGGTCGGCGCCGCGGTGAGCCTGCTGACCGGACGAGGGCTCATCTTCTCGGGTGTCCGCCAGCTCGGGATCGGCCTGGCTGCAGCGATCGTGACCTACCTCATCGGCTCGCTGATCGGCGTCACGGCCGCCGCCTGAGACAGCCGATGTCGGAGGACCTGGCAGCGCGCCTCGGCCACGAGGGTCTCGACCCCGGGCGGTGGTCGAACGGCCCCGGCGACCGGTACGGGGCGCACGAGCACGGCTACGACAAGATCATCGTCGTCGAGCGGGGCTCCATCCGGTTCGGGCTTCCGTCCGATGCCAGGGCAATCAACCTGGCCGAAGGCGATCGGCTGGAGTTGCCGGCCGGGACGGCACACGACGCGCTGGTCGGCGAGCGCGGCGTCGCCTGCCTCGAGGCGCACCTGCCCGCGGGTTCCCTGGCCGGTCCCGCCAAACGCGGTTCAGGCACCTGGTGACGGGATCGTGATGACCGCAACCCCGAATTCGATCGAGGCCCCGTATCCGGGGCCTCGTCGGGTAGGCTAGGGTCACGCTGATGCGTTCAGTGGTTCCCGAACCGCATCCAGAACATGACTTCGTCCCTGGGGGTGTAACCCCGCTGGCGACCGTCGTCGGTGCCCAGCGCGAAGCTGATCAACGAAAACAGCGCCAGGAGCCCAAGGATGATCGCGACGACCATCGGTAGTTCCTCCGCTGCGTGGCATCAACACGATGCCTCAATCGCGATGATAGCCTAACGAATCGATATTTGTCATGCCGGATGACCTAATGGAGTGTGACTAAGTGCCTGTTCGGGCGGGACTGGACCGGATCGACCTCCGGCTGCTGGAGCTGCTCCAGGCCGAGGGCCGCCAGCCATACGCCGAGCTCGGGGCGGCGGTCGGCATCAGCGGGCCATCGGTCCACGAGCGGGTCAAGAAGCTGGAGAGCCGGGGCGTGATCCTGCGCTACTCGGCGGTGGTGGCCCCGGACGCGCTCGGCTACGGCGTTCTCGCATTCACCTGGCTGACCCAGGCGCCCGGAACGGGCGCCCACGACCTGACCGCGGACTTTGCGGACATCCCCGAGATCGAGGAGTGTCACCACATCGCCGGCGAAGCCGACTACCTGCTCAAGATCCGGGTCCGCGACACCCTCGACCTCGAACGGATCATCCATCACCTGCAGACCAACCCGCAGGTCTTCTCGACCGAGACCGACGTGGTCCTGTCGAGCGCGTTCGAACGCCGGCCGCTCCGGGCATCGGGTTCGCACCGTGAAACCGATGGACCGCCCGAGGCGTAGACGATGACGGAGCGTTCTTCGGGGCCCACCGACGATGCCAGCCTGGTGCGCGACCTGGCGGCAGGATCCGAGGCGGCCCTGGGCACGCTGTACGACCGCTACGGCGACGCGATCTTCGCGGCGGCGTATCGGCTGACATCAGACCGAGGGGCTGCCGAGGAAGTCGTGCAGGAGACATTCCTCACCTTGTGGAATCGCGCCGAGCTGTTCGATCCGAATGCCGGGTCGCTGCGGGCCTGGCTCCATACGATCGGCCGGAACCGGGCCGTCGACCGGCTGCGCGCGGCCGGACGCCGGCCCCAGCTGGTCGCGCTGTCGTCGTCGACCCGGGACGAGAACGAGACACAGGCACTCGAGCGAGCGATGGCCGGCGGTACGGTGATGGCCGGCGCGACACAGCCGCCGGGACCCGAGGAGGCGGCCGCGGCGGCCGACCTGCGCGACGCGATCCGCGGCGCGATGGCGGCCATGCCCGAGGTTGAACGCACGGTCATCCTGCTGGCCTACCAGGAAGAGCTGTCCCAGACGGAGATCGCCGATCGGCTCGATTGGCCGCTCGGCACGGTCAAGACGCGGACGCGGCGAGCGTTGCTCCGCCTGCGCGAGGCGCTGGGCGGGGAGTTCGGGCCGTCCTCCGAGCTGAAGACGACGCCGGTTCCGACCGGCCAGGATCGATAGGAACCCCATGGATCACGAAGAAGCCCGCGAACAGCTGGAGCTGGCGGCCGTCGAGCCCGGCGGCATCGACCGCCTGGTCGCCGGCGATACCGCCACGTCGCAGGCCGTGGCGGCACACCTGGCGGGCTGCCCCGACTGCACCGGCGAGCTCGCCCGGCTCGGGCGTGCCTCGAGACTGATCGGCGCGGCCGTCCGGGAGCTGCCGCCGCCGGACCTTCGCGAACGAACCCTCGCCTCCGTCCGGGCGCTCGGCCGCGCACGCGGTGGGGACGCCGCCAGGGCGGCGGCCGTGCCCACGCCGGCCGCCGCGCCGCTTCCCGGCAATGTCCGGCCCGCCCCCCCGTCAACGGTCGCGTCGCGTGCATGGACCGGCCGCCGGGCCGCGGTCGGCTGGATTGCCGCGATCGCCGCAGCCATCGTCCTGTCGGTCGCGACGACCTCGGTCCTGGTGGGCGGCCGGGTCGACCAGCAGCTGGCCGACCAGTCCGACACGATCCACACCCTCCAGGAGGTCACCACCGCGACGCTGCGGGTGACCGGCGAGCCGGACGCGAAGCACGTCGCCCTGACCGGCACGTCGAACCTGGACCTGCTGGGCAGCCTGGTCTACTCGCCATCGACCTCGGAGCTCGTGGTCGTCGCCACCGGCCTGCCACAACCGCCGGCCGGTCAGGAGTACCGCTGCTGGGTGGAGCGCGGCGGTCAGCGGCAGCGGGTCGGGCGGATGTTCTTCAGCGGCGATCTCGCCTACTGGATCGGGCCCGTCCCCGCGGTCTCCGGCGTATCGGGCGACGCGCGGTTCGGCGTCTCGCTGGTCGACGCCTCCGGCGCGTCGATCGACACGCCGCCCGTGCTCGGCGGAGGGCTCTGAGCCGGCTCGTCCTCGACGGTCTCGTCGTCCTCCTCGATCTCGTCGGGCGGCGGCGCGCCAAGGTAGGCGCGGTGGAGGAGCAGCAGGCGTTCGGCAGCCTCGGCGCTGACGTCGAACCCGTCCTCCGCCATCACCATGGACAGCCAGGCCGCCTCGCGCGGCCGCTCGACCGCGTCGACCTCTGATTCGCGCCGTCGCGAATCCATGACTACGAGCCAGACCAGTCCCGCTCCGAGGATCAGGCCGACAATCAGGAGCCAGACGTTGAATTCAGCGTTCACCGGCGGCCAGTATAGGGAGCGGACTCCGGACAGGCGGCTACACTCCACCGAATGCTCGACTTCACCCCCAATCCCATCGCCCTCCAGCTGGGCCCGCTGCCCGTCTACTGGTACGGCATCGGCTACGCCCTTGGTCTCGCCGCCGTCTACCAGGTCCTGGTCCGGCTGGCGCGACGCGCCGGCGAGGACCCCGAGATCGTCGGCAACGGGATGATCGTGGTGGCGATCGCGGCCCTGATCGGCGGACGGGCCTACCACGTCATCGACAGATGGAACGACCTGTATCGGGACGATCTCATCAAGATCGTCCTGCCGCCCTACACCGGGCTCGGCGTTTACGGAGGCATCGCCTTCGGGCTCGTCGCAGTGATCATCTATGCGCGGCGGCTGCGCCAGCCGATCTGGCGCTGGGCCGACATCATCGCGCCGAGCCTGTTCGTGATGCAGGCCGTGGCGAGGTGGGGGAACTTCTTCAACCAGGAGTTGTACGGCCCGCCGACGACGCTGCCGTGGGGCATCCCCATCCAATGCGCGAACCGCATCGCCGATTACCCCTGCGACACGTTCCCGTTCGCCACCACCAGGTTTCAGCCCCTCTTCCTGTACGAGTCCCTGTCGGGCGTTCTCGGCGCGGCGTTCCTGATCTGGCTCGGGTTCCGGTTCCGGAACCGGCTCCGACCCGGCGACCTCGCCCTGACCTTCTTCATCTGGTACGGCGTGGTGCGGTTCACCCTTGAATTGCTGCGCCATGACAACTGGACCTTCTTCGGCGTGCCGATGGCCCAGATCGTCTCGCTCCTGTTCATCCTGCCGGCCGTGGTGATCCTCTTCTGGCGGCATCGCGACCGGGATCCCATGGACGACCCGCCATCCCGTCCCGAAGCGGCGACCTGGGGCGCGCGCGGACGGGTCGACGACGCGGAGGAGGACGACGACCTCGACGAACCGTCGCCCGGCGTCGCGGTCGCCTGACGTGCGCGGGCCTGACGGCCCGGAGGAGGAGCGCGCGACCGGTCGCATCCCCGGGACGGGGCCTCGCCGCCCACCGCCGGCCCGCGTCTCGCCCGAGGCACTCTCCGCCGCGCGCGGGGGCGCCGTTGAAGGGCTGGCCTGGCTGGGACGCACGCCCGAGTCGTCCGCATCGCTCGTGTACCGGCTCGCTCGCCTGGGCGTGCGTTTCGTCCTGTTCGTGGTCTTCCGGTTCCGCATCGAGACGGAGGGTCAGCAGCACCTCCCAGACGGCGGCTACCTGCTGGTCGCCGCCGCGCACCGGGGCTGGATGGACCCGTTCGTCGTCCTTCATGCGATCCCGGCCGTGCCGCGGGCCTGGTTTCTGGGCAGCGGCCCGTCCACATTCACCTCGCGCTGGCGAGAGCGCCTGATCCACCGGCTCGGCGGGCTGCTGCCGGTGTGGCGCGGTGGCGTCGGGATCGACCAGCACGTGGCATCGGCCCGGGCGGTGATCGGCAACGGCGGAATCCTGGTCCAGATGCCGGAGGGGACCGTCAGCGGCCCGGCGGGGCGGATCGGCCCGTTCCGCGTCGGCTGGGCGGTCATCGCCCTCCGTGCGGACGCCCCGATCGTGCCGGTCGCCATCGCCGGAACCGATGAGCTCTACCTCGGACACCGGATGGCGTCGCGCGTCCTGCCGGCGACCTCGGCCCGCGCGCTCGCGGGTCTGCCGGCCGGGGCGCCGCTGCCGGCCGAGGGTTCGCGCGAAGAACTCGAGATCGCGCGGCGGATGAGCGAGCACCTCGCGACGACGCTCGGTCCGGTCGTGGAGGCGCTCTACGCGACCACGCTGGACCCGCCCGGCCATCCGCGGCGTCTGCGCCGCCGGCTGACATGGCTGCTCCTGCGCCCCGGCCGGCTCGACCGGGACGGCTGACTCGCACCACGAGGCGGGGCGCTATCCTCCCCCGAATGCAGTACGCGGACACCATCCTCGACCTCGTCGGCGGAACGCCGCTGGTCCGGATCCACCGGCTGACCCGCGACCTGGGCCCGGCCGACCGGCAGCCGCTGCTCCTGGGCAAGCTCGAGATGCTCAACCCCGGGGGCTCGGTCAAGGATCGCATCGGGTTGCCGATGATCGAGGCGGCCGAGCGCGCCGGGCTGCTCCAGCCGGGCGGCACGATCATCGAGCCCACCTCGGGGAACACCGGACACGGCCTCGCGATCGCGGCGGCGCTCAAGGGCTATCGCTGCATCTTCGTGATGGCCGACAAGCAGTCATCGGAGAAGCAGCAGCTGCTGCGCGCCTACGGGGCGGAGGTCGTGCTCTGCCCGACCAACGTGGCGCCTGAGTCGCCGGAGAGCTACTACTCGGTCGCGGCCCGACTGGCACGCGACATTCCCGGCGCGTTCAAGCCCGACCAGTACTGGAACGAGGAGAACCCGGCCGCCCACGAACGGACGACCGGCCCGGAAATCTGGGAGCAGACCGAGGGGCGGATCACCCACCTCGTGGCGAGCGTCGGGACGGGCGGCACGATCAACGGGGTCGCTCGTGCGCTCAAGACGCGCAACCCGCGGATCGAGGTGATCGGCGCCGACCCCGAGGGCAGCGTGCTGTCGGGCGACGTCGCCCGACCGTACCTGACCGAGGGCGTCGGGGAGGACTTCCTGCCGGGCACGCACGACCCGGCGGTCGTCGATCGCTGGGTGCGGGTCAGCGACCGGGACGCCTTCGCGATGGCGCGGCGCATCACGCGTGAGGAAGGGATCCTCGCCGGGGGCTCGTGCGGAACGGCGATGGTCGCGGCCCGTGCGGTCGTCCGCGACCTCACGCAGGCCGCGGCCGGGAGCGAAGCGGTCGTCGTCGTGATCCTGCCCGACACCGGGCGGAACTACCTGTCGAAGGTCTACAACGACGAGTGGATGCGGGCGAACGGGCTGCTGGCCACGACGGGCGCGACGAGCCGGGTGTCCGAGCTGCTCGCCGACCGCCACCACGCGCCGGACCTGCCGCCGGTCGTGGTCGCCCGGACGACGGATCGGGTCGGCGAGGCCATCGCCGTCCTCCAGGCTTACGGGATCAGCCAGCTCCCCGTCTCGGAGGATCCCGAGGGCGATGCGGTGGTCGGACTGGTCGGATCGATCAGCGAACGGGGATTGCTCGAGCGCGCCTTCCGCGACCCGTCGGTGGTCCATCGGACGGTCGGCGAGGTCATGGACCCACCGCTCCCGCTGGTGGAGGCCTCGGCGACCCTCGACGAGGCGTTCGACCTGCTGTCGGGCGGCGCGCAGGCCCTGGTCGCGGTCCGCGGCGATCGCCCGGCCGGCGTCGTGACGAAGCTCGACTTCCTCGAGTACCTGGCGCACCGGCCGGTACGCCCGGCCTGAGCCCTACAGCCAGGGCAGCCTGACCGGCAGCACCGCGTTGAGGATCAGCCCGAGGGTGAACAGGCCACCCGCCCGGCGCGTGTGGATGAACGCGTAGGCGACGAACCACAGCGGCCAGCCGTGCTCCGGGTAGCCCGGCGGAGGGCCGCTCGGCTTTGGCCGGGCGAACACCTTGAGCACCGACAGGAGCCTGGGGATGCCGAGCGCGATCAGCAGAACCCAGGGCCCGACGAGCCCGATCAGCACGATCAGCGCGGTCAACGGGTAGAACAGGATCATCAGCCAGGCACCGACGGTCCGGGCGCGTGCCTCGCCGAGGATGACCGGCAGCGTCCGCACCCCGAGCTTCGTGTCCGCCACGATCTTGTCGATGTGCTTGCCGAACAGGACGGACGTGACGATCAGCGCGTACGGCACCGACGCGACCAGCACCCAGCCCGGGATGGTGCCCGTCGCCGCCAGGAACGTGCCGCCGACCATCAGCGGGCCCCAGACCAGGAAGACACCGGGCTCGCCAAGACCGTGGTGCTTGAGCCGGATCGGCGGGGCGACGTAGAAGACGGACACGAACAGCCCCCCGGCGGCGAACGCGATGATGAGCGGCCCGCGGATGGACGCGAGATAGAGCATCAGCAGCGCGTCGATCGTGTTCACGGCCAGGATCGCGGCTGCCAGCTGGCGTTTCGTGACCCAGCCGGCGAGGATCGGGTGCGGGGCGTACAGCGCGCGGACGTAGTCGTCGGTGTCGATGCCCTGAGTCGTGTCGAAATAGTCGTTGATCATGTTGTTCGCCGTGTGGGCGAGGACCAGTCCGACGACCGCGATCGCGAACAGGCCCCATTCCACCGGGGCGCCGCCGGCCGAACGGGCAGCCTCGACGGCCAGCAGGCCACCGATCAGCCCCGACCAGATCGTCATCGGGAAGACGGCCGCCCGGGTGATCACGAGCCACTTGCCGACCGTGTCGAGCGGACGGGCGATCGGCGGGTTCGCCGTTTCGAGGATCTCCTTCCAGGCGAGGAGTCGCTCGCGGAACGGGATCGGTGCGGCGGCCCCGGCCTGGGTGTCCGGCGTGGCGGTTGGCATGGGGTTCCTCGACGGGTTGGTTGAAAAACGTGCGCCACGAATGTATCAGGTTATTCGGCGGTGTGCGACCATGCGCGGATGCACGTGCCACCCATCCGCACCGCCAGGTTCGAGCTCGTCTCGATGTCCATGCGGTTCATGACCCTGCTGCTTGCACGCGACATCGATGCCGCCTCGGAGGAGCTGGGCGTGCGCGTCCCGGATTCGCTGCCCGGGCAGCTCGACAACTTCCTGCACTACCGGATCGTCGACCTGGAGCTCGACCCGGAGGCACAGCCCTGGCTGGGTCGGGCGATCGTCCTGACCGAGCCGGACGGCAGGCGGCGGTTCGCCGGTACGGCCGGGTTCCATACCCCGCCCGACGCCGACGGTCGAATCGAGGTGGGCTATCGCGTCGAGCCGCAGTACCGGCGGCAGGGCGTTGCCAGCGAGGTCGTCCGCGGCCTGTTCGACTGGGCGGCGCGCGAGCACGGGATCCAGCGGTTCCGGGCCTCGGTCGCGCCCGGCAACGTGCCATCGCGGGCGATCATCTCCCGGCTCGGCTTCCACCAGGTCGGTGTCCAGATGGACGAGATCGACGGCGCGGAGCTGGTCTTCGAGCTCGACGGCTGGACGGCCACGTCGTGAGGCCGCGGATGCCAGAATGCCGCCGTGGGTGACGAGGATCGCCGGGACGCCTTCGACACGCTGGCCGTCCACGCCGGCGCCGAACCCGACGAGCTGACCGGCGCGGTCGCGCCGCCGATCTACCAGACCTCCACCTTCGCCCAGGACGGTGTCGGCAAGCCGCGGCGCGGCTACGAGTACTCGCGCTCGCAGAACCCGACACGCGAGCGGCTCGAGCGGGCCGTCGCCACGCTCGAGGGCGGCACGACCGGGATCGCGTTCGCTTCCGGTTCGGCGGCGACCGCCGCGATCGCCGATCTGGCGGGGCCGGGCGACGAGATCGTCGTCGGCGACGACGTCTACGGCGGCACCTTCCGCTATCTCGAGCGGGTGCATCGCGGGAAGGGGGTGGAGTCGCGCTACGTCGATCTCGCCTCGGGCCAGGACGCCTTGTGGGAGGCGCTGTCGGAGCGGACGAGGCTGGTCTGGTTCGAGACTCCGACCAACCCGCACCTCAAGCTGGTGGACATCGCCGCGACCGCGGAGACCGTGCGCCGGCGAGCGGCCGAGGGCGGACGACGGCCGTTGGTCGTGGTCGACAACACGTTCGCCTCGCCGGCGCTCCAGCGGCCGCTCGGTCTGGGCGCCGACGTCGTGTTCCACTCGGCGACGAAGTACCTTGCCGGCCACTCCGACACCATCCTGGGCGTGGCGGTCACGTCCGACCCGGCCGCGGCGGAGCGCCTGCGCTTCCTCCAGAACGCCATGGGGGCCGTGCCCGGCCCGCTCGACTGCTTCCTCGTCCTGCGCGGCCTCCGGACCCTCCACCTCCGGATGGATCGCCACGGGACCAACGCGGCCGCGCTGGCGCGCTTCCTGGCGGCGCGATCCGACATCGCGACGGTGCGCTACCCGGGCCTGGCGAGCGGTCCGCATGCCCATCCATCCGCCCGGCTCGTCGGCCGGCAGATGCGCTCGGGGGGCGGGATGGTCTCGTTCATCCCGGCCGCCGGCGGGCGCCACGGCCGCTCGGCCGCCGAACGGGCGATCGCGATCGGCGAGGGGACCCGGCTGTTCACGCTGGCCGAATCGCTCGGCGGCGTGGAGTCGCTGATCGAGCTGCCGGCGGCGATGACCCACCTGTCGGTGGCCGGGTCGCCGCTCGAGGTCGATCCGGCGCTCGTCCGCCTGTCGGTCGGCATCGAGGACGCCGCCGACCTGATCGGCGACCTGGCCCGGGCGCTTGACGAGGCCTGATCGAAGGGCCGGGTGAGGCCGAGCGCCCGGAGGCGTCGAGCGTCTGCAACGTGGCACCGTTCGAAACCATCTCGCAACCGTGTCGGCGACGCGTGGTAGCATCCCCGCCAACGCGACTGCGGAAGCCGACTCCCGCGGGCCTGCCTCGGCAGCGTCCCGCGCCACGCGCGGCCGGTCGATCAGACGTGATCGCCTGCGCTAGTGGAGTCCGTGTCGATGGCCTCAACGAGTCCGAGCCGTGCTGGGACGCGACCCGCCCTGGGCCGCTCCGTCCGCGTGAACCTGCCGACCGCCGAGCTGTACGAGGACGCGATCCGGCGCGGCGAAGGGCTCGTCGCGGCCGAGGGCCCGCTGGTGGTCCGGACAGGGAAGCACACGGGCCGCTCGCCGGAGGACAAGTTCATCGTCCGGGAGGCGGGCTCCGAGGCCAAGGTCTGGTGGGGTCACGTCAACCGGCCCATCTCGGAGGCGCACTACGAGGCGCTCCGAGCTCGCCTCGTCGAGTACGCCGCCGATCGCGACCTGTACAGCCAGGATTGCCTGATCGGCGCCGCCCCGGCCCACCAGCGGCGCCTGCGTGTCTACACCGAGACCGCCTGGGCCAGCATCTTCGCGCGGAACCTGTTCCGCCGGCCGACGCCCCAACAGCTGGACGGCTTCGAGCCCAACTTCACGATCATCAACGTGCCGTCGTTCCAGGCCGACCCGGCGACCGAAGGGACGAGGACCGGCACGGCGATCCTGGTCCACCTGCGCCGGATGGAGGTGATCATCGTCGGCACCGAGTACGCCGGCGAGATCAAGAAGTCCGCGTTCACGGTCATGAACTACCTGATGCCCGACGAAGGCGTGCTGCCGATGCACTCGGCGATCAACGTCGGGGCGGAGGGCGACGCGGCCGTCTTCTTCGGACTCTCGGGGACGGGCAAGACGACGCTCTCGGCGGATCCGCGGCGCAGCCTCGTCGGCGACGACGAGCACGGCTGGGGCGACGGGATCACGTTCAACTTCGAAGGTGGCTGCTACGCCAAGACAATCCGCCTGTCGCCGATGTACGAGCCGGACATCTTTCAGACGACCCGGCGGTTCGGGACCATCCTCGAGAACGTCGACCTCGACCCGCGGACGCGCGAGCTCGATCTCGATTCCGAGCGGTTCACCGAGAACACCCGGGGCGCCTATCCGCTCGAGTTCATCGGCAATGCCGACCCGACCGGTATCGCCGGGACGCCGCGTGCCGTCGTCTTCCTGACCGCGGACGCGTTCGGCGTCCTGCCGCCGATCGCGCGGCTCAGTCGCGAGCAGGCCGCCTATCACTTCATCAGCGGGTACACCGCCAAGCTGGCCGGCACGGAGGTCGGGATCAAGGAGCCCAAGGCGACGTTCTCAGCCTGCTTCGGGGCCCCGTTCATGCCCCGTCATCCGGGCGAGTACGCGCACATGCTGGTCAGCCGGCTCGAGCATGACGACGTCCCGGTCTGGCTGGTCAACACCGGCTGGACGGGCGGGCCGTTCGGGACCGGGGAGCGGATGAACATCGCGCACACCCGCTCGATGGTGCGGGCGGCGCTCGACGGCAGCCTGGCCAGGGTCGCCAGTCGAACCGATCCGATCTTCGGCGTGGAGGTCCCGACGAGCTGTCCCGACGTGCCGGATCGCTTCCTGGATCCCCGGGCAACGTGGTCCGATCCCGACGCCTACGACCGCCAGGCCCGGCAGCTGGCACGGATGTTCGCCGACAACTTCGTGGCCTACTCGGATGGCGTCAGCGACCTCATCCAGGCGGCCGGTCCACGGGTCGAATGACCCGCCGGGTCGACTGACCCGCCGGGTCGACTGACCCGCCGGGTCGACTGACCCGCCGGGTCGACTGAGCTGATCCGAGCGGCGTCACGCGGCCCCGGTGAGCCCTTCGTTCGCGCGCCGGACGCCGAACGCGAGCAGGATCAGGCCGATGACCATCGGGGCCAGGCTGAAGGCCAAGGGGATCGCGACGAGGACGAGCAGCAGGCCGAGGAGCGTCAGACCGGGAGTGAGCGTCATTCGAGATGGCTCCGGGTGCGGGTGTTGCGCCACGCCCACCTTCGCCGGGGCAGCGCTCGCCGAGCCATCGCTCGGCGTCCTGCCCGGTCATGGACGGATGTCGAGGACCATGAGCAACCCGCCTAGAATGGCCCGACCCTGATCGAGCCCGAAAGGAGACCGGATCCGGATGCCTCGTCACAAGGTCACCGTCGTCGGCGCCGGCAACGTGGGCGCGACGACCGCACAGCGAATTATCGAGACCGGCCTGGCCGACGTCTGCCTCATCGACATCGTGCCCGGCCTCCCGCAGGGCAAGGCCCTCGACCTCATGGAAGCAGCCCCCGTCGTCGGCTACGACGTCGAGATCTGCGGCACGAACGACTACGCCGACACGGCCGGCGCGAAGGTGGTCGTGATCACCTCCGGACTGGCACGCCAGCCCGGGATGAGCCGCGACGATCTCCTCGCCAAGAACGCCGCGATCGTCCGCTCGGTCACCGAGCAGGTCGTGGCGGTCTCGCCTGATGCGATCATCATCGTCGTCACCAACCCGCTCGACGCCATGTGCCACGTGGCGATGCGGGCGTCCGGGTTCCCGCGCGAGCGGGTGATCGGCATGGCCGGCGTCCTCGATTCGGCCAGGTTCCGCAGCTTCATCGCGCAGGAGATGCGCGTCTCGGTGCGCGACGTCCGGGCGTTCGTCCTCGGCGGCCACGGCGATACGATGGTCCCGCTGCCGCGCTATTCGACCGTCGGCGGCGTCCCGATCACGGAGCTGCTGAGCGCCGAGCGGATCGAGCAGCTGGTGGACCGGACCCGAAACGGCGGCGCCGAGGTCGTCTCGCTGCTGAAGTCGGGCTCCGCCTACTACGCTCCGGCCGCGTCGGTGGTCGAGATGGTCGAGTCGATCCTGTTCGACCGCAAGCGCGTGCTGCCGTGTGCGTACCATCTCCAGGGCGAATTCAAGACCGACGGCCTGTTCGTCGGCGTGCCGGTCGTGCTCGGCGCAGGCGGCGCGGAGCGGATCTTCGAAATCGAGCTGACGGCCGAGGAGCAGGCCGCCTTCAACGCCTCTGCCGCATCCGTCCGGGAACTGGTCGACAAGCTCGGCTGATCCGGCGTTGAGTACACTCGCGGGACCGTGTCCATCGCCGTCCTGACCTTCGGCTTCGACCCGATCGCGCACCCGTTCGGCGACGTGGCCGTCCGATGGGGGGTGATCGCGCTGGCCGGCGTGCTGATCGCCGCGCTGGTGCTGTCGGGGCTGTTGGCCAGGGCCGCCGGCCTCAGGCTGGACGACCTCGCCTTCATCGCGATCGGCGCCGTGCCGGGTGCCGCGGTCGGCGGCCGGCTGGGGTACGTCGTCCTCCACTGGGACTGGTTCGGGTCGCGCCTGGGTGCCGTCACGGATCCCGCCGTCGGCAGCCTCGAGCTCGGGTTGGGTGTCCTGGGCGGCATCCTCACCGCCGCGTACGTCGCGCGACTGCTGGGCGCGCCGGTCGGTCGGTGGCTGCACGCGGCGACCGGCCCGCTCCTGTTCGCCCTCGGCGCCGGCAAGCTCACGATGGTGCTGACCGGGGCCGGCCAGGGCACGCCGAGCGCGGCCGCCTGGGCTACCGCCTACGCCGGGCCGGGACCGTGGGGATCGCTGGCGCCTGCGCTGCCCTCGCTGCCGTCGCAGGCGTTCGAAGGGATCGCCACGCTGGTCGTGCTGGCGGCCCTCAGCCTGATCCTGATGGCCGGCGTCTTCGAGCGGGGCGACGGGCGGGCCTTCTTTCTCGGCCTTGGCGCCTGGGGCCTCCTGCGCGCGGTCGTCTCGACGTCGTGGCGGGATCAGCCGGTCGTGGCGGCCCTGAACGCCGGGAGCCTGATCGCGATCCTGGTCGTGCTGGTGTCGACGGCCGGCTTCACCTGGTTGGCGGTCCTGCGACCGCGGCGGCAGGAGCGCGCGAGGCGCGCCGCCGAGGTTCGCTGGGCGGATCCGGAGGCCCAGCCAAGGTTCTGAGCACGGCGCCGAGGACACCGTCGCGCCGGGAAGCGTATCTTGACCCCTCGTCATCGAACCGCGACCGTCCCCGTGGCGGTCATCACGGAGAGTCGTCCCATGACACAGGTCGCCGAACCCGGTGCCCTCGCAACGCCGTCTCCGGCTCCCGGCCGGTTGAGCCATTGGATCGGCGGCCAGCTCGTCGCCGGCACCTCGGGGCGCGATGGGCCGGTCTACGATCCGGCCACCGGCCGGCTCGCCAGGCACGTCGACTTCGCGTCCGACGCGGAGGTGGCGGCAGCCGTCGCGGCGGCCAGGTCCGCCTTTCCGGGCTGGCGCGCGACATCGCTGTCGAAGCGGACCGACGTCATGTTCAGGATCCGCAACCTGGTCGAGGCCAACCGCAAGGAGCTGGCCGCTCACCTGACGGCGGAGCACGGCAAGGTCCCCAGCGACGCGCTCGGCGAGATCGCGCGCGGCATCGAGAACCTCGAGTTCGCGTGCTCGATCCCCAGCCTGCTCAAGGGCGGCTTCACCGAGCAGGCGAGCACCGGCGTCGATGTCTACCAGATCCGCCAGCCGCTCGGCGTGGTGGCCGGGATCACACCGTTCAACTTTCCGGCGATGGTCCCGATGTGGATGTTCGCCACGGCCATCGCCACCGGCAACACGTTCATCCTCAAGCCGTCCGAGAAGGATCCGTCGGCCGCCAACTTCCTGGCCGAGCTGCTGGCCGAGGCGGGTGTCCCGGCCGGCGTCTTCAACGTCGTCCACGGCGACAAGGTCGCCGTGGACGCGATCCTGGCCCACCCGGGCATCGCCGCGGTCTCGTTCGTGGGCTCGACCCCGATCGCGCGCTACATCTACGAGACCGGGACGAAGGCCGGCAAGCGTGTCCAGGCGCTCGGTGGGGCCAAGAACCACATGATCGTGCTGCCCGACGCCGACATCGACATGGCCGCCGACGCGGCGATCTCGGCCGGCTTCGGCTCGGCCGGCGAGCGCTGCATGGCGATCGCCACGGTCGTCGCCGTGGGTTCCGTGGCGGACCCGCTGGTCGAGGCGATCATGGCTCGCCTGCCGCGGGTCAAGGTAGGCCCGGGCAGCGACCCGTCGTCCGAGATGGGGCCGTTGGTCACCCGTCAGCACCGCGACAAGGTCGCGTCCTACCTCGACAGCAGCGCCGCCCAGGGCGCGACCGTGGTTGCCGATGGTCGGGATCACCCGCTCTTCAGGGAATCCGACGGGTTCTTCCTGGGGGTCTCGTTGATCGACGAGGTGACGCCGGCGATGGACGCCTACAAGGACGAGATCTTCGGCCCGGTCCTGAGCGTCATGCGGGTCGACACCTACGAACAGGCAGTCAAGCTCGTCAACGACAATCCGTACGGCAACGGGACCGCGATCTTCACCCGTGACGGGGGGGCGGCCCGCCAGTTCCAGTTCGAGGTCGACGCCGGGATGGTCGGCATCAACGTGCCGATCCCGGTGCCGGTCGCCTATTACAGCTTCGGGGGCTGGAAGAGCTCGCTGTTCGGCGATCTGCACATGTACGGCCCCGAGGGGATCCAGTTCTACACGCGGGCCAAGATCGTCACCTCGCGCTGGCCGGATCCCGGCACGAGCAGGATCGACCTCGGGTTCCCGCGTACGAGATAGCCGAGGCCCCTCATCGCGAGGCCGGGCGGATCGACTGCGGCGGCGTTGATCGCCGGGCGTTCCAACCAGCGGATGCCTGGGCCCCGGGGGCAGTCGACCGATGGTTCGATCGCGTGGCGGTCTGACCAGCCGGCCGGCCGACGGCTCGGTCGCCACGGGTTCAGGGCATCCGGTCTGACTGCCACGTGGGATCGTCCCGAGCTGGATGGACCGCCCCGCGATCAGACCGCGGGGCGACCGACCGAATCGTGCCGGATCGGAACGTGGGGCGACCGAACGCGGGGCGACCGACCGCGTCGCGCCCGAGCCGGGCGACCGCGTCGTGCCCGTGCCCGACGCCGGGCGACCGCGTCGCGCCCGAACGACGTGTCACGAGGCTGCAACAGCGCCATGCCGGACCGAAGCCAGACCGCGATCGCCGGCAGCCCACCATTCGGCCATTCCGCTCGAAGGAGGGCGACAGGCATGACCGAGTACGAACGGGCGACCACGCGCGAGACCCGTATCGTGGAACCCGCGACAACCGCCACCACGACGACCACCGACGAACCGATGACCAGGATACGGACGACAGACCGGGCGTACATGCCGGCCGGCCCGGAAGGGCTGTCCGTCGTCGGGCGCTTCGTCGCCTTCATCTTCGGCGTCGTGCAGGCGCTGCTGATCCTTCGGCTGGTCCTGCTGGTCCTCGTGGCCAACCCCGGCAACGACGTGGTGGCGTTCATCCTGAGCGTCACCGGTCCGTTCGTGGATCCATTCCGCGGCATGTTCGCGCTCGATCGCGTCGGTGCCGCCCAGGGCTCCGTCCTCGACGTGGCCGCGCTGGTAGCCCTCGTGGGCTGGACGCTGATCGAGGCGCTGATCCTGGCCGCGCTGCGCATCTTCGCCCGCCGACCGTCCGAGATCTAGCCCGGCTCGGCCGGCGCAGACCGGCCAGACCGGCGGCCCCGCCGGCTGACCGGGCGGCGTCGGCCGATCGCCACGATCGTGATGTCGTCGGCCGGCGCCATCCCCGCCTGGAACTCCGTGACCGCCGCCCGGATCGACTCGACGATCCCGGCGGCGGCGCCGTGTCCGTCTCCCGACGGGCGGCGCGCGGCCTCGATGGCCGCCAGCAGCCGGTCCTCCTCGAAGCGTTCCCCGCTCGTCGAGCGAGCGTCGGTCACGCCGTCCGTGTAGAAGAGCACGACGTCACCGCCCCCGAGCTCGACCTCGGCCTCGAACAGCCCGAGCGATGCGAACGCCCCGAGGAGCGGCCCTTCGACGTCGACCGTCTGGACGGGGGATCCGTCGCCGGGAACGATCAGCGGCGGCTCGTGCCCCGCGTTGGCCAGCCGCAGCCGTCCGGTCGGCAGCGAGAGCGTCGCGCACAGCGCCGTGATGAACAGGGACGACCGGCGCTCCTGGACGAGGATCTGGTTCGTACGCTCGAGCGCCTCAGCGGGGCCGCCGGTGTTGTCGATGGCGGCGTGGAGGAGTGGTCGCGAGAAGGCCATGAGGAGCGCCGCGGCGATGCCCTTGCCCGAGACGTCCGCGATCACGACACTCAGTGGGCGCCCGCGCCGGCGCATCCGGAACAGGTCGAAGAAGTCGCCACCAACTTCGCGCGCGGCCTCGTAGTGGCTGGCCAGCTCGTAGCCCGGGACCTCCGGGGCGACCAGCGACACGAAGCTGCGCTGGAGCCGCCGGCCGTGGGCCAGCTCCTGCTCGATCCGGCGGGCGGCAACCACGTCGGCGATGCCGGTGCCGCCGACCGTGTGCGCGATCCCGATCGCGATGGCGATCGATTCGACGCTGGCGGCGCCCAGCGCCGTTGCCGCCGAGTCGCCCCAGGCGAGGACCCGGCCGCCGGACAGGGGCCCGGCCACGATCGGCCGGCTCAGCGCGTCCGGCGGAGGATCGTCGGGCGACGTCCCGCCGACCGGGACCCCGGCTGCATCGTGGATGGCGAGCGAGAGTGACGGCGCCAGGTCGCGAAACGGCGCCAGCATCGCCTCGACGCCCGGACTGCCGGGCGGCAACGGCTCGGACACGGCGACGAGCGCGGGACCGCGGGCCGGCCGGCTCAGAACGCGGCGACCCCCGCCGCCCGGTCGGGGTGTGTGAGGAAGAGGCGATTGAGCCCGGTCCGCGACAGCACGCGCTCGACCGCCGGTTGCGCGCCGCACAGCTGGACCTCGGCCTGGGTCGAGCCCGCGGCCACGTCCTGACCGAGGGCGTGGAGGGCGCCCCATCCCGCATCGGGATCCGGTGGTGGCTCGCCGTGCATCAGGCGGACGATCGAGTGCAGGGCGACCAGGCCCGAGCTGGCCATGAATCGCAGGTTCGCCAGGTCGAGGAGCAGGTAGCGGGCACCCGCGTCGTACAGGCCCCGGACCTGGTCGATGAGCGCCCCGAAGTTGGACGCGTCGAGCTCGCCGTCGAGGGTCAGCACCGTGATCGGCACCCGTCCGGATGCCTGATCGACCGACGTCTCCAGGGCCATCTAGCGATCCTCCTTCGTGCCCGGTTCCAGCCTTCGAACCAGGGTGAGTATGTTGCCGCCTCCGGGGCGCAGGCGATGGCTGATCTCGTCGACGCACAGGCGGGCGAGGTGGACCCCCATGCCGCCCGGCCGCCGCCGCTCGGGTGGGACGCTGAGGTCGGGCTCGGGCACCACCGTCGGATCAAAGGGCCGGGCGTCGTCCTCGATCGTCACGACCAGGCGGTCCCCCTCACGGGCGAGGCGGACCTCGACCCAGCCTGGCCGACCGGCATGCCCGTGGACGATGGCGTTGGTGGCCGTCTCGTCCACGGCCTGGACGAGATCGTCGGCGAACGCCGCCTCGGCCCCGGCGGCCGTCGCCGCCGCCCGGATCATCTCGCGGACCTCGACCAGCCGGGCCACGTCCGACGGGATGCGGATCTTGCGGACCGTTGCCGCCGAGGTCATCGGGTCAGCCGAGCCGGGCGTGATCGGCGGGCGCGCGCCTGAGATAGCGGCCGTGGCCCACCCGCCCGGTGAATTGCCCGTCGCGGACGATCACCGAGCCGCGCGACATGACGATGTCGCTCGCCCCCTGGACGACCCGGCCCTCGTAGCACGAGTAGTCGACGTCCATGTGGTGCTGCGCAGCGGAGATGGTGCGCTTGCGGTTCGGGTCGTAGATGAGCAGGTCGGCGTCAGAGCCGACGGCGATCGCCCCCTTCTGCGGGTACAGGCCGAAGAGCTTCGCCGGCGCCGTGGACATGATCTCGACCCAGCGCTCCTTCGAGATCCGGCCGCCGACGACGCCCCCGTCGTGAAGCAGGTCGACCCGGTCCTCGACGCCGGGCAGGCCGTTGGGGACCTTCCGGAAGTCGTCCCGACCGAGGTCCTTCTGGCCGTGGAAATCGAACGGGCAGTGATCGGTGGCGACCAGCTGCAGGTCGTCCTTGATGAGCCCGTTCCACAGCTCGTCCCAGTGGTCCCTGGGACGCAGCGGCGGAGAGCAGACGAACTTGGCGCCTTCGAACCCGTTGCCCAGGTCGTCGAGCGACAGGAACAGGTACTGCGGGCACGTCTCGGCAAAGGCGCGCGTCCCGCGATCGCGCGCCGCGCGGACCTCCGCCAGGGCTTCCTTCGACGAGAGGTGGACGATATAGACGGGCGCCCCGGCCGCCTCGGCCAGCCGGATGACCCGGTTGGTCGCCTCGCCCTCGAACACGGCATAACGGGCCACGCCGTGGTAGTACGGGTCGGTCTTGCCGGACTCGGCAAGCTGCCCGGCGACCACGTCGATCGCCATCCCGTTCTCGGCGTGCATCATGATCAGCCCGCCGTTCCGGGCCGTCTGCTGCATCGCCCGGAAGATCGCCCCGTCGTCGCTCAGGAAGACGCCCGGGTAGGCGGTGAACAGCTTGAAGTCGGGCACGCCCTCGGCGACCAGCTGGTCCATCTCGGCCAACGTCGCGTCGTTGACGTCGCTCATGATCATGTGGAAGCCGTAGTCGGCAACGGTGTGGCCCTCGGCCTTGGCCAGCCACGTGTCGAGCCCTTCGCGCAGGGCATGGCCCTTGACCTGGACGGCGAAGTCCAGGATGGTCGTCGTCCCGCCGAATGCCGCCGCCCGCGAGCCGGTCTCGAAGGTGTCCTTGGCGAACGTGCCGCCGAATGGCAGCTCCATGTGGGTGTGCGCGTCGATCCCGCCCGGGACCACGTACCGGCCGGTCGCGTCGATCGTCTCGTCCGCCGTCACCGAGGCACCGGCCGGGTCGCGCCCGATCTGGGCGATGGTCTCGCCGTCGATCAGGACGTCGGCCTGGTACGAGCCATCGGCCGTGACGACGGTGCCGTTGGTGATGAGCGTGCGCATCCGTTCCTCCTCGGTGAGGCGCCAGGGATCAGGTGCGCATTGTGGCGGATCGTGCCCGGGGCGGCACCTGTCCGCAATGGACTCAGGCCGATGGGGCGACGTCGCGCACGATCGGGATGACGTCCCGGCCGTACGACTCGAGCTGCGATTCCTCGTCGCCGTTCATCAGGTACACGTTGAACTGGTCGACGCCGGCGGCCGCCAGCTCGCGGAGCTTGGCAACGTGCTCGTCGGCCGGCCCAAGGACGCAGAACCGGTCGGTCACGTCGTCGCCCACGAACGCGGCGTTGGAGGAGCCGACTTCGGCGTGGTGGAGGTAGTCGTAACCCGATCGGTCCCGGATGTAGCCGGTCAGGTTGGCCGGCAGCGCCTCGCGCGGGTACTTGTTGACCAGGTCGACCACGTGGTTCGAGACGAGCGCCGGGAACCAGCGCGTCCGCTCCCGCCCGATGTCGCGCGGCCCGATGTACGCCGCGGCTGCGGCCTGCACCTTGATCGTCGACGGATCGCGACCGGCGGCGCGAGCCGAGTCGCGCACCTGCCCCGCGAACCAGCGGATGAGATCCGGATCGGCGAGCTGCAGGATGATCCCGTCGGCCACCCGCCCGGTCATCGCCAGCGCCATCGGCCCGTAGCCGGCGACCCAGATGGGGAGCGTCCAGGACCCGGTCCAGGGCAGGCGGAGCTCGGTGCCTTCGTAGACCGTGGTCCGCCCTTCGACGAGGTCCCGGATGACCCGGATGGCGTCCTCGAGGGTGCGCATCGTGGTCGGCGGCTTGCCGAGGACGCGGCGAGCCGAATCGCCGCGTCCGATGCCGAGATCCATCCGGCCGCCGGACAGCTCGTCGAGGACCGCCAGCGCGGACGCCGTGACGGTGGGCTCGCGGGTCGCCGGGTTCGTCACGCAGGTGCCGAGGCGAAGACGGGTGGTCGCCTGGGCCATCATCGTGAGCAGGACGTACGGCTCGCGCCACAGCACGTGCGAGTCGAACAGCCAGCCGTAGTCGAAGCCGGCGGCCTCGGCCTGCCGGGTCAGGGCCAGGGTCTGGTCGAGCGTGTGGTCGGGCTTGAGCGTGAAGCCGAACTGCATCGCCGGGGCCTCCCGCCTCGAAACGAGACGGCTCGGCCGTCCTCCTCCAGACGGCCGAGCCGGATGGGATGGTAGCGCTTCCTAGGGGCGGGTAAGGTCCCCGTACGCATCGGGTCGACGGTCGCGGAAGAACTGCCAGGTATTGCGGACCTCGATGATCCGATCGAGGTCGAGATCGCGCACGATCAACTCCTCGTCGTGTGCGGAGCCCACGTCGCCGACGAACTGGCCGCGCGGGTCGACGAAGTAGCTCTGGCCGTAGAAGTCGTCGTCGCCGAACTCGGACTCGACGCCGACCCGGTTGATCGTCCCGACGTAGTAGCCGTTGGCCAGCGCGTGGCTGACCTGCTCGACACGCCACAGGTACTCGGACAGCCCACGCGACGTGGCGCTCGGGATCAGGACGATCTCGGCGCCGTTGAGCCCGAGCGCCCGGGCCCCCTCGGGGAAATGGCGGTCGTAGCAGATGTACACGCCGACCTTGCCGACGGCCGTCTCGAACACCGGGTAGCCCAGGTTGCCGGGCCGGAAGTAGAACTTCTCCCAGAACCCCTTGACGTGCGGGATGTGCGTCTTGCGGTACTTCCCCAGGTACCGGCCGTCGGCGTCGATGACCGCAGCCGTGTTGTAGTAGATGCCGGAGGCCTTCTCGTCCTCTTCGTACATCGGGGCGACGACGACCATCCCGGTCTGCTTGGCGAGGTCCTGCATCCGCTTCGTGGTGGGTCCGTCGGGGATCAGCTCGGTGTAGCTGTAGTACCTGGCGTCCTGGACCTGGCAAAAGTACGGCCCGTAGAACAGCTCCTGGAAGAGGATGAACTGGGCGCCCTGCTTCGCCGCCTCGTGGGCGCGCTCCTCGTGCTTCTGGATCATCGTTTCCTTGTCGCCGGTCCAGCTGGCCTGGACGAGCGCGCCGCGGACGGTTCGGGGCATCGGCAGGGCACCTCGCACGCTGGTTCGAACTGGGAGTCGAAGCGGGGAGAGGGTACACCGCGCGAGGCGGTCCCGATCAGTCGGGCAGGGCCTCCGTCCGCCGCCGGTTGTACCACTCGGTGAACTCGCGGCAGCGGCCCTCGGCATCGAACCGGCAGACGAAGATGTTGGCGAACTCGCGGTCGACCGCCGACTGGTCGTCGGTCAGGTATCGGGTCCGGCCGTGGGCGACGCAGACGTCGCGATCCACCGCCAGGACCTCGTAGTCGGCCTCCCATGATCCGGGCGCGTCGGGGTCCGTGAGCCACGCGGCGACGACCGCGGGACGGCCGACGACCGCTTCGCCGAAGGGATCGAAGGCGTAGCGAACGTCCAGGCTGAAGAGGTCGCCGATGGCGGTCGGGTCGGCCAGCCGCCAGGCGTCGACGTAGCGGTCGAGCCAGGCCTTGAAGGCGGCGTGGTCCATGGCAGCCTCCTTATCGAAGCGCGTGCGGTCACGGTAGCATCAGCGTCCAGAGCGGTCGCGTTCCGGCCGATCGACAGCCACAGGAGACAGACGTGACCGAGCGAGCGAGGCTCCTGTCCCGTTCCATGGAACTCGCGACCGCGTACCTGGACTCGCTCGACGAGCGGCGGGTCGGTGGGCCGGTCGACCTGGCGTCCCTGCGGACAGCCCTCGGCGGACCGCTGCCCGACGGACCGACCGATCCACTGACCGTGGTGGAAGCGCTGGCCGCCGCCGCGGACCCGGGGCTGGTGGCGAGCGCCGGCCCACGCTACTTCGGGTTCGTGGTCGGCGGCAGCCTGCCGGCCGCCCTCGGCGCCGACTGGCTGGCCTCGGCCTGGGACCAGAACGCGGGCCTGTATGTGCTCTCGCCGGCGGCCGCCGTGGCTGAGGAGGTCGCCGGCGGGTGGTTGGTCGAGCTCCTCGGGCTGCCCAGCGGGACGAGCGTCGGGTTCGTCACCGGCGCCACCATGGCCAACTTCACCGCCCTGGCCGCCGCCCGCCACGGCGTGCTGGCGCGAGTCGGCTGGGATGTCGAGCGGCAGGGTCTCCAGGGCGCCCCGCCGGTCACCGTGGTGACCCACGGCGGGACCCATGTGACGGTCTACGCCTCGCTCCAGATGCTCGGGCTGGGACGCGAGGGGGCGCAGGTTCGGAAGATCGCCGCGGACGGCCAGGGTCGGATGCGCCCGGATGCCTTGCGCGAGGCTCTCGCCGGGATCGACGGACCGACCATCGTTTGCCTCCAGGCCGGCAACGTGAACACGGGCGCGTTCGATCCGTTCGCCGAGTTGATCCCGATCGCCCACGAGCACGGCGCGTGGGTCCACATCGACGGCGCGTTCGGGATCTGGGCGGCGGCCGTGCCGTCCCTGCGCGACCGGATGCGCGGCCACGACGCAGCCGATTCCTGGTCGACCGACGCCCACAAGTGGCTGAACGTCCCGTACGACTCCGGGCTCGTGTTCGTGCGCGACGCGGCCCCGCATCACGCCGCGATGGCGCTCGGCGCCGAGTACTACATCGAGACGGCGGGGGCCGAACGAGACCCCTACAACTGGACGCCCGAATCGTCCCGGCGGGCGCGGGGTTTCGCGGTCCTGGCGGCGCTCCGCTCGCTCGGGCGGTCTGGTCTGGTGGACCTCATCGAGCGCGACTGCGCCCACGCCCGGCGGATGGCCGAGCGGCTCGCGGCCGGCCCGCGCGTGTCGATCCTCAACGACGTCGTCCTGAACCAGGTGGTCGTCCGGTTCGACGGCCCCGCCGGCGACGGCGACGGCTCGGCCGGTGACGCGCGGACCCGGGCCGTGATCGACGCCGTCCAGCGCGACGGGACATGCTGGCTGGGCGGAACGACGTGGGCGGGCCGGGCGGCGATGCGCGTCTCCGTGTCGGGTTGGCAGACGACGGCCGACGACATCGAAAGGTCCGCCGACGCGATCCTGCGCTGTCTCGACGGGGTCGATCACGCGGGATAGAACGTGCCGCCACGGCGGCCTTCGGTGTGCTGTAATGGCACACCAGCAGACGGGGTTTTGCCGTCGTCGTCCGTCCGGTATTCGATGAGGTCGCGGCCGTGCCGCGCCCGTCCCGAGGTGATCCATGAGCATCACGACCGCTCCAGGCTCGATGACGAGCGAGGAGATCGCCAGGCTGTCGCGGGAGCATACCTTCTTCTCCTGGTCGGTCCAGGGAGCCGTCGACCCGATCTCGATCGACCGGGCGGAGGGCGTCTACCTGTACACGCCCGAGGGCCAGCGGATCCTCGATTTCAACAGCCAGCTGATGTCGGTCAACATCGGCCACGGCGACCGGCGGGTGATCGATGCCATCACCGCCCAGGCACTCAAGCTGCAGTACGTCCAGCCGGCGTTCGCGACCGAGATCCGCGCCCGGCTCGGCGCGAAGCTGGCCGAGATCCTGCCGGGCGACATGGACAAGGTGTTCTTCACGCTGGGTGGCGCGGAGGCGGTCGAGAACGCGATCAAGCTGGCCCGCCATTACACCGGGCGGTACAAGGTCCTCTCGCGCTACCGCTCCTATCACGGGGCGACGATGGGCGCGATGACCCTGACCGGCGACCCGCGCCGCTGGCCCAATGAGCCCGGGCTGGTCGGCGTCGTCCGCTATCCCGACACGCATCGATGGGGGGAGGCGGAGCCGCGGCCGGTTGGCCGAGAGCCTGCAGGGCCTCGAGGACGTCATCCGCTACGAGGGCCCGGCCACCATCGCCGCGATCTTCCTCGAGACGATCGTCGGCACCAACGGGATCCTGATCCCGCCGGACGGCTACATCCAGGGCGTGCGCGAGATCTGCGACCGGCACGGCATCCTGATGGTCGCCGACGAGGTGATGGCCGGCTTCGGGCGAACCGGGAAGTGGTTCGCGATCGACCACTGGGGCGTCACGCCCGACCTGATGACGATGGCCAAGGGCCTGACCAGCTCGTACCTGCCGCTCGGCGCGGTCGCCATGACCCGTCGCGTGGCCGAGAAGTTCGACGGCATGTACTACTCGGGCGGGCTGACCTACAGCAGCCACCCGGTCAGCCTGGCCGCCTCGCTGGCGACGATCGGCGTCTACGAGGAGGACGGCCTGATCGACAACGCCGCCCGTCTCGACCCGGTCATGCGCGAGCACCATCGGCGCCTGGCGGCCAAGCACCCGAGCGTCGGCGCCACGCGCAACCTGGGCCTGTTCGGGATCCTCGACCTGGTCCGCCGCCGCGATCCGTGGACGCCGCTGACCCCGTTCAACGGCACGTCGGACGAGATGAAGGCGATCGGCAGGTTCTTCCGCGACAACGGCCTGTACACGATGATCGCCAACAACTCGATCCACACGAACCCGCCGCTGTGCATCACCGACGAGCAACTGGCCGAGGGCTTCGACATCCTCGACCGGGCCCTCGACATCGCCGATCAGGCGGTGACCGGATAGCCGATGACCGCCGGCCCGATCGACACCCCGTCCACGTCGACCGCGACCGAGCCGGCGGTCGAGGCCGCCCCTGGCGGCGGCGTCCATTCGCGGCGCCGGCGCGTCGCGACGCTGGCGGGGTTCGGGGTGCTCGTCCTCCTGCTGTGGGAGGTCGTCAAGGTCCTCGGCGGGGTCCCGTGGCGGTTCAAGGACGTCCTCGGCACCGGCCTGTCCATCAACTATTCGCCGCCGTTCCGCTTCCCGTTCGCCTCCGACCTCAACCTGCCGCACTGGTTCAGCATCCTCGGGGCACTCGCGGCCCCCGTGCAGCGCAGCGCACAGCAGTCGCTCGGGGAATTCCTGGTCGGAGCCGCCTTCTACACGTGGCGTGAAGCGGCCATCGGCTTTGCGGTCGGTGCGCTGCTCGGACTGGTGCTGGCGACGCTGTTCGTCCACTCGCGGCTCGCGGAGCGGGCATTCGTGCCCTACGTGATCGCCAGCCAGACCATCCCGATCGTCGCGCTGGCGCCGATGATCGTGTATGCGTTCGGGCCCAACGTCACCTCCGTCGTGGTCATCGCGACGTACCTGACCTTCTTCCCGGTCACGATCGCCATGATCCGCGGTCTCCGGGCCCCGGATCCACGGGCGCTCGAGCTGATGCGTTCGTACGCCGCGGGACGCTGGGCGGTCTATCGGAAGGTGCGCCTTCCCGCATCCCTGCCGTACCTGTTCACGGCCTTGAAGATCGCGGCGACCGCCTCCATCGTGGGCGCGATCATCGGCGAAGGGCCGGGCGGGATCCCCGACGGGCTGGGCCGGGCGATCATCAACTTCAACCAGCAGTACATCAGCGGCCCAGAGAAGCTGTGGGCGGCGATCCTCGCGTCCTCGCTACTGGGCATCTCGTTCTTCGTCGTGATCCGCGCGGCCGAGCTGGTGGCCCTCCGCGGACGGCCCGGAGCGGCGCAGGGATGAGCACCATGGATGCCGCTCGATCCACGCCGGGCTCGGCGCCGACCGACCAGGCTCCGCCCGTCGTCCGCATCGTCGCCGTCGACAAGACCTTCGTGAGCGATCGCGCGCGGGTGACCACGGCCCTCCAGGGGATCGACCTCGAGATCCGGCGTGGCGAGTTCGTGTCGCTGATCGGGCCGTCGGGCTGCGGCAAGTCCACCTTGCTCCGGCTGATCGGCGACCTGGTGGTGCCGACCGCCGGCCGGGTGACGATCAACGACAAGCCGGCCGAGCGTGCCCGTCGCGATCGTGACTACGGCATCGTTTTCCAGGCACCCGTCCTGTTCGACTGGCGCTCGGTCGAGGACAACGTCAAGCTGCCGCTCGAGCTGATGGGCTACGACGGCCCGCGCCGCACGGCGCGGGCCAGGGAGATGCTCGATCTCGTCGAGCTCGGAGACTTCCTCCACCACCATCCGTACCAGCTGTCGGGCGGCATGCAGCAGCGGGTGGCGATTGCCCGCGCGCTCGCCTTCGAGCCGTCGATCCTGCTGATGGACGAGCCGTTCGGCGCGCTCGACGAGATGACCCGCGAGCGGATGAACCAGGAGGTCCAGCGGATCTGGGAGCAGACCGGGATCACGGTCGTGTTCGTCACCCATTCGATCCCGGAGGCGGTCTTCCTGTCCTCGCGCGTCGTGGTCATGAGCGCCCGTCCGGGCCGGATCACCGACGTCATCGACATCGACCTGGCGCGGCCGCGCGGCGTCGAGACGCGCGAGCAGCGCCGCTACTTCGAGCTGGTGACTGCCGTCCGCGAGGCGCTCCGGCGGGGCGGGGCGGAGGTCGCCCTCGATTCCGACGATCCGGCCGGGGACCGGGCGGCGGCCGCCGCCGGTGGCTCCGTCGACCGGGCGGCGGCCGAGGGAGGCATCGGGTGACGGCGGCGGTCGCCGGCCGCCCCGGACGCGCGGGCGGGCCGACGGGGCTCGCGAGTCGATCGGCGCAACGGATCGCCTACTACCTGCCGGCGATCGTCGTGTTCGTCGCCGCGATCGGCGCCTGGGAGCTGGCCGTCCGCAACATCGACCTGCGCGGCCTCCCGCTGCCGTCGCCCAGCGCGATCGGGAGGGCGCTCGTCGAGAACTGGTCGAACGGCCGCTGGCCGCTAGGCAAGGCCGCTGCCGCGACGCTGTTCGAGGCGGTCGGCGGGCTCGCGATCGGAACGGCGCTCGGGGTCGTCAACGCGCTCCTCACGGCCCGCTTCGCGACGGCGCGCGAGGTGCTCCTGCCGATCGCCGTCGGCGCCAGCGCGGTCCCGATCATCGCCTTCGCACCGCTCATGAACAACTGGTTCGGGGTGCTCAACCCGCTGTCCAAGATGATGATCGTGGCGGTGCTCGTCTTCTTCCCGGTGGCCGTCAACGTGACCCGCGGCCTGACCCAGGTCGAGCCCTCCGCGCTCGAGCTGCTGCGCTCGTACGCCGCGTCCGAATGGACGGTCCTGCGGGTGCTGCGCCTGCCGAACGCCCTGCCGTACTTCTTTACGGCGCTCAAGATCGGGACGACGCTCAGCCTCATCGGGGCGATCATCGGCGAGTACTTCGGCGGCACCAGCGACGTGCTCGGCCGGGTCGTGGTCCAGAGCGCCAGCGCGCTGCGCTTCGACGTCAGCTGGGCGGCGATCGTGCTCGCGGCGATCGCCGGGATCCTGCTCTACCTCGTGACCGTGGCCGTCGAGCGCGCGGTCATCCCGTGGCACGCGTCAGTGCGCAGCCTGGAGCCGTAGGAGGACCTTCGCCCGGACGAGCGGCAGTGGGCGTGCCGAGCCACCCAGCCCCCTGGTCAGCGATGTTGGCCATCTTGAACGAGGAGGAGAGGATGACGAACACCCGCCGGTTCCTGGCGCTGGCCGCGTCGGCCAGCTTCCTGTTCGCCGCCTGCAGCAGCGGCGGCGCGACCACCGCGCCGTCGGCGGCCCCGAGCGAGGCGGCCCCGAGCGAGGCCGCATCGAGCGCGCCCGAGAGCGCCGCCCCGTCCCAGGTCGCAGCCCCGGCCGAGGTCCGGCTCCAGCTCCAGTGGGCGCCGCAGGCCCAGTTCGCGGGCTACTTCGCCGCGGTCGAGCAGGGCTACTACGACGCCGCCGGGATCAAGCTGACGATCGTGCCCGGCGGCCCGGACGTCATTCCGCAGGCCGCGGGCTCGGCCGCCGACGGTCCCGAGTTCACGATCAGCTGGGTGCCCAAGGTGCTCGAGGCGCGGATCGGCACCCCGGCGTCGGACCTGGTCGACATCGCCCAGGTCTTCCAGCGCTCGGGCACGCTGTCCGTGTCGTGGAAGAGCTCGAACATCACCAAGCCGGCCGATTTCAAGGGCAAGAAGATCGGCGTCTGGGACTTCGGCAACGAGTTCGAGGTCACGGCCGGGGCCCTCAAGGCCGGGCTGACCCAGGGTACCGACTACGAGAAGGTCATCCAGCCGTTCGACATGACGCTCCTGCTGTCGAAGCAGATCGACGTGGCCGAGGCGATGATCTACAACGAGTACGCCCAGCTCCTCGAGGCCAAGGACCCGGAGACCGGGCAGCTCGTCCAGCCGACCGCGCTCAACGTCATCAACTGGAACGACGAGGGCACGGCGATGCTCCAGGACGCGATCTACGCTCGCGCCTCGTGGCTCGCACAGCCGGGCAACGAGGACGTGGCAGTCCGCTTCCTGAAGGCCTCGTTCCAGGGCTGGATCTACTGCCGGGCCAATCCGGCGGACTGCGTCCAGTACACGCTCAAGAACGGCTCCACGCTCGGCGCCGGGCACCAGGCCTGGCAGATGAACGAGGTCAACGCCCTGATCTGGCCGTCGCCGAACGGGATCGGGATCATGGATCCGGCGCTCTGGCAGCAGACCGTCGACGTGTCCGTGGGCGCCGGGATCATCAAGGAGGCGCCGCCGGCCGACGCCTACCGGACCGACCTCGCCCAGAAGGCGCTCGCCGGGATCACCGACGACACGAAGGGCACCGACTTCCAGAAGGGGGTCGTGGAGGTCACCGAAGGCGGCAACTGACCGTCGGGTTGTCGCAGACGCGAGAGGGCCGGCCCGTGAGGGCCGGCCCTCTCGATTCGACGCGACTGTCGTGTCGTTCGATCCAACCGGCCACCCGATCCGGGCCATGTGGCCGTGTCGCCGCCTCCTTCCGGGATCCACGATCAGAGCGTGAACGACCATCTGGAGGTCCTGCGCGCCATGCGCGCCAAGGCGCTCGAGGGCGGTGGCCCGGACCGGATCGCCCAGCAGCATGCCCGTGGCAAGCTGACGGCCCGCGAGCGCCTCGCGCTCCTGCTCGACGACGGCTCGTTCCAGGAAATGGGAGCGCTCGCCACCCACGACGAGACCGGCTTCGGGCTGGCCGATCAGCGCTATCCGGGCGACGGCGTGGTCGCCGGGTTCGGCAAGGTCAGCGGCCGGCGAGTGGCCGCATTTGCCCAGGACTTCACGGTCATCGGCGGCTCGTTCTCGCGGGTCCAGTCGCACAAGATCAGCCGGATCCAGGATCTCGCCCTGGAGAGCGGCGTCCCGATCATCGGCCTCAACGACTCGGGTGGGGCGAGGATCCAGGAGGGCGTCGCGAGCCTGGCCGCCTACGGCGAGGTCTTCGTGCGCAACGTCCTGTGCTCGGGGGTCATCCCGCAGATCTCGGTCATCCTCGGGCCATGCGCCGGCGGGGCCGTCTACTCGCCGGCCCTGACGGACTTCGTGATCATGGCCAGGGGCACCAGCTCGATGTTCCTGACCGGGCCGGATGTCGTCGAAGCCGTGACCGGCGAGGTCGTCTCGATCGAGGAGCTCGGCGGTTCGGACGTGCACGAGGCGCGCAGCGGCGTCGCCCATCTCGTCGCCGACAACGAGCTCGGGGCGATCGAGCTCGTCAAGCTCCTGCTCGGCTACCTGCCGCAGAACAACAACGAGGACCCGCCGCAGCTCGTGCCCTACGACCCGGCCGACCGGATGGCCGACGACCTGAACGCGCTCATCCCGGATGACGAAGCCGAGACGTACGACGTGCGCGACATCCTGGGCCACGTCTTCGATCGCGACAGCTTCCTCGAGGTGCATGCCGCCTACGCGCCCAACGCGGTCACCGGGTTCGCCCGGCTGGACGGCTTCGCGGTCGGGATCGTCGCGAACCAGCCGGCGGTCATGGCCGGCGTGCTCGACATCGACGCCAGCGACAAGATCGCCCGCTTCATCCGGATCTGCGACGTCTACAACCTCCCGGTCGTCACCTTCGTGGACTGCCCCGGCTTCCTGCCCGGCGTCGACCAGGAGTACCAGGGCGTCATCCGCCACGGTGCCAAGATCATCTACGCCTACTGCGAGGCGACCGTTCCCAAGATCTCGATCGTGACCCGTCGCGCGATGGGCGGTGCCTACGTGGCGATGAGCTCGCGCCAGATGCGGACCGACATCGCGTTCGCGTGGCCCGGCGCCCAGATCGCGGTCATGGGAGCCGAGGCGGCCGTCCGGATCCTGTACGCCCGCGAGGTGCGCGCCGCCGACGACCCGGCCGTGGCCACGGCGGCATACGTCCAGGCCTACCGCGATGCGTTCTTCAACCCCTACCGCGCGGCCGATGTCGGCCAGATCGACGAGGTCATCGAGCCGCGGGAGACCCGTCCGCGCCTGATCCGGGCCCTCGAGCTGCTCCGCACCAAGGTCCAGCAGAACCCGCCCAAGAAGCACGGCCTGTTCCCGGCCTGACGATGGACAACCTCGGCTTCGGCGTGCAGGTCACGGTGCTCGGCCTCGCCATCGTCTTCGGGCTGCTCGCGCTGCTGTGGCTGCTGCTCACGATCGCCGTCAGGCTCGATGCGCGCCGCCCGTCGCTCGAAGCCGTGCCGCCGGCCGAACCGGCGTCGCCGCGCGTCGCCATCCGGCCGCTCGACGGCGGGACCGACGTGCCGCCGCAACTGGTCGCGGCGATCGCGGTGGCGATCAAGCGCCACGCCGATCAACGACGGCGGCTGGCCGCGCCGGTCATGCGCAGCTACTGGCCCGGGAGCCTCCTCTTCGCGAGCCGATGGGTCGCCGCCGGCCGGACTCGCCAGGGTCAGTCCTGGCGTCGGAGGGGCCGATGAGCCTGCGCCGCTACACGGTCTCCATCGACGAGCACTCGTTCACCGTCGACGTCCTGGAAACGGCCGCCGATCGCTTCGAGGTCTCGGTCGACGGACGGACGTTCGAGGCGACGCTGCTCGACGATCACGACCTGCCCGGCGCCCCCATCTCGCCGCAAGTTCCCCCGAGCGAGCCTCGCGCCACGGGGGCCGTCACCGCGACGGGCTCCGGCGGTGACCCGAGCGCCGTTCCGCTCGTGCACGGCCCGGATCCGGCCGCATCGCCCTCGACGACCGCGACCCGCCGGCCGCCGCCAGGCCGCCGCGACGTCGCCGGCCGTGTCGTCGCCCTGCCGTCGCCGATGCCGGGTGTCGTCCTCGAGGTCTTCGTGACACCGGGTATGAGCGTCCGTCGCGGTGACGCCATCCTGGTGCTCGAGGCGATGAAGATGCGCAACACCATCCGCAGTCCGCGCGATGCCGTCGTCGTCGAGGTCGCCGTCGCCGCGGGCCAGCCGGTCGGGCCGGGCGCGCTGCTCGTCACCCTCGGCGACGCCCCGGGATGAGCCAGGACACGATCGACCAACTGCTGGCCGGAGTCACCGCGGTCACCTGGCAGTCGACGGTCATGATCGTCATCGCCGGCGGCCTCCTCTACCTCGCGATCGTCCGCGACTACGAACCGCTGCTGCTCCTGCCGATCGGCGCCGGGGCGATCCTTGCCAACCTGCCGTTGTCGCCGATGGTCGGTGAGGGTGGCCTCCTGTCCATCCTCTATGACGCAGGGGTCGGGAACGAGCTGTTCCCGTTGTTGATCTTCATCGGCATCGGCGCCATGACCGACTTCGGGCCGCTGCTCGAGAACCCGAGGATGATCCTGCTCGGCGCCGCGGGCCAGTTCGGGATCTTCGGCGTCCTGCTGGTCGCCCTGCTCCTCGGCTTCACCCGGGCGGAGTCGGCCTCGATCGGGATCATCGGCGCGATCGACGGCCCCACCTCGATCTACGTCAGCGGCCTGCTCGCACCACACCTGCTCGGCCCGATCACGGTCGCCGCCTACAGCTACATGGCCCTCGTGCCGGTGATCATGCCGCCGGTCATGCGCGCCCTGACGACCCCCGAGGAGCGCCGGATCCGGATGCACCCGGGCGGACACGCCGTGAGCCGCCGGACGCGGATCCTCTTTCCGATCGCGGTGACGGTCATCGTGGGAACGCTCGTGCCGTACGCGACGCCGCTCGTCGGCTCGCTCATGCTCGGCAACCTGATGCGCGAATCGCACGCCGTGGAACGGCTGACCGGCAGCGCGTCGAACGAGCTGACCAACGTGGTGACGCTCTTCCTCGGCCTCGCCATCGGCTCGACGATGGTCGGGACCACCTTCCTGCAACCCGGCACCCTGGCGATCCTCGTGCTCGGGATCCTCGCCTTCGGCCTGGACACCGCGGCCGGCATCCTGTTCGCCAAGGTCCTCAACCGGCTGTCGGGAGGGACGTTCAACCCGCTCATCGGCGCGGCCGGGATCAGCGCCTTCCCGATGGCCGCCCGGGTCGTGCAGCGGGTGGCGCAGCGAGAGGATTTCGAGAACTTCCCGTTGATGCACGCGATGGGCGCGAACGCGGCCGGGCAGGTCGCCAGCACCGTGGCGGGCGGCGTGCTGCTCGCACTGGTCGCGGGCGCCGGAATCTGACGTCAGGCGGACGGCGCGGCCGTCCCTCGGCACCGATCCACGCCCGTGACGAGCTGGTCCGTGAGCCAGGCCTCGTACGCGTCCGCTGACCAGCCGTGGACACCGACCAGCTGTGCGAAGAGGTCGTACAGCGTGAGCGCGTCGACGACCGCCGTGGCGAGCCCGACGTCGATCCCCGGGGCGACGTCCTGCTCCAGCGCCCGAACGAACCAGGCGATCCCGTCGCGGCGGCGGGCCAGGGTCGCCGACACATCGGCGCGAACGGACGGGTCGACGCGAGCGGCATCCTCGTTGACCTTGACGATATCGCCGCCGAGCGTCCATCGAAGCCGGATCGAGCGGGCGAAGCCCGCCAGCCGGCGCTCGACGGTCGGCTCGGCCGCCGCAGCGCGCAGCGCGGCGTCCGCCTCGGGCAGGCTGATGACACTCGCGCGCAGCTCGGCCAGGATCTCGGCTTTCGAGCCGAAGACGGCGTAGACGGTCTGGATCGCCACCCCGGCCTCGGCGGCGAGGGCCTTCAAGGTCGTGGCGGCATAGCCGTCGCGAAAGAACAACCGGCGGGCGGCCTCGAGGATCCGGCCCCGAGTCACGGCCGCCCGCTCTTCCCGGAGCGTGGGACGTCGGTCGGCTGGGAACAGGTCGGAGTTGACGGGGGCCACGTTGATAGAGTATCACTCTATCTGAATAGAGTTGAGCTCTATCCACACCAGCCAGACGAAAGGAATCCTGATGGCCATCGACGACAACGCCGCACGCTTCCGCCGAATCGTGGAGGAGGGGATCGGCCGCGGCGACGAATCCGTGCTCGACGACCTGGTCGCCCCGGACGTCGTGGAGCATCAGCGGGGCAACTCATCAGGACTCGACGGGGTGAAGGGCGTGTCGCGGACCCTCCATCGCTGGCTGGCCGACTTCTCGCTGACCGTCGAGGACACCGCCGTGTCGGGCGACACCGTCTGGACCCGGAATCGAGCCTGCGGAACGAGCACGGGTTCGGTCATGGGCTTCGGTCCGACCGGTCGGCTCGTCGAAGTCGACGTGATCGACGTCGGGCGGTTCGAGAACGGCAAGCTCGTCGAGCACTGGGGCATCGCAGACCAGTTGGGCCTGCTCTTCCAGCTTGGGTTCGATCCCCGCCCCGTTGCCGCCGCGGGTGCGGAGCGGGGCTCCTGACCCCGAAGGCTCAGTGCGATGCGAATGAGATCCCTCCGGGTCGCTGCCGCTCTCCTCCTCGGTGCATCGATGAACAGCCCTTCCTCGCGTCGGCGGGGACATCCGTCGCTCCCGGGACCCGCGGGGACCCTCGCGATCGCCTCGCGGCGCCTGCGTTCCTTGCGGCAGACCTCGCATACTTCCCGGGTCCGATCCTCGCTGCGGTAGCCCGCGCCCAGGCGGTCGCCGGCGTCGGGGCCATCCTCCTCATGGCGCTGGCTCTCGCCGCGGTGATCCACGGCACCGAGACCCGGATCCGCCGTCTGGAGCCCGATCCGGTCAGCGTGCTGCTCGTCTACGTCCTGCTCTCGGTGTGGTATGGGTATCCACGTCATGAGCGATGCACCCAGGCCGACCAGCACGTTGCCGGATCCGTGGACGATCGAGGCTCACGACGTGGTATCGGCACTCATGTCGGATCCCGTCCTCGGCCTTGCGCCCGACGAGGCCCGCGTCCGACTGGAACGGCACGGCCCAAACGAGCTTCGTGCCCGCGCGGTCAAGCCTGCCTGGCGCCTCTTTGTCGAGCAGTTCACGAACGCGATGATCCTCGTCCTCATCGGGGCGGCGGTCATCACCGCGGTGATCGGCGACCTCAAGGACACGGCCGTCATCCTGGGCATCGTTGCCCTCAACGGCATCGTCGGCTTCGTCCAGGAGTACCGGGCCGAGAAGGCGATGGACGCACTCAAGCGGATGACCAGCCCCTCGACGCGCGTCATTCGTGGCGGCGAGACAACGATGGTTCCGGCGCCAGAGCTGGTGCCGGGTGACATCGTGCGGTTGGACGCCGGGGACGTAGTGACGGCTGACTTGCGCCTCCTCGAGGCCCAGTCGCTGCGGATCAACGAGGCCGCCCTGACCGGCGAGTCGGAACCCGCGAGCAAGACCATTGCACCGCTCCCGCTGGTGACTGCCGCGCTCCTCGCCGATCAGCGGAACATGGGCTTCAGCGGAACGGCGGTCACGTACGGGCGCGGCCTGGGGGTCATCGTCGCGACGGGCATGGGGACCGCTCTTGGACGCGTCGCCGAACTGCTCCAGGAGCACGGCAGCGGCCAGACTCCGCTCCAGCGGCGGCTCTCGACGCTCGGCAAGCGGCTGGCGGGCGCGGCGTTCGTCGTGTGCGTCTTCGTCTTCGCCTCGGGCGTCGCTCGTGGCGAGCCGGTGGACGTCATGTTCCTGACGGCGGTCAGCCTCGCGGTCGCGGCGATCCCGGAAGGCCTGCCGGCGGTCGTGACGATCGCCCTGGCACTGGGCGCCCGACGGATGGCCCGGCGCCGCTCGCTGATCCGCAAGCTGCCGGCGGTCGAGACGCTCGGCTCGGTCACCGTGATCTGCAGCGACAAGACCGGGACCCTGACCGAGAACCGGATGCTCGTCGAGCGAGTCTGGACACCGAACGGGGAGTACCGGGTGACCGGTGACGGCTACGCGCCGGAGGGGCAGTTCGAGCCTCGGCCCGCCGACGACCAGGCACTCGACGGGCTCGCCCGGATCGCCGCCGCGTGTAACGACGCGTCGCTCCGCGCACCGGCGCGGCACGGAGATCCCTGGACGATCACCGGGGATCCGACCGAGGCGGCGCTCCTTGCGCTTGCCGCCAAGCGCGGCGTCGACCCCGCCGTGCTCGTCGCGGCCTGCCCGCGAGTGGAGGAGCTGACGTTCGACGCTGCACGGCGACGGATGGCCACGCTGCACGCAGAGGATGACCACGTCTGGGTCGCGGTCAAGGGCGCCCTCGAGTCGCTTGGGCCGTTGATCGACCCCACCGACGAGGCCGTACTGCGGCGGGCGGAGCGGGTTGCCGAGGGCTACGCCGCCGACGGCTACCGGGTCCTGGCCTTCGCTGAACGCACGATCGTTGACGTCCCGGCTCGGCTCGACGACGCCGAGTATGGACTCCATTTGGTGGGTATCGTCGGTATGGCTGATCCGCCGCGGACGGCGTCCGCCCCGTCGATCGCGGCGTGTCGCGCGGCGGGCATCACGCCGATCATGATCACCGGCGACCACCCGCTGACGGCGGCCGCGATCGCCCGCCGGATCGGCGTCCTCCGAGAGGGCGACCGCAGCCTGAGTGGCGTCGAGCTCGAGGCGCTCGACAACGCTGCCTTCGATGTCATCGTGGCCGACGTCTCGGTGTACGCGAGGACGAACCCCGAGCAGAAGCTCCGGATCGTCGACGCGTGGCGACGGCGGGGGGCCGTCGTGGCGATGACGGGCGATGGCGTGAACGACGCACCGGCGCTCAGGCTCGCCGACATCGGCGTCGCGATGGGTATCACCGGGACCGAGGTGAGCAAGGAAGCCGCCGACATGGTCCTCGCCGATGACGACTTCGCGACCATCGTCGCGGCCATCGAGGAGGGGCGCCGGATCTACGACAATATCCGACGCTTCGTGCGCTACCTGTTGACGACGAACTCCGCGGAGATCTGGGTCATGGCGCTCGCGCCGTTCCTTGGACTCCCCTTCCCACTCATCGCCGTGCAGATCCTGTGGATCAACCTCGTAACGGACGGCTTCCCCGCGCTCGCGCTCGGGGTCGAGCCGGTCGAGGCGGGCGCCATGCGGCGGCCCCCCCGGCCTCCGACCGAGTCGATATTCGCACGAGGCCTCTGGCGTCAGGCGGTCTGGGTCGGTCTGTTCATGGCCGGCGTGACGCTCGCCGTGCAGGCGTACGCGATCGGTCAGGGTTGGCCGTGGCAGACGATGGTGTTCACGACGCTGGCCCTGCTCCAGCTTGGCAACTCACTGGCCGTCCGCTCGGAGACGGACAGCTTCTTCCAGCTCGGGCCCCGCTCGAATCTGCCGCTGACCATCGCCTTTGCAGCCACGCTCGCCGTCCAGCTCGGGCTCGTCTTCGTCCCGGCGGTCCAGCCGATCTTCGAGACTGTTGCGCTCACCCCGGTGCAGCTCGCGGTCGTTCTCGCCGCGTCAACGCTCGGATTCCTCGCCGTGGAGATCGAGAAGTGGGTCGGACGTCGCAGGTCCGGCCGCGGCGGGCATCCAGTCGGGGTGCTGGCTGACAGCGGCTCGGCCCGGCGCGCCCCCGGCTGAATCACGCAATCACCCCCTCGGGTGACGTCGCTGTGGTCAGCGTCGCCTACGGTGGAGCCTCGTCCGTTGCTCGGCGGTCTAGCCAGTCATCGAGGCGACGATTGGTCGGGTTGACGGGCGGCCGACGTGTCGCTGCGACCGCAGCGGTCCGGCTGAACCGTGGATTCAGTCGTGAGACAATGGCCATCACCTTCGGGCGACAAGCGGGTCGACCACGAGCAGGCCGGCGGCCGACAGGCCCACGCCGGCAGCAACCGCGAGCGCCGTCGCGGCGTCGGCGAACGCGTGCACGGCCTCGGCGCGCAGGACGCGGCTGTGATGACGCGCCGCACGGCGCCCGAGGAACACCGCGAGGACGGCGTTCGCCGCCGCTGACGAGCTCATGACCGCGAGCCCGACGGTGGATGCCGCGAGGTGTTCCGGCCGCAGGAGCCGCGGCACTGCCGTCACCACGATGAGCCCGACTGCGGCCAACAAGAGGACTCCGATCAGCAGCGACGCCACCGCCTCGTAGCGCTCGTAGCCGTAGGGATGGCGCGCGTCGGGCGGGCGCGTCGCCAGCCACCGCCCGCCAGTCGCGTTGGAACTGCCGCGAAGGGTAGGGTCAGGAATCAGATGGCCAGAATCGCCTCGACGGCCACCACCAAGACGCCTACCCGCCCAGGCCCGTCCCAAACTGCCGGTCGCCGGCGTCGCCGAGGCCAGGCTGGATGTAGCCGCGGTCGTTGAGGCTGCGGTCCAGCGCGGCACAGTGGATCTCGACGTCGGGGTGGGCCGTGCTGACCGCGTCGATCCCCTCCGGCGCCGCGATCAGGTTGACCAGCTTGATCCTGACCGCGCCCCACTTCTTGAGGACCTCGATCGCGGCCGTGGCCGAGCCGCCGGTCGCCAGCATCGGGTCGAGGATCAGGCACAGATCGACGGTCGCCGAGTTCGGCAGCTTGTTGTAGTACTCGACCGGGCGCAGCGTCCGCTCGTCACGGAACAGGCCCAGGTGCCAGACCTGCGCGGTCGGCATCAACTCGAGCATCGCGTCGACCATGCCGAGCCCCGCTCGCAGGATCGGGACGAGCCCGATCCGGGCGTCGAGCTCGTGTGCAGTCATGGCTTCCATCGGCGTCCGGATGTCGAGCGGCCGGACCCCGACGTCGGCCAGCGCCTCGTAGCCCAGGAGCCACGACAGCTCGCGGACGAGTTCGCGGAACTTCTTCGGCTCCGTGCGCTCGTCGCGCAGGATCGCGAGCTTGTGCAGGACAGCCGGATGCTGCGAGACATGGACAGTCGCGGCGGGCACGGGTGACCTCCGGTCGACGAAGGGGAGTGGACCTCAGGTGCTGCCCATCGTACCAAGCGAGGCGCTATCCTCGCGGTCACGAGGCGCGGTCCGCGCGCCGAATCAGCGTCGGGTGCCGTTGCAGGACGGCCTCCAACACAGTCACTCGGAGACGCATCGACCGTGACCGTTCCGGCCAGCTCGGCCCGCCCGGCTCGTCCCACCGCGGCGAAGTCCATGCGCCCGGCCGTCCGCCCGAACCGTGGTCGCGTGATCCCTCCAGTCCTCGTGCGGCAGGTCCGGAACGGCATCGAGGAGAGCGTCCACCGCGGCGACATCGTCGAGGTTGACGCGGCCGGGCGGCTGATCCGCCAGCTGGGCGACCCGGACCGGGTGGTGACGCTTCGCTCGACGGTCAAGCCGTTCGGGTTGCTGGCCCTGATCGAGGCCGGCGGCGTCGAGGCCTTCGATCTCGAACCGACGGAGATCGCCATCCTGGCGAGTTCCCACTCGGGCGAGGACCTGCACGTCCGGACGCTGCAGGGCATCTACCGGCGGACCGGCGTCAGCCAGTCCCTGCTGGCGTGCGGTTCCGAGGGCATGCCGCTCGACGCCCTGACCGCAGCACGCCTCGCCCGCGATGGCGAAAAGGCCGGTCCGGTGCGCCATATGTGCTCGGGCCAGCACACCGTGTTTCTGCTCCTGAGTCGCCTTCGCGGCTGGGATCCGACCGAGTACTGGAAACCCGGGCATCCATCGCAGATTGCCTACCGGGCCGCGGTCGCCGCCGCCTTCGACACGCCATCGACGAAGCTGCGCACCGCGATCGACGGGTGCGGCATCGAGACGTTCGCCTTCCCGCTGCACGAGGTCGCCCGCGCCTTCGCGATGCTTGCCGATCCGGCATCCATTCCCGCGGCCGATTCCCGCGCCGCGCTGGCCCCGTCGCTCACCGTCGTCCGCGACGCGATGCTCGTCAACCCCGAGCTGATCGGCGGCCGCCACGATCGACTCGACACCTCCATGATGAAGGCGGCGCCGGCCCGCCTGATCAGCAAGTCGGGCATGGAGGCGCTGCGCGGCGTGGCCATCCTGCCCGGACCGCGGATCGGGACGCAAAGCACGGCCGCATCCGGGCTCGCCCTCAAGATCGAGGATGGCGACGGCTACGATCGCGGCACCTGGGCGGCGTCGGTCGAGGCGCTTCGCCAGGTCGGTGCGCTCGATGGCGGGGCCCTGCGCGACCTGGCGAGGTACCACCGGCCGGCCAGCTTGGATCCGCACGGCCGCACGGCCGCCGAGGCGGTCCCCGACTTCGAGTTGGTGCCGGTGGGCGAGCTGATCGGCTGACCGCGGCGGTCATGGCATTCGACAACGATCCATATCGAACCCTCGGGCTGGCGCGTGGCGCCACCCTGGACGAGGTCAGGCGGGCGTACCGGCGCCTGGTCAAGGCCAATCACCCGGACGCCGCCGGCAGCGGGGGATTGGCGCGGTTCCTGGCGATCCAGTCGGCCTATGAGCAGCTCGTCGAGGGATCCGGCGGTCCGGCCCGGCGGCCACGGACGACGACGAGTGGGCCGCGGCGGCCCTCGAGCGCCGATCCCGACCGGGCCGACGCCACGCGGCGCGCCTACGGCGGCCGGGCACGAGCCAGGCGACCGGCGGACGGGCCTGGGGGTCCAGGCCCGGCGAGTGGCCCGGCCCGCGGACCTGGCCCGGCGGCCCGCGAGCGGCCCGCGGCGGGCGACCAGGCGGGCGCGACCGGCGCGGCCGGACCGGAATCGGGACGACGTCGCGGCAAGGCGACGCTCGGCTCGACCTCCTACGACGACGCGAGCGCCGGGCCGACCGAACCGGACTGGAGCGGCGCCAGCTGGTACGGGACGACCAGCGGGACGTACTGGACGATCAATCCCAAGGAGTACGCCGACCCGCGCAAGCACGGTCCGGAATACCAGGCGCGGGCGCGCCGGTCGGGGGCCAGGCCCGAACCCACCGGTGTCGCGGGCGTCGCCGGCACGGACGCCGAGGCTACGGGACCCGCCGACGGCACGGGACCCGCCGACGGCACGGGACCCGTCGACGAGCGGCCTCCGGACCCGCGCCACGCCCCGACCGCCGGGGGCCGGGGCGACGAGCCGCCGGCCCGCGAAGCGCAGGCCCTGGATCCTGGACGGGCCATGGCCACCCTGGCGCGCGCCCTGACCGATCCTCGGGCCGGCGGTCCGCGCGGGAGGGTCGTCCGGGCGTTCGTCGGCTGGCTGCCGATCGCGCTCGGCGTCGGCTGGGCGCTTGGCGAGATCACCGGCTGCGGCCGCTTCGCGGCGACCTGCGATCCAGTCGCCAGTCCCGTGATCCTGCTGCTCCAGGGTGCGGCGCTCGTCGGCCTGGTCCTGTCGCCCGTGCTCGCCTCGCTGGCCGCCGCCGCCACCCTCGGGCTGCTCATCGCGGCCGTCGCCGCCGCGCTCATCCTGTCGGCCACCGGGACGGCGGCGGACGAGGCGTCCAGGCGAGCCACGCTGGACGTGCTGCTCGTGGCCGCCTGGCTGGCCGGCCTCGCGATCGCCATCGCGCAGCGCGTTCGGGCCGCCTCGTCGAGGACCGGTCCCGTATCCTGAGGGCATGCCCCGAAAGCGCGACCCTCGCGACCTATCGACCGCGGCCCAGGAATACCTGCTCGCCCTGCGGGTGGCCGCCGGACCGGATGAGTCGGGCCGGGTCAGCGCGGCGCAGATCGCGCGACACCTCGGGGTCACGACCCAGGCCGCCAGCGAGATGTTCCGGCGGCTCGTGGCCGACGGGCTCGTCGTCCACGCCGAAGGTCGCGACCTCCACCTGACCCCGCCGGGTCGAGCCGTGGCCGATGCGATCTTCCGCCGTCACGCGCTGCTCGAGTGGCTGCTCACGGCGATCGTCGGGCTCGGCTGGGCCGAATCGGACGAGGAGGCCATGCGACTGCAGGGCGCCATCTCGCCACGGGTGGAGGCTCGCCTCGACGAGATGCTCGGCCATCCCGAGATCTGCCCGCACGGCAACCCCATCGACGCCGAGACAGCGCTACGCCGGCCGGCCGGCACCCGCCTCAGCGAGGTCGAGGCCGGCCAGCACGCCACGGTCTACCGGATCACCGAGGAGGCCGAGGAGGACGCGGGCCTGCTGTCATACCTGGAGGCGCGCGCGCTGATCCCTGGCGCCCACGTCACCATCCTTGCCCGCAGCGAGTCGCTCGACTCGCTCACGCTCGACGGGCCCCGCGGTCGCGCGACCCTCGGGCTGCGGCCGGCCGCGCTCATCCGGGTCCTGCCCGGGGACGCGGATCCGGCACTCTTCCACGTCGTCCCGGGGCGGTGAGCGCCGTCGCCGACCCGATCGAGGCGACTGGGCCTCCGCGGGTCCGGATCGCGCCGAGCCCGACCGGGCCATTGCATATCGGGACGGCCCGCACGGCGCTGTACAACTTCCTGTACGCCCGGCACACCGGGGGGGCCTTCGTGCTCCGCCTCGAGGACACCGACCAGGCCCGCGGGTCGATTGCGTACGAGAAGGACATCCTCGACGGGCTGCATTGGCTCGGCCTGCGCTGGGACGAGGGACCGGAGGTCGCCGGCGAAGCCGCCCGCGGGCCGCACGCCCCCTATCGCCAGATGGAACGATTGCCCAACTACGCCGCGGCGGCCGAACGCCTGCTGGCCGCCGACCTGGCCTACCCGTGCTTCTGCAGTCCCGACGAGCTCGACGTCGACCGCAGGTCCCAGGAGGCCGCCAGGCTTCCGCCCAGGTATGTCGGGCGCTGCGCGAACCTGACGCCCGACGATCGAGCCGCTCGTGAGGCCGAGGGTCGCCGCGGCGCGCTCCGCTTCCGGGTCGGGACCGGCGTGGTGGCGTTCGACGACATCGTGCGCGGCCGCGTGGAAATCGACGTGACCAATCTGGGTGGCGACTTCGTCATCGTCCGGGCCGACGGCTCGCCGCTCTACAACTTCACCGTGGTCGTCGACGACGCGGACATGCGGATCAGCCACGTCATCCGCGGCGAGGACCACATCTCCAACACCCCGAAGCAGCTGCTGATCTTCCGCGCCCTCGGCTATCCGGAGCCGCGGTTCGCCCATCTCCCGCTCATCCTCAATCCGGACCGGACCAAGATGAGCAAGCGCAAGAGCCAGACCGCGCTGTCGGACTACATCGCCCAGGGCTTCATCCGCGAGGCGCTGGTCAACTACCTGGCCCTCCTGGGCTGGGCGACCGGCACCGAGGAGGAGGTTCTGTCGATCGACGAGATCGCCGAGCGGTTCGACCTCGCGGCCGTCCACAAGGGCGGCGCGGTCTTCGACCGGGAGCGGCTCGAGTGGCTCAACGGGCAATGGATCCGCCGCCTCGAACCGGATGACCTGATCGAGCGGTTGCGCCCGTTCGTCGAGGCCGAACAGATCAGCGGCCGGATCGACCGGATCCCGTCCGACGACGAGCTCCGGGCGTTCCTGCCGGTCGTCCGCGAGCGGCTGCCGACCCTCGGCGCCATCGGCGACCTGGCCGGCTTCCTCTGGGTGGACTCGGTGTCTGTGGATCCGGCGGTCCTCGTTCCGAAGCGCTGGGATGCGCGCCACGACCCGCGACGGGTTGACCGCCGCGCGCGCCACGATCGCCGCGGTCGGCGAGGTCACCTTCGAGGCCGACGAGCTCGAGCCTCCGCTTCGCGATCTGGCGGAGTCTCGCGGCTGGAAGGCCGGCGACCTGTTCATGGCCATCCGCGTCGCAGTCACCGGGCGGACGGCGACGCCGCCGTTGTTTGACACGATGGTCGCACTCGGTCGCGATCGAGTGCTGGAGCGCCTGGATCGCGCGCTCGCCGTGCTCGCGGAGTCGTGACCCTCGCGGAGTCGTGATCCCCGACGCACCGTCGGAGCGGAGACCATGACAGGATCTGTCCTGGTTCGGGGGGAGGCTTCGAGCAACTCGCTGACAGGGAGGCTCCGACCATGACCCACGACGACGTCCAGGCCTGGCTCGACCGCTACACCGAGGCGTGGCGGACCTACGATCCGGCGGCCATCGGCGATTTGTTCTCGGCCGACGCCGAGTACCGATACCACCCATGGGACCAGCCGGTCCGCGGCCGGGAGTCGATCGTACGCGACTGGATCGCCCCGGACGGCGACGCGAGCAGCCGCGACGAGCCCGACAGCTGGGCGGCGCACTACGAGCCGTACGCCGTCGAGGGCGATCGCGCCGTCGCCACCGGCTGGAGCCGCTACCTGGCCAGCGCCGACGAGCCGGAGAAGCTCTACCACAACTGCTACCTGCTCGAGTTCGACGACGAGGGTCGCTGCCGCGGCTTCACCGAGTTCTTCGTCCTCGAGCAAACGGCCTAGCCTGCACCGTCCCCTTCGGCTCCGGCAGCCAGAGCCCGACCGGCGGGATCCCGAGCGGCGCACGCCCTCGTGCTCGCGCGGCGCTCGTGATCGCGCGGCGCTCGTGATCGCGCGGCGCTCCGGGCCTTGGTCTCGGAGCGTTCCGTCCGTCGGTCGCGTCACCTGCGGCCGGGACGGTGCCGACCGATTGGTCGCCAGGAGATCCGTTCATCCGGGGAAGCGACGATCCGCTCGCCCAGCGGCCAGGATCGGGACGACGGCGCGGTCTCCGGGCCAGCCAACCGCCAGATGGACCGCTCGGCGACCGGCGCGAACGCATGGCGAAGCTCGCCGGGGCCGCCGCGCGCGCCCGCCGCGCGCGCTGCCAATCCGGCGTTAACACGCCCGACTATCCTTGTGCCTGATGGCACGCACGATCCTCGTCGTGGACGACGAGCCGACCCTGCGCGAGACCCTGGTCGACGCGCTCGAGACCGACGGATTCCGGGTCGTCTCCGCCGCGGACGGTCGCGAGGCGCTGACCCGGTTCCGGGCCGAGCGACCGGACCTCGTCCTGCTCGACCTCATGCTCCCGGAGCTGTCCGGGATCGAGGTCTGCCGGATCATCCGGGCTGAATCCGGCGTGCCGATCGTGATGCTGACCGCCAAGGATTTCGGAGCTCGACAAGGTGGTCGGCCTGGAGCTCGGCGCCGACGACTACGTCACCAAGCCGTTCAGTCTGCGCGAGCTGTCGGCGCGGATCCGGGCACTCTTCCGTCGCTCAGAGCAGGCCGTCGCGATCGACGGGCCACCGGCGGTGATCGATCTTGGCGCGGTCCAGGCCGATCTCGGCGGTCACCGCCTGTTGCGCGACGGTGAGGTCCTGCCCATCAAGCCGAAGGCCTTCGAGCTGCTCGCCTTCCTCATCCGGCATCCCGGCCAGGTCTTCACGCGCGACCAGCTCCTCGAGCACGTCTGGGGTTACGACTACGGGGGCGAGACGCGGACCGTGGACGTGCACGTCCACTGGCTGCGCAGCCGGATCGAGACGGATCCCGGCAACCCGTCGTTCATCCACACGGTGCGCGGCGTCGGTTACGTCTTCCGCCGGCCGTCGTGATCGTTGACGGGGCGATAAGCCGCCGTTGATCTTGGTCGTCCATCGTGGCGACCATGCCGATGGTCGTTCGTGAGCCCGGGCCCCACCCGACCGTGGTCCGGCGGTCCGGCCGCGTGGCGACGATCGGTCGCTCCTCCCCGCCCGAAGGTCTCCTCCCCTCGGGCGGCACCTTCGCTCCCGCTCCAGCGCCGGCGCCCCATCGGGCGCTGGCGTTGGACGCCCTCCGCCTCCGTCGCGGGCTGCGCGATCCGCTCCGCCGGCCCGAGCCCTGGGGCGGCGCCGCCTTCTGCCGCGAGGTGGAGTTGATCCGGCATCACCTCGCACCGCTGCGAAATCGGCGGAGTCTCACCGCGTCATTCGGGCGTGAGGCGTTCCAGCGCCTCGAGCCAGAGCGTCCAGAGGCGCTCCCGCTCGGCCCGATCCGCGCCGCCTACGCCATCCGATGGCTCGAGCTCGGCAACGGGACGCGCCTGCCAGCCTGGAGCAGCCTGCTGGCAGGAGACTGCGCCTGATCGAGGCCCGCCCGCCGTCAGGACGACTTGTGGTTCATCCGCTCGACCACCTCGGCGGCGTCCTCCGCGGCATCGATCGTCTCCTCGAGCACGGCGTACAGGTCCCGCCACTTGATCACCTCGAGCGGATCCCAGCGCTCGCGGAAGAGCCGCCCGATCGCCGCCCTCGACAGACCGTCGGCCTCGTGCTCGAGGTCGTGGACGACCTGCAGGTGCCGGTCGAGGCCCTTCAGCCCGTCGAGCCCGTGGAGGATGGCGACCAGCTCGACCGATTGCTCGGCGATGATCGCGGTCAGTCGCCGCGCCTCGGCGGTCGGCGTGCTCACGTCGTAGATCACCAGCGTCTCGGCGATGGCCTGGATGCCGTCGAGGACGTCGTCCAGCCGGACGGTCAGCTCGTGGATGTCCTCGCGATCGAACGGGGTGATGAAGGCGTCCTCGAGGCGGCGATTGATCTCGCGATCGATCTCGTCGCCGTGGTGCTCGAGCGCCTGGATCTCGGCGACGCGCTCGTCGAGGCGGTCGAAGCGATCGACCATCTCGTGCAGCCGGCCGGCCGCGAATGCCAGGTTCTCGCCGTCTTCGACGAACAGGTCGAAGAACTTGACGTCCTTGGGGAGCAGTCGAAACGTCATCGGGGAGCCTCCGGCAGGGCGATACGGGAAGGGTTCATCTGAGACCCACGGCATTCAGCACGACCCAGGCGAGCGCGGCGACCAGCCCGGCCGCCGGAAGCGTCAGGACCCAGGCGACGAGGATGTCGCGAGCCACGCCCCAGCGGACGCCCCGTGCACCGCGGCTCGTCCCGACGCCCATGATCGCGGCCGAGATGACATGGGTGGTCGAGACCGGGATCCCGAAATGGGCGGTCACGAACAGGATCGTGGCCGAGGTGGTCTCGGCGGCGAACCCGTGGACGGGCTCGAGGTCCACGACACGGCGTCCCATGGTCCGCATGATGCGCCAGCCGCCGATGGCGGTCCCGAGCGAGATCGCCGTCGCCGACGCGAGGATCACCCAGGCCGGCACGGTCACGTCGGGGATCACCCCGGCCGTGAACAGGGCCAGGGTGATGATCCCCATCGTCTTCTGCGCGTCGTTCGAGCCGTGGGAGAAGGCCATGAAGCCGGCCGACAGGACCTGGATGCGCCGGAAGGCGCGGCCGATCGGCCGTCGCCGTGCGCGACGGAAGATCCAGTAGATCGACAGCATCAACGCGAACGCGCCGACGAACCCGAGGACCGGGGACGCGATCATGGGAACGAGCACCTTGCCGACGATTCCGTCGACCTTGTAGGCGCCGGCCCCGGCCGCCACGAGGGTCGCCCCGAGCAGGCCGCCGATCAGCGCATGGCTGCTCGAGCTCGGCAGGCCCAGGAGCCAGGTCAGGAGGTTCCAGGCGATCGCGCCGAGCAGCGCGGCGATGACCACGGTCTGCGTGGTCGTCGCCTCCTGGACCAGCCCGGAGCCGATCGTCTTGGCCACGGCCGTCCCGGCGAAGGCCCCGATGAAGTTGAACGCCGCCGCCATGACGATGGCCTGCCGCGGGTGCAGCGCGCGGGTCGCGACGGAGGTCGCGATGGCGTTGGCGGTGTCGTGGAATCCATTGATGTAGTCGAAGAAGACGGCGAGGACGACGACCGCCACCAACAACATGGTGAGCCCTTGCATTCGCCCTCGATGGTAGCGACTGCGAGGCTGCGCCATGACGCGGCGTGGCCGAGGCGCCGTCCCCGCGGGTCGGCCCGGCTATCCTTCCCGGATGCGACTTTCCAACCTGTTCTTCACGACGCTCCGCGACGATCCCGCCGAAGCGGAGATGCCGTCACACCGGCTGTTGCTTCGAGCCGGCTACGTCCGTCAGCTCGGCTCCGGGATCTACTCGCTGCTCCCGCTTGGATTCCGGGTCAACAAGCGGGTCGAGCAGGTCATCCGCGAGGAGATGGACCGGATCGGCTGCCAGGAGATGGAGATGCCGGTGGTGCACCCCGCCGACGTCTGGCGCGCAAGCGGTCGCTACGACGCGATCGGTCCCGAGCTCGGCCGCTTCAAGGATCGCAACGGCCGCGACATGGTCCTGGCGATGACCCACGAGGAGGTCGTCGGGCTGCTGCTCGCCGACGTGGTCCGCTCGTACCGCCAGCTCCCGATGATGGTCTATCACTTCCAGACCAAGTGGCGGGACGAGCCGCGCGCCCGGGGCGGCCTGATCCGCGTTCGCGAGTTCGTGATGAAGGACGCCTACAGCATCGACCGCGACGAGGCCGGGCTGGACGTCAGCTACTGGGCGCAGCACGGCGCCTACGTGCGCATCTTCGAGCGGCTGGGCCTCGACACCATCGCCGTGTCGTCCGATGTCGGGATGATGGGCGGCTCGCAGGCCCACGAGTTCATGGTCCTCAACCCGGCCGGTGAGGACGTCCTGGTGCTGTGCGAGGCGTGCGGCTACGCCGCGAACCGCCAGATCGCCGTCGTCCCCAAGCCGGATCCGGCGCCCGAGGCGGCCCTCCCGCTCGAGGAGGTCGCCACGCCCGGCACGACCACGATCGCATCGCTGGCGGCGTTCCTCGGCGTGGGCGCCGACCGGACGGCCAAGGCTGCGTTCTTCATGACCGGCGACGGCCGCCTGGTGACCGCCATCGTCCGTGGTGACCACGACGTCAACGAGACCAAGCTCGTCAACGCGATCAAGGCAACCGGCGGCATGCGGCCGGCCACGGTCGAGGAGATCAAGGCCGCCGGCATGGAGCCGGGCTATGGCTCGCCGATCGGCGCCCACGACACGCGTCGTGGTCGTCGACGACCTCGTGGCTCGATCGGCCAACCTGGTCGCCGGCGCCAATCGCGAGGGGTACCACTACCGCAACGTCAATCACGGGCGCGACTTCAGCGCCGACATCGTGACCGACCTGACCAACGCCCAGGAGGGCGATCGCTGCCCGAAGTGCGGGCAGCCGGTCATCCTCCGAAACGGGATCGAGGTCGGCAATATCTTCAAGCTCGGGACCAAGTACAGCGACGCCGCCGGTGCCAGCTACCTGGGCGAGGACGGCGTCGCCCACAGGATCGTGATGGGCTCGTACGGCATCGGGGTCGGGCGCAATGTCGCCTGCATCGTCGAGGCGCACCACGACGACAAGGGGATCGTCTGGCCGGCCGAGGTCGCGCCGTACGCCGCCCACCTCGTCTCGATCGGCGCCGCCCGCGACCCGAAGGTCGACGAGGCCGCGGAGCGGATCCATGCCTTCTCGATCGCCTCGGGTCACGAGATCCTGTGGGACGACCGGGACGAATCGCCTGGCGTCAAGTTCACCGACGCGGAGCTCCTCGGGATGCCGTGGATCCTGACCGTCAGCCCGCGCTCGCTCGCCGCGGGCGGCGTCGAGGTCACCGAGCGGGCGACCGGCGAACGCTCGACGCGCTCGATCGAGGACGTCGAGGCGCTCCTGGCGAGCGCCTGAGGCCGCGCGGCCGTGGCCCCGCGGACCCCGGTTCCGGCCGACGACCTGTACGCCCAGCTCGACCTGCCCGTCGACGCCAGCGCCGAGGCGATCGAGGTCGCCTGGCGCGGACTGCTCCGCCTCCACCACCCGGATGTCGCCGGGCCGGCCGGGCTCGAGCGCGCGAAACGGATCAACGTCGCCCACGACTGGCTGAGCGATCCTGGACTTCGCGCGCGGTACGACCGGGAGCGGGGCCTGACCGCGCGCCGGGGCCGGGTCGAGGCACACGGCCGCCCGTCACCGGGTCAGGATGCGGACGCGGCGGCACGCGGGCGTCACCGGGCAGCGCGCCACGCGACCGATCCGGCCGATCCCTCCGAAGCGATCGCGAGGTTCCTCGATCGGTTGTCGTTGCTCACGGCCGACGAGCTCGATCGTCTGGCCGCGGCCGACCAGGCGCCCATCGCCTTCGGCGCGACGATCCGGCGGTTCCTCCCCGAGGATCAGCGGCTCGTGCTGGAGCAGGTGGATGCCGAGATTGGCCGGCGGCTTCCGGCCGACGTCCTGGGACGGGCCGGGACGCGTGGGGTGATCGAGGCCTATGCCGCGGAGCTCGTCCTGGGCTCGTTCCTCGACGACCTCCTGAGCGAGCCGTTCCGCGAACGGACGCGCGAGCGGCTCACCCGCGGCTGGGACGCGGCAGTCGGGCAGCCGCGCTATGGCCCCAACGGCCGGGCCGTCGAGGCGCTGATCCGGCGACTGCGCATGCTGGACCCGACCGGCGTGGCCCGCCTGGCCTCGACCGGCGCGCGTGATCGGCTGGGGGATGAGCCATGGCCGCCGGGCGTTTCCGTGGAGGATGACGAGGGGCTTCGCGTGTCGTCGGTGCTGGCCGGCCGCGACGCGGCGGCCGCGGTCGACGGGGCGAGGTCCGATGCCGCCGTTGCGGGCCGGGCACGTCGTGCGGCGACCCGGGTCGCGCACCTGCTCGTCCTCCGTCACGCGTTCGCGCCGGCCGCGTTCGGGGCCCTGACCGCGCCGTGGCGCCCGGGTCTCGTGCCCGACGATCGCCCGGCGGCCCGGGTCCGGCGGCCGGCCTCCGGCTGACCCTGCACGGGACGGCGCGGGCTGTGCGATGCTCGCGCCGTGGAGGCCTGGCTGGTCGCGATCGTGGCGTCGGCGGCGTTCGTCGCGGCCGCTCTCGGCCTGCGGAGTGCCCGCCGGACGATCACCCGGATCCGAGCTGCCGCCGGTGCTGCCGCGTCGGCCGACCCGGTCGATGCCGTCGCGTCGCTGCGTGACCAGGCCGATCGAGCCGCCGAGGAGCTGGCCGGCGAGCGCCACGATCACGACCTGCTCGTGGAGTCGCTCCCCCAGGGGCTGATCACCATCGACCGTGACCTGCGGATCGTAGCGGCCAACGCCGCCGCCCATGCCTTCCTCGATCGCCAGCCGGGCGGCCTGATGGGCCGGACCGTGATCGAGGCGTTCCTCGACGCCCAGGTCGAATCGATCGCCCGGGCGGCGCTGGGCCAGGGCTCCGCGGTCGGCGAGGTGAGCCGCTCGGACCGCGGCATGCGCCGGCTCCTCGTCCGGGCGCGCAGGTCGGCCGCGGGCGGTGCCTGGCTGATCCTCGAGGATGTCTCCGAGCTCCGTCGACTGCAGCAGATACGGGCCGAGTTCATCGACAACCTGTCGCACGAGCTGCGGACCCCGCTGACCACGGTCAGCCTCCTGGCGGAGACGCTCACCCGCGAGGCGGAAGCGGCTGGCGACGTCATCCCGCTCAAGATGCGGGACCGGATCGGCAAGATCGAGGTCGAGACCGGTCACCTCGTCCAGATGGTCAGCGAGCTGCTCGACCTGTCCCGGATCGAGGCCGGCGGGTCGATCGGGACGGTCGACCAGCTCGACCTCGGCCAGATCGCGAGCGACTCGATCGAGCGGCTCCGCCTCTTCGCCGACCGGCAGGGGGTCATGCTGCGCGCCGAACGGCATCCGCCGCTGCCGCCGGTCCAGGGGGACGAGGAGCGGATCGGCCAGGTGTTCGTCAACCTGCTCCACAACGCGGTCAAGTTCAGTCCGGACGGTGGCGACGTGACCGTCTCCGTGCACGCCGATGCCGGTCGCGTCGTGACCTCGATCGCCGACCACGGGGTGGGCATCCCGCGCGCCGCCCAGGCGCGGATCTTCGAGCGGTTCTACAAGGTGGACCGGGCGCGCGTCCGGGGCGAGACGGGCGGGACCGGCCTCGGGCTGGCGATCGCCCGGCACATCATCGAGCAGCACGGCGGCACGATCTGGGTGGAGTCGACCGAGGGCGTCGGATCGACCTTCTCGTTCGGTCTGCCGATCGCCGGCGACCCATGAGACAGGCAGGAGCCGAGATGGACGAGCTGCACCTGGCGACCCTCAACCTGCGGAACCTGGCCGACCGCTGGAGCGAGCGCGACGACCAGGCGCGGCAGCTGATCGACGGGCTGGGGGCCGGACCGGCAGCCGATGCGCAGGTCGTCATGGGCGACCCCGCCTGCCTCGACTGCATCTGGCCACGGGGCGACGTCCGCGTTGCTTCGGCCAGGCTCGCCTTCGACCGACCGGACCCCCCTGACCCGACGCTCTTCCCGAGCGATCATCTCGGGATCTCCGCGCGACTCGAGGTCGGGCGGACGGATCGGCCGCAGGCTCGATGAGGCGCGCCGGGACCCTGCGCCTGGCCCATCGCGGCGACTGGCGCGTCGCGCCCGAGAACACGCTCGCCGCGTTCCGGGCGGCGCTCGACCGTCCCGCCTGCGACGGTCTCGAGTTCGACGTGCGAGTCTCGGCCGACGGCGTCCCGGTCGTCTGCCACGACGACACGCTGGACCGCGTGCAGGGACGCTCCGAGCGTGTCGAGTCCCTGACCGCCGAGGCCCTGTCGCGGTTCGACGTCCCGACGCTGGCCGAGGTGCTCCAGTTGGCAGGCCCGCGCCCGTTTCTCGACATCGAGCTCAAGGTCGAGATCGGCCACGTCCTCGTCGAGGCGCTGGCGGCCGGTCGCGGGCCCGAGTTGCACAATGCGGTGGTGTCGTCCTTCGAGCCGGCCGCGCTCGATGGCGTCGCCCGCCGGGTGCCCGGCTGGCCGCGCTGGCTCAACGTCGTGGTCCTGGATCACGCGGCGGTCGTCTCGGCCACCGAGCTCGGCTGTCGCGGCGTGGCAGCCGAATGGCATTCCATCGATCCCGACTCGGTCGCGCTCGCGAGGGCGGCAGGGATCGAAGTGGCCGCCTGGACCGTCCGCCGCCGATCGACCTTCGGCCGGCTGGCCGACCTCGGGGTGGAGGCCGTGTGCGTGGAGGCCGCCGCCCTCGACGGCTGACGGCCGCTGCGAGGCGCGCCGCCCGCACTGCCGGCGGCCTATGCTGCCGGTGTCGCTGCAGTGGAGGCGGATGTGTCGGAGCGGGCGGACCTGGTCGTCATCGGTGCCGGGACGATCGGCGGGTGGGCCTCGGTCTTCGCCAGGGCCGACGGGATCGGGCGGGTCGTCGTGCTCGAGCGTGGGCTGGTCGGGATGGGGGCGTCATCGCGTGCGGCGGGGATCGTGCGGGCCCAGGGCGGCACTCCGGCAACCGTGGCCCTCGGTCGCTGGTCGATCGACTTCTACCGCGGTCAGGCGGCCGCCTACGGGGCGGATTCGGGCTTCCGCGAGCTCGGCTACCTGATCCTGGCCGTGACCGACGACGACGAGCGGGCCGGCCGTGAGCGCGTCGCGATGCAGCAGGCGAACGGCCTCGACGTCACCTGGCTCGACGCGGCCGAGGCGGCCAGGACCGCGGTCACCCTGTCGCCCGATGGGCACCGCGGCGGCAGCTACGTCGCGACCGATGGCGCCATCGATCCACCGCGCAACGTGCGCGCCTACTCGCTCGCGATGCAGATGGGCGGCGTGGCGCTCCGCGAGCGGACCGCGTTTACGGGACTGCGAACGGAGACGGTGCACGGGGGCGGCCGGCGCGTGGTCGGTGTCGAGACCGAACATGGCGTCATCGATACGGAACGCGTGCTGCTGACCGGCGGGCCGACCCTTCGGCCAATCGGGCGGATGGCTGGCATGCGGATCCCGGTGGGCGCCGCGCGCCACACCGTGGCGGTCCTCGAACGCCATCCGGCCTTCGACGTCCCCAGGCTGCCGATGGTCTTCGATATCGGCGCCGGCCTGTACTGGCGGCTGGAGGAAGCCGGCCTCCTGTTCGGGTGGAGCGACCCGGCCGAGGTACCCGGGGAGGCCCGCTCGATCGATTGGGCCGCCTGCGAGCGGGCGCGAGAGCGGCTCGCGCGCTTTGTGCCGCTGACGCGTGGACTCGGCCTGCGCAGGATCTGGGCGGCGACCATCGACTACACGCCCGATCACCTGCCGATCCTCGGCCCGGGGCTCACGCCCGAGGGCGCGCCGATCCACGGGCTGACCGTCGCGTCGGCCGGTGGCCACGGCATGATGTGGGGCCCGGGCGTCGCCCGCGTGGCCGCGGACCTCGCGATCCGCGGCAGGACGGGGCTGATCGACGTGAGCGAGCTCGGCCTCGACCGGTTCGACGGGGACGGCCGGAGCCGGCTGGCGACCGACCCGATCGCGCTGCCGTTCCCGGTCAGCGCCGGAGACGAGGAATCCTCAGCAGCACCCGCCCCCGCCGCAACAACCTGAGTCGGCGAGCACGGGCAACCCAGCCACAGGAACCGGGAGGCTGATCGGGCGGATCGCGTCCGCACGCCAGCCGGCCGGCTTGGTGGCCCGGATGATCGCGCTGTGCAACCCGTCGGCCGCGGCGTTGGTCGGCGTCAGCTCGATGTCGACCAGCCCGACCGCGTCGAGGCCGGCCCGGTATTCGGCGAACGACAGGGCGCCGGCGATGCAGCCGGCGAAGCTGCCGCGGCTGGCACGCTCGGCGGGGGTCAGCCCATCGTCGGCCACGACATCGCTGACGCCCATCCGTCCGCCCGGTCGGAGCACGCGTGCGATCTCGGCCAGGACGGCCGCCTTGTCGGTCGACAGGTTGATGACGCAATTGCTGATGACCACGTCGACCGAGGCGTCCGGCAGCGGGATCGATTCGATCCGGCCCTTGAGGAACTCGACGTTCGTCGCTCCGGCCTCGACCACGTTGCGGCGCGCCAGCTCGAGCATCTCGTCGGTCATGTCCAGGCCGTAGGCGAAGCCCGTCGACCCGACGCGCCGGGCAGAGAGCAGGACATCGATCCCGCCGCCCGATCCGAGGTCGAGCACGGTCTCGCCCTCCCTGAGTTCGGCGACGGCGGTGGGATTGCCACAGCCGAGGCTGGCCAGGACCGCGGCGTCGGGGAGCGAGGCCCGTTCGAGGTCGTCGTAGCCGATCGCGCCGAAGACCTCCTGGCCCGAGGTCGAGCAACAGCTCGCGGCCGCCTCCGAGGGCTCGGGCGAGCGATCGAGGACGGCGCGGGCGGCTTCGGCGTAGTGGGCGCGGACGTCGTCGACGATCTGATCCGCGGCGAGGGGTTCGGTCGGGGTCATCGGGTTCCTCTCTCGATCAGGCGGCTGAGCCGGCGGCCGTGCAGCCGTCGACGGTGCAGGAGTCGGTGGACCGGGCTGTCCAGTTGTCGAAGAACCTTGCGAAACGCCCAAGGAACCTGGCCGACGCGGCCTGCTGCCGATCCTGGCGCTGCTCACTGAGCGCTCGGAGGTGGTCGAGCTCGGCCTGGCTGTGCTCGTCGTAGCGAGGCCCTCCCATGATCATCCATGAGATCGTCGATCGGTCGTCCATCGGGGGTCTCCGTGCGGTTGTGGTATCGATGGTTGTCAATATAGCGAGAGGATTGATCGTTGTCAATATCGAATTGTGGCGATATGCTACGCCCATGAGCAGGGCCAGATCCACCAGCCTCGACCCCGACGTCCGGCTCCTCGCCGCCCTCGCCGATCCAACGCGCCTCGCCATCGTGCGCCAACTCGCGAGCGAGAGCGAGACCTGCGCCTGCGACTTCACCAGCTGCTGCGAGGTCGGCCAGCCGACCGTGTCGCATCACCTTCGTGTCCTGCGCGAGGCAGGGGTCGTCAGCGCCGAGCGGCGCGGCCAGTGGATCTTCTATCGCCTCGAGCCGTCCGCCTCGGAGCGGCTCGCGATCCTCGCCAGGGGTCTCGTGCCCGGTGGGCTGGTGCCGGTCGGCGAGCTGCTGGCGAGCCGCCGATCGGCCGCACCCGTCAGCACCGCAACGGAGCCCGTCGGGGCCTGATCCGTCTCGGCCCGGCGGCGAGCTACTGGCTGAGCCAGACCGCGATGTCGCCGGCCGACGGGACCCGGCCGTAGCTCACGACCTTGCCGTCGATGACCAGTCCGGGCGTGCTCATGATCCCGTAGGCCATGATCTCGGCGTAGTCGGTGATCTTGGTGATCTCGGCCTCCACGCCGGCCAGCATCACCGCCTCCCGGGTGTTCTTCTCGAGCCGCTGGCAGTTGGCGCAGCCGGGCCCGAGGACCTCGATCTTCTTCACGGAACTGACTCCTTTCCGGTGTCAGGCATACAGGGCGTTGAACAGGTAGCCGACGAACAGGATCCCGAGCGTGACCACGGTCACGAAGACCGCGATCAAGCGCGGCTTCATGACCCGGCGCAGGATGACCAGCTCGGGCAGCGACAGGGCGGTGATCGCCATCATGAACGCGAGCGCCGAGCCCAGCGGCAGGCCCTTGTCGATCAGGGCCTCGACGATCGGGATGGTCCCGGCGGCGTTGCTGTAGAGCGGCACGCCGAGGGCGACCAGCGCCGGCACGGCGAGCGGGTTGCCGCTGCCGCCGATCGACACGACGAGCTCGGTCGGCACGAAGCCGTGGATGGCCGCGCCGATGCCGATCCCGACCAGCACGAACGGCAGGACCTTCCAGACCAGGCTTCGGGTCGAGTCCCAGGCGTCACGAACGCGATCCTGGAGGGTGAGCTTCATGGCGATCGCCTGGTGCCCGCCCGATTGGATCTTCCAGACGTAGTCCTCGACGTAGCGCTCGAGGCGGAGACGACCGATCACGAGCCCGGCGATGACCGCGACGGTCAGCCCCGCGAGCATGTAGACGATGGCGACCGCCGGGCCGAACAGGCCCCACAGCAGGACGATGGCGATCTCGTTGACCATCGGCGAGGCGATCAGGAAGGCGAACGTGACGCCGAGCGGCACGCCCGCCTCGACGAAGCCGATGAACAGCGGCACTGCCGAGCACGAGCAGAACGGCGTCACGACCCCGAAGCCCGCCGCCGCGAGGGTGCCGGGCAGGACGCCCCGACCGGCCAGCGCCGAACGCACCCGCTCGGGCGAGACGTAGGAGCGCAGGAACGAGACGACGGTGACGATCCCGCCGAGGAGCAGCAGCACCTTCGGGACGTCGTACAGGAAGAACGCGACGGCGTCGCCGAACTGGGAGCCCTCCTGGAACGCGAGCAGGTCGTAGGCCGCCCAGTTGGCGAGCGGCAGGTTCACGAACCAGGCCACGAGCCAGGCGATGGCGGCCAATCCGACCGTCGGCCAGAAGGGGACGTGGACCCGGCGCATCGTCAGGCTCGTCATCGGAGGAGCCCTTCGAGTGCCTTGATCGCGGTCGCGCAGGCTTCGTCGTCGCGCTCGTAGTAGACCCAGCGCGCGTCGACCATGTGCCGGCTGGCTCGGACCAAGCCGGCGCGGCGCAGCTTGGCGAGGTGGTTGCTGACGTTGTTCTGGCGTTCGTCCATGGCGGCGGCCATCTCGCACACGCAATGCGGGCCAGAGCCAAGGAGGGCGAGGATGCCGGCGCGGACCGGATCGCCCAGGAGTGCTGCGGTCGCCGCGACGTCGGTCACCGCCGGCGCGGTGATGTCGAGTCGCAACTCCGGCAGCATCGGCAGCTCCATGCGCGTGGTCATGACACCACCGGCTCCGGGACGGTCGTGGAAGTCACGGCCGGAACTGCGTCGCCGGGCTTCACGCCGAACCAGCGCGGAGCCAGGCGCATCGCCGCCCAGACGAGGAACAGCATCACCGGGACTTCGATGAGCGGGCCCGACCACGGTCGCGAGGGCGACGGTCGGCGAGAAGGCGGTGATGGCGATGGCGATGGCGATCTCGAAGTCGCGCCCGGTGGCGCTGAACGCGACGGCGACGGCGTCGGGGTAGGCAAAGTGCAGCCGCCAGCCGACGAACAGCACGACGAAGAACATGATCACGAAGAAGAGGATCATCGGGATGGCCATCTCGATGACGATGCCCGGCCGCTGGACGATCAGGTCGCCCTTGAGGGCGAACATCACGATCAGCGTGAACAGCAGGCCCAGGATCGACAGGGCGGTCAGCCCCGGCTTGAGCCGGTCCATCGCCGCCTCACCGCCGCGGCGCGTCACGAGGTACCGGGTCAGCACGCCCAGGATCAGCGGCAGGCCGAGATACAGGACCACGCTCTCGGCGACGACCCACACGTCGAAGTCGACATTCCCGATCAGCACCCGGGCGTAGACCGGGATGAGGATCATCTGCACGACCGAGTTGAGCGCCACGAACACGAGCGCCATCGGCGCGTTCCCCTTGGCGAGGTAGGTGAAGATGATCACCATCGCGATGCACGGCGCCAGGCCGTACAGGACCAGCCCCGTGTGGAGCTCCGGGTCGCTCACGAAGACGTTCGCCAGGGCGAGCATCACGAATGGCGCGACGAGGTAGTTGAAGCCGAGCAGGACGAGGAGCTGGCGCGGCGACCGGGCGGCCTGGCCGACCTCGGCGAGCCGGATGTTGGTCATCGCCGGGTACATCATCGCGAACAGGCCGAGCGGCACCCCGAGCGAGACGAGGTTCGGGATCGTGGCGTCGAACGTGCCGCCGGCGATCGCCTTGATCGAGTCGATCGGCGGGGTGAGCGCGAAGTCGGAGATCGACAACGCGTTCCCGATGGCGATCCCGATCGCCATGCTGAACACGACGAAGAACGGCAGCAGCCGGAAGTCCTCGAGCTTCGCGAGCAGCCGGGTCATCGCGCGGACCCTCGAGCGATCGGCGCATATCTCATCACCTGGTGAGTATCACACGATCGCGTGATGTGTAAAGGGAGCCAATCGGCCCGAATCGAGGGCCGGTCGGCACCCTCTCCTCGGTCGTGTTCGCCGGCCGTCCGTGACGGCCCGCGATCGTCTGCACCCGCGCGCTGCAGACCCCTGCGACCCGGAGGACGAAGGCTACCGCTCCGGCTTGAGCAGGTCCGGCGGGAGGAGCCAGCGCAGGGTGCCGCCGCCGGGCTCGAGCGGGCGGCCCACGTCGATCCGGGCCAGTGCGCCCTTCCGCATCGGTACCCGCGACGTGTCGCACAGGATTGTGACCAGGTCCGTGAAGTCCGGGTCGTGGCCGACGATCACCGGCCGGTCCGGGTCGCCGGCCGCGCGCAGGACGCGCTCCAGCTCATCGAGGCCGAGCGCCGCGCCGAGCCGTTCGTCGACGGTCACCGGCACGCCGAGGAGGCGCCCGACGATCTCCGCGGTCTGGGCAGCCCTGGCCTTGGGCGACGTGATCAGCGCGTCGGGTTGGAAGCCCATCGCGGCGAGGAACCGTCCGAGCCGCTCCGCCTGCTTCTGGCCCTTGTCCGACAGCGGCCGGCGGTCGTCGGGACCGTCCCAGGCAAGGGGATCGCCGGCGTCGGCATGTCGGAGGAGATGCAGCTGGGTCACGGCAACGCCGAGCCTACCGTGGTCGGGCCCCGGTCGTCGCGCCGGCCTCGCTGCGGGCCCGGATCGCGAGCGGTACGAACTGGTTGATCCGCTCGCCGATCTGGATGAACACGCGGCGGAACACCGCCAGCCGCTCCGCCTCGGTGCCGGTCGCCTCCGCCGGGTCCTCGTAGCCCCAGTGGAGCGACTGGTGGACACCCGGGAAGACCGGGCAGGCCTGGCGGGCCTGGTCGCACACGGTGACGACATAGTCGAACCGTTGGCCGAGGTACTCGGTCACCGACTTCGAGCGGGCCCACGAGGCGTCGATGCCGGCTTCGCCCAGCGTCCTCAGCGTGAGCGGGTTGATCCCCTTCGGCTCGGTGCCGGCGGAATGGACCTCGAACCGTTCGCCGCCCTTCGTCCGCAGCAGTGCTTCCGCCATCACGCTCCGGGCGGAGTTCCCGGTGCACACGAACAGCACGCGGATCGGCGTCTCGTTCATGGGTTCAGGTCCTCCACGTCGCCGGTGACCAGGTAGACGACGTCTTCGGCGATGTTGGTGGCGCGGTCGCCGATCCGTTCGAGGTAGTGCGAGGCGATGATGATCCGGGTGCCCCGTTCCACGTTCGCCGGGTCCTGCCCGCATCAGCTCGAGGACCTTGTCGAAGGTCGCGTGGTAGAGCCGATCGATCTCGTCGTCCTGGACGGCGATCTCGCGAGCCTGGACCGCGTCCGAGTCCACGAGCGCCCGCAGGATGCCGTGGATGAGCACGGCGCCTCGCTCGGCCATCTCCGGCAGGTGGATGTAGCCCTCGAGCGGCGGCTCCGGGGCGAGCTTGAGGGTCTGCTTGGCGAGCGAGGAGGCGTGATCGCCCATCCGCTCGAGCTCGTAGGTCACGTGATCCAGGGTCAGCAGGTAGCGCAGGTCGCGGGCGACGGGCTGCTGCGTGGCGATCGTGACGGAGATCAACCGCGAGACGCCGCGCTGGGCCTCGTTGATGATGGCGTCGCCGGTGATCACGTCCATGGCCAGCGCCGTGTCGTGCGTCGTCAGCGCCCGGCTCGCCTGGCGGATGGCCGCCTCGACCAGGCTGCCCATGCGCAGCACCGAATCGCGGATCAGCTGCTCCTCGCGGTCCAGCGTCTCGCGCGGTGCCGACGCATGGGGCGTCTCGGCGACGGCCGCCGGATCGATCGGATCGTTGGCCTGCGCATCCATCGTGCTCTCCCGCAATCGGTCCCGGTCGGTCACGGCTGGGTCCCGCTCAACCGAACCGACCGGACACGTAGTCCTCGGTCAGTTGCTGCTTGGGGTTGGTGAAGATCTCGATCGTATCGGCCATCTCGACCAGGTAGCCGGCTCGATCTTCGCCCATCGTCAGGAACGCCGTCTGGTCGCTTACCCTCGATGCCTGCTGCATGTTGTGGGTGACGATCACGATGGTGTAGTCGCGCTTGAGCTCGACCATGAGGCTCTCGACCTGCAGGGTGGCGATCGGGTCGAGCGCCGAGCAGGGCTCGTCCATCAGCAGGACGTCCGGTTCGAGCGCGAGCGCCCGCGCGATGCACAGCCGCTGCTGCTGCCCGCCGGACAGGGAGGTGCCGCCGGCCCGGAGCTTGTCCTTCACCTCGTCCCACAGGGCTGCCTGCCGCAGGCACCGCTCGACGAGCTCGCCCTCGGCGGCCTTGCCGGTGACCAGCCCGTTGAAGCGCGCCGGTGCAGCGACGTTGTCGTGGATGGACATGGTCGGGAACGGGTTCGGCTGCTGGAAGACCATGCCGATCGTGCGGCGCACGGCGACCGGGTCGATGTCGGGAGCGTACAGGTCGATCCCGCGGTACGCGACCCGTCCCTCGACACGGGCGCCCGGGGTGAGCTCGTGCATCCGGTTGATGCATCGCAGGAGCGTGGACTTCCCGCAGCCGGACGGTCCGATGATGGCCGTGATGGCGTTGGACCGGACGGGTAGCGAGACCTCGCGGACGACCCGGCGGGCCCCGTACCAGGCGTTGACGTCGGTCAGCTCGACCGCGAAGTCTGCAGGCGCGGACACCTCCGCATTGTGGCCTGCCGTCGGCATCGACCCGACAGGCGCCGGCTCGACGGGCGGCGGCTCGAGGCGGATCAGGGCGGCGGTCATGTCGGTGGCTCCTCGGCGATCTGGCTCGGCTGGCTGGTTGGCGGTCATCGCTGATCCGCGGGGCGGGCGCGCCGGGCGATCCAGCGACCCAGGAGGTTGAAACCCAGCACGATGACGACCAGGACGAGCGCGGTGCCCATTGCCCGGTCGCGGGCCGCCGGGAACGCGGAATTGAGCGCGTTCCGGTAGATCAGCAGCGGCATCGCCTGGACGGGTTCGTTCATGTCGAGCGTGAAGAAGTTGTTGCCCAGGGCGGTGAAGATCAGAGGGCGCGGTCTCGCCGATGGCCCGCGACACCGCGAGGAGGATCCCGGTGATGATCCCCGACAGCGCCGTCGGGAATGAAGACCGACAGGAACGACCTCCAGCGGAGCATGCCCAGCGCCCGCGTGCCCTCGTCGATGCGCCGGTCGGTGAGCCGCAGCAGCTCGTCCGATGCGACCACGATCACCGGCAGCTCGATGACCGCCAGGGCGACCGCGCCCGCGAATCCCGAGAAATGCCCGGTGGTGACGACGACCAGCGAGTAGACGAAGATCCCGACCACGATCGAGGGGAGACCGGCCAGGACGTCCACGACGAAGCGGACGGCGACGGCGACGCGGCCGCCGATCTCGCGCGCGAAGACCGCCACGGCGATCCCGGCCGGCACGGCGATCAGCGTCGCGAGCCCGGTCATCATGAGGGTGCCGACGACGGCGTTCCGGATCCCCCCGCCGGTCGCACTCAGGTCGCCCGGCGGGTCCGAGCTGAAGAACTCGAGCGAGATCGACCGGACGCCCTGGCTCACCAGGAACAGCGAGATCGCGACCAGCGGGACGATCGCCACGAGAAGGGCCAGCCAGGCGCAGACCTCGAGGGCCCGATCCTTGGCGTGCCGGGAGCGCGATGTCGCGCGCAGGCGGTCGGACGCCGCCATCGTGCTAGGCGACACGGCCCACGCCTCCCGCGAAGCGCTGGCGAATGAGGATCGCGGCGCCGTTGACCAGCACCGAGATCACCAGCAGGACCAGGCCAAGGGCGATCAGCGCCTCGGGGTGCAGCTCCTGGTTGGCCTCGTTGAACTCGTTGGCGATCACCGACGCCAGGGTGAACCCCGGGCTGAAGATGGACGCCCCGATCTTCGGCGCGTTGCCGATGACCATGGTCACCGCGATCGTCTCGCCGATGGCCCGCGCAAGCCCGAGGATGATGGCGGCCAGCACGCCGCTCCGACCGAGCGGGATGACCACCGTCCGGATGACGTCCCAGCGCGTCCCGCCGAGGGCGCTGACGGCCTCGCGCTGGAGGCGGGGCGTGGCGGCGAAGACCTCGCGACTGAGGGCGGCGATGATCGGGATGATCATGATCGAGACGACGACACCGGCGGCGAAGTAGCTTGGCCCGGGCGTCGGTCCGGCCAGGAACGGGACGACCTTCCCGACGGTGCCCGCCACGGCCTGCTCGAACGGCCGCAGGAACGGGACCAGCACCAGCAGGCCCCACAGGCCGTAGACCACCGAGGGGATGGCGGCGAGCAGGTCGACCGTGACCGCCACGGCGCTCCGCGCGCGGGGCGGCAGGATCTCCGTGACCAGGAGCGCGATGAGGACGGCCACGGGGACCGCGATGAGCATCGCGATGGCCGACGTCAGGAGGGTCCCGTAGATGAACGGCAAGGCCCCGTAGATCGTGAACGACGGGGCCCACCGGACGCCGGTCACGAAGCCGGGGATCCCGAAGCGCTGCCAGACCGGGACGGTCTCGGCGAACGTGTCAACCATCATCCACAGGACCGGGACCACGACCAGCAGCGCAACCGCGCGGAGCCCCAGCCGGAACCATCCGTCCTGGCCGAGCCCGCGAGGCCGCCGCAACGCGTGGATGCCCTCGGGTCGCGAGGTCGTCGTCAACCATCCCTCCGAGAAGGCGGCGAAAGCCACCCGGGTTCGAGCTCCCGGGTGGCTTTCCCGGCCGGGAACTAGCCGATCACGGGAGGAGTGGCGTGCCGGCCCAGTTCAGGGACTTCACCGCCGCCTCGTCCTGGGCGAGAAGACTAGCGGGGATCGAGCCGTAGAACAGCGGCGAGGCGTCGGCCTGGCCGTCGTGGATCGCCCACCAGAGGAAGTCGACCAGCGCGTTCGCCCGATCCTGGCTCTTGAGCACCTTCGACAGGTCCTTGTAGACGATGATCCAGGTCGTGCCGGTGATCGGGTAGCCCTGCGGCGAGTCCGTGTTGGCGAGGTCGAACCGAAGATCGCCCGGGTACGACGCGAGGTCGGCGGCTGCCTTCACCGAGTCCAGCGACGGCACGATGAAGTTGCCGGCCTTGTTCTGGAGCGTCGCGAACGGGATGTTGTTCTTGAGCGCGTAGGCGAGCTCAATGTAGCCCACGCCGCCGTCGGTCTGGTTGATCCCCTGGGTCACGCCCTCGTTGCCGGAGGCGCCGAGACCGGTCGGCCACTCGACCTCCTTGCCGGCCGACTTGGTGGGATCGCCGCCGCCGACCGCCGTGACCCAGTCCGGGCTGACGGCCGTCAGGTAGGTGGTGAAGATGCTGGTGGTGCCGGACCCGTCCGACCGATGGACGACGCTGATGTCGGTGTCGGGCAGGTTCATCCCGGCGTTCTGTGCGGCGATCGCGGGATCGTTCCACTTCGTGATCTTGCCGAGAAAGATGCCGGCGACGACGTCGGGCGTCATCTGGATGGGTGCGGCGAGACCCTGCAGGTTGTAGGCGACCACGACCGCGCCGAAGGTCGCCGGGATCTCGACCGGCTCGCCGTTGGCGGCTGCGCCCTGGATTTCGGAGTCCTTGAGGTAGGCGTCAGTGGCGCCGAAATCGACCGTGTTGTTGGTCCACTGCTTGATCCCGCCACCGGAGCCGATGGACTGGTAGTTCAGCTTGACGCCGCACTTGGTGTTGTAGTCCTCGCCCATCTTGGACAGCAGCGGGAAGATGAAGGTCGAACCGGCGCCGTTCAGCTGCCCGTCGCCCTTGCTGCAGCGATAGGTCACGTCACCGGCCGACGTCGCGGTCGACGGCGCGTTCGAGGCTTCGGCGCTCGGGGCTGCGCTGGGCGCGAGGGTCGGCGCATCCGAGGGTGCCGTCGTGGCGCCGCTGCTCGAGCACGCGCCCACGAAGATCGCCGTCATCAGGGCCAACGCCCCCAGGCGCTTCGAACGATCGATCATCACGAATGGTTCCTCCTGCAGACCGCGTGGCTCGCACGCGCAGCCGGATGTGGGGATCGGCCGTCTCGGTCTCGTCTGGAATCGTTGCGCGGGGCCGTCAACGGGCGTTTTGCACCTCGTTAAGGCTCGGTTAACGCTGGGGCGGGTCCAGCCGGTAGCCGATGCCGCGCACGGTGATGAGGTGCTCCGGCCGATCGGGCCGGCGCTCCACCTTCGAGCGGAGCCATCGGATGTGGACGTCGACGGTGCGTGCATCGCCGACCTGCCCGGTTCCCCAGACCCGGTCGAGCAGCTGGCGCCGGGTGAATGCCCGTCCCGGATTGGCCGCGAGCATCGACAGCAGCTGGAATTCCTTCGGTCGAAGATGGATCTCGCGACCGTCCCGCCGCAGCTCGTGGGCGACCAGGTCGAGCTCGAAACCGTCGGCGATCTCGACGGCCGCGCCGCGCGTCCTGGCGCGCTCTTCGAGCAGGGCCGCCCGGTCGGCCAGTTCCTGGGGGTCGACGGTGTGCGGCAGCGCCTCGTCGAACCCCTGGCGCAGGGCGTCGAGCCGCCGCGATGCGTCCGCGGGCGGACTCAGGTGGATCGCTCGGAGGCTGGACCGGCGACGCCGCTCACGGGCCACCGCCTCGACATCCCGGTCCGCGGCAGGCGGCGTCGCCACGATCGCAATGCGCGGCCGGCCGTCCTGCAGCAGGTCCAGGAAGGCGACCGGATCGCCCGTGGTCCGGACCCGGGCCGTTGCCGGGGCGCGGCGCTCGATCTCGAGTGCCGGGCCGCCGGTGGCGAGGACGAGCCAGGTCGGGTGCGGGGTGCCTGCGTCGAGGCCTGGATTGGCCGTCATCGCCGGGACTCTGGACCGCAGCGGATAACCGGGTGTTGGACGGCCGTTAACGGTCTGTTCGAGATGGCAGGGCCACCGGCGTCAGCGGTCGGCTGCCGGTCCGGTGCCGCGGTAGGCGAGGACCTCGACCTTCTCGAGGGTGATCAGGCCGTCGCCCACCATCTCGTCCAGCTCGGGAAGGATCGCGCGGATCCGGTCCTCGGAATCGACGACTTCGATCAGGACCGGCAGGTCCTCCGACAGGCGCAGCAGCCGGGTCGTGTGCAATCGGGCGTTGGCTCCGAACCCTTCGATGCCCCTCAGGACCGTGGCGCCGGCGAGGCCGCGCGTCCGCAACAGCTCGACGATCGCCTGGTAGAGCGGCTTCCCGCCATGGTGGTCCGCTTCGCCGATGTAGATCCTGACGAGGAGCGCCGGGCCGTCGATGCGCATCAGATCGCCCTCCCGATGATCATCCCGACGGCGACGGCGACAAGGCCGATCGCGATGGAACCGCCCACGTTCGCCAGGGCCAGCGCCCATGCGCCGCCCTCGATGAGCCGCCACGACTCGAGGAGATACGTGGAGAACGTGGTGTACGCGCCGAGGTAGCCGATCATCAGCGGTGCCCGGATCTCGGCCGGGAAGATGGCGCGTTCGGTGGTCATGGCGAACAGCAGGCCGAGCAGGAACGTCCCGCTGGCGTTGATGACGAGCGTTCCCCACGGGAACCCACCGCCCGTCCGGTCGCTGACGAAGCCGTCGACCAGATAGCGCGAGATCGCGCCCGCGAAGCCACCGAGTCCGACGAGGACCACCGTCAAGGCTGCGCTCCCTTCAGTCGGATTCGCCTGGTGTGCGGGTCGAATTCGAGACCGCTCGATCGCCCGCAGGATCTCGGATGGCGTCAACGTCGCTCCACGATATCGCTCGAGCTCGAAGTCCGCCGCGAGCAGGTCGAGGGACAGGGTTCCGAAGCCGATGGCTCGCAGGCGGCGCGCGTGCATGGCCGGCGATTCCGACGGCCCCCGTCGCAGCCGATCATCCGGTTCGAGGCGGTCGAGGACCGCGAGATACGCCTGGGTCGCGGTGTGCGGCGCAGCCCGACGCCCGAAGGCGTGCCGCGGCAGGCGGATCCAGCCCAGCCCGCCCGGCAGCGGCGGCGGCAGCACGGCCTGCACTGCCGGGAGCTCCCGTTGCGCCGGCTCCGGTCGTGGCTCGCTCGTCACGATGCGATGGAAGACCAGGATGACGCCGACCATGACCGCGAACACGCCGGTCAACGCGAAGGCGTCGATCCAGGTCGCCAGCGCGGACCCGGGTTCTTCGGCGGGTGCGGGGGGCGGCGGCTGGACGCTCGACCCGCCGGGCAGCAGTCCGCCGATCGTGTCCTCCACCGGGGCGGCGATGGCAGCCACCACGTCCGCGGCGGCCGCCGCCGGTCCGAGCAGGGTGCGCACGCTCGCCTCGGCGGACGCGTCAAGGAGCCAGGCCGTGGGCGTCGCGATCAGCGCCACGAGTCCGACCACGACAACGAGCATCGACACCCACGCCCGGTTCCGTCGCCAGTCGACGCCGACGAGCTGCCCGAGGGCCTCGAGCCGGGTCAGCCCGACGGCAACGAGGCCCGCCGCGACGAACAGGAGGGTGGCCGGAAGGGCGGCATCGACGAACGTCTGGCGCCCGCTCGATCCCGATCCGATCAGCCACGGGATCGCCAGGCCCGGCACGATCCAGGTGAGCAGCGAGCCGACGACCGCGTCGTCCGCCGAGGGGTCGCGGTGTCGCGTGCCGCGCCATGCGGCGAGGCCCAGCAACCAGCCCCACCCGGCTGTGGCCACGCCATCCAGGCGCCCGTCCATGGCGAGTGTCCGGACCGCCGGATCCGACAGCCAGCCGGCAATGGCAGTGCCACTGACCAGGGTCGCCACGGCGGCGTCGTGGGCCGGTCCGGATGGAGCGACTCGCACGATGCACATCCCCACCGCCGCGATCGCGATGAACCCCCAGAGGCCAATCGCCCCGCTGCGCCCGGAGACCCCGGCCTGCAGGGCGCCGTAGACGACCGCGATCCAGGCACCCTCCGCGACCGCCGTCGCCGCCGAAGGCAGCAGGCCGAGCAGGGACCGCTCGAAGTCAGCCGGCGAGGGTGAGGGTCGCACTCGTTCGCCAATCCGGATCGAGGGCGCCGGCCACGGCGTCGATCCCGGCCAGTCGTGCCCGGGCGGCGTGCGCCACCGAATCCGGCCCGACGGTGACGTGGCGGAGTTCGTACCCGCTCGCCCGCAGCCGGCGGAGGGCGGGTACGAACCTGGTCGGGTCCTGGCTGCTGATCGTGAGGACGAGCGAGCCCGGTACCAGTCGGGTGGGGAGCGACGCCAGGACTCGATCGAACGGAACCGACGGCGTCGAGCTCATTCGGGCGAGTTGGTCCGCGATCCGGATGAGCTGGTCGCCACCCGCCCGAGGTGGCACGAACCCGATGTGGGCGAGGCTGTAGGTCCAGCCATTGAAGGCCACGCCGCAGGCCGCACCGTCGGCGATCAGGCGACGGGCAAGGGAGGCGGCAGTGACGGCCAGGCTCTCGACCAACGCCTCCTCGTAGGCCAGGCTCCAATACGGCATGCGGTCGGTCTGCAGGTCGAGCGCGACGATGATCTGGCGGGCAGTCGACGGGTCGAAGCGCCTGGTGAGCGGTCGTCCGGTCCGGGCAAAGGCTCGCTGATGGATCCGGCGGCGCGAATCCCCGGCCTGAAACGGACGGACGCCGGCGAACAGCGAGGGATCCTCGACGAGCCCTCGACGGGCCCGTCGCGCGCCGAGTGGCACGACCGAACCCCGTGCGCTGCGAACCGGCACCGTGCGCGGTCGAATGAGCAGCGTGTCCGGGAGTTCCAGCTCCCGGGATGCGCCGTCGACGCCAAACAGGTCGGCGACGGTCAGGCGAACCGAATCGAATTGCACGCGACCCCGGTGCGCGGCGCTGACCTGGTGGTGGCGCACGATCCGCTCGAATGGACCAAGGCTCCACACGTTCTGCAGCACGGACAGGCCATGCCGGCCACTTGGCGGCAGGACGCGTCCGACGATCTCGAGGTCGTCGCTGGCGAAGTCCTCGGCCCGGAGCCAAGCCAGCGGGAGCGCCTTGCGGTTCTCGATCGCCACCTCGAGGTCGACGAGATCGCCCCACACGGCTCGATCGTTGGCCAGGTGCCGCCGATAGTGCACATTGGCGAGTCCGTGCCGGCTCCACAGGGTGGACAGCCAGGCCGTCATCACGGTCAGGACGGCCAGCAGGATGAGGCCCGGCGCCGCCTCCAGCACGCCGAGGACCAGCAGGACGCCGACGACGGCGAGGCGGACCACGATCAGTCCGGCTTCGGGATCGGCAACGGCGTCGACGTGACGAGCTCGGCCACGACCCGATCGGCGGTCGCCCCGCGCAGCTCGCGGTCGACGTCGAGCACGATGCGGTGGGCCAGGACCGCCGGGGCGATGGCGGCGACATCATCGGGCCGGACGAAGTCGCGGCCCTCCAGGAACGCCGAGGCCTGGGCCGCGCGGTACAGCGCGACGCTCGCTCGAGGGCTCGCGCCCAGGCGGACGTCCGGATGCTGCCTGGACGATCGGACCAACGCGACGACGTATTGGCCGACATCGTCGCTGACCATGACCCGGCTCGCCTCGTCCTGCAGGTCCAGGACCTCCTGGGCGGAGCAGATCCGTCCGATCCCCTCGATCGGAGCGCTGCCGTCGCGATACAGGCCGGCGATCAGGAGCTCGTTGGCCTCCGTCGGGTAGCCCACCGCGGTGCGGACGAGGAAGCGGTCGAGCTGGGCTTCCGGGAGGGCGAAGGTGCCCTCGAGCTCGATCGGGTTCTCGGTCGCCAGGACCAGGAAGGGACCGGGCAGGCGGTGCGTCTCGCCATCGATCGAGACCTGCCGCTCCTGCATCGCCTCCAGCAGGGCCGACTGTGTCCGCGGCGTCGCCCGGTTGATCTCGTCGACCAGCAGGATGTTGGTGAAGATCGGGCCGGGCACGAAGCGGAAGGCGCCACCTTCGTACAGGCTGCTGCCGGTCACGTCGCCGGGCAGCAGATCGGGCGTGCCCTGGACGCGCGCGAAGGTCAACCCGAGCGCCTGCGCGAACGCCCGGGCGATGGTCGTCTTGCCGGTACCCGGCACGTCCTCGACGAGGGCGTGACCATCGGCGAGCATGGCGACGGCCAGCAGCCTGAGGGCGGGCTCGGCACCGATGAGCGAGCCGGCGACGGCCTCCCGCAGCTCCCTCCAGAACCGGTGCCCGACGCCGCCCGCTGACATCGGGCCAGCATAGAGATTGCCGAATTCCGCTGTCGGTGACATCCGACGGTCGATGAGATCCGCATTTGCCCTACGTGGCAGACTTGCGTCCTGGCGACGGTCCGTCGCGACCGTCCTCGCCGTGATTGCGACGAGGGCGCCGAGCACCTCGACTGGAGACGATCGATGGCCAAGGATCGTGGCCGATCCGGACAGCGGAAGGTCAGCAAGGGCGCGCTCATCGGGGCAGTGAGCGACCTCGTCGGCGGCGCCGCGCGTGCGCTGGCGCCGGTACCCAAGAGCGCGGGCAAGGAGATCCGGAAGGTCGAGAAGCGCCTCGACAAGGCGCGTGCGACCGAGGCCAAGCGAGTCCGCCAGCTGGCGGCCGCGCAGGCGACGAAGGGCAGGAAGCAGGTCGCCAAGCGCTCCAGGCAGGCCGGCGAGGCTGCGCAGGACGTCGCGGCGCTGGCCGGCAGGCTGGCCGGCCTGGCCGCCTCGGTTGCCGGGTCCGCGACGAGCGCCACCGGTGGAGCGGTCCGTGCGGTGGGGACAGCCGCGATCCAGGCGGTGGAAGCCGTCTCGCCGATGCGAACCGGCGCGCCGGTCGTGCCCCAGCCCGCCGCGCCCTCCAAGCCGGCGGCGGCTCGTCGAAGTCCGTCGGCGCGGAAGCCTCGAACGTCGGCCCGGACGGTCCGGTCGACCCGAGCGGCGGCCACCGCGACGGCCCGCAAGGTCGCGGCCGCCAAGCCCGCGGCGGCAAAGCCCGCCGCCGCCAAGCTTGGGGTTGCCAAGCCTGGGCCGCCAAGCCGCCGCCGCCAAGCCGGGGCCACCAAGGCCGCGGCCGCCAAGCCTGGGGCCGCCACGCCTGGGGCCACCAAGGCCGCCGCCGCCAAGCCTGGGGCCGCCACGCCTGGGGCCACCAAGGCGCCCGCTCCGCGCCGCAGCACCGCGGGCCGGCCGCCGGCCGCCGCGAGACCGGCCTCACCGCGCCGGACCGCCACGACCCGGTCGGCGGGAACGGCCCGTCCGACCGCGCGACGATCGCCTCGCCCAGCCGACGGCGGGAGCGGCGGCTCGTCGTCCTGACCGCCGTTCCAGCGTCGCACCCGGGATGGGCCTACCCGAGCGTCGGGACATGACCGGCGCGGGCGAGGCCCGCGCGGTTGGCGAGCCCGTTGTCGGCGCGTCGGTCGATCTCGGCTCGAACTCGGTCCATCTCCTGGTGGCCGGGATCGCCGGTCACCGCCTCGATCCGATCGTCGACGAATCCGCCTTCCTGGGCCTCGGTGCGGCCGTCGCGCAGCGCGGCCACCTGGGTGCGCACGCCCGGGCCGAGCTCGCAGAAACGCTGGCCGGCTACGCGGACCTGTCGCGGCGGCTGGGAGCCCGGGACGTCACGTTCGTCGGCACCGAGCCCATTCGGCGCGCGGCCGACGCCGGTCGCATCGTCGCCGAGGTGGGTGCGGCCGCCGGTGCGCCGCTGCACGTCCTGAGCCACGAAGAAGAGGCCTTCGCGACGCTCATCGGCGTCACCGAAGGGCGACCGGTCACCCGCGAGACGCTCGTCGTGGACGTGGGTGGCGGCAGCTCGGAGTTCTGCGTCGTGGACTCGACCCATCCTCCCCGGGCGCTCGGTCTGCGACTCGGATCGGCGCGGCTGACCGACCGGTTCGTCGCGCACGATCCGCCTGCGCCCGCGGAGGTGGCCATGATCCGGGCGTTCGCCATGGAATCCGTCGAGGACGCCTTCGACGCGAGACCGTCGGAGATCGTGGCGGTGGGTGGTACGGCGTCCAACCTGCTCAAGGTGCTCCTGCCCGGAGACGGCGACGGCGCGTTGACACGCGACGGGATCGTCGAGGCCCTGGCGATCCTGGGCGCCCAGCGATCCGATCTCGTCGCCGAGCGATGCGGGATCCGCCCCACGCGCGCCCGGATCCTGCCCGCCGGAGCGGCCATCCTGGACGCGATCCTCGAGCGTTACGGGGCTTCGTCCCTGCGGGTGTCGGAGGCCGGGATCCGTGAGGGCACGATCCTGGCCGTCGACCACGCCGGCGGCGCCTGGCGCGATCGTCTCGCGACACTTGCCCACGGCTGGCGGGCGTGACCGGCCGCTCACGGCACGGGCGGTAGCCGAGCACTCCGGGCCGCGCCGGATGGACTCAGATCCGGGCGACGACCCGGCCCAGCGTCCGGCGGAAGCCGATGCCCGCGACCCCGCGCCAGGCCGGACCGACGGCCCGTCGCAGACGGGCGACCTCGCGTTCGCGGCTGACCAGGTAGCGGCCGATCGCCGCGTTCTCGAGCTGGGACAGGTCGCCGGCGTGGTCCACCAGGAACGTCCTCGCCATCGACGCGGCCACGTCGGCGTCGTTCATCAACCCGAGGTGGTCCTGGAGGGCGGTGACTCGGGCGATCAGCGGGGCGGCGTCGTCGCCGAGCGCCTCGCGGACGAACTCGAGCGTGTAGCGCAGCCACTTGCCCGCGATCCGGAGCTCGTGGAGCGTCTCGACGTCGGCCCAGCGCAGGACCGCCTCATAGCCGCGAACGTGCTCGTACGCCGTCCAGATGCGTGACGCGGTTGTGTCGCGGATCCGATGGGGCTCGACCGGACCGACCGGGCAGACCGCCAACCCCTCGGTCCGCACGAAGTCACGGTAGTCGTCGACCCAGCGCCGGTAGCCATCCGAGTCGAGCTCGCGCACGAGCAGGACGCGGGCATCGTCACGGCGCGTCCGCCAGTCCGTGAGCAGCGGCTCGAGCGCCCGCTGTTCGGCGGCCGGCAGGTCCGCCCGGTAGTGGTCGGCCGCCTCGATCAGGACGTCCAGGTCGCGCACGGCGCCGAGGCGGCCGGCGATCTCGCGGAGCCCCTTCCGATAGCGCTTCGTCCGCCCGTCGCGGAACGCGGCACCGAAGACCCGCCAGGCGGCGCGCTGGCGGCGGGTGGCGACCCGCATCGCGTGGACATCTTCGAGGTCGTGGCCCGTTCGCACGCCGGCCTCCCTGGCGAGCATCCGGGCGAGGTGGAAGCGCATCACCTTCCGGGCGGCCTCGGCGACATGGTCGTCGGGCGCGACACCGGGCGTCTTGCCGACCGCGAGATGCGTGTCCGGAGCTGTCGCAGCCTCGGCGGTCTCATCTAGCTCGTCGGACGTTGACGGGACGACGTCGGCATGGGACACCGGCGCGGCGGCAGCCGCGGGGATGCCACGGTCGGCGGGCATGGGCGCGGCAGCCGGCGTCCCCGGCTCATCCGCGGCGGCCATCGACACGAGCGACGCGTGGACGTGAGACCCCTCGACCGCGCGGACCGCGGCCATCGCCGATTCCAGCTTGCTGCCCTGTTCGGAGGTGAGCGCCGAATCGGTGGCAAACGCCGCCGCGAGTTCGGCCAGCAGCCCCTCGTCACCCTTGACGAGCTCGGCCTCGAGCTCGACGAACCGGTCGACGACCCGCGACCGAACGACGACATCGACCTCGTCGAGGCTCAGTTCGACGCGCGTGTCGCCGCTGCGCAGGATCCGCTTGCGCCGCAGTTGGCGGATCGCGACGAGCTCCACGAGCGGGGCATCGCCGGCCAGCTCCAGGACCAGCGACCTGGCATCCGACGCCGGCCACTCGATCGGTCCGGCGGTGCGGTCCGCGGGTCCCTCGAGTTCCTCACGCCGCACCGATCCGCCGGCCCCGTTCGTCCGGGCGAGCGACTTGACCGAGACGATCGTGCCGCGGCCCGATTGGCGGAGCCGTACGGCGAAGCCGGCCCGGGTCAGGGCGCCCGCGGCCGTGTCGACGTAGCGATCCTCGAGCTGCGTCGCCCGGGCGGCCGCGCCCGCGGTGAACGACCCGATCGACTCGGCGACCAGGTATCGCTCCGCCGCGGCCAGGTCGACGACGCGGAACTTGAGCTCGACCTCGACCGGCCGGCTGGTGGCCGGACTCATGCGCGCGGATCCAGCGAGCCCGCTCCGGCGCCGGGGCGGTGCGGGACGACGGCGACCTGCGCGCGGTCGAGCGCGTCCTCCTTGAGGGTCTCGAACGTGTCGATCGTGCCCGCCCGGCCGAGGACGACCTCGGTGCGCACCCAGCGAGCGTCGGACTGGAGCTGCCACGATCGCCGGTCGTCGGCCAGCATCACGTCGATGATCGTGGCCAGGCGGGACTGGGCCTCGGCGTCCTCGACCGGAGTGACGGCCTCCACCCGCCGGTCCAGGTTGCGGTCCATCAGGTCGGCCGAGCCGATGTACCACTCGCGGTTGCCGCCGTTGTCGAAGCTCCAGATCCGGGAATGCTCGAGGAACTCGCCGATGATCGAGCGGACCCGGATCCGCTCGGACATGCCGCGCAGACCCGGCTGGAGCGAGCACGCGCCGCGGATGATCAGGTCGATCTCGACGCCGGCCTGGGAGGCGCGGTAGAGCGCCTCGATGACGGCCACGTCCACGATGGCGTTGAGCTTGAGCACGATCCGCGCCGGCTTGCCCAGCGCCGCGAAGCCGATTTCGCGTTCGACCAGGTCGAGGAACCTCGAGCGGAGACTGTGCGGCGCGACGAGCAGCCGCCGGAACGTGCGCTGGCGAGACAGCCCGGTCAGGACGTTGAACAGGTCCGTGACGTCCGCACCGATCTCGGGTCGACAGGTCAGCAGCCCGATGTCCACGTACAGCCGGGCAGTCTTGTGGTTGTAGTTGCCGGTTCCGATGTGCACGTACCGCCGGAGCCCCGAGCCTTCGCGGCGGACGACCAGCGAGGTCTTCGAGTGGGTCTTGAGCCCGACCAGGCCGTACACGACGTGGGCGCCGGCCCGCTCCAGCTTGCGGGCCCAGATGATGTTCGCCTCCTCGTCGAAGCGGGCCTTGATCTCGACGAGGACGACGACCTGCTTTCCGCGCTCCGCCGCGCGGATGAGCGACTGGACGAGCGGTGAATCACCCGAGGTCCGGTACAGGGTCTGCTTGATCGTCAGGACGTCGGGGTCGTCGGCTGCCTGGGTGATGAACCGCTCGACCGACGCCGTGAACGACTCGTACGGGTGGTGAACCAGGATGTCGCCGGCCCGGATCGCGGCGAACACGTCGGCCGGCTCGTCGTCGTCGGGTGGGACCAGGCGCGGCGGGGTCACGGGCGTCCAGGACGCCGGCTTGAGGTCGGGCCGGTCCAGTTCCGCGATCTCCCACAGTCCGGTCAGGTCCAGCATCCCGCTGACCTCGTAGCAGTCCGCCTCCTCGAGGTCCAGCCCGCGCAGCAGCAGCCCTCGAGTCGCGGGCGGCATGGACCGCTCGACCTCGAGCCGGACCGCCTCACCGAACCGTCGGCGCCGGAGCTCCTCCTCGATCGCCAGCAGCAGGTCGTCCGCCTCGTCTTCCTCGAGGGCGAGGTCGGCGTTCCGGGTGACCCGGAAGAGGTGGTACTCCTCGACGATCATCCCGCTGAACAGGGTGTCCAGGTTGGCCTCGATCACCTGGTCGATCAGCACGAAGCGGGCGGGCGCCACCTCGATGAGGCGCGGCAGGATCTGCGGAACCTTGACCCGCGCGAAGCGGCGCTCGTCGCTGTCCGGGTCGCGCAGCCCGACCGCGATCGACAGGCTGAGCGTCGAGATGTACGGGAAGGGGTGTCCGGGGTCGACCGCCAGCGGCGTCAGGACCGGGAAGATCTCGTCGAGGAACCGCTGACGGAGCGTGTCGTGGTGCTCCGGGATGGCGTCGTAGTCGACCAGGTCGATGCCCTCGGCGTGGAGGGCGCGCCGGACGTCGACATAGATCCCGGAGTGATCGGCCACCAGCCCCAGGACCCGCTCCCGGGTGGCGGTCAGCTGCTCCTCGGCGGTCCGGCCGTCGGGGGCGCGTGCGGCCTTGCCGGCTTCCACCTGCTGGCGAAGGCCGGCGACCCGGACTTGGAAGAACTCGTCGAGGTTGCCGGCGAAGATGGCCAGGAACTTGACGCGTTCGAGCAGCGGGTTGCGCTCGTCGGCCGCCTCGCGCAGGACCCGGTCATTGAAATCGAGCCAGGACAGCTCCCGGTTGAGATAGGGCATCGGCGCGCTCGCGCGTGAGGCCCGCCGGGCGCGCGAGCGAACGGCTGCGCGGGTCGTGGGAGCTCCGGATTCGATGGCGGCCATCGTCGGTATCGGGCTCCTGCAGCGTGGTCGCGGTTCGGGCGACCCGGCCGGCGAGAATAGCACGGCCCGCGATGGCGGCACATCGCCCTCGCGTGCCGTGCAGCCCCGAGGTCAGTCCTCGGCTCGGTAGCGGCGCTCGCCGGTCGCCTGGTCCAGCCAGACGCGCATGCGGCGGTCGCTGGTCGGATCCACGAACACCTCGTCGGTGCGGCGGAAGCGGGACTCGAGCGGCTGTGCCGTCGGCTCGCCGCCGCCGGGACCGGCCGGGAGGCCCGACCGATCGGCAATCTCGGAGCGGTAGCGCAACCGCTCCAGGATCGCGACGACGATCAGGACCATCCCGATCACGACGAGCCACAGCCCGGTCAGGCCGGCGCCCTCGGAGACCGCGGCCAGGCCGGCGAAGACCATGACCGCTCCGAAGACGACGATCAGCCCACGGCCGACGCCGCCCGAGCCGCGCATCGCTACTCAGCGGTGGTCGCGGCGGAGACGTCGGGCTCGACGATGACGGCGGTGCCGTAGGCGACGATCTCGCTCATCGTGCCGGCCAGCTCCGAGCTGTCGAACCGCATCGACAGGATGGCATTCGCGCCGGCAAGCGTGGCGTTCTGGACCAGTCGATCGAGCGCCTGGCGGCGGGTGTCCTCGAGCATGCTCGTGTACTCGTGGATCTCGCCGCCGCCGAGCGAGCGGAGGCTGGCCATGACATTGCCGCCGAGGCCGCGGCTGCGGACGACGAGACCGAAGACCATGCCCTTGGTCTCGGTGACGCGATGGCCCGAGACGTAGGGGGTTGTGACGACGATCATGCGTGCTCCTCATGGCTGCGCCCGGGGGTTGGTGTGGCGGTCCCGCGTCGCGTCGTGCACTCCGGGCAGGGACAACGATCGCGAAGCAGGGCGTACGTGTAGTAGCCGGTGTGGTGGCCGTCGCCCCAGGTCGGGGCGATGGCATAGCCACCCACCAGCGCGACGTCGACGAGCCGGGTCTGCTCGTCGGTGAGGGTCGGGGCGCTGTCGAGCCAGCCCGGCATGCCGGCCTCGCCGCGGCAGTAGGCGCACGGGCACAGCCAGCGGAGACTCGTCGTGTCGTAGACCGTCCGGTGGCCGTCGGGCCAGCCGATGTCGAGCCGCCCGGCGGCGCGGTCGGCATGGATCGAGGCCGGCGTGATCGAGGTGGCAGCGTTCACGCGTCGATGCTACGCCGTTGCGTGCCCCCAGGGATCGACAGGCTCGGTCGACCCGGACCATCGGCTCGGGGGCGGAACCGCCGGCGGAGGCTATCCTCGCGAGCGTGAGCCTCCAGGTCATCGACGTCACCAAGCGCTACGGGGCGACGCTTGCCCTCGACGGCCTGGCGTTCGAGGTCCCGCCCGGGGAGGTGTTCGGCTTCCTCGGTGCCAACGGCGCCGGGAAGACGACGACGATGCGGATCTGCCTCGGCATCGTTCGCGCGGATGCCGGCGAGATCCGCTGGGCCGGGAAGCCGGTGGGTGGCCTGCCACGGCGGACCTGGGGCTATCTCCCCGAGGAGCGCGGGCTCTACCCGCGGCTCGGGGTGCTCGACCAGCTCGTCTATTTCGCGTCCCTGTATGGCGAGCAGCCCGCGTCCGCGCGACGGGCCGCGCTCGGCTGGCTCGAGCGGTTCCAGATCCCGGACTACGCCGGCCGGCGTGCCGAGGAGCTGTCCAAGGGCAACCAGCAGAAGGTCCAGTTCATCGCGGCGATCCTCCACCGGCCCGAGGTGCTGCTGATGGACGAGCCGTTCACCGGGCTCGACCCGATCAACCTCGTCATCCTGCGCGACGCCTTCACCGAGCTGCGCGATCAGGGCCGCACCCTCGTCTTCTCGACCCACCAGATGGAGGCGGCGGAGGCGCTGTGCGAGTCGGTCGCCATCATCGACCGCGGCCGGCTGGTCGCGGGCGGGCGGTTGCGCGACCTGAAGCGCGCCTCCGGGCGGCGCTGGATCCGGATCGCCCTCGAAGGCGTCCAGCCGGCGCCCGAATGGCTCGACCAGGTCGGCGGCGTCGAGCGCGCGCACCGTGACGCCGCGGGCGCCGAGCTGGAGCTGCAGGCCGGCGCCGATCCCGCGACCATCCTCCATGCCGTCCTCGCGCGCGGCGCATCGATCAGCCACTTCGAGGTGATCGATCCCAGCCTCGAGGCGCTGTTCATCGAGCTCGTCGGGCGGCCGGCCGACACCGATCGCACCTGGACCGATGGAGCGGGCGGCGTGTCGGACGGCGTGCTGGAGCGTGGCCCGGCCACGGCCCTCGACCGACCATGACGCCGCGCGACCCGCTCCTCCCGAACGCCGCGATCATTGCCCGCCGCGAGTACCGCGATCGTGTCCGGAGTCCGCTCTACCTCGCCTCGACGATCGTGCTGATGGGGCTCGCCCTGCTGGTCGCCCTGGCGCCGATCGGGATCCGCTACCTCGACCGCGGCACCGTCACACGCATCGCGGTCGTCTCCGGCGACGCAGGGCTGGCGGAACGCGCCGTCGCCGTGGCCGACAGCATCCTCAACGGCCCGCCTCCGGGCGTCGACCCGGCGGCCTTCGAGAAACCGTACCGCCTGGAAGTGGCGTCGACCGACGGTGCCCGAGCCGCGCTGTCGAAGGGCGACGTGGCCGCGATCCTGGTCGTCCAGCGGCTCGCGACCGGCCAGGTGGACGTCACGCTGCGAACGTCAGACGGTCCAACCAGCGCACGCAACCAGCAGCTCGCGATCGCGGCGTTCGGCATCGGCGTGCTCGACTGGAGCTCCCGCTTGCCTCCCGGAACCGACGCGCCGCCGTTCGTGACGCCGGCGTTCCGGGTCGATTCCCTCGTCGCGGCAAGTGACAGCGGTCGCCAGCTCGACCCGAGGCAGGCCGCAAGCCGAAGCTTCCTCGGGGTCGTCTTCGTGGTGCTCCTGTTCATGAGCGTGATCATCTACGGGATGTGGGTCGCGACGGGCGTGGCGGCCGAGAAGAGCAGCCGGGTGATGGAGCTGATGATCAGCGCCGCGTCTCCGCGCCAGATCCTGACCGGCAAGGTGGTCGGGATCGGCGCGGCGGGATTGACGCAGTATCTCGCCATCGCGGTGCCCGCCCTCGTGACCCTCGCCTTCCAGGACCGGATCGCCGAGGCCATCCTGGGTCCGGGCTGGAGCGATGGAGCCCCGATCGTCGGGCTGACCCCGATGCTGCTGGCCGGGTACGGCGTGTTCTTCCTCCTCGGGTTCGGGCTCTTCGCGCTGATCTACGCCGCGATCGGCTCGTTCGTGAGCCGTCCCGACGACCTGCAGACACTGTCGCTGCCACTGAGCCTGGTCGCGATCGCCGGCTACCTGACCGCGATCGTCGCGCTCAGCGGTGGCGGCGGGACGTGGATCCGGGCAGCGTCGCTGGTGCCGCCGTTCAGCCCGTTCGTGATGCTCGCGAGGATCATGGTCACGGCGGTGCAGCCGTGGGAGCTGGTGCTCTCGGTTGGCCTGCTGCTCGCGGCGCTCGGTCTGGTATCGATGGTGGCCACCCGCATGTACGCCGCCGGTGTCCTCCTCTACGGGCAGCGGCCCGGCATCCGGGCGTTCATCGCCGCGGCGCGGCGCGCCGGATAGGGGACCGGCCGCCTCGGGGCCCTACCCGTCGAGGTCGTCGAATGGCAGCCGGCTGATGAGGGCGAGCACGGGTGCGCCGCCGCCGCCGGCGACGGCTCGGCCGGGTTGACGCCCGCGGTGTCGGTCGCGGCGGGCCCTGCGGCCGTCGCCGGTTCGCCCGCCGCCACGTACCGCCACAACCGGCTCCGGACGCCGGGCAGATACGGGCTCGTCCGCTGGCGGGCCATGATCCCGGCGATCCCCTGGGCCACCGCGGCCTCGTAGAGCGCCACGCCCTCGGTGGCGATCGCCGGGACGGCCACGACCTCGTCGCCTGGTCGGAGGACCCGGCGTAGCGTCTCCCGCCGCCGCACGAGCGGTTGCGACAGCAGCGAGCGACCGTCGAGGTGGAGCAGGTCGAAGCAGAGGAACGCCGATGGCGCCCCGGCGGCCCCCGACAGGCGGCGAGCCAGCTCGCGCGCGTCTGCCCGTCCGGACCCGTCGACCACGACCAGCTCGCCGTCGAGGATGGCCGACCGCGCCGCGACCCTGACGGCAAGCCCGGACAGCTCGGGCAGGACGCCGGCCCTGTCGTGGCCGGCCGCGTCGATGACCCGAACGTCGCCACTCCCCTCGGTCCCGGCCGGGCCGATCAGTACGAGCACCCGCTCGCCGCCCCACCACGGCTCGAACAGGTGCTGGTCCGAATCGAACGGCGCCGGCAGCGGGCGAGGAAGCATCGGCCGCAGTACCGGGAGATCGGGCAACTGGTCGGCCTCGAGGCGCAGCGAGAGCTGATCGGCCATCGTGGCGCGATGGTAGCCCGCTACACTCTGAGCGTCCCACGAATCGGAGGAGAGCCGGTGACGCGCGCGCCACGACCCGACGACGTCTACCGCCTGCGGATCGCGACCGAGCCGCGGCTCTCTCCGGACGGCCGGCTGGCGGTCGTGACGCTCAAGGTGGTCGCGCCAGCCTTCGACGGCTACCGGCGGGCGGTCTGGCTGGTCCCGACGGACGGCTCGCGCGATCCCCGCCAGCTGACGCTTGGTGCCGGGCACGACCACATGCCTCGCTTCTCGCCCGACGGCCGCACGCTGGCGTTCCTGTCCGATCGCCGGGCGCTCCTCGAGCGCGAGGCGCGCATCGAAGCGGCCCGCGAAGGCGCGGCCGGCGCCGCCAGGGAGCGAGAGAGCACAACCCAGGTCCATCTCCTGCCGCTCGACGGCGGGGAGGCACGGCGGTTGACCGACCTGCCGGGAGGCGTCGAGGCGTTCGAGTGGTCGCCGGACGGGACCCGCCTGGTCGTCGTCAGCGCGGCCCGCGCGGCCACGCCCGAAGAGGACGCCCGACGCCGCGGCAGGGTCGCGCAGCAGGCGGGCGAGGTCCCGCCGGCGTCCGACTACCGCTTCATCGACCGGCTCGACTACATGCTCAACGGCAAGGGCTTCGTCTATGACCGCGTGCCGCACCTCTGGCTCGTGGACGTCGCGACCGGTGCCGGGAGCCGGCTGACCGACGGACCGGTCGCCGATCGCGAGCCGGCCTGGTCGCCCGACGGGCGGCGCATCGCCTTCGGTTCGAACCGGCGGCGGGATGCAGACCTGTTCGGCCGCCAGGACATCCACGTCGTCGACGTCGACGACGCGGACCGTCACGGCGGTGACCCGCGGCCCGCGATCGGTCTTCGGCTCGCCGGCCTTCCTGCCCGGCGGCGAGACGATCGTCGCGCTCGGGCACCGGCTGGAGGGACGCGCCGGGAGTCGCGGCGACATCTGGCTGTTCGCCGCGGACGGCTCCGACGCCACGCCGGCCGGCGGACGCAACCTGTCCGCTTCGCACGACCTGATGCCCGGGGCGGGGATGAACAGCGACGTCACGGTCGAGGGCGGGCCGCGGCTGGTGCCGTCGGCCGACGGTCGGTGGATCGGGTTCAGCGCCCCGATCGACGGTGCCTACGAGCTGTGGCGGATCGCCGTGGCCGACGGCCGGCTCGAGCGGCTGACCGAGGGCCGCCAGTACGTGTCGGAGTGGGACGCCCGGGGAAACCGGATCGCGTACCTGCGGTCGACGCCCGACCGAGCCGCCGGACCTGTGGGTCGTGGACGCCGGTCTCCCGCTCGGAGGCCGCGGTCGGAACGGGCCAGGCGGCACCAACGACGCCGCGCCGGCTGTCGGCGTTCAATGCCGGACTGCTCGCCGAGGTCGAGCTCACCGCTCCGCACGAACGATCCTCAATCGTGGACGGGCGGCGGATCCAGGGCTGGTTCCTGCCGGCATCGGGCGGAGCGGCCGGCGCTCCGGCCGGTGCGAAGCCGCTGGTCGTCGAGATCCACGGTGGTCCGCACACGCTGTACGGCTGGTCGCCGTGCTGGGAGTTCCAGCTGCTCGCGGCGGCCGGCATCGGCGTCTACTACTGCAATCCGCGAGGCTCCGAGGGCTACGGCCAGGCGTTCAACGATGCGAACCACCGCGACTGGGGGCCGGGCCCGATGCGCGACGTCCTGGCCGGGGTCGATGCGCTCGTCGCGGACGGCCTGGCGGATCCCGACCGCCTCGGCGTCACCGGCGGCTCGTACGGCGGCTACCTGACGAACTGGATCGTCGCCCACGACCAGCGCTTCCGGGCGGCGATGACCTGCCGCTCCGTCAGCGACATGACGATGCTGTTCCTGACCGGCGACATCAGCGGCGGGGACTGGGCCAACCTGGAGTTCGACGCGACGCCCTGGTCGGACCCGGCCTACTACCGGGAGATCTCGCCGATCAGCTACGCCGACCGGATCACGACGCCGCTGCTGATCCAGCACAGCGAGCGCGACATCCGGACCACGATCGGCCAGGCCGAGGCGCTGTTCACGCTGCTCCGGTCGCTCCGCCGGCCGGTCCGCCTGATGCGGGTCCCGGAGGAGACGCACGAGCTGACCCGGTCCGGAACGCCGTTCCGCCGGGTCGAGAACCTGCGGATCGTCGTCGACTGGTTCCGCCACTTCCTCGTCGACGGGAAGCGTGGCCTGCCGCCGCTGCCGAGGGTCCGCGGCGGCCGCTAGAATCGTTGGTTCGGCCGCGTCCGAACGGACGCTCGCCCGGCATCGAGTCACGTTCGGACGAGGTGTATCCTCTCCGTCCCATGACCGCCACCCGGCACCCCGAATCCCTGGCCCGCGAGCGTGCGCACGAGCTGATCCGGGCCTGGGACGCTCGCCCCGGACCGCTCGGCAACCTGCTCGGCCGGGTCACCGCCGTGGACCAGGTCGGGGTGGAGGAGCGGGTCGACGCGCTCAAGAAGCGCTCGATCAAGAAGGCGTCGAAGGTCTGGGCGCTGAACCTCGCGGTCTCGATGATCGACCTGACCACGCTCGAGGGGAAGGACACGCCCGGGCAAGGTCCGGGCCATGTGCGTCAAGGCGATGCGCCCGCAGCCCGGCGACCCCACGATCCCGTCGGTGGCCGCCGTCTGCGTCTATCCGGCGCTCGTCGCAGAGGCCAAGGCCGCCCTGCGTGGATCGACCGTCAAGGTCGCCAGCGTCGCGACGGGCTTCCCGTCGGGCCAGACGTTCCGCCACGTCAAGGTCGCCGAGGTCCGCGCGGCGGTCGACGCCGGCGCCGACGAGGTCGACATGGTCATCGATCGCGGCGCGTTCCTGTCGGGCGACTACCTGACCGTGTTCGAGGAGATCGTCGAGGTCAAGGAGGCAGCCGGCGAGGCGCACCTCAAGGTGATCCTCGAGACGGGCGAGCTCGAGACCTACGACAACGTCCGGCGGGCCAGCGTCCTGGCGATGGCCGCCGGCGCCGACTTCATCAAGACCTCGACCGGCAAGGTCACGCCGGCCGCGACCCTGCCGGTCACGCTCGTCATGCTCGAGGCCATCCGCGACTTCGAGCGCTCGACCGGACGCCAGGTCGGCATGAAGCCGGCCGGCGGGATCCGGGTCGCCAAGGAGGCGATCCAGTACCTCGTGGTCCTGTACGAGACGCTCGGGCCGCGCTGGATGAGCCCCGACTGGTTCCGCTTCGGCGCGTCGTCGCTGCTCAACGACATCCTCATGCAGATCGAGTTCCAGCGGACCGGCCGCTACCAGGACCCGGACGATTTCACGGTCGACTAGCTGATCCAGCCGAGCGAACGGTTCGATCACCGCGAGCCACGGCAGCGGGTCGAGCGAGCGACCTTCACGTGCACGTCAAGGTTCTGCTATCATGCGCGGCTCATGAAGGACTTGACTGCCCGGCGCCTGTTGCGGATCAACGAGGTCGCGGCCGACACCGGCCTGACGGCGCGAACCATTCGCTACTACGAGGAGATGGGCCTGCTCGAACCCGCGGGCCGCTCCGAGGGTGACTACCGGCTCTACGACGAGTCCGACCTGGAACGGCTGCAGTTCATCCGGGGGCTGCGCGATGATGCCGGCTTCTCGCTCGCACAGATTCGCCAGCTCCTCGAGGACGACGCGGCCCGTGAACGCAATCGCGAGCGCTTCAGGACGACCGGCGATCCCGACGAACGCCGGGCGCTGATCCTCGACGCGCGCGAACGGGTCGACCACCAGATCGAGATCCTCGAGGCCAAGGCCGCCCGGCTGGCCACGATGATCGAGGAGGCGCGAGCCCGGGGCCGGCACCTCGACGCGCACCTCGCCGAGCTCGATGGTGGGCCGGTGCCACACCCGGAACGGCTGGCGGCCGCCGCACCGGGCGGACCGGTCGAGTGATCGGGCCCGTGACCGCGGTCCGCGGCCGCCTGAGCGGTTCGCGCGGGATCCTGGCGTTCCAGCACCGCAACTACCGGCTGTTCTTCATCGGTCAGCTCGTCTCGCTGATCGGGACGTGGATGCAGCAGGTCGCGCAGGCCTGGCTGGTCCTGCAGCTGACCGGCGACCCGATCTGGCTCGGGATCGTGGCGACCGCGCAATTCCTGCCGGTGATGGTCTTCGGGCTGTTCGCGGGCGTCGCCGCCGACGCGCTGCCGAAGCGCCGGGTCCTCATCGGGACCCAGGTGTCGATGATGATCCTGGCCGCCATCCTCGCGGCGCTGGTGGTCGCCGACGTGGTCCAGGTCTGGATGATCGTCGGGCTCGCCTTCCTGCTCGGGATCGCCAACGCGGTGGACATGCCGGTCCGCCAGTCATTCGCGGTCGAGCTCGTCGGGCGAGAGGATGTCGGGCCTGCCGTCGCCCTCAATTCGGCCATGTTCAACGGGGCGCGCGTCGTCGGGCCCGCAGCGGCCGGGCTGGCGATCGGGGCCTTTGGCGTGGCGGCGGCGTTCGTGCTCAATGCGGTCAGCTTCCTGGCCGTGATCATCGGGCTGTGGCTGATGGATGAAGGGGATCTCAAGATCGGTGCCCGCATCGCTCGGCCCACGTCCGTTCAAGCCGTGGTCCGGAACCTCGCCGAAGGGCTCAGCTACGTGCGGCAGACGCGGATTGTGCTGCTCGCCACCGTCGTCGTGGGGACGGTCGCCACGGTCGGGATGAACTTCGGTGTCCTGATCCCGGCCTTCGCCCAGCACGACCTCGGCAGCGACGCGACCGGCTACGGGTTCCTGATGGCCGCGTCCGGGATCGGATCCCTGCTGGCCGCGCTGCGCCTGGTCTTCGGCGGCGGCCCGCAGCCCGTGCGCCTGGCGACGGGCGCGCTGATCCTCGGCGTCGCCTCCGTGGCGCTCGCCGTCTGGCGCGTCTTCCCGCTGTCGCTGGCGCTGATGGTCGTGATCGGGTTTGGCTCGATCCTGATGGCGGCGACGGCCAACACCACGATCCAGCTGGCCGTGCCCGACTACCTGCGGGGGCGCGTGATGAGCGTCTACACGACCGTGTTCAGCGCCTCGGTACCGATCGGCGGGCTGGCGATGGGCGCGGTCGCGTCAGGGTTCGGAGCCTCCCTGGCGATCGCGCTCGGCGGGGCATTGAGCGTGGCGACCGGCCTGGCTGCCCTCGCCTGGGGCCGGCAGGCCGGGTTCGCCATGCCGGAACCGCCGTCGGTCGGAATCGGCGTTTCGGTCGCGGGGGTGTCGCGGGCGCGCCCGCGATAGCCGGGCCAGCATCGCCGCGTTCAGCGGTCGATCGCGCCGAACGGGAGCGCGGCGCCGGCGCGGTCACTCGCCGGCGCCGATCGGGTCCGGGGGCTCTCCGGCTTCCCCGCGCCCGGCATCGCCCGACGGGACGGCGGCGATGGCGTAGCGCTGGCCGAACGCGCCGCGAACGACACGGACCGGCCGCAGGCCGGCCGCGTACAGCATCGCCGCGGTCTCCTGCGCTCGAAAGGCCCGCCGGACCGAGAGCGGGGCGTCGTGCCGCGTGTAGCGGTTCGCGGTCAGGAAGTGACCGATCAGCCAGGCTCCCAGCCAGCCGACTCGCGTCCGATCGAGATCGTTGATCACGACCCCGAGCCGCGCGACGCGGCCCATCTCGCGGAGCATCTCGACCGCGACCGGCGGATCGAAGTGGTGCAGGACGAGCGAGGCGTGGGCGACGTCGAACGACCGGTCGCCGTAGCCGAGCTTCCGGGCATCGCCGGCATGGAGCTCGATCGGGTCGGCACCGCCCGGCGGCCGCGCTCGAACGGCCGCCGCGAGCACCTCGGGACGGTTGTCGACGCCGACCGCGTGGAGCCGCCGGCCTCGTCTGCGCGCCAGCCGAGCCAGGGCCACCGGGATGTCCGCGCCGCCGGTTCCAACGTCGAGCATCGTCAGCTCGGCGCGATGTGCCGCGACGGCCTCGATGGCCGCGGCGCTCAAGGACACGCCGGCGAGCCAGCGGTTGATCCGCCGCAGGTCACGCAGGTGACCGTCCAGGGTGGCCGGTTCGCCGAGCGGACCGTCGAGCAGTTCCCGGGCGTTCGCGAGGCGCTCCATCCGCCCGCAGGCTACACGACGGCGCAAGCGCGATCGATCACGCGATGAGCGCCGGCCATGGATCGCGCGATCGCCGCGTGCAGGTGGGGCCGGCCCGGGGCAGTCCCACCGCGTCGTGACGAGCCGGACGGAGGTCGGCCTTCCGGGAGGTCGGTGCCATAATGGCCGCCATGGCCAGTCAGACGGATTCCCGTCTCGTCCCTTCCTCCGGTCGGCCACCCTCCAGCTGGGGCCTCGGCGATGGGCAGGCGATCCCGTGGGAGTACGCCCCGGCGCCTGAGGCAAGGGACCTCGTCACGCTCAAGGAGCGGTACGGGCTGTTCGTCAACGGCCGGTTCGTGCCGGCGTCGGACGGCGCGACGTTCGCATCGGTCGACCCGGCCACGGAAGCGCAACTCGCGGTCGTCGCCAGGGCCACCACCGCCGACGTCGATCGCGCCGTCCGGGCGGCCCGCCGCGCCCAGTCGCGGAGCTGGGGCCGGCTGTCGGGCAAGGAACGGGCCAAGTACCTGTTCCGGATCGCCCGGATCCTCCAGGAGCGATCGCGCGAGTTCGCCGTCCTCGAATCGATGGACTCCGGCAAGCCGATCAAGGAGAGCCGCGACGTCGACGTCCCGCTCGCGGCCGCGCATTTCTGGTACTACGCGGGCTGGGCCGACAAGCTCGAGTACGCGTTCCCGGGCCGCGTCGCGCGCCCGCTCGGCGTGGCCGCCCAGATCATCCCGTGGAACTTCCCGCTGCTGATGCTGTCGTGGAAGATCGCCCCGGCCCTGGCCGCCGGCAATACGGTCGTCCTGAAGCCCGCATCGACGACCCCGCTGAGCGCCCTCCTCTTTGCCGAAGTGTGCCAGGAGGCGGACCTCCCGCCGGGCGTCGTCAACATCGTCACCGGCCCGGGCGAGATCGGCATGGCCATGGTCACGCACCCCGGCATCGACAAGGTCGCCTTCACCGGTTCGACCGAGATCGGCAAGCGGATCGCCAAGGGCGTGGCCGGGACGGACAAGGCGCTCACACTCGAGCTCGGCGGCAAGGCCGCCAACATCGTGTTCGACGATGCGCCGCTCGACCAGGCCGTCGAGGGCATCGTCAACGGCATCTACTTCAACCAGGGCGAGGTCTGCTGCGCCGGCTCGCGGCTGCTGGCCCAGGAGTCGATCGTCGAGCCGCTCATCGCCAAGCTCAAGGACCGGCTGGCGACGATCCGCGTCGGCGACCCGCTCGACAAGAACACCGACGTCGGCGCGATCAACTCGAAGGCCCAGCTCGACAAGATCACCGAGCTCGTCGCGTCCGGCGTGGCCGAGGGCGCCGAGCTCTACCAGCCGGCCTGCGACCTGCCGGATCGTGGCTTCTTCTTCCGGCCGACGCTGTTCACCAACGTGGCCCAGAGCCACCGGATCGCCCGCGAGGAGATCTTCGGACCCGTCCTGTCCGTGCTCACGTTCCGCACGCCGGACGAGGCGGTCGAGAAGGCCAACAACACGGTCTACGGGCTGTCGGCCGGGATCTGGACCGACAAGGGCTCGCGGATCCTCGAGATGGTCGGCCGGATGCGCGCGGGCGTGGTCTGGGCCAATACGTTCAACCGGTTCGATCCGACGTCGCCGTTCGGTGGCTACAAGGAGTCCGGCTTCGGACGCGAGGGTGGCCTCCACGGGCTGCTCGCCTATGTCCGGCTGGAGGACCGCTGATGGCGACGCGCGGGCGACCGCCGGCGTCGGCGGGTCGTGACGGAACGGCTCGCGCCGTGGCTGCCCGGGCCGGGGCCGTCGCGGCCGCCGCCTCGCCGGCGCGGGTCGAGGTCCGCAAGACCTACAAGCTGTACATCGGCGGCGCGTTCCCACGGACGGAGTCGGGTCGCGGCTACCTGGTCTCGTCCGCGGATGGTGCGCCGCTGGCCAATGCGTGCCGCGCCTCGCGCAAGGACCTCCGCGAGGCCGTTCGATCCGCGCGCAAGGCGTTTCCCGGTTGGGCTGCCAAGACCGCCATGAACCGCGGCCAGGTCCTGTACCGCGTCGCCGAGCTGATGGAAGGGCGGCGCGAGCAGTTTGCGACCGAGGTCTTGCAGGCGGAGGGCCTGGCCCCTGCGGCTGCGCGCGATGTCGTCAGCCGGGCGATCGATCGGTGGGTCTGGTACGCGGGCTGGGCCGACAAGATCGGCCAGATCCTTGGCTCGTCGAACCCGGTCGCCGCGCCGTACTTCAACTTCACGATCCCGGAGCCGACCGGCGTCGTCGGCGTGGTGGCGCCCGAGACCTCGTCGCTGCTGGGTCTGGTCAGCCGGCTGGCACCGCCCCTCGTCACCGGGAACGCGGTCGTCCTCCTCGCCAGCGAGCGCCGGCCACTGCCGGCCGTGACCCTGGCCGAGGTGCTCGCCACCTCGGATGTCCCGGGTGGCGTCGTCAACATCCTCACCGGGCTTCGCTCGGAGCTCGTCCCGGTCGTCGCGGCACACGCGGACGTCGACGCGCTCGACACGTGGGGCGTGCCGGACGAGCTTCGGGTTGCCGTCGAGCAATCGGCGGCCGAGGACATCAAGCGTCTGCTCCGCCGACCGACGAAGACGTCGGAGGCGCGGTTCGACTGGCTGGACGACGCCGCCTCGGAGCGCCCCGAGTGGATCGCCGCCTTCCTCGAGATGAAGACGGTCTGGCACCCGATCGGCGGCTGACATGGCGATCGGGATCGGAGGGGGCGCCCAGCGACGGTCGCGCGGGCCTGCCTCGGAGACGGAGAAGGCGGTCGAGCGACGGGTCTTCGTGCACGCCTCCCCCCGGACCGTGTGGTCGACGCTGCACGACCCGGCGGCCACGACCGCGCTCTTCCCGGAGCTCAACCTCGGGCCCGCTGCGCCCACCTGGCCGGCCGCCGCCGCCACCCGCCCCGCGCGGGCCCGGCTCGGGTTGCTCCGCGACGCCGCCCGAGTGGAGAGCCTGGAGGCCCGGCCCGATGCGAAATTCCGCCTGCGGGTGACGGCATCCGGCTTCGACAGCCAGTGGAGCTGGCGGCTCGAACCGGTCGCCGGCGGGACGCGCGTGATCCACGGCGCCAGCTTCGAGCCCTTCGACCGCTGGACCGGGATCCTGGTCCGGCTCGGCCGCGCCTCGCTTGCAAGCCGCGTGGAGGCGCACCTGCGCGTCCTCAAGGAGCGGGCCGAGGCCGCCGAGCGAGGGCAGACCACCTCGGGCTGACACCTGGCGCATTCGGTGGGAGTGCCTCCGCCGCGGGGCGTGGGACCGGCCCGACGTGGAGGGATCGCGGCGGGTACCGTCCCCGGGTGAGCCCGTTCATCATCGCCCTCGTCGCGATCTCGGCCGTGTTGCACGTGGCCTGGAACGTCCGGCTCAAGACCGCCGGAGATCCACTGCGCGCGGCCACGATCGGGATGCTGGCGGCGGGCGTCCTGATCGTGCCGGGTGGCCTGCTGGCCTGGTGGCTGGGTGGGGCGCGTCCTCTGCCCGCGGACGGGATCGCGCTCGGGATCGGGTCCGGCGTCGTGGAAGCGGCCTATTTCGTGTTCCTGGCTGGCGCGTACCGGCGCGGCGACCTGTCCGTTGTCTACCCGCTGGCGCGAGGGTCGGCGCCGCTGCTGGCGGTGGCCGTCGGCGTCGCTGGCCTCGGCGAACGGCTGGGCGTGGCCGGGTCCCTTGGCGTCATCGCCCTGCTGGCCGGCTTCCTCTGGCTGCAGCGACCGTGGCGAGCTCTGGCGCTGGCCGGACGCGGAGCGCGAGCTGGCGCCGCGCGCAAGACCGCCCTCGACAGCCCGGTCCTGTTCGCGCTTGCGACCGGTGTGACGATCGCCACGTACACCACGATCGACCGGCTCGGGACTCGGCTGATCGAGCCCATCCCGTACGCGGCGATCCTGTGGGCGACGTGTTCCGTGGTGCTGGTTGTCTGGGTGGCCCTGCTTGCGGGTGGCGGGCTCTTCCGGGACGGGGCTGACGGCGCGAGGCGGGCGGCCGTGGGCGGCTGGCTGACCCTCGTTGCCTACCTGTGCATCCTCGGCGCCCTGAGCGTGGCCCCGCTGTCGGGCGTCGCGCCGCTGCGCGAGTCGGCGACGGTGTTCGCCGCGGCCTGGGGCTCGGTCAGGATGGGTGAGGCCGCCGACCGGACCGAGGTGGGGCGCCGTGTCGGCGCGTCCGTGCTCATCGTCGGCGGAGCGTTGCTGCTGGCGCTGGGCGGATAGCGCCGGGAGCGTCCCGGGACACGCGAGTCGGCCGGATCGGCCGCGTACGGTTGGCCGCGCGTCACGACGACGACGACGGCCCGAGCCGTGTTTGCCCGGGCCGAGCCGGCTATGTCGCCTCGACCGCAGGCGGCGGCGTTCGCCCGAACAGCCGCCGCCGCCCGTACCGGCTGTTGACCAACGCCACGCCCCCCACGACGAGCCCCGTGCCGAGGAGCAGCCGGATGTCCACCTGCTCGTTCAGGACGAGGAAGCCGAGCACGATCCCGACGACCGGGATGACGTACGCGACGAGGGTCGTCCGGGTCGCGCCCCAGGCGGCCAGCAGGCGGAAGTTCGCGAGGTACGCGAGCCCTGAGCCGAGCAATCCGAGCCAGGCGATCGAGAAGATGGCCTGGGCGTCCGGCCGGACGTCCCACGGGTGCTCGAAGACGATCGCGATCGTCCCCGCGATCAGCATCGCGAAGGTGACCTGGAAGACCGCGGGGATCATCGGCCGCACGCCGCGCATGTTGTGCCTCGAGTACACGGCGCCCAGCGCGTAGCTCAGCGAGGCTCCCAGCAGCGCGATCTCGCCCATGATGTCGGACCCGGCCACGCCCAGGTTCCGGCTGGTCAGCACGACGACGCCAGCGAAGCCGACCGCCAGCCCGATCACGCCGTTCACGCGGATCGGCTCATCGTGGAGGATGAGCGGAGCGATGATGATCGCGAAGAGCGGCACCGCGGCGGTCAGGATGGCGGCGATCGACGAGTCGACCGATCGCTCCGCCCAGGTGATCAGCGCAAACGGGATCACGATATTGACGCAGGCCATCACCACGAGGTGGCCGTAGATCCGGCGCTCGCGCGGGAGCTCCTGGCCGGCCAGCCGGATGACCAGCCACAGCAGCGCGGCCCCGACGACCAGCCGCAGGGCCACCAGCGTGAACGTGCCGAAGTCGTCGACCGCGAGCTTGATGAAGAGGTAGCTCGAGCCCCACATGAAGCCGAGCCCCAGGAACACCAGCCACAGGCGATCGGTTCGTCGGTTCAGGCATCGAGGGATGATACCGATCGTTGGCCTACAGGGCTAGGCCAATACCGGGCGGCGCACCGATGGTCGTTCATGCCATCCGGAACTCCGGCCGGGCGCGAACCGTTGCCTACCGCCAGCGCGTGAGGATCGCCTCCCGATCGAACAGCGCCACGCCGATCCGCAGGCCGACGAGGCCGGCCACGAACACGATCGCCGACAGGGCGAGATAGCCGCTCGCCCCGACGAGCAACGTCCCGCTCGCCTGCAGCAGCGTCACCCCGATGATCGGCACGATGATCACGCCGCCGATCTGCTGGGCGACCCGGGGATCGTTGACTCGCGAGCTGACGATGACGGCCGCCACGACCGACGAGAGCCCGACGGCCGGTCCCAGCACGAAGACGCCGGCCAGCCAGCTCGGGTCGGTCACGACGCCGAGCAGGTGCGGGCCGTAGACCAGCGTCGCCAGGCTGACGAAGACGAGGTAGGTCGCCCAGCCGGCCGCGATCCCCGGGACCAGGGCGGCGACCGCCTTGCCCGCCAGCAGCTCCGACCGTCCGGATGGGCGCGGCGAGCACCGGCTCGAGGCTGCGCGCCTGCTTCTCGCCGATGATCGAGAAGGTCGCGATCGAGAGCGGGATGTACGCCGGCATCAGCAGGAAGAACGCCAGGAACTGCTGGACCGTGAAGGCGCCGGCCAGCTCGGACCGGCTGAAGACGGCCCACTCCGGGCGCTGGGCCAGGATCTGGGCGGCGAAGCCCGGGGGCAGGGAGCGGTCGCCGACGAAGCCGGCCAGGGCGATCGGCGCGATGGTCAGGATCATCGGCGGGACCAGGATGGTCGACATCAGGAGCCGGTTGCGGACGGTCTCGGACCATTCCCGGCGCAGGATCGTCCAGACGATGGCGGCGCGCATCAGGCGGCCTCGTCGCCCTCGGGCCGGACGCCCATGACCTCGAAGTAGATCTGCTCGAGGCTGGTGGCCCGCTCGCGCACCTCGACGATGTCGGAGCCGGCCGCGACGAGCGCGCGCACGAGCGCCGGGGTGACGGCGTTCGGCTCCTCCGCGCTCACGACCAGGCGATGGTCGACGAGCTCGGCCGCGCCGACGCCTTCCACGCCGCGGGCCGCGGCGACGACCTCGGGCCCGGGCGCGCCGCCAAACGCCACTTCGACGCCCCGTCCGCCGAGCGCGTCACGCAGGTCCGCCGGCGAGTCGACCCGCAGCAGGCCGCCACGGACGAATGCCACCCGGTCGCACAGCCGGTCGGCCTCGTACAGGTTGTGTGTGGCCAGCACGATCGTCCGGCCAGACCGCCGGATCGCCTCGATGGCTTCGCGGACGACGTACGCGGCCTCCGGATCGAGAGCGGCGGTCGGCTCGTCGAGGAAGACCACCGACGGCTCGTGGAGCAATGCCCGGGCGATCGCCAGCTTCTGCTTCATGCCCTTGCTGAACCCGCCGACCGTGTCGTCGCGCCGCTCCCACAACGAGAAGAGCCGCAGGTACCGCTCGATCCGTTCCGCCCGCGTCCCTGCGCCGAGCCCGTAGAGCCGCCCGAAGAAGTCGAGATTGGCGGACGCCGACAGCTTCTCGTACAGCCCCGGGGTCTCGGTCAGGATGCCGACCCTGGCCCGGACCTCGTTCGCGCGCCGGACCACGTCGAGCCCATCGACGGTGGCCGTCCCCTCGCGTGGGTTCGATGAGGGCCGCGAGCAGGCGGACGGTCGTGGTCTTGCCGGCCCCGTTGGGTCCGAGCAGCCCGAGCACCTCGCCGCGGTGCACCTCGAGGTCCATGTGGCGGATCGCCCAGAGATCGCCGAAGCGCCGGCCGAGGCCGGTCGTGCGGACCATGACGGTATCGTCGGCGCTCATCGGCTGGAGTCTGCCCGAAGCCGCGCCGTCGTGCTTCGGGCGTGCCACAATCGTCCCGTGACCCACGCGTGGACGACCCCCGAGCTGACGTCGCTCGGGCGGCTCCCGATGCACAGCCTGACCCACAGCGACAGGCACTCGCTCGACGGGCGCTGGCGCTTCCAGCTGCTCCGGCGGCCGACGGACCCACTCACGACCGATTGGGCTGAAGCCGACGTCCCCGGACTCTGGACGATGTCGGGGACCTGGGACCTCCCGCACTACACGAACGTCCAGATGCCGTTCGCAGGGCGGCCGCCGGAGATCCCCGGGATCAACCCGACGGGCGTGTACGAGCGCGACTTCGAGCTGCCGCCGGGCTGGGACGGACGGCGCGTCGTCCTCCACGTCGGAGCCGCCGAGAGCGTCCTGGTCGCCGAGCTCAACGGGGTCCAGGTCGGGATCGGCAAGGATTCGCACCTGGCCTCGGAATTCGACGTCACCCCGCACCTGCGGCCGGGCGCCAACACGCTCCGGCTCACGGTGGTCAAGTGGTCGGACGCGACCTACGTCGAGGACCAGGACCAGTGGTGGCACGGTGGCATCAGCCGCCCGGTGTTCCTGTATGCGACCGGCCGGACGTACCTGGCCGACATCAAGGCGATTGCCGGGCTTGCCGACGACGCGTCGAGCGGGACGCCCGTTGGGACCCTCGACGCGTCGACCGGGACGCTCGACCTGTCCGTGCTCGTCGGCATCCCGAGCGGGCCCGTCGAGCCGGGTTGGACGGTCGAGGCGCACCTCGAGGCGCTGGACCGGGTCCTCGTGCAGGAACTGGCAACCGTGGATCCCCGCGCCCTGGAGACCTGGACGCGGGACAACCAGCGCCTGATGTACCGGGCGGCCGCGGGGCTGCCGCTGTCGCCGGACGACGAGGCTCGATGGGCGACGGTCCATCGCCAGATGGCGCCGCCGCTCGATGGCCTGGCCACCTGGCGCCTCGAGGTCCCGGGGATCGAACGGTGGTCCGCCGAGCACCCTCGGCTCTATGCGCTGCGCATCGTCCTGCGCTCGCCCTTGGGCGAGCTCGCCGGCGAAGAGACCATCAGGATCGGTTTCCGCCGCGTCGAGATTCGCAGTTTGGACCTGCTCGTCAACGGCAGGCGCATCTACGTCCGCGGCGTCAACCGGCACGACTTCGACCAGCACACCGGTCGCGTCATCTCGGCCGGCTCCATGCGCGCGGACCTCGTCCAGATGAAGCAGTTCGGGTTCAACGCGGTCCGGACCTCGCACTACCCGAACGACCCGGCCTTCCTCGACCTGGCCGACGAGCTCGGGCTCTACGTCATCGACGAGGCCGACATCGAGTCGCATGCCTTCCAGAGCACGCTGTGCGACGACTCGCGCTACCTGGACCAGTGGGTGACCAGGGTGTCCAGGATGGCCGAGCGGGACAAGAACCACGCGTCCGTGATCCTCTGGTCGCTCGGCAACGAGTCGGGCCATGGCCGCAACCACGAGGCGGCCGCAGCCTGGCTTCGCGCCTACGACCCGAGCCGCCCGCTCCACTACGAGGGCGCCATCCGCTACGACTGGACGAGCGACCAGGCGGTCAGCGACCTCACCTGCCCGATGTACCCGCCGATCGCCGACATCGTCGGACACGCGCGGTCCGGCCTCCAGCGCCACCCGCTGATCATGTGCGAGTACTCCCACGCCATGGGCAACAGCAACGGCACGCTCGCCGAGTACTGGGACGCCATCGAGTCGACGCCCGGGCTCCAGGGCGGCTTCATCTGGGAGTGGTGGGATCACGGCCTCGTCCAGCGATTGCCCGACGGGACGCGACGCTGGGCGTACGGCGGGGACTTCGGCGAGACCCCGCACGACGGGAACTTCGTGGCCGACGGCATGAACTGGCCGGACCGTCGGCCGAAGCCCGCGATGTGGGAGCACAGGCGCCTGGCAGCGCCGGTCGGCATCGCCGGCGAACCCGGAGAGCTGCTTGGCGGCGTCGTCCGGCTGTCGAACCGGCAGGACTTCACCGGCCTCGACTGGCTCCTCGGCTCGTACGAGCTCGCCGTCGACGGCGAGACGATCGCGGGCGGCGACTTCGAGCTCCCGACGCTGGGCCCCCGCGAACAGGCCCGGATCAGCCTCCCGGGCTGGACGCCCCCGCCGATGGACGGTGGCGCCGAATCGTGGCTGACCGTCCGGCTCCGCACGGCGGCCGAACTGCCCTGGGCGCCGAAGGCCTTCGAGGTCTGCGCGCTGCAGCTGCCCGTGTCGGGTGCCACGCCGGCGCCGGCCGGCACCGCCACGGCCTACGCGGGCGAGGGCCCGGATCTGGACGCCGACGGCCGCCTGATCCACAGGCTCCTCGCGACCCCGCCCGCCCTCGCGCTCTGGCGAGCCCCGACCGACAACGACCGCATCGGCGGCATGGCCGCGGCGTGGCAGACACTGGGGCTGGATCGCCTCGCCCGCCGGTTGCTGTCGATCGACCGCGACGGGCCGACCGCCGTCGTTCGCAGCGAGGTCCGGACCACCACCGGGATTGCCCTCGCGCACGATGTGCGGTACTCGACCCTCGCGACCGGTGGGGTCCTCGTCGACGAGACCGTCGTCATCCCGGACGAGCTGTCGGATCTGGCGAGGGTCGGTACGGTTCTCGAGGTCGTTGCCGGGCTGGAGGACCTCGAGTGGTTCGGCTCCGGGCCGCACGAGACCTACCCGGACCGCAGGCGTGGCGGGCTGATCGGTCGCTGGCGATCGTCGATCGGCGACCAGTACGTCCCGTACATCCGGCCGCAGGAGAACGGGGGCCACGCCGGCGTCCGCTGGCTGCGGCTGGCCGATGGCGCGGGCCGGAGCGTCCGCATCGCGCTGGGACGACCGAGCCAGGTGTCCGCATCCCACTTCCGCGCGACGGACCTCGCGACGGCGACCCACGACGTCGAGCTGTCGCCGCGGCCCGAGACGATCGTCCACCTGGACGCCGCCCATCGCGGGCTTGGGACCGCCAGCTGCGGCCCGGACACGCTCCCCGAGTATCTCGTCGGTCCGGGCACGTACCACTGGACCTGGACGATGAGCGGCTGAGGAGGCTCCACCCGTGCCGATCGACTGGGATCCATCCGACCGCCAGTTCCACCTCCACAACGGGCGGATCAGCCTGGTCCTGCGCGTGTTCGAGGACGGGACGCTGGGACAGCTCCACCTGGGAGCTGGCCTGCCGCCGGGCCGCTCGTATCGGCGGCTGGGTCCGAACCCATTCCCGGGCTTCTCCAACCGGGTCGGCTCGCCGGTCCCACTGGCCTATCCCACGAGCGGGACGGGCGACTACCGGGTCCCGGCGCTCGTTGCGGTGACGGCGGACGGCGCGACGGCGCTGGCGCTCCACTACCGGGACCACCGTGTCACGCCGGGCAAGCCGGACCTCGACGGCCTTCCCTCCACGTACGCGGAGGATCCGTCGGAGGCCGAGACCCTCGAGATCACCGTGGTCGACGAGCCCTCGGGGCTCGAAGCGGACCTGCGGTTCACCGTCTTCGCGGATCGGCCGCTGATCGCCCGGAGCGCGGTGCTCCGGAACGCCGGTGCTGCAACCGTCGACCTCCGCTGCGCCATGAGCGTCTCGCTCGATCTTCCCGACGCCGACTGGCGGATGGTCGGGCTGTCCGGCGCCTGGGCGCGCGAGCGGCACGTGACCGATCGCGCACTGGTCCCCGGGCGGCAGTCGATCTCCAGCATCCGCGGCGCGTCGGGTCACGAGCACAATCCGTTCCTGGCGCTTCGCCGCGCGACGACCGATGAATCTCACGGTGAGGCGTACGGGTTCAGCCTGGTCTACTCGGGCAACTTCCTGGCCGAGGCCGAGGTCGACCCGTACGGGACGGCCCGCGTGCGGCTTGGGATCGAGCCGTCGACCTTCGGCTGGCGTCTCGAGCCGGGGGCGAGCTTCACGGTGCCCGAGGCGATCGTCGCCTTCTCGGAGCACGGCCTGGGCGGCGTCTCCGACGCGCTCCACGGCCTCTTTCGCGATCGTCTCGCCCGCGGCCACTGGCGCGACCGGCCGCGCCCGGTTCTGATCAACAACTGGGAGGCGACCTACTTCGGCTTCGATGCCGACCGGCTGGTCGAGATTGCGTCGACCGCGCGAGACCTCGGCGTCGAGCTGTTCGTGCTCGACGACGGCTGGTTCGGCGCCCGGGATGACGACACGACCTCGCTCGGCGACTGGTTCGTGGATCGCCACAAGCTGCCCGACGGTCTCGACGGCGTCGCCCGCCGGATCTCCGACCTCGGGATCGGGTTCGGGCTGTGGATCGAGCCCGAGATGATCAGCGAGCGAAGCCGGCTGTTCGAGGCGCACCCGGACTGGGCGATCGGCATCCCCGGCCGGCCGCGCACCGAGAGCCGCCAGCAACTCGTGCTCGACATGGCCCGGCCGGAAGTCGTCGACCATCTGGCCGCGGTCCTGTCGGAAATCCTCGGCAGCGCGCCGATCGCCTACGTCAAGTGGGACATGAACCGCAACATCACCGAGCCGTTCACGCCGACGCTGCCGCCCGACCGGCAGGGCGAGTTCTTCCATCGGTACATCCTGGGTACGTACGAGCTCTACCGGCGGCTGACTGAACAGTTCCCCGAGATCCTGTTCGAGTCCTGCGCCGGCGGCGGAGGCCGGTTCGACCCGGGCCTGCTGGCATTTGCGCCCCAGGGCTGGACCAGCGACGACACCGACGCGATCGAACGGCTGTCGATCCAGTGGGGAACCTCATTGGCCTACCCGTTGAGCTCGATGGCAGCGCACGTCGCGGCCGTCCCCAACCACCAGGTCGGCCGGATCACGCCGCTCTCGACCCGGGCCGCGGTTGCGTTCTTCGGCGTCTTCGGCTACGAGCTCGACCCGACCGCGCTCGAGGCCGAGGAACGGACCGAGATCGCCGACCAGATCCGGTTCTACACGGCGAATCGCGAGCTGTTCCAGCGTGGCCGGTTCGTCCGGCTGGTCGGCCCGTTCGAAGGCGACGGCAACCGCGTGGCCTGGATGAGCGTCGCCGCCGACCGGCGCCGGGCCGTGGTCGGGGCGTACCAGATCCTGTCCCGGGCGGACCCAGGCCCCGTCCGACTGCGCCTTCGGGGCCTGGACCCCGATGCCGTCTACCGCGTCACGACGTGGCCCGCCTACGACGACACCCTGGCGCGGGCCAACGCCGGCGAGCGCGCCGGCGCCGAACTGATGGCGGCCGGGCTCGTCCTCGACGCCGAGCGCTGGGAAAGCGCCGTCCGTGGCGACTTCTGGGCGCGCCTCTTCGTCCTCGAGGCGGTCTGACTCGAGGAGGCACCCAGGGCGCCCACGGGCCTGCCCTCGCGGGAGTGCCTCAGCCCTTGGTGGAGCCGAGGGAGAGGCCGCTGATGAACTGGCGCTGGAGAGCGAGGAACACCAGGATCGTCGGGATCGCCGCCAGGAGCGCGCCCGCGGCCAGCAGGTTCGTGTTCGTGAAGAACTGGCCTTGCAGGTTGTTGAGCGCCGCGGTGATCGGCCTTCGGTCGCCGTCCTTGATCAGCATGAGGCCCCAGAAGAAGTCGTTGTAGATAAACGTGAACTCGAGGGTCGCGAGGGCGGCCAGCGCCGGCCGGCAGAGCGGCATGATCACCGCCGCCCAGATCCGGAGGACGCTTGCGCCGTCGACCAGGGCGGCCTCCACGACCTCCTTCGAGAGCGTCTTCATGTAGTTGCTAAGGACGAAGACACAGAAGCCGGTCTGGAACGCGACATTGATCAGGATCAACCCGAAGTACTGGTTGTAGAGCAGCCCGTTGTCGCTGATGGGCTGCGGCACGCCCCGAATGGCGGTGTACAGCTTGAACAGCGGCACGATGATCACCTGTGGCGGAAGCAGGTTCCCCGCTGTGAACAGCAGCAGCACGAACAGGTTGAACCGCCAGCTGAAGCGCGATACCGCGAACGCCACCATCGAAGCCAGGATCAGGGTCACGATGACGGCCGGGATCGTGACGATGAGCGTGCTGAAGTAGTGGAGCTGGAACTCCCCCTGGTTCCAGGCATTCACGAAGTTGTCGAGGTTGATCGCCGACGGGAACGAGATGTAGCCATTGCGCTGCGTGTCCGAGAACGGCCGGAGCGCCGTGTAGATGCCCCACGCCAGCGGGAAGAGCCATACGACGGCCAATCCGCTGAGGAAGAGGTACAGCGCCACTCGGCGGGGCCGAAGTCGTTGACCGCGTTCGTGCGACACGGTCGGGCTGTTCTCCGTCATGTCTGCTGCTCCCGAAGCATCCGGACGAGGAACGTGACGATCGGGACGAGCGAGATGACCAGCAGGACCACGGCAACGGCCGATCCGAAGCCGAGCCGGTTCGACTCGCTGATCGCGTTGTTGGTGATCAGGGTCGACAGCAACTCGAGGCCGTTCTTGCCGTGGTTGATGATGTAGGCGATGTCGAACGCCCGGAGGGCTTCAATCGTGGTGATGACCACGATGACGACGTTGATCGGCATCATCACCGGGAACACCACACGGAAGAAGGTCTGGCGCTCGCTGGCCCCGTCGACCTTGGCCGCCTCACGCAATGCGGGGTCGAACGCCTTCAGCCCGGCCAGGTACAGCACCATGATGTACCCGACGTGGCGCCAGCTAGTGGCCACGAGCGCGGCCCACAGGTTGAGGCTCGGGTCGCCCAGCCAGTCGATGAGGTTGTCGTTCCCGGTGCGGCCGAGCACGTTGTTGATGAAGCCCTGTTCCGGTGCGTACTGCAGCTGCCAGATGATGCCGATGACCGCGAGCGACAGCACCACGGGGATGTAGAAGACCGTCTGGTAGATGCGAGTCCCGCGGATCTCCCGGTCGAGGAGGACGGCCAGGAACATCCCGATCGGCGTGGCGATGAACATGAGCCAGGCCAGCCACAGGAAGTTGTGCTGGACGGCCGGCCAGAAGAATGGGTAGGACCCGATCAGGTTCTCGTAGTTCTTCAGGCCGATGACCTTGGCGTCGAACGGGCTGCCGATGCCGTTCCAGTTGGTGAACGACAGGAATACGGAGACGATGGCCGGGCCCCACACGAGGACCAGGTCGAAGAACAGGGGCACGCCGACCATGAGCCCCAGCACGATCTTGTCCCGCCGGGTGAGGAGACTGTATCGACGCCGAACCCGACCGGGAATGGAACTCGCCCCAGCCCCGCCGGTTGCACCGGCGAGGGCGGGGGCGAGTGGTTCGGTCGCGCGATCAGCCACAGCCTGAATAGTCTAGAGAGGCCGTGGCTGGCCGACTAGAGCGTGTCCCAGAAGTCCTGGATCTTCTTGAGGAAGGCGTCCAGGTCCTGGCTCGGATTCTTGAGGAAGTCAAGCAGGAAGGCCTGCATGCCATTCGCGCCCGCGAAGTTCGGGTTGGTGTCCCGATCCAGGAACTGGGTGATCCGCTGGGCGTTGCCGATCAGCTCGGCCGCCTTCTTCTGGAGCGCGGAGTAGCCGCTCGGGTCGGCATCCTTCGCGGCCGCGACATTGCTCGGGTCCGCCGTCACCCAGGCGACCTGGGTCGCTGGCTGGGCGATGTACTCCAGGAACGCCTTCGCGGCGTCCAGGTCTGCCTGGAGGTTCGGCGAATTGGCACCGATCATCAGACCGTCGATCGGTGCGTCGAGCGCCTTCTCGGCGTCGTACTGGGTCCCGAAGTCGGGATACGGGAAGAAGTCGAGATCGTCGAGATCTGCCTGCCCGGCCTCCTGGAACTGCTGGGAGACGAACATCCCGAGCAGGTACATGCCGGCCTTCTTCTGGACCAGCGCCTGGGCCGCGTCCTGCCAGGTTCGCCCCGCGGCGCCTTCCTGGTAGAAGGGCAGGAGGTCCTTGAAGACGGTGAAGACGTCCTTGACCTTGGGATCGGTCCACTTCTGCTGTCCGGCCATCAGGCCGACGTGGAAGTCGTACCCGTTCTGGCGCAGGTTGAGGATGTCGAACGTCCCCATGGCCGGCCAGCCATCCTTGTCGCCGAACGCCATCGGGATCAGCCCGTCCGACTTCATCTTGGTGGCCAGCGTCTTGAACTCGGCCAGCGTGGTCGGCGGCGTGTAGCCCTTGTCCGCGAAGACGCTCTTCCGGTAGAAGACCGCCCACGGATAGTTGTAGATCGGGATGAAGTACTGCTTGCCGTCGTCGCCGGTCGATCCGACCTTGAAGGCATCGCTGTAATGGCTGCCGATGTTGCCCCAGACGTCGCTGATGTCGGTCGCCAGGCCCTGCGCCGCGAAGAACCGCATCCGGAACCCGGAGAACCAGGTGAAGACGTCGTCCGGGGTGCCCTGGAGATACGAGCTGATCTGGTCCTGGAAGGTCCCGTGGTCGACCGTGTTGACCTTGACGGTGATGCCGGTCTGCTGGGTGAACGTGTCGATGATGTCCTGGAAGACCTTCTTCGGCACGGCGTCCGAGTAGTTCGATCCCACGGTGATCGAGCCGGGGGCGACGCTCGGGGCGGCTTCGCTGGGGGCGACGCTCGGGGCGGCTTCGCTGGGGGCGACGCTCGGGGCGGCGGCGCTCGGCGACGGTGTCGAGCTGGACGAGCTGCAGGCCGCGATGATCGCGGGGATGCTGATCAGGCCGGCGGCGCCGGCCATCCCTTTGAGAACGGTCCGTCGAGAGACCGAATCCACCCGGATGGGTTCAACCATGGCGTTTGCTCCTCCTGCGATACTGCCCGACAAAATCCGACAGGATCACGCAGATTGTCCGGCACGTGGTCCTGCGATGTCAAGATCCGGGCGCCGCGAACTTCGGTAAATGTTCGAATGCGTTGACTTTCTGTGCGCTGCGAGGCAATCTTACACGGGACGATCAATGGGGAGGCGTCACTTCGTGAGCCGTAGAAACCACCCGGGAATCACGCACTGATGCTCGCCCGCCAGCGACAGTCATTCATCCTCGATCGCGTCCGCGAGGACGGTGCCGTCCGTGTGGCCGACCTCGTCCGCGAACTGGGCGTATCGGACATGACGGTCCGTCGCGACCTCGAGGTGCTGCACGAACGAGGCCTGCTGGAGAAGGTGCATGGCGGCGCGACGTCGATCGCCGGCAACGCCCTGTTCGAACCGGGCTTTGCCGCCAAGTCGGCCCTCCAGCAGGGCGAGAAGGACGCCATCGCCGATGCGGCCGTGGCCCTCGCCGAGCCGGGCATGGCGATCGCCGTCTCGGCGGGAACGACCACCCATGCGCTGGCCCAGCGCCTGGCGAACGTTCCGGGCCTGACCGTGGTGACCAACTCCGTGCGCGTGGCCGAGGTGCTCTACCAGGCCGGTCGCCCCGACCAGACGATCATCCTGACCGGCGGCGTTCGGACGCCGTCGGACGCCCTCGTGGGTCCGTTCGCCGTGGCGGCCCTTCGGACCGTCCACGTGGATCTCGTCTTCGTCGGGGTCCACGGTATGGACCCGCATTCCGGCTTCACCTGCCCGAACCTGCTCGAGGCCGACACCGACCGGGCGTTGATCGACGCCGGGCGGAGCCTGGTCGTGGTGGCCGACCACTCGAAATGGGGCGTCATCGGGATCAGTTCGATCGCCCGGCTCGACCAGGCCGACGTCCTGATCACGGATTCCGGGCTGCAGCCGGATGCCCGGGCCATCCTGTCCGGTGCCGTCCGATCGCTGGTCGTCGTCGAGAGCAGCGCCTCCACGGGGTTGCCCGAGGCAGCGCGTGCCCACTGACCGGACTGCCGGCAGTACCGCCATCGCCCGGCTCGCCAACGAGCCGCATCGCCGCTACAACCCACTGGTCGACGAGTGGGTGCTGGTCTCGGCCGGCCGGACGCGGCGGCCCTGGCTGGGCGCGGAAGAGCCGGAGCCGGACACGGGTGAACGTTCGTATGACCCGGACTGCTACCTGTGCCCCGGCAACGTCCGTGCCAACGGCGACGTCAACCCCGAGTACGCCGAGACGTTCGTGTTCACCAACGACTACTCGGCGCTGCGTCCGAACACGTCGATGGCCGTCATCGATGACGGGCTCCTGCGTGCCGAGGGCGAGCGCGGGCTGTGCCGGGTCGTCTGCTTCTCGCCGCGCCACGACCTGACGCTCGGTCGGATGGAGCACGGGGCGGTCCGCGAGGTCGTCGATTTGTGGGCCGACCAGACCGCCGAGCTCGGTGCCGAGTACCGCTGGGTCCAGGTCTTCGAGAACCGCGGCGTGGCGATGGGTGCCTCCAATCCGCATCCACACGGCCAGATCTGGGCCGGCACCGCGCTCCCCGGCGAGGGAGCGCGCGAGGACGTCGCGCAACGGGCCCACCTGGCGGCCACCGGCCGTCGCCTCCTGCTCGAATACGTCGACCAGGAATCCGGCGGTGCGCGGGTGGTTGTCGAGACCGGCGAGTGGCTGGTCGTCGTCCCGTTCTGGGCGGCCTGGCCGTTCGAGACGCTGGTCATCCCGAAACGCCCCGCAGCCCGACTGGTGGAGCTCGACGAAGCCGCTCGCGACGACCTGGCCGCGGTCCTGCCGGACCTGCTCGGCCGCTATGACGGCCTGTTCAAGCGGTCGTTCCCGTACTCGATGGGCTGGCACCAGGCCCCGTTCGACGACCGGCCGACCGACGCCTGGCAAGTCCACGCGCACTTCTATCCGCCGCTCCTGCGCGGGCGGATGCGCAAGTTCATGGTCGGCTACGAGCTGCTTGCCGAGACCCAGCGCGACCTGACCGCGGAGGACGCGGCGGGCCGCCTGCGGGCCGCCCATCCCGCCCCGCCGCTGGAATTGGCGGGTGCGTCAGCGGCCGATCCAGGCTGATCGCCGGGCGCCCTTGAAGGCCGCCGCTGGTCGGCCGTCGTCCTTGCCGATGCACGTCGGATGCATCGACTGACTGCCTGGGTGGAGGAGGCCCGGCTGCCCCAATCGTGCCGATGATGCATCCGAAGGGCATCGTCAACGAGGGACTCGACCGCCGACCTTCGCGCCACGGGTAGCATACGAGCCTCACGACGGAGGACCGATGCAGACTTGGGGTGGACGCTTCAGCGAGGAGACCGACCCTCGCGTGGCCGATTTCACGCGCTCGATCGAAGTGGACGCCGCGCTGGCGGCGGACGACATCGCGGGCTCGATCGCGCACGTCCACGGGCTGGGTAGGGCCGGGCTGCTGACCGACGACGAGGTCGTCACGTTGGTCGACGGGCTGCGAGCGCTCGGTGAGGACCTCGCGGCCGGACGGCTGGTCTGGGACGCGGGCCTCGAGGACGTGCACATGAACCTCGAGGCCGCGCTGGCCGGGAAGGTCGGTCCGGTTGCCGGCAAGCTCCACACCGGCCGGTCCCGCAACGATCAGGTCGCCACGGACCTGCGGCTCTGGACCCGGCGCGCGATCGACGAGCTGGACACGGCGCTGGCCGGCTACGAGCGCGCCCTGGTCGGGCTGGCCGAACGGGACGGCACGGCGATCCTGCCGGGTATGACCCACATCCAGCCTGCCCAGCCCGTCCTGCTGGCGCACCACCTGCTGGCCTACGTGGAGATGGCCGAGCGTGACCGGTCCCGGCTGGCCGACGCGCGGCGCCGGGTCAACGTCTCGCCGCTCGGGTCGGGCGCCCTGGCCGGTGCCGGCTACCCCCTCGATCGCGCGGCGACGGCGGCCGAGCTCGGCTTCGACGGTGTGAGCGCGAACTCGATCGACGCCGTGGCGGACCGCGACTTCGTGGTCGAGACGCTGTCCGCGATCGCGCTCGGGATGGTCCACCTCAGCCGGCTGGCCGAGGAAGTCACCTGGTGGTCCAACCCGCGGTTCGGCTTCGTCCGGGTGTCCGACGCCTTTTCGACCGGCAGCTCCATCATGCCCAACAAGAAGAACCCGGATCCGGCCGAGCTGGTCCGTGGCCGCGCCGCCCGCGTCATCGGGGAGCTGACCGCGTCGCTGGCGCTCCTGAAGGGCCTGCCACTGGCCTACCAGCGCGATCTCCAGGAGGACAAGGCGCCGCTGTTCGACGCGGTCGCCGTCTACCAGGCCTCGCTCGGGATCCTGGCCGGTATGCTCGACACGCTGGCCGTCGACGCGGGGCGGATGCGCGCGGCCGCGGCCGAGGGCTTCACCACCGCAACGGCTGTGGCCGACGCGCTCGTCCGACGCGGCGTCCCGTTCCGGGCAGCCCACCATGTCGTGGGATCGCTGGTCACCCAGGCCGAGGACGCGGGGCTCGGGCTCGTCGAGGTTCCGGACGCGATGTTCGGGCTGGCGCTGGCCGCCGCCGGCGACGAGTCGGCCCGTGGACTTGCCCAGGAGCCCGGCATCGGCGACGCGCTCCGGGCGGCGGCCGGGATCGACGAGGCCCTGGCCGGCTGCGACGTGGTCGGTGGGACGGCTCCGGCTCGCGTTGCCGAGGCGCTTGCGGGGGCGCGGCGGCGACTGGACGTGGCCGGCGATCGCGCCGCTCAACCGCCGACGGAGCGCTAGGCCAGCTGGGAAGAGGCGTTCGTCTTCGAGCCGCGCGGCGGGCTTCGCTGCGGTCTACCATCTGTTCACCAGCCGGAGGACCGCATGCCGAACGAGCCGTACGAGGTCGACTTGGCCGTCGTCGGTGGCGGGATCGTCGGCCTGGCCACCGCCTATCGGCTGCTCGGTTCGCACCCGGAGTTGCGGGTGGCGATCCTCGAGAAGGAGCCCGAGCTCGCGACGCACCAGTCCGGCCACAACAGCGGCGTGCTGCATGCCGGGCTCTACTATGCGCCCGGGTCGCTCAAGGCGCGGCTCTGCCGGGAGGGCAAGGTCGAGCTGGAACAGTTCGCCGAGGCCCATTCCATCCCGATCGAACGTTGCGGCAAGCTGGTGGTCGCGCTGGACCAGGGCGAGCTGGAACGGTTGGCCGCTCTCCGCGAGCGGGCCTTGACCAACCGCGTCCCGGGCCTGGAGGAGGTCGGTCCGGAACGGATCGCCGAACTCGAGCCGCACGCCGCCGGGATCCGGGCGCTTTGGAGCCCGTCGACCTCGATCATCGACTTCCGGCGCGTGGCGTTGGCGCTGGCCGACGAGATCCGGGTGCGCGGCGCCGGGATCCACCTCGGTCGGGCGGTCAGCGGGATCCGCGAATCGGCGGGTGAGGTGGTCCTCGAGACGACCGCCGGCCCGATCGTCGCTCGTCACGTCATCGTCTGCGCCGGGCTCCAGGCGGACCGGGTGGCGGCCATGGCCGGAACCCGCGACGCGCCCCGAATCGTGCCATTCAGGGGTGATTACTACACCCTCTCGCCCGACGCTCGCCACCTCGCCCGCGGGCTGATCTATCCGGTCCCCGACCCCCGTTTCCCGTTCCTCGGGGTCCACTTCACCAAGCGCATTGACGGCGAGGTCTGGGCCGGCCCGAACGCGGTCCTGGCGTTCGCCCGGGAGGGCTACCGGCGACGCGACATCAGCCCTCTCGACCTGGCCGGGACACTGGCGTTCCCGGGCTTCCGGCGCCTGGCCGGCCGCTACCTGCGGACCGGGCTCAAGGAGATGTGGCGCGACTGGTGGAAACCGGCGTTCGTGCGCGAGCTACAGCGCTACATCCCGGCAATCCGGGCCGACCAGCTCAGGTTCGGGCCATCTGGCGTCCGCGCCCAGGCGTTGCTGCGCGACGGATCACTGGTCGACGACTTCAGCCTGGGCGGTTCTGGCCGGATCCTGCACGTCCAGAACGCCCCGTCACCGGCGGCCACCAGCTCGCTCGCGATCGGGCGGACCCTGGCCGGAACCGCGGCCGAGCGGTTCGGCCTCGGATGAGTCATCCGGCGCGCTACCATCGCGGCCAGCGATGAGGCAGCCATGCTGACCCCTGACCAGATTCGGCACGCACCGAAGGCGCTCCTGCACGACCATCTCGATGGCGGCCTCCGGCCGGCGACGGTCGTCGATCTCGCCTCGGAATTCGGCTACGACGGGCTGCCGACCACCGACGTCGACGACCTGGCCGCCTGGTTCCGGCGCGGCGCCGATCGCAAGAGCCTCGAGCTCTACCTCGAGACGTTCACCCACACCGTCGGGGTGCTCCAGGAGCGCGACGCGATCGTTCGTGTGGCCGCCGAATGCGCCGAGGACCTGGCGGCCGACGGGGTCGTCTATGCCGAGGTCCGCTACGCGCCCGAGCTTTCCACCGAGCGTGGCCTGACCCTCGACGAGGTCGTCGACGCCAATTTGGAGGGCTTCAAGCTCGGTGCGGCGAAAGCCGACGAGGCCGGCCGGCCGATCGTCATGAAGATGCTGGTCACGGCGATGCGCCAGGCGGCGCGATCCGTCGAAGTCGCCGAGTGCGCGGTTCGCTGGCGCGACGCCGGCGTGGTCGGGTTCGACGTGGCCGGACCCGAGAAGGGATATCCGCCGACCCGCTACCTCGACGCATTCGAGTACATCCGGCGCGAGAACTTCCACATCACGATCCACGCCGGGGAGTCGTTCGGGTTGCCGTCGATCTGGGAGGCCGTCCAGTTCGCGGGCGCGGAGCGGCTCGGTCACGGCGTCCGGATCGTCGACGACATCACGGAGCTGCCGGACGGATCGATCGAGCTCGGGCGGCTGGCGGCATTCGTCCGCGACCGCCGGATCCCGCTCGAGATGTGTCCGACCTCCAACGTCCACACGGGCGCCGCGGCGTCCGTCGCGGAGCACCCCTTCGACCTGTTGCGACGATTGCGCTACCGGGTCACGGTCAACACCGACAACCGGCTGATGAGCGGCGTGACGCTATCGAGCGAGTTCGCGGCCATCGACGAGGCGTTCGGGATCGGCCTCGGCGAGATGGAGTGGCTGACGATCAACGCGCTCAAGAGTGCGTTCGCGCCGTTCGACGAACGGCTGCGATTGATCAACGAGGTCGTCAAGCCCGGGTATGCCCATGCCCGGTCGGAGCAGGCCCGGGTCGTCTAGGGCGCCACCGCGGACGCAGCCTCCAGGCGGCGATCCACGGCTCCAACCGTCATGCCGCGGATCGCCGGCACGCGTCGCCCGGGCTCCATCCGCCGCCCGGGCGACGCCCCGGCGCTCGCGGGCTCGTCGGCCTATCGAGCTCGCGTGACCCCGTACCAGGGCTTCAACGTCTCGTACATCCGGTCCCGGTCGATGGTGTCCGAGGTGTGGATCACGAACGTGTCGATCGGCAACCGGTAGCCCTTCACGGCCAGCTCCTCGATCTCGCCGACGAGCGCCATGACCTCCAGGCCGAAGGCGACGTCCTCGCGTTCGTAGTCGAGCCAGCACTCGTCATAGTGCGGCAGCAGCGCGATCCGGTACTTGTCCGGATACAGCGTCGGACACAGCCGCCGGAAGTCCTCCGCCGACCGGCAGTACGCGGCATCGAAGGTGAACACGCGGCCGTTGCCAACAACGAGGCGCTTCACGAGAAACGCGGCAGCGCGCAGGTCCGAGCCATGGTCCGGTCAGCGGCTCGCCGCGGGCAGGGCCACCACGAACCGGCTGCCGCCGAAGCCGTTGGGCTCGAGGTAGATCCGCCCGCCCATCGCGTCCATCAGCCGGCGGGCAGCGAACAGGCCGATCCCCGAGCCGCGGCTGCGGCCCCGGCCCTCGATCCGTACGAACGGCTCGAAGACGCTCTCCCAGTCCTCGATCGGGACGCCCGGGCCGTCGTCCGTGACGTAGACCTGGATCTCGTCGCCGAGCCGCCAGACGCCGATGCTCACGCCCTCGGTGCCGGGCGCGTACTTCGACTCGTTCTCGAGCAGCTGTTCGAGCACCTGGCGGAAGCGCGCCTCGTCGCCGACCGCGACCAGCCGCTCGTCCGGACGCTCCCAGCGGATCGGGTGGGGTCGGAGCAGCAGGCGCAGCATGTCGACCGTCTCGCCGACGGCGTCGACAGAATCGAACGGCGCGCGGGACAGGCCGGTCAGGCCCTCGCCGCGAACGGACGCCAGGATCGAATCGACCAGCCGGTCGAGCCGCGAGACCTGGTCAAGGGCGGCCGCCTGCCAGTCGCCGGCGGCTTCCGGGCTGGGTGCCGGCGGGCTTTCCCTGGCGGCGTCGCCGAGGAGGTCGAGGTAGACCCGGACGACCGACAGCGGCGTCCGCAGCTCGTGGGTGACCACCGACAGCAGCTCGGCCCGCGCGGCGTCGAGCGCGGTCAGCTGCTCGAGCCGGGCCTCGATCTCCGCCTGCAGCCGCCCTTTCTCGATGATCCCGGCGAGCAGGGCCCCGATCGTGCGCAGGAACTCGACATCGGCCGTCCCGAAGCGGCGTGGTGCGGTGTCCTGCACGTTGAGCACGCCGACCACGTCGTCGTGCCAGATCAGCGGGACGGACAGCATCGCGGTGAGCCCGGCGATGTCGAAGCCGCGGACCCAGGAGAAACGCGGGTCGTGGGTCACGTCGTCGACCGCGATCGGCTCGCGCCCGGCGGCCACCCGCCCGGTGATCCCGTTGCCGAACGGCAGGCTGACCTTGCCGACCTGCAGGCGATCGAGGCCATTGGTGGCCGCGAGCGTCAGCCGCGTCCGTTCGCGATCGGCGAGGTAGAACGAGCAGACCCGGACGTCCATCGCCACGGTCGTCCGGTCGACGATCGTCCGCATCAGCTCGTCCCAGTCGCGGGCGAGGGTCGCGAGCTGCGCGATCTCGTGGAGGAAGGCGAGCTCGCGAAGCCGCCGATCCTCGGCGCGGCGCTCGGGTTCGGCGCCGCGCGCGCCGGGAAGCGTCTTCATGGGCGGGATCATGGCGCATCCGCGCGGTCGTCTGCATTCCGCTTCGGTGGCGGGCCGCGGTGGCCGAGTGCAAGCCGGAGCGTCAGCCGGCGGCGAGCGCCGGGATCTCGTCGCGGAGGGCGGCCAGGTCGCCGTCGTTCGGGGCAAAGTCCCGAAGCTCCTCGCTGTCGGGGAGCGCCTGGCGCAGCAACGCCCGAGCCGTGTCGAGACGGCCGCCGAGGGCGTGGAAGCAGGCGAGGTTGTAGCGCGCAAAGGCCGCGGTCCGGGTCGGCCATCCGCCGCGATCGACGATGGCGCGGGTCGAGTCGGCCAGTCCCAGGACCCGCGACCGCAACGCCTCGGTCGGGGCGAGCTGCGCGAGATGCCCGAGGTCATGCTCCGGCCCGTTGCCGAGGATCGAGCCCGCCACCTTGGGGTCGGCAAGCGTCTCGTCGCTGGCCGCGGCGACCTCGACCAGCAGGCCGTCGGCCGTCGACTCGGCGTCGCCGGCGACTCGCTCCCATGCCCAGCCCGCACGCTGGTGGTGAAGGATCGCGTTGATGTCGTCGACCTCCGTGGCCGGGGCCGGTGGTTCCTCGCGGCCCTCGCGCAGGACCACGAGCTTGTCGGTCTGGTGCTGTCGCCACGCCGACAGGTGGGCGAGGATGTCCTTGGCGGACCAGCCACCGTCGGCCGGCGCGGCGTCGCGGGCGGCGGGATCGAGGGCGGCGAAGACGTCGCGCTCGACGGCGCGCGTTTCCTGCAGCCCTTGGATCAGGCCGGCGCGGAGGCGGTCCAGGCGGATCTCGGTATCGGTCATCGCGGCATCGTACCTCCCGGCCGGGCCACCGATCGCCGCCGAGGCGCCCCCGGCGTCGGGTCGCTCAGACGGCCGCCGGCTCCGGATCGGTCACCGACATCGGCAGCTCGGCGAGGAGCGGGTCGGTCCAGGTCCAGGCGGCGCCGTGGTGCTTGCCGACCGCGCCGTGGCGCGCCGCCTCCACCCGGAGCGGCAGCCCGAAGATCTCGATGAAGCCGACCGCCGAGGCGTGGTCGAAGGCGTCGCCCTCGTCGTACGTGGCCAGGCTCCTGTCGTAGAGCGACAGCGGCGAGCGCCGTCCCACCACCGCGGCGCTGCCGTGATCGAGGCGGACGCGGACCTGCCCGGACACGACCCGCTGCGACGACGCGACGTACGCCCGCAGGTCGCGCGACAGGGCGCTGAACCAGAGGCCGTCGTAGATCAATCGAGCCAGCTCGTCGGCCACGAGCCGGTCGAACCGGAGCGTGTCCCGGCTGAGGGTCAGGCCCTCCAGTGCCCGGTGGGCCTGGTGCAGGATCGTGGCAGCCGGTGCCTCGTAGATCTCGCGGCTCTTGATCCCGACCAGCCGATCCTCGACGTGGTCGATCCGGCCGACGCCGTGGGCGCCGCCAAGCTGGTGCAGCCGCTCGACGAGCTCGACCGGCGGGAGCCGATCGCCGTCGAGCGCGACCGGGATGCCGCCCTCGAAGTCGATGACGAGCTCGATGGGATCGGGGGCCGCGGGCGGGGCGACCGTCCACTCGTAGGCATCCGGCGGGGGCGTGACCCATGGATCCTCGAGGACGCCCGTCTCGCACGATCGACCCCACAGGTTGACGTCGATCGAGTACGGCGAGGCCTTGGTGATCGGGATCTCGATCCCGCGCTCGGCCGCGTAGTCGATCTCCTGGTCGCGGGTGAGGCCCATCCCGACGCGCATCGGGGCGACGACCTCGAGGCCCGGATCCAGGGCATGAGTCGCGATGTCGAATCGGACCTGGTCGTTGCCCTTGCCGGTGCAACCGTGAGCCACGGCGTCCGCGCCTTCTCGCTGGGCGACCTCGACGAGGAGCTGCGCGATCAGCGGCCGTGCCAGCGCCGTCGCCAGCGGGTAGGCGCCCTGGTACAGCGCGTTGGCCTGCAGGTGCGGCCAGACGAAGTCCGTCACGAAGCGCTCGCGAGCATCGATGACGTACGCGCGCGACGCGCCCGCGGAGATGGCCCGCCCTTCGACCCCGGGTCGCAGCGACCCGCCACCGAGGTCGACGGTCAACGTCACCACCTCCACGTTGAACTGCTCGCGGAGCCAGGCGACGGCCACCGAGGTGTCGAGACCCCCGGAGTAGGCGAGTACGACTTTCTTCACAGGTGGTTGGACCTCCGGATCAGCGGCTGAGGGTAGCGGACGTCGAGGTTGGGGCCGTGCCGATGGCCTGGAAGCGATCGAGCCAGCGCCCAAGGCGGTCCTCGTCGGCGAACAGGACGAGCAGGGTGTTGTCGCCGGCGAGCGTCCCCTCCTGCTCCTGGAGCGTGGATTCATCGATCGCCTGCGCGATGACGCTGGCGGTCCCGGGCGTGCCGGTCAGGACGAGCGTCAGGCCGCTCCGTCCGACCCGGACGGGATTGTCACCAAGGATGCGGCGCAGCCGCTCGTCCGATCCGGGCGGGTGGGGGACCGCCTCGGGATCCGTCGGCACGATGTAGATGTGTCCGTCGGCCCGCGCCGCCTTGTGCAGCCCGAGCTCGGTGATGTCGCGCGAGACGGTGGCCTGGGTGACCGCGAAGCCCTGCTCGGTCAGGGCGTCCACGACCTCGCGCTGGCTGCTGACCGCGTGGCCCGAGATGAGCTGGCGGATGGCTCGCTGCCGAAGCCGCTTCAGCTCGTGGTTGGCGTTCACGCCACGCGGCGCCCCGATCACGCGGCGCCCACGTGGGCGGCGCGGCCGTCGACGATCCTGGTGCCGAAGGTCGGATCGTCCAGCGCGCGCTGGAGCGCGTTGGGCGCCGACGAGTCGGCGATGACCGCCTCGGATCCCACCCAGCCGAGTGCTCCCAGGGCCGCCCGGACCTTGGGGACCATCCCGCCGGCGATCACCCCCGTCTGGATCAACGTCTCGGCCTCGCCGGCGGTCAGCGCGTCGAGGCGATGGCCGTCGGCGTCGCGCACGCCGTCGACATCGGTCAGCAGGACGAGCTGGCGGGCTCCGAGGCCGGCGGCGATCCCGGCCGCGGCGTCGTCGGCGTTGACGTTGCAGACGATCCCGTCGGCGTCCCGGGCGAGCGGCGCCACGACCGGCACCTGGCCGCCGACGAGGATCGCGTCGAGGAGGTCGCGGCGCAGGCCCACGACGCGTGCCACCAGCCCCAGGTGGGGGATCCGCTCCGCGATCAGCAGCCCGCCGTCCACGCCCGACAGGCCGACCGCGTCGACGCCCAGGTCGCGCAGCCCGGCGACGAGCTCACTGTTGACCACGCCGCGCAGGACGGCGGCGGCGACCTCGAGGCCCTGCGCGTCGGTCACCCGCAGGCCGCCCTCGAACCGGCTCGGGACCCCCAGACGCTCGAGCCACTCCGTGATGCGCTTGCCGCCGCCGTGGACGAGCACGACGGGCCGCCGCCGCGCCACGACGGCGACCTCGTCGAGCACCTGGCGCTGGTCGGCGATCGTGGTCCCACCGAGCTTGACGACGAGGACCTCGCTCACGTCGTGTACTCCGAGTTCTCGATCACGTAGGCCTCCGTCAGATCGCAGCCGAACGCCTCGCCGGACCCCTGGCCCAGGCCAAGGTCGAGGGCGATCACGACCTCGGGCGCCTCCATTGCCGCCCGTGCAGCGACGCGGTCGAAGGTGACCGGCCCGCCGGCGGGCCCGTCGTAGACCCGGTGGCCGGCGATCGAGATCCGGAGGATCGTCGCGTCCATCGCGGCCGGGCTTCCGGCACGGGCCGCGCCCTCGGCGGCGGACAGCCCGGCCGCCTCGAGGACCGCCGCGTCGGCCAATCGTGCGTTGCCGGCGGCGCCCGCGATCCGGCCCCAGTTGGGGTCGCGGCCATGGGCTGCCGCCTTGACCAGGCTGGACGACACGATCGCGCGGGCGACGGCGCGCGCGTCCGCGTCGTCGCGGGCGCCCGTCACGTGCACCGTGATGAGCGTCGAGGCGCCCTCGCCGTCGGCGGCCTGCTGCCGCGCCAGGTCGCGAGCGATCGCCTCGATGGCGGCCCCCAGCCGGGCCGCCGCAGCGGACCCGGCGTCGACCGGCGCCGCTCCCGAGGCGCCGGACGCGAGCACGAACACGGTGTCGTTGGTGCTGGTGTCGCCATCGACGGACAGCTGGTTCCAGGTGCGCGCAGCGGCCGGTCGGAGCAGGCTCCACAGCGTCTCGGGCGCTGCCGCTGCGTCGGTGAGGACGACCGACAGCATCGTCGCCATGCGAGGGTGGATCATCCCGACGCCCTTGGCGATGCCGCTGACCGTGACCGTGACGGGTCGCCCATCGGCGCCCGGCAGCTCCAGCGCCGTCGTGGCGATCTTCGTGACGGAGTCTGTGGTCCTCAGCGCGATGGCCGCATCCTCCAGCGCGGAATCGCCGTGGGACAGCGTTGGAACGATGGCGGAGAGCCCGGTCGCGACCCGTTCGAGTGGAAGGCGCGTGCCGATGACGCCCGTCGAGAGGTGCAGGGTTCGCGCGACCGCCACCCCGGTCGCCTCCGCGAGCAGCCGGCCGACCTCGAGTTGGTCCGCCTCGCCGGCGGCGCCGGTCGCGGCGTTGGCGCTGCCGCTGGTGGACACGATGGCCTCGGCCCAGCCGTAGCCGCCGCGCGGGTCGCCGGAGGTTGTCGCGAGGTGGGCCCGCGACAGCCTGACCGGCGCCGCGGCGAACGTGTTCGGAGTGAAGACGGCGGCCGCGGCGGCCGGGCCATCGGTCGTCACGATGACCGCCAGGTCGGGACGGCCCGATGCCTTGATCCCGGCCGCGAGCCCGCCGGCTCGGAAGCCGGCAGGCATCGCGGCACGTCGCTCGACTGGTGGGAGGTCCGCCGACGACGCCGGGACGATGGATGCGCTGGTCGCTGTCATGGTGCGAGCGGAAGCTGTTCCAGGCCGGCCGTCTCGGGCAGGCCGTGGACGAGGTTGAAGGCCTGCACGGCCTGGCCGGCGGCGCCCTTGACCAGGTTGTCCTCGACGCCGATCGCGATGATCCGCCCGGTTCGCTGGTCGAGCCGGACGTAGACCAGGACCTGGTTGCTGCCCGTGACGTGCTTGGTCGCCGGTGGGGTGGTGACGACGGAGACGAATGGCTCGTTCGCGTACGCGTCGGCATACAGCGCGTCCAGGTCGGCCTGGCTGACGGCACGGCTGGGGCGAACATGGCAGGCGGACAGGATGCCGCGGGTCATCGGGACCAGGTGGGGCAGGAAGTCGATCCCGACGATCCCCGGGTTCGCGTCCGCCGCCAGCCCGGCGTCCGCCTGGATCGAGGCCAGCTCCTGCTCGATCTCGGCGACGTGGCGATGCCCGCCCAGGCCGTACGCCTTGACGCTCTCGTTGACCTCCCCGAAATGGAGCTCCGCCTTGGCCTCGCGACCGGCCCCGGACACACCGCTCTTGGCGTCGACCACGAGGTCGCCGATCAGCCCGGCGCGTGCCAGGGGGGCAAGAGCCAGCACGGTGGCGGTGGGATAGCAGCCCGGTGCGCCGACGATCGCCACCGGCGCGTCGACGAGCTTCGCCAGGGCCTCGCGATGGAGCTCCGGCAGGCCGTAGACCGCCTGTTCGAGCAGGTCGGGTCGCGGGTGCTCGAAGCCGTACCAGCGCGGATAGTCGGCCGGGTTCCGGAGACGGAAGTCGGGACCCTGGTCGATGACGGCCGTGCCCGAGGCGAGAAGACCGGGGACGAGCGCGGCCGCGGCGCCGTGCGGCAGCGCCAGGAAGACGGCATCGGCGGGGGGAAGCTCCGCGTGGACCGTCAGGCCGGTGGATCCCAGGTGGGGGTGGATGCCGGCGATCGGGTCGTGATCGCGGCCGCGGCCGGCGAGCCCGACCAGCTCGACGTTCGGGTGGCGGGCAAGCAGCCGGATCAGCTCCGCACCGACGTAACCGGTGGCGCCGATGATCCCGACTCGAACGCGACGTGGCCCGCCCGCCTGGCCGTGCCCACGCAGCGATCGCGGCAGCACCGTCGACGTCGCCGTCGTGATGGGCGGGTCCGTGGGGGCGGCAGCGGGGCGGGTGACGGTCATGGGAGGATGACTATACAGCATTGATGCATAGTCATGCAATGGCAACGGCGACGTCCGTGGTTGGCCGGGTATCGCTGCGGAGGCAGAACCCTTACCGCTGCTCGGCGATCACGTCGGGCCGGGCATACGGCCCGGTCGCGACGACCTCGCCTTCGGCGTCATACGGATGCGCCCCGGTCGAATGGATTCGATAACGATGGTGAACGACCGTGGCACCGGCCGAGAGCATGGCGCTGACCGGGCAGTACTTGGTCGCCGAGAGCTCGATCGAGCGGCGGATCGCCGCCTCGGAGATGTCGGCGCCGGTGACCTCGTGGACGATCTCGATGTCCGTGTAGACCTGCGGGTACTCGTCACGCTGGTCGCCGCGAAGGTGGATCCGGTACCCGTCGATCGCCTGGCGCTTCTTGCCGGCGATCGAGATGACGTCCATCGCGCTGCAGGCCCCGAGCGCGGCCAGGACCGTCTCGACCGGGCTCAGCGCGGCCCGCTCGGCGTCTCCGAAGTCGATCCGACGCCCGGTCCCCGTGGAAGCCTGGAAGTTCGAGTCCCCGACGTGCTCGAGGACGGCGGTCCGGATGGTGCTCACACGCGCTCCTCGGCCAGCTCGCCCGGCGTGGCGCCCACGCCGGGACGCTCGGCGAGGAACTGCTCGCGATACAGCCGGGCGTAGAGGCCGTCGAGCGCGATCAGCCCGGCGTGTGTCCCGCGCTCCACGATCCGGCCGCGGTCGTAGACGAGGATCCGGTCGGCGCGAAGGATGGTCGACAGCCGGTGGGCGATGGCGATCGTGGTGCGGCCCTCCATCAGCCGCTCGAAGGCAGCCTGGATCAGCCGCTCGGAGACGGTGTCGAGCGCCGAAGTGGCCTCGTCGAGGATGAGGATACGTGGGTCCTTGAGCAGGACGCGGGCGATCGCGATCCGCTGCTTCTCGCCCCCCGACAGCTTGTAGCCGCGCTCGCCCACGACCGTGTCGAGCCCGTCCGGCAATTCCTGGATCCGGTCGTAGATGGCCGCCGCGCGGGTGGCAGCCTCGAGCTCGGCGTCGGTCGCCTCGGGCCGGGCGTAGAGCAGGTTCGCCCGCACCGAGGCGTGGAACAGGTAGGTCTCCTGGGTCACGACGCCGACGACCTCGCCGAGCGACTTGAGCCGGATCCGCCGGACGTCGATGTCGTCGATCTCGACGGACCCGCTGTCGACGTCGTAGAGCCGTGGGACCAGGTAGGTCGTCGTGGTCTTGCCCGAACCGGAGGGACCGACCAGGGCCACGAGCTGGCCGGGCTCGGCCTCGAAGGCGATGTGCTCGAGGGCGAAGGCGGGCAGGACCTCGAGGGCCGGAAGGCCGTCCGCCCCGGGCGCCGCCCTGCCGTCGTCGAGGTTCTCCCCCGGGTCGTCAGCCGCGCCCGCCGCCATCGCCTCCTGTGCCCGGCTCGAGGGCACGGCCGCGGTCGGATAGCGGAACGAGACGTCGCGGAAGCGCAGGCTCCCGCGCATCGCGGCCGGGTCCATCGCGACGGCGTCGGGGGCATCCACGATCTCCGGGTCCATCTCGAGGTATTCGAAGATCCGGTCGAACAGTGCGAGGGCGCCCTGGATCTCGACCTGGACGCTGAGCAGCTGGCCGAGCGGGAAGTAGAGCCGGCTCTGGAGCGTGGTGAACGCCACGATGTCGCCGATCGTCGGGGCCGATGGGTCATGGTTGATGGCCAGGAACCCTGCGAGCCAGTACACGAACGCCGGCGTGATGCTGAAGATCGTGCCGATGATCATGAAGAACCAGCGGCCGACCATCGCCTGGCGGATCTGCAGGCCGGCCAGCGTCCGGTTCAGCCCGCGGAAGCGGGCGATCGCGTTGTCCTGCTGGCCGAACGTCTTCGACAGCAGCATCCCGGAGACGGACAGGGTCTCCTCGGTCAGGGCGGTCATCTCCGCCAGCGACCGTTGCGTCTCGCCGCTGACCTCGCGCCGGATCTTGCCGACGCGGAAGGTCAGGTACATGAAGAACGGCGTCAGGCCGAGCGACAGCGCCGTCAGCCGCCAATCGATGATGAGCATCGCGATGATCGTGCTCGAGGCGACCGCGACGTTGCTGGTCACCGAGCTCGCCGTGTCGGTCACGACCGACTGGACCCCGCCGACGTCGTTTGCGAGTCGGCTCTGGATCTCGCCGGTCCGCGTCTCCGTGAAGAAGCGCAGCGGCATCCCCTGGAGGTGGGCGTACAGCTCGCCCCGCAGGTCCTGGATGACGCTCTGGCCGATGACGTTGTTCAGGTAAGTCTGGCCGACACCGATCAGCCCGGACACGATGGGGAGCACGACCATCAACCCGACGAAGAGGTTGAGCAGGCCCCAGTCGCGCTCCGGGATGGCGATGTCGATGAGGAGCTTGAGCAGGATCGGGTTGATCAGCCCGATGAAGCTGGTCGCCAGGATGGCCGCCAGGACGACGACGACCTGCCGGCGATACGGGCGGAAGAAGCGGAGGATCCGCCGGATCGTCCGCCCGCGTCGTTCCGGCGGGACCGGGGTGAAGTCGGGGACGCCTCGACCGAACGGCCCGCCGCCGCCCATGCGCCGGCTGCCGCCGCCGGCGGCGCCGCCGGTGGCCTGCCTGGTCTGGCCGCGCGGGAAGCTCATGGCGGGGCGCCAGACCCCGCCGACGGATGCGTGGCGCCGGCCGCCGCCGGACGCGGGGTGCCGGCCGCGGCCGGACGCCGGGCGCCAGACCCCGCCGACGTGATGCCACTCGGATGCATCAGCCGGGTGTCGGTCGTCGCCAGACACCGCCCGGCACGACCCGCGGTGACGCCCACGGCTCGCCCCGCGGTGGCGCCCACGGCTCGCCCCGCGGTGGCGCCCACGGCTCGACCCGCGGCGCCGATGCGTCCGAGGTACATCTGAAGCGGGGGGGCTTGCTCGGCGCCTGTGATCGAGGAAGGCGGCATAAGTTCCGGCCAAGGCTGCAACGTCATGATCAGGACATGCCCTGGAACTCGTTCGACCTTCGCGGCGCCGACCCGCGCACCATCCGTGGCTTCGAGCGAATCGGTCGTCTGGTGCGGCATCGACGCGAGCGGCTCGGACTCTCGCAGCGCCAGCTCGCGCGACTGAGCGCCATCGACCAATCGATGATCAGCCGGCTCGAGACCGGCCAGCTTCGGGGCCTGCGATGGAGCCGGTTCGCGCGACTCGTGGACGCGCTGGGCGGCCTCGGAGACACGGATCCGTTGCCCGCCTGGACCGGTCGCTTCCTGCCGCCCGGGCGCCCAGGCTCCGCGACGCCGTCCGCTCACGACGAGGGCTGAGTTCGCGCCACGGCCACGATCGTGGAGCGCCGCGACGGGGCGCCGCGAGCGATCATGTCGCCGGCCAGCCCTACGGCGAACGTCGGCCAATGCCGGCCCCAGGCGCGGGCCAGGTGCCCGACGGTCATCAGCTCGATGTCGACGAACCCGGCCGCGACGAGGGCACCACGGATGGCTTCGGGGTCGTTGCAGGCGCCGACGAGGGGGTGCGCGTCCGCGGCAGTCGACTTGACCACTGGCTGGATGACATGGCGGAGCGGATCCGGCAGGCCGAGATAGGCGGCCACGAAGGGGTGCCGGCGATTGACGGTTGTTGCGACCAGCATCCCGCCCGGTCGGAGCCAGCGTCGGAGGTTCGCCAGGGCGGCAGCCGGATCGACGAAGTGCTCCAGGGTGAAGCTCGACAGCACCACGTCGAACGTGCCGTCCGGGAAGGCCGCGCCGCTCCCGCACAGGTCGACGATCGCGAACTCGTCGAGATGGGGCAGGGGAGCGCTCGGCTGGTGGATGTCGGCGCCGACGAGGCGGGCGATCCTGGGTCGAAACGCGCGAAGCGCGGAAACCCGTCCGCAGCCGGCGTCGAGCGCCGTCACGCCTTCCGGCGAGCGCGCCTCGGCGGCCGCGATGCCGCGATCGAGCGCGTCATGGACCAGGCTGCCGACGCTTGGGTCGATCCCCAGCCTGGGCAGCAGGGCGAATCGCGCGGGTTCGGTCCGCCTCACCAGGCGGTGGAGGTTGCGGCCTCGGCGATGCCCTCCGCCTCCAACCAGCGCTCCGCGTCGATCGCCGCCTTGCACCCGTCGGCAGCGGCGGTCACGGCCTGGCGGTAGCGGTGATCATGGACGTCGCCGGCGATGAACACGCCGTCGACCTTCGAGCCGGTCTCGTCGTGGACGACCAGGTAGCCGGCCTGGTCGACCTCGAGCCAGTCGCGGAAGGCCTCCGTATTCGGCCGGTGGCCGATCGCGATGAACAGCCCGTCGATCGGCATCGTGGTCTCGCTGCCCGACGCGGTATCGCGCAGGCGGAGGGCGTCGACCTTGGTGTCGCCGAGGACCTCCTCGACGGCCGTGTTCGGGTGGACGTCGATCCTGGGATTTGCCAGCGCCCGGTCGACCATGATCCTCGATGCCCGGAACGTGTCGCGCCGGTGGAGCAGGTGGACCTTGCTGGCGAAGCGGGTCAGGTAGGTTGCCTCCTCGAAGGCGGTGTCACCGCCGCCCACGACGGCGATCTCGCGATCGCGGAAGAAGAACCCGTCGCAGGTGGCGCAGGCCGACACGCCCCGGCCGCGCAGCCGGGTTTCGCTCTCGAGGCCGAGCCACAAGGCCGATGCGCCGGTCGCGATGATCACGGCCTGGGCACGGTACTCGACGCCGCGGGCCCACAGCCGGAACGGCCGTTCCGAGAAATCGACGCGCTCGATGTCGACGTCGACGAAACGCGTCCCGACGCGCTCCGCCTGGCCGCGCATGGCGGCCATCAGGTCCGGACCCTGGATCGGTTCCACGAAGCCCGGGAAGTTCTCCACGTCGCTGGTCAGCATCAGCTGGCCGCCGGGGGCGGAGCCGGCCAGCACGACCGGCTCGAGGTCGGCGCGCGCGGCGTAGATCGCGGCGGTGAGCCCGGCCGGGCCGGACCCCACGATCACGACCTTGGCGTCGACGCGATCGCCGGCGGTCCGGACGATGGCCGGTCCGCCGGTCGCGGTGGCCGGCGCGTTGGCATCGTCGAGCAGGGCGATGCTGAAGCCGCCGAACGGGCCGGAGCCCCCGCCGGCAGCGGATTCCTTGTCATTCATCACCGGCATCGTACCATGGATGCGATACTCCCTGGGGGTATAGCTACAGGGCGTGGAGGTGCGGCAGGACGTCGCTGCCGAACGTGTCGAGCCTCGCCGATTCATGGACGCCGTCGAGGTGGACGATCACGTGCTGCGCGCCGGCGTCGGCGAGCTCGGCCAGCCGATCGACGACCTGGGCGGGCGATTCCCCGCGATCGCCCGGGCCAAGCGCCAGACGGACGTCCTGCAGCGTCGAGCGTTCGATCTCGCCCGGGTCGCGCCCGACGTCGGCGCAGTGAGCGTCGAGGATGCGGTACTTCCGGGCGATCGCCTCGGGCCGCCCGAACACGTTGCAGGCGTCCGCGTACTGGGCGACCAGCCGGAGCGTCTTCCGCTCGCCGCCGCCGCCGACCATGATCGGGACCCGGGGACGGCTGATCGACTGGGGCGAGTTGAGCAGTCGCGTGGCGCGGAAATGGCGCCCGTCGAAGCGACCCTCTGTTCCGCGCTCGCCCGACCACAGCTGGCGCCCGATCTGGAGCGTCTCCTCGAGCAACTCGAATCGCTCCGCCAGGGGCGGGAAGGGGAACCCGAGCGCGTTCGACTCCTCCTCGTTCCATGCGGCGCCGATCCCCAGCCAGGCCCGGCCGCCGGACAGGATGTCGAGGGTCGTGGCAGCCTTGATCCAGAGCCCCGGGTAGCGGTAGTGGATGCCGCCGACCATCAGCCCGAGCCGCGCGCGCCGGGTCTGCGCGGCCATGAAGCCGAGCGTCGTCCAGCCCTCGAGCATCGGTTCCTCGACCCGGCCGACGCTCCGGATCTGGAAGAAGTGGTCCATCACCCAGATCGAATCGAAGCCGAGGTCGTCGGCCTGGCGGACGATCCTGGCCAGCGTCGGACCGATGGCCTCCGCGCCGCCCGGCCACGTGAACGAGCTGATCTGGAGGCCGACCTTCATCGCCGCGGAGCGTACCAGCTAGCCGGGACCAGGCCCGCATGCGACAACGCGAGCCGGCCGGCCCTCAGCGGAACAGGTCGTTCTCGGCCGGCATGAGCGCCTCCCGGATCGACGACTCGCTGCGCCGGAAGGAGGCGCCACGAACCAGGGCGACCGGCCGGCCGGCGGTCTTGCCGAGCGCCAGCTCGGCCGCCGAGGCGAGCTCGTCGGCGACCGCCCGGACGGTCGAGCGCATGATCCGGCCGTCCGCGTCGGCGATTCCGCGCAGGTCCTCGAGCGGGGCCAGGCCCGAGACGCCGATCGCGACGTCGACGATTCCCCAGCGCCACGGCCGCCCGAAGCTGTCCGAGATGACGACCGGTACATCGACGCCGAACCGGGTCCGTAGCGCCCCGCGGATTCGCTCGGCCGACGCGTCGGGATCCGCGGGCAGAAGCGTCACGATCGACCCGGAGCCGGGACCCACGTTTGACGCGTCCACGCCGCCGTTGGCGCAGATGAAGCCATGGGGCGTCTCGGTGATCAGCACCCCGTTGGCCATGCGGACGACGCGGCGGGCCTCGCGGAGCACGACCTCGACCTGGCGCGGGTCTCGATCCCAGCGTGCCCCGAACTCGACGGCTTCGCGTCTCGGCTCGATGGTCGTCAGGTCCACGACTGCGCCCTCGGCCTTCGAGACGACCTTCTGGGTGACCACGATCACGTCGTCGTCGCGGAGCGGCAGGATGCCGGCCGCCGCGGCCAGTGCGTCGCCGATGCGCCCCGGGAGGTCGTCACCGGGCTGGATCTCGGGCAGCCCGGCCAGGGCGGCGATCTCCAGGCGGAATTCGCCCTCAGACGACATCGATCGTCTCGGGCGCGATCCCCTCGACGAGCACCAGGTCGTCGGCGGTGTCGAGGTCGACGTCGAGAGGGCCGCCGAGCTCGACATGGATCGCGCCGGCAGCGGCCGCCCGGGCGGCATGGTCGGCGCGGCTGCCGACGCCGAAGGCAAAGTCGATCGCGTCGGGCGGCGCCAGGATCAGGACGTTCGTGCCGGTCCCGTGCCGATCGGGCACCACCGCGACCAGTGGCATCGCCTCACCGGCCGGGCGACGCGTCCCGGCCGCGCGGGCCCACGCGTCACCGGCCGTGCCGAGCACCGCGTCGAGCGTCTCGCGGTCGAGCCACGGCAGGTCCGCCGGCAGCACGACGATGGCGGTCGCTCCCCGGGCGAGCGCCTCCGACCGCGCAAGCCGGAGGGCCGGGTTGAGGCCATCGTCGCGGTCGGCAAGCGGCACGGCGCCCGACGATCGCGCAAGGTCGAGCGCCGCAGGATCGCTGCTGACGACGATCGCGCCGACCACCCGCGGGCTGCTCGCCGCCGCCGTGACGGCGCGGCGCAGGAGCCGGCTGACGAGCTCGACCCGCTCCTCAGCGTCGAGTGGTCCGCCGAGTCGCGACTTGGCACGCTCCAGGCCCCGGACCGGGATGATCGCCCATGTCGTGGCGGGATCGAGCGCCGGGCGGGCCGGCCTCATGATCGGACCGGGTCGAGCGACCGTCCGAACTCGACCACCTCGGCCGCCAGCCGGGCACGCGAAGCGTCGTCGGTCATGATCGTGTCCGTCACCAGCGCGGCGAGACCGAGACCCTCGATCGCGGGGCGGAGGTGCTCGTCGGCGTGATCGAGGACGAACCCGTCGGCCAGGCCCCCATACAGCCGTGCGACGCCGAACGCGGTCGACTCGTGCCCGAGCGAGGCCAGCATCCGGTCGGCGGGGCCCTTGAGCGCGCGTCCGCCGACGATCCCGCTGACCGCCACGACCGGGACGCCGCGCCGCCGCGCGACGTCGAGCGCGCCGCGGATCCCGCCCACCGCGAGGATCGGGCCGACCGACACGATCGGGTTCGACGGAGCGATGACGATCAGCTCGGCCGCCTCGAGCGCGGCGAGCACCTCGGGCGTCGCGCCCGCCCGGTCCGCGCCAGTGAACCGGACCTCGAGCACGTCCGGCGCCTGGTGGCGATGGACGAAGTACTCCTGGAATTCGAGCCAGCCCTCGTCGGTCCGAACCTGGGTCCGGACCTCGTCGTCGGTCATCGGCAGGATGGTCGCGGCGATCCCGAGACGCTCGGCGAGTTCGCGCGCGACAACCGTCGCACGGGCTCCGGCTCGCAGCCGGTCCGTCCGCCACAGGTGGGTCGCCAGGTCGCGGTCCCCGAGACGGAACCAGGTCTCGTCACCCAGCGCCGCCAGGCCGTCCATCACGGTCCAGGTCTCGTTCGCGAGACCCCAGCCGCGCTCGGCGTCGTCCAGTCCGGCAAGCGTGTACGCGACAGTGTCATGGTCGGGCCAGATCGCGAGGCCGTGGAGGACCAGGTCGTCCCCGGTATTGACGATGACGGTCAGCTCCGACCCGTGCCCGGCGAGCAGTCCGTCGGCGAGCTTTGCGCCACCGACGCCGCCCGCGAGCTCCACCACCCGCGGCATCGCCTAGTCCAGTTCCTGGTGCACGCCGAGCGGCGCGATCCGGAAGCTGATCCGCTCCTGGCGCTCGAACTGGTCCCGGATCAGCCGCTCGGCCTTGGCCGGGTCGTCGGCGTGATAGCGGCGGGCCATCTCCGCGATGTCGGCCTGGGCGGTCGCCTGGTCGGTGACGGCGCGCGCCTCGCCGGTCAGCCCCACCCAGCGGTAGCCGTCGGCCCCGTCCGCGATCGCGAGCGAGACCCTTGGATCCCGGCGCAGGTTCGCCGGCCAGCGCCGGCCGACCGCGCTGTTCAGGATGATCTCGTCGTCATCGAGCCGGTACCACACCACCGCCTGCCGGGGCAACCCATCGGGATCGATCGTGGCGATCGTGGCAAACCGCGTGGCGGCCAGGAAGCGGCGGACTTGACCCGTCAGGACGGGCGGTCGCCGCAACGTGTCGGTCATGCTTCGATGGTACGCGAGGCGAAGCGGCGCGGCGTCAGGCGATCCGCTCGCCCGCGCGGATCGGCAGGTCGAGCCGGTTCTCGGGCGGGGCCAGCGGACACGCCCAGCGCGGGTCGAAGGCGCACGACGGCTGGAACGCGAAGTTGAAGTCGATGATGAGCGTGTTCGTGGCGGGATTGCCGCCGAGGTCGGCGCTCTTGGCGCCATCCACCAGGTAGCGCCCGGCGCCGTACGTCTCGCGGCCGCTCGTGGCGTCCCGGAAGGGGACGAAGAGCCCACCGGCGTAGCCGCCCATCCAGAAGATCGACAGGGCTCGCGGGCCGTCTGCGAAGGGGATCGTGATCCGCCCGACCCGACCGAACGAGAGCGTGTCCTCGCCCGAGTTCGGCAGCTCCAGCGCGAGTGCGCCCGGTGCAGGCGGCGGCGCGGGCTCCACGACGACCTCGAATCGGAGCCTCGGGTCGTGCTCGAAGTGGAGCGCCCGGAAGCCACTCCGCGCCCCGGCCGGCACTGGCGACTGCGGATGCTCGCGGTACAGCCGCTCGCGGGTGGTGCGCCAGTGCGCCAGCGCGGCCGCCACGTCGGTTTCGGCCAGGTGTCGAACCTCGGCATAGAGCGCGCCGACCTGGCGGCGCCAGTCGGCCAGCCACGCCCGGTCGGTCGCCGAGCCGTCGCCCTGGCGCCACTCGGCCGCCATGACGGTCAGCGGCGCCTGAGGTACGGCCCGGCGATGATCCACCCACCGAGCACGATCAGGGCGACCGGCCACAGGTCGTTCCAGCTCAGCCGCGGCAGGTGCAGGCCGAGCGTCTGGTCCGCGAAATACCACAGCCCGATCGCAAGCAGGACCATTCCGATGACGAGTGATGAACCGCGGCTGCTCTCCATGGCGCCATCCTAAGCCGCGTCCGGCGCCGCCGCCTAGAATCCTCGCGATCGCCGGCCAGAGCGGGCGGCCCGAACAGGACGGAGGCCACGCGTGTCCACGACCTCGGATGCAGCGGAGATCGGCGTGTTCGGCGGTTCCGGGTTCTATTCGCTCCTGGACGACGTCCGCGAGATCAAGGTGGACACCCCGTACGGTCCGCCCTCCGATTCGTTCTTCCTCGCCGCCGTCGCGGGTCGCAAGGTGGCCTTCCTGCCACGGCACGGGCGCCGCCACACCATCCCGCCGCACCGGATCAACTACCGGGCCAACGTCTGGGCGATGCGCTCGCTCGGCGTCAAGGCAGTCATCTCGCCGTGCGCGGCCGGCTCACTCCAGCTGGCCGTCAAGCCGGGCGACTTCGTGGTCTGCGACCAGTTCGTCGACCGGACGCACGGCCGGATCGACACGTTCTACGACGGCCCGATCGTGACGCACCTGTCCTCGGCGGAGATCTACGACCCGGTCCTGCGCCGGCTCACGATCGACACGATCCGCGACCACGGGATCGAGGTCCACGAGCGCGGCACTGTCGTGGTGATCGAGGGTCCGCGCTTCTCGACCAAGGCCGAATCCAGGTGGTTCAGCGACGCGGGCTGGGAGGTCATCAACATGAGCCAGTACCCGGAGGCCTGGCTCTGCCGGGAGCTCGGGATGGCCGTCGTCAACATCAGCCTCATCACCGACTACGACGCGGGCGTCCACGAGGGCACGGAAGCCGTCGACGCCATGAGCGTCCTCGAGGTCTTCCGCCAGAACGCCGAACGGATCCAGGCGGTCGTGCTCGACCTGATCGGACGCTTCCCGGTCGATCTCGATGCCCTCGGGGCGCGCGAGGCTCTGGCGCCGACCCGCGGCGACGGGCATGCGATGTCGTCGGAGGACGTGCGGCTGTTCGAGACGGGCCTGTAGGTGGCGACCGAGCGGCTGCCAACCGCGCGATTGCCAATCGGCGTCTGCCTGCGGACCATTCGCGCCGAGCCCGGCTGGTGGCTCGAGAGCGCACGACGCCTGGACGCGGCCGGCTACGCCGGGTTGTGGGCCTGGGATCACTTCATGGGTCGGGGCGAGAAGACCGTCCCGGTCGTCGAGAGCTGGACGATCCTGGCCCTGGCCGCCGCGTCCACGTCGAGCGTCACCGTCGGGCCATTCGTGGCCAACGTGATGAACCGCCATCCGGCCCTGCTCGCCCGCATGGCCTCCACGCTCCAGGTCGCGAGCGGCGGCCGCCTGGTCCTCGGGATCGGGATCGGCGGCGCGCCCCGTGAGCACGCGGCCTACGGGATCGACTTCCCCGCCGCCCCGGAACGGGTCGCCCGGCTCGAGGAGGCGGTGGCGGTGCTGCGCGCCCTGTGGACCGGCGGTCCGGTCACGCGGCCGTCGGCCTTCTATCCGCTCGACGATGCCTACGCCCATCCGGTCCCGGCGCCACCGCCACCGATCATCATCGGCGGCGAGACCGTCGCCGGCGCCCGCTTGGCCGGCCGGATCGGCGACGGCTGGACCGCGTTCGAGGCCAACTTCGAAGCCAATCTCCCGGCCTACCTGGAATCGCTCGAGGCGAGCGGGCGGCGCCGGGCCGGCCAGCGACTGATCGTCGGGTTCCAGGGTGACGACTGGCTGAGCGACGAGTCGATCGCCGACAGCCCGTGGGTGCACGATCCCCGCGAGACGTGGGCGCGCTGGCGCGACGCCGGCGCCGACGGCGCCATCGTCCTGGCCCGGACGACGGAGGACGTCGACGCGCTCGTGGCCGCGGTCGACCGCTGGTAGCGGCTGTCGGTCGTCCGGCAGCCCGTTGCGCCCGTTCGTGGCAACATCTCGGCCGTGACCGCCCCGACAAGCGCCATTCCCGAGATCACCCACCCGTGCGTCCGATGTGGAGCGCCGGTCCCGATCGACGTGGGCCTGTGCGAGCGGTGCAACCCGCTGGGCCTGCGCGATTCGTCCGCGTCGCAGGTGCACGGTATCGCGATCGCGGGCGTTGCCGCCGCGGTGGTGATCCTGGCCCTGGTCGCGCACCTGGCCCTGTCCGGCGTCGGGCCGTTCAACTCCACCGTCGTGTCCGCGGCGCCCGAAGGCGTCGGGCTGGCAATCACCCTGCAGGTGACCAACACGGGCACCAGCGCCGGGCAGACCACGTGTCGCGTCCAGGACCCGGCCGATCGCAACGGCGGCCGCGGCGGGCTCATCCTCAGCCCGTCGATCGGCCCGGGCCAGACCGTGTCCTTCACCAAGCACCTCGACGAGCTCGGCACCGCGGTCCGCCCCCTGTCCGTCGAATGCAGCACGCCGTGACCGGCTGGACGGAAGACCTCGACTTCGCCAGGCACCTCGGGTGCCAGGCGGGGATCGTCCTCATGGATCACTACGAGCAGCTGGAACAGATCGACTACAAGAGCGCTCGAGATGTCGTGACGGAGGCGGATCATCTGTCCGAGGCCCTGATCGTCGGGCGCATCCGGGAGCGGTATCCGACGGACGCGATCCTGGCCGAGGAGACCGGCGAGCACCGCGCCGTCGCCGGCGAAGCGCCGACTTCGGGACGCGGCCGGGTGTGGATCGTCGACCCGCTCGACGGGACCGTGAACTACGCCAACGGCATCCCCGTCTTCTGCGTCTCCATCGGGCTGGTCGTGGACGGGGTCCCGGCGGTCGGGGTCATCGTCGATCCGACGCGCGACGAGTGGTTCGGAGCGACGGCAGACGGGCCTGCGATCCTGAACGGGCGACCGATCCGGACCTCGGTCAAGGACAGGATGTCGGACTTCGTCATCTCGATGGCGCTCAACGGCCGGTCCGCGGTGACGCGTTCGCGCAACGTGCGCAAGGCCATCCGGATCCCACGATCGATGGGCTCGGCCGCCCTCGCCCTGGCCTACGTCGGCAACGGGCGGTTCGACGCGTTCGTCCAGCAGGGCGGACTGTCCACCTGGGACGTGGCGGCCGCGGGCCTCATCGCCGAGCGTGGGGGCGCCCGGGTGACGGCGATGGACGGCGGCCCCTGGTTCGACCTCGCCCACGGCCCGCGCTCGATCGGGATCCTTGCCGCGCCGGCGGCGCACCACGACGCCCTGCTGGCCCTCGTTCGCTGAGCGCCGAGCGGCGCGTCAGTCCTCTTCGCGCCAGCGATGCGGGCGGCGGGACAGGCGGTCCAGGCCCCATTCCTCGCAGAATGCTTCCCAGTCCGGCCGCGGGGCGCCGTCCCAGCGGAGTTCGTCCGGGTCGTGCTGGCGGATCTGGACACCGTCATCGGCGGTCCTGAGGCGGGCCAGGTCGCGATACAGCATCGCCTCGGCCCAGTGCTCCCGGAGGGCGGCCGCCAGCGAGACGGCCCGGCTTCCGCCCAGGCCGGGGACCTCCCAGGCCGACGCGTGCGGCGGCACCTCCTCGAGGTGGGTGTAGCGGAGCAGGACCGCGGCCGCGGACTTGGCGCCCCAGCCGGGGAGCCCGGGATAGCCGTCCGACGAGTCGCCGACGACCGCGAGGTAGTCCGGGATCGAGCCCGGAGCCACGCCCCATTTCGCCCGGACGCCCGCGTCGTCGTAGACCAGGCCGCGACGCCGGTCCCACAGGACGATTCGGGCGTCTTCGACGAGCTGGGCCATGTCCTTGTCCGGCGTGCAGACGAGGATCCGCTCGACCCGCTCGTCGGCGGCAAAGCGGACGGCCGCGGCGGCGATGGCGTCGTCCGCCTCGAACTCGACCATCGGCCAGAGCGCGATGCCGAGCGCCTCCACGGCCGCTTCGGCGATCGGGAACTGGGCGAGGAGTTCCGGCGGCATCCCGGCCGAGGACTTGTAGCCGGCGAAGAGCTCGTTGCGGAACGACTCGATGACCCGGTCCGTGGCGCAGCCGACGTGGGTCGCGCCCTCCTCCCGCAGGAGGTACAGGAGCTGCTCGACGAGGCCCGACACGCCCGACAGGACGATCCCATCCCGCCCCAGGACCGCCGGCCGCGGTGCGAAATGCGCCCGGAACAGCTCGTACGTGGCGTCGACGAGATGGATCTCCATGGTCTGCCTCAACCCGCGCCCGGACGGGTCTCGACGAGGTCGCGAAGGCGATCGAGGTCGGCCTGGAAGACCCGCCGAAGGACCGGCGCGAGGCACCGACCGGCAAGCTGCGGGAAGCTTGGTGGCGCGAGCGTCTCGGACCAGCGGACGATCGTTGTGCCAGTGTCGCCCGGATCGAGCCGGATGTCGCCGTCGCCGCTGAACCGCCCCTCGTGCCGGATGGCGAACCGGCGAGGCGGCTCGAAGGCGGTGATCGTGATCGGGTCGACGACCGACAGCCCGAGGATGCGCACGTCGCCCTCCGCCCGGGTCCCGACCCCGATCGGGCCCTGCCCCTCGATCCGTACGGCCTTCAGGTCGCGCATCCAGCGAGGCTGGCCCTCGAGGTCGGCGAGGACATCCCACACGCGTTCGATCGGTGCGTGGACGACGACCGACGTCCGGATTGGTGGAGGTGGAGCGCCGTGCGCCCGATCGGCCAGCACGAGCTCGGCGACCCACGCCGCTGCCAGCCCGGCGAGACCGACGCGAAGGACGCGTCCCATCAGGCGACCGATCGCTCGAGCGCGGCGCCGGCTTCCTCCAGCTCGGCGAGCGCTCGATCGCCGTCGCCCGGCTCCAGGTCGACCGCCGCGATCGCGTCGATCGGGACGGTCGTCCGGAACCCGAGCCGGAGCGCGTCGAGGGCCGTGGCCTTGACGCAGTAGTCGGTCGCCAATCCGACCACGACAACCGAATCGATGCCGCGGGCGCGGAGCAGGTCCTCGAGCTCGGTGGGGACCGTGGTGCCGCTGACCGGATCACGCATCGTGAACCCCGAATAGCCGTCCTCACCGTTGGCGCCCTTGCGGATCCGAGGCGCATCGTCCGGCAGGGCGAGGGTCGGGTACAGGGCCGCGCCCCAGGTCCCCGCGACGCAGTGCATTGGCCAGATGCCGCCGTCACGGGCGAAATGGGGCGTGTGCTCGGGATGCCAGTCCTGCGTGGCGACGACGAGGGCACCTCCTGCGTCGGCCAAGGCGATCTCGTGGTTGACGGTGTCCACGATCCGATCGCCGCCGGCGACGGACAGGCTCCCGCCGGGATCGGCGAAATCGTTCTGGACGTCGACGACGATCAGCGCCGTCGTGGGGTCGTAGCCATGCACGCCGCGAGCGTACCGCAGGGCGGCGGTCGCCCGGGCCGGATGTACCCTCCGGCGTTGATGCAACTCGGATGCATCAGGCTGCGGCCGGCGCTCGTGTCCCGCCGACACCGACCGCGGCATCGAGCCTGTTACCCCGGCGGTGCCGGCTTCTTCCCCCGCGATGCTGGCCCGATGCATCCGAGGTGCATCGGGCCGAGGACCCATGTGCGGCCGCGGGGCCGCGCCGGGCCGCGCCGCCGCGCGGGCCGCGCTGCCGCCCGCGCCCGGCCGCGCGTTACCCGATCAGCGCCGAGCGCTCGTCGGCAGGCTCCTCGGCGGGCGTCGTCTCGACCGGTCTCGGCGGTTCCACGTCGAGCAGGTAGCCGATGCCCTGGAACGTCTTGATCCGGCCCGGCTCGCCGGGTTCGGAGCCCAGCTTCCGTCGAACGCGGGAGACCCAGACCCGCAGGTACTGGAGGTCGTCGCGGTACTCCGGGCCCCAGACCTTGGTGAGGAGCTCCGTATGCAGGACGACCTTGCCGGCGTTGGCGGCGAGGTGCTGGAGGAGCAGCCACTCGGTTCGCGACAGCTGGACGAGGTCGCCGCCGCGGGTCACCATGCGGCGCTCGAGGTCGATCTCGACGTCGTCGAACTTGAGGATCCCCGACCCGGGCTGGGCACCGGAGGAGCGCCGCAGGACGGCTCGGACACGGGCGGCCAGCTCGTCCGGGTGGAACGGCTTGGCGATGTAGTCGTCGGCGCCGAGGTCGAGGCCCTTGGCCTTGTCGGCGGTCGATCCCTTGGCGGTCAGCAGGATCACCGCCACCGGACGGCGCTCCCGAAGCTGGCGCATGACCTCGATCCCGTCGAGGTCCGGCATGACGATGTCGAGCAGGACGATGTCCGGCCTGACCTCCTCGGCCTTGGCCAGGGCCTCCTCGCCGCTCGTCGCGGTGACGACCCGGAACCCCTCTTCGCCGAGTGCGATCGAAACGAGCTTGGTGATGCGAGGCTCGTCGTCGGCAACGAGCACGAGGGGCTGGGTGCTCACGCTCACCTCCTTGTGGGCTGTCATGGTGCTCCACGCTGCGACTGCCGTCACGCGGTGTCCTCCTCACGGGTCGATCCGGCGCGTCGTCGACCGACTGACCTGATCAAGCGGGCGCCAGCATGGGCGGTGACGCCTGCCGGACGTGGTGGCCCGGACTGCAATGTGTGTTGCAGTCGCATTGCACGCGCCCGCCGCCCGCCCACGGAACGATGGCCGCCTGCGTGGTTGCCCCCGGCCGCCGTGGCCGCCGCGACCCGCTCGCAACGTCCCGTCCCGAGCGAGATGGGCTACCCTTGGGAACCCATGTACTTCGACGAATTCAAGCACCAGCTTCCGGACATCGATCCCTCCGAGACCGACGATTGGCTCGCCTCGCTCGACCAGGTGGTCGCCCAGGAGGGGGAGAGCCGGGCCCGCTTCCTCATCTACAAGCTCCTCAAGCGCGCACGCCAGCTCCAGATCGGGCTGCCGCCGCTGACCCAGACGCGCTACATCAACACGATCAGCCCAGAGCAGGAGCCCTACTTCCCCGGCGACGAGGAGATGGAGCGCCGGATCCGCCGGCTGATCCGCTGGAACGCCGTGGCGATGGTCCTGCGCGCCAACAACCGGTTCACCGGGATCGGCGGCCACCTCGCCACCTACGCGTCGGCCGCGAGCCTGTACGAGGTCGGCTTCAATCACTTCTTCCGGGGCAAGGATGGCGAGGGGAGCGGCGATCAGGTCTTCTACCAGGGCCACGCCGCTCCCGGCATCTACGCCCGGGCGTTCCTCGAAGGCCGCCTGACCGAGGACCAGCTCGACCACTTTCGGCGTGAGACGGTGCCCGGCCAGGGCCTGAGCTCGTACCCGCACCCCCGACTGATGCCCGAGTTCTGGGAGTTCCCGACGGTCTCGATGGGCCTCGGCCCGATCAGCGCCGTGTACCAGGCCCGCTACAACCGCTACCTCGCGAATCGCGGCCTGCTCGATACCTCAGGCTCCCGCGTCTGGGCGTTCCTCGGCGACGGCGAGACGGATGAGCCGGAATCGCTCGGCGCGCTGCACGTCGCGGCACGCGAAGGGCTCGACAACCTGACCTTTGTCGTCAATTGCAACCTGCAGCGCCTCGACGGGCCGGTCCGCGGCAACGGCAAGATCATCCAGGAGCTCGAGGCCGCATTCCGCGGCGCCGGCTGGCACGTCATCAAGGTCATCTGGGGCCGCGAATGGGACGACCTGCTCGCCCGGGACGTGGACGGCGTCCTCGTCCAGAAGATGAACGACACGCTCGACGGGGAGTTCCAGAAGTTCTCGGTCGCCGGCGGGGCGTACATCCGCGAGCACTTCTTCGGTCCGGACCCTCGCCTGCGCAGGATGGTCGAGCACCTGTCCGACGACGACCTGTCCAAGCTCCGCCGCGGCGGGCACGACTATCGCAAGGTCTATGCGGCGTACAAGGCGGCCACCGAGCACAGCGGTGCGCCGACCGTGATCCTGGCCAAGACGGTCAAGGGCTGGACCCTGGGACCCGGCGTCGAGGCCCGCAACATCACGCACCAGGCCAAGAAGCTCAACGAGGCGGAGCTGCGCATCTTCCGCGACCGGCTCGAGCTGCCGATCCCGGACGCGACGCTCAAGGACGCCCCGTACTACCACCCGGGGCCTGATTCCGAGGAGGCGCAATACCTGCGCGAGCGGCGGGCCGCCCTTGGTGGCCCATTGCCGAAGCGCGTCGTCCGGGCCGCCGCGCTGCCGGCCCCGGCGCCCGAGGTCGACGCGGAGTTCGATGCCGGGAGCGCCACGCCGGTCTCGACCACGATGGTCTTCGCCCGGATCCTGCGGAATCTGATCCGCGACCCGCAACTCGGGCCGCGGATCGTCCCGATCATCCCGGACGAGGCCCGCACGTTCGGCATGGACCCGTTGTTCAAGGAGGTCGGCATCTATGCCGCCCTGGGTCAGCGCTACGAGCCGGTCGACTCGGACCTGATCCTGTCGTACCGCGAGGCGGTGGACGGCCAGGTCCTCGAGGAGGGGATCACCGAGGCGGGTTCCATGGCCAGCTTCCAGGCCGCGGCGACGTCCTACGCGACGCACGGGCTGGCGACCATCCCGTTCTACATCTTCTACTCGATGTTCGGCTTCCAGCGGACCGGCGACCAGATGTGGGCGTTCGGCGACGCCCGGGGCCGCGGCTTCCTGATGGGCGCGACCGCCGGGCGGACCACGCTGACCGGTGAAGGGCTCCAGCACGACGACGGCCAGACCCAGATCCTGGCGTCCACGATCCCGAACCTGCGGGCGTACGACCCGGCGTTCGCCTACGAGCTCGCCGCCATCGTCCGCGACGGGATCGAGCGGATGTACACAAAGCGACCCGACGGGTCGCTCGGCGAGGACGTCTTCTACTACGTCACGATCTATAACGAGAACTACGCCCAGGCGCCCCGGCCGGACGGGATCGCCGACGGGCTCCTCCGCGGGATCTACCGGTTCGCCGAGGCGCCCCGGATCGGCCACGATGCGCATCCCGCCAGGCTGGTCGGATCGGGTTCCATCCTCCAGCAGGTGCTGGCCGCGCGCGACCTGCTGGCCGACAAGTTCGGGGTCGCGGCGGAGGTCTACAGCGCGCCGTCGTTCCCGCTGCTCCGGCGCGATGCCCTCGAGGTGGAGCGCTGGAACCGGCTGCATCCGGATGCCGCGCCGCGGGTGCCGTACGTCAGCCAGGTGCTGCCACACGACGGCGGTCCCATCGTGGCTGCCACCGACTGGATGAAGACCCTGCCCGACATGGTCGCGCGCTGGCTGCCGCCGCATTACCTGGCGCTCGGCACGGACGGATTCGGGCGGAGCGACACCCGCGAGAACCTGCGCGCCCTGTTCGAGATCGATCCGGCCCACATCGCGGCGGCGACCATGGTGTCGCTGGCGCGCTGTGGCGCCCTGACCAACGCGAAGGCGACAAGGGCCATCCGCGAGCTCGGCATCGACCCCGAGAAGGCTGACCCGCTCGCACTGTAGGCCCGCGACAGACGGCTGACACGCGCCGAGGCGCGCCTATTGACGTGCCCGTTCGAGCTGGTTCCGTACGTTCCGCGAAACGACGCCGAGCGATGGCCCGCTCACACGAGGTCACCATGCCAGGAACCGGGCCCTGTCACGCGGACCCACGCCGACAGGCCGAGCGGCCCGACTCGCGCGCCTCGGCTCGACTCGCCGGCCTCAGGTTCAGCACGGCCGCGGCGCTCATCACGTCGTCGGGCGGCGGCTCCGCTCGAGCCAGTCCTGGTTGGCCCGCTCGAGGATCGACAGGCCCATGCTGGCCGCCGGCAGCATGGCTGCGCCGACCAGCAACCGATTCGCGCCGCCGAACAGCAGGCCCAGCGCGAACCCGAACGAGAGCGCGCTCCCGACGATCAGGATCTCATCGCTGCTCGTGCGGATCTGCCGGTTGGTCTCGACAAGCACCGTCCGGGCGCTCGCCGCCATCGCGGGCAGCTGCGAAACCGCATCGCTCGCCGCGGTCGCGGCGCTCCCCGCGGCCGTCGACACCGCATCACCCATCACGGCGACCCGCTGTCGGATGCCTCGATCCGCGTCGCCCACCGACCGGCGCGTCACGTCCTGCGTGGTTGTCATTCCGACCTCCTTGGCTCCGCCATCGGCCCGCTGATGGACCGTCGACGGCCCGAAACGCGACGGACGACCCGGGGAGGGGGCCCGGGTCGTCCGATCAGGTCCGGAGGGGACGCCCCGTCACAAGCGCTTCCGGACGATAGATTCGATGTTGCGGTCGAGTCGCTCCCCTCGCCTGTGTGCTCGACTCGACCCCGTTGACGCTACGCGGCGGGTCCGTTCGTCCCGCTAACGACGAGCCATCGGCACCTTGCAACTACCTAACGGCGCCATTCACCGGCCAGGGCAGGTCGAGCCCGGGTGCCTCAGATGGTCCCGCGACCCGTGCGTCGGCCGGTGAACATCCCGACCACGACCACCACGATGATCGCGCCGATGGTCGCGACGACGATCGAGCTCACGTCGAGCGGGCCGTCGATCGGATGGCTGTTGAACAGCGCGGCGGCCAGCCAGCCGCCGACCAGGGCGCCGACGATCCCGAGGACGATGTGGCCGAGGACACCGAGACCTTCGTCGCCCCTGACCAGGAACCCGGCGAGGTAGCCGGCGATGGCACCGAGCACGATCCAGGCAATGACACTCACGGTCGTTTCCTCCTGACAGGTCATCCCGAAGCCGGGACGACCGCCAATCTCGGACCGGCGGGACACGGCCGCGATAACGCCCCCGAGCGCCGGCCTAACAAGATGCTGTCAGTGGTGGGGCTGCAATCCATCTGCGATGCGGAGGCCCATGGGGTGCACGCGCGCCCGGGATGTCGTGCCGACGAATCTTGCAGCGCTATCGACCGCGTTGGTCGGCCTGGAGGTCCACCCATCGATGCTGCGACCACGGATCCCCTCGCGCCAGGTGGCGGGAGTTGACGAAGCCCGACCGGCCGGCCGGGCCGACCGAGCCATGGACGTCTTGCAGTACGGGATGGCCATCATGGCCTTCGCGGTTGCGCTGTTGCTCGCCGCGCTGCATTGATCCGCGCCGCACGAGCCCGACGGTCGCGTCCGGGCGGCGGCCGCCGCTACTCGTCCAGCTCGGGCAGGGCGAACCCGAATTCCGCACCGCCGCCCTCGCGCGGCCGGGCCCAGATTCGCCCACCCATGGCCCGGATGAGGCGCGCGCAGACGAACAGCCCGATCCCCGCGCCGCCGGCGATCGTGGCCGTGCCGGGCGATCGATAGAAGAGCTCGAAGAGCCGGTCCGTCTCCTCGACCGGGAAGCCCGGACCATCGTCCAGCACGCGAACGACCACCTCCCGCGCTCCGCGCCTCCGCCTTGACTGTGACCGTCGAGCCGATCCCCCCGTACTTCGCAGCATTGGACAGGAGGTTTCCGATGACCTGCTCCACGTACGTCGAGTCCGCGCCAACCGTCGGCAGACCCGTCTCGACGTCCAGGGCGAAGGTGACACCGGGCCAGCGGCCGTCCTCGGAATGCACGACCCGGGGCAGGAGGCGCTGGATCAGGACGGGCTCCCAGCCGATGTCCCCGGCATCCTCGCCGAAGCGGTTGAGCGCGACGACGTCTTCGACCAGCCGCTGCAGCCGCTCCGCCTCCTCGTGGATGTCGCGGAAGATCTCGAGCCTGGTCTCGGGATCGAGGTTGGAGTTCGGCCGGGCGAGGAGCTTGGCGCCGCCGAAGATGGTCGTGACCGGCGTGCGCAGCTCGTGCGACAGCACGCCGATGAACGTCTGGCGGACGGCCTCGAGCCGGCGAGCCTGGGTCACGTCACGCATCATGACGATCGTCTCCTCGGCCGCCGGCGCGAGGCTGGAGCCGCTCGCGACCGGATAGGTCGACAGCTCGATCCAGCGCTCGGGTTCGTTCGCCGTCCGCAGCTCGATCGGTCCACCCGCCTCGCGAAGCTGTGGCGCCATCCCGTCCGGATCGGTGAGCTGTCCCACGATGTCGTCATAGGTCCTCGCCTCGAGGCCGGGGAACAGCGCGTCGACGGCGGGGTTGCTCAGCGTGATCGCTCCATCGATCGTGCACACGACCACCGCCTCGCCCATCGCGCGGATCACCGCGTTGAGCTCGGCGGCCCGGGCGTGCTCGGCCTCGGCCAGTCGTTGGAGTCTGACCTGGGCCTCGATCCGGTCGCGGATGTCCCGGGCGATCGCGACGATCGTCCGTGTCCCATCCGGCAGCTCGACCGACTGGAGAACGACTTCCATCGCGACCGGCCGGCCCGTCGCCGGCCGGTACTCGAGCATCGCGGTCGTCGCCTCCGGGTGGCCGGTCGTCCACGTCGCCACCACGGCGGCCAGGCGCTCCACGTCGGCCTCGCGCAGCACGGCGTCCATCGTCAGGCCCGCGAGCTGCTCGCGGGAACGTCCGAGGAGCACCAGGGCCCCGCGGTTGACCTCTTCGATCCGGAAGGTGACCGGGTCGAAGACGATGATCGCCTCGACGACCGAATCCAGGATCAGGCGGAGCCGGTCCGCGGCGCGGTACGCTCGCTGCAAGTCGTCGATATCGGTGGCCGTGCCCACCCAGCGGCGGAGGCCTCCGGCCTCGTCGCGTTGCGGGACGACGAGCACCAGGAACCAGCGAAACACCCCGTCGTGTCGGCGGAGGCGAGCGGATCGCTCGAAGGTTTCGCCGCTCGACAGGACCGCCGCCCAGCGCTGATCGAAGCCCTGGGCGTCGTCGGGATGGACGTCAAGGGCCTGCCGCAGCGGGAGCGCCGTCTGCGGTGGCCTCCCGACGTACTCCGTCCAGCGGCGGTTGGCCTCGAGGAGCCGGCCCTCCAGGTCGGTGGCCCAGGCCAGCTGCGGCATGGCGTCGACCAGGTCGCGCGCCGCCCGACGCACGGGGGTCGGCTCCATCCTGCTCGCCTGCGCCACTGGCCGCTCACCCTCATCCAACGGACGTGAATCGTGTCCGCGAACGGATCATGACGGACCACGAGCCGCGCTACTGGACCACGCGCCGCATTGCGTTCGGTACGGTCGGCCGGCGGGCGCCATCGCATCGGCATCGCAGGACGGCCTCGCGGCTATACTGCCAGCCCGAGCCGCCGAGCAGGTCGGGCATCCAGGTCGGACGTGAGGTACTCCGTTCTATGCACGTCGCCCTGCCCGATCTTCGGGCGCTCCGACAAGGCGGCCTCGTCGTCCGCTATGCGATGCTCGGTTCGATCGCCTTCGTCCTGGCGGAGATCCCCGAAGCCGGTTCGTCCGGCACCTCCCTCGAGGAGCCGTCCCGGCAGGCCGTCTGGGCCCTCGTGATCGACGGTCAGCTCACGTACGAGGCGGACGGTCGGTCGCTGCGGATCTCCGCCGGCAGCGCGCTGCACGTGCCAGCCGGTCTCCCCGAGCATCGCCTGCTGGCCGCGGGCGGATCGCGACTGGCCGGGTTCCAGCCGGTCGACCCCGCGATCGAGATCACCGACCCGCTCCTCGCCGAGCATGGCTTCGAGATCCTCGGGCCGGAAGCGACCGGCGGGGCCGCGCCGGTCGTCGTGCCGGTGTCCACGCGCGCCACCCTGCCGGCCGGCGTGATCGATGCCCGAACGTCGTCCATGCCGCCGTACGCCATGACCACGGCGCACTTCGGGCCGGCCAGTGGCTATACCGCGGACTGGTGCGACGCGCCACATTGGGGGCTCGTCACGAGGGGCCAGCTGGTCATCGAGTACGAGCACGACGTCGAGATCGTGTCCGTCGGTGACGTCTACCATTGCCCGCCCGGGGCGCCCGCCCACCGGCTCGAGGCCGCCGACCCGGCGACGATCGTCGACCTGACGCCGATCGAATCGATCGTCGGCGACGGTCGAATCGCGGACTGGCGCCGGGCCGCGTTCATGCTGGCGGCCGACCATTCCCGGGACGAAGTCTCGGTCGTCGCCCTCGCCTGACGGATCAGGGAGCCACGGCTGTGATCGCGAGCAGCCGGCCCCCCTGGAGATCGGTCGCGAGGATCGTCCCGTCGTCGGCTTCGTTGATCGAGCTGATCGACCCATCCGTCTGACCGGCAACCTCGGGCTCACGGCGGCCGACCCCGGTCGGATCGAGCAGCCATAGACGGCTCGAGCACGAATCCGAGAACAGGTAGCGTCCGTCGAGTGCCGGCTGGCCGCGATCGCGAACGACGACGCCGCCGATGACCGCGCAGCCGAGGTCGTGGCCGTATTCCGCGACCGGCATGGTCAGCCCGGCCTGGTCGCACCCCTCGCTCGGCGCGTAGCAGTGGAAGCCCTCCATCCGGTTCCAGCCGAAGTTCAGCCCTCCGGTCCCGGCCGGGGCGACATCGATCTCCTCCCACGCCCCCTGTCCGACGTCGCCGATCCACAGGTCGCCGGTGGCCGGATCGAACCGAAACCGCCATGGGTTGCGCAGCCCGGTCAGCCAGATCTCCGGCGACGCGCCGGCCACGTTGACGAACGGGTTGTCGGCCGGGATGCCGTACGGCTTGTCGGTGCCCGCGGGTGGGCCGTTCACGTCGATGCGCAGGATCTTGCCCAGCAGCGTGTCGGCCCGCTGGCCGTTGCCGTGCGGATCGCCGCCCGAGCCGCCGTCGCCCATCCCGATGTAGAGCCTGCCGTCGGCACCGAACGCGACCGCGCCACCGTTGTGGTTGGGATAGGGCTGGTCGACGTGGAGGAGCTGGCGCTCCGAGCCCGGGTCGGCGAGATCCGGGTCGGTCGCGTCCACGCGGAACTCGGAGACCACCGTGTTGCCGTTGAGGTCGGTGTAGTCGACGAAGAACCGCGGGTCGGTCGGAAAGCCCGGATGGAAGGCGAGTCCCAGCAGCCCTTGCTCTCCGCCGCTCCTGACCTCGCCGCCGATGTCGAGGAACGGGCGGTCGCGCAGCCCCGCCCGGTCGACGATCCGGATCCGGCCGGACTGCTCGACGACGAAGCGGCGACCGCTCCCGTCACCCGGGTCGGCGACGTCGACGGGCCCGGTCAGGCCGTCCGCGACGACCCTGGCCTCGAGCCTCGGGAGCGGACCGCTCGGCGCGCCGGCACCGGCCGTCGACGGGCCGGCAGGCGCCGGGCTCGTGGTGCTGGCCGGAGCCGTCGGCGCTGCCGTGGCGGGCGGCGGGATTGATGCCGAAGCCTGCCCGCACGCGGCGAGCAGGACGGCGGCGCCCACCAGGAGTCGTCGCGGCGCGTGACGGGTGGGGCGGGCCTGGCGGCTGCGCATCGCCCGATGCTACCGCGAGTGCCGGATGCGGCCGTCCGATGCCGTACCCGGCACCGTAGGATCGGGGCCACCGCACGAAGGGAGCAACATGGATGCCTGGGACCTGGCCACGATCGACGCCGACCGCACGACGGCCGGTCAGCGCTACCGCGAGTTCCTCCGGGTACCGGATCTGTCCGCCGGGCTGTACGTCCTGGAGGCGGGAGCCGCGGACCCGCAATCGCCGCACGGCGAGGACGAGCTGTACCACGTGATCTCGGGTCGGGCCCGGATCACGGTCGGTGACGAGCACCGGGAGGTGCGGGCCGGGTCGCTCGTGTTCGTCGCGGCCGGCGTCCCGCATCGGTTTCACGACATCACCGAGCGGCTCCAGATCCTGGTCGTGTTCGGACCGGCCGAGGATTCGCGCGGCTGAGCGGCCCCGGTCAGGCGATGCGCGCGCCGACCGCGTCGGCCAGCACCCGGGCCAGTTCCGGTCCGCGCCCGACCTCGTCGTGGCGGAAGAAGACGAAGGCGTCGTCGCCGGCAGCCAGGAACGGCTCGAGTCGGTCGGCCCAGGCGGCGAGCTCGGCCGCCGCGTAGTCGTGCCGCCGCAGCCGGAGGTACAGGAAGGGCCCGGTGCGGCGGATCGTCGGGGGCTCGGCATCGTCGGGCAGCTCGGTCGTGCACAACGCCGCCCCGGCCCGCGCCAGCGTCGCGAAGGTCTCGTCGACGTGCCACGACGTGTCCTGGAACTCCATCGTCAGGGGCAGGTCGCGCGGCCAGGCGTCGAGCAGGGCGGCGAGTCGAGCATCGTCGCGCCCGACGCCCTCGGGGACGCGGAACAGGACGGTGCCGAGACGCGCGCCGAACGCTCGATACGGCCCCGTCAACCACGGTACGCTCCCGGCCGGATCGGTCTGGAGGGCCCGGAACGAGCCACCGCGCTGGGCCTTGACCGAGAACCGGAAGTCGTCCGGCGTGGCCGCCAGCCAGGCCGCCACGGCTGCCGGCGACGGCTGCCGGTAGAAGGTGTTGTTGAGCTCGACCCCCGTCAGCCGCGAGGCATAGAACTCGAGTCGGCGAGCCGGGGACAGGTCAGTCGGGTAGAAGCGAGGCGTCCAGCCGGCGTAGGCAAAGCCGCTCGTTCCGACCCGGAGTCGGCCGGGCACGGTCCGTCAGCGGCCGTCGAGACCCGCCGGATCGGCGGCGTCCATTGCTCGCAGGGCATCGTCGGCGTCGGTGCCGGCCTGCCGGGCGACGGCGGTCATCGATCGCTCGATGACGTCGAGGTCGGCCGTGTCCAGGATCGACAGGAAGTGCTCGCTGATGCCGCGCAGGTGCGTCGGCGAGGCCTGCCGCAGCCGGGCCAGGCCTCGGTCGGTCAGGACGGCTTCGGCCCCGCGGGCGTCGGCGAGACAGGCACTCCGTTCGACGAGCTGGTCGCTCACGAGCCGATCGACGAGTCGGGTGACGCCGCTCTTGCTCAGGATCACCCGCTCGGCCAGCGGCCCCATCCGCATGCGGCGGCCCGGGGCGAGGGCCAGGGTCAGGAGCGTGTCGTATTCGGCGATCGACAGGTCGTGCTCGAGGCGCAGCTCCTCGTCGAGACGTCGGGATACGCGGGCATGGGCGAGCAGAAACGCGCGCCACGGCGCGAGCCGTGGGTCGCGGGCGGTCAGCGGCCGGTCGACCGGATCGGAAATGGGCATGGCCGCGATCCTACACCCTCGAGCCGGGTTCGCCGGACGGACGAATCGCCCCGAGCTGCCCGGACCGACGTCCGCTGCCCGCGTCGCCAAACACCACGGCCGGTATCCTTCGCGCGATGACCACCCCGACGCGGCGCTTCGGCGCCCAGAGCCTGTCCGCCCCGCTGCTCGACGTCCTGGTCAAGCGGCCCGGGCCGGCCTTTGGCGCCGCCTTCGACGATCCGGCCCATGGCTTCCTCCATCCGGTCGAACCTGGAGCTCGCCCGCCGCGAGCACGATGCCTTCGTGGCCGTCCTCGCCGGCCTCGGCACGCGGGTGCACAGGCTCGAGACCGAGCTCGACAGCCCGGACCTCGTGTACACGTTCGACCCGCTGCTGGTGACCGATCGCGGCGCGATCCCGCTCCGGCCCGGCAAGCCGAACCGGGCGGGCGAACCGGGCGTGCTCGAGGCCTGGACGCTCGGCCGGGGGATCCCGACGGCCGGCCGGATCGAGGCGCCCGGGACCGTCGAGGGCGGCGACACGTTCTGGCTGCGGCCCGACCTCTTCTGCATCGGCCGGACGTTGCGGACGAACGACGCCGGCGCGCGTCAGCTCGCCGCGCTGGTGGGTGGCGACGTCCGCATCTTCGACGTCCCGTACTGGAAGGGCCCCGCCGAACTGATCCACCTCATGTCGGTGATCTCGCCCGTCGCCGACGACCTGGCGGTGGTCTACCTGCCGCTCCTGCCGGTCGCGCTGTGGCGGCTCCTCCGGGAGCTGGAGATCCGCCTGGTGGAGGTTCCCGACGAGGAATTCCCGACGCTCGGCTGCAACGTGCTGGCCGTCCGGCCCCGCGTCGTGGTCATGGCCGAAGGCAATCCACGGACCCATGCGGCGCTTGTCGCGGCGGGCTGCGAGGTCCGGACGTACTCCGCCACGGAGATCGGGATCAACGGATCCGGCGGGCCGACCTGCATGACCCGGCCGATCCTGCGTGGCTGATCCGGGGGCGACCGGCCCGCGGGCCACGGCGCAGGTGATCGATCGCGAGCGGCTGGCCGACGACCTGCGCGACCTGATCCGGATTCCGAGCGTCACCGGATCCGAGGAGGCCGTCGCCGCCTGGGCGGCGACGGCGCTGCGTGACGCCGGCCTGGCGGTCGACGAGATCGCCGCCGACCCTGATGCGATCCGGGCCGATCCGGCCTGGCCCGGCCAGGAGATGCCGCGCTCGTCGCTCCCGGTCGTGATCGGCCGGGCCGGGCGGCGAGCCGGACGGGCCGGCGGCGGACGTCGGCTCATCCTGTCCGGCCATCTCGACGTCGTGCCGGCCGGCGACCGGGCCACCTGGGCGATGGACCCGTGGGCTGCCGAGATCCGCGGTGCCGAGGTCTACGGCCGTGGTGCGTGCGATATGAAGGGCGGTGTCGCCGCGATCCTGGCGGCGGTCCGCGGGCTGCGCGACGGAGGCGACCTCGAGCGCCTCGGTGGCGAGCTCCTCGTCGTGCTGGTGCCATCCGAGGAGGACGGCGGGCAGGGCACCCTGGCGGCAATCCGCGCCGGGGCCACCGGCGATCTCGCGGTCATCGCCGAGCCATCGGGGCTCGACATCGTCATCGCCCACGCCGGGGCGATCACGTTCCGGCTGACCGTTCCGGGCCGCGCCGCCCATGCGTCGCGACGTCGCGAGGGCGTCTCCGCGCTCGACAAGCTGTGGGTGATCGCCCAGGCGCTCGAGGCGGACGAGACGCGCCGGAACCAGGCCGAGACCGACACGATCATGACCGCGCTGGGCATGCCGTACCCGACGATGATCGGGATCGTGCGCGGCGGTGAATGGGCATCGACGGTGCTCGACCGGGTCGTGGCCGACGGTCGCTACGGCGTCCGGCTCGGCCAGTCCGATGCCGAGGCCGAGGCCGAGCTGCGCGCCTGCGTCGCCGAGGCGTGTGCGAACGACGAGTTCCTGCGCGACCATCCGGTCGAAGTCGAGATCACCGGCGCTCGATTCGGTTCGGCTCGGGTCGCGGCGGACCATCCGCTGCCGGTCGGCCTGGCGCGGGTCACCGAAGCGGTCACGGGCCGGCGGCCGGCCCTGCTCGGGGCGCCGTACGGCGCCGACATGCGGCTGTTCGTGAACGTGGGCGGCACGCCATGCGTGATCTTTGGTCCCGGCGACGTGCGGGTGGCCCACAGCGCGGACGAGCACGTCTCGCTCCGCGAGGTCGAGGACTGCGCCGCCGTGCTGGCGGCGTGGGTCCGGAGCGAGCTGCTGGCCTGACGCCGCTGCCCGGTCTCAGGATCGGGCAAGCTCCGCGAACCGGCAGAAGGCGTTGGCCAGGCGCATCTGCTCGGGGGTCCGGGCGCGCACGCGGAGCAGGGCAGGGGAGGCGACGACCAGCGCGACACAGCGCGCCCGCGACGTGGCCACGTTCAGCCGGTGCCGGCTGTACAGGAAGTCCATGCCGCGCGGCGCAAGCTCCGGGCTCGAGGTCGTCAGCGAGTAGATGCTGAGCGGCGCCTCCTGGCCCTGGAACTTGTCCACGGTGCCGACCCGGGCCTCGGGCGGCAGGCGTCGCCTGATTGCCCCGACCTGGGCGTTGTAGGGGGCGACGATCAGGACGTCCTGCCAGCCGATCCGCCGATTGATGCCCGCGTGGTCGTCCCACGACGCGCCGGCCTCGACGAGCGATCTGGCAAGGCGCGCAACCGCATCCGCCTCGTCCGGCGATTCGTTGTCGGCGCCGGCCGTCTCGACCGCCAGGAGCCGCGGCCCCACGCCGTCCGATCCAGTCGAGGCCGGACCGAAGTCGCTGACCGGTGAGATGCGGCTCCGGCTCGAGCCGATCGTCGTAGAAGACTTCCGACGTGTAGGCGCACAGCCGTGGGTGGAGTCGCCACGTCGTTTCCAGGAACAGGCCCTGCTCTGCGGGCATCGTCGCCGCATCGCCGAGGACGTGGGCGAGCGCCGACCGATCGGCGCCGGGCGGGTGCGAGCCGCGGAGGGGCTGGTCGAGCTGCTGGGGGTCGCCAAGCAGGACCAGGCTGCCGGCGGCGCCGCTCATCGCCAGGACGTTGGCGAGCGAGATCTGGCCGGCCTCGTCGACGAACAGGACGTCGACCGCGTCCCGGAGCTTGGGGGATGTCCACAGCCACGATGTCCCGGCGGCGAGGTTGGCCCGTCGATCGGCGAGGCGGTCGGCGGCCTGGCCCGGATTGTCGGCGCGAGTCACCAGCGGATGATCGAGGACCACCCCGGCCTCGCCGCGTTGCACCGCGCTGACGGCGATACCCTCGGCCTCGGCGGCCTCGAGCGCCTTGGCCAGCAGGTTCCCGATGACCTTGTGGCTGTTGCTCGTGATCCCCACGCGCTTGCCGGCCCGCAGCAGCGTGGCGATCATCCGGGCGCCGCTGTAGGTCTTGCCGGATCCCGGCGGGCCCTGGATGGCGAGGACCGTTCGGTCGAGCGTGACCGCGAGGCGCCGGGCCGCGTGGAGGCCCTCCTCGTCGGGCAGCCGGAGTTCGCTGCCGTTCATCAAGCCCAGGCTGGGTGGGCGCCGCAACAACAGGTCGAAGGCCGCGTGGTGGGAACCCGGCGCGTCGAAGCCGTGCTCGGCCACCCATTCGCCCATCTCGAACAACCGGGCCTGGTGCTCCGGCGTGGGGACCCACGGCAGGGCGACCACCGCCCGCGGGTGCGCTGCGTCGGGGGAGCGCCGGATGTCGAGCGTCCAGGCCGCGGGATCGACCGCGATCAGGTCGCCGATCGCCCAGTCGAACGGCGACGCATCCGGGTCGGCCTGCTTCTTGGCCGGATCGAAGAGCCGGCCGCCGATACGCCCCAGGTCGTATTCCTGGGGTGGGAAGGCGTAGCGCCAGACCTGCCTGCCTCGACCGGCCGGACCGATGGCACCCATCGGCTCCAGCATGCCGACGGGTTCATTCTCGTCGACCAGTTGCTCCGGGTTGAGATCCATCAGCCGGTGGAACTCCCACCACATCGACTTGTCCTCGCGGCGATGCCAGCCGAGGAGCTGGGCGAGCAGCCAGCGTGCGGATTGCTCGGGCGTCCGGCCCGCCGGATCGGGCCCGACCACGGCCGGATCTGCGAGGCGATCCACCAGGGCCTGGGTCTGCGCCTGGCGCGCGGTCAGCTCGGGCGGCAGGGGCTCGACCCTGGGCGGCCGGCCGCGGGACCGGCAACCCCGTCAGCCCGGCCAGCTCGTCGCGCAGCGTCTCGAGCCAGTCGCGGAGCCGGCGATTGCTGACGACGTCGTCGCGGTTGTAGCGCTCGATCCGTTCGAGATGCGTGGCGGCCGGCCGTTCGCCCTCGCCCAGCTCGAGCCATTCCTCGAAGGCGACGATGCTCGAGCCGGCGTCGCGCAGGTCGATCTCGCGAGTGAAGCCGTAGAACGCCTCCATCTTCTTGATGGAGTAGCTCTCGACCGACGCGCGCAGCGACTGGCGGACCGCTCGCAGGAGGTCGACCAGGATGCCCTCCCGGAGCAGGCGGTCGATCTCCGCCTCGCGCGTGCCGTAGCGGCCCATCAGCCGTTTGAGGGCAGTCGGTTCGTACGGGGCATAGTGGTAGACGTGCAGGTCCGGATCGCCCTCGAGACGGGCCATGAAGAAATCGATGAGCCGCTCGAAGGCGCGCTGCTCCGCCGGCAGCGAGAACTCGCCGTCGTCCTCCCGCGACCAGAAGGCATGGAACGTGCCGTCGGCTTCGAGCACGCCGAACAGGTAGTCCAGCCCGTCGTCGAAGGCATACGGATCGCCCTCGATGTCGAAGAAGAGATCGCCCGGCGACGGAGCCGGCAGCGAGGCCAGGCCGCGCTCCGGGTCGATGGGCTGGCCGGCAGGCGGTAACAGCAGCTCGTAGCGGGGCCACAGCTCCCGCCGGCCGAGGAGCTGGATTCTCGCCTGTTCACGAACCCGCAGCAGCGCCCCCTCGCTCGTGCCTTCGAGCTGGGGCGTCATCGGGAGCGGCAGCTCTCCGAGCGCCTCGAGGGTGGCCACGCCGCGCTCCGTCAGGGCACGCCGCTGGCGCCCGGAGATCCCGGCGACGAGGCTGAGGTGGTCGTCGGCGCGCCGGCGCGTGGCGCAGACGGCGGCCCATCGGCAGACCTCGCAGTGGTCGACCGGTTCCGGGTAGGTGCCGGTCGGCGGGTAGGCCGGCGCGGCGTCGTCGGCCATGGCTCCCAGGAAACGGTCTCGGGCGCTGCGGTAGTAGGCCATGTAGTCGTCGACCCGGAGCCGCTCGACCGCGCGGGCGCTGCCGCCGAGGGCGACGTGCAGCCACTCCGGGCGGACGCCCTGGAGCCGCTCCAGCTGGTCGACGTACGAGCAGATCTGGAGGACCGCGCTGGCCTTGACGTGACGGGCCAGCTTGGTGTCCGCGACCTCGTAGTGGTACGGGCCCCAACGCGACGCCCGATCGGGTGCTTCGACGCGGAGCAGGAAGTCGGCGTGGCCGCGGAAGACACCGTCGAAGAAGGTCGCCTGGTAGATCACGTCGGCGCCGGCGGCCATCGCCTCGATCGTGCGGGCGGCCGCCGCGCGGAGTTCCGCGCCGCGGTCGGTGGCGGAGCCGTCGAGCTCGATCGTGACCGGGCGTCGACCCTCGGCGCGCAGGTCGGCCAGGAAGCGGGCTTCGTGCTCGAACCCGCGTTTGCGGATGACGTCGAGTTCGGGGTCGTTGCGGATCGGCCGCTCCACGAGACCGGCCATGGCCGCACGCTCGAGCTGGGTCAGGTGTTCGCACGCGAGATACGCGACGAGGTCCGTTGCCGAGTAGACGGGCTTCCCGTCGATTCGATCCATCGCCTCGAACCGTAGCAGCGCCGGGCGTCAGCTCGCCTGTCAGCGCCGTGACCCCGACCGCCGCTACCATCCGGTGCATGAGCCCGCAACGGCGCGATCCCGACGGCCGGATCCACACCGCCCACAGCTGGGAGAGCCTCGTCGAGAAGCAGATCCGCGAGGCGATGGAGGCCGGCGCGTTCCAGGAGCTTCCCCACCAGGGCCGGCCCCTGCCGCTCGAGGATGACGCGGCCGCGGGCGAATGGGCGACGGCCCACCGGATGCTGCGCAACGCCGGAGCGGCGCCACCGTGGATCGAAGCGGACAAGGAGGCGCGCCGGTTGCTGGGGGAGATCGACGCCCTGCTGGATCGGGCCACGCGGTCGGCGGCGGGGTCGCGGAACCGGCTGCGCCCCGAGCTGACGCGGCTGGCCGAGGAAGCGAACAAGGCCATCCTGCGGCTCAACTCGGAGGCCCCGACGCTGCGGCAGCATCGCCGGCCGCTCGAACCGGCGGACCTGTTGGCCCGCCTCGAATCCGCCCTCGACCGCGACTAGCGGCCGGTCGACCTGCGGGAGGCGCTAGCCGAACAGCGCCGCCACCGCCTCGCGGAAGGCCTCGGTATGGCGATCCACGTCGGCCTCCGTCGTGGACGGCGACATCAGCGCCATGTTGTGGAACGGCGTCATCAGGATCCGTCGGTTCATGGCCCAGAGGTGGAGGAATCGCTCGAGCTCGGGATCGGCGTGCGCCCATTGCTCGGCACCGGTCCGCGGCGGATCCGGCATGAAGTGGTATTCGGCGCGGGCGCCCAGCCGGGTCACGTGCCACGGGACCTCGCGCCCGCGCAGGACGTCCGCGACGCCGTGCTCCCAGCGCTCGGCGAGCGGGATCATCCGCTCGAAGGCCTCAGCCGTCAGGACCTCCCCGAGGGTCGCCCGGGTGGCTGCCAGCGACAGGGCATAGCCGGCCAGCGTCCCGCCGACGCCGCCGACGTCGGAATCCTCGATGGCGATCGAGCCGCGGACGCGGGCCGCGACCTCCGGGCTGAAGCCGTAGGCCGCGGACGGGATCCCGCCTCCGATCGTCTTGCCGATCACCAGCATGTCGGGCTCGAGGCCCCAGGCGGCGGTCGCTCCGCCGGGGCCGGCGCAGATGGTGTGGGTCTCGTCGATGATCAGGATCGTGCCGGTTTGACGGGTGATGACGCGGACGGCGTCGAGGTAGCCGGGCTCGGGCAGCACGATCCCGACGTTGGTCAGGGCGGGTTCGATGAGGACGGCCGCGACCTCGCCGTCGGCGAGGGCCGCCTCGAGCGCGCGGGCGTCGTTGAAGTCGACGACCCGCGTGGTCTCGGCCACGTCGACCTGCGGACCGACCGAGCCGCGGACCGGGACGACGCGCCCGGCGTCGTCGAGCATGGCAATCGCCTCGTCGACCGAGCCGTGGTAGCAGTGGTCATGGACCACGACCCTGGAGCGGCCGGTGATGTGCCGGGCCAGGCGAAGCGACCAGCGATTGGCGTCTGACGCGGACAGGGCGAACTGCCACGCTCCCACGCCGAACCGCCGGGTCAGCTCGGCGCCGACCCACGCGGCGTCGCCGGTCGGGAGCATGTGGGTGATGCCGAGGCGGAGCTGACGTTCAATGGCCGCGATCGTCGGCGCCGGTCCGTGGCCGGCCATCGCGCCGGTGTCGCCGAGGCAGAAGTCGACGTAGTCGTGGCCGTCGACGCAGCGGAAATGGGCACCGGCAGCCGATTCGACGAACGGCGGAAACGGGCTGGCCCACTTGACCATCCAGGGCATCGGCACGCCGTCGAGGAGCGTGGCCTTCGCCTCGTCGAAGAGCGCGGCGGATCGCGGGTGCTCCCGGGTGAAGCGTGCTTCCTCGCGGGCCATGAGGCCAGCGAGACGGGTGCGATCGAGGACGCGATCGGCCATACGGGTGCCTCAGCTCGGGCGGACGGGTGCCAACCGCGTCAGCATGGTCGAGTCGTGGGCGTCGCGCGCGCCGATTGCGCCCGGCGCGACCGTCGGGCAGCGAAAGCGGCCGTCTACGCGGCCGGGCCGGTGGGTCGGGTCAGTGTATTCGGCGGACGAGTCCGCAGACGTGGCAGCGGGCCACGCCGGATTCGGTATCGATCTCGAGGAAGCTGGTGCACCCATTGGTGCTGCAGTACAGCCGCGTGACGGCGGTGGCGCGACGGCGCATCCGGCGCATGGCGGTCGAACGTCCGGCGACGGACGAAGTGGTGGAACGGGACATCATGGTGCGTTGACTTGTGCTTTCTGGTTGCGCCTGGATCGCGTGATGGGCGATCGGCTGCGCGTCCGCTTGATGTGAGCCTGCGCGCCGGACGGGAGCGAGTGTTGGGCGCTCTAACCGGATCGTCGCTGCAGACGGGTTACCCACGGAGTATGGGCCCGACCGAACGCAGCCGTCAACCGTACGATCGGCGGCGATCGGATCAGGCAGGTGGGCCGTCGGTCGTCGGCGGCCGCCATGCAGCGCGACGTCGACTGCCGTCGAGCGATAGGCGCCCTCGCGCGGTACCCTCCCGGGGCGACCGGATGATTCAGGTCTCTTCACCCAAGCTTGGTTGATTCCAGTACCCCGGCACGGTCAGACTCGCGCCGACCGGGCTGTCGAAGACGTCCGGTCGAGCCGGTGCTCGCACCGGTTCGTGTCGCGGCCGTGCACGGGAGGGCCCGGCCGCGTGGTCATGGTTCCGAGGAGGTAACAGGTGGCACTGGCATGGCGTAGCGGTGGGCGAGCCGCAAGGATCGGCCTCATCGGGGCGATCCTGGGAGTCGGACTGATCGGCGTTGCCCCGGCGACGTCGGCCGCCGACTCGATCCAGCTCACGACTCCGTACCCGGCCGTGGCCGTCGCCCCCGGTGCCAAGGTGAGCTTCGACGTCTCCGTGAAGACGCCGACCGCCGAGCGGGTCAACCTCTCGCTCGACAAGGTCCCGACCGGCTGGACGGCCGTCATGCGCGGCGGCGGGTTCGTGGTCGATGGGGTCCAGACCAACGGGACCGATGCCGCCGTGGTGACCCTCGAGATCACGGTGCCGCCCGATGCCGCCGCGGGCACCCAGCAGATCACGATCTCGGGGTCCGGCGGTGGCGCGTCGACGACGCTCGACCTCGACATCCGGATCGCCCCGAGCGCGGCCGGCGACGTCAGCCTGACGACGCAGTTCCCGGAGCTGAAGGGCGTCTCGAGCACCAATTTCTCGTTCTCGCTCAGCCTGACCAACGACACGTCGGACGACCTGACCTTTGGCGTCGTCGCGGCAGGCCCCGACGGCTGGACGATCACCGCCGCCGTCGCGTCGCAGGCCCAGGCCGCGACCGCGGTCGTCAAGGCCGGCCAGACCTCGGCGATCACGGTGACGGCCAAGGCGCCGCAGGATGCGACGGCCGGTACCTACCCGATCACGGTCGACGCGACGAGCGGCGACAAGACCGCCCACGCGGATCTCTCGATCCAGGTCACCGGCAGCTATAGCCTCTCCATGTCCACGACCGACGGACGGCTCAACGCCGGCGCGTCTGCGGGCGGCACGACCGATCTCGGCCTGGTCATCACCAATTCGGGCACCGCCGACGTCGACAACGTGGAGCTGTCCGCGGCGCCGCCGAGCGGCTGGACGGTCACCTTCGAACCCACGACGGTCACGGTCCCCGCCGGCAAGACCGTCAACGCCACGGCGCACATCAAGCCCTCGTCGGATGCGATCGCCGGCGACTACGTGGTCACGCTCCGGTCGACTTCATCGGCCGCCAGCGCGACGGCCGACATCCGGGTCACGATCGAGACCTCGCTCCTGTGGGGCGCCGTCGGCGTCGCCCTGATCGTCGTGGTCCTCCTCGGACTGTGGTGGACGTTCCGCCGCTTCGGCCGGCGATGAGGCGCGCCAAGCCCGCGGTCAGGCGGGCCGCCGCGGACGACGACGCGGTCATCCGGACCCGCCGGCTGACCAAGCGGTACGGGACTCTCACGGCGGTGGATCATCTCGACCTGGTCGTCAACCGTGGCGAGATCTTCGGGCTCCTCGGCCAGAACGGCGCCGGCAAGACGACCACCATCCTGATGCTCCTCGGGCTGACCGAGCCGACCAGCGGCGAGGCGCGGGTGATGGGTCTCGACCCGGAACGCGAGCCGCGGCTCGTCAAGCGCCGGGTCGGCTACCTGCCCGACGCCGTGGGCTTCTATGGCGGTCTGACCGGTCGCCAGAACCTGCGCTACACGGCCAATCTCAACGGGCTGCGCAAGGCCGCGGCCGAGTCCGCCATGGTTGACGTCCTGGAGCAGGTCGGCCTGACCGATCGGGCCGACGATCGGGTCGACACGTATTCGCGGGGCATGCGCCAGCGCCTCGGCATCGCCGATGCCCTGGTCAAGGCCCCCGACCTCCTGATCCTCGACGAACCGACCACGGCGATCGATCCGCTCGGCGTCGTCGAGATCCTGGACTTGCTCCGGCGGCTGGTCAACGAGCGGGGCCTGGCGATCATGCTGTCGAGTCACCTGCTCACGCAGGTCCAGTCGGTGTGCGACCGGATCGGCATCTTCGCCGCCGGACGGCTCGTCGGGCAGGGGACCGTCGACGAGCTGGCGACGACCTTCGGCGACGGGACCGCGACGATCGAGGTCGGCCTCGAGCTCCCGACAGCGGCCGACCGGAGCCGGGCGCAGGCAGCCCTCGGCGCGCTGTCCGGCGTGACCGAGGTCAGCCCGCCGGCCAGGGACGGGGATCCGTGGCAGGTGGTCGTCCGCCCGGCGTCGACCGAGAGCCGAGTCCGGCAGGAGATCCTCGTGGCCGCGGTCGATCAGCACCTCGGGCTGACCGCGCTCCGGCCCGTCGTCCCCTCGCTCGACGACATCTACCGGCTGGCGGTCACGAGGACCGCGGCGTGAGCGCGGCCGACACGACCGTCGCTGCGGTCGACCCCCCGACCGCCTTGCCTGCCGCCGAGACCCGGCGTGATCCGCTCCCGCGAGCCGGCTGGCGCGTCGTGGCGGCAAAGGAGCTGGGCGACCACCTGACGAGCGTCCGCTTCGTCGTCCTGCTGGTCGTGCTCGGGCTGGCCGCAGCCATCCCGCTGTACTTCGCCGCCGATCAGATCCGATCGATCGCCCCGCAGGCGAGTGGGTACTCGGCGGTCTTCCTGGCGCTGTTCACCCTGGGGTCGCAGGACATCAGCGTCCTCCGGGTCTATGAGTTCGTCGGGATCGTGGCCCCGCTGCTCGGTCTCGCGTTCGCCTTCGACGCGGTCAACGGCGAGCGCTCGGAGGGCACGCTGCCTCGTCTGCTCGCCCAGCCGATCCACCGCGACGACGTGATCAACGGCAAGTTCGCCGCCGGGATGGCGGTCATCGGGCTCGTCCTCGTGGTGGTCGTCGGGTTCATCGCCGGGTTCGGCATGCTCAGGCTGGGGATCGTGCCGCACGGCAACGAGGTCCTGCGGCTGATCGCCTGGATGGTCGTGACGTTCCTGTACGTGGGGGTCTGGCTTGCCTTCGGGCTGCTGCTGTCGGTCATCGTCAGGCGCGCCGCAACGGCCGCGCTGATCGGGTTCGGGATCTGGCTGTTGATCACGATCTTCGGGCAGCTGATCACGACCCTGGTCAACGGGGTCCTCGCGCCGGCCGCCGATGCCACGCCGGATGCGATCCTGGCCAACGCCCAGATCCAGCAGTTCATCACCCGCCTGTTGCCAAGCACCCTGTACCGCGAGACGTCGGTGGTGCTGCTGAACCCGTCGGTCAACCAGATCAGCGCGCCGACCTCGGTCGGCCAGGTCCAGCAGGCGCAGCAGCAGATCCAGAGCCTGTTCTCGCTCGACCAGAGCTTCCTCCTGGTCTGGCCGCAGGTCGTGGCGATGGTCTTCCTGCTGGTGGTCTGCTTCGCCGCGGCCTACATCGCCTTCATGCGCCAGGAGGTTCGCGCCTAGCGCGGCGCGCGTGGACGGCCCAGGCGTGCGTTGGCGCCTGTGCTCCTCGCTTACGCACCTTCAGTGCGCGCGCTTTGGTGCTCGGACGCCGCCTTCGCCTGGACCGCCCACGCGCGCCGCGTGGGGCGTCTCAGCCTCAGCCCTCGCGGACGACGACGCCGATGACCTCCTCGCCGTAGCGATCGAGCTTGGTGGGGCCGACGCCGGGCACCCGCCGGAGCTCCGCGATCGAGCGCGGGCGGCTGGCCGCGATCGCCTCGATCGTGGTGTCGTGGAAGACGATGAACGGGGCCACCGCGTCCGCCCTGGCCCGGGCGGTCCGCCACGCGCGGAGTGCGGTGGACAGCGGCGACCGCTCGCCCGGCTCCGGCTGGCGCCGGCGATCGGTCCGGGTGGCGGACCGGAGTCTCGCCGGCCGCGAGCCCGGGTCCCGGCCGGCCACCGGCGGCACCATCCCGTCCAGGAAGCGCGACCGGCTGCGGCGTCCCTCGCGGCCGGTCGTGCCGGTTCGCCGGGTCGCCCACGACAGCCACAGGTGCCGGCGGGCGCGGGTGATCCCCACGTAGAGCAGCCGCCGTTCCTCGGCCAGCTCGGCGGGCTCGTTCGCCTGCCGGATCGGCAGCGTTCCCTCCTCGAGGGCCGGCAGGAAGACCGCGTCCCACTCGAGGCCCTTGGCCCGGTGGTAGGTCAGGAGCTCGACGCCGGTCGGCGTGCCACCCGCCTCGACCGCGGTCCGCCGCTCGATCTCGGCGAGGAAGGCCGAGGGCCGGCCGACGGATCCGCCGAGACGAGGGTCTCGGCAAGGTCGAGCAGCGTGACCACCGCGGCATGGCGTTCGCCCGCCGCCTCGCCCTGTGGAGGCTGGTCGCGGCGGACGCCGAGCTCTCGCTCGAAGGCGCCGGCCAGGCGGTCGACGAGCGCGCCGTCGGCGGGTGATCGGGCGAGCGAACGGACCACCCCGATCGCCCGGCGCACCTCGGGCCGGGCGAAGAACCCTTCGCCGCGCACGTGGAACCCGATGCCCGGCCGCCCCGAAGGCGCGCTCGATCGGTGGAAGCTGGGCGTTGGTGCGGACGAGGACGGCCATCGAGCCGTACGGCGTGCCGGCCGAGGCGAGCCGTCGGATCGCGGCGATCATCGCGGCCAGCTCCGCCTCGTCGGTCGCGAACCCGGCGATCGACGGCGTCGGGCCCGCCCGGCAGGCTCGCCACGAGCCGCTTGGCCGGCCGCGCCGGCGCGCCCGGCGGCCGTTCGTCGAGCGCCGCCCGGCCGGCCGCCAGGACGCGGTTGGCCAGGCCGAGGATCTCGGGCGTCGAGCGGAAGTTGGTCTCGAGCGGTGATCGTCCGTCGCGTTCGGATAGCGGTCGGCGAAGCCCGTCAGGTAGTCGCTGCGTCGCGCCGGTGAACGTGTAGATCGTCTGGTCCTCGTCGCCGACCACGGCGAGGTCCTCCCGGCCACCGAGCCAGGCCTCGAGCAGCGCCGCCTGGAGCGGGTTGGTGTCCTGGTACTCGTCGACCGAGAACCAGCGGTAGCGGTCGCGGACCTCGGCGGCGACGCCATCGTCCGACTCGATGAGCTCGATCGTCCGCGCCAGCATGTCCTCGAAGTCGATCAGCCCGGCCCGCTCGAGCGAGGCCTGGTAGCGCCGGAAGAGCCCGGCCATCAGGTCGGCCGGGAGCGGGCCGTCGCGGCCCTGGGTCGTCGCGCTGGCCACGTAGTCGGCCGGACCCAGCCGTCGCGCCTTGGCCCATTCGATCTCGGCGGCCAGGTCGCGGACCGCGAGGTAGCGGTAGCCGCCCGGGAGTCCGGCCGCGAGCGGCGCCAGGATGGGGGCCTTCGACTCGGCGATCCGCGGGGCCTCGCCACCGCGGACCCGCGGCCAGAAGTGGCGGAGCTGGCGCAGCGCCGCGGCATGGAACGTGGCCGCCGTCACGCCCGGGTGGCCGAGCGCCGCGAGGCGCCCTCGCATCTCGCCGGCGGCCTTGTCGGTGAAGGTCACGACCAGGACGTCGCGCGGGCGCACGACGCCGGTTGCCAGGGCGTACGCCACCCGCCGCGAGATGACCCGGGTCTTGCCGCTCCCGGCGCCGGCCAGGATGCACAGCGGGCCCGACGTGATCGTGACCGCCTCGCGCTGGGCGGGGTCGAGGTCGTCCAGGAGCGGGTGGATGGGCGATGACGGCATCGCGTCATCGTATCGGGGCGGCCTTCGCCGACGATTGCGCAGGGCTCGGTCGGTGCCCGAAGGCGACGCCGGAGTGCCACTCGGCGCAAAAACGGCTAGTCGAAGGGCGTCCCGGCGACCTATGCTGCGGCATCAGCCCGCGGCGGGCAGACGTCCGACCGCTCAGGCACGCACGCGAGGAGGACCGATGGACCAGAGCGGACCCACCAGCGACCCCGGTACCCCGGCGCCGCCGACCAGCGGTTGGGCGGCACCGCCGGCGCAGGTGCAGGCAGGTCCCGAGGGCTTCGTCTACGCGGACGTCCCGAACCGGGCAATTGCCTACATCATCGACGTGATCATCCTGGCAATCGTGAACATCATCGTGGTCGTGGTGCTGGCCGGCGTCGGGCTGAGCATCATCAGCGGCCTGACCTACAACTATGCCGCCGGGCTCATCCTGGCGATCGTCGGCCTGGCGATCAATGGCGCGTACTTCCTGTACACGTGGACGGCGATGCGCGGCACCGTCGGGATGAAGGTCCTCGGCATGCAGATCGGCAACGCCAGCGACGGCAAGACCCTGACCATGGATCAGGGCATTCGGCGCTGGATCGCCCTCGGCGCGCCGTTCAGCCTCGCGCAGGTCCTCAACCCGCTGCCGGGCATCGGGATCCTCCTCGGACTGGCGGCGCTCGCCTGGTTCATCTTCCTGCTGTGGACCACCTACAGCAGCCCGACCAAGCAGGGCTTCCACGACACCTTCGTCAACTCGATGGTCGTCAAGGCGACCCGCGTCGCGGGCTGACGGGCCGGCCGGCCCCGACCCTCAGGCGGGCGGGTAGCCGGTGATCCGGCGGATGCTTCGATAGAGCGGCCGGAGCCGCGGATACATCCGCCGGTAGACGTCGTGATACAGCTCGTCGTAGATCGCGTGCGTGGCGGGGTCCGGATCGCGGACCTCGCCGACGCGCACCATTGCCCCGACCGCCGTGCGCACGTCGGGATGCAGCCCGAGACCGACGGCGGCATCGATCGCCGCCCCCAGCCCGGAGGTCTCGTGGGTGTGCACCTTGGCCACCGGCAGGCCGAAGATGTCGGCCGTCAGCTGGACCGCGGCCGGGCTCTGCGAGCCGCCGCCGGCGATCCGCAGCGAGGTCAGCGGCACGCCGGTCCGGCCGGCCGTTCGCTCGGCACCGTCGCGCAGCGCGTACGCGAGGCCCTCGAGGATGGCCCGGTAGAGATGGGCCCGCGTGTGGACGTCGCCGAAGCCGATGATCGCGCCCTTGGCCTCGCGACCCGGGATGCGAACCCCGGGTGACCAGTACGGCTGGAGGAGCAGGCCCATCGATCCGGCCGGGACCGCGCGGACGAGGTCGTCGAACAGGACCTCGGGCTCCACGCCGCGGGACGCGGCCCGCGCCACCTCGCGGTCGCCGAACTCGCGCTTGAACCATTCGACCAGCCAGTACCCCCGGTAGACCTGGATCTCGAGGGTCCAGGCGCCGGGGATCGCCGCCGGGTACGGCGGGATCATCCGGACCGGCTCGATGTAGCGGAGCGACGTCGTGTTGACCGTCGCGGTCGTCCCGTACGACAGGCTGGCGACCTCGGGAGTCAGGGCCCCGGAGCCCAGGACCTCGCAGGCCTTGTCGGCCGCGGCCGCGATGACCGGCAGGCCCTTCGGCAGCCCGGTCGCGTCGGCCGCCGCCGCCGTGAGCTCCCCGAGCCGGGCCGTCGGCGGCTCCAGCGCCGGCAGCCAGCCGGGCTCGACAGGGGCGACCCGCCACTTCCAGTCGCCAGCGGCGGCCCAGCGGAACCGCTTGTAGTCGAAGGGCAGGTAGCCGACCTGGGCCGCCACGGAATCGACGATACCGCCCGGTCAGGCGCTGCAGCAGGAAACCGGACAGCCCCAGGTAGTGGCGGATCGCGCGCCACGTCGCCGGCTCGTGGGCGCGCAGCCAGTTCGCCTCGCAGTCGGCGGCGAAGCCCGCGATCGTCTCGCGCAGGCCGAGCGCACGGAAGGCCAGGCCGGTCGGTCCGCCGACCGGCGGCAGCCCTCCGGTCCGTCGCTGGTCGAGCCAGACGATGGCGGGGCGCAATGGCGTGCCCGGCCTCGTCCGTCACCACCACGGTTCCACGCTGGGTGGTGACGGCGAGTCCCGCAATCGCGTCACGGCGGACGGCGGGATCGGCCAGCACACGGCGGCAGGCCTCGCCGAGCGTTCGCCAGTAGAGCTCGGGGTCCTGCTCGGCCCAGCCCGGCTCCGGCGAGACGTACGCCTGGATCGGGATCCGGGCCGACGCCAGCAGCGTTCCGGCGGGATCGAAGACCAGCGCCCGGACGCTCTGCGTCCCGACGTCGACCGCGACGACCTGCGGCTCGCCGGTCACCGTGGCGCGTCGGCCAGCAGGACGCCCGGGTGCATCACGCCGTCGGGGTCGAGCTCGCGGACGAGCGCCTCGATCGCGCGCATCCCCACCGGGCCCTTCTCCGCGGCGAGGTACGGCGCGTGGTCGGTCCCGACGCCGTGCTGGTGGCTGATCGTCGCCCCGTGGCGGACGATGACCTCGCTGGCCGCGGACTTCAGGGTCCGCCAGCGCGCGAGCGTCTCGTCGGGGTCGCCGGCGAGCCGGAAGACGTAGCTCGTGTACAGGCTCGCGCCCGTCGTATACGGGTGCGACAGGTGGCTGAAGGCATGGACCCGTTCGCCGTCGGCTTCCAGGCCGTGTCGCAGGCTCCGCGCGAGCTCGGTGGCGAGCGCGGGCAGGGTTGTCCAGTCCGTCGCCGTCTCGAGCGTGTCGACGGCGTAGCCCTCGTCCCACAGGGCGTTGCGCAGGTACGGCGCCGCGAACCTCGATCGGTGCCACGCCGGCCCGACCCCCGGCGCCGCCACGCCGTGCGAGCCGCGGACGATGTCGTCCACGGCGCGGGCGGTGGCGCCGACGACCGCGGGATGGCCGTTCAACCCGACGATCACGAGGCAGCGGTCCGCTCCCTGGCCGCGCCAGCCGAGGTACCGGCGGAGCAGGCCGCTGCCGCGACGATCGCCCGCCAGGGCGAACGTGGTGACGGTCTCGAGCGGGGTCGAGACGCGGGCCATCGACAACGGCAGGCCCGACTGGCCCAGCCGTCGGGCGAGCTCGAGCGCCCGGTCCCAGTCGGGCACGACATACGCGCCGAACCGCTCGAGCCGGGGAGTCCGGCTCGTGCGAACCGTCGCCTCGGTCAGGATGCCGAGGCGGCCCTCCGACCCCAGCACCACCTGGCGCAGGTCCGGTCCGGCGGCCGAGGCCGGGTGCGGCGGCAGGTCCATCGGACCAAGCGGCGTCTCGAGGTGCCCGCCCGCGAACAGCTCGTCGATGCGGCCGTACCCGTGCGCCTGCTGGCCGACCGAGCGGGCCGCCACCCAGCCGCCGATCGTGGAGCCCTCGAACGACTGCGGGTAGTGGCCGAGGGTCAGGCCCTGCGGCCCGAGCGCGGCCTCCACGGCCGGCCCGAATGTCCCCGCCCCGAAGGTGGCCAGTCCGCTCGTCTCGTCCAGGCGATGGAGGCCCGACGTGCCGGCAAGATCGACCGTGACCGCGGGCCGATCGCTCGCGACGACGTTCACGCCACCGACGACGCTGCTCCCGCCGCCGTACGGCACGAGGGTCCAGCCGCGCCCGGCTGCCACGCCGAGGAGCGCCGCGACCGCGGCCGAATCCGCCGGGCGCGCGACCGCGTCGGGGGTTGCGCCGAGACGGCCGGACCGGAGGGCGATCCAGTCGGGCAGGCTCTGGCCGCGGGCGTGCAGCACCCGCTCGCGCGGATCGACGTCGAGGGCCGCATCGGGTGCGCCGTCGGGGTCCACCCGCGACGGCGGGACGGCGGCGATCACGTCGTCCAGCGACGCGTCGACGGGTCGGGTCGACGGACCGACGAGCTCCCGCAGGAGCGCCATCGCCCGGTGCGGGACGTGCTCGTCGACCGAGTCGTCGCCCCAGCCGTTCCAGCGCCGCATGGCCAACCTCCGGACATATCGTGCGCCTTGGGCGGGTCGGACGCTGGCCCGCCGGGAGGCCGGCACCGGCCGCCGGAGCCGGCGCCGACCGCCCTGCCGGAGACGCTGCTGACCGCTCCTAGAAGGGCGGCCAGGGCACCGCCGGCCAGCTCTGCGACGGAAACGGGAAGTGGCCGCCGGCGAGGAGCTCGTCCGTGCGCCGGGTCGTCGCCCGGACCTCGGTCCGCGACAGCAGCTCGCGGAGTGTCGGGCCGAGGTCGGCCCGGAGCGCGTCGTGGATTCGCTGCAGGCCCTCGATCTCGTCCGGGGCGAACGGCTCGCCGCGCCAGCCCCACAGGACCGTCCGCAGCTTGGGCACCGGTGAGAAGCAGACTCCGTGGTCGACGCCGTGGATCCGCGTCGCGCCGTCCACGGGCAGGATGTGGCCGCCCTTGCGATCCGTGTTGTTGATGACCGCGTCGAGGACCGCCATGCGGCGGAGGCGCGGGTCGTCACCGACGACCAGCTCAACCACGTCGACATCGGGATCGGCCTCCACGAACGATTGGACCATCCCCTCACCGAACGGCCCGTCGCGCAGCACGGTCGGCGGCACGATCCCCCAGCTCGTCGCCTCGGAGACGTGCCAGGCCGCGACCTCGCGCCGTGCCAGCGTCCCGTCGGGAAAGTCGCTGAGCGGCCGCTCCCCGAGCGTCGGCTTGTAGATCGCGTGCATCGTGATGGGCGGCTCGGGGCCGGGGCAGGCCCGGGTCACGATCGCCAGCATCGCGTTGTTGGACGACCCCACGATCCGCCCGATGATCTCGAGGTCGCCGTCGCGAAGGACCTCGAGGGTCGTCGCGGGGTCGGGCACGGGTTCGGCTTCAGCCGCTAGTTGACGAAATGCCCGTTCTGGCGCGGGCAGATGTGGCCCTGCGGGTCCAGCGGGTTGCCACACAGCGGGCAGGGCGGTCGCCCGGCCGCGACGACGCGACCGGCGCGGGCCACGAACGATCGCGCGGCCTCCAGGCTGATCCGGACCCGCAGCAGGTCGGGACCATCCTCGTCCTCGTCGTCGTCCTCGTCGGGGTCGATTGCCTCGCCGTCCTCGGACTGCGCCCGGGCCTCCACCAGCACGCGGCCCGCGCCGCCGTCCCAGCCGAGCGTCAGCGACCCGGCACGGAACGCCTCGTTGATCGGCTCGTCGAGCGGGGCGCTGTCGTCGGGAACCGCGATGTCGCGGATCGCGGCCTGGGCCACGCCACGCCGCTCGAGCTCGGCGACCAGCTCGCCAAGTCGCTCGGCGAGGACCGCCACCTGGACCTTCTCCATCACGACGCTGACGACGCGAGGACCGTCGCGCGCCTGGAGGAAGAACGTGCGGTCGCCGGGCAGTCCGATGGTCCCGGCCACGAACCGATCAGGGGGATCGAAGAGATAGCGTCGTCGAGGCATCACCGGACTCTATACCGATTCGCGGCGAATCCGCGACCGCCGTGCCGAGAGGTCTCCCCGATCGATGTACCTCGGATGCATCACGTGTGGCTCGGATGGGCCTCGACCCGGCCGTGTCGCCCCTCGGCCCGGCCGTGTCGCCCCTCGACCCGGCCGTGTCGCCCCTCGACCCGGCCATGTCGCCCCTCGACCCGGCCGTGTCGCGCCCGATGATGCATCGGAGGTGCATCATCGGGAGGGTGTCCACCGGACGCCGCACCAGTCAGGCGACGTCGAACGCGACCCCGTCCCAGCCGCGCGCGCCGTCCGGCGCCGGCGGGGTCGCCGTCTCGGTCTGGACCTGGCCGGTGCCGTCGGTGGCCCGCACCTGGACGACGTGGTGTCCCGGCGCGGCCGTCCAGTCGAAGACCCACTGGACCCACGTGGCATCCGAGATGGGGGTGGACAGCCGGGCGTCGGCCCAGACCCCGTCGACGCCGACCTCGACCCTGGAGACGCCTCGATCCGGCGCCCAGGCGATCCCCGCGATCGGGACCCGGCCGGCCGGCACCTGGCCGCCGCGAGGGGTATCGATCCGCGACTGGGTCAGGATGGGTCCCTCCTTGGCCCAGCCGAGCGGCACCCAGTAGCCGTCGAACGCCTCGAGCGTGGTCAACTCGAGCTCCTTGAGCCATTTTGTCGCCGAGACGTAGCCGAACAACCCCGGGACGATCAGGCGTGCCGGGTAGCCGTGGGCCGGCGGTAGCGGCTCGTCGTTCATCTTCACGGCGATCATCGGCTCTCGCGACGGGTCCATCACCCAGGCCGTCGGCATCCCGGCGGTCCAGCCGTCGATCGACCGTCCGACGAGCTGGGTGGCCCCGGCCTGGACGCCGGCCATCTCGAGCACGTCGCGCAGCCGGACACCGGTCCACTTGGCGTTGCCGACCAGCTTCCCGCCGACCTCGTTGCTGACGCAAGCGATCGTGACGTACTGCTCGAACATCGGCAGGCCGATCAGCTCCTCCCAGGTCAGGACGGTCTCGCGGTCGACCATGCCGTGGATCCGCAGCGTCCAGCCGTCCGTGCTGACGCCCGGGACGAGGAGCGAGGTGTCGATCTTGTAGAAGCGATCGTTGGGCATGACGATGGGGGTCAGGCCCGGCAGCGTGGACGACAGGTCGGTGCCGGCGGCGAGCGGGGGCACGGTCTCGGCGGGCGGTGGCAGCGCGGCATCGGCCCCTGCCGGCGGGAACCGCTGGCGGTCGAGCAGCGAGCGTCCGGCCACGCCGCCGACCGCAGCCGCGACGCCGACCCCGGCGGCGCGGACCAGGAACGAGCGGCGCGACCAGTCGGGCATCTGGGCGACCGGTGCGGAAGCCGGGGGCCCGGCGGCGGGCCGGCCGGACGCGCGCGCCTGCGCAGTCCGCGGCAGCCAGTCGAGGATCCACAGTCCGGCGCCGACCGACACGGCGGCCTGGACCGCCACGATGCTCGAGCTGGCGACCGGATCACCGAGCGCCGCGATGAACCCGATGACGCCGAAGGCGGCGAACCCGATCGCCGCGAGCTCGAATCGACGCCGCGCCAGCAAGCCGAGCGCGGCACCGATGAGCAGGGCAACCGCGACCGTGAACAGCTCCAGGGCGAGCTTGTCGTTCGTCCCGAACCAGGATACGACGACGTCCTTGGCGCCCGGCGGCTGGAGGTCGATCGCGACCTGCCCGATGGCGGCGACGAGGGACGTGCCGCCGGGCAGCAGGCCGGCGAGCAGCTCGGATCCGCCGAGCGCGCCCGCTGCCGCCGCGACGCCGGCCAGCGGATAGCGCCAGTCGACGCGACGGCCGGCCGGGGCGGCGCCGGATGGCGTCGTGGTCGTGTTCACCGGCCCATCATCCGCGACGCGTGTGACGTTCCCGTGTCAGGCACGCAACCGCGCCCACGACCGGCCATCGCGGTGCTCGACCGCGATGGGCATCTGGAACGACCGGCTGAGCACGTCGTCCGTCAGGACCTCGTCGAGGCGACCGGCCGCCACGAGGGCGCCGCCGCGCAGGACCAGCGCATGGGTGAAGCCCGGCGGGATCTCCTCGACGTGGTGAGTGACCAGGACGATCGCGGTGGGTCGCGCCCCGGCCGCCAGGAGCGACAGGTCGCGCAGGAGCGTCTCGCGCGCGCCCAGGTCGAGGCTCGCCGCCGGCTCGTCCAGGAGCAGCAGGTCCGGGTCGGGCATGAGTGCCCGGGCGATCGAGACGCGGCGTCGCTCGCCCGCCGACAGCGTCCCGAACGGGTGATCGGCGACCGCTCCGAGCCCGAGCCGATCGAGCAGCTCGCGGGCTCGCGCCCGATCGGCGTCGTCGAAGACGTGCCACCACGGCTCGGTGGCGGCGTACCGGGCCGTCATCACCAGGTCGACCGGCGTGAGGTCGTCGCGCAACCGCAGCTCGACCGCGCTTCCGGCCGCTCCGATCCGCCGTCGGATCTCGCGCGAGTCGACCTTCCCGTAGCGGGCGCCGAGGACGTCCACGGTCCCGGCCGTGGGCCACAGCGTGAGTCCGACGATCGACAGGAGGGTCGTCTTGCCCGACCCGTTCGCGCCGATCACGACCCACCGCTCACCCGGTCCGACGCACCAGTCGAGCGGTCCGAGGATCGTCCGCTGGCCCCGCCGGACCGACGCGCCGCGCAGGACGACGATCGGGCGGTCGGGTTCCGTCACGAGGCGAGCGGTGAGGCGTCGGCGGATGGGCTGGCGGACGGCGGCGGCGGCGTGATCTCGGGCGTGGGCGTGATCTCGGGCGACGGCGTGAGTTCCGGACTCGGCGACGGCTCCTGCGACGGGCTGGGTTCCGCGGAGAAGGACGGAGCTTCGGACGGCGTCGGACAGGGGAGCGCGGCCGGCGGCCCGCTGGCACCCGGGAACCCCGAATCGGCCGGCGACGGGATCTCGAGGGAGGGGATGACCCCGCTCGCGTCCGGCGTCGGCAGCGGGATGCAGCTCGGCGACGGGCTCGGGGACGCGCAGCCGTCGCCGCCGAGCAGCGGGCCCCACGACTTGCCGAACGGCTGGAACCGGCCGTCGTAGAAGTAGCTCGTCCGGCTGCGGTCCGGGCCGCCGGCCGTACCGGTCCCGATCTCGGCTCGGCGCAGCCAGTCCTGGTCCGCGGCCATCCAGTTGGGGAACCTGGACTCGTAGCCGACCTGGCCGAGGACCGCCTCGCCGCAGACGCCGGGCGACAGGCGGTCCTTCGGCTCGGTTCCCGAGATGAACCATTCCTTGACCGACGGGCCGCCGGACGTGGCGAGCAATCCGGTCCACGGATCGATGTCGGCCTGGGTGAGCCCGTCGACCGGTACAGCGAAGTCCTCGACCGGCCAGTTGGCGCTTGCCTCCTGCAGGAAGCCCTGCCAGACGTAGGTCGACACGTCGATCGAGAAGAGCGGCGCCTTGGCCGTGGACACCAGGCTGTTGTCGGAGTTGCCGTTCCACACGCCGACCGCGAGGGCGTACGCGCCTGCCGCGCGGTCCGCGTCCGTGGGCGGAGCGATGTAGCCGTACGCGTTGAGGTCCTTGGCGTCGTTGTTGGTGCCGGTCTTGAGCGTGGCCGGTCGCCGCCGATCGGGACCCTGGACCGCGAACTTGCCCCAGAACGGGTTGATCCTGGCGTTCGTGTTGCCGCTCAGGATGTCCGTCACGATGAACGCCGCCTGCGGGCTGACGACCTGGCTGCCGGCCGGTGGTTGGTACGGCGGCACGACGTCCTTGCCGTTCCGGTCCTGCACGTTGAGGATCGTCGTGTGCCCGATCGCCCGGCCGTCGTTGGCGAGCGCCCCGTAGGCCGTCACCAGGTCGACCGGGCGGACCTCCTGGACCCCGAGCGCCAGCGCGAGCCCGGCCTGGGTCTTGTCGGTCTGGAAGGTCATCCCGAATTGCTGGGCCTTGGCGAAGACGTGGTCGGGCGTGTTGATCGCCATGGCCCGGACGGCGGGGATGTTGAGCGAGAACTGGAGCGCGTTCCGGACGCGGACCGGACCACGCTCCAGGAGATCCGCGTCGTGCGGCGTGTAGCCGCCGCCGAAGTCGGTCGAGACGTCCATCAGCATGGTCGCGGCGGTCAGCGTGTGATCGTCGATGCCGGTTACGTAGCTGAACGGCTTGAAGGTCGATCCCGGCTGGCGGAAGCCATTGCCGGCCACGTCGAACTGGGGCTGGAACTCGGGCCGGTTGGAGGTCGCGTAGTAGTTGGCGCTGCCGACGTAGGCCACCAGCTCCCCGGTCTGGTAGTCGTACGCGACGAGCGCGCCGTTGCGCAGCGTCTTGCTGCGGAGGTTGGCCATCCAGGGCTCGAGCTTGTCGAACCCGAGTGCCTTGGCCGCGGCGGCCGGGTCCTTGCTGTGGGGCACGACGGCGGCTGCTCGCACCCACTTCTCGGCGATCTTCTGGAGCGTGACGTCGAGGGTGGTGACCACCCGGAGCCCGCCCGCGTCGAGTGCCTCACACGACGGCTGGTCGCCGCACAGCTTCTGGGTCAGCTCGTCACGGACCGCCCACACGAAATGCGGCGCGATCCAGTGCGGGGTCGCCTGGCTGGCCAGCATCACGGGCTCCGCCTCGGCCGCCCTGAAGTCGGCGGCGGAGAAGGCGGTGCCGGACATGGGCGTCCGACCGCTGGCCAGGAGCTCGAGAATCGCGTTCCGTCGGGCGACGATCGCCGAATCGCTCGGCACCACCAGCCGGCTCTTCGGGCAGTCGGCGCCCTCGGCGACCGTCGTGGTGCACTGCTCGACCGCGTTGCGGACGAGGTCGTAGTTGGACGGCGACTTGGGCAGTCCGGCCAGGATCGCCGCCTGCGCCGGGTCGATCTTGGAGAGGTCGACCCCGAAGTACGACTCGGCTGCCGCCTTCACCCCGTAGCTCTGGTTCCCGTAGTAGTTCTGGTTCAGGTAGGCGGTGATGATGTCCTGCTTCCCGGTTTCGCCGCTGAAATGCTCGGTGACCCGGATGGACTGGATGATCTCCTTGAGCTTCCGCTCGACGGTCCGGTTGGGATCCTGGACAAGCGCCGGATCCAGGAGCCGGGCACGGACCAGCTGCTGCGTGATCGTGGACGCGCCACGGGCATCGCCGCGCAGCGAGCTGAGTCCGGCCGACACGATCGCCACGGGATCGAACCCGGCGTTGTCCCAGAAGGTCTTGTCCTCGGTGGCCGTGGTGGCGTCGAGCAGGACCGGCGGGATCTGGTCGAAGGTGACGACCTCGCGCTTCGCATTGCCGAAGCGGGCGAGCTCGATCTTGCCGGTCCGATCGTAGATGACCGTCTCCTCCGGCAGCTGGTACTGGGTCAGCTGGCTCGGCGGCGCGAGGTCCGAGGCGAGAGCGATATAGGTCCCGACCGATGCCAGCGCGCCGATGATCCCAAGTCCGGCCATGAACCCGAACACGATGAGCGCGATCCAGCCCTGGGTCGTGGGCTGGCCGCCGTTGGCACGGTGCGGGGTGGCGGCGGAGACGGGATGGCGAGACACTGGCTGCAACGCTGGCGGCTCCGGCTGCGGCAACTGGCAAACGAGGCGGCGCTAAGGATGCCCTAAGCGGCGCTCGGACGACGTTGCAGCGATCGACCGACGCCTGTCATTCAGTCGATCCGCCCGGCTCCCGACGCGACCCGGACCGGCAGGATCATCGGGGTCAACCCAGTCCGCGCCGGGTACCGGCTGCGCACGGCGTCCGCGAGCGCCCCGGCCGCCTCGGGACGCACCAGGTTGACCGTACAGCCACCGAACCCGGCACCGGTCATTCGTGCAGCGATGACCCCTCGCACGCCGACCGCGATCTCGACCATGGCGTCGAGCTCGGGGGAGCTGACCTCGTAGTCGTCGCGCAGCGAGGCGTGGCTTGCCGCGAACAGACGGCCGACAGCGTCGAGATCGCCGGCTTCGAGCGCGGCCACGGTCGCACCCACCCGCTCGTTCTCGCTGACGATGTGCGTGGCCCGCCGGAGCTCGACCGGCTCGAGCCGGCCGGCCGCTCCGGCAAGCGTGTCCGGCGTGACGTCGCGCAGGCTGTGGATCGAGGGGTCCGAGCGCGACAGCGCCGCGACGGCCGCCTCGCACTGGCTCCGGCGGACGTTGTACTCGGAGCGCGTCAGGGACCGGGTCGACCCGGTGTGGAGGACGACCAGGTCCACGTCCGGCGGTAGCGGCACCGGTCGCCATTCGTTCGTCCGGCAGTCGAGAAAGAGCGCCGAGCCGGCCACGGCGCACGACTCGGCGAACTGGTCCAGCAGGCCGCCCATCACGCCGACATAGCCGTTCTCGGCCCGCTGGCAGAGCCGGGCCAGCTCGAACCGGTCGACGCCGGCGGCGCCGTCGTCGAGCATCGCCCAGGCCGATGCGAGCTCGACCGCGGCCGACGATGAGAGGCCCGCGCTCGTCGGCAGCGTCGACGCCACGACGCCCCGGAGCCCGGTGAGCGGCAGGCCGGCCTCGTCGAGGGCCCATGCCGTGCCGGCTACATAATCCAGCCACGAGCCGTTCCTGGTGCGTGTCCGATCGAGGTCGAACCCGTCGCGATCGCCGGTGTCCAGCCGGGTGAGCTCGACGCGCCGATCGGCAGTCGGCAGGTAGGCGATCCGGATCTCCAGGTCGATCGCGGCCGGGAGCACGAAGCCCTCGTTGTAGTCGGTGTGCTCGCCGATCAGGTTGACCCGGCCCGGCGCTCGCACCACCCGAACAGCGTCGCGTCGCGCCGCCGCCGCGGGCTCGATCCCCGCCAGCGCCTCGACGAGCTCGTCGCGTTCGAACGGCTGGCTCACGGCGCGATGGTACGGCAGACGGCGGCCCGCCAGCCGCCCGGTGCCCTGGTCAGAGGGGCGTCTGGTCGCCCGGCGGTCCATCTGGCGTCTGGTTACCGGCTCCGGGCCGATCTTGGTCGCCCAGCGTTCCGATCAACGTCGCTGGGCGCGATCTTGCTCGGGTGGCGACCGGAATGACCGGCGAGGCCTCGGATGGAACGCCCAGCGTTCAGTCGCAGTGTCCGGTCGACGAAGCGCCGTGCTCCCCCCCGACCTCGACGTAGACGGAATCCGGTCGGTCGGACTATTCGACGTACCGCAGCGGCGTGACCGGGAGCGTGAATCCATCAGGCAGCTTCACTCCGGTCGAATGGTTCGGGCAGTACCCGCGGGGATTCTTGTCCAAATACTGCTGGTGGTAGTCCTCGGCGTAGTAGAACGGGCCGGCCGAGGCGATCTCGGTCGTGATCTGGCCGAAGCCGGCGGCCGTCAGCTGGGCCTGGTAGGCGTCGCGTGACGCTTCGGCGATGGCCCGCTGCTCGTCGTCGGCGGTCAGGATGATGGAGCGGTACTGGGTGCCGGTGTCGTTGCCCTGGCGCATGCCCTGGGTGGGGTTGTGGTGCTCCCAGAAGGTCCTGAGGAGCTGTTCGTAGGTGATGCGTGCCGGGTCGTAGGCGACCAGGACGACCTCGGCATGGCCGGTCCGGCCGGTGCACGCCTCCTGGTAGGTGGGGTTCGGCGTGGAACCGCCGGCGTACCCGACGGCCGTGGTGACGACGCCGGGGAGCTGCCAGAAGTCCTTCTCGGCGCCCCAGAAGCAGCCGAGCCCGAAGATGGCGGTCCGGGTGCCGTCCGGCCACGGCCCCGCGAGCGGGGTGCCGAGGACGGTGTGCGTCCCGGGTGTCACGATGGGTTCCGGGCGCCCGGGCAGGGTCTTGGCAGCGGAGGGAAGGGTCGGTTGGCGGAAGAGAAACTGCATGGAGGGAATCTACCCGCGATCGATGACGCCGCCATGACAGCTCGAACCCGTCGCCTGGAGTCCGCCCTGGCCGTCGTCGACACGTGGGAGGCCGCGCACGCCTCGGCGGCGGTGGTGGCGCCATCCGGCATCGTCGCCCGCCACGGCGACCTGGTCCACCGGTACGGATGGGCGTCGGTCACCAAGCTGCTGACCGCCACGGCCGTGCTGATCGCAGCCGACCGAGGGTTGCTCGCGCTCGACGACCCCGGCGGGCCGCCCGGAGCGACGGTTCGCCACCTCCTCGCCCACGCCTCTGGGCTCCCGTTCGAGGGCGAGGCGGTCCTCGCTGCACCCGGTCGCCGTCGGATCTACTCGAACCCGGGATTCGATGCGCTGGGCGCCTTGGTTGCCGAGCGCGCCGGGCGGCCGTTCGAGGACGTGCTGCGTGACAGGGTCCTGGCGCCGCTTGGCATGACCGGCACGTCGCTCCATGGCCGGCCGTCCCAGGGTCTCCACGGTCCGCTCCAGGACCTCGCCGCCTTCGCGCGCGAACTGCTCGCGCCGATGCTGCTCGAAGCGGCCACCGTCGTGCAAGCGACGGCCGTGGCGTTCCCCGGGCTGGTCGGCGTCCTGCCGGGCGTGGGGCGGTTCGACCCGTGCGACTGGGGCCTCGGCCCTGAGCTGCGCGACGGCAAGGCGCCTCATTGGACGGGCACGACCAACAGCCCGGCCACGTTCGGCCATTTCGGCGGCTCCGGCACGTTCCTATGGATCGATCCGGTTGCGCGGCTCGGCCTGGCCGTCCTGACCGATCGCGAGTTCGGTCCGTGGGCGCTCGACGCCTGGCCGCGGCTCAGCGACGAGGTGTTGGCAATCGCCCTCGGCTGAGCCGCCGCCCTGCCCCGGACATGCCGAACAGGCGGCGCCTGGGGAAGGGCCGCCGGTCCAGGGTCGGATCGGGCGCCCGCCTCGCCCGATCCCGCGGCGATTCGCGACCGCACTACGATGGCGGGATGGATCGAGTCGCGATGTGGTCGGCGACCGCCTGGCCGGGCCTTGAACACCTCGAGCTGCGGAACCAGGCGGATGCGATCGAGGTCGATGGCCTCGTGGTCGCGCACGTCGACGGCGAGGCGCTGCGGCTGGCCTATCGACTCCACTGCGACGCGGACTGGACGACGCGCCGCCTCGAGGTCATCCGGCACGGCGGCGCTCCGCCGCTGGTCTTCGAGTCCGACGGCAATGGGAGGTGGACGGACGGCGCCGGTGCCGAGCTGCCCGAGCTCGCGGGGTGCGTCGATGTCGACATCACGGTGACCCCGTTCACGAACACGCTGCCGATTCGCCGGCTGCCCTGGCAACCAGGACAGGCAAGGGACCTGCTGATGGTGTTCGTGCTGGTGCCGGAGATGACCTACCGGCCTGCCCGCCAGCGCTACACGTGCCTCGAGATGGGCCCCAACGGGGCCGTGTTCCGCTACGAGTCGGGCTCGTTCCGGCGGGAGCTGCGGATCGATCCCGACGGGCTCGTGGTGGAGTACCCGGGGCTCTGGCGCCGCATCGAGACCTGAATCACCGCTACCATCTCGCGCATGGACTTCGGACTCTGCCTTCCCAACTTCCAGCCGGGCGCCTCGGCCGAGAGCGTCGAAGCGGGAGCCGACGTCGTCGCCCGGATCGGCTGGTCGACGGTCTGGACGACCGACCACGTGCTGGTCCCGGCCGACGCGGCGGGGGAGTACGGGCAGATCTACGACGCGATCCTCACCCTCGCCTGGGTCGGGGCCCGCCAGCCGGAGCTGCGCCTGGGGACGAGCGTCATCGTCGTCCCGCAGCGCAACGCCGTCGTCCTCGCCAAGGAGCTCGCCTCGCTCGATTCGCTGAGCCATGGTCGCCTCATCGCCGGCGTGGGGGTCGGCTGGAACGAGGTGGAGTTCGGCAACTTGGGCATGGGCGAACGGTTCCACGCAAGGGGCGCCTACCTGGATGAGACGATCCGGCTGTGGCGCCATCTCTGGTCGGGTTCGACCGAGCCGTTCCAGGGCCGGTTCCACTCGTTCGACGATTTCGCCTTCGGACCCCTTCCGAGTCAGGGCGCCAACCTGCCGATCGTCGTCGGCGGACGGTCCGAGCGCGCGCTGCAGCGTGCGGGTGCGCTCGGGGACGGCTATCACTCGACCTCCACGACACCAGTGCAGTACAGCGAACGCGTCGCGAAGATCCGGGCGGCCGCGTCGGCGGCAGGCCGGCCGGAACCGGCCTTCTCGGCCAGGGTCCGTATCGACTACGACGGCGAAGACGGCGGGTACGCGTTCCGTGGCACCCCGGCCGAGATGGCCGCCGATATCCGGGCATTTGCCGATGCCGGCGTCGGCCACCTGGCGCTGATCGCCGGGACGACAGACCCCGAGGTCCTGGTGGGCCGTGTCGAGCGCTTCGCGCGAGAGGTGGTCCCGCTCGTCGGCTGACGGCGGCCTGCTCTCGACGCGCCGGCTATGCGGACAGCTCCGGAGCGGCCTTGGCCGGTGACTCCGCCACCAAATCGCGGTACTCCGGATGTCGTTCGAGGAAGGCGGCCACGAACGGGCACTTGACGGTGATCCGGCGGCCCCGCGCTCGAAGGTCGTCGAGGGCGCCAGTCACCAGCCGGCCGCCGATCCCCCGGCCCTCCATCGACGCGTCGACCTCGGTGTGGACGAGGATCGTTCGCGTGCCGACCGACCGGTACTCGAGGAAGCCGGCGACGATGTCGCCAACGCGGGCTTCGTACCGTTGCCGCCCGGGTTCGTCGACGATCCGGACGCCGTCGGGGGCGGTCGAGGTCAAGCCGGCTCGAACCCGAGCTGGTCCACGAAGCACCACAGCCACGACTCGTCGGGTTCGAAGGAGCGCATCATCGGATGTCCGCTGGCTCGGAAGTGGGCGGTGGCGTGGCGGTTCGGGCTTTCGTCGCAGCAGCCGACGTGGCCGCAGGTCAGGCACAGCCGCAGGTGCAGCCATGTCCCGCCGGTGCGCAGGCAATCCTCGCAACCGTCCGCGCTCGGCGTCACGTCCTGGATGTCGGCGAGATGCGGGCAATCGGCCATCCGCGCAGTGTGGCACGAGTCCGCCCGAGCTGGCGGCCTCAGACGGCCTCGGCCAGCGGCTCCACGAACTGGCTGTTGTAGAGCTCGGCGTAGAAGCCGCCCGCTTCGAGCAGCGCGGCATGCGTGCCCTGTTCCACGATGCTGCCGCGGTTCATCACGAGGATCGTGTCGGCGTCACGGATCGTCGACAGCCGGTGGGCGATCACGAACGTCGTCCGGCCATGCATCAGGCGGGCCATCGCCCGCTGGATGAGGACCTCGGTGCGCGTGTCGACCGAGCTCGTGGCCTCGTCGAGGATGAGGATCGGCGGATCGGCCAGGAACGCCCGGGCGATGGTCAGGAGTTGCTTCTCGCCCGCCGACAGGTTCGTGGCGTCGTCGTCGATCACGGTGTCGTACCCGTCCGGCAGCGTGCGAACGAAGTGGTCGACATGCGCCGCCTCGGCCGCGGCCACGATCTCCTCGGTGGTCGCGTCCTCGCGGCCGTAGGCGATGTTCTCGCGGATCGTGCCGTGGAACAGCCACGTGTCCTGGAGGACCATCCCGAAGGTCCGCCGGAGCGTGTCGCGGGTCATGTCGCGGGTGTCGATGCCGTCGACGAGGATCCGTCCGCCGTCGATCTCGTAGAAGCGCATCAGCAGGTTCACCAGGGTCGTCTTGCCGGCCCCGGTCGGCCCGACGATCGCGATCGTGTGACCGGCATCCGCCTGGAGGCTCAGGTCCTCGATGAGGGGGACGTCCGCGACGTAGCGGAAGGCGATGTCCTCGAAGGCGACGGCACCCTCCGCCCGGTCGAGCTGAACCGGCTGGACCGGATCGGCGACCTCCTCCGGCTCGTCGAGCAGCTCGAAGACGCGCTCGGCCGACGCGACCGCCGACTGCATGACGTTGGCGATGCTGGCCGTCTGGACGATCGGGAAGGTGAACTGGCGGGAATACTGGATGAAGGCGATGACGTCGCCCAGCGACAACTGCCCGGACGCGACGCGCAGGCCGCCGATGACGGCGATGGCCACGTAGTTGAGGTTGGCGATGAAGTTCATCGCGGGCTGGATGATGCCGGAGATGAACTGGGCGCGGTAGCTGGCCTCGTACAGCCGGTCGTTCTCCTCGTTGAACCGGGCGATCGCCTCTTCCTGGCGGCCGAACACCTTGACGATGGCATGGCCGGTGTGCATCTCCTCGACGTGGCCATTGAGCGTCCCGGTCGATGCCCATTGCGCGACGAACTGCTTCTGCGAGCGGCTGGCGATCAGGACCGTGACCACGATCGAGACCGGGACGGCCAGCAGCGAGATGACCGCCAGGGTCGGGCTGATCGTGAGCATCAGGATCAGCACCCCGACGACGGTCAGGAGCGAAGTGATCAGCTGGGTCAGGCTCTGCTGGAGCGTCTGCCCGATGTTGTCGATGTCGTTGGTGACCCGGCTGAGCACGTCGCCGCGCGGATGGCTGTCGAAGTACTTCAGGGGGAGCCGACCGAGCTTCTGGTCCGTTTCCTGGCGCAGCCGGTACACGGTGCGTTGGGTGACGCCGGCCATGATGTAGGCCTGCATCCAGCTGAAGACGGAGCTCAGCAGGTAGACACCGGCCAGCAGCAGCAGCACCTGGCCGAGGTCTCCGAAATCGACGCCCTGGCCGGGCGTGAGATGCATGCTCGAGAGCATGTCGGCGAGCTGGTTCTGGCCCTGCGCCCGGAGCCCGGCAACCGCCTGGTCCTGGGTCACGCCGGCCGGCAGGTTCTTGCTGATCAGCCCCTGGAAGATGTCGTTGGTGGCGTTGCCCAGGATCTTGGGACCGATGACGGCGAACGAGACGCTGACCACGGCCAGGACCACGACGAGGATGATCAGCGGCGCTTCCGGCCGGAGCCGGCCGATCAGCCGCCGGAATGACTGGCGGAAGTTCTTGGGCTTGGCGGTGGGCATGCCCATGCCCATCATCCCGTGCCCGCCTCCCCGGGGCCCGGGGCCTCCGGGTCGGGCGCCGACTCCTGGACCGGCGCCGCGCGGCCCGCTCATGCCACGGCCTCCGATTCGGACAGCTGCGAGTAGACGATCTCGCGATACGTTTCGTTGGAGGCGAGCAACTCCTTGTGCGTGCCGCTGCCGACGATCCGGCCGCCGTCCATCACCAGGATCCGGTCGGCGTTCATGATCGTGCCGACCCGCTGCGCGACGATGATCCGGGTGGCCCACCCGAGCTCTCGATCGAGCGCGGCCCGGAGCCGGGCGTCGGTGCTGAAGTCGAGCGCCGAGAAGCTGTCGTCGAAGATCGCGATGCCGGCCCGCTTGACGAGGGCGCGCGCGATCGCCAGCCGCTGGCGCTGGCCGCCCGACACGTTCGAGCCGCCCTGCGTGATCGGCGCCTCCAGACCGCCCTCCATCTCTGACACGAACTCGCGGCCCTGGGCGATCTCGAGGGCGTGCCACAGGTCGTCGTCGGTCGCCGCCTCGTCGCCGAAGCGAAGGTTGCTGGCGACCGTGCCGCTGAACAGGAAGGCCTTCTGCGGGATGAACCCGATCCGCTTCCAGAGGTCCTGGCGGTCCATCTCCCGGACGTCGACGCCGTCGATCAGCACCTGGCCGCCGGTGGCGTCGTAGAAGCGGGGAATGAGGTTGACGAGGGTCGACTTGCCGCTGCCGGTGCTGCCGACGATCGCGGTCGTCTCGCCGGCTCGCGCCTCGAACGAGATGTCGCGAAGGACCGGTTCCTGCGCGCCCGGGTAGCGGAACTCGACGTCCCGGAATTCGAGCCGGACGCCGTGACGGGGCGAGGTGTCGAGGGTGACCGGTCGCTCGGGGTCGCGTACGGACGGTTCCTGATCGAGCACCTCCTGGATCCGGCCGGCGGACACGGCCGCCCGGGGCACGAACACGAACATGAACACCGCCATCAGCACGGAGAACAGGATCTGCATGAGGTACTGCAGGAACGCCGTGAGGTTGCCGATCGGCATCTGGCCGCTGTCCACGCGGAGCGCGCCGAACCACATCACGGCGACGGTCGACAGGTTGAGGATCGCGGTCATGACCGGGATCGTCACCGCGAAGAGCCGATTGACCCGGATCGACGTCTCGAACAGGTCGACGTTCGCCTCGTCGAAGCGCTGCTCCTCGTGCTCGGTCCGGACGAACGCCCGGATGACCCGGACACCGGCCAGGGTCTCGCGCATGACCTGGTTGATCCGGTCGAGCTTGACCTGCATCGCGCGGAACAGCGGAATGGCCCGGTACATGACGATGCCGATGAACGCGACCATGATCGGCAGGACGACCACCAGCAGGCCGGACAGCGGGACGTCCTGGCGGACGGCCATGATGATCCCGCCGATGATCAGGATCGGGGCCGAGATCAGCAGGGTCAGGGCCATGAACACGACCATCTGGACCTGCTGCACGTCGTTGGTGTTGCGCGTGATCAGCGACGCCGGGCCGAAGTGGTTGACCTCGACCTGGCTGAAGCTCTCGACCTTGCGGAAGATCGCGCTCCGGACGTCCCGGCCGAAGCCCATCGCCGTCTTGGCCCCCCAGTAGACGGCCAGGATCGATGCGACGCCGAGGGCGAAGGTCACGGCCAGCATGAACACGCCGGTGTTGATGATGTAGGCGTTGTCGCCCTTGGCGACGCCGTCGTTGATGATGTCGCCGTTGAGCGTGGGCAGGTAGAGATTGCCGATCGACTGGATCAGCAGCAGGACCATGACCACGACGATCTGTCGGGTATAGGGCCGCAGGTAGGTCCGCAGCAGTCTGATCACCGGCCGGCTCCAGTCAGGGGTTGTACGGCTGGATCCTCGCCCACGATCGTGGAAGCACCATGGAGGCGCGATGGAGGCGTCTGCCGTGTCGGGTCGGGTTGGCCGGTCGTGCCCGCGTCCGGCGCCGCAGCCCGCGCGGCAAACGCCTGCGTGCGCGCGATGCGGAGGGCGCGGTGTCCCTTGAGCAGCCCTTCCAGCTCGTCCACGTTGAGCCGTTCGAGCACCTTGCGGAGCCCGGTCCGGCGACGCTCATCCATGTCGCGGAAGATGTCGCGGCCGGCCTCGGTGGGGGAGACCAGGACAACCCGGCGGTCCTTCTCCTCGTGCCGGCGCTCCACGAGCCCGCGCTTCTCCATCCGGTCGACGATCCCGGTCATGCTCGCCACCGACACGTCCAGCATCTCCGCGAGTCGGCCCATGGACGCCGGACTCTCGGACTCGAGCGTGGTCAGGACGTTCAGGTGGATCAGGCTGAACGAGCCGTGGTGCCAGCGCCGGAACGCCGCGATGAACTCGCGCGGGTCCCACGACATGATCTCGTCCGTCACGGCGGCGGCCAGGCGCTGCCGGTCGGGCGCGTCCGGGTCGCCCGGAAGCGGGTCCGTCGATGGCAAGTTCATCGCCGCCCGTTGATATTCAATGGCACATCGATATTCTATGCCACGTGCACCGACCTTGGCAAAGCGCTGCGCCCGTCCGACGGCACGAGCCACTGGCGGCCTGCACTGGCTCCGGCGGTCGCCCCGGCTACTGAGGTCCGCTTGCGGACGCGGCCATGCGATCGCGCCACTCGTCGGCGAGGATCGCGTAGATCAGTTCGTCGCACCAGGTTCCCTTGACGAACTCGGTCTCGCGCAGCGTTCCCTCGAGGCGCATCCCCAGCCGTTCCATCAATCGGGCGGAGGCCGTGTTCCGCGCATCGCACGAGCCGAAGATCCGGTGCAGGTCGTAGGTGTCGAAGCCGAGCCCCAGCACCGCACGACCGGCTTCCGCGGCGTAGCCGTGGCCCTGGTGATCAGGGTGGAACATGAAGCCGATGTCGCCCTGGCGATATTGGCGGCTCCGGAGGCCGAGGCTGAAATCCCCGATGAGCTCGCCAGATTCCCGCAGGCTCACGGCCAGCCGAAGCGCAGCGGGATCGCCGTCGAGCGACGTCATCCTGATGCGCCGGTCGAGCGCGGCTCGCGCCTCGTCCCGCGAGCGTGGCTCCCAGTACAGATACCGCACGACCTCGGGCCGGCGCTCCATGGCGTAGACGGCGTCGAGGTCGCGCTCCTCGAACGGCCGGAGCCGGAGACGCGCCGTGGTCAGCGGGAAGATCGGGCGGGTCACCAGGTCATGCCGGTGCTGCCGGACGGCCGACCGCCGGCCCTACGCCGTCTTGCGCCGGCGGCCGCCGCGGCCACCCGGGATCACACCCTTGCTGATGTAGATGGTCTCGCCGCGCACGCCCCAGTGGAGGTCGCGCTGCTCCGCGTCCATCAGCTTGCCGACGGCCAGTCGGAGCGTGGCCAGCTTCTGGCCGGGCTTCAGCTTGATCGGGACGGCCAGGCTGGCCGGGGCCGCTGCGGCGATGTTGCAGGCCGCCCGGATGTCCTCGGTCCGTTCACGGATGGCGCGCTGGCGGGGCGTCTCGGGTCGCGCCCTCGGCTCGGGCTTGATCGTATCCAGCGCCACCAGCTCGCCGACGCTCAACTGCTTGAACGCGTGCGACGACGACGTTGACGTGGACGTTCGGGGTCTGGCCACGTGGGCGCCTCCTGGGAACCACCCGGTGCATTGACGGGACGGACTCTAGGCGCTCGCGGACCCGCGGGTCAATTCGGCGGGGCGGCCGCGGGCCGGGCGATCAGACGAGGGTCATGGCCAGGTCCGGCCGGAGCAGGAACGGCGGCAGGAAGGCCGGAAGGTTGGAGAACGGCAGCACGTCCGGATGAAGGTCGATGCCCAGTGCCTCGCGCATGAACCGGCGGCGAGCCTGGATCCGTTCCCAGGCGCCGGGATAGGCGGTCGCAAAGGCTTCGCGGAGCGAGGCGTCGGCGAGGGCGAGGCCATCCTCGATGTTCGTGGTGAAGTACTCGCTGCCGGTCGCCGGGATGATGTCGGCCTGGAACACCATCCCGGAGCGCAATTCGACGGTCGAGCCCCGTGAGATCGGCGAGTTGACCCACTCGTCCAGGTGGAGCTGGTGCCCCGGGTTGAGGAAGATCCCGAAGAACGGGTCAGCCAGCCGCCGATCGACGATCTCGTTCAGGGCGCCGCCGGTCTGCCCGATGTGGAGCGCGCCGTACCACTCGGCGACCGCGGCGAAGTACGGTCCGACCAGCCGATCGACGTAGTCGCGGATGGACGCCGGCAGCTCGGCCGCGTCCTCGACCACGAACCCGGCCCGGCAGTTGAGTGCCCCCCAGATGCCGAAGGCGACCGTGAACCGGTCGCCGCGCTCGATCGGCCGGTCGCCGGGGCTCAGCATCCCGAGGGTGGCGCGGGGCCCCGCGGTCAGCATCAGGTGGCACGAGAGGGGCATCCCGTTCCAGTCGAGCAGGCGGACGGCTTCACGCTCGGTCATGCCCGGACGCAGGCCGGCCAGCAGCCGGCGAATGCCCTGCGAGGTCTGGCAGGCGGCGTACTCGAACGCGGCCAGCTGCTCGACCTCGTTGATGACCCGCAACCCGTCAGCCGAATCGATCAGCAGCCCGGTCGCGTTCTCGACCGAGCCGGCCGGGCCGACGACGCTGCGGAGCTCGTCGACGACATAGGCCGGGGCATCGATCCTGTCGGCGCTCGCGTACGTCTTCCAGCCCACCACGCCGACGCGGCTCCCGGCGCGGACGCCCTCGTCAGCCAGGATCTCCGCGAGCGGCCGCGAGCGATCGCGCGGCTGGCCGGGCAGGCTGAAGTCCTGGAAGCGGTGGCGCCGCATGGCCACGGGAGCGGCGCCGGCCATGCCGAAGCACTCGTTCCCGACGAGGATGGCCGGTTCGTCCGACGGTCCGAGGACGAGCGCCGCCTCCTCGAACCGGGGATCGAAGCCGGTCAGGTAGGCGAGGTTCGCGCTGTGCTCGCGGTCGCCGTAGACGACGAGGCGGTCGTAGCCGCCGAGCCCGGCCCGCTCGCGGAGGCGCGCGATCCGCGACGCGTAGATCGCGTCCGGGCAACTCCGGGCCGGTATCCGGCATGCCGAACTCCGGCAGCTCGATCCGCGCCAGTCGCGCCGTGGGCATTCGCGCCGTCCTTTCGCCTCAGTTGGTGGGTGGCTGCCACGGTCGCGCCGCCGTGGCGCCCCGGTCGATCTCGGCGAACTGGTTGGCCCCCACCTGGATCCACGGCCCGGTCTCGCCGTCGGGCCACTGGACACGCACGTCGGCGGTCGTTGCCGAGCCCAACCCGAAATGGACCCAACCGAGCTCGCCGCCGATGTGGCCGCCCCCGACCGTCAGCTCCCGGCGCATGACCGTCTCGCCGACGCGTACCTCGAGCCAGCCACCGATGGCGTCCCGGTTCGGCCCCGGCTGGTGGACCCGCAGCCCGAGCCAGCTTCCCATCGGCCCCGGCCTGGCCGCATCACCCGAGCCGACGTTCCGCCACAGCATCACGGGATCACCGAGGTTGACCTCGACCAGGTCGAGCAGGCCGTCGAGGTTGAAGTCGGCCAGCGCGGCGCCCCGGCCCCGCGCGAACGTGACGATCCCGGCCGCGTCGGCCGCCTCGGTGAACGTGCCGTCGGGCTGGCCGAGGAACAGGTTGCTCGGGTCACGCGCGGCGTAGTCCGGCATCGCGCTGACGTTTCCCTTCGAGATGAACAGGTCGATGTAGCCGTCGTTGTTGACGTCCTCGAACTCGGGGTGCCAGGCCGTGGACGGCAGGACGTCGCCGCCGGTGAACGGTTGGGCCGCGGTCACCCCACGCTTGAGGGCGATGTCGCGATAGGTCGGCTGTCCCGGGCCGGCAGTCAGCGTCTGCAGGCGGTTGTCGCCCTGGCTGGTCAGGAAGACGTCCGGGTACCCGTCGCCGGTCACGTCGTAGCTGGCGATGCCCATTCCCCAGATCTGCATCGCCACCCAGCCGTCGTCCTGGGTGTATTGCCGCGGCATCTCGCCCGGAGCGACCCGCCACAGCTGGTCCTCGCCGTCGACGTAGTAATGCCGGTCATTGGTGATGCGCAGGTCCCGCCGGCCCGACCGGTCCCAGTCGCTGAAGAGCATGGACAGCGTGCAGTAGCCCGGAGCCAGGGCGGCCGGCGCGGCGTAACCGGTGCCCGCCGGGTTCGGCCGGTAGAGCGCGTTGTCGGCGCACGTATCGGCCGGCGCCCCGCTCGCGTCGAGCTTGACGTAATTCCCGACGGCCAGGGTCGGCAGCGTCGCCGAACCTTCCCACGTGGCACTCAGCGCGGTGGACCAGGCCGTCCCGCCGTCGAATGCCCAGGCATCGTTCGCTCGCTCGAAACGGCAATCGCCGAGGCCCCGGAGCAGATCCACCCCGCCGACTCGCAGGACGGCGAGGTCGACCTTCCCGTCGCCGTCGATATCGAGCGGGTAGGCCCCGTTGACCGCCGTGACGTCGGTCAACGGATCCCTGACCTGGCTGAAGCGAAGCGCCCCGCCAACCGCGCTGTCGTTGCGGTAGAGCGCCGCCGGGTGGCTCCCGCCGGCAAGATACAGGTCCGGCCGGCCGTCGTCGTTGCAGTCGAACACGGCGACGCCCCCACCCACGAAGGCGGTCGAGCCGCCGTCGTACGTCTGCTGGACCCCGGCCGTCGCGGTCTCATCGACGAAGTGTGCTGGACCGAGTGAACCGGCAATTCCACGTGGACCAGTCAGGGCGAGAGCGCCGACGATCACGGCCAGCGCTACGACGAGGACGGCGGCGGCGAGTCCGAGCCGCCGGGCGTTCCGGCTCACGCGCCAGCCTGCCCGCCGTACAGCTGCTGCGCCCTGGCCCAGGCCTCCTTGCCGCACTCCGAGCCGATCATCCGGCCGGTGAAGTCGTCGGCCTGGACGTGGATCCCGCCGTACAGCCTCGACTGTCCCGCCTGGTCCGAGGCGTCGTAGTAGGTCGCCCACTCGAGCCGGATGTCGGTCGTCGGCCCGGCCTCGAACTTGAGCGAGCCGGCCTTGATCGTGTAGCCGCTGATGCCACCGGGGAAGTACTCGCTCCCGGTGAAGCCGGTCAGGACCTCGGCGCCGGCCCGGCTGAACGTACTGTGGCCCGAGATGTAGCCCTGGAAGGCGGGGGTCACGAACGTCGGCAGCTGGTAGGGGATCCAGCCAGCGGCGAGGATCCAGGTGACCCCGCCGATCTGCGTCTTCGGGTCCTTCGGGTTGCCAGCCCACGCGTGAATGGCGATCTCGCCCTCGTGGCCGGCGAGCGCCGCGTGGCGCTGCCCGGCTGCGGCGGTCGCCTTGGTGATCACCTCGATCAGGCCCGGGACCAGCGGCAGGCCCTCCCTGTTGTAGGACGGCCCTGTCGGGTCGCTCGACTGGCCGAGCCCGCCCATGTACCGGATCATCGAGATCGGACGCGTGCCGTCGTAGTCTCCCTTGAGGCCCCACGCCGCGATCGCGGCGTCGTGGACGGCGCCGTTGAGCGCGAGATACAGCTTGACGTCCCATTGGAGCCGGTCGACGGCCGGCCCGGCGCCGCCGATCCGGAGGTCCGGCGACAGTTCGTCGGAGACCAGGTTGGCGAGCACGTTCCAGTGGCCCGGCGGCGTCTCCGACTTCGGGCCGTCCGCCCAGAACTCGGCCATGACCCGGGCGAAGTCGCCGAGGTTCACGACGTCGCTCGGGTACGGCTGCCCGGTCGCCGGGTTGACCGGGTGGCCGCTGCCGTCGTTGGCGCCGAGGGAGTTGCCGCCCCGTGCGCCCGGCGAGATGTCGATGGTCGCCCCGCCGGTCGGATCCAGCAGGCTGCTCAGGCGGATGACCTCGACGGCCTGGTCCTTGAACGCCTGGTCGGTAGCAGGATCGCCGAGCCGTGGCGGCGGTCCCGGATCGATGGGCACGCCCGCCGGGCCGCCGTCGGGCATGGCGAAGCTCTTGACATGGCCCCAGTGCGGTCCGACCGCCTGCTGGACGCCATTGGTCACCGGGATGCCGTTCTGCGAGATCATGTGCTCGATCTGGAGCGGCTGCCAGCGGTTGGGATCGGCCATGGTCGTGCCCGGCTTGGCCACCACGAGCGGCGGGTTGACGGTCCGGTAGTCCGGCGAGCTGTAGGCGCCCGCTTCGTTCGACCCATCGGTCTTGCCGTAGGCAAGCACGGCGGCGGCGATCCGGTTGCCGACCGCGGCGGGGGAATCGCCCTGCGTCGTCGTGACGTCGATCGGGTAGCACAGCGAGTCCATGACGTCATCGAACTCGGACAGCGACTGGTCGCCCCCGACCGCCTTGATGTACCTGGCCGTAAGGACCCGGAAGGCGGCGTAGCTGATGGCCTCGGCCCGGGCCGCGGGCACGTCCGAGGCGTGCGCCTTCTCCGTGGCGATGTACCCGGACGCGGTCGGGTCATAGGCCGCCCAGGCGTCCCACATCGCGACCGACGTGTGGAACAGGTTGCGCGCGTGGACCGGGGGGTTGGGGAGGGCTCGCCGGATCGCATTGAGCAGCGCCTCGTCCCATCGCCGCGCCACGGACCACTCGGGGTGCTCGACGACGGCCGCGCATGACGGGCCGCTCGACCACGGGTGGGTGACCGCCAGCGTCCCGGTGACGAGCACGATGGCGGCCGCCAGGACGGCAATGCCGGCCAGCCTGCGCCTTGGTCGAACCGTGGTCATGCGAACCCCTCCAGTCGGCTCAACGGACGCGACATCCGATGGACGGGCCGGATGCGGATGCGAGCAGCGAGCCAGTATCGCGCGTCCTGCCAACGGCTGGCTTGACTTCATGTCGCCGTTGTAAGAGCCTACCTCAGGTATTTAGAAGAGAGGAACACAAATTCGGTGGCGATGCGGCTGTACGCGGTCGGGCAACGGAGCGAAACCGTCCGTCGGGCGAACCTGAGCGCCATCGTCCGCGAGATCCACGTCAGCGGCGCACGCTCGCGTTCCGAGCTGGTGGCGCGGACCGGGCTCACCCGCAGCGCGATCCGCGGCCTGATCAAGGAGTTCGTCGATGCGGGCCTTGCCACCGAGGTCCGCGCCACCTCGCTCGGCGGACCGGGTCGCCCGTCACCGCTCGTCCGCCCCAGCCCCGACAGCGCCGTTGTGCTGGCCATGGACATCGCGGTCGACTCGCTGGCGGTCGCCCTCGTCGGCCTCGGCGGCGAGGTCCTCGACCTCATCCGGATCCAGCGGCCACGCGGACATTCGTCGGTGGCGGAGGTCATCGACCAGCTGGCCGAGCAGGCGAAGGTCATCCTGGCACGATCGAAGGGCGAGGCGTTGATCGGTGTCGGCGTCGCCATCGCCGGGGTCGTCCGGCGCTCGGACGGCTTTGTCGCGATGGCCCCGAACCTCGGCTGGCGCGATGTGCCGCTTGGCGTTCCGCTGGCCGAGGCGATCGACGCCGCCGTGCCGATCTCCATCGCCAACGAGGCGGACCTGGGGGCCCTGGCCGAGCTGCACCGCGGGGCGGCGGTCGAAGCCGACAACGTGCTCTACCTGTCTGGCGAGGTCGGCGTGGGCGGCGGGATCATCGTCGACGGCAAGCCGCTCACCGGCGTGGCGGGCTTTGGCGGCGAGGTCGGGCACATGCCGGTCAACCCGAACGGCATCGCCTGCCAGTGCGGATCCTTCGGCTGCTGGGAGACCGAGGTCGGCGAGGAGGTCCTGCTGCGCCTGGCCGGCCATCCGCCGGGTGGTGGCTGGGCCGAGGTCGACGCCGTGGTCGAGGAAGCCCGGGCGGGGTCGACGGCCGCGCTCGACGCGTTCGACACGGTCGGCCGCTGGCTGGGTGTGGGACTGGCCGGCCTGGTCAACATCTTCAATCCGCGCCTCGTGGTCCTGGGCGGGTTGTTCGGCCGGATCCACCCGTTCGTCGTGACCGCCCTCGAGACCGAGCTCGGCCGGCGCAGCCTGCCCGGCTCGCGAGCGCTGGTCCGGGTGGTGCCGGCGCGGCTGGGGGTCGACGCGCCGCTGCTCGGCGCCGCCGAACTCGCGTTCGAGCCGTTCCTCGCGGACCCGGCCGCCTGGCTCCGACCGCGTGGCACCCGGGCAGAGCTGGCGAGCGCCTAACATGCAGGTCATCAACGATTGCCCGTTCCCGGCGCGTCCGGGATCGGCCGCGCCTCCCGTTTGGGTGCCTGGCGGCACCTGGCGAGCGGCGCCAGTCAGCGGTCCACGTCCCGAGCGCGTGAACACTCGGGGCTCAAGCCAGCAGCCGGTCAGATCGGCCGGCGGAGCGTACGTCCCGTCGGGGAACCGCCTTGGGAGGGTGGTAGCCTAGCGCGGGACACGTGGAACCGAGCGAGGGATCCGGTCCCAACGAGGAGGAATGGAAAGCATGGCAAATCGTAGATTTGCGGCGTTGGTGGGAGTCGCAGCGGTCGTGTTCGCTGCGTGTTCGAGCACCGCGTCGCCGGCCCCGAGCACGGGTGGCGGCGGAGGCGGCTCTGCCGCCGGGTGCGTCGTCGGCGTTTCGTGGAACAACTACCAGGAAGAGCGCTGGGCGAAGTGGGACGAGCCCGCCATCAAGGCCTCTCTCGAGGCTGCCGGCGCGACCTACGTCTCGAACGACGCCAAGTCGTCGGCTGAGACACAGGCGACGAACGTCGAGAACCTGATCACCCAGAGCAAGGCCAAGGTCCTGATCATCCTTGCCCAGGACGGGACCGCGATCAAGTCGTCCGTGGCCACCGCGACCGCGGCCGGCGTCCCGGTCATCGCCTATGACCGACTGATCGAGGATCCCGCCGTCCTGTACATCACCTTCGACAACGTCGAGGTTGGCCGGATGCAGGCGCGCGAGGTCTTCAAGGCCGTCCCGAAGGGCAACTACGCCTTCATCAAGGGCAACAAGGCCGACGCCAATGCCGACTTCCTCCGCTCCGGCCAGGAAGAGATCGTCGGAGCCGCCATCAAGTCCGGTGACATCAAGAACATCGGCGAGACGTACACGGACAACTGGGACCCGGCCAAGGCCCAGACCGAGATGGAGCAGATCCTGACGGCCAACAGCAACAAGGTCGACGCCGTGCTCTCCGAGAACGACGGCATGGCCGGCGGCGTCATCGCCGCGCTGGCAGCCCAGGGTCTCGCGGGCAAGGTTGCGGTCTCCGGCCAGGACGGCGACACCGCCGCCCTCAACCGGGTCGCGCTCGGCACGCAGACAGTCGACGTCTGGAAGGACGCCCGGCTGCTCGGCAAGACCGCCGGCGACGCCGCGGTCGAGATGTGCGGTGGCACGAAGGTCGACAAGATCACCGGTGCCGCTCCGTTCACGACCCCCGGTGGCAACTCCCTGAGCTCGATCCTGCTCAAGCCGGATCCCATCACCCGTGCCAACCTCAAGGACGTCCTTGACGCTGGCTGGATCACCAAGGCCGACCTCTGCAAGGATGTCCCGGCCGGCGCCGTCGCCGACTGCGGCTGATCCGCAGCTGACCCGGTAATCGATCGCGCCCTGCGCTCGCGGAACCTCCGCGGCGCGGGGCGCAACCCATTCATCGCGCGTTCAAGCCAGGAGGCGTGGCGGTGACCGAGGCAACTCCCGCGAAGACCGTCGCCGGCGAGGGCCCGACCAGATCCCTGCGTTCGATCCTTTCGCTGCTCGAGGTCGACACGCGGCTGCTCGGCATGGTGGGGGCGCTCGCCGTCATCTGGATCGGGTTCAACGTCATGTCCGGGGGCAACTTCATCACGACCCGGAACCTGTGGAACCTGTCCGTCCAGAGCTCATCCATCGCCATCATGGCGACCGGCATGGTCCTGATCATCGTGTCGCGCAACATCGACCTGTCGGTCGGCTCGTTGCTCGGGTTCCTCGGCTACACGATGGCCATGGTCCAGGCCGTGTGGATCCCCAAGAACCTCGGCCTCGGGTTCGACCAGCCCTACACCTGGATCATCGCCCTGGCGGTCGGGATCGGGGTGGGTGCGTTCATCGGCGGAATCCAGGGCTTCATCATCGCCTACGGGCGCGTCCCCGCCTTCATCGTCACGCTCGGCGGGTTCCTGATCTGGCGCGGCCTCATCTTCTGGTACGCGAAGGGCCAGACGATCGCGCCGATGGACAAGAACTTCTTCCTGCTCGGCGGCGGGCCGACCGGCTCGGCCGGGGAGTGGCCGAGCTGGATCATCGGCATCCTGGCCTGCGGGGCCATCGGCTACCTTGCCATCGCCAGTCGACGCCGGCGCCGGCAATACGGCTTCCCGGTGCGCCCGACCTGGGCCCTCGTGACCGTCATCGTCGCCGCCTGCGGTACGGTCCTCGGCGCCGTCTGGGTGGCCAACAACTACTTCTGGCCGCCGGCCCTGGCGACCCAGTACGCGCAGTCACATGGGATCACCGAGCCGCCGGGAGGCCTCCAGATCCCGGTCGGCATCGCGTTCCCCGTCCTGATCATGATCGGCGTCACGGTGGTGATGACGATCATCGCGACGCGCCGGCGGTTCGGCCGGTACGTGTACGCGATCGGCGGCAACCCCGAAGCGGCCGAGCTCGGCGGCATCAACGTCCGCCTGACGATCATGCGGACGTACATCCTGATCGGGATCCTCGTCGCCATCAGCGCGGCCGTCCAGACCGCGCGACTCAACGGAGCGGTCACCAACCTGGGCGTCCAGAACGAGCTCGACGTCATTGCCGCGGCGGTCATCGGCGGGACGTCGTTCTCGGGAGGCATCGGCACGATCGCCGGGGCCGTCCTCGGTGCCGTCGTCATGCAGTCGCTCCGATCGGGCATGGTCCTGCTGAACGTCGACTCGCCGACCCAGGACATCGTCGTCGGCATCGTCCTCGTTGCGGCGGTCGGCCTCGACTCCTTCCTTCGCCGACGGGGGACCCGATGAGCACCGGAGATCCGACCATGACCGCCCCGGAGGCGAAGCCCCTCGTCGAGATGCAGAACATGAAGATCGCGTTCGGCGGCGTGCACGCGGTCGACAACGTGACCGTCGAGCTCTGGCCGGGTGAGGTCGTCGGCCTGGTCGGCGGCAATGGCGCCGGCAAGTCGACGCTGATGCGCGCCCTGTCCGGGGCGCACCCCCCGGATTCCGGCCAGATCGTCATCGATGGGCAGCCGGTCAGCATCGCGAACCCGCGCGACGCCAAGGCGTACGGGATCGAGACGATCTACCAGACCCTGGCCCTGGCCGACAACGTGGATGCTGCGGCCAACATGTTCCTGGGCCGGGAGCTGACCACCCGGATGGGTACGCTCGACGATTCCGCGATGGAATCGGCGACCCGCAAGGTCATGGGCCGCCTGAACCCCAACTTCAAGAACTTCAAGACCGCGGTGATGTCTCTGTCCGGCGGTCAGCGCCAGTCCGTGGCCATCGCCCGGGCGGTGCATTTCAACGCGCGGATCCTGATCATGGACGAGCCCACCGCGGCGCTCGGCCCGGCCGAGACCGAACAGGTCCGCAGCCTGATTCGCCAGCTCAAGAGCGACGGGATCGGCATCTTCCTGATCAGCCACGACATCCATGACGTCTACGACCTGTCGGACCGGATCGCCGTCATGTACCACGGCCGCATCGTCGGCACGGTCAAGAAGGACGACGTGACCACGGACGAGGTGCTGGCCATGATCATCATGGGCAAGCCCCTCGAGAAGGTCACCAGCGAGGAGATCGCCCAGCTCCACGGCTAGGAGGGCTGTCGCGCCTGGACGCCCAGGCGCGCGTTGCCGTCTGCGCTTCTCGCTCACGCACCTTCAGTGCGCTCGCTCCGATGCTCGGCGGCGCCTTCGCCTGGACGCCCATCCGCGACGAACGCGGTCGGGCAGCGGCTACGCCTTCGCGGCTCGGTCCGTCGCCCAGATCTGCTGGTTGACGACGTTCTCGAGCAGTTCCTGGCGGCCCGAGACGGGCTTCGGATCGATCTCGCCGACCGCCACCCGTCCGGCGAGTCCCTCGAGAATGGCGCTGCCGGACAGGATGGACCGGCCGAGCTCGCCGTTCCAGCCGGCGTAGCGCTCGTTGCGCAGCCGCTCGAGCGTGCCCGACTGGACCATGCCGGCGGCGACCAGGAGCGATCGCGCGACCGTGTCGATGCCGCCGATGTGGGCATGGAACAGGTCGTTCCGGTCCATGCTCTGGCGCCGCAGCTTGGTGTCGAAGTTGAAGCCGCCGGTCGTGAAACCGCCGGCCCTGAGGATCTCGTAGACCGCCAGCGACAGCTCGTCGACCGAGTTCGGGAACTGGTCCGTGTCCCAGCCGTTCTGGTAGTCGCCGCGGTTCGCGTCGATGCTGCCGAGGACACCGTGCGCGACGGCGTAGGCCACCTCGTGGTGGAAGCTGTGACCGGCCAGGGTCGCGTGGTTGACCTCGAGGTTGAGCTTGTATTCCTTGTCCAGGCCATGCCGCTCGAGGAAGCCCAGGATGGTCGCGCCGTCATAGTCGTACTGGTGCTTGGTCGGCTCTTGCGGCTTCGGCTCGATCAGCAGCGTGCCCTTGAAGCCGATCCGATGCTTGTGGTCGGCGACCAGGCTGAGGAACCGGGCGAATTGGGCCTCCTCGCGCGCCATGTCCGTGTTGAGCAGGGTCTCGTAGCCTTCTCGACCGCCCCACAGGACGTAGTTCGCGCCGTCGAGGCGATGGGTCGCCTCGAGGATGGCCTTGACCTGCGCGGCCGCGTAGGCGAACACCTCGGGATCCGGGTTGGTCGCGGCTCCCGCGGCGTACCGAGGATGGCTGAACAGGTTGGCGGTGCCCCACAGGAGCTTGATGCCCGTCCGGCTCATGTGGCCGGCCGCTTCCTCGACCATCGCGTCGAGGTTGGCCTTCGTCTCGGCGAAGGTCCTGCCCTCGGGTGCGATGTCGCGATCGTGGAAGCAGTAGTACGGCACGCCGAGCTTGGAGATGAATTCGAACGCCGTGGCGAGCTTGGCCCGCGCCGCGATCATCGGGTCGAGGCGGTCGTCCAGCCAGGGCCGGTCCAGCGTCCCGCTGCCAAACACGTCCGAGCCCGGCCAGTTGAACGAATGCCACAGGCAGACCGCGATCCGGAGGTGATCCTCCATCCGCTTGCCCATCACCAGCCGATCGGGCTGGTACACCTTGAACGAGAGCGGCTCGGTCGAATCGAGCCCGCCGAAGCGGATCGGCTCGGCCACCTCGGAGAAGAACCCTTCCTCCACGTCCGATCCTCCTTGCCGTCAGCGGGCGGACTGCGTCAAGTCGTCAGCACCCGCGCGAAGCCTAGCAGTCCAAGATTTGTGCGAGAGTAGCACAAATGTCCGCCCACGCCCGGGCAATCATTCCCACGCCTGATGCCGGACAATGGGCCACCGACCGCATACTCGCACCGCGAGGCAGGACATGACCGACACCCAGGTGCAGACCGATGGGCTTCGAGCCCAGCTCCTGGCACTCCTTCAAGGGCACGACGCACGGATGACGTTCGACGACGCCGTCGCAGGGTTCCCGGCCGAGGCGATCAACGCCTTCCCCCCAAACGTGCCGTACACGCCGTGGCATCTCCTCGAGCACCTGCGGCTGACGCAATCGGACATCCTCGACTACATCGTCAACCGCGAGTACGTCGAGCGGCACTGGCCCGAGGACTACTGGCCGGCGCACGACGCCACGGCGACGCCCGGCCAGCTCGCCGCCACGGTCGAGGGCTTCCGGATGGACAACGCCGCGCTCCAGGCGATCGTCGCGGATCCGGCCACGGACCTGCTGGCCGTCATCCCGAACACGCCGGGTCACACGATCCTGCGCGAGGCGCGCGTGGTGGGCGACCACAACGCCTACCACATCGGCGAGTTCGCCGTCCTTCGCCAGGTCATGGGCAGCTGGCCGCGCGACCGCGCCGAATAGGCGGGGTCAGCGGCGAGACCGCTGCGGCCCGGGTCCTGTCAGGCCGGCGCCCGGCCGTGGGCAGGGCCAAACGGCGCGACCGGCGGGTCGGCTGCGGTGCGTCGTGGTGCATGGCCGAATGTGCCCGATGGCTCTGGTGGGCCGCCCTGACGCAAGCGAGACTTGTCGGTCTTCGGACGGCGCGGATCGTGCTTACGTCGAGCGGAGGGTCCTGCGGCGCGGGGGGTGCGGGCCCTCCGCTCCTGCTCGCGGAGGCGCCGGGACGGCACCGCAGGGACGCACACATCGAGATCATGGAGGACCGGAGATGGAGTACGTGATCGCCTCCCGTGAGCTCGCGTCCCAGGGCATCCTGTCGATCCGCGACCGGATCCCGCCCACGGACATCCCGATGTTCCTGCAGGATGCGTTCGGCGAACTCTTCGGCAGGCTCGGGTTGCTCGGGGTCCCGCCGGCCGGTCATCCGTTCGTCATCTACCACGCGTTCGGGCCATCGGAGATGGATGCCGAGGTCTGCGTGCCGATCGCCGGGCCCGCCCAGGCAACGGGCCGAATCAAGTCCCGGGAGTTGGCTGCCACCACCGTCGCCAGGACGCTCCACGTGGGGCCGTACGAGGACCTGGGCGCCGCCTACCGCGCCCTCACGGACTGGATCGAGCGGAACGGCCTCGAGGCCGCAGGCCCCGTCCAGGAGCGTTACCTCAACGGTCCCGGCGATGCGGCTTCGCCCGCCGACTTCCGGACCGAGGTCGAGATCCCGATCGCTCCGGCGGCCGTCTCCGTTTCGGCCTGACCGGCCCCCAGCCCTGCCTTCGCCGGGTGGCAGTCACCCTGCCACCCCAGCCCGAAAGGACGTCCGCGCGATGACGACGGTTGGCGACGTGATGACCCGAGCCGTGGTCTCGGTCCGATCCTCGACCCCGCTCATGGAGGTCGCCCAGCTCCTGGTCGAGCGCCGGATCAGCGGACTGCCCGTCGTCGACGATCACGGGAGGCTGCTCGGGGTCGTCTCCGAGGGCGATTTCCTGATGAAGGAGCAGGGGGCCGGGGCGGTCCGGCACCGGCCCCTGGCACGGATCTTCGGCGAATTGCGTGCTGCCCGGTCGAAGCTGGCCAAGGTCGGCGCGCTCACCGCCGGCGAGGCGATGACGGCGCCCGCCCTGACCATCGGGTCCGGTCGCCACATCTCCGAGGCCGCGGCGGTCATGACCGCGCGTGGTGTCAACCGGCTGCCGGTCGTGGATGATGGCCGCCTCGTCGGGATCGTGACCCGGGCGGACCTGGTGCGTGCCTACGTTCGCTCGGACGAGGAGCTCGCGGTGGCGATCCGCGACGATGTCCTGCTCCGGATCCTGTGGCTGGACCCCGCGCAGTTCACGGTCGCCGTCCACGACGGTGTGGCGTCGATCGGCGGGCGGGTCGAGCGCCGCTCGACGGCCGAGATGATCGAGCGGGCCGTGAGCATGGTGCCCGGTATCGTCGACGTCGAGGCGGCCCTGCAGTGGGCTACGGATGACAGCCAGGCGGAGCTGCCACGATCCACGGCAGCGTCGCGATGAGCCCGTCCTGACGGTTGTCCAGGGCGGCCCGAGATGGGGCCGGACGACACCTCGAATGGATGACCTTCGTCACTCGGTCGGGCATCGACCTGCGCCCACACTCAGCCCATGGGCCGGCCGCGATCGGCCCGAGCAGGCACAGCGTGCCGAGGTGTGAGATGACTCGAGTCCTCGTCGTCCATCACGACCTCGACCTGGGCGGCCAGGAGGCCGATTCCCTCCGTCGCTTCGGTTATCAGGTCAGCGAATGCGGTGGGCCGACCCACAGTGTCTGTCCGGTCCTCGCCGGGCATCCCTGCGACCTTGCCGAAGACGCTGATGTCCTCGTGTACGACGCGTGGGCCAGCGGTGACGCCGAGGGCGCCCGCAAGCTGATCGAGAACATCCGGGACATCCATCCGGATACGCCGGTCGTGCTGACATCGCCGGGCCTGGCGTTCTCCTGGGAGGAATCGGCAGGCCCGCACAAGGTCACCGAGCTGCTCGGCCAGCCGACCGGCGCCCGACTCCACGAGGCGATCCAGGCGGCGATCGGGACGGCCGACGACAAGGACAGGGCTGCAGGCTAGGGTCTCGGGCGGCTGCTCTCGCGGATGACGAGCTCCGGCTGGAGGAGCGTCCTGGGCGCGGCAGGCGCGTCCTGGCCACGGCGCACCGACCGCGCTCGGCGGATCACGGCGTCCAGCTCGCGCACGGCGAGTCCGCCGGCATCGCGGAGCGGTTGATCGACCGTCGTCAACGCCGGCCAGAAATGGGACGACTCGGCGATGTTGTCGACGCCGACGACGGACAGCTCGTCCGGGATCCGACGACCCAGGCGATGGGCGGCGTGAAGGACGCCGAGCGCCATCTGGTCGTTCGACGCAAAGACCGCGTCGATGTCGGGATCCTGCTCCAGCAGCCGGTAGAGACCCTCTTCTCCGCTGGTCGCACCCCAGTCGCCGTCGACGACCTGCCGATCCGAGGCGGGGAGCCCCTGCTCCTGCAGCAATTCCCGCCAGCCCAGCTGGCGCTGGCGGGACTCCCACCAGTTCATCGGGCCCGTGATGATCCCCACCCGCCGAGCCCCGCCGGCCAGGAGGTGCTCGGTGGCCACCCGGCCGATCGCGCAGTTGTCGATCCCGATCGAGCCGAGCAGGGACTGGCCGCCCATGCCGCCGACCATCAGCACCGGGGCCGGCCGGTCGCTGCCGGCGGCGTTCGACCAGGCGCGGTTGTCGCCCACGTCCGGGACCGCCCAGATGATCCCGTCCACCTGGCGCGAGAACAGTCCCTGCAGCAGGCCGTCGACGTCGAGGATCTCGGGCTCGTGGATGAGGTTGAGGGAGATCGTGTAGCCCATCGCGGCGGCCTGTTGCTCGATGCCGGTCAGAACGCGCGATGGCCCGAAGTACTCGAGGCCGTAGGTGATGATTCCGAGAGTGTGACTGCGACCCTGCATCAGGCCGCGAGCGAAGATGTTGGGCGAGTAGCCCGTGTCCGAGATGATCCGCTGGACTCGCTCGAACGTTCCGGGCGCCACGTCTGGGCGGTTGTTGATCACGCGCGAGACCGTCTGCGTGGACACGCCCGCCGCCTCGGCCACTTCCCTGATCGTCAGCCGCCCTCTTGTGGTCATGGGATGAGCTCCGTGTGCTCGCCGATCGACTGCCCTGAACCCCGGCATTTCAAATCTTGACGACAACCCGCCCGCAATGCTAGGTTGTCCGTTAGCGGTCCCGTTAGCGGTAACGGGAACGCTAACAGAGGCCCGACCGATCGGCAAGTCTGGCTTCGCTCGGAGGATGGCACTACTCGGGAGGATACCAACCGAACGCCCGATCCCGATGGCTCCACAGGCGCCACTGGCGTGCCCTGCGGAGTGGTCCATTGCACCGGGGATCCGGGTGGCGTTCATGTGCGAGGTCGTGGCGCCGGCTGCCGTCACGTCAAGTGCCGAGCTCTGGGCAGCGCGACCAAGGTGGAGGAGGTGCGGATGGTGTTGGAACCATCAGACCCGAGTCGATCCGACGGCTGACGTCCAGCCCGCGGACGCGATGGCCCGATCCGGCGATGCCCACGCCCTGCCGGGCGAGCCTCCCAGAAGTCAGGACAGTTCGTGGCTCACATGGAGACCAGACGATGACGAGATCGGGAACAGTCAAGCGGCTCGCGCTGGCATTGGCGGTGACATCGCTCCTGGCGGCCTGTTCGTCGGGCGGCGCGTCTACGGCGCCGAGCGCCGCCGCTCCGAGCGAGGCCGCACCGAGCGCGGCGGCCCCCAGTGAGGCGGCGCCGAGCGTTGCCGCCGCTGCCAAGACCTACAAGGACCTGACCGTCGGCTTCATCCAGACCGGCTCCGAGAGCGGCTGGCGCGCGGCCAACACGGCTTCCTTCAAGGAAACCGCGACACAGCTCGGGATCAACCTGAAGTTCTACGACGCGCAGAACAAGCTCGAGAACCAGGTGTCGGCCTTCCACCAGTTCAACCAGGACCCGTCGGTCAACGTCATCATCCTCGCGGCGCTCGACGTCACGGGCTATGACGACGTCCTCAAGGAGGCGCAGGCGGCCGGCAAGGTCGTCGTCCTCGAAGACCGGCGTATCGACGCCGACCCGAGCCTGTATGCGACGTACATCGGCTCCGACTTCGCCCTCGAGGGCCAGAAGGCAGCCAAGGCGATGTGCGACCTGCTGAAGGACAGCTCCAAGAAGAACGTCGTCGAGATCTCGGGCGCCGTGGGTGCCTCGGCCGCCATCGACCGGGCCAAGGGCTTCCGGGAGAAGATGGGCGACTGCGGGATCAACATCACCGACACCCAGACCGGCAACTGGGGCGTGCCCGAGTCGAAGGCGGTCATGGAGGCCTTCCTCAAGAAGAGCACCGACATCCAGGGCGTCTTCGCCCACAACGACGAAGAGGCCATCGGCGCCATCCAGGCCATCAAGGAAGCCGGCCTCGTGCCGGGCAAGGACATCCAGGTCATCGGCGTTGACGCCACGGCCAATGGCTTCAAGGCGATGATCGCCGGCGAGCTTGGCGCGGACATCGAGTGCAACCCGCTCCTCGCGCCGCAGGTCTACGAGGCCGCCCTCAAGGCGGTCAACGGCGACACCTCGCTTCCGAAGTGGGTGCCGTCACAGGAAGGCGAGTTCTTCGCCGCCCAGGGCGCCGACGCGCTCCAGGGGATCCTGGCCACTCGCAAGTACTAGCCTACCCGAGCGGGGCGAGAGGCGGCTCCCCAGGTCGCCTCTCGCCGCATCGTTGGGCACGTGCTGAGGTCCGTGATGTCCGAACCCGAGACCGGCATCGTCGTGATGGAAGGCATCGACAAGTCCTTCCCGGGTGTCCAGGCACTGCATGGCGTTGATTTCTCACTGGCTCGTGGCGAGATCCACGCGCTGGTCGGGGAGAACGGCGCGGGCAAGTCAACCTTGATCAAGATCCTGACCGGGGTCGAGCGGCCGGACGCCGGCAGCATCACCCTGGGCGGTGCGAAGGTCAGCATCCGGTCACCGCTCCACGCCCAGGAGCTCGGCATCAGCACCGTCTACCAGGAGGTCAACCTCTGCCCGAACCTGACGGTGGCCGAGAACCTGCTGATCGGCCGCGAACCGAGGCGCTGGGGCCGGGTCGACTGGAACGGGATGAACCGCCGGGCTCGCGAGGTCCTTCGGAGCCTCGACATCGAGATCGACGTGACTCGCCCGCTTGGCTCCTACTCGGTCGCGATCCAGCAGATGGCGGCCATCGCCCGCGCGCTCGTGATCTCGTCGGCCCAGGTGCTGGTACTCGACGAGCCGACCTCGAGCCTCACCGTCCACGAGACCGAGCAGCTCTTCTCGGTCATGCGCAAGCTGCGTGACGACGGCATCGCGATCGTCTTCATCACCCACTTCCTCGAGCAGGTCTACGAGGTGAGCGACCGGGTCACGGTCCTCCGCAACGGGAACCTCGTCGGGACCTACCGGACCACCGGGCTGCCCCGCATGGAGCTCATCACGCTCATGCTCGGGCGCACGCTCAGCGAGCTCGACGAGATCATCCGCCACAAGATGGAGAGCAGCCAGCAGATCGGCGCGGACGCGCTGCTGGAGGCGCGTGGTCTGGGCTCTGCCGGATCGCTCGAGCCATTCGACCTCGTGCTCCACGCCGGCGAGGTCGTCGGGCTGGCAGGGTTGCTCGGATCCGGCCGGACCGAGATGGCCCGGCTCCTGTTCGGCATCGACCGGCCGACTGACGGCACCCTCGAGATGGACGGCCGGCCGATCCACAGCTTCTCGCCGATCCAGTCGATCGAACGCGGCATCGCCCTGTGTCCCGAGGACCGCAAGGCCGAGGGGATCGTGGCCGACCTGACGGTTCGGGAGAACATCGTCCTGGCGATGCAGGCGAGCCGCGGCTGGTTCCGGCACCTCGGCTCGGGCCAGCAGACCGCGATCGCGGAGCGCTACATCAAGCTCCTCAACATCGCCACGCCGTCACCCGAGCAGCCGGTCCGCAACCTCAGCGGCGGCAACCAGCAGAAGGTGATCCTGGCCCGCTGGCTGGCGACGGAGCCGCGGCTGCTGATCCTCGACGAGCCGACCAGGGGTATCGACGTGGGGACCAAGGCGGACATCCAGAAGCTGGTCCTGTCGTTGGCGGATGGCGGCATGTCATGCATGTTCATCTCCTCGGAGCTCGACGAGGTGTTGCGGACCTGCCACCGCATCGTCGTCATGCGCGACCGGGTCAAGGGCGCCGAGTTCGCCGGCGAGGTCGACGAGAAGGCGATCATGGAAGCCATCGCCGGGGGGGCAGCATGAGCCGCCTTCGCGCGCTGGACTGGAGCCGCGTCACCTCGAGCCGGGTCTTCCTCCCGACACTCGCCCTCGGCCTGATCCTGCTGTTCGACTTCATCTTCATCCCTGGCTTCTTCGACCTCGAGATCAAGGACGGCCACCTCTACGGCAGCCTGGTCGACATCCTGCGCAACAGCGCGCCCACCGTGATCCTCGCGATCGGGATGACGCTGGTCATCGCCACCGGGGGTGTCGACCTGTCGGTCGGTGCGACCATGGCCATCGCCGCCTCGGTCGCCTGCATCCTGATCGACCCCCGGATCGTCGGCGTGAACCTGCAGGGCGACATCACGGCCGTCGTCGGCGACCCGACCTACAGCTTCGTGCCGATGCCGGTGGTGATCCTCGTCCCGCTCTTCGTGGCGATCCTGTGCGGCGCCTGGAACGGCCTCCTGGTCTCGTACTTCCGGATCCAGCCGATGGTCGCCACGCTGGTCCTGATGATCGCGGGGCGCGGGATCGCCCAGCTGATCACCAACGCCATCAAGATCATCATCTTCAACGACACGTTCGCCTACATCGGCAACGGCTTCATCGTCCTGCCCTTCTCGCTGTACATCGTGGCCGCGGTGTTCGCGGCCGCCTGGTTGCTGACCCGGCGGACCGCGATCGGCCTGTTCATCGAGTCGGTCGGCGCGAACTTCCGGTCGAGCTTCTACAGCGGCATCGACGAGAAGCGGGTCAAGATGTTCGCCTACGCGTTCTGCGGGCTGTGTGCCGGGATCGCAGGCCTGATCGCGGTCTCGAGCATCAGGACGTCCGACGCCAACCAGATCGGCCTGTACACCGAGCTCGACGCCATCCTGGCGGTGGTCATCGGCGGGACCGTACTTGGCGCCGGTGGCCGCTTCTCGCTTCTCGGCAGCGCGATCGGCGGCCTGATCATCCAGGCCACCACCACCTCCATGTACGCCATCGGCGTCCCGGCCAGCGCGATCACGGCGGTCAAGGCCGTGGTCGTGATCGTCGTCATCCTGCTGTACTCGCAGCAGGCCGGGGACGCCGTGCGCGCCATCGCCGGCCGGGCGCGCCGCCGCGAGGCCGCGGCGTGATCCAGGCACTCGGCGGCCGTTTCGCGAACACCCGGCGGTTCCTCCCGCTGTCGGCGACGGCCGTGCTGTTCGTGGCCGCCTACCTGCTCGGCGCGACGTCCTTCACCGCGATGCGCGACGGGCAGGCCTTCTTCAACCTGCTCATCACGACGCCGTTCCTGCTGATCAGCGTCGTCGGCGAGACGTTCGTGATCATCTCCGGCGGGATCGACCTGTCGGTCAGCGGAGTGATCGCCCTGACCACCGTGGCCTCCGCAGCCCTCCTGCAGCAGGGCTGGGATCCGTGGATCGTCATGCCGTTGATGCTGCTCATGGGCGTCAGCATCGGCGCGATCATGGGCTTCTTCATCACCTACCTGAAGGTCCAGCCGTTCATTGCCACGCTCGCCGGCATGTGGTTCGCGCGCGGCATGTGCTACGTGATCAGCGACAGCGAGATCCGGATCTACAACCCGACGTACCGGCTGCTGTCGGGCACCAAGGTCCTGATCCCGGGGCTGGCGGACCCGGTGACCAAGCGAGGCGACTACGTCACGATCCTGGTCATCGTGGCGCTGGCCGTCCTGGCGGCGGGCATGTACATCGCCCAGTTCACGCGCTTCGGTCGGACGGTCTACGCGATGGGCGGCAACAACGGGGCCAACGAGCAGTCGGCGCGGTTGATGGGTCTGCCGGTCGATCGGACGAAGCTCAAGGTGTACATGCTCAATGGCTTCTGCTCCGCCCTGGCCGGCATCGCCTACAGCATCTACGTGGGATCGGGTCACGGCACGCACGCGACCGGTCTCGAGCTGACGGTGATCGCGGCCGTGGTCATCGGCGGGACGGCACTCACCGGCGGGGAGGGATACGTCCTGGGCGCGCTCTTCGGCGTGCTCATCACCGCCCTGATCCAGAGCATCATCCAGTTCAACGGTCAGCTCAGCTCGTGGTGGACGAGCATCGTCATCGGCGGCCTCATGCTCGTGTTCATCGGCGTCCAGAGCGTGCTCGCGACCCTCAACACGAGGCAACTGACGCGAGCGAGGCTGGGCGGCTCGGGGGGCGGTACGGCCGGTGCCGTGCGGCGCCCGAGGTGGCGCGACCGACGTGTCGCCATCGGCGCGGCGGTGGTCATCCTGCTCGTGCTCGGAGGCCAGCTGCTGGGTGTCTTCCCGGGTGGCCAGGCGAACCCGGCCGGCGCCGGGACCAGCGACACCGGTTGCGTGCTCAAGCCGTTCCGGCAGGAGCAGGCCGCCAGCCTGGCGAGCGGCGGCGCGGCGATCGTCTACGAGCGCAACGGCGGGTCCAATTGCGTCGACGAGCTCTACGCGATCTACCCGGACGGCCGGATGGTGGGCGACGACGGCTCGCAGAAGATCGAGAAGCAGACCTCGGCGCAGGAGGTTGCGACGCTGCTCAGTGACATCGAAGGCCTCGGCTGGTTCACCGACGACATGTTCTCGACCAACCACACGCCGTGCGGCCAGTGCTTCACCTACTTCACGAGCGTGTCGATCAACGGCCAGCAGAAGACGGTCGAGGCCGTCGACGGCGGCACGGACGCACCGGCAAAGTACTGGCTCGTGTCCGGCAAGCTGACCGGCATCCTGCCCAAGTTCAGCACCGCGCCATGACCGCCACGCGGTTCGGCGGGCTGCGCCCGGCGCGGGCGGCGATGCTGGTCGTGTGTGCCGTGGTGTTCGGTGCCTGCGGGTACATCGTCACCCCGGCCGACGAGAGCAGCCCCACGCCAACAACGGCCGGGGTGTGGACCGCGATCGCGACCGCGGTCACGCAGACGCCCGCGGGCGACCTCCACGTGGACCTGGCGATCCGCAACGACACTGGCGGTTGGAGCGCCATGAGCGTGGCGCCCAGCGGCGCCGTGTCGCTCACGACCGGCGACGGGAAGCAGAGCCCGTGCGCGACCGCGTACGTGGGCACCGGCGGCACGAGCCTGGCCCCCGGCTTCCAGATGCGCGGCTACACCGGGGGCACGAAGACCGATCCGACGACCCAGCTGCTCTACGTCGAGTGCGCCGGGGCGGCGCCGGCAGCCGGATCGAGGCTGGCCGTCAGCTACACGTACGTCACGGGGGAGTTCAACTACTACTCGCCGGCCCCACCCGCGAGCGGCAGGCTCGAGGTCGACCTGGACAAGCTCGCCGCCGACTTGACCTATCCGGTCGCCGAGCCGGTCGATGGCCTGGTCCAGAAGGCGAGTGACCCGATCGAGGCGATCAACAAGTGCGTGCTGACGCTGACCTCGGCCACTCGCACCGACACCGGGCTCGAGTTCGCCTGGCACACGCAGAATCCGACGGCCTATCCAACGTACGTCCACATCGGCACGCCCCCGGTGATCGGCTCGGACGGGATCATCTACGGCTTCTACGAGAGCCCGCACCTTGCCGACACGCCGATCACCCCGGCCGGCGAGCACGCGGACTGGTCGACGACGGTCGCCGTCCCCAAGGACGTCACGGGCCTGTACGTCCTCGTCAGCGTCGAGTCGAAGGCGCAGAAGAATTTCGTGAGCCATGCGCTCGACATCACGGACAAGTAGTGAGTGACCCCATGAAACCGCTCGGCGAGTTCGAAGTCTGGTTCGTGACCGGCAGCCAGGAGATGTACGGCGACGAGACCCTGCGCCAGGTCGCCGTCAACTCGGGGCTGGTCGCTGGCCAGCTCGATGCATCCCCGGCGATCCCGCTCCGGATCGTGCATCGGCCGGTCGTCACCTCGTCCGAGAGCATCGCCGCCACGTGCCGCGCGGCCAATGCCGCGGACGCGTGCGTCGGCGTGATCCTCTGGATGCACACCTTCTCGCCCGCCAGGATGTGGATCGCCGGCCTCCAGGCGCTCCAGAAGCCGCTGCTCCACCTCCACACCCAGTTCAATCGCGATCTCCCGTGGGGCGAGATCGACATGGACTTCATGAACCTGAACCAGGCGGCGCACGGCGACCGTGAGTTCGGCTACATGGAGACCCGCTTGCGGATCGCCCGCAAGACCGTGGCCGGTCACTGGCAGGATCCGTACGTGGCCGATCGCATCGCCGCATGGTCGCGGGCGGCCTGCGCCTGGCGCGAGGCCCACCACCTCAAGGTGGCGCGATTCGGCGACACGATGCGCCACGTCGCCGACACCGAGGGGGACAAGGTCGAGGCGCAGATCCGGCTCGGCGTGACCGTCAACGGGTTCGGCGTGACCGACCTGACCGAGGCGATCGCGGGCGTGCCCGAACGGGCGATCAATGACCTCTGCGCGCGCTACGAGGCGGAGTACGACTTCGCGCCCGAGCTGTGCCCCGAGGGGCCGCGCCGCGCGGACCTGCGCGAGGCCGCGCGGATCGAGGCCGGCCTGCGCGGCTTCCTCGAAGCCGGCGGGTTCCACGCCTTCACCGACACCTTCGAGGACCTGGGTGGGCTCAAGCAGCTGCCCGGCATCGCCGCCCAGCGGCTGATGGCGGACGGCTACGGCTTCGGGGCGGAGGGGGACTGGAAGACGTCGACCCTGGTCCGCCTGGTCAAGGTGATGGCGACCGGCCTGCCCGGCGGGACGTCGTTCATGGAGGACTACACCTACGACCTCGATCCCGCGGGGCCGAGCGTCCTCGGGGCGCACATGCTCGAGGTCTGTCCGACGATCGCGGCCGGCCGCCCGCGCTGCGAGATCCATCCGCTGTCGATCGGCGCGCGATCCGACCCCGTCCGGCTCGTCTTCGATGCGGCGCCCGGTCCGGCGCTCGTGGCCGGGATGACGGACCTCGGCGACCGCTTCAGGATCGTCGCCAACGTCATCGACATCGTCGGCAGCGCGCAGCCCCTGCCGCGCCTTCCGGTCGCCCGGGCCGTCTGGCGGCCGCGCCCCGACCTTCGGACCGCGGTCGAATCCTGGCTGATCGCCGGTGGCGCGCATCACACGGTCCTGACCCGGGCCATCGATCCGGAGCCGCTGGTCGACTTTGCGGAGATGGCGGGCATCGAGCTCGCGCTCATCGACGAAAGCACGACCGCGCCGGCCTTCCGCAAGGAGCTCCGCTGGAATGCGGCATACCACCACCTGACCCGGATGCCCTAGCGCCTGTCACCGCGGTCACGCCCCGCCCAGGTCCTCCTCACCTGGGCGGGGCAGGACCGTCCCGGTCTCAAGGTCAGCGATAGGACGCCACGAGCATCGGCCAGTTCTGTGCGAGATCGTAGGAGGCCAGCGCGATCAGCATGATGCCCCCGACCCTGTTGAGGCCGCGGTGCTGCCGTGCGAACAGGACGGTGAGTCGGCGCTGGAAGCCGGCCGACAGGGCGGACAGCACGAGCAAGGGGGCGCCGAACCCAAGCCCGAACCACAGGAAGACCCACATCTTGTCGATGGCCTCGCCCACGCTCAGTGACAGGGCGAAGATTGCCACGACCAGTGGACCCGAGCAGGGCAGGGCGAGCGGACCGTACAGCAGGCCGTACGCGTAGGCATTGACGAGCGGACGACGCAGGATCGGGATCCGCAGCTGAGGAAGGCGGGTGAACGGATTCCGGTCGACCAGCAGCGCCAGGCCGAGGACGAGGATGGTGAGGTCGGCTATTGGAATGACGACCGCGAGCGCACGACCGACCGAGATGGCAAGCCAGGCGATGACGGCACCCAGGGCCAGCATCATGGTCAGCACGCCGGCCAGCACGGCCGGTCCGAGCAGTGCGCGGCGGGCCGGCGTGGTGAGGTCGGTCTGGCTGCTCAAGTAGGCCAGGAAGCCCGGATAGAGCGGCAGCACGCATGGGCTGGCCATCGAGAGCAATCCCAGCCCGAACGAGGCGATGGCGACCTCCATCGGCTCAGCTGGCGGTGAGGTACGGTTCCAGCGTCGTCAGGAGGAAGTCGGAGGTCTTCACGCCGTAGGGCAGGCTCGTCGCCACGCCGTGGCGGTCGATCAGGAGCATCGGCGAGTACGGTGGATTGAGGTACTCGGCGCTGTACAGATTGCCGAGCGCTCGCGCGACTTCGAGTGGCGCGACGGCGTAGCGCCAATCGTTGCCAAGGGCCTCAGCGTACGACTTGAGCGATGGCCCGTCCTCGTGGACGTCGATATCGAGGCTCACCGAAACGACGTCATCCGCGCTGCCGAGCCGTTCGTGCAGCTTCCGGATTTCGCGCTGCTGCTCGATGCAGGTCGGGCACCACTCGGCCATCGCCTCCACCAGCACCACCTTGCCCGCGAAATCGTTGATCGTGAAGGTCTGTCCCGTGGTGACGTCGGTCAGCTCGATGTCGTACCAGGCGGGCGTCGTGCGCTGGCTGGCCGATTCGCCGATGCTGCCGAGCGATGCCGTCGGCGTCGCGGCCGGCGGCGACGAGGTTGCGACGGACGACCCGCAGGCGGCCAGCACCAGGCAGACGGCAAGGAAGGGCAAGCGTCGCCGGGCAGACCTCATCCTGGGGAGTGTACGAGCCGGGACCGGCCGGATGGCCACGAATCTCGGGATCGGGGTTGACAAGGTTACTTAGTACTCACTAAGCTGCCGTTGCCATGAAGACCACCACGCGACTCAGCGCCGAGGAACGCCGCACCGAGGTGATCGCCGCCGCCTCCCGCGAGTTTGCGGCTCGCGGGTATGCGGGCACGTCCACGCAGGCCATCGCCGTGCGGGCGGGCGTCTCGCAGCCATACCTGTTCCAGTTGTTCGGCACGAAGAAGGGCCTGTTCATCGAGGCCGTTCACGCGTGTTTCTCGCGGACGCGCTCCACGTTCGAAGCCAGCGCGAAGGAAGTCCCGGCGGGCGCGAGCGACCCGGCCGGGGTGCTCGAGGCGATGGGCTGCAGCTACCACGACCTGCTGCGGGATCGCGACATGCTGCGGCTCCAATTGCACGCCTACGCGGCCTGTGACGATCAGGACATCCGCGCCGTGGTCCGCCGGGAGTGGGCCGTCCTCCACGAGACGGTCATCCGCCTGTCGGGTGCCGATCCGGCCGCGATCCACGCCTGGTTCGCCGAGGGCATGCTCCTCAACGTCGCGGCCTCGATCGGCGACCTCGATGACGAAGTCGACCTCAAGCTCGATCTCGGAGGTGCCTTTGCCTCGCGCTGATCCCGGCCCCCTTTTTTTGCGCCAGCAACTTAGTGATTACTAACTAGTGAGGAAGCTCGTCCCATGACTCGCACGCGCGCCTCTGCCGCCTGGACGTTCGCCATCACGGCGATCGCCCTGTTCATGGTCTCCCTGGACAACCTCGTTGTGACCACCGCGCTGCCCGTGATCCGGCGCGATCTCGGCTCGTCCCTCCAGGACCTGGAGTGGATGGTCAACGCCTACACCCTGACGTTCGCGGTCCTCCTGCTGACCGGCGCCGCACTTGGCGATCGCTTCGGGCGCCGGCGGCTGTTCGTCATCGGCCTCGTCATCTTCACCGCCGGTTCGGCCGCCGCCGCGCTTGCCCCGTCGAGCACGGTGCTGATCGCCGCGCGTGCCGTCCAGGGTCTGGGCGGGGCGATCGTGATCCCGCTGACCCTGACGATCCTGTCGGCCGCCGTCTCCCCGCAGCGCCGGGCCCTGGCCCTCGGCGCCTGGGGCGGCATCGGCGGCCTGGCGATCGCCGTCGGTCCGCTCGTCGGCGGGGCCATCGCCCAGGGCGTGAACTGGCACTGGATCTTCTGGCTCAACGTGCCGGTCGGCGTGGTGGCGGTGGTGCTCGCCAGCCTGCGCCTCCAGGAGTCGCGCGGACCCGAGGGGCGGCTCGACCTGCCCGGGCTGGCGCTGGCCAGCGGCGGATTGCTCGGGCTCGTCTGGGCCGTGATCCACGGTAATGACTCGGGCTGGACGAATCCAGGGATCCTCGCCGCGTTCGCCGTCGGTGCCACGCTGCTCGTCCTGTTCGTGCTCTGGGAGCGCCGGACCGCGAACCCGATGCTGCCACTCCACATGTTCCGCAGCCGTGCCTTCGCCGCCGCGAACACGGTGTCCCTGCTGATGTACTTCGGGATGTTCGGATCGATCTTCCTGCTGTCGCAGTTCTTCCAGGTCGTCCAGGGTCTCAACCCGTTCGAAGCCGGGTTGCGGGTCCTGCCGTGGACGGCGATGCCGGCCGTAGTCGCGCCGATCGCGGGGCTGCTCGCCGGGCGGATCGGATCGCGTCCCATCCTGGTCTCCGGCCTGGCCCTGATGGCCATCGGCCTTGCCTGGCTCGCCGCGGTCAGCAGTCCGGTCGCGCCGTACGCGGCCTTCGTCCCGGCGTTCGTGGTCAGCGGCATCGGGATGGGCATGTTCTTCGCGCCGATCGCCAACGTCGTGCTGTCGGCCGTCTACCCGGAGGAAGAAGGCAAGGCGTCCGGCGCCAACAACGCGATCCGCGAGGTCGGTGGCGTGTTCGGCGTCGCGGTCCTGGCCTCGATCTTCTCGGCCAACGGCTCGTTCGCCAGCCCGCAGGCTTACGTCGACGGGCTCGTCCCGGCCCTGTGGGTCGGGGCGGCGGTGGTCGCCGTGTCCGCGATCGTGGCGCTCGCCATCCCGGCCCGCGTCGCCGCCGGGATCCGCCGCCCGGTCACGGTTCCCGCGCTGGCCCGCCAGCGGACCGACGTGGACCTGGCCGGCTGAGCCCATCGCTGCCCGCCGAACGGCCGACGCCCCCGATCGGGACGTCGGCCGTTCTTCTTCGTTTCGGAGGCAAGCCTCGATACGCTGACCGCGACGCGATCAGCGGACATCCGGCCACGGCCGACGTGAGCGCGGTCACGGCCGCTGGGTGGCATCCTTACGCCGGCGCGTTTCCGATCGCCGTCGGACGGTCGGGCGCCGCGCCACGCCGACGGCATCCCCGAGGTCCGCGGCGCGTCATTCATGCCGGACGCCGGCGCTCCGCGCGCCTGGCTCCGTCGACGAGAGGACAGGAATGAACCGCTTCTTCACGAGCCTTGGGCGAATTCGCGGTGCGCTTCCGGTTCCTCATCGTCGTGGCCTGGATCGCGGTCACGTTCCTGGCGGTTCGCTTCCTGCCGTCGCTGGCGGACGTGGCCAAGGACACCACCAGCGGTTTCCTCCCGGCCAACTCGCCGAGCATGCAGGCCGCCGCGATGGCAGCGCCATTCCAGGACGTGTCGCTGGCGCCGTCGACGCTCATCGCGGCCCGCGAGGGAGGACTGACGACCGCCGACAACGCCGCGCTCGACCAGCTCGAAACGCGGATCCGCGGCGTCAACCACGTGGCGGCGGTCATCGACGTTGGAGTCTCTGCGGATGGCGGGGCGCGACAGGCCCTGATCGAGGCGTCCGTCATCGCGTTCAGTGCCGGGCCAGAAGCCAGCGGCGTCGTCGACGCGATCCGGGCGACGTTCGCCGAGGCCGCACCTCCCGGCCGGTCTGCAGGTCCACCTGACCGGCCAGCTCGCCATCCAGGTGGACACGGTCAAGGCCTCCGGGTCGTCGCAGGACCAGACCCAGCAGCTGTCGCTGCTGTTCATCGTGGTCCTGCTCCTGCTCGCCTTCCGGGCGGTCCTGGCGCCGATCGTGACCCTCGTGCCGGCCGCGTTCGTGCTGGTGCTGTCGGGTCCGGTCATCGCCGAGGCGACGAAGATCGGCGTGCAGGTCTCGTCGATCACCCAGCTCCTGCTGATCGTGCTGATCCTCGGCGCCGGGACGGATTACGGCGTCTTCCTGGTATTCCGCGTCCGCGAGGAGCTGCGCCGTGGGCTGAGCCCGCACGAGGCCGTGGTGCGGTCGGTCAGCCGGGTCGGCGAATCGATCACGTTCTCGGCACTGACGGTGATCGCCGCCCTGGTCAGCCTCGTGCTCGCCGAATTCGCCTTCTACCAGAGTCTCGGGCCGGCGCTGGCGATCGGGATCGGGCTGATGCTGGTGGCCGGGCTGACGCTGCTGCCGGCGTTGCTGGCGATCTTCGGCCGGGCGGTCTTCTGGCCGACCGGCGCATCGGTCCGGACCCACGAGCACACCGGGCTGTGGGACCGCATCGGCGTGGCCGCCACGCGGAAGCCCGGCGTCACGCTGGTCGCGGGCGTCGCCCTGTTCGTGGCCCTCGGCGCGACCCTGCTGACGACCGGCGTGGCCGGGTTCGGCGATGTCACGTCGAGCCCAAGCGGCACGGACTCCGCCGCCGGGACGGCGCTCATCGAAACGCACTTCCCGTCGTCGATCACGAGCCGGAGCGCGGTCCTCCTGCAGTTCCCGGCCTCGGTCTGGGACGACCCCACCGTGCTGGCGCGCGCCCAGGACGGCCTGGCCAGCCTGCCCGAGTTCGGCGGGCTCGTCGGCCCCCTCAACCCGAACGGCATCCCGCTGACGACCGACCAGCTGACCCAGCTCCACGCGACGCTCGGACCGGCCCGCGACCTCCCGCCCGTCCAGGCGTCATCCCAGGTCCCGGAACAGGTCTACAACGCGTACCGGGGGACCGGCCAGCTGATCAGCCCGGATGGTCACACGGTCCAGTATTCGGTCGAGTACGCGAAGGGGGACTCGTCGAGCCCGGCCGTCCTCGATGCCGTCCCGGCCATGCGTGCCGACGTCGATCGAGTCGCCCGGTCGGCCGGGGCGTCGGCGTCGGGTGTCTACGGGGCGGTCGCGTTCGCGGCGGACATCAGCCGGATCTCGGGCAGCGACCTCGTCCGGATCATCCCCATCGTGGCCGTGCTGATCGCCCTGCTGCTGGCCGTCGTGCTCCGAAGTCTGGTGGCGCCGCTCTACCTGGTGGCCAGCATCGTGCTGTCGTACGGCGCGGCGCTCGGGCTGGTGGGGATCATCTTCGTCCACCTCGGCGGGCAGGACGGGATCAGCTTCATCCTGCCGTTCCTGATGTTCGTGTTCCTGATGGCGCTCGGGTCCGACTACAACATCCTGATCATGAGCCGGATCCGGGAGGAGGCCCACCAGCTGCCGCTGCGCGACGCCGTGGCGCGCGCGATCGGCCGGACCGGCAGCACGATCACCACCGCCGGGGTCATCCTCGGCGGCACGTTCGCGGTCCTGGCCGTGGCCGGCGGGTCCGGGGGTGGCGGGCAGATCCAGCAGATCGGCTACGGCGTCGCCGCGGGCGTGCTGATGGACACGTTCCTGCTGCGGTCGCTGCTGGTGCCGTCGCTGGTGGTGCTGCTCGGGCGCTGGAACTGGTGGCCGTCGCACCTGGCCCGGACGGTCGGCGAGGCGGGCGCACCGGGCGAATAGCCGGCCGCCCTGCGCCGGCGAACCGGCGGTCGGGCCGGACGATCGCGCCGATCCCCGGCCCGCCGGACGACGCCCCGCCATACTGACAGCCGACCATTCCGCGACCCCGCGCGTCGACGCTCCTCGACCGCGTCCATGAGGAGCGAGTCATGCGCTTCGGCACCCGGTGCACGGCGACCACGACCGCATGAACGGCGGGTCCAGGCGGCGAGGATTCCGCGGGATCGGCGGCCAATTCCACCGGGACGCCCGGCTCTTCCTCGTCACGACGTTCGTCGCCGGCGCGGCCCTCAGCCTGTACTGGATCGACTTCAACCTCTACCTGGAGTCGCTCGGCTACTCGTTTGCGACCATCGGCGTCGTGTCCACGATCGCCTCGGTCGCCGGCGCCGCGGCCGCCTTCCCGGCCAGCGCCGCGTCCGACCGGTTCGGCCGGCGAGCGATCATCGCGGGCGGCATGGTGCTCGGGTTGGTCGCGCTGGCCGGGCTGCTGCTGACGGAGGCGCTCCCGTTCATCGTGGTCCTGGCCGCCTGCTGGGCAGTCGGGTCGCAGGCCTTCCAGGTGGTCCAGGCGCCGTTCCTCGCCGAGCACAGCGAGCCCGAGCACCGCAACCAGCTGTTCGCGTTCCAGTTCGCGATCCAGAACGTGACCAACGTGGCCGCCGCGATCCTGGGCGGGATCGGCGCCGCGGCCATCGCCGGGTGGATCGGGCTCGATCCGGCCGGACCCGGGACGTACCGGGTGATCCTGGCCATCATGGCCGTGCTGCTCACGGCCTCGCTCGTGAGCGTTGCCTTCCTGAGCGACGACCGACCGCGGATCCTGACGAGCGCGCGGCTCGTCCGGGTCGGCGAACCGGCGGCGTTCCCGCCGGACCCGCGCCGGTCGCGGACGATCTTCGGCATCGTGGTCCGCGATCGCGCCCGCTTCGCCCGCCTGATCTTCCCCGGGTTCCTCATCTCCCTTGGGGCCGGGCAGGTGATCCCATTCCTCAACCTGTTCATCCAGCGCAAGTTCGGGCTCGACCTGGCGTCGCTGAATGCCGTGTTCGCCTTCACCAGCCTGGGGACGGTGGCGGCGATTCTCGCCCAGCCGACGCTGGCCCGGAGGTACGGCCAGATCACCTCGGTCGTCATCGTCCAGGCGGCGAGCATCCCGTTCCTCGTCGTCCTCGGCTTCTCGCCGATCCTCTGGCTGGTGATCCTGGCGATGGCCGTCCGGAGCTCGCTGATGAACGCCGGCAACCCGATCTTCAGCGCGTTCGCGATGGAGCGGGTCACCCCGGCGGAACGGGCGACGCTCTCGGCGGCCATGACCGTCCTGTGGCAGGTCGGCTGGGTCGTCGGGGGGATCTACTACACGGTCCTCCAGGCGCTCCTCGGGTTCGACGCGGGTTACATCGTGAACTTCGTGACGATCATCACCCTGTACACGATCGCCACGGCGCTCTACTGGGTCTGGTTCGGCAGGGCCGACAGCCGGAGGTCCATCGCTCCGGCGGTGGCCTGAGAGACCGGTCATGGACGCGTTCGCCCTCTCGTTCGGGGTCATCCTCCTGGCGGAGCTCGGAGACAAGAGCCAGCTCATGGCGCTCGCCTTCGCAGCCCGCTACCGGGCGCGGACCGTCCTCGTCGCCGTCAGCGTGGCCACGCTGGTCGTCCATGCCGGATCCGTCCTACTCGGCTCGGCGTTCGCACTGGCCCTGCCGACAGCCGGGATCCAGGTCGTCGCCGGAGCGGCGTTCTTCGCGTTCGCCGCCTGGACCATCCGTGGCGACAGCCTGGGCGAGGACGACGAGCAGCGCGCAGGACGAACCGGGCGCTGGGCCATCCTCACGATCGGGAGCGCCTTCTTCCTCGCCGAGCTCGGCGACAAGACCATGCTCGCGACGATCACCCTCGCCACGACCGAGGAGCCGATCGGGACGTGGCTCGGCTCGACGGCCGGCATGGTCGCCGCCGACGCGCTCGCGATCGCGGTCGGCGCGACGCTCGGCGCCCGCCTTCCGGAGCGGGCGATCAAGGTCTTCGCCGCGGCGGCCTTCGTGGTCTTCGGCGCCCTGCTGGTGCTGGCCGGGCTGGGCGTCCTGTAGGTCCGGCGCCGACGCCGGCGCTCGGCCGGGTTCAGTTCGGCGTCAGCTCCCGCGGCGTCGTCCACGATCGGATCGTGGTCATGTAGTTGGCCCGCTCGAACGCGCCCGGGTCCGCCACCGTCGCGGCGCTCGCGCAGCCACGCAACTGGTCGACCGAGGTGTACTCGTGTTCCGTGAGCCACTCGCGCAGGCCGGCCTCGACGGTCGTGACGTGGTCCGGACCGTGGCGGAGGAGGGCCGAGGTCATCATCACCGCGTCGGCGCCGACCATCAGCGCCTTGACCGCGTCGGTGCCGGTGTGGACGCCCGAGGTCGCGGCGAGCGACACGCCGGTCCCCAGCCGGGGCCGGAGAAGCGCGATCCAGCGGACCGGGAGCCGGAGCTCCCAGGCGTGGCTGAGCTCGAGCGACGGGACGATGTCGAGGGTGTCGAGATCCAGGTCCGGCTGATAGAAGCGATTGAACAGGACGAGCCCGTCGGCACCGGCGGCGACGGCGGCAGTCGCGAAGTTCGCGAACGACGAGTAGTACGGGCTGAGCTTGACGGCGAGCGGGATCGTCACGGCGGCGCGAACGGCCCCGATCAGGGCGAGGTCGGCCGCCTCGATGTCGGCTGCGGTCCTGCTCGGGTCGGCGGCCACGTGGTACAGGTTGAGCTCCAGCGCGTCGGCGCCGGCATCCTGCATCCGGCTGGCGTAATGGACCCAGCCGCCGGTCGTCGTCGCGTTCAGGCTGGCGATGACCGGGACGCCGGCCTTCGCCTTGACCCGCTCGAGGGCCAGCAGGTAGCGATCGGCGGCGCTGAGGAAGGAGTCGACCGCAGGAAAGTAGTCGAGCGCCTCGGCGAAGGCCTCGCTGCCCTGCTCGAGCGACCGGTTCAGGCCGAGCTCCTCGGCCAGGATCTCCTCCTCGAAGAGCGACGGCAGGACGATGGCCCCGACGCCGGCGCGCTCGAGGCGGCCGGCCGTGTCGGGCTGGTTGTTGTGGGGCGCCGCCGACGCGACGATCGGCGAGCGGAGCGTGAGCCCGAGGTACCGGGTGGTCAGATCTGCGGTCATGCCCCTGTCCCCTCGTCGTCGTACCGGTAGCCGGCGTCGCTCTCGACCTCGGGCACGATCCCGGGGTCGGGCTGATGGAGATGCGGCACGGTCCGTGCCACGCCGGCCAGCTGCTCGTAGTAGTGCCAGCGCTCGTCGGCGTCGGCCTGGGCGAGCTCGGCCAGCTCCGCGGCGCGTTCGGGATGGGTCCGGGCGAGGACCGCGAAGCGGGTCTCGGTCGCGACGAAGTCCCGGATCGGGATGGACGGTGCGGCCGAGTCGAGCTTGAACGGCGTCCCGCCTTCGTCCTCGGACGGGCGATAGCGATAGAGCGGCCAGTAGCCGCTCTTGACGGCGTCCTTCTGGTGGCTCATCGACTTGCTCATGTCGATGCCGTGGGCGATGCAGGTGCTGTAGGCGATGATCAGGGACGGCCCCGGCCACGCGTCGGCCTCCAGCATCGCCTTGGTCGTCTGCAGGTCGTTGGCGCCCATCGAGATCTGCGCGACGTAGACGTTCCCGTACGAGCGGGCAATGGCGCCGAGGTCCTTCTTGGCCGTGCCCTTGCCCGCCGCCGAGAACTTGGCGACGGCACCGCGCGGCGTCGACTTCGAGGCCTGGCCGCCGGTGTTCGAGTAGACCTCGGTGTCGAGGACCAGGATGTTGACGTTGCGGCCCGAGCTCAGAACCTGGTCGACGCCGCCGAAGCCGATGTCGTAGGCCCAGCCGTCTCCGCCGATGATCCAGACGCCCTTGCGGACGAGGTCGCCGGCGAGCGCCAGCAGCTGCCGGGCGTCGGCGGCATGCGGCCCGTCGACACGGGCCAGGGCGTCACGGAGCGCGGCGACCCGCGCCCGCTGCAGCTCGATCTCGGGTTCGGTGTCCTGGCCGGCGTCGAGGATCCCGCGGACCAGGTCGGGTCCGAGCTCGGGCGACAGCCGCTCGAGCAGCATCCGGGCCTGGTCGGTCTGGGCGTCGAGCGCGAGGCGCATCCCGAGCCCGAACTCGGCGTTGTCCTCGAACAGCGAGTTGTTCCAGGCCGGGCCGCGACCGGCTGCGTTGACGGTCCATGGGGTGGTCGGCAGGTTGGCGCCGTAGATCGACGAGCAGCCGGTGGCATTGGCCACGATCATCCGGTCGCCGAACAGCTGGCTGACGAGCCGGATGTACGGGGTCTCCCCGCAGCCGCCGCAGGCGCCCGAGAACTCGAACAGCGGCTCGAGCACCTGGCTGCCCTTGATCGTGTCGTGCGCGATGAGGCTCCGATCGAGCAGCGGGATCGACTGGAAGAAGTCCCACCGTTCGCGCTCGACGTCGCGGTGCTCCAGGATCGGCTCCATGTTGATGGCCTTGTGGCTGACGTCGGTCTTGCTCTTGGCCGGGCAGACGTCGACACACACGCCGCAGCCGGTGCAATCGTCGGGCGCGACCTGGATGGTCAGCCGGTGGCCGACGAGGTCGCGCGACTTGAACTCCTTGTGGACGAAGTTCGCCGGCGCGTCCGCGACGGCCAATTCCGGGAAGACCTTCATCCGGATCGTCGCGTGCGGGCAGACCATGGCGCACTTGCCGCAGTCGATGCAGATGGCCTGGTCCCAGACCGGGATCAGCTGGGCGATGCCGCGCTTCTCGTACCGGGTGGTTCCCGACGGGAAGGTCCCGTCGACCGGGAGGGCGCTGACCGGCAGGAGGTCGCCTTCGCCGGCCATGAGCCGGGCCGTGACGGCGGCCACGAAGTCGGGCACGTCGCCCGGCATCGGCGGGATCGCCGGCAGGTGGTTGCTGACAGGGGCAAGCGTCACGTGGCCGAGGCTGGCGAGGGACTGGTCGATCGCCGCGTAGTTGCGCTGGACGACCGCGTCGCCGCGCTTCGCGTAGGTCTTCTTGACGAAGTCCTTGATCCGGGTGACGGCTTCCTCCGCCGGCAGGATCCCCGCGAGCTGGAAGAAGCAGGGCTGCATCACCGTGTTGATCCGGTTGCCCATGCCCGCCTCGGTGGCCACGGCCACCGCATCGATCACCCAGAAGTCGATCCGCTTGTCGATCAGCATCTGCTGGACGGCGCCGGGCAGGTGGTCCCAGACCTCGTCCGGACCGTACGGGGCGTTGAGCAGGAAGGTGGCGCCCGGCTTGGCGTACTCGAGGACCTTGGTCTTGCCGAGCAGGCCGAACTGGTGGCAGGCCACGAAGTCGGCGTCCTCGACCAGGTAGGTCGAGCGGATCGGCTCCGGCCCGAAGCGAAGGTGGGAGACGGTGACCGAGCCCGACTTCTTCGAGTCGTAGACGAAGTAGCCCTGGGCGAACAGGTCCGTGCTCTCGCCGATGATCTTGACCGACGCCTTGTTGGCGCCGACGGTCCCGTCGCTGCCGAGCCCGAAGAAGACGGCCTGGACCTCGCCGGCCGGGCGGGCGTAGCGGAAGCCGCCGTCGATCGGCAGGCTCAGGTGGGTGACGTCGTCGTAGATGCCGACCGTGAAGTGGCGCTTTGGCCGGGCGGCTGCGAGCTCCTCGAAGATCGGCTTGATCATCGAGGGCGTCATCTCCTTCGAGGACAGCCCGTAGCGGCCGCCGATGACGCGTGGCCCGACGGCGAACGGGGCCGCCGCGTGCGGCGCATCGTCGCGGTCCATCGCCTCGGCCAGCGCGGCGACGATCTCGAGGTAGAGCGGCTCGCCGACGGCGCCCGGCTCCTTGGTCCGGTCGAGGACCGCGATGGAGCGGACCGTCCTGGGCAGGGCGGCGACGATCTGCTCGGCCGGGAACGGGTTGAACAGCCGGATCCGGAGCATGCCGACCCGCTCGCCGGCGGCGGTCAAGGCGTCGACCGTCTCCTCGACGGCGCCGTTGGCGGAGCCCATGACCACGATCACGCGCTCCGCGTCCGGGGCGCCGTGGTAGTCGACCAGGCCGTACTGGCGGCCGGTGCGCGCGGCGAGCTCGTCCATGACCTCCTGGACGATCCCGGGGACCGCGAGATGGAACGGGTTGGACGCCTCGCGTGCCTGGAAGAAGACGTCGGGGTTCTGCGCGGTGCCGCGCACGACCGGCGCGTCCGAGGTCATGCCCCGGGCGCGGAAGGCCAGCACGTCGGCCTCGCGGACCAGCGCCCGCAGGTCGTCCGGTTCGAGGACCGCGATCTTGTTGACCTCGTGGCTCGTTCGGAAGCCGTCGAAGAAGTGGAGGAACGGCACCCGGCTGCGGAGCGACGCCACGTGCGCCACGAGCGCGAAGTCGTGCGCCTCCTGGACCGACCCGGCGGCAAGCATCGCCCAGCCGGTGCTGCGCGCGTGCATCACGTCGCTGTGGTCGCCGAAGATCGACAAGGCGTGGGTCGCCACCGTTCGGGCCGCCACGTGGATCACCGTCGGCGTCAGCTCGCCGGCGATCTTGAACATGTTGGGGACCATCAGGAGCAGGCCCTGGGATGCCGTGAAGGTCGTCCCGAGCGCCCCCTTCTGGAGCGCGCCGTGCAGGGCGCCCGCGGCACCCGCCTCCGACTGCATCTCCACGACATCGGGGACCGAACCCCACAGGTTCGGCCGGCCGGCGGCCGACCAGTCGTCGCAGTGCTCGGCCATCGGCGAAGCCGGGGTGATCGGGTAGATGGAGATCACCTCGCTCAGCGCGTAGGCGATCCGTGCGGCGGCTTCGTTGCCGTCAAGACAGGCGTAGGTCTGGTTCACACGGACTCCCTTTGGCGGGGCGCGCGGACGTCGGGGACGAACGGCGGCACGCGAGTGGGACGTCGGTAGTGGGTGTCGTGAATGGTCCGACGACCGGTACCCTCGGCAAATGATGCCACGACTCCCTCAGCCGGGCGGAGTGCCGTTTGGCGTGTCGGCGCGGGCCATTAGATCGCCTGCGCAGGGTCCCCATACCCGGCCCCGAAGGCCGTCAGCTCCCCGAGCAGGGCGGCGACCGCCGGATGCGACCGCCGTTCGGACCGGATCGCGGCGAGCACGTTGCGGACCAGCGGCGGTCGCAACGGGGCGACGCGGGCGCGAATCAGCCGGTCGTACAGCGCCAGGCCGGGTAGCACGCTGACCCCGAGCCCGGCGCCGACGAGCGCCAGGATCACCGAGTAGTCCTTGCAGTGTGACCGGACCTGGGGATCGAACCCGGCTCTCCGGCAGGCCCGCCAGGTGACCTGGAAGATCGTGCTCGCCTCGGTGTCCATGATCCAGGGCTGGTCGCGAAGGTCGGTCAGCGCGAACCCGGCGACCGGAACCTCGACGTCCGGCGAGATCGCGACGTACAGGGGATCGCGGAGGATCTCGACGGTGTCGATGCCGGCGACGCGGACCCGGCTCGCCTCGTCGTACTCGTCCACGACCGCAAGGTCGATCTCGTCCATCTGGAGGGCGAGCAGGCTCTCGTTCAATTCGAGATCGCGGAGCATCAGCCGCAGCTTGGGATGGCTCCTGCCGAGGCCGGCGAAGACCTTGGGCATGATCGCCCGGGCCGCCGTCGGGAAGGCCGCGACGCTGAGCGTGCCGACGACCTCGCTGCGGGTCGCGGCTAGGTCGGCTTCGGCGGCGGCGATGGCGGCCGTGATCGTGTCCGCGTGGCGGACCAGCATCTGGCCCGCCTGGGTCAGGCGGACCATCCGCCCGTACGGCTCGAGCAGCTTCGTCCCCGACTCCTGCTCCAGGATCCGGAGCTGTTGCGAGACCGCCGACGGCGTGATCGACATCGCCTGGGCCGCGGCCTTGAGCGTGCCGCGCCGGGCGACCTCGCGAAGCAGCTGGAGTCGCCAGATCCCGAGCATTCAGTCGCGGCCGACGGTGTCGGCCACCGCGCGAAGCGTCGCGCGGCGAGCCTCCCGCTCGGTGGCGAACCGCTCGATGGCGGCCAGGATGTGCGCGGCCGACAGGTGTGCCTCGTCGGCGACCTCGTCGACCGAGCCGCCGGTCCGCCAGCGGTCGTCCCAGTCCGCCGAGAGCGAGTAGTCGCGCGCGGCCGGCCCGGACAGCCAGTCCGCCATCAGCCGGAACGCTCCGTTGGTGATCGCCATGGCGTCCCAGCGGTCGGCGGTCGAGGCCGTCGCGTCACGATACGCCGCGTCCTGGCGGGCGAAGAGCTGCGGGCTCAGCGCCGCGACGACCTTGACGTTCAGCCCGCGGGCGTCGAGCTCGGACAGGATCGACACGAGGTTGGCCGTGGTGACCGTGCCGCGGACGAAGACCGTGCCCATCCTGGGCAGGCCCGGCCCGGTAGGCGCGAAGCACGTAGGCGCCCCGGGCGGCCTCGAAGTGCGACGGCATCCCGAGGGCCTCGCGGTCCGGGATCTGGACCGGCGGGCCGGGTGAGGTGGAGCGCCACGATCGGGACGTCGGTCGCGAGCGCGGCCGCCAGCATGACCGGGACCTCGTTGTGCTCCCAGGGGTGCAGGTCGATGACCGCGCCGCTCGGGAAGAGCTGGGTGACGCCGGTCTCGAAGATGCCGAAATGGGTGCGCGAATCCTCGGCGGTCTCGGGCCCGGAGTGGCCGGCCACCCAGAGCAGCCGGCCGACGCCGGAGGTCGGCGTCCTGGGCGAGCTGGGAGAACAGCCGCATGGGGCCGTACTTGAGGTAGCTGAACGAGGCATAGGTCGAGCACGCGCCCCAGAACCCGTCGAAGTCGTTGAACGGGTCCTCGGCGAAGTTGACCGAGGCCATGCCGGCCACGATCCCGGCGTTCGCGAACTCGGTGATCTCCTGCGGCAGGACCGCGCCGGTCGGGTTCGCGTCGCGCTCGTACCAGCCGAACCCGGGCTGCTCGCCGAAGTCCTTGCCGAAGCCGGCGATGTTGGTCGATTCGGCCAGGTCGGCCGATGCGACCACGAACAGCGGCCGGCCGTAGTCGTGCCTGGCGATGGCATTGACCCAGGCGCCCCAGGTGCCGAGGGCCGCCCGGTTCGGGGCGCGCTCGCCGGGCGCCTTGAAGACGGCGGCCGGGTAGGAGCGGGCGTCGGTGAGGCGCGGGTCGGAAAACACCCCGGCGCTCTCCGGGCGCCCGAGCCGGACGCCCGGGATCTGGTCGGGCACGGTCGCCGCGATCGCCAGCAGCCGGTCCGACAGCCAGGTCACGAGCGCCGGGTCGCGGCGCAGGACGGACATCGCCGTCCGCAGGTTCGCCTCAGCCTGGGCCGCGCGGGCGGCTGGATCGGCGGGGGCGGGCTGGTCCACGCCCTCGTAGGTGACGCCGTAGCGGTCCATGAACGTTCGGCGGCCGGCCCAGAAGGCCGGGCTGTTGAGGGGATGCGGCGTGCCGTGCGAGGCGGCGTCGACCTTGCCGTAGCCGCGGCCCTTCTGCGTCCGGAACCAGGCCGCGGACGGGCGGCGATCGAGGTTGTCGCCGCGCGCGACGTCGAGGACGGTGCGGGTCACCGGGCCCCACGACATCCCGTCGGGTGTTCCGACCACGCGCCAGCCGTGCGGGGCGACCCAGTCCTCGGGCCCACCGTAGACGACGGTCGATGCCGGTCGCTCGTCGATCCCGAAATCGTTCCAGTCGATGAGCAGGACCAGGTTCGACAAGCCCAGGCCGAAGGCCGAGTTGAGGGTTTCGTGCGTGGCGCCGGGGGTCAGCCCACCCTCGCCTTCGACGGCGAAGACCTTGACCTCCTCCGCGCCGGCCATCTTGAGGGCGAGCGCCTGGCCGGCGGCGAACGGCAGGCCGTGGCCGGACGGTCCCGTGTTGGCCTTGAAGAACAGCGTCTTGCCGGCCATCTCGGCGTGTCCGGGCAGGCCGCCGCGATGGCGGAACGTCCGCAGGTCTTCCCAGGTCAGCGCCCAGCGCCCGTCGTCGGGGAAGGCGAAGCGGGGATCGCCATCGGACGTCGTGGCGCGCACGGAGCCCTTCGTTGAGGACGGCGAGCGTCGCGTACACGAGCGGCACGGTGTGGCCGGCCGACAGGACGAACCGGTCGCCGAACCGTCGCCACGGTCGCCGGATGTCCCAGCGCATCGCACCGGACAGGAGGGTCGCGAGCAGGAGGTGGCCCTTCGAGCGCGATCCGCCGGGATGACCCGACTGGCGCTCGTTGAGGGTCAGGTCGATGCACTCGTCGATGACGTCGAGGAGCACCTGGTAGTGCTCGAAGTCGGGCTCGGCGGCCGCGTACAGCCGCGTCGGCTCGAGGTCGGCCGGCCGCAGACCGGCCGCAGGATCGAGGATGGCGTTCATGGTCGTCCTGTCGTGGTGGTTCAGCGGCCGGCGGCGACGGGTTCGAGCGCGACGCGCATCTTCTCGATCGCCCGGCTGATCTGGGCCCGGCTGTTCGCGTACGACAGGCGGATGTGGTTCCGGCCGACGTCGCCGAACGCGGTCCCGGACAGGACCGAGACGCCGGCCTCGTGGAGCAACAGGTGGGCCAGCTCGTCGCCGCTGCGACCGGTCCCCGAGACGTCCGGGAAGACGTAGAAGGCGCCCTTCGGTCGCAGGCAGTTGATGCCCGGCAGCGAGTTGAGCCCGTCGACCACCAGGTCGCGGCGGGCGCGGAACTCGGCGACCATCGCGTCGACCGCGTCCTGCGGGCCACGCAGGGCTTCCACGGCGCCGACCTGGGCGAACGTCGTCGCCGAGCTGACCGAGTTGATGATCAGCCGCCCGAAGGCGAAGGCCAGCGATTCCGGCACGATCGCGTAGCCGAGCCGCCAGCCGGTCATGGCGTAGGTCTTGGAAAAGCCATCGAGCACGATCGTCCGTTCGGCCATCCCTGGCAGCGTGGCGATCGAGACGTGCTCGCCCTCGTACAGGATGCGGCTGTAGATCTCGTCGGACAGGACCGCCAGGTCGCGCTCCACGGCGATGGCCGCGATCCGCTCGAGGTCCTCGCGGGTGAGCACCCCGCCGGTCGGGTTGGCCGGCGAGTTGAGGACGATCAGCTTCGTGCGGGGCGTGACCAGCGAGATGAGCTCGTCGATGTCGAGCCGGAAGTCGTTCTCCTGGCGGATCGAGATCGGGACCACCGTCCCGCCGACGAACCTGGTGACGCTCGCGTAGATCGGATAGCCGGGATCCGGGACGATCACCTCGTCGCCCGGCTCGACAAGGGCCATGATCGCGTAGTACATGACGCCCTTGCCACCGACCGTCACGAAGACGCTGTCGGGGGCCACGGCCATGCCGCGACGGGCCGAGAAGTCCTCGGCGATGGCGGCGCGCAGATCCGGGATCCCCGGGAACGGCGCGTAGTGGGTGGCGCCGCCGTCCAGGGCGCGCTTGGCCGCCTCGCGGACGTTGACCGGCGTGTCGAAGTCCGGCTCGCCGATCTCGAGGTGGATCACCTCGCGGCCGGTCGCCTCGAGCGCCCGGGCGCGTGCGGCGGCCTCGAAGGCCGTCTCGGTTCCGATCAGTTCCATCCGTGACGCGAGCCGCATCGATTGCTCCTTCTCGGCCGGTCTTCGCCGGCATCGGGCACCGACCCGCCGGTCGGGCCCCCTCGGATGGAGGGTGCTCCATCCAGATCAATTACGTCAAACGATTTGTTCTTCCAAATTCAGGTAGTCCTGCTAAGGAATCGCCACGGCCGGCGGCGGCCCGTGCGCGGCGACGCCGGCCCGGTCGCCGGTCGCTGCGGCGCCCGCCATCAGGAGGCCGAGCGTTTCCGGCGAAGCGGAGCCACGGGCGACGGTTCCGACGATTCGCCCTTCGTACATCACGGCGATCACGTCGGACAGCTCCTGGATCTCGTCGAGGTCCTCGGAGATGAGGAGGATGGCCGTGCCCGCGTCGCGCTGCTCGAGCAGGCGTTCGTGGATGTACTCGGTGGCGCCGATGTCGACGCCGCGGGTGGGCTGGGCGGCGATCAGGACCCGTGGCCGGCGGGACAGCTCGCGCGCCAGGATCAGCTTCTGGATGTTGCCGCCGGACAGGTTCTTGAGCGGCGTGTCGAGCGACGGCGTCTTGATCGAGAACCGCGTCACGAGGTCGCCGGCGTGCGCCTTCATCGCCCCGAAGTCGAGGAAGATGCCGTGGGTGAACCGGGGATCGGCGTGCTCGTGCAGGAAGACGTTCTCCTGGACGCTGAACTCGCGGATCGCCCCGTCCCGCATCCGTTCCTCGGGAACGTACGCGAGCCCGGCGCCGATCCGTTCGTCGAGCGACGACTCGGTCATGTCGTGCGCCTCGATCTCGATCCGGCCGTCGGTCACGGTCCGCAGACCGGCCAGGCATTGCGCGAGCTCCCGCTGGCCGTTGCCCGAAACGCCGGCGAGACCCACGATCTGGCCGCCGCGCACGTCCAGGCTCACGCCACGGAGCGCCTCCGTGCCGCGGTCGCCCATCGCGTGGACGTCCTGGATCCGCAGCCGGACGTCGAGGCTCCGCATCGGCTGCGGGGCGAGCGCCCGGACTGCGCGCCCGACCATCATCTGGGCCAGCTCTTCCCGGGTGACCCCGGCCGTCGGGCGCGTGCCGGCCATCCGCCCGTCGCGCAACGCCGTGACGCGGTCGCTGATGGCCATCACTTCGTGCAGCTTGTGCGAGATGAAGGTCAGGGCATGGCCTTCACCGGCCATTCGCCGGAGGGTGATGAACAGGTCGTCGACCTCCTGCGGTGTCAGGACCGCGGTCGGCTCATCCAGGATGATCAGGCTGGCGCCGCGGTAGAGCGCCTTGATGATCTCGACACGTTGCTGCTCACCGACCGCGAGCTGCCAGACATAGGCGCTCGGGTCGACCTTGAGTCCGTACGTTCGAGACAGGTCCGTGATCCGGCTCGCCACGACGTCGAGGTCGAGCCGGAGCCCGCGCGACGACCGGAGCCCGAGCGCGACGTTCTCGGCGACCGTGAGCGTGGGCACGAGCATGAAGTGCTGGTGGATCATCCCGATCCCGGCGTGGATCGCGTCCGCGGGGGAGCGGAACACGACCGGCGTTCCGTCGATCAGGATCTCGCCCTCGTCGGGCCGGTAGAGCCCGTACAGCTGGCGGACGAGCGTGCTCTTGCCCGCGCCGTTCTCGCCGAGCAGGGCATGGACCTCGCCGGCGTTGACGTCGAAATTGACATGGTCGTTGGCGAGGACGCCGGGAAAACGCTTGACGATGTCGCGCATCTCGATGCGCCGGATTGCATTCATGCGGTCGGTTGGTCCGTTGCCATCAACAGGCGGTTGGTGAAACCGTGAGCGGGAGGCGGGAGCGAGCCGCGTGGCGGCCTCGCTCCCGGGCCCCGGAACCGTGGCGCGGCGTTACGGGTTGACCGTGACCGCACCGCTCGTGATGTCCGCGATGGCCTTGTCGCCGGCTGCCCTGGCGTCGGCCGAGAGGCTATAGCCGGTGTTGTAGGCGATCTTCAGACCGCCGTTCTTGAGCTGGAGGGTGTACGTGTCACCGCCGAGCTTGCCGGACTGGATCTTGGCGATCATGTCGTCGAGGACGACGGTCCAGTCGTAGACCTGCGAGGCGACCACGAGGGCCGGGGCGAGTGACACCTGGTCGGACTGGGTGCCGAACCAGAGCACGTTGCCCGCGTCCTTGGCGGCACCGATGGAGCCGATGACGGACTGCGAGGAACCGGTCAGGACGTCGGCACCGGCCGTGATGTGGGCCTTGGCGGCCTCGGTCATGGCGGCCACGTCCGAGAAGGAGCCGGTCCACGTCTTGGAGACGGTGATCGAGGGATCGGTCGCCGCCACGCCCTGGGTGAAGCCGTCGATGTAGGTCTTCGCGTCGCCGACCTCGACCGGCCCGGTCACGCCGATCTTCTTGGACTGGCTGGCGAGGGCGGCCAGCACGCCGTTGACGTAGCCACCTTCCTCGGCCGCGGCCGTGTACGCGTAGACGTTCGGCAGGCCGAACGTGTTGACGTCGGTGCCCCAGGCGAACGAGACCGCCGGGAAGTCCTTGGCGATCTCCTCGACCCCGGCGCCGTACTGCGAGCCGTGGGCGATGACCAGGTCGAAGCCCTGCGACGCGTAGTCGCGGATGGCGGCCTGCGCGTCGGGCACGTTGAACATGTTCTCGGTGAACTTGATCTCGAAGTTGGCTTCGCCACCGGCCTTCTGCTGCTCGGCCACCAGCGCCTGGTACATCGACTGGCTGAAGGCGAGGTCGGTGGTGGCGCTCGGCATGATGAGCGCGACGCGGAACGGCTTGGCCGCCTGCGACGGCGACGCTTCGGGCGCGGTCGAAGCCGCCTCAGTGGGGGTGGTGGACGGCTGGGACGTAGCCGGAGCCTGGGTCGCGGAGTTGCTGCACGCCACCACGATGAGTGACAGCGCCGCTGCCGCCATGAGCGATGTCCGGAGCTTCATGTGTCCCTTCTTGCGAGCTGGACGCAGGATGTCTGCGCGATGTTCAGGACGCGAGATGTCGATCGGTACCTCCCGGGCGGGCCGTCAGGCCCCTCCGCGTTCGAATGGCTGGTTGAGCGCCGCCGGCTGGCGAGCTCGGTTGGCGGAGAAGGTCAGGGCGGCGATGGTCAGGACGTACGGCAACATGACCGCGAAGTCCGACGGGATCTGGACTCCGAGGACCTGCATCCGGAGCTGGATGGCGGTGACCGTGCTGAACAGGAGCGCACCCAGCAGGATGCCGATCGGTCGCCAGCCGCCGAAGTACACGAGGGCAACGGCGATGTAGCCGGCCCCGGCGGTCAGGTTCTCCTGGAAGAGGTTGACGAGGGCGATCGAGAGCGAGGCCCCGGCCAGCCCGGCGAGCATGGCTCCGAGGCAGACGCACAGATAGCGCGTGAGATTGACGTTGACGCCCAGCGTGTCCGCGGCCGCCGGGTTCTGGCCGACGGCCCGGACCTTGAGGCCCCACGACGTGCGCTCGAGGACGTACCAGCTCACGGGGACGAGCAGGAATGCGACGTACACCGGCAGGCTCTGGCTGAAGAGGATGTCGCCGAGGTAGGGGACCTCGCTCAGCCCGGGGATCCGGATCGGCTGGAAGCCGTCGACCGTCTTGACCGTCCCCACCAGCGTCTTGAACAGCAGGCTGGACAGCCCGAGACCGAACAGCGACAAGCCGATCCCGCTGATGCCCTGCTCCGCCTTGAGGGTCACGCTGATGACCGACATGAGCATGCCCATGGCCAGTCCGGCGAGCAGCGCCACCGCCACCCCGACCCACAGGCTCCCGGTCATCAGCGTTCCGTAGAAGGCGGCGAAGGCCCCGACCAGCATGATCCCGTCGACGCCCAGGTTCAGGACGCCCGAGCGTTGCGCGAACATCTCGCCGATGGAGGCGAACAGGTAGGGCGTCGCCAGGCGGATGGACGCCGCGGCGATCGCCACCAGGGTGGCCAGGACGCTCTCGTTCACGCCGGGGTCCCTTCGCTCCCTGCGACCGGCCCGGCGGTGGCGAATGTGTCCAATCTGCGAGCCGCGCGCCGCCGGGCCCAGTACTGCGAACCGACGACGAACAGCACGATCAGGCCGAGGATCGCCTGGATGAGCGCGGACGGGACCTGGACGGCGCGCTGCATCTTGTCGGCCCCCACGAGCAGGCCGCCGAACACGAACGACGCCGGGATGGTCCCCAGCGGGTGCAGTCCGCCGAACAGCGCGGTCACGATCCCGCTGAAGCCGTAGCCGCTGGTGATGCCGTCGAGCAGGCGGTGCTGGACGCCGATCACCTCGACGGCCCCCGCGACCCCGGCCAGCCCGCCGGCGAGGGTCAGCGACAGGGCCTGGTAGACGGGCACCCGGATGCCGGCGTAGCGCGAGGCGTCGGGATTGAGCCCGACGGCCCGGATCCGATAGCCGATCGTGGTCCGCCACAGGAAGACATACGTCACGATCGCCAGCCCGAGCGCGACGAAGATCCCGGCGTGCAGCAGGGTCTGCGGGACCAGCCGCATGAGCCAGACCTGCTCGGGGAGCTTCTCCGATTGGGCGAGGTACTGCCCGGCGCTGACGCCGGCCGGATCGATGAGCGGGCCCCGGATCATGAAGTTCATGAACTGCAGGGCGATCGCGTTCATCATCACGGTCGTCAGGATCTCGTTGACCCCCAGCCGCGCCTTGAGGATTCCCGGGACGAAGCCCCACATCGCCCCGCCCAGGAAGCCGAGGGTGATCGTGCCGGGGATCAGGATCCAGCCGGGCCAGGTGCGGAACTGGAGGGCGAACCACGTCGCCGCGACCGCGCCCAGGATGATCTGGCCTTCCGCCCCGATGTTGATGACGCTCGCCCGGAACGCGATGCAGATCCCCAGTCCGACCAGCAGCAGCGGCGTCGCCTTGACCAGCGACTGGGTGATCCCGGACGAGCTCCCGAACGCGCCTTCGATCAAGGCCCCGTAGGCGCGTACCGGATCGGCGTCCAGGAGCACCAGCATGACGGCGCCGATGAGCAGCGCGGCGCCGACGGCAAGGACCGGGAGCGAGGCGCCGAGCAGCATCCCGCCCACGTCGCGGCGGCGCGTTCCGTGCGGCCGCGACGGCAAGCCGACGCCGGTCGTCATGGCGCTATCGGTCCACCCGTCGGGGTGCCGCCGACGCGGTCATGCCGGTCGCGCCTCCCGGACGATGTGGGTGCCCGCCTGGCCGCGGACGGCCTCGCGGAGATGCGGCGGGTCGGTGATGATCGCCTCGCGCCCGCCGCGCTCGAGGTACCAGATGCAGGCCTCGATCTTCGGCGCCATGCTCCCGGCCGCGAAGTGCGTGCCCTCGGCGAGGTACCGCTTCGCCTCCTCGAGCGTGAGCGAGTCCAGCCAGCGCTGCTCCGGCTTCCCGAAGTCGAGCGCGACCCGCTCGACCGCGGTGGCGATGACGAACACGTCGGCCCCGAGCTCGCTGGCGAGGAGGGAGCTGGCGAAGTCCTTGTCGATCACCGCGGGGACGCCGTGGAGGTTCCCGGCGGCATCGCGGGCGACGGGGATCCCGCCGCCGCCGACGGTGATGACCACGAAGCCGGCGGCCGCGAGGACCTTGACCGCCGGCAGCTCGACGATCCGGGTGGGAATCGGCGACGCGATCACGACGCGCTTGCCGCGTCCGGCGTCCTCCACGACCGTCCAGCCATCGGCCTGGCGCCGGGCGGCCATCTCGTCGTCGAGGAACGAGCCGATCGGCTTGGTCGGATGGGTGAACGCCGGATCGTCCCTGCTCACTTCGACCTGGGTCACGATGGTGACCGCCTGCTTGTCGATGCCGAGCCGGGCGAAGTCGTGGCCCATTGCCTGCTGGAGCTCGTAGCCGATGGCGCCCTGCGTGTCGGCGCCGCACACGTCGAGCGGCACCTCGTGGAGCTCATGGGCGGACAGCTCCGAGCGCCGCAGGATGAACCCGACCTGCGGGCCGTTGCCGTGGCCGATGGCCACCCGCCAGCCGTCCTCGACGAGGGCCGCCAGGTGGTGGCTGGTCTCCTCGAGCGCGGCCATCTGGTCCGGCACCGACTGGTGCGCCTTGTCCTTGATCAGCGCGTTGCCGCCGATCGCCACGACCATGAGCGGACTCGTCATTGCTCTTCTCCCCGGCGCGGGCCGGCATGCGGCGGTTTGTCCAGGCGACTCGGGAGCAGGCCCGGTCGGCGTCGACCGATCGCCTGCGAGCGAGCCCTTGCGACCGAGCGGGACCGTCTCAGCGCATCGTCAGCGCCATGACGGCCTTCTGGGCATGGAGCCGGTTCTCCGCCTCGTCGTAGACCACGGAATGGGGACCGTCGATGACCGCGTCCGTGACCTCGACGTTCCGGTCCGCCGGCAGCGGATGCATGAAGATCGAATCGGGGGCGGCCAGCGCCATCCGCCGCTCGTCCGTGATCCAGTCGGTGTACCTGGCGCCGATCGCGGCACCGTCCTCGTCGTTCTTGGCGACGAGCAGCGGCCCCCAGCTCTTGGCGTAGATGACGTCGGAACCCTTGAACCCGGCGTCGAAGTCGTCCATCAGCTCGAGGCTGCCGCCCGACAGGCGGGCATTCTCGGCGGCCTGGTCGACGTACTCCGGGACGAGCCGGTACTCCGGCGGATGGACCAGCCGGACGTTCATCCCGAACCGGGTGGCGGCCATCGTCAGGTCGATCGGCACGCTCATCGGCTTCTGGTAGCTCGCCGCGTAGGCCCAGCTGACCGTCAGCGTCCGGCCACGAAGATCGCCCTTCTTCTCACGCATGGTCAGCAGGTCGGCGAGGATCTGGTGCGGGTGGAACAGGTCGCACTGCATGTTCAGGACCGGCACGCGACTGGCCGCCGCCACGTCGCGCATGTAGCCGTTGCCGACGCCCCAGTCGACGTTCCGGATGGCGATCCCGTCGTTGTAGCGCCCGAGGATCTCGCCGATCTCGCGGGCCGTGTCGCCGTGGGAGATCTGGGTCGTCCGCGACTCGATGAACTGGGCGTGGCCGCCCAGCTGGGCCATGCCGGCCTCGAACGACGCGCGGGTGCGCGTGCTCGAGAAGAAGAACAGCATGGCGAGGACCCTGTCCTCGAGGAACTTGTGCGGGCGACCCAGGGCGCGGTCCATCTTCAGACGGGCCGCCGCCTCGAGGATCGTCTCGACCTCTTCCGTCGTCCATTCCTGGAGCGAGATGAGGTCACGGCCGCGAAGGCCCGTCTGCATGGCAGTGTCTCCTTGGGTAGGTCGGTCTGTGGGACGAGGGGCCTACTCGGCCGCCCCGAGGATCAAGGCGAGCATGCCCATCTTCAGCACGACGCCGTTGAAGGCCTCGGCCCAGTAGCGCTGGTGTCGGGTGGCGTCGACGTCGGCCAGGAGCTCGTCCATCCGCGGCAGCGAGTGCAGGATGATCGAGCTGCGCTTGGCCTTGTCCTTGAGCAGCTCACGGGTCACGCAGTACTCGGCCGGCGTGAGGCCGACCTGGTCGCCGCGTTCGACGCGCGAGGCGGTGTAGTCGGCCTGGACGACCGGCTCCATGTAGATGACGTCAGCTTCGTGGATGACGTCGCGCACGTCGGTGGCCTCGACGTAATCCACGTTGAGCAGGTCGATCTCGGCCTTGAACTCCGGCAGGAGGCTCATGTCGGGCGGCCCGACCACGATCGCCTTGGCGTCGAACTGCGACAGCGCGTACAGGATCGAGTGCATCGTCCGCATCCGCATGTCGCCGACCAGCAGCCAGGTCAGCCCGTCGAGCGTGCCCTTCTCGAGGAACGTGGTGTACAGGTCGGTCAGGACCTGGGTCGGGTGCTCGCCCCAGCCGTCGCCGCAGTTGATGACCGGCACGGACGCCCACTTGGCCGCCTCGGCCGGGGCGCCCTGCTGGAAGTGGCGGATGGCGATGACGTCGGCGTAGTACTCGAGCATGTGGAACGTGTCCTTGATCGACTCCTGGTAGAAGTCGCCGGCGCGCGTCATCTTCGAGTCGGAGAAGCCGAGGACCTGGCCGCCGAGACGGTGCATCGCCGCCTCGTGCGACAGCCGCGTCCGCGTCGAGGGCTGGTAGAACGCCGTGAGCATCGTCTTGTTCTTGAGCAGGTCGGTGTTCCGGCGATCCCGCGCGAACGGGCGGAGGTCGTCGGCGACCTGGAAGACGCGGAAGAATTCGTCCCGACTGAAGTCCTTGAGGGACAGGATGTCGCGACCGAGGAAGCTCCTCATGACCTGGTGTCCTCCTGTTCGGGGTGACGGGTGATCCCGGAAAAGCAGATGACGACATGCTCGTCTGGGCGGAGCGCGCCGCTGCGCGAGAGCTGGAGCAGGCCGGCGAGGCCGGCCGAACCGGTGTGATCGACGTCGATCCCGGTCGTGACCCGGGCGAGGTCGTTGGCGGCCTCGAGCGTCGCTTCGTCGACGATGAGCGGCGCCCCGCCGGTGCGCAGCATCCCGGCCACGACCGCCTGCCAGTCGTACGTCTCGTCGTCGAGGATCCCGTGGGCGACGCTGTGCGGCGCCTCCTCCCACGGCCACATGAAGTCGGCGCGATGGTGGGCGGCGAAGGCGAGCGCCGCCTCGACCGACTCGCCGGCTGCCACGCGCGCGGCGACGCGTTCGTACGCACGCGCGAGCGGGAACGCGCCGCGCGTCTGGACCGTGTCGAACCGCGGCTGGTCGACGTGGATGCCGGCGGCGCCCGCGTTGGCGAAGCCGGCGATCACGGACGAGGCGAGCGCGCCGCCCCCGACCTGGATCACGACCCGATCGATCCGTGGCGGGCCGTCGGGCCGGCCGACCGCGGCGGCAAGCTCGAGCCCGAGCGTCTCGCCGCCTTCGACCGCGAAGGCATTCAGGTTGCCCTGGCAGGTGAACGGCAGGGCGCCCTCGCCGATCGCGTCGAGGAGCTCCAGGTAGGTCGGATCGCCGGCGACGCCCGGCTCGCGCTCGCACACGGTGAGCTGCGCGCCGAGCGAGCGGAGCCGCGACACGACGGCGCTGTCGGCGTCGGTCGGGATGAACACGAGCAGCTGGCGACCGGCCGCCCGCGCCACGACCGCAGCCGCCAGCGCGGCGTTCCCGCAGCTGGCGATCGCGAGCGGCACCTCGGCGTCCCGGCCGGCGACCTCGAGCTCGAGCAGCGTGCCGAACAGGTGTCGGGCCTTGTGCGATCCGGATACGTTTCCGGTCTCGTCCTTGACCCAGACGCCGCCGCTCGCCGACAGCCCGAGCGCGGACGAGAGCGCGGCGCTCCGGCAGAGGGGCGTGACCCGGAAGCCGTGCCCGTCGACCGCGGCGACCGCGTCGTCGAGGGCCCGGACGGACGCGACGTACGCGTCGTCCGTCCAGCCGGCCGTGCGCGCCAAGTGCCAGGCGTGGAAGAGCATCCGATACGTGACGAACGGATTGGGGTCGTCGGCGGCCGGCCTCGGCATGAGCGCCGGATCGATGTGCCGGACCAGCACGTGATCGATGCCGTCACCGGCGACCGCGTTCGGGCAGACGAGCGGGACCGGCTCGGCGTCGGCCGGCCGGGCGCCACAGCCGGCACACGCGAACCAGGTGGCCGGCCCGTCGCCGGCCACCGGCCGGCGTGGCCCGTCGGTCCGACCGGTCATCACGCCACGCCGACGCCGGTCCGGTCGTTGAACTCGTCGATCATCGCGTCCCAGGCCGGGAGCAGCGATCGCAGCTCGCGCCACCAGGACTGCGGGCGGCGTGCCTCGAACTCGTGCGAGCGGGATGCCCTGCTGCTCGACCCAGGTGAAGTAGCCGAGGTTGAAGATCCGGTCCCGATCGGTGCCCGTCAGCTCGAGCAGGTGGTCCTCGCCGGCGCCCAGCACGTGACGTCCGAACGTCTCAGCGGCGGCGATGGCGTCGAAGCCGCCCGGGAAGTCACGCGGCAGGATCTTGTCGGCGAGCTCGGAGCGATACATCGCCGCGCCGTCCGTGGCGATCGTCACGACCGCCTCGTCCGGGCCGAGGTCGAGCTTGCGTGCCGTCTTGATGGCGGCCAGGATGTTGCAGATGCTCGAGATCCCGAGCGAGCCGAGCTCCTCGATCAGCGCCGCCGGGACGCCTCGCCGGTCGGCCAGGTAGGCCCGGCCGGGCTCGGTGTTGAAGACCGCCAGGACCTGGTCGGTGGCGACGTCGGAGACGGCCACCACGAGGTCGGTGTTGGTCACGTTGTGGATCAGTGGGACGTGCTTGTCGCCGATGCCCTGGATGTTGTGCTCGCCGAAGCCGTTCTCGAGGAGCGTCGGGCATTCGAGCGCCTCGACCGCGACGATCCTGGTCCCGTAGCGATCCTTGAGCCAGTCGCCGGCGCCGATCGTGCCGGCCGATCCCGTCGCCGACACGAACGCGGCGGCCTCCAGCTTCGGCTGGTGAAGGCGCTCCGCGTCCACGATGGCCTCGAGCGCGCGGCCCGTCACCAGGTAGTGGCCGAGGTGATTCCCGAACTCCGCGAACTGGTTGAGGATCACGTTCGAGGCGTCCTCGGCCAGCTCAGCGCACTTGTCGTAGATCTCCTTGACGTTGCTCTCGGTGCCCGGGGTCCGGATGATGTCGGCCGGGTCGGTGACCCAATCCTCCAGCCAGTCGAACCGCTCCTGGCTCATCCCCTCGGGCAGGACCGCGACACCGCGGCAGCCCATGATCCGGCTGATCGCCACGCCGCCCCGGCAGTAGTTGCCGGTGGACGGCCAGACCGCACGCTGCTCGATCGGGTCGAACTGCCCGGTGACGATGCGCGGCGCGAGGCAGGCGTAGGCCGCCAGGACCTTGTGGGCGGCGATCATCGGGAAGCGGTCACCGAGCGCGACGATGATCGGCGCGGCGACCCCGGTCAGCGACGACGGCAGCACCAGGTGCTCCGGGACGTCCGCCACCGACCGGCGGTCGGAGTCGTTGTACCAGTGAACCCGGAACAGGTTGAGCGGGTCCGGGGCGTCGGGTTCGACACCGGCCAGTCGAGCCTGGATCCCGCCGGGGATCAGCGCCGGCTCGGCGAGCTGCGCGAACGTCGGCATCCGGATCTTCGCGTCCCGGAAGCGCTGGACAGCTCGTTCGTAGACGGCCGTGTCGACGACGTGCCGCTCGAGTCCCTGTCGTCCCATCGTCATCCTCTGATTCCAGACGGATCCGAGCGAGGGACGGCCGCTCGGAAGACGGATACGGCCCGCGGAGGCACCGCCACCGCACGCCGTGTGATTGTCCGGGATGCTACCATACCGCAACCGTTCTGTAACGTTAATTACACTAACAGGAAGGAATACGTAACCTTACCTGTACCGATGATCGACCCCGGTAGGGCCAATCGGTACAGAATCTCGGGTGCTCAATGGCCCTCCGGCGGGGCCGAATAGCCGGTCCTCATTCCCCTCGGTGAGGGGAAGCTCAACACCAGGCTGCGGCGGTCCCGTCCTCCATCTCGCGGCCAGCGAAGGCAGGTTGTGATGGAGATCTCCTTTTCGCTCAACGGGCGGCCGGTCTCGGCCGACGTGCGCGATGGCGAACGCCTGCTCGAGGTCCTGCGGGACCGGTTCGGGCTGCGCTCGATGAAGGACGGCTGTGCGCCCGAAGGTTCGTGCGGGGCCTGCACGGTGATCGTGAACGGCCGTGCCGCCGTGTCGTGCGCGCAGGACGCCGGTCGCGTGCAGGGCGCCGAGGTCGTCACGCTGGAAGGCCTCCCGGAGGCGACGAGGGATCTCTGGGCGAGCGCCCTCGTGTCGTCGGGCGGCGCGCAATGCGGCTATTGCACGCCGGGCATCGTGATGAAGGCGGAGGCGACGCTCGCCCGCGATCCCGCACCGACGCGCGAGGCCCTGGCCCGGTCGCTCGCCGGCAACCTCTGCCGCTGCACGGGCTATGTCAAGGTGCTCGACGCGCTCGAGACCGTCGCTGCCGTCAAGCGCGGCGAGCTGCCGCCCCCGGCGCCCGGCACCGAGGCCGGCGTGGGCGCTCGTGCCGATCGGTACGACGGCCGCGACCTCGTCCTGGGCGAGTTCCCATTCGTCCGCGACATGGCCGTCCCGGGGATGCTGCACGGCGCGGTCGTCCTGTCGGCCCACCCGCGCGCGATCGTGAAGCGGATCGACACGTCGGCTGCCGAGCGGGTCGCCGGCGTCGTGCGGATCGCCACCTCACGGGACGTCCCGGGCGAGCGGTTCCAGGGCCTGATCTTCCAGGACTGGCCGCTGCTGGTCGCCGAGGGCGAGACGACCCGCTACGTGGGGGACGTGCTCGCGGTCGTCGCCGCCGAGACCCGGCATGCGGCCCGCGAAGCGGCGGCCCTCGTCGAGGTCGAGTACGAGGTGCTGGCACCGGTCCTGGATGCGCTGGCCGCCCTCGCCCCGGAAGCTCCGCGGGTCCACCAGGCGGGCAACCTGCTGGCGACCGCCGAGATCAAGATCGGCGACGTGGACGGGGCGCTGGCGAACGCCGCCCACGTCGTCCGCGAGACGTTCCGCACGCAACCGGTCGAGCATGCCTTCCTGGAGCCCGAGGCCTGCCTCGCGGTGCCGGAGGCCGCGTTCGACCGGACCGGCCAGTCGCGCCCGCGACTCCGGGTCTTCTCGCAGGGACAGGGGGTCTGGGAAGACCGCCACCAGATCGCCTCGCTGCTCGGCCTTGCCGAGTCGGAGGTCCGCATCACCCAGGTCGCCACGGGCGGTGGGTTCGGCGGCAAGGAGGACCTCAGCGTCCAGGGCCACGCGGCACTGCTGGCATTCCTCACCGGCCGGCCGGTCCACCTGGCGCTGTCGCGGGCCGAGAGCCTCCGGCTGCACCCGAAGCGGCACGCCCTGGTCATGGACTACACCGGCGGCTGCGATGCCGACGGCAACCTGGTCGCCGTTCGGGCCAGGATCGTCGGCGACACCGGCGCGTACGCCAGCGTCGGCGACAAGGTCCTCGAGCGGGCGGCCGGCCACGCCTGCGCCGCGTATCGGGTCCCGAACGTGGACGTGGAGTCCAGGACGGTCTACACCAACAATCCGCCGGCCGGCGCCTTCCGCGGCTTCGGTGCCGTCCAGGTCGATTTCGCCATGGAGGGGATCCTCGACCGCCTCGCCGAGCAGGTCGGCATCGACGGCTGGGAGATCCGCTGGCGGAACGCGCTCGAGGTGGGGGACCGGACCGGGACCGGCCAGAAGCTCGGCCCCGGCGTGGGGCTCAAGCGGACGCTCCTGGCGGTGCGCGACGGCTACCGCGCGGCGCCCTTCGCGGGGATCGCCTGCGGCATGAAGAACGTCGGCGTCGGCAACGGGCTGGCGGAGGGTGGCCGGGCGATCCTCCGGCCCGAGGCGGACGGCAGCGTGACGCTCTATCACTCCTGGACCGAGATGGGGCAGGGGATCCACACCGTGCTGCGCCAGATCGTGGTGGACGAGCTCGGCATCTCGCCGGACAAGGTCCGGGTCGTGGTCGACACCGAGCGCGAGCTCAACACCGGTGAGACGACCGCGTCGCGGGCGACGACGCTGGGCGGGCAGGCGGTGATCGATGCCGCGCGCCGGCTGCGCTCGGAGGCCGGCGACCGGCCCCTCAGCGAGTTCGAGGGACGCGAGTTCCCGGGCGAGTACGTCGTCGACTGGACCACCAAGAACGACGCCCCCGAACCGGTCACGCATTTCGCCTACGGCTGGTCGACCCAGGTCGTGATCCTCGACGACGAGGGCCGGTTGAACCGGGTGATCGCCGCGCAGGACGTCGGCAAGGTCATGAACCCGACGACCATGGAGGGCCAGGTCGAGGGCGGCGTCCACATGGGCCTGGGCATGGCCCTGTCCGAGGACCTCGGGCTCCGCGACGGGATGCCGGTCGGGACGCTCAAGCAGCTCGGCATCATCCCGCCGTCGGGCATGCCGCCGGTCGAGTGCATCCTGGTCGAGGAGCCCCAGCCGGAAGGGCCGTACGGGGCGAAGGGCGCCGGCGAGGCCGTCCTCGTGCCGACGCCGGGCGCGGTCGCCGGGGCGCTGTTCGCCTTCGACGGCATCCGTCGCACGACGCTGCCGATGCGCGACACACCCGCGGCGAGGGCCGCCGCGCCGAACGTCGCCCGGCTGCTCGCCCGGGCCGACCGTTGACCGCACAGGGGAGGTCGACCATGTCGGCGGTCACAGCGGGCCTCGTCTGCGCCCATCACCATCTCTACTCCGCCCTGGCCCGCGGGATGCCGGCGCCGCCGAAGGTGGCCGCGAGCTTCCAGGAGATCCTCGAGCAGGTCTGGTGGCGCCTCGACACGGCCCTCGATCTCGAGATGATCCGCTGGTCGGCGATGCTCGGCGCCCTCGAGGCGCTCGAGAGCGGCACCACGGCCATCGTCGATCACCACGAATCGCCGAACGCGATCGAGGGCAGCCTGGACGTCATCGCCGAGGCATGCGCCGAGGTCGGCGTGCGATCGCTGCTTGCGTACGGGATCACCGACCGCCATGGACCGGACGGCGCTCGTCGCGGGCTGGCCGAGAACGAGCGCTTCATCCGGGCCGGCGGTCGGGGCCTGGTCGGCATCCATGCTGCGTTCACCTGCTCCGACGAGTCGCTGGCGGCCGCTGCCGGGCTGGCGGCCGACCTCGGCGTCGGCGTGCACATCCACGTCTGCGAGGGGATCGCTGACGCCGACGCGCCCCGTCGCCTGGAGGGGCTGACCCGTGACGACTGGCTGCTCGCGCATGCCGTCCACCTGCCGACCGATCACGACCTGCGGGGCACGATCCTCCACAACCCGATGTCCAACCTCAACAACGCGGTGGGCTACGCGAACCCCGTCCGCTTCTCGAACCCGGTCGCGCTCGGCACGGACGGGATCGGCGGCAACGTCCTGGAGGCGTTCCGGCTCGCCTACGTCCTGGAGCGGTCGGTCGACGTGACCTGCGGGCCGGACACGGCGTGGGGCTGGCTCGGCGCCGGGTGGGACCTGGTCCCCGAGGCACGCGACGACCGCGTCACCTGGTCGTACGACCCGATGGATCCGTGGCACATCGCCTTCACGCCGGGGATCCGGCCGCTCGAGGTCACCGTCGGCGGCGAGGTCGTCCTCCACGACGGCCGGCCGACGCGGGTCGACGCCGGCGAGATCCGGGCCAGGGCCCGCGAACAGGCCGCCCGCCTGCACGCACGGCTGTAGAGGGCCATCCGATGTCCGACCGGTTCCATCCCATCTCGATGGAGCAGCTGACACACTGGGTCTTCACCGAGCTCGACCAGAAGGACTCGCTCTTCAACATTCCGCGTGCCGCGTTCTTCGTCCCCCGTCGGGACCACCGGTTCCGGTTGCGCGAGCACGGCGTCGAGCTGGACACGCCGTTCGGCGTGGCGGCCGGCCCACAGTCGCAGATGGCCCAGAACATCGTGGCCGCCTGGCTCGCCGGTGCCCGCGTCATCGAGCTCAAGACGATCCAGACGCTCGACCAGCTCGACGTCAACAAGCCGTGCATCGACGTGACGGACGAGGGCTACAACGTCGAGTGGTCACAGGAGCTCCGGGTCCACCAGTCGTTCGACGAGTACCTGCGGGCCTGGGTCCTGATCCATGCCCTGCATCGGCGGTTCGGCTGGCCGGGCGAGACACCCGGCTTCCTCTTCAACATGAGCGTCGGCTACAACCTCGAGGGCATCCTCGCGCCGAACGTCCAGTGGTACTTCGCCGCGATGACGGATGCGTCGGCCTGGCTGCCGGCGTACCTCGACATCGTCGCCCGGTACGAGCCGGGTGTCCTCGACGTGCCGGTTCCGGCCCGGCTGTCAGACACGATCACGCTGTCTACGATGCACGGCTGCCCACCCGATGAGATCGAGCGGATCTCCGAGTACCTGCTCGTGGACAAGGGCCTCCACACCTCAGTCAAGTGCAACCCGACGCTGCTCGGCCCGGAGCTCGTCCGGACGATCGTCAACGATGACCTGGGTTTCGGCGACGTGCCGATCCCGGATGCGGCCTTCGGGCACGACCTCAAGTACGTCGACGCGGTGCCGATGTTCCGGCGCCTCCAGCGCGTCGCCGCCGACCGCGGTCTCGGCTTCGGGCTCAAGCTCTCGAACACGCTCGAGGTCGAGAACTGGCGGACCGTGTTCGATCGCGACCCGACGATGTACCTGTCGGGGCGGCCGCTCCACGCCGTCACGGCGAACCTGGCGCTCCGGCTGTCCGAGGAGTTCGACGGCGGCCTGCCCGTCTCGTTCGCGGGCGGCGCCGACGCGTTCAACGCGCCCGGCCTGCTGCGGCTCGGGGATGCGCACGATCACGGTCGCCTCGGACCTGCTCAAGACCGGCGGCTACCTGCGGCTCATCCAGTACACGGAGAAGACGGACGAGGCGTTCGACGCACTCGGAGCGACCTCGACGGCGGACTTCATCGTCCGCTCCGCCGCGGCCGGCGGATTTGCGGGTGCGGCCGGCGGCGGGCCGGCGACGGTTGCGGCCTGCGCCGCGTTCAACCTGCGCGCCTACGCGCAGGCGGTGCGACACGACTGGCGGTACCGCAAGGACTCGTTCCGGATGGACCGATCGAAGACGGCCCGCGAGCTCGGGGCCTTCGACTGCATCAAGGCGCCGTGCATCGACACCTGCCCGGTCGACCAGGCCGTCCCGCTGTACATGGACGCGGTCCGCCGCGGCGACATCGACGAGGCGATCCGGATCACCCGCGAGGACAATCCGCTGCCGTCGATCCTCGGCCGGGCCTGCGACCACCTGTGCGAGTCGACCTGCGTTCGGACGCACCTGGACCAGCCGCTGGCGATCCGGCACATCAAGCGGTTCATCATGGACCAGGAGACCGTCGCCGACGGTCGCCTGACGGTCCCGCCGCCGACGGGCGTGCGGGTGGCGATCATCGGCGCAGGCCCGGCCGGCCTGGCGGCCGCCCGTGAGCTGGCCCGGACCGGTGTCCGGGTCACGATCTTCGAGGCGCATCGCGTATGCCGGCGGCATGGTCGGCGGCGCGATCCCCGAATACCGGCTGCCGCAGGCCCGGCTCGACCAGGACCTGGCGGACCTCGATCGGCTCGGCGTGGAGATCCGCTACGGCATGCGGGCCGGCGTCGACGTCACGCTCGACGGGCTTCGGGCGGACGGCTTCGCCGCGATCTTCGTCGCCGTCGGCGCGCAGGAGGCCAGGCGGCTCGACCTGCCAGGCGAGGACGCGGAGGGGATCGTCGACGGGGTCACGTTCCTGCGCGGTGTCCGGGAGGGCCGCCCGATGGCGGTGGGTGCGCGGGTCGGCGTCATCGGCGCGGGCGACACGGCGATGGACTGCGCCCGCTCGGCGCGCCGGCTCGGCGCCGGGACCGTGTCGCTCATCTACCGGCGCACCGTCGACCAGATGCCCGCCGACCCCGAGGAGATCCACGACGCGCGGGCCGAGGGCATCCGGATCGTCGAGCTCGCCACCCCGGCCGGCCTGCGCGTCGAGGGCGGGCACCTGGCGGGCCTCGTCTGCACGCGGACCGAGTACCGTGGCGACCGCGACGCCACCGGCCGGAAGGTGCCGTTCGACGTCCCGGCGTCCGCGTTCGAGATCGGCCTCGACACGCTGATCGTGGCGGTCAGCCAGCACTCGATGCTCGACTTCTTCGGGGACCGGATGCCGGCGCTGACCGGCGGGCAATGGATCGCCGTGGACCCGGTCACCTTCGAGACCTCGATCCCTGGCGTCTACGCCGGCGGCGACGTCGCGGCGCACGGGCCGTCGTCGATCGTGCGGGCGGCGGCCGACGGCAAGCGCGTCGCGGCCGCGATCGCCGCCGCCCATGGCCTGGGGCGCCCGACCGCGGCAACGGCGGCCGACCCCATCGACGTCCACGCGCTCGTCGTCCGGCGCGCCCGGCGCGAGTACCGCGTCCCGATCCGGGCGACCGGTCTCGAGGACCGCAGCGGCTTCGCAGAGACGGCGCTCGGGTACACGCGCGCGGAGGCGATGGCCGAGGCGTCGCGCTGTCTCGACTGCCACACGATCTGCAGCCTGTGCGTCGGGGTGTGCCCGAACCTGGCCCTGATGACGTACGAGTCGGAGCCGGTCACGACCGAGCTGCCGGGCCTGATCGCCCGCGATGGCGGCATCGTCGCCGCCGGACCGTCACACCGATTCGCCGCCGAGCAGCGGCTCCAGATCGCGGTCCTGACCGACTTCTGCAACGAGTGCGGGAATTGCGTGACGGCCTGCCCGACGTCCGGGTCGCCGTACCGCGACAAGCCGCGCCTGTACCTCGACCGTGCCGACTTCCTGGCCCAGTCATCGAATGCGTTCATGCGCGTCGGCGACGGTGTCATGGAGGGGCGGTTCAACGGTGAGACGCACCGGATCGCCGCCGGCGACGCGATCGAGTATCGCGCCCCCACGTTCCGTGCCGTCCTCCGGCCGGCAAGCCTGGAGCTGATCGAGGCCAGCCCAACCGGCGCCGCCGACGGCGAGGCCCTGTCGCTCGAACCGGCCGCGGTCATGGCCACGCTGCTGGCCGGCCTGCGCCGGTCGATGCCGCACATCCCGGTGGCGGCCGACGGCGGGACGTTCGTGGCCGAGCCGGAGCTGCCGGTCGACTAGCGGGCCTGTCCGGGCGGTCTCCGGGACCGGCCGGGACGGGGGCTCAGGCCGGCTCCACGAGCTCCCGGGCGATCCTGTTGTGCGTCTCGACGACGCGCGGCAGGTCGACGGTCGCGAGTTGCCCTTCCCGGACGATCGCCCGTCCGTGCACGTAGGTCCAGGCCGCGGGCGCCGGCGCACACAGCACGACCGCCGCGACCGGATCGTGCAGCGCCCCGGCGAAGTTCGGTCGCCGAAGGTCGACGGCGAAGAAGTCGGCGCAGCGGCCCGGGGTCAGCGCTCCGATGTCGTCGCGCCCGAGGATCGCCGCCCCGCCGAGGGTGGCCACGTCGAGCGCCTCGCGGGCCGTCATCTGGTCTCCGATGGCCGCGGAACCGGGTGGATCGGATCTCCGCCGGCGCTCCGCCGAGTCGAGGCGCGCGAGGAGCATGGCCTGACGCGCCTCGGCCAGGAGATCGGACCCGTCGTTGCTGGCCGATCCATCCACGCCGAGCCCGACAGGCACGCCGGCGGCCCGCATCCGGGCGAGCGGCGCGATGCCCGAGGCCAGGCGCATGTTGCTGGTCGGGCAGTGCGCGACGCCGGAGCCCGATCGCGACAGCGCCTCGATCTCGCGCCCGTTGACGTGGACGGCGTGCGCGAACCACGCGTCCGGCCCTAGCCAGCCGAGCTCGTCGAGGTAGTCGACCGGGCGGCGGCCGACGGTGTCGATGCAGAACTGCTCCTCGTCGATCGTCTCGGCGAGGTGGGTGTGGAGGCGCACACGGGCCGAGCGAGCCAGCGTCGCTGTCTCGCGCAGGAGGTCGGCCGTGACCGAGAAGGGCGAGCAGGGTGCCAGCCCCACCCGGACCATGGCCCCGGGTGACGGATCGTGGAAGCGCTCGACGACCCGCTCCGAGTCGCGCAGGATCGCCGCCTCCTCCTCGACGCAGCCGTCCGGCGGCAGGCCGCCGCGCGACTCGCCGAGCGACATGCTGCCGCGTGTCGGATGGAAGCGCAGCCCGATCTCGGCCGCGGCCTCGATCGTGTCGTCCAGCCGGCAGCCGTTCGGGTAGAGGTACAGGTGGTCCGAGCTCGTCGTGCAGCCCGACAGCGCGAGCTCGGCCAGGCCGACGAGTGCCGAGACGTGGACGGCCTCGGGGGTCAGCCGCGCCCAGATCGGGTAGAGCGCGCGGAGCCACTCGAAGAGCGGTGCATGCTGAGCGGCCGGGACGGCCCGGGTCAGCGTCTGGTACAGGTGGTGGTGCGTGTTGACGAGGCCGGGCAGGAGGACATGGTCCCTGAGATCGAGCACCTCATCGGCGGTCGCCGGCAGCCCGGCAGTGGGGCCGACTTGGGTGATCAGCCCGTCGATCGCGAACAGGCCGCCGCCGGCGATCTCCCGGCGCTCGGCGTCATGGGTGACGACGATCGCCGCGTTGCGGACGAGGAGGCTGGTCACGCGGCCGTGCCGGCCGTCTCGTTGACGAGGGCGCGGACCTCGTCGTCGACGAGCACCCAGTCGGGCGATCGATCGGGTGTCTCGACGAATCCGTCGAGCCAGACCGACATCGAGTCGATGACCTTGCTCATCCCGATCGTTCCTCGCTAGTGATGGAGGTGGTGCCTGAGGCGCGACACGATCGGGGCGTTGCCGGCCCCGCCGCGCCCCGGATTCTCTCCCACGTCGAGGCCCTCGACATCCGGTCCGGGTCGTGGCAGCTCGAAGTGCCCGCTCCGGACCGCCCAGATGGCGGCGAGCAGCGTCACCAGCGCCGACGTCCCGCCGCCGAACGCCAGCGCCACGGGCGACCCGAAGGCCGAGGCCAGCCAGCCCGCGAGGAGCCCGCCGACCGGGGTCGACCCCGCGAACACCGTCATGTACACGCTCATCACCCGACCCCGGAGCCTGTCGGGAACGGCCAGCTGGATGGCCGAGTTGGCCGTCGCCGTCATCGCGATCGCCCCGGCCCCGGCCAGGAACACCGCCGCGAGCGACACCGGGAACAACCGGATCCCCGCGAACCCGAGCTCGAGCATCCCCAGCGCAACACCGCCGGCCAGCATGACCGAGAGGCGCGGGAGACGGAGCAGCGCGACCCCCAGGGCCGCGACAAGCGAGCCGAAGCCCATCGCCGCCATGAGGAAGCCGAAACCCGTCGCGCCGACGTGGAGCACGTCACTGGCCATGGCCGGCATCAGCACGTTGAAGTTCATGCCCAGCGTCGACACGAGACCGACCAGGCAGACCGCCAGCAGGACGACCGGCGTGTGTCGGACGTAGCGGAGGCCTTCCGCCAGGTTGGCGCCAACGTCGTGGACGCTGGTCGGCCTGGCCAGGCGCGCGCCGACATGCAGATCCGCCTCACGCATCGCCGCGAGACCCGCGATCACCGCGATGAAGCTGACGCCATTGAGCAGGAAGCAGACCGTCACGCCGGCAACACCGATCACGAGCCCGGCGATGGCCGGCCCGACGATGCGGGCGGCGTTGAACATCGCCGAGTTCATGGCGACGGCGTTGGCCACGTCCTCGCGGCCCACGATCTCCATGACGAACGCCTGGCGGGTCGGCATGTCCACGGCGTTGACCAGGCCCAGGGCCACGGCGAGGACGAGGATGTGCCAGACCTGGACGACGCCGCTCCAGGACAGGCCGGCCAGGACGAGCGCAAGGACCATCAGGCTCGCCTGGGTCCCGATCACCGTGGGTCGCTTCGGCAGGATGTCCGCGACGATGCCGCCGAACAGTCCGAGGACCAGGACCGGCGTGAACTGGACCGCGGCGACGACGCCGAGCCAGAGCGGATCGTGGGTCAGCAGCAACACCAGCCACGCCTGCGCGACCGACTGCATCCACGTCCCGACGAGGGAGACCATCTGGCCGAACCAGAAGAGCCGGAAGTTGCGATGCCGGAGCGCGCCGCGCCAGCCAGGCCTGGCCGCTGGAAGCCGTCGCCGTCGGGGAGTGGGCTCGTGCTGCAGCGGTCCATCGCCGACGTTCATGGCAGAACCGTCGTCACGTCCCCATGGTAGCAAAACCTTGCCGTACACGTGAAGGTTCCCGATCTGGATCGTGTGCCACGGGCGCCGCCGGTCGCTGATCGGGGCGAATTGGAACCTTCGTTCGCCATACCATGGACGGGCAGCGAGGGATCGGCCTCGCGGAGGTGGTCAACCGTGGTGGACCGGCTGCCCCAGGTCGCGCGCAGCTACCTGCGGATCGTGGCGCTCCTGCCGTCTGCGGGACGGCGGCTGCTTGCCGCACTCCTCATGGTGAATCTCGTCCTGGGTGCGCTCCCGGTCGTGTTCATCGTGGCGACCAGCGTGATGATCGGGCACGTGCCGGCCGCGGTGGCCGGCGGCGTCGGGTCGGCGGCCTGGAACGAGCTCGTCGCCTGGTTCGGTCTCGCCGCCACCGGGTTCGTCGCCCAGCAGGTCGTCGCCCCGCTCCAGGTGTCGCTGGGGGAGCTGCTCTCCCGGCGGGTCGACGGGCAGGTGTACGACCGCCTGATCGCGGCCTCGCTCCTGACGCCGGGCATCGCCCCGCTCGAGGATCAGCGCCTGCTCGGAGACCTGACCGAAGCGGCCCGCGCGCTCGAGTTCGTGTTCCGGACGCCCGGCAACGCCTGCGCGGCCATCCTTGCGCTGGTCGCCCGCTACGGCCAGCTCATCGCGTACGCGGCGATCGTCGCCCTGGTCTTCTCGTGGCCGGCGGCCGTGGCGCTCGTCGTGGCCACGATGCTGTTCCGGACCGGGAACCGTGGCGGGCTGCGGACCTACGGGCGCATCTTCTCGCGCAACGTCACCGAACGGCGCGAGACGACGTACCTGCGGGCGATCGCCATGGAAGCGCCGGCGGCCAAGGAGATCCGGGTCTTCGGCCTGACGGACTGGCTGACCGACCGATTCCGCCGGTCGACGATGCGCTGGCTGATGCCGGTCTGGGCCGAGCGCCGGCGCGTGTACGTCAAGCCGTACCTGGCCTGCACGGCGGTCGGGCTGGCAGTCGCCGGCGCGACCTTCGCCGCGCTCGGGCAGGCAGCCGCGTCCGGATCGCTGACGCTCACCCAGCTCACGCTCGCGCTCCAGGCCGGTCTCGCGGCGCTCAATCTCGGCCAGTACTTCCCGGAGGCGGACACGCAGACCGAGTTCGGCATGATCGCCTACGACGGCGTCGCCACGTTCGAGCGAGGGGTGGCGGCCTACGACGATCCATCGGCGCGCCCGGCAGCCGCAGCCGCAGCCGGGGCCGGCGCCGCCGACCCGCGCGGGCTGCCGCGACGCGAGATCCGCTTCGAGTCGGTCGGGTTCCGCTACCCGGGCTCGGATCGGGCCGTGCTCGATGAGCTGGAGCTCACGCTGCCTGCCGGTCGGTGCACGGCCATCGTCGGTCTCAACGGCGCCGGCAAGACCACGCTCGTCAAGCTGCTCTCACGGCTCTACGAGCCGACGTCCGGCCGCCTGACCGTCGACGGCATCGACGTGCGCGTGTTCGCCGTCGACGACTGGCGGCGGCGGATCGGCGTGATCTTCCAGGACTTCAACCGCTACGAGCTGTCGGCGGCGGAGAACATCGGCTGGGGCTCCATCGAACTGTCGGCCGATCGTGGCCGGGTCCGCGAGGCGGCCGGACGGGCCGGCATCCTCGCCACGCTGGAGGGCCTGCCGCGCGGGCTGGACACGCCGCTGTCGCGGCAGTATCGGGACGGCGCGGACCTGTCCGGCGGGCAATGGCAGCGGGTCGGAATCGCGCGCGCCCTGTTCGCGCTCGAGAGCGGGGCGGGGATCCTGGTGCTGGACGAGCCCACGGCGGCGCTCGACGTCCGCGCCGAGGTCGCCTTCTTCGATCGCTTCGTCGAGCTCACGCGGGGCGTGACCTCGGTCCTCATCTCGCATCGCTTCTCGAGCGTGCGCAAGGCCGACCGGATCGTGGTCCTCGAGGGCGGGCGGGTGGTCGAGGCCGGCACGCACGAGCAGCTCGTCGCGCTCGGCGGACGCTACGCGGAGCTGTTCCGTCTCCAGGCCGAACGGTTCCTCGAGGACGAGGTCGACCTCGAGCACGACGACGATGGCGCCGCGCTCGAGGATCCCGGCGCGATCGGGCGGGCCGGCGTGAGCCCGGAGCCGATCCGATGACCGAAGCGCTGCGTGCCTCCGCGACCCTGCTGGCGATGTCCTGGCGCCAGGCTCGAGGGCGGACCCTGGTGTCGGTCGTGCTCGTGCTCGCGGCATCGATCGCGGCGCCGCTCCTGGCGCTGGCCCTCAAGTGGCTGACCGACTCGGTGATCGCGCATGACGCCACGGCCGCCGGGCTCGCGGGGTGCGTGGCAGCCGTGCTGGCGATCGGCCTGCTGACCCTCGGCCACTTCGCGCACATCGCCTACTTCGAGCTCTCGGAGCTCAACGCGCTGACCCTGGACGAACGGCTGATCGCGCTGTCGAACGGCTCCGCGGGGATCGAGCACCACGAGCGCCCCGAATACGCCGACCGCCTCGTGGTCCTCCAGCAGGAGCTGTCGCAGATCCAGAACGCGATCTTCACGGTCCTGGCGCTGGCCAGCCTCGGGGCCGCGATCGTGATCACCGCCGTCCTGTTGGCCATGGCGAACCCGTTCCTGCTGTTGCTGCCGCTGGCGGCGATCCCGCCGCTGGTGACGGGCCGCATCGCGCAGCTCGGTCTCGACCGGGCTCGTGACGAGACGGCCGAGAACCGCCGGCTGGGACTCCACCTGTTCCGGCTGGCCACGTCGGCGGGTCCGGCCAAGGAACTCCGCGTCTTCCGCCTGCAGGGGGAACTCCGCGCGCGCCACGCCCGGCTGTGGGGGGAGACGACGCGACGCCTGTGGCGGGCGGAGCTGCGGGCGACGCTGCTCCGGGCAGGCGGCCAGCTGGCCTTCGCGGCCGGGTACGTGGTCGCCGTCCTCATCGTGGTGTCCGACGCGATCGCGGGCCACCGGACCGTGGGCGACGTCGTCCTCGCCATCACCCTTTCGGCGCAGGTGAACCAGCAGGTGTCGGCCGCCGTCGGCCTGCTCACGGACCTGCAGCGCATCGCCCAGGCGTTCGCCCGGCTCGACTGGCTCGAGGCCTACGTGCGGGCGCACGCGCCGTCTGCCGGGGACCTCGCAGTCCCCGATCGGCTCGGGACCGGGATCCGGCTCGAGGGCGTCCGGTTCCGCTATCCGGGTACCGACCGCGACGTCCTCCAGCGGGTGGACCTCGACCTGCCGGCCGGGTCGACCGTCGCGATCGTGGGCGAGAACGGCGCGGGCAAGACCACGCTCGTGAAGCTCCTCTGCCGGTTCTACGAGCCGACGGAGGGACGCATCCTGGTCGATGGCCGGGAGCTCACGCGCCTGCCGCTCGACGACTGGCGCGCGCGGATCGCCAGCGGCTTCCAGGACTTCGCGCGGTTCGAGTTCGTCGCGCGCCAGTCCGTCGGGGTCGGCGACCTGCCGATGGTCGACGACGAGCGTGCCGTGCTGGCGGCCCTCGGACGGGCGCGGGCCGACGACGTTGTTGCCCGGCTCGACGGCGGCCTTTCGGCCCAGCTCGGCAAGTCGTACGCGGACGGCACGGAGCTGTCCGGCGGCCAGTGGCAGAAGCTGGCGCTCGGCAGGGCGATGATGCGCGAACTCCCGTTGCTGCTGATCCTGGACGAGCCGACGTCGGCGCTGGACGCGCAGGCGGAGCACGCGCTGTTCGAGCGCTACGCGGAGGGCGCGCGCCGTGTCGGGAGCACGACCGGCGGGATCACCGTGCTCGTGTCGCACCGGTTCTCGACGGTCCGCATGGCCGACCTGATCCTGGTCGTGGACGGCGGCAGGATCGTCGAGGCCGGCGACCACGCGACGCTGTTGCGGTCGCGCGGGCTGTATGCCGAGCTGTACGAGCTACAGGCGCGCGCCTACGAGTGACGGGCGAGGCGACCCGAAGACCCGTACCAGCGAGGACTAGCCAGCGAGCTGGAGGGCGGCGAGCGCGTGCGCCTGCTCAACCGTCGCCGGGTACAGCGACCGGTAGATGTCGTAGAGCTCGTCATAGATGCCGTGACCGGCCGGGTCGGGCTCAACGGTTTCGGCGACGGTCGCCCATGTCGTGTCGGCCGGCACCAAACCTGTCCCGATCGCCGCGAGGAGTGCATCGCCGTAGCTGGCGCCGATGGTTTCGACCGGGATCTCCTGCGGCCTGCCGGTGACGTCGGACACGATCTGGGTCCACAAGCCGCCCTTGGTCCCGCCACCGACCGCGACGAACCGGGTCGGTGCTCCGCCGGCCCGCTCGAGGGCCTCGAGGATGTGACGCACCCCGTAGCCGATCGACTCGAGCAGCGCGCGGTAGAGGTGGCCGCGCCCGTGGCTCAGGGTGAGCCCGAAGATCATGCCTCGCGCCAGTGGGTCGTAGAGCGGGGTCCGCTCGCCGGCGAAGTAGGGGAGCGCCACCAGCCCGCCGGATCCGGCGGGCACGGCGTCCGCCTCTCGGGTCAGAGTCTCGTATGACGGACCGCCGGCGATGTCCCGCAGCCAACCGGTGAGCGCCCCGGACGTGGCCATCCCGGCTGCCAGGGTTCGGCTGCCGGGCAGGAGCCCGGCCGTGCCCCACATCGTGGGATCGGGTCGGAGCTGCGCGACCGCCTCGACGATGAACATCGTGGTGCCGTACATGAGCATCGTGTCGCCCGGGTCGCGCACGCCGACGCTGAGTGCCTCGGCCCAGGCGTCGATGGTACCGGCCATGACCGGGGTCCCGGCGGCGATCCCCGTGAGGGCGGATGCCTCCGCGGTCACGCAGCCGACAGGCTCGCCGGCCCAATGGAGCGTCGGCAGCCCGAGGTTCGGTGCAATGTCCGCCGCCCAGTCCGACGCCCAGGTGCCCGTCCAGATGTCGTAGAGCGGATCGCACTGGCTGGCCGAGTGGTGGTCGAGGGTATAGGCCCCGGTCAGCCGGTAGGCCATGAACGAGCTGGCCATGAAGAACCGCCGGGTCCGTGCCCACGCTTCGGGCTCGTTCCGGCGCAGCCACAGCAGCTTGGGCCCAACGGCCTGTGACGACAGCGCCGATCCGGACCGACGGAGGATTCGCTCGGCGCCATAGTGTTCGGTGAGCTCGTCGATCTCGGCTGCCGCACGGGTGTCGATCCCGTACAGGATGGCCGGGCGGATCGGACGACCCGCCTCGTCCACGGGCAGCAGGCACGGACCAATCCCGCTGACGCAGACACCGGCGATGGCGCCGCCGCCCAGTTCGGCCGCTCGCGCGGTGAGCTCCCTCGCCAGGGCGACGGTATCGGCCCACCAGACGGTCTCGGCGTCGTGTTCCGCCCAACCGGGACGTGGGAGCGATAGGTCGTGCGGTCGCTCCGCGCGCGCCAGGATCGTGCCGGCGGCATCGGTGAGGACGGCTTTCGAGCTCGAGGTCCCGATGTCGATGCCAAGCAGCCAGTCGGCCATGTCTCGTTCCAGCCTTTTGATCGTGCTGTCCGCGCGGGGTCCGGCTACCAGATCGTGTAGCCGCCGTCGACCACCAGGTCGGTGCCGGTCGCGAAGGCCGCAGCGTCGGAAGCCAGGTAGAGCACCGCGCGCGCGACGTCGACCGGCTCGCCGAGCCGGCGCATCGGGGACATCGCCAGCCAGGTCTCACCCCAGCCGGGGGTGGCCATCCCGAGCTTGGTCATCTCGGTCCCGATGTAGCCCGGCGAGACCGAGTTGACCCGGACACCGCTGGCCGCCCACTCAGAGGCGAGCGAGCGAGTCAGGTGGATGACCCCGGCCTTCGAGGCGTTGTACGCCGCCTGCGGCTGCGGCCAGTTGACGATGGAGCCCGACATCGACGCGATGTTGACAATGGCCCCACGGCCCCTGGACACCATCTGGCGGCCGACCGCCCGGGACATCCAGAACACGCCGTTGAGGTTGATGCCCATCAGCCGCAGCCACTCGTCGTTCGCCAGCTCGAGGGCCGGCTTGTTGATGCAGATGCCGGCGTTGTTGACCAGCACGTCGATCGGGCCGAGCCCGTCGGTGACCGCCACCACGGCGGCCTCAACCGAGGCCGGGTCGGCCACGTCGGTCTGGACGGCCAGCGCCCGCCGGCCGAGTCCCTCGACCTCGCGGACGGCATCGCCGGCGGTCTCGGGGTTGACGTCGGCGATGGCGACATCGGCCCCGGCCGCCGCCAGCGTCCGGACGATCTCGCGGCCGATCCCCTGGCCGCCGCCGGTCACCAGCGCAATCACGTCCGGTCAGCCGGAACGGGGTCTCCCACTCAGTCGTCATCGTCGGATTCTTCCTTTCGTTGGGAGGGGCGAGGGCCCCCGCGCGCGTGCTGGTTTCTCGCTCGGCGGCCGTCTCAGGTCAGGCTGGCGACGGCAGCGGCACCGTGCCGCAGAGGTGCACCCGAACTCCGAGGTCGTGGAACATCGCGGCCTTGGCTAGGAGCGCGCGATCCGCCTCGTCGGCGTCGGGCGCATAGGCGACCTGGATGTGGTTGGCTCGATGACGGGCCATGAATTGGTCGCGAGTCACGCCGTGGAGCACGACCTGCATGATCGGCCATTCGTACGAGGTTGCGCGCCAGCGTCGCTCCGTCTCATCGGCCGGCAACTCCACGCTGGTCGCTCGCCCGAGATCGACATGGAGCGCGCCGTCCATCACGAACACCCGGCTCCAGACGACCTCCCCGGGTTTACAGACGCCCTTGAGCGTGCCGCCTCCGAGCGCGAAGTAGACAGGTGACTGCCGCTCGCTGCTCGCCCCGGCGTAGCCGCCCGCCAAGTGCGAAGCCGGGACCGCGCCCGAGATCTCGAACACCCAGACGAACTGGCCGGCGTAGTCGGCGCCCCAGCGCACGTCATGGAGCGTGGTGGCCGGATCGAGACCCATCGCGGTCCAGACTCGGTTGGTCACGAGGGCGTCCACCGCGCAGCCCTCGTCCGCCTCGTTCGCGACTGGCAGCGGCCGGCCGGCGTACAGCTCGGCACCGGTCCGCGGGTCGAGGACCGGTGGCCGCTCGCGGTTGTTGAGCAGGCCTTCGGCCAGGTCGGACGCGGGCACCAGGTCCTTCAGGCCCTGCTGGTATTGGATCCCGATCGCGGCGCAGCCGAACTCCGCGGCGATGCGCACTGCGGCGATGTACAGCTTCAGCTGCTCGATGACTTGGCGCTCCGTCAGCTCGGTGGCCTCGTCGGTTCCGAATTGGAAGGTCATGCCCCGGGTCAGCAGCCAGTCGAACGCGGCCCGGGCCTCGTCGTCACCGACCGTGCGCATCCGCGCGTAGAGGGCCGACTGGCTGAGGCGCTCCTTGTAGATCCCCGCGGGATTGAGCAGCTCGTCGTCGATGATCGCGTTGTACATCCCCATGCAGCCTTCGTCGAAGACGCCGAGGATTGCCTTGTGCCGTCGCAACTCGACCGCCAGTCGGGCGCCGAGCTCGGCATCCGGTCCGCGCAGGCTCGCCGGGTCGAGGTCGCGGACGTGGCTCGTGTCATGGGTGATGCGACCGTCCGTCAGCCACTCGTGGATCGCCTGCCGGGCGAACCGGTCGCGGTAGTCGGCGCTCCAGATCGAGTCGTAGCCGCGGCCAGCCTTGGTCAGCGACGCATTGAGATTGAGCAGGCCGACGAGGCCCGGCCACTGGCCGCTCCAATTGCCGGCGGTCAGGATCGGGCCCCGGTGGGTCCGCAACCCGGGCAGGACGTGGTGGGTGTACTGCCAGACCGCCTCGGCCACGACGATCGGCGCTTCGGGATCGATGGTTTCGAAGACGTCCATCCCCATCCGCTGGCTGGAGATGAAGCCGTGTTCGTTGGCCGGGTCGTAGGCGTGAGCCCGTCGGAGGCTGACGCCCTCCAGCGCGAAGGCCTCGCGGAGGCTGGTCTCCAGCTCGACCTGGGCGGGCCAGCCTGCGCGATTGGCGGTCTGGCGGAGGTCGCCGCTCGCGACGAGCACGGCCTCCCGGCGATGTTCCGCGACAATGGGATCCGTCATGCGAGCGTTGCCGTGGCCGAGCCGGCGGACTCCATCTCGGCGATGCTCGGGAACCCGTGATCCTGGAACTTCGTGAGCAGCGGGTCGTGGTTCATCAGGACGCGGTCGGCGAGCCGTCGAATCTTGTCGAGCGACTCCATCGCCTCCTTGACCGAGACGAGGATCGCGCCGCAACGATGCTCCTCGAACGACTGGCGGAAGGCCACGGCGTCGCCCGTCACGCACAGCCTGCCCTCGTCGGTGTTGACCAGGACCGACTGGTGGCCCGGGGTGTGCCCCGGCGTGAAGAACGTCATCAAGCCGGGCGCGACCTGGAAGTAGTCCGTCCCGATCAGGACGTAGTTGAAGATCGTGAGCGGTTCCTTCTCCCAGTAGTGGTGGCTGTAGTTGACCGCCTGCGGCTCGATGGGCGCCTGTGCGTACTCCCATTCGCGGGCGGTCACGTAGAACTGGGCATTCGGCAGCAGCCGGTTGTTGGCGCAGTGATCGTGGTGGAGATGCGTGTTGATCACGACGTCGATGCTGTTGAGGCTCCAGCCGAGCTCGCCGAGCGCCCGGTCGATTCGCTCATCGTCCTCGATCCAGCAGGGCACCATCACCTTCTCTACCCAGGCCGGATCGGCGATGCCGGTATCCACGAGGATGCGCTTGCCGTCGCCCTCGATCGCTGCCGTCCAGGCGGGCATGTCGACGGGTTCTCCGAAGCCGCGCTCGGAGACCATCAGCGAATGGTCGACCCGCTGATTGCCGAGATTGATCGCGTGGACCCGATAGGTCGGCACGGGAGAGGCCGAGGCGCTGGTCATGATGGTTTCTCCTGATGTCGGCCTCTCGACCGGCTAGCGGCGCGCATATCGACGGGCGACCGTGCTGAGGGCGACGGCAAGGATCAGCATCGTGCCCTTGAACAGGAACTGGATGAACGTCGGCTCCCCGAGGATCGCCAGCCCATTGAACCCGATGCTCACGGTGAGCACACCGATGAGCGTCCCGATGATGTGGAACTGGCCGTCGCGGAGGGCGGCGGAACCCAGGAAGACCGCCGCGAAGGCGTCGAGCATGTAGCCGTCGCCCGCGTTGATCTGACCGCTGCCGATCCGCGATGAGAGGAGCACGCCCGCCACCGCCGCGAAGACCGCGGCGACCACGAATGCCGCGATGATCGTTCGGTCCGACCGAATGCCCGACAGTGTGGCCGCCTCGCGGTTGCCACCGACGGCCTGCATGTGCTGGCCCAGGCTCGTCTGGTTGAGCAGGACCCACAGCGCGGCCAGGATCACGATCATGAACACGATCGGGTTCGGGATGCCCAGCAGCGCGTGGCCGAGGGAGACGTTGGTGAAGTCGGCGTTGGCCCCGATCAACGCGATCGGGATGCCGTTTGCGTACCAGAAGTTGATCCCCAACACAATCGTCCCGGTGCCCAGGGTCGCGATCATCGAGTTGACGCCAAGCTTCGTGATCACCAGACCGTTGACGATCCCGATCGCGACGCGCGACGACCAGGACCACGGCCACCGCGACCGGCGCTGGGAAACCCTGGTTGGCCATCAGCCCGACCGACAGGATCCCCGCCAGGCTTGCCTGGTAGCCGATGCTCAGGTCGAACTCTCCGACGACGAGGACGAGCGTGAGCCCGCCCGCCACGATCGCGGTCAGGGATAGCTGGCTGAGGACGTTGGTCAGGTTCGAGCCCGTCGGGAACGCCGACGGTGCGGCCAACGAGAACCCGATCACCATCGCGAGCAGTACGACCACCGTGCCGTACTTGCCGACGAAGGACAGGCTCTCGAGCAGGAGATCACGCCGCGGTTCGCTCGCAGCTGGGGTCGGGATCGTCGTCATCGTTCGCCTTCGGCTGCTTGGTGCGCATAGCACTCGTGGAGAATGGCTTCTTCCGTGATGGACCCGGCTGATACCTCGCTCACGACCTGGCCCTCGACCAGGACCAGGACGCGATCGCAGTCGACCAACTCCCCGAGCTCCGAGGAGATGACGACGACTCCGATGCCCCGCCCAGCGAGCTCGCGGATGATCCGGTGGATCTCGGCGCGAGCGCCGACGTCGACGCCGCGGGTCGGCTCGTCCAGGATCAGCACCCGCGTCCGGCGCCCGAGCCATTTGCCCATGACGACCTTCTGCTGGTTGCCGCCGCTGAGCTGCGAGACCGGAGTCCGCACGGAGTCGGCCTTGATGCGCAGGGCCTTGACGACCTCCACCGCTCGCCGGGCGCCCTCTCGCTTGTTGATCAGGGGCACGCCGGGACTGACCTGCATCAATTTCCAGGAGGGCAGGTCGACGTTGAAGGCGAGGCTCTCGCGCAGGATGAGCCCCTGCGACCGGCGCTCCTCAGGGACGAGGAAGACCCCCGCCCGCACGGCGTCATGCGTGCCGTGTGGCCGGTACGGCTTGCCGTCGAGCGTCATCGTGCCGCTCTCTGGTCGGTCGACCCCGAACATGATTCTGGCCACCTCGGTCCGGCCGGCGCCGACCAGCCCGGCCAGCCCGAGCACCTCCCCGGCGCGGACCTCGAAGGAGAGGTCGCGGACGGCCGGGAGCCGGCGAAGATGCCGGACCTCGAGGATCGGCTCGGCGCGATCGCCCCGCGCGGCCGGCGCCTCGACCGCGGCGACCGTCTCGCCGCCGACGATGGCGCGAATCAATTCCACCTTGCTCATCGTGGTTCGTTCGACCGTGGCGACGTTCCGTCCGTCCTTGAAGACGGTCACGCGGTCGCAGAGTGACGTGATCTCATCGAGCCGATGCGAGACGTAGAGCAGCGCCACGCCGGACGCCGCGAGTTCTCGGATGATTCGGAACAGCCGCCCAGCCTCGTCCGCTGAGAGCGACGCGGTGGGTTCGTCCATCACGATCAGGCGTGCCTGCCGGACGAGCGCCCGCCCGATCGACACGAGCCAGCGCTCGGCCACGCTGAGCTTCTCGACCGCGACGTCGAGCGAGAAGGAGATGTCCAGGCGAGTGGCGACGTCGTCGGTGAGCGTGCGCATCCCGGCCCAGTCGACCAGACCGGGGCCGCGGGTCGGCCACAGGCCCAGCGTCATGTTCTGTCGGCCCGTGAACTTCGGGACCAGGTTGAGCTCCTGATGGATGAAGTTCAGGCCGAGCTCGCCCGCCTGCTGCGGGCTGCGAATGACGAGTGGTTGACCGTCGAGCAGGATCGCGCCGTCGTCGGGCGGGTAGAGCCCGGCCAGGATCTTGACCAGCGTCGACTTGCCGGCGCCGTTGGCGCCGACGAGCCCGTGAACTTCGCCCGGACGGATGTCGAGCGAGACGTCGGCCAATGCCTGGATCGCTCCGAACCGCTTCGAGACGGCACGAACCTGCAGGAGGGTTGGGAAGTCCGCGTTGCCCACGCGGACCTCCCCGAGGAGGAGCGACACTTACGCCTTGGCCGCGTCCGGGTGGTCCTTGAGGAACTGATCGATGTTGTTCTTGTCGACGATGACGTTGTCACACGGTGCGATGACCGGGTGCCACGCTGCACCGGCGGCCCGGACGGGCTCGATCTGATCAACGAGGTACTTGCCGGCACCCGGCAGGTCGGTCCACAGCGTGGCCGTCAGCCAGCCGCTCTTGACCGCTTCGAGGGCGTCGGGGTTGCCGTTCACGCCATAGACCAGGACACCTTCGCGGCTATTCTGCTTGAGGGCCGCGACAGCGCCCATGGCCGGGTCGTCGAAGCAGGTCCAGATCGCCTGATTCGGGCCAGCGGGATGTGCCGCCAGCCAGGCATTGGTCGCGGCAGTGGCCGACTCGACCTGGCCCGGGACGGTGATCTGCTGGGTGGTGTTGTTGATGTCTGGATTGCCGCCGAGGACGGTCATCCACGAGGCCTCGCGCTCACGGCAGGGGAGACCGCCGCGGTAGGTCAGGGCGAGCGTGTCGCCCTTGCCGCCGAGGTCTGCAACAACGCGGTCGGCAATGACCGCGCCCAGGCTGACGTCGATCGACACCGCGACGCCGTCGGCGATGCCGCCACCGTGGCTGAAGACCGGGATCCCGGCCGCCTTGGCGGCGTCCAGGCCGGCCTTGAGCGAGTTGGACGGGAAGACGGTCACGATGATCGCGCCGACCTTCTTCTGGACCAGGTTCTGGATGGCCGAGTTGGCCGTATCGATGCTGCCCTGCGCGTCGACGACGGTCGAGGTCCAGCCTTTCGCCTCGGCCTCGGCCTGCGCCCCGGTGACGACACGGTTGGTCGCGATGTCGGTGGCCGAGAACGTCACGATCCCGAGTTCGAGCTTGTCGCCGGCTGGCGCGCCGCTGGAGGCTCCCGGGGTCGACGAGCACGCTCCGACTGTCAGCACGAGCACGGCGAGCGCCGCTAGCTTCTTCTTGTCCATCTGGCTTCGGTGACCTCAGCTATCGGGTTGTGGCCTCTGACGGGCATCCGTAGCGTTGCCGGATTGCCGGCAGGACCTTTCCGGCCCACCGTCGCCCGGCCCATCTGGGTTGTTCCGTACCGACCTCCTCCGCTCCATCGATGCGACCGCTGCGGCCGCACGCGCACGAACGTCCGTGCGCACTGGCGACACCCGCGAGCTCGGCAGTGCCGGCCGAGCAGGACAGGCCCCGGGACGGAGGGTCGAGTAATCGATTACTCGACGTGTCGACCGGCGTAGACTCGCCGACAGGCCTTGGCAGTGCATAGTGCCGAACAGCCCCACTTGCGAACGATGATCAGCCCTTGACGCGGCGAGCACGACCGTCGACGCTGCACACAACCAGTGGAGCGACGCTCCGCGATGCCTCTCGATCGAAGCTGGAGCGGGGGTTGACGAGAAAACGGTTGCCGATGCGCAGGAACGGGACGGCGACCGTGGTGGATGGCACGCCGACGATGGCCGACGTCGCCCAGAAGGCCGGTCTTTCGATCGCGACCGTCTCGCGCGTGCTCAGCGGCCGGGCCTCGGTGGCCCCGGACTATCGCACCCGGGTGATCGCCGCAGTCGCCGCGCTGGGCTACCGGCCGAACCGGCTCGCCCGGAACCTGCGTCGCAAGAGCACGGACATGATCGGCATCGTCATCAGCGACATCGAGAACGCGCACTTCTCGGAGATGACCCACGTGGCCGAGGAAGAGGCGTATCGCCGAGGCTACCGGGTTCTGCTGTGCAACACCGATGAGAGCAGTGAGAAACAGGCGTCGTACCTGCGAATGCTCGGCGCCGAACGGCCCCTCGGCGTGATCTTGTCGCCGTGCGACTCGAACGGCCCCGAGATCGGGGAACTTCTCGACCTGGGCATCCCCATCGTGGCCTTCGACCGGCCGGTCAACGATCTACGGGCGGATGCCGTCCTGGCCGACAACTTCGAGGCCAGCCGGATGGCCGTCGAGCACCTCCTCGGCGGCGGCCGTCGCCGGATCGGCTACCTCGGGATCTCGACCCAGATCGAGACCGGTGCCCGCCGGCTGGCCGGTTACCGGGCCGCACTGGCCGACGCCGGCATGGAACCGCATTGGGAAGATGGCGGCCTGCGGCTGGCCTCGGGTCAGCGCGCCGCGGAACGGCTGATCGAGGGTTCGCCTGATCTCGACGCGCTGATCGTCGGCAACAACATGCTGATGCCGGTGCGCTTCGCATCCTGCGGGCGGCCGGCCGAGCGGTGCCGGATGACATCGCCATGGTCGCCTTCGACGACCCGTTCTGGGCCGAGTTCACGCAGCCGTCGCTGACGACGCTCGCCCAGCCGGTCCGGTCGATGACGGCGACGGCGGTCCGGCTATTGCTGGACAGTATCGAAGGCCGCCGGCGGGAGCCCGAGCGGATCGTCTTTCGGTTCACCCTGAAGGTCCGGGACTCCTCGGCGCCGGTGACGGCGTCGACGGTCCCGACGACCGTCTAGGGCTGCGCCGTCAGCTCGACGGCGTCATCTCCCGCATCCCGTAGGGGAAGTCGAACGCCGGCATGAGCTCCATGAACGGATCCGGGTCGAAGGCCTCGGGTCCGAGGACGCCGCTGCCCTTCCAGGTACCGGCGGCCAGCAGCTCCATCGCGATGACCGGGCCGACGGCCGTCTGCCAGACCACGGCCTGCACGCCGTAGCGGGCCATGCACGTCTCGTTGTCGGCGACCTGGTAGAGGTAGACCTCGCGCGGCTTGCCGTCCTTCTCGCCCTTGATCCAGGTGCCGGCACAGGTCTTGCCGAACATCCGGTCGCCCAGGTGCGCGGGATCCGGCAGGCAGGCCGCGACGACGTCGCGTGGCGCGACCTCGACCCGGCCGACCCGGATCTTGCTCTTGTTGTCGAGCCCGAGCATCTTGATCGTCTTGAGCACGCGGATGAAGTCCTCGCCGAGCCCGTACTTGAACGTGACGCGCCGGCAGTCCACCCAGCGCGGAACGAGCAGGACCTCCTCGTGCTCCACGTTGACGCATTCCTGCGGCCCGATCCCCTCGGGGAAGTCGAACAACTCGGGCTCCGAGAACGGTGCGGTGGTGAACCAGCCGCGATCCTTCTCCCAGATGACGGGCGGGTTGAGGCACTCCTCGATCGTCGTCCAGATCGAGAAGTTGGGCGCGAACTCGTAGCCGCGGACCTCCAGGTTCGCGCCGTCGCGGACGCCGATCTCGTCGATCCGGTCGAACAGGTGCTTCTCGGCGTAGCGCGCGAAGACGTCGGCCATGCCGGGTTCGACGCCCATCCCGACGAACGCGAGCAGCCCCTTCGCCTTCCACGCGTCGTCGCGGGCGAACTGGTAGTCGCCCAGCTTCACGCCGGGGAGGTGGAGGGGATCGTCTGGGTGCGGCGTCGACAGGGTCATCGCCATGTCCATGTACGAACACCCGGCGTCGTAGGCGGCGTCGAAGATCTGCTCGTTGAAGAGCGGCTCGACGGCGTTCATCACCAGGTCGACGTCGTACTTCCGGGCGAGGTCGGCGATCATGCCGCGGTCGGTCGCGTCCACGCGCTCCACCGGGAACCGGTCGGGGCGGTCCAGTCGCGCCCGGACCTCATTGGCGCGCTCCACGTTGATGTCGGACAGCACCATCGTCTCGAGCCATGGGCGGTCCTGGGCGATCACCGCGATCGCCTCGCCCACGCCACCGACGCCGACCAGAAGGATCTTCATGCCACTCCTTTGTGCCCGCGGCCGACGCCGCGGGTGTGCTGCGGGTGCGGATGCCTTGCCGGAGAGCGCCCCGCCCGTGTCAGATGGGTCTTGGTGCGTGGATCGGGGCGGGTGCCGGCACTTCGGGGATGATCGCCTCTTCGTGGAACGGGTCCACATCGGGGACCCCGGGCTTCGTGTACCTGCGAAGCGGGAAGTACAGGACGGCGCCGACCACGATCGCGCCGATCGACAGGGTCACCGCGTCCCAGCCGACATCGACGATCTGGCTGTACACGGCGATCCCCAGCACGAGGACGGGGCCGGCGGTGGCGAGGGCGAGGCCCGGCCAGCCGCCCGGGATCCGCTGGCGATGGATTTCCGGGCGCGTGAGCTCGGGGCGGGTGACCCGGAGCCGCCAGACGGCGAAGAAGCAGGCCACGATGACCAGCGCATTGAGCAGGACGTCGGCCACGACCAGGAACGCGAACGCGTTCGTCGCGAAGATGGTGTAGAAGACGCCCGCCACGAGGATCGCCACCCACGGCGTGCCGTAGCGCGGGCTCACCCTGACGAGCCATCTGGGCATCATGCCATCCTCGGCCAGCGCGAACGGAACGCGTGAGGCACCCAGGCTGTTGCCGATGAACAGCCCGATCATGCTCAGGGCGGCCGCGAGCGTCATCGCGTTCCCGAGGACGTTGCCGAGATCGCTGCCGAGCGCGCCGGCCGCGTTGTCGCCGACCGCCTTCGCGATGTCCGGCAGGTACCAGCCGCTCGTTCCCTCCGGATCGACGCCCCAGCCCTCGAGGGTGGTGGCGTCGACGCCTGCGTCGGCCATGACCGTGCCGATCGTCTGCCCGTCTCCGGCTTCGACGCCCCAGGTGAGGTAGCGGCCGTCGGCACCGGCGCCACCGTACAGGCCGGCGATGACCGGCAGCACGTAGGTCGCGACGGCGAGCAGGAGGACGATGAGCATGGCCCGCGGATACGTCCGCTTGGGGTTGACGATCTCGTCGCCCGCGACGGTCGCCAGCTCGAACCCCATGTAGTTCCACATCACGACGAACATGCCCAGGCCGAACGCCCCGGCAAGGGAGTCGCCGTTGATCGCCTGGTCGCCGGGCAGGAACGGCAGCGACGGGACGCCTTGGGCCAGGGCGTTGGAGATCCCCACGATCGTCATCACCAGGAGGGGCACGAGGATGATCAGGCCGATCCAGTCGGTCGTCAGCCCGGTCAGCCGGACACCCCGAGCCTGGAGGGCGGTGATCAGCCAGATCAGGAGCGCGCCGCCCAGGAACGAGACCATCGTGCCCGGCAACTCGACGCCGAGGACGGTCATCCCGTCGTTGAGGGCCGGGAAGATGAAGGCCAGGTAGGCCGCGCCGAGGACCGGGTAGATCGAGGCGTCGAGCCACGACACCACGAGGTTCATCCACCCGCCGAGGAAGCCGGCAAAGGGGCCGAAGGCCTGCTTGAGCCAGTGGTAGTAGCCACCCTCGTGCGGCATCATCGAGTTCATCTCATGCACCATCAGCATGAGCGGTACCGAGAAGATCAGCGGGACGACGAACAGCATGAGGAGCCCGAGACCCGGGCCGGATCCGTCATTCCCGAACAGCGACTCGACGCCGAACGTCCCGCCGCAGACCGTGAAGTACATGATGCCCACGAGGGGCGCCAGGGTCAGGCCTCGCTTGAGCTTCTGGGTCTCCGCGCGGATCTCGGTCGTGGCCACTCGGCTGCCGGATTCCGTCATCCCCGTGACTCCTTCCTCACCAGGCACAGGCGCACTGCGTGGCGGTGATCTGGAGCGACCCGGGCGGGTTCCCCTGGCCAGGGTGACGGTCTGTGCCAGCGGCTCGACGCGGCCCCGCGGCCTTGGGCGATGGACCGCTTGTCGACGCCCCTTCGACACCGACGAGGATCAGCGGCGAAATCGGCTCGCGGCTAGAGGCATTGGTAACGAATTGCGCGCAGGCGCCTGCCGGCCCGAGGCGACGGAGGAACCGCCTCGGGCGCGCCGGCGCGATTGGGGCGAACGAAGGTGGCCGGTCAGCGCATCCCGTGGATCCAGACGGACCGGCGCGGATCGGTCGCGCTGTCGCGGCTGTCCGCGCCGAACGCGAGGGACAGCACCGACAGGACCAGGAAGGCGAGGAGGATGAGGGAGCCGACGAGCATTGGAGGGGATCTCCGTGGAGGCGAAGTTGACCTAGTCGATTAATCCAAATGATATTGGACTACTCCACTATGTCAACTAGTCCCATCGTCACATTCCGCAGGCCAAAGCGCCCCTCCCGGGCCCGGCGACCCGTCGGCCGACCGCCCGTCAGTCGGCCCACCGGTCCCAATGCGCGAACGCCTCGAACGGGACCCAGCCGCGCTTGAGGCTCGGTGAGCGCACGTCGGGGCGCGGGATGCCGACGGGCATGACCCCGATCGGGACGAACTCGGCCGGGATCCCGAGGAGGCTGCGCAGCTCCGTCCAGCCCGCCGCGTCGGTCCCGACGAAGCCGCAGCCGAGCCCCTCGTTGACCGCGGCAAGCATGACGTTCTGCATCGTCGCCCCGATGTCGACCCACCAGTACGGGATCGGCCAGTCGATCTCGGTGCCGTCGGGCTGGAGCTTGTCCGGCTCCTGGTAGCGTCGGTGGTAGATCGCCTCGGAGACGCACGGGATGAACTGGGCGGCGCATTCGGAGATCCACGGCCCGAAGACCGGCTCGTAGTCGGCTTCTCCGCACAGTCGCGCGACCTCGCGACGACGTTCGCGGTTGACGACCACGAGCAGCCGCTGGCCCTGGCTGAAACCGGCAGATGGGGCTCGCTGTGCCAGCCGTGCCATGCGCTCGATCGTCTCGCGGGCGACGCCGCCTTCCTCGAACCGGCGCACCGCCCGACGCCTCATCACGACGTCGACGAAGTCCATGTGACCTCCCGATGATCCCGTCTGCTCCGGTCCTGCGCCGGACGACCGTCCTGGATCATGACTGCAACGCGATGCGGTCGGAGCGCGAGCGTACCCCCGGCGTCGGAGGTGGTTCGCTACATGGCTGCCGGGATGGCGTGCAGGCCACCAGGTCGGCGCGAGCTCCCACGAGGACTCCGCGGCGCCGACCACGTCCCGGCTTCGGCGGGGTGCCCGAAGAGGTAGCCCTGCCCCAGGCCCACCTCGAGCGAGGCAAGCACGGCCCGTTCGGCCTCGGTCTCGACGCCCTCGGCGATGACGGCGCAGTCGGTCGCCCGGGCGAAATGGAGGAGGGCGACGATGAGGGCCTGCCGGGTCAGGTCGGCGTTCACGCCGTGCACCAGGCCGATGTCCACCTTGACGAACTGGGGCCGCAGCTCGACGAGATGGGTGAAGTTCGCGATTCCGGCGCCGGCATCGTCGACCGCGAGGCGGACCCCGGCGCCCAGGGCGACGAGGGCGGACCTCAGGGCGTCGTAGTCTCCGATCACGTCATGTTCGGTGACCTCGATCACGACCGGCCGGGTCCGATTCGCGAGGATCCCCGATAGCTGCGCCCCCGCCATCGCGAACGCTGGGGACACGTTCAGGCTGAGGAACAGGCCGTCGGGGAGTCCGTCCGAAGCCTCCAGCGCGGCGCGCAGCGTCGCCGTCTCCAGCTCGATCCCGAGCCCGCAACGCCGGGCCTCGGCGAACACGAGGTCCGGCCGAGTTCCGTCCTCGAATCGGGTCAATGCCTCGTAGCCGACGGGCTGCCGCGTCGCCAGGTCGACGATCGGCTGGAACACCGGCCGGAAGGCGCCGTCGGCGACGATCCGCTCGAGCCGGGCATGGGAACGGGCGAGGTCGCGCTGGGCCGCGAGGGGCTTCTCGAGCAGGATTCGGGCGCTCAAGGCGAACTCGTCGAGGGCCGGCAGATGGCCGGCGAGCTGGCTGGCGTGGACGGCATCGCTGGTGCCGACCGCCAGGAGTCCGATCGGTCCTTCCTCGCCGCCAATCGGCGCGTAGGCCATGGCGACCATCCCCGTGGCAGCGAACCGAGCCCCGTACTCTCCGTCGGCGGCCGCCGGCAGCCGGTGCTCGATCCACGATCCGTTGCGCGCGCGGGCGAGCAGGTACGCCGAACGGCTCGGTGGAAGCATGCCGCCGACCTCGACCGGGCCGACCCGCCCGCCGCCGCGACCGAGGACGACGGCATTGCCCGAGTCGTCGAACGCGAGGATGCTCGGGGAATCGATGCCCTCGAGGCCGAGGAGTGCGTCGGCGATCGCCTGGCCGGCAAGGGCCGGCGTCTCGACGCCTTCGAGGTGGCGTAGCCTGGTCGAGATCTGGGCGACCGCCTCGGCGCGCTGCTTGGCGGCGCGAATCTCTCCGATCTCCCGAAGGGCCACGGCCTCGAGCCGGCGCTCGGACTGGCGCAGCGCGGTCCAGGCGAACAGCAGCAGCGCGATCCCCAGGATGAACACGATGGGCGTCGCCGCGAAGATCCAGGCGTTCGTGCTGGCGAGCGTCGCCAGGTTGCTGGATGCGGCCAGGCCGTGCTGGTCGGCGGCGGCGCCGACTCGTCGTTCGATGGTCTCGAAGACCGGGTCGACGTTCGCATCGTCGATCTGCAGCGCGAGCTCGGGCTCGTCCGCGTCCACCGCGGCGAACATGCGATCGATCGCCAACAGGTACGTCACGTGGAGTTGGCGCACCTCCATCGCGAGTCGGGCATCGTCGACGGTGCCGCTGGCCTGGACGTCGTCGAGGGCGGTCACCAGGTCGGCGGCGGCCCGGCGAACGTCCGCGCGTGCTCCCGGCCCGGGTTCGAGACGGTACTTGCGCTCGAGGGATTCCTCGGAGGCGATGGCGTACCGGGCTCGCTGGTATGCGTCCTGCAGCCGACTTGCCGACTCGACGGAGTTACCGGCGATGTGCGATGCCACGGAAATCAGCAGCGCGAAGAGGGTCAGCGCGACGAGCACCGTGGCCAGGCCGAGCCAGGCCAGCCGACCCCGGTTGTGGAGCGATCTGTGGCGGTTCGTTTCCACCGCTACAGCCCGATGACCTGGTTGCGACCGGCCCGCTTGGCCTGTGACAACCAGACATCGGCCTGCGAGAGCGCGGCCGAGACATCACCGTCGGCGCCGAGCTGCGAACACCCGCCCGACACGGTGACGCGGATCGGCGAATCCGTGCCGACGTCGATCGGCAGGTGCTCGAACGCATCCCGGATGCCCTCGGCGATCCCGATGGCGACGTTGGAGGTGACGCCCTCGAGGACCGCGACGAACTCCTCGCCGCCGTATCGAACGACCAGGTCGCCCTCGCGGAAGCGCTGCTTCAACAGCCCCGAGAACGACCGGAGGACCGCGTCGCCGGCCTGATGGCCGTAGTCCTTGTTGACCTTGCCGAAATGGTCGAGGTCGAACAGGATCACCATGACCGTCGGTCGCCGGTCCGCGGATCGACGATGCCAGCGACGCTCGAGCGCCACGACGGCCTGGTCGAAGAAACGCCGGTTGTGGAGGCCCGTGAGGGGATCGCGGAGCGTGCGCTCGCTCAGTTGCTCGTTCCGGCTCTCCAGCCTCCGTTCGCGGTTCGCCCGGCGTTCCTCGAGCCGTCTCCGGTCCGTGACGTCGCGGGCGACAGAGAAGGCGATCGATCCGTCCGGCGACATCGTCGACGACCACTCGAGCCAGCGATAGCCACCGTCGTGGCGCCGCAAACGGTTCTGGAAGCCCACGATCGGCGCGCGGTTGGCGATCTGGCGCTGCGACATGGCCGTGGTGCCTTCGACGTCGTCGGGATGGACGAGGTCCAGGAGCGACCGACCGACCAGCGCCTCGGCCGGATAGCCGAGCGTCCGCTGCCACGCCCCATTGGCTCGACGGAAGTGCCCGTCCGCGCTCAACACGGCGAGCATATCGAGCGACTGCTCGAAGAAGCGGTCCCGCTCGAGCTCCAGCGCCTCCCGCTTCAGCTCGAGCTCGTTCGTCCAGCGGGCCCATCGACCGATGCCGACGATGCCCAGCAGCAGGATCGTCACGAGCCTGAGGGCCGTCCCGAAGTCCGCGTCGTACAGGCCCGCGCGTTGTCCGGCCTGCGTCAGCCAGGCCATCAGCAGGGGAACCACGAGAAGCGCGGCCAGGACGCGGCGCAGCAGGGACGCGGTCGGTGACTCGCGCGTGAGCAACGAGAACGGGCCTGCCGGGCCGAGCAACCCGATGACTCCGACCGCCAGGACCGCGACGGCGACCGCCGTGCTGAGCGCCATCTGCGAGTAGACGGCCAGCAGCGGTGGGACTTCCGCACCGAACAGGGAACTGAAGACGTTCAGCGCGGACACCGCCAATGCCGCAACGCAGGATGGCAGGACGACGCGCGAGGCCCTCGTCGCCGAGACCGCGGCCAGGGCGAGCAGCGCAAAGGAGACCGTCGTCAGCGGCGACATCCGTCCCGGCCCGACCGTCCCGACCTGGCCCGGGGTGTCGCGGAACAGCAGCTGGTCGAGACCGAGATCGACGCCGACGGCATATTGCGTCAGCGTGAGCAGCGAAATCAGCGTCGCGGCGGCGATCAGGACCAGGCCCGCGCGTCGCATCCGCGAGTCGGCCGGCCTTGACAGCAGCACCACCCCGGCACCCATCAGCACGAGGCAGACCGCCGTGTTCGCCTTCATGGCCAGCGGTCCCAGCAGCATCGACTTGAGCGGGTCGGAACCGGTGACCCATCCGGCCAGGACCAGGATGCCCACGGCGGCCGCGGCCGTGCCGGCCAGCGACGGTGCGTCGGCCAGGGTCGGGCGCCGGGGCCATCGCGGATTCGCCGCGATGCCGCGGGCAACTGCGAGCGGCGCAAGCGTCATGGTCGGTCGTACCGGGTTCCGTGCGAGTTGGGGACGGGCGTCAGCAGCGATCCTGGCACCACCCGCCGACGGTTCTCATCCCCTGAAGGTCCCATTGCCGAACGGCAGCCACGCTCCGTCGCGCGACGAGCTCGGCGCTTCGGGTCGTTCGGCCGGGCCATGCCGGCCGCCGGCCGCCGGCAGCGCCGCCTCGACCCGGCCGGGGGCCCCTGGTCGGACGATTCATCGGACCAAGGTCCGACCCACTTCGCGACCGGGGCCCGTTCCGTTCAGCCGGGCTCGCGACCGATGCTGTCTCCAGGGTCGCCGGATGCGCCTGGCTGTGGACGATCAGGGTCACCGATGACGTCACCGGGTCTTCGCCGGCGCACGCAGGACCATCGCGCCGAGCGGGTCATTCACGCTCAGGGTCGTGGTCCCGAACCGATCGGGCACCGACACCATCGTCGCCCGGGCGGTCAACGCGACGACCGGCGAGATCTGCCAGGCTAGGCTCAACGTCTGACCAGACGCATCCCGGACATGAGGCAGTCCCGCCCACCTGGCGCCGCCTCGCCGCCCGCGCAGCGATCGCGGGCGGCACCCACACCCGGACGCGGCAGGTGCCGGACCGGTTCGCGCCGGGGAACACGATCGGACGTCGAGTCCGGCCGCGGCTACTGTCCGAGGCTCAGGGCAAAGGCCCAGTCGTGCGACTTCATCTCGGCCAGGCTGTTCGTGACGGTTCCCCGGTGACTCACTTCGACCGTGTACTCGGGGACTTCGGCGACGCCCGGAATGGAGAACGTGAAATCGCACTCGGTCGCGCCGCCCGACCCTCCGGAAAGCGTCGTCGTGCCGAGCAACGTGCCTGGGCCATCGCGGAGCGTCACCACCGTTCCAGGCGCGATGTCTCCGTAGTCGCCGGCGCCACGACAGGCAGACCCGTTGACGGAGATCAGCGGAGGGTTCTGGGCGCTGTCGACGAGGATGTAGTCGCCGGTGATCGTGTGGCGGGACGTGAGGGCCCCGGAGGCGACGAGCACGAATGCGCCGCCGACCGCCAAGACCAGGACGATCGCTGCCGCCCAGATCGCGACCCACGCCCGTCGGCTGCCTGATCGGTTTGTCAGTCCGCGCGTCATCGGCTTCGCAGGTCCAACCTGTAGTGGGAGCGGTAGCAGCGCATTGTGGCGATTGCGGCGTTCCTGTGTTGGACCGTCCTGTTCGTCCGTGCGGGGGCGGCCGCCTACGACAGCCTGGAGCCTGAACGCTCGGCCCCGAGGTCTGGCGGCCTGGCAGTCCTACCCTCGGTCGGGGTCCGGGGCGGCCGCGTTGCCCACCACCAGGATCTCGACCGCCGGGAGTCGCTCCAGCAACCGGTCGACGAGGCTTCGCTCGGTAAGCCGGCGCATGCCCTTGAGTTCCTGGTGCGGGAGGACCAGGTGGGTGGCTCCCCGAGCCCGGGCCACCTCCTCCAGACCGGCCGCGGCGTCGCCCGCCTCGATGCGGACGATCTCAGCCCCCAGATCGACCGCGTCGTCGACCGTCTCCTGGAGGTCGCGAAGCCGGTCGAACGGTTGATGCTTGATCGCCGGGGTTTCGACGACGACGGCCACGAACGCAGCGTGCAGCGCCGCGGCCAGGTTTGCAGCGCGCCGGACGGCTCGACGCGATGCCGTGCTGCCGTCGACGAAGACGAGGACTCGCTCCGTGACCAACGGGAGCTGCTGACCGGCGAGCGCGTCCTCGAGCTGGCCCTCGACCCGCCGCGCGACGAGGCGCAGGGACAGCTCTCGCAGGGCCGTGAGGTTCGACTCGGTGAAGAACTTCTCGAGGGCGACCTTGGTCCGCTCCGGCGGATAGACGTTGCCGTGCTTCATCCGCTGGCGCAGCGCGTGCGGGCTCATGTCGACGAGCTCGATCTCGTCGGCCTCGAACAGCACCTCGTCGGGCAGTCGTTCGTTGACCGGTGCACCGGTGATCGTCGCCACCGCGTCGGCGACCGTTTCGAGGTGCTGCACGTTCATCGTCGTGACGACGTGGATGCCGGCGTCGCGGATGAGCTCGACGTCCTCCCAGCGCTTCTCGCGGGGAGACCCTGGTGCGTTGGTGTGGGCAAGCTCGTCGACCAGGGCGACCGTCGGGTTTCGCGCGATGATGGCGTCGGTGTCCATCTCCTCGATCACCACGCCGCGGTATTCGATCCGGCGGCGTGGCACGACCTCGAGACCCTCCAGCAGCTCGGCGGTGCGCGGCCGGCCATGCGCCTCGACGAAGCCGACCACGAGGTCCGTTCCGCGGGCGAGCCGCCGGTGGCCCTCGTCGAGCATCTTGTAGGTCTTGCCGACGCCGGGCGCCATCCCGAGGTAGACGCGCAGGTGGCCTCGACCACCCCCCGATTCGGCCTCGATGCGCGCGAGCATCTCGTCCCCCGTCGGCCGGACGTCGAACCTGTCGCGTTCCGGATCGTTCATCGCAATAGGCCGTCGAGGTCCAGGTTGAGCAGGAGCACGTTGACACGCGGTTCGCCCAGGAAGCCGAGGAGCGGCTGCTCGGTGTGGCCGGCGACGACGGCTCGGACGGCATCCGCGCTCATGCCCCGTGCCGTGGCGACGCGCGCGACCTGGTACTCGGCAGCGGCCGGGCTGATGTCGGGGTCGAGGCCCGACGCCGAGGTCGTCACCAGGTCGACCGGCACCGGCCCGCCGCCGTTCGCGGCGCGCAGCCGATCGACGTCGGCCGTGATCCGGTCGATGAGCGCCTGGCTCGTCGGGCCCAGGTTGGACCCGGCTGAGCCGTTCGCGTCATAGCCGTCCTTGCCTGCCGCCGACGGGCGTCCCCAGAAGTACTTGTCGTCGCTGAACGCCTGCCCGATCAGGCTCGAGCCGATGGTCTTGCCGTCGACCACGATGAGCGACCCATTGGCCTGTGACGGGAAGGCGACCTGCGCGACGGCGGTCACGGCGACCGGGTAGATCACGCCGGTGATGACGGTCATGGAGATGAGCAGCGCGATGGCCGGCCACAGCCGGTGGCGAAGGAAGGTGGTCATCGATCGATCCTATGCAAGATGGAGGGCGGATACGACGAGGTCGATCGCCTTGATCCCGAGGAACGGGGCGATGATCCCGCCAAGCCCGTAGATGAGCAGGTTTCGCCGGAGCAGCACGCTGGCCGGGGCGGCACGGAACGCGACGCCGCGCAGGGCGAGCGGGACGAGCGCGATGATGACCAGGGCGTTGAAGATGACCGCCGACAGGATCGCGCTCTGGGGCGTGGCCAGCCCCATGACGTTGAGCGCGCCGAGCTCCGGGTAGACGGCGACGAACATCGCCGGCAGGATCGCGAAGTACTTGGCCAGGTCGTTGGCGATCGAGAAGGTCGTGATCGACCCACGGGTGATCAGCAGCTGCTTGCCGATCGCGATGACCTCGAGCAGCTTCGTCGGATCCGAGTCGAGGTCGACCATGTTGGCCGCGTCCTTGGCCGCCGACGTGCCGCTGTTCATCGCCAGTCCCACGTCGGACTGGGCGAGCGCCGGGGCGTCGTTGGTCCCGTCACCGGTCATCGCGACGAGGTGGCCGTCGGCCTGCTCCTTGCGGATGAACGCGATCTTCTGTTCAGGCGTGGCCTGCGCGATGAAGTCGTCGACGCCGGCCTCGCGCGCGATCGTCGCCGCCGTCCGCGGATTGTCGCCGGTGATCATCACCGTGCGGATGCCCATCTTGCGGAACTCGGCAAACCGCTCGACGAGCCCCTCCTTGACGGTGTCCTTGAGCTCGATCAGGCCGAGCACCCGGCCGTCGCCGGCCATGGCCAGCGGGGTCGCACCCTGATCCGCCAGCCGATCGGTGGCCTCGAGCATCTCGGCCGGCATCGGGCCGGTGAGGCCGGCCCCGATCGCATCGACCGCGCCCTTGAGGATCAACCCTCCGGCGGTGGTCCGGACGCCGCTGGTGCGGGTCTCGGCCTTGAATGGGATCTCCTCGGCGATCGTGTCGGCCAAGGCCCGGAAGCCGGCCTCATCGTCCGTTCCGCCAGGGGCCCGCAGCTCGGCCAGCCGCTTGCGGGCGAGCTCGACGATCGACCGCCCCTCGGGTGTCTCGTCGCGGATGGACGCGGCGAGGGCGGCGGTCACCGCCTCCACCTCGGTCACGCCCGGGGCCGGCGTGATCGAGGCCGCCAGGCGGTTGCCATAGGTGATCGTGCCGGTCTTGTCGAGGAGGATGACGTCGACATCACCGGACGCCTCCACCGCCCGGCCACTCATGGCCAGGACGTTGAAGCGGGCGACGCGGTCCATGCCGGCAATCCCGATCGCCGATAGCAGGCCGCCGATGGTCGTGGGGATGAGGCAGACGAGGAGCGCGACGAGGGCGACCGTGTCGACCGTGCTGCCCGCGTATTGCCCGAACGGCCGCAGGGTGACGGTGGCCATCAGGAAGATGACGGTCAGGCCGGACAGAAGGATCGCCAGGGCGATCTCGTTTGGCGTCCGCTGACGCTTGGCACCCTCGACCAGCGCGATCATCCGGTCGAGGAACGTCTCGCCCGGGTTGGTGGTCACGCGAACGATGAGCCGGTCGCTCGTCAGCGTCGTGCCGCCGGTGACCGAGCTGCGGATGTCCGTGCCCGGCTCCTTCAGCACGGGGGCAGACTCGCCGGTGATCGCGGCCTCGTTGACGAAACCGATGCCCTCGATGACGTCGCCGTCACCGGCGATCGTCTCGCCCGCTTCGACGACGATGATGTCGTCCTTGCGCAGCTCCGAGGAGCCGACAGTCTCAAGCGTGCCATTCGCCAGGCGTCGGCGGGCGGTCGTCTCCGAGCGAGTTCGCCGCAGGGTGGCCGCCTGCGCTCGCCCGCGAGCCTCGGCCACCGCCTCGGCATACGTCGCGAAAAGGACCGTGAACCAGAGCCAGACCCCGATCTGGAACTGGAAACCGCCGCCGGACGGACCCGTCGCCGGCTGGGCGCCGGTCACGTTTGCGAGCCAGATCAAGGTGACGAGCACGGCCGTGATCTCGACCACGAACATGACGGGGTTCTTGATCAGCAGGCGAGGATCGAGCTTGCGGAAGGCGTTGGGGATCGCGGCGCGCAGGAGGTCCGGGTCGAACACACCCCGGGGTCGCGGCGGCTGCTCACCGGAGGGCTTGGTCCCACCCAGGGTCACGAAGCGCTGGAACCGGCGGGTGCCGCCACCCGTGTCGATCGAGAAGCGCGAGCGAGTCAGGCTCATGAGAAGACCTTTCCGGCGTTCTGGAGCAGCTGCTCGACGATCGGCCCGAGTGACAGGGCCGGGAAGAACGTCAGCGCTCCGACGATGATCACGACGCCCATCAACAGGACCGTCCACAGAACGCCTGTCGTCGGGAACGTGCCAAGCGACGGGGCGACGCTCCGCTTCGCGGCCATCGAGCCAGCGAGGGCGAGGATCGGCACGATCATCCCGTACCGTCCGATCAGCATCGCCAGCGCGCCGGTGATGTTGTAGAACGGCGTCGCGCCGGTCAGGCCGGCGAACGCCGAGCCGTTGTTGCCGGTCTGACTCGAGTAGGCGTACAGGATCTCGCTGAAACCGTGGGGGCCCTTGTTCAAGGGGCCGGCCAGGCCCTCCGGCAGGACGGTTGCCAGCGCCGTGAAGCCGAGAATGCTGGCACCGAGCACGAGCGCGGTGATCATCGCCATCTTGATCTCGAAGGACTCGACCTTCTTGCCGAGATATTCGGGCGTGCGCCCGACCATCAGGCCGGCGATGAACACGGCCAGGATCGCGCCGATGACGAGCATGCCGTACATGCCCGCGCCGATCCCGCCGGGCGTGATCTCGCCGAGCTCCATGTTGAAGAGCGGCACGAGGCCGGCGATCGGCTGGGCGCTGTCGTGCCAGGAATTGATCGCTCCCGTACTCGTGCCGGTCGTGGCCGCCATGAACAAGCCACCAACCGACGCGCCGAAGCGTGTCTCCTTGCCCTCCATGTTGCCGAGGGTCGCCTGGTCGACTCCCGCCGGGAAGAGCGGATTGCCGGTAAATTCGGTGTGCATCGCGAAGATGGTGCCAGCCAGCAGGATGACGGCCATGGCGCCGAAGATCGTCCAGCCCTGGCGCTGCTTTCCGGCGTACCGGCCGAACGTGTACGTCAGCGAGAACGAGATCGCGAGCAGGGCAAAGATCTCGAGCCAGTTCGTGAGCGGGGTCGGGCTCTCGAATGGATGCGACGAGTTCGCGTTGAAGAACCCGCCGCCGTTGTTGCCCAGCTCCTTGATCCACTCCTGGGAGGCGACCGGACCCATGGCGATGGTCTGCGTCGCGCCCTGCAGCGTCGTCGCGACCTGCGACGGGTTCCAGGTCTGCGGCACGCCCTGCCAGACGAGGACGATCGCACCCACGATGGAGATCGGCAGGAGGATGTACAGGACGCCGCGGGTCAGGTCGACCCAGTAGTTTCCGAGCGTCTTCGTGCTGCGCCGGGTCAGCCCGCGGATGAGCGCGATCGCGACGGCCAGTCCGGTCGCGGCCGACGTGAAGTTACGGACAGCCAGGACCGTCGCCTGCGTCAGATAGGTGGCGCCGGTTTCGCCTGAGTAGTTCTGCCAGTTGGTGTTGGTCTCGAAGCTGACCGACGTGTTGAACGCCAGGTCCGGCGACATCGGCGGGATGCCACCCTGGTTGAACGGCAGGATGTCCTGGAGGCGGAATACGACGTAGCCGGCGACGATGGCCACGAAGGCCATGGCCAGGACGGAGATCGCGTAGCCCTTCCAGTCCTGCTCGCTGTGCTCGTCGATCCCGCACACGCGGTAGACGAACCGCTCGATCGGGCGGATGACCGGGCTGAGGAAGACGCGCTCGCCCTCCATGACCCGGTGCATGTACCGGCCGAGGAATGGTGTGACGATCAGGATCGCCAGCGCGATGGTCGCGAGGGTCAGGAAATCACCGGTGGACATGCTCAGAAATCCTCGGGCCGGAGCAGGGCCCACAGCAGGTAGAAGAAGACGAACACCGCGGCCAGTCCGGCCAGCACGTCAAGGACGTTCACCGGCGGACCCGGTCGCACAGGACCAGGTACGAACTGAGCGCGAGGATGCAGGCGACGATGACCACCACGATCTGGAGATCACTCACGGTTCCGAGGGCTCCTTCATGACGGACCGCTCGACGATCGCGACCAGCGTCTCGAGCGGAAAAGGCTTGGGCAGATAACCGGCCAGGTTGAACTCGGCCAGCCGTCGTGGACTGACCGTCGTGGCACTGGTGATGACGACCGGTGGCGAGCCCGCGGCCGCCAGGGCGGGCCCACGAACGAGGTCCCAGCCGGTGTCGCCGGGCAGGTTCAGGTCGAGCAGCACGAGGTTCGGGCGCAGGCCTTCGGCCAGGGCGGACACGGCGTCCTCCGCCGTGCCGGCCTCGGCGACGACGTAGCCGTGTGCCTCGAGATGGCGCGCCACGATGCGCCGCAGGCCCTCGTCGTCCTCGACGATCAGCAGGGTCGCCGGTCGGCCCGTCATTCGGGGATCCGTTCGACGGCGATGTCGATCCCGGCCTCGTCGGACGTCCAGAGCGGCACGACGCGGACGCCCGCCCTCAACGCAAGCGCTTCGGCCTCGGGCAGGAGGGCCTCGCCGAGTCGAATCCCACCGACGACGACGCGGGAAGCGTTGCCGGACGCCACGAAGACGATGGCCTCGCGCACCAGCCGCAACTCGCGCTCGATTGTTTCCGGCACCGCCGCGGCCGTTCTGTCCGTGTCCTGATTCATGCGCCCAGCGTGCTCGCGGTCACCAAGAAGCGGCGAGGTCTGGGGCCCGAATCGGCCTTAAGTCCCTCTAAGGTCGATCCGGGGCCGGGCGCTCGCGGACCCGGTAGCCGACCCCCGGCTCGGTCACGATCAGGTCGCGGAGCGCGCCCTCGGGGTCCGCGGCGGCGAGCTTGCGGCGCAGCTGGCTGACGTGGACGTAGACGTAGCTGTCCTCGCCCTGGTAGGCCTCGCCCCACACCGCCCGCAGGAGCCGGCCCTTGGTAACGAGCCGGCCGGCGTGCTGGAGCAGCACGCGCAGGATCTCGAACTCGCGCGGGGTGAGGTCGACCGCCGTTTCCCCGACCCTGACCTCGTGGCGCGCCGCGTCGAGGACGAGCCGACCGACGACGATCCGACCCGACGCGTCGGCCTCGGGCCCGGCAGCGTGGCGGAGGGCCACCCGCAGCCTGGCATTGAGCTCGTCGACACCGAATGGCTTGGTCACGTAGTCGTCGGCCCCGCGCTCGAGCGCCTCGACCTTCTCCCGCTCCTCGTAGCGGCCCGACAGGATCACGATCGGCGTCGTGGCTTCGCGCCGGATCCTCCGGATGAGCTGGAGCCCGTCGAGGTCGGGCAGCCCGAGATCGAGCAAGACGATGTCGGGCCGCCGTCGCTCCCAGTGCTGCATCGCCCCGGCGCCGTCGACGGCTTCGTCGACGTCATAGCCGCGCGCCAGCAGCTCGCGGGCGACGACGGATCGTGTCTCGTCGTCATCCTCGACGACCAGGACCGTTGGCCGGCTGGCCGGCTGGCGGCTCACGGCACGGCCCCCGCCGCGGTCTCGGTCGGGACGGCCACCGCCGGCAGGTCCAGGTCGATGGCGAGGCCACCGAGCTCGCTCCGCCGGGCGCGGACCCGTCCGCCCATCGCCTCGACCAGGCCGCGTACGACCGCAAGGCCGATCCCGGTCCCCGCCCTCGACCCGCCCGAGCTCCCCGGGACCCGGTAGAACTTCTCGAACAGCCGGGGCAGGACGGCATCGGGCACGCCGGCCCCCGCATCATCGATTGTCAGGCGGATGAGACCCTCGCCCGGGAGCTCGACCGCGCTGAGCCGGATCAGCGTCCCAGCCGGGGTGTACTTGATCGCGTTCTCGAGCGCGTTGGTGACCGCTTCATCGAGGAAGACGGGGTCGACGTTGACGGGGGCAGCGTCGAGCAGTATCTCGACGGGTCGCCCGGCGAGACGGGACCGGAGGCGATCGACCGTCTGGCCCACGAGGTCGTCAAGCTCGAATACGTCGAGTTCGGCCCGAAGCGCGCCCGCCTCGATCCGCGACAGGTCGAGCAGGTTCGTGACCAGCCGATTGAGGTACTCGACCTCCCGGTCGATCGCGTCGGCGCTGTCCTGCTGGTCGGCCGCACTCAGCCCGACCCCCGGTCGGAGCGTCCCGGCTGCCGCCCGGATCGTCGCCAGTGGCGTGCGCAGGTCGTGCGAGACCGACTGGAGCAGGGCGGACTTCAGGGCATCGCTTTGGCGGGCGATCTCGGCCGCCCGAGCCTCGGCCGCCAGGCGTTCCTGGCGCAGCGCCTGGCCGATCTGGTCGGCCGCCGCGGCGAGCAGGCGCGTCGCGTGGAGATCGGGCTCCCCGCGGTCTCGCGAGCGCGTGGCCCAGATGGACCCGTACGACTCGCCGCCGGCCTCCATCCGGACTCGAAACGTCTCGGCGTCGCTCGACGCCCGGGTTCGATGCGGAACAGGCGGGTGGATCCGAACCCAGCGGGCGGGCGTGTCGCCGGGCGTCCGGTGGAGCACCCAATGGAGTCCGGCAGCAGGTCCGCGGTCGGTCGGCGCGGTGTCTGCTGCCACGCGTTCGCGGACGTCGTCCTGGCCGAGCGACACCCAGGCCCGGTCCATTCCGGCTTCTTCGCGCAGGATCTCGACGATGCCGGCCAGGACGGCAGGCGTGGATGCGCGAACGGCGAGTGCCCGGCTGACCCGGAACAGCGCCCGCGACTCGCGCTCGCGAGCGATCGCATCCTCGGCTCGAGCGCGCTGCAGAGCCGCCAGCTGGCCGACGACGATCCCCACGAAGAGCAGCAGCAGCAGGTTCACGAGCTCGCCCGGCCTGGCGACCGTGAGCGTGTAGCGCGGGTCGACGAACAGGAAGTTGTAGGCGAGGAACGACGCGACCGCCGTGAGGACGGCGCCCCAGGTCCCGGAGAAGATCGCCATCGAAACGACGGCGACGAGATAGAGCGCCGACGGGTTCGGCACGCCGAGACCGTCCTGCAGGAGCGCGACCGCCGTGCTCGCGACCACCAGCGAGAGCGCAGCGACCGCTCCCAGGCGAGTCAGCCCGCGACGATCGACACGGCCGGTGAAACGACTGATTGCGGTATTGGGATTCAGCGCCAGCTCCGCGAGCGATCTGCTGGGATGGTCGGGGACCGTACGGCCCTTGATCGGCCCGTCTTCACGCATTCTGTCGGTTCGATCGAGTCCGCGTCTCGAATGGCGGTCGTGCGGGCACACTCCGAGTCACCCTCGGAAGGTACCGCCCATTCCCAAGAGGGCGCGGCCGGGCGGGCCTGCGGCGGCACTCAACAAGTGCTCAAGGCCTGGGTGCCGGGACCGGAACGGCGCACCGACTGGCCCTGGTAGCCGGGACCAATGGCCCGTCTGTCGAGGCGAGCCCGTCGCTATCCTGACCGAAACGCCCACGACGCCTGGAATCGTCCGCCAGCCGGAAGGCGTCCCGACCCACCGGGCTCGACACTGCATGTCGCGGCCGGCCGGCGACCCTCGGAGACTCGGCGATGCGATCCAGACCGATCGACAGCGTGGTCCTGGTCAAGCAGGTGCCCGACACGCACCACGTCACGGGCGACGCGATGACCAAGGACGGGACGATGAACCGCGGCGTGCTACCCGCCATCTTCAACCCGGAGGACCTCAACGCCCTCGAGATGGCGCTCCAGATCAGGGAGCACCACGGCGGGACCGTGACCGCGATCACGATGGGCCCGCCGAAGGCCGCCGGCATCCTGCGCGAATCCCTGTGGCGGGGAGCGGACAAGGTCGTCCTGCTGACGGATCACCGGTTCGCCGGGGCCGACACCCTGGCCACCTCGTTCGTGCTCCAGAAGGCGATCGAGAAGCTCGGCCGCTTCGACCTAGTCCTGGCGGGGCGGCAGGCGATCGACGGCGACACGGCCCAGGTTGGCCCGCAGACGGCGGAGAAGCTCGGCATCCCGCAGATCACCTACGCGGAGTCCGTCCTGGAGATCGCCGATGGCCGCATCACGGTCGAGCGTGCCCTCGAGTCGGGCTCCGAGATCGTCCGCTGCACGCTTCCCTGCCTGCTGACGGTCGTCGGATCGGCCAACACGCCGCGGCTGCCGTCGGCTCGCCGGCAGATTGCGCTCAAGCTGGCGGCGACTCCGGGCGAGTACGCCGGACTGCGGAGGCGGTGGCCCGAGTTCGAGACCGACGCCGCGCTCGATGAGTACCTGGCCGCCCGCGATCTCCGGATCCCGGTCTGGACCGCCGACGACATCGGCGCCGGCGCGGACCGGATCGGCCTCGCCGGGTCGCCGACCCAGGTCCACAAGGTGAACTTCGTGGTCCTGGAGAGCACCGACAGCCGGACCGTCGAGCCCAACCCCGAGGCGATCGCCGCCATGGTGGCGGAGCTGGTCCATGAGTACATCGTCGGGTAGGCGGCCATGACCGCGCAGCAGAGCATCTGGGTCCACGTCGAGCAGACGGACGGTCGAATCGCCGACGTGAGCCTGGAGCTGGTCGGCAAGGCCCGCGACCTCGCCGATCGGCTCGGCTATGCGGTCGTGGGTCTCCTGTGCGGACACGGCGTCGAAGATCTGGCCTGGGACGTCATCCGCCACGGGGCCGACCGCATCCTGCTGGCGGATCACCCCGAGCTGGCCCAGTACCGCACCCTGCCGTACGCCCGCGTGGCGATCGCCGAGGCCCGCAAGCGGCAACCGGAGATCTTCCTCGTCGGTGGCACCCCCAACGGCCGCGACTTCGCACCGCGCGTCGCGAGTGCCTTGCGCTGCGGGCTCACCGCCGACTGCACGGATCTCCAGATCGGCAGCTACCACGCCAAGCGACAGGACAAGACGTACGACAACCTGCTGTACCAGATCCGGCCGGCGTTCGGCGGAAACCTGGTGGCCACGATCGTCAATCCGGACACCCGACCCCAGATGGCGACCGTCCGCGAGGGCGTCATGCGCATGCCGGTCGCCGATCCGAAGCGGACGGGCGTGGTGGAGCCGGTGACGCCCGAATTCGAGCCGGCCGACTTCGCCCTCGAGGTCGTGAGCCGGCAGGTTCGCCACTCCGCCGTCAAGCTCAAGGACGCCCCGGTGATCGTTTCCGGCGGCGCCGGCATCTCGGACGCCGACGAGTTCGCCCTGTTGCGTGAGCTCGCCAACCTGCTGGGTGGCGAGGTCGGTGCCTCGCGCGCGGCCGTGGACGCCGGGATGATCGGCCGCGAGTTCCAGGTCGGCCAGACCGGCACCACGGTTCGGCCCCGCCTGTACATCGCCGCGGGCATCTCGGGCGCCATCCAGCATCGGGCCGGGATGGACCAGTCGTCCAAGATCATTGCGATCAACACGGACCGGGACGCGCCGATGCTCCAGATCGCGCACTACCGGATCGTGGGGGACGCGCGTGAGGTCCTGCCCATGATCATCAAGGCGGTGCGCGAACGCTCGATGGACCAGCGGGCAGCCGAATGAGCGAGAACTTCTTCCTCGACAACCCGGACCTGCAGTTCCGGCTCGAGCAGCTCGACCTGCGCGAGGTGGCGGACCTCAAGGAGCGTCACTACGCCGATGCCGGCGTCCACCCCACCGCGCCGCGCAACTACGCGGACGCGATGGACAACTACCGGATCGTGCTCGACGTCCTGGGCGAGGTCTGCGGCGAGCGCGTGGCGCCCCGTGCGGCCGAGGCGGACGAGGAGGGAGCGCACTACCAGGGCGGCGAGGTCACCTATGCCGCGGCCACGCGGGACGCGATCGAGGCGCTGCGCGAGGCCGAGCTCTTCGGGGCCATGCTGTCACGCGAGTACGGCGGCCTGAACCTGCCGGAGTCGATCTACCAGATGATGGTCGAGATCGTGGCCAGGGCGGAGAGCGGCCTGATGACGGTGTACGGCCTCCAGGAGATCGCCTCGTCGATCGAGGAGTACGGCGATCCCGAGACCAGGGCCCGGGTGCTGCCCCGGTTCGCGCGCGGCGAGGTGTCCGGGGCCATGGTCCTCACGGAGGCGGACGCCGGTTCGGACCTGGGGTCGGTCGCCACGCGGGCCACGCTCGACGAGGCGACCGGACAGTGGCACCTGGACGGGGTGAAGCGCTTCATCACGAACGGCCTGGCGGACGTGTCGCTGGTCCTGGCTCGCAGCGAGGAAGGTTCGACCGACGCGCGCGGGCTCTCGCTCTTCCTCGTCGAGCGCGACGCCACCGTCAGGATCCGGCGCATCGAGAACAAGCTGGGAATCCATGCGTCCCCGACCTGCGAGATCCAGTACACCCACACGCCGGCCGTGCTCATCGGCAAGCGTCGCTTCGGACTCATCCGCTACTCGATGAACCTGATGAACGGCGCCCGCCTCGCGGTGGCCGCCCAGGCCCTCGGCATCGCCGAAGCCGCGTTCCGGGAGGCGGACCGGTACTCGCGTGAGCGCGTCCAGTTCGGCAAGCCGATCCGGAGCCTGCCGGCGGTTGGCCGGCTGCTGCTGTCGATGAAGGTCGACCTGGAGGCCACGCGGGCCCTGCTCGCCGAGACGGGGCGCTGGGTGGATCTCTGGAAGGTCCATGAGCGCACCGTGGGGGAGGGCGGCCCGGACGCGGATCCCGCGATCCGTGCCCGCCTCAAGCACTGTCAGGCCCTGGCCGAGACGCTCACACCAATGGTCAAGTACTGCGCCACGGAGATGGGCAACCGCGTCTGCAACCAGGCCATGCAGGTCCACGGCGGCGTGGGCTACATGCGCGAGTTCAACATCGAGCGCCTGCTCCGCGACGTCCGGGTCACGAACATCTACGAGGGCACGAGCCAGCTCCAGGTCGTCGCGGCCATCGGCAAGCTGCTCAACCGCTCGCTCGATCCGCTGCTCGTCGAATGGCAGGCCGCCGACTATCCGGCCGACATGGCCACGGAGCGGGCGCTCCTGGGAGACCTCACGGAGCGGTTCGACCAGGCCGTCGCGGCATTGGGCGCTGTGCCCGAGCGCGACCGTGTGGAGTACTACGCCGTCGACCTGGTCGAGATGGCCATCGGGATCGTCGGCGGCTGGCTCCTCATGCGCGACACCACCGTCGCCGAGGGCAAGAAGCCGGTCGCGCGGGCGTACGTGGCCTCGCTGGTGCCGAAGGTCCGGTCGGCGGCCGAGGTGATCATCGCCTCGAACCCGGTGCCGCTCGAGGCGATCTCCGTCCTTCTTCGGTAGGCCGCCGCCCCGGCGCTCCTGTCCCCGCGCGGGTCCGGCCGGGCTCCTCCGGCTAATCGAGGCGCTCGAGCATCAGCTGCCAGGGCTCGACGATCGCCGTCGTCATCTCGCCCGCGGCGACCGACTCCAGCATCTCGGCGGCCGCGGCCGCCGCCACCGTGAACAGGACCGGGCGATCGCCGACGCACCCCCAGATGAGCCAGTTGGCTTCCCCATGCTCCGCAACCTCCTCGACGGTCGCGATGATGGACTTGGGGGCGAGGCCCGGAAGCGGGCGGGGATGACGCCGATGCGATGACGTCGTGCGGGTGTGAGAGCGGCCCGAATCGACGCACGGGATCCCGGACGGGTCGAAACGGGCGGGCATCTCCAGCGACGGCAGATGCGTGATCTTGTGGCCGCGTTGCATGGCGATGACTCCCTGGACGCTCTGTGGCCGGCTTCGTCGCCGGGTCCCGCGCGAGGATGCCCGACGGCACCGCGGTGCCTCCAGAGGCGTTTGTCATGAACTGCCTGTGGCGAGCGATGAGTTACGCACGAGTTCCGAGGGCAGGTGCGCCAAAGGTCCGGCCGGGCAGCAGAGTTGGCGCGTCCCAGAACGTGCGGACCACGAAACGCGGAGGGAGCCGCCGGTCGCTGCGGACTGGATCCGTGCCGATCTGGACGTTGGACATAGGGGTGCTTCCTTTCGTTCGTCCCAGCGGACGTGGACTGCCGATCCGATCCGAGCGAAGTGATGGGCCCCGGAGATCAGCTCCGGGGCCCATCCGTTCAGGCGGCGGCGTAGGCCGGGGTGATCGCCTCGTCGCGGCTATGGGAGGTGAGGATCGGGGCCGACTTGAAGCCCTTGAAGGTGAGGTACAGGCCCAGGAACGCCTCCCAGACGATCTCCGGGATGGTCGCGATGCCCTGCAACGCGTGACCTTGCGGGATCACGCCCAGCAGCACGGCGATCCCGGAAGCGGCGAGCAGAGGGCCGCCGACGACACCGAAGAGCGCCATGCGCCGCCCGACCAGGCCGGACCGGTACATCAGCCAGCCAAGGATCATCCCGGTGCCGATGCCATCGGCGAAGCCGGGGCCAAACAGGAACGTCCAGTTGTGGAGCGCGACCAGCGACTTGCCGATCAGGACCAGCGGGCCGGCATCCGCGCCCACGGCCCCCTGCCGCAAGGTCACGATCGTGAGCAGGCTGAGCAGGCCGATCCCGATGAAGACGCACTCGAAGATGCGCGCCGCGACATAGCCGAGGGCGAGGGTTTCGCTCTGCCGCTTGAGGATCGGGAACAGGACGACGGCGCAGCCGATGTTGGTGATGATGAGGAGCAGTTCGAGGAACGCTCCGACGAACACGCGGGAGTCGGCGCCGGCGCCGGTGATGTAGGTGGGATCGCTCAGGATCGGCCCGTAGGCGAGTACCCCTGCGATCGATGTGATGAAGGTGAGGATGAACAGGACCCCGACGGCGAGCGCGGCCTTGCGCGCGGAGTCCATGGGGGCTCGGTTGGTCGTGACGGTCCGCGAGGTGGTTGCCATGTCTGTTTCCCTTCCGTGATCTGGGTCTACCCGGCTTCGATGCCGGTGGAATTGGCTTGATCGGGTTCGACGCGAATGACCGAGACCAGCGGCAGGCCCAGGTCTCGCACTCGCTGCAGGACGCCGTGGAGCGCTGCCTGGTCGACGATCACGCCGCTGATGACCGTTGTACCGTCCCTTTCGCGGGTGACGGCCAGTCCGTCGAACCAGGCGATCCAGTGCGCGTCGAGGTGGCCCGCGAGTCGGATCTGGTAGTGACCGGCCTCATGGGAGTCGGAGGTCGAGGTGTGTCGTTCGGTCATTCCGCTCCTTGTGCGTGTTGCCAACTGGATCTCCGGCCGGCAACACCGACCCGAGTCACTGGACACAAGGTGGAAGCGGATGTGATGAGCGCGCATCAGCACAACTGATGAGCGGGCTGATGATTTCGCTGAAGCAGCGAAACCCCGGATTCCTTCCGTCACGCGCCTCCGGCTGCGGGCCGCGGAGCAGAGGCGGGTCTACTCGGTGGTCCGCTGGCCCCGGGTACGGGAGAGGAGGCGGAGCTCGGCGGCGCGGCGGACGGCTGCCCTCCGGCTGTTCACACCGAGCTTGGCGTAGATGTTCGCGGTGTGGGTCCGCACGGTGGCGAGGGACACGCTGAGCTCGCGCGCGATCCCCGACCCGTCGAGGTCGCTCTCCAGGAGGCGCAGAACCTCGAACTCTCGTTCGCTGAGCGGCTCGATCAGCGGCTGCTCGACGGGCCTCTGTCCCGGCGTCGTTGCGAAAGCGGCCAGGAGTCGGCGCACGTAATCCGGAGCGTTCGGCGACTTCGCCGCTAGCTTGAGGAGTGCGGCGATGCGCGGGCCTTCATCAATGAAGACCCGGACGTACCCCTCTGGCTCGGCCAGCCCGATGGCCCGGTCGAGCAGCCCGAGCGCGGTCGGCACGTCGTCGTCCGCCTGATGGGCGAGCGACAGCAGGACCAGGAGCTCGATGACACTTCCGGTTCGCTCACCCTCGTCGGCAGCGGCAAGCAGACGCTCCAGGAGCCGGATCGCCGCGCTTGTCGGGCCGCCGGAAGCGTCCCGGGTTCCCTGCGCCAGGAGCAACCTGGCCAGGGTGCTGTGCTCGAACTCGTGGACGTAGCTGAGTTCGTCGGCCGCGGACAGACGGTGCTCGTCTGCCCACGCTGAGGCCTCAGACAGCCGGCCCTGGGCGATCCAGGCCCGTGCCTTCAGGGCGGCAACCGGGCGCACATCCGGGGAGAAGTCACCGACATAGAGGCGCTCGGCCTCGGTGAGCAGCTCCACCGCCGCACCGAGATCGCCCTCGGCCTGGCGAATCGCAGCCATGGCGACACGCGACCGATAGCGGTTCTGCGGCAGGCCGTTCTCCTCGCCCAGCTCGGTGCTCTGCAGCAGGTGCCGAGAGGCGCCCTCGAGATCGTCCCGCTCGCGAAGAACCCCGCTGATGCCCACGTGCATGTCCGCCGCGCCCCGAAGGATGGGTCCGTCCAGTCGCATCGCGAGCTCCAGTCCTCGCTCGTAGATGCGAAGTGCCTCGCGCAGGCGACCCTGAGCGAGGCGGATGTCGGCGAGGGCAAGCGCGCACCCGATCACGTCGGAGAGATGACCGGCCTTCTCGAGGCTCGCCATACCCGCGGCATATGAACGGGACGCGGCCTCCAGGTCTCCAGTCGTCCAGTAGGCGAGGGCGAGGAGGGCGGCTCCGCCACCCCGTTCCAGGTGGTCGTCGTCCCCGACGAGCTCGAGCACCCGCCGCGCATGGGCGATCGTCCCGGCGATATCCCCGAGGATCCGGGCCTGGCCCGCCCGGTGGACGGCGATGGAGCCCGGCAAGCGGCGGAACGCCGCCTCGTCGACCACCACCATCGCGCCCGCTCCCGCGTCGGAATCGCCTACTGACGTGCCCGCTCCATCGAGCCACCGCTCGGCGTCTCTGAGGCGGTCCTCGACGCCTTCGATCTCGCCCCTGACGAGGAGTGATCCGGCATACGCGTTGCTCAGCACCGGCCGCATCCGAAGGAGCTCATCCGGGAGTGCCTCGAGCCACTGTCGGAGCGTTGCCTCCTGGCGGGCCTGGCTCGTCGCCGGGATTGCGAGCTCGATCAGGTCAGCTGCTCGCGCCATGTCATCGCCCGCCATCGCATGGCGGATCGCCTCGTACCGATCGCCTTCGCGCTCGTACCACTCGCATGCCCGCCGGTGCAACTCCGGCACGCGCCTGGGTCGCTCGTCAAGCAGGCGCGCTCGCAGCACTTCGGCGAACAGGCGGTGGTAGCGATACCACTGGCGCCGGTCGTCGAGCGGAACGAGGAACAGGTTGGCCCGATCCAGCGCCTCCAGCGTGGCTTTGCCCCCGTCCTGGCCGGTGACCGCGTCGCACAACGGGCCGGTGAACCGGGCCAGGATCGACGTGTCCAGCAGGAAGCCCCGGACCTCGTCGGTTTGACGGTGCAGGACCTCCTCGACGAGGTAGTCGACGATGTAGCGGTCATCGCCGGCAAAGCCGGCGATGAAGCCGGCGACGTCGTCGCGCCCTTGGATCGAGAGTCCCGCGAGCTGAAGGGCGGCGATCCAGCCCTCGGTGCGCCCTTCCAGCGTGGCGACATCCCGGGCGGTCAGCCCAAGACCCAGGACCCCATCGAGGTAGGCGTCAGCCTCGTCCAGGGTGAAGCGCAGATCGGCGGCGCGGATCTCGGTGAGTTCGCCACGCGCGCGCAGGCGGCCGAGCGGCAGCGCCGGATCGGCGCGGGTGGTGATCATGAGGTGCAGCTGGGGCGGCATGTGCTGCAGCAGGAAGGCCATTCCCCGTTGGATTTCGGGTGCGTCGACGAGGTGATAGTCGTCGAGCACCAGCACGGTGTCGTTCGGCACCGCGCCGAGATCGTTGAGCAACGAGGCGAGGACAGCTTCGATCGGCGCCGGCTGTGGCCCCTGCAGGCTGGCGAGGGCCAACGCGCCGACCCCCGGCACTGCTGTCTGCAGTGCACTGACGAGGTAGGTCCAGAACACCGCGGGCTGGTTGTCGGCCTCATCGAGAGACAGCCAGGCTGCGGACTGTCGACCGGCCGGAGCGCCGGCCAGCCACTCGGCCAGCAGGGTCGTCTTGCCGAAGCCGGCCGGCGCCGAGATCAGCGTCAACTTCGACTCGGCCCAGCGACCAAGCCGCTCGCTCAGCCTTGGTCGGGCGACCAGACCGCGTCGCAGCCTTGGGACGTAGAGCTTGGTGTCGAGCAGCGGGCTTGCCACGTACGGTGGAGACTCGATCAGGTGTAGTAACTGCGGCCCGACGAACGCAGCTCGTCTGCCACGGCCTCGATCGCCTGCCCGACGGAGGCCGGGTCCGTGTCGCCCTTGACGAGGGCCTGGACCTGGTTGCTCATCTCGGTGTCGATCTCCGGCTCCCACAGCCAGTTGAGCGAGGGGATGGCGTTGCCCAGCATCGGAAGAAACTCACGCGCCACCGTGTCGTGGATGGCGGCGTTCGACGCGGCGATCGGCGAGTAGGCCTGCAGGCCCTCGACCACCGACATGTCGACCTCGGGCCGGCTGGCGTACTCAAGGAATGCATACACGCTGTCACGGCTCGCAGCGGCCTTTGCCGGCATGGCGATGCCGCCCCAGGAAAGCGTCGAGCGAGCTGTCGAATTCCCGTCGATGAGGGGGAGGGAAGCCACATGCAGCTCGAATGCAACCGTGGGCGTGCCCGCCTGGATCTGCGGGAGCATCCAGGAGCCGTTGTAGGTCATGGCCGCCTTTCCCTGGAGCAACAGCTGTTGCATCGTCCCGTAATCGGTGGCACCGGAGCCTTCCAGCAGCACGCCGGACGCGCGCAGGTCGGCGATCGTTTGAAAGGCTTCGGTCCATTCAGGGCTGTCGTACCCGATCTCGCCCCTGATCGTGCTCTCGACGAACTCCACCGGGTCGCCGCCACGCTCCGCGATGTTTGGCAGCACCCACATGACGAGCAACGGATTGAAGGAGGCATCACCGGAGCAATGCACCAGGGGGGCTGCTCCGAGCGCCGTCATGGGTTTCACCATCGCCTCGAGATCAGCGATGGTCTTCGGAGGCTCGACACCGACCTGATCGAGCAACGCCTTGTTGTAATAGAGGCCCGTGGTCTGAACGCCCCGGGTCAGGGCCAGCGGAAAGGCCCGCGCGCTCGTTTCCCCAAGGCCGGCCAGATGGAAGCTATCTGGCACTCGGGCGAGCACATCGGCCATCCTCGGGTCTGCTCCGAGGTCCGCCAGCAGGCCGTCCCGGGCCCAGGCACGGACGAACAAGCCATCCAGCATCACGAGCCCCACCGGCTCGCCGGACTCCAGCGCGGCGCGCGCCAGCCGATCCCACTCGGGGCCCAGGCCCGGCAGCGCCCGGATGTCCCACTCGACGGCAGGGTGCAGCGCCTTGAAGTCGTCGTAGACCTTCTTCAGCGCCGGCTCGGTGCTCGGATCACCGCCTTCGACCAACGCGGTGACGGACTCGGTCATGGCCGTCGCGGCCGGCGCGGCACAGGCGGCGAGCAGCGGTGGTAGCGCGCCGCCGGCAGCCATGGCGGCGCCGAGCTTGAGCACAGTCCGGCGGCCGATCACGCGCTTCCAGGCGTCCTCCCTGGTCGGATGAACCGCCTCCACGCCGCTATTGTCCTCGATGACCGATCGCCTCGTACCGCGTTGGCCGCGACAAGGACGGGATGTTCGGCCGGTCAGATCCCATTCGGGAGTTGTGATGCTCGGGGCGAATCGCCAACCGCCTGGGCCCGGATGGGCGCCAGTGACTTCCGGGAATCGTTTGTTGACGACCGTCGAGTGACACACGACCTGCGATCCACCGTGACGGGCCGGCCGTGATCGACTTGCGTGCTCGATGGTCGTTCCTCGGTCGCTCCCAACGCGAAACCGCCATCGACCTGCTGTTCCTCATGCCGATCCTGGTGATCCTGGCCGGTTTCCTCTTCTATCCACTCGTCTACGGCATCGTCCTCAGCGTGCACGACACCAAGGGGTTCGACCTCACGAACTTCGTGGGGCCGGATCACTACGTGCGGGCGATCTTCGGAGACGCCGTCTTCCATCGAAGTCTGCTGAACACGTTCCTGTTCACAGGCGCCGCAGTCGTGCTCCTCATCGTCGTCGGGCTGTTCCTCGCCGTGCTCGTCGCTGGAGTGAAGCGCGGAAGGACATTCCTGCAAATCGTGTTCTTCGCACCCTTCGTCCTTGCCTCAGTGGCCGTCGGGGAGGTCTGGAGGTTCCTGTATGCGCCCTTCTTCGGGATCATCGCGACCGTGGGGTCGGCACTCGGCTTGCACACGCTGACGATCGCACCACTCGCGGACGCGCAAACGGCCCTCTGGGCGATCATGGTCGCCTTCCTGTGGCGGTTCGCCGGCTTCGTCATGGTCGTCTACCTGGCGGCGATCCAGGGCCTCCCGCACGAGTACTACGAATACGCCGTCCTGGAAGGCGCCGGCAGGCTTCAGCAGTTTCGACGGATCACATGGCCACTGCTGTGGCCACACACGTTCACGCTGGTCCTGTTGACCACGCTCGGGACGCTGCGGATCTTCGACCTGGTGTGGGTCATGACCGCGGGCGGACCGTCTCACGCCACCGAGACGGTCGCCACCGACGTGTACGTCACGGCCTTCCGATTCCTTGAGGTCGGGTACGCACAAGCGATGGCGATGATCCTGTTGGTCCTGATCCTGCTGCTCGCAGTCGTGGAATACAGGTTCTTCGAAGGGCGCGCCGAGATGGTGAGCTCGTGACCGGGCTGCCTCGACTTCGATGGTCCGCCGTGTTGCTCAGTGTTCTCGCCATCGTCTGGTCGTACCCGGTGGTCTGGACACTGGCGAACGCGATCAAGCCAAGCGCCGACATCTACCGGGCTCCGTGGGACCTGACATGGCCGCCGGCCATCGGGAACATCGCCGAGGCGTGGGACCGCGGCCAGCTCGGCGCGGCGTTGGCCAACTCGGCCTATGTCACCGCGATCACTGTGGCGGTCGTCCTCGTGGTGTCGGTCTGTGGAGCGTATTCGCTCACGCGGCTGCGGCCACCCCTTCGGGCCGTGTTCTTCATGGTGGTCCTGGCGCCGCTGATCATCCCGACTGACGTCCTCGTCGTTCCCGTGTTTTCGATGTTCCGCTCCGTTGGACTGATCAACAGCCTGCCCGGGCTGGCGTTGTTCAACGTGATGGCCAACGTCTCGTTTGCGACGCTGATCCTGACCGGCTACTTCCGCACGATCCCCCGCGACGTCATCGATGCCGCCCGGGTCGACGGAGCCGGCAGGATCGAGGTCCTGCTCGGGGTCATGGTCCCTCTCGCGCGGCCGGGCCTCGTCGCCGTTGCCGTCCTCGTGGCGGTCTTCACATGGAACGACTTCAGCGGATCGCTCGTACTCATGCAGAGGCCGGATTCGTTCACGGTGCAGCTCGCCTTGAGCCGTTTCTCGACCTTCTACGCCACCGACCAGGGGCTTACCTTCGCCGGCATGGCGATCGCCATCCTGCCGCCGGTGCTCCTCTTCCTGGTGGTCCAACGCACCTTCATCCAGGGCTTGGCCGCGGGAGCACTTCGTCGCTGACGCGTCGACTGGGGTCCGGGACTTCGCGTGCGTGTTATCCGAGGCCGCGACTCACCCCGACGATCGACCTCGGGGTCGGTAGAGACGGGTGCGTGGCGCGGACGGTGCGGGTCGGGCGTCCGTTGTTGCATCATGATGCAACAGCGGCGATACTCAACGGAGTATTCTTGCGTCGCGAGGCCGGCTGCCGCGGAGCCGGCGCCTCGAGATCGCGTCAAGAGGAGGCTCGAGGTGCACATTCCGGATGGATACCTGAGTCCGATCATCTCGGTCGGGATGGGGATTGCCACCGTCCCCGGCTGGGCCCTCGCGACACGACGTGTCCAGAAGGTCCTCACGAACCGGACAGTCCCGCTCCTGGCGGTGTTCGCCGCCCTCAGCTTCACGATCATGATGTTCAACGTGCCGGTGCCGGGGGGTACGACCGCCCACGGGGTCGGCGGAACGCTCGTGGCGATCGTGCTCGGGCCGTGGGCCGCCGTGATCGCGGTGAGCGTTGCATTGATCATCCAGGCGTTGTTCTTCGGCGACGGCGGCGTGCTGGCGATCTTCGCGAACTGCCTGAATATGGGCTTCATCCTGCCCTTCGTCGGCTACGTGGTCTACCGGCTCCTGGCCGGTCGATCCTCGGTCCTGTCGACGCGGCGGGTCTGGGCGGCGGGCATCGGCGCGTACATCGGGATCACCGCCTCCGCGCTGGCGGTCGGGATCGAGCTCGGGATCCAGCCGGTGCTGTTCAGCGAGAACGGACACGCGTTGTACAGCCCGTACGGGCTGTCGGAGGCGATCCCGGCCATGCTCGCGTCCCACCTGTTTGGGGCGTCGATCGTCGAGGCGCTGATCACGGCGTTCGGCGTGGCCTACCTCCAGCAGCGCCACCCGGAGTACCTGACCTCGCTCAAGGGAATCCTCGCCGGTGACGAGGCGGAGGACCCCGGCAGGCGGCGACCGCTCTGGCAGACGGGCGGAGCCGCGGTCCTGGTGAGCCTCGTTCTACTGGCCGCCGCGGCCCTGCTGACCGGTGGCGGCGACGTCGGCCATGCCTTCGGCGCCGACTGGGCCCAGGTCGATTGGCCGAGCGTCGCGACGATGCTCGTCGTCGTCGGACTGATCGCCATGATTCTCCTGCCCGTGGCGTGGCTGTTGCTTCCGCGCGGGATTCGGGGCGTTGGGACGGCCTTCGCCGCTGCGGCGGTCGTGGCCCCGCTCGGCCTGATCGCGCCAGGCTTCGCCTACGGCGAGGGCTCGACCGAGGACGTTCGAGCAGCCTTCGGGTACGTCCCGGCGGGGCTCCACGATCTGTCGACCGTGTTCAGTGCCCCGCTGTCGGGCTACAACCTGCCACTCCCGTTCTTCGGCGACGCGAATGCCGCCCTCTGGCAGCAGGCGATCGGGTACGAGCTGACGGGCATCTTCGGGATCCTTCTGCTGGGGGGTGCGATCTACGCGCTCGCCTGGCTGCTCCGTCGGGGTGGCCATCGCGACACCGAACCGTCATCCGCGCAGCTGACCTGAGACATGACCGCGGTGGCGAACGATCGAACCGAGCGCGAGGGCCACGTCGGTTGGCTCGAGCACACCCTGGCCGGGATCGCCGGCTCGATCGAGCACGCCGTGTTCACCGAGGAGCACGCGCGGGAACCTGGGTGGCTGCAGCGAGTCGATCCGAGATCCAAGCTCGGGATGTTCCTCGCGGTCGTCCTCGCGGCCAGCCTGTCGAGCTCGATCGCCGTCGAGATCGCGCTCTACGTCGTGGTGTTGACCACAGCCTGGGCGAGCCGGGTCCCGCTCGACTTCTTCGTGAAACGCGTCTGGCTCGGGATCCCGCTGTTCGCCGCCATCGTCGTGGTCCCGGCCATCTTCTTCGTGCCCGGTCCGCGGCTCTTCGAGCTGCCGATCGGCCCGATCCAGGTCGCACCATCGATCCCCGGGCTCATCGGCGCCGTCCTGTTCGTGGCCCGCGTCGGGGTGAGCGTCTCGCTCGCCGTGCTCCTGGTCCTCACCACCCGATGGGCCGACTTGCTCAAGAGCCTGCAGGCGATCCGCGTCCCCCAGCTGTTCATCCTCGTCCTGGCCATGACCTACCGCTACATCTTCCTGTTCCTCCACCTTGCCACCGGGCTGTTCGAGGCGCGCAAGAGCCGGGTCATCGCGCGCACGAGCGGCGGCGAGCAGCGGCGCTGGATCGCAGGTTCGATCGGCAATCTGCTCAACCGGTCGGTCAAGATGAGCAACGACGTCTACGCCGCGATGGCGGCGCGGGGCTTCACCGGCTCGATCCGGAGCCTCGAGACCTTCCACATGCGAATCGCCGACTGGGCCGCGCTCGGCGGAGCTATCGGCATCGCGGCGGCCGCGGTGCTCGTCGGCCGGGGGCTGTGGTGACGACCGAGTGGGTCGACCCTTCGGTCGAGCCGGCTCCGGTTTCGAACCCGGTCGTGTTCGAGCTCCATGGCGTCCGATACGCGTACGGGGGCCGGCAGACGGCGCTCGACGGCATCGACCTGCGGATCGAACGTGGCGAGCGCGTCGTGCTGCTGGGCGCCAACGGGTCCGGCAAGTCGACCCTGCTCAAGCTCCTCGACGGGATCATCGCGCCTGCCGGCGGCACCATGCGCGCGCTTGGCCGCGACGTCGCGGCGGTCGCCGACGGTGCCGACTCGTTCCGGTTCCACCGCGAGGTGGGCCTCGTCTTCCAGGACCCGGACGTGCAGCTGTTCAGCGCCACGGTCCTCGATGACGTCGCGTTCGGGCCGCTCCAGCTGGGCCTGCCCCAGGACGAGGTGCGTGCGATGTGCGACGAGGCACTGCGCCAGATGGGCATCGCGCACCTCGCCGATCGCGCCCCGTTCGAGTTGTCCGGTGGTGAGAAGAAGCGCGCGGCGATCGCGTCGGTCCTCTCGCTTCGACCGGATGTCCTCCTGCTGGACGAGCCGACGGCAGCACTGGATCCCCGGACGAAATGGGTCCTGGTCAACCTCATTCGGCGGCTTGGCGAGGGCGGCAAGACCCTGATCACGGCGACCCATGAGCTCGAGATCGTCCCGATCATCGCGGACCGCGTCGTGGTCCTCGGCGAGAATCGCCGCGTGCTCGCCGACGGGCCGACGGCGGCGATCCTCGCGGACCGGGACCTGCTGCTCCGGGCGAACCTGATCCACGAGCATCTCCACGAGCACGGTGCGGAGCGTCACAGTCATGACCACGATCTCGATCACCACCCCGCATAGCGGTGGGCGTCGATGGCCTGCTCAACCTCGTCCGCGGCATCGCCCGCGGGATCAGCGCCGTGATCCGCCGGCTGCGAGGCCGGGGCGACCCGCCGCCGGCGATCTGATGACCGCGCCCGTGCCCGCCCCGATCCTCACGCTGCCCGACGCCCGGCTGCGCAGGCCGTGCCGGGCCGTCCGGCGTCCGGACCCGGCCATCGGACGGCTCGTCGACCAGCTGTTCTCACGGGAGGCGGACGCATGAGCGGCCCGATCGCGGTGGTGGCCCCGTCCGGGATCCGTGCCGAGCTCAAGGCCCGTGGACTGCGCTGGACGCCGCAGCGTCGGCTCATCCTCGACGTGCTGGCCGAAACCGAGGGCCACGTGACGGGCAGCGAGATCGTCGAGCGATGTCGCGAACGCGATCCGGAAACGACGCCCTCGACCGTCTATCGGACGCTCGACGTCCTCGAGGAGCTCGGGTACCTCCATCACAGCCACGGGCGAGACGGCCGCGAGGAGTTCCACGTCTATCCAACCGGCGAGCACGGCCACCTGCTGTGCCAATCCTGCGGTCGCTCGTGGGAGATTGGTCCGGCCGAGGCCTCCGACCTCGTCAGCGGGCTGGAGCGCAGCCGCAACTTCGCCGTTTCGGTGGGCCATCTGACGATCGCCGGTGACTGCGCTGATTGCCGCGGCGCTGGTGTGGCGCCGACTGGCGGGCACGATGCTGGGAACGTGGATCGGCACCGCTGACGCCCGCCCACGAGGATCGGGAGGTCTCCAGCACAAGCCTTCGCCACGCCTGACCGGGTCCCGATTGATCGGCAGCACGGTGCGCTGCGGCCGTCGGCGGGAGTTGGCTGGCGCGCCAGGATTCGAACCTGGAACCCCCTGATCCAGAGTCAGGTGCTCTACCGTTGAGCCACGCGCCAGCGGGGGGCCGGTGAATCCTATCAGAGGGGTCGCACTGGGGGTCGCTCTCGTTTTGGGCGGCCGAACCCGGGCCGGCCGGGTCGCCGCCCTAGCGGCGCGCCTGGACCTTCGCCCACGTGTCCTTGAGGGTCAGCGTCCGGTTGAAGACTGGCCGATCCGGCGTCGAATCCTGGTCCGCACAGAAGTAACCGAGACGCTCGAACTGGACCGTCTCGCCGATGGGCGCGCCGGCCAGGCTCGCTTCGACGAACCCGGACACGACCTCCTCCGAGGTGGGGTTCAGGTCCGCGAACAGGTCGCCATCGGCGCCCGGATCGGGCCGGCTGAACAGCTGGTCGTAGAGCCGGACCTCGGCCGGCACCGCGTGGGCCGCGGAGACCCAGTGCAACGTGGCCTTCGGTCGGCGCCCGTCGGGCGCGTCGCCGCCACGCGTCGCCGGGTCGTAGGTGCAGTGCAACGCGGTGACCTCGCCGGATGCGTCCTTGACGACCTCGTTGCAGGTGACGAAGTACGCGGAGCGGAGACGGACCTCGCGACCGGGCGCGAGCCGGAAGAACTTGGGCGCCGGCTCCTCCATGAAGTCGTCGCGCTCGATCCATAGCTCAGGACTGAACCCCACGCGGCGCGTACCGGCCGCCGGGTCCTCCGGGTTGTTCGGGACCGCCATCTCCTCCGTCTCGCCGTCGGGGTAGTTGTCGATCACGAGCTTGAGCGGATGCAGCACCCCGAACCGCCTCACGGCGCGCCGGTTGAGCACGGCCCGGACCGCGTACTCGAGCTGGCCGAACTCCACGACGCTGTCGTTCTTGGACACCCCGATCATCGTGGCGAAGTCGCGGATCCCCTCGGCCGGGAAGCCCCGCCGGCGGAGCCCGGAGATGGTCGGCATTCGCGGGTCGTCCCAGCCGCGGACGTGGCCTTCGTTGACGAGCCGGAGCAGGACCCGCTTGGACAGGACCGTAGAGGTCAGGTTGAGCCGCGCGAACTCGTACTGCCGCGGGCGCGACGGCACCGGCAGGTGCTCGATCAGCCAGTCGTAGAGCGGCCGATGGACCTCGAACTCGAGGGTGCAGATCGAATGCGTGACCCCCTCGATCGCATCGGACTGACCGTGAGCGAAGTCGTAGGTTGGGTAGACGCACCACGCGTCGCCGGTCCGCGGATGGCTCGCATGCACGATCCGGTACAGGACCGGGTCGCGCAGGTTGATGTTCGGGGAGGCCATGTCGATCCTGGCGCGCAGCACCCGGGCGCCATTGGGGAACTCGCCGGCCCGCATTCGCTCGAAGAGATCGAGGCTCTCGTCGATCGGCCGGTCGCGCCATGGGCTGTTCCGGCCGGCGGCGGTCAGGGTGCCGCGGTGGTCGCGGATCTCGTCCGCCGACAGGTCGTCGACGTAGGCGTCGCCCGATCGGATGAGGTGAACGGCCCAGTCGTAGAGCTGCTCGAAGTAGTCGGACGCGAAGTAGAGGTGCTCGCCCCAGTCGAACCCGAGCCAGCGGATGTCGGCCTGGATCGAGTCGATGTACTCGACCTCCTCCTTGACCGGGTTCGTGTCGTCGAAGCGCAGGTTGCAGTGGCCGCCGAATTCGCTTGCCACCCCGAAGTTGAGGCAGATCGACTTGGCGTGCCCGATGTGGAGGTAGCCGTTGGGCTCCGGCGGGAACCGGGTGACGACGCTCCCGGCCCGCCCCTCGCGGACATCGGCCGCGACGATCTCGCGGATGAAGTCGGCGCGCTCGGGTGCGGCAGGTTGCGCTGTGGCGGCGTCGAGGGCTTCGGGGTGGGCGGTCATCGGGGCCCGAGGCTAGCACAGCCCGGCGTCGGGCCGTGGTCGCACGGGCGGCCGTGGCTGTCTTGGGAGGCCACCGGTCCTGAGTCGCCGGCCCGCCCTTGGAACCGTAGCGTTCCAATCGACGGCCCGAGCCGGACCTGAGTCGCCGCCTGGACCCGCTCTGTGCCAAACGGCTGGTGGAGTCGTCCTCGCCGTGGGGACCTTCGTCGATTGGAACGAGGGGATGCCAGGGTGGTTCGCGATGACGAGGTCGCCCCGGGGCGGGCTGATCGGAGCGGCCCCGAACCACTCGCCGCGAGACCTCTGGTACCCTGCCGCCCGTGGAATTGCCGCCGAGTGGGGCGAGCGAGCCGCGCGAGCTCGAGACACCGTCACCCCCTGATCCGCCGCCGCCTGAACTCGACGAGCAGGATCTCGAGCAGCTCCTTGGCACCCCCGACCCTGCCGACTCGGCGGTCACCCCACCGGCTCAGCGCTCCCGCTACGTCCCGGCCGTCCTCGATGCGCTGATCCCGGGCCTCGGCCACCTCGTGGCGGGCCGCCGGCGGCGCGCGATCCTGTTCGTGTCGCCGCTGCTCGTGGGGATCGTCACGGGCGCCTGGATCGTGGCGACGACGTCGGCGCCGCGACTGGCCGCATCGCTCCTGTCCAACGAGGTGATCTGGGGTCTACTGGCGGCCCAGGGCCTCTTGCTGGCGTCGCGGCTGATCGCCGTCGGTTCAAGCCTGTTCGATCCCGCCCTGCCGCGACCCGGCCGGCGCGACCTGCTGCCGATGGCGCTGCTCGTCATGTTCGTCATCGCGCCGCAGGCGTATGCCGGGTACGCCACCGAGGTCGCCCGCGAGGCGGCCGACGAGATCTTCGTGGGACCGGCCACGGCCGTCGTCCCAACCGTCAGTGCGGCGCCCGACCCGAGCTTCCTGTCGACGCCCGTGCCGGGCCTGCCATCGGCGTCGCCATTGCCCTCGGCCGATCCGGGCAGCCAGCGGGTCACGGCGCTGGTCATCGGCGTCGATTCCGGGGTCGGCCGCAACACGTACCTGACCGACACGATGATCATCGTCTCGCTCGACAAGGCGACCCGCACGGTCTCGATGCTGTCGATCCCGCGCGACATGGTCGACGTCCCCATGGCCGACGGGCGGACGTACCGCGACAAGATCAACTCGCTCGTGGCCTACGCCCGCCATCATCCCGAGCAGTTCCCGGGCTCCGACGGGACCGGTTTCGACGTGCTGATGGGGGCGCTGGGCACGCTCACCCAGGTCCCGATCGACTACTACGCGAAGGTGGACCTCGGAGGATTCGTCCGGGTCGTCGACGTCCTCGGCGGGGTCAACGTCAACGTCGCCCATGCGTTCTGCGATCCCGGCTACGACGAGTACGGCTTCAGCAACGGCTTCTCGATCACGGCGGGCCTGCATCACCTGAACGGGCAGCAGGCCCTCGGCTACGCGCGGGTGCGCAAAGCCTCCGGGGAGAGCGACTTCACGCGGGCCGCGCGCCAGCAGGAAGTGATCTCGGGCATCCGCGATGCCATCGTGCATGGCGGGTTCCTCAACGACCCGATCGGGCTGCTCCAGGCGCTCGGCAAGACGGTCGAGACGAACGTGCCGCGCGACCTGTTGCCGGACCTCGCCGACCTGGCGACCCAGGTCGGGCGCGAGCAGACGTACCGGGCGGTGGTCACCCACCCGCTGGTGGGCTCGGGGTTCGACGTGCGCGGCTCGATCCAGATCCCGGACGTGCCGGGGATCCGGGCCCTGGCCGCCAGGCTCTTCCCCACTGACGGCTCGCTTCCGTCCGCCGACTACGGCCTGCCGACGCCGTCCGGGACCTCGGTCAGCGGCAGCGGCGTCGGTGGCTGCAACCCCGCGCCCAGGCCCAAGCCAACCCCGACGCCCCGGCCGAAGCCCAGCGCGACGCCCAAGGCGAGCTCGGGCGGCACGGCGGAGCCGCCGGCGTCGGGCGAGCCGTCGCCGTCGGGACCGCCCCCGGAGCCGTCCGCGGAGGTCACGCCGACTCCCTGACCGACGGGTCAGGTCGCGGCCAGCGCCTCGCGGAGCAGCGCGGTCAGCTGGTCCCACTCCACCAGGAAGGCATCGTGCCCCTTGGTCGACCGGATCTCACGGTATCGAGCGTCGACGCCGGCGGCGCTGGCCGCGTCGACCAATTCCTGGACCTGGCGGGGCCCGTACAGGATGTCGCCTTCGATCCCGATCCCGGTCAGACCTACGCCGGCCCGGCCGAGCGAATGGAGCGCACCCAGCAGGCCACCGTGCGTCCGCGCGATGTCGTGGAAATCCATCGCGCCGACCAGGGCGCGATACGTCGCCGGGTCGAACCGGTCGACCAGCTTGTCGCCCTGGTGGTCGAGATAGCTGACGACCGACGGACGCCCGTCGGCTTCGACACCGCCGGCGAACCGCTCGGCGAAATCGGCTTCGCTCCGGTACGTGGTCATGGCCAGCTGGCGAGCCAGCGCCAGCCCTTCGAGGCCGAGGCGCTCGATCAGCTGGACCTGCAGGTGGTTCCATGCGACGGCCAGCGGTCCGATGGCGGCCGGCGCCGCGATCGGCGCCACGTGGGCCGTCGAGTTCGGCCGGGCCAGTGCGACCTCGAGCGCCACCATCCCACCGAGCGAGCCGCCGGTGGCCAGGGCGATCTCCTCGACGCCGAGCTCGTCGAGCAGACGCCATTGCGCCCGAGCCTGGTCGACCGTCGTCACGACCGGGAAGGCGGCTCCGTACGGCCGGCCGGTCCGCGGATGCAGCGATGTGGGGCCGCTCGTGCCGTACCGGCCGCCGAGGAGGTTGGCGCACAGGACGCCGACCTCGGTCGTGTCGAGCGCGCGGCCGTCGCCGATCAGCGGCTCCCACCAGTCGCCCGCCGCGTCGGCCGAGCCGGTCAGCGCGTGGACGACCAGGACCTGCGGCGCGACGTCGGGCGGCGGCCCGTCGTGCCGGTAGGCGACGACCAGGTCCGGGAGCGTGGTCCCGTTCTCGAGCGTGAACGCCCCCAGCGACACGGTCTCGACCCGGCCGGTCCCCGTGGGGAGACCGGCCGGCCGGGTCGATGGAGCGCGGAGCGTCATCCCGCCGCGCCGACGAGACTGCCGTCGGCGGCGCTGTCGGCGGTCGCGGCCGCCAGCGCCTGCTCGAGGTCGGCGATCAGGTCGTCGACGTGCTCGAGACCAACCGACAGGCGGATCAGGTCCGGCGTGGTGCCGGTCGCGATCTGCTCCTCCGGCTCGAGCTGCGAGTGCGTCGTCGAGGCCGGATGGATGATCAGCGACTTGGCGTCGCCGACGTTGGCCAGCAGCGAGAAGATCTGGACGTTGTCGATCAGGCGCCGGCCGGCTTCGACGCCGCCCTTGACGCCGAACGTCACGACCCCGCCGAAGCCACCGCTCAGGTACCGCTTGGCCAGCTTGTGCGAGGGGTGCGACTCGAGGCCCGGGTAGCTGACCCAGGTCACCTCGGGCCGCGTCTGCAGCCAGCGGGCGACCGCCAGCGCGTTCTCGCTGTGCCGGGTGATCCGCAGCGGCAGCGTCTCGAGGCCCTGCAGGAACAGGAACGCGTTGAACGGGCTGAGTGCCGCGCCGATGTCCCGGAGACCCTGGACGCGCAGCTTGAGGATGAACGCCAGGTTGCCGAACGCCTTCGAATAGCTGATCCCGTGGTACGAGGGATCGGGATCGACGAAGTCCTGCTTGAACCGCTCCGACGCGGCCCAGTCGAACGTTCCGCCGTCCACGACCACGCCGCCGATGGCCGTGCCGTGGCCGCCGATCCATTTCGTGGCCGAGTGGATGATGATGTCGGCGCCGTGCTTGATCGGCTGGGCGATCAGGGGCGCGAAGGTGTTGTCGACGATCACCGGCACGCCGCGGGCGTGGGCGACGTCGGCGATCGAGGCGAGGTCGTGGACGTCGAGCCGCGGGTTCCCGATCAGCTCGAGGAAGACGGCCTTGGTCCGCTCGTTGATCGCACGACCGAAGGCTGATGGGTCGCTGCCGTCGACATAGGTCGTGGTGATACCGACCTTCGGCAGCGTGTGCGTGAACAGGTTGTACGTCCCGCCGTACAGCGACGACGACGCGACGAGGTTGTCGCCGGCGCGGGCGAGGTTGAGGATCGACAGCGTCTCGGCCGCCTGGCCGGACGCCACGCCGAGGGCCGCCACGCCGCCCTCGAGCGCGGCGACCCGCTCCTCGAACACGGCGGTCGTGGGATTCATGATCCGGGTGTAGATGTTCCCGAACTCCTCGAGTCCGAACAGCCGGGCGGCGTGCGCCGCGTCGTCGAAGACATAGCTGGTCGTGGCGTAGATGGGGACCGCCCGGGCGTTCGTTGCCGGGTCCGGCTTCTGGCCGGCGTGGAGCGCGCGCGTTTCGGGTCGGAAGGTGGTCGGATCGAGCTCTGCCATGTCGAGGGTTCCTCCTGGGACGGTGGGGGAGTGCGCCGATGGGGAAGGCAAACCGGAGTTGGCCCGAGGCCCGGCGGCCCTGGGAAGGCCGGTGGAATTGGCGGTCACCCGTCGTGTCGTTCGGAGGAAACAAAAAGCCGCAGCTCCGGTGTGGAGACTGCGACCCCGGGACCTCGTCTTCGGTCCCGCTCTACCCCTGGTCAGGTGCGCGAGACGTCAGACCCCATCCTCCGCACGGCGGGGCCGCCTGCGCATACACATGTTCCAGGAGAGGCTGGTGTGACTCACGGTTCGGGCATGGTGTCGGATGCGCCGGGATCCGTCAACCGGCTTCACCAAACCGCAACCTTGTGGCGAGACGCGGGTCGACGGCGCCGGGCGCGTGTCCGGCGACGTAGGATCGTGCGATGAGTGCCATCCCAGCAAGGTTTCGTGCCTACGTCGCCGAGAAGGCCGGCGACCGAGTCGAGCGCGGCGTCCGCGACTTCGCCGAAGCGGATCTCCCTCCTGGTGAGGTCGAGATCCGCGTCGCCTGGTCGAGCGTCAACTACAAGGACGGCCTCGCGACGCGAGCCGACGGCAAGGTTGCCCGGATCAGCCCGCTGATCCCCGGGATCGACCTCGCCGGCGAAGTCGTCGGCAGCACCGACCGGTCCTTCGAGCCCGGGACGGCGGTGGTCGCGCACGGCTACGAGCTGGGCGTGTCGCGCCACGGCGGCTATGCCGAGTACCAGCGGGTGCCGGCCGGCTGGGTCGTGCCGCTCGCGCCCGGGCTGTCGCCGCGTGAGGCGATGGCGATCGGGACGGCCGGGTTCACCGCCGCGATGTCGGTCGTGGCACTGGAGGATCGCGGGCTCCAGCCGGACGCCGGCCCGGTGCTGGTGACCGGGGCATCGGGCGGCGTCGGCGGCACGGCCGTCGCAATCCTGGCGGAGCGTGGCTACGAGGTCTGGGCGGCCACCGGCAAGGACGCCGAGGCGCCGAGGCTGCGCCAGCTCGGGGCGTCCGGGATCCTGACCCGGGATGAAGTGACCGCCGCTGGACGGCCACTCGACTCGGAACGCTGGGCCGGCGCGGTCGATGCCGTCGGCGGGGCGACGCTCCCGTACGTCCTGCGCACGCTCCGCAACGGGGCCGCTGTGGCGTCGTCCGGGAATGCCGGAGGAGCCTCGCTCGAGACCACGGTCTTCCCGTTCATCCTGCGCGGCGTCGCGCTGCTGGGGATGGACTCGGTGAACATGCCGATCGCGCGGCGCCGCGAACTCTGGGACCGGCTGGCGACCGACCTCCGGCCGCGCGAGCTGGGGCAGCACGTCACCGAGGTCGGCCTCGACGAGCTCGACGGGGCGCTCGACGGCATCGTCGCCGGGTCGGCCCGCGGGCGCTGGCTGGTCCGGATCGACGCCTGACACCTGCCGTTGGACGCGTCCATTGTCCGGATAGCCGCACCGTAGGACTGGTACGGGCCGCCGCGAAGCCACTGGAGCCGGAATCGCGCCGATCCCACGCTCAGGCAGAGCCGCTCGGTTGGGCCGACGAGTGGATCTCGTTCCGTAGCAGTCCGAGCGTGCGGATCTGCGCCTGGCGGCCGATCTGGGGTCACCGCCAGTGGTCGCGTGGGCAGGCCCCGCCGGCCGGTCGGGGCCTCGCGCGTCAGAGCCGGACGACCACCTCGAGCGGTCCATCCTTCCGGAGCACCTCGGCGCTGGTCAGGCCCCGCCAGCGGTGGAGCAGCAGGTCGCACGACGCCTCGCCGACCCGGATCCCGCGGACGACGACCTTGGTGAGGTCCGGCGGCAGGCTCGGGCGGTCCAGGGTCAGCCGCTTCGCGGCCGCGTCCGCCTGGAGTCCGAGCATCGTCGAGACGATCATCAGCGAGGCGCCGGCCGCCCAGGCCTGTGGCGAGCAGGCGACGGGGTAGGCGATCGGGGCCCCGGTCGCCGCGCGGTCGAAGCCGCAGAACAGCTCGGGCATCCGGAATGCCGGGAAGTGCTGCGCCGCCTGGAGCAGCCCGCCGGACAGCGTGCCGGCCGCGGCATCAAAGCCATACCGGCGCAGCCCGGCCGCGGCGATGGCCGTGTCGTGCGGCCAGACCGAGCCGATGTGGTACCCGATCGGGTTGTAGCCCGGTTGACCGGCGGCGTACGTCCGCAGGCCCCAGCCCGAATCCATCGCGTTCGTGCCCAGCGCGGCCGCCACGGCGGGCGCCCGGTCGGCCGGCACGATCCCGCTCCACAGGCAGTGCCCCGCATTCGAGCCGGCCGCATCGACCGGCCGTTTCGACCGATCGAGGGCCATCGCGAGTGATCCGTCGGGGAGGCGGAATGCCTCGATGAAGCGACGCTGGAGGTCGAGCGCCTCGGCGTCCAGCCGGTCGGCCAGGGCCGCGTCGCCGCGATGCCGCGCCAGCCGGGCCATCCGCCGTTTCGCGTCGAACACGTAGCCCTGGACCTCGGCCAGTGCGATCGGTGTCTCGGCCAGGTTCCCATCCAGCCATCGGATGGCCTCGGTCGAGTCCTTCCAGCCCTGGTTGCGAAGCCCGGTCTCGGCGCGCCGCTCGTATTCGACGAACCCGTCGCCGTCGCGATCGCCCCACCTGTCGATCCAGTCCAGGGCGGCCAGCGCGTTCGGCCAGTAGCGCTCCACGAGCGCGTCGTCGCCGGTCCAGTCGTAGGTCTCGCCGAACAGGATCAGCCAGAGCGGCGTGGCGTCGATCGAACCGTAGTACGGCGAGAACGGCAGCTCGCCGGTCCGGCTCATCTCCCCGGTTCGGAGCTCGTGCAGGATCTTGCCCGGCTCGGCGTCGCGCCACGGATCCTCGGCCGTCGCCTGGCGCCCGGCCAGGATCGCCAGCGTCTCGATCGCCGGCCGCGGCAGGAACGGCAGGCACTGCAGCGAGGTGATCAGCGAATCCCGCCCGAACAGCGTGGCGAACCACGGGACGCCGGCCGCGATGAACGGCTCGCCCTGCGGGTCGGTTGACTCGAGCAGCCGCAGGTCGCTCATCGAGCGGCTGACGACCTGATTGACGAGCTCGTTGTCGGTCTCGATCCGGGCCCCCGCCTCGAGCCAGGTGGCGTGGGCGTGGCCGGGATCGAGGGCGTCGGGGTCGAGGCCGTGGAGGGCTTGGTCCGGTTCGCTGGTCGGGTGGACCGTCCAGGCGAGGACCCGGCGCTCACCCGGTCCGAGCGGGCCCTTCCAGCGAGCGACCACCGAGCCGCCCTGGTCGTCGGTTGCGGCCTCCAGCTCCGGGGCCGGGTCGAAGGCGACATGCGTGCGGACCGTGACGCCGTCGCGTCCGAGATAGCCGAAGACCAGGCCGCCCTCGCCGGTCACCTCGATCGGGAGCAGCTCACCGCGGCCGGTCCGGGCATAGCCGCGGACCTCGAAGATGTCCGCGTAGTCGGCGTCGAGCTCCAACTCCACGTCGAGGTCGAACGTCGTCGGGCCGTGGTTCTGGATGTCGAGCCGCTCGCGGTACGCCTCGGCGATCGTCCGCTCGCGGCCGATCGAGATCGTCTGGCGGAGGATCGTCTCGGCGCCGCCCATCTTGTCGCCCGGATCCTTCCGGAATTCGGGGTTCGTGGCCTGGACCACGCCCCGCCAGCTGCCGCCCGGGTCCGAATGGAGCACGACCGGGCGCTCGCCGCCGACCCGGAGCGCGCTGCACGACAGGATCCGGGTGTCGCCGTCGTACAGGCCCATCCCGCGGCTGTCCGGATGGATGTCGCCGAACGCGTCCGACACCAGGAACAGGTCGAGATGCTTGAGCACCTGGGCCGAACCGAGATCGGTCGCCTTGACGATCGGGCGCGGCCGGGCGGGGAACGTTCGAGCCGGTGCGTTCGGCAGCGGCTCCACGAGGCGTGCCACGTCCCGAGTCTAGGGCGCCAGGCGGAAGTCGTCATCCATCGCAGCCGGGCGACGGTTCAATCCAGCTCGCCCCGAAGGTGGGCCAGCGTCCGCAGCAGCGGGGCTCGAAGATCCTCGCGCGGCAGGTCGGGGAAGGGTGTCAGCTCGAGCGCGTCGTCGATCGCGAGCTCCCCTCGGTGGATCCGCCGTCCGAGCTCGGCGATCGCGCGGAACGCGTCCGCCTGCTGGGTCGCAAAGGCGAAGCCCGCGTGGTCGCCGTGGCCGGGGACCACGGTGCCCCGGACCAGCTCCACGAGCCTGGAGGCGGTCTCGGGCCAGTCCAGTGGGTAGCCGTCGTTGAAGAAGGGGACCGCACCGCCCTCGATCAGGTCTCCGGCAAAGACGACGTTGGCGTCCGGCACGGACACGACGATGTCGTGGTCGGTGTGGCCCCGCCCGAGATAGCGAAGCTCGACCCGGCGTCCCCCGACATCGATCGTCGCCGTCTCCGCGAAGACCCGGTCCGGCGGATCGAGCTCGACATCCATCAGGTCGGCGGCCATGTCCGGGAAGTCGGCGGCGATCCGGGCCCGCCGCACGTCTCCGGTGCGGACCATGAACGGCGGACACTCGACGTGCCCCCAGATCGTCGCCGGGCGGAATACGTGGTTGCCAAAGGCGTGGTCGAAGTGGCCGTGGGTGTTGACCACGACCGTGACCGGATCCGCGGTCAGCTCACGCAGGTCGGCGAGGATCTCGCGACCCTGGACATGGGTCGACCGCGTGTCGACGACAAGGGCGGCACCGTTGCCGAGCACGACGCCGATGTTCTGGTCGTAGAACGCGTAGCGCCGGACGAACGTGCGGTCGCCGATCTCGGTCCAGGCAGGCACGAACACATCGTACCGGTGCCGCGAGGCGCGTACGCTGCTCGCATGCCATCGATCGTCAGTCGCGCCACGACCGCCGACGGGATCGAGCTGCTGGTCCGCCGCTGGCTGCCCGACGAGGCCGCCGCCGGCGGTGCCTGGGCCGGACGTCCATGGGGTCACGTGCTCCTCGTCCATGGGCTGGGCGATCATTCCGGCCGCTACGAGCACGTCGGGGAGCAGCTCGCGGCCGCCGGACTCGACACGTGGGCCTTCGACCTGCGCGGCAACGGCGGGTCGGGCGGGCGCCGCGGTCACGTCGATCGATGGAGCCAGCTGCACGACGACCTCGCCGAGCGGCTCAGCGCCGTGCGGCACGTCGCGGACGGCCGGCCGGTGGTGCTGTACGGGCACTCGATGGGCACGCTGATCGTGCTCGGCTACCTGCTGTCGGACCGACCGAAGCCGGACCTGGTCGTTGCCGGCTCGCCGGCCCTCGACAGCACGCTCTCCTCCTGGAAGAAGGCTCTTGCGCGGGTGCTCGGGCGAATCGCGCCGACGCTTCCGATCCCAAACGGGATCGATGGCCGGACGCTGTCGCGCGACCCCGCCGTCGGGGCCAGGGCCGCCGCCGACCCTGTGACCTGCCGTGTCTCGACCGCGCGGTTCGGGGCCGAAGGGCTGGCCGAGCAGGCCCGGGTCCGGGGCGAGTACCGTGGCCTTCCGCCCGTCCCCATGCTCGTGCTCCACGGGCTCGACGACGGCCTGGTCCCGTCCTCCGCGTCGGAGATCCTGGCGACCCTCCCGACCGTGGAGCGGCGAACGTTCCCCGGACTCCGGCACGAGCTGCACAACGAACCGGAAGGCCCGCAGATCCTCGACGAGGTGATTGCCTGGATCCGCGAGCGTGCTACGATCCGGCCACAACCGAACACCGCCTCCGGGGAGCGCCTCGCGCGCTGAGAGTGTGGCAAGGGCCACAGACCCGCGGAACCTGATCCGGTTCGTACCGGCGAAGGAAGCAGGCCCATCGACTCGTCGATGCGTTGACGCCATCCCCGTGATCCGGTGACGGCGTCATTCGCAATCGATCGGAGGTTCGGAGGCTGATGGACACCACACTGCGCGGACCGGTGCTCGGCGCGCGCCCGGACACCCGCTGGCGGACGCGGGACATCGTGATCGCCGCCGTGGTCGGCGTCGCGTTCGGCGTCGTGTTCTGGGCGTGGAACCTGTGGTGGGGCGGTCCGATCGAGGCCCTGTTCAGCTTCGCGCCGCCGCTCAAGGACCTCGCCTATGCGGTCTGGCTGGTGCCGGCGGTCCTGGCACCGCTCATCGTCCGCAAGCCCGGCGCCGCGCTGTTTGCCGAGATGGTCGCGGCCGGCGTCTCGGCGATCCTTGGCAGCCAATGGGGCGTCGACACCCTCCTGTCCGGGTTCGTCCAGGGCGCGGCCGCCGAGCTGATCTTCGCCTTCACGCTGTACCAGTCGTGGTCGTACCTCGTGCTCGCGATCGCGGCGGTCGCCAGCGCCGCGGCCGCCTGGATCCACGACTGGGCGCTGTACTACGCCGACGTGGATCTCGGGGTCCAGCTCGTTCGCGGGCTGCTGATGGGGATCTCGGCGGTTGTCCTGGTCGCCGGCGGGTCGGTTGCCCTGCACCGTTCCCTCAAGCGGGCCGGCGTCCTCGACGGGTTTCCCGACTGAAGACCGAGCCGGCGACGGCCGTTGCGGGCGCGCTCGTCGCCCGGGATCTCGCGGTCACCTACCCGACGAGTGATCGCCCGGCGCTCGAGGGCGTCAGCTTCGAGCTCCCTGCCGGGAGCACGATGCTCGTCGTCGGGCCGTCCGGGTCTGGCAAGAGCACCCTCGCGCTGGCCATCGCGGGCCTGATCCCGCGCGACGTCCCGGCGACCGTCGCAGGCTCCATCGAACTCGACGGAGCGCCCGTATCGCTGCTCGAACGGTCGGCACTGGCGGCCCGGGTCGGCCTGGTCTTCCAGGACCCGGCGACGCAGCTGGTGATGGAACGGGTCGAGGACGACGTCGCGTTCGGACTCGAGACCCGGGGCTGGCCGGTCGACCGGATGCGCCGCCGGGTCCCTGAGGCGCTCATTGAGGCGGGACTCGACGGCCTCGGACGACGGCGATCGCGGCGCCTGTCGGGCGGACAGCAGCAGCGGCTTGCCCTCGCCGGTGTGCTGGCCGCACGCCCGGGTCTGCTCGTGCTCGACGAGCCGACGGCCAACCTCGATCCGCCGGGCGCGGCCGCGTTCCTCCACCGGATCAGAGCGCTCGGTCGGACGCGAACCACGACCGTCGTCCTGATCGAGCACCGCGTCGAGCAGGCCTGGTCGATGGCGGACCACGTGCTCGCGCTCGACGGGCAGGGGCGCCCGATCGACATCGGCCCACCGGCGGAGGTGGCCGCGCGGTCGGCCCAGCGGATGCACGACGCCGGGATCTGGCTGCCGGCGGCGATCGAACCAACAGCAGCTCGCCCGGCCACGGTCCTCCGGCTATCTCCCTTGGGTCATGGCGGGATCCCAACGGAGATGCTCACCGGCAGAGGCCCCGGGCGGAGGCCGGGTCCCGGGCATCCGGATGTTGCGATCGTCGCCCGCGACGTGACGTTCGCCTACGAGATCGGCCGGCCGGTCGTGCACGGGGTGTCGCTTGCGATCCAGCCCGGCGAGCGGGTCGCGCTCGTCGGGCCGAACGGCGGCGGGAAGTCGACCCTCGCGCGGCTGCTCGTCGGCCTGCTCCGACCCGGTGGGGGCGCCGTCCGGCTGGGCGGTGACGATCCGGGCCGCCTCCCAGCCATCGAGCTGTCACGGCGAGCGGCCTACGTGTTCCAGGATCCTGAGCGGCAGTTCCTGGCCGAACGGGTCCGCGACGAGATCCTGCTCGGATTGGACGTCGGGCGACACGCTGCCGCCGAGGCCCTGCTGGCCGACCTCGGCCTGCCGCTCGAGCGGTTCGGTGCTCGCAGTCCGTTCCGGCTGTCGGGTGGGGAGGCCCGTCGCCTGTCGCTGGCGATCGCCCTGGTCCGCGACCCAGCGGTCCTCGTGCTCGACGAACCCACGTTCGGGCAGGACCGAGGGAACTATGACGGCCTGCTCGAAATCCTGGCCGGCCACCTCAAGGCCGGAGCGACGCTCATCGCGGCGACGCACGACGAGCGCTTCGTCGCCGACGTGGCCGATCGCGTGCTCACGATCACGGACGGGCGGATCACCGCCGACGAGCGGATTTGATGCTGACCGACCGGCTCGAGCTCGGCGACGCACAACTGGATAGCCTGCTCGGCCGGACGAGCCCTGTCGTGAAGCTCGGCGTGGCCGTCGCCTGGCTCGTCGGGCTGGCCATCACGCTCGCCTGGGCGCCGCCGCTCGTGCTCGCGGCGGTCGCGATCCTGGCCGGCGTCGGCCTCGGCGCCGTCCGGCCCGCGGCGCTGGCCAGGTCCATCGCGCCGCTCTGGGTCGCGGCGCTCGGCATCGGGCTGTTCAACGCGCTCTACTCGACCAGCAACGGGGACCCGGCGGCGGCGTCACTGGTCGATCTCGGCCCATTCCGAATCACGGTCCTGGCGGCGACGAATGGCCTGGCCCTGGCGCTGCGGGTGATCGCGATCGCGTCCGTGGGCGCCGTGTTCACCCTGACCACCGACCCGACCCGGCTGGCCGACGCCCTCGTTCGCCAGGCGCACGTGTCGCCGCGCTTCGCGTACGGGGCGCTCGCGGCGTACCAGGCCATCCCGAGGTTCGCGGAGGACCTCACCACGCTCCGCCAGGCCCGCCGCATTCGCGGTCTCCGCTGGTCATGGCATCCGCGCCTGCTGGTGTCGTTGCTCGTCCTGGCGATCCGCCACGGCGACCGAATGGCCCTGGCCATGGACGCCCGGGCGTTCGGCGTCGGCCCGATGACCCACTACCGCGATCTCCGGTGGTCCTGGCTGGACGCGGCCGTGGGGCTCGGCGCGTCGGTCGTGCTGGTCGGCGCAGTGGTGCTCGGCAGCGTGATCTAGGTGTGATTCACGAGCACGGAGGTTGAGGTGGACGTCGCGGCCAGGACGGTCACGCAACTCCTCAGCTACGGACTGGTACGGACGAGATCGGCCCGGCAAACCGGGTCTGGCAGCCAGGTCCACGCTCAGCCGCAGGGCCGATACGGCTCGATCGGCAGGGATGCGCCGCGTACCAGTCTGCCGGTGCGGATCTGCGTCGAGCGAGATGCCCAGCGCGGTCGCCAGCAACGTCCTCGGTCATCACGCCTGCGCGACCAGGGCGCATCGCTGTTCCACCCTGCAGGGCGGCGCCGCCCTTGCCACGAGCGTCCGGCATGATCCCGGCGTGACCGACGAGCCACGCACCATCGTCTTCTTCCCCGAGGGCGCCTTCGGGCCGACCAACAACTGCATCGGGATCGGCCAGGTCCTGCGGGCCCGCGGCCATCGCGTCGTGTTCATCGTCGAGGAATCGTTCGCGGGCACGCTGGAGGCCAAGGGCTTCGAGGAACGGCTGATGCGACTGGGCCCGAAGCCCGAGGTCGAGGAGGCCCCCGGCCAGTTCTGGATCGACTTCATCCGCGACACCGCGCCCGTCTTTCGCACACCCACGATCGTCCAGCTCGAGGCGTTCATCGCCCCGACCTGGCAGGCGCTGATCGACGGCGCGAAGTACGTCGACGCGCGGCTGACCGAGATCATCGACGAGCTCCAGCCCGATGTCATCGTCGAGGACAACGTCGTCGGGTTTCCGGCCATCGCCGCCTCGGGCCGGCCGTGGGTCCGGATCGCGTCCTGCAACCCGGCCGAGCTCAAGGACCCGCTCGTCCCGCCGTTCTCGTCCGGGTACCCGGCGGCGGACCCTGGCGACTGGCCGGCATTTCTCGCCGAGGTCGAGCGGACCCACCGGGAGATGTGGACCGATTTCGACACGTTCTGCCGCGAGCACGGCGACCACGGGCTGCGCTACGGCCCGCTCGGTCCCGACTTCATCGCCGAATCGCCGTGGCTCAACCTCTCGCTCTATCCGGCGGAGGTCGACTACGCGCGCGCCGAGCCGCTCGCGCCGACCTGGCACCGGCTGGATTCGTGCGTCCGGGCGGCCGAGACGACCTGGGAGCTCCCCGAGCACCTGCGCGGCCACGACGGCGCCCTGATCTACCTGTCGCTCGGCTCGCTTGGGTCGGCGGACGTCGGCCTGATGCAACGCCTGGTCGACCTGCTGGCGACGACCGAGCATCGCGTGGTCGTCTCGAAGGGCCCGCTCGCCGACCGGATCACGCTCCATGCGAACCAGGCCGGCGAGGGGTTCCTGCCCCAGCCGGCGATCCTGCCGCAGGTCGACCTGGTCATCACCCACGGCGGCAACAACACCGTGACGGAGGCGTTCCACCACGGCAAGCCGATGATCGTGCTGCCGCTGTTCTGGGACCAGGTGGACAACGCGCAGCGGATCGACGAGACCGGGTTCGGCCGCCGCCTCGCCACGTACGACTTCCGCGACGACGAGCTGACCGACGCGATCGACGAGCTGTTGGCCGACACCGCGCTCAAGCGCCGCCTGGCCCCGATCTCCGCGCGATTGCAGGCCGACCCGGGGACCGCCCGCGCCGCGACGCTCATCGAAGGCGTGGCGCGAACCGGCCTGCCCGTCGCGCGAGTGACCGGCGCCGGCTGAGCGACCGGTTCGAACGCCGGTTCGACCGTAGGGCGAGACGCGCTCGCGGCCCGGCGTACGATGACCCGACACTCGCCTGACTTATGGTCGACATCAAGGAGGGCTCCCCGTGACCGACGTCCTCGAGCGCGTCAAGACCTATCAGCAGTTCATCGGCGGCCAGTGGGTCGACTCGGCGTCAGGCGCGACTCTCGACGTCGAGAACCCGGCCGACGGCAAGGTGATCGCCAGGGTCCCGGCGTCGTCGGCGGAAGACGTCGATCGCGCGGCGGACGCGGCCGCGACGGCCTTCGAGACCTGGCAGCACACCACGCCGCAGGAGCGCAGCCTCGCCCTGCTGAAGCTGGCGGACGGCCTCGAGGCGCGCGCCGATGAGCTCGGCCGGCTGGAGTCGAAGAACGCCGGCAAGCCGGTCGGCGCGGCGATCGACGAGATCCCGGTCGTGGTCGACAACCTGCGCTTCTTCGCCGGCGCCGCCCGCGTGATGGAGGGCAAGGCGGCCAACGAGTACATGGCCGGCCACACGTCGATGATCCGGCGCGAGCCGGTCGGCGTGGTGGCCTCGATCGCGCCCTGGAACTACCCGATCATGATGGCCGGCTGGAAGATCGGCCCGGCCCTGGCGGCCGGCAACACGGTCGTCCTCAAGCCGTCGGCGCGGACGCCGCTGACCGCCCTCGTCCTCGCCGAGATCGCCTCGGAGATCCTCCCGCCCGGCGTGCTCAACGTGATCACCGGCACGGGCGCCGCGATCGGCGATCCCCTCGTTGCGCATCCGAAGGTCGGGATGATCTCGGTGACGGGGGATACGGACACCGGCAAGCACATCGCCCGGACGGCCGCCGAGAAGGTCAAGCGGCTGCACCTCGAGCTCGGCGGCAAGGCCCCGGTCATCGTCTTCGACGACGCCGACATGGAGGCCGTGATCGAGAACATCAAGCTGTTCGGCTACTGGAACAGCGGCCAGGACTGCACGGCCGCCTGCCGGGTCATCGCCGGGCCGAAGATCTACGACCGGTTCGTGGCCGACCTGGCCGGCGCGGTCAAGACGATCAAGTGGGGCGACCCGGCCGAGGGCGACGACATCGAGATGGGCTCGCTCATCGCCGGCGCCCAGGCCGACAAGGTTGCCGGGATGGTCGAGCGCGCGCGTGCCGGTGCCGAGGTCGTGACCGGCGGCCATCGGCCCGACCGGCCGGGCGCCTACTACGAGCCGACCGTCATCGCCGGCCCGGACCAGCGCAGCGAGATCGTCCAGGACGAGGTCTTCGGGCCGGTCGTCAGCGTCCAGCGCTTCAGCGACGAGGACCAGGCGATCAAGTGGGCGAACGACGTCCGCTTCGGGCTTGCCGCCTCGGTCTGGACGGGCGACGCCGGCCGCGGCATGCGGGTGGCCAAGGCGATCCAGTTCGGCACGGTCTGGATCAACGACCACTTCATGCTCGTGTCCGAGATGCCGCATGGCGGCTTCAAGGAATCCGGCTACGGCAAGGACCAGAGCATGTACGCGATCGAGGACTACACGGTCGTCAAGCACGTGATGCTCAAGATCTGAGCACGCCCGGAGTTCCGACCCGGGCCGAGGTCGCGGCGGCCCTCAACCGCATCGATCGGGAGGAGCTCGCCACCGCCCGCTGGTTCGGGGCGAAGGGTCGTGCCATCGACGCTGTGGAGCTCGAGGCCGCCTTCGTCCTCGACGCGAGCGCGCCGCACGTCCTCGCGGTCGCGCGCCTGCGCCTGGCCGATCGGAGCACGCAGCGCTACAGCTTCGCCCTGACGGGCCGCCCGCTGCGGGTCGCCGAGGGTGGCGACGGGACCTGGCGGGCGTTGCTCGCCACGATGGCGGATGGGCGGGTCGTGCCGGCCCTCGGCCGCGACTCGTCGCCGGATGCGCCGCCCGGACCGGTCGGAGCGGCCCTCGTCTGCCGGCCGGTAGCGGCCCTCGTCGGGCTGCTACCGGACGTCCCCGGTGGGGTGGACGGCCTGTCGTCGCTCCCCGAGCGGGCGCTCGGCGCCGACCAGTCGAACACGTCGGTCGTGGTCGGAGAACGAGTGCTCGTCAAGGCGTACCGCCGCCTCGAGACCGGGCTCAACCCGGAGCTCGAGCTGCTCGCGTTCCTCGGCGAGGAGGCGGGCTTCGGCGCCGTCGCCCCGCTGGCCGGGTACGCGGAACTCGTCTCCGCGACGGGCGGCACCTCGACGATCGCGATCGCCCAGGCCTTCGTGGCCGACGGCGTCGACGCCTTCGAGTCCATCGCCGAGTCGCTCACCGGATGGTTGCTGGCGCCCGGCGTGGTGAGCGTCGAGTTCGCGACCGAGGTCGCCGTCGATCTCGGCTCGCTGACCGCCGGGCTGCACGCGGCGCTCGGCGACGCCCGGGGAATCCCCGAGTTCGAGCCGCGGAGCGTGACCCGGGACGAGCTGCGCGCCTGGGGTCTGGCTGCCCGCCGGCAGCTCGTCCGGGCGGTCGATGTCACCTCGGGCGAGGCAGGCCGGGTGCTCCGCGAGCTGGCATCGGCCGCGGCCGCCGAGCTGACCGTGTTCGAGGCGCTCGCCACCACCCCGCTGCTCACCCGGATCCATGGCGACTACCACCTCGGGCAGGTCCTGGTCGCGTCCGATGGGTATCGGATCATCGACTTCGAGGGCGAGCCACTCCGGCCGATCGAGGAGCGGCGGGCGCATGCGTCGCCGCTGCGCGACATCGCCTCCATGCTTCGATCGCTCGACCATGTCGGGCGGAGTGCCGGTCGCCGGGCGGTCGCTCGCAACGGCGGCCCGCTGGCGACCCCCGGCCTCGATCTCGACGGATGGCTTGGCCGCTCGCGCGAGCGCTTCCTCGACGCGTACCGGGCCGGGCTGCGCGACGCCGGCTCGCCGATCGTGGTCGATCCGGGGCTGATCCGGGCGTTCGAGATCGAGAAGGAGTGCTACGAGTTCGTCTACGCCGGCACCTACCTGCCGAGCTGGTTGTGGGCACCGACCGAGGGACTCCGAGGCCTGTTCGAAAGGCCCGCTCGTCCCACCTGACAGCCGTCCCATATCCTCCGGGCATGCCGAATCCTTCCCCGCTGCCCGACGGGGCACGCGAAGCCATCCTTGATTGGTACGAGCGACATGGCCGATCCCTGCCGTTCCGCGGGACGAGCGACCCGTATGCCGTCCTCGTGTCCGAGGCCATGGCCCAGCAGACCCAGGCCGCCCGCGCCGGCGACGCGTGGGCGCGGTTCATGGGCCGGTTCCCGACCACCCAGGCACTCGCTGCCGCGACCCCGGCGGACGTCCTTCGCGCCTGGCAGGGACTCGGCTACAACCGGCGGGCCTTGAACCTCCAGCGTGCCGTGCGCCAGATCGTCGAGCGCCACGACGGTCGCGTGCCGGCGGACGTGCGTGCCCTCCAGGCGCTGCCCGGCGTCGGGCCGTACACGGCTCGGGCGGTTGCGGCGATCGCGTTCGGGCAGCCGGTCGGGGCGGTCGACACCAACGTCCGGCGGGTGCTCGGGCGCATCCTGGCCGGCGATGCCGCGGCGATCCCGGGCGCCGAGCTGCAGCGGATCGCGGACGCCGCGGTCCCAAGCGGTCGGGCGGCCGCCTGGGCGCATGCCGTGATGGACCTCGGGGCCACGGTCTGCCGGCCGCGACGTCCGGACTGCGAAGCGTGCCCGGCCCGGGTCTGGTGCGCGTTCGCCACGGGCGCCACCGCCGGCCCCGACGAGGCGCCCGCGGCTGGGAAGCGGTCGTCGTCGGCGCCGTTCGCCTCGACGTCACGCTGGCTCCGCGGGCGTATCGTCGACCGGCTTCGAGCGGAACCACATGGAGCCTGGACCACGGTCGAGGGCCCGATCGGAGAGCACGACCAGGCGGCGGTCTCGTCCGCGCTCACCGCCCTGGCCGCAGAGGGTCTCGTCGAGCTCGATTCCGGAACGCCAGCGGCCGGACGCACGCCCCGGGTGCGCCTGCCGACCTGCTGAGCGCCGGCGCCGCCGGGACCCCGACCCGGCGCCGCCGGGATCCCGACCCGGCGCCGCGTCGGCTACGCTTGAGCGACCATGCCCGCCTCGATCCCCACCCCCGCTCCGGCACCGGACGCGGCGGGCGCGTTGCCGGCAGACGACCCGTCGATCTTTTCGCTCGACCTGCGCGGCCTGCGTCATCGCTGGGCGAGGCAGGCGGAGCTCCCACCCATCTCCGCGGAGACGATGACCGGCACGGACCTGCGGGCGCAGGCGCTGGGCTACCCACAGGAGCGGTTGATGGAGCACGCCGGGACCGCGGTCGCGGCGGTCGTCCGGGCGCTGGCCGTGGACGTCGGCCGCTGGGGCACCGGGCCGATCGTGATCCTGTGCGGCCCGGGCAACAACGGCGGCGACGGGTTCGTGGCAGCCCGACGGCTCGCACTCGAAGGCGCACGCGTGATCGTCGCCAACGTGTCCGTGGACGGCCGGCCACGCGGTGACGTGGCCGCGCGCAACTGGGACCGGATCCTGCGCGACACCGGCATCGAGAAGGTCCACCTGCCGGTCGCCCGCGACGTGGCGATCTTCGGGCAGGGGATCGAGAAGGCCGCGGTCGTCGTGGACGCCCTCCTCGGGACCGGGGTCCGAGGCGTCCTGCGCGAGCCGATCCGTTCGGCGGTCGAAGCCATCGACAAGGCCCGGACCGCGGGCGTTCCGGTCGTGGCCGTCGATACTCCGACGGCGGTCGACCTCTCGAGCGGCGAGCCATCCGAGCCTGCCGTCCGCGCGGACCTGACCGTCACGTTCCACCGACCGAAGACGGGCCTGCTCACCCGCCGCGGAGCGGCCTATGCCGGCAGGATCCTGGTCGCGCCCATCGGCATCCCGCCGAAGGCCGATCGTGGCTGAGCCTCGCGCCACCCCGGGCCAGCCGGGCTGGGCCCAGGTCGTGCTGGTTGCGGCGATCGTCGTGGCGGTCGTCCTGGGCGCGGCCATGGCCACCAGCCTGCTCCCGACGCCGGCGCAGGAGATCGTCTTCCACACGCCGCTGACGATCGTGGTCCTGATCGTCGGGACCGCCTGGCTGCTGTGGCGAATCGCCCGGCGAGGGCCCGGGACCCCGCGCCGATGACCGAACCGACCGTGGCTCCCGAACCGACCGCGACCGCCGCGACCACGCCGCTGCAACGCCGGGCGGCCGACCTCGCCTCGCTCCGCGGCGAGACGTGGGACGTCGTCATCGTCGGGGGCGGCATCGTCGGGACCGGCGCCCTGCTGGATGCGGCATCGCGCGGCCTGCGCGCCGTGCTCATCGAGCAGGAGGACATCGCCTCGGGCACGTCGTCGCGCTCGTCGCGGCTGATCCACGGCGGCCTCCGGTACCTCGAGCAGTTCAGGATCGGTCTCGTCCGGGAGGCGCTGGCCGAGCGATCGCGACTGCTGACGCTCGCGCCGCATCTCGTCCACCTCGAGCCGCTCCTCTTCCCGATCTACGGCCGGCCGTACCTCTCGAAGGCGTTCTACGACGCCGGCTTGACCCTCTACGACATCCTGGGCGCCCGACGCGACGGCGGCTGGCACCGACGCCTGACGCGCGCGCAGACGCTCGATCTTGCCCCGACGCTCCGGCACCAGGGGCTGCGCGGCGGCCTGCTCTATCACGACGGCGTGGAGGACGACGCGCGCTATACCCTCGCCGTCGCCCGGACGGCGGTAGCCGCCGGCGCCGTGGCCCTGACCCGCGTCCGGGCCACCGGCGTTCGAACCGCATCCGGCAGTCGCCGGGTCCAGGCCGTGCTGGCGACGGACCTGCTCCATGGTGGCGACTTCGAGATCCCGACCCGCGCCGTCGTGGACGCGACCGGCGTCTGGGCGGCCGAGCCCGAACACCCCCTCGGTTCGGGGTCGCTCCGGATCCTGCCGAGCCGCGGCGCCCACCTGGTCGTGCGCCGCGAGCGGATCCCCAACAAGACCGGGCTGACGATCCGGGTCCCGGGCAAGATCGTCTTCCTCGTGCCGTGGGGCGAGCACTGGCTCGTCGGCACCACCGACGCGCCGTTCGAGGGACCGGCGGCGCACCCGACTGCGGCGGGCTGGGAAGTCGACAAGCTGCTCGACACCGTCAACGCCACGATGACCGTGAACCTCACCCGGGACGATGTCGTGGGCACGTACGCTGGACTGCGGCCGCTCATTGCGCCGTCCGAGGGTTCGACCGTCAAGGCGTCGCGCGAGCACCGCGTCACCGTCGAATCGAACGGTGTCGTCCGAATCGGCGGCGGCAAGTACACGACCTATCGGGTCATGGCCCTCGACGTGATCGACGCGGTGCTCGGGCACGAGGCCGCGCGGACCCGGCGAAGCCGGACCGCCGACTGGCGGCTCGTCGGTGCCGCCGATGCGGGTGCGCAGGCCAGGATCGCGGCCGAGCTCGCGACCATTCCTGCGATGCGTGTGTGCGGCCAGACGGTTGCGGCGCAGCTGGTCGCCCGGCACGGAACGGAGGCACCGGCCGTCGTCTCGCTCGCAGCCGACCTCGATCTGCTCCACCCCCTCGTCGCCGGGCGCGCGTTCCTGGAGGCTGAAGTCGCCTGGGCGGCCAGGCAGGAGCTGGCGTTCACGCTCGACGACGTCCTCGCTCGTCGGACACGGCTGGCCCAGGAGTTGCCGGATCGCGGTGCCTCGATCGCTCCGCGGGTCGCCGAGATCCTCGGTCGCGAGCTCGGTTGGGGCGAAGCGCGGCAGGCACTCGAGGTCCAGAACTACCTCGCTTCGGCGCGCCGGGAGTTCGCGGTCGCGCCGCCCGGACCGCCCGGGCCGACGGTCACGTCGCCCGCTCCGGTTGACTGACGATCCTGGCATCGATCCCGGTGCCCGGACGGCGACTCTCCTACGTGTCCGGAACGGCCCCCGGAATCCCATCCGAGGGCCGTTCTTCCCGATCGGTTCACGCAGCGGGCAACGGCGGCGGGTCACGCCAGCCGTAGGGGCATTGGAGGCCGAAGTCAGAAGGGTACGCAGTTCACGAACACGCTGATCGCAGGGTTGCTGGTGAACACCGTGCCACTGTCGGTGACCACCAATTGGGGGGTCACCTGATAGCCGAGAGCCTGCACGAGGGCACCCGTCATGTACCAGAAGTAGAGATTCGGGTTCTGCCCGCCGACGGCATTGCCGGTGAACTCGTAGCCGCCCGAGATGGCTTGCTGGCCGGCCGGGCACGAAGCCTTGAGGGTGTCGCCACTGGTGTAGTCAGAGCCCGCGAAGTCAGTCGAGGTGCGGGTGATGGCGGAGAAGGCGCCGGGAGGACCCTGGACGCCCTGGGGACCGGTCGGCCCCGTTGGACCGATTGGGCCGGCGGGACCGGTCGGCCCCGTTGCACCCGGCGCGCCGGTCGCGCCAGTGGCACCCGGCGCCCCCGTCGCACCCTTCGGGCCGGCGGCGCCGGTCGCGCCCTTCGGGCCGGCGGGACCCTTCTGGTTCCAGTGAAGGAACGACTCGCTGGTACTCTTGCAGTGCTGCGCTGGATAGTTGATGGCGCGGAGGGCGCCGGTCGCCTTGCTGTAGCAGGCCCCGATCTCGCCGGAGCTGGACGGAATCGAGGCGGCGGCGATCCCGACGCATGCCCCGACCAGGGCAACGGCGAGCGCGGCGGCGATCGCGCGGCTCCGCATGAAGCGCGGGCGGCTCATTCGCACAGGACATCCTTTCTGGGCGCCGATGCGCCCGAAGACGGCTTGGACGGTCTCACCGCTGTCCCGGGTTGGACGGCCCGGGGGTGCTGACCGATCAGGACCGTAGCCACGTGTCCGGTGGGCTCGCATCGGGGGAAACCCTCGGTGTGGCCACCAGATGTCGGAGGGCATTCCCCCGGCTCGCCGGACGGGCTACTTCGTGAAACACGTCCATGTGAAGGTGACGTCAACCGGTTGCTGCACCTGGTTGGAGTCACCGGCGGGCTGCATCCCCGTGGCCGTGACGCTTCCGGATCCGTCCGCCGCAAGCGTCGCCGAACCGACGGTGTCCGAATCGGCGACGAACCGGTCGTGGACGACCGCGACCTGGAAGCCTCCGAGGCTCCCCGCCAGGTCTGCGATGTCGTACGCCCCAGGGCCCTTGTAGCCCTGGATGACTGTATCGGTGACGATGTCCGCCACCCTCGCGATCGGCAGGGTCAGCAGCGTGGCGTCGTCCTTGTTGCCCTTGAGCCAGTCGGTGCAGCTGTTCACGAAGAACCCGGACACGAAGTCGGCCTCTCTGCTGATGCCGCCGGTGATCTTGATATGGCCGCAGAACGTGAGTCCGGCACCGACACAGGCTGCCGCGTCGCCGCCGGTTGCGGCAGCCGATGCCAGGACCTGGCTGCCGGCCGACGCGGAGCCGGATCCCGAGGCAGGCTGTGCAGCAGACCCTGAGCACGCCCCGACGGCGATGGCCAGGCCCATCGCGAACGTCAACGGCATGGACCGCGTCGATCGCAGGCGAACGAGGAATTCGGGCATTGGCTGGTCCTCTCCTGGAGCGCGCTGGCTGCAACGTGCGACCGGAACCGAAGTCGAGGCGCAGACGCGGGGTCCCGCCGGGGACAAGGCCGATCGGATGGACCATAGGTCGGCGCCACGAGCGCTCGCATCGGGGGAAACCCTCGCTCTGGCGACCGACCCGCGCTTGGCACGCCACGGGGTCGGTCCCGGCGGTCGTCATCGAGGGTTTCCCCCGATGCCACGGCGCATGCCCGGGCGGACCATCGCCATCATGTTCTTCCTCGTCGAACGCTACTGGCCCGGGGTCACCCATGCCGGCTTTCGGAACCACGTGGCCAGCCTCGAGAGGTTCGGCCGTGGTCCCTCGGAGCCCGATCCGGGGATCATCCATCTGGGGTCGGTTCTCGTCTCGGACGACGAGGTCGTCCTTTCCTTCTTCCGTGCACCAAGTCTGGAGGCCCTCCGCGCTCAGCACGAGAGGAGCGATCTCGCTCCGGACCGGATCCTCGAGGTGGTCGGTCTGCGAGGAGACGCCACATAGGCCAAGGCCAATTCGCGCCCGACGGTCGCTACACTCCCCGGTACGCATCTCAGGAGTAGGTGGGCCATCGACGAGCTCTTCGGTCGCGAGCGTGAGGTCGGGCAGCTGGAGGCGTTGCTCGATGCGATCCCGGCGGGACCTGCGGCGTTGCTGGTGACCGGTGAAGCAGGGATCGGCAAGACCGCACTCCTGCGCCGAGGCGTAGCCGAGGCAGAGCTTCGGGGGTTCGAGATCCTCCGGGCGCAGCCCGCCGAGGGTGAGACCGACTTCGCATTCGCCGGCCTGAGCGACCTCCTCGCTGGGCTGCCACCCGCGATCGCGGCGGGATTGCCCGAGCCGCAGCGCCGCTCGCTCGACGTCGCGCTGCTCCGGGCAGACCCGGACCGAATCGGTACCGACCGGCGCGCCATCGCCGAGGCCGTTCTGTCCTGCCTGCGCGCTCTCGCCGCCGGGGGCCCGGTCCTCGTCGCAATCGACGACGCCCCGTGGCTCGATCGCTCGACGGCGGATTCCCTCGCGTTCGCGCTGCGTCGCCTCGGAAACCTGCCGGTCGGTGTGCTCGTCACCGCGCGGTCGGTCGCCGCTGAGATCCCATTCGGGCTAGATCGGCTGCCCGCGCCGAGCACCTTCAGCCAGGCCCGGCCCCGACCGCTCAGCCTCGCCGGGCTCCAGCGGACCATCCGGGCCCGACTCGGTCGAACGTTCTCCCGCCCGATCCTGGCCCGGATCGAGCACGACTCCGCCGGCAACCCCTTTTACGCGCTGCAGATCGCCGAGGCACTTGTCGCGAGCGGCCGCTTGCCTCGAGCCGGCGAGGACCTGCCTGTCGCCGACACCCTCGAGCGCCTCGTCGCGGGCCGAGTCGCGAGGGCTCCGGGCCACATTCGACCGGCGATCGAGGCAGTGGCCATCCTCGGGAACGCGACATACGCCGACGTTCAAGCTCTGTGCGACAGCGAGGATGTGGCCGGCTTGCTGCAGTCGGCCGTCGACCAAGGCCTGATCGAGTCGGCTGAAGGTGGGTTCGCCTTTGCCCATCCGTTGATCGCCGCTGCCGTCTACGCGTCGACGCCGGTCGACCGCCGCCGACTGCTCCATCGTCGCGCAGCCGACGTCGCCGGCGATCCAGAAGCACGGGCCAGGCACCTCGCCGGTGCGGCAACCGGTCCGGACGAAATCGTCGCCGTTGCGCTCGACCTCGCTGCGGAGCGATCCGCCTTGCGCGGCGCTCCGGATGGAGCGGCCGGCTACGCTGCACTCGCCTGCCAGAACACGGATCCGGGTGACGACCCGGCCATGACCGCCCGGCGGACCCGCTTGGGCGCATGGCAGTTCGCAGCTGGGGACCCAGTTGCCGCCGAACGGACACTCCGGTCTGTCGTCGAGGAAGCGCCGCCCGGCCGGGCGCGGGCAGTTGCCCTCATGGAACGGTGCTGGATCGCCCAGGAGACGGCGGGTTATGCCCGGGCTACCGAGCTTGGCGAGGCGGCCCTCATGGACGTTGCTGACGACCCCGCGTTCCAGGCGCGGATCCATGCCGACGTGTCCCGGCTGTGCGACCACGATGTGTCCCGCAAGCTTGCCCACGCCGAGGCTGCGATGGCCATCGGCACCCAGCTCGCGGACCCCGGACAGGAGCTCATCACGCGAGCGTGCCTGGCCCTTGCCGAAGCCCGCTTCTTCCAGGGCCAGGGTCTGCAGATGGAGCTCATCGATCGAGCCCGGGCGGCCGAGCCACCAGCTCCGGCGGGTCGCCTGATGCCCGGGTTGACCGATCAATTCCTGGCCTGGATCCTCGGCCCGGCGGGTGATACGCAGGCCGGCTTCGAGCGCCGACTTGCCTTCTACCGCGCGGCTAGCGCGGAATCACCGAGCAGCCTGCCCCGAGCCCTGGGCTGGCTGACGAGTGCCGAGATCGATCGCGCCGACTGGGCGGCGGCCGAGCGCCACGCCCATGAACATCTCGACGCGACCGACTGGGGCGGCGGCGGGGTCGCGCGCGCGTGGCCGCTGAGCGCGCTCGCGTCGGTGCATGCTCTGGTGGGACGGATCGACGAGGCCCGCGTCGAGGGGACCGAAGCCCTGGCCCTCGCGGCCGGATCGAACGACGTCTACCTGACTCTCGAGGCGCTCAAGGCGCAGGCGTCGATCGCAGCAGCGATCGGGGATTCCGCCGCGGTCGTTGCTGACCTGACCGTGGTTGACGACCATTGCGAAGCGATCGGAATCCGTGAGCCCGCGCTCATTCGCCATCATCCGGGCCTGATCGAGGCACTGATCGCGACCGGCGATCTTGAGGCCGCCGGCACCGTCCTCTCCCGGTTCGACGCCCAGACCGCCGGGGCGCGCATCCCGTGGGCCGTGGCCTCGGTTGCGCGTGCCCGGGGGTTGTTCCTGGCTGCCCAGGGGGACCCCACAGGGGCACTCGACGCGCTTGATCGGGCGGTCGCAGTGTTCGATGCCCAGGTCGGCATGCCGTTCGAGCTCGCGCGGACACTGCTCGCTCGGGGGATCGTCCAACGTCGAGCGGACCGACGACGGCTCGCGGCCAATTCTCTCGCGCAGGCAGTCTCCATCTTCGAGCGCCTCGGCGCCACACCGTGGCTCACCCGGGCCCGCAAGGAGTCGAGCCGCGTCCCGGTACGACGCACCGGCGGCCAGGGATTGACACCGACCGAGGCGCAGGTGGCGGGCCTCGCGGCGACGGGCCAGTCCAACCGGGAGATCGCATCGGCAATGTTCATCGGGGTCAAGACCGTCGAGGCCAATCTCACCCGTGTCTACGCCAAACTCGGGGTGCGTTCGCGGGCCGGCATCGCCGGCGCGATGGCGGGGTCGAGCGACAACAAGGCCCCCGTAACAGACTCGAAAGTCAGGGCTATGCAAGCCCACGTTCATCGCGTAGCATCGCGCCGGTAAACGCCACGGAAACGTCCGTGGCCAGAACGTAGCTCGACGCAACTCGGACTCCTCTCACGGCTGACGCGAGAAAACCCGATGGGCTCGCGCCGGCTACCGAGAGGAGTTTCGTTTTCGTGTACAACGACAAGAACCTGACCTGTGCGGATTGCGGACAGGAGTTCGTCTTCACCGCGTCCGAGCAGGACTTCTACGCGCAGCGTGGCTTCACCGAGCCGCGCCGCTGCCCCTCCTGTCGGGCCAGCCGCAAGGCCGCTCGGAATGCTGAGGGCGGCGGGAGCTCGTACGGCGGCTACGGCGCCGGTGGCGGGTATTCCGCCGGTGGTTCCGGCGGCGGCTACGGTGGCGGTGGCGGTGGCGGCTACGGTGCCCGAGATCGCGGGCCGCGCGAGATGTTCAGCGCAACCTGCTCGAGCTGCGGCCGCGAGGCCCAGGTCCCGTTCCGCCCGACCAGCGGCAAGCCCGTCTACTGCAGCGATTGCTTCCGCAGCCAGCGCGGCGGCTGATCGCAGAACCCTCTCGGCGCGGGCCGACTCACGGCTCGCCGAACCAGCGTGATCCTCGACCCGGGTTGTCAGCCGACCCGGGTCGTTCTCTGTCCGCCGCCGGGGGCGCCCGATGCGGGCGTTGCCCGCCGGCGCTCACTCGGTCACGCACTTCCAGTGCGCTCGCTCGCTCGTTTCGGCGGGCGCCTTCGCCTCGGACGCCGCCGGCGGCGGACGATCCTGGGCTGTTCGGCCGCGGCGCCCGATGCGGGCGTTGCCGCCGGCGCTCACTCGGTCACGCACTTCCAGTGCGCGCTCGCTCGTTTCGGCGGGCGCCTTCGCCTCGGACGCCGCCGGCGGCGGACGATCCTGGGCTGTTCGGCCGCGGCGCCCGATGCGGCGTGGCCTCCAACCGAGGAGTCAGCTCCCGCCGGAGCGCTTGCCGGCGAGGAGCCCGAGGTCGAACTTGCGTTCGGTGCCGTGGAGCAGCCGGTTGATGTTGTCCGAGTGGGCCAGCCAGATGAAGCCCGCACCCACCGCCGCGTACAGCACGTAGGAGAAGGGGGTCCCGGGCGCGACCACCAGGAACATCACCATCAGCGGCAGCATCGCGGCCGAGCCGAGCAGCGAGCCCAGCGACACGTACCGGGTCAGCAGGATCACGCCCACGAAGACCGGTGTCGCCAGCACCACCGCCAGCGGCTGGATCACCAGCATCGTCCCGACGCCCGTGCCGACACCTCGTCCGCTGCGGAATCCGGCGAACACCGACCAGATCGCCCCGGCCACCGCGCTTGCGCCGCACAGCGCCTCGACCAGGGGATCCCCGCCGGTCACGAACCGGGCGATCAGGACCGGCAGGATGCCCTTGAGCAGGTCCCCCGACACGACGACGGCGGCCCATTTCCGGCCGAGCGCCCGCAGCGCGTTGGTCCCGCCGGTCCGCCCGGATCCGACCGTTCGCGGATCCGTTCCGCCGCTGATTCGGGCCACGACGACACCGACCGGAATCGAGCCGGCGAGATACGCAAGCAGCATCAGGATGGCGGTGCTCAGGACTGGCGCGAGGTCCAACGGCACGCTCCTGTGCTGGCTCCCGGACGCTCGCCTCGTGGGGCATCCGACGCCCGAGTCTAGCATCAGCCGCCGGCCCGCCCTGCCGAACGGCCCTCGGTTGCGCGTCGCGCGACCCCGCGCGTACCATCGCGGGCGATGATCCATCAGCCCGGCCGGTTCGGCACGTGGCCCATTGAGGCACCCTGACCATGGCCGTCGGTTCCTCCAATGACTTCGATCTCGTCGTGCTCGGCGCCGGCACCGGCGGCTACACGGCCGCGTTCCGCGCCGCCCAGCTAGGACTGAAGGTCGCGCTCGTCGACCAGGACAAGCTCGGCGGAACCTGTCTCCACCGCGGCTGCATCCCGACCAAGGCGCTCCTCGAATCCGCCGCGTTCGCCGACCGGGTCCGTCACGCCAAGGACTACGGCCTGGTCCTCCCCGGCGAGCCCGTGATCGACTACGCGGCGATGGCCGCGCGCCGCGACGCGGTCGTGAAGCGCATGTGGACCGGCCTCAAGACGCTCATCACCAAGAACAAGGTCACCTGGATTGACGGTCGTGGGAGGCTCGACGGACCCGGCAAGGTCCGGGTCAGCCAACCCGGCGAGGACGGCACTCCCGGCGCCGGCGGCGAGCGCGTCCTCAACGCGACCGACGTGATCCTGGCCACCGGCTCCCGCGTCAAGTCCCTGCCGGGACTCGAGCCGGACGGCAAGCGGATCGTGACCAGCGACGACATCCTGAAGATGGACTCGCTGCCGAAGGACATCGTCATCGTCGGCGCGGGCGCCGTCGGGGTCGAGTTCGCCAGCATGTTCCACGACGTCGGGGTCAAGGTCACCCTGCTGGAGTACCTGCCCCAGATCGTCCCGCTCGAGGACTCCGAGGTGAGCAAGGTCGTCGAGCGCAGCTTCGCCAAGCGCGGCATCACCGTGATGACCTCGGCGCGCTTCGACACGACGTCGGTGACCTCGGACGAGCAGGGGATCTGCCTGATGGTCGGCCCCGAGGGCAAGGAGCCGGCCGAGCTCCGCGCCGAGTTGCTGCTCGTCGCCACCGGGCGCGCCGCCAACATCGAGGAGATCGGCCTCGAGACGACCAAGGTCGAGACCGATCGCGGCGTGATCAAGGTCAACGGCCGGATGCGGACCAGGGAGCCGCACGTCTACGCGATCGGCGACGCGATCGGGGGGTTGTGGCTGGCCCACACCGCCGCGCACGAGGGGATCATCGCCGCGCACACCATCGCGGGCGACCTCGACGTGCACGACATGGACTACACGAAGCAGCCCCGTGCGACCTACTGCCGGCCGGAAATCGCCTCGATCGGGTTGACCGAGGCGCAATGCGCCGAGCGCGGGCGCAAGGTCAAGATCGGGAAGGTGCCCTTCCAGGCGATCGCCAAGGCGATCATCGGCGGCGAGTACGAGGGCTTCGCCAAGGTCATCGCCGACGCCGAGACCGACGACACGCTCGGCGTGCACATCGTCGGCCCGCACGCGACCGACCTGATCGCCGAGTCGTCGCTCGGGTTCACGCTGGATGCCACGCCGTGGGAGATCGGCGCGGCGACGCACGCCCACCCCACGCTGTCCGAGGTCATCGGCGAGGCTGCCATGGCGGTCGACGGGCGGTCCATCAACTTCTAGCGACGTCCCGAGCGCCGCTCGGTGGCAGCAGGAGGCCAGAATCGTCCGATGGCCGTGACCAAGCGCCGCGAGTCGAGGCTCGGCGAGCCCTACGGCCTGTCCGACGCGGACCTGGTCGAGATGTACCGGCTGGTCGCGCTCGCGCGCGCGGTCGACGAGCGGATGTGGATCCTCAACCGCGCGGGCCGGATCCCGTTCGTGATCAGCGGCCAGGGCCACGAGGGCGCGCAGGTGGGGATGGCCTGGCCGCTCCAGAAGGGCCACGACTGGATCGCCCCGTTCTACCGGTCCATCGCCACCTGCCTGACGTTCGGGATGACCCCACGCGACATCATGACGGCGCAGTACGCGACGGCCGGCGACCCGTCGTCGGGCGGGCGCCAGATGCCCGGCCACTACGGCAGCCACGAGCACAACATCGTGTCGGTCTCGTCTCCGGTGGCCACCCAGCTCCTCCACGCCGTCGGGATCGCCCTCGCCGCCAAGATCCGCCGGACCGGCCAGGTGGCGATGACCACGATGGGCGAGGGCTCGTCCAACCAGGGCGACGTCCACGAGGGGCTCAACTTCGCGGCCATCCACCAGCTGCCGTTCGTGTTCGTGGTCGAGAACAACGGCTACGCGATCAGCGTGCCGGCGGCGATGGAGGTCTCGGTCGCCGACGTGGCCGACCGGGCTTCGGGATACGGCATCCCGGGTATCGTGGTCGACGGAGCGGACGTGCTGGCCTGCTACGCCGCGGCCCGGGACGCGGTCGCACGGGCGCGCGCCGGTGATGGGCCGACGCTCATCGAGGCCAAGGTGACCCGGCTGACGGCCCATTCGTCGGACGACCAGCAGACCAAGTATCGATCCGCCGAGGACCTGGCCTCCGGGCGTGGCCACGACGCGCTGCCGCGCTTCCGCACGCAGCTCAGCGAGGCCGGCGTCCTGACCGACGAGATCGAGGCTCGCCTCTCGGCCGAGATCAAGGCCGCGGTCGAGGACGCCACCGACTACGCCGAGGCCCAGCCCGATCCCGACCCGGCGACGGCCACGCGCTACGTCTACGCCGACGAGCCGGTCGCGCCGTCGCCCGAGGTACACGGCTGATGGCATCGAAGACCTTCATCGACGCGATCCGCGAGACCCTCGCCGACGAGATGCGCCGTGATCCATCGGTGATCGTCCTGGGCGAGGACGTCGGGAAGAAGGGCGGCGTCTTCCTGGCGACGGACGGGCTGTGGGCTGAGTTCGGCGACGACCGGGTCATCGACACGCCGCTGACCGAGTCGATGATCGTGGGCACCTCCATCGGTGCGGCGGTCAACGGCCTGAGGCCGGTGTGCGAGATCCAGTTCGCCGACTTCATCTTCCCGGCGTTCAACCAGATCGTGTCCGAGGCCGCGCGGATGCGCTATCGATCGAACAACGGGTATGGCGTGCCAATGACGATCCGGGCCCCGTATGGCGGGGGCGTCCATGGGGCGCTGTACCACTCACAGTCGGTCGAGGCCTTCTTCACCCACGTGCCGGGGCTCAAGGTCGTCGTGCCGTCCACGCCGCACGATGCGAAGGGGCTGCTCCGCTCGTCGATCCGCGACCCCGACCCGGTGATCTTCTTCGAGCACAAGAAGATGTATCGCTCGGTCCGCGGCGACGTCCCCGACACCGACTACGTCGTCCCGCTCGGCAAGGCCGCGATCACCCGTCCCGGGACGCAGGTCACGGTGGTCGCCTACGGGCTCATGGCGCACTACGCCCTCGAGGCCGCCGACCGGGTGGCGGAGGAGGGGATCAGCGTCGAGGTCGTGGACCTGCGCACGCTCCGGCCGCTCGACACGGAGACGCTGCTCGACTCGGTCCGCAAGACCGGCAAGTGCCTCGTCGTCTACGAGGACAACCGGTTCGGCGGCTACGGCGCCGAGGTCGCCGCGATCGTCGCGGAGGAGGCCTTCGACTACCTCGATGGGCCGATCACGCGAGTCGCCGGGCCGGAGGTGCCGGGGGTGCCCTACAACCATGTCCTGGAGGACTGGTTCATGGTCAACCCGGACAAGATCGCCGACGGGATCCGGACCCTTGCCGCGTACTGACCGCGCCGTGCCGAAGGTGCAGCCGGTCGATTTGCCTCGAGCCGGGCGGACACCGCCGGACTTCGACGCCGTCGATCGCCGGCTGCGCGAGATCCTGGAGCCGCTCCGCGATCGGCTCGTGACGACCAAGGACGGCCCCGACGGCGTCGTGCTCGAGGCCCCGGGCATGGAGGGCAAACCCTGGGGGTACGTGGCCGGCATCCGCCGCAACAAGCACAACGTCGCCTTCCACCTGATGTCGGTCTACGCGTCGCCGGAGCTCCTGGTGTCGATGTCGCCCGCCTTGCGCCGCCGCATGCAGGGCAAGTCCTGCTTCAACTTCACGACGATCGACGAGCCGCTCTTCGAGGAGCTGGCCGAGATCACCTACTCGGGGCTCGGCCCGCATCTCGCCAGGGTGGCCGAAGTCGCCAGGATGAGCGGTCCAGCGCGATCACGCTGATTGACGACGCCGTCCCGTCGCTCACGGTGACCATGCGCCGGTCAGACATGGAGAGACGGCCGCTCGTCCGACGATCCCGAAGGGTCAAGCGCATCAGATCCACGCTCGGCCAACCACTTGCTACCTGGGCGTAGACTCTGCGCGCGGATGAGGTGCCATGCGGAACCCCATCCCGTGACCCACGCGTATCGGCTACTTAAGCCGATGGTTCTCTCACGGCAGCGGCTGGCCGCAATGCTCGTCTCATGCGGAGGGCTGCCGTGTCCGTCCCAACACCTCGCAGCGGGCTCGCCCGCGTGCCCTACGCACCCGTCCTCCTGACCGGTCGTTCGCAGGCTCCGATCCGCCCCCGCCCGGTCGCGCCTGCGACGAGGGCTGTGCCGTCGCCGGGTGATGATCGGACCCGGCTCCTTGCCGTCTTCGGCCGGGCGCATCGGCGAATGGCCACGGCGATGCCGGCTAGCCCCGAGTGGGAGGCGGCAGCCGCGGCGGTCGATGCGATTGAGCTCGAGCTCGACGCCTTCGACTCTGGCACCGCTCTTCCCAACGCTGCGCCGCGCTCAAGCGGCGCAACGACAACCCTCGACTTCGGGCCTGTCACCCTGCCCGATACCGTCACGATCCAGGGCGCCATTGTCGGCCACGCCGATCGAGCTCAGGCGGTGCGCCGGAAGATGCGCGACCTCGCCGACCGGGCCGCCACTCGGCAAGGGTTCATGCGCGACCTCGAGCGGCTCGCGACCCGGAACAGCTTCGTCGTTGAGCTGGGCGCGGTGCAGCGGGCCTCTGTCACGATCTACGTCTGGGAGAACTTGCCTCCCGCCATCCCCGCGTAGCTGACCGGTCGGACGTGCCAAGGCTTCGCCGCGTCCGTCGGAACGCCCACTCGGGCGCAGCGATTTACAAGTTCGGATGCCTTCGAACTCAGCGAGGACGTGCCCTATAGGTACATCGGCGCACACTCACTGACCGGCGAGTGTCATGCCTAGACGCGCGGCCGGGCGCGGCTGAGGAGATACTTGCCCAAAGGCACGGACCGGGTGGCCATGCGACAGACGTGGAGGACAGACGAGTGACGCAGTCGAATATCGAGCTGCTTCGTCGCGCGTGGGCGGCGTATGACCGTGGCGATGAGGATGCCTTTGCTGCCTGTCTCACCGACGACTGGCGGGAATACGGCCCCAACGGAGGCTCTGCGACGCTCGAGGACGAGCGGCCGACGATGGAGCTCCACCGACTGGCGTTCCCGGACAAGCACACGGAGATCCACCGGATCGTGGCTGATGAGGACACGGTTGCCTGTTACTGCACCGTCACGGCGACACATACGGGCACATACCTGGACGCGGAGCCGACCGGAGCGCGCGTCGTTGTGCACGAGATGATGTTCAACAGTGTCCGGGCAGGCCGAATCGCCGAGACATGGGCGATGACCGCAGGCCCGGGCTTCTACGAGCAGATCACCGGACGCAAGGCACCGGAAGCGCTCGACAATCTCGGGTGACATTGGCGCACGCTGACTAACAGCAGTCGCATGTAGCCTCGTCGCGATAACCGATCGCTTGATGGAGACAAGATGAGGAGCACTGCATGACGCTCGATGAGCTGGATGGGACGGTCGTGGCCCCAGCCAACCACAAGGTCATCTTCGAGAACGATCAAGTCAGGGTGCTGGAGACGACCATCGTCGCGGGCGAGGTCACTCCCCTGCACACCCATCTCGCTCCGACCGTCATGTACGCTGTTTCCGGATCGCACTTCATCCGCCGCGACGAACAGGGCGCGACGATGGTCGACACCCGGGCGAACCCCGACTTCGTTCTGCCGAAGGTCCTGTTCGCGGCGTCGACGCCCAGACATACGATCGAGAACACAGGCGACGATGACCTCGTCGTGATCGGCGTCGAGCTAAAGCACCCGAGCCACGGCTGAGCCCGTTGCCGACTCCTCCTGGGGGACGAGTCTCTGGTGACATTGGCGCACACTGACTGAAGTTGCGTTCCCATCGCCCCGGTCGAGCTGCTGGACTCGTGCCAGCCCTTCGGGCGGCATCCGTTCAGCGCTCAGCGCCAGGCAGCGCTATCGGAAGAAGACGAATGAGTAGGCGAACACTGCCAGCCCAGCGATGATCCCGAGGACTCCGGACACGAGATAGGCGTTCCTCGAGATGCGTATGGGAAACCTGTCGGCCCTTGGTGGCCGCCATTCCGGCGGCTGTCGAGCAGCGATCGCGATCTGGATGATCCAGAACGCGACGAGGGCAAGGGCCATGAGCCGGTAAACGATGGCGGAGGCGTCCACGAATCCCCCCACGTAATCGCTGGATCCCGACACGTCTGACAATTGCAGCTGTCGTCGAGTGACATTAGCGGACACTGAGTGACGTTGGGATGTCGATCCCCCTGTAGGGCAGATATGACAACGGATCCATCACCGAAGGGTTACCCGCGACCGCTCTCCGACGGCGAAGCAGAGATCCTGGCGCCGTTCCACACGCCGGTCTTCGTCCTGACGCACGAGACGCGTGAGCCCTGGGAGCGACCTGGCGGGACCACCTTCCAGTTTGTCAACGACGGTATCGAGACCGCGCTCGACCAAGCCCGCGAGGCCGCCGGCGACCGGGACGTCCGCATCGCGGGCGGCGGCGCGACGATCCTGGAGTGCAGTCCGGGAGCGGCAGCCGTCTCGACCTCATGGAAGGCGATGACATTCCGGGCGCGTGCCCCGTATCGCGGACATTGACGCACCTTCACTGCGGGTCGTCAGGATGTCGATGACGCGGACCACTCGAAGGTGACCCGGTACCAGTTGGCCGTCTGGCGGCGAGCGCCGAGCACGGGCAGCGAGAACGTCTGGACGGAGGCGACGAGGTAGCCACGCCTGCGCAGTTCGGCGGAATCAGCCTCGATTCTCGCGACGATCTGCTCCTCGGACTGGAGACCCACCCGAAGTCCAAGCGCCGCGAACAGCGGGGCCAGCAGCAGGTTGGCCCAAACGAGCAGGCTGTCGCGGCCGTACTCGCGGACGATGACCCGCCTGGGTTCGGGTCGTCCGAGCCATCCCGTCAGGACACTCCGCACGTTCACGTCGTCCTCCGCCATCGAACCAGGACGAGACGATACGACATCGTCGGAAGCGGCGGCCGTACTGCCCCTGGTGATTTCGGCGCACGCCGACCGACCAGCGAGCTCTTCCACCTCGTCGGGCCAGGAGGTACCGTGCCCACGTAGCCATCGCCCGCACAAGCCTGCGGGTAACCGAACGACATGGAGGCGTCGTCATGCTCTCGTCCGCCCGCACCCACGCGACCTTGCCTGCGGCCGATCTCGATCGTGCCCGCCGCTTCTACGAGGAGACGCTGGGCTTCGTGCCTGCTGACGTGCAGCCACGGGGCGTCTTCTACGAAGCGGCCGTGGGCACCCGCTTTCTCGTCTTCCCGAGCTCGGGGCAGGCGTCGGGAAGCCATACGCAGATCGGGTTCCAGGTGGACGACATCGTGGCCGAGGTCGCCGAGCTTCGCTCGCGCGGCGTCGCGTTCGAGGCCTATGACATGCCCACGTTCGACCGGGAGACGATGATCGCGACGTTCGGAGCCACTCGATCCGCCTGGTTCAAGGACAGCGAAGGCAACCTCATCGGCATCGTCCAACTCTCGGCCTGACGTCGGAGCCCGCCGTGTGGGGAGGGTTGTCGGAAGCGTGGCCGTCCTACAGCGGCACGGCAGGCGGCCGATTCTCCCACGCGTAGAACGTGACCAAGGTCCGGTCCGCCGAGCCAACCTCAACGACGAAGCTGTTCCGGGTGGCAAGCCGATCGAGCTCGCGCATGCAACCCTGGCGCGTGTCGGCCCGCCCGGCGAGGTCGCGCATCTTCTGGAGCATGGCCTCGGCGCGATCGGCGCGCCCACCAACGGAACCTTGGATCGTGACGGCGTCGGGCAGGGTGACATGCCCGAAATCGAGGATTGTTGTCGCGCCGTCTGAGCGAGACGCAGCATCGTGCGGCGCCGCATCTGCGTCGAGCGCATCGAGCTCGAGTTCGATGGCGTCGACCCCGGCGGCAGCTGCCTCCCAATCGGGACTTGCGGGCATCGCCGCGGCGGCTTGACGGCGCGCCCGGCCCAGGACGGCGAGGAGTCGGATGCGATCACCGGTCGGCGACTGCAACGACTCGGTGGGCCGCGCGACCGGGTCGCCGCCGACCGGATCGAGGGCCTGATCGCCGGGGAGGATGGTCGCCACGTCGGGGAGGACGGCGACTCCTGCGGCTGACTGGAGGGACACGGCTGCCTCGCAAGTGATCCAAGCATTGCGGCGAGCCAGTGCCGTGAGAGACCGATCGGCCGGTCCGCCGACAAGCGTGGATCACGGGATGAGGACTCCGTATGGCGCCTCATCCGGGAGCAGAGTGTACGCCCTGGAGGAAGGGCCTCCGTCCGTCGCGCGAGCGGCGTGCCGGTTGGCGCTCGCGACTCTCAGCGTGACCCGACGCGGAAGCTCCAGCTCGTGGGTACCAGGCGATTGCCTGCCCGGTCGGTGAGCCCCGCGAGGATCGTGACGGCGTAGTCGGTGTTTGGGTACATCCGGAGATCCGGCGTCAGGATGGCCGTCCGTTTCGTAGCGTCGTAGCGCACCTTCGAGTGCACGAGCCACCCGCCCCGCACGTTGACCAGCTGGATCGTGGCATCCGATACGTTCCGTACCGGTTCCGAGAAGACGATCCTGACCGTGCTGTCGGCCGGAACGCTGACGGCGTTGCGGCCGGGGGTGCGAGCGATGATCGCCGGACGTTTCGTGTCTGGTGTGGGCCTCGGAGTCGGCTTCGAGGTTGGAACGGATCCGCTTGCCACGCCGCCGGCGACCGGCAAGGGCGTCCCGACGGTCCGAGGCGATGACGCGGGCGATCGCCCGGCTGCGACCGCCCCCGTTGCACGCGGGAGACCCGTCGCGGCGGGGACATGCGTTCCCGACAGGACCGTCCGGCCGACGGGCACGGCCACACCGAGCACGACGCCGAACTGCACGACCGTCGCGAGCGCGACCAGGATCCACGACCAGCGTGGAAGGAGGCGGACGATCCGCGAGCGTGGCTCGGACACCTGCTGGTGGTGCTCGGCCCACGCTTGCTCCAGTACCGGCAGGTCATGTCCCCGCAGCAGGTAGGTGTACCCGTCCGGCCCCAGCCGCACCTGGATCGGCTGCCGGCAGACGGGACAAGGCTCGTTCGTCTCAGGCAGCGGGTCCAGCGGGGCGGAGCAATACGGGCAGACGGAGGTCGCATATCGAGGCATGGGCGATGATCATCGCGGCAATGGGACCGCAGGTCCAGTCGGGCCGAGCGTGTGAGCGTAGCGTGCGACACTCGGTGCGCGGGGTCCGTCCGGGACGTTGGCTCGACGCCCGGTCGCGGGCCCTACCATGTGGACTGTGCCTGCCGTCCCGAACGAACCGCACGCCGATCCCGAGGCCCTGATCGAGCTGATCCGGGCCTCGGTCATCGGCGACGACGAGGCGGTCGCCGGTCCGTTCGGCGTCCGGCGCGTCATCTATGCCGATTACACCGCTTCGGGCCGGGCGCTCACGTTCATCGAGGACTACCTTCGCGAAGCCGTCCTGCCGCTGTACGCAAACACGCACACGGAATCGTCGGGGACGGGCCTTCAGACCAGCCGCTTCCGCGAGGACGCCAGGACGATCATTCGCGACGCGGTGGGCGGCAATGCCCGCGACCACGCGGTGGTCTTCGCCGGATCCGGCATGACCGGGGCGATCAATCTCCTGGTCGGGGTCCTCGAGCTCCGGATCCCGGCGTCCCTCGACGACCGGTACGGCCTCCTGGCGCAGATCCCGGCGCACGAGCGGCCGGTCGTGTTCATCGGGCCGTACGAGCACCACAGCAACGAGCTGCCGTGGCGCGAGTCGATCGCCGACGTGATCACGATTGGCGAGGATCGCGACGGGAGGATCGACCTGGGCCGGCTCGAGGCGGCACTGGTGGAGACCGACGGACGCTCGCTCCGGATCGGGTCGTTCTCGGCGGCCTCGAACGTGACCGGCATCCTGTCGGACACCCGGGCGATCTCGGTGCTCCTGCACCGCCACGGCGCGCTCTCGTTCTGGGATTTCGCGGCGGCCGGCCCGTACGTCGACATCGAGATGGACCCGCATCGGGCCGGTCCGGAGGGCGGGGCAGCGGATGGCCAGGCCGCGCTCGACTACAAGGACGCGATCGTCCTCAGTCCCCACAAGTTCATCGGCGGACCCGGGACGCCCGGCGCCCTGGTCGCCCGGCGCGAGTTGTTTCGCAATCGCGTCCCGAACTCGCCGGGTGGTGGCACGGTGGCCTACGTCAACCAGCTGGAGCACGCCTACCTGACCGACCCGGAGCACCGCGAAGAGGGCGGCACGCCGGCGATCATCGAGTCGATCCGGGCCGGGCTCGTGTTCCACCTCAAGGAGGCGGTCGGGGTCGACGCGATCCGTCGCCGCGAGGAGGACTTCATTCAGCGCGCGATGGCCGCCTGGTCCGTGGAGCCCGGGATCGGGATCCTGGGCAATCCGGCCCTCCCTCGGCTCTCGATCGTGTCGTTCACGGTCCGCCACGACGGCCGATACCTTCACCACAACTTCGTCGTCGCCGTCCTCAACGACCTGTTCGGGATCCAGTCGCGCGGCGGCTGCTCGTGTGCCGGCCCGTACGGCCACCGCCTCCTCGGCATCGACATCGAGACCTCGCACGCGTTCGAGCGCGAGATCTCGCGCGGCTGCGAGGGGATCAAGCCGGGCTGGGTCCGGGTGAACTTCAACTACTTCATCGGCCCAGCCGTCTTCGACTACATCGTCCGCGCGGTGGCGATGGTGGCCCGGGAAGGCTGGCGGTTGCTGCCGTGGTATCGCTTCGACCCTGCGACCGGGATGTGGCGTCACGCCGCCGGCGCACCGGAGCCGACGCTGTTCCTGCACGACGTGCGGTTCGGCGTGAATGGGATCACGTACCCGGCGCATCGCCACCGGGCGGGGGAGGAGGCGCTGGCCGGGTATCTCGCGGAGGCGGAGCGGATCCTCGCCGATCCGGTCGGGACGCTGGGCGAGCCACCGGGGCGGGCCGCGCCGCCGCTCGTCGGCGACGACTTCGAGTCACTTCGCTGGTTCTGGCTCCCCGACGAGGTGCGCGAGGCAGTCGGCGCTCGCTGACCGGGGTCGCGACTGCGAACCGGGGCTCGAATTCAGCTAGGCTGACGAGGTGGTGATCGACCTCGGACTGGACCCGCCGCGTCGCGGAACGGGCGCCGGCCCCGCGGTCTCGGTCAGCCACCTCTCCAAGCGGTTCGGCGACCGGATGGCCTTCGACGACGTCTCGTTCGAAGTCGGGCAGGGCGAGGTGTTCGGGTTCCTCGGCCCGAACGGCGCGGGCAAGACCACGACGGTCCGAACCCTCGGCACGCTGCTGGCGCCGACCTCGGGCTCGGCGACGGTCGCCGGCATCCCGCTCGACGCCCGAGAACGGCGTGGAGATCCGCCGCCGCATCTCGGTCATGCCCGAGTCGCCCGGCCTGTACCTCCGGCTGAGCGTCCTCGAGAACCTCGAGTGCTTCGCCGATCTCTACGAGCTGCCGAACGCGCACGATCGCGTCGATCGCGCCCTGGCCGCGGTCAAGCTGACCGATCGGGCGCAGGACCTGTGCGGCACGTTGTCGAAGGGCCTCCGCCAGCGCGTCGCCCTGGCGAGGGCGCTGCTCAGCGACCCGCAGGTGCTGTTCCTCGACGAGCCCACGTCGGGCCTCGATCCGGTCGCGGCGCGCGACGTCCACGAGCTGATCGACGGGCTTCGCCAGCGCGGCGTCACGATCTTCCTGACGACGCACCGGCTCGAGGAGGCCGAGCGCCTGTGCGACCGCGTGGCGATCCTCAACACGACCCTACGGACGATCGGCCGGCCTGACGAGCTCCGCGACCGCCTGTTCGCCAGGTCGCTCACGGTCCGGACGATCACCGCTCTCGCGCAGCCGGACGGCGTCTTTGCCGGGCTCCCGGGCGTGGAGGGCTGGCGCCAGGACGGCCCCGGGTCGTACGTCCTCGGCGTCACCGATCCGTCGCTCGCCGCACCCGCGCTGACCCGGGCACTGGTGGCGGCGGACGCCGACGTGCTGTCGATCGGCGAATCGCACCATTCCCTCGAGGACGTCTACCTCGAGCTGATCGACGAAGACCCCGAGGCCGTCGGCCGATGACGCTGAGCTGGCGACGGATCCGGGCGATCGTCCGGAAGGAGCTGCGCGAGTACCGACGCAGCCGATCCGTCGTCGTGACGATGGCGATCTTCCCGCTGATCTTCCTCATCCAGCCGTTGGTGGCGGTCTTCCTCGTGCCGTCGGCAATCCGCCGGCTCGCTCGCCCACGAGCACGTCCTGCTCTACATGCTCGGCATCCCGGTGCTGACACCCGCCCTGCTCGCCGCCTACGCGGTCGCCGGCGAGCGCCAGCAGGGCACGCTCGAGCCGGCGCTGACCACGCCGATCCGCCGCGAGGAGTTCGTGCTCGGCAAGGCGCTCGCGGTATTCATTCCGTCGCTTGCCGTTGCCTTCGCCGTCTACGCGGTCTTCCTCGTTGCCGTCGAGCTGTTCGCGAAGCCCGGCGTCGCCGGCGCGCTCCTCCAGGTGCCGGACCTCGTGGCGCAGGTGGTCTACACGCCACTGCTCGCCGCCTGGTCGATCTGGGTCGGCATCGCGATCTCGTCCCGGTCGAGCGACGTCCGGGTCGCCGGGCAGCTCAGCACGCTCAGCAGCCTTCCCCTGGTGCTGGTGACCTCGGTCGTGTCGTTCGACGTGATCCACCCGACGGCGGGGCTCGCGGTCGCCTTCGGCGTCGTCCTCCTCGTGGCCGACGCGGCGGGCTGGCGCCTCGTGGCCCCGATGTTCGACCGCGAGCGGCTGATCACCGGAACCCGCTGACGGAGCGCTCGTCAGGGTCGACGGAGGCTGTGTTCCGCAGAAGGCCGATGGGCCGAAGATGGCCACCGGCCGTTGGGCCCGCGAGCGACTGTCCTCGCGTGACATCGGTCTCGGGGTTCTGCTCGATCTCGTGATGCACGACGTCGAGGCCATGCGCCGCACCGCCCGACCCTGCACGCCTACGCCCCAGATCGAAGCACGGCGTGGCGCGCCGTCAGCTCGGCGGCCGTGGCGCTGTCCTCGTCCCCCCCGGCAACGGCCATTCAGCTTCCGGTGCGCAGACCTGCGATTGCCGAGTCATCAACCTACTTTGCCTCGCAGGGGCTGGACTCCGGCACGAGGGCAGAGCCTGATCGATCCCGTCGCCCGCCGGTCGTCAACCCGGTGACCGATCCGTCCTGCCCGGCGGCGACTAGGCTTGCCACCGCATGAACACCGTCACGACCGGCCGCGCGCCGTGGACCCTTCGACTGCTGTTCCTCGCGAGCGGCGCCTGGGTCGCGGCCGTCGCGCCGTTCATCGTGGTGATCCTGCGCTCGCGTGGACTCGACACGGTCACGATCGGCCTGCTGTCGGCGCTGTCGGCGCTGGCGGCTGCGGTCATGGTTCCGGCGTGGGGCCACCTTGCGGACGTCCTCGTCGGCCGGGCCTACGCCTTCCGGCTCGGACTCGGCCTCGCGATCGGATCGTCACTGGTCGTGATGCTGCCGGTCCCGCTGCCCGTCTTCGCGTTCACGATGGCGCTCTTCTCGGTGCTGCCGATCCTGTTCCTGTCCCTCGGGGACGCGCTCGCCGTCAACGCCCTGTCCGCGCCCGAACGGCAGTACGGACCGCTCCGGGCCCTGGCCAGCCTGTCGTTCGCCGTCGGCGTGATCGTCGCCGGGTTCCTCTACGACGCGGCCGGGTACGACGCCGTGCCGTTCGTCGCCCTCGTTTGGTCCGTGTCCCTGCTGGTCCTGCTTCGATGGGTGCCCGACCGGACGCGCGACCCCCGGATCCGAGCGATCGCCGGACGCGAGGGTGGCGATCTGGCGGCCGGCCGGTTCGGCTCCATCAGCCGGGTGCTGTCAGTGCAGCCCCGGTTCCTGGCCGTGCTCGCCGTCCTCACGCTCGCCTACACCGGCCTGCAGGGCTCGATGGTCTTCCTGCCGATCCGGATCGTGGAGCTCGGCGGGAAGCCGTCGGACGTCGCCTTGACGTATGGGATCGCCTCGTTCGCCGAGATCCCGGGTCTCATGCTCGTCGGCTGGGCGGGCCGGCGGATCGGGATCCGGTGGCTCGTCGTGCTGACCCTGGCGGCGTACGGCCTGTGCATCCTGTCATGGGGCGTGCTCGCCACCCCGCTCGCGATCAATGCCACCCGAGTCGTCACGGGCGATCGGGTTCGGCGCCCTGGCCGGCGCGCGCGTGCTGATCGTGGCGCGCCTGTTGCCGGAGCCGCTCCAGGCGACCGGTCAGACCATGGGTCAGGCCGCCACGGCGGCGCTGGGGAGCGCCTTCGGCGGGCTGATCGCAGGCATCGTCTACGGCGGTCTCGGAGCCGCGGCGTTCTTCGCGTTCGCCGGGCTCCTGGCGGTGGCCGGCGGGCTCGGCGCATGGCTGGTCCTCGATGGCGCGGTTGGCGCCCCGGTTCGAGCCGACGAGCAACCGATCGCGCCGACGCTAGACTGACCGCCATGCGACAGGTCATCGGCCGGCGCGTCGTCGAGGTCGACGTCGGCTAACTCAACCAGTTGATCGCCCGGGCCGACCGGGTGGTCGTCGATGTCGGGACCGGCAACGGCCGGGCGGTCCTTGCACGGGCGGCCGCGGAGCCGGACGGCCTCGTGATCGGCATCGACGCGAGCGCCGCCGCGATGGCCGAGTCGTCGCGGCGCGCCGCGCAGGGTCGCGCCGCACAACGCCTCGTGAACGCCTGGTTCCTCGTGGAAGCCGCCGAGGCCCTGCCGGGCCCGCTGGTCGGCGTCGCGTCGCTGGTCACCGTCACGATGCCGTGGGGGTCGCTGCTGCGGGGCGTCCTCGGGCTGGATCCGGTGCGGTCCTTCGCGGGATTGCGTCGGTCGTCGCGCCCAGAGGACGCGTCGAGATCCTGGTGTCGGCCATGCCGTCGGACGCCATCGACGGGTCTGGCCTCCGTCTCGATCTCGACGCCGAGGCCGGGCATCGCGGCGGCCTGGACCGGCGTCGGGTTCGAGCTCGCTCGATGCGCCCGGCGACCGCCGACGACCTCCGCCGGACGCGGTCCTCGTGGGCGCGCCGGCTCGGCGATCGGCCGGTCTGGCGGATCGAGCTGGCCCGGACGGCTCGCTGACGAGGCACGGATCATGCAGGTCATTTCGCTGGTTCGAACGACCCGCATTCGACTGGCAGGGAATACCCGATCCGGCCGCGCTCGCCCACGCCCGCGCACCGGCTGGCAAGATGGGCGACACTATCGCCTGACTCAACGACCCCAGCGCCCCGGCTCCGGGCCGGCCGCCAGCGGAGGACATGCGAACGTGGCCAAGGTGACGATGCCCCAGCTCGGCGAGAGCGTCGCCGAGGGGACGATCGGGAAGTGGCTGAAGCAGCCGGGCGATCACGTCGACAAGTACGAGCCGCTCGTCGAGGTCATCACCGACAAGGTCAACGCCGAGGTTCCGTCGCCCTTCGAGGGCATCCTGCGGGAGATCCTGGCCGAAGAAGGCGCCACGGTCCCGAACAATGCCGAGATCGCGGTGATCGAGACCGCGGACGACGGCGGGCAGGCGGTTGCGCCGTCGAACTCGAACGGCTCAGCGGCAGCCACGGCCACGGCTCCGGCTCCGGCGCCTGCTCCCGTCGCGCACGGACCGGCCGGGTCGGACGAGCGTTCCCTCCACGACCTGGCCGCGACGGCCGCCACCGCCGTGCCGCCTGCCAACGCCGATCCCGACGCCCGCATGACGCCGGCCGTCCGGCGGCTGCTCCGCGAGCACGAGCTGTCGGCCGCCCAGGTGGTCGGCACGGGCGGCGGCGGCCGGATCACGCGCGAGGACGTGCTCAGGCTCGTCGAAGCCATCCGCACCGGGACGGCGCCCGTCGGCCGTGGCGGCCTCGCCGGCCGCCGCGCTCTCGACCCCGGCACAGCCTCGCCCGGCGCGTCGCCGCGCCGGCCAAGGCCGGCACGCCCGTCGTCTTCCCTGACGGTGCCGACGAGGTGCTCGTCCCCATGACGCGGATGCGCCAGGGGATCGCCGCGCAGATGACCCGGGCCCTCGCCGCCCCGCACGCCTACGTCCACATGGAGGTCGATGCCAGCGCGCTCGTTCGCGCCCGGGAGGCCGCCAAGCGTGACTACCAGGCACGTGAGGGCATTTCGCTCAGCTACGTCCCGTTCGTGATCAAGGCCGCGGTCGAGGCGCTCCGCCGGTTCCCGACCTTCAACGCCCACTGGACGGATGCGGGGCTGGTCGCCAAGCGGCACATCCACATGGGTGTCGCCGTGGCCGTCGACGACGGCCTCCTGGTGCCGGTCGTGCGCGACGTGGACCAGCTCTCGATCAGCGGGCTCAACCGTGCGATCGCCGACGTGGCGGCGCGCGCGAGGGCCGGCAAGCTCCGGCTGGACGACTACGGTGGGAGCACCTTCACGATCGACAACACCGGCTGGTTCGGGTCGAACCTGACGATGCCGATCATCAATGTCCCTGAGGTCGCGATCCTGACCATGGAGGCGATCACCAAGCGCGCCGTGGTTCGCGAGACGGCCGACGGCGACGTGATCGCGATCCGGCCCATGATGAACGTGGTCCTGGCGATCGACCACCGGGCCAACGACGGCGCGGGCGCGGCCGACTTCCTGCGGGCAATCAAGGGCTCGCTCGAGGCGATCGGGCCGGACGCGTCGGTCTACTGACCCGGCGGCCTCGACCACCGACCCGTCGTACACTCCACGCCATGGCCCGCGACCTCCCCATGTTCAACCCGCCTGGAACGGGCGGTCACCACGGGCCGGTCGTCCCGGAGACCATCGCCATGGGTGGCTCGGTCACGCCGATGCGCCGCCATCCCGACTGGATCCGGGCCAGGATGCCATCCGGTGAGAACTACCACGACCTCAAGGGGCTGCTCCGCGGCCTCGGCCTGAACACCGTCTGCGAAGAGGCCAACTGCCCGAACATCGGGGAGTGCTGGGACCAGCGCACCGCGACGATCATGATCCTGGGCGATACCTGTACCCGGGCCTGCGGCTTCTGCGCGGTCAAGACCGGCCGGCCCACCTGGTTCGACGACGACGAGCCGCGGCGCGTGGCCGAGGCGCTCAGCGGCCTCGGCCTCGAGCACGTGGTGATCACGAGTGTCGCTCGCGACGACCTGCCCGACGGTGGCGCGACCGTCTTCGCGGAAACGATCCGGCAGGTTCGCGCCACTTCGCCGGGGATGGGGATCGAGGTCCTCATCCCGGACTTCAACGGCGAGACCGCGCCGCTCCGGACCGTCATGGACGCCCGGCCCGACATCCTCAACCATAACCTCGAGACCGTCCGGCGGCTCCAGAAGCCGGTCCGAAAGCGCGCTCGCTGGGATCGGACCCTCGGCGTCCTGCGCGACGCCAAGGCGATGGCCAACGAGACCGGCTACGCGGTCCACACCAAGAGCTCGCTGATGGTCGGTCTCGGCGAGGAGCGCGACGAGCTGCGCGAGGCGTTCGCTGCCCTGCGCGAGGTCGACTGCGACATCCTGACGATCGGCCAGTACCTGCGACCGTCGCTCCAGCACCTCCCACTCGAGCGCTACTACCACCCCGACGAGTTCGCCGAGATGAAGGCCGAGGCCCTCTCCCTGGGCTTCAGGCACGTCGAGTCCGGACCGCTCGTCCGCTCCAGCTATCACGCCAGGGACCAGGTGCCGGGCGCCGAGCTCAAGCGGCTCCGTCGCCAGGCCACGCTCGACGCGGAGGGCCGGGTCGTCCCGCTCGCGGGCTGAACCTGCCGCGTCGCCCGTGAGCGTCGAGTTCGAGCCGGTCAAGCTCGGTCCGAGGCGGAGATGGGTGGACCCCGTGCTCATCGGCGCGCTCGCGGTGGTCATCGGGCTGGTCGCCGCGGTGGTCAAGCCGTGGACCGCCGGCGGAGAACCGGCCGACGGCGGGCAGGGGGTCGCCTTCGGGACGTCGTCGACATCCGCGACGACGCCACCCATCAGCTCGGCGGCACCGTCACCACCCGCTCCGGCGGTGCCCCGGATCGTCCAGCCGGTCAATACCGCGTCGTTCGCCACCTGGGATGCGGTCCGGGCCGCCATCCGGCCACACGACAGCTGGGGGATCCGGGCGATCGTCTCCGGCCCGGCCTCCCTCCTCGCGCCCGTCGGCGACCTGCACTATGAGGATGTCTGGAACGGACTCGTCCCCGCCGCTCGCGGCGTGCCGTCGGTCGACATCGAGCCCAACGACCAGACGGTGGTCGCGATCGGGATCACCTTCCCGCCGTCGCACACCCCGATCGACGCCCGGGTCTGGCTCGAACACCCCGACCGGCTCGAGTGGATCGACACGCAGGCCATCGAGGCCAGCCCGTCGCGTGGCGGCTTCCTGTACCGGGTCGTCGGGGGCGACGGCTCCGTCCAGAACTGGGCCGCGGGTCGCTACCGGATCGATGTCCTCGTCGACGGCGCGATCCGCCGTTTCGGGTTCACCCTGCCGAATCGATTCGAGATCGTGCCGGACGGCGCCGAGCCTCCAGCCTGGCTGGCCGGTCTCGTCGACCCGGCAGGCGGTGCGCTGCCGAGCCTGCCGATCGGTGCGTTCCTGACCACGGGCGGGGCCTCGATCCCGTTGCCAGCCGACGCCGGGCCGCCGCTGACCGACAGCGGCGCCTGGCTGGACGTCGATCCGGCGACCGGCCGGGCGCCGCGCTCGCACGTCAGCGCGGTCTTCGCACCGGAAGCGACCGGGCTGGGCGTCATCCTCCCGGCGGGGTCGGTCGTGCGGGCGTCGACGATTCTCCGCCTGGCACCCGGGCCACTCCCCGCTGAGCCGGCACGGGTCGGCGACGACGAGACGTCGAACCGACAGACGGCCCACGTCCTCTATCGATCGCCGGACGGCGGCGCCTGGACGCCGGGCGTCTACCGATTGTCGGTGGCCTGGACGGATTCGACCGGGCGTCACGACCGCAGCTGGCACATCGAGCTCCGGCCGGGGCCGGTCCGCGAGCTGCCGTCGATGCTGCTGGCGGCACGCGGCTTCGCCCGGTATGCCGGCGCAACGGGCGTCGTGGTGGGCCCGCCCGGGCCACTCGCGGGCGATCCTCGGTCGGTCGCGATCCGGCTCCTGCACGCCGGACAGGCAACCGGCACGGGCATCCCGCCGCGCGACAGGGTGCCGTGTGACGGAGTCCGCGTCGACGCGCTGTCGGGCGTCATCGGCCTGGCCGGGCCGGTCGGGGCGCCTCCGCCGATCGTGGCTGCGCACGTCCTGTTCGAGTTCAACCAATCGGACGCGCAGCCACTCCTGACCGCGGCCGGCGACGTGCCCGGGCTGATCCTGGTCGCCCCGGCAGGGGAGCCCCCGGTGCCCTCGGCTGCCAATCAGCTGCGCGTCGACGACACCACGAACCCGATCGGATCCACCGTCTGCCTCAGCCTCACCCCGCCGGGCTGAGTCGGGTCCGGTATGCTGCGAACGATGGTTCGACAGCTCTCGCGCAAGATCCCGCTCGCAGAGCTCCACTGCCACCTTGGCGGTGCGGTCACCCCGGCGATCATGTGGAGCATCGCCCACGCCCAGGGCATCAAGCTCCCGACGCGCGATTACTGGGAGTTCCGCGACACGATCACGGTCTCCGAGAAGCGCAGCCACAGCTTCGACGGCTACCTCCAGCTGTTCCACTGGACCGAGCTGATCCAGAGCTCGCCGATCGCGGTGGAGCGTGCCGTCTACGAGGTCGTCGGCGGCGCCTATCGAAAGAACAACGTGACGACCATGGAGCTCCGCTTCAACCCGATGAAGCGGAACCGGGGCGGCGAACAGGACCTCGACCACATCATCGCGGCCGCCGTGCGCGGCATGGACCGCGCGACCCTCGAGTACCCGGTCAAGCCCGGGCTGATCTTCTGCCTCGATCGGGCATTCCCGTACGAGCTCAACGAGATCATCGTCGAGAAGGCCATCGGCTGGCGTGACCGGGGCGTGGTCGGGGTCGACATCGCCGGCCCCGAATCATCGACCTTCCGGGTGGCCGACTACCGGCGCGTCTTCCGTCGGGCCCGCCAGTTCGGGCTCGGGCTCACCGTCCACACCGGCGAATCCGGCCCGGTCGAGGAGGTGGCCCGGGTCGTGGAGCTGCTCGAGCCTGACCGTATCGGCCACGGCGTGAAGGCGGCCTATGACCCGCGGGCGATGAGCATGATCCGCGAGCGCGGCATCGTCCTCGAGATCTGCCCCACGTCGAACCTCAACACGCGGGTGGTGTCCGGCTGGGAGGAGTTCCGCTGGATCTTCGACACGTTCCGGCGCAACGAGGTCCGGTTCACGATCAACACCGACGGCCCCGAGATGCTCAAGACCTACATCCGTGACGAGATGGCGCAGTTGGGCCGGCTCGGGATCCTGTCCGTGGCCGACCAGGAGCTGGCGGCCGCAACGGCGTTGGCCGCGTCGTTCGTGCCGAACGTCTCGGATGTGCCGGCGCCTCGCCTGGCGCCGGCGTCGCGCGGCGTCGTGGAGCGCGAGGAGGCGTAGGCCGGGTCGCGCGGTGCCAGCGTCAGCTGGGGCGCGCGCTGATTCGATACGAGCAGCAGCGATCGCCCGCTGTGATGTGCTGCTCCCGCGCGACGTCGGCGCCAAGTACGTCGCTGAACAGCTCGAGCTCCGCCTGGCACGCGGCCGGCGAGCCCGCGGCGATGTGGTAGATCGCGCAGTTGTGCTCCTGGAGCCGGATCGTCCCGTCGAAATTGACGACGGCTCCCGCCAGGTAGCCGTTGGCGGTCTGGATCACCGCCAGCTCCTGCACGCGGTCGAGCAGCGGGGCGTCGTCGGCGACCCGGGCGGCCATGTCCTCCCGGACTCTCGCACCGAGTTGACGACAGCGCGCGGCGAAGACCTGCTCGAGCAGGTCGTTCCCGCCGACGGCCTCGATCGCCGCGAGCAACCCGGCTGCGAGGCCCTCGTAGCCGGACGGAAAGAGGTCCTGCGCGTCGGCGGTGATGTCGTACAGGTGACGCGGCCGGCCGACGCCGTGCCGGATCGTCTGCCGGCTGACAAGGTGGGCCGTCTCGAGCGCCCGCAGTTGCTGGAGGACGCCGGTCCGGCTCGCCCCAAGCCGCGCCGCGAGCTGGTCGGGCGTGCTCGGGCCGTCCACCCGCAGCCGGAGCAGCAGGTCGCGCCGGAGGTTCGATGGTCCACTGACGGCCGGTGGCTGGGACGACGACCTGGGATCCGCCGCGACCGACAGCTGGGGCTCGGACATGCCGACAGGCTAGCACCGGCGGCGGCGAGCCGCTGTCGCGGTGTAGGCTCCGGGCATGGACTTCGACCTCCCCCCTGAGCACCAACTCCTGCGCGAGACGGTTCGCGACTTCATGCTCGGCGAGGTCGCCGCGCTGGTCGACGCGCACGAGCGCGAGCGTCGATTCCCGGCGGCCGTGGTTCGCCGGATCGGCGAGCTCGGCTGGCTCGGCATCCCGATCCCCGAGGATGAAGGCGGTGCCGGGCTCGACACCCTCGCCTACGCGATCGCCATCGAGGAGATCGGGCGGGTCTGGGGTTCGCTGGGGCTGATCGTGGCGGCCCACACCAGCCTGGGATGCGGCCCGCTGCACCTGGCCGGCACGCCCGAGCAGCGGCAGCAATACCTGGTCCCGATGGCATCGGGCAAGGTCATCGGCGCGTACGGGTTGACGGAGCCGGGAGCCGGCAGCGACTCGGGCGGCACGCGGACGGTCGCCCGGTTCGAGGAAGGTCCGGAGGGCGGCAGCTGGGTGCTCGACGGCGGCAAGCGGTTCATCACCAACGCCGGCCAGGCGGGCACGTACGTGGTGACTGCCCGGACCGGCGAGCGGCTCGACGGCGCGCCCGAGATCAGCGCCTTCATCGTGCCGGCGGACACGCCGGGGTTCTCGGTCGGGCGGCTCGAGGAGAAGCTCGGGCTCCACGCATCGGCGACCGGGGAGCTGGTCTTCGTCGGCGCGCGGGTCCCGGCCGCCAACATCCTCGGCGAGCGCGGCGACGGTTTCAAGCTGTTCCTGCGGATCCTCGACGGCGGCCGGATCAGCATCGGCGCACTGGCGGTCGGACTGGCGCAGGCCGCGCTCGACGCCTCGATCCCGTACGCCCAGACCCGCGAGCAGTTCGGGCGCCCGATCGGGTCGTTCCAGGGCGTCGCGTTCATGGTTGCCGACATGGCGACCGAGATCGAAGCCGCGCGCCAGATGGTCTGGCGTGCCGCCTGGCTCAAGGACCAGGGCCGCGACTTCGGCCTTGCTGCCGCGCAGGCCAAGCTGTTTGCGTCGGAGGTCAGCTCGCGAGCAACGAACCACGCCATCCAGGTCCACGGCGGCTACGGCTACGTGTCCGAGTACCCCGTGGAACGATTCTTCCGCGACGCCAAGCTGACCGAGATCGGCGAGGGCACCAGCCAGATCCAGCGGCTCGTCATCGCTCGGAAGATCCTGGGGCTGCGCGTCGTCTAGGGTTCCGGGTCGACCCCGGCCCGGGCGCCGGCGCGTCCAGACGTCCCCGCCGTCCAGCGGCCCGCGCACGCAGCATCGCGCGGCGCACCCAGGTCCTTGCCGCCCGAGGACAGGACCCCTCACGCAGCGTCGATTCCGCGATCGTTCCAACCATGCGGAATGATCGAGCGGACCTGGACCTCCCTGCCGCGTAAGCCCGACGGAAGCTCCGATTGATCGGGCGTGGAGCCTGCCGGGGCATCATCGGACCTTGGACGACATGCCACGACGCAATGGTCAAGGGATCGAGCTGCTCGCGGATCCGACACGCCGCCGGATCATCGCGCTCCTTGCGATGCGCGCCCGGCGCCCCTCGGTCTTGGCCCAGGAGCTTGGCCTGAGTCGACCCGCGACGACTCGGCAGCTCCATCTGCTCGAGGATGCCGGGCTGGTTCGCTCGTATCGGACCGTGGCCGATGGTCGGTTCGTGATGTACGGCATCGAGCGCCGGCAACACGGGATGATCACTGCGTGGCTCGCCGGGACGGAGATCGCGCGCCCGACAGCGGCCGCCGTCGGGCCTGGTCCGGAGGATCGTTCCGCGTAGCTCGAACGACCTCGGGATCGACCCGGAAGACGAGCCACCTCCCGCGCCGTCGCGAACTACCCGCCGGGTTGGTGCGAACTACCCGCCGGAGCCCGCGGCCACTGCCAGGCCGTCGCGCAGGGCTTGTTCGAACCCGGAGCCCCACGGGCCCTGGCCGGCGAGGACGAACGGCGACTGGTCGATCGATTGGTAGCTCTCGGGGTCGGTCACGAAGTTGCGGGCGCAGGTGTCGATGGTCGGTCGCAGGCGCTCGTACGCCGCCCGGTTGTTGAAGATGTAGAGGTAGACCTTGACCGTTGCGGCCTGGTCGACCCCCGTCGCGTCAAAGCTGATCGCGGTCGGGATCAGGACGGCGTCGGTACAGCCGGCATCGCCGGAGACCACGTGGGTGGCGACGACGCCACGCTTGGCGAACTCGGAGATGATCCCGCCGAAGTCCGCTGGGCTGGGTTCGGCCGGCGTCGTCTCGACGGTGCCGCAACCGGCGAGGACGAACGCGCTCAGCAACAGGCCGCCGACGGCTCGAAGCAGGGGGGACATCGGGCGGAAGGCTACCACTGCTCGGGGCGCCGAGCCCGGGCCGGACACGACCGATCGGACGGCGTCAGCGCTCGCGGCTGCGACGCCTGGCTTCGCGGAGATGGGCGAGCGTGTCGACGCCCTCCGTGGCGGCTGCCCCGGGCGCCGGCGCCGGGTCTGTCGTAGCCGCCTCTGCCCGCCCGGGCGGCTCGGCCGGACCGGGTGCCTCGGGCGGCCCTGAGCCTGCAGCCGGGACCTCGGGTTCGGGGAATCGGGCGACGAGCGCCGCCCTGGCCGCCTCGCCGCCGGCTCGGCCGCGGGTCGCCAGCAGGCTGGCGCCGGCGGCGGTGCGTGGCGCCGTGGCCCGACGCCGGCGACCGGTGCCGCGCAGCCAGTCGCGCGCCGCGACAAGCTCGCGGCGCCCCACCGAGATCCTGCGCAGCGCAACGTCGATCGGCCAGAGCAGGAGGGCGAGCACGAGCAACCACGGCCAGAGCTCCGTGAACTGGCTCGTGGCGGTCAGGTCGTGCCGCCAGGGATCCAGGGCACTCAGCACGGGATGGCCGCCCGTTGCCTCGCGAAGGGATGCGAGATACGGCTCGTTGGCACCGAGGACCCGGTACTCGGCCGGTGTCTGGGCCACGAGACCGAGGGTCCTGCCGAGCGGCGAGGCGCCCGGCTTCGACTGGGTGATCCTCACCGCGTAGGCCCCCGGATCGATCTCGCCGAGCGGCGCGTCATACACACCGGGCCCGGTCTGGACCAGGTTCACGTTCCGCGGCTCCAGGTCCGGGCCTACCACCACCGCGCTGGTCGAATAGAAATCACGCGGCGAGCCGTCAGGCCCGACGCTCTGGACGTGCAGCCCGGTCGTGTCGCCATTCGATTCGAACGCCGCCTCGATCCCCCCGGATTCCTCGCCCGGGAAGGTCCAGGCCACGAGCTGGCTGAAGAAGCGGTTGAAGCCCGACCAGCCGATCCAGTTCCTGGCCCAGCGTCCGGTCGAGTCCGAGGTCCACGCCACCGAGCGCCCAAGCCCGTACTGCCATTGGGCGAGCAACGGGTCGTCGCGCGCGGTGACCAGCACGCCCTGCGCCGCCGGCTTGATCGTGGTCCCGTTGTAGCCGAGGAGCCGGGGCAGCCCCTGGTCGAGCCCGCGCAGGATCGGCGATGACGAGGTCTGGATCGGGAAGAAGGGTTCCTCGACGATCTGCTGCCCGGACACCTGTTGCGTTTCCTTGAGGAAGATGTCCGGGATGCTGGCCGGGTTCGCCGCCGCGTAGTAGCGGCCGCCGCCCTGCGTCGCCAGCTGCTCGAGGAACGGATTGGCGCCGCCACCGGCGCCGACCGTCGAGAGCGTGATCCCGTCGGCCTTCATCCTGGCGAGGATCTGGTCGTATTGCCCCGACGTGGACCAGCCGTCCGTCAGCAGGATGATGTGGCGTCGCGTTGCGGTCGCCGTCTCCAGCGATTGCACCGCCTGGTCGAGCCCGGCGAAGATGTTGGTCTGGCCGTCGGGCTCGATCCCCGCGATCTGGCCCTGGAGGTCGGTGATGTCCCCGAGCGGCTGGGTGTGCACGACCCAGTGCGCCGCCTCGTTGAAGTCCGACGACGCCGATCTCGTCGCGCGCGGTCAGCGCCGCGGCCGCCCGCAGGATCGCCTCCTTGCCGATGTCGACCTTGCGAACGCCGGCGATCCCCGTCCGGTTGCCGCCGACGTTGAACGAGTTGCAGTGGCAGGCCGCCATCGAGCCCGACTGGTCGATGACCACGACGAGGGCCACGTCGGGCTCCTTCTGCCGGTCGCGGACGCCCATGTCGACGGGCAACGCCTCCTCGATCGGCGTCTTCTGGTAGCCGCCGGCGCCATAGCTCTCCGGCCCGCCGATCATGACCAGGCCCTTGCCGAGATCGCGCACGTACACCTGGAGCGCCGTCAACTGGCGGTCGCTCAGGCGGAGTCTCGGCACGTCGACCATGACGACGCTGTCGTAGCCGGCGAGGCTGGCGAAGTCGGTCGGCAGCGCCTCGGGCACGATGCTGTCCACGGTCTCGCGCTGGCTCTCGAGCGCCGCGACGAGCTCGGCCGCGACCTTGTCGTCGCCGGCGAGCACGAGCGTCCGCGGTGCGCCCTTGACGATGGTGTTCGAATCGGCGCGGTCGTTCTGGCTGAACGTGTCGCGAGCCGCTTCGACGACGACCCGGAAGGTATGGAACCCGGCCTCGGTCGGCGTCACCTCGAAGGTCACGGTCGTGGCGCCGGCCTTGAGGTCGACCGGCTGCGTCTTGACCAGCGCACCGTCCGCGAAGAGCCGCACCGTCGCCGGCTGGGCGACCGTCGACCGAATCGTGGCGACGGCCTCGATCGACTCGCCGAGGTTGGCCGTCGACGGGGTCGTGAGCCGCTCGACCAGCACCTCGTCGATCGATCCGGGCCCGATCCGGCGCGTCTCGATCACGACACCCTGCGACGCGGCGAGCGCCGCCTCGGCCTGCCCGCCGCCGGTCGTGTCGTTGCCGTCGGAGAGCAGCACGATCCGCTTCTGCGTCCCGTCTGGGAAGAGGGCCGTGGCCAGTCGCAGGGCGGCGCCGATGTCGGTCGCCGACTTGACCGGGACCGACGCGATCCGGTCGAGCTCGTTCACGTCCGACGGCAGCCGCTCGACGAGCGCCTGCTTGCCGAACGCGACAATCCCGGCGACGTCACCGTCCGGCTTGTCGGCGAGACTCTCGCGCAGGAACGCGACCGCGTCCTGGCGGCCGGCATTCCCGATGGAATCCGACAGGTCGACGACGAAGACCGTGGCCAGCCGGTCGACCGGCAGGACCACCTGGAGCCCGGCGAGTGCCAGGACCAGGACCGTGAGCAGTGCCGTCCGCACCAGGAGCGCGACCCGCCGGCGCCGCGATCCCAGATGGCGGCGAGACGCGAGGTGGATACCGAGGGTCAAGGCAAGGACGGGGACGAGCAGGAGCAACGCGAGCGGAGTACCGAGCGTGATCCCCATCACGCGCTTCCGTCCGTCGCCCGCCCGAATCGGGCGGCCAGGCCGCGTCGCACGCGGACGATGGCGTCGCGCTGGTAGACCGCCCATTCGACGCACAACGCGACCAGGACGATCAGCACGATCGGCACCCACAGTTCCTCACGAGCCGTCGGCCGTTCGATGGCCGCCGCCGACCCACCGCCGGTCGTGCCGGACGGCGCCGGCGAAGCGGCCGGCGATCGCCCGAGTGCCTCGATCGCCGCGGCCGAGCCGGGCGAGATCGTCGACTCGTTGACGTCGAACAGGTCGACCGCGAAGCGCAGCGGGGCGTTCGGGTCGACCGGCGCCCGCGACGGGGACGCCGCTCCGCTCGGGCCGGCGGAGGGCACGATGGCGGATTGCGATGGCGGGGCGACCGACGGCGTCGCACTTGACGCCGAGCCCGCTGCCAGGTGCGGCGTCACCGTGTAGATCCCCAGCAGGTCCGTGCCGGTGAAGGTCAGTGATCGTGATTCGGCGCCCTGGGGAACCAGCTCGACGACCGAGCCGTCGGGTCGCGTCACGGCGAGGCCGGTCGCGTCGGCCGGGATCGCCAGGCTGACCGGGGTGCCCGGCTGGACGGCTTCGGACGGTGCCGCCGAGCCGCCCATCAGCTCGCCGGTCAGGTTGGCCAGCAGGACCGGAAAGGCGACCTGGAGCGGCAGGTCGGAGTGGCGCGGATCGAAGGCCAGGACCGCGGTCGGCAGGCCGGCCCGGACGCCGGTGTAGAGGAGCGGCGCGCCGCCCGGGCCCGGGATGATTGTCCGCGCCCAATCGGGAAGCGTGAGCCGCGCGGCCTCGGCGATGTGGGTCGTCGACAGGTCGACATAGCGTAGGATCGGCTCGTCCGGGCTCAACGACCCGATCCCCGGGTCCTTGATCGTGCCGGCCACGTCGCCGAGCGCGCTCGAGCTCGACGGGGCGATGGCCAGGATCGGGGTCTGCGGGAGCGTCGCCGGCAGTGAGTCCTCGAAGATCACCAGGTCCCACGGGCGTCCGTCCTGCCGCTCGGTCCTTGGCCCGTACTCGGCCGGGGTCACGCCAAAGAGCTCGACGTTGGGGAGATAGCTGAGCGCCGTCTCGAGGTACGGATCGCCGTTCCCGACGAGCAGGACGAGCCGTCGCTGATCGGGCGGCACGACCGCCCAGGCGGTGTCGTCGGTGGCCAGGTCGTCTGGTGCCCCGGTCGCCGATGGGTCCGACCCGACGAGCCGGACCTCGAGCGTCCCGATGTCGGCCGGCACGTCGTCGATCACGACGTCGGATCGCGCCTGCGGGTCGAGCGAGACGTCGCGGACCTCGATCAGGCCGCCCGGGCCTCGGAGCTCGATCCGCCGCTGCGCATAGTCGAGATCGAGGTTGGCGATGCTGATGAACACCGATCGGGTGACCGCCGACGGCGACGTCCGGACGGACAGCGCGACGATGGCCTGGTTCCGATGCGAGCGACCGACGGCCAGGACCTTGATCGGCGCCGGGATCGTGCCGGTCGGTGGCGTCGCCAGCGCCCCGTCCGTTCCGACCAGGATCTGCGCATCGCCCGACCGCGCCGCGAGCTTGCCGGCAAGCTCCAGGGCATCGCCCAGGTTCCCGCTCGCGTGGCTCGGCTGGATTTCCGCCAGCGCCTGTCGGACGCGCCCGAGGTCGGTCGTCTCGTTGACCACGATCCGTGCCGTCCGGTCGGCGGCGATCACGCTCACCCGGCCGCCGGTCGGCAGGTCTCGAAGCGCGTCGAGCGCCGCTGCCTTGGCGGCCTCGAGCCGCGATGGCGTCACGTCCGTGGCGGCCATGCTGGCGGACGTGTCCAGGACCACGACCACGTCGCGGGCCAGCCCGGCCGGCCGCTCGAGGAACGGACGGGCCGCGAGCAGCGCCAGGATCCCCACGAGCAGCAACTGGAGCAGCAGCAGGAGGTTCCGACGCAGCCGCTGCCATGGCGCGTTGGCTTCGACGTCGGCCACCAGTCGGGTCCACAACAAGGTGGACGGGACGACCGCCTCGTCTCGCCGCAGCTTGAGCAGGTACATGGCCAGGACGGCCGGCAGGAACAGCAGGCCGAGCAGTGCGAGCGGGCTGCTGAACGGCATCGCGCTATCCCAGCACGCGCCGGCGGCGCAATTCGTTGAACATCAGGTCGGCCAGGTTCGCGTCGGACGGCAGGTCCACGTAGCTTGCCCGCCGCTTCGCGGCAAGATCGGCGAACCCGGCCTTCCAGGCGGCCAGCCGAGCCCGGTACGCGTCGAGCGTCGGCAGGTCGACGGTCACGTCGACGCCCTGGCCGGTCTCGACGTCGACCAGCCGCAGGTCGCCCTCCAGTTGCGGTTCGAGCTCCTCGGGCGAGAGGACGTGGAGCACGATCAACTCCGAACCGGTCGCGGCGAGCTCGCGGATGACGCGGTCGGCCGACGGATCCAGCAGATCGGACAGCAGGATCACGACGCCCTTGCCGTGGAGCTGCGCGGCGGCGTGCCGGGCGGCGGCCAGCAGGTCGGTCGGCCCCTCGGACGGCTCGACGGCCGACAGGTCGGCGAGCAGCCGGAAGACCCGCCCGGAGCCGCGCATCGCCGCACGTCGCCGCGACGTGCGGCCGGTGAGGGCGCTGACCGTGACCCGGTCCTCGCTCGCGAGCCCGATGTAGCCGAGGGCCGCGGCCGCCCGCTTGGCGAACAGCAGCTTGGCCGGTCGGCCGGCCGTCATCGACGCCGAGGCATCGACCAGCAACGTGACGGTGACGTCCTCCTCCTCGATGAAGAGCTTGACGAACAGCCGCTCGAGACGCGCGTAGACGTTCCAGTCGAGCTGGCGGAGGTCGTCGCCGAGCGTGTAGTCGCGGTAGTCTGCGAACTCGACCGACTGGCCGCGCTTGACGCTGCGACGACCGCCCTTGAGCCCGCCACGGACCGGCGAGCGCATCAGGACCAGCAGGCGTTCGAGCTGCCGCAGGAAGGCCTCGTCGAAGACGGTCGAATCGACGTCGTTCGGCAGGAACGCCTGGCGCTCGCGCGCGATCGACCGGCCGGCCGCGGGCGCGTCGCTCGGGGGCGTCAGCGGACCGTCCATGGCCGTCCTCGGCGGGTCGTGGCGCCGGCTACTCGACGGTCGGCGCGACGACCGCCTCGAGGATCGAGCGGATCACGGCCTCGCTCGTGATTCCCTCCGCCTCGCCCTCGAAGTTGAGGATGATCCGGTGCCGAAGCGACGGCAGGGCAACCGCCCGGATGTCGTCGATGGAGACGTTGAAGCGGCCGTCGAGCAGGGCATAGATCTTGCCGCCGGTCACGAGTGCCTGGGCCCCGCGGGGCGAGCCGCCGTAGCGGACGTAGTCGCGAACGAGCCCCGGCGCCCTCGGCTGATCCGGGTGCGTGGCCGCCAGGACGCTGACCGCGTAGGCGGTCACGTGTGGGGCGATCGGCACCGCCCGGGCCAGCCGCTGCATCTCGACGATCTCCGCGCCGGTGCACACCTTGCCCGGCGTCACGACCTCGTTGCCGGTCGTGCGGTCCATGATCGAGACCAGGTCCTCCTCGGACGGGAAGGGGACCATCACCTTGAACAGGAAACGATCGAGCTGGGCCTCGGGGAGGGGATACGTGCCCTCCATCTCGAGCGGGTTCTGGGTTGCCAGGACGAAGAACGGTGCCTCGAGCGGGAACCGCTGCCGGGCGACGGTGACCTGGTGCTCCTGCATCGCCTCGAGGAGGCTGGACTGGGTCTTGGGGGTCGCGCGGTTGATCTCGTCGGCGAGCACGAGGTTCGCGAAGACGGGTCCCGGCTGGAAGCGGAAGACGCGCTGGCCGCCCTCCTCGATGAGGATGTTCGTCCCGGTGATGTCGGCCGGCATCAGGTCGGGCGTGAACTGGATCCGGTTGAAGGCGCAATCGATGACGTCCGCGATCGTGCGCACCAGCATCGTCTTGCCCAGGCCGGGCACGCCCTCGAGCAGCACGTGGCTGTTGGCCAGCAGGCCGGTGAGGGTCTGCCGGACGAGCGCCGCCTGGCCGACGATCACGCGGCCGACCTCGCGCTCGATGGCCTGGGCGCGTTCGGCGAAGGCTTCGGGCGCCAGCTGGGTCGTCGCCTGGTCTGTCGAGCTCGATGCGGTCATGGATGCCTCCGGGTCAATTGGACGGATCGAGTGAGCTGAAGTAGTTCTTGACGTAGTCCTTGATCGACAGCGGGATGTAGCCCCGATCGAGCGAGGTCTGCGCGTAACGCAGGAAGTCCGCATAGACCCGCTCGTACGGGGTGAGCGCGCCGCTGTTGGAACCCGAGCCCGTCTGGTTGCCCTGCTGCGTCTGGCCGTCGCCGCCGGTGCCGGCCACGTAGGAAGGATCGCCGGGCTTGCCGAGCCGGTCGAACGGCGCGTAGATCGACGACAGGTCGGCGCCGAGCTGGGCGGGCCGGTTCGGGTTGGTGGGTCCCGCGGGACGGCCCGAGCCGCCGATGCCGCTGCCCAGGGACCGGGCGTTCGAGCCACCACCGCCGATGGCGCCCTGCCCCTGGCCCTGCCCCTGGCCCTGACCCTGCCCCTGCCCCTGCCCCTGGCCCTGACCCTGCCCCTGCCCCTGCCCTTGCCCCTGACCGCTCGCGCCCGGGCTTTGCTGCCCCTGGCCCTGGCCCTGGCCCTGCTGCTGACCGCTCGCACCCGGGCTCGGCTGCGCCTGACCCTGCCCCTGGGCCTGGGCCGTCTGCCCCGCGTCCGCGAGGGAGCGCCGGGCATCCTGGAGTCGTGACGCGGCGCTGGCGAGGTCGCGCCCGGTCGCGATCCGTTGCTGCGCGCCCGTGAGCGATTGCCCAAGCCGGTCGAGCGCCGCCCTGGCACCCGCCGTATCGCCCTGGGCAAGGCTCTGGGCGGCGTCGCGCAGGGCCGTCCCGGAGGCGCCGTCGGCCTGCGAGGCGGTTGCCTCGAGCCCCGCCAGTTGCTGGGCGAGATCGCGTTGCTGCCCGGGTGTGAGGCTGTCGAGGGTATCGGCCAGTTGCTTCAGGTCGTCGCTGGTCGTCTTCGGGTCGCCGTCGCGGTTGGCGTCGGGCTTGCCGGTGGCCGTCTGCGAGAGCGAGCGGCTGAGCGACGTCAGCGCCGACGCTCGCTGCTCATTGGCGGGGTCAGTCTGGGCTCGAACCTGGTCCTCGACGGCGCCGAGCTGCGCGAGGTTGGCGTCCAGCTGGTCGGGATGGTCGCGCAGCCGAAGGGCGAGGTCGCGCAGCTCCTCGGCGAGCCTCGTCCTCGGGTCGTTGGCGTCCTGTCCCTTCGCTTCCAGGTCCTGGGCCACCTGGTCGATGCGCTCCGCCTGCCGCTCGGCCGTCTCGCGGATCTGTTGTTGCTGGGCGATCACCGCGTCCTGCGGGTTCGGGACGAGAAGGACCGGGCCGAGCAGCAGGACCGCGATCAGGGTGGCCGCGGCCGGCCGCCGCGACAGGCGGGGCCCGAAGAGGCTCGTCGGCGCGGCGCGCACGGCAGCCAAAGCATCCCGCCGCTGGCGCCGGATGAAGCGGTCCACGTCCGTCATCACGACGTCCGCCGCCTCCGCGACGTTGTCGACCGGGTCCGATCCGGGTGCGGCGGATTCGGGGAACCCGACCGCGAGCTCGAGCGCGCTGGTGACCCGGTCGCCGAGCCGGCCCTCGACGTCGAGCGCCAGGGCCGCTTCGCCGAGGGCCGGCCGTGCGCGGACGCCGACGACCAGCCAGCCGGCGAGACCGGCGAGCGGGATCACCGCCGCGATCAGCGGCGCGGAGGCCAGGGGCACGAATCGCGCGAGGGTCCACAGCGCAAGCTCGGCAACCGCGACCAGCGCCAGCGCCAGCCAGGTCCGCCGGACCAGGCGCCGGAGCCACAGCCGCCTCCGGTGCGGCAGCAACGCGCCCCGCAGCTGGAGCAGCTCGGGGTCGAGCGGGCCGGCCAGCCGTCCCAACGGATCGGGCGCGATCGTCACCGGCGCCGACCCGGAGCGGCGGAACCGCGAGACCAGCCGTGCCGGCGCGTCTGGTCTCATGCGACGTCCGTTCGACGCCGGCGCCGGCCGAGCAGGCGCCATCGGCGCGTCGGCGCCACGAACTGAACCGACAGGGCCAGGAACACCACCGACAGGATCAGCCACGAGATGACGCTCCGGGGCCAAAGGCCGTCGCGGACGATGCCGAACGGGGCCACGTCGGGCGGCACGGCGACGTCATTGGCGATCCCCTGTCCCAGGGGGACCGCGTTCCGCGTGATCGGGATCGGCGCAGCCGGGCCGATGATCGGGCCGCTGGCACCGCCGTTGACGAAGACGACGCCGTTCTGGTTGGGCAGGAGCGACGACTCCAGGCTGCACCAGCCACCGAACGAGGTCTCGGTCCCGCACAGGACGTCGACCTGGGCGAGGAACGGGTTGAGATAGCCGATCTCCTGGGGCGCGCTGCCCCTCACCGAGCCGCTGCCGTCGTTGCTGTCGTGGGTCGTCATCGCGCCCCAGAAGGCGAGCACGAAGACCGATCCGATCGAGATGACGAGGACGCCGAAGATCGTGATCGCTGTCGCCGCCTGGGTCCGCTTGACCAGGCTGGAGCAGAACAGCCCGAACGAGCCGAGGCCGAGCGCCGTGACGACGAGGACGAGGTAGCCGCGCAGGACGTCGTCGGGGGCCACGCCGCCGTAGACGAACACCACCGCGGTCAACGGGATCGAGGCCGCGATCAGCAGCCACACGTAGACGAGCGCACTCAGGAGCTTGCCCAGGACGATCGCGATCGACGAGATCGGGGTCACGACCAGGAGTTCCAGTGTCTGCTTCTCGCGTTCCAGGCTGATCGCGCCGGCCGTCGCAGCGGGGGCCAGGAACGCGACCTGGAGCGTCTCGAGCATGAGCAGGGCGGCGAAGATGCCCTGTCCGATCGAGGCCCCGGCGTATGTCGACGATCCGAACCCGGACGAGATGTTGCGTTCGAGGATCAGCTCGACCATCCAGGCGAAGCCGCCCAGGACCAGCAGGTAGATGGTCAGGATCACGAACGCCCGGCGGCCTCGCATCCGGCCGCGCAGCTCCTTGACGCCGACCGCCGCGATCCCGCCGCCGGTCCGCCTCAGGCCGGCCAGCGGCCGGCGCCAGCGAGGACGTCGCACCGTGGGGAGTGTCGCGTCGGTCATGACCATCCGCTATGCCGCCTCGAGCGGCTGTCGGTCGGGGGCGGTGACCTGCAGGAACAGCTCCTCGAGGTCGCTGGCGGCCCGGGCGAAGCTGACGATCGGCAGGCCGGCGGCGACGGACTCGGCCAGCAGCCGGGCGGTCGCGGCATCGTCGCCCCGGAACCCCAGCTCGATGGTGCCGTCGTCGAGGATGGTCGCGGAGGCCACGTCCGGATCGCCGGCGAGGCGGACCCGGGCGGCCTCGAGTGCCTCGCCATCGGCAAGCACCCGGACGCGCAGGACGGACCCAAGGCGAAGCCGTCGTTCGATGTCGGCCACGCGGCCCTGGGCCAGGACCTTGCCATGGTCGACGATCGCGACGCTCGAGCACAGCTCCTCGAGCTCGGGCAGGATGTGGCTGCTGATGACGATCGTCTTGCCAAGGTTGCGCAATTCGCGGAGGAGTTCGCGCAGCTCGACCCGGGCGCGCGGGTCGAGGCCGGATGCGGGCTCGTCGAGGAGCAGCACCTTCGGATCGTGGACGAGGGCGTGGGCCAGGCACAGCCGCTGCTCCATGCCGCGTGACAGGGTCTGGACGTAGTCGTCGCGACGCGGCCCGAGGTCGACCAGTTCGAGCAGGTCGCCGATCATCCGGCGCCGGGCGGCGGCCGGCAGCCCGTAGCAGCGCGCGAAGAAGTCGAGATACTCCCAGACCTTCATGTCGTCGTAGACGCCGAACCTGTCGGGCATGAAGCCGAGGACGCGCCGGACCTGGTCGGGGTTCCGGGTCACCGACCAGCCGTCGATCTCCGCATCGCCCGACGACGGATGCAGGAGGGTCGCCAGCATCCGCAGCGTGGTCGTCTTGCCAGCGCCGTTGGGGCCGACGAGGCCGAAGATCTCACCCGGTTCGATCTGCAGGTCGATCCCGGCGACGGCCAGTGTCCGGTCGTATCGCTTGACCAGGCCCTCCGTTCGGACGATGGCCGTCATTGCACGGTCCCCGTGATCGACAGGTCGACGCTGAAGCCGACGTTGTCCTGGCGGTCGTTGACGTACCGGACGAGCACGGTCCCCGACGATGGATCGACGTACCGGGCGGGGTCGCGGAGGCTGTAGCGAGGACCGGGCGACAGGTGGGGGAGCCGCTTCCAGTCCTGGCCGGCGACGTCGAACACCTCGACCTCGGGCAGGCCGTCGAGGACGGCTGGGGCGCAGTCCGCGGTCGGCGGGTTCGGGCAGCGCGGCGGGATCGATGGCAGCGGGTCGACCGGGGTCGCCGGAATGGTGATCCCCGTGTCGCCGAAGTTGAGGCCGATCGCCACCTCGGTCACGTCCAGCGTGCCCTCGAAGCTGGTCGGCCGGTAGGCGACCGTCGCCGTCCCGCGCCCGAAGTTCATGGAGAAGGGGTCCTTGTTGAAGAAGGCGGCGTCGGTCGCGACCACGCTCGACCGGATCAGGCCCGATCGGAAGGTCGTGGTCCCGCGGACGGCCATGCGCGCCGGCAGGTAGTAGAGGACGTTGCCGAGACGCCGGGGCTGCTCCTGCTCGACGTCCACGCGCAGCAAGTCGCCGGTGCTCCAGGCGAGCACGACGGGCCCTTCGCTGTCGAGCATCCCGGTCGAGCCGAACATCGGGTCGTACGTCAGCTGGTCGACCATCGAGTGGCGTGCGTAGAGGTCGCTCGAATCGGTTGACGTGCCGTTCGGGAAGAAGATCTGGCCGACCACCTTGTCCGACAGCGACTGGCCGAACAGGTTGTTCTGGATCGGCGCGTCGACGGTGGCTACCGCGCCCGGCGCCAGGTCCTTCAGGAGGGCGACGTTGCCACCCAGGACCACCGCTGCGTCCTGGAGGATCTCGGTCGAGGCATTCGTGACGGTGCCCTTCAGACGGCCATCCTCGAGACGCAGGTCCGACTCGACGAGCGGGACCGTGACTTCGCTCTCCGCGCGGATCGTCCGCAAGGACCCGAACCCGACATCGAGGTTGCGTACCCGCGCCGGATCTCCCTGGAGGACGTCGAGCTGGCCGGCCGCGCCCGTCCCGCCGAACACGTCGCCGTTGATCGGCGACGACAGCAGCGCGCCGCCCGGCACCTGGAGCTGGTACTGGCCGCGGGATGGCGAAAAGATGCCCAGGTAGATCTGGCCGGCCCCTTCCGTGGCGCCCGTCGCGCCACGCACGATGGCCACCTCGTTGACGATCACGTCGTTCCCGCGCAGTGCGGTCCCGAACCCGTAGGCGCCCACGGTGAAGACCACGACCAGGATCGGCATGGTCAGCCACGCCCACTCACGCCGGTCGAGACGTCGCAGGACCAGGTAGTTGACCGGGCCGATGAGCAGGATGTAGGCCGCCAGCAGGACGATCAGTCCCCCGACGGGCGGCAGCGCCAGCGACGGGAGCTGCGACACCGCGCTGACCAGCATCGAATCGTCCGCGAAGCTCAGCCCGCTCGACGTCCGGGCCGGGAGGAGCCGGCGCCACAGCCCCTGCGCCGCCTTGGAATCCACGATCCAGCTGGCCGTCGGGTCGAAGCCCAGCAGGGTGACCTGGCCGGACCCGTAGCCACGCTCGGCGGCCACGACGCGGCCGCCGACCTCCGCGAGCGTGCGTCCGTCGATCAGCACCCCGGAGAGCCCGGGCAGCATGGTCGCGTCCTTCGGCAAGCCGCCAAGGATGCCGCCCAACGATGCTGCCGGGATGTCCATCGTCGTGACCGGTCGATACGGCAGCAGCGTGTCGGGGAAGGCCCCGAGCACCTTGGGGCCGGCCGTCCCGCCGGCGATGACGAGCCGGCCGCCCCCGGCGACCCAGCCGCGAAGCGCCTCCAGCTGGGCCGGGCTGAGGCGGTCGGCGTCGACGTCCTGCCAGACGACGCGGTCGAGCGCGCCCCAGGCCTCGACGCGCTCGGGCAGATCCTCGGGCGTGACGCTCATGACCAGCGGCGCGAGCTGATTCTGATTCGGGAGCAGGCCGAGGTTGCCGACGATCGCGTCCGGGTGCTCCGCCACGACCGCGACCATGAGCTGCGTCGCGTCGTGAATCGTGAACTTGACCTTGGTACTCGCGATCTTCCGATCGCCGTCGGCGAGGACCACCTCGAGTTCGCTCCCGAACGCCGGCGGCTGGGCATAGAGCAGGTATCGCTTGTCGGACTGGGTGGGCAGGTCGACCGTCGTGCCGAACCGTGTCTGGCCCTGCGTCCCGCCCGCCAGCCGGAGCTCGCCGGTCACGGCCGGGCCGTCGTTGACGAGGTGGACCTGGATGGCCATCCAGGAGCCGATCCGGGCGTTGCCGGCCAGCAGGGCGTGTGCCTCGACCGTGGGGAGGTTCGCCGCGGCCGCGCCGGTTGCCAGCGGACCGAGCATCCCGAGCACCACTCCGAACAGGGCGAGGAGCCGCCACGAGCGTCGCGAGATCCGGCCCGACGCGCGCCACGGCCGCGGCTGGGCACCCGGACGGCTCAGACGACGGCGCACGAAGTTCCCCCCTGACGGTCGGGTCGGGCTTGGTCGCACCATGGACGCCTCGGATCAGGCGAAAGTTGCACGGTCGAGGGGCGTCAGGTCGACGGCTATCGTACGATGCTGGGGTCCCGTGAGCCGCCGGCCAGTGCGCCGCCATCCCGAGGGGGTCCGTGCCCGAGATCCGCCCGTTCCGGGCGCTTCGATACAACGTCTCGACGATCGGCGATCCGGCCTGCGTGATCGCCCCGCCATACGATGTCATCGGCCCCGCGGAGCGGGATCGATTGCTGGCGCGCCACCCGGCCAACATCGTCCGGCTGGACCTGCCCGGCGCGGAGGCCGGCGATCAGCCCGACGATCGGTATCGGCGGGCCGCGAGGACGCTCGCCGGCTGGCGGTCCGACGGCACGCTCCACAAGGATCCGCATCCGTCGATCTACGTCTACGAACAGGCCTGCGCGGTCCCCGGAACGGACACGTCGCGCACCCAGGTCGGGTTCTTCGCGCGACTTCGGCTCGAGCCGGCCGGGCCGGGGTCGGGCGTGCTGCCGCACGAGCGGACGCTCGCCGGGCCGCGCGAGGACCGCTACAAGCTGCTCCGTGCGACCGGGGTCAACACCAGCCCGGTGGTCGTGTTGTACGACGACCGGCACGGAACGGGCGCCCGGATCCTCGACGAGATCCGCGCCGGGAGGCCGGATCTCGACCTCGTCGACGACGATGGCGTGCGGCACCGGCTGTGGGCCGTGCCGGCCGACGGTGAGTCCGCCGGAGCGGTCGCCCCGCTGCTGGCCGCGGCGTCCGACGAACCGGTGACGATCGCCGACGGCCATCATCGCTACGAGACGGCGCTGCGCTATCGCGACGAACGGCGGATGTCGCGGTCGTGCGAGGAGGATCCGCCGTTCGACTACCTGCTGACGCTGTTCCTCGACGTGGCCAACCAGGCCCTGACGGTCCTGCCGACGCATCGGATCGTGCGCGGCCTGGGCAATGACGGCGTCACGGCGCTGCTGGGTCGACTCGACGAGCTGTTCGAGGTTCGGCGCGGCGTGCCAGCGAAGGAGCTGCGCGAGGTGTTCGGAGCGATCGGCCAGGCGACCGGCGGCACCGGGCGCTTCGGGCTCTGGACGCGCGTCGGCGGGTCGATCCTGACCGCCCGCCGCGGCGGCGTTCGAGCCGCTGCTGCCGGCCGGCGGCGCGGCCGTCCGCGGTCTCGACGTGACGTTGCTCGGGGCGGCGATCGCCCGGCTCGCCGGGATCGACGACGAAGCCGTCGCCGGCGGCGCCATCGAGTACACGAAGTCGGCCGCGGGGGCGATCGAGACCGTTGATTCCGGTGCCGGAGGTGCCGACGCCGCGTTCCTCCTCGAGCCGACGCCGGTGGCCTCGATCACCGCGGTCGCACGCGGATGGCGACGTGATGCCGCAGAAGTCGACCTACTTCTACCCGAAGGCCCTGTCCGGCCTCGTCATCAATCCTCACGAATGGTGAGCCCGATGCCCCCGACTCCCGAGCAGATCCTCAACCATGCCCAGCTGCCGCAGCCTGGCGGCCGCCCGATCCGGAAGGACGAGATCGAGCTCGGCGAACGAGGGCTCTACATCGAATCGTGGCTGCCGGAGCGGCGCTCCCGCCGCAAGCCGCTGCTGTTCGTCCATGGTGAGCTCGGCGGGTCGTGGACGTGGGAGCGGTACCTCGGCTACTTCGCGACGCGAGGCTGGGAGGGCCACGCGCTCAACCTGCGGAACCATCACTGGTCGCAGACGGCCGACCCGGCGACCCTGTCGTTCGACACGTACACGGAGGACGTCGTTGCAGCCCTCGAGCGATTCGGCAACGGTGTCGTCGTGGTCGGGCACGGGATGGGCGGGCTCCTGGCGCTCAAGGCTGCCGAACGGATGCCCGTGGCCGGTCTGGTCCTGCTGAGCGCCGAGCTCCCGCGCGAGCTGCGCGCGCCGGCCCGGCAGCACGAGCTGCGCGACATCCCCGACGCCTACGGCCGGGCACTGATCGGATGGGAGACACTGCCCGAGCGGCGGCTTCGCGACGATCGCGATCTCACGCTGCACGATGTCCTGCGGATCCAACACCTGCTCGGCCAGAAGCCGCACGAGGCCGGCGCCGCACGTCGGCAGATGCTGTCTGGCGTCCCGGTCGACCGCCGGGGTCTCGATGGGCTGCCGATCCTGGTCGTCGGCGGGGGCCTGGACCGGACCGTGCCGATGGCCGATTCCGAGCGCCTGGCCGACTGGCTGGGCGCCACGTATGAGCCCTTCGGCGCCCACTCGCACTACGGCCTCGTGCTCGGCGAGACGAGCTTCCAGCAGGTGGCCGACGCGGTCCGCGGGTTCCTCGAGACGAATCGACTGTAGGGCTGCCGGCGGCCGGTCGCGTTGTCGCCGTGTGCCACCCGGCGTGGCGTTACGAGCTTCCGAACCGGGATCCGGGCCCCGATGCCCGCCGTGGTGGCGTCATCACCCACGCCGCGCACGTAACTCGCCAGCACGTCGCGTAGCGCCATCCAACGTGGCGTATCGCATGTCGCGCGCACGCCGCGGGGCGGCCACGCCGCGTTTGATGGCTGCGACGCGCCGCTGCTATCATGCCGACCCGGCCGGGCGACATCCGTTCTCCCGCGCTGACCGCGCCGCATTCGTCTAGAGGCCCAGGACACCGCCCTCTCAAGGCGGAGATCATCGGTTCGAATCCGATATGCGGTACCACCTTCGCTGCGCACCGCGCGGGGGTGGTTGTCGAAGGGCCAGACCAATTCGACAGAGCGACGGTCTCGCGCCCGGGTCGGCGGACTCGTACCGCTCCCCGGGCCACCAGTGTCAGGCTCCGAACGCCGCATCAGCGCGACATCGGCCGGACAGCTGCGCCGGCGCGTCACGTGTCGTCTCGGACGCGCGTGCCTCCCACCAGCCGATGACCTGGAACAACTCGATCAGGAGGATCGCCAGGATCCCGTTGACGAGCACGATTCCGGTGAAGATGGCGATTGCGAACGCCGCGTCGTGAAGGGCCCGTGCCTCCGCCGCCCGTCGATGGAGCTGACCGCGTCCCATCGGCTCTCCGTCGTCGTCCATGTCGTCACCCCAGGTAGCGGATCCAGAGGTAGGCGGTCGAAATCAAGAGAGAAGCAACGACGACACCCAGCCCGTAGCGGAAGAACTGCACGAACGTGATCGGGTGGCCATCGCGCGCGGCGAGGTTGGCGACGACGATGTTGGCCGACGCCCCGACGATCGTCAGGTTGCCGCCAAGGCAGGCGCCAAGCGCCAGCGACCACCACAGCGGTCCCGCCTGGAGGCCGTCCTCGGTCAGTCGCTGGACGATCGGGATGGCGGTCGCCGTGTACGGGATGTTGTCGACGATCGCCGAGGCCAGGGCGGAGAACCACAGGATGCCCATCGTCGCCACGGTCAGGTTCCCGCCGGCCGCCTCGGCCAGGGTGTCGGCGATGCCGCCCACGATCCCGACGTGGACCACCGCCTCGATCAGCATGAACAGCCCGACGAAGAAGAACAGGGTGTTCCACTCGATGTCGCGCAGCGCCTCGTGGGGGTCCAGCCGGCCGACGATCATCAGGACGGTCGCCCCGAGCAGCGCGATGGTCGCTGCCTCGAGACCGAGCGCCGAGTGGAGCAGGAAGCCCACGATCGTCAGGCCGAGCACGGCGAGCGCCCGGAGCATCAGCGGCCGATCGGTGATCGCCGCGGCGGGATCGATCCTGGCCAGGATGTCGAGGCGGTCGGCATCGTCCGCCATCGACCGGCCGAACGCCAGCCACATGAGCCCGAGGAAGGCGACCATGATCACCAGCACCACGGGCGTCAGGTTGACCAGGAAGTCGACGAAGTCGAGCCCGGCCGCCGAGCCGATGAGGATGTTCGGCGGGTCGCCGATGAGGGTCGCGGTGCCGCCGATGTTCGAGGCGAAGATCTGGCTGATGAGATAGGGAAAGGGCGTGACCTTGAGCGTCCGTGCGATCGACAGCGTGACCGGCGTGAGCAGGACGACCGTGGTCACGTTGTCGAGCAGGGCCGCCAGGGCTGCCGTGAGCACGGCCAGGAGGATGAGCAGGCGGAACGGCTCGCCGCGCGACAGGTGGATGGCGTGCCCCGCGACGAACTCGAAGAAGCCGGTCTTCGCCAGGCCGCCCGCGAGGATCATCATCCCGGCCAGCAGGAAGATGACGTTGAAGTCGATCGCGCCGAACGCCTCTTCCTGATCGATGATCCCGAGGGCCACGACGAGCAGGCCGCCGAGCAGCGCGACCAGGGTTCGGTCGAACCGCTCCGACGCGATCAGGGCGTAGGCGATGAGGAAGATGCCGCCGGCGAGGAAGACGTCCACGTCAGGATGTCTCTCGCGCGCATCGGCGCAGCGTCAGCCGGGTGAGGGAATCGTCACGGTCAGCGCTGAGTGGCCAGGTGCGGCAGGGTCCCCGGTCGTGCCTATCCACCCGGGCCGTCGCTGGCCGCCACCACCAGCGACGTGCGCCCGAGGCCCACGTTCATCGTCTCGAGTCGATCCATGACGACCACAGGATACACTGGGCCCTCCGTCGATCTCGATGGGCGACCCGATTGACTGACGCTCCGCGTCCCGGGCGTGTACCCGTAATCCCCATCCGCTTACGGCGCGAATCGCCCGAATCATCCGTCGTCGTACCTGTCACCATTGGCAAGGTCACGTCCCGGGCCACGACGAAGGGCCTGGCTTGAGACCTCGCCCGCGTCAGGAGCGAGGGAGACGACGATGAGCGATGGCGTGACGACCACACGACCGTTCCACTGGACGCTCAAACGCGAGGGCATCATTGGCCCGGACGAGCGCCTTCCGTGGCCGCAGACGATCGCGCTGGGCATCCAGCACATCTTCGCGATGTTCGGTGCGACGGTCCTCGCGCCGATCCTCATGGGCTTCGACCCCAATACCGCGATCCTGTTCTCGGGCGTCGGGACGTTGCTGTTCTTCGTGGTGGTCGGTGGCCGGGTCCCGAGCTACCTCGGCTCGAGCTTCTCCTTCATCACCGTCGTCATTGCCGCCTCCGCCTACGCCGGCGTCGGCCCGAACCCCAACCTCGCGGTCGCCCTGGGCGGCATCGTTGCCGCCGGGGCCGTGTACGCGGTGATCGGCCTGGTCGTGATGCGGATCGGCTACGGCTGGGTGGAGTTCCTCATGCCGCCGGTCGTCACCGGCGCCGTGGTCATGGTCATCGGCCTCAACCTCGCGCACATCGCGGTCGGAGACATCGGTGCGCTGCCAAGCTGGGCGGCCGGTGCGAAATACGACGGGTTTGCCGCCGGGATGGGGCTGTTCACGGTCCTCGCAGTGGCGTTCGTGACGGTCTACGCGCCGGGCCTGCTGCGGCGCCTGCCGATCCTCGTCGGCGGCATCGTGGGCTACGTCGTCTACCTCGTGCTCGCCAACGGGCTCGGCATGACCAGCGCGGTGATCGACTTCAAGGCCCTCGGCGATGCAGCCTGGATCGGCATGCCCAACCTGACCGCGCCGAAGTTCGAGACCAATGCGATCTTCCTGATCGCCCCGATCGCGATCGTCCTCGTCGCCGAGAACCTCGGCCACGTCAAGGCCGTGGCGGCCATGACCGGGCGCAACCTTGATCCGTACCTGGGCCGAGCCTTCCTGGGCGACGGCCTGGCCACGATGCTCGCCGGGGCCGGCGGCGGGACGGGCGTCACGACCTACGCCGAGAACATCGGCGTCATGGCCGTCACCCGGATCTATTCCAGCCTCGTGTTCGTGATCGCCGGCGTGGTCGCCGTGGTCATGGGCTTCTCGCCCAAGTTCGGCGCCCTGATCGGGACGATCCCGACGCCCGTGATCGGTGGCCTCGCCATCGTGCTGTTCGGGCTCATCGCCGTCACCGGCGGCCGGATCTGGGTCCAGAACAAGGTCGACTTCTCGGAGAGCCGGAACCTCGTGACGGCCGGCGTGGCGCTCACCCTGGGTGCCGGCGACCTCACCCTCACGGCCGGCGACTTCTCTCTCGGCGGCATCGGGACGGCGACGTTCGCCGCCATCATCGTCTACCAGCTGCTCCGCATCCGGACGCCGAGTCCCGAAGCGCCGGTGGTCGGCAGCTGAGGGTCGGCGAGCTCACGCCAAGTCGAACGGCCCGCCGGTCCGGCGAGGTGGCGACAACCGCCATCGTCGCCCGGACCGGCGGCGCCCGTCGCGCGACCCCGCGTGGTCGCGACCCTGCGCGCGGCCGACCTCGATAGACTCCCCCGATGCGACCATCCAGCCTTCGCCGCCTCGTCATCCTGGCCGAAGGCCAGTTTGCCCCCCATAGCGCCAAGACCGCGTACGGCGTGATCCGCTACGGGCGCGACGAGGTGACCGCTGTCCTGGACTCCTCCAGGGCCGGCCAGAACGTGTCGTCCTACCTGCCGGGCCGCGACATCCCCATCGTCGCGACGCTGGACGAGGCGCTCGCCCAGCCGAGCCCTCCCGACGCGCTGCTGATCGGGATTGCGCCGACCGGCGGCCGGCTCCCCGACGCGTGGCGGTCGACGATCCTGGCGGCCATCGGGGCCGGTCTGGACGTGCTGTCGGGCCTGCACATGTTCGTCGGCGACGACCCCGAGTTTGCCGCGGTAGCCGCGGCGCGTGGCACCCGGATCATCGACTACCGCCGGCCCCCGGATCGGATGGAGACCGCGGTCGGGCGCCGCCATGGCCCGGGAAAGCGGGTGATCCTGACCGTCGGCACGGATTGCGCGATCGGCAAGATGTCGGTCGCGCTCGAGCTCCGCAGGTCGGCTCTGGCGGCGGGCGACCGGCCCGCATTCGTCCCGACCGGCCAGACCGGGATGATGATCGACGGCTGGGGCGTCGCGGTCGACCGCGTCATCAGCGACTTCGCCCAAGGCACCATCGAGTGGCTGGTCGAGCAGGGCGAGGCGCTCGGGGACTGGGTGCTGGTCGAGGGGCAGGGCTCGCTCGACCATCCCGCGTACTCGTCGGTGACGCTGGCACTCATCCACGGCGCCACGCCGCAGGCGATGGTCATGGTCCACAAGCCGGGGCTTGCCGAGCACGATTTCGACCACCTGCCGGAGGCGTCCTTCCCGATCGCCTCGCTGCCCGCCTATATCGACCTGCACGAGCGGGTCGCCGGGCTGGTCGCCCCGTCGAAGGTCGTGGCGGTCGCGCTCAACACCTCGCTCTACCCGGACGACGGCGAGGCCCGGCGAATCATCGAGGCGATCGAGGCCGAGACCGGCCTGCCGGCGGACGATCCGGTCCGGTTTGGCGCCGACCGGCTGTGGCCGGCGATCCACGACGGCGTGGACGCCCTCCCGTGGGTCGACGCGAGGTGAGCCTGCAGCTCAGCCAGGAAGTCCTCCATCTCGCCCTGCGCGACCCGTTCCGCATCGCACGGTCGGATCACGGCGGTGGGCAGACGATCACGACCGTCATCGTCGAGATCCGCGACGACCGGTTCCCTGGAAGCGTCGGGGTGGGGGAGGGGTACCCGGACCGCTACTACGGCGAGACGCCCGAGACGATGGCCATCGTGCTGCCGATGCTCGTCGAGGCGGTCGGCGACGTCGAGCCGACACGACCCGGGCTGGAGGCCGCGGCGGCGGCCATGGACGGGGTCATCCGGGGCCACGGTGCCGCGAAATGCGCCCTCGACATCGCGCTGCACGACCTGGCCGGCAAGGTGCGGGGCGTGCCGGTGCACGAGCTCCTCGGTCTGCCGGCCGCCCTCCCGCCGACCGATTTCACGATCGGCATCGACACCCCCGAGGTCGTCGCCCGGCGCGCGCAGCGTGCCTCGTCCTTTCCGGCGCTCAAGATCAAGGTTGGCGGACCCGGCGACCTGGCCACGCTCGAAGCCGTCCGGGCCGTCTACTCGGGTCCGATCCGGGTCGACGCCAACACGGGCTGGACCCTCGAGGGTGCCCTCGCCATCCTGGCCGATCTCGAGCGTCTCGGCGTCGAGCTCATCGAGCAGCCCTTCCCGGCGCGCCGGCTGGATCTGCTCAGCCAACTCCAGGAGCGATCGGCCCTGCCGATCGTGGCCGATGAGAGCTGCGTCCTTCCCGAGGACCTGGACGGCCTGGTGGGGGTGGTCGCGGGCGTCAACGTCAAGCTCGCCAAGTGCGGTGGAGTCGGGCCGGCGCGATCCATGCTCGAGCACGCCAGGGAGCTCGGCTTCCGGACGTTCCTCGGCTGCATGGAGGAGACGTCGGTCGGGATCGGCGGATCGGCGGTCGTGGCGTCATTGGCGGATTGGGTCGACCTGGACGGCTGCCTGCTGCTCGATGCGGACCCGTTCGAGGGGCTCGTCCTGGACGCCGCGCACCGCTGGATCCTCCCCGCGCGGCCGGGTCTGGGGCTGGTGCGGAGGCCCGCCTGAGGCGGCTCACGCTCGTACCGTACGGGCGTTCACCGAACGCACGTTCGTGTGGACAACTTGGTGGACGAAGTCGTGGACAAGCCCTCTTCCGGGCGGGCACCCGCAGGCCTACGATGGCCGCTCACCCGTCGATCACGCCCCGAGGGAGGGGATCGCCGGGATCGGAAGACCAGGACCGGTCACAGGGCTCGATCCGCCCGTCGACGCCGGTCGGGACTCCGTTTGACATCGGCCGCCGGTCGGGCTTCTGTCCGGTCGCGCCGTGGAGTGAAGGGAGGGCACGCCATCGATGGAATCATGCAGCGTAGCCGCGCGCGCTCCGGATCCCGACGCCGTCGAGTTCATCCGCTTCTGCTATCACCGTCGACGGGTGGGCTGGCCGGAGCTGTACGACGAGATGTGCGCGGTGGCGGGCCGAGGGCTGTTCCGCGGCTTCAGCGCGGATGACCTGATGAGCCGCGGTGTCGGGTTCAGCCTGTTCGACATGCCCGCCCTGGCCGCCCTCGCCGCCCGGGTCGTGGCCGAGGAACAGGCGCTTCGCCGGCCCGTCAGCGTCGTGATCTCCGATGCCGTGCCGGTCACGGCGCCGGTCAGCCTGGCGCCTTCGGGCGCCTGACTCCCGCTCCGATCTCGTCCCTGTCGGTATCGACAGACGACATGACCCCCGCCGGCGCCGGCGGGGGTCATTCGATGTCGTGCGGCCTGCCGGCGCGGCTCAGGCGCGACTCAGGCGCGGATGCGCCGCCTCGCCATCTCGCCTTCGATCTGCCGCTCGGCCTCGACGTAGCGGTCGATCTGCTCGCGCAGCTGGTTGGCCTCCGGGGCGTAGAGATGGACCTGCTGCTGGAGGATGTACGACAGCCGACGGCTGGTCATCCGGACGTGGTCGAGGTTCTTCATGAGGACCAGCGGGTCCATCGACGCCAGGTCCGACGGGTGGTACATCTGCTGCATCGCCGCATTCTAGAGGGCGACGGAGACCGAGCGAGCGACGGAGACCGCGGCTAGAGCGAGCGCAGCGCCCTGGGCGGCCAGCTCCAGTCGACGTCGAGGTTCGCGCCGGCGAGGGCGCGGCGCCGGCCGGCTTCGCCCGCGCCCAGGACCAGGATCCGGTCGATCTTGGTCGCGCCACCGGCCTCGTCGCCCCACAGCTTGGTCATCTTGCGATTGGCGGCCACGTCATCGAGGGCCACGCCGGCCAGCCGGTAGCCTTCAGGTTCGGCGGCGGCCTCCCAGACGCGTTCGGCCAGGCCTACCCCACCACGGATCTGCCGGCCGCGGTCCGTCAGCACGTCACCGATGACCAGCACGATCACCGCGTCATCGGTCAGGGCCGGTCGAAGCCCCGCCAGCACGTCCCGCAGGAAGGCCAGGTACGGCTCACGGTGATGGGCATCGTCGAGGGCCGCATCGATCGCGTGCGAATCGAACCCGAGGAACCAGGTCCGGAGCCAGTTGTAGTAGCCGTACTTGACGACGCGCAGGTACGGCGGCGAGGTGACGACGAGCCGGGCCCGGTCCGGACGGCCGGCCGCGCGCAGCGCCGCCCGGGCGCGGGGCGCCACGTCCCGCGCGTCGCCGAGCAGGGCGATCCCGGATGTCGGCGGTGGCGGCTGGCGGAAGAGTCGATCGAGCTTCTTGGACAGCCCGTCGAAGACGTCGCGGTCCGGCGACGCGAAGGCGGTGCGCGCGGCGAAGTCGCGAACGTAGCGCGGCGCCATGGAGAACGTGTTCGGCATCAGCTCCGACAGGTAACTCGCGCTCTTGCCGTGCAGGATGCCCGTGATCGCGGCGGCCAGGAACCGGTCGGTGACGTCATCGAGCTGAAGCGACGAGCGCACGAACAGCAGCTGGCCAAGCGTTCGAGGATGGAAGGCGAGCGCGACCTCGGCCGGCACGGCCTCGGTCCCGCCATCCGGGACGCCCGTGGAGCCCGCGGCGGGGACGAGCGCGGCGGGCGAGACGGGATCGGCGGTCACGCGCGCCCCGAGGGCGAGCCATCCGCCGGACTGGGCGTTCCAGGCCAACCGGAGCTGCGCCAATCTCGTGGCTGTCTGGGCGCGCGTCGCCGGGTCCACCTTGGCCGCGGTCAGCAGCGTCGCGAACGGGTTGAGGTCGTTGCCGACGCCGATCCGGCCCTCGGCGCAGGCCTGGAGCGCCGTGGTGCCACGTCCCGAGAACGGGTCGAGGACGACGTCTCCCGGCCGCGAGTACCGTGCGATGAAGGCGTGGGTGAGCGCCGCCGGAAAGCTCGCCAGGTAGGAGCACATCGGGTGGAATGGATGGCCCCACAGCCGCTCCTGGTCCTTCCACTCAGGTGCCAGCGCGATGGCCGGCAGCTCGAGCGGCAGCTCGAGGGCGAGCTGACCCGCGGCCATGTCTCGCGCGGAACGAGCCACCATGAGCGCTCCCGGACCTCCCTGACCCGCTGCCGATCCCGGTCGGCGCGACGGGTCGCGGAGTGTAGCACGCTCGAATCCGCGCTCAAAGGGCCGAAGGGATCGGCGGGCAGCGCTAGACTCCGCCACGAGTCCCCGTAGCTCAGCGGACAGAGCAGCCGCCTTCTAAGCGGAAGGTCGCAGGTTCGAATCCTGCCGGGGGCGCCACGCCGAACGGCATTTGGTGGACCGCGCGCACCGCTAGGATTCGGGCGTGCTCCGATCCCTGGCCAGCCCGCGGGCCGCGGGCGTCATTGGCTGCCTGACGCTGCTCTTCATCGGCTGGTCAGGGCTGCTGGTGCCATCGCTGATCCGCTCGATCGAGCGTGACTTCGGGCAGACGGACGCCGGGATCGGGATCTACTACCTGACCTGGGCCATCGCCTACGCCGTCGGCTCCCTTGGCGGCGGGGTGGTCACCGAGCGGATCGGACGGCGCCGGATCCTGGTCGGTGCCACGCTCGTCCACGGCCTGGGTCTCGCGGTCCTGGCGCTCGTCCCCCCGTGGGGGATCGCCCTCCTGTCGGCGATCCCCGGCGGCCTGGGCGCGGGGGCGCTGGACGGCGGGGCGAACGGCCTCATCCTCGACCTCTACCACGCGGCCCGGGGCCGGGCGCTCAATACGCTCCACCTGTTCTTCAGCATCGGCGCCCTGTCTTCGCCGCTCGTCGTCGGCCAGCTCGTCGATGCCGGTGTCGCCTGGCAGGAGGTCGTGATCGCCACGGCGCTGGTGTTCCTTCCCCTGGCCGGCCTCTACTCGATCGCCCGACTGCCGCATGGGCGGCACGCCGCGGCCCCGCGCGCGGCAGGGACTCGCGGGGCGACCCCGATCGCCTTCCGCTGGCCGCTCCTGACGCTCGAGGTGGCGATCGCCTGCTACGTCGCGGCGGAGGTCGGCGTGTCGAACTGGCTCGTTCGCTTCCTCGACACCGTCCCGCTCGGCACCGCCACCGGCGCCCTGTCACTGTTCTGGGCGGGACTGGCCCTCGGACGCCTGGTGTCGGCCCGGATCTCGGACCGCTTCGATCACCTGCAGTTCACGACCGTCGCCATCACCCTCGCCGGGTTCGCGACCTTCGCCGCGGTGGTGGTGCCGTCGGTCGGTGCGTCGATTGCCCTGTTCGGGCTGGTCGGCTTCGCCTCCGGGCCGGTCTTCCCGATGCTCGTGGCCATTGCCGGGGACCGGTTCCCCGAGCGGTCGGCGGCGGTCGGTGGGTTCATGACCGGTGCGGCGGTCGTTGGGTCCGTGCTCTACCCGCCGATCATGGGCTTCATGTCGGTCAATGTCGGCCTCGCTGCCGCCATGCTGGGGGCCGGCGTCCTGAGCCTGGCCTGCGCGGTCTCGCTGCTCGCGGCACGCCGGCTGCACTAGGCTGTCGGGGAGTCACCGATGCTCGGAGGAACCATGCACGCGTCCAGTCGCCACGAACCGGTCCGCTGGGGACTCCTCGGGACCGGCGGGATCACCCGGTCGCTCCTGCGGGGCGCGAATCGCACCGGTGCGGTCGAGATCGTCGCGGTCGGCAGCCGCACGGCGGACCGCGCGGCGGCGTTTGCGAAGGAGCACGGGATCGGGCGTGCTCACGGCTCCTACGAGGCGCTCCTCGCGGACGCCGACGTCGAGGCGGTCTACATCTCGCTGCCGAACTCCCTCCATCACCCATGGACGATGCGGGCGCTCCAGGCCGGCAAGCACGTCCTGTGCGAGAAGCCCTACTCGCGGCGGCACGCCGACGTGGCCGCGGCCTTCGACGCCGCCGAGAGCGCGGGCCTGGTGCTGAGCGAAGCGTTCATGTGGCGGCACCACCCGCAGGCCCGCGCCATCGTGGACGCGCTGCCCGAGATCGGCGAGCTGCAGACGATCCGGGCCACGTTCAGCTTCGTGCTCGAGCGGCCGGACGACATCCGGCTGCGCGCCGATCTCGACGGAGGCTCGTTGATGGACGTCGGTACGTACTGCGTCTCCGGCGCGCGGTTGCTGACCGGCGAGGAGCCTGAGCTCGTGTTCGGCACCCAGGTGGTGGATGCGAGCGGCGTGGACGTCCGGTTCAACGGTCTCATGCGCTTCCCCGGAGGCGCGGTCGCCGAGATCATGTCGAGCTTCGAGTCGGATCACCGCGGCCTGGAGGCGATCGGCAGCCGCGGCTCCATCCGGCTGACCAACCCGTGGTTGCCGGACGACCCGGACCCGTTCATCGTGCGCGACGGTGTCGAGACGGCGATCGACTTCTCCGATCCCTACCAGCTCGAGCTCGAAGACGTCGGCGCGGCCATCCGCGAGCACCGCCGGCCGTTGCTGGGACGGGCCGACGCGATGGGCCAGGCACGCGCCATCGAGGCGCTCTACCGATCGGCCGACTCGGGCCTCCCGGTCCATCCCTGAGCCTCCGCGGCCGACGGGCGGCGGAGGACACGACTTGCGTCGGCCGATAAGCTAGGCGCCGCCCAGATCCTTCACGGATCGCTCGTCCCTGGGGAGTGTTTCGCATGACGGCATACGCCGGCGCGGAAGACCGCGTCGTCCACCTCGACCCGCGCGCCAAGCTCGAGATCCTCGGTGCGATCCTGCTGGCGCTATTCCTGTTCGCGCTCGACCAGACCGTGGTCGGGACGGCGCTGCCGGTGATCGTGACCGATCTCCATGGCAACGACCTGTACACCTGGGTCGTCACCGTCTACCTGCTGACGTCGACGATCAGCGGCCCGATCTACGGCAAGCTGTCCGACCTGTTCGGCCGCCGCCCGATCATCATCTTCGCGGTGGTCCTGTTCCTGGTCGCGTCGGTCCTGTCCGGCCTGAGCCAGGAGATGTGGCAGCTGATCCTGTTCCGCGGGCTGCAGGGTCTCGGCGGTGGCGCGGTCTTCCCGGTGTCGCTCGCGGTCGTGGCAGACCTGTACACGCCGGCCGAGCGCGGCAAGTACCTCGGCTTCTTCGGGGCCGTCTTCGGCCTGTCGTCGCTGCTGGGGCCCGGGATCGGCGGGTTCATCACCGACCAGTTCAGCTGGCATTGGATCTTCTTCGTCAACGTCCCGATCGGCGCCGTGTCGCTCGTGATCCTGTGGAGGCTCTTGCCGCCGATCAAGCGCCCGGAGGCCGGCCGCAACATCGACTGGCTTGGGGCGGGCGTGTTCGCGGCGGCGATCGGCCCGTTCCTCGTCGGGCTGACCAACAAGCAGACCGGCGACTGGGCCGATCCGCAGGTCGGCGGGCTGATGATCCTCGGCATCGTCCTGCTCGGCGTCTTCCTGTGGATCGAATCCAGGGTCGCCGATCCCATCGTGAACCTCGGGCTCTTCCGGATCCGCGCGTTCACGGTCTCGGTCATCGCCATGTTCATGGCCGCCTTCGGGTTCTTCGGCGCCGTGATCTTCCTGCCGCGCTACTTCCAGGCCGTTGAGGGCGCGAGTGCCACCGAATCGGGCTACAGCCTGCTGCCACTGCTGGCCGCGCTCATCGTGAGCGCGACGGCATCGGGCCAGATCGTCGCGCGGACCCATCGGTACAAGGTCCTCATCTTTGTGTCGATGGTCCTGCTCGGCGCCGGTTTGTGGTTGCTGACCCACCTGCAGGCGGGCACGGATCGCCCCATCCTGTGGGCCTGGATGGTCGTTGCGGGTCTGGGCATCGGGCCGTCCTTCGCCGTCTTCACGCTGATCGTCCAGAACGCCGTCCAGCCCAGGCTCATCGGGGTTGCCACGAGCAGCCTGACATTCTTCCAGCAGATCGGCGGCACGGTCGGCCTGACCATCGCGGGCACGATCTTCGCCAGCCGGCTGACCGAGGAATTGCCGGTACGGCTCACGGCGGCCGGGGTTCCGGCCCAGTTCGTCGGCCAGTTCGCGAGCGGCGGCAGCTTCGACCTCGCCGGCACCGGGGATCTGGGCACGAAGATCCTGGCGGCGACGCCGCCGGCGCAGCAGGCGTTCGTCCAGCCGCTCATCCCTGGCATCGTGGCCGCGGTCCACGACTCGATCTCGATCGCGATCGCTTCGAGCTTCTGGGTCGGGATCATCGGCGCGATCATCGGCGCGGTCGTGGTCATCTTCATCGAGGAGGTGCCGATGCGGGCCACCTTCGAGATGCCCGAGACCGAGACCGAGACCGCCTGAGCCACTCGGGATCCGGCAAGCGACGGACAGGCAGAAGGGCCGGTTGGGGGACCGGCCCTTCTGGTGAGGCGTGCGGATGGGAGCGGTGCCCGGCCAATGCCCGGGCCGGGCGCCGCGGAAGGATCAGCTGACCGGCACGTGCCCGGGTTGGCCGACCTGGGTCCCGACCTTGGAGTGCCAGGGGACGCCGAGCATCGGCAGCAGCCAGCGATCGACGCCGTAGTAGCCGGCGACCTTCCAGGCGAGCATCAGGCCGACCTCGAAGGTGAACAGGATCGGGTTGACCGACGCGGAGCCGGCCAGCAGGAACGACATGTTCATGAGGGCGCCGAAGAAGGCGGCGATCCCGACCAGCGCGCCGACCAGGAGGCCGATGCCGACGGCCAGCTCACCAAGGGTGATCAGCCAGCCGAACCAGCCCTGCGCGCCGTTGTCGATGAGGAACTGCAGGAAGCTGCGGTACCACTCGAACGTGATCGAGGCCCTGCCCGGGGGCTCGGGGACCTTGACGGCGCCCTGCCAGAAGCCCAGGAGGCTCGCCCCGCCGTCGACCCAGCCGCCACCGGTGAGCTTGTGCCAGCCCGCCTCGATCCACTCGAAGCTGAGGAAGATCCGGATCGGCAACCAGAAGAGGCCGGCCCGGGTGTTGCTGAACAGGTAGCGCGTGAACGCCGGGCCTTCGACTTCGACCGTCTGGGCGTCGGGCGAATGCCGGTCCTCGAACATCAGCACCAGGACCGCGATCGCAAGCACCCAGAATGCGACGGTCGCGACCTGGCGCTCGACGGAATCGTCAGCCGGGAAGAACCACGGGTTCTCCATGTAGAAGAGGATCCCGGCCGCGATGATCGCCAGCGGAACCACGAACTGCCTGTATCGCGCCAACATGCGTTGTTCCCTTCCCGCCGGAGGGCGTCCCAACAGAACGTCGGGGCGCATTCCGTCTTCCGGCATATTCGAATGCAATGACGATGCCGTCCAGCCCCATCTCGCGCGGAGGGCCGAACGGCCCTTCGTGTCGGGCCACTCCGCCCGGACAAGTGGCACGACTTTCCGCCGCCGTGCGTGCCAGCCGCACCGGGTGGCCGGGCTCGAGGCGACAGCGGGCCGAACGTTCCCTCGGAACGGGCGGTTCGGCCGGCCGTGGCGGCCCCGGGTGGAGACGCCGGAGGTACTGTTCGTCGGTGCCAGGCCGCCACATCGTCGCCATCATCCCGGCCTACCAGGAGGGCCCGCGCATCGCCGCGGTCGTCGAGGCAGCCCGCCGCCACCTGCCGGTGATCGTCATCGACGACGGCTCGACCGACGACACGGCGTCACACGCTGAGGAGGCCGGTGCGACGGTGGTCCGCCAGGTCCCGAACGCGGGCAAGGGCGCAGCGCTCCGCACCGGGTTCGCGCGGGCCCTGGAGGAGGGCGCCGACGCGGTCGTCACCCTTGACGGCGACGGCCAGCACGACCCGGACGAGATCCCGGCGTTCGTCGAGGCTTATCGGCGGTCTGCTGCCCAGCTCGTCATCGGCCGGCGCGACTTCGGCTCGATGCCGGTCGTCCGGCGCCTCTCGAATACGCTCGGCCGGCTGGTGCTGTCGGTCGCCGTCGGGCGGGACATCCCCGACAACCAGTCCGGCTACCGGCTGATCGGGTCGCGGCTGCTGCCCGCGCTGCTCGAGAGCCGCGAAGCCGGCTTCGAGTTCGAGGTCGAGATGATCGCCCGCGGCATGGCGCTCGGGCTACCGATCGGCTGGCTGCCGATCCGGACGATCTATGCGGGCGAACCCAGCCACATCCGGCCGTGGGCCCATTTCACGAGCTTCCTACGGGTCGTGCGCGACGCTCGCCGGATCGTGCGCGCGACCGGGAAGAGCCCGCGCGACTAGCGATCGCGCCGGAGCGGCACAGCGGCGACCAGGGTGTTCGGCAGGCCGGGGAGGGCCCGGCGGTTCGGGTGCTGGGGACCTGTTCCTCGAGCTCCTCGTGGATCGCCAACGGCCGGCCGCGGCGTGATGGGATCACGCCCGGGCTTCGACCGGACCGATGAGGATGGTGGCCGGGGAAGCCGCCGGGTGATGGAGGGCGAAACCGACGCCGGCACGTTGTGCACGGGCCAGACCTTGTGCGGCCGCTTCGGTCGCTGCACCGAGGCCGACCAGCCGGACTCGCGTCGCCACGCCACCGACCACCATGGCGATCGCGGCCTCGATCTCGTCGAGATCCCGCGCATGTCGATCGGACGAGGCGAGCGGAAACGGCAGGATCGGGTTCGATTCCATGCCTGTACCGTATCGATGGCCCCCAAGAGGCCACGGCCGGGGCGGCCGACAGCGGCGCTCAACAAATGCTCAAGAGCGCGCGCTCCAACGCTCAGGACGAGCTCGGTCCGCCCTCGCCGATCCGGTAGCCGACGCCCGGTTCCGCCACGATCAACGCGCTGGCCCGGCCCGTCGGGTCAGCGGCGTCAAGCTTCCGTCGCAGGCGGCTGACATACACGTGCAGGTAATGCGCCTCCGAGTCGTAGGCGGAACCCCACACGGCTCGCAGGAGCCGGCCGCGTGTGACCAGTCGGCCCGGTTGGCTGAGCAGCGTCTTGAGCAGTTCGTACTCCCGGGGCGTCAGCTCCACGGCCCGGCCGCCGACCGTGACCTCCCGCCGGCCGATGTCGATCAGGACCGGTCCGACGGTGACCGTGCCATCCGTTCCGGCGGCGGGGCCTGCGGCCCGGCGGAGGAGTGCCCCGACCCGCGCCCGGAGTTCGGGCAGGCCGAACGGCTTGGTCACGTAGTCGTCGGCGCCCGCCTCCAACGCGGCGACCTTGTCGTGCTCTGCGTTTCGGGCGGACAGGACGAGGATCGGCGTCGTCGCGTCATGCCGGATGCGCCGGATGAGGACGGCCCCGTCGGCGTCGGGCAGCCCCAGGTCGAGCAGGATCAGGTCCGGGCGGCTGGACTCCCACTGGAGCATCGCAGACCGAACGTCCGGCGCCTCCGCCACCCTGAAGCCATGTCCCGTCAGGTTGGCCACGACCGACCGGCGGGTCGCTTCGTCGTCCTCGACCAGCAGGACGTGGGCGCCCGTGGGCAACGTCATCGCGTGCCGGCCTCGGCCGGGGGATCGGGCGCGACCGGCAGCTGCAGCTCGACCGTCAGGCCGCCCCGCTCGCCGCGCCTGGCGACGGCCGATCCGCCGAGCGCCTCCATCATCCCGCGTACCACGGACAGGCCGATGCCCATCCCGTGGCGGGCCCCGTCTCCGCCGCCGCCGGCCCGGTAGAACTTGTCGAACACGCGTGGCAGATGGGCGTCGGCGACGCCGGGCCCGTCGTCTGCGACGCACAGGGTGACGCGATCTGGAACCCCGCGCGAGGCGCGCACGGCCACCGCGGTCCCCGGCGGCGTGTGCCGCGCGACGTTCTCGAGGAGGTTGGCGAGGACGGCATCGAGGAGGACCGCGTCGACGAGGATGAGCGGCAGGTCATCGGCCAGCTCGATGGAGACCGGACGATCGCCGAGGCTCGGTCGCAGCCGCGCCACCGCCGTCTCCGCCAGCTCGCGGAGGTCGTAGACCTCGAGATCGGGCTGCAGGGCGCCGGATTCGATCCGGCTCAGGTCGAGCACGGAGGTTACCAGCCGGTCAAGGCGCTGCGCCTCGCTGTCGATCGTCTCCGCGGCGTCGCGAACCGCGTCGGGCGAGAGGCGCAGCGTCGGGTCCGCCAGGTTGCCGGCGGTCGCGCGGATGCTCGCGAGCGGCGTGCGCAGATCGTGCGAGACGGAGTCGAGCAGGGCGCTCTTGAGCGCGTCGCTCCGACGGGCGATCTCGACGCTCGTCGCCTCATGGCGGAGTCGGTCACGCCGGAGTGCGAGGGCGAGCTGGTCGGCTGCCAGCGACAGGAGCCGCGTCGCCTCTGGGTCGGGCTGGCTGGCGCCGGACCGTTGCCCGGCCCACAGGAAGCCGTAGACGATGCCGCCGGTCTCGATCTTGATGCGGATGGTCTCCAGGTCCGCCGGATCGCGCCCGATCGGTCCGCGTCGGCCGAGCGGATCGTGGGCCCGAACCCAGCGCGCCGGCTCGCTGCCCGGCATGCGGACGAGGGTCAGCATCACCGTCGGACTGGGCGAGGGCCCGCTGCCCGTGTCTGCCAGCGGGCGATCGCGTGGTCCACCCTCGAGATCGATCCAGACACGCTCGAGGCGTGCCTCGCGGGCGAGCTTCTCGACGATCTGCGCGGCGACCTCGGTGGTCGAACCGGCCGTCGCCAGCAGCCGGCTCACGTCGAACAGGTCGATGGCCTCGCGCGCGCGGCGGTCCGCCTCAGCCGCTCGTTCGCGTCCCAGGGCCGCGAGCCGTCCGACGGCGACGGCGATGACGAGGAACAGGACGAGGTTGAGCCAGTCGGTCGGCTCGACGACCAGCAGCGAAAACCGCGGCTCGAGGAAGAGGACGTCGTACGCGATGAACGACACCACGGCTGTCGCGACTGCGGGCCAGGTCCCGCCGACCGACCCGACGATCGCGACCGCGACGAGGTAGACAGCCGATGCGTCGGGGACCGGGGTGCCGCTCTCGAGCACCGCCACGAGCAGCGTGGCGACGAAGATCGAGCCCACGGAGGCGGCGACGATCCGGGGTGTCGGCCGCCGCGGCGTCGGCACGGTGATCGGGCGTGAGACTCGGGTCAGCACGCCCCCGATGGTACGTCCGCCGGTACTGGCGGTTAGCCCAAAGTACGGCTTGGCGCGGGCCACCCTTCACCCCTACGCTCTCCCTCGCAGGGGGCTGGAGTCCACCGCGGAGCACTGCAGGGAACCGGACCCAACGAGCACTGCACGTTACGAGGCAACCGTCCAATGGCATCGATGGCCATCAACGAACTGGGACCCATGCTCACCGCGACCGAGGTCGCCGACATGCTGCACCTGCACGTCAACACGGTGAAGCGGCTCGGTGACCGCGGCGAACTGCCGTTCTACCGCGTGTGCAAGCGTGGGGATCGCCGGTTCCGGCTCGACGACGTCATGAAGTTCCTGACCCAGAACCGCTGATCCCTGCCTACAGCAACTGAGCGCCCGCCCATTGGGGGGACGGGCGCTCGTTGCTGTCCGGCGTCGTCGGTCTCGGGCGCGCGACGCTGATCCTGACGCCAGATCAGGGTCAGGCGGACGCCGTCACTCGCGCGGGATCCCCGCCAGCGTCTCTCCGAAGATCTCGACGGCCTCGGCGATCTCGGCGGCGTCCACGTTGAGCGGCGGGATCCAGCGGACCACCTGGTGGCTGTAGCCGCAGGTCAGCACGAGCAGGCCGGCATCGGCGCAGGCCGCGATCAACCGGTCCGGCAACGTGGAGTCGGGCTCGCGGGTCTCGCGATCGGTGACGAACTCGACGCCGACCATCAGGCCCCGCCCGCGGATGTCTCCGATCCGATCGTCCTCGGCCGCGATCGCGCCGAGACCGGTCATCAGCTCAGCGCCGCGAACGGCGGCGTTGGCCAGGAGCCCTTCGTCCTGGATGGTCTCGAGCACGGCCAGCCCGGCGGCGCAGGCGACCGGGTTGCCGCCGTACGTGGACCCGTGGGCCCCGCGCCCCCAGCGCTCCTGCAGCTGGCGGCTGGTGATGATCGCCGACAGCGGCAGGCCGTTGGCGATCGCCTTGGCCATGCACACGACGTCCGGCACGATCCCGGATTGCTCGAACGCCCACATCTGCCCGGTCCGCCCGAACCCGCTCTGGACCTCGTCCGCGATGAGCAGGATCCCGTGCCGGTCGCAGAAGTCGCGCAACTCCCGCAGGAAGGCCGCCGGCGCCGGCGTATAGCCGCCTTCGCCCTGGATCGGCTCGATCAGCATTGCCGCCACAGACGATGGCGGGATCTCGGACGTGGTGAGTCGGTGCAGGTCGGCCAGGGCCATCGCGGTCGCCTTCGCCTCGTCGCCGCCGAAGTCGCGATAGGCCTCGGGGAACGCGCTCAGGTAGACGCCCGGCAGGATCGGCTCGTACCCGGCGCGGTAGTTGAGGGACGAACTGGTGACCGACATCGCCCCGAACGTCCGCCCGTGGAATCCGTGGCGGAAGGCGATGATCCCGGGGCGCCCGGTGACCCGCCTCGCCAGCTTCAGCGCCGCTTCGACCGTCTCCGAGCCCGAGTTGAGGAACATGACCGAATCGAGCGGCTCGGCGAACGTCCGGGCGAGCGCCGCCGCCAGGCGCGAGACCGGCTCGGCGAAGCCCATCGCCGACACCGGCCCAATCAGCCGGTCGACCTGGGCGTGGATCGCCGCGGTCACCCGCGGGTGCGCATGGCCCAGGGCGGTCACGGCGATGCCGTTGGCGAAGTCGAGATAGGCCTTGCCCGTCGTGTCGTACAAGCGGTGCCCGACGCCGTGGCTCCAGGTGCGCTCGAAGTAGCGACCGAGGACCGGCGAGAGGCTGGCGGCGGGGGGCGTGGCGAGGTCGGGAGTGGTGTCTGTCGACATGGTGACGGCTCCAGGAGGGTGCGGTGGATCGAGTATACGGGCGGCCCCGTGGCGCCAGTGAAGGGCCGTCCGGCCCGCCGCGCCCTGCTACGCTCAGCACATGGTCGACTTCACCCTGACCGACGAGAACCGGCTCGTCCAGCAGGCCGCGCGCGCGTTCGCGGAGGCCGAGATCCTGCCGTTCATCCGCGAGTGGGACGAGCGCGGCGAGGTCCACCGCGAACTGTTCGACAAGATGGGCGAGCAGGGCTTCCTGGGCGCTCCGATCCCCGAGGCGTACGGCGGCTCGGGGATGGACTACACGAGTTTTGCCATCCTGTGCGAGGAGCTGGAACGCGCGGACACCGCGTTCCGGGTCGTCCAGAGCGTCCATGTCGGCCTCAACTCGCTGGCCCTCCTCCAGTGGGCGACCGAGGAGCAGCGCCAGCGCTGGCTGGTGCCGCAGGCCCGTGGCGAGCGTCTGGCGACGTTCGCCTTGACCGAACCCGGCGTCGGGACCGACGCCGGCAACCTGGCGACCACGGCCCGTCGCGACGGTGACGTCTACCGGCTGAACGGCCAGAAGCTGTGGATCTCCCTGGCCGACATCGCCGACCACTTCCTCGTGTTCGCCTCGGTCGACCGCTCGAAGAAGCACAAGGGCGTGACGGCCTTCGTGCTCGAGCGCGGGATGCCCGGCCTGACCACGGGTTCACTCCACGGCAAGCTCGGGATCCGGGCCGGGAACACGGGGCTGGTCAATCTCGACGACGTGGCGGTCCCGGTCGAGAACCGGATCGGCGAGGAGGGCGAGGGTTTCCTGATCGCGATGAGCGCCATCGACCAGGGTCGGTTCACCGTGGCCGCCGGTGCCGTCGGCCTCGCCCAGGCCTGCCTCGATGCCAGCGTCCGGTACGCCCACGAGCGGCAGACCTTCGGCCAGGAGATCGGCGAGCACCAGCTGGTCAAGCAGATGATCGCGCGGATGGCCGCCGGGACCGAGACCGGCCGGCTGCTCGTCTGGCGCGCCGCCTGGCTCAAGAACCAGGGACTGCGCAACACCCGTGAGACCAGCCTGGCCAAGTGGCATGCCACCGAGCACGCGGTCCAGAGCGCCATGGACGCGATCCAGGTCCACGGCGCCAACGGCTACTCGAACGAGTTCCCCGTCGAGCGTTACCTGCGCAATTCGAAGGCCGCCGTGATCTACGAGGGCACCAGCCAGCTCCACACGCTCATCCAGGCCGACTACGCGATGGGCTACCGCGAGGACCGGCCGCTGCGCTGCGAGCCCTGGCCGGCGCAGGGCTGGCAGCGACCTGGATCGTGACCGCCGGACCGTGCTTGCCGAGACGTGATCCGTGCGGGGACGGCGCGACTGAGGCGGGCCGTGGCTATGGCGTGGGCGCCGTGACCGCCGCCCCGGCCGTCGTGGAGGGGGCGTCCGTCACCACGGCCTCGCGCGGGGATCGCATCCGTCCACGGGCGGTGACGATCAGCGCCACCGCGGCGACGATGACCGCGCCCGCGAGCAGCGTTCGCGGGTCGATCGGTTCGCTTCGCACCAGGGCCCCGAGGATCACCGCGACGACCGGGTTGACATAGGCGTACGTCGCGACCAGCGGCAGTGGCGCCACGCGCAGGAGCCAGCCGTAGGCGGTGAACGCGACCAGACTGCCGATGACGGTGAGGTAGGCCAGGGCCGCCAGCGAAGCCGCGGAGACCGCCTCGAGCCGGAAGCCCGACAGTTCGCCGCTCACGGCGCCCATCGCCGCCAGGACGACCCCGCCGGCGAGCATCTGGATGCCGGTGGCCAGCAGCGGCAACCTGGGCAGGTGGGCGCGATGCGACGCGAACAATGAGCCGCTCGCCCACGAGATCGGCGAAACGATCAGCGCTGCCAGCCCGAGACCGTCCAGCGCCCCGGAGCCACCGAACGCGGACGGCCCGATCAGGATTGCCACGCCGCCGAACCCGGCGACGATCCCGATGACGGCCAGTCTCGGGAGTCGCTCGCCCAGGAAGACGCGTCCCAGGATGGCCACCCAGACCGGCATCATCGCGATCAGCAGCGCCGTGATCCCGGACGGCACCGTCTGCTCGCCGAAGGAGACCATGCCCATGCCCCCGCCGAGCAGCAGGGCGCCCACGATCGCACTGTCGCGCCACTCCCGGGCCGACGGGAGAACGATCGAGCGACCTTCCCGAGCCAGCGACCAGCTGACGAGGACGGTGCCGGCGATGACGAAGCGGATCGCCGCCATCACGAACGGCGGGATGGTGTCGATCGCGATGGCGATGCCGAGGTAGGTCGATCCCCAGACGACGTACAGGATCAGCAGGCCGGCCCAGACCGGCGAGCGCCGGGACGCGGCGGTGGCGGTTGGCATAGGCGGCTGGTCCAAGGCAGGAGTGTACGTGGCGGTTGCCCGTCGCGTCTACCGGCTCAGGCCGCGAGTGCTCCGGACGACGGCCGGCAGACCCGGCAGGGCCGGTAACCGGCCCCGGCGGCCGCCGCCAGCGAGCGGAACGGGACGCGATGGGGCGCCGTGATCCGCCTGGCGTGCCGGCACGTCGGCAGGCAGACGACCCGGGTCGTGTCCGATCCGACGTACCGAACACCCGACCGCGCGGCGGCCTCCATCGCGTCGGGATCGAGACCCTCGGCGGCCAGGATCGCCCGCTTGTTCTCCGGCCCCCCGAGCGAGTACTGGCCGATCGAGCCATCGGTCCGGACCACCCGGTGGCACGGCACGATCAGCGGCACCGGGTTGTGTCCGAGCGCCGTGCCCACCGCCCGCACCGCCTTCGGTCGGCCGATCTCGGCGGCGATCCAGCCATACGGGCGGACTTCGCCGCGCGGGATCTCGAGTGCCTTCTGCCAGACATCGCGCTCGAAGTCGGTGTGGCCGCGCAGGTCGAGGTCGATCCGGACCTGCCGGTCGCCGCCGAGACGGTGCGCGATCGCACGCCCGAGATTCGCCGGCAGCTCGGCGGCAGGCACGGCGCGACGGCCGGTTCGGGCCCGGTGGTTGGCTTCGAACGTCGCGTCGTCGGGCGCGGCCTCGACGGCCGAGACGCCGAGCCCGTTCCAGGCGACGACGAGCGGGCCGATCGGGGCGTCGAAGCGCGCGTATCGGTCGACCATTCCGATCTCCACGAGGACGCCGTCCGCCAGGGTCGGCGGGGCCGCGGTCAGCAGGTCTGCCATGGCGGTCTCCAGGTCCTTGTCGCTGACGGTCATGCGGTCATCTCCTCGCGCTCGCGCTGCTCGGCAGCCTCGAACGCCGTTCGCAGCAGGGCCAGGCCCCGGTGAACCTGGGCCTTGACCGTTCCTTCGGGTCGGTCGAGAGCGATCGCGACTTCGGGATAGGTCAGGCCGTCGACGTGGCGCAGGACGACGGCCGTCCGGTAGGCAGGTGGCAGGGTCAGGAGCAGGGCGGCCCACGTCTCGCGCGCATCGCGGCGGACCACGGTCACCGCCGGTTCCACGGCGTCGTCAGCACGCGGCTCGAGCGCGCCGAGCTCGGCTGCGTCGAGCGACAGCGCCGGTCGCGCGACGGCCGCCCGGGCGGCCCGCCGGGCCAGCCGGGAGCGGCACAGGTTGAGCACGATCGTGGCCAGCCAGGGGCGGAGCCGGAGCTCGAGGATTCGTTCAGCCTCGTAGGCCTTGAGCGCTCGATGGGCCCGGACGAGGGCATCCTGGGCGGCTTCCTCGGCGTCACGTCGATCGCCGAGCAGCCGCAGGGCGATCGAGTAGAGCCGATCCTGGTGGGCCAGCACGAGGACCTCGAAGGATCCGTCGAGATCCCGGGCCAGGGCGCTGAGGAGCGTGCCGTCGGTATCCATCGTCATCCAGAACCACGGGACCCGGCCGACCGTTGCGGCCATCCGGACCGGAGGTCAACGGTACCCGCTCGCGGGCCCCGCGGTTCTCCCGGACGGCGCCCCGGACGACCGTGCGACAATCGGCCGAGGATGCAGCTCGACGACCAATTCGACGGACTGATCGACAGCCTGACCGGCTTTCACCGGACCTGGCTGATCTACATCGGCGTGGAGCTCGGGCTGTTCGGCCGCCTCCGCGCAGCCGGCCGGCCCGGCCTGACGGCCTCGGAGCTGGCGGCGGCGAGCGACTGCGACCCCCTTCCGATCCGGGCATGGGTGTCGGCCGCGGACGCGCAGGGGCTGGTCGAGCTGCAGGGCGACCGCGTCGCGATCGACGACGAGACGGCCGTCGTCCTGCTGGATGAGGCGCGTCCGGAGTTCCTGGGCGGCCAGTTCGTCCATGCCGTGATCGCCTCGCTCGACTGGGCGGGCATGCTCGCGTTCTTCCGGACCGGTCAATCGATCCGGGAGCGCCCGGACCGCTATCGCGCGTCGATCGAGCGGCTCACGGTCCAGGACGTGGCCGTCTTCTTCCAGGAGGCGCTGGCCGAGCTGCCGCAGGTCGTGGCCGACCTGTCGGCCGGCGGCCGCGCCGTCGACATCCATTGCGGCGGCGGCCGCTGGCTGATCGCGATGGCGCGGCGATTTCCGGCGCTCGAACTGGTCGGGCTGGAGTTCGAGCCCGATTCGGTGGCGAGGGCGCGGGCCAATGTGGCGGCGGCGGGGCTTGCCGGCCGGATCGAGATCCGGCAGGGCCAGGTCGATCAGGTCGGCGGGGCGGGGGAGTTCGGTCTCACGTATTTCCAGTATGCCGTGCACCAGCTCGCCGATCCCGTCTCGGCCCTCCGGGCCGCGTGGGCCGCGACGAAGCCCGGCGGGCGGTTGGTCGCGCTCGATTGGCCGCTGCCCTCGACGCTCGACGAGTTCCGCACGCGCCAGGGGGAGCTGGTGTCCGCGGTCCAGCTCGACGAGCTGTACCAGGGCACCTCGCTGGCGACGCGCGAGCAGTTCGACGCGTGGTTCACCGGGGCCGGGATCCCGGCCCCGGTGACGATCGACCTGGCATCGGGCGCGTCATTGTTCGTCGCCGACCGCTCGTAGGCGGGTCATCGCCCGCCTGGGGCGGCCGTGCGGCGACCCGCCCTCCCGGTCAACTGACCGTGATCGTGCCCGTCATGCTCGAATGGATCTTGCAGTGGAACGCGTAGGTGCCCGCGGCCGTGAAGGTCAGCCCGTCGGAGGATCCGGGGCTGATCGTGCCGGTGGAGCACGATCCGTCGTCGAGGGTGGCGGTATGCGGGGCGGAGTCCTTGTTCGAGAACGCGACCGTGTCCCCGACCTTGGCCTGGATGTCCGCCGGCCCGAACGCGAAGTCCTTGATGGTGACCGCCACCTGTCCGGCGCTCGCGCTCTGGCTGCAGGCCGCTCCGCCGCCGGCCGCCGGTGCGCTCGCCGCCGTCGATGCCTCCGCGGTGGGCACGGCTGCCGATGGCGCGGCCGCGGATGGAGCGGACGTGGCCCCGCTCGAGCACGCGGCGAGGAGCAGGGCGGCGCCGACCACAAGGCCGGCGAGGGCTCGGTTGCGCATGGTGGATCTCCTTCGAAGACAGCAAGGTTGGCGTCAGGACAGACTACGCACGGCTCGCCGCGCCGGTTTTGTCGCCGCTATCGTGTGCGAGGCATGACGACGATCGATCCGGCCACGATGCGCCGCCTGACCCTCCACGAGACGCAGGTCCACGCGCTGCCCGGGCGGGCAGTCCGTGACCTGGGCGACGCGATCCTCCTGCACGACCCGGTCGATCCCGAGCCATTCTGGAACCGTGTCGCCGCGATCCGCTGGCCGACCGATGCCGGCGCGTTCGACCGGCGGCTCACGGAGATGCTGGTGCTGTTCGCCTCGCTCGGGCGCCAGCCGCACGTCTGGCCGTCGCCGCTCTACGACACGCCGGGCGACCTGGTCGCGCGGCTCAAGGCGAACGGATTCCGCGACACCGGCGAGGGGAGTGTCATGGTCCTGGCCGAACCCGCGCCCGCCCAGGCGCTGGCGGCGCGCCCGCTGGCCCCGGACGTCGTGATCGAACGACTGTCGGGCATTCGCGGTCGGGTCGCCAACGAGGCGGCGCTGGCGATCGTCGACGTCCTGGCCGATGCCTTCGATGTCGGCAGCGATCGCCGGCTGGGCGTGACGGCCGAGACGATCAGCTCGCTTGGGCGAACGACGTTCACGCACTACCTGGCCCGCTGGCAAGGACGACCGGTCGCGGCGGCCCGCCGGGCGACGTTCGACGGGATCAGCTACCTGTCGTCGATCGGAACCGCGACGTGGGGGCGAGGCCGGGGGTTTGGGCGGCTCGTGACGGCCGTTGCGTCGAGCGACGCCGTCGCGGCGGGCAGTGAGCTGACGCATCTCGGGGTCTTCGCCGACAACCGGGCGGCCATCCGGTTGTACCGGGACCTGGGCTTCGATCGCGTCGGGGAGTCCTGCCCGGACCTCCTGCTGGTCTGAGGTGGCCGATCCGGGACCGGCCGACCGGATCGCCGAAGCGTGGGCCGCCGCCCGGACCGACGCCGGGGCCTTGCGGACGCTGCAGGCCCGGGCGATGGCCATCGGGTGGGCCACCGTGGACATCGATCGTGCGACCACGGAGCTGACGATCGCGCTCGGTCTCCGCGGTGACGAGCCGTTCCGGGTGGCGTCGAGGAGCGAGGCGCTCGGTGGCGCCGTTCGGATCGCCGCCGGCGTGCTGCCGGGCGGCGGCTCGCTGGCCGTCCTCGAGCCCGACACCGAGGGGCGGCTGGCCGGTTCGCTGGCCCGGCTGGGCGAGGGCCCGGTCGCGGTCTGGCTGGCCGTGTCCACCACCGAGACCCGGCCCGAAGCCCTCCGCCGCGCGGGTCTCCAGATTTCGTCCGAGCGTGCTGGTCCCTTCGGCGCCGAGCGGCTCGTCCTCGGCCGGTCGGGCGATCCACCAGGCCGGCATCGGTTCCTCGTCGTCCGCCCGCCGGGTACCATCCGTCCATGAGCGAACCAACGGCGATCGCGGTCCGCCCGGCGACCGCGGCCGATGCACCGGCGATCGCGGCGCTGTTCACCGACGAGGGCTATCCCGCCGGTCCGAGTGACATCAAGGGACGTCTCGCCCGGTTCGACGCACCCACCTCGCGCGTGGTCATCGCCGAGTACGACGGCGCGATCCTGGGGTTCGTCGCCGTCCATGCGCTGCCGCGCTTCGAGCACGACGACTGGATCGTGCGGGTGCTCGCCCTCGTCGTCGACGCCGGCGCGCGCGAGCGTGGCGTCGGCCGGGCCCTGATGGGCGAGGCCGAACGGTTCGGCCGGGACATCGGGGCCACCTTCGTGGAGGTGACGGCCGGCCACCATCGTCCAGAGGCACGTCACCTGTACGAGTCGCTCAATTACGACTCGGGGGTCACGGCCTACCTCCGCAAGAAGCTCTGACCGGACCGACCGAGCTGGCCGGACTGCGCCAGCCGACCGAGCCGACCACCCCGGCCGGGTTCCCGCGGCTCCGGCTGCGCGACCGCGCCAGCAAGCTGATCGAGCTGCCCTGGGAGATGCCCCTGGCGGGCTGGCCGGCGTCGTCGCTCAACTTCCGCGACCTGCCGGTCGGCCCGTCTCGGCACCTGGTCCGGTTCCTCGTGGTCGACGGGCTGACGTTCGCCCTGAAGGAAGAGCCGCTCGAGGTCGCGACCGCCGAGTTCGACGTCCTGCGCCATCTCGAGGACGCGGGCCTGCCGGCGGTCCTGGCGGTCGGCCTGGCGGCGGTTCCGGAACGGGACAGCGCCATCCTCATCACCGAATACCTCGCCTACTCGATCCAGTACCGGCGCCTGTTGATGCGCTTTCCGCTCGGCCCCGGTCCGTACCGCGATCGCCTCCTCGACGCGATGGCATCGCTCCTGGTCGATCTCCATCGCGCCGGCCTCTACTGGGGGGACTGCTCGCTGGCCAACACCCTGTTCCGCCGGGACGGCGACAAGATCCAGGCCTACCTGGTCGACGCCGAGACCAGCGAGATCCATCCGACGCTGTCCGACGGACAGCGTGGCTACGACCTGGACATCCTCGTCGAGAACGTGGCGTTCGGCCTGGCGGACCTCGCGGCGATGCAGGACCGGCCGGAAGGGTTCGAGGACGCGGTGGCCGCCGCGGAGACGGTCCGGACTCGCTACTGCGCGGTCTGGGAGGAGCTCCACCTGGAACCCGAGCTGTCGCCCGGCGACCGGCACGCCATCCGGGCGCGGATCCGTCGTCTCAACGAGCTTGGCTTCGCGATCGACGAGCTCGTGCTCGAGCCGGTCGGGCCGACCTCGGAGGTCGTTCGGCTGCGGGTGGCCGTCGCCAACCGGCGGTTCCACGGCCACGAGCTCCAGAAGCTGACCGGCCTGCTGGCGCTCGAGGGCCAGGCTCGCCTCCTGCTCAACGACCTGCGTGAATACCAGGGCTGGCTGGAGCACCAGCAGCGAAAGCCGATCTCGATCATGGACGCGGCGACACGCTGGTTGGAGGACGTCCTTGAGCCGTCGCTGGCCGCGCTCGTCCCGGCAATCGGTCCACACCGGGATCCCCTGCAGGCCTACTGTGACGTCCTCGAGGAGAAGTGGCTGCTGTCGGAAGCGGCCGGACACGACGTCGGACTGGAGTCGGCGATGGCCGCCTACCTTGACCTGGGCGCGCCGGCGCCCGAGGCCGGCGCCAGCCTCGCCGACAGCTCGATCGCGCTCGACATCGACTGGTCGGGCGGACTCGATAACGACTGGTCGGGCGGGCTCGACAACGAGGATCGTGGGCTGACATGCCGATGGCATCCATGGCACCATCGCGCTGATGCAGACATCGGGGGCCGTATCGACCGCGCCGGTCATCCGGGTGGAAGGGCTCGTCAAGCGCTATGGCGAGATCAAGGCCGTCGACGGCATCGACTTCGAGGTGGCCGGTGGCGAGGTGTTCGGCCTGCTCGGCCCGAACGGCGCCGGCAAGACGACCACGGTCGAGATCCTCGAGGGCCTTCGATCGCCGGATGGCGGCCGGGCGAGCGTGCTCGGCGTGGACGTGGCGACCGCCGCCGATTCGCTCAAGCCCAGGATCGGGGTCAGCCTCCAGACGGCGTCCCTCTACCCGAAGCTGACCGTGGTCGAGGTCATCGACCTGTTCCGGAGCTTCTACCCGCATACCCGCTCGACCGAGGACCTGGTCAACGCCCTCGAGCTCGGGGAACGGCGGAACGCCCAGACGCGCGAGCTGTCGGGCGGGCAACGGCAGCGGCTGGCCGTGGCGCTCGCGCTGGTCAACGACCCGGAGCTGATCTTCCTCGACGAGCCGACGACCGGGCTCGACCCGGCCGCCCGGCGGTCGCTCTGGGACCTGATCCGCGAACTCAAGGCGTCCGGTCGTACGGTCCTCCTGACGACCCACTACATGGAGGAGGCCGAGATCCTGTGCGACCGGCTGGCGATCATGGACCACGGCCACATCCTCGAGATGGGCACGGTCGACGAGCTCATCTCGAAGCGCTTCAAGCAGCGTGCCGTCCACTTCGACAATGTCGCCTCGCTGACCGAGCCTGAACTGCAGGCGCTGCCCGGCGTCAGCTCGGTCAAGCACGACGGTGACGAGACGCTGCTGTACACGAACGACGTTGCGACCACGATCGGCGCGCTGCTCGGCCTGACCGAGGCACGCAACGTGGAGCCGCAGAACCTGGGCGTCCGCCGGGCGAGCCTCGAGGACGTCTTCCTCGACCTCACCGGCCGGGCGCTGCGCGACTGACGGGGAACCGACCGACCGATGAACGCGCTGCTGACCCTGACCCTGGCCAACATCCGGAGCTACGCCCGGGACCGCGCCGCCATGTTCTGGACCCTCGCCTTCCCGCTCGTGTTCATCGTGATGTTCGGACTCATCTTCCAGGGTGGCGGATCGCGCCTGACGCTCGGCTGGGCCGACAACGACAACAGCCCTGCCTCCGCGCAGCTCCGCGACGCATTCGCGAAGCAGAACGGCGTGACCCTGGTCGAGGCATCGCGCCAGGACGCCCTCGACCAGATGAAGATCGGCAAAGTCGACTCGGTCATCGTCGTGCCGCCGGGCTACGGGCAGGCGCTGGCCGCCTCGACGGCCGCGGGTGGCGGGGCGCCCACCTCGATCACGGTCTACACGGACCCGTCGCGATCGGCGCTCGTCGGCGAGGTCTACCAGGCGGTCGGCAGCGTGCTCGGCGTCGTCAACCTCGGCGGCCGGCCGCCGCTCGTGGTGCCCGATGCCCAGACGTTCCAGACGGAGAACCTCAACGCGATCAGCTACTTCGTGCCGAGCATGCTCGGGCTGTCGGTCATGCAGGTCGGGATCTTCGCCGCCATCCCGCTGGTGGGGGACCGCGAGAAGCTGATCCTCAAGCGGCTGGCCGCCACGCCCCTGCGGCGCTGGCAGCTGATCGGCAGCAACGTGCTCATGCGCCTGCTGATCGCGCTCGCCCAGACGGTGATCATCGTCGTCGTCGGGACGGCGCTGTTCGGCGTCCAGATCACCGGCAACCTGCTGCTGGTGGCCGGCTTCGTCATGCTCGGCGCCGTGACGTTCCTGTCGCTCGGCTACGTCATCGCCTCGTTCGCCAACACCGAGGACTCGGCGAACGGGATGACCAGCATGATCCAGTTCCCGATGATGTTCCTGTCCGGCGCGTTCTTCCAGATCGACCAGATGCCGCAGTTCCTGCAGGTCGTCGCCCGGGCGATCCCGCTGACGTATCTCGCCGACGCGCTCCGCCAGGTGATGGTCGGTGGGGCGGCATTCGCGCCGCTGTGGACCTGCGCGCTCGTGCTGACCGGGTGGCTCGTGGTCTGTTTCGCGATCGCGTCACGCAAGTTCCGCTGGCAGTAGGCGGCTACCAGCGTTCCTCGCGGACCATCTCCCCGAGCTCTCGCCTTCCGCCGGGCTTCAGCGAACGGGTGAGCGCGTCGGGATCGGCCGGATACCCGAAGGACAGCAGGTACTCGCAACGCTGGTCGGCGGGGTAGCCGAGCAGCTCCCGCGCCCGATCGTGGTCGTACACGGTTGCCGGCACGCTCCCGATCCCCAGCTCCCAGGCGGCCAGCATCATGTTCGCCGCCGCCTGTCCAAGGTCGAACAGGATGGATAGCGGCGCACCCGGGGCCCGCGGGTCCGGTGTCACCAGCGCGATGCCCACCGCCGCCCCCGCGAGGTGCCCGGCCCACGGACCGATGGTCGACAACTCGCGCAGCCGTGTCCGATCGCGACAGACGATGAACGTCCAGCGCTGGAGGTTCTTGCTGCTGCCGGCATGACGGCCCGCACGGAGGATCCGTGCGAGGTGCTCAGGCGCGAGTGGCTCCGCCGAGAACGTCCGGATGGCCCGTTTTGCGGCGATGGCACGCTGGACGGCGTCGCCGTCGGCAGGGCTCATCGGCGGGCCGCCTCGATCGTTCACGGTTCGCCGGCGAGGCGTGCGACGTCGCCCGCGGCATCGATCCGTTGCGGCGGACGGGTCGCCCCGGGCAAGGCGACGCGCACCAGCGTCCGGATGCCGCCGGTTGATTCGGCGATCGCCTCGAACCTGGCCTCGCCATCGGGGATCCGCTCCGCGGCCGTGGCCGCGGCGATCTCGCCTGCGGCGACGGGATCCAGCGGGCCTCCGCACGACTCGGTGAGGAATCGCGCCACGGCCCGGCGGTAGATCGGGTTCTCGTAGAGCCATGAATGCTGACCGCCGGTGATCTCCAGGCACCCGACCGGCCCGGCCCCGGAATCGCCGTGGCGCGACGCGCGGGCCGCATGCTCCAGCCGAGCCAGGTGGGAGAACGGCATCACCGCGTCCTCGTCGCCGTGAGCCAGGAGAATCGGCCCGCGGTAGCGCTCGAAGGCGGCCGACGCGCTCGTTGACCGGACCTCGTGCCCCCGCGGTCGAAGGTAGACGTGGGTCGTCAGCCAGGCAAGCGGATAGGCGATCGGGTCCGGCAGCGGCAGGTGTGCCAGGCGGAACGTCTGGCGGGTCAGCCGGTACGGGTCGGACGGCGCCGAGGTGGCGACGATCGCAGCCACCCGTGGATCGGCGGCGCCGGCGAGGATGGCCCCGATCGCGCCCATCGAGTGGCCGGAGATCGCCCCGACGGTCACCTCGCGACGATCCATCAGGACACGGAACGCCGGCGGCAGCGTCCAGGCCGAACTCCCCGGCGCTGAGCGGCAGCGTCTCGGGCGGATTGGCGCCGTGGCCGCGGACGTCGAAGGTCAGGCAGTGGAACCCCGCGGCGTGGAGGAACACGGCCATGGGCAGCGTCCGATCGCGGGCGGATTCCCAGCCGTGGACGAGGACGACCCCCGGACCCGCCTCTCCCGCCCGGGCCGGGATGAACCAGGCCGGCAGGTCGAGGCCGTCCGAGGTGACCGTGACCGACTCGAACGGCAGGCCGAGATCGGATGGCGTGACCCGCGGCGGGTCGCGGCGCGGGTAACCGGCGCGCACCCGGTAGGCGAGCGCGAACCGGTAGGCGAGTCCGACCTGCGCCGCCGCGACGGCCGCTGCGATCCCGATCCGACGTCCAATTCCCACGTTCGTAGGGGACGGCACCCAGGATCCCCTGTCAAGTGCCCCTCCGAACCTTGTGCCCAGGACGGTTGGCAAGTCCTCCCGACCAGCGGCTATCTCGCCACGCGGTAGCGGAGGTAGACGACGCTCGAACTGAAGGTGCGCGTCTCGACGAGCTCGAGATCCACCCGGCGCTCGCGCTGGGGAAAGTACGGAATGCCACCGCCGACCAGCACCGGGTAGACCACGACCTGGTACTCGTCAATGAGGCTCCAGCGCGGCCGCCTCGGCGGCGAGCGTCGCGCCGCCGATCGCGATGTCGCCCTCCCCGGGCTCGGCTCGTAGCCGCTCGATCTCCTCCGCCGAGGCCGCCTGAGGCCAGGCGGGCGTGGCCCTGCACCGCCGACAGCGTGGTGGAGAACACCACCTTGGGGAGCGGCTTCCAGAGCGCGGCCCACTCGCGCTCTGCGTCGTCGAGCGATTGGTCCTGCTCGGCGGTCTCCCAGTACAGCATCGTCTCGTACAGCCGTCGTCCCATCAGGTGGACGCCGACCCCTCGGATCTCGTCGATCCAGAAGCGAAAGACCTCCTTGTCGGGCGCCGTCCAGTCGAAGCCACCGTCCGGCCCGACGATGTAACCGTCAAGCGAGACGCCCATCGAATAGGTCACGCTGCGCATCAGGAGTCCTCCTCAAGTAGCGGGTTCGACCATACGACGGCCGGACGCCGCGGGACTCATCGCCGCTCGCCGGATCCCCGGGGTCGCCGCCAGCCGGCGCCCGGGCTCGGCGTCGTTCGTGCCCTACACTCAGGACGATGGCCAAGCGCGATCCACGAGATGTCCTGGGCGTCGCAGACGGCGCGTCGCCGGCGCAGATCAAGGCCGCCTGGCGCCGCCTCGCCCGGACGAATCACCCGGACCTGACCGGTGACGACCCGGCGGCCTCGCGGGCGGCAACGACCCGGATGGCCGAGATCAACGATGCCTATGCAGCGCTCACGCGCAAGCCGGCCAGGGACGGGATCGCGCGGCCAGCGGGCGACCGACGAGGCGACGTTCGAAGAGGCCCGACCCCGCCGCGGCGGCCCGCCACCGCCACGGCCGACTCGGCCGGTGACCGGCCGGGTCGACATGAGCCACACGTATCGGGCGCGCAACTCGGTCCTCGGCGGACACACTCGGCGCGCCACGCTGCCGGGCCAGCCACCGCTGCGCAACGATCCGATCCGTGGCGAGCCGCCGCGCGCCTCCACCCCGACCGGACCGCTGGTGCGCGATCGGCTCCGTCACTTCCGGCGCCCACCTGCGCCGCCGCTCGCCGACGCCCAGGCCACGGTCATCGAGTTCGGCAAGTTCCACGGGCATACCCTGGGGCAGATCGCGTCCTTCGAGCCGTCGTACATCGACTGGGTGGCGGGCACGGTCAGCCATGATCCGGACCTGGTGCTGGCCGCGCGGGTGATCCAGGCCGACCTTGACCGACGAGGCGTGGCGCGCCGCGCGCACGTGACCGCGGAGCGACGCGGCCGGTCCGCCTGACGGCACGGGGGAATCCCGCCCGATACGCGCAATCGCCCTCCGATACCGGAGGGCGATCCTGACGCTGTATGAAATCGGTGATGAGTGCTGCCGTCCCGACGGTCATCCAGGCCTGATGGCCGATGTCCAGTTACTCGGCTCGTGATCCAGGTCCGAGATCGTTCGACTCGAGTCAGCCTCGAGATCGATTGTCCGTCCCTGGTTCCGTGACCGACACCCCAGGTGTCCCCCAGTCTGATCGCGGGTCGGCGTGAGAGGAACGGTACGCGCTCGCTCCACCTGGTGGCAATGGCACCCTGGTCCGGGTCCGGACGGCTCGATGGTCGGGCGCACCCGCGCACCACACCCGGACGCCGGTACCAGGTGCCGCAAGGCAACGCGCACCGCGCTGGAGCGTGGACGCGGTGCTCCGGCTACGCTGACCGGCGATGTCCCGATTCAGGTCGGCGCCGTGCCGGTCTCCTCGTGCTCGCACTGGCCCTCGCCGCGTGTTCGGGCTCGGCTGCGACCACGTTCGATCCCACCGGTCCGTGCACCAGCGACGGGCAACGACCCGGTGCCTATCCGGAGCTGGAATCCCGCATCCCGGCCACGTTGCTGGGGCAGCCGCCGGTGACCCTCGACTCCGGACGGCACTGCACCACAGAGGCGCTCGGCTCGTTGGCGGCGGTCGGCATCAGCGAGATCCGGTTTGCCGGCGGAACGTGGTCGTTCGGCGCGGAACGGTCGGCGGCGCTGGCCGTCTTCACCGCGCCGGGCCTGACCGCCGACGCCATGGCCGAGTTCTACCTGGCCGGGGCGAGCGCCGCGTCGCGGACGGAGCTGCTGGCGGGAACGGCCGTGACCCTCGCCGGCCGCCCCGGTCATCGCCTGGACACCCAGACCAGCGAGCGTCTCCAGACGGTCGAGGTCTGGCCGTCGATGACCAGGGACACGGTCAACGTCGTCATCACCAACGACCTCCCCGACGCACGGATCGCGGACGCGGTCGACGCCTTCGGCGGTCGGTGACCGCGTCACGGGCGGCCGACCCGACCATGCCGGGATGGTCGTCCACGGGCACGGACTGCTAGAGTCGGCGCCATGACCGATCGACCGGCCAGCCCCGCCGACCGTCGTCGCGCCTGGGAAACCGAGCGACTCGAACCCGCCCTGCACCGGGCGCCCGAGCGGCGGACCCGCTTCTCGACGATCGGCGACACGACGATCGAGCGCCTCTACGGCCCCTGGTCGCTGCCGGACGACCCCGAGGCCCGAATCGGCTTTCCGGGTGAGCCACCGTTCACCCGCGGCATCCACCCGACCGGCTACCGCGAGCCGTCTGTGGACCATGCGGATGTTCGCCGGCTTCGGTGCCGCCGAGGACACCAACACCCGGTTCCGGCAGCTGCTCGCGGCCGGCCAGACCGGCCTGTCGATCGCCTACGACATGCCGACGCTGTACGGCTACGACACTGACGACCCTGAGGCCGAGGGGGAGTTCGGGACGTGCGGCGTGGCCGTCTCGAGCCTGGCCGACATGGAGATCCTGCTGTCTGGCCTGCCGCTCGACCGGATCTCGACGTCGATGACGATCAACTCGCCGGCCGCGCCGATCTGGGCGATGTACATCGTGGCCGCCGAGAAGGCGGGCGTGCCGCGCGACCGCCTGGAGGGCACGACCCAGAACGACATCCTCAAGGAGTTCGTCGCCCAGAAGGAGTACCTGTTCCCGCCGGCCCCGTCCATGCGCCTGGTGACCGACACGATCGAGTTCGGGACGCGCGAGCTGCCGCGCTGGAACACGGTCTCGATCTCGGGCTACCACATCCGCGAGGCGGGCTCGACCGCGATCCAGGAGCTCGCCTTCACGATCGCCGACGGCATGGCCTACGTCGAGGCCGCCCTCGCTCGCGGGCTCCGCATCGACGACTTCGCCCCGCGGCTGTCGTTCTTCTTCAACAGCCACAGCGACTTCTTCGAGGAGATCGCCAAGTTCCGGGCGTCGCGCCGGATCTGGCACCGGCTGATGTCCGAACGCTACGGCGCCGAGAACGAACGATCCACCTGGATGCGCTTCCACACCCAGACCGCCGGCGTCTCGCTGACGCCGCAGCAACCGCTCAACAACCTGACCCGGGTCGCGCTGCAGGCGCTCGCCGCCGTGCTCGGCGGAACCCAGTCGCTGCACACCGATTCCTACGACGAGGCGCTGGCCGTCCCGACCGCCGAGGCGGCGCTGCTCGCTCTTCGGCAGCAGCAGATCATCGCCGAGGAGACCGGCGTGGACGCCACGGTCGATCCCCTGGGCGGCTCGTGGTTCGTCGAGGCCCTCACCGACGAGACGGAAGCCGCCGTCCTGCGTTACCTGGACGAGATCGACCGGCGCGGTGGCATGGTCGCGGCCATCACGGAGGGCTACCCGCAACGCGAGATCGCGGACGCCGCCTATCGCTACCAGCGCGAGTTCGACGCCGGCGAGCGGCGAGTGGTCGGGATCAACGCCTACGCCGACGAAGCCGAGCGGGCCGCCATCCCGGTGCTCGCGGTGCCGCCCGGTTCCCTCGAACGGCACGTCGGCCGGCTCGAGCGGACGCGTCGGGCGCGTGACGCGTCGGCCGTCGAAGCCACCCTCCGCGGGCTGCGTGACGCCGCGTCCCGGCCCGAGTCGAGCGAGGCCAACCTGATGCCGCATTTCCTGCGCTGCGCGGCCGCGTACGTCACGCTCGGGGAGCAATGCCGCGTCCTGCGCGAGGTGTTCGGCGAGTACCGCGAGCCCGTCGCCGTCTGAGGTCAGCTCTGGCGGACGACGAAGGCCACGAGCGCGACCGCGACGATCCAGCCGGCCAGGATCCCGACCTCCGGCCCGCACGCGGCGAGGACCAGGCCCGCGAGGCCGCCGACGAGCAGCACCGCCTCGGATCGAGCCCATGCCCGGCCCGCTGGTCCGAACACCTCCCGACGGATCAGTCCGCGCTCCGCGGCATCGGCCGCCTGCCAGCTGCCCACCCCCCGTCGGTAGATTGCGAAGGCCCCGACGATCGGGACGAGCGCCCCGAGCAGGCCGGGACCGAGGCTCCCGAGCCAGGCGCTGACCGCGTGGAGTCCGACGGAGTCGAGGCCGAGCGCGAGCGTTGCGCCGAACCCGTCGATCGAGCCGCTGACGAGCTCGTGGCCCGGGATGTTGGCCCAGGCCGTGGCCACGCCGTCTCCGGCCGTGGCCAGGGAGACATCGGGCGTGATCCCTGGCGCGAGCCCGGCGAGGATGGCCAGCACGCCCGCGGTGAATGCCACCCACCGCCATCCGAGCAACAGGCCGACCCGTCGCCGTCGCCGTTCGATCCTCACCGCGCGCCCGAGTCTCGAGGCATAGAAGCGCGAGCCGCTGCCATCGCCGCCCGGATCGTCGATGTGGCGGATGAGCGGCACCAGGAACCCCTCGTCGTTCCGCCAGTACCCGTCGTGATCGAGGGCCATGTGCATGTAGTTGGTGACCGGTCGGCTCTCGACCTGGATCGGCGAAGCCGGACGGTCGGGCTCGACCGTCTCGACGGAAACCAGTGGACAGCCGTCGACCGGCGTCAGCTGCCCGGCCGGCGCCGGGTCGTAGGATGCCCAGAAATCGACCCAGCGGAGGCCCGGGCGGGCCGCGCCGAGGTCGCCGCGGATCGGGTTGCCGGCCACGAACGGCCCCGTGGCGTGCTCCAGGCGCCAGCCGAGCGCCAGCCCCTGCCCGAGCGTCACGAGCTTGGTGACCGGCAGGTCCCGGTACGCCTCATCGAGGAGCGTCGCGAAGCTCACGATCGCCCCGCCCGAATGGGCGATCAGGACCACCTCGTCGCAGCCGCGTCCGCGGACCCAGCGGATGGCGTCGGCGAGGCGCGAGCGGATGATCGCGGCCTGGACGGGATCGTCGAGGAGCACGGGCAGGTCGCCGAACGCGCTCACCAGCTGGGCATCCAGACTGGCCAGCTCGGCCCGATCCCGGATCACCTTGATCGGGACCGCCCGAAGTGGCGCGTAGATCGCGAGGGCCGTCACGCTGCTCAACGTGGCCACCCCGCTGAGCAGGCGCCTGACCGGCTGGTACTGCCAGATCCGGTCGAGCCAGTCGATCCAGCGCCAGCGCAGGCTGGCCGAAGCGCGCAGTTCCGCGATCTCGCTCCGGGTGCGGTCGTCCCAGGGCTCCGGCTGTGCGGCGACGATTGCCGCCAGGCGCCTCGCGCGTGCATCTTCCCGGAGACCGTAGCCGCTGGCGATGCCCTTGATGATCGCCCCGATATGGCTTCGCAGGTACCCCATGGCCTGGCCGAACGCCGGCGCGCGGACCTGCCCGGCCCAGTGCGCCTCGGTCAACAGCCAGCTCGTCGCGGGGTGCGCCGGGTCCGTGCGCGGGACGGCGATCCTGACCCAGACGCGCTCGTCCTGATCGTCACCCGTCTCGACGCCTGCCTGCTCGACCGGGTCCTCGCCGATCACGTTGCCCGGCCCGGCCTCCTCGTCGCGTTCGCGCCGCCAGACGGTGAGGACCTCGATGATCGCGGTGGCCCAGTTGAGCAGGGTCTCCCTGGCCGGCTGGTTCCCGATGCCATGGACGAAGATGACGCCGATCGATCTCGACGCCGTGTTCGCGCCTCCGTCGTCGGGGGACGGCTCGGTTCCGGGACGACCGGCGAGGCGGCGGACGACCTGGGCGACCGGCGAGCGGCTGGGCATTGGCCGAGTGTAGTCAGCAGCGCGCCGCGCACAAGACGGCTCCTCCCGGGCTGCGTCCCGTCTACCATGCGGCCATGTACCTCGATTCCCTGGAGTTCCTGGAAGAAGAGCGCGAGGCCTGGGCGCCGTTCGAGGCGCTCTCGGGGCTGACTGACGACGAGCTGGCGGTGCCGGTGGCCGGCGCCCACGGCTGGTCGGGCCGGCAGTTGATGGCCCATCTCGTCGCCTGGCAGGAGGTCGCCCTCGCGGTCGCGACCGAGCTGGCGGTCAACGAGACCAGCCCCAGCAAGGTTCGCTCCGACGCCGAGTGGGAGACGCGTGGCGGCGACGTCATCAACGCCGAGGTCGATGCCCGATGGGCAGGGCGGTCGCTCGACGAGCTCCGCACGCGGTTCAGCACCCTGCCGGGCGAGCTACGGGGCTACCTGACGGTGGTGCCGGAAACGCGCTGGCTCAAGCACGCCGACCACCTGCGCTTCTTCCAGGAGGAGACGACCGAGCACTACGAGGAGCACCGGCCCGACCTGGAGGCCGTGCTCGCAGCGGTCGAACGGTGACCTTGCGGGAACTGCTCGCGACCGTCGTGGCCGACCTCGGCGACGCCTCGGCGGTGCCGACCCCCGATGGTGGGGTGGTGTGGACACGCGGAGGCGACGCCTTTGCCGCACTCGCCGCGGATGGCAGCCGGGCGGAGTTCCGCCTGGATCCGGCGATCGCGGCGGCAGCGGTTCGCACGCCCGACGCCGGACTGTCCGAGCGCGGTCAGGGCTGGGTGCGCTTCCGGCCGGCCACGCTCGATGGGCACGCCGTCGACCGCGCGACCGCCTGGTTCATCTCGGCCTACCGCCGGACAACGACCCCCGGCTGATCACCGCGACCGGGAATCGAGACGACCCCGGTCGATGACCGGGGTCGTGTGTCGGGACGAGGGTGACGGGTCAGTCGGCGGCGACCGTAGCGAACTCCGACAGTCCGAAGGACTGCTCGAGCTGCTCGAGCGGGCGGAAGCCCACCACCCCCTGCGGCTGCTTGCCGGGTCGGAAGAAGGCGATGACCGGGATGCTCAGGATGTTGAAGGCCTGCGACAGGCCGGGGTTGGCGTCGACGTCGACTTTCACCACGTCGACCGCGCCGTCGTACTTCGCGGCCAGCTTCTCCATCTCGGGGGCGACCATCTTGCACGGGCCGCACCAGGCTGCCCAGAAGTCGACCACGACCGGGCGCTCCGACTTGAGGACGAGCTCCTCGAAATTCGCGTCGGTCGCGACCCTGATCTCCGCCATGGGATCCGTTTCCCTTTCCTTGCGCCCTAGCGGGCGATGTCCTGGATGAGTCGATACGCCTCGAGGACCCGGGGGTCGGTGAGGCGATAGAAGACGGTGCTGCCCTCGCGTCGGGTCGTCACGAGCCCGGCGCTGCGAAGCACCGCGAGATGCTGGCTCATGTTCGGCACCTGGCACCCGACCTGCGTGCTCAGATCGCCCACCGACAGCTCCCCCGACGCCAGGGACTCGAGCACGCACAGGCGCTTCGGGTCCGAGAACGCCCGGGCCACGGCCGCGAAGCGCAGCCGCTCCGGCTCCCCGGAGACCGGCGGTTGGTCGATCAGCTGATCCAACATCCCGGACACCATATCATCGCTTGCGCAAGCACGCAAGTCCTGGCAGGTCGTGCGTGCGATACTCCGGGCCATGCCGCCGGAGCCCCAGTCTGGCCACATCGTTCCGATCGCCGAGATCGATGCGGCGCGCGAGCGCCTGGCCGGGCGCGTCCACCGGACGGCGATGATGGGCTCGGCGACCGGCGCAGCCTGGGTGACGGCGGCCACCGGCGCCCGGATCGGGGACGGCCGGCTCTACCTGAAGCCCGAGCAGCTCCAGAAGACGGGCTCGTTCAAGCCGCGCGGCATGACCAACCGGATCGCGACGCTGTCCGACGCGGCCAGGGCCGGTGGGGTGATCACGCTGTCGGCCGGCAACGCCGGCCAGGCGTATGCCTGGGCCGGCCGCACGGCCGGCGTTTCGGTCACGGTCGCCATGCCGGCCGGTGCCGTCCGCTCGAAGGTCGACGCCTGCCTCGGCTACGGCGCGCGGGTCGTCCTGCACGGTGCCCACGTCGGAGAGACCCTCGCCGAGCTCGAGCGGATCCGGGACGCGGAAGGGCTCGAGTTCGTCCACCCGTTCGACGACCCGGCCGTCATCGCCGGCAACGGGTCCATCGGGCTCGAGCTGCTCGATGACGTCCCGGACCTCGACGTCGTGGTCGTCGGGGTCGGCGGCGGCGGGCTGATCTCCGGCGTCGCCGCGGCCGTCAAGGAGCGCCGCCCCGGGATCCGCGTCTACGGCGTGGAGCCCGAACGGTCGAACGCGGTCAGCCTGGCCATGCAGACCGGAGCGATCGTCCGGATCGATCCGGAGAGCGTGGCGGACGGCCTGGGCGCGCCGTTCGCGGGCACGTGGACGCTGGCCATGGCCAGCCACTACCTGGACGACATCATCCTGCTCGACGATCCGACCATCCTGGCCGGCATGCGCTTCGCCGTGGAACGCCTCAAGCAGGTCCTCGAGCCGGCCGGATCGGCCGCGCTGGCCGCCGTGCTTGCCGGCCGCATCCCCGTCCACGACGGCGAGCGGGTGGCCGTGGTCCTCTCCGGCGGGAACGTCGAGGTGGACCGGATCGGGGAGCTGCTGGCCGCTGCGCGCACGCTACCGGGAGCCGGCTGAACGATCTCAGTCGAGGCCGAGTTCCTCGAGCCGGCTGTCGTCGATCCCCAGGTGGTGGGCCAGCTCGTGGATCACCGTCGCCCAGACCTCGTCGGCGAGCTCCTGGGGATCGGCGAAGTCCTCCTCCAGTGGGAGCCGGAAGAGCGTGATCTTGTTCGGGACGGGCGCCCAGTCGGCACCCCACTCGGTCCTCGGGACGCCTTCATACAGCCCGTACAGCGTCTCGTCGGGCTCGATCTCGTTCTCGCGGATCTGCTCGGCCGACGGCTCGTCGGCGATCACGACGGCGACGTCGTCGAGCGCCGCGGCGAACGGCTGGGGGATCGAGGCGAGGGCGTGCTCGACCAGCACCTCGAACCGCTGGTGGTGGCTCGATCGGGAGCGGGAGCGCTGGGTGCCGCGTCGTCGCTTGGCCATGGCGCCCGTATCCTAGGGGTTGATGGACACCGTGCCGCGGCCGGATCCGACCGCCGAGCCCGACGGCTACGTCGTCGAGGTGAGCCCCGGCGACCGGATCCACTTTCTCGACTGGCGCGGACCGGCACGGGCGACGGGGGTCCTCCTCGTCCACGGCCTCTCGAACACGGCCTGGTCGTGGGCGCCCGTCGCCCGCCGGCTCCGAGCCGCGTGCCGGGTGGTCGCCATGGACCTGCGCGGGCACGGCCTGTCGGACGCGCCGATCGACGGCTACGACTCGGGCACGTTCGCACGGGACGCGGTGGCCGTCGCCGAAGGCGCCGGCCTGCTTGCCGAGATGGACGATCGGATCGTCGTCGCCGGCCACGGGTTCGGAGCGATCGTCGCGGCGTGGGCCGCGGGTTCGCTCGCAAGCCGCTGTGGCGGCGTCGTCCTCGTCGACGGTGGCTGGGAGTCGCTCGAGGCGGCCAGCGGGATGGACGTGGACGAATTCCTCCGGGGTCTCGACGAGCCGCCGGAGGTGATGCGCTCGATGGCGGCGTTCCTGGCGGACCGGCGAGCCTTCGATCCGGCCAGCTGGGACGCCGACCAGGAGCGTGCGGCGCGAGCGACGGTGGTCGAAACGCACGCCGGGCACGTCGTCCCGTCGGCGCGGCCCCACGTGACGGAGGCCTGCGTCCGGGCGATGTTCGGGTACGTGCCCGCTGCTGCGCTGGCCGCGATCCGCGCTCCGGTCACCGCGATCGTCGCCGCGGACGATGACCGTGGCTCGCGCCTCGCGGCCCTGACCGCGGCCTCCACCGCCCGCGTCGCGGCCGGTCGCGACCCGATCCGGTCCGCGAGCCTCGGCCCGGCCGGCCACAACGTGATGCGCTACCGTCCCGACGAGGTCGCTGCCGCCATCCTGGCGGCTGCCGCTGCCGCTATCACGGCGGACCGCTAGAGGGCGCCATGCAGGTCGTCTATTCCCCGGCCCACCTCGGCCACGACATCACGGTCGAGACGTTCATGGGCCTGCCGATCCCGGCCAACGAAGTTGCCGAGCGCGCCGAGCGGATCCGCGGCGCGCTCGACGCCGACGGCGGCTTCCCGAGGCTCGCGCCCACCGAGCACGGCGAGGCCCCGCTCACTGCCGTGCACGAGCCCGGCCTGGTCCGCTTCCTCGAGGCCGCCTGGTCCGAGGCTCGGGCGCAGGGCCTGCCGCGGGCGTTCCTGTCCGCAGACACGTACCCGAACCTGCGGATGTTCGAGGGCATGTCCGCGACGGCCGTGGCGAGCCTGGCGCGAGAGCCGGTTCATGCGGCCGGCCGGGCCGGCTTCTGGGGTCTCGACTCGGCGGCACCGCTCGTCGCGGGGACCTATCCGGCGGCCCGCGCGGCCGTAGACGTGGCGCTCACGACGGTCGACCTCGTCCTGGCCGGGGCGACCGCCGCCTACGGCCTGTGCCGTCCGCCCGGCCATCATGCCGCCCGATCGATGTACGGCGGCTACTGCTTCTTCAACAACGCCGCCATTGCCGCCGAGGCGATCGTCCGGACGACAGGCGAGCGAGTGGCGATCCTCGACGTGGATTACCACCACGGCAACGGCAGCCAGCAGATCTTCTGGCGCCGAGGGGACGTCCGCTACGTCTCGATCCACGCCGACCCGGACCGGGCCTATCCCTATTTCCTGGGCCGCGCCGACGAGACGGGCGAGGGTGACGGGGCAGGGGAGAACCTCAACATCCCCCTGCGAGCCGGCGCGACCAACGACGAGTACCTGGTCGCGGTCGACCGGGCGCTCGGGGCGATCGTGGACGTTCCCGGCTCGATCATCGTGGTGTCGCTCGGGTTCGACAGCTATGGGCTCGACCCGATCGGCGACTTCGCCCTGACCACCGACGTCTATCACGCGATCGGCCGGCGCGTGGCGGCCACAGGGCGGCGCCTCGTGATCCTCCAGGAGGGCGGCTATCACCGGCCGTCCCTCGGCCAGAACGCGAGGGCGTGGCTTCGCGGGGTGGAGGGTCGCCCCTTCGATCCGCTGCCCTCGAGCGGGTTCGGGGAGACCGGTGCCGTCGTCGGGTGACGCGTCCGACCCGGACGCGGTGAGCCAGGCCGCACGCGCCCCGTCGAGGTTGACCAACGAGACGCTTGTGCGTGCGGTGGACGAGCTGGCCGCCCACGACGCCGACCTGGCGGGCATCGTCGCCCGCAACGGCCGGCCGCCGTTGTGGGACCGTGCCCCCGGGTTTCCGACGCTCCTCCACATCGTCCTCGAGCAGCAGGTGTCGCTCGCGTCGGCTCGCGCCGCCTTCGACCGGCTGCTCGCCGCGGCCGAGCCGTTGACGCCGTCGCGGTTCCTCGAGCTGACGAACGCGGAGTTGCTCGCGATCGGATTCAGCCGCCAGAAGGCCCGCTACGGCCGGGCACTCGCCGAGGCGGTCGACGACGGCGCGCTCGATCTCGAGTCGCTGGAGCTGCTCGAGGACGACGCCGTGCACCGGGTCTTGCAGTCCGTGCCGGGGATCGGCCCGTGGACGTCGTCGGTGTACCTGTTGATGGTCCTCCTGCGACCGGACCTGTGGCCCGTCGGCGACATCGCGCTGGCCGCGTCGGTCGGCGAGGTCAAGGGTCTCGGCCGCCGGCCCGATCCGGTGGAGATGGCCGATCTCGGCGAGGCCTGGCGGCCCTGGCGCTCGGTCGCTGCGCGGCTCTTCTGGCACGACTACCTGGCCCGCCGGGGCCGCGCCGGGTAGTCGCGGGCCATCCGGCCCCCAACCCTCAGCGGTCCGGGCGGTACTCGGCCTCGGGCGGAAAGTCGCCGACGTACTCGGCCAGGTCGGCATGCCCGAGCATCTGGCGGACCGCCGAGACCTCGCCGATGTGCGCCCAGTAGTGGTAGGTGACGTACTGGAGCTGGCTGCCTGCCGACGGCGGGTGCTCTCGCGAGTCGTGTGCCAGCGGCAGTTCCAGGTCGGCGGTCACCAGCGCGTCGAGGAACGGGTCGGCGTCGGCGACGATCCGTTCCCAGGCCTCCTGCATCCTCGCGAGCGACGGCGTCGACGTCGGCCGGCCCGTCGCGAAGGCGTCAATGACTCGTTCGACCTTGAGCCCGCGGGCGCGTCGCATCCAGCACAACCGCTCGTGCCAGGCCATGTGGCCGACCATCCACGAGATCGAGTTCATGGGCAGGAACCGGATGCCGGCATCGATCTCGCTCAGTCCGGCCAGCCCACGTTGCCACTCGCTGCGCGCAAATCGCAGCTGATCGACCCTCGGATGCACCATGCGTGAAGCATACGAGGGTCTGGCGTACGATCGCGGCTCGCACAGGAGCCCGACCACGTGACGAGTCCGACCGACCTGCCGCCCAACGTCCGCCGCCTGGTGGACGAGATCGAATCGGAAATCGGCGAGGGCGACGTCGGCGTCGACGACATCGTCGCGTCGCGATACGACGAGCGCGACGGTGTAGGCTCGCGCGACGGCCGGGTGGAGGCCGCCGTTCGCGAGATCCTCGTCGAGATCGGGGAGGACCCCGATCGCCAGGGCCTCGCCGGCACGCCCGACCGCGTCCACCGGATGTACACCGAGCTGACGGCCGGCTACCACGTCGACCCGGAGCGCCTGATCAACGGCGCGATCTTCGACATCGCCTACAGCGAGATGGTCGTGGTCAAGGAGATTCCGTTCTACTCCCTGTGTGAGCACCATCTCCTGCCATTTTTCGGGACTGCCGCCGTTGCCTACATCCCGCGCGGCCGGGTCATCGGTCTGTCCAAGATCCCGCGCATCGTCGAGATGTACGCCCGCCGCCTCCAGATCCAGGAGCGCCTCACCCAGCAGATCGCCGACTTCCTGCAGGACCGCCTCGCACCGCAGGGCGTCGGCGTGGTCATCGAGGCGACTCACCTGTGCGCCGTCATGCGCGGCGTGCGCAAGCCCGGCACGATCATGACCACGTCGTCGGTGCTGGGCCTGTTCCGGACGCGCGACCGGACGCGCGCCGAATTCTTCGCCCATCTCGAGCGTCGAGCATCGGAGGCCTGACCATGGATCTCGGCCTGCAGGACCGTGTCGTTCTCATCACCGGCGCCGGTGGCGGCGCGGGTCCGACCATTGCCCGGGCATTCGCCGCGGAGGGCGCCAGGGTGGCGCTCCACCAGCGGCCCACCAGGGAACGCCAGACGCGCGCCGGCAGCGCCGCCGCCGGGATCGTCGCGGGCGGCGGACGGGCGATGGCGGTCGCCGCCGACCTCACCTCGGCCGACCAGGTCGCCGTCATGATCGAGCGCATCACCGCGGAGTTCGGGCCCGTCGAGGTTCTGGTGACCGGGACCTCGGCCTACCGTCCGGAGCGGTTCGCCGAGATCACCGACGAGTCCTGGGCGTCGATCGTGGACGACCTGCTCGGCGCGACCTTCCGCGCCTGCCGGGCGGTCGTCCCGGGGATGCAGGCCGCCGGATGGGGAAGGATCGTGAACATTGCCGCTCGTTCGGGCCTGGTCGGCGTCTCGCGGGCGGCACAGTACGGGGCAGCCAAGGCCGCGATCATCGGCCTGACCGCCTCCCTGGCGAAGGAGCTCGGCCCGAACGGAATCCTGGTCAACGCAGTCGCGCCGACGCAGCTGCTCACGGTGAAGGACGGCCAGCCATCGATCCCCGACGAGCGGGCCGCCGAGCTGGCCAAGGCGATCCCGCTCCGGCGGGTCGCCTCACCCGACGACCTCGCTTCGCTCGTGGTCTGGCTCGGATCGGCGGCGAACACCTACGTGACCGGCGAGACCATCTCGCTCCACGGCGGCGACCAGCGCTGATCCCCGCGATCCGACGACCGCGGCCGGTCAGCGCTGAACGATCTCGATCGCGCTGGTACCGCCGATGACCTTGACGTCGAACCGGTCGCCGGCGGCTTTCCAGCCGGACGACTCCAGGGTCGTCTCACCGCCTGTTGCGCCGATCGCCTGGCCGTCGAATTCGATCCGGCCGGCGCCACCCTGGACCAGGAGGCTCAGCGCGGCACCCGCCGGCCGCTCCAGCCGCAGGGCCTTGACGCCGCCGACGACGCGGATGGGCACGTCGCCGTTCGGCCGGCCGAGCTCGAGCTGGAGGCGCTCGGACCCGCCGGTCAGGTCGAATCGCCGCAGGTCGATCTCGCGCAGGTCGGCCTCGATGCGCACGACGCCGCCCACGATCTCGATGTCCCAGGGGATGGAGGGATTGAGATGCATCGTCGCGACGCGCTTGCGGACGTCGAACGGGATCCCGCGGTACTGGACGAGGACGCGCGCATCGCGGACGCGGACGTGCGGCGTCCCTCCCTCGAACCGGGCGCGATAGAGATCGGCCGGCGAGCGGCCGGGGCGCAGGCGCAGTTCCTGCGGCGCCGGATCGGAACATGAGCCGTGCCGCCCGGAGGCCACCGAGGGGCGCAGCATGCTCGGACGGGCCGGTCGGCTCGGACGCCTGGTCCTCGGGTGACGATCGCAGGCGCGCCGACTCGGTCCGGGTGAGATCGGCCATGCGCGACAGGAAGTCGTTGATCAGCGCGAGCTGATCGGGCGAGTAGTGCTCGACCTCGCGCGCGGCGGCCCGTTCGAGCGAGGCGAGCAGGGATGTCGATCGAAGCCACGCGCTCCGGGACGACCTCGACGACGACGCGCCGGCGATCCGACGGGTCCGATTCCCGGCGGACGTAGCCGGCCTGCTCGAGACGGTCGATGACCCGGGTGACGGCGCCCGTCGTCAGGCCCATCAGCTCGGCCAGCCGACCGGCGGTGGAGGCCCCGGTGTCGATGAGCAACTCGAGCGCGTCGATGTCCGATTCGCTGAGGCCCAGCCGGATGGCGACCGTCTGGCCGAAGATCGAGCCCTGGAAGTTGACGCGTCGAAGGGCCCGAACCACGCCCTCCACTGCCGTGCGATCCATCCTGACGACTGCTCCTGCTCCGGTGATGTATCTGCGCCGATCAGATACTGTCCGGAGATGCTGAATCGCGCAAGTGACCGACCTCCAGCATAGGGGCAGCACGGGACACGGAGGGGCCCGCGTCACAGCCGCCACCGGCGGGCCTACAATCGCGGTCATGACCGACCGCCCGATCAAGGTCCTGATCGCGAAACCCGGGCTCGACGGCCACGATCGAGGTGCGAAGGTGCTCGCGCGCGGGCTCCGCGACGAGGGTTTCGAGGTCGTCTACACCGGGTCTCCGGCAGACGCCCGAGATGATCGCCACGGCCGCGCTCCAGGAGGACGTCGACGTGGTCGGCCTGTCCATCCTGTCGGGCGCCCACATGACCCTCGTCCCGCGGGTCACCAGGCTGCTGACCGAGCGCGGCATGGACGACGTGCTGGTGACCGTCGGCGGGATCATTCCCGACGACGACGTGCCGGCACTGCGGGCGACGGGTGTTGCCGAGATCTTCGGGCCCGGGACCACGATCGCCCAGGTCGCGACCTTCCTCCGGGCGAACGCGCGTCCCCGCGACTAGATGGCGGACGCCGCGGCGCGAGCGATCGAGCTGGTCGAGGCGGCGGTCGACGGCGATCGGCGCGCGCTGGCACGACTGCTGACGGCGGTGGAGAACCGCTCGGCAGTCGGCGAGGCGGCCCTGCGGCGGCTGTACCCGATGGCCGGCCGGGCGCATCTCGTCGGGATCACCGGACCGCCGGGCTCGGGCAAGTCGACCCTCGTCGCGGCATTGATCGGCGAGGTCCGCCGGGCGGGCCGGACGGTTGCGGTCATCGCGGTCGACCCGTCGAGCCCGATCACGGGCGGGGCGCTGCTCGGCGACCGAGTCCGCATGCAGGCACATGCGTCCGACGACGCCGTGTTCATTCGATCGATGGCGTCGCGCGGCCATGCCGGCGGACTGGCGTCGACGTCGACGTCCGCCGCGGCCGTCCTGGACGCCGCCGGCTTCGACCTGATCCTGATCGAGACGGTCGGGCACCGGGCAGAGCGAGGTCGAGGTGGCGGCTGCCGCCGACACGACGGTCGTGCTGGAGGCGCCCGAGATGGGCGACGAGATCCAGGCGATCAAGGCCGGCCTGCTCGAGGTGGCCGATCTCGTGGTGGTCAACAAGGGCGACAAGCCGGGCGCCCAGCGCACCGCGGCGCAGCTCCGGGCGATGCTGGTGGCCGGGGCGGGACGCGATGCAGATCCGTCTCGGGCCGGCCGCCCGCGACCCGAAGCGGCCCGAGGTGATGATCACCACCGCCGCGACCGGCGACGGCGTCCCCGAGCTGCTGGCGGCGCTGGACCGGCTTCGCATGGACGGCGCAGGCGGTGCCGGTCGTGCCGGGCAGGACGGACGGCTGACGCCGGCGCGGCTGGCACGTGCCGAAGCGCAGGTCTGGGCGGTCGTGGCCGATCGGGTCCGGGCGCGGCTCCACGATGCCGTCCGCGGGCCCGACGACCGCCGAGACGCTCGCGGAGGTCGCGGACCATCGACTGGATCCGTACGCGGCGGCCGACCGGCTGCTCGGAGCCTGGGCGGGGAGTAGCGGGCCCGGAGGCAGGCGCGCCGTCGCCGGCACGCCGGAATCCCGCGGCGCCGCCCACGGTCGCTGGCACGCGGATGTTCCTATTGAAGAAGGACGGCGTGTTGGCGGCGACGTCCGACCCCAGTTGGTGCCCGACTGTGCCAAACGACTGCTGGGCTCGTCCTCCTTCGTCGATTGGAACGTCTCGGTTCCATGAGGGCTCGGCCGCGGCAGGGCTCGGTGGCGGCGCTCGGCCGCGGCAAGGCTCGGCCGCGGCAAGGCTCGGCGGCGGCGCTCGGCCGCGGCAAGGCTCGGCCGCGGCAGGGCTCGGTGGCGGCCGGGCCTGGCCCTCGTCGCGACCCTCAGAGAAACACGATCGAGTCGCCGCCTGGGTCGCGACCCCCGGCGAGCGCGGCAAGTGCAGCGCGCGTGGACATCGGGAAGCGGGCTCGAATGGCTGGGTACTCCGCGACGACCCGGCGGTTGTGGCGAGTGTCAGCGACCAGCAGGAGCAGTCTCGCGAGCTGCAGGTCGCGCTGCTTGGCGCTGAGCCGGCGCTCGAGGGCCTGGAGATCGTCGATGCGAGTCTCGGCCTCGATCAGCAACGCGACACCGTGTCCGTCGATGACCGCGTCGGCGCTGCGCAGGTCGCCGGCAATGGGGATCGGCACCTCGGTTCGCCATCGGAGGTCCGGTCCCAGGCGCTTGCGAAGCCGCTCGAGGAGCGCGACGTGGGCGGTATCGCGGACCGGATCGCCATCCGGGTAAAGCGCAGTGGACAACTGGAGGCCGAGTACCGCCGCGATCCGCGCGGCCAGCTCGATCGTCAGTTGGCGCGCCTGTCCGCGTTCGACGCGCCCGATCTGCGTGTGCGAGACGTGGATTCGCCGAGCGAGCTCGCGCTGGCTCATCCCGGCACCTCGACGCGCGACGCGGAACTCGGCCACCAGCCGGGCAACGAGGAAGCGTGCTCGCTGTGCGCCGCGGTCGACCCGACGTTCGTAGACAGGCATCACGGCCATCTTCAGCTGCACCACTCACCCGGCGATTACCCGATCTCGGCCGTCGCCGGAACCTGCAGGTTCCAATTGACGGCCGATAGGCGTTGCGCTGCGACTACGGGCGCCGTCCGGTGCCGGTGTGTGCCGAACGGCCGTCGGAGCGCGCCGACCTTCAACGATTGGAACCGTGGGGTGCCACTGGCGCGGGACCGCCCTCGCGAATGGAGGCGGCCGGCTCGGGCGGTCCGAGGCGGCGCTCACGTTCCGTGGCGCCGCGCCCGACCGCGTACCATCGTGTTCATGCCAAGGTCCATCGAGCGGGTCTTCGTGGCGGGCGCGGGGCTGATGGGCCACGGCATCGCCCAGGTACATGCCGCCGTCGGCCTGTCGGTCGTCCTGTACGAACCCGAGCTGGCACGGGCGGAGGCCGGCCGGGAGCGGATCGCCGGCAACCTGGAGCGGGCGGTCGTCAAGGGCCGGATGAGTGACGAAGAGCGGGACGCCACACTCGGCCGCATCTCGCTCGCGGACGACCCGGCCGCCGTCCAGGACGCCGACCTCGTGATCGAGGCCGTCTTCGAGGACGTCGACGTCAAGACTGCGCTATGGCGCGAACTCGACCAATTGGCGCGGCCCGACGCCATCTTCGCCTCGAACACGAGCTCGATCTCGATCGGCCGGCTCGTGGCGGCGGTGTCGCCGGCCCGGCGCGAGCGGTTCGTCGGGATGCATTTCTTCAGCCCCGTGCCGGTCATGCCGCTGATCGAGCTGATCCGTGGCGCCGAGACGGACGGCCCGACGGAGGCGGCGATCCGTGGGCTGGCGACGCGCCTCGGGAAGCAGGTGATCGTGTCGGCCGACCGGCCCGGCTTCATCGTCAACCGGATCCTGATGCCGTTCCTCGGCGAGGCGATGCGAGCCTTCGAGCAGGGTCTCGGGACGGCCGACGATATCGACACCGGAGCCCGGATCGGGCTGAATCACCCGATGGGTCCGCTCGAGCTCGCCGACTTCATCGGGCTCGACGTCTGCCTTGGGGTCATGCGCGTCCTCGACGACGGACTGGGGGGCGAGCAGTTCGCGCCGCCGCAGGTCCTCGTCGACCTGGTGGCGGCCGGCAATCTCGGCCAGAAGACGGGCCGCGGCTTCCACGCCTACCCGCGGCCGGAGCGGGCCGGCCGGTGAGCGGGGCGCTCACCCAGGAAGAGGTCCTCCTCCAGTCCACCACGCGCGACTTCGCCGCCAGGGAGCTCGCACCCACCGCGATCGAGCGGGACGAGGCCGAGCGCTACGACCGATCGCTGTTCGCGAAGATGGGCGAACTCGGATTGACGGGAGCGCCGCTGCCCGAATCTGTCGGCGGGTCCGGCTTCTCCTATCTCGGCTGGTCGCTGGCCATGGAGGAACTGGGCGCGGTCGACATGTCGATGGCGGTGTCGCTGTCCGTCCACCTGCTGTCGCAGTACCCGGTGGTCACGTGGGGCACGCCCGAGCAGCAGGCACGCTGGCTGCCGGCCATGGTGACCGGCGAGGCACTGGGCGCCTTCGCCCTGACCGAGCCACACGCGGGCAGCGACGCCGCGGCGATCCGAACGCAGGCCGAACGGATCGGGCCGGGCGATGCGCCGGAGGGCTACCGGCTCACCGGCACCAAGATCTGGATCTCGAACGCGCCCGAAGCTGAGCGCTACCTGGTGTTCGCGACGCTGGACCCGACGGCTGGCGCCAGGGCGATCACGGCGTTCCTCGTCGAGCGGGGCACGACCGGGTTCCGGTTCGGGGCTCACGAACGCAAGATGGGCATCCGCGCCTGCCCTGCGACCGAGCTGGTGTTCGACGGCGCGGAACTCCCGGTCGCGAACCGGCTGGGCGCCGAGGGAGAGGGCTACAGGATCGCGTTGTCCGCCCTCGGCGAAGGGCGGATCTCGATCGCCGCCGCGTGCGTGGGGATCGCCCGGGCCGCGCTGGAGGCCGCGGCACGCTACGTGACCGCGCGCCGCGCCTTTGGCGGGCCGCTCTCCGAGCAGCAGGGACTCCGGTTCATGCTCGCCGAGATGGCTCGCGAGGTCGCGGCCGCGCGCGCCGTGACCAGGGAGGCGGCCCGGACCAGGGATCGCGGCGAGCCGCTCGCCGAGGTGTCGTCGATCGCGAAGTGGACGGCCTCGGACGCCGCGATGCGAGTGGCGACCGACGCGGTCCAGTTGTTCGGCGCCAGTGGCTACTCGCGCGAGACCGGCGTCGAACGGCTGATGCGGGATGCCAAGGGCGCCCAGATCTACGAGGGCACCAACCAGATCCACCGGCTGATCGTCGCCGACGAGCTGTTGCGGCACGTGACCGGCTGACGCCGGATCACGCTGCCGGCTCCCGCCGAGGCCGGTGTAGATTCGAGGCATGACCCAGCCTGCTTCCGGCCCCAACGGCCACGTCTACGTCGTCAGCGCCGCGCGCACGCCGATCGGCAAGTTCGGCGGATCGCTGGCCGGGGTGCCGGCGGTCGAGCTCGGGGGTGTCGCCATCCGCGCGGCGGTCGAGCGTGCCGGACTGCCCGACCGGACACCGATCGACGAGGTGCTGATGGGCCAGGTCCTCCAGGCCGGCGCGGGACAGGCGCCCGCCCGCCAGGCCGCCCTGCGCGGCGGTCTCCCGGACACGACCAGCGCCACGACCATCAACCGCGTCTGCGGATCGGGCCTCAAGGCCATCATGCTGGCGGCGGCCGAGATCCGTGCGGGCGATGCCGAGGTGGCCGTCGCCGGTGGAATGGAGTCCATGAACGGCGCGCCGTACCTCCTGCCGGGTGCGCGGTTCGGGTACCGGCTCGGCAACGCGGAGGTCGTGGACGCGACGGTCAACGACGGGCTGTGGTGCGCGATCGAAGGCTGCCACATGGGCACCCATGCGGAACGAGTGGCGATCAGGGACCAGGTCGGCCGCGCGGACCAGGACGCCTTCGCGCTGGCGAGCCACCGGAAGGCCGTTGCCGCGATCGACGCCGGCCGTTTCGACGCGGAACTGGCGCCGGTGACGGTGCGGGACGCGAAGGGCCGCGAGACCGTGGTGACGGCGGACGAAGGCCCGCGCAGGGACACGAGCCTCGAGGCACTGTCGCGGCTCCGGCCGGTGTTCGATCTGCCCGACGCTGACGACCGGGGCGACGCGACCGACGGCACGGTCACCGCGGGCAACGCGCCCGGCATCACCGACGGGGCCGCCGCGACGGTCGTGGCCTCCGAACGTGCGGTCGAGCGGCTGGGCCTGACGCCGCTGGCGCGGATCGTCGGCTATGCCCAGGCCGAGGTCGCCCCGAAGTGGCTGTTCCTCGCGCCCGTCCAGGGCGTCCGGCGCCTGCTCGACCGGATCGAGCTGCCAATCGAGGCGTTCGACCTGATCGAGATCAACGAGGCATTCGCCGCGCAGGCGCTCGCCGACGGGCGTGAGCTCGGCTTCGACTGGGACCGGGTCAACGTCAACGGCGGGGCCATCGCGCTGGGGCACCCGATCGGCGCCTCGGGGGCCCGGATCGTGGCCACCCTGCTCCACGAGCTCCGCCGGCGCGAGGGGCGCTATGGGCTGGCGACGCTGTGCCTGGGTGGGGGCGGGTCCGTGGCGGCAGCCTTCGAACGCGTTCCATGAGGTCGAGGAGACGACGATGAACGACGACGGCATGGTCACGTTCGAGGTGCGCGAGGAGGTTCGCGCGTTGCCGGGCAGGCTCGGTGCGGCGGGCGGACGATGACCCAGGCAGCCGCCGCGGTCGACCCCGCGCTGGCCGGCGACATCCCGCCGTTCCGCCACTTCATCGCCGGGGACTGGTGCGAATCGACCTCCGGGGCGACGTTCGAGAGTCGCAATCCGGCCGACGATGGCGACCTGGTCGGGCGGTTCCAGCAGGGGACGGCGGCCGACGTCGCGATGGCCGTCCGGGCCGCCGAGACCGCCCGGCCGATGTGGCAGCGGACGCCGGCGCCGAAGCGCGGCGAGATCCTGTACGCCTTCGGCGCGCTCATGACCCAGCACAAGGAGCGACTGGCGCGGGCGATGACCCGAGAGATGGGCAAGGTCCTGGCCGAGGCCCGCGGCGACGTCCAGGAAGGGATCGACATCGCGTTCCTGATGGCCGGCGAGGGCCGCCGGATGGCCGGCGAGACGGTGCCGTCCGAGCTGCCCGACAAGTGGGCGATGAGCATCCGCCAGCCACTCGGGGTGGCCGGGATCATCACCCCCTGGAACTTTCCGATGGCGATTCCCTGCTGGAAGCTGATGCCGGCGCTCGTGACCGGCAACACCGTCGTCTTCAAGCCGTCGTCGGACACACCGCACTGCGCCACGCTGCTGGTGGAGCTGCTGGCCGAGGCGGGCTTCCCGCCGGGTGTCGTCAACCTGGTGACCGGCAGCGGGGCCGAGGTCGGCAACGCGATCGTCGACAACCCGGACGTCGCGGTCGTGTCGTTCACCGGGAGCTCGGCCACCGGAACCGGGATCGCGGAGCGGGCGGGACGCCGGCTGAAGCGCCTGTCGCTCGAGCTCGGGGGCAAGAACGGCGTGGTGGTCCTCGCCGACGCGGACCTCGACCTGGCCACGGACGGGATCCTCTGGTCGGCGTTCGGGACGACCGGCCAGCGCTGCACGGCCTGCTCGCGAGTGATCGTCGAGCAGGCCGTCCTCGATCCGCTCCTCCAGCGGCTCGAGGCGCGCACGCGCGAGCTCCGGCTCGGATCCGGGCTCGACCCCGATGTCGACGTCGGCCCGCTCATCAACGCGGCGGCGCTCGACAAGGTGTCGGACTACGTCCGCATCGGACGCACGGAGGGTGAGCTCGTCGTCGGTGGCGCGCGCGCCCTCGACCACCACCTGGCCACCGGCCACTTCTTCCAGCCGACGATCTTCTCGGGCGTCAGGCCGATGGATCGGATCGGCCAGGAGGAGATCTTCGGGCCGGTCCTGTCGGTCATCCCGGTGGCCGACTACGGATCGGCCGTGCTGGCGCTGAACCAGACCCGCTACGGCCTCTCATCGAGCATCTTCACGCGCGACGTGAACCAGGCGTTCCGGGCGATGCGCGACTTCGAGACCGGGATCGTGTACGTCAACGCCGGGACGACCGGCGCCGAGACGCACCTGCCGTTCGGCGGCTGGAAGGGGACGGGCAACGGCCATCGCGAGGCCGGCCACGTGGCGCTGGACACCTACACCGAGTGGAAGTCGATCTACGTCGACTTCAGCGGCCGGCTCCAGCGCGCCCAGATCGACAACCAGCCGGGCTGACGCGCGACGCCTGGCGGATGACCGGCCGGAAGCGGTCGGCCGTGCCCTAGACGTCGAGCCGGGCTGCCAGGCGATCGATGAACGGCGCCTGGGCGGCCTTGATCCGCCGACGGGCCTCGTCGGTGTCGAACCATGCCACCCGGTCGATCTCCGGGAACGCTGCGTGACGGCCGGAACGCGGGGGCCACTCGATGGTGAAGGTGTTGCTGACCGCGAGCGCCGGGTCCAGGTTGCCCTCGACCGCCCAGGCGACCACGATCTTGCCGGATTTCTGGGTGATCTCGCCGAGCGGGAGGTCCTCATTGATCTCGAGGCGGGCGCCGGTCTCCTCCGCGAACTCGCGGCGGGCCACCTCGATCCACGCCTCGCCGGGCTCGACCTCGCCCTTCGGGATCGTCCAATGGCCGAGATCCCTGGCCGCCCAGAACGGACCGCCGGGGTGACCGAGCAGGACCTCGAGTCGACCCCCTGGGCGCCGGAAGAGCAGGACACCGGCACTGACCACGCCGGCCTTCGAGGTATGAGCCATGGTCGCGAGAGTACCGCCTGGCAGCCGCGGCCGCGGCCGCGGCCGGGGCCAGGCGGACGCGACGTCCCGCTCGGCGGGCATGGGGTAACGAACTGACTCGCTTTCGGTGAAGGTTCGTTCAGAGTGCCCCCGGGACACTGAATCGTTGACTACGGTGCCGGCATGCACCTGTCGACTGCCGCCAACTCGCTCCGGATCCCGTTCGCCGCGACGGCCGGGCTGATCGTCGTCCTCGTGAGTGCCTGCGGACCATCGACCAGTCCGCCGCCCCCCACGCCGACTACGGCAGCGATCGCCCCGTCCGGGCGGCCCGACCGACCGCACATCGCGCCGGCGGTGCAGGACGTCCCGACCCCGCTGGGCCCACCGCCGCTCACCGCTCCGACCCAGACGTCCACGGGCCGCTTTCCCGGCGGGCTGCTCATCGCGGACCGTGGCAACGGCCGGCTCCTGGTCGTTTCGTCCACCGGCTCCACCCTGTGGCGATTCCCCACCAGCGGCAGCCTGCCGCGCGGCCAGGGGTTCGCCGCGGACGACGCCTTCCTGGCTCCGGACGGCAAGTCGATCGTCGCCAATGACGAGGGACATCACGTCATCGACCGGATCGACATCGCGACCAGGAGGATCGTCTGGCAGTACGGGCACTACGGCAGGCCCGGACGGGCAGCCGGCTACCTCAACACGCCCGACGACGCCTATCCGCTGGCCAACGGTGACGTCGTGGTGGCGGACATCCGCAACTGCCGCGTGATCGAGATCGCGCCGAGCAAGCAGATCGTGCGGCAGTGGGGGACGACGGGCAGGTGCGTCGCCTCGGCGCCGACCGCCTATGCGTCGCCGAACGGCGACACGCCATTGCCCGACGGCGGCCTCCTCATCACCGAGATCCATGGCGCACGCGTCGTGCGGCTGTCCGCGACCGGCAAGGTGATCTTCGACATCCACGTGCCGGTGGCCTACCCGTCGGACGCGCATCTCGATGCCCAGGGCAACGTGGTCGTCGCCGACTACAGCACGATCGGCGCCGTCGTCGCGGTCACCCCGCACGGTCACCTCCTGTGGCGCTACGCCCCACGGTCCGGCAACGGCCGGCTGAACCACCCGAGCCTCGCCGTGCCGATGCCGGACGGCACCATCGTGATCAACGACGACTTCCGGGCTCGCGTCGTCGTCCTCGATCCGAAGACGATGCGGATCGTGTGGCAATACGGGCGGACCGGCGTCGCCGGCAGCGGGCCGAACCGGCTCTCCGACCCGGACGGCGTCGACCCGTTGCCGGCTTCCGGCCTGTAGCTCCCGGACACCCTGATGCCGGCTCGCCATCTCCGCTGGCTGTTGGCCGGTGCGCTGCTCGTCGCCGGCTGCGGCGCAGCGCGCACGCCTGCGACGGCCGGGCCACCGGCCGCCCCGCAGGCAGCCGCCACATCCTTGGCCGCGTCGTCGTCCCGGGCAACCACGACCCGTCCGTCCGCCGCCACGCCGGCCATCCCGATCGCAGCGCCGACGAGGCTCACGATCGGGCTCAGCTCGCTCCGCCTGCCGACGCCGACCACCCGCGCCGTTGCGTTTCCAGCCGGATCCGGATTCCTGGTCGCCGGCGGCCTGACGCCGACGGGGACGACCGGGCGCGTGGTGCGCGTCCCCCTCGACGGGCAGCCGGCGTCGACGGTCGGCCGCCTCGTGCATCCGGTCCATGACGCGGCGGGAGCCGAGCTCGCATGGGTCGATGCTCGTGCTCGGTGGCGGGGCCGGCACCCAGGACGCCTGGGTGCAGCGCGTCGTGATCGACGGACGGAGTGCGGTTCCAGGTCGACTCCCGGCGGCTCGCGCGGACCTGGCCGCGGTGGTCGCCGGTTCGCAGATCATCGTGGCCGGCGGCGGGGCCTCCGGGCGAGCCGATCCCCGCGTGCTCGCCACGACTGACGGAACCCGGTTCCACCTGGTGGCCAACCTCCCGGTCCCCGTCCGCTACGCGGCCATGGCCGTCGTCGGCTCGACGGTCCTGCTGATCGGCGGGACGTCGGCCGGCGGGGACGTGGCGGTCATCCAGGCCGTCGACCTGGCCCGTCACACGGCCACAGTCGTTGGGCGGCTGCCGGAGACGACGTCCCACGCGACCGCGCTGGTCGTGGGTGGCGTCGTGGTCGTGGCCGGCGGCCGGCATCGAGGCCGGGCGCTCGACAGCGTCCTGGAGGTCGACCCCCGGTCGTTCGCCGTCCGGCCGGCGGGCCGTTTGCCGACGGCGGCGTCCGACGCCGCCGGCGTCGTCGTCGACGGGGTCGGCTACCTCGTCGGTGGGGAAACGGCCGGGCCGCTGGCGACGATCGTGAGGATCACCGCCGGGTGAGGGACATCGGTCGAACTGGCTCGAAGGAGGCCACATGGGCGCGTTGTCGCCGACACACCTGATCATCGTCCTCGTCGTGGCGATGCTGATCCTGGGTCCGGGCAGGCTTCCGGAGACCGGGGAGGCACTCGGCAAGGCGGTCCGCGAGCTCCGTCGGGCGATGGCCGACGAATCGACGGCGACCCTGCCCCCGCCCGCCCGGCCGCCGGCGACGTCGTCCGTGGCGGACTCCACCACCGCGTCGACCGAGGGCCCGGTCCAGGGGTCATAGCTCCAACCGGCAGGTTCCCACCGTCACCCCCGGTGTTGGGGCAGGGAGGCAAGACAGGCATGCACCGGCGCGCGTTCCTCATCGCCTCCGGGCGGGTCGGGCTCGCAGCGACTGCGGGCGCCCTCGGCCTGGCGCTGTCGCGCGCCCTGTCGCCGCTGGCAGCCGGCGGGTCGAGGCCGGCGCCCGCCGCCGGGAGCCGGCCGTCGGCGATCCCGGGACTGGTCAGCCTCAAGTCCGCCGTCGCCGGCAGCGCGGCCGGGGGGACCACCGCTCACACCAACCTGGTCAGGCTGGAGAATGCGATGCGCGGCACGGATCGCTGGCTGATCGGCGGCCAGCCGGCGACGATCCAGGGCTATGTCGACCGCGCCTCGGTGGCGCCTGGCGACCGGCTCGCGCTCCGCGTCGACGCCCAGGCGCCGTTCGACGTCGAGTGGTATCGACTCGGCTGGTACGGCGGCCTGGGCGGACGCCTGGTCCGTGTCGATCCGGCGCTGCCGGCCGTGCCCGGCAACGGAGCCCAGGTGGACACGTCCACGGGCCGCGCCGAGGCACCGTGGCAGGCGTCCCTCGAGCTCCAGGTTCCGCCGGACTGGTCGACGGGCATGTACACGGCGGTCCTGCGTCCGCGTGCCGGCAATCCGGGGTACGTCCCGTTCATCGTGAAGCGCCCGAAGGCCGACCCGGCTCCGGTCCTGTTCGTCAGTGCCGCCCTGACCTGGCAGGCGTACAACACCTGGGGCGGTGCGAACCTGTACGACGCGAGCATGTCCGACTCCCCCGAGATCTCGAGCGGTCGCCGGGCGGTCCAGGTGAGCTTCGATCGGCCATACGCGCTGCACCAGGGCGCCGGCTACCAGCCACGCTGGGAGCTCCAGTTCGTCCGCTGGCAGGAACGCGAAGGCGTCGATGCCGACTACGCCGCGGATCTCGACCTCGAGCTGGATCCGGGGATCCTGTCAGGCCGCCGACTGGTGGTCTTCGCCGGTCACCACGAGTACTGGTCCCGGCCCATGCGGACCGCGCTGGAGACGGCCGTGGCGTCGGGGGTCAACGTCGCGTTCCTGTCGGCCAACGAGATCTACTGGCAGGTGCGGCTCGAGGATTCGCCGCTCGGCCGTGCGCGCCGCGTGACCTGCTACAAGTCCGCGCACCTCGATCCGATCGCGTCCACCCAGCCCGAGCTGACCACCTGCCGCTGGCGCGAGCGGCCGGTGAACGACCCGGAAGCCCCGCTGGTGGGGCAGATGTACGGGCACATCGTCCGGAGACCCGGAGACTGGGTGGCATCGCAGACGGACCACTGGCTCTATGCGGGGACCGGGCTCCGGGAGGGCGATCACCTCGTCAACCTCGTTGGCCAGGAATATGACAGCTACTTTGCGGACCTCGGCAACCAGGGGACGGTCATCCTCGCCCGGAGCCCGATCGACGCGGTGATCCAGGCCGATCAGCGGTCCGGGCGGTACGCGAGCCCGGCGCTCCACAACGCGACCATGTATACGGCGAACTCCGGTGCGACCGTGTTCGCGGCCGGCACGTTCCAGTGGTCCTGGGCGGTCGACGAGTTCGGCGACCGATCGTATCGGGGCGCCGCGACCCCCTTCGACCCTCGAGTCGTGCGGATGACCCAGAACCTGTTCGACCGCCTGGGCTGAGCCGCCCCTGCGCGCTGTCGCGCGTCGCGGCGAGGCGGTCCTCGCGGCGCCGCCGGCTGCCGCCGCGACGGCCGGATCGGGTTCCTGCCCGCCGGTATCCGGCCGGCTGCGGTATCATCCCCGGGCTCGTGGGCCCGTAGCTCAATGGCAGAGCAGCTGACTCTTAATCAGCGGGTTGAAGGTTCAAGTCCTTCCGGGCTCACCACGATGTCGCGCTCGAACGTACGTCCTTCCGGCGATTGGGACGGGCGCTCTGCCAGTGCTGACACGCAGGCCGACGGCCTGCTCGGGCTTCGGTCTCGCCGGTAGCCGACGACCACCACGACGGAGCGCCGGCGTCTGCGCCGGCGCTCCTCGGGTTGATGTCGTGCCGTCGGCCGTCAGGAGACCGAGTAGTACTCGTAGCCCGTCGGGAAGCTGTTGGCATTGACACTCGTCGGCTGGAGGTTCACGCGAAGTCGCCAGGTGCCCTTCGCATTGAACGTGACGCTGAAGGTGGCGGTGCCGCTCGACTTGCTGATCGAGACCACGCTGCTGACGACGGTCACCCAGGTCGAGCCGGACTTGCGTTCGACGAGGTATTGCGCCGACTGCGTGGGCAGCTCTGCCCGGTTGGGCCGGGCCGTCACCGTGAACAGGACCTTGGCCTTCTGGTGGACGCGGCACGGCGAGGACGACGTGCAACTGGTTGGGCGCAGGAACACCAGGGCACGGACCACGACGCGGATCGTGGGGCTGGTGGCGGGGCCGAGGTCGCCGGCGCCGGCGAACGTGACGCGGTAGTACCGGTTGTCAGAGGGGCGGTAGAACACGCTGGCATTGCCGGACGCGTCCGTCGTCGCGGGCTGGATCGTCGACCAGGTCACCAGGTCCTTGGAGAACTCGAAGGTGACGGCGCGATTCGCGCCGTTCGTCGGGAGATTGGCACGGAGCCAGACGCCCTCGGTGAGGTTCTGCGGCAGCTTGATGTTCGTCTGCGCCGGCGTCTTCGAAGCGTCCGAAGGGCACTGGTTCGAACCGCCGGTCGAGACGGGTGTGGGCGTGCCGCAGAAGGTGGTCAGCGAGATGGATGTCGTCGGAATGGGCGCCGCGACGGCGAAGTTGACGCCGGTCGCGTTGGCGAACCCGACGGTCGCGGTGAGCTGGTAGCCGGCGTCCTCGGTGGTCTGGGCGCAGCCCGTCCAGGCCGCCTCACCATTGACGGTCGTGCTGGTCAGCCCGCCCGTGCATGTGAACGAGGCCGCGTTCTTGTTGATGGCGAGGGTGATGGCGGTCGCCGGGAAGGTGGTGACCGTGTTGCCGCCCGCATCAGTGATGGCGACACGAGGCTGTGGCGTCAGGACGGACGGGGTCGTGCTGCCCGGATAGCTCCTGAACACGATCTTGGTGGCCGGACCCACGTTCACGTTGAACGTGCCGCTGTCGCTGGAGACGCTGCCGTTCGTCGCCCGGACCTTGTACGAGCCGGCGAGATCGATCCTGCATCCCGCACCGCTGAAGTCGGCGACGCCACCCCCGTCGGTGTCGAGCGGATTGGTGGTGCACGTCAGGATCGCGCCGGACGCGCCGGTGCCCGGCGTGATCGACAGGGTGATCGGAGCGTTGGCGGCGGTAGTGCCGAACTGGTCGCGCGCCAGGATCCTCGGCTGGGTGACGAACGCGACGCCGCCGGAGTTCGACGCACTGGGCTGGGTGAGGTAGATGAGCTCCGTGATCGCACCTGCGACCTTCGTGAGGGTTCCGTAATTCGTCACGCCGCCCGGCGCCGTGCTGGTGCCGGTCTTGGTGATGTTCCCGCTGGCGAAGCCCGGGCCGGCGGTGGGCTGCACCTGGAGCCCGACGAAGGTCGCGATACAGCCGCTGGCGGTCGAGGCGTGGGTCACCGTGAAGGTCGCCTGCGAGGCTGTGACCGTGAGCGTGCCGCTGAGATCGCAGGCGCCGCCGCCGATGCTCACGTTGCCGCTGCCCGGGTTGAACCGGAAGCCCGTCGGGATGTTCAGGATCGTCGTTGAGCCAAGCACGAGCTCGCCTGCCGCTGCCTCGGCGATCGCAGGCCCGGTCAGCGTGGTGAAGTCGCTGGTTGCGAATTCGTCGGCGGAAATCGCGCCGCCACCGCTCGCCGGGTTGACGACCGTGGCGAGCACGTTCGACACGGGGATCAGGGACCCGAAGAGTGCGAGCAGCAACACCGCCGGGGCGATCCGACTTCGGCGACCGAGAGAGGGCAGGGCCATCGTCATCCTCCAGGGACTGGGCACCGCGCGGCCGTCTGAGGATGGCTCCAGTCGTCGGAGCCCGACCGGCGGAGGGGACGTCCCCGAGTCTAGCGCGGCCGACCGTGAACGCAACCCTGTACGAGTTGCTGGCTCACCATGACGCCCGCCTCGCCCAGGGGGCGCTGCCGGGTCAGTGGCAGACCTTCGGATGCGGCGTGGGGTGCGCCGCGTCGTGGTCCGCCGCCGCCGTGCCGATCCGCGTGGCCACGACGATCAGCTTGTTCCTGGTGCCGTGCGGGCCTTCGGAGGTCTGCACCCAGAGCTGCTCGGTCTTCGCGCTGTAGGCGCCATCCAGGGTGTACACGTGCCGGCGCACCCGGACGATCCGGTAGGTCGACACGAGGTCGTTGCTGGTCCACACCCTGATGGTCATGCCGATGAGGCTCGCGCCGTTCTTGACCTTCGAACGCTCGAGCAGCGGCAGGAACATTCCCGCACGGGCGTGGGCGTACAGGAAGGACACGCCGCCTTCACGTGGCTGGGAGAGCGAGGGGAAGTACATTGCCACGTTGCAGTACGGGTAGCCGCTCGGGCCACGGACCACCGGCAGGTCGATCTTGAGCGCCGGCATGGCGATCCGTGTCGCGACCGGGAAGGTCAGCGGCGCGCAGCGGCCGAGCGCCCCGGTCCCGATCTTGATCGCGATGGCTCCGGTCCGGCCGTAGGCCCAGACGGAGTTCATGATCCGGGTCGACACCGCGGAGGTCTTCGAGACCGCGCCCGCGGCGTCGGTTACCGCGCCGGGGAGCCGGGTGATGACCTGTGGCGTGGCGCAGGACCCGCGATAGGCGACGATCGGATAGGTCGTCGACGGCTGGAGTCCTCTCAGGTTGAGCTCGAGCGAGCCATCGCCCGCGACATAGCCGCGAAGGACGGCGGTGCCGTTGAGGCCGTTCGAGCCGACGTTGGCCGTCCACGTCCGTCGGACCGAGAACGCCGAGGCTGGTTGGGCGAACAGGCCGGCCAGGATCCCGGCCAGACCGAGGAGGACCAGGGCGCGGCGAACGAATCCGGGGCGGCGAATGGTCGTCTGCATGACCCAACCGTACATGACAGACGGCCCTGACAGCGGGGCACGACCAAGTGCATCATCGCGGAACGGGACAATCCGACCCGACCAGCCCGACCTTTCGGCGGAGGCTCCTCCTGATGTCTGACCACCTCCATCGATCGCGTGACGATCGAATGCTCGCCGGCGTGGCGGGCGGTCTCGCCGAGATGTGGGACGCCGACCCGTCCCTCGTCCGGATCATCTGGGCATTGCTGGTCATCTTCACCGGCGGCATCGCGCTGGTCGTCTACATCGTCATGGCCATCGTGGTTCCAGAGGACGACGACGAGGACGCCCGGTCGGCGCCGGCCTCGTTCGCTCCGCCGGCCGCGCAGGCGGGTGCCGCTTGGCCCGCGACGGCGCCCGATCCCGCGACCGCGCCCGGCCCGGGCCTCGGGCGGCTTCGCCGGAAGCCGGGCCCCCTCCGACGTACTGGATGCCCGGCACCCGTCCGTCGCGCGCCGACGAGCGCGCCGCCCGTCGCGCGGCCCGTCGCGAGTCGCGCCGTCGGGGCGACAGCTCCGCGCCGGCGGTGATCGGCGCGTTCCTGGTGCTCCTCGGCGGCTTCTTCCTCGCCCGGCAGTGGCTGCCCGAGCTGGACTGGAACTGGTTCTGGCCGACGATGCTGATCGCGCTCGGCGTGCTCCTCCTGGTGCTCGCCCTGGGTCGTCGACCGGACGACCATGGTGACCGGTCATGACGCGATCACGTCGCGGCTCGTTGATCGCCGCCACCTGGCTGATCGGCCTTGGCCTCGTCTTCCTGGTCCGGGAGGCGACCGACCTGTCGTGGTCCGAGGCCTGGCCGTTGTTCGTGATCCTGGGTGGGGCAGGTGCCTTCGTGTCGACCGCCGTCCGCGGACACCTCGGGATCGCGGGCATCTGGGCCTTCACCTGGCCGATCGCGTGGGTGGTCGTCGGCGCACTGCTCCTGCTCAGCACGACCGGAAACCTCGGCTCGGGACCCGGCGAGCTCATCTCGGACTGGTGGCCCCTGGCCCTCGTGGTCCTGGGGATCTGGTTCCTGATCGGCGCCATCGTGCCGAGCTCCGGATCGGCGGAGGCGCTGGTCCTCCCCATCGGCGGCGCCACGAGCGCGAACGTGAGGATCCAGTACGGCGCGGGCGAGCTGACGACGCACGCGGCGGCTGCCGGCAATCTCGTCGACGGCCAGTTCGTCGGCGGCGTGTCGCACCGCAACGATGGCCCCGGACGCGTCGAGCTGCGCCAGGACACGAGCAACGGCTGGCCCTGGTTCGACCGGCGGTTCGCGTGGGACGTCGGGCTGACCGCCGAGCTGCCACTCGACCTTCGCGTGGACGGCGGCGCGACGCGCATGGTCCTCGACCTGCGCGATCTCAAGGTGCGAAGCCTTGAGCTGCACACCGGCGCCAGCGGCACGCGCGTGCTGCTGCCGCGCAGCGCCGGCGCAACGGCGGTCCGCGCCGAGAGCGGCGCCGCCGAGCTCGTGTTCGAGGTTCCGCCCGGCGTCGCGGCGCGGATCCGGAGCCGGATGGTGCTCGGCAGCACGCAGATCGACCAGGGTCGGTTCCCGCCGACCGCGGTCGGCTACGAGTCGATCGATTACGCGTCGGCTGAGAACCGCGTCGACATCGACGTCCAGGGCGGCGTCGGCTCGTTGAAGGTCGTGTCCGGCGTCTGATCGAGGCGGGATCGGGCCGATCCTCCGGCCGCCTTCCTCTGGTACTCTGCGGACGTCCTTTCATGGCCGGTCCCGTGAGGCCGGCGTACCGGTCCCGTGAGGCCGGGAAGGAGGCTGATCGTCCGTGCCACCGCCGATCGGCGGACCGCGCCGCCGCGCCCGCCGCCAACGCGCCCGGTCCCGTTGGGTGCACGGTGAGCCCCCTTCCTCCGGCTCCTTGACGGGTCCCGACCTGCCCACGTGACCATCCCGCCGTCCCCGCGCGCCTCAGCCGTCGTCGACCCGCGGATCGGCGACCTCGGTCCGGCGCTGCTCGCGCTCGAGGATGGATCCGTCTTTCCGGCGATCGCCTTCGGGGCCGCGGCGTCCGTCGGGTGGCGACCTGGTGGTGAACACCAGCCAGACCGGCTACCAGGAGGTCTGCACCGACCCGTCGTATGCCGGCCAGGTCGTGGTCATGACCTACCCGCTGATCGGCAACTACGGCCGGCTGCCTCGACGACGACCAGTCGCTCCGGCCCTGGCTCCGTGCCCTCGTGGTCGCCAATGCGACCGCGGCCGTCCTCGACGGCGCCCGCCAGCTGGCGGCGCTCCTGCGCAACAACGGGATCCCGGCGATCGCCGGCGTCGACACGCGGGCCCTCGCCCGCCACTTGCGGACGAACGGCTGCCTGCGCGGGATCGTGACGTCGCCCGGCGACGTCGACCCTGCCGCGGCCGTCGATGCCGCGCGCGCGGTCGCCCGCTGGGAGGACCAGGACTTCGTGGGACAGGTGTCGCCGCCGCAGGTCACCGAGTATCCGGCCGACGGCCCCCGGCGGACCGCGGATCGGCATCGTGGACCTCGGACTGAAGGCCAACATCGTGCGGGCCATGCGGCATCGCGGCGCGAGCGTCCGGGTCTTTCCACACACGCGCGCCGCCCTCGGACGTCCTCTCCTCCGACATCGACGGGGTGATCCTGTCACCCGGTCCGGGCGATCCGGCCCGGCTCGAGGCGCAGGTTGCGCTCGCCCGCGCGGTGATCGCCGACGGGCGGCCGCTGCTCGGGCATCTGCCTTGGTCACCAGATCGTGGCGCGCGCCGCCGGCGCCGAGACGCGGCGCCTCCGGTTCGGTCACCACGGCGCGAACCATCCCGTCCAGGACGTCGAGCTCGGGCGGGTCCAGGTCACGGCCCAGAACCACGAGGTCCAGGTGGTCGGCGAGTCCGTGACGGCGAGCATCCGGCTTCCACGTGAGCCAGGTCAATCTCAACGACGGGTCGGTCGAGGGGCTCCGCCACCGCGAGCTCCCGATCGAGACGGTCCAGTACCACCCGGAGGGCGCGCCGGGCCCGCTCGACGCGCTCGAGGTGTTCGATCGGTTCGTGGCCGCGGCCCGGGAGCGGGCCGGATGAGCGGGCCGGGCCCGAAGCCCGCGTCCGTCCTGATCCTCGGTTCCGGCCCGGTCGTCATCGGCCAGGCCGCCGAGTTCGACTACGCCGGGACGCAGGCCTGCCGGGCGCTGCGAGCCGAGGGGATCCGGACGATCCTCGTCAACTCGAACCCGGCCACGATCATGACCGACCCATCGGTCGCCGACGCCATCTACCTGGAGCCGTTGACCGTCGAGGTGGTCGAGGCCGTGATCGCCGCCGAGCGTCCGGAGGGATTGCTGGCCGGCCTGGGCGGACAGACCGCGCTCAACCTGACCGCGGCCATGGCCGACGCCGGCGTCTTCGCCCGCCATCCGATCCGGTTGCTCGGGACGCCCCTGGAAGCGATCCGGATGGCCGAGGATCGTGAGGCGTTCCGCGACCTGCTGGACCGGATCGGCCAGCCGTACGCTCCCAGCCGGATCGTCGAGGGGGCGACGGCGGAGGAGCGGTCGGGCTCGGCCGACACGGCCCTCGCGGAGATCGGCCTGCCGGCGATCATCCGGCCCGCCTTCACGCTCGGCGGGACCGGCGGCGGCATCGTCGAGACCGAGCCCGCGTTCCGGGAGCGGATCCGGGCCGGCCTCCGGGCGAGCCCGATCGGCCAGGTCATGGTCGAGCGCTACCTGACCGGCTGGCAGGAGATCGAGTACGAGGTGATGCGCGACGCGGACGACACCTGCATCGCCGTGTGCGGCATGGAGAACGTCGACCCGCTCGGCGTGCACACCGGCGACTCGATCGTGGTCGCGCCGATCCAGACGCTGACCGACGCGGTCCACCAGCGGCTCCGCAGCGCGGCGCTGGCGATCATCCGGGCGCTCGGTGTCGAAGGCGGCTGCAATGTCCAGTTCGCCCTGTCGCCGGACTCGACCGAGTACGCCGTGATCGAGGTCAACCCGCGCGTCTCGCGGTCGTCGGCCCTGGCCTCCAAGGCGACCGGTTACCCGATCGCCCGGGTTGCGGCGCAGATCGCGGTCGGCCGCCGGCTGGCCGAGATCCCGAACGTGGTGACCGGCACGACCGTGGCGGCCTTCGAGCCGGCGCTCGACTACGTCGTGGTCAAGCTGCCCCGCTTCCCGTTCGACAAGTTCCCGACCGCCGACCGGACGCTGGGCAGCCAGATGAAGGCCACCGGCGAGGTGATGGCCATCGACCGGACCTTCGGCTCGGCGCTCAACAAGGCGCTCCGTGGGCTCGAGCAGGCGGGCGTCGGGCCGCTCGCCGAGGACCCGTCATGGAGGGCCACGTTCGACTACCTCGCCGCCGTCTACGCGCGACGACCAGGACGCGGACGAGCCGATCCGCTGGGTCGACGAGACGGGCGCCGCGTGCGAATCCACGCGCCACGCGCAGCGTGCCGGGGCCCCGATCGTCCTGCGCCGGTTCCTGGAGCCGTCCGACAGCCGGCTGTGGCGGATCCTCGGGCTGATGCGCCGCGGCGTGCCGGAGGCCCTCATCGGCGAGGTGACCGGCATCGCGCCCTGGTTCCTCGGCGAGATGGGCCGCAACGTCGCCCTCGAGGGGGAGGCGCGGGCGGCCGGCGAAGGGCTCGCCAATGCCGGCGACCCGGCAGCCGCAGAGCTGCTCGCGACGCTCAAGCGGGCTGGGTTCGGCGATCGCGAGCTGGCCGGCCTGGCCGGCACGAGCCCGGCGGCGATCCGCGCCGCCCGCGTGGCCCTCGGGCTGCGGCCCGGCTACGCCATGGTCGACACCTGCGCCGCCGAGTTCGCCGCGGAGACGCCCTACTTCTACTCGACCTACGCGGCCGCCGGATCGCCCCCGGAGGCGCCGCCGGTCGAGCGGGAGGCGGCGCTCGTGATCGGTTCCGGCCCGGTCCGGATCGGGCAGGGGATCGAGTTCGACTACTGCGCCGTCCAGGCGGCCGACACCCTTCGGAAGGCGGGCTGGCGGGCGGTCATGATCAACTCCAACCCCGAGACGGTGTCGACCGACTTCGACGCCAGCTCGCGCCTCTACTTCGAGCCGCTCGACCCGGAAAGCGTGCGCAACGTCATCGAAGCGGAGTCGCCCGACGGCGTCGGGCTGCTCCCCGCGGTGGTCGCCTACGGCGGCCAGACGCCGCTCAACCTCGCCAGCTCGCTGGCCGCCGACGGGGTGCCGCTGCTCGGCTCGGATCTCGAGGCCATCGACCAGGCCGAGGAACGGACACGCTTCTCGGCCCTGCTCGACCGGCTCGGCATCCCGCAGCCCGAGGGTGGCATGGCCCACAGCGTCGAGGAGGCGCTGACCCTGGCCGATCGGATCGGGTACCCGGTCATCGTTCGGCCATCGTTCGTGATCGGCGGCCTCGCGATCGACTTCTGCTACTCGGCGTCGGACCTGGCCCGTCAGCTGGCGGCGGCCACGGTCGTCGACCCCGACCGGCCCGTCCGCATCGACCGCTACCTCGAGGGAGTCGAGGTCGACGTCGACGCCATCTCCGATGGCCAGGTCGTGCTCATCCCGGGGCTCCTCGAGCACGTGGAGCGGGCCGGCGTCCACAGCGGCGACTCGGTCGGCATGTTCCCGCCGCAGACGGTCTCGACCGGCGACCAGGAGCTGATCGTGGCGACGATGGAGCGGATCGCCCTGGCGCTCGGCGCGCGCGGGCTGGTGAATGCCCAGTTCATCGTCCGCGACGATGGCGTCTACCTGATCGAGGTCAACCCGCGGGCGTCGCGCACCGTGCCGTTCATGTCGAAGGTGACGGGCGTGCCGATGGTCGAGCTGGCGGTGCGGATCTCGCTCGGCGCGACCCTGCCCGAGCTCGGCTGGCAGGGCGGGCTGCTGGCTCCGCCGCAGCTGGTCGCCGTCAAGGCACCGGCCTTCTCGACCGCCAAGCTGCGCGGGGTGGATCCGTCGCTCGGCCCGGGCATGCAGTCGACCGGCGAGGTTATCGGGATCGCGACCGACCCGCGTGTCGCCCTGGCGAAGGCCCTGCTCGGCGCCGGGCTCATCCCGCCGCGTCCCGGCGCCGGCGGAACGGTCGCGCTGCTGTCGATCGCCGACCGCGACAAGGCGCTGCTGCCCCGGCTGGCGGCCGGCCTCGCATGACGCGGGCTACCAGTTGGCGGCGACCCCCGGGACGCGTGCCGCGCTGGCCGACGGCGGGCTTCGATTCCCGTCCGGTGGCGAAGCTCGGCGACGCAGCCGACGACGGCATCGGCGAGGTCCCGATCCTCGACCTGATCCGCTCCGGGGAGGTGCGCCTCGTCGTCAACACGCCCACGCCGCGCTCCGGGGTGGTACGCGACGCGGCCGAGATCCGCCACGCCGCGACCGCCGAGGGGATCCTGTGCCTGACCGCGATCGAGACCGGCGGTCGCCGCCGCGGAGGCGCTCGACCCGGCGATCGCCGAGCGGCTCGCCGAGGTCCGGTCGCTCGAGTCGTGGGTGCCGGCGGGGTCGGCCGTTCCCGCGTAACGGACGGCTCGTCCGGCCGCATCCGGCCGCGTGCCGCTCAGCCGGCCGTATGCACCACGATCGCCTGGCCGAGCGACCAGAGGGTCAGCGTCGTCAGCCCGACCATCACGACGGCCAGCGGCAGCTGCAGCATCCGGAGCGCCCGCGAACCGAGTCCGGGCGCGGCCGACTCGGCGGCGACCACGTGACCGCCCCAGGCACCCAGCATGTGGCCGCCGACCACGGCCGCGAGCTGGAGCGTCCAGATGAGACCGGGCGGCAGCCACGACCCGGTGGCGTGTAGAACGCGGTCCCGAACAGGTCCCAGCCCTTCTGGAAGCGGGTCGGACAGCGCGATGACGATCCGCTGGCCGTCGATGAGCAGGTACGTCAGGTAGTGCGCGATCAGGTACCCGAGTGCGATCGGCAGGAGCCCGGCACCGGTCGCCGCGAGGCCTACCGTCCGGGTCACCGCGAACGCGGCCACGACGATGATCCCGAGGAACGCCACGAGCAGGACGGTCTTCACGGCAGTGCCCGGCGCACCGAACAGGTCGAAGAAGATCTGCGTCTGGGACAGGCCGTCGAACAGGATCGAGCCGACGCCGAGCGCCACGAGCGTGACGTCGGCGCGCGACCAGCCCGGCTCGAGGAGCCCGCTGGCGAACGGCGCGGCGACGGACCCGCCCGTCCTCGTCGACGAGGGCGAACATGGCGCGAGCCGGCCGAGCAGGCGGAACCAGACCGTGAACGCCTCCCCGTGCGCCCGCCACGCGTCGCGCCCGAACTGGGCCATCATCGCCAGCGTGTAGGCGGTGTAGCCGAGCGACCACCACGAACAGGGTCGACGGACCGGCGAGCGCGACGAGCTCGAGCCAGACGAAGCCGGCGAAGGCGACGATCGCCGGCCAGCGCCCGAGGCGCTCCGGGTAGTCGGCCGGCGCCCAGCCGGCCAGTCCGACGCGCCGGAAGGCCAGCGGCGCCGAGGTCGTGGAGCGTGGAGAACGGGTCGAGGAACTGCCAGATCGGGCCCACGACCGCCGAGACGATGGCCACGCCGACCCAGCCGTAGACCCACAGGAAGAGCGTCGCCACGCTGCCGTCGCTCGATCCGCCGGCGATCCCCTGGGCCATGATCCAGGCCCACCCGAGCAGGCCGACCACCCGGAGGACGACGCGCAGCGGCGCCGGGGGCAGCGCTGCCGGGACCGGTCGCCGGCGGGGCGGCCGCCCGGACGTCGCGAACGATCACGAACGCGAATGACAGGGCCACGGTCGTCGCGGCACCGACCAGGTAGACCGCCAGCGGCAGCCGGCTCTCGTACGTGGCGTTGAGGGTGTGGGCCGCGACCGATGCGGGCAGGACGAGCGCCAGGACGAGCGCGCCGGCGATCGCCGGCCGCGAGACGGCGAAGGCGATCGGCGATCATGCCGGACGGTTGCGCCGGACCAGGTAGACCACGCCGGCCGCGGCGACGATGAGCGCGATGACGATCGGCAGGATCACGTCCATGCCGCCGCTGCCCGCGTCAACCGGGGAGGCGGGCGACGGCGCGGGCGTGGCGGCGTCGGGCGTCGCCGGCGCGCTCGGGGGGTTCGTGCCTCGCCGGAGGGTTCGACGGTCGGGGCCGCCGATGCGTCGCGGCGGCCGACGCCGTGGCGGCGGCCGATGGACTCGAGCCGGCCGCCACGGTGAACGCGACGGTCCCGCGCAGCAGGTCACCGTCGTCGGCGATGCTCACCCACTCCACCGAGTAGTCCCCGGCCGCCAGCGACGACGGCAGGTCGATGGTCATCGTGCCCGCGTCGACGGTCGCCGACGCGATCAGCTGATGGCCCGGTCCGTAGAGGTCCGCCTTGCTGCCGATCGGCCAGCGACTCGGTGAAGGTCATCACGACGGGTCCGCTGAACGGCGACGGGACGACGGCGCCCTCCGCGGGATCGGACGACTGGAGCTCGGAATGGGCGCTCACCGGCAGCGGGCAGCAGCAGGACGAGCAGCGCGGCTGCGAGGGCCAAGCTGGCCGAACGTCGGCACAGGCCGGTTGGGAGGGGCGACATCGCGAGGGAGTCTACGCAATAACGGCCAAGGTCGCTTGCGAACCGGACGGCGCCGGAGGCAGTACGATCGTCGCCAACCTGACCCTCCGCGGCGGCCCACCGCCCCAACCCCGAGGTCCTGCGTGCCAACCTCCGTTCCTGAGGTCGTCTTCAGCGACCAGCGCCTCGCCAACGGCCTGCGGGTCATCGTGGCCGAGGACCACCTGGCCCCGGTCGTCGCGATCAACCTCTGGTACGACGTCGGTTCGAAGCACGAGGTCCCGGGCAAGACCGGGTTCGCCCACCTGTTCGAGCACGTCATGTTCCAGGGCTCGCGCCACGTCGGGAAGGCCGAGCACGTGGCCATCGTCCAGGCGGCCGGCGGCACGATGAACGGCTCGACCTGGCTGGATCGGACGAACTACTTCGAGACCATGCCGGCCCACCAGATGGAACTCGGCCTGTGGCTCGAGGCGGACCGGATGGCGACCCTGCTCGAGGCCCTCAGCCAGGAGAACCTCGACAACCAGCGCGAGGTCGTCAAGAACGAGAAGCGCTGGTCGTACGACAACCGGCCGTACGGCTCGTGGCAGGAGAAGCTCCAGGCGCCACCTGTTCCCGCCGGAGCACCCGTACCACCATCCGACGATCGGCTCGATGGACGATCTCGACGCCGCCTCGCTCGAGGACGTCAGCGCCTTCTTCCGGACCTACTACGCGCCGAACAACGCGGTCCTGTCGGTCGTCGGCGACGTCGACACGGCCGAGGTGCGGCCGCGGCGGAGCGCTACTTCGGCCGGATTCCCGGCGAACCCGGACATCCCGCCGCTGGGTGACCTGTCGCTCCCGCTGACGCTCGGCGGCGAGCGGCGCGAGACCGTCTACGACCGCGTCCCGCTGCCGCGCGTGCACCTCGGGTTCCGGGCGCCGGTCTTCGGCGACCCGCGCCTCGACGCGCTCGAGATGGCCGGCCAGATCCTGGCCGGCGGGAAGGGCAGCCGGCTCAACCGGCGCCTCGTCCGCGACGAGCGGATCGCCCAGGACGTGGTCGCTGTTCACGCTCGGGTTCATCGGCGGGGCGTCGGTCTGCGCCGGCTGGGCGACCGTCCGGCCGGGCGTCGACGTCGCCCGCGTCGAGGCGGCCTTCAACGAGGAGCTGGCGCGCCTGACGACCGAGCTCGTCAGCGACGACGAGCTGGCCCGGGCCAAGGCGCTGACCGAGGCCGACGAGCTCGGTTCGCTCCAGCGGGTGGAGGAGCGCGCCGACCGGCTGTCGATGTTCGCGACGCTGTTCGACGATCCGGCCCTGATCAACACGATGCTGCCGCGCTACCTGGCGGTGAGCCCGGAGGCGATCCGCGATGTGGCCGCCGCGGTCTTCCGCGCCGACAACCGGCTGGTGATCACGTACCTGCCCGAGGGACCGGCCGCCGACGACATCGCGCTCCCCGACGCCGGCGGCGAGTCGGCCGACGAGGAGGCGGCGGCATGAGCACGACGCGTCGGGCCCGGACCGCGACGACATCGTGGTCGGCGACCGGCCGCGGCCCGGCGCGCCGCGGCCGTACGAGTTCCCGGCGGTCGACCGTCGCACCGGCTGTCGAACGGCCTGTCCGTCCTGGTCGCCGACCTTCCGGGCCGGCCGCTCGTCGTCGGCGTCGATCGTCGTTCGCGGCGGGGCCGTCCGAGGAGCCGGCCGAGCTCGCCGGGAGCACCGTGCTCGCCGCTCGCGCGCTGTCGGAGGGCACCGAGCGCTTCGACGCGATCGCGCTGGTCGAGGCCGCCGAGCGACTGGGCGCGTCGATCCATGCCGAGGCCGGCTGGGACGCGTTGAGCGCCAGCGTCGACGTCCCGGCCGACCGGCTCGCCCCGGCGCTCGAGCTCGTCGCCGAGGTCCTGCTGCGGCCGACCTTCCCGGCGTCGGAGGTCGAGCGCCTGCGCGACGAGCGCCTGAACGACCTGCTCCAGGCCCAGGCCGACCCGCGGCGGCGCGCCGAGCAGGCGTTCGCCGACACCATCTACGCGCGCGGCCTCGCCGTATCACCGGCCGTCGGGCGGGACGCGCGAGACCGTGGAGCGGCTGACCGCCGCCGACCTTCGAACGGCCTACGAGCGCAACCTCGATCCGCGTCGGGCCACGCTCGTGGTCGCCGGCGACCTCGGCGGCCAGGATGTCGTCGAGCTGGCCGAGCGGATGTTCGGCTCGTGGCACGGGCCGTCCGGGCCGGCCCGCGCCGACGGGTCGATCGTCGACACGGCGGCGTCGAACCGGCGGCTCGTCCGGGTCGTCCATCGGCCGGGCTCGGTCCAGACCGAGATCCGCATCGGTCACCGCGGCCTGCCGCGGCAGATCCCGGATTTCCACGCGGTCTCGGTGATGAGCGCGATCCTGGGCGGCCTGTTCAACTCGCGGCTGAACATGAAGCTGCGCGAGGAGAAGGGCTACACGTACGGCGCCGGCGCCGGGTTCGACCTGCGCCGCGGCGCGGGCCCGTTCGCGGCGCGGGCCGCGGTGAACACGGAGGTGACCGTGGCCGCGACGCTCGACACGCTGGCCGAGCTGAGCCGGATGCGCGAGCAGCCGGTCGAGTCGTCCGAGCTGGACGCCGCGCGCGACTTCCTCATCGGCGTCTTCCCGCTCCGGTTCGAGACCGCCGGGGCGGTGGTCGGGGCGCGTCTCCGGGCTCGCCGTCCACGGCCTGCCGCTCGACGAGCTGGTCGGCTATCGCGCCCGGATCGAGGCGGTCGACGGCGCGGCCGTGGAAGCGGCCGCCCGCGCGCATCTCCACGTCGACACGGCCGCGATCGTGCTGGTCGGCGACGTCGATGCCTTCGGCGCGGAGCTCGAGGCGGCCGGTCTCGGACCGATCGTCATCGAGCGCGACGACGTCGTCGAGCCGGCACCGCCGCCGGAACCCGAGGCGGCGCCCGGCCCGGTCGATCGCGAGGACGAGGAGGGACCGACGGCCGGCGCCGAGGAGCCCGAGCTGCCGGGCGTCCCCGAGGAGACGGCGGTCGAAGAGCACTGAGCCGCACGATCGCCGGCCGAGGCGCGTACGCTGGGCCGGTGATCGTGTCATCGGGTCCCCGGTCGGCTGGTTGCGCGACGAAGCGATCGTGCCGACCGGCACGCCGGCGCGGGTCGCCCTCGCCGCGGCCGCCGCCGGTCGCGAGGTCCAGCTCGTCGGGCGGACCGGGGACGATCCGACCGCCGACGGGCTCCTGCTGGCCCTCGCCCGCGGCGGTGTCGGCCACGTGGCGCTCCTGCGCGACCCCGCCCGCCCGACCCCGCTGCGTTCCCGAGCCTGCGAGCGACGACCTGGCGGCCGGCGCAGCCGGACGACGCAGCCAAGCCCGTCGGCGGAGCCGCCCGTCGATCCCGTCGCTCGATGCCGGCGACGTCGACCTGGGCCTCCGCTACCTGACGAACTATCGCCGTCGTCGTCCTGGCCGAGCCGGCCGGCCCTGATGTCGTCCGGGTCGTCGCGGACGCCGCCGGCTGGAACGGCGCCCGCCTGGTCGTGGTCGTCGAACCGGGCACGGAGCCGCCCGACGGGCCTGCCGCCGGACGCGATCGTGTTCGAGGCCCCGGCGAGGATCCCGACGGCGACTTCGCCGCGCTCGTCGGACGGTTCGCGGCCGCGCTCGACGACGGCTCTGATGCGGCCGACGCGTTCCGCTCGTCGCTCGCCGAGGAAGGCTGGACCGCAGGCCGTCGGCGACTGACCGACCGGACTCAGGCCGAGGCGGCGAGCGGGACGATCAGGGCGGGACCGTCCTGCCGGACGTCGTTGACCAGCCGGCTGACCGCCTGGACGCGGAGGTCGACCGATCTCGTTCGGCTCGAGCAGGCCGATGAGCTCGTCGAGACCCGTCGGCGCCCGGCGCCAGCCAGCGACGCCCAGGCGTCCTCGGGGACGATCACCGGCATTCGGTCGTGCAGGTCGGCCAGCGACCTCGTTCGGGGTCGTGGTCACGATCGTGAAGGTCCGGCGGACGGCGTCGGTCGAGGGGTCGTGCCAGCCGGCCCACAGCCCGGCCAGCGCGAGCGGCCGGCCGCCGACCTGGTCGACCAGGTACGGCTGACGGACGGTCCCTTCGCGCTTCCACTCGTAGAACGCGTCCACCGGCACCAGGCAGCGCCGCCGCCGGAAGGCCTCACGAAAGGCCGGGCTGGCCGTCAGCGTCTCGGCCCGGGCGTTGAACATGCGCGAGCCGACCTTCGGGTCGGTCGCCCAGTGCGGGATCAGCCCCCAGCGGTAGGCGGTCACCGCCCGACGGTCGTCGCGCTGCACGACGACGAGCGCCTCGTCGGTCGGGGCGACGTTGTAGTGGCCGCCCGGGTCGTCGACGAGCGGCTCGGCCCCGAAGATCTCGGCCAGCTCCGAGACCGGGCGCTGCTGGGTGAACCGTCCGCACACGCCTCGAAGTCTAGTATCGTCCGCGCGATGGACGAGACCAGACCGCCGTCCCCAGCGCCCGACCCCGGGGTCGGCGGTCCGCTCACCCGCGACGACGCCCTCGCGCTGCTCGATCGCGCCGCGCGAGCTGCTCGTCCGTCGGCGACTTCCAGGCGGCCGGTGAGCACTACGCCCGGGTCATCGGCTTCGACGATCCGTCGATCACCGCGGCGGCGCTCCTCGGGCTCGGCGAGGTCCGCTACCGGCTCGACGACGAGGCCGCGGCGGTCGCGACCTGGTCGGCCGTCCTCCGCCTCGGCGAGACGCCGTCGACCTACACGGCCTGGCGGAACGTCGCCGCGGCGCGGGTCCGGGCCGGCGAGCTGCGGGGCGCCATCGACGCCTACCGAGAGGCGGACCAAGCGTGCGCCACGCGAGGACAAGGCCGAGATCGCCAACCGGCTCGGCTGGCTGACCAAGGAGACCGGGGATCCACGCGCGGCGCGGCGGTACTTCGCCGCCGGCCGCGGCGACAGCCCGCTGCTCACGGTGACGCTCGCCCTCATCGCGGTCACCTCCATCATCTCGCTGACGGCCCAGTGGGCAGACGATCCGTCGCTGTACCTGAACCTCGAGCTCGACAAGCTCGCGCGTGGCGGCCGGGGAGTACTGGCGACTCTGGACGGTGACCCTGGTCCATGGATCGTTCCACGGTGACCCGATCCACCTGCTGTTCAACATGTACGCGCTATGGATCGGCGGGGCCGATCGTCGAACGCTGGTACGGCCGTGCACGTTTCCTGCTGTTCTACCTCGTCTTCGCGGCCGCGGCGTCGACCTCCAGCTTCGTGTTCGGCGGCGACATCGCCGGCGGTCGGCGCCTCGGGGGCGATCTTCGGGCTGTTCGGCGTGCTGCTGGCGGCCGGCCGGCTCCATCACCCGGTCGATCGGCAGAGCCGCGCGCTCGTCAGCCAGATCGGGACGCTGATCGTCATCAACCTGGTGTTCGGGTTCGCGTTTGCCGGCGTCGATCGACAACTTCGCCCACGTCGGCGGCCTGGTCGCCGGGCTCTGGATCGGAGCGATCGCCGTGCCGACCGGCGTGCCGACGCTGTCCTCGTTCTGGTCGCGACCGGCCGGGACGCCCGCGTCCGCCCAGCGCGCCGCGACATCGCCGTTGCTCGAGCTGATCGGCGTCGCCGTGGTGGTGGCGGTCGTGGCCGGCGGGGTGGCCGTCGGGACCGCCGAGCGGCACGGCCGGGGCAGTGCCACCGGTCCGCCGACGCGGCCGCCGGTCGCGCTCGTCGATCGCACCGGCTGACACGGGTCGCCGGGCTGCCGCGCAGCCTCAGCGAGCTGCCGGCACGGTCGGCAGCACGACGCTGACCCGGGCGCCGTGGGGCGCCACGTTCTCGGCGTGGACGGTGCCGCCGTGGGCCGTCGCCAGCTCGCGGACGATGGCGAGGCCGAGACCGCTCCCCGGGCCGGTCCGCGCCGGGTCCGCGCGATAGAAGCGTTCGAACACGTGCGCGGCGGTGCCCGGCGGGAACCCGGGCCCATCGTCGGTGACGGCCAGGACGACCGATTCGGCAGTGCCCTCGGCGCGCGACGGGCCCGCCGTCGCCGACAGCCAGACGTGCCCGCCGGGCCGGGGTGGCCGCCAGGGCGTTGTTGACCAGGTTGGCCATGATCCGCTCGACGGCGCCGCGGTCGGCGACGAAGGCCAGCGAGTCCGGGCCCGGGGCCGCGTCCGCGGGCCGGTGGACTCGGATCGCCCGCGAATGACCGTCAGCTCGACGCCGGCCGCGACCGCCGCGCTGTCGAACCGGGCCGCCGAGCTCAGCACGATCTCGTTCGCGTCGAGCGGCTCCGGGCGGAGCCCGTCGGCCCCCTGGCGGAGCCGTTCGACGGCACCGAGCTCGTCGACCAGTCGTTCCAGCCGCGCGGCCTCCTCGCCGATCGTGCGGGCCGCTCGCTCGGCGTCGGGACCGGTGGCCGTTCCGTCGGCGAGGGCCGCGGCGTACCCGCCGATCACCGTGAGCGGCGTCCGCAGGTCATGCCGGAGGTCGGCCAGCAGCTCGGTCTCGCGCTGGCGGGCGTCGGTCAGCTCGCCGGCCATGGCGTTGAACCTCGCGGTGAGCTCGCGGACCTCGCTCGGGCCCTCGAGCGGCAGCGGATCGTGGCCCGACCGGACGGGCAGGTCCGCGGTCGCCTCGGCCAGCCGTCGCAACGGGCCACCCACCGATCGGGACAGGAGGACCACCAGCGGGAGCCCGACGACGGCGCTCAACAGGATGACCAGCGGCAGCGTCCGGACCAGGTCCGCGATGGCCGCCGCGCGCGAGCGGTCCGGCAACGACAGGACGACCGCGCGCGGCCCGGCCGCGCCGGCCGGTCGCAGGACCGTCGCCGCATAGAGGTGCGACTGGCCGTCGGTGAATGGCGCCGACCCGGTGATCGTGGCGCCACGCACGGCGCCGGGCGGAATCGTGATCGGGCCGACGGGCACGGCCGGCCCGCCGGTCGCGCCGAGATCGACATAGCGTCCCGTCGGCACGCAGCACCTGGACGCTGATGTCGGTGCCGGCCACGGCGTCCTGCACCTCCCCGACGAGCGCCCGAAGGTCGCGATCGAGGACGGCGTGCGGAACCGCGCGATCAGGGTCTGGCCGATGTCGCCGAGCGAGGACTTCGTGGCGTCGGCGTGGAGGTTGCCGAGGATCACGGTCAGGGTCAGGCCCATCGCCAGCCACGCCGCGAGGATCGGGAGGACGACGACCAGGACGATCCGGCCGGTCAGCGAGCGCGGCACGGGTCAGGCGTGTCGAGGTCGGGGATCGGCGTCGGGCAGCGCCTCGCGTCCGGGCGGGACGAGCCGGTAGCCGAGGCCGCGGACCGTCTCGATCGCCGGGCCCTCCGGCCGGAGCTTCTTGCGGACCTCGGACACGTGGACGTCGACCGTCCGGGTCTCGCCGGGGAAGTCGGTGCCCCAGACGTCCTCGAGGAGCGCGTCGCGGGTGAGGACGACGCCCGGGTCGCGGGCCAGGGCCACCAGCAGGTCGAACTCGCGCGATCGGAGGTCGAGCCGGCGCCCCGCCACGGTGGCTTCGCGCCGGCGCGGATCGATGCGCAGGTCGCCGACCTCGATCGGACGTCCGCCACGGCTGGTCACCTCGGTCCGGCGCAGGATCGCCTTGACGCGGGCCATCAGCGCCCGGGGGTTGAACGGCTTGGTGACGTAGTCGTCGGCGCCGAGCTCGAGCCCCACGATCGCGTCGATGTCGTCGTCGCGCGCGGTCAGCATCAGGACCGGCGTGTCGCCGCGTCGGCGGAGCTCGCGGCAGACCTCGAAGCCGTCCTTCCCGGGCAGCATCAGGTCGAGGATCACGAGGTCGGGATCGTGCCGGGCATGCAGGGCAAGGGCCTCGTCGCCGTCGCCGGCGGCCAGCACGGCGAAGCCCTCCTTCTCGAGGTAGAGCCGCACGAGGTCGACGATGTTGCGCTCGTCGTCGACGACCAGGATCGTCTTCACTCGACCAACGATAGCGTCGGGCGTCGGGGCGATGGCCCTCGACGTAAGCTGCGTGTAAGCGGCGGTGCCGACGGCCATGGATCGGGCACGCCGCGTCGCTGGGAGCACCATCCGATGTTCGCGACGCTGCTCGGACCGCTGCCGCGCCCGCCCCTGGCCGCCCGACGCGAGCGATCTCGACCTCGTCGAGGCGGCGGTCCGGGCGCAGGAAGCCGCCGGGCTCGAGCCGGTCACCGACGGCGGGCTGGAGAACGGCCGATCGCCGCTCGAGCGCTGGCTGGCGATGGCCGGGCTGACGTCGAAGGCCGCCAAGCAGGACCTGGTCGGCCCGCTGACCACGGCCCGGGGAGGAGATCGGGCGGCCGTGCCTCGCGGCGGCCGAGACCCTCAACGCGGATCTCCGGGCACTGGCCGCCGCCGGCTGCCCGATGATCGAGATCCACGAGCCGGCGGCGATCGAGATCGGGTCGCGACGAGGCGGCGCGGCGGCTCTTCCGGGAGGCGCATCGTCGCCTGCTCGACGGGGTGGACGGGCCGCACCTGTCGCTGGCGATCATCGGCGGCAATGCCGACGCCGACCGGGATCGACACGCTGCTGTCGGCCCCGTACGCCAGCCTGGCGGTCGACCTGATCGCCGGGCCGGACAACTGGCGGCTGGTGGTGGCCACACCCGGCGACCGGGGCATCGTGTGCGGCGCACTCTCGCCCGAACCCGAGCTCGGACGACTCGCCGGAGGTCCTCCTGTGGGCCGCCGCCTACGCGGCGTCGACCGCCGGCCGCGGGCCGTCCCGCGTCGGGCTGGCGACGGCCGGTTCGCTCGGCGGGCCTGACCTGGGAGGCCGCCGTCGCGAAGATGCGCCGGCTCGGCGAGGCGGCCCGGCTGGCCGACCTGCCGCCCGACGAGCTCCGTCGCTCGATCGACCCGCGGGCCGTGGACATCCGGAGTGCCGCGTTCGGGCGAGTCGACGCCCCGGCCGCCCGTCGCGGGGTCGCCGTTCCGGGCGCTGAACCTCGGCCGGGCAGCGCTTGATTCCGTCGCGCTCCGGTGCCACCATCCTCGCCTCCAGGACTTCAGCGCTCGCCGATTCGTCTCCACCAGTGCGTCGCAGGAGGTTCTCGTCCGTGGGCGAACACATCTCGTTCGTGGTCAACGGCACACCCCGGGAGCTGGACGTCGAGCCCAGACGGCTGTTGGTCCAGGCCCTCCGCGAGGACCTGGACCTGACCGGGACCCATGTCGGTTGCGACACCAGCCAGTGCGGGGCCTGCACCGTCCACGTCGACGGCATGGCCGTCAAGTCGTGCACGATGCTGGCCGTCCAGGCCGACGGCTCGGACGTCCGCACGATCGAGGGGCTCGCCGACGGCGAGACGCTCCACCCGCTCCAGGCCGCGTTCTGGGAGAAGCATGGCCTGCAGTGCGGGTTCTGCACGCCGGGCATGATCATGACCGCGGCCGACCTGCTGGCGCGCAACGCGGATCCGTCCGACGACGAGATCCGGCACGCGATCGAGGGCAACATCTGCCGCTGCACCGGCTACCAGAACATCGTCGCCGCCGTCCGCGAGGCGGCCCGCGTCGTCCGCACCGACGGCGCGCCGGTCGCGGCCCAGGGCTGAGGAGAAGCGCCATGGCAGTCGACGTGCTCGGCTCCCCGGTCAAGCGAACCGAGGACCCCCGGTTCATCACCGGCAAGGGTCGCTACCTCGACGACATCAAGCTCCAGAACATGGCCCACATGGCCATCCTCCGCAGTCCGTACGCCCACGCCAACATCAGGTCGATCGACACCTCGGCGGCGAAGCGCGATGCCCGGCGTCATCGCCGTCATCGTCGGGGCCGACATCCCGTACAACCCGCTGCCGATGGCCTGGCCGGCCGGCGGCTCGTCGGGCATCCAGAACAACGTCAACACGCCGCGCGCGCTGGCCACCGACAGCGTCAAGTGGACCGGCGAGGGCGTCGCGGCGGTCGTCGCCGAGACCCCGGAGCAGGCGGTCGACGCGCTCGAGGCGATCGCCGTCGACTGGGAGCCGCTGCCGGCCGTGGTCGATGCCGAGAAGGCCACCCAGCCCGGCGCGCCGCAGCTCCACGAGAACGCCCCGAACAACGTCGTGTTCGTCTGGAACGTCGGCGACAAGGCCGGCACGGACGCCGCCATCGAGTCGGCCGAGGTCGTGGTCAGGCAGCGGATCGTGAACCAGCGGCTGATCCCGAACCCGATGGAGGTCCGCGGCGACATCGGCCTGTACAACCCCGGCACCGACGAGTACACGGTCTGGATGTCGAGCCAGACGCCGCACATCCAGCGGCTGCTCCTGACCGCGTTCGTGACCGGCATCCCCGAGCACAAGGTGCGCTGCATCTCCCCGGACGTCGGGGGCGCCTTCGGAACGAAGATCTTCTGCTACGCGGACATGGCCCTGGTCATGTTCGCCAGCAAGGCCATCGGCGGACGCGCGGTCAAGTGGGTCGAGAGCCGCCGCGAGAGCTACGGCTCCACGATCCACGGCCGCGACCACATCACGTACCTCGAGATCGCCGGCACGCGCGACGGCCAGGTCACCGGGCTGCGGGTCAAGACCTACGCGAACCTCGGCGGCCGGCTGTCGACCATCGGCCCCGGCATCCCGACCACGCTCTACGGACGCGTCCTGTCGGGGCCCTACAAGTTCCCGAACGTGTCGTGCGAGGTGACCGGCGTCTACACGAACACGACCTTCGTCGACGCCTACCGCGGCGCGGGCCGACCCGAGGCGACCTATGTCGTGGAGCGGGCCATGGACCTGTTCGCGGCCGAGATCGGGATGGACCCGGCCGAGCTCCGCCGGCGCAACTTCATCGCGCCGGACCAGTTCCCGTACGACAACCCGTCCGGCCTCGGGACGGCCGTCAACGGCGAGAAGATCTTCATCGACTCGGGCAACTACGAGCCGGCGATGGACAAGGCGCTGGCGACCGTCGGCTACAGCGGACATGGCCGCGAAGAAGGCCGAGGCCCGGGCGCGTGGCAAGTACCTCGGCGTCGGCCTGTCGACCTACATCGAGGTCTGCGGCGTCGCGCCGTCGAAGTGGATCGGCGCGGTCGGCGAGGGCTGGGGCGCCGCGATGTGGGAGTCGGCCAACATCAAGGTCCACCTGACCGGCAAGATCATCGCCACGGTCGGCACCCAGCCGCAGGGCCAGGGGCACGAGACGACCTACGCCCAGGTGATCTCGCACGAGCTGGGCGTGCCGATGGAGGACGTGATCGTCCAGCACTCGGACACGCAGGGCACGCCGTTCGGCTACGGCTCGTACGGCAGCCGGACCAGCTCGGTGGGCATGACCGCCGCGGTCAAGGCGGCGGCCAAGGTCCGCGAGAAGGCACGGCGGTACGCCGCCCACATGCTCGAGGCGAACGTCGAGGACATCGAGGTCGACGGCGCCAACTACCGGGTCAAGGGGTCGCCGGACAAGGTCAAGACCATCCAGGAGATCGCGTTCGCGATCGATCTCGGCTTCAGCCTCCCGCCCGACATGGAGCCGTACCTCGACGAGACCGCCTATCACGACACGCCGAACTGCACGTGGCCGTTCGGCACCCACATCGCGGTCGTGGAGGTCGACGAGGAGAGCGGGGTGGTCGACCTCGTCCGCTACGTCGCGGTCGACGACGTCGGCAAGAAGATCAACCCGCTGATCGTCGACGGCCAGCTCCACGGCGGGATCGCCCAGGGTGTCGGCCAGGCGCTCTGGGAAGGCGCGATCTACGGCGACGACGGCCAGCTCCAGTCGGGCTCGCTGCTCGACTACGCGCTGCCGCGGGCGTCGTGGTTCCCGAACCTCGAGCTCGACGAGACGGTCACGCCGTCGCCCGTCAACCCGCTCGGCGTCAAGGGCGTCGGCGAGGCCGGGGCGATCGCCAGCACGGCGGCGGTCTCCAACGCGGTGATCGACGCGCTGCGTCCGCTCGGCATCCGCCATCTCGACATGCCGTACACGGCGCAGACCGTGTGGCGGGCGATCCAGGGTTCGAAGGGAGGCCGGGCGTGATCCCCGCGGCGTTCGACTACCAGCGCTCGGCCACGCTCGACGACGCGCTCCGGGCCATCTCCGGCGCGAAGGGCACGGTCAAGTTGCTGGCCGGCGGCCAGAGCCTGCTGCCGCTGCTCAAGCTCCGGCTCGGATCGGCGGACCTGCTGGTCGACATCGGCCGGCTGGCGGAGCTCAAGGGCGTCCGTCCGCTCCCGGACGGCAGGCTGGCGATCGGCGCCATGACCACGTACAGCGAGCTGGCCGAGTCAGCGGCCAGGAACTACGGGCTGCTCCGAGACGCGCTGCCGACGATCGGCGACGTCCAGGTCCGCAACCGGGGCACGGTCGGGGGCGCGATCGCCCATGCCGACCCGCGTCTGACCTGGCCGCCTGCCTGCTGGCCCTCGACGCCGAGATCGTCGCCCGCTCGGTCAGGGGCGAGCGGACGATCCCGATCGACGGGTTCTTCACGGGTCCGTTCTCGACCGGGCTCGCGTCCGACGAGCTGATCACGGAGGTCCGGCTGCCCGGCCCCCGCGACGACGCCGGGTCGGCCTATGCCTGCCTCGAGCAGCCGGCCTCCGGCTACGCGATGGTCGGCGTGGCAGCGGTCGTGTTCGTGGCCGGCGACGGCTCGATCGCCGGGGCGAACGTCGCCCTGACGGGCGTCGGGCCGACATCCCGTACCGGGCTCGGGCCGTGGAGGCGGCACTGGCCGGCTCGGACCGCTCGGCCGCGTGGCCATCCGGGCGGCCGCGGCGCACGCCACCGACGGCGATCGACGTCGTCGGTGACATCCATGCCGACCCGGCCTACCGAACGGCGATGGCCGCCGTCTACACCCGCCGCGCGATCGAGGCCGCCCTCGCCCGGCTCGCCTGACGGGCCGGTCACCGCGTGCGAGTCGAGCGGGTCACCCCGGGCAAGCGCCCGCCCGCTCGACTGGCCGGGTCCGTCCTGGCGCGCGACCTGGCGCTCGGCGGCGCCCGCTGGGCCAAGGGCCGGCGGCTGACCGCCGACGACCTGCTGGCGATCGCGGCAGCCGAGCCCGACGGAACCGGTCAGCGTGCTGGTCCCGGACTCCAGCGAGCTCCACGAGGACGAGGCAGCGCTGCGGCTGGCCGCGGCGGTCGGCGGGCCCGGGCTCACGGTCGCGCGGGCCCGTCCCAGAGCCGGGTCGACCTGGTCGCCGCAGCGCGGCCGGCGTCGCCAACGTGCGGATCGCCGACCTCGAGCGGCTCAACCGGATCGATCCGCTCGAGGTCTTCACCGTGTTCGACGGCCAGGTCGTCGAGGCCGGGCGACCTCGTCGCCAGCGTCAAGGTCGCCCCGCACCTGGTCGAGGCCGCGATCGTGGAGGAGGGCGCGCGCCTGGCCGACTTCGGTGGCCGCCCGCTCGTCTGGGTCGCCCCGTTCGTCCCGAGCCGGGTCGGGGTGATCGTCAAGGAATCGGTTCGGGCCACGGCCCGGGAGCGGTTCGAGACGAGCGTCCGCGCGAAGGTCCAGGGGCTCGGCTCCGACGATCGCCTCGATCGTCTATGTCGAGGACGATCCGGAGGCGGTGGTAGCCGCGATGTCCGCCTTCGTCCGCGGCCCCGACACCGTCGACCTGATCCTGACCGCCGGCGCGGCCAGCACGGACCCGCTGGACGCCTGCTTCGTGGCGATCGCCGCTCTCGGCGGGCGCGTCGTCCGGCGGGGAGTGCCCGGCCCACCCCGGGTCGATGCTCTGGCTGGCCCGGATCGGGCGGACGGCGATCCTCGGCCTGCCGACCTGCGGTGCCTACTCGAAGGCGACCGCCGCGGACCTGCTGCTGCCCCGGCTGCTGTCCGGCGAACCGGCCTCGGAACGGACGGTCGCCAAGCTCGGCCACGGCGGGATCCTGACCCGCAGCCAGCGCTTCCGGTTCCCGCCCTACGCTCGCGAACTGGACGCGCCGGATGGCTGACGCGCCCGGCGTGTAGGATCGGCCCACGATGCGCGACCGCGACCAGCGCCCAGCCGGCACCCGTTCCATCGAGGCGATCCAGGACGACTTCCGCGCCCGCAACTACATCGCGGACCGGTCGGTCGCCACGGCCGTCTTCCTGGCCCTCGAGCTCGAGCGGCCGCTGCTGCTCGAAGGCGAGGCCGGCGTCGGCAAGACCGAGCTCGCCAAGGTGCTGGCGGCGGCGCTCGACACCCGCCTGATCCGCCTCCAGTGCTACGAGGGCCTGGACGTCAACACCGCGGTCTACGAGTGGAACTACCCGCGCCAGATGCTCGAGATCCGGCTGCTCGAGGCGCGTGGCGAGGCCGAACGGGCTACCGCCCACGACATCTTCGGGCCCGACTTCCTGATCCGCCGGCCGCTCCTCCAGGCGCTCGAGGCGGCCGACGGCAACGCGCCGGTCCTGCTGATCGACGAGATCGACCGGGCCGACGAGGAGTTCGAGGCGTACCTCCTCGAGATCCTGTCGGACTTCCAGGTGACGGTCCCCGAGATCGGCACGATCCGGGCCGAACGCGCCGCCCCGGGTGATCCTGACCTCGAACCGGACCCGCGAGGTCCACGACGCGCTCAAGCGCCGCTGCCTGTACCACTGGATCGACTACCCGACGGCCCAGAAGGAGTACGAGATCGTCCTGGCCAAGGTGCCCGAGGCTCCCGAGCGCCTGGCCCGCGAGGTCGTGGCCTTCGTCCATCGCCTGCGCCAGGCCGACCTGACCAAGGTCCCGGGGATCGCCGAGACGCTCGACTGGGCGGCCGCGCTCCTGTCGCTCGGGGCCCGCGAGCTGGCGCCGGAGCTCGTCGACGAGACCCTCGGCGTCGTCCTCAAGTACGAGGAGGACATCCGCCAGGTCCGCGGCGACGGGACCCGGCGGTACCTGACCGAGGCCGCCGCCGGCGGCTGACCGACCCGTCCCAAGGTGCAAGCCATGCCGGATCCCGCGATCGTCAAGGCGCCCTGGGGGCCCGAGGTCGACGGGCGCCGGCTGCTCGGCGAGGCCGTCGGGTTCGGCCGGTCGCTCCGGGCGGCGCGCCTGTCGATCGACCTCGGCGCCGCCGTCGACTTCGCGCGCGCCCTCACCCTGGTCGACATCGCCGATCGCGAGCAGGTCCGGGCGGCCGGGGCCGCCATCTTCGTTCGCCGGCGCGACGACCGGCCGTCTACGACGCCGCCTTCGACCGCTGGTGGCGCCGCCGTGCCGGCCAGGTCGACGCAGGAGTTCCAGCCCTCCTCGCTCCGTCGCGAGGAAGAGGCCGCCGCCGAGGAGGAGGTCCAGGGCGCGACCCCGCCGGAGCCCGGGTCCGAGCAGGCCACGATGCGCCCCGAGGAACGCGGCACGCCGATCCCCTCCGATTCCGACGAGGACGCCGACGACGAATCGCCGATCGAGGGCGTCGTGGTCTCGCCCGACGCGTACTCCCGCGGCGAGGTCCTGCGCCACCGCGAGTTCGACCGGATGACGCCCGGCCGAGCTGCGCGAGGCCGAGCGCCTGGTCGACCTGCTCGTCCCGCGGCTCGAGCGTCGCCGGACGCGCCGCTACGAGCTCCACACCCACGGCCGCCGGCTGGCGCCGCGGGCGATGTTCCGGCGCAACCTCGGGACCGGCGGCCAGCTGCTCTCCTGGGTCTGGCGCCGGCAGATCCGCGAGCCGCGTTCGCTGGTCGTGCTGTGCGACATCTCGGGCTCGATGGAGCGCCACTCGCGCCTGCTGCTGCGGTTCATCCAGGCCCTGTCGGCGGCGTCGGAGGTGCGGACCGAGTCGTTCGTGTTCGGGACGCGCCTCACGCGGGTGACTCGGCTCATGCGCGACCGCGACCGCGATCGGGCGCTGGCCCGCGTGGCGGACTCGGTCAACGACTGGGCCGGCGGGACGCGGATCGGCGACTCGTTCCGGACGTTCAACCAGCACTGGGCGCGGCGATCGCTGCGGACGTCCGGCGTCGTGGTCGTCGTGTCCGACGGCTGGGACCGCGGCGACCCGACGATCGTGGCCGCCGAGACGGCCCGCCTCCGTCGCAACTGCCACCGCCTCGTCTGGCTCAACCCGCTGGCCGGCACGCCCGGCTACCAGCCGCTGGCCGGCGGCATGCGGGCGGCCTACCCGTACATCGACGACTTCCTGCCGGCCGGCACGGTCGCCAGCCTCGAGCGGCTCGGCGAGATCCTGGGCGGCGTCCGGGCCGGCGACACGCGACGGGGCAGCGAGGCGGCCGCCCACGCGGCCCTGCCGGCCGACGGACCGCTGGTGTACGGCCTGCCGGGCGTCGTCGGCGGCGAACCCGTCGATCCCGGAGTTGCGAGGCCACTGCGATGAAGGAACTGCTCGAGACGCTGGCCGGCTGGGAGCGCGACGGCGTCGGGCATCGGCCGCGCCGTCGTCGTCCGGACGTTCGGGTCCGCGCCACGACCCGAGGGTGCCGTCCTGCTGTACGCGAGGGACGGCCGGATCGCCGGCTCGGTCAGCGGCGGCTGCGTCGAAGGGGCGGCCGCGGAGGAGATCGAGCACGCCTGGACGAACGGCCACGCCCGGGTGATCCGCTACGGGATCAGCGACGAGCAGGCCTGGGACGTCGGGCTCGCCTGCGGCGGCACGATCGACGTCCTCGTCGAGCCGGTCGCGCCGGCCGTCGTGATCGACGCGGCGCGCGGGTCCGTGGGCGCGAACGGCCACGGCGCGGCGGTCATCACGCCGCTCCCCGCCGACTCGCCGCCGGGCGAGTTCGGGCCGCACCAGCCGGGGCCGGGCGCGCCGCCGGCGGCCGAGCTGGTCGTCTCGGACGCGGGACGCCTGACCGGCACGCTCGGCAGCGCCGAGCTGGACGCCGCGCTCGTCGTCCGCCGCCACGGAGGCCCTCCGCCGCGGGCTGTCGCGGACGGTCGAGCTCGGCGGTCGCTCGCTGTTCATCGAGGTCTTCCCGGTCCGCCCGCGCCTGGTCCTGGTCGGCGGCGTCGAGGTCGCCCGGTCGCTGGTCCGGCTCGCGCGCGAGCTCGGCTTCGAGACCGTCGTGGTCGACGGTCGCGCGTCGTTCGCCACGCCGGAGCGGTTCCCCGACGTGGACCGGCTGGTCGTCGGCTGGCCGGACGAGGTCGCCGACGAGATCGGCCTCGGCCCCAACGACGCCGTCGCCGTCCTGTCGCACGACGTCAAGTTCGACGAGCCGGCGATCGTCGAGGCGCTCCGCCGCGGCTGCCGCTACGTGGGGGCGGTGGGCTCGCGCAAGACCCAGGCGGACCGGCAGGCGCGCCTCCTGGCCGCCGGCGTCGCGACGGCCGACCTCGCGCGGCTCCGCGGACCGGTCGGGCTGGACCTCGGCGGACGGGCGCCGGCGGAGACGGCGCTGGCGATCCTGGCCGAGATCGTGGCCGAGCGCTACGGCGGCTCCGGCGCCCCGATGCGCGAGCGCGCCCTCGCCGCCGGCGGCGAGGCCGGGCCTGACCTTGTCGCCGCGCGCAGGCCGCCGGGACCGACCGTCGCGCTCGTGCTGGCCGCCGGCGCCGGATCGCGCTTCGGCGGCGGCAAGCTGCTCGCGCCGCTCGCCGGCCGGCCGATCCTGCAGCACGTCCTCGACCCGCTGGCCGCCGCCGGGACTCGCCGACGTGACCGTCGTCCTCGGGCGCGACGCGCCGGCGATCGAGCGGGCGATCGCCTGGCGAACCGAGCGGCGGGTCGTCAACCCGGACCCGGAGCGCGGCCTGTCGAGCTCGCTCCAGGTCGGGATGGCGACGCGTCCCGGCCGATGCCGACGCGGTCCTGATCGCCCTCGGCGACCAGCCGCTGGTGGCGGTCGGCGACGATCCGGGCGTTGCTGGCCGCCGCCGTGCGAGCCGTCCAGGCCGGTCGTGGTGCCCGCCTACGCCGGCGATCCCGGCCGCAATCCCGGTGCTCCTTCGGCGGCGCGGCCTTCCGCCTGGTCGGCGAGGCCTCGGGCGATCGCGGGCTCGGACCGGTCCTGGCGGCCCATCCCGGACGTCGTGCAGGAGGTTCCGATCACCGGCGACAATCCCGACGTGGACACCCAGGCCGACCTCGCCCGGGCCGTCGAGGCGGCGTGGGCCGCCCGGGTGCGCGCCAACCGCGAGCAGGTGGAGCGGGTTCGCGAGGTCCCCGACGGAGCCGACTTCTACGCCCCGGTGCGCTCGCTCTTCCGAGCCGACCCGACGCGAACCGACGACCCGATCCTGGATGTCCTGCTCGACCTGGTCCGGTCCGGCGACCGCTGGCTCGACGTCGGGGCGGGAGCCGGTCGGTTCGCGCTGCCGCTCGCCCGGGCGCTCGACCCGTCGGGTGGCTCCGTGGTCGCGCTCGACGCGTCGCCCTCGATGCTCGAAGGCTTGCGCGAGATCGCCGAGGACTACGCGATCGAGAACGTCCGGGCCGTGGAGGCCCGCTGGCCGCCGGCGGACGCCGGGGCCTTCGACAGCGGACGTCGCGCTGATCGCGCACGTCGGCTACGACATCGAGGCGATCGGTGCCTTCATCGACGCCCTGGAGGCGACCGCGCGACGCCTGTGCGTGGCCGTCCTGACGGAGCAGCCACCCGCCGCCGCCGCCGACCCGTTCTGGCCGGCCGTCCACGGTGAGGCGCGGTCGACCCTGCCGGCGCTGCCCGACCTCGTCGAGCTGCTCGTGGCGCGGGGCCGCGAGCCGTCCGTCGTCCGCATCCTCGGGGAGCCACGCCGGTTCGAGACCGCGCGACGCGCTCGAGGGGTTCGTCCGGCGGCAGCTGTGGATCGACCCGGCCGGCCGCAAGGCGGGCCGTCTTCGCGCGGCGCTCGACGACCTGGCGATCGCCGACGGTGACGGCTGGACGATCCGCGGGCGACTGCCGACCGATACCGGGGTGGTGACCTGGAGCCCGCACTGAGCGCACCCTCCCCCGGATGACCCCGTTGCCCCCGAAGGGATGATCCCGCCGGTGGATGGCGGGCCAGGCAATCCGGCGGCGCTCCGGCGGCGTACGGGGATCGAAGGGCGACGACGGACGCGCTCGATGCACGAGGTGACCCGACCCACGAGACACGTTGACGTGCGAACGACCCGAGGCGGATACTCCGCCGCAGCGCATTCCCAACACCCACCGGACCCCCGGTCGACGCCCCCCGACGTGACCGCCGGCCCGCGATCGTCGCCAAGGTTCTGGGCCCATCCGGGCCGGATGGCGCCGACATCGTCCCGCTTGTGCGGGGAGGAGGGTCCCAGCGCGATGATTCCCGGCCAATTCGACTACGTGCGCCCGGCCGACCTGACCGAGACGCTCCGGATTCTCAAGGACCGGGAAGGCGAGGCCAAGCTGCTGTCCGGCGGCTACAGCCTGCTTCCCCTGATCAAGCTCCGCCTCGCGCAGCCCGCGCTCCTGGTCGACCTGCGCGACGTTTCGGGCCTCGACGGCATCGCCGAAACCGACGATCAGCTGAGCATCGGCGCGCGGGCCACCCACCGCCAGGATCCACGAGGCGCCGGTCATTCGCGACCGCTACCCGCTCCTCCACGACGTGACCGCCACCATCGGCGATCCGCAGGTGCGCAACTGGGGCACGATCGGTGGCTCGGTGGCGCACGCCGACCCGGCCTCGGATTGGCCGGCCGTCCTGCTCGCGACCAGCGCGACCATCGTCTGCCGCAGCCAGGCCGGGCGAGCGCACGATCGCCGCCCGGGACTTCTTCCTCGACACCTTCACCACGGCCATCGAGCCGACCGAGGTCCTGACCGAGGTCCGGCATCCCGCGGCGGCCGCGCGGAGCCGGCGGCGCGTACGAGAAGCTCGAGCGCAAGGTCGGCGACTTCGCCACCGTCGCGGTCGCCGCGGTCGTCCGTCTCGATCCCGACGGCCACATCGCGACCGCCGGGATCGGCCTGACCGGCGTGGCCGAGACGCCGTTCGCCGCCACGGACGCGGAGGCGATCGCTGGCCGGCAAGATGCCGTCGGAGGAGGTCTTCCGCCAGGCTGGCGCGGCGGCGGCGGCGCAGAGCCGGCCCGCCGGCGACGTTCGCGGTCCCGTCGAGTACAAGCGGGCGATGGTCGCCGAGTTCACCCTCAGGGCGCTTCGGCGAGCCACCGAACGCGCACTCGCGAACGGGCAGGAGGCACGTGCACGATGACCACCCAGCACGTCACGGTCACCGTCAACGGCACGACCCACGAAGCCGACGTCGAGCCTCGACTCCTCCTCGTCCATTTCCTGCGCGACAGCCTCGGCCTGACCGGCACCCACGTCGGCTGCGACACCAGCAACTGCGGCGCGTGCACGGTCCATATCGACGGCCAGAGCGCCAAGTCCTGCACCCGGCTGGCCGTCCAGGTCGACGGCTGCCAGATCAAGACGATCGAGGGCATGGCCGACGAGCCGCACCTCCATCCGCTCCAGCAGGCGTTCTGGGACCAGCACGGGCTCCAGTGCGGGTTCTGCACCCCGGGCATGATCATGCAGTCGGCCTGGCTCCTGGACCAGAACGCCGATCCGTCCGAGGCGGAGATCCGCGAGGGGATCAGCGGCAACCTGTGCCGCTGCACCGGCTACGTGAACATCGTCAAGTCCATCCAGCAGGCGGCCGCCGAGATGCGGACGGCCGCCGCAACCCAGACCGGCGCGCCGGTCGCGGCCGGTTGAGCGGGGAGTGACGAGATGACCACCGAAGCAGACACCCCGCACGACGTTCGAGATGGGTGGCATGGGCCACTCGGTCAAGCGCAAGGAAGACCCGCGGATGATCCGCGGCCAGGGCGAGTACATCGACGACGTCAACCTGCCCGGCCAGCTGTGGCTGGACATCGTCCGCAGCCCGTACGCGCACGCGACGATCAAGGGGATCGACGCCAGCGAAGCGCTCAAGATCCCGGGCGTCCTGGCGGTCGTCACCGGCAAGGATCTCGAGGGCTACAAGCTCCACTGGATGCCGACGCTGGCCGGCGACATGCAGATGGTGCTTCCGACCGACACGGTCATGTACCAGGCCCAGGAAGTCGCCGCGGTCATCGCGACCACCAAGTACATCGCCGCCGACGGCGTGGCCGCGGTTCTCGTCGACTACGAGCCGCTGCCGGTCATCGTCGATCCGTTCAAGTCGCTCGAGCCCGACGCGTTCGTGCTCCGGCCGGACCGCGGACCCGACAAGCAGAACAACCACATCTGGCACTGGGAGTCCGGCGACCGGGCGGCGACCGACGCCGACCTCGCCGCGGCCGACGTCCACATCGAGCAGGACATCTACATCCCGCGGATCCACGTCGCGTCGATCGAGACGTGCGGATGCGTCGCCGACTGGAACCCCGTCCGCCAGCAGCTCACGCTCCACATGACGTCCCAGGCGCCGCACGCCATCCGCACGGTGCTGGCGCTCGTCGCCGCCGGCGCCGGCCTGCCGATCAGCGAACAGAACATCCGGGTGAAGACCCACGACATCGGCGGCGGGTTCGGCGGCAAGGTGCCGGTCTACCCGGGGTACGTCCTCGCCGTCGCGGCGTCGTTCCTCATCGGCAAGCCGGTCAAGTGGATCGAGGATCGCTCGGAGAACCTCCAGGCCGACTCGTTCGCCCGCGACTACCACATCCACGCCGAGCTGGGCGCGACCAAGGACGGCAGGATCACCTCGCTCAAGGCGAAGACCATCGCCGACCACGGGTACAGCGACGCCGCGGCCGACCCGTCGAAGTACCCGGCCGGGCTGTTCAACGTCATCACCGGCTCGTACGACTTCCCGAACGCCTTCGTCGAGGTCGACGGCGTCTACACCAACAAGCCGCCGGGAGGCGTGGCCTACCGCTGCTCGTTCCGGGTGACCGAGGCCGTCCACGCCGTGGAGCGGATGGTCGACATCCTCGCCCACCAGATCGGCAAGGACCCGGCCCAGCTGCGGATGGAGAACTTCATCCAGCCCGAGCAGTTTCCCGTACAAGACCCCGACCGGCTGGTCGTACGACTCCGGGAACTACCCCGCCGCGCTCCAGAAGGCCATGGACATGATCGACTACGCCGGCCTCCGCAAGGAGCAGGCGGAGAAGCGCGCCAGGGGCGAGCTGATGGGCATCGGCATCAGCAGCTTCACCGAGATCGTCGGCGCCGGTCCGTCGCACGACTTCGACATCCTCGGGCATCAAGATGTTCGACGCCTGCGAGATCCGGGTCCATCCGACCGGCAAGGTCATCGCGCGGCTCGGCGTCCAGTCCCAGGGCCAGGGCCACGAGACCACGTTCGCCCAGATCATCTCCGAGGAGCTCGGCTTCCCGGTCGCGGACATCAAGATCGAGGAGGGCGACACCGACACCGCGCCCTACGGCCTCGGCACGTACGCCTCGCGGTCCACGCCGGTCGCCGGCGCGGCCACCGCCATGGCGGCCCGCAAGATCCGCGACAAGGCGCGCAAGCTGGCCGCGCACCTGCTCGAGGCCAATGAAGAGGACCTCGAGTGGGAGCCCGGCAAGTTCAGCGTCAAGGGCTCGCCGGACCGGTTCAAGACGATCCAGGAGATCGCCTTCGCGGCCTACACCAACCACCCGCAGGGCATGGAGGCGGGTCTCGAAGCGGTCGACTACTACGACCCGCCGAACCTGACCTTCCCGTTCGGCAGCTACATCTGCGTCGTCGACATCGACAAGGCGACCGGCCAGGTCCACGTCCGCCGCTTCGTGGCGGTCGACGACTGCGGCAACATCATCAACCCGATGATCGTCGACGGCCAGATCCACGGCGGCCTGACGATGGGCCTCGCCCCGTCGCTGTACGAGGAGATCACCTACGACGAGCTGGGCAACAACCTGGCCGGCACGTTCATGGACTACCTGCTCCCGACGGCGGTCGAGACGCCGAGCCTGGGAGACCGGCAAGACGATCACGCCGTCGCCGCATCACCCGATCGGCGCGAAGGGGGTCGGCGAGTCGGCCACGGTCGGCGCGCCGCCGGCGATCGCCAACGCGGTCGTCGACGCCCTCTGGCATCTCGGCGTCCGCAACGTCGACATCCCGATGACGCCCCAGAAGATCTGGGCCATCCTCCACGAGAAGGGCGTGGCCTAGGTCGCCGCGATGACCGCGCAGTCGATCTTCGCAAGGGCCGCCGAGCTCGAGGCGGCAGGCCGGTCGTTCGTGGTCGCCACCGTCGTGGCGGTCCGGCGGCCGACCTCGGCCCGCCCGGGCGCGTCCGGGATCGTCCATCCCGACGGCACGATCGAGGGCTGGGTCGGCGGCAGCTGCGCCCAGCCCGTCGTCGTCCGCGAGGCGCTCCGGGCGCTGGTCGACGGCCAGCCGCGCCTCCTCCGCCTGTCGAAGGACGTGCCGGCCGAGGGCCGGCGCGGCGACGGGATCGTGGAACTGGTCATGACCTGCCATTCCGGGGGAACACTGGAGATCTACGTGGAACCGCACCTGCCTGCGCCGGTCCTGTGGGTGGCCGGAACGACCCCGATCGCGGGCGCGCTCGTCGCGCTCGGTTCGGCGGCCGGCTGGCGCGTCTCGGTCTTCGACCCGGTCGCCGACCCGGCCGCCTTCCCGGGCGCCGAGCACGTCGGGCTCCGGCAGCCGAGCTCCGGGACACGGACCCGGCGGCGGCGCCGGCCGTCGTGTCGCCACGCAGGGCGTCTGGGACGAGGAGGCGCCGGCCGCGGCGCTGTCGCGGAACGCCGCCTATGTCGGGCTGGTCGCCTCGCCGACGCGGGCCGGCGTCGTGCGCGCCTGGCTGCGCGACGAGGCGCGGATCCCGGATGAGCGGCTGGCCGCGCTGCGCGCGCCGGCCGGTCTCGACCTCGGGGCCGAGACGGCCGAGGAGGTGGCCCTCTCCATCCTGGCCGAGCTGGTCCAGGTCAGGCGCGGTACCGCGACGTTCGTCGCCTCGCCGGGACCGGCGACCCTCGCCGGCGCCGGCGAACCCGCCGTCGATCGAGCCGGTCGTCGACGACATCGTGCTGCTGGACCCGGTCTGCGGGATGACCGTGGACCGGGCGCACGCGCGGCACCTCGCCGAGCACGACGGAGTGGTCTACGCCTTCTGCTCGATGGGCTGCCGGACGAGCTTCATCCGCGAGCCCAGCCGCCTATCTGCCGCCCTCGGTATCATCCCCGGACTGATCCGGGCCGCATCTCGTAGCGCTGGAGTATCGGCATGCGTTTCGAAGGCACCGTCCCAATCCGCGCGTCACGTGACCGCGTCTGGGCGTTCGTGATCGATCCCCAGCAGGTTGGCCAGTGCGGCCCCGGCGTCGAGAAGATCGAGGTCGTCGACGCATACACACTTCAAGGCGACGGCCAAGGTCGGGATCGGCTTCATCAGCGCCCGCTTCGTGGTCGACATGGAGTTCGCCGAGTCCGCAGCCGCCGGACCGCGCGCTCATCAAGGCCCACGGGCAGGCGCCCGGCAGCGCGGTCGACGCGACCGCCGAGATGCGCCTGTCGGACGGCCCGGATGGCACGACCGTCATGGACTGGAATGCGGACGTCAACATCGCGGGGACGCTCGCCAGCATGGGTGCGCGGCTGATCGAGGGCACGGCCAACAAGATGATCGGCCAGACCTTCGAGTGCATGCGCGCGAAGCTCGAGGCGTGACCGATCGGCCCATGGCCGTGCGCCTCGCCGCGTGACCTTCTCGATCGTCGCGCTCGACCCGGCCAGCGGCGACCTCGGCGTCGCGGTCCAGTCGAAGTTCCTGGCCGTTGGTTCGGTGGTGCCCTGGGCGATCGCCGGGGTCGGCGCGATTGCCACCCAGTCGTTCGCCAACGTGGCATACGGCCCGGACGGTCTGGCGCTCCTGGCCGGCGGGCGCTCGGCGCAGGATGTCCTGACCCGGCTCGTGTCCGATGACAGTCTGCGCGACCAGCGCCAGGCCGGGATCGTCGACGCCCAGGGCCGCGCGGCGACCCACACTGGCCGGCACTGCTTTGCCTGGGCCGGTGGGCGCACCGGCGCGGGTTTCGCGGCGCAGGGCAACATCCTGGCTCGCGCCGAGGTCGTCGACGGGCTCGCGGACACGTTCCTGGCCGGTGGCCGGCCGTTTCCCGAGTTGCTCGTGGCCTGCCTGGCCGCCGCCGATGCGGCCGGCGGGGATCGGCGCGGTCGCGAGTCGGCCGCCCTGCTCATCGTCCGTGCCGCGGGCGGGTATGGCGGCGGCAACGATCGATGGCTGGACCTCCGCGTCGATCACCACGCCGACCCGATCGGTGAGCTGGCCCGCCTGGTCGACCTCCAGCACCTCTACTACGACCGGCCGTCGATCGACGATCTGCAGGCCGTCGACGAGGAGGTCGCCGCCGAGATCCGGACTCTCCTCGAGTCACTCGGGGCCGGTCCGGGCGGGCGCTTCGGCGCCGTCTACACCCACATGGGCGGCGCCGTTGCTGGCGACACCGAGCCGCGCCCGTTCGTCGGGGAGTCGCGGCCCTATCCGTCCAACTGGGACGAGCGCTGGCAGCGTGCCCTCGACGACTGGATGGGGGTGGCGAACCTCGAGGAGCGAGCGGCCGCTCCCGGCTGGGTCGACGGACGCGTGCTCGCGGTGCTGCGCGATCAACGGCCCGCCTGACCGCTCGACCCACCGGCATCGGCCTGCATCGGTCGTCTGCCACAATCGGACCGATGGAACGCCTCACCCGCGTGGTCGGCCCGGTCGCGACCAACGTCCACGTCCTGGCCGATGAGCAGTCGCACGAGGCGATCGCGATCGACACCGCGACCCCGAGCCTGGCCTGGATCTCCGAGGCGCTGGCCGAGCGTGGCTGGACGCTCAAGCTGATCGTGTCCACGCACGGCCACTGGGATCATATCGGCGACAACGCTGCGGTCGCGGCCCACACCGGGGCGCCGATCGCCGTCCACCCGCTCGATCGCGACCGACTCGAGCACCCGCGTGCCGCTCTTCGCTCCGTTCGACATCCCGCCGTCGGTGCCGGCCGTCGAGCTGGCCGAGGGCGGGCTGGTCCGCTTCGGCGACATCCGCCTGCGCGTCCTCCACACGCCCGGTCACACCGAGGGGTCGGTCTGCCTGCTGTCCGAGGACGACGGCCTGCTGTACAGCGGCGACACGCTGTTCGCGGCCGGCTGGGGCCGGGTCGACCTGCCCGGCGGTCACGCCGAGGCCATGGTCGAATCGATCGGACGGCTGGCATCCCTCGACGACCGGGTGGCGGTCTTCCCCGGCCACGGCAAGTCGACCACGATCGGGCGCGAGCGAGCCTGGATGGAGCTCGTCCGCGACAGCGGCCGGTTGTTCGCCTGACTCAGCGCTCGAGTGGTCGCCCGTACGCCGTCGACCGGCGGAAGACCGTGAACCCGAGGCGCTCGTAGAGACCGAGTGCGCCGGTCGGGTTCTGGGCGTCCACTCCAAGCATCGCCTCGTCCATCCCGGCATCGCGTACCTTGCGCAGCGCCGCCGCGGTCAATGCCCGGCCGAGCCCGCGCCGCCGCCACGGTCGGCGCACGCTGATCCGCTCAAGCCAACCACGGCGGACGCCGAGTCGTTCGTTCTCGGTCGGCCAGATCCAGGTCTCGACGACACCGGCAACGTCATTGCCGTCCCACGCCACGACCCACAGGCCCGTGTCGTTTTCGTCCTGGTCGAACGTCTGGCGAAACGCCTCTTCGCCCATCTCGTGATGGCCCCAATGGTCCCGGAAGGCCTCGTTCTCGGCCTCGAAGACCGCGCGATGGTGCTCCGGCTGAACGGGTCGGACCTCCAGTCCGTCCGGCATCGGCACGGACGGGTACGCGGTCCAGGTCGGTGTGGCGCATCAGGAAGAAATGGCGGACGGGGACGAAGCCGGCCTGCTCGTACAGGGTCCGTGCACCGACTTCCGGCTCCTCGGCGTCGGCGAGGATCTCCACCGCGCCGTCCGGGTCCTCGACCCGGGCACGCTCCGCCACCCGACGAAGGCTCCAGTCGAACAGCCAGCGCCCGATGCCGCGGCGGCGCATCTCGGGGGCGACCCGGCCCCACAGGTCGTAGGTGGGCGTGTCGTCGCGCAGTTGCCGCTGCACGGACGTGACCGCGATCAACCGCCCGCCCGCCTCGACGAGCACCACGTCGCGAGCCGGATCGATGCCTTCGCGCCGCATGGAGAGACGCAGGTTGTCGGCGGTCGGCAGCCACGGGATGTCGTCGTGGGCGTGGCACTCGCGGACGAGGGCCGACAGTGGCTCGAAGTCCGCGTCGTTCGTGACGAACCGAACCTGCAGGCCGTCCATCGGCGGCGCGTCCGGCAGGTCGGTCCTGGGTGCTGGTTCCGTGCGCTGTCATCGATCGTCTCCGTACTTGCGCGCCATGTGCTCGTTCACGGATTTCGAGATGATCCGCCAGGTTCGGCGGTGCTCGGCTCGGGCCCGCGGATCGCCCTGGCGGGCGGCGTGGGCCATCTCGCGCTCGAGCTTGCGGTGACTGGCCAGGCGGTCCTCGCTCAGCCGGCCGTCGGCGACGGCGGCACCCACCGCACAACCCGGCTCGCCGGCGTGCGCGCAGTCGCTGAACCGGCAGCCGGCCGCCAGGGAGGCGACGTCGTCGAAGGCCGGCGCGAGCCCTTCGTCGGCGCCGAGCACCTCGAGCGCGCGGATCCCCGGGGTGTCGACCAGCAGGGCGCCGCCCGGGCAACTCGAACAGCTCGCGGTGGGTCGTGGTGTGGCGGCCTCGCGAATCCGAGACGCGGACCTCGGCGGTCTTCTGGCGAGCCTCGCCGAGGAGGGCGTTGACCAGGGTGGACTTGCCGACACCCGACGATCCGAGGATCGCGGCGGTCGTCCCGGGCCGGAGGTGCGCGAGCAGGTCGTCGAGCCCGGCACCGGTCCAGGCGGAGACGGCGACCACCGCCACGCCGGGCGCGATCGCGTCCGACCGCGACCAGCCGCCCGTCGGTGTCGCCGTCGAGGTCGGCCTTGTTCAGGACGACGACCGGGATGATCGCGCTCGACCAGGCGACCGCCAGGTAGCGTTCGATCCGGCGCAGGTTGAAGTCGTTGTCCAGCCCGGCCACGAGCAGCGCGACGTCGACGTTGGAGGCCATGATCTGCTCGTCGTCGAGGCCGCTTCCATGGCGGGTCCCGTCCGCGGCCATCCGCTTGAAGACGCTTCGACGCGGGAGGATCGCCGTGATGACGCCGTCGCCGTCGAGGGCGACCCAGTCGCCGACGGTCGGATAGTCCGACGTCGCCAGCGCCTCGAACCGGAACGAGCCCGAGACCGCGGCCGGCCGGTCGCCCGCGCCGTCGCGGACGATCGAGGTCTCGCGATGGACGGCGACAACCCGGGCCGGGCGCCGGCCCCGGGCCGCGTGCGGCGCGAAGGCATCGGTCCAGCCGACGTCCCAGCCGAGGGCGCCCAGCGCGCGACCGTCGCCCATCTCCGGCCCTGCCGAATCGGGGATCACGGCTCGACCTCCGGCTCGAGTGGCTTGCGCCACGCGGTCGAGCGATAAGCGACCTCGAACCCGAGACGTTCGTACAGCTGGAGCGCACCGTTGGGGTTGTCGGCATCGACGCCGAGACCGGCGGAGGTCAGGCCGCGCTCCCGAAGACGTCGCAGCGATTCGACGATGAGCGCCCCGGCGAGTCCGCGCCGTCGCCACGGCCGGCGGGTGAAGACGCTTCCCAGCCAGCCCCGTTCCAGGCCCATCACCTCGTTCTCGGCAGCGTCGATCTTGTTGAGCACCCCGCCTGCCAGCTCGTTGCCATCGAAGGCTACGATCCAGAGCGACAGGTCCGTCGACGGCTGGGCTAGCTGGCGCCCGAGTCGCTCCTCCGATTCGTCGACGCCGCCCCAGTGGTCCTGGAATGCCTCCGCCTGCGCGTGCCAGACCGCGGGTGCCAGGTCGATCGTGATCGGCCGGATGTCGAGTCCACTGGGCAACGGTTGCTCCGGGATGGCCTCGAGGTTCGGCCTCGTCATGTCGAAGAAGAACCGCGCCGGGGCGAACCCGGCGGCCGTCAGCAGGGCAACGTCGCCCGGCTGGCTGTCGCCGCTGAACGATCCGAACACGCAAGCGCCGCCCGGTCCATCGCTCCTGGCAAGCGCGCGACTGCGCCGCTCGCTCTCGGCCAGCAGGGCTGTGCCGATGCCGCGCCGGCGCCACGAAGGGTCGACCGCGCCATCGATGCGGTATTCGCGCAGCCCGTCCGTCGTCTCGACCCATTCTCGCGACGCGACGGCCACCGGCCGCCCGTCGAGCTCGGCGATCGTGACGTCGCGAACGGGATCGAAATGAGGGCTCGGATGGGCGAAGCGCACCGCCAGCGACTCGATGATCTGCACGTTCAGGCAGGCGATCGGCCTCGGCCTCCGCGTTCTCGATGCGGACGATCTCGGCCAGGTCGGGCTCGCCCGCGAAGGGACGCAACCGGAGCCCGGCCGGTGCGGCCCGGGGCATGGCCAACGGCGAGTCGCTCATCTCAGCCGACCCGCTTGAGCTTGCCGGTCCGCTTGGCGTAGCGCTCGGCGCGGCCGAAGGCCCACAGCCCGAACGGGATGAACACGACGCCCATCACGATCAGCGGCCAGACGTCGCCGAACAGGTCGAGGACCGAGGTGCCCTTGAGCAGCCCGGCGCGGACGCCGTGGAGGACGTACGTCGCCGGCGACAGGTGCGACAGCACCTGCATCCACGGCGGCAGGATGTCGACCGAGTAGTACACGCCGCTGACCAGCAGCAGGCACGACTGCAGCACGAACGTCATCTGCGCGCCGCGCTCCACGTAGAGCAGCGGCAGGATCGCCGCGATCATGCCGATCCCGACGAAGCTGAACGAGCCGAGGAGCATGAACGCCAGCACGGTCACCGGGTTCGCGCCGTGCGAGGTCGAGCTGCGGGAAGAACAGGATCAGCACGATGAGGATGACCGTGGTGTGGACCAGGCCATAGACCATCGCGTACAGGACCGACCCGAGCAGCTGCGACCAGCGCCGGATCGGCGCCATCATCGTGTACTCGAGGGTGCCCTCCCAGCGTTCGACCGAGATCGTCTCGGCGATCCAGCTGAAGACGACCGACAGGTAGTTCCAGAAGATCGCCCCGACCATCAGGGTCAGCAGCAGCGTCGGGCTGCCCTGGTCGGCACCGATGAGCGAGATCGACAGCGCGCCCGCGACCGAATAGACCAGGAAGGCGATTTCCCAGCCCCAGTAGCGGCGTGTCAGGAAGAAGTTGCGCTCGATGAAGGCGTACGAGGCCTTCAGCTCATGGGCGACGATGGTCACGGGAGGATCTCCAGGTGGGGGAGCTGGCCCGGCCCCCTAGCGGGACCGGGCCAGCTCCAGACGGGACTCCGCCGCGATTCGCTCGCCGACCGCGATGACGCGGCGGCCGATCGACCGGCGGATGGACGAGCGGCCGTCGTCGAGCAGGCGCTCGCGCGCGAGCTCCTCGATCAGTCGCTCCTGGCGCTCGCGCGCCAGTTCGTAGGCCAACTGGTTCAGTTCATGGTTCTCACCTCCTTTCAGTCGTCAGATTCGGTCTCGTCTTCCTCGACGTCGTCGTCGAGGGAGCGACCGGTGAAGGTCATGAACACGTCCTCGAGGGTGGCCGGCCGGCCGAGCCGGCTCGCCACCAGGGCGATCAGCCCGTCGGGCGTGTCCTCGGCGACGACACGGCCGTCGTTGAGGATCGTGATCCGGCCGCACAGGCGTTCTGCCTCGGCCAGGTCGTGGGTCGTCAGGACGATCGTGGCGTCATGGGTCTCGCGAAGCTCCTCGATGAAGGTCTGGACGTCGAGCTTCGAGCGCGGGTCCAGGCCGGTGGTCGGCTCGTCCAGGAGCAGCAGGGTCGGGCTGGTCAGCAGTGCTCGCGCGATCGCGACCTTCTGCTGCATGCCCCGGCTCATCTGCTCGATCGGACGGGTCGTCCGGTTGGCGCCGATGCCGAGCCGGGCGAGGATCTGGAGCGCCTCGCGCTTTGCCGTGGTCCCGTCCATGCCGTACAGGCGGGCGGCGAACAAGCAGGTTCTCCATCGGGCTGAGCTTCTTGAAGAAGGCAGCGTCCACGCTGACCCGGTTGATCAGCCGCTTGACCGCCATCTCGTCGCGAACGATGTCGTGCCCGAAGACCTCGACCCGGCCCTCGTCGAGGGTCAGGAGCCCGCAGATCAGCCGGATGAGCGTCGACTTGCCCGAGCCGTTGGCCCCCAGGATCCCGTGGATGTCGCCGCGCTCGAGGCGCATCGACACGTGCGAGATCGCGCTGACCGGCTTGCGCTTGCGCCCGACGATGAACCGCTTGCTGGCGTCCTCGATCAGGAGGGCGGGCAGGGCGGGATGCCGCTGGGCGATTGCGACCGGCTGGGTCGGCCGGCTCGGCGAGCCGTTCGATCCGTTCTTCAGTTCCGGGAGAAGGGTGGCGGTCACGGTTGGTGCTCCAGGTGTTGCGGGAGGTTCGGGGATGGCGTCCGAAAACGACAAGAGCCGCGGGCTCCGACCCGACGTGCTCGACGTCGGGGGCCTCGCGGCTCCTGGTGTCCGGTCCTGCGGGACGCAGGCACTGGGCATCAAAAAAGCCGGGGGCCCGATCTGGCCCACGGCTCGTGGTTCGTCCGGTCGGCGGTCCTGCCGCCTGCGGTCTAGCTCGAGATGGGCACAGATCTCCCGATGCCATCGGCGCCGGTAGGCGCAACGCATCGGTTGAGGAGGAACGTCTTCGTCGTCATTCGGAGCCGCCTCCTTTGTCGTGATCTGCACGCGACATGCGAGCCGGACGGGAGTCTACCCGGGCTGTCGAGCCGGTGTCAACCCGATACCCGACCCTCGTGGCGGACGAGGTCGAGCCGCACGATCGGTCGGACCGGGGTCGTCGCGTTCCATTGCCGCCGGGCCACGACCTCGAAGCCCGCGCGCTCGAACATCGCGAGCGTGCCGCGGAAGACGTCGCCCGACGCGATCCGACCACCCGCGGGGATCTCGACCGGGTAGGCCTCCAGTGTCGTTGCGCCGAGCTCGCGGGCGTAGCCGATCCCCGCATCGAGGAGCGCCCGTGCCAGTCCGTGTCCACGGGCCCGACGTGCGACGACGAAGCAGACGATCGACCAGACCGGCCGGTCATCGACCGGGGCCAGGACCTTTGAGTGGGCGAGGCGCTCATAGTCCTCGCGCGGCCCGATGCTGATCCAGCCGACCGCGCCATCGGCATCGTAGGCCACCAGACCGGGCGCGCGGCCCAGCGCCACGCCATCCTCGACCGCGGTCTCGAGCACCGCCCGATGCCGGACCTTGGCCGCGCCCGAGAATTCGACGCCGCGGACGCGGAAGTAGGCGCACCAGCACCACTTGGGGTCGCCGCCCTCCTCGAAGAGGTCGGCGAGATCTGGCAGGCGTTCCGGCGTCAGGGGCATGATCGACAGGTCTTTGAGCGTCACGCGGGGATCCTCACCTGCAATCCTGCCATCTGCTGTCGACATCGATGGGTTACCCGAGGACATACCGCTCGGCCAGCCGGCTGACCTGGGCGAGGGCGTCGTCGCGCAGCTCGAGGCGGCCCCATTGGGCGTCATCCACGGAGAGCGCGACCAGCCCTGCGTACATGAGGATCCGGACGTGATGCTGGAGGCTGGTCCTCGGGACCCCCAGTCGCTCCGCGAGGTCCGTGAGGGTGAGCGGTCCGTGGCGCAGCTCGCGCAGCGCCTTCAGCCGCAGCGGGTCCCCAAGCGCCTTGCCCAGGCGGACCAGAGTCTCGGGAGGAATGTCGGGATCGACACCGGATGCCCCGGCCGGATAGGCGATCAGCAACGTCGATCCGTGGTCACCGATGACGTACCCGGGGCGGAGGACGAGGTCGGGGATCAGGACGACGAGCGACTGACCGACCTCGCGGGCGAAATTGATCCCGGGCGCGATCCGTTCGAGGACGGCGTCGAGCTCCATGGCGCCGGTCAGCTCACGAACCGCCCGGGCGTCCTCGAGCTGGGCGTTGCCGATCCCAAGCTCGAGCTCGGCGAACCCGCGTTCGTACCAGGCCCGCAGGACGTCGACCACGTCAGCCCGGACGCGGTCCGGCGGTGCGGACAACAGGTGGCGAAGGCTGGCCTGCCAGTAGCGAAGGTCCGGAAAGGATGTGCGCCGGAATTCCCATCGCGCATCTTCGTCGCCATCGACGGCGGCCCGAATGACCGCGGCCGGTGTCACGAGGCGCATCGCCCGGCGGTGGTAGCCGACGAGGGCACGGACGACCTCGCGGTCCGTCGCCGAGGCGAGTGCCGTCAGCGCCGCTTCGGCGGTCGGCTCTTCGGTCATCGCGTGGACGAAGCCGAGGAGGTTGATGAACGGCTCGCGGCCGATCCGGCGGATGCCGCCCAGGATGTCCGGGCCTGCCGCCTCGGCTCGCTTCCGCCAGTCAAGCGCGTTGTCGAGCGAGCGACCGGCCTGTCGCTCGGCCACGATCATGGCGCTGAGCAACAGTTCGTAGCCGGTGCCCGGCTGGACGATCACGCGAACGCTCTCCATGTACCGCAAGACTATCGAGTCCGTCCCCGCTCATGCGACCGATCTGGCTCGTTGCGTCCGCTGTGTATGATCGGCGCGTGCCGATATTTGTCGGCATGCCCTCCGCGCGGCGTACCCAGGACGATCCAAGGAGAGCCTCGTGATCAAGGCATCGATCGCGTGCGCGGCCACGATCGCGATCCACGTGCTCGCCGGCTGCGCCGGGGCATCGACCGGACCCTCGCCGACGGGCTCCATCGATGCCAATGCCTCGTTCGAGGCGACGACGCCCGCCGTCGAGCCGACTCCGGCATTGGCTGCCGGCTCACCCGCAGCCGGCTCATTGGCCGCCGCCGATCTCGCGGTCGCCCGGATCGAGGCGATCCCGAGCCCGTGTGAACTGGCAGAAGGACTCGGCCTTGTCTGGGTGACCTCCTATGCCCGCAGCGAGGTCGACGCCATCGACGCGTCGACGAACGCGGTCGTGCGCACGTTCGCGGTGCCAAACGGCCCGTGCGGCGTGGCGATCGGGTTCGGCTCGATCTGGGTCAGCGGCGGGACGAAGACGGTCGCCCGGCTCGACCCGACATCAGGCGTGCAGCTCGCGTCCATCCCGGTCCCCGGCGAGATCTACGACGTCCAGGTCGGTCCGGACGCGGTCTGGGCGAGCGATCGGACGAACGGATCGCTCGTGCGCATCGATCCGGCGAGCAATTCGATCATCGCGACGATCAAGGTCGGTGCCAGCGCCGACGGGTTCCGGATCGCCGACGACGCCATCTGGGTCGCCAGCGATCGCGACTCGGCGGTGATCAGGATGGACCCGACGAGCGGCTCGGTGGTTGCGACCATCGCGGTCGGTACGAAGCCGAACTGGCTGACGATCGCCGACGGAGCGGTCTGGGTGGAAAACACGGGTGATGGGACCGTCAGCCGGATCGATTCGGCGACCAATGCCGTGACCGGAACGTTCAAGGTCGGGCGAGGGCCGGTGTATCTCGCGGTGGCCGGTGGGCGCCTCTGGGTGGCCAACGGCCTGGCGCGATCCGTGAGTGTGCTCGACGCGAACAGCGGGGAACCGGTCGCCGAGATCGGGTTCGAGACCGGCGTTCACGGCCTCGCCGCCGCCGCCGGGGCGGTCTGGGTCCTCGACCTGCACGGGCGGTCGTTCCTCGGCAACCTGAAGGGGACCACGATCTGGCGTTTCGACCCTGGGAGGATCAGCCAATGAGTGGCATCGCATCGCTCGCCGGCCGGCGCTCCAGGTCGGCGGTCATCGCCTGGGTCGTGGCGGCCCTCGTCACCGGCTGTGCTGGACCGGGCTCGGCAACGAGTCAAGCGTCGTCCCCCGGTCCGTCGGCGGCGACCACCAGCCGCACCCCGGACAACGCGACCGCCGTCGCCTCCGCAGCACCAGCGACGCCCGGCGCGAGCGTCGACCTCGCGGCGGCGCGATCCGCCTTCGACTACGACGTCGCCGAGCCGGCGTTCGTGGAGGTCGCGAAGACAACGAAGGGCGGCGTCACCGTGAGCGACGTCACCTACGCCTCGGTCGGCGGCCGGACGCTGTCGGCCCTCCTGGTCGCGCCGGCCGGTGGGTCTGGCCATCCGGTCGTCCTCTTCCTGCACTGGTACGCGACCAACGAACCGGACGGCAACCGGACCGAGTTCCTCCAGGAGGCGACCGCGCTGGCCGCCCGCGGCGTCGTGTCGTTGCTGCCCGAGCAGCAGTTCCCGTGGCACAAGCCACCCGCCGGCACCGCCCAGGACCACCAGGCGGTCATCGACCAGGTCGTCGACGACCGGGTCGGGCTGGACGCGCTCGTGGCGCTGCCCGGCGTCGACCCGAAGCGCGTGGCGGTCGTCGGGCACGATTTCGGCGCGATGTACGCGGCACTGGTCGCCGGCCTGGATGACCGGGTGGGTGCGACCGTGATCATGGCCGGCGTGCCGCATTTCGCGGACTGGTACCTGCGCTATTGGCACCCGGTGGCGGCGTCCGAACAGGCGACATACAAGGCGACCATGCTCGAAGTCGATCCCGTGACCTTCCTGCCCGAGGCCGCTGGCCCGGTGCTCTTCCAGTTCGCCGATTTAGACCAGTACGTCTCGCCGGCGGCGATCGATGCCTGGATCGCGGCGGCGCCCGGTGGCGCTTCGGTCAAGACGTACAACTGGAACCACAGCCTGCGGACGGACGCAGCCAGTACCGACCGCGACGCCTTCCTTGCAACGGCACTCGCCCTCGGTCACTAGCGGACTGATCCCGCGACGGGGCCGTTTGACGCTCCGGGGACCCGGCCGTACGCTGCCGGTCCGATCCGTCCATCTCGCTCCCGTGGAGTCACCGTGGCCAACACCTCCCCCGCGCAGGGCCGGTGGGCCGTTCGCCCCGTTCCACCGGAACCTCGCTCGATCGTCGAGCTGATCCGTGCCGGCACGCTCGATTCCGAGCTGGCCGCGACGATCTGGTTGCTGATCGAGGCGGGCGTCCCGATCGTGGTCGCCGGCGAGGGCCAGGGCACGGGCAAGTCCACGCTCCTCGGTGCCCTGCTCGCGTTCGTGCCGCCGGACACCACGATCGTCGAGCTGCCGCGGCGCGTCGGAGACGTTCGGCTGGCTGCCGCAGGCCACGGAGCTCGGCTGGGCGGGCGTCGCGAGCGCGGCCCCGCTCCCGGATCGCGCGGTCATCAGGCCCGATCGCACCGTGCTGCTCGCGAGCGAGCTGTCGGACCACCTGCCGGCCTACACGTGGGGCGAAGCCGCGCGGCTCGCGGTTCGGGCCGCCTCGATCGGCTACGGCCTCGCGACCACGATCCACGCCGACTCGCTCGAGGCGGTCTTCGACGAACTGCGACCGCGCCCAGTTGCGCTGACCGAGGACGAGCTGTCGCACCTCGGCGTCGTCGTCGTCCTGCGTCGCATCGACCGGAGCCGTCGGCGCGTGGTCGCCGCCCACTTCGTCCGGCCCGTCGCGCGCGACGTCCACGGTCACCTGCAGCGTCTCGGGCCGGCCGTGCTCGCCACCTGGGATCCCGGGGCTGATCGGCTCGAGCATTTCGGCTGGGGCGTCATGCCCGAGCTGGCGATGCGGGCCGGGCGGCGCGCCGGCGACTTCGAGATCGAGGCCGAGGCGCGGCGGGCCTTCCTCGATGGCCTCGTGGCCATCGGGCGAGACCGACCCCGAGCGCGTCCGAGCGGCGATCGCCGCCTACCGGGCGTCCGCCGCGAGCGCCACCTCCATCAGCCGGCCGTCGTCGGCCGTCCCCTCCCGCGAGATCCGCCCCGAACTGAGGTTCCCGATGTCGTCCCAGCCTCGACCCACCACCCTCGCCGAGCTCAACGCCTCCGGCTGGCGCTCGCGGACCGTCAAGGAGGAGCTCCGCGCCAACCTGCTCGCCCTGCTCGCCGCCGGCGGCGAGATCATGCCGGCCGTCGTCGGCTACGAGGACTCGGTCGTCCCGGCGATCGAGAACGCGATCCTCGCCGGGCAGGACCTCGTCTTCCTGGGCGAGCGCGGCCAGGCCAAGACGCGCATGGCGCGGCTGCTCGTCGGCCTGCTCGACGAGTGGCTGCCGGTCGTCCGCGGGCGGCGAGCTCAACGACGACCCGTCGGCGCCGGTCAGCCCGGCGGCCCGGGCGATCGTCGAGCGCGACGGCGACGGGACGGCGATCGACTGGCTGCCGCGCGACCGGCGCTACGCCGAGAAGCTGGCCACCCCGGACATCACGATCGCCGACCTGATCGGCGAGGTCGACCCGATCAAGGTCGCCGAGGGCCGCTACCTGTCCGACGAGCTGACCCTCCACTACGGCCTGATCCCGCGCGCCAACCGCGGGATCGTCGCGATCAACGAGCTGCCGGACCTCGCCGAGCGGATCCAGGTCGGCCTGCTCAACATCCTCGAGGAGCGCGACGTCCAGATCCGCGGCTTCGTCGTCCGCCTGCCGCTCGACCTGTACGTGGTCGCCTCGGCGAACCCCGAGGACTACACGTCGCGCGGGCGGATCATCACGCCGCTCAAGGACCGGCTCGGTTCGCAGATCCGGACCCACTACCCGCGGACGCTCGAGCACGAGATGGCGATCGTCCGCCAGGAGAAGCACCGCTTCGGCGCCGAGGACGGCGTGCCGCCGGTCGTCGTGCCGCCGTTCATGGAGGAGCTGGTCGCCGAGCTGACCCACCTGGCCCGGCGCTCGCCGGAGATCAGCCAGCGCTCCGGCGTCAGCGTCCGGGTGTCGGTCGCCAACGCCGAGGTGCTCGAGGCCGCCGCGCTCAAGCGGGCCGTCCGGCTCGGGCGAGCCGCTGGCGCGCGCCGCGGGTCTCGGACCTCGGCGCCGTCGTGGCCTCGACGGTCGGCAAGGTCGAGCTCGAGTCGGCTGGCGACGAGACCCCCGAGGAGCGGGTCGTCGAGCGGCTCATCACCAAGGCCCTCCACACGACGTTCGGGCGACACGTCTCGGTCGACGAGCTCGACGGCGTCATCGAGGCGTTCGAGGACGGGCTTCACGGTCGAGACCGGCGACCGAACGCCGTCGCGCGAGTACGTGGCCTGGATGCGCGAGGTCCCGGGCCTGGCGCGACTGCCGTCCGCGGCCTCGGCACGTTCGACGTGACCGATGGCGCCGAGGAGCCGGCCGTCGTCGCCTCGGCGGTCGAGTTCCTGCTCGAGGGGCTGCACCTGGCACGCCGCCTCAACAAGGACCGGATCCCGGGCGGGACGGTCTACCACCGGTGACCGCCTACTCGCCGGATCCGCGCGACCTCGCGCCCGAGCCGCGGCCGGCGGTCCGGGGGGCGGCTGCCGGACGGCCCGGCCGCCCGGGCCCGCTACTCGCGCTGGGACGGCAGCCAGCAGGTCGCGGACCTGGACGCGGACGAGATCCTGGCCGCGCTCGCCGACGACGTCATGGAGGAGGGCGACCTGGCCGAGGCGCATCCGCCGGCTGATGGAGCGCGGCTGGCGGACCGGCGACGCGACCCGCGGCGACCTGGCCGGCCTGCGCGACCTGATGGATCGCCTCGAGCGGCGCCGCGAGGAGCTGCTCGAGCGCTACCAGCTCCGCGACGTCCTGTCGGACATCCGGCGGCGAGCTCGACGAGATCGTCCGGCAGGAACGGCCGGGGTCGAGCGGCGCCTCGACGACGCATCGCGCCCGCCGGCGCCGCCGGCGACGCCGGGTGACCAGGCGTCCGAGCCGTCCGGCGACGCGAGCGGCCGTCACCGGACGACGCCGCCCTGCGGTCGATGCTGCGCGACGTCGCCGCCCGCCGCCTCGACCAGCTCGACGCGCTGCCCACGGACATGGGCGCGCGGATCCGCGGGCTCCAGGACTACGACTTCCTCGAACCGGACGCGCGCCAGCGGTTCGACGAGCTCGTCGAGCGAGCTTGCGCAAGCAGGTCCTCGACCAGTACGTGTCCGGGCATGTCCGACGCGATCCGGTCGATGAAGCCCGAGGACCTGGCCGCCAACCGCGAGATGGTCCGCGACCTCAACGAGCTGATCCGGCGAGCGGATCGCCGGCGGCGATCCGGACGCCTCGGCGTTCCTCGCCAGGCACGGCCAGTTCTTCCCGGGCGCCAGGACCTTCGACGACATCATCGAGCAGCTGGCGCGAGCGGATGGCCGCCATGCAGTCGCTGCTGCGCTCGATGACGCCGGAGCAGCGCGCCGAGCTCCAGTCGATGATGGAGGCGCTGCTGCGCGACGACCGGCTGCTGATCGACCTCGCCCAGCTGGCGTCGAACCTCGACCTGCTGCTCCCCGGCGGGCTGGGCGAGCGGCGTGCCGTTCCAGGGCGACGAGCCGCTGGGACTCGATGGCGCGCTGGCCCAGATCGGCCGGCTCCAGGCGATGGACCGGCTCGAGGACGCGCTGTCCGGACGTCGAGTCGCCGGCGACCTGGCCGCGATCGACCGCGCCGAGGTGCGCGAGCTGCTCGGCGACGACGCGGCACGGGACCTCGACGCGCTCGACGACCTGGCGCGACGCCTCCAGGAGGCCGGCTACCTGACAGACCGACGGCGACCGACTGGCGCTGACCGCGCGCGGCAGCCGGAAGATCGGCCAGAAGGTGCTCGACGACCTGTTCGCGCGGCTGCAGCGCGACGCGTTCGGCGGCCACCGGATCGATCGGGCCGGGCGGGGAGGGGAGCGCGAGGAGACGACCAAGCCGTACGAGTTCGGCGACCCGTTCCACCTCGACCTGCGCGGCACGCTGTTCAACGCGCTCGGTCCGCGAGGAGAACGCGCCCGGCGCCCGCGAGGCCGGCCGAGCGGATCCGGCTTCGGCCGTCCGACTTCGAGGTCCACCGCACCGAGCAGCTGACGCAGACCTCCACGGTGCTGCTGCTGGACATGAGCCGCTCGATGCTCCTGCGCGGCTGCTTCCTGGCGGCCAAGAAGGTCGCGGTCGCGCTCGACACGCTGATCCGGACGCAGTACCCGCGCGACCACCTGTCGGTGATCGGCTTCGCCTACTACGCGCGCGAGATCCCGCCTGGCACGCTTGCCGAGCTGACCTGGCACGGCTACGAGTACGGCACCAACCTCCAGCACGGCCTGCTGCTCGCCCGTCGGATCCTCGGGCGCCACCCGTCGACGAACAAGGAGATCGTGGTCATCACCGACGGCGAGCCGACCGCCCACTTCGAGGACGGCCAGGTCGAGTTCAACTACCCGCCGACGCGGCGGACGATCGGCGAGACCCTCCGCGAGGTGCAGCGCTGCACGAAGGAGGGGATCACGATCAACACCTTCATGCTCGAGCGATCGCGGGCACTGGCCGAGTTCGTCGCGCACCTGACCCGGCTGAACCGCGGCCGGGCGTTCTACGCCACCCCGGAGCGGCTCGGCGAATACGTCCTGGTCGACTTCGTCAATCGGCGTACCAGGCGGGTGTCGTAGGCACGGCCTCGGCGGATCGACCCGCATCGATGGTCGCGGTATCCGTCGGCGCCAGGGCGTCTCGCGGCGGGAGCGAAGCGCGCTATTCTCCAGCCGCGCGCTTCGCGGGGCGTCCCTTCCCGCGAATTCGCCACAATGGAGGGTGTGCCGATGCTCCAGCTGTTCCTGTTCCTGCACGTCATGGGTGCGATCGCCGTCTTCGGGCCTACGTTCGCGTTCGGCATCATCGCCGGACAGGCGCGCAAGAGTCCGCCGAACAGCCATTTCGCGGCCGCTCTGACGGAGGTCATCGAACGCCGGATCGTCCTGCCCGGTGCCGTCGTCCAGGGGATCACCGGCGTCGGCCTGATCATCATCCTGGGAGCGGATCTGACCAGCGCCGCCTTCCGCTGGCTCGTCGCCGGGATCGTCCTCTACCTGATCGCGATCCTGTACGCAGCGTTCGTCCAGGCGCCAGCCATCGAGAAGATGGTCCACCTCACGGCCGGCGGCCCGCCGCCCGGCCCGCCGGCCGCCGGCGTTCCCGCCGGTCCTCCTCCCGAGATCCTCGCCACCGCCCAGAAGCTGCAGCGCGGCGGGCATGCTCCTGACCGTACTGATCGTCGCGATCGTGATCCTGATGGTGACCAAGCCCGGCTACTAGGAGACGGTCCGTCGACGGCGGCCACCGACGGTGGCCGAAATGACCGTCCGGGCGGGCCGAAGGGCTCTTGCGCGGTCGACTCGAGGGGCCGGTACCATGGACGCTCCGACCCCTTCGAGGAGACTCTGACCCCATGCCCGACGTCGCGACATCCCCATCCGACCTGCTGGCTCGCCTGGCGGGCAGCGCCCACCTCGACGGCGACCGGCTCGTCATCGACGACGAGGCCGCATTTCCGCGATGCCGGGATCCGCGATCTCGCCTGGACCGCCGCATTCTCGATCGACGAGGCGACCATCGAAGCCGCGCAGTGGCTGATCTGGGAGGCCAGCCAGGTCCTCGGCGCTCGCTCGGCGAGCATCCAGGGGCTGTACGACGCACGCGCGCGCGGCGAGGTGTCGGGCTTCACGGTGCCGGCGATCAACCTCCGCGCCCAGACCTTCGACATGGCCCGGACCGTCTACGAGACCGCGCAGGCGGCCAACGTCGGCGCCGTGATCCTCGAGATCGCCCGGAGCGAGCAGACGTACACGTTCCAGCGGCCGATCGACTTCGCGACCGCGTCCCTCGCCGGAGCCGTCGCGGCCGGCTGGACCGGGCCGGTCTTCCTCCAGGGCGATCACTACCAGTTCAACGTCAAGAAGTACGCCGCCGATCCCGGAGGCCATGACCGAGGAGATCCGGCGCGCTTGCCGGCTGGCGATCGACGCCGGCTACCGGAACATCGACATCGACTCCTCGACGCTCGTCGACCTGTCCAAGCCGAATGCCGACGAGGAGCAACGCGAGAACTACACCCGGGCGGCCGAGCTGACCGCGTTGATCCGCACGCTCGAGACCGACGGCGTCACGATCAGCGTCGGCGGCGAGATCGGCGAGGTCGGGACGAAGAACTCGACGGTCGAGGAGCTCCGTGCCTACCTCGACGGCTACAAGCGCGAGCTGGCCGAGCGGGCGCCTGGCGCCCGCACGATCTCGAAGGTCAGCGTCCAGACCGGCACGTCGCACGGCGGGATCCCGCTGCCCGACGGTGGCGTGGCCGAGGTCAAGCTCGACTTCGAGGTGCTGCGCGAGCTCGGCGAGGTCGCCCGGACGTACGGGCTGGCCGGGCGCCGTCCAGCACGGCGCGTCGACCCTTCCGGACGCCCTGTTCCACCGGTTCCCGGCGGTCGAGACGGCCGAGATCCACCTCGCGACCGGCTTCCAGAACGCCCTGTACGAGCACCCGGCCTTCCCGGAGGAACTCCACCGCGAGATCGAGGCCTGGTGCTACGCGAACCTCGCCGACGAGCGCAAGTCGGGCCAGACCGACCAGCAGTTCGTGTACACGAGCCGCAAGAAGGCGATCGGGCCGTTCAAGCGCCAGCTGTGGGACCTCGACACGAAGGACGAGATCCTCGCGGCGCAACGACGGAAGATCGCGTACCTGTTCAGCGAGCTTCGGGTCAACGACACGCGGCCGATGGTCGACCGGTACGTGACGCCGGTCGAGGTTCACCGGCCGATCCCGGTCTCCCTGCGCGAGGCCGTCGCGACGCGCTGAGCCCGGCCTTCGCCTCCTCCGGACCGGGCCGCGGCCGCCGCCTGAGCGGCCCGCGACCTCACCGACCCGCGCGGTGCGCTGCGCGGGTCCGTTGCACGAATCCCGTTGGAACGGGCCGGATGCGGTGCTATCCTCCCGCGCAGGTTCGACCACGAATGAGGGATTCGTGGCCCGATCGTCCCCGGCGCTCCGTGTCACTCCAGAGGGCAGCTCGCACCCACCGGTGCGGAGGTAGGAGGAGAACTCGTGGCGGGACCAGGTAACAGCTCCCATGACATCGCGGCTCGTGATGACGCGCACCTGCGTTCGCTGGGCATCAAGCCCGAGCTGCAGACGGACGCTCGGGTTCCTGTCGAACTTCGCGATCGCGTTCAGCTTCATCAGCGTCTCGACCGGATCGTTCGGCGAACTTCGGCGTCGGCGATCGGTCTCGGCGGACCAGCGTTCTTCTGGTCGTGGCCGATCGTCATCGGCGGGCCAGCTGCTCGTTGCGCTCGTCTTCGCCGAGCTTGCCAGCCACTTCCCGGTCGCCGGCTCGATCTACCAATGGTCGAAGCGGCTGAGCAACCGGACGCTCGGCTGGTTCACCGGCTGGTTCTACTTCTGGGCGCAGGTCGTGTCACCGTCACGGCTGTCGCCGTCATCGTCGCCGTTCGTGATCGACGGCATCCATGGCGCGATGCCCGACGGTCGGGTTCCTCGACTCCCCGGATCCGACCGGGATCACCACGATGTTCACGTTCGTGTCGCTCGTCGACGCTGGTCCTCACGACCGCTGATCAACGCCTTCGGCGTGCGCCTGCTGTCGATCCTGAACAACATCGGTGTTGGCGACCGAGATCCTCGGCATGTTCGTCTTCGCGCTGATCCTGCTGTTCTTCGCCAATCACCAGTCGCCGTCGGTCCTGTTCGACACGGGCGGGACGCGGAGTGGCGACCGGCGGCAACTACCTGCCGGCCTTCCTGCTCGGGCATGTTCATGGCCCTGTTCGTCGTCTACGGCTTCGACACCGCCGGGACGTTCGGCGAGGAGACCATTGACGCCGGCCGCCAGGCGCCGCGCGGCGTCCTCGCCTCCATCCTGATCTCCGGGGTCGTCGGCGCCGTCTTCCTGCTCGGCCGTGATCCTGTCGATCCCGAGCATCCCGGAGCGCGATGGCCGAGGGCCAGGCCGGTCGGGTTCCCGATCGCGACGACGATCACAGGCCGTCCTGACCGACCGAGCTCATCGGCGGGATCACCCTCGGCGAGCTCTACCTGTTCGTGATCCTCGCGTCCGTCTTCGTCTGCACCCTGGCGATCCAGGGTGCGGCCACCCGGATGATGTTCTCGATGAGCCGCGACCGGCACCTGCCGTTCGGTGGCGCTGTGGGGCCAGGTCAACCCGACCTTCCGGACGCCGACCAACGCCGCCATCGCGGTCGGGGTCCTCGCCGCGCTGCCGATCCTGCGTGATCGGCCCGCTCGGCGGCTTCTTCATGTCGATCGCCGCGACCGGGCTGATCTACCTCAGCTACTTCCTGTGCAACCTCGGCGTCCTGCTGGCGCGCCGCCGCGGCTGGCCGCACAAGCCGCGCCTGGTTCAACCTCGGTCGTGGGGCATGCTCATCAACATCCTCGCCCTGGTCTGGGGTGGCGCGATGATCGTCAACATCGGGCATCTGGCAGGACACCGGACCTGTTCGGCGACTTCGGCGGCGACGGCCGCGGGCTTCACCAATCCGTTCATCGGCACGTTCTTCACGCCGTTCGGCAACACGATCGAGACCTGCCGGCCATGGCCGTGTTCGAGGTCCTCGTCGGCGTGATCCTGATCATCGGGATCCTCTACTACGCCTCTCGCACGTCGCGGGCGGGCCCACGACGTCGAGTCGGCCGACGCCGTGACCGGTGAGGCCGTCATCGGCTAGCCATCGCCGTCCACGCGTTCGACGACGGCGCGGCGAGCGATCGCCGCGCCGTCCACTGCCCGGAGCCACGAGAGGGATCGCCGGCACGTGAACCCGGAAGCAGCCGCTCCACGGGGAGCTCCACGACGACCTCGTCCGGGCAATGCAGAAGGTGCCCGAGCTGGCAGGCCGCGAGCTCACGCTCACGCCGATCTCCGGCGGCATCACGAACCGGAACTTCCGCGTCGACGCCGCCGGCACCGGCGGCGCCTGGGTCATCCGGCTGGCCGGCAACGACACGCACCTGCTCGGCATCAGCCGCGAGGTCGAGCACGCGGCGACCGTCGCCGCGGCGGGCGTCGGGGTCGGGCCGGAGGTGACCGCGTTCATCCGCCCGGAGGGCTACCTGGTCACCCGGTTCATCACGGGATCGCCCGTCACCGACGAGGCGGTCCATCGTCCCGAGACGTTGCGCCGGGTGGCCGATTCGCTTCGTCGGATCCACGACGGCCCGGCGATCCCGGGCCTGTTCGTGCCGCTCCGCATCGCGGACGCGTACCGCGCCCTCGCGCTCGAACGCGGCGTGCCGATCCCGCCGGAGTACGAGCTGGCCGCGGCGATCGGCCGGCGGATCGAGCTCGCCTTCCTGTCCAACCCGCTCGAGCTGCGGCCCTGCCACAACGACCTGCTCAACGCCAACTTCATCGACGACGGCGCCCGGATCCGGATCATCGACTGGGAATACGCGGGCATGGGCGACCCGTTCTTCGACCTCGGCAACTTCAGCATCAATCACGAGCTGACCCCCGACGAGGACGAGATCCTGCTGGCGGCGTATGACGGCGACGTCCGGCCGGCCCGGCTGGCCAGGCTGACCCTGATGCGGGTCGTGTCGGACTTCCGCGAGGCGATGTGGGGCGTGCTCCAGCAGGGGATCAGCTCGCTCGACGTCGACTTCGTCGCGTACGCGGCGTCGAGCTTCGATCGGCTCCTCGCGAACGCGGCGACCGCTCGCTTCGAGCGCTCCCTGCGCGAAGCCGCCGGCGAGTGAGCCGGCCTGGGAGAGGTTCGCGCCGCGTCCCGGCGCACGGGCTGGCGACGTGACCGCCGCGTCCGGCGGCTACCCTGCAGGTCACGGGCGCACGACGGAAGAAGCGCCCGGCAAAGGAGCGGATCCTCCGTGGTCGAGCACGCCCGGGCGGTGATCATCGGCGGTGGGGTGGGTGGGACGTCCATCGCCTACCACCTGACCGAGCTCGGCTGGACGGACGTGATCCTGGTCGACCGGGCGGAGCTGACGTCGGGTTCGACGTTCCATTCGGCGGGGCTGGTCGGACAGCTCCGGAGCTCCGTGACCCTGACCCGGATGATGATGTACGGCTCCGACCTCTACCGACGCCTGGCGGCCGAGACCGGCACCGACCCGTCGTGGCACGAGGTCGGCTCGCTCCGGCTGGCCTCCACGCCGGAGCGGTTCGAGGAGCTGCGCCGCCAGGCCGGCTGGGCCAAGACGTTCGGCCTGCCGCTCGAGCTGATCGGCGCCGCCCGAGGCACAGGCGCTCTTCCCGCTGATGTCGACCGAGGGGGTGCTCGGCGCGGTCTACCTGCCGACCGACGGCTGGCTCGACCCGTCCGGGCTGGCGCTGGCGCTGGCCGCCGGTGCGCGGTCGCGCGGCGCGCAGATCCGGACGCACACGCGGGTCGTGGCGATCGGCCAGGAGCGCGGTCGCGTGACCGGCGTGACCGTGGAGCACAAGGGCGAGCGATCCGAGATCCGCGCCGATGTCGTGGTCAACGCCGGTGGCATGTTCGCGCCCGAGATCGGGCGGATGGTCGGCGTCAACGTGCCGATCATCCCGATGGCCCACGAGTACCTCTTCACGGAACCGATCGAGGGCGTCCACCCCGGGCTGCCCCAGCTGCGCGACCCCGACAATCTCGTCTACTTCCGCGAGGAGGTCGGCGGGCTGTGCATGGGTGGCTACGAGCGCCACCCGGCGCCCTGGTCGCTCGACGGCATCCCCGCGGACTTCAACGGCAAGCTCCTGGCGCCCGACTGGCCGCGCTTCGCCGAGATCATGGACGGCGCGGTCCGGCGGGTCCCGGCGATCGGCGACGCCGGGATCAACCGGATGATCAACGGCCCCGAGGGCTTCACCCCGGACAACGAGTTCATCCTCGGCGAGAGCGAGGTCCGTGGCTTCTTCGTGGCTGCCGGCTTCTGCGCTCACGGCATCGCCGGCGCCGGCGGGATCGGGCGCCAGATGGCGACCTGGATCGTCGACGGCGAACCCGAGCTCGACCTGTGGAAGATGGACATCCGCCGCTTCGGGCGCCACTACCGGAGCCGGAGCTACACGCTTGCGCGCACGACCGAGGTCTACGCGACCTACTACGACATCCACTACCCGAACGAGGAGCGCGAGGCGGGCCGCCCGCTCCGGCTCTCGCCGGCCTACTCGCGGCTCCAGGCGCAGGGTGCCGTGTTCGGCGAGAAGTCCGGCTGGGAGCGCCCGAACTGGTTCGCCTCGAACGAGGACGCCGGGCTCGAGACCGTCCGCCCGCGCGGTTGGGCCGGCCAGCACTGGTCGACCGCGATCGGCGTCGAGGCGCTCGCGACGCGCAACGCCGCGGGCCTCTTCGACGAGACGTCGTTCGCCAAGATCGAGGTCCGCGGATCCGGGCGCCCGCACCTTCCTCCAGGCGCGTCTGCGCGAACGACATCGACCAACCGGTCGGGCACGGTCGTCTACACCTCGCTGCTCAACCGGCGCGGCGGGATCGAGTGCGACCTGACCGTCACCAGGATCACCGACGACCGGTTCCTGCTCGTGACCGGGACGGCGTTCGGGAAGCACGATCTCGGCTGGTTGCGACGGCACCTGCCGCGGACGGCAGCGTCCTGCTGAACGACATCACCTCGGGCCGGTCCTGTTTCGGGCTGTGGGGGCCGCGGGCCCGCGACATCCTGGCGGCGACGACCTCGGACGACTCTCTCGAACGAGGCCTTCCCGTACCTGACCGCGCGGCTGCTCACGGTCGGCGTCGGTCCCGGTCTATGCCCTGCGCGTCACGTACGTCGGCGAGCTGGGCTGGGAGCTCTATGCCCACACGGAGTTCGGTGCGGCGTTGTGGGACACGCTCTGGGAGGCGGGCCGGCCGCACGGGCATGCTGGCCGGTGGCTACCGGGCGATCGACGCCCTTCGGCTCGAGAAGGGCTACCGCGTCTGGTCGAGCGACATCACCCCCGACGAGACGCCGTTCGAGGCCGGCCTCGGCTTCGCCGTCCGCCTCGACAAGGGCGCGGACTTCATGGGCCGCGAGGCGCTGATCGCCGCCAGGGCGGCCGGTCCGCGCAAGCGGCTGCGCTGCCTGGTCCTGGACGATCCCGCGCTCGGTCTGCCTCGGCAACGAACCGGTCAGGGTCGGACGGTGCGATCGTGGGGCGGGTCACGTCGGGCGGCTACGGCTTCGCGGTCGAGCGATCCATCGCCTACGCCTACCTGCCGCCGGATCGGGCCGCCATCGGGACCCGCGGCGAGGTCGAGGTGTTCGGCGAGTGGATCGGCTTCGAGGTCGCCCGCGAGCCGCTCTACGACCCGACCGGCGCAGCGGATCCGCTCGTGAGCCCGAGCGAGGCCGAGCTCGAGGACTGGCTCGCGTTCGCCCTGGCCTGCTGCGACGAGGCCGACGCGCTGGCGCTCGCGCATTTCCGGCGCGACCTGGTCATCGAGACCAAGCCCGACCGCTCGTTCGTCACCGAGGCCGACCAGGCGATCGAGCGGGGGATCCGCAGCCGGATCGCCGCGGCCTATCCGGACCACGGCCTCGTCGGCGAGGAGTACGGGCACGTGGCCGGGCAGGGGAGCGTCACCTGGTACATCGACCCGATCGACGGGACGCACAACTTCATGCGCGGGGTGCCGCTCTTCGGCACGCTGCTGGCGGTCGAGGCCGACGGCGAGCTCCAGGTCGGGGTCATGAGCGCTCCGGCACTCGGCGGCCGATGGTTCGCCAGGCGCGGCGGCGGTGCGTGGGCCGTCGGCTCGATCGGACGCGGAGGCCGGCCTCCGGCGGTCGATCCGGGTGTCCCGGGTCGCCCGGCCTGTCCGACGCGCACCTGCTCTACGGCTCCGCCCAGGAGATCGCCGACAGCGGCGCGGCGCCCGGCTTCGCCGGGCTGATCGGCCGGCGTCTGGCGCGACCGCGGGTTCGGCGACTTCTGGGGCTACGCGCTGGTGGCCGAGGGCGCCGCCGAGGCGATGGTCGAGGTCGGTCCCAAGAGCTGGGACCTCGCGGCGCCGCTCGTGATCGTCGAGGAAGCCGGCGGCCGGCTGACCGATCTCGACGGCCGCCGGACGATCCACTCCGGTACGGTCCTGGCGACCAACGGGCCGCTCCACGACGAGATCCTGGCCCGACTTCGGGGCTGAGCCGGCCCCGGCACCCAACCGAACGGCGGGCTCATGCCGTAGAAGGGGCGTGGAGCTCGTGACGGCCATCACGCGCGGAACCTCGGACGCCCCGGCGACGCCCGAGGCGTTCGCCGATGGGTGCGACCGCACCTGCCGGCGATGGCGCGACTGGCCGCCCGGCTCGCCCCGACCGGGGATCGCGACGACATCGTCCAGGAGGCGCTGGCCCGGGCCTGGCAGAAGCGACGCCAGTTCGACGCCCGACGCGGGGCACGCCCGGTGCGTGGCTGCTGGCGATCACCGCGGACCGCGCCCGGCAGGCTCGACGGCGCCGGCCGGACGCCTGGCTCCCGGCCGAGATCGCCGGCCGCGTCCGATCGCCCGACGATCGCCTCGACGTCGAGAGCGCGGTCGCGCGACTGCCGGCTCGACAGCGACTTGCCGTGGACTGCTTCTACTTCGTGGGTCTCACGGTCGCGGACACGGCCGCCGTGATGCGCTGCTCCGAGGGCACCGTCAAGTCGACCCTGTCCGACGCCCGAACCCGACTCAAGCCGCTACTGGAGATCAGCGAATGACTGACATCGACACGCTGCTTCACGGCGCCGGCGAGCGCTGGCGCGCGAGCGCAGGCCGATCCCCCGGCGATCGATCCGGCGGTCTTCACGGTCCGGGCGCAACCGTCCGACGGGACGCTTCCTGATGGCCGCGACGACCGGGATCGCCGCCGTCGTGGTCATCGGTCGTGGTGGCAATGGCCGTCGGGCCGGGTCGGCCCCGGGCGTCGGCGGGTCTCCCATCGGGGGCCCATCGCTCGCGCCGGGCGTCGCCGATGCCACTCCGTCCGTGTCGCCGGAGGCAAGCCAGGCCGCGTCGTTCACGTGCGACGTGACGCGCCCGACGGACCCGCTCGTCCCGCCCGCGGGCTACCCGGCCGAGCCGCCGCCCGGCTACGAGGGCGGTGTGGTACGGCACGCCGGCGCTGTGGACGACGCTCGATCGGAACGGCGAGACCTGGGCACACCTGCCGGTCAGCTCCGACGGCCTGTCGCAGAAGACCTGGTGGTGGAGCACCGACTGGGTGCCCGAGGCCGACCCGGTCCCGGACATCACGGTGGTCGGGACGCGCCTCGATGCGCCAGGATCGTTCGAGGCGAACCAGGCGACGAACGCCACCGCGGAATTCGGGACCGCGATGCTGGTCGGGGTGACGATCCCCAGCCCCGGCTGCTGGCGCCTGACCGGCACGTATCTCGACGGTTCGTTGTCGATCGTGGTGGAGGTCAAGGGGGACTGAGGTCGATCGAACCCTGCTGAGCCAGCCGGATCGGGTCTGGGGGCCCGATCCGGCTACGCGCCGGTTCGACGCTCCAGGGCACCCAGCGCGAGGCAGGCCGGACAGCAGGCGTCCGCCCAATCGGCCATCGCCGTGATGGCGGGCGTCGGCCGGCGGCGCCGCCACCGCGTCAGGACGGCCCAGCCGCCGGCCCCGATCACGGCGAGGCCCAGCGACGCCGATCGCGAGCGTCCCGAGCGCGCCGCCGGACGACGGCCACGACCGGCGGCCCGATCAGGTAGCCGAGCCCGAAATGGGCGCCGATGAACAGGGCGTTCCCGATGCGCCAGGCCGGCGACGAACGCGGCGGCCGGGACGCCGGCCAGGGCGCTCGCGGCGATCGCCACGATCCGGACACCGGGCGTGGACCGGGCGATCGCGACGGACCGTGCGCCGCCGCGACGGAGTCGCTCGGTCTGGCGGTCGACGCGCTCGGCCGACCCGAGCCGGCCGAGGAGGCGCAGGAGCAGGGGCCGCGCGACCGAGCGGAGCAGCCCGTACTGCGCGATCCCGCCGACGATGCTCGCGAGCACGATCGCGACGAGCGCGACCAGCGGGTCGAGGCTGCCCTGGTTGGCCGCCACGCCGGCGCCGATCACGACCAGGTCGCCGGGCACCGGGATCGGGACTGCCGGCCTCCTTGACCAGGATCAGGCCGGCGATCGCGAGCAGCGGGGCGGCGTCGGGTGGCATGGACAGGCGTCGATCAGGGTGCCGGCCGGATCCGCCCGCGGAGCACGGCGAGCACGACACCGACGGCGATCGTGAGCAGCCCGAGGCCGACGCCCACGACGAACCACAGCCCCATCCCGATGATCACGAACACGATCAGGATGGCGCTCACGATGCGGCTGTCGCTCGTGACGGCCGACCGGGCGAACGACGACAGCGCGCCCGGCGATGGCAGGCCGGTCGACCGGATCGAGCTCGTCGAGCTGGCGCGCAGGACGTCGAGCGTCTCGTCGTCGACGAGGTCCTCGACGACCTCGGCCATCGCCGCCTCCTCGAATGCCGCCGCCGCCGCGACCCGGTCGCCTCGGCGTGGTGACCGAGATCGACCAGTCGGTGGCCGCCCACGTGCCGCTGAAGCCGCCTCGCGAGAATGCCCGGATCACCGTCTCGCGAGCGGCCGACGACCGCCTCCTCGAACAGGCCGCCACGACCGGCGGCGATCGGCGGCGGCCCGGGCGCGCGCCTGGCCGCGCGGCGGGTCGCGTCGGGCGGGGCGATCACCACGACCTGCAGGTTGACCCGGGTGAGTCGCTCGAGCAGGTCGTCGACCCGGGCGCGCGCGGCGTTCGACCGGATCGGTCATCCCGCCGGCCGTCCGATCAGGCGCCGGCGGCGGCCAGGCTTTCGTCCAGGATCGACAGTGCCAGGGCGACCTCATCGGCCGTGGTTACGAGCGGCGGGATGATCCGGATCACGTTGACGTAGGTCCCTGCGGTCAGCACGATCAGGTGGCGCGCCAGCGCCTCGGCCTGGATCCGCCTGGTCAGTTCCGGATCGGGCACCCGGCCGTCGCCCACGCTCCGGCTTGACCAGTTCGAGGGCGACCATCAGTCCGAGCCCGCGCGCGTCGCCGACCGACCCGTAGCGGGCCGCCAGGGCACGCAGCCCGGACAGGAACTGGACCCCGCGTTCGCGGGCGTTGGCGACGAGCCCCTCGTCCTCGATGACGTCGAGGGTCGCGTTCGCCGCCGCGCACGAGACCACGTTGCCGCCGTACGTCCCGCCGTGCGTCCCCGGCTTCCACTGCGCCATCAGGTCCGCGCGGGCCAGGATCCCGGACAGCGGCAGCCCGGACGCGATGCCCTTGGCCATCACCAGGATGTCGGGCTCGACATCCCAGTGCTGGACCGCGAACAGCTCGCCGGTCCGGCCGAAGCCCGTCTGGACCTCGTCGGCGATGAGCAGGATCCCGTGCTGGCGGGTGATCTCGCGAAGACGGGGCAGGAAGGCCGGCGGCGGGACGATGTAGCCGCCCTCGCCGAGGACGGGCTCGATGAGGATCGCCGCCACGCGGTCCGGGTAGATGAACTGGTGGAAGGTCAGGTCGAGCTGCGCCTCCCAGTCGCACGTGCAGGCATCGGGCGCGTGGGCGCCGCCGGCGGCCCGGTAGCAGTACGGGTAGGCCGTGTGGTACACGGATCCGGGCAGTGGCTCGAAGGCCGCCCGGTAGACGTCCTTGGCCGTGGTCAGCGCCATCGTCTGGGCGGTCCGCCCGTGGTAGCCGTAGCGGAAGGCGATGATCGCCGGGCGCCCGGTCGCGACGCGTGCCAGCTTGACCGCCGCCTCGACCGCTTCGGCACCCGAGTTGGACAGGAACGCCTGCCACGGCCCGCCGGGCAGGAGCGTGCGCAGCCGGTCGTACAGCCGGAGACCCGGCTCGTGATAGACGATGTTCTGCTGGCCGTGGAGCAGCCTGGCGGCCTGCGCCGCGACCGCCGCCGCGACCCTCGGATGCGCATGACCGGTGTTGGTGACGCCGATCCCCGACGAGTAGTCGAGGTAGCGCTCGCCGTCGCGGGTGATCAGCCAGGAGCCCTCGCCGCGGTCGACGTCCAGGTTCGTGATCCGGCTCCAGACCGGCGGCACGACCGAGTGGTCGGGGAGCGGGTCGGTGGCCGGGCTGCGGCTCTCGGTCTCGAGCATGTCGGGTCTCCAGCGCTCAGCGGATGCGGGCGGCGCGACCCGATCGAAGCGAGGTCAGCCCGACCAGTGTCACCGCGCCGAGGAAGATGATCGATCCGATGACGTTGATCTGCACCGGCAGCGCGTTGCGCTGGATCGAGTAGATCCAGATCGGGAAGGTGTTCGTCGTCCCGGACACGAAGTTGGTGATGACGAAGTCGTCGATCGACAGGCTGAACGCCAGCAGCGCGGCGGCCATCACGCCCGGCAGGATCAGCGGGAAGGTGACCTTCCAGAAGGTCGTCAGCTCGTTGGCGCCGAGGTCCATCGCGGCCTCCTCGAGCCGCCGGTCGAAGCCGGCCAGGCGGGCCTTCACGGTCACGACCACGTAGCTGATGTTGAACATGATGTGGGCGATGAGGATCGTCGCGAAGCCGGTCGGGTAGAGCGTCGGGACGCTGCCGGACAGCGGCGGCAGGGCCGTGGCCACGAACAGCGTCAGCATGCTCGCGCCGAGCACGATCTCGGGCGTCGCCATCGGCAGGAAGATGATCCCGTTGAGCGCGCCGCGGCCGCGGAACTGGTAGCGCGTCAGGGCCAGCCCGAGCATCGTGCCCATGATCGTGGCGACGATCGTCGACAGGACCGCGATCAGGAGGCTGGTCCGGACGGCGTCGCCGAGCCCGGGCCAGTCGAACGGGTGGAGCCAGCCGCTCAGCGAGAACTCGTTCCAGACGTAGTTGAACTTGCCCTCCGGCCGGTTGAACGAGAACACGATCATGACGATGATCGGGATCATCAGGTACAGGATCGCGAGCACGGTGAAGGCCGGCAGGATCCGCGGGCCAAGCCGCTGGCCGAGCGACCCGCGCGGCGCCGTCCTCGCGACCTGGGCGGCCGGGAGCGCGGCCGAATTGGTCGCCATCAGCCGGTCAGCTGTTCGGTGCCGAGCAGCCGGGCATAGATCGCCACGGCCACCAGGATTCCGGCCATCAGCACGAACGAGAGCGCCGAGCCGACCGGGTAGTCGTTCTGGACCAGCAGCCGGTTCTGGATGACGTTGCCGATCATCCGGGTCCCCGGGCTGCCCAGCAGCTCGGCGTTGATGTAGTCGCCCATCGCGGGGATGAACGTGAGCAGCGAGCCGGCGAACACGCCCGGCAGCGCCAGCGGCAGGGTGACTCGCCGGAAGGCGGCGGCGCGATTGGCATAGAGGTCCTCGGCCGCCTCGATCAGCCGGATGTCGATCTTCTCGAGGGCCACGTAGAGCGGCAGGATCATGAACGGCAGGAAGTTGTAGGTGATCCCGGCGACCTGGGCGATCGGCGTCCCGAGGATGCTGAACGTGCCCGGCAGCAGGCCGAACGTGTGCTTGAGCGGCGCCAGGATCGGGCCCTCGTCGCCCAGCAGGATCTTCCAGCTGATCGTCCGGATCAGGAAGCTCGTGAAGAACGGGGCGATGACCAGGAACAGGATCACGTTCTTGTAGCGGCCGCCGCGGAAGGCGATCGTGTAGGCGACCGGGAAGCCGATCAGCAGGGTGAGGATGGTCGCGACGCCGCCGTACAGGATCGAATTGAGGAACTGCTTGCCGAACTTGTTGAGCGCCTCGGTGTAGGCGTCGGCGGACAGGGTGATCGTGTAGCCGTTCTCGACGGAGCCGGTCGAGATCGAGTAGGTGAACATCTGGACCGCCGGCAGCACGTAGAACACGGCCAGCCAGAGCAGGCCCGGCGCCAGCAGCAGGTACGGCAGGGCCTTGCCCAGCCGTCCCCGGAGACCGGGGCCCGGCCGGGCGACTGGCACTGCCGTCATCGCGGGTCCGCCGTTCCGCCTAGAGGCCGGAGAGGGTCGCGAACAGGTCGTTCAAGGTCGATCTCGAGGTCGTCCGACAGGAACTGGAAGTTCCGCTGCTTGGCCACGATGTCCGCGGTCGGGAAGAGCAGGGGGTTGGTCTCGGCGCCCGGGTCGAGCGCCTTGATCTCCGCGTCGGCGCCCTTGACCGGCGAGACGTAGTAGACGTAGTCGGCCACCTGGGCCGCGATCTTCGGGTCGTAGACCCAGTTCATCATCAGCTCGGCGGTGTACTTGTTGACCGCGCCCTTGGGCATGAGCATGTTGTCGGTCCAGATCATCGTGCCCTCCTCCGGGAAGGCGAACTTGTCGTCTGCGCCACCGGACGACGCGAGGTCGCCGGACCAGACGAAGGCCGCCCAGACCTTCTTCTGGCCGAAGTCCTGGAGGTACTCGTTGCCGGTGAAGCGGAGGCCCTTGTCGACGAGCGGCTGCATGTCGTCGGCGACCTTCTTGAGGTCGTCGCTCGTCACCTTGGCGGGATCCGGTTCGATGCCGAGCTTGAGCAGCCCGAGCCCGAACGTGTCGCGCGCCTCGGTCAGGAAGGTCAGCTTGTCGGCCGGGATGTTCCACAGGTCCGCGATCTTGGTCGGCTCGGCGATCTTGTTCTCGGCCAGGGTCTTGCTGTTGTAGCCGATCCCGGTCATGCCCGACTGCCACGGGTAGTGGAAGTCGTTGTTCGGGTCCCAGGTCTGGCCGCGCAGCGCGTCGCGCAGGTTGTTGGCGCAGTTGGGGACGTTCTCCTGGTCGATCTGCTCGGCCCAGCTCTTGGCGATGATCTTGGCGGCCATCCAGTCGGTCAGGACGACCAGGTCCCAGCCGGTCGGCAGGCCGCCGGCAAGGGCCGGGCGGATCGTCTCGAAGAAGGTCGGGTTGTCGCCGATCTTCTCCTCGTAGTCGACCTCGACGCTGTACTTGCTTCTTGAAGTCCTCGAGCGTCTTGGAGGAGCCGGCCGGCAGCACGCCGGTGTCGGCGTCGGCCTCGGTCGTCTGGTCGATGTAGGCCGGCCAGTTGGCGAACTTGAGCGGTCCGGTCACGACCTTCTCGGTCGGGGCCGCGGACGGTGCGACGGACGGCGCGACGGCGGACGCCCCCGCCGCCTCGCTGGGGGCGGCCTCGCTCGGCGCGCTGCTCGACTTCGTTCCGGTGCAGGCCGCCAGGAATGCGGCGAACCCCGCCATCGCCGTGCCCTGGACGAAGCGGCGGCGCGACACCAGCCGCGGCGGGGACGATTGCTCGCTCATGTGCCTCCTCAATGGCTATCTCGGGTCGCCGGGTCAGGCGGCGGTCGGCTGACCCGGGGTGTCGCGGACCACGAACGTGTGGTCCGGCGACCAGGTCAGCTGGACGGCCTCACCCGGGGCCCACAGCTCCGACTTCGTGGCTCGCTCGACGTTCTGCTCGTAGACCATGATCTGCGCGCCTCCCCGCGCCTCCACCAGGTACTGCGTGCTGACGCCGAGATACGACGCGTCGCGGACGACGCCCCGCAGGTGATTGTGTCCGGCCGGCGGATCCGCGACCTCGTCGTGGAGGCGGATCTTCTCCGGCCTGACGCCGACGTGGACCGTGGCATCGTCGCCGACCAGCGCGCGCGGGGCGCGGACGGTGGTGTCGTCGGCGAGCGTCACGGAGGCATACGACCCGTCGATCCCGCGGACGGTGCCGGGGAGCAGGTTGCTGACGCCCAGGAAGCTCGCGACGAAGCGGGTCGTCGGTCGTTCATAGAGCGCCTCCGGCTCGCCGAGCTGCTCATAGTGCCCCTGGTTCATGACGGCGATGCGATCGGACATCGTCATCGCCTCCTCCTGGTCGTGGGTCACGTAGATGAACGTGATCCCGACTTCCTGCTGGATCCGCTTGAGCTCGACCTGCATCTGCTTGCGGAGCTTGAGGTCGAGCGCGCCCAGCGGCTCGTCGAGGAGGAGCACGGCCGGACGATTGATCAGTGCGCGCGCGAGCGCGACCCGCTGCGCCTGTCCGCCCGAGATCTGGGTCGGCTTGCGAGCCTCGTAGCCCGGCAGCTCGACCAGCTTGAGCATGTCGGTCACGCGCGACTTGATGTCCGCGTCCTTGACGCCCTTGCGGCGCAGCCCGAAGGCGACGTTCTCGTAGATCGACAGGTGCGGGAACAGCGCGTAGTTCTGGAAGACGGTGTTGACGTTGCGCTTGTACGGCGGCAGCCAGGTCACGTCCTGGCCCTGCAGCTCGATCAGCCCGGAGGTCGGCGCCTCGAAGCCGCCGATCATCCGCAGGGTCGTCGTCTTGCCGCACCCGGACGGGCCGAGCAGGCTGAAGAATTCGCCGTCCTCCACCTCGAGGTTGATGTGGTCGACGGCGACTGCGTCGCCGAACCGCTTGACCACGTCAACGAGCCTCACGTCGATCGAAGGCACGGTCGTTCGCACTCCAACGGGGAAGAACTGCCTGGCGTAGCGGGCCGAGGTGGGCGCGAGGATATGGTCGCAGCCGGGCGGGTGTCAAGGAAGCGTGGCGCATCGCGGGTCCGCGGGACGCGCCGCGAGATTCGTTGCGATTCGATGCCGGACCCGCGGAATCCGTCGACCGTGCGGTGGGCCCACGGCGTCGGGACCCGGCCGGTTGTCGGGCTCCCTGGCGCTGGTCACCGACGGGTCTGCGGGGCGCTCCCGGCGAGCCCGCGGTAGGATATCGACGCGTTCATCGTCAGAACGGCCGACCCCCAATGCCACCACCCGAAGGGACGCAATCGCCGATGTCCACCCTCACCCAGGACGCCGTGATCGACGTGCTCCGCACGGTCCAGGAGCCCGAGCTCGGACGCGACCTGATCAGCCTCGACATGGTCAAGGACCTGGTCATCGACGGGACCACCCTGAGCATGACCATCGAGCTGACGACACCGGCCTGCCCGCTCAAGGACGAGATCGAACGCAATACGCGCGCGGCGCTGTCCGGGATCGGCGCCACGGGGATCGACATCGCCTGGGGCGCGATGGTCCGCCGGTCGCAGCCGCGCCAGGCCGAGCAGCTCGTCCCGGGCGTCAAGAACATCGTCGCGGTCGCTTCGGGCAAGGGCGGGGTCGGGAAGAGCACGGTCAGCGTCAACCTGGCGGTGGCTCTCGCGCAGTCCGGCGCGTCCGTCGGCCTCCTCGACGCCGACATCACCGGCCCGAACATCCCGATGATGATGGGCCTCGAGGGGCAGCCGCGAGCCAGTGACAACAACAAGATCACGCCGCTCGAGCGCTACGGCGTCAAGGCCATCTCGATCCAGTTCTTCGTCCCGGAAGGCCAACCGATCGTCTGGCGCGGACCGCTCGTCGGCGGGGCCATCCAGCAGTTCCTGCGGGACGTGGACTGGGGCGAGCTCGACTACCTGGTGATCGACCTGCCGCCGGGCACGTCCGACGCGCAGCTCACGCTGGCCCAGGCGGTCCCGATCTCCGGCGCCGTGCTCGTCACGACACCCCAGGAGGTGTCACTGGCCGATGTCGGCAAGGCCCTGGCCATGTTCGAGCGGATGAGCGTTCCGGTCCTCGGGCTGGTCGAGAACATGACCGCGTTCGTCTGCCCGCACTGCGGCGAGGTGACCGATATCTTCGGGCGAGGCGGCGGGGAGCGGTTCGCGGCCGCCCATGGCCTCGACTACCTCGGTGGAATTCCGCTCGACATCACGGTGCGCCAGGGTGGGGACGTCGGGGTCCCGGCGGTCGCCCAGCGCGAGCCGGGACCGGCGGCGACGGCGCTGACCGCGATTGCCAAGGCGGTGGCCGCCCACGTGAGCGTGAGGGCAGCCCAGGCCGCGGCTCAGCCGGTCCTGACCATCTCCTGAGGTCGCGCCGGGGTCACGGTCATCGTGAGACCGGGCAACGCCGGGCGGATCCAGCCCCCGGCTGATTCGCACAGCCCTTCGAGTTCCGGGCGTCGCGACGGGGGGTAATGGACGATCCGCGCCGCGCGCGAGCGAGCGCGCCGGGCCAGGTCGATCGCCTCCTCGGCGGTGAGGTGCCCGCGTTCCTCGTCGTCGTGGGACGCCAGCCGGAGCGCCGCCTCGACCAGCAGCAGGTCGGCGTCGCAGGCAAAGTCGACCACGCTGTCGCTCGGGCCCGTGTCGCCCGTATAGGCGATCCTTGCGCCGTCCGGCGCGAGGATGCTCATGGCCCAGGCCGGGACGTAGTGGCGTCCGCGAGTGAAGGTGATGGTGAGGGGGCCGATCCGGAGTGGCTCGGCCGGGTCGTACTCGCGGATCGCGTACGCGTCGTCGAAGAAGCCGGCGCGTTCCGAGATCGCCGTCGCCAGGGCGTCCAGCCTGGCGCGGCCGCCGGGCGGCAGGTTGACGGGCAGCGGCTGGGTGGCGGGTTCGCCCCAGGGGTACAGGTAGCGCAGCCCAGCCAGGTCCAGGTAGTGATCGGCGTGCATGTGACCGATCACCACGGCCGACAGCTCGTGCGGATCCATGAGGTCCTGGAGCGCGCGCACGACCCCCTGTCCGACGTCGAGGAGGACCCGGGTGGTGTCCCACTCGACGAGGAAGCCGGCCGCCGGCGAATCGAGATGCGGGGCGGCGCTGGCATTGCCGAGCACCGTGAGGCGGAGGCCGCCCGACAGATTGGCAGTCATGGGCGCCATGGTAGGCGCGCCGTCGCTCCAGATCAGCACGCATCCGACGGTGCCGCTGTCGCCCAGCCGACAGCGCACGGTGTCCGTGATCGCGGCCAGGCGCGGGCGTCCGGCCGTCAGCTCCGCTGGTACGTCGCGGTGACGGTCGCCTGGGCGAGGATGTGACCGGCCATCGCGGCTTCGAGCGTGCCGATCCTCGGGGCACCGCTCCGTTCGAGGACGGTGTCGAGCGCGGACAGCGTGAACCGGTAGTGGTGCGTACCGGACGGCGGGCAGGGACCGCCGTACCCGATCCTGCCGAAGCTGTTGGTCCCCTGTGGCGGCGCGCCGGGCGAAGCGGAGGCTCCGAGCGGGAGGCCGCCGGCCGGCGTGCCGGTCATGTCGAAGACGAGCCAGTGGACGAAGTCGCGGGCGTCCGGATCGATCATGGTCAGGACGAGCGCGCGCGTGCCGTCCGGGGCACCTTCCCAGGCGAGGTCGGGAGACACGTCCTCGCCGTCACAGCTGAAGCGACGAGGGATGGCCCCGCCGTCCTTGAACGAGGTGCTGGTCAAACGGAATGGCCCGGGATGCATGGTCGCAACCTCCGACGGAACAGGGCGGGGGACTACCGGTGTCGCGCCGCCCGGCGACGATGACGGGCCGGCCGCGGGCGGTTCGCTGCGCGCCGGCGATTGGGCCGCCCGCGCCGGGCCGGAGGCGGCCGGGACGGTGCTCGCCGATCCGCCGGTCGGGCTCGAGGATGTGCACGCGCCCAGGGTCAGGGCGATGCCGACGAGCGCGATCCCCAGTGTCGTTCGCACCGCGCCAGTATCCGTCAGGGCTCAGAAGGCGGCCCGCGGAGCTCCTCGAGGATGAACGCCGCCGCCGCCAGGGCGGCCCTCGATCGACCGAGCGATCCGGTCAGGAAGACGATACGACTGACCTGGCGTTCGGAGGCCGGAGTCGACACGGCGATGGAGACAGCGGTGTCACCGCTCCGAAACCGCGTCCGGACCGCGACCCCGACGGCAGCGTCCCCGAGCTCGCGCGCCTCGCGTGCGAACCGGACCAGGTCCCCGGCCGGCTCGGGGTCCCCATCGTGGCGGCTCTCGCGGACGTGGCGGCGTGACGCCGGGGCATCCTCGCCGAGGATCTCGTCGAAGCGGAGCCAGTCGCCGTCGCCAAGCAGAGCCGACAGGCTGCCGCCGGTCCCGATCTCGACCGCTGCCATGGTCCAGCCGAGCTCGGTCAGCCGGTGGCCGATGGCCTCGCTCCATGTGGTCTCGCCGGTGGCCCATACGTAGGTTCCGAGGCGCTCCCTGACCGTCATCGCGGCCTCCTCCACGAGGTCGTCGGCCGAACGGGGAGGCGCCGCGACCGCGGAGACGCGCACGTCCACGGCCTCGGTTCGGGCATACGTCGCGACGATCGGATTGGCGGCCCGCAGGAGCGCCTCGCCGAGCAGGTCGGCCACCTGCGACTCGCCGATGCCGGTCAACCGATAGGTCCGGGCGGCCACCTCGGTTCCCAGCCCGATGGCGTGCAGCCGGGGCACGGCCTGATCGGCCCACATCGGACGCATCTCACGCGGCGGTCCGGGCAGCGCCACGATCACGCGGCCGTCCGGCCGGGTCACCAACCAGCCGGGCGCGGTCCCGTTCGGGTTGTCCAGGATCGTCGCGGACGGAATGCGCCAGGCCTGCTTGAGGTTCAGCTCCAGGAACGGCAGCCCGCGGCGTCGCCAGAGCTCGCGCAGCCAGGCCTCCAGGTCCGGGTCCACGACGGGCGTCTCCGCGCACGCTGCGGCGATCGATTCCCGGGTGAGGTCGTCCGGCGTGGGGCCCAGCCCGCCGGTCGAGACGACCAGGTCGGAGCGGTCGATGCCGAGCCGGAACGCCTCGCTGACGGCAGCGAGGTCATCGGGCAGGGCGGTCAGCCGTCCGACCCGGACGCCCAGGCCGGTCAGGGACCTCGCCAGCTCGCCGGCATTGGTGTCGCGCGTGTCGCCGACCGTCAACTCGCTGCCGATGCTCAGGAGCTCGGCGGTCAGGAGGTGGCGGGAGGCGAGGGTGGGTTCAGGCACGCGCGCCAGCGTACCGCGCCACGGTGACCAACGGCACTGCCGGTCCCGCGAACGCGCGCTGTATCATCCGGGCCAACCCCGCGCCTGCCCCGGCGCATCCGAGTCGGAGCCCGACCCCTGGACGACCCAACCTCGGTCCCACCGCAACAGCGCCCGCCGACGGGCGGCCCCCGCCGGCCGTCGCCCGGCCTGCGTGCCCAGATCGGCGCCACCCGCGAGGCGGCGATCGTCCTCGTTCGCGCCCACATCGAACTGGCCCGGACCGAGATCGGCGAGATCGCCGGCGAGGTCGGCCGGATCGTCGCCCTGGCCGCGCTGGCGATCGCGGTCGTCCTGTTCGCGGGGCTCCTGCTGGTGATCGGGGGGACGCTCTTCCTGGCCGAGTGGCTGCTCGGATCGATGGGCTGGGGCCTTCTCCACGGGATCCTGCTCGCGGTCGGGGTCTCGGTGGCGGCCGTCGCCCTGGCTGTCGGCGTGCCGGGCGGACGCCTGCTGCGCTGGTTCGTCGTGGCCCTCGTCGTGGCCCTGGCGGTCGGCGGTGCGCTCGGCCTCGACCTGCCGAACCAGCTGTACAGGAATTTCGGTGAGTCGGCCGGCCTGTCGGTCGAAGCCGGCGTTCGACCGCTGGTCTCCGGCCTGCTCATCGGGGCGCTCGTCGGGTTGGTCCTCGGGATCGCCCTGGCGGCGATGCTCGGCGGAGCCGGAGGGGAGCGCTTCGCGGCCGTGCTGGGCCTGATCGTGGCCGGGGCGCTCGCCGGAGCGTTCAGCGCGATCACGTTCGGCGCCCAGGTCGGGGCCGCCGTGGGGATCACCGCCGGCTACCTCACCTGGATCGCCCTGATGGGCACGGACCTGGCCCGTAACGGCGTCGACACCGATGCGATCAAGCGCCGTTTCTATCCCACCGCGACGATCGAGACCAGCAAGGAGACACTCGAGTGGCTACAGAAACGGATGCCGCCCGGGATCGGGTCCTAGCGGCGCGAGCCGCGCTGGGCGACGAGCTCGACGCGCTCGAGGCGTCGGCCCGGGCCGCGGTCGACATCCCGGCCAAGATCCGGCGCAGTCCGGCCAGGGCCGCCGCGATGGCCGGGAGCGCCGGCTTCCTTGCGCTCGGCGGTCCGCAGCGCCTGTACCGCCGCGCCCGGCGTTCGTTGTTCGGGCCGACGGCGGATCTGCCGAAACGGATGCTGCCAGAGGAGATCGAGAAGACACTCCGCCAGCTGGGGGATGACGGCGACAAGGTCCGTGGGGCACTCGAGCGGGACTTCGCGGACTACGCGAAGCAGGCCGCCAGGGACAACCCGCCGGTCAGCGCGCAGCTGGCGTCGGGCATCGCCAGGCCGCTCATCCGCCGCGGGATCAAGGCGGCCGGCGAGTGGTTCCTGCGGACGGATGCCGAAGGATTCTCGGCCCGTCTGGCGGAGGTTCGTGGGCGTGCGGTCGAGGAGGTTGCCAGGCGGCGCGAACCGGCCGCCAATCCGGCGGCGGGCCGGGCTCCCGCGGCGGACGCTGCTCCTGCGGCCGCCGCCGACGAGTCGGGGTCGGCCGGCGCCTGAGCCAGTCCTGCCGCGATCGAAGTGGCGCCCGTTCGGTCGTGGGCGCGCCGGGACGTGTTGCCCGGATCTGGAGGCGGATCGGCACTTGGAGTCCCGCCCGTCACCGGTGACGCTTGCCATGACGAGCGGCGTGCGTCCCGGCTGGAGGGCACCTGGTGGACTACCTGGAGATCGGAGCCGCCTGGCTCCACACGCTGGCGTTCCTGATCGTCCTCGGGTACTACGGGATCCTTGGGCGGTTCATCGTCCCCGCGCTGGAGCGAACGCTTGACGGTCCGCTGCTCGCCCGGGCGCTCATCGCCCTCGAACGTCAGGCCATTCCGTTCGTCCTGTTGGCGGTCGCGATCTTCATCGTGAGCGGCGCCTATCTCGTCGTCTCCGACCCGAACTACGAGGGCCTCGGCAACGTGTCCGGGTCGGCGTGGGCGACGCTGATGCTGCTGAAGCATCTGCTCGTGGCCGGTCTCGTCGGGTTCGGCGTGGCCGTCGACCTGCTGATCCGCGACCTGGACTGGGCGGCCGATGCCGCGGCACGGCATACGGCCGTCCGGCGGATCCGGCTCACGGCCGATGGCCTGACCGGGCTCGGTGCCGTGATCATCCTGCTGACGGTCGTCGCCCAACAGGACTAGGCCCGCCGAACACCCGGTCATCGTGGCGTGCGTCTCCGCCCCGGGCCGAGGCAGTAGACTCCCGGAACGGGCGAGTGGCGGAATGGCAGACGCGCCGGCCTTAGGAGCCGGTGCCGCGAAAGCGGCGTGGAGGTTCGACCCCTCTCTCGCCTACCATCCGGTCGACGCTCGCCGCCGAGCCGGACGTCTCCGGCCTCGACCACGCACCCGGCCCTATACTTCCCGGGCGATGCAGATCACCTCAACCCCCGCTCCCAATTCGACCCTCGTCCTCGAGATCGAGCTTCCGCCGGAGGAGTTGACCCGAGCCATCGGCGAGTCGGTCCGTCACCTGTCGCAGCGCACCCGCGTCCCCGGGTTCCGCCCGGGCAAGGCGCCGCGGCCGGTGCTGGAACGCCACCTCGGCCCCGGCGCGGTGCTCGATGATGCCGTCGAGCACCTCGTCGAGCGCTCCTACCGCAATGCGCTCGTCGAGCAGGATATCCTCCCGCTGACCAACGCCGACGTGGAGGTCGTCCAGGCCGAAGAGGGCAAGCCGCTCGTGTTCAAGGCGACCGTCCAGGTCCGCCCGGAAGTCGAGCTCGGCGACTACAAGCACTTCAACTTCCAGCCCGAGATCGACACCATCGACGACGCCCGGGTCGACCAGGTGATCGCCGAGCTGCGTGACCAGAACTCGACGCTCGCGGCCGTCGAGGACCGCGGCGCCCGTGACGGGGACTACGCCGTGATCTCGTTCGTCGGGACACGGGACGGCCAGCCGTTCGAGGGCGGCAGCTCGGAGCGTATGCCGCTGATCCTGGGCCAGGAGCGGCTGATCCCGGGCTTCGAGGCCAACCTCGTCGGGCTCGAGGTCGGCGGCAAGAAGGGGTTCGAGATCACCTTCCCCGACGACTACCCCGAGACGGAGCTGGCCGGCCAGCCGGCGCAGTTCGAGGTCGAGCTCAGGGAGCTTCGCGAGAAGGTGCAGCCGGAGCTCGACGACGACTTCATCAGGACGCTCGGCGACTTCGCCGACCTCGACGCCCTTCGCGCCGATGTGCGGTCCCGACTCGAGCGCAACGCGCTCGACCGGGCACGCCACGCGTTCGCCGACCGGATCATCGACTATGCCGTCGCCAACGCCACCGTCGACCTGCCCGAGATCCTCGTGGAGCAGGAGGTCGAGGTGATGCACGACGAGTTCCGTGGCTCGCTCGCCCGCCAGGGGATCGGCGAGGAGGCCTATCTCAAGGCGATCGAAAAGACGGAAGCGGACATGCACGCCGAGTTCCGGCCGGGCGCGGAGAAGCGCGTGCGAACACTGCTGGTCCTGTCGAAGGTGGCCGAGGCCGAAGGCGTCGTCGTGCCCGAGAGCGACGTCGTCGACGAGATCGCCCGGGGCCGCGAGCGGTATGCCGGGGATCAGAAGCTGAGCGCGTACTTCGACTCCGAACGTGGTCGCTCGTATATCCGCAGCACGCTGCGGCGGACCAGGGTCGTCGAAGGGCTCGTCGAGGCGTGGCTGGCGGCACATCCCGATCATCCGGCCCTGCCGCACCTGGAGGACCAGCCCGGCTCCGCCACCGAAGGTGATCAGGCCGCCGCCAACGCCTCGATCGGAGCCACCGATCCGGGCACGATTCTCGAGGACGCCCCGGCGGTCGCAGGCTGACCGCGACCGGTACCCGGCACCACGCCGCAATCGCACCAGGAGTTCCAAGCATGCTCGTTCCGATGGTCATCGAGTCCTCCAGCCGCGGGGAGCGCGCCTACGACATCTACTCGCGGCTGCTGAAGGAACGGATCATCTTCCTGGGCGACCAGATCGAGGATCACCTCGCCAACCTGATCATCGCCCAGCTCCTGTTCCTCGACTCGGAGGACCCGGAGAAGGACATCAGCCTGTACATCAACTCGCCGGGGGGCGTCGTCAACTCCGGTCTCGCCATCTACGACACGATGCAGTACCTGCGCGCGCCGGTCAGCACGATCTGCATCGGCATGGCCGCGTCGATGGCGGCGGTGCTGCTGGCCGCCGGAGCCAAGGGCAAGCGCTACGCGCTGCCGAACAGTCGAATCATGATCCACCAGGGTTCCGGCGGGTTCCGTGGCAACGCCCCGGACGCGGTCATCCAGATGAAGGAGTGGGAGTTCCTGGTCCAGCGCAACAACGAGATCCTGTCGCGCCACACGGGCCAGCCGCTGGAGAAGGTCGTCAAGGACACCGACCGGGACTATTTCATGTCTCCCGAGGATGCCAAGGACTATGGCATCATCGACTCGGTGTACTCGGTCCAGTGGGATTCACTGACTGCGCAGCACCATGACGAGAAGGTCTCCGAAGGGCCTGCGACGGACGGCGGCGATGCCGCCGAGCCGGCGCCGAAGAAGATCAAGGACTAGCCGGGACGACAAGGGGCCCACGCGTGACGACAACCAGCAGCAGCACCAAGGGACCCAAGGTCCCGTACCGCTGCTCCTTCTGTGGCAAGAGCCAGGAGCAGGTCCGCAAGCTCATCGCGGGCCAGGGCGTCTACATCTGCGACGAGTGCATCAACCTGTGCCAGGAGATCATCGAGGAGGAGCTCCTCGAGACCCCGCGGCCCAAGAATGCGTCGGCCAAGCTGCCGAACCCGCGCCAGATCAAGGATGCCCTCGACCAGTACGTGATCAGCCAGGAGCGCGCCAAGAAGGTCCTGTCGGTCGCGGTCTACAACCACTACAAGCGGGTCAACGCCGGCCACCAGGTGGACGAGGTCGAGCTCCAGAAGTCGAACGTGCTCCTGGTGGGGCCGACCGGGTCGGGCAAGACGCTCCTGGCCCAGACCCTGGCCCGTGTGCTCGACGTCCCGTTCTGCATCGCCGACGCCACGTCCCTGACCGAGGCCGGCTACGTCGGTGAGGATGTCGAGAACATCCTGCTGCGCCTGATCCAGGCGGCCGACTTCGACGTCGCGCGCGCCCAGCGCGGGATCATCTACATCGACGAGATCGACAAGATCGCCCGCAAGGCGGACAACCCGTCGATCACCCGCGATGTGTCGGGCGAGGGTGTGCAGCAGGCCCTGCTCAAGATCCTCGAGGGAACCGTCGCCAACGTGCCACCACAGGGCGGCCGGAAGCACCCCCACCAGGACTTCATCCAGATCGACACCACCAACGTCCTGTTCATCTGCGGCGGCGCCTTCGACGGCCTCGAGAAGATCGTCGAGGAGCGGGTGGGAAAGCGCACCATCGGATTCGGCTCGGATTCGATCATGGGCCCCGTCGAGCGCGGGCGGATCCTCGAGAAGCTGATGCCCGAGGACCTCCTGAAGTTCGGCCTGATCCCGGAGTTCATCGGTCGGCTGCCGGTCATGGTCACCCTGTCCGCGCTGTCCGCCGAGGACCTCGTGCGGGTCCTGACCGAGCCGAAGAACGCCGTCACCCGCCAGTTCGAGAAGTTCCTGTCGCTCGACAAAGTGGATCTGGCCTTCACGCCGGGTGCACTGCAGGCCGCCGCCGAGGTGGCCCTCGATCGCAAGACGGGGGCACGCGCGCTGCGCTCGATCGTCGAGGAGTCGCTGCTCGAGGTGATGTACGACATCCCCGACCGGACCGATATTCGCAAGTGCATCATCACCGAGGAGACGATCCGGTCCGGGCGCCTGCCGCTGCTCCTGACCAAGACCGAGATCGATCGGGGTGTCGACGAGACCAACTACGAGGAGTGGCTCGCCGAGCGGAGCGCCAGCGCGTAGGCTCCGCGCGGCCGCCTATCGATCCATTCCCGACGACCCGTCGCCTGGCTGCAGCCAGCCCTTCTCTTCGGCGACCCGGGCCGCCTCCGCGCGGTTGCGCGCCCCGACCTTCTGGATGGCTGCGGACAGGTGGTTGCGGACGGTGCCCTCGGAGAGGGACAGGCGCTCGGCAATCTCGGCGTTCGTCCCGAGGGTGGCCGACAGGAGCAGCGCCTCCCGCTCTCGTTCGGTGAGCGGGTTGCTGCCCGAGGTCAGGGCGGTGACGGCCAGTGCCGGGTCGACGATCCGCTGGCCGGCCATCGCCCGCCGGATCGAGATCGCCAGCTGCGTCGCCGGCGCGTCCTTGAGCAGGAACCCGATCACTCCCACTTCGAGCGCCCGTCGCAGGTAGCCCGGGCGGCCGAACGTCGTCAGGATGATCACCCGGCAGCCCGGCAGCGTTCGGCGGAGCTCGGCCGCCGCCGAGATCCCGTCGAGGCCCGGCATCTCGATATCGAGGAGCGCGACATCAGGTCCCGACGCGACGGCCGCCGTCACGACCTCGTCGCCCCGTGAGACCTGGCTGACGACCTCGATGTCGCCTTCCAGGGCAAGCAGCGCGGCGAGGGCGCCACGTACCATCGACTGGTCCTCGGCCAGCAGGACGCGGATCACGCGGTGTTCGTGGACCGTCATCCGGCCACCGATCCGGGCAGCGTGACCCGAAGACGATAGCCCCGGCCGGGGAGCGGCCCGGCAACGACGACGCCGCCCAGGCTCGCGACACGCTCCGCCAGGCCACGCAGCCCGAACCCGCCACCGGCTCCATCGGAGGCTTCGACGCCGTCCGCCGGCACGCTGCCCGGCGTCACGAGGCGGGCGCCGACCCCGTCGTCCACGATCTCGGCGAAGACCTCCGACGCTCTCTGGCCGATCCGGATCGTGCAGGTCGAGGCGCGGCTGTGCCGCATGACGTTCGTGACGGCCTCGCGGACCGTCCATGCGAGCAGGGCATCAGCGACCGGCGCCAGCGGCAACTCCTCGGTCTCGAACCGGACGTCGATCCCGGCGGCCCGCAGTGCGGCCGTCGCGCCGCTCAGCTCCGCGCTCAGCGTCGGCTGGCGGAACCCGCCGATGGTGTCCCGGACGGCGGTCATCGCCTCGCGCGCGACGCGCTCGACGTCGGCGATCTCCACCCGTGCTCGCGCCGGGTCGCCCGGAAGGAGCCGGCCGGCGAGCTCGCTCTTGAGCGTGATCAGCGACAGGCTGTGACCCAGCGTGTCGTGCAGGTCGCGGGCGATCCGCGAGCGCTCGTCGGCGACCGCGAGGCGCGCCAGTTCGTGTCGCGCCTCCTCGAGGGCGAGGTTGGTTCGCTGCAGCGCCCCGACCGAGTAGATGAGGAACCCGATCATGGCGATGCTGAACCCCTGGATGACGGCGCCGCCCACGTCCGACGTGCTCCAGGCGATGCTTGCCGCGGAGACGACGCCGGTGACGGCGATCGCCAGCTGCCCACGACGCTCGGGAAGGAGCCGGCTGCCCGAGGTCGAGGCAAAGTAGAAGAGCGCGACCCACCCGAGGTGCGAATCGCGCAGGACGAGGATCCCGGCGATGGCGGTCTGGACGGCCCAGAACGCGACGGAGAAGCGGCTTGTTCGCGCGATCGGCGTCCCGTGGGCCCGGGATCGCCAGCCCACCCCGAGAACGGCCACGAACATGACCACGGCCGTCGTCGCCAGCGCCCGGTCGAGCGGTGGGATGTCCAGCGTGAGGAGCGCAGCGGCGGGATACGCCACGAAGATGAGTGCCGAGGCGATGAACACCGGGCGCCAGCGGGGTGACTCGCCCATCCACTGGATCGGGCCGTGCGTGCCGGACGGCTGCGGCCGTTCGTCAGCCACGCGCCCGAAGCTCGTCGGCCCGATAGCGCCACAGGACGAGGGCGCCGATCACCAGCGTATAGACGGCCAGGACCGCGAGGTCGACCGGGTCCGGGCCGTTGCCGGCCAGGGCCTGCCAGCCCAGATTCCCCAGGTGATATGCGGGCAGCACATGGGCGATGGTAACCAGTACCCCGGCCATGTTCGTCACCGGGACCCACAGGCCGCCCAGGATCGCGAGGGCGAAGTAGGTGATCATCATCCCGCCCTGCGCGCTGTTCGCGTCGAACAGGTAGCCGAGCAGCAGGCCGAGCGCCGCGAACGGCAGCGCCCCGACGATCATCGACAGGTAGACCTGGACCCACGTCGCGGGCGGCAGAGTGACCTGGTTGAGGACGGCCCCGGCCACGAGGACCAGCCCGATCGACGGCAGGGTCACCAGGTACGACACGATCAGCTTGCCGGCCACGTACCCGACCGGCGGCAGCGGCGTGGTCCGGAGCAGCCGTGTCCAGCCGCTCCGACGCTCGGTCGCGATCACGATGGCGCTACCGAGGGCAGCGCCGATGGCGCCGTAGGCCGCCATCGAGATCATGTAGTAGGTCTTCCAGGCCAGGCCGCCACCGGCCGTCGGATCGGCACCGCCACCCTGCAGGACCCCCGTGAACAGCGCGTAGAACATGACCGGGAAGATGACCGCGGTCATCAGGTAGCGGCGATTGCGCGAGGCCCGGTGCAGCTCGAGCTGCACGTAGTCGAGAACGGCCGGGACGAGGCCGGGCTGTCGGGTCGAGGTGGCAAGCATCAGGGACTCCTTGGGAACGGGATTGCTCCGAATCAGTCGCTGCCGGTCAGGGCGAGGAAGGCGGTCTCGAGGTCAGCGCCGGTCACCTCGAGGTTGAGGATCGGCAGGTTGCCGGCGTAGATCGCGCGGATCGTCGCGTCGGTGTCGCTCGACCGGAGCGTGACGTCGTCGCCGTGGCGTTCGCAGGCGGTCACGCCCGGCAACGCCTCCAGGACCGCGCGATCGGGGTAGGGCAGGGTGAACCGGATGGTCCGCCCGGCGACACTGGCCTTGAGCGAGCCGGCCGTGCCATCGGCCACGACCCGGCCGCGGTCGAGCACGACGATCCGGTCGGCGACCTGGTCCGCCTCCTCGAGGTAGTGGGTGGCGAACAGGACGGTCCGGCCCTCGGCCGCGAACTGGCGCATCTCGGCCCAGAACGCGTGCCTGGACTCGACGTCCATCGCGACCGTCGGCTCGTCGAGGAACACGAGCTCCGGTTCGCCGGCGATCGCCAGGGCGAACCGCAGGCGCTGGGTCTCACCGCCGGACAGGTCCTCGGTCCGGCGGCCCCTGAACGTGGTCATCCCGGACAGCGCGAGGGCGCGATCGAGGGTCATCGGGTTCGGGTAGAGCCGCCGGCTGAAGTCGACGATCTCGGCGACCGTCACGCCGACCGGCAGCCCGCCGACCTGGAGCATGGCCCCCACGCGTCCGCCTTCGACTGCATCGCGCGGCGGCACGCCGAGCACGCCCACGCGCCCGCGATCGGGGCGAAGGAGACCGAGCATGAGGCCGATCGCCGTCGACTTGCCCGCGCCATTCGGGCCGAGCAGGGCGACGGTGGATCCGCCGGGAATAGCCAGGTCGACGCTGTCGAGGGCCCGGACTTGGCCGTATGAGCGCGAGACGCCTTCGAAGGCGACCGCCGGTGCACGTGCCCCGCGGCGGTCCACGCCGGCCAGCCCTTGGGGGCGGGTTGCGATGGATGGGCTGGAGATCGATGGGCTGGAGATCGATGAGCTGTCCATCGCTCGAGTCTCGATCGAGCCGGCCCGTCGCGGAAGTCACGCCCGTCGCGAAACGTTCGTGACGCATCTGGCGGCCCCGACCGTGATCCGTGTCATGCCGCGTCGGGGGCGGAAGGCCGTGTCGGCCCGTGCTACACTCCCGGCCGCGCGGCGAGGACCGCCCGGCAGGCTCGCGCTCGACTCGCCAGCACCCACGCCGCAGGAGCATCGATGCCCGAGGACCGCGCCATTTCGCGGAGCGTGCTGGCCGACCAGGTCAAGGACCGCCTCCTCCAGGACATCCTTTCCGGCGTCTACCCGCCCGACTCGCGGATCGTCGAGACTCGCGTTGCCCGGGCCCTCGGCACGAGCCAGGCGCCGGTGCGCGAGGCCTTGCGCGGTCTCGAGGCCCTCGGCCTGGTCGAGATCGCCCCGTTCCGCGGTGCTCGCGTTCGACGGCCGAGCGCTCCCGAGCTGCTCGAGGCGTACGCGGTTCGCGCGGAGCTGGAGGCGCTGGGCGCGCGACTCGGTGTCCCGCGGATGACCGATGCCGACCTCGCCGAGCTCGAAGCCCTCGGCGACGAGATGCAGCGAGCCGCCGAAGCGGGTGATCGCCACGAAGTGGCCGTGGCCGACGCGCGGTTCCATGCCCGGCTGCTGGCGCTGTCGGGTAACGTGACCCTCGAGCGGGTCTGGCGGTCGCTCGAGCCGTACTCGCGCACCTACATCACCCTGCTCGCACCCGGCGCGGATGCGCATTGGACGGCCGATCTCCACCCCTCGATCCTGCGGGCCCTGCGCACGCGCGACGCCGATCAGGTCGTGCTGGCGCTGCGCCGCCATTTCGACGAGGCGCGAGCCCACCTGGCCGGAGGCTGGACCGACGGTTGATCGACGGGCCGGGCCCGCCTGTGCCTCCGCTCAGGCGCGACCGAGGATCCGGCGCACCTGATCCGCGACCCGCGGCGCGGACAGGCCGTAGATCTCGAGCAGGGCGTCGTTCGGGCCCGATTCCGGGTAGACATCCTGGAAGCCGATCCGGTTGACGGGCGTCGGATGGTGCTCCGCGAGCACTTCGGCAACCGCGCCGCCCAGCCCGCCGATGACCGAATGCTCCTCGACGGTGATGACCCGGCCGGTCCGCTGCGCGGCCAGGACGATCGCCGCGACATCGAGCGGCTTGATGGTCGGGACGTGGACGACGTGCGCGTCGAGGCCGTCGGCCGCCAGCAGGTCGGCAGCCTCGACCACGCGCGGCAGCTGCGTCCCGGTGCTGAACAGGGTCACGTCGCGTCCCTCGCGGACCGTGACGGCCTTGCCGAATTCGAACCGGTAGTCGTCGCCGAAGAACCGTGCGGTGGCATCGCGGACCAGCCTGACGTAGCACGGCCCCTGGTAGGCGGCCGCCCAGCGAAGCACCTGGCGGGCCTCCACGTCGTCGGCCGGGGAGACGGTCACCATCCCGGGCATCGCCCGCATGATCGACATGTCGTCGACGATGATGTGGCTCATCCCCGTCTGTCCCGTGAACAGCCCGGCGTATCCGGGGGTGATCTTCACGTTGAGCCCCGTCTGGGCGATGAGCACGCGGATCTGGTCGAGCGGCCGGACGACGGCGAACGAGACGAACGTGCTGATGAACGGGATCAGGCCCATGGTCGCCAGCCCGGCGGCGACGCCCATCATGTTCTGCTCGGCGATCCCCATCTGGAGGTACCGATCCGGGTGCGCCTTCTCGAAGATGTCGGCCCGGGTCGAGCTTCCGACGTCGCCGTCGAGCATGACGATCCGCGGGTCGTCGTTAGCCAGCTCCGCGACGGTCTCCCCGAAGATCTCGCGCATGGGTCGGCCGATGGTCGGCGTCATGGCTGCGCTCCTTCGGCGACCGGGAGCGGCTCGCCCAGGTCGCGCATCGCGATCGCGAACTCCTCCGGCTTGATGGCACGCGTGTGCCAGAAGTACCGGCCCTCCATGTAGGACACGCCCTTCCCCTTGACGGTGTGGGCGATCACGGCGACCGGCCGGCCGTCTCCGCGCCGGGCCTCGGCCAGCACGCGCAGGATCGCGGCCATGTCGTGGCCGTCGACCTCGAGGACGCGCCAGCGGAACGCGGTCCACTTGTCGACGAGTTCGCCGGGGACCTGGGGCGGTCTGCGGCCGTCCGGTCCATCGCCCGGCCAGCCGTATTGCTGGAGCTTGTTGTGATCGATGATGGCCACGAGGTTGTCGAGGCCGTAGCGTGCCGCGGCCATGGCCGCTTCCCAGACCTCGCCCTCCTGGCATTCGCCGTCACCGAGGATCACGAACGCGCGGCTGTCACGCCCCGTCAGCCGGGCGCCCAGCGCCATGCCCATGGCGGCGGAGATGCCCATGCCGAGGGAGCCGGTGGACATGTCGAGCCCCGGCAGGCGGGTCATGTCCGGATGCCCCTGGAGGCGCGAGTGCGCCGCGTCGAAGGTCAAGAGCTCCTCGACCGGGAAGTACCCGCGCAGGGCCATCGCGGCATACAGGCCGATCGACGAATGGCCTTTCGAGAGGACGAACCGGTCGCGATCCGGCCAGGCTGGCTCGTCGGGCCGGATGCGCATCTCGTGGAAGTAGAGCGCCGCCAGCAGGTCGGCCGCCGACAGCGGTCCACCGAGGTGACCGGCTCTCGCGTGGTTGACGGCCTTGACGACCTCGACCCGGATCTGCCGCGCGATCTCCTGGAGGCGTTCGACTTCGCCGGCTTCGAGGTCGGCGACCGGCGCGCTCATGAGCCGCGCTTCCGCTCGTAGGAGCCGGGGACGACAGGCGGGGAGAAGAAGCAGACGAGCTCGAGCGGCTCGGGGCCGTCCGACTCGGTCGCGTGGAGCGTTCCCGGCGAAACCCACACGGTCACCCCGGCCTCGATCTCGGCGGTCGTCTCCGGCGTCACGATCCGGCCGCGTCCCGCGGCGCAGTAGATGGTCTCCTCCTGGGTGTCGTGGACGTGGCCCTCCGGGGCGCTGCCGGGTGGAAACACCGACACGCCCATCGAGACCCGTTCCGTCGGCGCGTTCTGCGGACCGAGATAGGTGTACCAATCGCGGCCCGGCAGGGGGAAGACCTCGGCGTCGGCGCGTGCGACTCGCTTGATCACCGTTCCACCTCGCTACCTACAATCGATTATCGATGATACGAGTCACCTACAGGCCCGTCAAGGCTGAATCGGCGGGGAAGCCGCGCGCGGGCTCGGCGTCCGCGAACAGGGACTGAGCGTCCCGCCGCCCGGCCAGGCCGGCGCGAGCGGCGGGACTCCCAGCGCGAGAGGAGGCTAGCTGTTGCCGGGGAAGACCAGGCTCAGGGCGCCACGCCGGCCGGGCTCCGGCCAGCGCTCGGTGACCATCTTCTGCTGGGTGAAGAAGCGGATCCCGTCCTCGCCGCGCATGGCCAGGTCGCCGAGCGCCGATTCCTTGGAGCCACCGAACGACAGGTAGCCGGCCGGGACCGGGATCGGCACGTTGACCCCGATCATCGGCACGTCGACCTCGAGCTTGAAGCGGCGCGCGGCGCCGCCGTCGGTCGTGAAGATCGCCGTCCCGTTGGCGTACTTGTGGCCGTTGACCAGGCCCAGCGCCTCGTCGTAGGTCGACGCCCGGACGATCCCGAGGACCGGCCCGAAGATCTCCTCCTGGTAGATCTCCATGCCCGGCGTCACCTGGTCGAACAGGGTGACCCCCAGGAAGTAGCCGTCAGGGCTGTCGGGATGGTGGAACGGCCGGCCGTCGACGACCAGCTCGGCGCCCTCGGCCTCGCCCTTGTCGATCCAGCGGATGACCGATTCGCGGTGCTCGGCCGAATAGAGCGGGCCCATGTCCATGCCGGATTCCATGCCCGGACCGACCTTGAGCCCGGCGATCCGCTCGAGCATCAGCGGGCGTAGCCGGTCGCCGGCGTCGCCGACCGCGATGAGCAGGGTCTGGGCCATGCAGCGCTCGCCGGCCGAGCCGTAGCCGGCGGCCACCGCGGCGTCGGCCGTCAGTTCCATGTCGGCGTCGGGCAGGACGATCATGGCGTTCTTGGCCGAGGTGTACGCGCCGACCCGCTTGCCCCGCTTGGTGCCGGTCTCGTAGACGTAGCGACCGACGGCGGTCGAGCCGACGAACTGGATGGCGGCCACGTCGGGGTGCTCGACGATGGCGCTGACCGCCTCGCGGCCGCCGTACACGACGTTGAACACGCCGTCGGGCAGGCCGGCCTCCTTCCACAGCTCGGCCTGCAGCTGGGTCGCGCCCGGGGTGTGGCTCGACGGCTTCCAGACGAGGGTGTTGCCGCAGGCCAGGGCGATCGGGTAGATCCACATCGGGACCATGACCGGGAAGTTGAACGGCGTGATCGCCGCCGTGACCCCGAGCGGCTGGCGGAGCGTGAAGGCGTCGACCTTGGTGGCCACGTTGGGGGTGTTGACGCCCGCCAGCTGGACCGGCAGGCCGCACGCGAACTCGACCGTCTCGAGGCCGCGCAGGACCTCGCCCAGCGCGTCCGGGAAGGTCTTGCCGTGGTCGCGCGTGATCAGCGCGGCCAGCTCCTCGCGATGCTGCCAGACGAGCTCGCGGAAGGCGAAGAAGACCTGGCTGCGGGCGATGAGCGGGGTGTCCCGCCAGGCGGGGAAGGCGGCCCTGGCGGCGGCCACGGCGGCGATCGACCTCGCCGGCACCGCCGCGCGGGACGCGGCCGATGACCTGGCCGGTGGCCGGGTTGAAGACCGGCCCGGTCTGCTCCGGCAGGACCTCGACCGGGCGGCCGTCGATCCAGTGGCTGAGGATGGGCAGCGTCGCCGGCTGCGCGAGCTCGATGGTCATGGGTCCGGTCTCCTTGTGGCTTGCGGAGCGATGGATCAGGCGATCCTGACGTCGGGATCGGGCAGGACCAGGTCGCGGATCGCGCCCTGGAGGTCGTGATAGGACTTGACGAAGGTCCGCAGGGTCCGGGCGCTGGCCCCGAATCCCTCGAACTCGTCCGGGGTCATGCCGTCCGGCTCATAGGCTCGGCGGAAGTCCGGGATGCGCTCGTACAGGTCGGCGATGAGCCCCGGGTCCACCGGCTCGTCCATGCGCGGGAACGGCGTGATGCCGCTGGCGTTGAAGCGGACCTGCCAGGGGTAGGGGAGGGTCATGCTCACGTCGCCGCCGACCAGCTCCGTCCAGTGCAGGCGGTGCCGGTAGGCCGCGGCAAGCAGCCGGGTCCGATAGCCGCGCTCGCGGAAGATCCCGTAGGCCCGCTTGAACGCGGCCACTCCGGCCCAGTTGGGGGCATCCGGGTGGACGGCGAGGTCGTCGCGCTCGACGACGACCTTCATCCAGTCGTCCAGGCGCCCGATCATGATCGTGGCGATCGGGCTCATCGAGGCGACGTCGAGCCCGTCCGCAGACGCGCCGGTCCAGGGCGCGCTCGACGGCCTCGGCGACGGCGATCGCCTGCGGCACGGTGAAGCTGACGGTCCCGTTGATGTTGATGCCGCGGAACGTCGCCTCCTCGATCGCGATCAGGCCCGAGCTGGTGACCGGGAACTTGACCTGGATGTTCGGGGCGAGACCGGCGAACCGGGCGGCCTGGTCGACCATGCGGACGGGATCTCGATGATTGGCAGGGTTCGTCTGGACCGACAGGCGACCGAGGCGGCCGCCAGCCCGGTCGAACACCGGCTGGAGGATGCCGGCGCCGCGGGCGGCCATCTCCTCGACGATGGCCCAGGTGATCTCGACCTCGGTCCAGGTCGGATTGGCCGCTGCCAGTTGGTGCACGCGGGGGACCCAGTGCCCCTTCTCCTTCTTCATGACGTCGAGGACGATGCTCGGGTTCGAGGTCGCGCCCGTCGCGCCGCGCTCCACGGCGTAGCTCAGCTCATCGACCGCGCAGGAGTCGTTCCAGTACTGGGTCGGCGTCTCCTGGGTCATGCGCAGCAAGGGACTGTCAGTGGCGGTGATCGTCATTGGGCGTGGCCCTTCAGTTCGAGTGCTGTCCATGTTGGGACACATAATCGATGATCGATGCCTCAACTGCAAGGGACCTCTGGCCGGGTGGGGGGAGTCCAGGCGGCCCTCGATGCCGGCCGACCGCTCGACCTCTGGAGAGCCCGACGGTCGGCTGTCGATCGGCCCGGATTTGGCACTTGACGTGGACCGCATGGGTTCCTATGTTATCGGTAATCGATTATCGAACATCAGGTTCGCGACCGGTCGCCCCCCCACCGCCCAGACCCGGTGAGGACGCTCGCGAAGATCCTGGGGGACGGTGATCGGTCAGGAGTTCCCCAAGGATTCCTGAGGCGTGCGGGTCGACCACCAGAGGGGCACGGTTGGACGGCAAGGGATCGCAGCGGCTCGGCACGGTCACGCATGGCGATGAGGTCGCGACGCAGATGCCGGGCCAGGGCTGATGGAGTTCATCACCCAGCCGCTCGTCATCGGGCTCTCCGATCACGCTCCGCTGATCCTGGCCGCGATCGGGTTCGCCCTCCTCTACAAGCTGACCGGCCTGATCAACGTGGCCTACTCGGAGACCATCACGCTCGGCGCGTACTTCGGCATGTGGCTCAACACGACGTACGGCCTCGACTTCTACACCGTCCTGATCCCCACCGGGCTGCTGGCCGGCGTCCTCAGCGTCGCAACGTACCTCGCCATCTTCCGACCGGCCAAGCGCCGCAATGTCGGGGCGCTCGAATTGATCATTCTCTCGTTCGGGCTGTCGATCTTCCTCCGGCACGGCCTGCAGTTCGTCTTCGGCTACCCGGTCCGCTTCTACGACGTGCCCCCGCCCGACACGATCCTGGTCCTCGACGTGGGTGTGACGTCCTTCCGCCTACTCGCCGTCGTGAGCGTGGCCGTCCTGTCCCTGCTGCTGTGGGTCTTCATCCAGCGGTCCAGGTACGGCCTCCAGATCCGGGCGCTCGCCAACGACGAGGACCTGGCCCAGGTCAGCGGGATCCGGCCGCTCGCCGTCACGACGCTGATCTGGTTCATCGCCGGCGTCGCCGGCGGGCTGGCCGGCGCGTTCTACGGCGTCGGGGCGAACGTCTCGCCGCTGCTCGGCTGGCGGCAGTTCCTGCTCATCCTGATGGTGGCCCTCGTGGGAGGGAGTTGGGGGCTCGGCGGCGTCATCCTCGTCGGGGTGGGCACGGCCGTGGCGATGGCGGCCATGGCGCTCCAGTTCGACCAGGCCCTGTATGCGCAGCTGGTGCTGATCGTCGCCTTCGTCGTCGTCCTCAAGGTGCGCGGATCGCGGCTCACCGAAACGGCAAAGGTGTAGCCCCATGAACATCGACTGGCTCGACGCCTTCCTGATCACGGGGCTGTTCCAGGTGGCGATGGTGATCGGCCTTGCGCTGCTGCTCCACCTCCAGCTGGGCCTCGCCCGGATCGCCAACTTCGGCGTCGTCGGCTTCTGGGGCATCGGGATGTACGCCTTCGGCGTGCTGTACGTCAAGGTCGACTGGCCGTTCGGGGACCCATGGCAGTTCCTCGTCTGCGCCGCCGTCGCGACCCTCGTCGCCGGCGTCGCGGGGCTCCTCGTCGGATGGCTGATCTCCGACCTGAACACCGACGGCATGCTCGTGGGCACACTCGGGTTCGCCACCGCCGTGCAGATCCTGGCGACCACCGAGGACGACTTCACCGGCGGTGCGCGCGGCATGGGCGGGCTCGACTTCCCGTTCGACATCGGCCGCGTCAAGGACAACGAGTTCCTGTGGCTGGTGATCATGGCCCTGGTCGTCGCTGCGATCCTGCTCTACGTCTGGCGGGTCCACCGCTCGCCCTACGGTCGCCTCCTCATCGCGGTAGGGGGCAACGAGGCGCTCGCGCGCAGCCTCGGGAAGTCGACGTTCCGGGCCAAGCTCGGGCTGTTCGCCGTCGGCTCGGCGGGGATGGGACTGCTGGGTGCGATGAACGGCGTCATGGTCCACTACCTGGACGTCGGCAACATCGGGGTGGGCGTCACCCTCGCGGCGATGGTGGGGCTGGTCCTGGGCGGCACAGCTCGCGTCTGGGGCGCGGTCGTGGGCGTCGTCCTCACGGTCGGGCTGTTCGACATCGTGGTCCAGTCCTACCTGCCGCTCCCGAGGGAGTGGTACAGCCAGGCCATCCCCGTGCTGCGCGAGGCGGCGTTCGGCCTGACCTTGATGCTGGTCCTGCTGTTCCGGCCCCTGGGCATCCTCGGCGACATGCGACGCGACAAGCTGATGGGCAAGATCCATGGTCGCTGACGTCGTCGGCGCCGAGGCCGCGGTGTCCGCCGACGCCGTCACCCGTCCCCGGATCCGCGTCCAGGGAGCCGTCAAGAGCTTCTCGGGCCGGGTCGTGGTGGACGTCGACGACCTCGTCCTGGGCGACCGGCCGATCCAGGGCCTCATCGGGCCCAACGGTGCCGGCAAGACGACGCTGATGCGCATGATCATGCACTCGACCTCGCTCGACCGAGGCCGGATCTCCCTCCTGCCCGCGGCCGGTGGCGACGTGGCGCTGTCGAGCCTGCCCCCAAACCGGATGGCGCGCCACGGCGTGGTGAAGTCCAACCAGGTGATCATGGACTTCGACAAGCTGACCATCTGGGATTCGCTCCTGCTCTCCGTGGCCGAGGCCAGGTACGAACAGCCGCAGCGGGTGTTCAGCGAGCGGACGGTCTTCGACCGGCACGAGGCGGAGGTCCGGCACTACCTGGACTACTTCGGGTTCGCCGACCCGGCGGCGTTCGCGATGTCGGCGGGGGAGAAGAAGCTCCTCGACATCGTCCGCTGCCTGCTCCTGCGGCCGACGTTCCTCCTGCTCGACGAGCCGACGGCCGGGCTGCCCGAAGAGCTGAGGGAGAAGGTCATGACCGTGGTCAGGGACCTGGCGGCCGCCGGCACGTCGGTGGTGATCGTCGAGCACGACTTGAACGTCATCTGGGGTCTCTGCGACGAGGTCCTGTTCATGGCCGAGGGCAGCGTGATCCTGCGAGGCGACCCGCAGTCGATCCGCGAGAACCGGACGGTCGTCGAGAAGTACCTGGGTGAAGGCCATGTCTAGGACGACTTCACCGGTCTCCCTCGAGATCGAGGGCCTGCGCAGTGGCTACCACGGCGTGACGGTCCTCAAGGGCCTCGACTTCGCCGTCGGCGACGAGATCTTCGCCGTGCTCGGGGCCAATGGCGCGGGAAAGACCACGCTGCTGGCGACCCTCGCCCGCCTCATCCCGCTCATGGCCGGGACGATCAGGTTCCAGGGCGAGGACGTGTCCAGGCTGCCCCCCTACGAGACCGCCGGCCGCGGGGTGGGCTACGTGCCCCAGGAGAAGGGCACCTTTCCCGACCTGACGGTCCTCGAGAACCTCCGCATCGGCGGGATGATCGGGGAACGCTCACGCGACGAGCGGATGGCCGAGGTGTTCGAGCTGTTCCCGGACCTGCGGGCCCTCCAGGCCCAGCCGGCGGGGACGCTCAGCGGCGGTGAGTCGCGCATGGTGGCCTGCGGGAGGGCCCTGATGCAGGACCCGAAGGTGCTGCTCCTCGACGAGCCCACGGCCGGCCTCTCGCCCCTCTATGTCGACATGTTCTTCGACAAGATCAGGGAGATCCACGAGACCAGGGGCGTCGCCATCGTCCTCGCCGAGCAGAACGCGACGAAGACGCTGCAGGTCGCCGACCGGGTGATGGTGCTGAGCCTCGGCGAGGCATTCACCGTCATGGACGCCGCCGACCTGACGACCCAACAGCTGAAGGAGGGCTACCGGATCTGACGACCCGCGCTTTGGGGTAGGACAGAGGAGGAGACGTAATGAGAATCGGCAGAATCATGCCGGGCCGCATCATGGTCGTGATCATGTCGCTCGCCCTGCTCGCCACCGCATGCACCAGCAGCGGCGCCACGACCGCGCCCGGCGCGTCGGCGGAAGCCACATCGGCCGCACCCACGGCGGCCGGCGCCAGCGCGACAACGGCCGCCTCGACCGAGCCGGTCGTGGTGTGCGAGCTCGCCTACTACACCGGTTCGTTCGCCGACTACGGGAAGTCACTCACGAACGACGTACGGTTCCCGATCGAGGAGGTCATCGACAAGGACCCGCCGCTCGGTCGCACCTGGAACCTGGTCTCCGAGGACATCGGGGACGATCATGAAGGCCAGGCGGCCAAGATCTGCGTCGAGCAGCATCACGCCGAGGTGCTCGTGAGCATCGCTCACCAGTACCGGACCTACCGCGACTACATGATGGAATACTGGCAGGAGAACGACTCGCCGATCGGGCCGTCGGTCCACGGCGGGGCCATCCCGGGCAACCTCGGTGGCAAGGGCGCCGAGCCGATCTTCCGGGCCCAGGGCCTGGACCAGGCGCTGGGGACCTACGGGAGCCTGTACGCGGAGACCATCGGCGCCAAGAACGTCGTCATCTTCGCCACCCAGGTCGAAGGCTTCCAGCTGGCGGCCGACGCGGCCGAGAAGGCTGCCAAGATCCTCGGCCTCAACGTGATGGATCGCCTCGATGTCCCGGCCCAGCAGCCGTCCTACCGGGCAGAGGCCCAGAAGATCTTCGATCTGAAGCCCGATGCCGTCATCGTCCAGGCCGGATCCACGGAATCTGCCACGCTGATCAAGGCGGCGGCGGAGGCCGGCCTGTCGCTCACCTGGATCGGTGAGACCGGGTGGAGCGAGGCGCAGTTCATCGGCACGCTCGGCACCGATCCGATCAAGTCGCAGAAGGCGATCGGCTTCCCGTCGTTCGCGCCGAACAAGACGACCGCGGCCTGGGCCTTCTTCCAGCCGCTGTGGGATGCACAGACCGACGTGGCCTACGACGCCACGAACCAGTACGCCTTCTCGACCTATGACCTCATGGTCCAGACGGCCCTGGCCGTCGAGGCCGCGGGTTCGTACAAGGCGAGTGCCTGGGCGCCGGCGATGTTCAAGGTCGGCGACCCGCCCGGAGAGGTCTGCTACACGTACGCCGACTGCCTCAAGCTGATCCGGGACGGCAAGGACATCGACTACGAGGGCGTCACCGGCCCCGGCACGTACACCAAGGGCGGCGTCAACGCCGTCACCCCGGCGTACATTCCGTTCAAGGCGGACGGAACGGCCGGCGAGGCCGTGCTCCTCGATGCGCAGAAGGGGCTGATGCTTCTCGAGCAGATCGTGACCTATGCGAAGTGCGACCCCGAGAACCCGCCCAACAAGTGTGAGTGGTAGAGGCCGGGAGCCTGACTGACACCGGCCGAAGGGGGTCCTCCCGCCGCCAGGCGGAGGACCCCGGTCTCGATCATGGTCGCCCCGGGGCGCCTTGCCGGCGCCCCGGGGCGGAACCGAAGCCAGGCGGCAGGGCTGTCAGCTGAACCAGGGCTGTCCGACGAGACACGACGAAGGTACGTAGGAGGAAAGCACTGATGCCCCTCAAGGAAGAGGTCCTCGACCAGTTCCTCGGCGACGAGGCGTTTCCGGTCGAATGGTCGTCGGACACGGAGAAGCTGCTCTTCTGGGTCTACGACGACCTGCATTGTCCGCATCCACTGAGCCCGATGTACGAGGACATCGGCGGCTGGTGGCTGTCGTGCGATCACATGTTCCGTCGCTTCGGCACGCCGTTCGCGACCGACTGGATCGCCAAGAACGTCAACGGCTACCTGTACACGGCGGCCATCCCGGCGGAGGCCGGGTTGAAGACCGGTGCCCAGGAATACGGCTACGCGATCAACCCGGTCGTCCCCGAGGACCCCGAGTACGCCGCCAGGATCGGCACGTACCTCGGCGCGGTGCTCCCGACCTACGGGCTGCAGTTCGTGGACTGGTGGCGCGATCGGCTGGTCCCGGAGATGGACCGCAACTTCGCCTATCTCGAAGGCATGCTCGACAAGGAACACCAGCTCAACCTGATGGAGCTGGCCTGCCTGTTCGAGGACGCCATCGACATCCATGATCGTCACTGGAAGATCCACTGGATGCTCAACTTCGCCCAGCTGTCCGCGACCCTCAACCTGCGGGCGGTCATGGAGAAGACCCACGGCAAGATCAACGAGCAGCTGCTGGGCCGCCTCCAGAACTCCGCCAAGGATCGCAACTGGGACTCGATCCACGCCCTCTGGAAGATGAAGGAAGAGGCCAAGGCCGATCCCGACCTGGCCGCCATCTTCAAGGCCGACACGGCCGGCGAGATCATCGTCGCCCTCAAGGCCAGCGAGCGCGGCCGGCGCTTCATCGACGAACGCGTCGTGCCCTACCAGAAGGAATACGGCTGGCACGCCGTGTGGAGCCACGAGTTCATCTTCCCGACGGTCCGCGAGCAGATGGAGCCGGTCATCGAACTGGTCCGCGGCTACATCGAGACGAACTACAACTATCCGAAGACGATCGCCGCGCTGGCCGCCGACATCGACGCCGCGGCGAAGGAGATCCTCGAAGGCCTCGACGGCGACGCGCTCGCCGAGATGCGCGCCGCCAACGAGATCAACCTGCGGATGGCCCCGCTGACCCCGGACCATCACTTCTACATCGACCAGGGGGCGAACGCCCACGTCCGGCTCGTGCTCGTGGCGATCGGCCGCAAGCTCGTCGCCTCCGGCCACCTCGACACCCCGGACGACGTCGTCTACTTCAAGTACAACGAGCTCCGCGTGTTCATGGGCAACCCGGACGGCATGGACGGCCGGGCGCTCGTGGCGGAGCGCAAGGCCGCCCGCCAGCGGGCCTACGGCTTCCGGCCGAAGGAGTGGGTCGGCACGGTCACGGCCACCCAGCTCGCCTTCCCGTACCTGAACCTGTGGGGGTTCCCGGACAAGTTCTACCGGAAGGCGTCGACCGTCGCCGGACAGATCAACGGGATCGGTGCCTCGCCGGGCGTCGTCGAAGGCATCGCCCGAGTGGTCCTTCGCGAGGAGCAGTTCGACGACGTGCGGGCGGGGGACGTCCTCGTCTGCCAGATGACGAACCCGGCCTGGGTCGTCCTGTTCACCAAGATCGTCGGCCTGGTCACCGATGCCGGCGGCACGGTCTCCCACCCCGCGGTCCTGTCGCGCGAGTTCGGGATCCCGGCCGTGGTCGGCACCTCGGTGGCCACCGAGCAGATCAAGAACGGGGACCGGATCCGGATCGACGGGACCAGTGGCGTGGTCGAGATCCTCGTTGCGGCTCCCACCCTGGCGGCCGTCGGATTCAAGGACTGACCCGACGGCCATGAACGCCCAAGCCGCGATCTCGCGCAGCGTCCTCAGCGACCAGGTCAAGGACCGCCTCCTCCAGGCGATCCTGGACGGCCGCTACCCGCCGGGCGCCCGGATCGTCGAGACCCGGGTCGCCCGGGAGCTCGGCACGAGCCAGGCACCCGTTCGGGAGGCGCTGCGCGACCTCGAGGCGCTCGGGGTTGTCGAGACAACCGCATTCCGGGGAGCTCGCGTCCGCCGCCCGTCGGCGGCCGAGCTCCTCGAAGCCTTCGCCATTCGGGCGGAGCTCGAGTCGCTGGCCGCCCGACTCGCGATCCCACGGTTCACCGATGCCGACATCGACGAGCTCGACGGCTACGTGACCGAGATGCAACGGGCCGCCGAAGCCGGAGATGCCCACGCCGAGGCCACGGCCGACGCCGCCTTCCACGGGCGGATCGTCGAGATGGCAGCCAACTCCACCCTGCTCCGCGTCTGGCGCACGCTCGAGCCCTTCTCCCGCACCCATATCACGATCGTCGCGCCGGGGGCCGATCCACGCCAGATTGCGGACGCGCACGTGATCGTCCTCAATGCGCTCCGCCGGCGCGACACCGCACTGGCGGTCGAGGTCCTCCACGACCACTTCGCCAACGCCGGCGCCATGCTGGCACGACACTGGGGCGACAACGGCTCGTCCGCCATGCCAGGCGAGGCGGACGACATCCCGACGCTCATCGAGCGTCCGGCCTGAACCTGCCGATCACCACGGACGAAAGGACGACATGAGCGACCAGCTGCAACTTTCGGAGGAGATGTCGGCCGGGGAGGCCCGCCTGAGGGTGGACGTCTACGGCGATGCGCCGCGCGAGCACGTCCTCGACGATCTGAACTTCCTCAACTACCGGCTCGCCGACGTCCGCATCTCGCCCGAGGTGACGCTGGCGGTCCCGGACATCACCTGGTGCCAGGACGGCGACAAGGCGATCTCGTACGACGGACGGACGATGGCGTTCAGCGGCCCGTGGCCGGCGGGACCCATTCAGAAGGTCGTCGTCGCGATGCTGGCGCTGCGGATGGAGGCCGTCGGGCTCCACCCCTTCCACGCCTCGGCGGTCCGGTATGGTGGCCGGACGGTCATGTTCCTGGGCGGCGAATCGAACCACGGCAAGTCGATGGGCCAGATCGAGGCCTGCCGGCGTGGGGCCCAGCTCGTCTCGACCGAGACGACGGTCGTCGACGAGGCGGGCCGGGCCGTCATGGGTTCGAAGTCGGTCTTCCTGAAGAAGCGCACCGAGGGGACCGAGCGCGCCGACAAGGCGGCACCCGAGCGCGGCGTCCAGAAGTTCTTCGGCGACATGCCGACCTGGGACCAGTACGACGAGCCGTCGAGCGTCGACGTCGTCGTCGTCCCGGCGATCGACGGCAACTTCGACCCGAGCCTGGCCGAGATGATCCCGTTCGAACGCCAGTTCCAGACCCTCCACTCGCTCCAGAACTACTTCCTGCTCAACGAGCTGCTGGCGCCGGGCTTCCCGATGCCGATCGTCGACAACGAGGCGCTCCGCCGTCAGCGGGCCGGGTTCGTCGCCCGGTTCTCCGACCGTCCGTACTACTTCGTCCGTGCAGCCACCCCGCAGGTGCTGATGGACGAGGTCGACCGGATCCTCTGAGACCGGACAGACCGATGCAGCCGTTCACCTACGCCCGACCGGCGACCGTGGCCGAGGCCGTGGCCCTGCTCCAGGAGCACGGCCCCGACGCGCGCGTCCTGGCCGGGGGGACCGATCTCATCATTCGCCTGCGCGACCGGTCCGCTCGTCCGACGGTCGTCGTCGATGTCAAGCGGATCGCCGAGCTCGACCCCGCGATCGTCGAGGTGGATGGGCGACTCCGGATCGGCGCGACCACCGTGATGACCGACATCGTGGCCGACGAGCGGGTGCAGCGGTTGTTCCCGGCGCTGGTCGAGGCAGCCTCGGTCGTCGGTTCCGTCCAGATCCGCAACCGGGCGACGCTGGCCGGCAATCTGTGCAACGCGTCGCCGGCCGCCGACACCGCGCCGGCCCTGCTCGTGTACGGCGCGGCCATCCTGGCCGCCGGGCCGTCGGGCACGCGGCGGATCCCGCTCACCGAGTTCTTCGTCCGGTCGGGCGAGACCACCCTTGCCCGGGGCGAGCTCGTGATCGCGATCGAGCTGCCCCTGCCCGGGCGCCCGACGGGTTCGGCCCACGTTCGCCGGACGAGGCGCCGCGGACACGATCTCGCGTCCGTGACGCTGGCCGTCGCGATCGACGATACCGGCCTGACGCGACTGGCCTACGGCAGCGTCGGTCCGCGACCGGTCCTCGTCGTCGACGAGAGCGGCGTCCTCGCCGACCGCGACGCGACCGATGCCGCCAGGACGGCCGCCCTCGATCGCCTGCTGGTGGACGCGAGCCCTTCGCCGCGCTCGATGCGGGCCGGCCCGGAGTACCGGCTGGCGATGCTCCGGGTGCTTGCCGTCCGCGCCGTGCGGACCTCGCTCGACCGCCTGGCCGCGGGAAGCTGACGCCGTGACGACGACCATGACCATCGAACTGACCGTGAACGGGCGATCGCGCAGGCTCGACGTGGCGCCGAACCACACGCTGCTCGACGTCCTCCGCGACGAGCTCGGCCTGACCGGCACCAAGGAATGCTGCCTCGTGGGCGAATGCGGGGCCTGCACCGTGAGCCTCGACGGCCGAATCGTCGACTCGTGCCTCGTGCTCGCGATCGAGGCCGATGGCGCGGCAGTCACGACGATCGAAGGCCTCGCGACCGACGGTCGGATGAGCCCGCTCCAGGCCGCGTTCCTCGACAAGGGCGCCGTCCAGTGCGGCTACTGCATCCCCGGGCAGGTGATGGCCGCCCAGGATCTCCTCGAGCGCGTCCCGCACCCGACCGTGGCCCAGATCCAGGAGGGTCTCGCCGGCAACCTCTGCCGGTGTGGCTGCTATGGCCAGATCACCGAGGCGGTGCTGGCCACGGCCGAGGCGCTGGACCGATGAGCGCGGGGCGGGTCGGCGGGTCGCCACGGCGTGTCGGCGGCCAGGACCGGGTGACCGGGCTCCAGCGCTACGTGGCCGACATCCACCTGCCCGACGAGCTTCATGCCAGCCTGGTCACCGTGCCCTGTGCCCGGGCGCGCATCCTGTCGATCGACACGAGCGCCGCCGAGCGAGTGCCGGGCGTCCGGCTGATCGTGTCCGCCGCCGACCTTCCCCAGCCCACGCCGCGCTTCGGCCCGCAGTTCCGGGACCGGCCGGTGATCGCGGTCGACGAGACGAAGTATCACGGCGAGCCGGTCGCGGCCGTGGCGGCCGACAGCCGCGACGCCGCGGCCGAGGCGGCCCGGCTCGTCAGGGTGGAGTTCGAGGAGCTGCCGGCGATCTTCACCGTCGCGGCCGCACTCGATCCGGGGGCGCCGCTCGTGCAGGACCCGAGCCTGCGACCGAACGATCCGCTCGCCGCCACCAACGTCCTGCGCGAGCACGTCATCGGGTGGGGCGATGTCGACGCGGCGACCGCGGACCTGATCGTCGACCAGCGCTACACCTTCCCGATGGTCACCCACTTCGCGATCGAGCCGCACGCCTTCATGGCTGCGCCGGACGGCGATGGAATCGCCGTGTGGAGCTCGATCCAGCATCCGAACTGGCTCCAGAAGACCATCGCCGATCTGCTCGCCCTCCCGCTCTCCAGGGTCCGCGTGTTCGCCCCGGATCCGGGCGGCGGCTTCGGCGGCAAGCAGCACACCAAGTACGAGCCGCTCGTCGCGCTGATGGCGCTCCGGGCCGGACAACCCGTCCGGCTCGTGCTGTCGCTCGAGGAGACGTTCCAGGCCGTCCGGCGCACCGCGGCCGAGGTGCGAGTCCGGACTGGGCTGCGGACGGATGGAACGCTCGTCTTCGAGGATGTCACCGCCGACTACCTGATCGGCGCCTACGCGGACATCGCCGACCGGGTGGTCGGCAAGGGCAGCTATCCCGCCTGCGGGCCGTATCGCGTGCCGGCCGGACGGGTCGCGGCCCGGAGCATCCTCTCGCACACGGTTCCGTCAACGGCCTTCCGCGGGTTCGGGAACCCGCAGGTGAACTGGGCCGTGGAGTCGAATCTCAACGAGGCCGCCCGGCGCCTCGGGATCGACCCGCTCGAGCTCCGCCTCCACAACCTCGCCCGCAAGGGCGAGGCGTTCATCCCGTTCGACACGCCGGCGGACGGCGAGTGGGACCAGACGGTCCGACGCGCCGCCGACCTCATCGGGTGGGGCACGCCGCCTCGCCCGGGTCGCGGTCGAGGGATCGCCGTCGGCATCAAGTCCGGACCAACGACGGGGTTGTCGTATTCGACCGTGCGCCTCCTGTCCGACGGCAGCGTGATCGTCTACGCGGGCACGTCCGACATGGGCCAGGGCGCGCGAACGGTCTTCGCCCAGATCGCCGCCGACGAGCTCGGCGCGCCGATCGATTGGGTCACCGTCGTCATGGGCGACACGGCGGTCGTCCCGTACGACCAGCAGACGTCGGCCAGCCGATCGACCGTGCTGATGGGCAACGCCGTCCTGGCCGCCTGCCGCGACGTCCAGGCGAAGGTGCGGGCCATGGCCGCCCGGCTCCACGGGGTCGACGAGGCGTCGATCGCCGTCGAGCACGGGACCGTCCGCCTGCCCGACCGCGAGCTTCCGATCGTCGACGTGGTCAAGCCCGGTCTCGGGCGACTGGGCGGGGAGCTGATCGGCAACGGCGAGATGCGCAAGGACGCCGAACCCGACCACCCGCTGGGTGGCAGCGCGGCGTTCTTCGAGTTCAACTGCACGGCCATCGAGGCCGAGGTCGACGAGCAGACCGGCGACGTCACGATCGTTCGCCACGTCACGGTCTCGGACGTCGGGAAGTCCATCAACCCGCTGCAGGTCACGATGCAGGACGAGGGCGCCGCCATCCAGGGGCTCGGCCACACGTTGATGGAGCACTACATCTTCGACGAGACGGGCCGGATCCGGAACCTTGGCGCGATCGACTACCGGATCCCGACGAGCATGGACCTGCCGCTGGAGATGATCAGCGCGACCGTCGAGAACGGGGACGGTCCGGGCCCGTATGGCTCAAAGGGGATGAGCGAGGGCGCGTTGCTGTGTGTCGCCCCCGCGGTGGCGGCGGCCGTGCACGACGCCACGGGAGCGGTCATCCGCGACCTGCCGCTCACGCCGGAACGCGTCTGGCGGGCCCTCAACGAGCGACCATCGAGGGAGACCAAGCGGGAGGGCGGAACGTGACCACGATGTCCCAGATCGGTCCTGTCGGCAACCTGCCCCCGGAACAGCTGGTTCGTGCCGCCGGTCTCGTTCGCGAGGGCCGGATGATCTCGCTGGCCGCCGCGCGGTTCCCGGGGATGCCGCTGTTCCCGGGTCATCCGCCGTTCCAGGTGCTGAACTACCGGACACCCCGCGGGATCCGTGTCACCGGCGCGCAGCCGTGGGGTCCGGTCAACGACGCCGGCCTCGGCTACATGGCCGAGTACATGATGGCCACGTCGCACTCGGGCGCCCACATGGACGCCCTCGCCCACATGACCGTCGACGACGACATGCACTGGTTCGGCGGCGGCAATGCCGACGAGCACCTCACGGACTTCGGTCCGACCTTTGGCGACGCGTCGCACCTGCCGCCATTCTTCACCCGGGGCGTGCTCCTCGACGCCCCACGGTTTCGGGGCGTGGACTGCCTGGCCAAGGGCGCGGCGATCGACGCCGGGGAATGCCAGGCGATCTGCGCCGCCGAGGGGGTCGAGATCCGGCCGTGGGACGTCGTCGTCATCCGGACCGGATACATGGGGCTGTGGCCCGACGCCGAACGGATGGCCGCCCACAAGACCCCCGGCCCGGATCTCTCCGCGGCCCGCTGGCTGCTCGAGCGCGGCGTGATCGCCACGGGCACCGACACCGAGACCTATGAGGTCCAGCCGGCGCCGGATCCCGGCCCCACGGGCAATCCGCAGCCGGTCCACACGCTCCTGCTGATCGAGAACGGGATCTACCTGATGGAGAGCCTGGATCTCGAGGAGCTGGCTCGCGAACGCGTCTACGAGTTCCTGTTCGTCGCCTTGCCATTGAAGATCCGGGGCGCCACCGCTTCGATGATCGATCCCGTCGCCGTCATCTAGGAGGGCCCACCATGTCCGTCATCGCCCCGGCCGTCGAGCCGGTCGCCGCCCTCCCGGCCACCATGGACGCGCTCGTCGTGCTGGAACCGAACCGATTCGAGATCCAGCAGGTACCGGTCCCGCTACCGGGTCGCAACGAGGTCCTGTGCCGGGTCCGCGCCGTGTCCATCTGCGGCACCGACGTGCATCTCGTGCGGGGCGATTACCCGGGCTTCTGGCCGCCGGCGTTCCCGTTCATCCCGGGTCACGAGTGGGCAGGGGAGATCGTGGCGCTCGGACCGGGCGCCGCCGGCTACGGCTGGTCCGTCGGGGATCGAGTGGCGGGCACCTCCCACGACGCCTGCGGCGTCTGCCAGAAGTGCGTCGAGGGACGCTACAACCTGTGCGAGAACTACGGAAAGCCGGGGCTCCACAAGCAGTACGGGCACAACGTCCAGGGCGCCGACGCGACCTATGTGGTCCAGGGCATCAAGACGGTCTTCCGGCTGCCGGCGAGTCTCTCGTTCGCCGAAGGCGCCGTGATTGATCCGGCGTCCATCGCGCTCCATGTCGCCAACCGCGGCGGGGTGCGGCCGGGCGACATCGTCGCGATCACCGGCGCCGGGGCGATCGGCCTGCTCTCCGCCGACGCGGCGCTCGTCCGGGGAGCGGCCCGGGTGATCCTCGTCGAGCGGATCCCGGGGCGCCTGGCAAAGGCCGCGCAGCTCGGGTTCGAGACGGTCGACAGCGGGTCGGTCGATGCGGTCGCCGCCGTGCGGGCGCTGACCGGCGGTCTCGGCGTGGACGTGGTCCTCGAGTGTGCCGGTGTCCCGGCCACCGTCGCCATGGCGATCGGGATGCTCCGCCGCGGTGGCCGCTGCGCGGCCGTCGGCATTCCCACGACCGGCGTGGAGATCGACATGCAGCGGCTCGTCCTCGACGAACTCGAGCTGGTCGGCTGCCGGGCCACGGCCGGCGAGATGCGGCACGTCATGCCACTCGTGGAGCAGGGCCGGATCCGGATCCGCGACGTGATGACCCATCAGTTCGCGCTGGCCGACTATGAGCAGGCGCTGGCGACGTTCAACGACCCGGCCAGCGGGGCCATCAAGATCATCGTCGCACCCTGAGTCACGGGCGGTCGCCCGCCTGGCGACCCGCGGGCTCGGCGCGCAGGAGAACGCCGTCACGTGAGCTACGTCTACGATTGCGATCAGCGCCCTGGCCTTCCCTTCGCCGAGGTCAAGCGGCTCCTGGGCGGCAAGGCCGCCAACCTGGCCGTCATGGCCGGCGACCTCGGCCTGCCCGTGCCACCGGCGTTCACGATCACGACCGCGGCCTGTACCGAATACCTGGCGCATGGCTGGCCCGACGGCCTGGACGCCGAGCTCCGCGAGCACATGACCCGGATCGAGCGGCTGGTGGATGAGTCGTTCGGCGGGCCGGGGACGCCGCTCCTGGTCAGCGTTCGGTCCGGCGCTCCGGTCTCGATGCCCGGGATGATGGACACGATCCTGAACCTGGGCCTGACGGACGCGACGACGGCCGGGCTGGCCGGCTCGTCCGGCAGCGAGAAGTTCGCGCGGAACTGCCGCCAGCGCTTCACGGCGATGTTCCGGGATGTGGTGGGCGTCGCCGACGTGCCGGACGACGCGTGGACCCAGCTCCGCCTCGCGGTCGAGGCGGTCTTCCGGTCGTGGAACAGCGACCGGGCGCGGACCTACCGGGCTCGCGAAGGGATCGCCGACGATCTCGGCACGGCCGTCACGGTGCAGGCAATGGTCTTCGGGAACCGCAGCGTCGACTCGGGGACGGGCGTCCTGTTCACGCGCAACCCGGCCACCGGCGAGCCGGTCCTGTACGGCGACGTCATGTTCAACGCGCAGGGCGAGGACGTCGTGGCCGGGACCCATCGGACGGAACCGATCGCCGTCCTCGACGAGCGGATGCCGGACATCGGCCGCGAGCTGCGCGACTACGCGGATCGCCTGGAGCGCCACCACCGGGACCTCTGCGACATCGAGTTCACGATCGAGCACGGCAAGCTGTGGATGCTCCAGTGCCGGGTCGGGAAGCGCAGCCCGCAGGCCGCGCTCCGGATCGCACTCGACATGGCCGAGGCCCCGGACTTCCCGTTGACCCGCGAGGAAGCCGTCAGGCGGGTGATCGACATCCTGCCGAACCCGCCGAAGGTCGCTACCGAGCGCGATCCCGGAACGCCGGTCCTGGTCACCGGCCTGCCGGCGTCACCCGGGGTGGCATCCGGCGAGATCGCCACGTCACCCGAAGCGGCCGTGACCGCGGCCGACGCCGGGCGGGCGGTCGTCCTGGTCCGGGCGGAGACCTCGCCGGACGACGTGCACGGCATGGCCCGGTCGGTCGGGATCCTCACCTCGAGCGGCGGCCTCGCCAGCCACGCCGCGGTGGTGGCGCGTGGCTGGGGGATCCCCGCGGTCGTCGGCGCCACCGCGGTCGAGGTCGGCGACGGGATCGTTACGATGGGCGGCCGGGCGTTCCGGGCCGGTGACACGATCACCGTCGACGGTGGCAGCGGCGAGGTGTTCGCCGGCGCCATTGCCGGTGCGAGCGTGGTGGTGCCCGAGGCTTCGACGCTGCTGGCATGGGCGGCCGAGCTGGCGATCCCGGTGGGCGGGAGCGCGTTGCCGGCCGGCTCGGGGGCCGCGACCGCGGTCGACGTCGCATCGGCGGGCGTCAGCGCAGACGAGCTGGTGCGGACGCTGGTGGTGAAAGGCTATGCGACCCCGGAGATGGCCGGCGCGGCGCTCCTTGCCACGCCCGAGGAGGTCAGTGCGATCCTGGATCGGCTGGTCGCCGACGGCCTCGTCGAGCTGTCGGCGGGATCGTTCCGCCTCACCGCCGACGGCAAGGCCCTTGGCCGGGAGCGGATCGCGGCCGATGCCGCGCGCTGCGGGGACGGTGCCGCCCAGGGCGCGCTCGACGGCTTCCTCGCCCTCGACGGCCGGATGAAGGAGACCGTCACCGCGTGGCAGATGCGCACCCTCGACGGAACCCAGACCTTCAACGACCATTCGGACGCGGCGTACGACGCCCGTGTCCTGGCCGAGCTCGTGGCGCTGCACCAGGATGCCGCCGCATGGGCGCGGCCGCTCGAGGCGGCCCTCCCACGGCTCGGCATCTACCGAACGCGGTTGGACCGCGCCGTCGCCGCGGCCCAGGGCGGGGATCAACGGTTTGTCGCGTCGCCGCGGGTGGACAGCTACCACGGCGTCTGGTTCGAGCTGCACGAGGAGCTGATCCTCCTCGCCGGGCGGAATCGGGCGGACGAAGTCGCTGCCGGCCGGGCCTGATGGCGGCGGCGCTGGCCGGGCGCCGGGTCGTCGTGACCGGCGCGTCGAGCGGCCTCGGAGCCTGGACCGTCCGCCTGCTGGCGGGGCGGGGGGCCCACGTCCTGGCGGCGGCCCGCCGTGGCGATCGCCTGGTGCGGCTGGTCGATGAGCTCGAGGGCGCGCCGGGCCGGGTGGTGGCCTGCCGGGCCGACGTGACCCGCGACGCCGATGCGCGGGCGATGGTGACCGCCGCCGTCGAAGCGTTCGGCGGGATCGACGTGCTCGTCAACAACGCGGGCAGCGAGGTCCAGGCGCCCATCGACCGGCTCGCCGAAGACGACTTCGAGGGAATGCTCCGGGCCAACGTCACGAGCGTCTTCCTGTGCACGCGGGCGGCCCTCCCGGAGCTCCGCCGGAGCCGCGGTGCCGTCGTCAACCTGGGATCGACCGTGGTCTCCCGGCCCCCGCGCGGGCGCTTCGGCTACGTGGCCAGCAAGGGCGCGGTGGAGGCGATGAGCCGGGCCCTCGCGCTCGATCTCGGCCGCGACGGGATCCGGGTCAACACCATCCGTCCCGGGATCATCCCGTCCGAACTGCGCGGGCTGACCGAGGAGGACGAGCGGGCGAGGTTCGCCGGCGGGATCACCTTCGGCAAGCAGGCACTGTCCGCCGTCGGCGACCCGTGCGACGTGGCCGAGGCGATCGCCTGGCTGTGCGGCGCCGGCGGCCGGTGGGTGACCGGGACCGCGATCGACGTCGACGGCGGGTATGTCCTGGGGGCGGCCGATGCCGTCTGAAGACGTCGGCATGGACGGGCCGACGACCACGGACCGGGTCCCGCTCTGGCTGGCAAGCTCGGTCACGGTCGTGGTGAGCCTTCCGTTCGGGTTGTGGCTTGGGGACTTCAACCTGCCACTGTGGGTCGCCTTCATCGTGTGGGCCGAGTACTTCCAGCTCGGCGCGCGTCCGGCCGTGCTTCGCACGATCATCCCGGCCTATCTCATCGGGGTCGCCGGTGCGACCGCGATCACGACCGCAAACGCGCTCCTGGAACGCGCGATCCCCGATGCCATGCTCGTCAGCCCGGGCGACGTTGCGGCATTCGTCTCGTTCTTCGCGGGGTTCTGCATCCTCATCTACGCGATGCGCTGGATGGGCCCGACGCGGACGGGGACCCTGCCGTTCTTCAACGGCATCTCGATGACGCTCGGCGTCCTGTTCACCGGCGCGTTCGAGACCGCGGTCGGCCCGGACGTCGACGCGGCGCTGCTCCCGCTCGTCGCCGGCGTCGGGGCCGCGCTGGCCGGCCTGCTCGGGGCCTGTCTCGGCTGGTTCAACGTGGCGATCCTGTTCACCCGACCGGCACCTGCCCCAGCACTCGACCGCCCGCACCTCAGCGTCTGAACCGCCGCCCGTCAGGGAACGGGTGGGATCAGGGCGCGACGACGATCTTGATCGCGCCGCTGGCCCGGTCGTTGAATGTCGCCAGGGCCTCGGCGTAGTCGGCCAGGGCGAATCGGTGGGTGACGAGCTCGCGAACCCGCATCCGACCCTGCTCCACGTGAGGGATGACGCGGCGCATCTCGCCGGCCGAGGCTCGCGAGCCGACCAGCTCGAGCTCGTCGAGAACGAGCTTCTGCAACGCGAGCTCGACCCCCTGGGTGGGAATGCCCACCACCGCGCAGCGGCCGCCGCGTCGCAGCATCTCGAGCGCCCATTCGATGACCTCCGGCACGCCGGCGCACTCGAGCGCGACGTCGGCGCCGAGACCGTCGGTCATGCCACGCACGGCGGCGACCGGGTCGCCGGCCGTCGAGTCGACGGTCTCGAAGCCCAGCGTGGCGGCCTTGGCAAGGCGTTGGCCGCGGCCGACGACGATGACCCGGGCCGCGCCGCGGATCCGGGCGGCGTCGCCGGCGAGCAGTCCGATCGCGCCCGCGCCGGTGATCGCCACCGTGTCGCCCGGGCTGATGTTGCCCCGGTTCGCGACGTGAAGGGCGATCGACGCGGGGTCGATCAGGGCCCCGTCCTCGAAGGTCAGTGCATCAGGCAGCCGGAAGATGCACTTCACGCCATGCACGACGTACGTCGCGTCGGCGCCCTGGATGCTGTGGCCGTACTGGCGATGGAGACCCGGCACACCGTAGTTCTCGCACAGGTTGTAGCGGCCCTCGACGCATTCGCGGCAGACGCCGCAGGCGTCGTGCGACGTGCCGGCCACCCGGTCCCCGACGGACCAGCCAAAGCGTTCCGCCCCCGGACCGAGCGCAGCGATCTCGCCCGCCCATTCGTGACCCGGGATGAACGGGAAGGCCGGCGGCCAGAAGCCTGGATAGTCGCCCCGGATGAGATGCGCGTCGGTGCCGCAGATCGAGACGGCCCTGACCCTCGCGAGCACCTCGTTCAGGCCCGGCTTCGGGACGGGAACCTCCTGGATCTCGAGGCGATCGGGCTCGAGGACGACGAGCGCCTGCATCATCGCGGGCACGGTGGCACCTCCATTGGCTGGCGTGCGGGACGACACCGACGGGTCGCGCAGCTCGGCCCGCGTCTCGGTGTGATCGGCGCTACTGGGTGGCGGTGAGTCCGCCGTCGATTCCGAGGATCTGCCCGGTCACGAAGGACGAGGCGTCGGAGCAGAAGAAGAGCGCCGGCCCGGTGAGGTCCTCCGTTCCGCCGACTCGACCCAGCGGGATCCGGCTGACGATGGACGCCTTGAAGGCCGGGTCGCCAAGCAGCATCGCGACCTGCGGCGTGTCGACGAAGGTCGGGGCGATCGCATTGACCGTGATGCCGTGCTTCGCCCACTCGGTGGCCCATTGGCGGGTCAGCGAGCTGATGGCGCCCTTGGCCGCCACGTACGCCGAGTAGCCGGCATTGATCCCCAGCGTGGCACGGACGGAGCTGATGTTGAGGACGCGTCCGCCGCGTCCGCCGGCGATCATGGCCTTGACCGCCGCCTGCGTGGCGACCAGCGTGCTCCGGACGTTGAGCTCGTAGATCCAGTCCCAGGCGTCCCGCGGGTAGGCCTCCGCGTCGAACAGGACCTTGCCCGCGCCACCGCCCACGGCATTGACCAGGATGTCCAGCCCTCCGAACCGGTCGACGGTCGCGGCGACGACTCGCTCGGCATCGGATTCCGCGGTGAGGTCCGCCGAGAGCGCGAGGCTGCCGCCACCGAGGGCACGAAGCTGCTCGGCAGCGGCCTGCGTGCGTTCGTCGGACTGGTCGACGATCGCCACGTTCGCACCGGCGCCGGCCAGGGCGAGGGCCAGCGACGATCCGATGGCGCCCCCGCCGCCGGCGACCAGGGCGGTGCGGCCGTCGAGCCGGAAGGGATCAAGCTGGCTCATGCGGCGCACCTCTGTCTCGGTTATCATCGATTATCGAGAATACGCGACGGGAACCTGCGGGTCAATCGCTCGGCGAGGGCCACGTGTCAGGGATCGACGGTCGGAGGAATGTCATGGCCGCGGAGTCCAGCTATCGCAGTGACGCGCGACCCGATTTCGCGCCGTTCGAGGAACCGTGCGGGACGATCTCCGGGTTCGCGTACACGGGCGACCTGGCGACCGAACTCGCGGCGGGCGGGGTGACCCGGAGCGACGCGCTCGACCTGCTCGACGACATGCTGGCCATCCGCGAGCTCGAGGAGATGATCGTCCGGCTCCGGTCCGGCGGCTACGATGCCTTGCCCGGCTACGACTACCGCGGCCCGACCCATGTGTCGATCGGCCAGGAGGGCGCGGCGGTCGGCGGGGCCTCGGCATTACGGTCGGATGACCAGATCACGAGCTCGCACCGGGGTCACGGTGACGCCGTCGCCAAGGGCTATGCCGCGATCCGCCGGATGACCATCGAGCAACTCCGCGCCCGCGTTCCGGCGGCACCCGGCGAGACGCGCGAGGCCCTCCTCGAGGCGGCCCTCGAGGAGCACCTCTATCGCACGATCGCCGAGCTGTTCGGCAAGGAGGAGGGCTACTGCCACGGCCGCGGCGGCGGGATGCACATCGGCGACTTCTCGACCGGGCACCTCGGGGCGAACGCCATTGTCGGCGGCAGCGTGCCGATCGCCACCGGTGCCGCGATGGCCGCTCGCTACGAGGGCACCGACCGCGTCGTCTGCTGCTTCGTCGGCGATGGCGCGTTCGCCAACGGGGTGGTCCTGGAATCGCTCAACTGGGCGTCCCAGGACCAGTGGACGAACCACCTGGCAGGCGACCGGGCCTACGGCCTGCCGGTGATCTACTTCATCCAGAACAATCACTACGGCATGACCCACCGAACCGACGAGGAGGTCATGGGCGTCCGCCACCTGGCCCGCCGGGGGGCGGGCTTCGCCCAGGACAACATGCACGCCGAGGTCGTGAACGGGATGGACGTCCTCGCCGTCCACGACGCGATCCGGCGCGCGGCCGCTCGCTGCCGCGACGGTGACGGCCCGGTCCTCATCGAGGCGAGCACCTACCGCTACTACGGCCACTCGCTGTCGGATCCGAGGAACGAGTACCGGACTCGAGAGGAGGAGGCGGCCTGGCGGGCGGTCGACCCGATCGACCGACTGACGCGGCAGCTGATCGCGTGCGGCGTCGCCGACGAGGCGGCGATCGCGGCGATCGTGACGCGTGCCGTCGAGCGCAACGCACGGGCGGCGGTCCGGGCCTCCCAGGCGACCGATCCCGATGCGGCCGCCGTGCTCGACTACCTCTACACGGACACGACCGCCGACTCCGTGCCCGCCGGCGCGGCCACCGTCGTCACCCAGGCCGACCCCCCGGTCGCGAAGCGCGGCCCGGACGGGGCGATCAGCTACAGGGACGCGCTGCGCGAGGCGCTCGTCGAGGAGATGCTCCGTGACCGCCGGGTCATGCTCTACGGCGAGGACGTCGCCGACTATGGTGGCGCGTTCAAGCTCACGAAGGGGCTGCTCGAGGCCTTCGGGCGTGATCGCGTCTTCAACACGCCGATCTCGGAGGCGTGTATCTGCGGAACGGCCGTGGGCGCGGCGATCGTCGGGTTGCGACCGGTCGTGGAGCTGATGTACATGGACTTCGCCCTGATGGCCTCCGACCAGATCGCGAACCAGGCCGGCAAGTGGCACTACATGAGCGGCGCCCAGGTCGAGGTCCCGCTCGTGATCCGGGCGTCGGTCGGCGCGGGCAAGGGCTACGGGGGGCAGCACTCGCAGTCGCTCGAGAGCCTGTTCACCCACATCCCGGGCCTCTACGTCGTCTACCCGGCGACACCGGCAGATGCCAAGGGGCTCCTGAAGGCCTCGATCCGGACGAACAACCCGGTCCTGTTCGTGGAGAGCCAGGCCCTCTACCCGACCAAGGGCATCGTCCCCGAGGGCGAGCATCTCGTCCCGTTCGGCCGGGCACGACTCGCGCGCGAGGGGACCGACGCGACGGTCGTCGCCTGGGGCCCCGCGGTCCTCGACGCGCTGGCCGCCGCCGAGACCCTCGAGGCCGGTCACGGGGTCTCGCTCGAGGTGATCGACCTTCGGAGCCTGGTCCCGCTCGACATGGAGACCGTCCTGGCATCGGTTCGGAAGACCGGCCGATGTGTCGTCGCCAGCCAGGCCGTGCTGGTCGGGAGCTTCGTCAACGAGATCGTCGCGCGGATCCAGTCGGAGGCGTTCGACGCGCTCGACGGCCCGGTCGGCCGGATCGGCGCGGCAAACGGGATCTCGCCGCAGGCCGAGAGCCTGGAACGGGCGTTCCTGCCGTCGGCCGACGATATCGTGAAGGCCGTCCAGGCCCTGGTCTAGGAGGCACCCGATGGTCCATCCCATCCTCATGCCCAAGCCCGGCCAGATGACCGAGGAGTGCCAGCTGGTGTCGTGGCACAAGGACGTCGGCGACGCGGTCCGCAAGGGCGACGTCCTGTTCGAGATCGAGACCGACAAGTCGAACATGGACGTCGAGTCGTTCGAAACCGGGGTGCTCCTGGCACGGGTCGTGGCCGAGGGCGAGACCGTGCCCGTCAATACGGTGTGTGCGTATGTCGGCGAGCCCGGCGAGATGGTGCCCGGCGGACCCGGCGCGCCGCTGCCGGTGGTCTCGGAGGCAGCGCCCGACGCCGCGGTCACCGCGCGCGGGCCGGCCCCGGCGTCGGAGCCGAACAAGGGTTCGGCCGCGGACGCACCGCGCGGCGGGCGCCTGGCAATCAGCCCGCGCGCGGCCAGGCTGGCCGTGGAGCTCGGGCTCGACCCGCGCACGATCGTCGGCAGCGGGCCGGATGGCCGGATCACCGAGCGCGACGTCGAGGCCGTGCATGGGACGCGCGTCCCGACCGATGCGGCCACCAGGGCCGGGCCCGGATCCGCGCCGGTGGAAGCGACGCCCGCGCCCGTCGCTCCGGCGGCCGTGTCCGCCGCCGTCGCCGGCGAGGAGCCGCCCGTGCCGCTGTCGCGGATGCGACGCGTGATCGCGGAGCGACTGACCCTCAGCCACACGACGATCCCGCAGTTCACCGTGACCGTGGCCGTCGACGTCACCCGGTTGCAGGCGATCCGCGAGGAGCTGAAGGTGGCGGGAACCCACCTCAGCATTACCGACTTCGTCCTTGCCGCCGTCGCCCGGAGCCTGGTCGACTTTCCCGACGTCAACGCCCGGACGGACGGGTCGATGGTCTGGCGCCGGCGGCGGATCCACCTCGGGCTCGCGGTGGCGCTGCCCGGCGGGCTGGTGGTGCCGGTCATCCAGGATGCCGACCACCTGGGCGTTCACGGGCTGCATGACCGGGCGACCGCGTTGGCGTCGATGGCGCGAGACGGCTCGCTCGGGCCCGACGACCTGGCGGGCAGCACCTTCACGGTGTCGAACCTCGGGATGTACGGCGTCGACGCCTTCAGCGCGATCATCAACCCCGGTGAGGCGGCCATCCTCGCGGTGGCCAGCGCGATCCCGACGCCGGTCGCGTTGGAGGGTGGGATCGCCGTTCGGTCGATCATGCGGCTCACGCTGTCGGCGGATCATCGCCTGGTCGACGGGGAGCTCGGCGCCCGCTTCCTCGGCGACGTCCGGCGCCGGCTCGAGGATCCGGGTTTCCTCCGCCTGGAGCTCGCCAGCGGCTGATTCCGGTGGGCCCGGTCAGCGCCGCGCCCGAAGTCTGCCGGCCTGCGTGCTAGACTCCCGGTCTCACGGCGACGACCGAGAGGAGTAGCGTCCGGGAACGGCCACGGAGCGAGCGCGGGACGGTGCGAGCCGCGCGGGCAGGCCGGCGTGAAGGTCGCTCGCGAGCCGTGCGGGAGACGCCCGATAGCGCGTCGAGAGGGCGCCGGATGAGGCGGCCGCCTCGCGATGAGCGGCGCGGCACCGGTGCCGAACCAGCAGGTGGTACCACGACCCGTTCGTCCGCTGGACGAGCGGGTCACGTGATTCTCGGAGCGAAGATGCCGGACCTACCCAAGGCGTACACACCGCGAGACGTCGAAGGCGCGATCTACGACCGCTGGATGGCGGCCGACGTGTTCGCCCCGGACGGGGCCGGCTCGACGGCTGATCCGGGCCTGCCACCGTTCACGATCATCCAGCCGCCACCGAACGTGACCGGCTCGCTCCATCTCGGCCATGCCCAGCGCACCGCGGTCGAGGACCTGATGATCCGCCACGCCCGGATGCGCGGCCAGCGTGCGCTCTTCCTGCCCGGGCTGGACCACGCGTCGATCGCGGCCCAGTTCGTGCTCGACGGGATCCTCGCGAGGGAAGGGGAGAGCCGCCAGAGCCTCGGCCGCGAGCGCTACCTCGAGCGGATGGCGACCTTCGTCGAGACCACCCGCGGCGTGATGCTCGGGCAGCAGCGACGGGTCGGGGCGTCCGCCGACTGGGAACGGCTCAGGTTCACGATGGATACCGTCTCGGCCAAGGCGGTCCGCACGGCCTTCGAACGCCTCTACCGGGCCGGCCTCGCCTACCGCACCGAGGCGCTCGTCAACTGGTGCCCGGGTTGCCGGACCAGCGTGAGCGATCTCGAGGTGGTGCCGACGCCGGAGACGGGCACGTTGTGGACCGTCCGCTACCACCTCATCGACCCGGCGACGGGCCTGCCGGATCCGGCGGCCACGATCGACGTCGCGACCACCCGGCCGGAAACGATCCTCGGCGACACCGCCGTCGCCGTCCATCCGGACGACTCCCGCTACGCGGCCATGGTCGGCCGCTTCGTCCGGATCCCCTTCGTCGAGCGCGACGTCCCGATCGTCGCCGACGAGGTCGTCGACCGCGCGTTCGGAACCGGGGCCGTCAAGATCACGCCCGGTCACGACCACGACGACCACGCCACCGGGCTGCGTCACGGCTTGCCGCAGCTCACGGTCCTGGGCGACGACGCGACGGTCCTGGGGACGGGCACGGCCTACGACGGCCTCGATCGCTTCGCCGCACGCGCTGCGATCGTGGCGGACCTCGAGGCACGCGGCGACCTCGCCGGCTCGAACGCGCACGAGATGGTCATCGGGCACTGCCAGCGCAGCAACGACATCATCGAGCCGCGTCTCAAGACGCAGTGGTTCATCCGGACGGCACCGCTCGCCGAGCGCGCCCTCGAGGCGACCCGAAGCGGACGGACCCGGATCCTGCCCGAGCGATTCGAGAAGACGTGGGAGCACTGGCTGACCACGATCCGCGACTGGAACGTCTCGCGACAGCTGTGGTGGGGCCACCGGATTCCGGCCTGGTACTGCCCGGACGGCCACGTCACGGTGTCCTCGGCCGAAGGCGGTCCGGACGCGTGCGAGGTGTGCGGCCGGCCGGCCGGCGAGCTCCGCCAGGACCCGGACATCTTCGACACCTGGTTCAGCTCGGGGCTGTGGCCGTTCTCGACGCTGGGCTGGCCCGATCCGACCCCTGACCTGGCCACCTACTACCCGACATCGGTGATGGAGACCGGCTACGACATCATCTTCTTCTGGGTCGCCCGGATGATGATGCTCGGTCTCGAGCTGACCGGGTCGGAGCCCTTCCACACCGTCTATCTGTCCGGGTTGATCCGCGACCCGGAAGGCCAGAAGATGTCCAAGACCAGGGGCAACGTCGTCGATCCCCTCGGCGCGATCGACGAGTCGGGCGCCGACGCCCTCCGCTTCGCGGTCATCCATGGCGCGACGCCCGGCAACGACCAGCGCTTCGGGACGACCAGGCTCGAGCACGCCCGCAACTTCGCCAACAAGCTCTGGAATGCGACGCGCTTCGTCATCGGCGCCCGCCCTTCGACGATCCCCCAGGACGCTGAGCGGCGCCCGCCCGATGATCGATACCTCGGACCGGCGGAGCGCTGGCTCCGGTCGCGGGCCGCGGCCACGGTCACGGCCGTCGACGCTGCGATGGCCGAGTACGCCTTCGGCGAGGTGACGCGCCTGCTCTACGACGCCATCTGGAGCGAGTACTGCGACTGGGGCCTGGAGCTGGCCAAAGTCCACCTTGCAGACCAGGACCTGGCGCCCGAGGCCCGCGAAGCGATCTGGTGGACGCTGGTCGAGGTCCTCGACACCTACCTGCGCCTGCTCCACCCGGTCATGCCCTTCGTCACGGAGGCGCTATGGGAGCACCTGCCCCATCGCCCGTCGGACCCGGCCCTGCTCATCGTGGCTCGCTGGCCCGGGGCGGGGGTCCGCGACGCGCAGGCGGAGTCCGAGGTTCGTGCGGTGATCGAGCTGGTCGGAGCGATCCGCAATGCCCGCGCCGAGGCGCGAGTCGAACCGGGCGCCTGGCTCCCGGTCGACGTGGTCGTCCCCGTCGGCATGGGCCCGACGTTCGAGGCGCTCCGCCCCGCGCTCGCCCGGCTCGCCCGGGCCCGGCCGCTGGAACGCGAGCTGACCCGCGAGGCCCTGTTGGCGGCGGGCAAGTCCGGCGACCTGGCCGTGATCTCCGGCGAGATCGAGGCGCACGTTCGGACGCTCGTCCCCAAGGGAGGAGGGGCCGGCGATTCGGCCGACCTGGACCGGTCACGGCTCGAGCGCGAACTGGCGGAGGCCGAGGGCTGGCTGGTGGCCGCGCGCGAGCGACTGGCCAATGCCTCGTTCGTCGACCGCGCGCCGGCTGCGATCGTCGGTGGCGCACGGGCGCGCGAGGCCGAGCTGGCCGACCAGGTCGAGCGGCTCCGCGAGCGCCTCGGCCGTTGAGCCGCCGGGTCGCCAAACGGACGACCCGCCGGGTCGCTGAAACGGCCCGGCCCGCTCCCTCCCTCCGCTGGGGCCGCGGACCCGGGATCTATATACTGGTGGCCTCGATCGGATCGATCCACAGGACCCGGCAGGGCCATGGAACCGATGGATTCACGCGAATCAGGGCGACCGATTGCCGTTGCTCGCGAGCGGCTCGCGCCGGCGGCTGCGCATCTCCATGCGTCCAGTCTCGACGACGGCGCCATGGAGCTCCTGGCCGAGGATCGCGACCGACCCAGCGTCGCGCTGCCGCCGCTCGCCGACGTGCTTGGCGCGCTCCTCTGGTCGCTGCTGCCGGGGGTGCCGCTGTTCGCCCTCGTCGGCTGGCAGGCGGCCCTGATCGCTGGCGGCATGGGCCTCCTCGTTCAGACCTGGAGTCGGCGTGCCGCCCGTCCGGGCGTCCAGTTCGCCGACGGCTTCCTGCAGTTCCGAGGCGACGAGGGCCGCGCGCGCGGTGTTCAGGAGGATGACGAGGTCCGCTGGCGCTGGCCAGGGAGGGCGGTGACGGGCGGGCCGGAGGATGGCGCCCGCCCGTCTTGACCCGGATCGATCAACCCTTGACGGCTCCGCCGGTGATGCCGCGCACGAAGTAGCGCTGCAGGGCGAAGAAGACGATCAGCGGCAGGGCCATCGAGATGAAGGCCGCCGCCATCAGCAGCTGCCAGTCGCCGCCGAGCGACGTCGCCAGGCTGGCGACCGCCATGGTCAGCGGCAGGTTGGGGGCGTTGGCCGCGCCGATGAACATCAGCGCCACCAGCAGGTCGTTCCACACGAACAGGAACTGGAAGATGACGAGGGCCGCGATGGCCGGGACGCTCATCGGGATCGCCAGCCGGAAGAAGGCGGTGGCATGGCCGGCGCCGTCGATGGAGGCCGATTCGAAGACCTCGCGTGGCAACCCGCCCATGTAGTTGCGCAACAGGTAGATGGCGAACGGCAAGCCGTAGCCGGTGTGCGCCATCCAGACGGCCACGAAGGCTCCGGGGCCGGCGCCCAGCAGATGGATGCCCTTCGGCCCGAGCAGGTTGAGCAGCGGCACGAAGGTCGTCTGGAGCGGGATGACCAGCAGGCCGATGATCGCGACAAAGAGGATGTCGCGCCCGGGGAACTTCATCCACGAGAACGCATAGGCGGCGAAGGCGGCGACGGCGATCGGGATGATCGTTGACGGGATCGTGATCAGCAGGCTGTTGACGAAGGCTTGGCTCATGCCGCCCCGGCTCAGTACCTGCTCGTAGTTCTCGAGCGTGAAGTTGTAGGGCGGGAGAAGCCCGGTCCACCAGCCCGACGAGGCGACGGCCTGGGCGGGCCTCACCGAGTTGACCAGCAGCCCGAAGGTCGGCAGCAGCCACAGCGCCATGATCGCGATGACCACGACGTTGAGGACCACGCGACGGCTCGGCCGCGACCGGCGCCGCGTGGCTCGAGTCAGGGCGGACGCGCCCGGAACGGCGGCGGCGGTCATCGGATGGCCTCCTGCTGGCGGAATCGCCGGATGTTGATGGCCATGATCGGGATGATCAGCAACAGCAGGATCACCGCGATCGCACTGGCGCGACCGGGCTGGGAGTTGGTGAACAGCTCCTTGTACATCTGGTTGGCGATCACGTTCGTGTCGTAGTTGCCACTGGTCATCACGTACACGATGTCGAACGCCTTGAGCGCCGTGATGATCATCGTCGTCGACACCACCGCGATCGTCGGCAGGAGCAGGGGGAAGGTGATGGCCCGGAAGACCTGGATCTCCGTCGCCCCGTCCACGCGAGCGGCCTCCAGCAGCTCGGCGCTGATGCCCTTGAGCGCGGCGGACAGGATGACCATGCAGAAACCGGTCCACGTCCAGGCGGCCACGACGATCAGGGCGATCGTGTTGAGCGGCGCGTCCTGGATCCAGGTGATCGGCTGGAATCCGAGCCCCGTCACGCCGGCGTTGAGCAACCCGGTCTGGGGGTGTCCCGGCGGCTGGTAGTCATACATGAACTTCCAGATGATCGCGGCGCCGACGAAGCTGATGGCCAGCGGCACGAACACGACCGACTTGGCGATCGACTCGTAGCGGACCCGGTCGACCAGGATCGCGATGATCAGCCCGCCGCCGACGGTCAGGAACGTCAGCAGCACCAGCCAGATGACGTTGTTGCGAAGCGAGATCAGCGTGTTCGGGTTGGTGAAGAAGTAGACGTAGTTGTCGAGCCCGACGAACTCCTTCTGGAACTTGTTCTCGAAGCTCAGGACGATCGTGTTGAGGGTCGGGTAGACGAGGAACACGAACAGGAACAGGAGGGCCGGCAGGAGCCACAGCCAGGGTCGGACGGCGGCCTGCCGTTTTCCCGGAACCAGGCGCAGTACCTGCTCCACGAGGAACACGTAGCCGATCACCGTGGCCGGCACACCCACCAGGACGATGATCGCGGTGATGAGCCTAGGATCCATGGGATCTCCCGGTCGTGCTGGCGGCCGGAGCGGGACGCCCCGCTCCGGCCGGTCTAGATCGAGATGTCCGGGTCAGCCGCCGTAGGCGGAGGACTGGACGTTGTCGAGGTCGGACAGGACCGAATCCAGCTTGGAGGGGTCCTGGGTGTAGTCGACGATGGCCTTGAAGAACGCATCGTTCATGGCCTGCGGCATGTTGTCCGAGGCGTCGAACCGGAAGAGCTTGGCTGCGGCGAGGTCGCTCGCGGCCTTCTTGAGGATGTCGTTCGGATAGTTGGTGACCTGGCTGTTCGCCGACAGCGCGCCGCCGCGACCGACCCAGATGGACTGGGCTTCGGGAGTCGCCAGGTAGGCGATCAGGGACTTGGCCTGCGGCGTGTCATTGAACATGCCGAACAGGTCGCCGGAGCCTTCGACGGCCCCGGCGTAGGCCGGGTTGATGTCCGGGAACGGGAAGAAGTCGAACTGGTCCGGCTTCGCGCCGCCGGTCTTCTGGAAGGCGTCCGTGATGAACGTCGCGAGGTTCACGAAGACGCAGCCGGGTGGGTTGGAGAAGAGATGGTCGCCCGATGCGACGAAGTTCGTGGCGAGGACGTTCTTGGAGCCACCGAACGCATTGGCGACGGCGTCACCGAAGGACTGGAAGGCCTGCTTGATCTCCGGCGAGGACCATTTCTGCTGACCGGCGATCCACTTGTCGTAGACATCGGGACCGCTCTGGTGGAGCACGAAGCCCTCGATCCAGTCGGTGGCCGGCCAGCCGGTCGCCGCGCCCAATTCGAGCCCGATGCAGAAGGTCGCGGCATCGCCGCCGATGCTCGCGGCGGTCTGCTTGCCCTTGGCCAGCAGGTCGTCGTAGCTCGTCGGGTCGCCGGCCTTGTAGACGTCCTTGTTGTACCAGAACAGTCCCTTGATGTCGGCCTTGATGAAGATGCCCGTGACCTTGCCGTCGATCGTCCCGAGATCGACCAGGCCGGGCGAGGTCTGCGACTTGTAGGTGCTCAGGTCGAGCGTGTCGTCGAGCGCCTTCAGGGCGCCCGCCTGGTAGTACTCGGCCATCTGGCCGGGTCCCGGCAGGCCGGCGAGATCCGGCAGGAGGCCGGACTGCACGCCGGTCGACAGGACCGCGTTGATGTCGCGGGTGCCGGTGTACTGGACCTTGGCGCCGGTCTGCTGCTCCCACGGAGCGACCATCGCCATGAACGAATCCTGCTCGGATCCGGTCCACGTCCCGATCACGCTGACCGTGCCGCCGAGCTGGCCGCCCGACGACGGGGCGGCGCTCTCGCCGGCGGTCGAGGCCTCGGCCGACGGCGCCGCGGCGGACGCCTCGGCCGACGGCGCCGTGGTCGCGCCGCCACTCGAGCATGCCCCCACGATGAGTACCGACGCGACCAGCCCCGCCACGAGCCGCCGACGCCGGACGAAGGAGTCCTCCATTGCGCTCTCCTCTTTCTGCCCGGCATTCGGCCGGCGCTGCGATCTGGGCCAGCTGGCCCGGGTGGTCAAGCGGGCCGTCCGACCGCGCCGTGGCGCGGAGCGGTGGAGGCTCGAACGATGAGTTCGGTGGGGAGCAGGGTCCGGGCGGCCACCGGCCGGCCGGCGATCCGCTCGAGGATGGCCCGTCCTGCCGCCAGACCGAGGTCGTACGCGGGCAGGCGGATGGTGGTCAGGGGCGGGTCGAGATAGGCGGCCAGCGGGATGGCGTCGAAGCCGACTACGGAGACGTTCCCCGGCACGCTGAAGCCGGCGTCGCGCAGCCCGGCGATGGCGCCGATGGCCACCACGTCGCTGGCCACGAAGATGGCGTCGGGCGTCGTCCGGGCCAGGATCTCGGCGATCGCCCGGTGGCCGCTGGAGGCATCGAACGCGCCTTCGGCGATCAGGGCCGGATCGTCGGGCAGCCCGGCCGCCGCGAGCGCCTCTCGGTAGCCCGTCAGCCGCTCGGACGCGGCGGTGTAGGCGAGCGGGGCGTTGGTGATGCAGGCAATCCGGCGGTGACCGAGCGCCAGCAGGTGCTCGACGGCCATCCGTGCGCCGGCCTCGTTGTCGACGTCGACGCTGGGCACCTCGAGTCCGGGCTGCGAACCCTGGATGACGACCGGAAAGCCGTCACGGACGAGCTCCACGAGCTCGACGTCGTCGTAGCGCGGACCGGACACGATCAGCCCGTCGGTCCGCCCGGAGCGGAGCAGGTTCGCGTAGTGCCCGTCCGCCGGAGCCAGCGTCTCGACCAGCACGCGATGGTTGGCCGCCCGGGCCGCGTCGGACAGGCCGCGCAACGTCTCCGCCAGGACGCCGTCATTGGCCACCTGCTCCGGGGTCTGGCGCAGGACCAGGCCGAATGCGCGGCTGGCGCCGCCCGCGAGCTGGCGGGCGACCGAGTTCGGGTGGTAGTCGAGCTTGGCCGCCGCGGCGAGGACCCGCCGGCGGGTATCGTCGGGGATCTTGACCCCTTGCCGCTCGTTGAGCACGAACGACACGGTCGTCCGCGAAACCCCGGCAGCGGCCGCCACGTCGGCGCTGGTCGGTCGTCTGGGCATGCTCGGTGCCGCTCCTCCTCAGCGCTCCACCATCCGCCTCACCTGGCCCTTGACCCGCCGGCAATGCTTGTGGAGACTGTCACGCACCACCTCCCTCCACGAAAGTAACGCGCGTCAGTAACGCGTATCAATGCAGCCTCGAGGGCCGCTTGTCAAGTCCGAACTGCGACCGACGGGAATCCGAACCGCCATCATTCGCGTCGGTGTATGTCAGGGAGATCACATGATTCACGCCGGCCATGCAATCGCCGTGCAATCGCCGCGCTTCGGCGACGACTGGTGGCAGCGTGGCGTGGTCTACCAGGTCTATCCGCGCAGCTTCGCCGACAGCGACGGCGACGGCGTCGGCGACCTCCGAGGCATCCTCGAGCACCTCGACTACCTGGGCCGGTCGGGCCTCGGCGTGGATGCGCTCTGGCTGTCGCCGGTCTATCCGTCGCCCGGCCTCGACCTCGGCTATGACGTCAGCGACCACGGCTCGGTCGACCCGTTGTTCGGGACCGACGCCGACTTCGACCGGCTGATCGCCGACGCCCATCGGCGCGGGATCCGGATCATCCTCGACCTGGTCCTCAACCACACCAGCGATCAGCACCCGTGGTTCCGCTCGTCGCGGTCGAGCCGGACGGGCCCATTCGCGGACTGGTACCTGTGGCGCGATCCGGCCGGCTATGGCCCCGACGGCGACCCGCTGCCGCCCAACAACTGGACGTCCTACTTCGGCGGGCCCGGCTGGCAATGGGAGCCACGCCGAAAGCAGTTCTACTTCCACACCTTCCTGACCGAGCAGCCGGAGCTGGACTGGCGAACCCCCGCCGTCGAGGCCGCCCAGTCCGCGATGGTCCGGCGCTGGCTCGAGCGCGGCGTCGACGGGTTCCGGCTCGATGTCTTCAACGCCTTCCTCAAGCATCCGGGCCTGCCGTCGAACCCGAGTCGCCCGGGGACGTCGACCTGGGCGCGCCAGGTCCATCGATACGATCGCGACCAGCCGGACCTCAAGGACCTCATCGGGCGCTTCCGGGCGATGGTGGACAGCTACCCCGGCCGGATGACCGTCGGCGAGCTGTTCGACGGCCAGATCGAGCAGGCCGCCGAGCTCACCGCACCGCGTCACCTCGTCTTCGACTGGGAGCTGCTCGGGACGCAATGGACCGCCGCGGCGGTCAACGCGGCGCTGGCTCGCCGCGACGCGGTGTTCGGGGACGATCGCTGGCCGACCGTCGTCCTGTCGAACCACGACCAGTCCCGGCACGCCTCCCGCCTCGTCGCCTCCGTGGCCGGGCACGAGCGCGACGCGGTGGCCAAGGCGGCCGCCGTGCTGCTCCTGACCGTCCGCGGCACCCCGTTCATCTACTACGGCGAGGAGATCGGCATGGAGGACGTCGAGATCCCGCCCGACGAGAGCGTCGACCCACCCGCCGCGCGAGTAGGCCCCGACTTCGCCTGGTGGGATCGGTCGAGGTGCCGGACGCCGATGCCCTGGTCGGACGGCCCCGGCGCCGGGTTCACGACGGGCAAGCCCTGGCTGCGCACCGGATCGGATTCGGCGACGAGGAACGTGGCCGCGCAATCGGACGATCCGGGATCGGTGCTGGCCCTGTATCGCCGCCTGACGGCGCTCCGGGCCGCGACGCCGGCGCTCCAGGTCGGCGGCCTCGGACTGCTGCCGGCGGCCGGTGCTCCCGTCGTGGCGTATACCCGGACGACGCCCGACCAGACGCTCCTTGTCGTCCTCAATCTGTCGCGCGAGGCTGCCGTCTGGCAGGTTCCGGACGCACCCGCCGGCACGACCTGGCAGCTGCTGCTGTCGACGGGTGGCGAGATCCCGGCGGCCGGGAGCCGCCTGGCCGGCGGAGACGTCGCGCTCGAGGCCGACGAAGCCCGGATCCTGGAGGCCGTCGCCGACGATTGAGATGACGCCCCTGCTACGATGTCGGTCACTCAACTGGACTCGTTGCTTGGAGCCAGCACGTGCCGCTTGAATTCCTGAAGCGCCGGAGCCAGGCTGAGCCGGCGGCCCGGGAGCCCGCCAAGACCTCGAACGGCCTGATGCCCGAGGAGGTGGTCGCCCAGGATCACCAGCTCAAGCTCTACTACGCGGGCAAGAGCAGCGAAGGCGTTCGGATGAAGGCCGGGCCGGCGGCCGTCCGCGAACTGCCTGGCATGCTGCTCGGGCTGGCGCGCTCCGACGTCGAGATCGTGGAGCCGCTCCCGATCGAGTACAGCCAGGCGACGCCCACGATCGTGATGCCCTCCGAGGCGATGCAGTGGCTGAACGCCCATCACGTCCATTCGCCGATCACCCGGCACGCGCTGATGGTCCTCGAGTCGATCGACGCGGTGGACCTCGCCTTCGACACGTTCGTGTGTGCTCTGCTCGACGGCGAGGTCGACACCGCGGGCTACCCGGAGTACAACGCGATCGTCGGCGGCGTCGCCGCGCACTGGGACGAGGCGACCGGCGACATGATCTGCCGAGCGGTCGTCGGCTGGGGCGGCAAGGGCGTCCGTGGCGACACCGACCGGATCGGGGCGAAGCTGCTGGCCGGGCTGCTCAACAACATCCTCGCCAGCCAGTACGCCCTCGGCCTGACGAACATCGAGCGGCCTGTCCCGGCGGCCGGTCGCGGCGGGCTGGTCTGCGCGCATTGCGGGTTTGCGTCCGCCCACGAGCGGGCGTTCTACTGCCCGAAGTGCGGCATGCGCCTGCTCCGCGGCTGAAGGCGACCCGGTCCGTGCCGCTCTACGACTACGACTGCTCGGCCTGCGGCCGGCGGTTCGAGGTGGTTCACGGCGTCCATGTCGAGGGACCGACGATCTGCCCGATCTGCGGCAAGGGCCCGATCCGCAAGGCGATTGCCGCTCCGGCCGTCCATTTCAAGGGCACCGGCTGGGCGAAGCGGGACCGCCGGGCCACGGCGACGCCCGGCGCGTCGAAGGCCTCGGGCGAGGGCGTCTCCGGGGAGGGCGTCTCCGGGGAGGGCAGCGCCAAGGGAGACAAGGGCGACAGCGGCGCCCGGAGCGACGTCGGGGGCAACGGCTCCGACTCCGCCGCGTCCGCCGGGTCCACCACCGCCACGGCAGCCAAGCCGGCCGGGACCGGCACGACCGGCACGACCGGCAAGCCGGACTGACCCGCATGGCTGCCGCGACCGATTGGATCACCCTGGCCGAGGCTGTTGAGGTCCTGGCGGCCACGAATGTCCACTTCACGGCAGCCACGATCGGCGGGTGGGCGCGAGCCGGCCGGCTCCAGAGCATCAAGCTCGGTGGCCGGCGGTTCGTGCGGCGCGGTGAGATCCGGGCGCTCGTCGCCGCACCTCGGCGTGTGCGAGCCGCGGATCTCCAGCCCGTCCTGTTCGACGACCTCGAGGGCTGACCTCGCCGTCGATGCACCCGAGGGCGATCCTGTCCCGCATCCTGGAGCTGCCGGTGGTGGTGGCTGTCCGGGCGCCGCTGGACATCTACGGTCGCGCGGCGGGCGGGTTGCTGGCGCAGGGACTCGCCTTCTCGGCGCTGTTCGCACTGCTGCCTGCGCTGCTCCTCGTGCTCGGGCTGGTGGGCTGGGTGGCGGGCGACAGTACCGCGCGCGATCGGATCATCGCGACCCTCGTCGTCGCCGTTCCTCCGATGGCGGAGGTGGCGCGGGATTCCGTCGGGGCCCTGTCCGACGGCGCGGCACTGACCTCGATCGTCGGCGCGGTCGGCGTGGTCTGGACGGTCAGCCGGTTCTACGGCGTGCTGGACGTCGCGATCGCTCGGATCTTCTCGGACGAGCCGGAGCGCTCATCGCTCGTCCGGACCGCCCGCGGGTTTCTCGCGCTCGCCGTCATGGTCGGCCTGATCGCCGGTCTGACGGTGATCGCCTCGTTCGTGCTCGCGCTGGACGCGATGGGGGCCACGTACGCGGTGCCGGTCGCGGTCCTGGCCGGGTTGCTCGACTCGCCGATCGTGCTCCTGGTGCTGGCCGGTCTGGTCGTCCTGCTCGTCTATCGCCGGGTGCCGCCGAGGGCGCCCAGCTGGAAGGCGGCCGGCATTCCGGCTGCCGCGGTCGGCGCGACGCTCGTGGTCCTGAGCCAGGGGTTCGTGTTCCTGGTGCCTCGTCTGGTCGGCGCGCAGGTGCTGGCCGGCTCACTCGCTACGGCCTTCGTCACGCTGGCGTGGCTGTCGCTCAGCTTCCAGGTGCTGTTGCTCGGCGCGGCCTGGGTGCGAGTCAGGAGCGAATCGTCGGGCGGTCCGCGGACGCGGGGGTCAGCCGCCCTGGAGCGTGCCGCAGCGCCGGCAGAACCGGGCGTTCGCGGAAAGTGACAGGCCGCAGCTGATGCAGGGCAGGATCCCGTTCGTCGATCGGCCGGGCGTCGGTGGCGTCGTCACCAGCTCGCGGTTCGAGGCGGCCCACAGGGAGTCGATGCCGCCGCCCGGCTGAGCGTGTCGGCCCAGGAACGGGAGGCCGGCCGAGGCCTGCGGCGCCGGCCACTCGGGCCGGATCGGCCATTGTGGCTCGGTGGGTGGCACGGACGGGCCGGCCGGCCGGGCCGGGACGCCGCTATCCGGGCGTGCCGGCGCACCAGCCTCCGGTGCGTCCGTGTCGGGTGCGGTGATCCGCCAGGTGGGCTGCTCGACCATGTCCGCGGCTGCCGGCGACGGCGGCTCCGCGTCTTCCCGCGCCGTGGCGACCGGTTCGGGCTCGATCTCGGATGGCACTTCGATCGCGGGGCCGTCGGGCACCGCCGGCGCTTCTGCCACGAAGGTCTCGGCCGCCACCACGTCCTCGGCTGGCGCCTCGGGTTCGGTCGAACGGGCGTCCTCGTCAGTCGGTTCGGGCTGGGCGCCGGCGGCGATGGTCTCGACGGGCGCCTCCGCGACAGTCTCGGGTTCGACGACGGCGGCATCCGGCGGCGCCTGGACCCCGATGTCGAGTGGCGTGGCTTCGGCCGCCTCCTGGGCTCGACGGCCGCCTCGGGCTCGACGGTCGAGCGCTCACGCTCGAACGCGGCCAGTGCCGCATCGAGATTCTGGCCCGGCCGGAAGCGCTCGAGCAGGTCTGCCGTCTGGTTCGTGGCCAGTGACGCCGGATCGGCACCGACCTCCGGCCACGGGGCATCGGCGGCCGTCGCATCGGCCGTGGGCGCAGGCGCCGTCCAGGTCTTCGTCAGTTCGTCGGCCGTCAGCTCGACGTGGCCGTTCGCGCCGTTGGAGGCCGGTTCGGCAAGGGTGGCCGGCGCGGCCAGGGGGACGAGGCCCGGAAACACGGGCGGCTCGAACGCCGGGGCGGCAACGGTCTCCTGGCCAGGGAGTGGCGCGCACGACTGGCAGCGAGCCTCGACCTCGTTCCAGCAGTTCGGGCAGGTGTATTGCCGGCACGACATGCAGAAGTTGAACGTCTTGTGGAAGGCGTCGAGCTGGTGGACCGTCGATTCGCGGTCGGTCTCACTGCGAGCCGCGGCCATCGCCTCGTCCATCGTGGTGTCGTCGGACAAGACGAAGTTCTTCAGGCCGCGCGACAGGACCTTGACGCCCTTGAGCCGGACCTTCGGGCGAGCGGATTCGAACGTGTAGCGTGTGCCGCACCGTTCGCAGAACGATTCGGTCAGGATCTCGGACATGGGTCCCTGGGTATCACGCGGCGTGGCGTCAGAGCGTTCAGGCCGCTCAGCCGAGGCGAGAGTATAGCGCAGGGTTTTCGGCGCCCCCCCACCGTGTGTACCCATCGGCGCAGCGGATGGTCACATCCGATCCCGCCCGGGCGTCGTCCGGGACGTGCCACCGCTTGATCGCCGCCTCGCGCATCCCGATGGACCACGCCGCCGCGCCGCCGACCGACGCGGCCGACGCGGCCGGCGGCGCACGAGAGGTCGAGCGGGCCGGGGCCCTCTGCTAGACTCCGGCACCGACCATGCCGCCCCTGGCCGCCATCGAGCGGTTCTTCGAACGCCTCTTCGAACGCCCGTCGGCCCGGCTGTTCCGGACGCGTCTCCAGCCCCTTCAGCTGCAGCGACGGATCGAGCGTGCCATGGAGGCGGAACGCCGGGTCATGCTCGACCGCACCCTTGTTCCGAACCGCTTCACGGTCCACCTCCACCCCGACGACCTAGCCGGGTTCGGCGACCTGACCGAAACGCTGGCGATCGAGCTGGCGGACGGAGCGCTGACGTTCGCCCGGACCCACCATTACTCGCTTGCCGACCGCCCGCGCGTCGACCTGCGTTCCGACGCGCGCGTCCAGCGCGCCGACATCCGGGTCGCGGCGACCTTCGCGGACACGCCCACGGAGCGGGCGCCCGGCGCACAGCCACCAGCCGGCGAACACGGCGGCGGCTCAGGGCGCACGGCGCCGTCGGTGGAGGCTCGCGGCGCCACCGACCCAACGGCGACCCGGGTCTTCAAGCTTCCCCAGCCGTCTTCGCCCAGGGCCGCCGTGGCCGTCACCGATCCGGATGGCAGGATCCGTCGGTTCACGATCGGTGGCGGCGGGTTGACCATCGGCCGCGCCGAGGACAACGACCTCGTCGCACGTGACAGCCGGGTCTCGCGCCACCACGGCCGGATCGCGGGTCGGCGCGGGACCCTGGTCTACCTCGACCTCGGGAGCACGAACGGCTCGCAGGTCAACGGCGAGCCGGTGACCGAGGTCGTGCTCGGGGTCGGCGATCGGCTCGAGGTGGGCGCGACAACGATCCTCGTCGAGGGAGCCGCCGGGGCCCCGGACTGATGGACGGGTTCACGCTGGTCCTGTGGGGGGTCCGCCTCCTCTTCCTGCTCCTTCTCTACGTGTTCCTCGCCCGCGTCATCCGCGTGCTGCTGCGCGACCTGCGGGCGGCGGCGCGCGAGCCGGTCGAACGGCCCGGCCGGCTGGTCGTCCTGGAATCGCCGGCCGGCGAGCCGGCCGTCGGGCGCGCCTTCGGTCTGGATGTCATCACCACCCTGGGGCGTGACGTCAACAACGCGATCGTCATCGACGACCCGTTCGCGTCGACCGACCATGCCGTCCTCACGTTTCGAGGTCGAACCTGGTATCTCGAGGATCTCGACAGCACGAACGGCTCGTTCATCAACGGCCACCCGATCAGCGGCGTCGCCGCGCTCGGCTACGGCGACGAGGTGCAGATCGGCCAGGTCCGACTGCGCCTCGAGCGGGCCTGATCGTGGCCCCGCGGGTGCCGGCCGCCGTGGCACCGGCCCTTCCGCGCGTCCTGGGCCCGATTCGGCCGCGCGCCCGCTGGCAGGAGCTGCGCCTCCTGGGACTGGTCGCGGTCGCGCTGGCGCTGGGCAGCCTCTCGCTCGGGGCGACTGTGACCGGTCGGTTCGGGCTGTACGACCCGCGAGGCCTCGGAATCTACCTCGGTGTCCTGCTCGTCGCGCACGCGGCACAGGTCCTGGCCGGACGACGCACGGACCAGGTGCTCCTGCCGGCCGTCGCGATGCTCGGCGGCCTCTCGCTCCTGCTGATGGAGCGGCTGCCCCAGGACCTCGTGGTCCAGCACTTCTTTGGTGATGCGTACGGCCTGGCGGACGTCCAGCTCATCTGGCTCGTCGGCGCGATCGCGGTCGCGACGACCCTCGGGATCGTGATCCGATCGGACAGCTGGCTGCGCCGCTACAAGTACACGTGGGCGGCCGCCGGCGTCGGACTCCTGCTGCTGACGTTCGTGCTCGGGACGGAGATCAACGGCCAACGCCTGACGCTCGAGTTCGGACCGATCAGCGGGCAGCCGTCCGAGCTGCTGAAGGTGATCCTCGTCGTCTTCCTGGCGGGCTACCTGTCGGAGAACCGGGCCCTGATCGTCGAGCAGGACACGCGTGTCGGGCCGTTCCGGCTGCCGCCGCTGCCGTACCTCGCACCGATGGTCGCGATGTGGGCGATCGCCCTCGGCATCGTCGTCGTCCAGCGCGACCTCGGCGCGGCGCTCCTGTTCTTCGGCGTCTTCCTCGCCCTGATCTACGCGGCGACCGGCCGGATCAGCCTGGTGCTGATCGGCCTGGTCCTGTTCCTCCTTGGCAGCGCGGCCATGGCCAACCTGTTCGAGCACGTGCGGACGCGGATCGACGTCTGGCTGGACCCGTTCGCCGACCCGCTCGGGTCGGGCTACCAGGTCATCCAGGCGCTCCATGCGTTTGCCCGCGGCGGACTGCTCGGGGTGGGTCTCGGCGCCGGTCTGCCCGAGGTCGCCGGCCGGCCGCCGATCCCCGAGATCCACACGGACTTCCCCTTCGCGGCGCTGGGTGAGGAGCTCGGCGTCGTCGGCTTGCTCGCGATCCTCGGCATCTACCTGGTCATCGTGCAGCGCGGCCTGCGGATCGGCGTGGCGGCGGCCGACGACTTCCGGTCGCTGCTGGCGATCGGGCTCGCACTGGTCATCGGCATCCAGGCCTTCATCATCGCGGCCGGGAACCTCAAGGTGTTGCCGCTGACCGGGGTCACGCTCCCGTTCATCAGTTATGGCGGCTCGTCGCTGCTCGCCAATGGGCTCGTGGTCGGGCTGCTCCTGGCGCTGTCCGACAAGGGCGTCGAGCCGCCCCCACCGCCGGGCTCACGATCGCGCTGGCGCCGGCTCGGCCGCCGGGGGGCCGCCTGATGCTCGGCTCGGACGGGTCGCGGCGGCCGCTCGCCGGTCCGACCCAGCACGTCGCCCTCGTCCTGTCGCTGGCGTTCGCGCTGCTCGCGGGCGCGGCCGGCTACTGGGGCGTGATCCGCTCGGCCGACCTCGCTCGATCGCCCGACGATGCCGCGGTCATCGCCGCCGCCCGGACCGTGCCGCGGGGCCGGATCCTGGATCGGAACGGGACCGTGCTGGCTCGGAACAAGTCCGACGCGAATGGGGAGCTCTACCGCGTGTACGCCGGTCCGGCGATCAGCCAGGTGGTCGGCTACGCCTCGCGCCAGTTCGGCGAGGCCGGCCTCGAGCGAGCGTACGACGCGGAGCTGAGCGGCCTGGCCGGCGACCCGCTCACCGACGCCTTCGCCAAGTTCGGGACGAACCGGTACGACCCGAAGGACCTCACGTTGTCGATCTCCTGGGACCTCCAGAAGGCGGCCATCAGCGCGCTCGGCTCGCACCGCGGCGCCGTCGTCATGCTCGATCCCCGGACCGGCGAGGTGCTCGCGCTCGCCTCGACACCGACCTACGACGCGTCGACGATCTCGAACCCGGCGACCTCGCAATCGGCCTTCGCCGCCCTCCAGGACGATCCGGCCCAGCCACTCCTGCCGCGAGCGACGCTCGGCCGGTACGTGCCGGGTTCCGTGTTCAAGATCGTGACCGCGATTGCCGGGCTGGGATCCGGCGCGATCACCCCGGCGACCACCTACAAGCAGCAGCCGGGCGCGGAGAAGAACGGCCTGCTCGTCGACGGCTACCGGGTTCGCGACGGCCACCATCCCCAGACCGGATCGAAGGCGCTCGATCTCGTCGAAGCGACGGAGGTGTCGTGCAACATCTGGTACGCGCTGACCGGCCTGCAGACCGGCGGCGCCGCCCTCGTCGCCTATGCCGAGCGAATGGGCTTCGGCGCCGCGCTGCCGTTCGACCTCCCGACGGCCGTCTCGCAGGTGACCGGCGGCACGGGCGGCCAGCCGGGCGGCTTCGTCGACGACGTGGAGCTGGCCAACGCGTCGTACGGCCAGGCGGAGACGTTCGTCACCCCGCTCCAGATGGCGCTCGTGGCAGCAACCGTCGCGAACGGCGGCGAGCTGATGCGACCGCGACTCGTCACGGCGATGACGGGCCAGCGCAGCGGCAGCCGGACGATCGGGTCGCAGTCGATGGGCCGGGTCATCCCGGTTGCCGACGCCGAGGCGATCAAGGCGGCCATGGTGCAGGCCGTCGAGGGGCGGCTCGGGCGCCTGTTCACCAGCGGGGCGAAGGTGCCGGGCGTGACCACGGCCGGCAAGTCCGGCACGGCCGAACTCGGCGGCTCGGGTGAGCCACACTCCTGGTTCATCGGGTTCGCGCCAGCCGAAAACCCGACGGTCGCCATCGCGGTCCTGGTGGAACAGGCCGGGCGGGGCGGGGAAGTGGCGGCGCCGATCGCAGGCCGGTTGATGGCCCGCTACCTGAAGGGAAGCCAGTGAGCGACGACGACGACGTTCGGGGCGACGAAACGGTCCGGCGCGAGCCCCGCCCGCTGATCGAACGGATCGGCCTGGCCGCCATCGCGCTCGTGCTGGCGACGCTCTTCGGCGGGGTGGCCGTGGCGTCCTGGTACGGCGGCGAGGTGTTCCTGGCGGCCATGGGCGGCATCGGCTGCCTCATGACCGTCTGGGTCGGGGCGCTGACGCTCATCCGGGGCTGAATCCCGCGCGGGCCGGCCAACCCGGCGGACCGACAACCCGTACGGAACAGCCCGTGGCCGATCGGGCCAGTGCCCGACACGGTCCGGATGTTGACCGCCTGCCAACACCCCGCTAATCCGGCCGGCCGATCGTGTGTTCATGCAGGGATCCCGGGGAGCAGGGCGCACGTGACGGTCTGGGGCCGGGCACGTCGCCTCGCTCCCTCCCTTGCCGTCCGCCAGGGCGGCTCGCTGGCCAGGAGCCGGCCGATGCTCGTCCGGCGCCGTTGGCTCGTCGACCCGGAGGCCGCACCGCCTGTCGCGCAAGGGCTCACGGGCGACCGATCAGTCCCCGCCGAGCGCGCGCCAGACGCGTAGCACCTCGGCCACGCCCCAGGCCTGGAACGGGCAACCGCGTGGCTCGAACGGCGGCTCGGGCTCGAGGATCTCGGAAACCGAACCCAGGCCGGCCGCGCGGAGATGATCCGCGAATGGCCGGAGGATCTCGAGCCCGGCCGCGTCTCCGCGGACCCGGGCCACCGCCTCGGCGTACGGGCCGGCCAGCCACGTCCAGACCGTGCCCTGGTGGTAGCCCGCGTCGCGGAACCGGCGGTCGCCCTGGTAGCTCGGGCGATAGGCGGGGTCGCTCGGCGCAAGCGATCGGAGACCCAGCGGCACGGCGAGGGCCCGTCCCACGGCGTCGAGCACCGACTCGGCCCTCTTCCCATCCACGAGCGGATCGGGCAAGGACAGTGCGAGCAGCTGGTTCGGCCGGAGCGAGAGGTCGTCGCCCTCCGGGCCATCGACGACGTCGGCGAGGTGGCCGAGTTCTGGTCGCCAGAATCGCTGCACGAAGGCACTCGACGCGCGCCCGGCGACGTCGAGATAGCGAGCGCCCGTACCGTCGGGATCGCCGCGCTCCGTGAGCCATCGGCCGACGATCCGCAACGCGTTGATCCAGAGCGCCTGGATCTCGACGGGCTTGCCGCGGCGCGGCGTGACGACCCAGCCGTCGACCCGGGCATCCATCCACGTCAGTTGACAGCCTTCCGCGCTGCCGTGGAGGAGCCCGTCGACGGGGTCCATCCCGATCCCGAACCGGGTTCCGGCAAGGTGGGCGTCGAGGATCGAGCGCAGCGTCGGCAGCAGCTCGTCGACGAGGTCGGATGAGCCCGTGGCGACGGCGTACGCCCTGACCGCGAGCGGATACCAGAGCGAGGCGTCGATCGTGTGGTACTCGGGCAGGTCGCCGGGCCGATCCGGGAAGTTGTTCGGCAGCAGCCCGTCGCGAACGAACCGGGCGAACGAGCGCAGGATCGCGGCGGCCTCGTCGTGCCGGCCGGTCGCCAGGCACAGTCCGGGCAGCGAGATCATCGTGTCTCGACCCCAATCGTTGAACCAGGGATAGCCGGCAATGACCGTCTGCCCGGGCTCGGTTGCCTCGCCGACCGGGATGTCACGTCTGACGAGGAACTGGTCGGCGGCCAGGACGAGCGTTCGGACGAACGGCGACGACTCGGCCGCCCCGGCTTGGCGGACCAGCCCCGCATCACGCGCCGCCGCCCTCGCGAGGGCCGCCTCGGGCGCTTCCGGCGCTCCGGTCTCGGCCGTGAGGATGAGCGTCGCCGCCTGCCCCTGCCGGAGGTGGAACCGGACCTCGCCGATGGCCCACAGGTCGGATCGATCGGCGAGGCCCCGCGCCGTTTCCTCCCGATGCCGGAACCCGCGGAACCAGCGGCCGGCCGGCGTGAACGTGCCTCCGGGTGCCAGGACGCGCAGCGGGCCGTCCGGGACGCCGTCGGTCTCGCGCCCCGGCTCGTGGTGATCGCGGAACGCCGTCAGCGGCGTCAGCTCGAGCTCGACGGGCCGGTCCGCGCCGACGCTCTCGTAGCGGACGTAGGTCGTGTTCGCGCCGTCCGCCATCCAGATCCGTTTCTCGATCCGGACGTCGCCGAGGGCATACGTGAAGACCGGCCGCATCCCTTCGAGACGAACCGAGCTCAGGCGTCGGTAGCCGTGCTGGTCGATCGTGCCGTCGGCGTACTCGTGCGCGTGGAGCGCGACCCGGGCGCCGTCGACGGTGGCCCACTCGACCAATGCACCCACCAGCATGGTCCGGCCGACGGGGGGCGAGAGGGCGGCGACGAGGAGCCCGTGATAGACGCGCGTTGCCACGCCGGCGACCGTCCCGAACGCGTAGCCACCCAGCCCGTTGGTGACCAGCCACTCGTGCCCGATGGCCGGCTCGAGGTCGCCGCAGATGTCCGGTCCGAGCTCAACGAACGGCTCTCGGTGGCGAGGGCGCGTCACGGGCGCGCCGTGCGGTGGCGCGCCCTGGCCTCGAGCAGCTTCGCCACGAGGCCGGTCCAGCCCGTCTGGTGGCTCGCCCCGAGGCCCGCGCCCGTGTCGCCGTGGAAGTACTCGAAGAACATCGGATCATCCTCCGGCGAGCTGTCCGCGCCCAGTGCCGGCCGGCGTCCATCCGGGCCACGCGTGAACAGCGACACGAGCCGGTCGCCGAGCTCGTCCGCGACCTCGGCAAGCGAGACCTGACGCCCCGAGCCGGTCGGGCATTCAACGGCGAAGTCGGGTCCGTAGTAGTGGTCGAACTTCTGGAGCGCCTCGATCAGCAGGTAGTTGATCGGGAACCAGACCGGCCCGCGCCAGTTGGAGTTGCCGCCGAACAGGCCCGTTTGCGATTCGCCCGGCTCGTACGGCACCGTGCTGCGCATGCCGTCCAGGTCGAGGACGTAGGGCTTGGCGAGGTGGGCACGGCTCAGCGACCGGATCCCGTGACCGGACAGGAACTCGTCCTCGTCGAGCATCCGCCGGAGCAGGGCCTTCATGCGGTGGCCGTGCACCAGGGCGAGCAGCCGTCGTTCGCCGACACCGGGCGTCTCCCACGATGGCACCAGCGCCGACAGCTCCGGGCGGTTGGCCAGGAACCAGCGCATCCGCCGGCGGAACCCGGGCATCCGCTCGAGCAGGTCGGGCTCGAGCGTTTCGACCGCGAGCAGCGGGATCAGCCCGACCAGCGACCGAACCTTGAGCGGCACGTACTCGCCGGTCGCGAGATGGAGCGTGTCGTAGAAGAACTGGTCCGACTCGTCCCACAGCGGAACGGAATCGACGCCAAGCCCGTTGAGTGCCCCGGCGATGTACAGGAAGTGCTCGAAGAACTTCGTCGCGATGTCCTCGTACACCGGATCCTCGCTGGCGAGCTCGAGCGCGATCGCCAGCATGTTCAGCGAGTACATCCCCATCCAGGCCGTGCCGTCGGCCTGGCCGAGGTGGCCGGCGACGGGCAGCGGCGCGCTGCGATCGAACACGCCGATGTTGTCGAGGCCGAGGAAGCCGCCCTGGAAGACGTTGTGGCCCTCGGTGTCCTCCCGATTGACCCACCAGGTGAAGTTGAGCAGGAGCTTGTGGAAGATCCGTTCGAGGAACGCGCGATCGGCCACGCCCGAGATCCGCCGGTCGATCTTGTAGACGCGCAAGGCCGCCCAAGCGTGGACCGGCGGGTTGACGTCGGAGAACGCCCATTCGTAGGCCGGGAGCTGTCCGCTCGGGTCCATGTACCACTCGCGGGTCAGGAGCACCAGCTGGTTCTTGGCGAAGGTCGGGTCGAGCAACGCGAGCGGCAGGCAGTGGAACGCGAGATCCCAGGCCGCGAACCACGGGTACTCCCAACCGTCCGGCATGGACAGGACGTCGGCCGTGTTGAGCTCCCGCCAGTCGCTGTCCCGCCCGTGCAGTCGTGATGCCGGGGGCGGTGGCGAAGCCGGGTCGCCGTCGAGCCACTCGGCCACGTCGAAGTGGTACCACTGCTTGTTCCAGATCAGCCCGGCAAACGCCTGCCGCTGGACCAGGCCCTCGTCCGCGCTGAGCTTGTCGCCGGCCAGCGAAGCATGAAACGCGTCGGCTTCCGCGATCCTCGCGGCGAAGACCGCGTCGGCGTCGGGGATCGGCGAACGTGCCGGACCTTTCGCCAGCCGGAGAAGGACGGTCTGGCTGGCGCCGGCCGCCAGGGTCAACCGGTAGTGCGCCGCCACCTTGGTCCCGACGGCGTCCGGGTTGACCCGGTCCGCCAGCCCGCCGACGATGGCGGCATCGATCCCGTCCTTGACATATGGCGACGCGTTCGGCACGCCCCACAGGCGCTCGGCATTCGACTCGTTCTCGGTGAAGAGCAGGGCGGGGGAGCCGCCGGCCACCAGGTGGTAGTCGCCGAGCTGCGCGTGCTCCGCATGGATCGCCTGGCCGCCCTCGATCGAGCCGGCAGCGGACAGGCTCGGTCGGGCGTGGTGCCGCCCCCACGACCAGGTGTTGCGGAACCACAGGGTCGGCAGCAGGTGGAGGGCCGCCTCCTCGGGCCCGTGGTTCGTGACCGAGATCCGGACGAGGACGTCCTCGGCGGCCGCCTTCGCGTATTCGACCTGGACGTCGAACCAGCGGCCGTCCGCGAAGACGCCGGTGTCGGCGAGCTCGTACTCGGGCTGGGTTCGATCCCGCCGCCCGTTCTCGGCGACGAGATCCGCGTAGGGGAAGGCGCGCTGTGGATAGCGGTAGCTCGCCTTCAGGTAGGCGTGGCTCGGCGTCGCATCGAGGTAGTGATAGTGCTCCTTGACGTCCTCCCCGTGGTTTCCCTGTGGCCCGGTGAGCCCGAACAGGCGTTCCTTGAGGATCGGATCGACGCCGTTCCAGAGCGCCAGCGCGAAGCACAGCCCGGCCGAGTCGTCGCTGATGCCGAGCAGGCCATCCTCTCCCCAGCGATACGCCCGCGACCGGGCATGATCGTGCGGGAACGAGTCCCAGGCGCTGCCGTCGGCGGAATAGTCCTCGCGAACGGTGCCCCACTGGCGTTCCGCGAGGTAGGGGCCCCAGCGGTCCCAGCGGGCGATTCCGGCCGCCGTCTCGGCCAGCCGGGCGCGCTCGGCGAGCGGCCCAGGCGCCGGTTGCGAACCTGGCTTGGTCAATCGCTCGCCCGCCATGGATCGAATAGTGCACCTGGTGCGACGTGAACGCCGATCCCCGGCCTGTGTCTATCTCGATCGACGGGCTGGAACCAAACCGACCGACTGGACGTACTATCTGCCAACGACGCGGCCCGCCACCCGGTCGCATCGTCCAGCGATCCCGTCCGTTCCGGCGCCATGTCCGCGCGCCAGACCACGAGAGAGGCCGATGAGCAAGATCCAGGAGACCGGCGACCGAGTTCTCGCCAACGTCGAGCGCGTCATCGTCGGCAAGCATCACGAGGTCCGTCTGGCGCTGGTCGCCCTGCTCTGCCGCGGCCACGTCCTGATCGAGGACGTGCCGGGCACCGGCAAGACCGTCCTCGCCAAGGCCATCGCCCGCAGCCTCGGCTGCTCGTTCCGGAGGATCCAGTTCACTCCGGACCTGCTCCCGTCCGACGTGTCCGGACTGTCGATCTACAACCAGAAGACCCAGGAGTTCGAATTCCGGCCGGGCCCGATCATGAGCCAGATCGTCCTCGCCGACGAGATCAACCGGGCCACGCCCAAGACGCAGTCCGCCCTGCTCGAATGCATGGAAGAGCACCAGGCCACGATCGACGGCACGACCTACAAGATGCCCGACCCGTTCCTGGTCATCGCCACCCAGAACCCGATCGAGTACGAAGGCACCTTCGCCCTGCCGGAGGCGCAGCTCGATCGCTTCATGCTCCGGCTTCGCCTCGGCTACCCCCAGCCGATCGAGGAGATCGTCATCCTCGACGAGCAGAAGCGGACGCATCCGCTCGAGGATCTCGAAGAGGTCCTGACGGTGGCCGACCTGCTCGAGATGCAAGCCGCGATCCGCGAGATCTACGTCGACTCGAGCGTGGCCGACTACATCGTCCGACTGGTCAACAACACCCGGACGCATCCCGACGTCTACCTCGGCGCCTCGCCGCGCGGGTCGATCGCGCTCTATCGCGCCGGCCAGGCGCTGGCCGGCTTGCTCGGTCGCGATTACGTGATCCCCGACGACATCAAGGCGCTCGCCGAGCCGGCGCTCGCCCATCGGCTGATCATCAAGACCAGTTCGTCGATCCACGACGTCCAGGCCGGACAGGTCGTCCGCGAGCTCCTCGAATCCACGCCGATCGAGGGGATCCGCCCGACCGGTGGCGGGCCGACGGACCTGCGGGCGCCGTCGCGCAGCTCATCCGCGCCCACGAACGCCTAGCGCAGGATCGAGCCGGGAACCGGGCTCCGCGCGATGATTCGCAAGCTCCAACTGCTCGTCGCTGCCGTGGTCTTGGTGGTGGCCGCCTTCTCGACCGCGCTGCCGTTCCTGTTCTACCTCCTCTACCTTGCCATCCTCGTCATCGGCGGCTCGTACATCCTGGTCCGCCTGGGCCTGACCGATCTCGAGGCCGGCTATGCCGTGAGCCAGCTCCACGGCCACGTCGGCGACCAGGTCCGGGTCACCTACACGCTTCGCAACGGCAGCCGCATCGCCAAGCCCTGGCTCGAGATCCACAACCCGACGACCCTGCCAGGCGGTCTGCCCGGCCGGGCGATCACGCTCGGCGGGAGCAGCGAGCGATCGTGGCTCATCCGCATCCCGCTGTCGCGTCGCGGCCATTTCCGGATCGAGCCGCTCCACATCCGGACCGGCGATCCGTTCGGCTTCTTCGAGGCTTCGGCAACCGTCGGTCAGGGCGTCTCGGTGGTGGTCTATCCACGCCTCGAGCCCCTGCCGCGCTGGCGGCTTCCGGCGGCCGCGCTGGAGGGGAGTCGCGTTGCCCCGGTCCGGACCCTGCAGACGACGCCGCTGGCCACGACCGTCCGTCCGTACGCCCCGGGCGACAGCATGAACCGGATCCACTGGAAGAGCACGGCACGGCACAACGAGATCCAGGTGAAGGAATTCGACCTGGAACAGACTGCCGACGCCTGGATCGTCCTCGACCTGCAGCGCAGCGTCCAGACCGGTCGCGGCGACGACTCGACCGTGGAGTCTGCCGTGCGAGCCGCCGCGTCGATCGCCGACAAGGCGCTCCAGGAGGGCCGGGCGGTCGGGATGACCGTCAACGCGGCCCGGACCGCGTTCCTTCCGCTCGATCGCGGCGGCCGCCAGCATCTCAAGATCATGCAACTCCTCGCCTCGGTGGAGGCCGACAGCACGACGCCGCTGGTCGAAACGCTCATCGCGACCGTCGGGCGGCTGCGTCGCGGGATGACCGCGGTGGTGATCACGCCATCGCTCGATGCGTCGTGGGTCCGGCCGCTCGCGTCGCTCCGCGGGCGCGGTGTCGCCTGCGTGGTCCTGTCGCTCGACGCCACCGCGTTCGACCGGTTCGTGGGCAGCCGCGAGGCCGTCCTCGGCAGCGGCGGGGCACCCGCCGGCGAGGTGAGCGAGGAGGTGGCCAAACGGGCCCGTGCCCTTCGGCACGCCCTTGCCGAGTACGAGCTCCCGTCGTTCACGGTGACGCCCGGGCGCCCGCTCGGGGAGATCCTGGTTCGATGAACCGGCGCATCCCGCTGTCCCCGATCGAGGGGTGGGTGACCGTCGGACTGACGCTCATCCTGTGCCTCACCTTCGCCTGGTCGCTCGACGACGCCAGGTGGGTCCTGGGTCGCCCGGAATACCTCGACTTCCTGCAGTGGATGGCCCTCGGCGGCGTCCTGGTGGGGTTCATCGGGCCCAAGGTCGGCTGGGGACGGTGGCTGACCTACCTGGTGGGTTCCGTGTTCGCGGCCTTGATCGTGCCCTTGATCACGGGTTCGATCGGGCTTCGCCACGGTGGCTCGCTCTACGACCTGTACGTCGCCACCGCGTCGGCGGTCGAAAGCGCCTACTCGGACATCGTCGTCCACGGGCAGGCGTCGACCATCCAGTACCTGCACTACCTGCTGACCCTGGGCCTGCTCGTGTGGGCCACGTCGATGTTCGCGTCCTACGCGATCTTCGGTCACCACCGGCCGCTCAACGCCGTGGCCGTCGTGGGCCTGCTCCTGGTCGGCGACATGGCCCTGACCATCAACGACCAGCTGTTCTACCTCGTCGTCTACAGCCTGGCGGCGCTCCTCCTCCTGATCCGCGGGCACGTGATCGAGGAGCAGTCCGAGTGGCTGCGCCGGCGGATCGGCGACCCGGCCTCGATCTCGGCGGTCTACCTGCGCGGTGGGACCGCCTTCGTGTCGATCGCAGTGGTCGGTGCGCTCGTGCTGACGCAGACCGCGGCTTCGGCGCCCCTGGCGGGAGCCTGGGCCGGCATGAAGGACGGCCTGACCACGCTGTCGAGCGCGGTGTCGAGGTTCCTGCCGGCGGGCGGCGCCAACCGGTCGTTCGGCGTCGCGTTCGGCCCGAACGCGGCAGTCCAGCAGGTCTGGACGACCGACGCGTCCCTCGCCCTGACCATCCAGCTGTCGCCCGGGGACGACACGGACTACTACTGGCGGGCGGTGACGTACGACCGGATCGACCTGAACGGTTGGAGCATGAGCAACACGCGTACCGCCAACCGGCCCGCCGGGGAGGGGCTGCTGACCGGCTACGCGGACGGCGTCGCCCCCGACGGCCGCAAGGAGGTCAGCTTCACGGTGACGCCGGCCGATTTCCACGGCTCGACGCTGCTGTCACCGGCGACGCCGGTCAAGGTCGACGAGGGCACGCGGTTGACGGTCATCGGGCTGGACGGCTACTTCGCGACCGTCGATCGCGACGGGGGGAACGGCCCGTACACGGTGACCGCGCTCGTTCCGGTCGAGGGCAACGAGCCCGGGCAGCTCAACGAGGAGCTGCTCAGGGCCGCCGGCACCGACTATCCGCCCGAGGTCAGGAGCCTCTACCTCGGCGTGGCCGACGGGCAGCTGGGCCCGTTCGCACGCCAGCTCGAGGACAAGATCAAGGCCGAGTCGCCGTCGGACACGCCGTACGACCTGGCCGCCACCATTGTCAAGGAGCTCCACTCGAGCGCCTTCACCTACGACACCGACGTCCGCTCGCTCAACTGCGCAGGGATCTCGACCGTCGAGTGCTTCTCGCAGTTCAAGCGCGGCTTCTGCCAGTACTACGCGGCCACGATGGCGGTGCTCCTCCGCGACATGAACGTCCCGACCCGGATCGCCCAGGGGTTCCTGCCGGGTTCGCGGGATCGACAGACCGGCCAGGAGCGGATCTTCAACAGCAACGCGCACGCCTGGGTCGAGGTGTACTTCCCAGACGGTCGGCTGGGTGACGTTCGATCCCACCGGCGGCGGGCTCGCCCAGCTCGCGCCGCTTCCGTCGGGGAGGCCGCTGCCCTCCGGCGCCAACGCCTCGGCCGGCGCCGCCCTGCTGACCCGTCCGCCCGAGACGGACCCGTTCGCCAATGAGCCGAGCGGATCCGTGGCCGGCCGGCCTCGGGGCACGTCGCTCGGGCCGCTCGTCGCCATCGGCGCGCTGCTCCTGCTCGCCCTCGGCGGACTCGCGTTCATCGTCTGGCAGCGGGGGCCACGCTCCGGGACGACGGCGGACCTGGCCTACGGCACGGTGACGCGGCTGGCCGCCCGGTTCGGGTTCGGGCCGCGTCCGACCCAGACGGTCTATGAGTTCACGGGTTCGCTCGCGGAGGTGCTGCCAGGATCCCGTCCCGAGCTCGAGACGGTCGCCGTCGCCAAGGTCGAATCGGCCTACGGGCAGCGACTGCTGGGGCCCGACCGGGTGGCCGCGCTGCGAACGGCGCAGCGACGGCTCCGGCTCAACCTGCTCCGATTGGCGTTCAGGCGGAAGGGCCGCCCTCGCCGCGGCTAACGGCAGGGGAACGGCGCCCCGGTCCGCTACAGCGCCCCCGTGCGGCTCCGATCCTCGATCTCCGCCTGGGCCTCTTCGTCGAGCAGCCCGGCGAGATGGGCGGTCAGGTTGTGGGCGCGCAGGACGGGACGGCCGGCCCGGAGCTCCACGACCGTGATCCCGCACAGGTCCATCGACCACATCCAGAACCGCTCGAGCGGGAGGTCGAACAGCGCCAGCAGCGTGATCTTGAACACGCCGTCGTGCCCCACCACGATCGACCACGGGTGCTCCGGTGGCGGGTCACGGAAGCTGGCGACCTGCTTGCGATCCGGGGTGCCGGGTGGGCGACCCTCGGCGAGGCGTTCGAGGACCGTCCGGAGGGCGGGTCGCACCCGATCGGCCACGTCCGGCAGCGATTCGCCACCCGGTGCCCAGCTCTCGAGTGGCCGGCGCCGCCAGGCGGCCAGCGTCTCGGCATGGCGCTCGCGGATCTCGCTGGCCAGCAGTCCTTCCCAGGCGCCCTGGGCGATCTCGAGGAACCCGGGATCCGGCCGAAGGGTGCGCTCGACGGCACCGCCTCGAGCGGCCACGGCGTCGGCGATGGCGGCGGCCGTCTGCGTGGTGCGGCCCAATGGCGAATGGACGATCTCGAGGAGCTCGCCCGCCGGCACGGGCAGGGCCGGCGAGTCGTGCGGGCGTGCGAGTCGCTTGGCTGCCAGCGCCGCCTGGTTTCGCCCGGTCGGCGACAGGGGCGTTTCCATCTGACCCTGGAAGCGTTCCTCCGCGATCAGCACGGACTCACCGTGCCGGACCAGGACCAGGGTGGCGTCCAGCCCGTCCGGGATCAGGGGGCCCGGCGCCACGTTCAGCGTGCGGCTCCGAGGCGGATCGTCCACAGGTCGCGGACGGCCTCCTGTCGGCGGATGGCCTCCGACACCGATTCGGGGACGTCGTCGTCGAGAGCGAGGATCATCAGCGCGTCTTCGCGTGGCCGGGTCCTGGCGAGGTGCATCGCGCTGATGTTGACATCCGCCTCGCCGAGCATGATCCCGACCCGCCCGACCGTCCCGGGCCGGTCCATGTGCCGGGTGATGAGCATCGAGTCGGCGGGCGCCATGTCGAGGTGATAGTCGTCGAGCCGGGTGATCCGCGGTTCGCCGGCCGCGACCGTTCCGGCCACGACCGACGTCCGGCCGTCGGTCTCGCCCGACAGCGTGAGCAGGGCCGAAAACGCGCCCGCGTCGGGCGTCTTCCGTTCGACCACGGTGATCCCGCGGGCCCTGGCCAGCGCACCCGCGTTGACCAGGTTGACCCGCTCCGTCGTGGCGGTCTCGAGCAGACCGCGCAGGACGGCCGCGGTCAGCGGGGTCCCGTCGTGCTCGGCCAGCTCGCCCGCGATCTCGAGCGTGAGCGTGCGCACGCCGCCGCGCGAGAACTGGGCGAAGAACCGCCCGAGGACCTCGGCGAGCGGCAGGTACGGCGCGATTGCCCGGGCGGTCTCGGGGGTCAGCAGCGGGGCATTCACCGCGTACCGGGCGCTGCGTCCGTCGAGCACGTCGAGCACCTGCGCCGCGACCTCCTCGGCGACCAGGATCTGGGCCTCGGCGGTCGACGCCCCGAGGTGCGGCGTCAGCAGCGTGTTCGGGGCTCCGAGCAGCGGCGAATCGGTCGGTGGCTCGTGCTCGAACACGTCGATCCCGGCCCCGCCGAGGTGCCCGGACCGGAGTGCCTCGGCCACGGCCGCCTCGTCGATGACGCCACCGCGAGCGACGTTCAGCACGATCGAACCCGGCTTGAGCCTGGCGATCGCGTCGCGCCCGATCAGGCCCCGGGTCGAGCGTGTCAGCGGGACGTGGACGGTCACCACGTCGGCGCGTGCCAGCATCGCGTCGAACTCGACGAGCTCGACCCCATGGTTGGCGGCCTGCTCGGCGGTCACGAACGGATCGACCGCCAGGACCGTCATCTCCATCGCCAGGGCCCGGGCGGCGATGGCCTGGCCGATCTTGCCCAGCCCGACGATGCCGAGCGTCCGCCCGCGCAGCTCAAGACCGGTGAACTGCGACCGCTTCCATTCGCCTCGACGGACCGACGCGTCCGCGGCGGCCGTTCGCCGGGCGACCCCGTAGAGGAGCGCGAGGGTGTGTTCGGCGGCAGCGATCGTGTTGCCCGTCGGCGCGTTGACCACCATGATCCCGGCCCGCGTCGCCGCATCGAGGTCGACATTGTCGACGCCGACCCCCGCCCGGCCGATGACCACCAGCCTGGTTCCCGCGGCGATCAGGCCGGCATCGACCTTGACCTGGCTACGGACGATGAGGGCGTCGTAGTCGGGCAGGATCGCGCACAGCTCATCGCGCGAGAGTCCGGGCCGCTCGTCGACCTCGTGGCTTGTCCGCAGCAGCGCCACGCCCTCGGCGGCGATCGGCTCGGCGACCAGGATCCTCATCCGACGACGCCGGTCGTGGCCGGGGTCGCCAGGCCAAAGGATTCGAGCGCGGCAACCTGGGCGGCCGCCACGGCCGACCCGGGCCGAACGGGCCGGCCGAACCCGATCGAGACGAACTCGAGGACGCTCATCGCGCCCAGGATCTCCTCGACGGTCACCGAGCCGAGGTGGCCGAGCCGGAAGATCTTGCCCGTCAGCTTGCCCTGGCCGCCGGCCAGGACCAGGCCGCGTCGCTTGAGCTCGCCGTTGAACGCCTTCCAGTCGAGATCGTCCGGCACGTGCGCTGCGGTGACGGTCTTCGACGCGAAGCGCTGGTCGGCGAACAGCCGGAAGCCGAGCGCGGTGAGTCCCGCCCGGGCGGCCGCGGCGCATGCCTCGTGCCGGGCAAAGACCGCGGCGGCACCGTCGGCCTGCATCAGGCGGATTCCTTCGTCGACCTGGTACAGGACGGCGAGGGCGGGCGTCCAGGGGGTCTGTCCGGCGGCGTGGCTCTCGCGGTGCGCCCGAAGGTCGAGGTAGACGCGTGGCATCGACGCGGTCTCCATGGCGGCCCACGCGCGCGGCGATGCCGCGATCATTGCCAGCCCCGGCGCGGACATCCAGGCCTTCTGCGAGCCGGTGACGACCACGTCCACGCCCCACGCGTCCATCTCGAACGGCACGGCGCCGAGGCCGGACACGCTGTCGACCAGGATCAGCGCCTCGGGCGCGACGTCACGAACGGCCGCGGCCAACTCGGGGATCGGGTTCATCACCCCGGTCGACGTCTCGTTGTGGGTCAGCAGGACCGCCTTGTAGGTGCGATCGCGCTCGAGCTCGGCCCGCACTGCGGCCGGGTCGGCCGCCTGCCCCCAGTCGACGTCGAGCTTGGTGACGTCGGCGCCGTAGGTCCGGGCGATCTTGGCGAACCGGTCGCCAAACGAGCCGATCGACACACCGAGGACGCGGTCGCCGGGCGACAGCGTGTTGACGACGGCCGCCTCGAGACCTCCCGTGCCGGCCGTGGTGACGATCGCGATGTCGCTGGTCGTCCCGAAGAACGGCTGCATCCCGGACAGGATCCGGCCGAGCATCGCCGCGAACTCCGGTCCGCGGTGATTGATCATCTGCCGGGCGCCGGCCTCGCGGACGCTCGGTGGCAGGCCCGTCGGGCCGGGGATGCGCAGGTTTGGCTCGAAGCGGTCCACGGGGTCCTCCTGGGTGGCGGCAGGGCGTGCGGGGATGGTCGCACGGCTTGACGGACTCGCGCCACCCTGTCATATATGCCCGCATATGACGACCCGACGAACGACGATCCTTGCCGATGCCGACCTGCTCGAGCGGCTGGAGCGACATGCCGGCCGCGCCCGGACCACCAAGACCGCGGTCATCGCCGCGGCGCTGGAGGCCTGGCTGGACGAGCATGAAGCCACGCCCCAGATCGGGTTCCTCGCGGTCGGCAAGAGCGCGCACGGGCGGCTGTCCCTCGATGGTCGCTCGATCGTTCGCCGCGAGGTCGGCCGCCGTCCGGGCGACGGTCGCTGACCCCTGCGCCGCCGCCGGCCCCGTCCATGGCGATCCTCCTCGACGCGAGCATCGTGCTGGCGGCGGCCGACCGCGCCGACCTCAACCACGCGGCGGCACTCGCCTGGTTCGGGCGGGCCGACGAGCCGCTGCTGCTGGGGGCGCTGACGCTCGCGGAGCTCGACGTGCTGCTCCAGCGCGAGCTGGGCGTGGCGGCGACCGTTGCCCTCGTGCGAACGATCACCGGTGGGGCGATCCGGCTGGTCGCTCCCTCGGACGTGGACCTCGCGCGGGCGATGGAGCTCCTCGAATCGGCCGCCGAGCATCATCCACGCCTCGCGGATGCCGTCCTGGTGGCCGCCGCGGAGCGACTCGGCGTCCATCGCATCGCGACCTTCGACCGGCGCCCGATCGCCGTCTTCCGGCCGCGTCATCTCCGGGCCTTCGACCTTGAGCCGTGACCGGCTTGAGCCGTGACCGGCTTGAGCCGTGACCGGCTTGAGCCGCCCGTTTGCCCGGTGATCGAGCCCGCGAGGGCGGACGCGACAGCGCGGGCCATCTATGGGAGGCTGCGGCCGACGCGCTCGCCGTCGCAGCCGACGGCGTCCGATCGTCGTGTGGTCGCGCGACCAACCGAGGAATCCGCCCGGCATGTCATTCGCCCCGCCTCGTCCGGCCCGACAGCGTCCTCGAGTCCGGCTGCTCAGGATCGGCGCGCTCGTCGTCGGCCTGCTGGTGGCCATCGGCGGACTGGCCGTCGCGACGGATGCCCTCGGCGCCGGGAGGTTGTTCGATCGGGCCGTCGCCAAGGTCGACCGCGTCCTCGCCGGTCCGCTGCCCGACCAGGCCCCGACCCAGGCCGCCCTCGGGACGCCGCGGCCGGTGGTCTCGCCCAGCCCGGAGCCCGCGGCAACCGGATCGCCCGCCTCGAGCGCCTCGACCGCCCCGACCGCCTCGCCCGCTCGCCCGACAGTCACGGCGGAGGCGAGCGCCACTCCCGAACCGACGCCGGAGCGCGCCCCGGTCGATGTCCACATCGCCGCCGATCCGGCGGGGATCTTCGTCTCGGAGGCGAAGGACACCTGGTGCGCGCCCGCCGGAGTCCAGATCACGCTGGCCTTCCTGGGCAAGGCAGACACCTCGGTCGCCTTCCAGCGCGAGCTGCAGCGCCACGTCCACGATTGGGAGAGCTACGCCGACAGTCACAACGGCGGCTGGGGACCGGCGGCGATGGCGCTGGCGCTCGATGCCCACGGGGCGCCCGGCTACGAGGTCCGCGCCTACAAGACACGGCAGGACGCCCTCCGCGACGCGGCGACCGCGATCGAAGCGACCGGCTCGCCGGTGATCCTCCTGGCCTGGCGCGGCGCCCACACCTGGGTCATGACCGGCTTCCGCGCCGATGCGGATCCCGCCACCTTTCGTGATGCAACGGTTGCCGGCGCGTATATCGTCGACCCATGGTTCCCGCGGGTTTCGAGCATCTGGGGCCCATCGGACCCGCCGGGGACCTTCCAGGACACCGCCGAGATGGTCCGGAACTTCCTCGTCTGGAAGCGGCCCGAAGGCCGCTACCCCGATCGTGACGGCCTGTTCATCTCGGTCGTCCCGACCGTCAGGGTCATCGCCGGAGCCTGACGCCAATCCGACCGACCCTGGGCCGGACGAGGACTGCGAGGATCGCAACCTTGGTCCAGGCTGGCCCGCCGTGAAGGCGCCGGGGATCGCGGTCACCCGAACTCGGGCGCGAGCGCCTCACCGGTCACGACGATCGACGAGGGCGATCACGGAGGCGAGGACCGGAGTGATCGTGTCGTGCGTGGCATCGCGTACCGCCGAACGTCAGGACGGCGAGGAGTGGTCAGCTCCGGATCGCGACCTCGTCCGCCTCGGCTTCGACCAGTCGCAGGAGGTCGGCGCTGTTGCTCAGGTTGCCGTAGAAGATGCGCCGGGCAGCGTCCAGGAGCGTATAGATCTCGGGGTCGGCGACGTGATAGCGGACGGTGGTCCCAGCCCGTTCGGGAACCACGATACCGCGGCTTCGCAGGACGGCCAGCTGCTGGGAGATCGACGAGCTGGGAACGCCGGTCAGCACCTGGATCTCGCCGACGCTGCGCGGGCCGCCATGCAGGTATTCCAGGACGGCGATCCGCACCGGATGGGCGAGGGCCTTGAAGAACTCGGCCTTGAACTGGCGGAGGCGCTCGGTGTCGTCGGGACGGGGCGATCGCACGGACATGGCGGCACAGCCTAGCCGCGGCCCCTCGATTGATCAAGCCTCCGTATCCCCATATCTTCGAAATCACGCAGATACGTGTATCCTTCGGGATGTCGCGTGCGTGCCCCACCTGCGCGCCGACAGGGAGAGTTCCGACATGACAGACGCATCCGGCGCGCTCGCTGCATTGCTCGCCGATGCCCGGGACGCCGACCCGACCCACCGGATCGATCTGCGCGACCCGATCGCCGCGCACGGAGCAGCCGCCATCGAGGCCATAGGCCCGTGGCTCAGGGATCCGGTGCTTGCCGCCTTCGCGATCCGCGTCATCGCCCGGGCCGGCCTCGATGGGCAGCGCGAATCGGCTCTTGCGACGTTGCGCGGCGCTCGCCGCCGCCTGGATCCGAGGTTCCGCGCCGACATGGACTGGGCCCTTGGCGTCCTCAAGGTGGAACGCCTCCCGGAGCCTGTCCAGGCCAAGCCGGTGGCGGTCCAGGTGCCGCCCCGGATCGAGCGACCGCGGACGACCTCGCGGCGGCCCCGCCCCACCCAGCCAGCCACGTAGGGCTACGACCCGGCGACCGCTCAGGTCGCTCCCGCGGCGCGCTTCTCGATCATCCAACGGCTTCCCGTCGGGTTCGCGGCGTTCGCCCCGCCCGATCTCGAGATCGACCCGCGGACCGCCTCGACCTTGCCGTAGTGCTTGACCAGGCCGTCGATCCGGACGACCGTCTCGTTGCCGCTCATTCGTCGGCCGGCCCGGCGGCGATCTCGCTGCCGAGGAGCGCCTCGAGCGCGTCGCGGGCTCCCGGCGCCGAGAAGACCGTCAGTCGATCGCCCGCCTCGAGCCGAACGTCGCCGCGCGGCACGATGACACGATCCCCGCGGGCGATCGAGACCAGCACGCTGTCCCGGGGCCAGCCCGTCTCGGAGACCGGCTGGCCCGCGAGCGAAGAAGTCGGCCCGACGTCCGCCTCGAGGAGCGCGCCGGTCGAGCCGACCGCGCGCACCTGCCGAACGTTGGCCGCCAGCGCGCGTCGATACGCCGAGACGACGTCCCGCGCGGAGAGGATGCCGGCCAATCGATCGTCGGCGACGACCGGAGCCCACGACCGATGGGCGTCGGCGAGCAGGCCGAGGACGTCGTCGAGCGCGTCGTCGACGGAGATGAGCGGGCCGGTCGGGCTGAGCTCGCCGACGCTGACCGTCGGATCGGCCGACACGAGATCGGCCAGCTCGAGGCTGCCCCGCACGGTCCCGTCGCGCTCGACCACCGGCGCCCCCGGCAGGTCGGCCGCCTCGAGTCGGGCACGCGCGACGGCCACCGTCTCATCGGGCCGCAGGATGGCTCGCGGCACCCGCGCGGCGTCGCCGGCGGGAATGGCCGCCATCAGCGGCATGGCGAACCGGAACCGATGCGCCGGCGAATCCGCCCGGCTTCGGAGCTGGGACGCGTACATCGAGCGGTCGCCGACGACCAGCGTGGCGATCCCGATGGCGAGCATCGCCGGGCCGAGCATGGCGAGGCTGTCGGTCATCTCGGCGACCATGAGCATGACCGCCAGCGGGGCGTGGGCGACGCTCCCGAAGAGGGCCATCATCGACACGATGACGAACGGCGACGGGTCGGCCGGCACGCCCGGGGCGATCGGCTCGAGGAGCCGCCAGATGCCGGCTCCCAGCAACCCGCCGATGACCATGCCGGGCCCGAACACTCCGCCCGAGCCGCCCGACCCGATCGACAGGGACGTCGCGAGGATCTTCGCCACCGGCAGCAGCAGGACGACCCACAGCGGGAGGCCGAGCAGGGTCGTTCGATCGAGACCGGCCTGGACCCAGCCGTAGCCGGTGCCGAGCACGCCCGGAAGCGACCAGCCCGAGGCAGCCGACCGCGAACCCGGCGATCGCCGGGCGGAACGCCCGTGGCATGGACAATCCCCTGAACCACCGGGTGACGCCGTAGAAGCTGCCGATGTAGAGCCGGCCGAGCAGGCCGGCCGACAGGCCGATCAGCGAGTAGTAGACGAGCTGACGTGGATCGGTGAACCCGGCCCCCGCGACGCGACCGAAGATCGGGTCGAAGCCGACGATCGCTCCGAAGATCGAGAACGCGACGATCGATCCGACGAAGGCGGGAACGAGCGCGTCGGCCTCGACATCCTCGCGATACGGGATCTCGACCGCCAGCACTGCGCCGCCGAGCGGGGCCCGGAAGATCGCCCCGATGCCGGCGCCCATCCCGGTGCTCACCGCGATCCGCGCGTCACGTGCGTCGAGGTCGAGCAGGCGGGCCAGGAATGAGCCGAACCCGGCTCCGATCTGGGCGGTCGGTCCCTCTCGGCCGCCGGATCCACCGGAACCGATGGTGACCGCCGAGGCAATGAGCTTGACCAGCGGAATCCTGGCCCGGATCCGTCGCGCTCCGTGGTGGAAGGCGGCGATCGCCGCGTCGGTCCCGTGGCCCTCGGCTTCCGGGGCGAGCCGGAACACGATGATCCCGGAGATGAGGCCCCCAAGCGCGACGACGAGGGGGATGGCCCATGGCCGAGCCGCATCCGTGATCGGGTGACCACTCTCGCCGAGCGGCGACGCCGGGGTGAACCCCGCGACGGCCCCGAGGAAGAACCGAGTGCCAAGGTCGAGGGCGACGAAGAACAACGCCGCGCCAAGGCCGCTGATCACCCCGATGATCGCGCCGAGCACCACCCATTTGCGCAGATAGGCGGCGCTCCGGATTCGCGCCCGAGTCGTTCGCAGCAGACCCTCCACCTTCATCCGAACGAATCCAGCGCCTGGGCGATCCGGTCGATCGCCTCAACCTCGGCTCGGGTCAGCCGGACGGCGGAAGCGACCGACGCCAGGTCCACGAGCCGGTGGTCCAGGACGCGACTGCGCAGGGCCATCCCGCTCTCGGTCAGGCGGACCCTCGTGACTCGACCGTCGGAACCGTCCTTCTCGGTCACGACGACGCCTCGGCGTTTGAGGCGGGAGATCAGGCGGCTCGCCGGGGACGCGTTCGCCCCGATTCGAGTGGCGATCTCCCCGATGCTGACCCCTTCGGCTCGTTCGCCGACGATCAGGAGGACGCGCCACTGCACGAACGTCAGGTCCGCGCCGGCCGCCGCGATCGCCCGTTCCGTGATGGCGACCGACCCCACGGCCAGGCGTTGGAGGACAGCGAGGAGCCGGTCCGTCATGGCGCCATGGTACGCCGAATATATTCCATGTGGAAGGTAGTGGCCGGGCTGATCGATCCGGCGGGTGCACCCTGACCCGGTCGACTGCGAGCAGGATGACGCTCGCTACGGCCCGGCGTCCCGCTTCTGCGTGTCGGCGAGCCTCTTGCGAGCCTCCGTGTGGGCCTTCATGCCGTCGCCCATGCCGGCCATCGGGTTGCCACCGGGCTGTGGCACGCGCTTCGGCCGTCCCGATGTGCGCCGCGCCCGGCGACCGTCCATGAACTCGCCGATCCGACGTTCGACGCCCTGGTCCGAGGGGAAGTAGTAGCGTCGGCCCTGGCCATGCAGGAGATCGGGCAGGTACTGCTGGTCGACGTCCGCTTCCTCGAAGTCGTGCGGATAGAGGTAGCCGGCCCCGTCCCCCGTGTCATGGCGCTGCCGGCCGGTCGCCGACCGGAGGTGCTTCGGTACCGGCTGGGACCCGTGCTGGATGACATCGTCCATGGCAGCGCCATACGCCTTGCCGACACGGTTTGACTTCGGTGACACCGCGACGAACACGGTCGCCTGGGCCAGCGCGTACTGCGCTTCGGGCAACCCGATCCAGTCGAGTGCCTGGCCGGCCGCGACCGCCACCTGGAGCGCCCGCGGATCCGCGTTGCCCACGTCCTCGGAGGCGCTGATGATCAGCCGGCGGGCGATGAACTTGGGATCCTCGCCGGCGGCGATCATCGCCGCCAGCCAGTAGAGCGCCGCATCCGGGTCGTTCCCGCGAAGGCTCTTGATGAACGCGGAGACCGTGTCGAAGTGCCCGTCGCCCGCACGGTCGTAGGCGAGCACCCGTTGCTGCGCGGCCAATTCGACGTCCTCGAGACGGGGGAGGACATGGCCTTCGGCGTCGCGAACCTCCTCGGACTCTGCGATCGCCGTCGCCCCCTCGAGGACGTTGAGGGCGGCGCGTGCGTCGCCGCCGGCGAGCGAGATCAGGTGATCGAAGGCCTCCGGCGAAAGGGCCACCCCGCCTGTCGGACCCAGCGCACCGCCGAGGCCCCGTTCCTCGTCCTCGATCGCCCGGCGGACGACAATCCGCACGTCTTCGTCGGTCAGGGTCTCGAGCCGCCAGACGCGCATCCGCGACAGCAGGGCGCTGTTGACCTCGAAGTAGGGGTTCTCGGTCGTGGCCCCGATCAGGGTGACGGTGCCGTCCTCGACATGCGGCAGCAGCGCGTCCTGCTGGGCCTTGTTGAACCGGTGGATCTCGTCGAGGAAGAGGACGCTGCGCGTGCCGTGCAGGGCGAGCCGTTCCTGGGCCTCGGCAATCGTGTTCCGGACCTCGACCACGCCGGACATGACGGCCGACAGGCTCGTGAACTGCGCGCCGATCTCGGCTGCCAGCAAGCGGGCGAGGCTGGTCTTGCCGCTGCCCGGCGGGCCCCACAGGAGGAGCGACGAGAGGTGGCCGCGGGCGATGCTCCGGCGGAGCGGGCCGCGGTCGCCCACCAGGTGGTCCTGGCCCACGAACTCGTCGAGGTTGCGCGGTCGCATCCGTGCGGCCAGGGGCTGCCGCTCGGGGGGCGGCTGGAACAGGGCTTCAGGGCGGGCGCCGGTGAGCCGGCGCGCGGATGGCATGACGCGATGGTAGCGCGCCGGCCGGACGGAACCGGCCTCGCCGCCGGCCCGGTCAGAGCGTGATGTGCGTCACCTGGACGATGACCCACAACGCGATGAGGACCCCCACCAGCGTCCCGCCGACGGTCGCGACCCGACGGACGTCCCGGGCGACGTAGGCGTACTCGTTGCCGGCCGCGACCGCCAGGCTCGAAAACGTCCGGCCGGGGGCGTCGGCGGATGGCCGCTGCGGGCGGGACCGGCGAGTCGTCTCGGCGGCGGCCTGCTCCTGCGCGACGATCGCGGCCTCGAGCTCGGCGGCTCGCGCCTCCTCGTCCTGGGTCAGGGTTGTCGGCCGCGGCGCGACCCGGGGGGCGGCGGCGGCCGGGCGGGCGGCCGGGCGCTGCATGGGGCGGCGCTGGCCGGGCCTGGTGGTCGTGCCTCTGGCTCGCTTGGCCATGATCTGCTGGGGGCCTCCATCGCGGGATTGGACCGGCTCGGGCTGACGTGGCTCCCCGGCATGGTCCGTCGACCGCAGAGGATAGCACCGGCTCCACCGGGTACGTGCCGAATGAGGTCGTCCTGCTAGACTCGGGCCGCCCATTGGAGGATCCTCGGATCGACCTCAACGCGTTCGTCCAGCCCTATCTCGGCGTGCTCATCGCAGGCCTGGCCGTGACGGTGCTCGTGCTTGCCATTGCCGCGATCGCGCTCGCGCGGCGGACGCGCCGGCTCGACGCGCGCTTGGTGGGGATCACCCGGGGAACTGAGGGCAGGAGCCTCGAAGCGATCCTCGACGCCCATCTCGAGAAGGTCTTCGCGGTGTCGCGCGAGCTCGACGAGGTGGCGGCCCGGACGGCGACGCTCGAGGGTGCCCAGCAGCGCGCGTTCCAGCGGGTCGGGCTGGTCCGGTACAACCCGTTCGAGGAGACCGGTGGGAACCAGAGCTTCGCGCTCGCCCTGCTCGATGCCAACGGCGACGGATGGGTGTTGTCGAGCCTGCACGCGCGGTCCGGGACGCGCGTCTACGCGAAGGCGATCACGGCCGGCCGTGCGGACGCCGGATTGTCGGCCGAGGAGACCGACGCGATCAAGCAGGCGACGGCCTGACAGACTAGGTGGCACGGCGGCGATCGATGCTCCCGACATGCCCCCACGATCCGAGACCATCGGCCCGGACTCCACGATGAGCCCGGCGCGGAGCCGCCGTCGTCGCGAGCCCGCCTCGCTCGAGCAGCTTCCTGCCTGGCGCGACCTGGTGACCAGCGGGGACCCGATGACCGGCTCGGACCCGGCGCCCTCGGGCCTGGAAGCGCTCCTCGGCGGCCTCAATCCCGACCAGCTCCGGGCGGTCACCCATGGCGACGGGCCGTTGCTCGTGGTCGCCGGCGCGGGCACCGGCAAGACCCAGGTCATCACGCGCCGAATCGCCTGGCTGATCGCCACGCGCCGGGCGAGGCCGTCCGAGATCCTCGCCCTGACGTTCACGGACAAGGCCGCCGAGGAGATGGCCGTCCGCGTCGACCAGCTCGTTCCGTACGGTTACACCGATGCGGAGATCTCCACCTTCCACGCCTTCGGCGACAGCCTGATCCGGGAGTTCGCCCTGGAGCTCGGCCTGCCGACCGACGTGCGCGTCCTGTCGCGACCTGAGGTCGTGATCTTCCTGCGCGAGCACCTGTTCGAGTTCGAGCTCGACGCCTACCGCCCGCTCGGGGACCCGACGCGCTTCCTGGCCGCGCTCGCGACCCTTTTCAGCCGGTGCAAGGACGAGGACATCTCGCCGGCGGACTACCTCGCCCATGCGGATCGCGTGGCCGCCGAGGCGGATCGCGTGGCGGCCGAGGCCGGCGGGTCTGACGCCGCGGACGCTCCCGACCGGGTCGAGGCGGCAGCGGAGCAGGCGCGCCGGCAGGCCGAGCTTGCGCGGGCGTTCGGCACCTACCAGGCACTGATGGCGGCCAACGGCTGCATCGACTTCGGCGACCAGGTGTCGCTGGCGCTGCGCCTCGTCCGGACGTCCGCCGCAGCCCGGGCGACGATCGCCGGGCGGTTCCGCTACATCCTCGTGGACGAGTTCCAGGACACGAACCGCGCGCAGGCGGAATTGGTCGCGCTGCTCGCCGAGCCGCACCGGAACGTCACGGTCGTCGGTGACGACGACCAGGCGATCTACGCGTTCCGGGGCGCGGCGATCGACAACATCCTGGCCTTCCAGGATCGCTACCTCGGTGCGCGGGCGGTGGTCCTGCGCCGGAACTACCGCTCGCTGGCCCCGGTCCTCGATGCCGCCTACCGATTGATCCGGTTCAACAACCCGGACCGCCTCGAGGTCCGGACCGGCGTCGTCAAGCAGCTTCGTCCCGAGCGCGTGTCGCCGGCTCCTGCACCGGTCCGGCTCGAGGTGTTCGCCTCCGGGTCGGAGGAAGCCGACTGGATCGCCGCAGAGATCGCCCGCCGAATCGCCGACGGGGCGGCGCCTCGCGACCATGCCGTGCTCGTCCGGGCCAACGGCCACGCCGACCCCATCCTGCGGGCGCTCAACATGGCCGGCATTCCGTGGCGGTTCTCCGGGACGTCGGGGCTGTACGCCCGCCCCGAGGTCCGGATGCTGCTCGCCTTCCTGCGAGTGATCGCCGACCTCGAGTCGAGCGTGGACCTCTACGCTCTCGCGTCGTCCGACGTCTACGCGATGGGTGGCGAGGATCTCACCGCGATCGTCAACATGGCGCGCCGCCGCAATCGCTCGGTCTGGGCGATCCTCGACGAGCTCGAGCGCCAGCCCGGAATCCTGCGGCTCACGGCCGAGACCCGGGCGACGGCCCACAAGCTGGTGGGCGACCTGCACGGCTACGCGGCCATGGCCCACGAACGCCCGGCGGGCGAGCTCCTGTATCGGTTCCTGCGCGGCAGCGGTCTCCTGGCGCGCCTGGTCGCCACCGACACGCCGTCGGCCGAGGAGGCGCTCCAGAACATCGCCCGCTTCTTCGAGATCGTCCGGGCGCAGTCCGCGCTGCTGGCCGACGATCGCGCGGTCTTCGTCGCGCCGCACCTCGCCACGCTGATCGAAGCGGGCGACGATCCGGCGACGGCCGAGCTCGACCCGGACGCCGACGCCGTCGCGGTGCTCACCGTGCACAAGGCCAAGGGCCTGGAGTTCCCGGTCGTCTTCCTGCCCGGCATGGTCGCCGGTCGATTCCCGTTGCATGGCCGCGGCGAGACGCTGCCACTGCCGGCCGGACTCGGCCGGGGCGAACCGGCGTCGCCGGAAGCCAACCTCGCCGAGGAGCGGCGACTCTGCTATGTGGCAATGACCCGGGCGCGCGACGAGCTGATCCTGTGCCACGCGGCAGACTACGGTGGCGCGCGAGCGCGCCGGGTGTCGCCGTTCGTCCTCGAGGCGCTCGACCTCCCGACGACGGCCGGCGTGCCGGGCGCCGGCGCCCGCCCGTCGAGGCCGACCGAACGCCTGGCCGGCTTCGACGCCGTCGCTCCTCCGGTCGCGGCCGCGGAAGGGCCGATCGTCGAGCCGCTGTCGCTGAGCTTCTACCAGATCGACGACTACCTGACCTGCCCGCTCAAGTTCAAGTACGCCCACGTGCTGCGCGTCCCGCTCGCACCGCACCACGCGATCATCTACGGCGCGGCGCTCCACAAGGCTGTCCAGCTGTTCCACGTCCGCCACGCGAAGGGCTACGTGATGAGCGAGGCGGAGCTGGCCGAGGTCTTCGAGTCGGCCTGGTCGAACGAGGGGTTCGTCAGCCGCGACCACGAAGAGGCCAGGCTCGACGCCGGTCGCGCGGCGCTCCGGCGGTTCCGGGCGGCGCAGCTGGCGCCGGACGCGGTGATCCCGACCTACGTCGAGCGCGAGTTCAGCTTCAGCCTGGGAGGCGACCGCGTCCGCGGCCGCTGGGATCGCGTCGACATCGAGCCGGCCGGGGAGGGGACCGAGGCTGCCCTGGGCTCGATGGCAACGGATCCCGCGCCCACCGCGAGTGCCGACGTCGTGAGTCCGACCCTCGGCATGCTCGGCCCCGAGCGGGTGACGATCACCGACTACAAGTCGTCGGACGTTCGAGACCCGGCGAAGGCCAGGCAGCGCGCCCGCAATTCGCTGCAGCTCCAGATCTACGCCATGGGGTTCGAGGCGATGACGGGCCGGCTGCCGGACGCCGTCGCGCTCCATTTTCTCGAGTCGGGCCTGATCGGGCGCGTGCCAGTGGACCAGGCGCGCCTGGCGAAGGCACGCGAGAAGATCAAGCGGGCCGCCGCCGGCATGCGCGCCCGCGACTACACGCCACGACCGGACTACCTCGCCTGCACGTACTGCGCCTTCCGCGACATCTGCCCGTCGAGCGTGACGCGATAGGGCATTCGCCCGACTCGACGGAGCGTACGACGGGGCCCATCGTTCGCGACCCCGACCGGGATCGGAACAACCCCTGGAGCGCGCATCGACGGTGGATCACCTGACCTGGCGGTTGCTGCCGTGGACCGCGTCCGGCGGCAGCGAGGCCCTAGACTCGCTCGTCATGGAACGGCGCGACCGGCTGGCGAACCTCGGCTTCTTCGCGGCCGCCGCCGTCGTCTGGGTGCTGGTCGGGCTGATCGTGACGACGCGGGATCCGGTCGCCGATCCGGGTGCCGGCTTCATCGGTGCGGCGCTGATCGGGCTGGCGATGGCGTTGACGCTCGTGCCGCTCCTCTGGCTGGCGATCTTCAGCCGCCACCGGATGATCGCCTACCACGGGGACTGGCTGCGGGCCATGCGGCGGTCGGCCTGGGTCGGCATCGTCGTGGCGGTGCTGATCATCCTGCGCATCCAGGGCCTGCTGGAGCTGCCGATCGCGCTGTTCATGATCGCCCTGGCAGTCATCGCCGAGGCAACGCTGTCCGCGGAACGCTGACGACGCCGTCCCTGGCGGGGCGCTAGGCTGTCGGCGCCAACCCTCCGCCGCGTGGAGATCTCGTGACGAGCCTCAGCGCTACCCGACCATCCCCGCCGTTCGCCGACGCCAAGACCGCGATCGCCGCCGCGATCGAGGCCAACCGGACCGAGATCCTGGACCTGTCGCATCGGATCCACGCGAACCCGGAGCCGGCGTTCGAAGAGGTCCAGGCCGCCACGTGGATCGCCGAGGTCCTGGCGCGCCACGGGTTCGCGGTCGAGCATCCGGCCGGCCGGTTGGCCACGGCGATTCGCGCCATTCGACGCGGCGGCCGCGGCGGCGCAGGCCCGCGTATCGGGATCCTCGCCGAATACGATGCACTCCCCGGCCTGGGGCACGGCTGCGGGCACAACACGATGGCCGCCTCCGGGGTCGGCGCCGCGATCGCCCTGGCCGGCATCGCCGACGAGCTGCCCGGCGAGATCGTCTTCCTCGGAACCCCGGCCGAGGAGCGCGGCAGCGGCAAGCAATACATGATCGACGACGGCCTGTTCGACGGGATCGACGCGGCCCTCCTGTACCACCCATGCGATCGGAACCACGTCGTGACCCACCCGCTGGCGTCCGAGGACGTCGACGTGGTCTACACCGGTCTCCAGTCGCACGCGTCGTCCGATCCGTGGATGGGCAGGAATGCCCTCGACGCGCTGATCAGCCTGTTCACCTCGGTCGGCCTGTGGCGCCAGCAGTTGCGACCGACCGCCCGCGTCCACGGGATCATCCGCGAGGGCGGCACCGCCGCGAACGTCATCCCGGACCGCACCGCCGCGTGGTTCATGATCCGGAGCGACGACGAGGCCGACTACGAGCGGATGCGCGAACGCTTCCGCCAGATGTGCGAGGCGGCCGCCCTGGCGACGGGAACGACCGTCGAGGTCACCTTCTCGGGCCGGGCCATGACCATGCGCAACAACCAGGTCCTGGCCGAGCGGTTCCGGGCCAACATGGCCGCCTACGGGATCGAGGATCAGGGTGACGACCCAAACGCCGGGTCCACGGACATGGCCAACGTGAGCTGGGTCTGCCCGACCATCCATCCGGACCTGTCGATCGCGCCCGAGGGCACACCCGGCCACTCGATCCTGTTTCGAGACGCCGCGGCCACCCCTCGGGCCGACGAGACCACCCTCCTGGCCGCCACCCTGGTCGCCCAGACCGCCTACGAACTGTATGCCGACCCCGACCTTGTCGCCGCCGCCTGGGACGAATTCCGCCGGCGAACCTGAGCCGACAGCGCGGGAATGACCCGCCCCGATGGCGGCCATCCTGGGTGATACGATCCCGTGGCGCCCAGCTGGACAAGGCGAACCGGCGGCGCCCCAACGAGACGGAACGTGCCTGCGGCGACGAGCCGCGACCGTCTCCGGAGGAGCCCCGTGGCCGAGCGTCCCCACGACCCGGATCGCAATCCTGACTTCGCGCGCCTGAACGGCTGGGACCGCGAGTACGAGTCGTTCAGCGACTTCGACCTGCCGACCTACGTCGGACCCGTCTCGTTCATGAAGCTGCCCTGGCTGACCGATCCGGCGGAGCTTCGCCGGCGCCAGGTGGACGTCGCGATCGTCGGCGCGCCGTTCGACGACGCGGTCACGCATCGGCCCGGTGCCCGGTTCGGCCCGCGCGCGATCCGCGAGGCGCAGTACACGTCGGGCTCGATCAACTCGCTCCAGCTCGACGTCGAGCCGTTCGAGGTCCTCACCGTCGTCGATGCCGGCGACGCCAACATCGTCCCGGCCTGGATCGACCGGGCCCATGCCCTGATCTACCGCAAGGTCCTCGAGGTCGCCGGAAGCGGGGCAATCCCGATCGTGCTGGGTGGCGACCACTCAATCACCTGGCCTAGTGCGACCGCCGTCGCCGAGATCCGCCGGCCGGGCAGCATCGGGATCGTCCATTTCGACGCCCATGCCGACACGGCCGCCGACGACTGGGGCGTCCTGGCCGGCCACGGCACGCCGATGCGACGCCTGATCGAATCGGGGGCCGTCAAGGGCAAGAACTTCGTCCAGGTCGGCCTGCGTGGCTACTGGCCGCCGGTCGAGACCTTCGAGTGGATGCGGGAGCAGGGACTCCGCTGGCATCTCATGCGCGAGATCGAGGAGCGCGGCGCGGAAGCGGTCGTTGCCCAGGCGATCGAGGAAGCCCTCGATGGGCCCGACCACGTCTACCTGAGCCTGGACATCGACGTGATCGACCCGGGCATGGCGCCCGGGACCGGCACCCCGGAACCGGGCGGCATGCTGAGCAGGGAGGTCCTCCGGGCGATCCGGCAGATCGTGGCCGCCGTCGACCTGGCCGGCATGGACATCGTGGAAGTCTCGCCACCGTACGACCATGCCGAGACGACCGCGATGGTCGCCAACCGTGCCGCCCTCGAAGCGATCAGCGCCCTGGCCGTCCGTCGGAAGTCCGGCAAGCCCGTCCGCTGGGCGGGCCGCGAACTCCCGGCCGATCGATTCCCGCCGAGCTCACCCGAGCACCACGGCCACCCGGGCTGAACCGACCGGCATGTTCGACCGTCCCGATCCGGCCGCCGCCGAGGCGCTCGCCCGCCTGTACGACCTCGATCTCGTCGACGATCCCGGCGACCTGGACCTGTACCTCGCCCTGGCTGCCCGCGCCGCCGGCCCGATCCTGGAGCTGGCGGTGGGAACCGGCCGGCTGGCCATCCCGCTGGCCGAGGCCGGGTACCAGGTCACCGGTGTCGACCTCGATCCGGCCATGCTCGCCCGCGCCAGGCGGCGCGCGAGCCAGGCCGGTGACGGCGCCGGTGACCGGCTGACGCTCGTCGAAGCCGATCTCGTCGGGTTGCACCTGCCCGATGCCGGCACGTTCGGGCTGGCCTTCATCGCGCTCAACTCGTTGCTGGTGCTGCCCAATCGAGCCGCCCAACGGGCCGCCCTGCGCGCGATGGCGGACAACCTGGCACCGGGTGGCCTGGCCGTCGCGGATGTCTGGATCCCGGACGCCGAGGACCTCGCCCGGTTCGACGGCCGGATCATCCTCGAGTGGCCGCGGATCGACCCTGAGACCGGGGCGATCGTCACCAAGGCCGGTTCGGCCCAGCACGACGCCTCCTCGGCAGTGGTCACCATGACGACCATCTTCGAGGAGGGGGGGCAGGGCGAACCCGTACGTCGGTGGGTCCGCCGCGACCAGCTGCGCCTGCTCTCGGCCGACCAGCTGCGCGGCTTCGCCGAGGACGCCGGACTCACCGTCGAGTTCCTCGCGGGCGACTACGGTCTGGGCCCGATGGGCCCGGCTACCGAACGCGCGATCCTCGTCGCGGTCAACGGCGGCTGAGGTCCCGTCGCGGCTCGCGAAGCGGGACCTTCGGGTTCGATCCCACACGCGACCCTCGTGGTATCGTCGGGCGCGATGCCACCGAGTGACCAGACGCGCTTGTTGATCGTCGAAGACGTGCCGCAGGTTGCGCAGTACATCCGCGGGTTGCTCAACGCCCAGGCACGGGTCAAGCTCCTCGACGTCCTGACAGAAGGCGCCCGCGCGATCGCCACGATCAACGAGGTCCGCCCCGACGTCATCATGGTCGACGCCCTCCTGCAGGGGCGGATCAAGGGGCCGAAGCTCATCGAGCAGATCCACGAGGCCAAGCTCGGCGTCCCGGTCATCGTCCTGACCGTGCCGCAGAACCCGGTCGAGCCCGATCCATCGATCGGCATCCACGGGGTGCTGTCGATGCCGTTCTCCGGGTTCGACCTGATGACCCGCATCGCGCAGGTGCGGAAAGACTTCGAGGCCCTGCAATCGACCGGCACCTCGCGGGTCATCTCGGTCTTCTCGCCCAAGGGCGGGGTCGGCAAGACCACGATCGCCTTCAACCTGGCGGTCGCCGTGGGCCAGCTCGATCAGCGCACGGTGCTGGTCGACGGGAGCGTCCAGTTCGGCGACCTCCGGGCCTTGCTCAAGGTGCCGGCCGACGCGCCCTCGATCCTCGACCTGCCGACCGACCGGATCGCCGAGTCCGACCTCGGCGACGTGCTCTGGCGTGACCCGTCGGCGATCGACATCCTGCTCGCGCCGCCGCGGATCGAGATGGCCGAGATGCTCACCGCCCGCGACATCGAGAAGATCCTCTCGCTGCTCCGCCGGGTGTACTCGGTCATCGTGATCGACATGTCCTGCCAGCTGAACGACATCAACCTCGCGTTCCTCGACGCCAGCGACACGATCATCGAGATCGTGACCTACGACTCGACCACGATCCACAGCACGGTCGCCATCGCCGACACGTTCCGTGCGATCGGCTACCCCGCGTCCAAGGTCCGCTACCTCATCAACCGGGCCGACTCGGCCGGCGGGATCGATCCGGGCGACCTTCACCGCGCCCTCGGCCGCGTCCCCGAGCACAAGGTCGTGTCCGACGGGCTGCTCGTGGTCCAGTCCAACAACGAGGGCGTGCCGTTCGTGCTGGCCAACCCGACCGCCCAGATCAGCCAGGACCTGGCGCGCACCGCCGTCGAGATCCTCGACGCGGGGCGGGTCGCGGCGGTCGCCGGGCGGCACTGACCGACTCCATGTCCGACCCGCGGCCGATCGGGGTCTTCGACTCTGGCGTGGGCGGGCTCACCGTGCTCCGCGAGATTCTGCGCCGGTCGCCCGCCGAATCGACCGTCTACCTGGGCGACAACGCGAGGACGCCGTACGGAACCCGTCCGGACGAGGAGGTGCTCGCCTTCTCGACGCAATCGCTGGACGCGCTGGCCGCGCGCGACGTCAAGGCGATCGTCGTGGCCTGCAACACGTCCACCGCGGTCGCGCTCGGGGCCCTGCGGCGCCGCTACGACCTGCCGATCCTCGGCGTCATCCGGCCCGGCGCGTCAGCGGCGGCCCTTGCCTCGCGGAACCGCCGGGTCGGGGTGATCGCCACGCCCGCGACCATCCGTTCGCACGCCTACTTCAGCGCGATCAAGGACGAGAACGCGGCCGTGGAGGTGTACGAGCACGCGACGCCCGCGCTCGTCCCCCTGGTCGAGGCAGGAATCCTGTCCGGCCCGGCGGCCGAGGCTGCCGTCGCGGAATCGCTGGCGCCACTCCTCGGCGAGCGCGACGCATCCGGCGAGTTCATCTTCCCGAAGCCGGCGGGCGCGTCGATCGATACGCTCCTCCTCGGCTGCACGCATTACCCGCTGCTCCGATCGGTGATCGCCGCCCAGGTCGGGGAGCGGGTGGCGATCGTCGACTCGGCGACTGCCACGGCCTCGGCCCTGGCCGAGCTGCTCAGCGTCAATGGGCTCGAGACACCCGGCTCGTCACGCGGAACCGCAGCGGATCCCGGCAGCGCCGGGCACAGCAGACCCGCCGAGCACGTCCGGCCGGTCCTCCACCTGCAGCTCACAACCGGCGACCCGGCGCAGTTTCATGCCGTGGCCAGCCGCCTGTTCGGGTCCGCCTTTCCCGACGTCGAGCAGGTCGACCTGGCGGTCGCTGCCCGATGAGCCGGCACTCGTCGCGATCCGGTCGCCCGCGGCCGGGCGATCAGGCCACCGCCGGGTTGTCGTGGCGCGACGACCGCGTCTGGCAGGCCGGCTTCCTGGTCGGATCGGCCCTCGGTGCGGTGGCGACGGTGGTGGGGCGTCACGCCGAACGGGCGGCGCGCCGTGGCCTCGTCGACTGGGGCGAGGTCGAGCGCATCGCGGTCGGCCGGCTGGCCGGCGCGCCGGGCACCCTCGACGCGACGGAGCTCGCGGCGGCTGGACCGTCCTACGCGGATGCGATGGCGAGGATCGTCCCGGCGCTCACGACCGCGTTGGGGATGCCGCTGCCGGGGGTCGTCGAGCGGACGGCCGTGGTCGATCGGGCCGGCTGGGTCCGCGCCAATGTCGGCTCGTTCGGGTCGCTCATCGGCAAGCTCGAGGCGGACCTGCTCGACCAGGTGATCCCACCGGGCGGCGGGCTCGCCAAGGCCACGATGGCGCTGGCCAACCGCTGGGTGACGAACCGGCAGCTCGGCTTCCTGCTCGGGTTCATGGGCACGCGCGTCCTCGGCCAGTACGACCTGGCGCTGCTGTCGATGGAGGAGACGCCGGGCCGGCTCCTGTTCGTCGAGGAGAACATCCGAGCCACCTCGCGAGCGCTCGGCGTCCCGATCGGGCCGTTCCGGACCTGGATCGCGCTCCACGAGACGACGCATGCCTTCGAGTTCGAGGCCCACCCCTGGCTCCGGCCGTACCTCGCCGAGCGCCTCGAGCGCCAGCTCAAGCTGTTCGGCAGCGACGCTCGCGGGATCGGCCGCGAGGCTGCGCGGGGCATCGGCCGCGCGCTCCGGGGCGAAGGTACCGGGGAGCATTGGATGGAGCGCCTGATGGGCCCGGAGCAGCAGGCGCTCTTTCGCGAGGTGCAGGCCGTGATGAGCCTCCTCGAAGGCTTCAGCGACTACGTCATGGACGAGGTCGGTCGCGATCTCGTGCCGGACGTCGAGCGGATCAGCGCCCGCTTCCACGAGCGACGGACGAACCGAACCCCGTTCGAGCGAGCGGTCCTGCGACTGACCGGCATGGACCTCAAGTACGAGCAGTACCGGAAGGGCGAGCAGTTCGTTCGCGCCATCGCCGGCCTCCGCGGGCCGGCCGCCCTGGCACACCTCTGGGACGGGCCCGAGACGTTGCCGCGGGCCGGCGAGATCGAGGCCCCGGGGCGTTGGGTGGCCAGGGTCCTTGACGGAGCGGCGGCATGACCGGCTCCGGCGCCGACCTCCGCCACCGCCGGTCAGGCCCGGGGAGCGGGCCGCGCGGAGCCCCCACGGCGATCGCCCTGAGCCCCATCCTGTCGGCGCGTTACCGGGCGCGCGACCTGGAGCGGATCCGGGCGGCCGCGCCGGGCGCTCGGCTCGTCATGGTCTCGGTCGAAGGGTTGGCCGACGGCCCCGTCGACGACGTCGAGGTGATGCTCCGCGGCTGGCTGAGCTCCGAGGCGTTCGACCGGCTGCTGGCCAGGGCCCCGCGGATGAGCTGGGTGCATTCGGCCACCTCGGGCGTCGAGCGCGCGCTCACCCCGGCCGCCCTCGAGCGCGGGCTCGTCGTCACCAACGCCCGGGGCGTCTTCAGCCGGCCCATCGCCGAGTACGTGCTGATGATGATCCTGGCGATCAGCCGCCGGCTGCCCCAGCTCCTCGAGCTCCAGCGAGAACGCACGTGGCAACCGCTCGAAGGGACCGAGCTGCGCGATGTCACCGTCGGGATCGTCGGCCTCGGCTCGATCGGCCGGGCCGTCGGGGCGCTGGCGACCAGCTTCGGCTGCCGCGTCGTCGCGGTCCGCCGGCGGACGGCCGACCACTTCGACCCGTCGGACCGGGAGGAAGACGGGCCGTCGTTCGGGCCCGTCGAGCTCCACCGGGTCGGCGGGCCGGACACCCTCGCCGCTCTGCTCGGCGAATCGGACTTCATCGTCCTGGCCGCGCCGCTGACGCCCGAGACCGAGGAGATGATCAACGCCGAGACGCTGGCCATGATCAGGCCCGGGGCATGGCTCATCAACGTGGCGCGTGGCCGGCTGATCGACGAGCGCGCGCTGCTGCGCGCGCTCAGGGACGGCCACCTCGGCGGCGCGGTCCTGGACACGTTCCGCGACGAGCCGCTGCCGCCGACGTCGTCGTTCTACGACCTGCCGAACGTGATCGTCACGCCCCATACCGCCTGGTCCAGCGGCCGGGTGCTCGATCGGAGCGTCGAGTTGTTCTGCGACAACCTGCGACGGTTCGCGGCCGGCGAACCCTTGCTCAACGTGGTCGACCCAAGCGCCGGCTACTGAACCCGGCCACAATCAGGCGATGCAGATCGCCATCGTCGGGCTTGCCGGTTCGGGCAAGACGACCGCCTTCAACACCCTCACCCGGGGCCACGCCGAGACCGGTGGGTATGGCGGGGTCACGCTCAACGTCGGCGTCGTCAAGGTACCGGACTCGCGACTCGACGCGCTGGCCGCGATCTTCAAGCCCAGGAAGATCGTCCAGGCCGACGTCACCTACGTGGACATGCCGGCGCCGCCGCCGTCGACCGAGGGCCATGTCGGCACCGACGAGCTGCCGGCCGACCATCTCGCCCGCCTGCGCGATTCCGATGCGCTCCTCCACGTCGTCCGTGCCTTCGAGGACCCGGCCAACCCGCATCCGGACGGCAAGGTCGACCCGGGGCGCGACATCGAGCGGCTGGACCTCGAGTTCCTGCTCGCCGACCTGGCGATGACGGAGCGCCGGCTCGAGCGGCTGCAGGGGAGCGGCCGTCACGGCACCCCGGCCGAGCGCGAGGCGGCCGAACGCGAGGAGATCGTGCTTCGCCGGATCCACGAGGGATTGCAGTCCGGATCGCCGATCCGCGACCTGTCGCTCGATCCCGACGAGGAGAAGGGGATCCGCGGCTTCCGTTTCCTGACCCAGAAGCCGGTGCTGATCCTGCTCAACGTCGGCGAGTCGCAGATCGCGATGGCCCCGGCGCTGATCGAGGCGGTGGCCGCGGCGTACGACCACCGGCATGTGATGGTGGAGGCGCTGTCGGCGCGGATCGAGATGGAGCTCGGTGAGCTGGAGCCCGAGGAGGCCGCGGCCTTCATGGCCGAGCTCGGCATCGCCGAGTCCGGGCTGGACCGGGTGATCGGCCTCTCCTACCGGCTGCTCGGCCTGATCTCGTTCCTGACCGCCGGGCCCGACGAGGTCCGTGCCTGGCCGGTCCCAACCGGCGCGACCGCGGTGGATGCCGCGGGCGTCATCCACACGGACCTGGCCAAGGGGTTCATCCGGGCCGAGACGGTCGCCTACGAGGACCTGGTCAAGCTCGGGACGATGGCCGAGGCCCGCAAGCACGGCCGGCTCCGCTCGGAGGGCCGGACCTACCGGGTCCAGGACGGCGACGTGATCGAGATCCTCTTCAGTCGCTGACCGGCCCGTGACCCGGCGCCTCAGTTGAGGCGGTCGCCGCTCGGGTCGTACTCGGCGAGGATCGCGCGGTAGTCGGCGCCGTCCCCATCCTCATCCTCGTCTTCCTCGTCGTCATCGGTGGCCTCCGCGAGCTCGACCTCGAGTTTGGCGAGGAAGTTGTCGCCGTCCTCGGTCGAGACGTTGACGGAGGCGGTCAGCTGGTCGTCGCTCACGTAGATGAAGCCGTGGTCCCGTTCGAGCTCGATGGCGATCGCTTCGACGAGGGTATCCTGGATGTACTGGTCCTGGATCCGGCGGCGGATCGACTGGACGAGCAGGAAGAACTCCTCGGGCTCCCACTCGGATTCGCTGACCACGAGGACATCCGAGTACACCTCGCTGTCGCCTTCGTGCAGCTCGTAGAAAAACACGTCAACTCCTGGTGCGGTCGATATCGGCCGGCCAGTATACGACCGACTCCCCAATCAACCGCGCCTGCGAGGAGGTCCGTGAGCGACGCGGCCATCGAGGTCCTGCACGTCGGATCGGCGAGCCGCGACCTCACCGACGATGACCCCCGCGGGTGGCGGCTCGGGGGTGGCGTGGCCTACGCGGCACTGACGACCGCGCGGCTGGGTCTCCGGACGGCGGCTCTCGTGGGTGCCGACCGAGCCGCCGCCTCGTCCATGGAGCTCGACCTGCTCCGTCGCGCGGGCGTCGACCTGCGCGTCGTGCGGCTGGCCGAGAGTCCGGTCTTCCGCAACGTCGAGGCGCCCGGCGGCCGGGTCCAGGCCTGTCTGGCTCCCGGGCAGCCGCTGCCGATCGTCGACCTGCCCGCGGACTGGATGGCGGCGACGGCCTGGTCGCTCGTGCCGGTCGCCGGCGAGATCGGCGAGTCGTGGGCGTCGGTCGTTCCCGGGCGGACGCTGCTCGCGCTGGGGTGGCAGGGCTGGCTCCGCGAGCTGGTCGCAGGGCGTTCGGTCCGGCACCGGCCGCCGCAGCCGTCTGCCTTGCTGGCACGCGCCGGCCTGGTCGGTGTCAGCCGCCACGATCTCGACCCGGGGGCGCGGATCGCGGACCTGCGATCGCTGATCCGACCGGAAGCCGGCCTCCTGGTGACGGATGGCGAGCGAGGCGGGCGGTTCCTGCGCCCGGGCAACGACGGCGCCGCCGGCGCGTGGCGGTACGACGCCATCAGGCCGGACGGGGAGGTCGACCCGACGGGGGCCGGCGACACCTTCCTGGGGGCGCTGCTCGCGGCGTTGGTGCGACCGTCGATCGCGAATGACGGCAAACCTGACGTCGCGCTCGATCTCGCGTTCGCCGCCGCGGCCGCGTCGCTGGTCATCGAACGGCCGGGTCTGCTCGGCGTCCCGGATCGGGCGGCCGTCCTGGAGCGCATCCGACGAGGCAGGCCGCGCCGGCCGTGCCCGCCGGCGACCGACGATTAGGCCACCGACCGCTGGCTTCCGGCCGCCGCCCGTCGTCGGAGACGCCGCAGCCGCCGAACCAGGTCGGCCTCGAGTACCGATTCCGGACGGCCGAGCAGCCGCCGTCGCTCGACGATGGCGAGGCCCCGGAGCGTGGCCCGCGTCGCCGCCTCGCGATCCCGGAGCCGGTGCTCGTGCACCTTGGCGAGCTCGATGCTGGCGACGATGGCGGCTCGCCCGACGCCGGCCGCGAGCGACTCCCAGACCTCGGCCGACTCACCGTGCCGGCCCAGCCGGCGAAGCAGGTGCGCCCGGTCGATCGCGATCCGCTCCTGGTTCCACGGGACGTGAAAGCCCGCGGTCCGCGGCGGGCCCAGTGCGTCGAAAGCTCGCCGCGGCGTCCCGCCGAAGTCCGCCGGGGTCCGGGGCGACCACCACGGCTCCTCGCCGTGGCGCGACGGGTTCCGGGCAGCTCCGAAGTCGGCGGCTGCCACGACCGGTTCGGCGCGGGTGGCGTCATCGAGACAGGCGAGGGCCTCGCGCAGGCGATGCTCCCGGGTGAAGGCGCGGGCCAGCCCGGCCAGGTCGCCGGCCGGGGCCCCGGATCGCCGGTCGGGGTCGCCCAGCTGGACCTCGAGGTGGGCGAGGAGCCGGGCCAGCGAACGGACGTCCTGGTCGTTGTGGCGCACGACCTCGACCAGTTCGTCCGGCATCCCGCTCCGCAGAAACCGCAGGTAGCGGCCGGGAATCTCCGAGCCGTCGACGTCGCCGATCCGGTGGAGCCCCAGGAGCTGTGTCTCGGCGGTCCGCAGCCTGGCGTCGTCCATCCGGTGCCGGAAGAGGCGCCGGACGATCGGCAGCAGGTCGAGGTGGCCGGCGAACGACGGTGCGGCCCGACGGGCCATGCGATACCGGGCCACGAGGAGTGGCCAGTCGAAGCCACGCCCGTTGTAGGTGACGAGCCACGCGGCAGGCGCGATCGTCGCTGCGAGCGCGGTCAGGAGCGCCCGTTCGTGGCAATGGTCCGGCAGCAGCAGCTGGACCTGACGAAACCGGTCGCCTTCCCACCAACCCAGGCCGACCAGGAAGGCAACGGTGCCCGCGGCGGTTGCCAGTCCCGTGGTCTCCGTGTCGAGGCAGACCAGCGGAGCGTCCGGCGGCGGCTGGCCGGGCAGCATCGCGAGGCGCTCGCGATCGACCGGGATGGGGCGCGCCGGAGCCTCGCAGCGGACGATGATCCCCTCGTCGGTCGTCACGACCTCGCCGCCGGTGGCAGCGGCGAGATGGTCGGCCAGCTCCTCGCTCGGCGTGCTGGTCGGTGGCGGGTCATCTCGCGCGGCGAGGATCCGGGCGGCCGCGCGGTACCGCTCGAGGCGGCGGGCGAGGGTCGCGCCCCCACCGTCGATCATCGGCCGTCAGCCGGGGCCGCGACCGGCGCTCCGAGGTCGCCCAGCAGCCGGAGCGCGAGTGCCTTGGCATCGACGTGGGGTTCCAGCCGCGGGCCCGTGCAGGCCGGGCAGCCGGCCTCGCAGGCGCACGCGCCGATGAGGCCCGCCGCGCCCGCCAGCAGCTCGTCGTGCCGCGTCCACAGCCGTTCCGAGAGCCCCACGCCGCCGGGCATCGCCTCGTACAGGTAGATCGTCGGCGCCTCGTGGTGCGGCGAGCGGATCTGGCTGACCAGGCCGAGGTCGCGCGGGTCGACCATGAGCAGGACGCTGGCGACCGTCTGGATGGCCCGGCCGGCGGCCGGCAGGGCGACATCCAGCTCGTCGCGCCGCCATCGACCGGCGATCCCCTCGGCCGTCAGCCAGTACGCCGTCGTCTGGAGCTCGAGCTCGGGCAGGTCGATGGGACCCCAGCCGACGTTCTCGTCGGTCAGGAACTTGAGCTTCTTGTAGAGCGTGACGAGGCTGGCGACCATCACCTCGCCATGGACCCGCCGGCCGCCGGTCGCCGGGGCCTCCGCGAACACGTCGAGCGGCTTGAGCGTCACGGCGCGGTTCGCGTACGTGTAGTGGTCGACGTCGATCCTGTGGACGTAGGCCTTGCGTTCACCCCAGTCCAGCTTGTCGACGTGGTACTGGATCGACTCGTGGATGTAGATGGCGTGCTCGTGGACGAGCACCTGGGCCGAGAAGAGGTCCACCTCGCCGAGCACCCGCGGCCGGTCGGGCGACGTGTCGATGATCACGACGTTCTCCGGGGCGGCGGTGCGCAGCGAGATCTCCGAGGCCGGGAAGTTCTCGCTCGCCCAGTACCAGCGCCCGTCATCGGCCTGGCGAACGTGTCCGGCCTCACCGAGGAACGCGAGCAGGTCGTCGGCCGGCCCCGGTCCGAAGACCTCGCCGGGCTCGAACGGCAGCTCGAACGTCGCCGCCCGCAGGTGGGCGAGCAGCACGTGCAGGTTGTCCGGGTCCGCCCGGGCCTCCTCGGGGGTTCCTTCGAGCAGGAACTCGGGATGGTGGACCACGTACTGGTCGACCGGTGCTCCCGAGGCGATCAGCACGGCCACGCTGGTGCCGGCTCGCCGTCCGGCACGGCCGAACTGCTGCCACGTTCCGGCGATCGAACCCGGGTACCCGGCCAGGATCGAGACGTCGAGCCGGCCGATGTCCACGCCGAGCTCGAGCGCGTTGGTCGCGACCACGCCGAGGATCTCCCCGTCGCGCAGGCCGTGCTCGATCGCCCGGCGCTCGGTCGGGAGATAACCGCCACGGTAGCCGCGGATCTTCGACCGGAACGAGTAGCCCTCGCGGATCGATTCGCGCAGCCCGGTCAGGAGCAGCTCCACGGCGACCCGTGAGCGGCCGAACACGATGGTCTGGCGCCCGGCGCGCAGGAAGGGGAGTGCCCAGCGCTGCCCGAGCGTGATGGCCGAGCCACGGGCGCCGCTGGCGGGGTCGAGCAGGGGCGGATCCACGAGGAGGATGTGGCGCTCGCCGGCGGGCGCCCCGTTCCGGGTCAGGACCTCCACGGGCCGTCCGATGAGCGCCTCGGCCAGCTCGCCGGGGTTCCCGATGGTGGCCGAGCAACAGACGATCACCGGATGGCTGCCGTAGTGCGCGCAGATCCGCAGGAGGCGCCGAAGCACGTTCGCGACGTGCCCCCCGAACACGCCGCGATAGGTATGCAACTCATCGATGACGATGTAGCGAAGCTGCTCGAACAACTGGAACCACTTCGTGTGATGGGGCAGGATGGCCGAGTGGAGCATGTCCGGGTTGGTGGCCACCACCTGCCCGGCGCCGCGGATGGCCGACCGGATGGGTGCGGGCGTGTCGCCGTCGTAGGTCGCCGCCGACACCTGGAGCCCGGCGGCACGGGCGAGCTCGCCGAACTCGGTGACCTGGTCCTGTCCGAGTGCCTTGGTGGGGAACAGCAGGAGCGAGCGCGCGGCCGGATCGTCGGCGATGGACTGCAGGATCGGCAGTGCGTAGCACAGGGTCTTGCCCGATGCGGTCGGCGTGACCACGACGAAGTCCCGGCCGGCGCGGGCCAGCTCCATGGCCGCGGCCTGGTGCACGTAGGGTCGCTCGATCCCGCGCGTCGCCAGCCCGGTCACGATCCGCGGATCGAGCCACTCCGGGAAATCGTCGAACGCGGCCTCCCGGGCCGGCAGGACCGCATGGTGGACGACGCCGCGCGCCATCGATGGCTCCGCCAGGAGCCCGTCCAGGACCGACGTTGTGTCGCTGGGGGCGTAGGTGCGCATCGGACGGCCTCAAACAGAACGCATGTACGAAACGCGGCGAGTCTAGCAGACGTTGCGCGCACGTCGTGACAGCTCGGCTGTCACACGGCCGGTCGAGTTGACACGGCCGGAGAGCGTAGCTACGCTCGCTCGAATGGTTCGCCGGATGCGCACGCCGCCGCCCGAAGACCCGCTCGACGAGGATGGCGCGGTCGCGCCCGACGAGCCGTCACCGGGCATCGCGGAACCGGATCTCGCGGCCCTGCCGATCGCCGGGCTCAGCCAGCGCAAGGTCGCGACCATGCTCGGGGCGCTCGTCGCGGCCTGGATCATCATCCTGTTCGCCCGCCAGGTCGGCGACGCGTCGGCGGCATCCGCCCGGGCCGACGCGATGATCGCCGACAACGCGGCTCGCAAGGCGCAGGTAGCCGCCCTCGATCGCGAGCTGGCCCGAATCCAGCAATCGCGCTTCGTGCTCCTGCAGGCCCGCGCGCACGGCCTCGGCGGCCACAACGAGATCGCCTTCACGCTCCAGCCCGACGCCCCGGCCCTTTCCTCGGACGCTCCCGGCTCGGCCGCCCTGCGCGTCGGGGCCCCCGACCCGGTGAGCCCGCTCGACCACTGGCTGGCGCTCCTGTTCGGCTCGGGTGACTGACCGAAGCCGGCGCTAGAATCGCGGTCGGCGAGCGACCCCATCCCGGGTCCACCGCGTGAAGCGGGTGACAGATCGATGTCCGTGGATGACGACGACCGGCGGCGTTCGGACGCGGCCGTGCAACAGGCCCGCGAGCGCTTCCTCGAGTCCGCGAACGGCTACGGCTGCGCCGAGACCGCGCTCGTCGCGCTGAAGGACTGTTTCGACCTGCCCGAGGCCGCCGATTCGTCGCCGGCCATCGCGCTGAACGGCGGGTTTGCCTACAGCGGCGGGATCTGCGGGGCGCTGTCCGGCGCGGGCCTCGCCGTCGGGCAGCTCGCGGAACGGCGCCTCGGAGACCATCGCCTCGCCAAGGCGACGACGCGCGCCATCCTGCAGGCGCTGCTCGACGATTTCGCCGACGAATTCGGGTCGACGGACTGCCGGGACCTCATCGGCACCGATCTGCGGGCCCCGGGCGCGCACGAAGCCTTCCTGGCGTCTGGCGTCTGGCGGGAGGGCTGCATGCGGCAGATCGAGTTCGTCGTGCGCCACCTGGCCCCGCTCTCGTCCGAGTCCTCCTGGCCTTGGCCGGCCGGTGCGGCGGTTGCCCTGTCCGTGTCGCCGCCTGATGGACCCGGGGACCCGGTTGCCGGCCGGGAGGAGGCTCGGTAAGCTTGAACACAGCGGCGGAGTAGCTCAGTGGTAGAGCAGGGGACTCATAAGCCCTTGGTCGGTGGTTCAAATCCGCCCTCCGCTACCAAACCCTGAACCAGATACGCCCCTCGCGGCCTGACCGGAGGGGCGTTCCCGTGTCCATCGACTGCCGCGCCTTCGGGCGCCCGCGCAGGCGGCATGGAGAAGCGGTATCGAATCCTTCACCGAGGGTGGCGCCACCATCCGGCTGAGCGTGGCGTCCGTATCCTGCAACGTGCGGCATGGCCCCCGTCAGGAGGGCGTGACGACACTCGACGGTATACTCGCTGCCACTGGCGACGCGCGGCCGCCGCCACTTCGATTCCGGAGGCTCCTTTTGAACCCCAAGTTCTTCCGCAACGGCATCGTCATGCTCGTGCTCGTTGTGGGCACGGCGGCGTTGCTGTTCACCTGGCTGTCGTCGTCGAGCGACAGCAAGGCCGTCGCGTATTCGGACTTCCTGACCAAGGTCCAGTCGGGCCAGGTCGCCAAGGTCGTCCAGCAGGATTCCACCCTCACCGTCACGCCAACCGACGGTTCGACATACACCGTCATCGCCCCCGGGCTGGCCGGCCTCCACGACGTCCTGGCGGATATCAACACGGCCGCGAGCAAGGGCAACGTCAAGCTGCCCAGCGGCTTCTACGAGGCCAAGCAGGCCCCCGATACCTCGTGGCTCGGGCTGCTCCTGACGGGGCTGCTGCCGCTCCTCGTGATCGGCGGCTTCATCTTCTTCATGATGAGACAGGCGCAGGGGACCAACAATCAGGCCCTGTCATTCGGCAAGAGCCGCGCCCGGATGTTCCTCGGCAACAAGACCGTCGTCACGTTCAACGACGTGGCCGGTGTCGACGAGGCCAAGACCGAGCTCCAGGAAGTCGTCGAGTTCCTCAAGTACCCGGAGAAGTTCAACTCGCTCGGCGCCCGCATTCCGCGCGGCGTGCTGCTGGTCGGCCCTCCCGGCACCGGCAAGACCCTGATGGCCCGGGCGGTCGCCGGTGAGGCCGGCGTCCCGTTCTTCAGCATCTCCGGCTCCGAGTTCGTGGAGATGTTCGTCGGCGTCGGCGCCAGCCGCGTCCGCGACCTGTTCGACCAGGCCAAGCGCAACTCGCCGTGTATCGTCTTCGTCGACGAGATCGACGCGGTCGGTCGCCAGCGCGGTGCCGGTCTCGGTGGCAGCCACGACGAGCGCGAGCAGACCCTCAACCAGATCCTGGTCGAGATGGACGGCTTCGACACGAACACCAACGTGATCGTCGTCGCCGCCACCAACCGGCCGGACGTCCTCGATCCGGCGCTCCTCCGCCCGGGTCGGTTCGACCGCCAGGTCATCCTCGACCGGCCCGACATGCGCGGCCGGACCGAGATCCTCAAGGTTCACACCAAGGGCAAGCCGCTCGACAAGGGTGTCGAGGTCGAAGGCGTCGCCCGCCAGTCGCCGGGTTTCTCCGGTGCCGACCTCGCCAACCTGGTCAACGAGGCGGCCATCCTGGCCGCCCGCCGCAACAAGAAGGTCATCGGCATGTCCGAGTTCCAGGAGGCGCTGGAGCGGATCGTGGCCGGACCCGAGCGCAAGTCGCGGATCATCTCCGACGCCGAGAAGGCGATCATCGCCTACCACGAGGGCGGCCACGCCGTCGTCCAGCGCATCCTGCCCAAGTGCGACCCGGTCGCCAAGGTCACGATCATCAGCCGCGGCATGGCCCTCGGCTACACGATGGCCCTGCCGACCGAGGACCGCTACCTGCAGTCCAAGACCGAGTTCGAGGACAAGATCGCCGGCCTGCTCGGTGGCAACGTCGCCGAGCGGCTCATCTTCGGCGACACGACGACCGGCGCCAGCAACGACATCGAGAAGGCGACCGATCTGGCCCGCCGGATGGTCACCGAGTTCGGGATGAGCGACAAGCTCGGACCACTCTCCTTCGGGAAGCGCGACGAGCTGGTCTTCCTCGGCCGCGAGATCGGCGAGCAACGCAACTACAGCGACGAGGTCGCCAAGACCATCGACGAGGAGGTCCGGGCGATCATCGACAAGGCGTACGAGCGGGCCACCGAGGTCCTGACGGTCCATCGCGACAAGCTCATCGCCCTGGCCGAGAAGCTCGTCGCCGAGGAGACCGTCGACTCCGACGCCTTCGAGGCCCTGTTCAGCGACATGCCGCCGAAGCAGGAGCTGCACGGGATCCCGACGATCGTCGGTCCCGGCCAGCCGGTTCCCGAAGCCAACCCGCAGCCGGCCTGACCTGCCGCTGCACCCCGACGCGAGTCAACCGACGAGCGGGCCGGAAACGGCCCGCTCGTTGCATGAGGTGAGGTCCATGCCCGATCGCGACGCCGCCCTGGAAACCCACCTGGAGCAGACGCGGGACGCCCGCTACGACTCCTGGTTCGACTTCCTCCGCATCCCGAGCATCTCGGCGCTGCCCGATCATGCCGGCGATTGCCGTGCCGCCGCCGGTTGGCTAGCCGACGCTTTGACCGCCGCCGGCATCGAGCACGCCGAGGTGTGCGAGACCGACGGCCTGCCGGTCGTCTACGCGGACTGGCTGCACGCCCCGGATGCGCCGACCGTGCTGGTCTACGGCCACTACGACGTCCAGCCCGTGGATCCCGCGGACCTCTGGACCTCGCCGCCGTTCGATCCCGTGATCGTGGGCGAACGCCTGCTTGGCCGGGGAGCGGCCGATGACAAGGGCCAGATCCACGCCCACGTGATGGCGGCCGCCGGACTGCTGGCGACCCGCGGTGCCCTGCCGGTCAACGTGAAGTACCTGTTCGAGGGCGAGGAAGAGTCGGGCTCGGTCAACCTCGATCGCTGGCTCGAGCTGAACCGGGCGCGCCTCGCGGCAGACGTCGTCGTCGTCAGCGACACGCCCTTCTTTGAAGGCAATGTGCCGGCGATCACGACCGGGCTGCGCGGGCTGATGTATGCCCAGATCGACGTGGTGGGCCACGAGGTCGATCTCCATTCGGGTGGATTCGGCGGCACCGTGGAGAACCCGGCGAACGCGCTCGCTCAGATCATCGCCGGGCTGAAAGGCCCGGACGGACGGATCCGCATCCCGGGCTTCTACGACGACGTGGTGCCGTTGAGTGACAGCGACCGGGCCGACTTCGCCGCCCTGCCGTTTGACGAGACAGCCTATCTCGACCGGCTCGGACTGCCGGCCCTGGTGGGCGAGGTGGGGTACACGACGCTGGAGCGGCGCGGCGGCCGGCCGACGCTCGACGTCAACGGCATCTGGGGCGGCTTCACCGGCGCCGGCAGCAAGACGATCATTCCGGCCCATGCGCACGCCAAGATCAGCTGCCGGCTGGTCGTCTCCCAGGAGCCGGACCGGGTCTTCGAGCAGCTGAAGGCCTACGTCGAGCAGATCGCCCCGCCCGGGGTCACCACGACGGTCACCTTCCTCGGTGGCGGGCGGCCGAGCCTGACGCCGAGGGAGCACCCGGCGACACGGGCCGCGGCTCGCGCCATCGAAGCGACGTTTGGCAGCGCCCCCGTCTACAACCGCGAGGGAGGGTCGATCCCGGTAGCCGCCAGCTTCGAGCGGATCCTGGGGTTGCCGGTCGTCCTCCTGGGCGTGGTCCAGCCGGACTGCAATGCTCACGCCCCGAACGAGTGGCTCGACCTGCGCAACTACGAGACGGGCATCCGGACGTTCGCGCGGATGTTCGACGAACTGACGGATGTGCGGACCTGAGCGGTCTGGGATGGATGAATCACGCGCGAACGGGTGCTACCCTACGGCGACCGCCTGCACCCGAGGAGTGACCGCGTGAGTACCGAAGCTCCAGATACGACCGACCAGGCACCGACCTGGCAGCTCGAGACGGCGAACGGCAGTCTCCGGCCGCGCTCGGCGCTGGACGTGCTCGTCGATCTCAACGACAAGGTCACCACGGGCCAGGTGTCCGAGTACCAGCCCGTGCCGCTCGGGTTCACGCCGCTCGACAAGACCATCGGTTCCGGGTTGCGGACCGGGGAGCTGCTGCTGATCGGCGGGGCCCAGGGGACCGGCAAGACCACCATGGCCCTCCAGATGGCACGCAACGTCGCCTCGGGTGGTCAGGCGAACGTGCTGTACATCTGCTTCGAGCACGACGAGCAGTACCTGCTCAACCGGCTGATCGCGATGGAATCCGCGCTCGCCCATCTGCCCCACAAGACCGGGGCGATCAAGGTCCAGGACGTGCGCAAGGAGATCCTCGGGACCTGGATGGCCGAGGGCGAGGCGAACGCCCAGATGTCCAACAACCCGCGCCTGCGACCGTCGATGGATCGAATCGCGCGGTACGGGCAGAACCTGTTCCTGATGCGCGGCAACCAGACGGCCAGCACGATCGACAACATGCGCAAGCTCGTCCAGGAGCACCGCCGCCTGTCGGGCGACCGGCGCCTCGTGGTGTTCGTGGACTACCTGCAGAAAGTGCCGCAGATCCCGGAGCCCGAGAACGAGACGGAGAAGGTCACCTACCTGATCAACGGGCTCAAGGACATCGCCCTGGCCGAGGACGTGCCGATGGTCTGCATCGTGGCCGCCGACAAGGAGGGTCTCAAGGCCTCCCGGCTGCGCAACTTCCACCTGCGCGGCTCGTCGGCGATCAACTACGAGGCCGACATCATCCTGATCCTCAACGAGAAGTACCACATCGTCGCCAAGGTCAACATCGAGTTCAACCCGTACCAGGCGCAGCGGTTCCGGGACTGGGTCGTGATTTCGGTGGAGAAGAACCGCGGCGGCCAGGACAACGTCGACCTCGAGTTCGAGAAGCACTTCGAATTCGCGTGCTTCGATCCGAACGGGCGGACGGTGCAGGAAAAGCTCATCGAAGAACGCCTCTACAACGACTAGCGCGGGGCGCCATGGCCGGCGTTGCCGGTTGCGCTCCTCGCTCACGCTCGGGGCCGTGCCCTGGGCGCGCTCTCGGGTATCGTGGCGACGTGCAACCCGAGCGACCATTCCCGAGCGTCGTCGAGATCGTGGTCGAGATCCCCCGCGGCAGCCGCAACAAGTACGAGTTCGACGAGCACGCCGGGATCTTCCGGCTCGATCGCGTGCTGTCGTCAGCGGTCTACTACAACTTCGACTACGGATTCATCGAGGGCACTCGGGCCGACGACGGCGACCACACCGACGCGCTGCTGGTCATCGACGAGCCGACGTTCACCGGTTGCCACGTCTGGGCGCGCCCGATCGGCGGGCTGGAGATGCGCGACGAGAAGGGATTCGACTTCAAGGTCCTGTGCGTGGCCATCGGCGACGCCCACCAGGCGCACATCGAGACGCTCGACCAGGTCCGGCCGCACCGGCTCGTCGAGATCGAGCACTTCTTCCAGACGTACAAGGCGCTGGAGGACAAGACCGTCGACGTCGTCGGCTGGCGGGAGCGCGAGCGAGCGCACGAGGTGCTGCGCACGGACCGTGAGGCCTGGCAGCGCGAGCATCCCGCAACGGCCGAGTGAACGAGCCACCGCGCCGACCACGCTGGCCGGGCGCCGACCTGCCGGGCCGCCGCATCTTCGTGGCTGCGCCATTACCTGGGCACGTCTCGTCCGAGGTCACGGCCGTGGTCGAGCGGGTTCGCGAGGCCGTCCCGCCGAACGGCAGCCGCGACGTCCGCTGGGTCCGGCTCGACGGTCTGCACCTGACCCTCCGGTTCCTAGGTCCAACGCTTGAGGATCGAATCGCGGCGATCGTGGACGCGGTGCGCACCGCGGCCGCTCAGGCCCGGCCATTCGAGGTGTCCATCGGCGGCGCCGGCGCCTTTCCCAACGGCGCCCGTCCCCGGGCGCTGTGGCTCGGCCTCCGATCGGGCGGGGAGGAGCTCGCAGGGCTGGCGGCGTCGGTCGATCGCGCGCTCGTAGGTGCGGGTTGGCCGGTCGAGGCCAAGCCGTTCCGCGCCCATCTGACCCTGGCTCGTACCGACGGCGTGCCCGCAGGCGCCCGCGTCGCCGCGCGATTGATCCAGGCGGCCGAGGACCTCCGCATCGCCTGCCCGATCGATCGGATCGGGCTGTTCGAGAGCCTCACGGGGGGTGGCCCGGCCCGCTACGAACCGATCGAATTGGTGCCGTTGAGCGGGGTCTGATGCCCTCTGGGGCATCCCTCACCGCGGCCCGGGTGCTACCATGAGACACCCCACGGCTCGCCATCGAAGCTCGCTGAGAGGAGTGCCCCGATCGTCGTGACGGTATCTCAGCGCGCCCGCCTCGTTCTGGCCCTCGGAGTCGTGAATCTGGTCCTCGCCGGGATCGCCTTGGGATTCGGGACGACACTCCAGACAGGTCCGCCCGCCAGCCCGTCCCAGAACGTCGCCACGGCCCCGTCGCCGTCCCCGACACCTTCGCCAGCGCTGAGTCCGTCGCCGACACAGGCCGGCGGTGCGCCGATCGCGGAGCTTCCGACCCCGACCCCGACGCCGACCGTCGCCGGAAATCCGACCCCGACGCCGGCCGGCGGGCCGGAGCCTCAGACCTCGCCGACACCAATCCCGGCCGGCACGCCGACGTCGGTCGCGACCCCGGTCCCGACGCCCCGGCGAAGCCCGACGTCTCCAGCCGCCGGCACACCGACGCCTACGCCGACCCCGCCGACCCAGCCGACGCCCAAGCCGACGCCGACCCCGACCCCCCTGCCGACGCCCAAGCCGACGCCGACCCCGACCCCCCTGCCGACGCCGGAGCCTACGCCCAAGCCGACCCCGGTTCCTACGCCGACCCCAACACCGGAGCCGACACCCAGGCCGACCCCGGTTCCTACGCCGACACCAACAACGGAGCCGACCCCGACCCCGACCCCGACGCCCACTCCCGCGCCCAACAATCCGGAGCTGACGCTGATCAAGCTGATCTGCCCGACCTATGGCGACGTGCCGGCGAACAAGGCGGGAAATCCGGACGACACTGCCGGTCATGTCGGTGAGCTCAACGCGGGCTACCAGACCGGCAAGACGGATCCGTCGACCGACGTGCCCGAGAACTGCGCGCCGGCCGAGGGCTGGACGTTCAACGTCACCGGATCAGACCAGCTCGTGACCGGCGCCGACGGCACGGTGACGATCACGCTGAGCGACGCCCAGCTCGCCATGGTCGAGACGACCGGCGGCGAGACCGGAATCCATGTCTCTGAAGTCCAGCAGCCCGACGTCGCCGCCTTCGGCGAGATCCGCTGCTATACGGACATCCTGAACAACGACAACCTCGAGTACATCTACAACTACCCGGTCGAGGGCGGAGAAGCGACGATCTACTGCATCGCCTACAACGTGACGACGCCGACCCCGACGACCCGACCCCGACCCCGACGCCGACCCCGACCCCGACCGCGACGCCCACTCCCACCCCGACGCCCACGCCGACCCCCGGTGGCGACGGCGACGGGCACCACCACCCGCCGTGCCCACCCAACCAGGGCGTCGCTCCTCAGCACGACCATGGTGACGACCCGGATCCATGCCACGGCTGGGACCGTCACGGGGGGAACCCCGTGGGCGGCCCCGTGATCGTGGTGCCCTTCGCGGCGTTCGGATCGTTCCTCGCCTGGCTGCGACCCGCGCTCTCGTCTCGCCGTTCGCGGGTCCGGTTGCGCTTCCGCCGCCGCGCACGCTAGGCTCCGCTCCCGGCCGGGCGACGCCTCGGCCCTCATCGGCATGTATCAGGAGATCGCAGTGGCGCCGTCAGACCCGCGACAGACGAAGTTCGTGCTCGATGAGTCGCGTATCCCGAGATCCTGGTACAACATCGCCGCGGATCTCCCGGTGGCGCCGTCGCCCTATCTCCACCCGGGCACCCTCGGACCGATCGGGCCGGACGACCTCGCGCCGCTCTTCCCCATGGCCCTGATCGGTCAGGAAGTCTCGGCCGACCGTGAGATCGAGATCCCGGAGCCCGTCCGGGACGCCTACCGCCTCTACCGCCCGAGCCCGCTCTATCGGGCCCACCGGCTCGAGCGGGTGCTCGATACGCCGGCGCACATCTACTACAAGTACGAGGGCGTCAGCCCGGCCGGCAGCCACAAGCCGAACACGGCCATTCCGCAGGCGTTCTACAACAAGGAGCAGGGTGTCAAGCGCCTGGCCACCGAAACGGGTGCCGGGCAATGGGGAACCGCTCTGGCGTTTGCCGGGGCGCTGTTCGGTCTCGAGGTCAAGGTCTACATGGTCCGGGCGAGCTACGACCAGAAGCCGTACCGGCGGATGCTCATGGAGACCTACGGCGCCGAGGTTGTCCCGAGCCCGTCACCGACCACCAACTATGGTCGATCGGTGCTGGCCGAGACCCCGGACAGCCCGGGTTCACTCGGGATGGCGATCAGCGAGGCGGTCGAGGACGCGGCAACCCGCGACGACACGAAGTACGCCCTCGGCTCGGTGCTCAACCACGTGCTCCTCCACCAGACCGTGATCGGCCAGGAGGCGCTCGAGCAGATGGCCATGGCCGGGGAGGCGCCCGACATGGTGATCGGCTGTACGGGTGGCGGCTCCAACTTCGCCGGGCTCGCCTTCCCGTTCCTCGGGCTCAATTTCCGCGAAGGCGCCAAGTACCGGATCATCGCCGTCGAGCCGGAGGCCGCCCCGAGCCTGACCCGCGGCGTGTATGCCTACGACTTCGGCGACACGGCCAAGATGGCGCCGGTGGCCAAGATGTTCACGCTCGGCCACGACTTCATGCCCGAACCGATCCATGCCGGCGGTCTGCGCTACCACGGCATGTCGCCGCTGGTCAGCCTGCTGAAGGAGCACGGCTACATCGAGGCACGGAGCGTCCACCAGCGGGCGACCTTCGAGGCGGGCGTGACGTTCGCCCGGGCGGAAGGAATCCTGCCGGCGCCCGAGCCGACGCACGCGATCCGCGTCGCGATCGACGAGGCCCTGGCCGCCAGGGAGGCCGGCGAGGCCAAGGTCATCCTGTTCAACCTGTGCGGGCACGGCCACTTCGACCTGTCCGCCTACGAACGCTACCTGAGCGGGAGCCTCGAGGACTACGAGTATCCGCGAGAGCGCGTCGAGGCCGCCCTGGCGCGGCTGCCGCAGGTCTAGGCGAGGCGGCCGGCCCGATGCCCAAGCTTGCCTGCTGGTCGTGTGGCCGACAGCTCTACACCGTCGCGCCGATCGAGGCGCTGTTCGCCGAGGAGCGTCGCTGCCCTCGATGCGGCGCTTACCTGCGTGACGAGCGACGGGAGACCGAGCGCCGGCAGGCGATCCGGCGGACGAACCCGCCGAGCGACCCAGGCCCGCCCCCCGACGAGGGCGAGCGCCGTGAAGATGAGCGACGTAAGGGCCGGCGCCGGGCACGCTGACGTCCCGGCGCACGGCGGCCCGAAGCGGCTGTGATACTCCCGGCATGCGCATCGCCTTTCTCGGGTTCGGGCTGATCGCCGGTTCGATCGCACGCGCCGTTCGCGCGAGCGATCTGGCCAGCGGTTGGACGATGGCCGCCTGGTCTCCGACGGGCCGCGGGCCGTCAGAGGCGTTGGCCGACGGGACCATCGATCTCGCCGGAGCCACGCCGGCCGAGGCGACCCAGGGTGCCGATCTGGTCGTCCTGGCGGGCCCCGCCCCGGCGTGCCTGGCGTCGATGGACGAGCTGGCCGCCCGCGCCGGCGCGGGTACCGGGTTGGGCGCAGACGCGGTCGTGACCGACGTGGCGAGCACCAAGTCGGCACTGCACCGGCGGGCCGACGAGCTCGGGCTGCGGTACGTCGGTGGCCACCCGATGGCCGGACTCGAGTCGACGGGGTATCGCTCCGCGCGTTCCGACCTCTTCGTCGACCGACCCTGGGTGATCGTGCCGGGCGGCGTGGCCGTCCCCTCGGACGTTGCCCGCGTGGCGTCGCTGGTGCGGGCGTGCGGCGCCACGACGATCGAGCTGGACGCCGAGACGCACGACCGGGCCGTGGCCGGGATCAGCCACCTGCCACTCCTGCTGTCGGCGGCGCTCGCGGAGGCCGTCGCGGGGTCGGACCTCGAGGGCTGGGCGACGGCCTCACGCCTGGCCGCGAACGGCTGGCGTGACATGACCCGGCTGGCCCGCGGCGACGCGTCGATGGGTGCCGGGATCGCCGTCACGAACGCGCCCGCCCTGGCCGCCCGGTTGCGGGACCTCCGGGCCGTGCTCGACCGCTGGCAGGCGGAGCTCGATGCGCCGGGCGGTCCGGACGCGGCGGCGATCGAGGAGCGGTTGCGGGCAGCGCGGGCTCGCCTCGACGCCACGTGACGGATGCCGAGCGGGTCTTCGTCGTCCCGCGCTCGGCGGTGCCCGGCGCCGCCGGCTGGTACGGGGTGCGGACGGCCGATCTCGACGCCTTCGTGGCCGGGGTCGAGCGTGACGGGCGGTACGAGCCGCGCCCGGCCATGGAGCAGGACCCGTCCTTCAAGCAGATCATCCCGTATCTCGTGTTGCGCGACGAGACCCGCTACTTCCTGATGCAGCGCACGGCGGGGGGAGGCGATCCGCGCCTCCATGGGCGCTATTCGATCGGCGTCGGCGGCCACCTGAACCCGGGCGACGGCGGGTTGCTCGGCGGGCTCCGGCGAGAATGGAGCGAGGAGTTGGTCGCGGACTTCGTGCCGCCCTTCCGGCTCGTGGCCTTGCTCAACGACGACACGACCGCCGTCGGCGCGGTTCATCTCGGCGCGGTCTACCTCGCCGACGCGGCCGGCCGGCCGGTGGCCATCCGCGAGACCGACAAGCTGTCCGGTGCGTTCGCCGAGCCCGACGAGGTTCGCGCCGTTCGCGACCGGCTCGAGACGTGGAGCACGCTCGTGTTCGACTTCCTGGAAGGAACCATCGTGCCCTGACGGTGCGATACTCCACGTGGAGGTCGCACCAGTGACCCGTCACCTCGCCCGCCGTCGATCGCGCCAGTCGGTGCTGCTAGCCCTGTTCGGCCTGGTCCTGCTGGCCGCAAGCGCCCGGGGCGCCGGCAAGGAGGTCGTCGTCCTGCCCACGACGGGCATCGTGGACCAGGTCATGGCCCGCTACCTGGCCGACGGCATCGCCCGCGCCGAACGTGACGACGCCGCGGCGGTCGTGATCAAGCTCAACACCCCGGGCGGCGACCTGTACTCGACCAACGACATCGTCGGGACGCTCCTCGAGGCCAAGGTGCCGGTCATCGTCTGGGTCGCCCCCGCGGGCGGGTTCGCCGCCAGTGCCGGGACGTTCATCACCCTCGCCTCGAACATCGCCCTGATGGCGCCCGGGACCAGCATCGGCGCGGCGTCGCCGGTCGGCGGCCAGGGCGAGACCATCACCGGGACCGAAGGGGACAAGATCCGCAACGACGCGATCGCGAAGATCACCTCCATCGCCGAGGCACGTCACCGCAACGTCGACTGGGCGGTCTCGGCGGTCCGCGACGCCAGGTCGTCCCCGGTCAGCGAGGCAGTCAAGCTCGGGGTCGTGGACGGCACGGCGTCGACGCTCGACGAGGTCCTGGCCTTCGCCAACGGCCGCCAGGTGGAGGTCGCCGGGCAGACACTCACGCTCGATCTGACCGATGCCAGCCCGGTCGAGGTCGGGATGAACCCGTTCCAGCAGTTCATCCGGTTGCTGTCGGACCCGACCATCGCCTTCCTGCTCTTCAGCGCCGGGTCGGCCGGGATCATCGCCGAGCTGTGGAGCCCCAACTTCGTGACCGGGATCCTCGGCGCGCTGGCCCTGATCCTGGCGTTCATCGGCCTCGGGGCCCTGCCGCTCAACGTGGGCGGCCTGCTGCTGATCCTGCTGGCCATGGTCCTGTTCGGACTGGAGGTGACCGTGACCAGCCACGGCCTCCTTGGGGTCGGCGGCCTCGCCTGCTTCGCGCTGGGCGCATCCGCCCTGTTCACCGAGCCGGGTGACCCGTTCGAGCCCGTGGTCAGGGTCGCGCCCGTCGTGATCGCCACGACGACCGCGACGGCCGCGGTCTTCCTCGGGCTGGTCGTCTGGGCGGCCGTACGAAGCCGGACCATGACCTCACCGAGCGGCATCGTCGGCACGGCCGCTCATTTGGCACCCGGCTCGATCGGTATCGTCCGCCGGCCGCTCGAGCCGCTCGGATCGATCCACGCCGCGGGCGAGGAGTGGTCCGCCCGCTCCACGGACGGCCGCCCGCTCGAGCGCGGCGTCGAGGTTCGCGTCGTTTCCACGGATGGGCTGACCCTGTTGGTCGAGCCCAGCCGGCCATCATCGGAGTCGTGATCGAACGGAGGGTCTGATGGAAGTCCCGGTACTGGCCGCGGTCGCCGCGTTCCTGGTCGTCGTCCTGCTCGTGATCGTCTACCTGTCCATCCGGGTCGTGCAGCAGTACGAGAAGATGGTCGTCTTCCGGCTCGGGCGCACGAACGAGAAGATGGTCCGCGACCCGGGTCTGCGGTTCCTCGTGCCGGTCATCGACCGACCGGTCAAGGTGGACGTCCGAGAGCAATTCATCGAGGTCCCGAGCCAGACGACGATCACCAAGGACAACGCCCCGATCAGCGTCGACTTCCTCATCTACTGGCGGATCTCGGACCCGCTCAAGAGCGTCGTCAACGTCGCCAACTTCCCAGGCGCCCTCCAGGGTGTGGCGACGACGACGCTGCGCGCCGTGATCGGCGACATCCTGCTCGACGAGGTGCTGTCCAAGCGCGAGCAGATCAACGAGGTCCTGCGCACCAAGCTCGACGAGGTGACCGAGCGCTGGGGCGGCAAGGTGACCACGGTCGAGATCCGCGAAATCACCCCGCCGCGCGACGTCCAGGACGCGATGAACCGCCAGCTCTCCGCAGAACGGACACGGCGCGCGGTCATCACCGAGTCGGAAGGCTCGCGGCAGGCCGCGATCAACGTGGCCGAGGGCCAGAAGCAGTCGGAGATCCTCAAGGCCGAGGGCGAGCGGCAGGCCGCGATCCTGCGGGCCGAGGGCTTCAGCGAGGCGCTGACCCGCATCTTCAAGGCGGCCACCGGCGTCGACCAGAAGACGATGTCGCTCCAGTACCTGGAGGCGCTCAAGGCGCTCGGTGCCGGCCCGGCCACGAAGTTCATCATCCCGATGGAGTTCACCCGGCTGCTCGATCCGTTCCGCGAGTTCCTGACGCCCGGCTCGGTGGAATCCGGAACCGCGGTCGCTCCCGAGGCGTGATCCGCCGAGGACTGCTGGCCGCAGGTGGCGCGGTCGTCTCGATCGCGTCACTCGACGTCCTGATCCGGCGGGCCGCACGTCGCCTGCTCGAGGCGCCGCGCGTCCTGCCGGAAGAGGCCGGCCTGCGGCCGGCGATCGACGGGCTTGGCGGCGAGGTCGTCCGGGTCCGTGCCCGCGATGGCCTCCGTCTCGGCGGGCGGTGGCTCGAGGGCGAGCCGGGCGACCCGGGTTGGACGCTCGACCCGCACGAGGCGATCCTGCTCCTGCACGGTTGGGCGGGCTCCGTCGCGCCGCACCTCGTGGAGTACGGACCGTTCCTCAGGCGGACGGCCGGCGTGCTCGGGCTCGACTTCCGCGGCCATGGCGACTCCGACCTGTCGCCCACGACGTTCGGCCTGCGCGAGGTCGAGGACGTCGCCGGCGCGCTGGTCTGGCTCGGCGAGCGGGGCGTCGAGCGCGTCGCGCTGGTTGGGATGTCGATGGGCGGGATCACGGCCATCGCCGCGGTTGCCGTCCTCGGCGACGGGAGCCTCGCCGGCACGGACGTGGACGCGGCCGCGCCCGCCCACGTCCCGGCACCGCGGCGGCCGCGGATCGTGGCGGTGGTGTCCGATTCCGCAGGCCCGGACTTGCCGACCGTGGTGGCGCCGATGATCCCCGGTCCGGCGCGACGGGTCGTCGCGGCGCGCCTGTTCGGTGCAGTGGCGCGGACGCTCGGTGCCGACCCGCGGGCGACCGAGCCGATCCGCGTGGTCGGCTTGCTCGAGGGCGTGCCGCTGCTCCTGATCTCCGGCGACGATGACCCGATCGTGACGCCCGCGGCGGCCCGCCGGCTGGCGGCGGCCGCGCCACCCGGGACCGAGCACTGGACGGTGCCGGGCGCCGGGCATCGCGGCGCACACGCCATCGAGCCCGGCGAGTATGAGACCCGCACCACGGGGCACCTGCGCGCCGCGTTCCGCCGCACCCGGGAGCCCGCCCTATAATCGCCGCGCCGGCCAGCGCATCGGGGGCGGGACCGGCCAGACAACTCCGTGGGAGGACTGATGGCGGCCAAGATCCTCGTCGTCGACGACGACCCGAACGTCCAGCGAGGGCTGGAGTACACCCTCAGGCAGGAGGGGTACGACGTCGTGCTCGCGGCCGACGGCGCGGAGGGTTTCCGCCTGTATGGCAGCGAGGCGCCGGACCTGGTGCTCCTCGACGTGATGCTGCCCAGGCTGGACGGCTACCAGGTCGCGGAGAAGATCCGCGCCGAGGAAGCCGGCTCGCGCCACGTGCCGATCATCATGCTGACGGCCGAGCGCGAGGTCGAGCAGAAGGTCCGCGGCCTTCGGGCGGGTGCCGACGACTACCTGATCAAGCCGTTCCACCCGGCCGAGCTGATGGCCCGGATCAAGAGCTTGCTGGCCCGCTTCGCGCCGCGCGACGCACTCCTGGCCCGGCCGCCGCTCGGCCGGATCCTCGCGTTCTACGGCGCGAAGGGCGGGGTCGGCACGACGACGATCGCGATCAATACCGCCATCGCGCTCCATCGCGAGCTCGGGCGCAAGGTCTGCCTCGTGGATGGCAACCTGCAGTTCGGCGACCACCGCGTGTTCCTTGACCTCGGTCTCGACCGCAAGAGCATCGTGGACGTGGTCACCGCGCCGTCGATCGACGGCGACCTCGTCAAGTCGACGCTGGTCAAGCACGATTCCGGGATCGACCTCCTGCTCGCGCCGCCGTCGCCCGAGACGGCCGAGCACGTGCGTCCGGAGCACCTGCCCGAGATCGCCGAGACCCTGGCCGCGATGTACGACTACGTGCTCATCGATATCGACAAACGGCTCGACGACATCAACCTCGGCGTATTCGAGGCCGCCTCGGTCATCTTCGTGGTCATGACCGCGGACCTGTCGTGCCTCAAGAACGTGCGGCTCATCCTCGAGACCATGACGCACCTGGGCTACCCGCCCGCCAAGACCCAGCTCGTCCTCAACCGCTCGAACGCCTTCACCGGGATCAACGTCAAGAATGCCGAGGGAGCCCTCAAGCGGACGATCGACCACCAGGTCGTCAACGAGTACCGCGGCGCGATCAGCGCGCTCAACACGGGCGCCCCGTTCATGTTCGGCAAGGCGGATTCGGCGCTCGGAGGCTCCGTCCTCCAGTTCGCCCGGGCGCTGGACAAGCCGGCCGCCCCTGCGACCAGGGCCGTCGCGGTCCGCTGATCCGCGGTTCGAGCGAGCGCCGGCGGACGTGACGGCGTGACGCACCTGTACACGATCCTGACCCGAGGGACCGTCCTCCCGGCTCGTGACGACGCGGCCGTGACCGCGATCGCCTGGGCGGGGGATACCGTCATCGGGCTCGGCACTGACGACGAGGTGCTCGGACTGTCGCGCGGCGACTCACGGTTCATCGATCTCGACGGTGCCTGCGTCATCCCGCTCGGCGCCGGAAACGCCGTCTGGCCCCCGGTGGAGACGCTGGAACTGGGCGGCCGCGCCGACCTCGCGGTCGTTCGGCTCGACCCACGCAGCCAGGCCATGACCGCCCTGCGGCCGGCGGTCCTGGCGCTGGTTCGAGGCGGCCGGGTCGTGGCCGGGAGACTGCCCGGCGACACCGGCCGCACGCCGAGCGATCACGACCACGATCACGAGCACCAGGACCCGGCGTGAGCCGCGGGTGAGTCGCGGGTGAGGTGCCGTTGACCGGCGGGTGAGGGCTCGCGCCTAGTCTGCCCGCTGTGTTGGCCATCGTCCCGTCCGCGACGCTCCACGGCCTCGACGGCCGGCTGATCCGGGTCGAGGTCGACGTGGCGCCCGGGCTGCCGGGCTTCACGATCGTCGGCCTCGCCGACGCCGCGCTCCAGGAGGCGCGTGAACGGGTCCGCGGCGCCCTGCGGAACGCAGGCTTTGTCCACCCGCCGCGGCGCATCACGGTCAACCTGGCCCCGGCCGACCTGCGCAAGGCGGGTGCGTCCCTCGACCTGGCGATGGCGATGGGGATCCTGCTCGGGTCCGAGCAGGTCCGAGCCGCACCGGGCAGGATCGGATTGATCGGCGAGCTGTCGCTCGGCGGCGAGGTCCGCCCGGTGCCCGGGATCCTGCCGATGGTCGCCGGGCTGGTCCGGCGCGGGATCCGGCGGGTCGTCGTGGCGAGTGCCGCGGTCGAAGAGGCGTGCCTGGCGGACGGGGCCGAGGTCCTCGGCGTGGAGACGCTCAGCGACGCGGTCGAGATCGTCCGGGCACGCCGGCGCCATCGCCTGCAGTCGTCACCCGCACGGATCGAGCTCGTCGACGCCATCGGCCGGCCGGTCGACGGGACGGTGCCAGGGGCGGCCCCGGACGGGGACGGCCGGCCGATGCCGGATCTCAGCGAGGTCCGAGGCCAGGCCGAGGCGCGGCGAGGCCTCGAGATCGCGCTGGCCGGTGGCCACGGCCTGCTCCTGATCGGCCCGCCCGGGTCGGGCAAGACGCTGCTCGCGAGGACGATCCCGGGGCTGCTGCCGCCGCTCGACGACGCCTCCGCGCTGGCGGCAACGGTCGTCGCCTCGGCGGCCGGTGAGGGCCCGATCCGCACGCTCCGGCGGCGGCCGCCGTTCCGATCCCCCCACCACACGATCTCGTACGCCGCGATGGTCGGCGGCGGACCGCGGCTCTCTCCGGGTGAGATCACCCTGGCGCACCAGGGCGTCCTGTTCCTCGACGAGCTTCCCGAGTTCGACCGCGACGTGCTCGAGGCGCTCCGCCAGCCACTCGAGGAAGGGAGCGTCGCGATCGCCCGGGCCGGCCGCGCGACGGTCTTCCCGGCGCGGTTCCAACTCGTCGCGGCGATGAACCCGTGCCCGTGTGGCTTCGCCGGGACGACGGACAGGGCCTGCGCCTGCCGCGGTCGCGAGGCCGAGCGCTACCAGCGACGGGTCTCGGGGCCGCTGCGCGATCGAATCGACCTGTGGGTGACGATGCCGCGCGTTGCGCCGCTCGCGCTGGTGGGCGGCCGGGATCCGGAGGCGTCGGAGGTCGTCGCTGCCCGGGTGGCCGCAGCACGGGCACGTGCCCTGGCCCGGCCGGCGGGAATCCTGAACGGGCGGCTCACGGGCCGGGTCCTGCGGGTGTCGGCGCAGCTGTCCGGGGCGGCCGAGCGACGGGTCGTGCAGCTCGCCGAGCTCGAGCGGGCCAGCGGGCGCGGAACAGAGCGCCTGCTGCGCGTGGCCAGGACGATCGCCGACCTGGCCGGCGAGGCGCGCGTCTCCGAGGCGCACCTCGACGAGGCCGCATGGTTCCGGCCGTCGGATCAACGCCTGGCCGACGCCGAGGCGTCCTGATGCTGGGCGTCGGAACCACGGGTCCGCTGGCCGCCGAAGCCTCCGCGGGGGCGGGTGGGTCGCCCGCGAGCGCCGTCGCTCCCGGCGAGTCGAGCGGCATGTCCGAGCACGACGCGTGGGCGGTCCTGACCTGCGTCGACGGGCTCGGTCCGGTCGGCATGTCGGCGCTCCTCCAGCGCTACGGCTCGGGTGTCGCGATTCTCCGCGAGGCATCGGGACCGGGTGGGGCCGGGCACCTGGCCGCGGCGCCCGGCGACGCGGACGTCGAAGGCCCGCAGCGCCGGCCGATCCCGCCCTCGGTCGCGCAGGCGATCGTCGTCGCCACGGGGCGAGCCGACCTGACCCTGGCGCGGATCCGCGCACTGGGAATCCAGGTCGTCACGGTCGCGGATCCGGCGTACCCGGTCCGCCTGGCGGCCATCGCGATGCCGCCGCACGTGCTGTTCGTCCTGGGCGATCCCGTCGCCCTCCAGGCCGGCGCCGCGATTGCCGTGGTCGGGACCAGGAAGGCGACGAATGCCGGCCGTGCGATTGCCGCACGGATCGCCACCAACCTCGTCGCCTCGGGAGCGACCGTCGTCTCGGGTCTCGCGACGGGCATCGACGGCGCGGCCCACGCCGCGACGATGCATGCCGGCGGCATCACGGTGGCCGTCATCGGCTCGGGTCACGCGCAGCTGCATCCCAGGATCCACGAGCGCCTGGCGGCGTCGATCGAGCGTTCGGGAGGTGCCGTGGTCTCTGAGCTGGCGCCCGACGTTCGGCCCACCCACGGCACGTTCCCGCGCCGAAATCGGGTGATCTCCGGGCTGGCCGACGCCACCGTCGTGGTCGAAGCTCCCGCCCGCAGCGGGGCCCTGATCACCGCGTCGTGGGCGCTCGAGCAGGGTCGCCCGTGCTACCTGGTCCCGGGAGCGATCGATGCACCGGCCTCCGCCGGCTGCCTGTCCTTCCTGCGCGACTATGCCGAGGCGGGCGCCCGGATCGTGGCCGGGATCCCGCAGCTCATCGACGACCTGGGCCTGGCGGATCACCTCGCCGAACCCGGGGTCGGGCGGGCCGTCGCCGCGACACTGGCCGATGTCGGCCAGGCGGCCGGGCGGATCGGGCGTGAACTGATTCACGGCCGGACCACGGTCGACGAGCTCGTGGCCGCGACCGGCTGGCCCGTGGCAAGCGTGCTGGCGGCCCTGACCCTGCTCGAGCGGCGAGGGCTGGCGCTCGGCGTCCACGGTCGGTTCCGCCCTGCCGGGTCGCTCGCCGGCGCCGATCCCGGATCCACCCGGCAGGGCGGGTCGAGGCCGTGAAGGCACCTGCCCGGGCCATTCGGCACGGTTGCCGCGTCGAGAGAACCGATGCTACCCTGACCCCAGCCTGCCCTCCCAAGGTCGGCCCGGGACCCGCCCTCGATGCTGTCCCCAGAAGCAACGAGCCAGGAGCGTCGTCTATTGCGCAAGGCCGCCGTCGCGCTGCTGGCCGTCCCGATCCTCTCCGCCGTCTATTTCGGCGCACTGGTTCGCCGCTCGGTCGTCCCGCGCATCGGGCTGGCCATCGTGATCGTCGGCCTGCTCGGCGTGGGCGTGGTCGGGGCCGGCCTGCCGGCCACGACCACCGCCAGGCCCCCGACGCCGATCGTGCCACTGACCCGGGCGGCCTTCCAGACGACGGTCGTCACCGGCCACGACCTGACGGCCCCGGTCGCGATCTCGTTCTCGACGCCGATGGATCCCGGATCGGTCGCCTCGGCCGTGACCGTCGATCCACCCACACCGGTCGACCTGTCCTGGGACGCCGGGGGACGGATGCTCACGATCTCGCCCGCGGTCCATTGGGCACCCGGGGCGTTCTACACGGTCTCCGTCCAGGCGGGCGCCCTGGCCGGGACCGGCCAGCCGCTGGCCCAGCCCGCTCGAGCGGCCTTCCTGACCCGCGACGCGACCAGCAGCGCGGTTGCGCCGACGGACCCGATCGGCAGCCGCGTATCGGTCGACTCGGGCTTCAACGTCACCTTCGCGCGGCCGGTGGATCCGGCGACCGTGGCGTCGGCGATCAAGCTCGATCCGCCGGTCGCCGGCTCGCTGGCCGTGGCCGGCGTGCCCGAGGGTCCGGTCCAGTACACGTTCCAGCCCGCGAAGGCGCTGACCGCCGGCAAGACGTATCGCCTGACCGTGGCGGGCGTGATCGACGCTGACGGCCTGGCCCTGGCGCCGGTGTCGCTGGCGGTCAAGACCACGAACCCGCCCGGTGTCGTCCGGTTCCGGCCCCAGGAGTCGGCGACCAACACGCCGCGCGACGCGGCGATCTCGGTGCGTTTCACGGAGGCCATGGATCGATCATCGACGGCCAAGGCCTTCTCGGTCAGGATCGGCGGCAAGGCGGTCAAGGGCAGCATCAGCTGGGCCGAGGCGGGCACGGTCCTGGTCTTCAAGCCCGTCACCGCGCTGCCGTTCGGCGCCGCGGTGGTCGCCAAGGTCGACATCACGGCCAGGAGCACGACGGGCGCGCCGATGGTGCGGTCGACCCGCGCGATCTTCGAGACGGTGCCGAAACCGGCCGCCCCCGCGCGGACGACCGTCACGAAGCCCAAGGTCACGACGATCGCCCCAGGTGGTGGCGGTGCCGTGGGCGGCGGGAGCTGGGGAGCCGTCGAGAGCTACTACCTGCGCCTGATGAACTGCACCCGGACCGGTGGGTGGGTGACCTCAAGCGGGGAGTGCAGCAGCCCGGGCGGCCGCAACGTGGCCCCGCTGGTGATCGACAGCCGGATCAGCACCAACGTGACCCGCCCGTACGCCAAGCTCCTGGCGACGCGTGGCGCATGCAGCCACTTCATCGGCGGCAACCCGGGCAACCGCCTGGCACGGGCCGGCTATACGAGCTATCGGTGGGCCGAGAACATCGGCTGCCGGTCGGGCAGCCCGACGTCGGCTGTCCTCGGCTCGCACCTGTTCTTCCAGAGCGAGCGGCCGTACTCCGGCGGCCACTACGTCAACCTGATGAACGCGGCCTACGACCGGGTCGGGATCGGGGTCTGGGTGTCGGGCGGGCAGGTCCGACTGGTGGTCGACTTCTACCACCCCTGACCGCCCGGTCAGGCCTGACCGGACCATCGGCGGGCTGGACGGGGCGTTTGCCGCCGCCCAGCATCAGGGCGTGATCCGAAATGCCGTCATCCACATCATGAACGAGCAGCCGTTGCTGGCCGACCTGTTCGAGGCGCCCAGCCCGGGTGATGTCGGGCTCCGCTGCACGAACCTGCGCACGATGAACCTGAAGCGTCCCGTGTTCATCGACGATTCGGCCTCGATCTTCTTCTTCCCGTACCTCCACATCCGTTTCGTGGAGATCCCCGCCGGCTCGGTCACCGGCTCGGACCCGCGCTCCGCCATCGAGCTGAGCGACGGCGGCGCGTCGGGTGACGGTCGGTCCATGGCGACCCGGCCGCCGGACGAGCCCGAGCCCGACCTCGAGATCGACGAGGACTTCCTCCGGCGGATTCGCGAGGTCTAGCAGCGGCCCAGCGGTGCCCAGCGCGGGTGAGGGTGCGCCAACGACCCGGTGCTACACTCCCGGCCGTGCCAAAGAACCTCGTGATCGTCGAGTCCCCCGCGAAGGCTCGGACCATCGAACGCTACCTGGGCGACGACTACCGAGTCCTCGCCTCGTATGGCCACGTCCGCGATCTGCCGGAGAATCCGGGGAAGGGCAAGTTCGGCGTCGACGTCGATCATGACTTCGCCCCCGAATACGTGATCTCGGCCGACCGGCGCAAGCAGGTCTCCGACATCGAGAAGGCCGCCAAGGGCGCCGACGCCATCTTCCTTGCCACCGATCTCGACCGTGAGGGCGAGGCGATCGCCTGGCACGTGGCCGAGGCCACCCACATGGCGCCCGGCAAGACGCGCCGCGTGACGTTCAGCGAGATCACCGAGTCGGCGATTCGCGAGGCGTTCGCCAATCCTCGCCAGATCGACCAGCACCTGGTCGACGCCCAGCAGGCGCGCCGGATCGTCGACCGGTTGGTCGGCTACACGCTCAGCCCGCTGCTGTCGCGAAAGGTCCGGGGCGGGCTGTCGGCCGGCCGCGTCCAGTCGGTGGCTGTCCGGCTCGTGGTCGAACGCGAGCGCGAGATCGAGGCGTTCGCCGCGCGCGAGTACTGGACGATCGGGGCCCTGCTCGCGACGCCCGCCGGCGAGCACTTCGCGGCCGAGGTCGTCCGGATCGACGGCGCGGCCCTGGACGTGCCCGACGAGGCGTCCGCGGCGCGCCACGAGGCCGCGATCCGCGGTCTGCAGCCCGTCGTCACCAAGGTCGGCACGCGCGCCCAGAAGCGGTCGCCCGCGCCGCCGTTCACGACCTCCACGCTCCAGCAGGAGGCGAGCCGCCGGCTCGGTTTCAGCCCGAAACGGACGATGTCGATCGCGCAGCGCCTGTACGAGGGCGCCGACACGCCGGACGGCCACGTCGGGCTGATCACCTACATGCGGACGGACTCGACCGCGATCGCCGGGATCGCGATGGGCGAGGCGCGCGAGGTGATCGCCGATCGCTACGGCGCCACCTACACGATGCCCAAGGGCCGCGTCTACAAGACCAAGTCGAAGGGGGCCCAGGAGGCGCACGAGTCGATCCGGCCCACCAGCTTCCGGCGCGACCCGGATTCGCTCGAAGGATCGCTCAAGCCCGAGGAGCTGCGGCTCTACCGCCTGATCTGGCAGCGCGCCCTGGCGTCGCAGATGGCGGCCAAGGAGCTCGAGACCACGACGATCGAGCTGGCCGACGGGGCCTACGAGCTGCGCGCGTCGGCGACCAGGGTCCTGTTCGACGGCTTTGCCCGGGTCTACACCGAGGGGCGCGACGACGACGGGTCCGATGATGAGGAGACCGGCCAGCTGCCGAAGCTGACCGCCGGTGACACGACGTCCATCGTCGACGTCACACCCACCCAGCACTTCACCGAACCGCCACCTCGCTTCACCGAGGCGACCCTGATCAAGGCGCTCGAGGAGCACGGGATCGGGCGGCCGTCGACCTACGCGGCCACGATCTCCACGATCACGGATCGCGGCTACGTCCGGGTCGAGGAGCGCCGGCTTCACCCCGAGCTCGTCGCCGGCATCGTGACGGACCTCCTGGTCGAACATTTCGGCGACTACGTGGACGTCGCGTTCACCGCGCGCATGGAGGAGGAGCTCGACGAGGTGTCGCGGGGCGAGCGGGCGTGGGTGCCGCTCCTGCGGGCGTTCTACGGCCCGCTGCGCGACCGGGTCGACGAGAAGCGACGCGAGCTCCGACGGAAGGACTTCACGACCGAGGCGACCGACGAGGTCTGCTCGGAAGGCCACCCGATGGTCATCCGGCTCGGTCGCAACGGCCGGTTCCTTGCGTGCTCTCTCTACCCGGAGCACAAGGAGAGCCGGCCCCTCCCGGGTGACGAGCCGCCGCCGCAGGCTGGCACGGGCGAGGTCTGCCCCAAGTGCGGCGAGGGGACGCTGGTCGGCCGGACCGGCCGGTTCGGGCCGTTCGTCGGCTGTTCGCGCTACCCGGACTGCGACTACATCAAGAGGGACGGGCCGCCGCCGCCGGATCCGCTGCCGTTCGAGGTGACGTGCCCCAAGAACAAGGACGGGCATCTCGTCCCGCGTCGCGCCCGCCGGACCGGCAACGTGTTCTGGGGCTGTTCCAAGTATCCGCGCTGCGACTACACGACCAACTTCGAACCGCTCGGCGGGGTCCACGACGTCGACGACGGCTCGCTCGCCCGGAAGGACACCGCCGCGATCTGCCTGATCTGCGGTTCCACCAGCGAGGCGGGCCCGGATGACGTCGTCGTCGGCGTTCGGTACCCGGGTGGCCCGGCCAATCCCGAGGCGCTTGCCCGTCCCGCCCGCGCACGGCGCGGCGGGGCGGCGGCCGGGGGCTCGCGGTCCGGCGGGCGACCCCGTAGCGGTGCGCGCAGCAGCGGTCGGAGCGGGAAGCGGCGATCGGCCTCGACCGAGCCGGCCGCGGACGCGTGAGGCGGGCGCCGGCCGAAGCAGCGACCGATCCATCCAGGCCGCACGCAGATCCAGCGCTCGAGCGCTTTCTCCGCTCCCTCGCCGCGAAGGACGCCTCGCCGCACACGCAGCGCGCCTACGAGACGGCGGTCGGCACCTACCTGGCCTGGCTGGCGGACCGTGGCTGCGACTGGCGGCATCCGTCCCGTGCCGACCTCCGGGCGTACCTGGCAGTGCTCGGGGAGGGGCACGCCCGGACGACGGTTGCGCAGCGTCTCGCCGCGATCCGGGCGTTCCACCGCTGGGCGACGCGCAACGAGCTGGCACCTGGCGATCCCTGGGGATCCATCGCCACGCCTCGCCTCCCGCGCCGACTGCCGCGTGTCCTGGAGGTCGAGCAGGTCGGCCGGCTGCTCCAGGTGGTCGAGGCGGACCTGATCGCACCGCCGGTCGGGGATCCGGCGCGGGCCGCCCTCCGATCCGCCCTGGCGTCGCGCGACCGGGCTCTCGTCGAGACGGCCTACGCCGCTGGCCTCCGGATCAGCGAGCTGGCCGCGGCCGAGCTCGGGGCCCTTGAGCTGCGGCGCGGCGAGATCCGCGTCCTAGGCAAGGGCCGCAAGGAGCGGATCGGGCTCCTCGGGCGCCCCGCCCGGGCGGCCCTCGGTGAGTACCTCGACGACGGCCGGCCGGTCCTTCTCGCGCGCCGCACGGGCGACCGGCCGCCGCCGACGCAGGTCTTCCTCAACCACCGCGGCGAACCCCTCGGCGTCCGCGGCCTGCGCTACCGGCTCGACCGGCTGTGCAGCCGGGCAGGGCTGCCCGTCGGCGTCTCGCCGCACACCCTTCGCCATTCGTTCGCCACGCACCTGCTGGACGGGGGCGCCGACCTGCGGGTGGTCCAGGAGCTGCTCGGCCACGAGAACCTGGCGACCACCCAGGTCTACACCCACGTCTCGCCCGGACGCCTCCAGAGCGCCTACCGGGACGCGCATCCGAGGGCGCGCCGCGTCTCCGCCCCGTGACGGCCGCCGGCGGGCTCGCCCGGGCCGGCCTGATCGTGTCCGGGGCATTCCTCGTCTCGCGCGTCCTCGGCTGGGTTCGCCTCGTCGTGTTCGCGCAGCTGTTCGACGCCGCGCAGCTCGACCCCTTCTTCGCCGCGTTCCGCATCCCCGACCTGATCTTCCAGCTGGTTGCGGCGGGCGCCCTGTCATCGGCCCTGATCCCCATCGTGGCGAGTCTCCTCGAACGCGACGACGAAGCCCACGCCTGGCGGGTCGTGTCCACGGTGATCAACCTGATGCTGATCGCGCTGGCGGTGCTGGCCGCCATCCTCTTCCTGGCGGCGCCCGCCGTGATGCGCGTGATCGCCCCCGGCTTCGAGGGCGAGCAGCTCGACCAGACGATCGTCCTCACCCGGATCATGTTGCTCAGCCCGATCTTCCTCGCGATGGGGGCCGTGGCCACCAGCGTGCTCAACGCGGGCGGGCGGTTCGCCGCCTCGGCCGTGGCGCCCAGCGTCTACAACCTGGCGATCATCGGCGGGGCGCTGTTCCTGGCCCCCACCTTCGGGGTCCCCGGGCTGGCGGTCGGCGTCGTCGCCGGTTCGCTGGGCCACCTGCTGGTCCAGCTCCAGCCCCTCCGCCGGCTCGGCTTCCGCTACGCGCCGACCATCGATCGCGACGACCCGGAGTCGAGGCGCGCGCTGCTGCTGATGGCGCCGCGCGCCTTCGGCCTGGGGGCGGGCCAGGTGACGTTCATCGTCGTCACCGCGCTCGCGTCCACGGTCTCCCTGGGCGCCGTGACCGACTTCAACTACGCCTTCATCCTGCTCCAGATCCCGATCGGGGTCATCGGCGTGCCGCTCGGGATCGTGCTCCTGCCGTCGCTGTCGCGCGATGCAGCGGTCGGCCGGGAAGCCGAGTTCGCCGCGCGGCTGACGCGGGCCCTGCGGCTGCTCCTGTTCGCGATGATCCCGATCGCCGCGCTGGCGGCGGTCCTGCGCCGGGAGCTCGTCGAGCTCCTGTTCGGTGGCGGCCGGCTGGGCCCGGCCGACCTCGATCTGATCGCGACCACGCTGCTCTGGTTCCTGACCGGGCTGGCGGCGCACGCGCTGATCGCCGTGCTGGCGCGTGCCTTCTACGCTCGCCAGGACACCCTGACGCCGGTCCTCGCGGCGGTCGGCGCCGTGGCGGTCAACACCACCCTGGCGGTCGCGCTGGTGGGTCCGCTCGGGTTGAGCGGGATCGCGTTGGCGATCGCGGTCGCGGCGTGGCTGGAGACGATCGTCCTGGTCGTGGTCCTGCGTGCCCGCCTGCCGCACCTCCGCCTCAGGGGATTGGGCAGGGTCACGGTCGAGGCCATCGCCGGGTCGGTCGTGGCCGGCGCGATCGCCGTCGGCGTGGTCGTGCTCGCCCGGCAGGTCGTCGGAGATACGCCGTCGCGGCCGGCGCTCATCGGCGAGAGCGTCGTCGTCACGCTTGCCTTCGGGCTCGCCTTTGCGGCCGTCTCGCTCGTGTTGCGGATCCCCGAGCTGGCGTCTATCGTCGAGGTCATGTCCGACGTCATCCGCCGCCCGTTCCGGACGTGACGACCGCGGATCCGGAGGCGTGGGACCAGTTCGTCGAGGCGAGTGATCCGGGCTCCTATCTGCAGCTCAGCGCGTGGGCGGCGGTCAAGGCCGTGAACGGCTGGTCCGCGCATCGCGTGGCGGTTGCCGTCGGCAGGCGGGCAGCTGGGTGCACAGATCCTCGTGCGCCGTCCCGGTCCGATGCCCTGGGCCTTCGCCTACGCGCCGCGTGGCCCGGTCGCGGGAACCTGGACCGGCGCGAGCCTGGCCGAGTTCAGCACCGCCGTCCGAGCGGCGCTGCCCGCCGCGGCCGGCCGGGTCTCGCACCTGCGCGTCGACCCCGAGATCGAGCTCGACGGTCCGCACGACGCGGACGGCGCCCTGCGCGAGGCGTTCCGGGCCGCCGGGTGGCGGCCGGCGCCGCCGATCCAGCCCGCCGCGACCCGCATCGTGGACCTGCGCGCCGACGAGGCGGCGCTGTGGGGCGACCTGCGCAAGAAGTGGCGTCAGTACGTCAACAAGGCCATGGCCGCCGGGATCGAGGTGGTCGACGGCGACGGCGGGCGGCTGCCCGAGTTCTACCGGATCTACCGCGAGACCGCGACGCGGGCCGGGTTCCTCATTCGCACCGAGGCCGCCTATCGCGACGTCTGGAACGCCTTCGCTCCGGCCGGACGGGCGCGGCTGCTCTTCGCCCAGCTGCCCGGCGGCGAACCGGTCGCGACGCTGTTCCTGCTCCGGTGCGGGACCCGCGTCGTGGAGCCATACGGCGGGATGACGGCGATGGGCGGCGAGACGCGGGCCAACTACCTGTTGAAATGGGAGGCGATCCGCAGCTCGCGATCCGCCGGCGCCACAAGCTACGACCTGTGGGGCCTGGCGACGGGCGGGATCGCCCATTTCAAGACCGGCTTCGGCGGGCGCGAGGTGCGCTACGTCGGCGCCTGGGACCTGGTCCTCGATCCGCTCGGACGGACCGTCTACGGCGCCGCCCAGCGAGGCCGGGTGTGGTGGGCGCGCCGGCGGCACGGCCTGGCGGCGGGCGGCAACGCCGCCGCGTACGGTCCGGGCGATTGAACGCCCGAGACGCCCGTCCCGACGAGCTGGCCGACTGGGATGTGCTGACCGTGGAGTCGCCCGGCGGTCACGTCTACCAGTCGATGGCCTGGGCGGAGCACCGGCGGGCGTCGGGCTGGTCGGCGCGCTTCCTCGTCACGGACGACGGGGGCCGGGTGCTGGCCCTGACGCGACGCTGGCGGTGGGTCTCGGGGAGCGGCGCCTACGTCCCGCGCGGGCCGGTCCCGGCCGGTGCCGCCGTGCTGCCGCAGGCGCTTGCCCAACGTCAGATCGCGGTGAGCGAGGCGCTGGCGCGCGACGGCGTGGACGTCGTGGCCGCCGACCCGGAGGTGCCCGCCGCGGACGGCGCGTACCGCGCGGCGATCCTGGCCGCGGGTTTCAGGCCGATCGAGGAGCTCCAGCCGTCGCGCCATCGGGTGACGCTGCCGCTCGGCGGCGACGCTCGACGAAGCCGCCGTCTTCGAGCCGATCGCCAGGTCCACCCGCCAGCGGATCCGGGCGGCCGAGCGCGATGGGGTCGTCGTCGTACGGCACGACACGCGGATCGACGCGGATGGAGCAGGGGCGGGCTTCGTCGACGCCGGGGAGCCGCCGCAGGCCGCGCTCGATCGCTTCTACGGCCTCCTCCTCGAGACCGGTGAGCGTCGCCACTTCTCGTTCGGTCCGCGTTCCGCCTTCGTGGCCTGGTGGCTGGCGGCCCTGGCCGCGGGCCATCTCCTCTACCTGGAGGCTCGGGCGCCGCGTTCGTCGCCGGGCGGCTCCGGCGAGCCTCTCGCCGGGCTGGTCGTCTACCGGCACGGCGGCCGGCTGTCCACGGTCCACTCGGCCGACCGCGCCGCCACGCGAACCGAGCATCCGGGGGCCCTCCACCTGCTTCGCTGGCGGGCCATCCAGCTGGCGATCCGCGAGGGCTGCGCCGAGATGGACCTCGGCGGCGTCGACCTGACCGGATCGCGACAGGAACCGCAGGAAGGCGATCCGCTCTACGGCCTGTACCAGCACAAGCGTGCCTTCGGCGGGCGCTGGCTCGAGTTGACCGGCGCGCACGAGCGGGTCCTCGATCCGCGTGGCTACGCCCTCGGCCGGCTGGCCGGCCGGCTCGCGGCCGGTCTTCGTCGATGAGCGATCCGACGCTGGCGGAGCTCCTTCGAGCCGCCGAGCCATCGGGACTCCGGCCGCTCGGTGGCCTGATCGAGCGGCTCGCGGCGAGCGGCTCCGTCCGCGGCGCCCGCATGGACGGCCGCGCGATCGGCCCGGCGGCCCTGGCCGATGTCATGGTCCGGGGCGTCACCCAGGATTCGCGCAGCGTGACGGCGGGGAGCCTGTTCGTGGCGGTGACCGGTCAGCACGTGGACGGTCACGAGTTCGTCGCGAGCGCGGCGGCGCGGGGTGCCGCGGCCGCGATCGTGGAGCGACCCGTCCCGGACGTCGCCCTGCCCCAGCTCGTCGTCGCGGGCAGCCCGGCCGCCCTCGCCCGGTCCGCCGCCTGGTGGTACGGCGACCCGAGCCGCGACCTGGCCGTCGTCGGGGTGACCGGCACGGACGGCAAGACCACGACATCCATGCTGGCGGTGGCGGCCCTCGAGGCGGCGGGAACCCGGACCGGGCTGATCAGCACGGCGATCTCGAGAATCGGTGGGATCGCGGAGCCGAACGAGGCACACGCCACGACCCCCGAGGCCGTCGCGCTCCAGTCGGCGCTCCGGGCGATGGCCGCTGCCGGCGACCGAGCCGCCGTCGTCGAGACCACGTCGCACGGCCTCGCCCTGCACCGGGTCGACGAGATCGCCTACGACGTGGCCATCCTGACCAACCTGACCCACGAGCACCTCGAGCTCCACGGCACCTGGGAGGCCTACCGCGACGCGAAGCTGTCGCTCTTCGAGCGCCTCGGTGGACGCCGCCCGGCCAAGGACCGCGCCCCGGCCTGGCCACGGACGGGGATCGTCAACCTCGACGATCCATCGGCGGGCGCGTTCATCGGCGTGACCCAGGAGGCCGGGGCGCGGGTGATGACCTACGGCACGGACCCGGCGGCCGACGTCCGGGCGAGCCGCATCGAGGAGGACGGCCGGGGTCTGCGCATCGCCTATCACCGCTCCCTCGGGCGCCGCGACCCTCGAGCTTCGCCTGGCCGGTCGATTCAACGCCCACAACGCGCTGGCCGTCGTGGCCCTCGGCGAGGCGGTCGGTCTCGACCCGGCCGCCGTCCGCCTCGGCCTCGCGTCGGTCGAGCGCGTCCCCGGCCGGATGGAGCGGGTCGAGGTCGGGCAGCCGTTCGGCGTCATCGTCGACTACGCCCACAGCCCGGCCTCGCTGACGACGGTGCTCGACCTGCTGGCCCCGGTCGCGGCGTCGCGTGGCGGCGGTCTCATCGCCGTCTTCGGCTCGGCCGGCGAGCGCGACACGGCCAAGCGGCCGCTGATGGGCCGGATCGCCGGGGAACGCTGCCGACTGGTGGTGATCACCGACGAGGACCCGCGGGGCGAGGATCGGGAGGCCATCCTCGACGCGATCGCCCGGGGCGCCGAGGCTGCCGGCCGGCGGCGCGATCACGACCTGCTGCTCATCGCCGACCGCGAGGCGGCGATCGAGGCCGCCTTCGAGCGGGCCCGGCCCGGCGACATCGTCCTCCTCGCCGGAAAGGGTCACGAGGCGTCCATCATCGGGCCCGACGGTCCGGAGCCGTGGGACGAGCGAGCGGGCCGTCGCGCACTCCGACGCCGGCTTCGGCGAGCGGCCTGGGCTACGACGGCCGGTCGCGCCTGAGCCGCTGCTATCCTCTTCGATCATGGCCTCCATCCACCCAAGGACGAAGACGCCGACCGCGGAGCGTGCCCCGAAGCGTGGGCCGCGCCGCCCATCGGTCGTGCCGGCCGTCCACGCGGCCCAGGAGCCGGATCTCGAAGCGCTCCGGCGCAAGCTCTATGCCGCGATCCTGGCCGAGCATCCCGGGGCGGATCTCGACGGCGTCGGCAAGGCGTTCGACCTCGCCGTGGTCGCCCACGAGGGCCAGCCGCGCGCCACCGGCGAGCCGTACGTGACCCACCCGATCGCCTCGGCCCAGACGCTGGCCGAGCTCGGGCTCGACACGGTCGCGATCCAGGCCGCCCTGCTCCACGACGTTCCCGAGGACACCGAGTTCAGCCTGACCGACGTCGAGGAGCGCTTCGGCTCCGAGGTCGCCCAGCTCGTCGACGGGGTCACCAAGCTGTCGAAGTTCAGCACCCACAGCCACGAGCAGCAACAGGCCGAGAACATCCGGAAGATGCTCCTGGCGATGGCCCAGGACATCCGGGTCGTCCTGATCAAGCTGGCCGACCGGCTCCACAACATGCGGACCCTGTACGGGCTGCCGATGGAGAAGCAGCTCCGCATCGCCCGCCAGACGATGGAGATCTACGCCCCCCTGGCCGAGCGGCTCGGGATCTGGCAGATGAAGTGGGAGCTCGAGGACCTGGCGTTCAAGACGCTCGAGCCCGAGCGGTTCCGGGAGCTGGCCAAGCTGCTCGACACGCGCCGGGTCGGCCGGGAGAGCTACATCGACCGGGCGATCGCCGAGCTTCGTCCGCGGCTGGAGGCGGCCGGCATCGACGTCGATCTCCAGGGGCGCCCGAAGCACATCTACAGCATCTGGAAGAAGATGGAGCGCAAGGGCGCGGAGTTCGGCGAGATCTACGACGTCTACGCCATCCGGATCCTGGTCGACGACGTGCGCGACTGCTATGCCGCGCTCGGGATCGTCCACTCGATCTGGCGCCCGATCCCCGGCCAGTTCGACGACTACATCGCCGTCCCCAAGAACAACCTGTACCAGTCCCTCCACACGGCCGTGATCGCGCTCGACGGCAAGCCGCTCGAGATCCAGATCCGGACCCACCAGATGCACCAGATCAGCGAGGTCGGCATCGCCGCCCACTGGCGCTACAAGGAGGGCACCAAGTCCGACCGTGAGTACGACGCCAAGCTCGCCTGGCTCCGCCAGCTGCTCGACTGGCAGCGCGACGTCTCGGACGCGACCGAGTTCGTCGAGGGGATCAAGCTCGACATCTTCCAGGACCAGGTCTTCGTGTTCACCCCGAAGGGCGACATCAAGGACCTGCCGGCGGGCGCCACGCCGCTCGACTTCGCGTACCGGATCCACACCGACGTCGGCCACCGCACGATCGGTGCCAAGGTCAACAACCGGCTCGTGCCGCTCGACTACCGGCTGAAGAACGGCGACATCGTCGAGGTCGTGACGACCAAGGGCGAGCACGGCCCGTCGCGCGACTGGATGAACGTCGTCCGGACCAGCCACGCCCGCGAGAAGATCCGCCAATGGTTCAAGCGCAAGGACCGTGACGAGAACATCGTCCACGGCAAGGAATCGCTCGATCGCGAGCTCCGACGCCTGGCCCGGACGTCGATCGCGGCGATCGGGCCCGACCGGATCGGCGAAGTCGCCAAGCACTACAACTACGAAGCGCTCGATGACTTCTATGCCGCCATCGGCTACGGCGCCGTCAGCGCCCAGTCGGTGGTCATGCGCCTCGGCGTCGTGGACGACACGCAGGACACGCTGCCGACGGTCGCCCCGGCCCCGCACGTGCCGCGGACCGGCGGTGTCCGCGTCAAGGGGGTCGGCGACCTGCTGGTCCGCTTCGCCAAGTGCTGCCACCCGATCCCGGGCGACCCGATCGTCGGCTTCATCACCCGGGGCAAGGGCGTGACCGTGCACCTCCAGTCGTGCCCGACGGTGGTCAACGAGCGCGAGGTCAGCCGGCTCATCGAGGTCGAGTGGGAAGCCGCTCCAACCCAGACCTACCCGATCGCCATCCGCGTGGAGGCCTACGACCGGACCGGCCTGCTCAGCGACATCAGCCAGGTCGTGGCCGAGAACAAGGTCAACATCCTGGCGGCGCAGGTGGCGGTCACGTCGGATCACACGGCCGTCGTCACCGCGACGCTCCAGGTCGCCTCGGTGTCGCAGCTGGCCAAGGTGATGAGCCGGATCGAGACGCTCAAGGACGTCATCTCCGTCCAGCGCGACCTCGGCTGAGCCTGGCCGAGGATGCCAACCTACCGAGCCCCACGCGGCACCCGGGACCTGCTGCCCGCCGAGACCCCGACGCTGGACACGCCTCGAGCGGCTCGCCGCCGACCTGGCGTCGCGCTACGGCTACCGGCGGATCGAGACGCCGTTGTTCGAGCAGACCGAGGTCTTCGAGCGGGGGATCGGCGAGGTCACCGACGTCGTCGAGAAGGAGCTGTTCCGGATCGCGCCGCGCACGGACGAGGCGGAGTCGTGGGCCCTCCGGCCCGAACCGACCGCGGGGATCGTCCGCGCCTACGTCCAGCACGGGATGCAGACCTGGCCGCAGCCGGTCAAGCTCAGCCAGACCGGGCCGATGTTCCGCTACGACCGGCCGCAGGCCGGCCGCTACCGGCAGTTCTGGCAGTTCGACGTCGAGGCGATCGGCGATCCGGGCCCGGCCGTCGACGCCGAGATCATCGAGCTCGGGACGCGTTTCTACCGCGATGCCGGGCTCGACGGGGTCGAGGTCCTGCTCAATTCGATCGGCGATCCAGCCTGCCGCCCGGCCTACGTGGCGGAGCTGACGGCCTACTTCGAGGGCCACCGCGCCGTCTTGCCGGCCCTCGAGCGCGAGCGGCTGGATCGCAACCCGTTGCGTCTCCTCGACTCGAAGGATCCGGCCATGACGGCGCTGAACGCCAAGGCGCCGCGCATCACCGACCGCCTGTGCGGGCCGTGCGCCGATCACTTCGCCGCGGTCCGCGCCCACCTCGACGCGCTCGGCATCCCGTACCGGCTCGAACCCGGCCTCGTTCGCGGCCTCGACTACTACACCCGGACCGCGTTCGAGTTCTACGTCGCCGGCCGCGAGGGCCAGCAGCAGGCGCTCGGCGGCGGCGGCCGTTACGACGGGCTGGTCGAGCTGCTCGGCGGCCGGCCGACGCCGGCGATCGGCTTCGGCATCGGGCTGGACCGGCTCCTGCTCGCGCTGGCGGAGGCCGGCGTCGGGGCTTCGGCCGAGGCGGGACCCGCGGCGGTCGTCGTCGGGGCGGATCCCGACGACACGAGCACGCGCCTGCGGATCGCCACCGAACTCCGCGCGGCCGGCCTCGGCGCCCGGGCCGAGCTCGGCCGTCGCAAGCTCGGCAAGCAGCTCGAGGCGGCGGCCCGGGACGGCGCCCATTTCGCCGTCATCGTCGGCGACGAGCTGGCCGAGGGCGACGTCGGGCTGCGCGACCTGCCGGCCGGGACCCAGAAGGTCGTCCCGATCGTCGACCTGGCCCGCGAGATCGAGCGCGCCCATGCCGCCCATCACCACGGCGGCGCCGTCGAACCGGGGGGCGCCTGACGTGAGCGAGTGGATCTACTTCATCCATCCACCCCGCGACGACTTCGCGGCGACGATGACGGAAGACGAGCAGGCAGCCTGGGCGGCCCATTTCGAGCGCTTCCGGCGCCTGCTGGCGGAGGGCGTCGTCATCCTGGTCGGACCGACCCTCGGGAAGGTCAACACGGGGATCGCGGTCTTCGAGGCACCAGACGAGGCGGCCGCGCGGCGCCTGATGGACGAGGACCCGGCCATCAGCGGCGGATTCGCGCGGGGCGAGCTGCGGCCGTTCCGGGTCTCGCTCCTGCGCGGCCGGGACGGCTGACCGCCCCGGTCCCGTCCGGGGTTGACAAGCACCGAGACCCGGGTATTATTCCAGTGGGTTAATTAACCAACAGGAGAAATACAGACGCAAGCCGATCCGCTCAGCACGACCTTCGCCGCCCTGGCCGACCCGACGCGACGAGCGATCCTCGCCCGTCTCGCGAGCGGGGAGGCGACGGTCACGGAGCTGGCCGCGCCGTTCGACCTGAGCCTCCCGGCGATCTCGAAGCACCTGAAGGTGCTCCAGCGCGCCGGGCTCGTCGAGCAGGGACGCCAGGCGCAGTGGCGGCCGTGCCGCCTCAAGCCGGAGCGGCTGCGCGACGTCGCGGACTGGATCGGCCAGTACCGACGGCACTGGGAAGCGAGCTTCGATCGTCTCGACGACTACCTGCGCGAACTTCAGCAGACGGAGAACCACGATGACCCTGGAACAGCCTGACCTGACGGCAGCGGTGCAGCAGCTCGGCAACGATCGGACGACGGCCTACGCGGCCGGCGACGAACTCGTGATCGAACGGATCTTCGACGCACCCCGCGACCTCGTCTGGAAGGTGCTGACCGATCCGGACCGCGTCACGCACTGGTGGGGGCCGCACGGCTACACCACGACCGTGGAGGAGATGGACGTCCGGCCCGGTGGACGATGGCGCTGGATCAACCACACGACGGGCGGAGAGGACGCCCCGTTCAAGGGCGAGTACCTCGAGGTCGTGCCGCCCGAGCGGATCGTCCAGACCCAGATCTTCGACGTCCCCGGGTTCGACGATCGTGCCGCGGTCAACACGATGACCCTCGAGGACCTGGGTGGCCGGACCCGGCTCACCGCGCGCAGCCGCTTCCCGTCGGTCGAGGACCTGCAGGGTGCGCTGGCCACGGGCATGATCGGGGGCGCGCTCGACACGTACGACCGCCTGGCGCGAGCGAGATCGCCAGGGGCTGAACCCCTCCCCTCGTCCGCGGCGAAGCCCGCCCACTCGTCGGCGGGCTTCGCCGCGTCGGCGTCAGCGACGGTGGAGCGTCGAGGCCACCTCGTCGAGGGTTCGGACGACCGCCGCCGCTCCGGACTCCGCCAGCGCCGTCGCGTCGACGGCGGATCCGGCGGTGACGCCGATCGCGAGCATGCCCGCGGCGACTGCCGCGACCATGTCCCAGGTCGAATCACCGATGTACCAGCAGGCCGAAGGATCGACGCCGAGCTCGCGCGCCGCGTACAGCAGCAGGTCCGGCTCGGGTTTGGCGTGCTCGACGTGGCTGGCGTCGACGATGACGGGCTCGCGATCCAGGCCGAGGGCGGCCACGGACGTCGCGACCTGATCGGCACGGCTCGACGTGGCGATCGCCCATCGGATGCCGAGCTGCTCCAGCGCGCCGACGATCGCGCCGACGCCCGGCAACGGCACGGGCGCCAGGTTGAGGCGTTCGTAGATCTCGCCCGGAGCGGCGGTCGATCGCTTCGGCCCGATCGTCACCGATCTGCCGGCCCTGGAGCGCTGCGACCTCGCGGGCGAGCCGGCGGCCATCCAGCCCGATCAGCGCAGACAGCCGGTCGCGCCCGATCGGCAGGCTCGACCTCGGCGAAGGCCTGCTGCCATGCGTCGATCCGCCGGGAGACGGTGTCGACGAGCGTGCCGTCCAGGTCGAACAGGGCGGCGGTGGGCGTCGGAAGCTGGTCGATGGGCTGCGTCATCCGTGCGATCTTGCCGGATGACGACGAAGGCGACAGAGGCCTCACCCGCCCACGAGGCGGGTGAGGCCGAATCGCCCCGAGGTCAGCGGGCGGATGCCCGCCGGCGGACGGCGATGTACGCCGCGGCCAGGGCCGCGAACGCGATCAGGGCCAGGGTTGCGAGGCCCAGGCTGACGTCGCCGGTTGCCGCACTGGTGTCGGCGAGCTGGGTGTTGGTCGGCGGTGGGGTGATGTTGCTGGTCGGCCGAGGCGCGGCAGCAACCGTGATCGAGCCGGTCATCCCGACGACGTCGTGGAGGACGCAGATGTACGGGAACGTTCCGGCCTTGGTGAACTTGAGCGAGTAGGTATGCGGTGCCGGGATCGGCGGGCCGACGTAGAGCCCGGAGCTGACCCAGCCGGTGCCCGCATACGTCGCGCCACCGGATGGCGCCGCCGCCGAGGGATCCTGCGGTTCCGGCCCGAAGGAGACCGAATGCGGCTCGCCGTTCGTGTCGAAGTTGGTCCACTCGACGGTGTCCCCGACCCGGACGTCAAGGGTGGAGGAGATGAAGCGCAGGATCGAGATCGCGCCGCTGCCGACACCGGCCGCGAGGTGATAGGTCGTGGACCCGTCGCTGTTGGTCGTGCTCGTCGGCGAGAAGCTGGCCTCGAGCGTATGTCCGGTCGCGATGTCGGCCGCCTCCGCGGCCTGGTTGGCGGCGGTGACGGCGGCCTGGTCCTGCGGATACGCGGTGCCGGCGGCGGCCACGGTGACGGTCCCGTCCATGCCCGGGTGGATGAGGCAGTGGAAGGCGTACGTGCCGGCCGTCGGGAAGGTCACGGCATAGGTGTCCTGGCCGGGTGCCGGGAACTTGATGCCCGAGCTGACGTAGGCCGAGCCGTCGAAGCTCGAGCCACCGGCCGGCGCCTGTGCCTCGGGGCTGTCGGGCGCGGGCGGCGTCTGGCCGGCGGTCAGGAACGAGATCGTGTGGGCGTTGCCGGAGACCTTCCAGGTGATCGTGTCGCCGGCGTCGACGGTGATCGCTGCCGGGTAGAACTTGAGGGCCGCCACGCCCGTGGCGTCGCCGGTTCCAGCGTCTACGTTCCAGGACTGCGGGCCGGCCGCGGCCACCGGGCCTGCCGAGCCCAGCAGGCCGAGCAGCAGGCCGGCGCTGCCAGCGCCCCGAGGCGCGCGCGTAGATGAACAGGACCCATGGGACCTCCCTCTCTTGTCGGACGATGGCCACCGTGACGGGCGGTGGCGGACACGCGGGGATGCGTCGTCCGGGACCTTCGCACACCGCGAAGGCCTTGTCCAGAGCGTTGTGCGGTGTGGACCCGGAAGGCGGCCCGAGGCTCTACGATACGGCGGCCATGACCGACCCGACCCCGAGCCTCGCCACGCCCTACCGGACCCACACCTGCGGCCAGCTGCGGGCCGGCGACGCCGGCACGGACGCTCGCCTCGCCGGCTGGGTGCACCGCCGGCGCGACCACGGGCAGCTGATCTTCCTCGACCTGCGCGACCGCCACGGGATCACCCAGGTCGTCGATCGACCAGGCGGACGCGCCGGCCGCCCACGAGGTCGCCAGCCGGGCCCGCCCGGAGTTCGTCGTGTCGGTCCTCGGCGAGGTCGCGCCGCGCCTGGCCGGGACCGAGAACGCGAGGCTGCCGACCGGCGCCATCGAGCTCCGGGCGACCGAGCTCACGATCCTGTCCGAATCGAAGACGCCGCCGTTCTACATCAACGACCCCGACGCCCCGGTCGACGAGAGCCTGCGGCTCAAGTACCGCTATCTCGACATCCGCCGCGAGCCGATGCAGCGGCGCCTGCTGCTGCGCAGCCGGATGGTCCAGGCGATCCGCGAGGTCCACCACGCCAACGGGTTCGTCGAGGTCGAGACGCCGACCCTGATCAAGAGCACGCCCGAAGGGCGCGCGCGACTTCATCGTCCCGAGTCGCCTCCAGCCGGGGACCGTCTACGCCCTGCCGCAGAGCCCGCAGCAGCTCAAGCAGCTGCTGATGGTGGCCGGCATCGATCGCTACTTCCAGATCGCCCGCTGCTACCGCGACGAGGACCTGCGCGGCGACCGCCAGCCCGAGTTCACCCAGCTCGACCTCGAGATGAGCTTCGTCGACGAGGCGACGGTCATGGCGTTCGTCGAGTCCGTGGCGATCGAGGTCTCGCGGGCGACCGTCCCGGACCGGCCCATCCTGCAGACGCCGTTCCCGGTCCTCACCTTCGAGGAGGCGCTCGAGCGGTTCGGCTCGGACAAGCCGGACATCCGGTTCGGCGATGGAGCTGGTCGACCTGGCGCCGGCGCTGGTCGGGCCGGACGGCGCGCCGGCTTCGGGCTTCAGCGTCTTCGACTCCGCCCTGGCGGCCGGCGGCCGGGTCAAGGCGATCGTGGCGCCCGGGATGGCCGGCATCAGCCGGCGCGAGATCGACGAGCTGACCGAGCGCGCCCGGCGGTTCGGCGCCAAGGGCCTGGCCTACCTGGCGCTCGAGGCCGGCGGCGAGATCCGCGGCCCGGTGGCCAAGTTCCTGTCGGACGACGACGAAGCGCGCGATCATCGAACGGACCGGAGGCCGCCGAGGGCGACCTGATCCTGGTCGTCGCCGACACCGCCAGCGGTCACGGCCGACGTGCTCGGCCGGCTCCGCGTGGAGCTCGGCGAGCGGCTGCAGCTGGCCGACCCGAACGTGCTGGCCTACGTCTGGATCCACCGCTTCCCGATGTACCAGTGGGACGCGGAGATCGGCCGCTGGGACGCCACCCACAACCCGTTCAGCGGCGTCCTGCCCGAGGACGAGGCGCTGCTGGTCACGAGCTCCGGCGATCCGGCCAGGCCCGCCCCGGACGATCCGGCCGGCCGCGCCCGGGCCCTCCAGTACGACCTGGCCCTCAACGGCTGGGAGCTCGGCGGCGGCTCGATCCGGATCCATCGCCGCGACCTGCTCGAGCGCTCGTTCCTGCTGCAGGGTCATTCGCTCGAGGCGATGCGCGAGAAGTTCGGGGCCGTCCTCGACGCGTTCGAGTTCGGCGCCCCGCCGCACGGCGGGATCGCGCTCGGGATCGATCGCTGGGCGGCGCTGCTGGCCGAGCAGACGAACATCCGCGAGGTGATGGCCTTCCCCAAGACCCAGTCGGGCAGCGACCTGATGCTCGAGGCGCCGTCGATCGCCGGACCGAGCCAGTTCGAGGAGCTCGGCCTGCGCTTCGTGGGCCTGCCGGAGAAGCGCTCCTGATCCTCGCCGCCATCGACTGGTTCGCGCAGCGGCCGCGGCTCGCGGCGCTGCTCGGCGCGGCCTGCATCTCCTTCTCGGGGATCTTCTACCGCTACGCCGAGGTCTCGCCGTCCACCGGCACGGTCTTCCGGGCGTTGTTCGGCCTGCCGCTGCTCGGCCTCGTCGCGTACTCCGAGCACCGTCGCTACGGCGCGCTGCCGTGGCCGACGATCCGCCTGGCGGCGATCGCCGGCGTCTTCTTCGCCGGCGACCTGCTCTTCTGGCACCACGCCATCGAGGCGGTCGGCGCCGGCCTGGCGACGGTGCTCGGCAACCTCCAGGTCGATCGTCGTCGGCTTCGTCGCCTGGCTGCTGCTCGGTGAGCGACCGTCCGCGCGCGACGCTGCTGGCCCTGCCGGTCGTGCTGACCGGCGTGCGTCCTGATCTCCGGCGCGGTCGGCGGCAAGCCGTACGGCGCCGATCCGGGCCTGGGCGTGATCCTGGGGCTCGGCACGGCGCTGTGCTACGCCGGCTACCTGCTCGTGATCCGGCGTGGCGGCCGCGACGCTCGTCGGCCGGCCGGCCCGGTCGCCGTCGCCACGCTGTTCGTCGTGCTCGCCGCCGGGATCGTCGGGACGGCCTACGGCGATCTCGACCTGCTGCCGGCGCCGCGCAGCCTGGCCTGGCTGGCGTTGCTCGGGATCACCTCGCAGTCGGCCGGCTACCTGTTCATCTCGATCTCGCTGCCGCGCCTGCCGGCCGTCGTCACCAGCATCATCCTGCTCTCGCAGCCGGTGATGACGGTGATCCTGTCGATCGTCCTGCTCGGCGAGGCGCCGTCGGCCGACGCAGCTCGTCGGCGTCGGCGCTGGTGATCGGCGGGATCGCCGCCGCCACGGTCCCGATCGCGCGGATCCGGGACGGGCTCGGCGGCGGCGCGGAGCGGGCGCGCGGTCGGGGCCGACGAGGGTCGACTGGCGCTCCTGACCCGTACGAATGGCCCGTAGGCCCGGCGGCCGCCGACCGGTCATCGTCGGGCGGCATGCGCCTCCTCGAACTGCGCCGCTGACCGACGTCGACGCACCTGGACACCGCAGGACGAGCGCCGGGACCGGGCGGCTCGGATCGTCGAGCTGCGCCGTGCCCTCGGATCCGGCTCGATCCTGGTCGGCGACCACGCTCCTGGTGGCCGGGTTCGTCCTCGCGACTCGCTATCCGGATCGTGCCATCCCTTCTTCCTGCTCTGTGGACCGCCGGGGCGGCGGCCTGCTCTCACGCTGTTCCTGGCCGTCGGGCGTCGCTCCGCAGCGGTTCATCGTCCCGCTGACGGTCGTGCTTCACGATCGATCCCGGCGACGATGCTCCTGGGTACGGCGGTCGAGCCGGGCGCGCTCCTGGCCATGACCAGCGGCTTCACCATGCTGCCGGTGGCGGTGCCCCTCTTCCTGCGCCTGGACGCCGTCGGGTTCGAACCGGCTGGCTCGTCGGCCTACGCGGTCGTGTTCGCCGGCGTCACGATCGTCGACCGGCTTCGGCTACCTCGAGGCGATCGCGCGCGACGACCTGGCGACGGACGTCGTGATCGGCTCGTTCATCGGCTGGATCGGCGGCGAGCTGCTCGAGCGGATGCGCGAGCGCACCGCGGGCCAGGAGGCGGAGCTGCGGCGACTGAACGGCGAGCTGCAGATCCGAGCACGACCGACGCGCTGACCGGCCTGGCGAATCGCGCGGCAGCTCGACACGGACCTCCAGATCCTGAGCACGGCCCGCCTCGGCGGGTCCGGTTCGTGCGCGTTCATCATGCTGGACCTCGATCGCTTCAAGCGGCTCAACGACGAGCTGGGCCACGCCGCCGGGGACGAGGCGCTGCGCCTGGTGTCGGCGGAGCTCCAGCGGGTCATCCGCCGGCGCGACACCATCTACCGGTACGGCGGCGAGGAGTTCCTGGTCGTCATGCCGGACGCGTCGCTCGAGGTCGCTGCCGCGGCGGCCGAGCGGATCCGCGCGGCGGTGGCCGGCCTCCGGATCCGGGCGGGGGCGATCCAGCCGGCCAGGAGCCTGACGATCAGCGGCGGGGTGGCGTTCTCGCTGTCGGCGCGAGAGCACTGGGAGGCGGTGCTCGCGGCCGCCGACTCGGCGCTGTACGAGGCGAAGTCGGCCGGACGGGACTGCATCCGCGTCGCCCCGGCGGTGGTCCACGAGGCCCGGCCGAAATCTCCCCGAGACCGGCGGCGGTCGATCGCGCCCGCGCGGACGACGGCCGACCGACGGCCGCCAGCGATCGACCGGGCGGGCTGAGGGCCGCGGCGTCCGCTCGCCGGTCCTACGGCTCGGGCAGTCCGGCCTCGGCGGCGACGTCGGCGCCCCATTCGTGGGTGTGCGCGGCGAGCGGCTCGGGCGGCCCTTCGTAGGCGGGAGAGTCCGTCCGGCGCCGTGTCGGCGTCGTGGATGACCCCGGGATCGCCGACCTCGACGACGCGCGCCGGCACGGCGGCCACGAGCTCGTGGATCACGTCAGCGGCATCCGGTCCGGCGCGATCGCCCGCAGGGCGGGCAGGTGGCCAACGGGACGAGGACCGGCCAGCCGGGCTCGCCCTGCCAGCCGGCAGCAGGACGCACCGCGCGGGTAGGCCCGTGCGCCTCGATCAGCGAGGTGATCGTCTCGGGCCCGACCCAGGTCATGCGTGCCGGCCAGAGCAGGACGGCGGTCGTCTCGCGGACCTCGGCCGGCGGCCAGCTCGGCGCCGCGCACCATCTGGCCGACCGGTCCGGCCTCGACCGGGGCCGGGGAGCCGTAGACGGCCTCGCTCCCGGCGAGGGCCGCCGCGACGGCGCCGTCCGGGTCCGGGGCGAGGACGACGATCGGCAGGGCGCCGCCGGACCAGGCCAGGTCGACCAGCCGGCGCACGCGTGGCTGGCCCAGGGTGTCGGCGAGCGACCCCTCGGCGGTGGCGGACAGGATCACGGCGGCGACGGTCATGGTCGGAGTGTAGCGGGCCGAGCGGGGGGCGACGCGTTCCATGGGACAATCGGCTGTCCCCGTCGTCTGGAGACCGCCCGCCTCGTGCCCCACGCCGCCACCGACACCGCCGTCCGCGCCGACCTGCGCAACCTCGCCATCGTCGCCCACGTCGACCACGGCAAGACCACGCTGGTCGACGCGATGCTCCGCCAGACCGGCGTCTTCCGCGCCAACCAGGCTCTCGTCGATCGGGTGCTGGACTCGGGCGACCTCGAGCGCGAGAAGGGCATCACGATCCTCGCCAAGCAGACGACGGTCGAGTACCACGCCGGCGTCCGCCTCAACATCGTCGACACGCCCGGCCACGCCGACTTCGGCGGCGAGGTCGAGCGGACGCTGCTGATGGTCGACTCGGTCCTGCTGCTCGTCGACGCCGCCGAGGGGCCGCTGCCGCAGACGCGCTACGTCCTGCCAGAAGGCGATGGCCCGCCGCCTGCCGGTGGTCGTCGCGATCAACAAGATCGATCGCGGCGACGCGCGACCGACCGAGGTCCTCGACGCGGTCTACGAGCTGTTCATCGATCTCGGCGCCGACGAGCACCAGATCGACTTCCCGGTCCTGTACACCAACGCCAAGCTGGGCACGGCCACGCCGGACCTGGCCGAGCCGGGCACGACCTGCGGCCGCTGCTTCGACCTGCTGGTCACGGTCACCCCGCCACCGACCTACACGCCCGACCACCCGCTCCAGCTGCTGGTCACCAACCTGTCCGCCAACGACTACGTCGGCCGCATGGCGGTCGGCCGCGATCTGGAACGGCGACGCTCCGCATGGGCCAGCGCATCGCGGTCGTGCGCGAGGAGGCCAGACGCACCTGACGGTTCGGTCGAGCCGGGCCGCACCACGACCCTGACCGGCACGGTCACCAGCCTGACCAGACGGCCAACGGCATCGAGCGGGTCGACATCGAGGAGGCGGGCCCGGGCGACATCGTCGCCGTCGCCGGCATGCCCGAGGTGACGATCGGCGACACGATCACGGACCCGGCCGACCCGCGGCCGTTGCCGCGGCTCGACGTCGACGAGCCGACGCTGCGCATGACCTTCGGCGTGAACACGTCGCCGCTCGCCGGACGCGACGGCAAGTACGTCACCAGCCGCCAGATCAAGGCACCGGCTCGAGAACGCGAGGTGCTGGGCAACGTCTCGATCGAGGTCCGGCCCACGGAGTCCAGCGACACGTTCGAGGTCCGCGGCCGGGGCGAGCTCCAGCTGGCGGTGCTGATCGAGCAGATGCGCCGCGAGGGCTTCGAGCTGACCGGTGTCGCGCCCGGAGGTGCTGCTGCGCGAGGTCGGCGGCGAGATCCAGGAGCCGTACGAGCGCATCACGATCGACATCCCGCCCGAGTACATCGGCGCGGTCCAGACCGCGCTGGCCGACCGCAAGGGCCGCCTGGAGCAGATGACGACCGACGCCGACGGGCGGGTCCGGATGGAGTTCGTCCTCCCGGTCCGCGGCCTCATCGGCTACCGCGGCCAGCTCCTGACCGACACGCGCGGCACGGCGCTGCTGCACCAGATCGGCGAGGGCTACGGACCGTGGGCCGGCGAGGTCACGCACCGCACGAACGGCGTGCTGGTGTCGGATCGGGCGGGCGACATCGAACGCCTACGGCCTGTTCAACCTCGAGGAGCGCGCCGAGCTGTTCATCGGCGCCGGCGTCGAGGTCTACGAGGGCATGATCGTCGGCGAGAACAGCCGGTCGGGCGACATGGACGTCAACCCGACCAAGGAGAAGAAGCTGACCAACATCCGCACCCACTCGCACGACGAGTTGCTGCGGCTGACGCCCGCCCGGCCGATGACCCTCGAGAGCGCGCTCGAGTTCATCGCCGCCGACGAGCTGGTCGAGGTCACGCCGCAGTCGATCCGGCTGCGCAAGCGGCTGCTGTCGCAGCACGACCGGCGGCGCGAGATCGGCCGCGCCGAGGACCAGCGCCGGTCGTCGAACGCGAGGAATCACGACCGGCTGAGGGGAGGACCGCCGGGGGCGCGGCGTACAATCGGGCCCATGCCGATCTACCTCGATCACGCCGCGACGACCCCGCTGCGGCGCGAGGCACTCGACGCGATGTTGCCGTACCTGACCGAACGGAGTTCGGCAACCCGAGCTCCGCCCACGGCCCCGGCCGAGCGGCCCGAGCGGCGCTCGACGAGGCCCACGAGCGCGTGGCCCGCTGCCTGAAGGCGGACGGCCGCGAGATCGTCTTCACCGGCGGCGGCAGCGAGGCGATCAACCTCGCCCTCAAGGGTGTCGCCTGGGCCGGCAAGGCGCGCGGCCACCGGATCGTGACCTCGGCCGTCGAGCACCACGCCGTGGGCCACACGCTGCGCTACCTGGAGAAGTTCGGCTTCGAGGTCGTCGACCTGCCGGTCGACCGCTACGGCCGGGTCGATCCGGGCGAGCTCGACGCGGCGATCAACGACCGGACGATCCTGGTCTCGATCATGCTCGCCAACAACGAGGTCGGCACGATCCAGCCGATGGCCGAGATCGCGGCCGCGGTCCGCACGCACAAGGACGTCCTGCTCCACGTCGACGCCGTCCAGGCCGCGCCGTATCTCGAGCTCGACGTCGAGCGCTCGGCGCGGACCTGGTGTCGCTCGGCGCCCACAAGTTCGAGGGACCCAAGGGCGCCGGCGCGCTCTACGTCCGCCACGGGACGCACATCCTCGCCCAGCACCAGGGCGGAACGCAGGAGCGGCACCGCCGGGCCGGCACCGAGAACGTGGCCGCGGCCGTTGGCCTGGCCACCGCCTACGAGCTCGCCTGCGCGGAGCGGCCGGAGACGGTGGCACGCCTCCGCCGCCAGCGCGAGCGGCTGGCCAAAGCGGTCCTGGCCACGCCCGGCACGGAGCCGACCGGTCATCCCAAGCAGCGGCTGCCGGGCCTCTTCTCGATGGTCGCCCGCGACACGGACGGCGCGTCGGTCGCGATGTCGCTCGATCTCGAGGGCATCGCCTGCTCGGTCGGATCGGCCTGCACGACCGGCTCGACCGAGGTGAGTCACGTCCTGACCGCGATGGGCTACCCGGAGGAGGAGGCGCGCGGCGCGCTCCGCCTGTCGCTGGGCCGGACGACCACTGACGAGGAGATCGGCCAGGCGTGCGCCATCGTCCCGGCCGTCGTCGCCTCGATGCGCGTGGGCACGCTGGCGGTGGCCGCCGACCCGCTCGGGCAGGGCCTGCCGGCGTGAGTCGGATCCTGGTCGCGATGTCGGGCGGCGTGGACTCGTCGGTCGCGGCGGCGTTGCTCCATCGCCAGGGCCACGAGGTCGTCGGCGTCTGGATGCGCCTCCACGACGTGGCCGACACGTACTCCGAGTTCAAGAAGAGCTGCTGCTCGCTCGATGCGGCGGACGACGCGCGACGGGTCGCGGCGCAGCTCGAGGTCCCGTTCTACGTGATGAACCTCGAGCGCGAGTTCGACGCCGGCGTGCTCCAGCCGTTCCTCGACGCGTATCTGGACGGTCGGACGCCGTCGCCGTGCGTCGACTGCAACACGTACGTGAAGTTCGGCGCGCTGCTCGGGCGCGCCCGGCACCTGTACGACTGCGACGCGGTGGCGACCGGCCATTACGCCCGGCGCGACATCGGGCCGGACGGGCAGGCCCGCTTGCTTCGGGCGCGCGACGCCGACAAGGACCAGACCTACTTCCTGTACGGCCTGCGCCAGGACCAGCTCGAGCACGCCCGGTTCCCGCTCGGCGAGCTGACGAAGCCGGAGGTGCGCGAGATCGCCCGCTCGCTCGGGCTCGCCACCGCCGACAAGCCCGAAAGCCAGGAGATCTGCTTCGTGCCGGGTGGCGACTACCGCGACGCGCTTCGCGAGCGCGCCGGCTGGGAGCCCAGCCGGCGGGCCGATGATCGATCGCGACGGGGCGCCGGTCGGGGAGCATGGCGGTGTGGCCGCCTACACGATCGGCCAGCGACAGGGCCTCGGCGTCGCCGTGGGCGAGCCGCGCTACGTCAGCCGGATCGACCCCGTGACCAACACGATCACGCTCGGTCGCCGCCAGGACCTGGAGACGACGACGATCGATCTCGAGCGGGCGACGTTCGTGGCCGGCCAACCGCCTCGCGGCACGCACCCGTTCCGGGCCGAGGTCAGGATCCGCCATCGGACGACGCCGATCCGGGCGACCGTCCAGCCCGTGGCAGGTAGCCGGGCCGGCCGCCCGGCGACTCGCTGGGTGATCGAGACCGACCGGCCGGTCTGGGCGGCCGCGCCGGGCCAGGCCGCCGTCCTGTACGACGGCGATGTCGTGCTCGGAGGCGGCCGGATCGCTCGGCCGGGCGCATTCGGAGAGGCGGCTCGGGTCGACCGCGACCTCGTCGGCGCCGGCGCGTGAGCCTCGACCCTTCGATCATCCTGGCCGTCCTGGTCGGCGTGTTCCACGCCTCGCTGTACGTCCTGATCCGCGGCAGCGCCGGCGGCCGGCTGCCGATCATCGTCGCCGCCGCGATCCTGGGGGCGTGGGCCGGTGACGCCCTCGGCGATCGCCTCGGGATCGACCTCTGGTCGATCGGCGACTTCCGCCTGGTGTCGGCGTCGATCCTGGCCTGGGTCGGGATCGCGGTGTCGGCAACGGTGGCCGTCCTCGGGCCGACCGGGCGGGGCGCATGACGGCGGTCGAGCCGGGCGACCGAAGCGCGGCCAGCTTCCTGCGCGGGCTGACCCTCGGCGCCCTGATCGGCGCGATCATCGCCGGTTCCTCGCTCTGGTCGCGACGCCGCCGGCGGCGAGCGCGAGCCGGAGGCTAGGAGAGCGTCCTTAGGCGGTCGCGTTGCCGAGCAGGACGACGGCCATGGCAACGGCCGCCGGCTCCCTGGACGATCAGGATCCTCCGGTTGACCGTCGCCGCGCCGTACAGGCCGGCCACGATCACGCAGGCCAGAAAGAAGACCCGCACCTGGAACCCAACCGGGTCACCGGCGACCGCGCCCCACAGCAGGCCGGCCGCGAGGAAGCCGTTGTAGAGCCCCTGGTTGGCGGCGAGCGGTGCTGACCGCTCGGCGAACGCCTCGTCGGTACCGAACGCCCGTCGTCCACGTGGCGTTCGCCACAGGAACATCTCGAGCACCAGGATGTAGCCGTGAAGCAGCGCGACCAGGACGACCAGGACGGTTGCGAGTGACGCCATGCACGGCCTCCCGACGCCGCATCCGCTGAACCCGCGGCCAGCGCCGACGATCGCGCGATGCTAGCAGTCTCAGGCGCTGGCAGGTTCCTCCTGGGCTTCGACCAGGTCGCATTCGGTCCAGGCCCACACCGGACAGGTCCAGCCGGCGAAGGCGTCCTCCTTGGCGGCCTCATCCGGCGACGCCCGCTCGCACGGGTGTCCAGGCTGCCGCATGCTCGCATTTCCTGACGAAGGCCATGGCTGCTTCTCCCGAGCTACGGGTTCCGCGGCCAAACGTAGCGAAAGCGGGAGCACATCGGCGACAGCACGCAGGCCGCTGACATTGCCGCTGCCTTGCGACCGGCACGCTCGACCCCGAATCCTGCCACGCTCACGGTCGTGGGCTCGGGTCCTCGGTTCGGTACCATTGCGCGCGATGCCACCTCCCGTGCAGGTCCCGGATTCGCGGATCGTGGCGTTGCCCGCCGCCGAGATCCGCCGCCGGTTCGTCGACTTCTTCGCCGAGCGCGGCCACGCCGTGGTGCCCAGCGCCAGCCTCGTGCCGGCCGGGGACGCCACGCTGCTGTTCACGAACTCGGGGATGGTCCAGTTCAAGGACGTCCTGATCGGCGCCGAGACGCGCTCGTACTCGCGAGCCGTCGACTACCAGCGCTGCCTGCGCGTCGCCGGCAAGCACAACGACTTCGAGGAGGTCGGCCGGACGCCGCGCCACCACACGCTCTTCGAGATGCTCGGCAACTGGAGCTTTGGCGACTACTTCAAACGCGAGGCGATCCAGTGGGCGTGGGACTTCCTGACGCGCGACCTGGGAATCCCCGGCGACCGGCTGGCGGCGACGACCTACACGGACGACGAGGTCGCCTGGAACATCTGGCGCGACGAGATCGGCCTGCCGCCCGAGCGGATGGCGAAATGGGGCGACGTCGACGCCGGGGACGACCACAACTTCTGGCGGATGGCCGACACCGGGCCGTGCGGCCCGTGCAGCGAGATCCATTTCGATCGCGGCACTCCAGTTCTCCGAGGGCCCGGAGTGCGTGCCGGACCACTCCGAGACCTGCCCGCGCTGGCTCGAGATCTGGAACCTCGTGTTCATGGAGTTCGACCAGCGGCCGGACGGCCGAGTCCCGCTGCCGTTCACCAGCGTCGACACCGGGATGGGCCTCGAGCGGCTGGCGAGCGTCCTCCAGCAGGTGCCGACCAACTACGACACGGACCTGTTCACGCCGATCCACGCCCGGATGCGCGAGCTGATCGGCCACGACCCGGAGGCGTTCGAAGCCGAGCGCTTCAGCTACCAGGTGATCGCCGACCACTCGCGGGCGGTCACCTTCCTGATCGCCGACGACGTCCTGCCGTCCAACGAGGGTCGCGGCTACGTCCTGCGCCGGATCCTGCGCCGGGCGGTTCGCCACGGGCGGCTGCTCGGGCGCCGCGAACCGTTCATGGCCGAGGCGGCGACGGTCGTGATCGAGGTCATGGGCGAGGCCTACCCGCACCTGCTCGAGCGGCGGACGCGAGATCCTCGACGTGATCGCGCGCGAGGAGGCCCAGTTCGCACGGACGCTCGACGCCGGGGCGAAGCTGCTCGACGCGTCGATCAAGGGGCTGGCGCCGGATGCCCGACGCGAGGTCGGCCGCCGCCTGGAGGCGGTCCCGGGCGACGCGCCGACGCTCCCCGGGGAGACCGCCTTCCGGCTGCACGACACGTACGGCTTCCCGTTCGAGCTGACCGAGGAATACCTCGCGGAGTTCGGGATCCGGGTCGACCGGGCCGGGTTCGACGCGGCGATGGCCGAGCAGCGGACGCGCAGCCGCTCCGGCAAGAAGGCCGAGCTCGCAAGGCACGCCGAGCTTGCCGGGCTGTACGGCGCGATCCAGGCCCGCCACGGCGACACCCGGTTCCTCGGCTACGAGACCACGACGGCCGACGGGCGCGTCGTCGCGATCCTGCGCGACGGGATGGAATTCGACGAGCTGACCGGTCATGGCGAGGCGGAGATCGTCCTCGACCGGACCCCGTTCTACGGCGAGGGTGGCGGCCAGGTCGGCGACCACGGGTTGCTCCGGGAACCGGGCGAGGGGAGCGAGCTGTTCACGGTCACCGACACGCAGAAGCCGGTCGGCGGCCTGATCGTCCACCGCGGCCAGCTCCACGGCCGGTTGCGCGTCGGCGAGACCGTCGAGGCCGTGGTCGACGCCGAGCGCCGCGCCCACACGATGCGCAACCACACCGGCACGCACCTGCTCCATCGGGCCCTGCGCAACGTGGTCGGGGAGCGGGCACGCCAGGCCGGGTCGCTGGTGACGCCGGAGTACCTGCGCTTCGACTTCCCGTTCGATCGGGGGCTGACCGACGAGGAGCTGCGGGCCATCGAGGACGAGGTCCACCGGATCATCCGCGACGATCGGCCCGTCTCCGTCGCTTTCATGAGCATGGCCGAGGCGATCGAGGGCGGCGCGGACGCCTTCTTCGACGAGAAGTACGGCGAGACCGTGCGGACCGTCCGGGTCCAGGACTACAGCTTCGAGCTGTGCGGCGGGACGCATTGCCGCGCCAGCGGCCAGATCGGTGGCTTCCTGATCACCGGCGAGCGGAGCATCGGCTCGGGCATGCGCCGGATCGAGGCCGTCACCGGCGCCGCCGCCGACGCGCTCGTCCGTGAGCGGTTCGCACTGCTCGAGCGGCCGCCGCCGGGCCGCCGGCGCCCAGACGCTCGACGCGCGTCGCCGGATCGGATCGCGCACGCTCCAGGCCGAGCTGCAGGAGACGAGGCGACGACTCAAGGTCGGCGGTGGCGGGGTCGCGCCGTCCAGGCGAGCTCGCTGGCGAGGCGCCGTCGAGGTGGCCCTGGCGTCCGGCTCGTCGCCTAGGGCCGTGCCCGTACGAGTCGATGGACGCGCTCAAGGGCGCGGCCAAGGACCTGCGCGGGGCGCTCGGCTGGGGTCATCGCGCTTGGCCTCGACGCCGACGAGCCGCAGCTGTTCGTGACGCGTCTCCGACGACCTCGTCGTCCGGGGCATCTCGGCCGGCGACCTGGTCCACGCCGCGATGCCCCGGCGATCGACGGCCGCGGTGGCGGCCGGCCCGAGATGGCGCAGGCCAGGGGCGTCCGCCGCGAGGGGCTGCCGGTCGCGCTGGCGGCCATCGCGACCTCCTGCGCGCCGCTCGACGCGCCGCGGTGAACGTCGACCGTCGCCTCGGCGTCGGTGCCTGGGCGGCGCTGGCCGGTGGCCGTCCTGGCTCCGCTCCAGATCGTCGCGACCTTCCTCGCGGCCCAGGACGCCGACCCGCTCGGGAGCCCGCCGGTCCTAGGCGCTCGGGATGGCTCGGGTCGCCGCCGTGCTCGTCGCGGTCACTCGGGCTCAACGGCCTGTTCGCCTCGATCGCCTCGTCGCCGGCGCGCGTCGTCCTTGGCTGCGGGATCGGCCGGTGCCGCGGTGGATCCTCGGCCTGGACGCGCTGCGACCTGGCAGGGCTGGAGCTGGGAACGGTGGACGCGATCCTCGCGCGTCGTGGCGGCACTCCCTGGTCGGGACGTGGTTCATCGGCGGCGGGGCGATCCTGATGTCGGCCGGGCGGGACCTCGCCCGAGTCGGGTGGCCGGCCGAGCTCGGTGGTCTCGGCATGATCGCAGGCGGCGATCGCGATCGCCATCGCCGTTTCGGCGGCCCGGTCGGAGACTCGGGGACGTCGTCGCTCGACTGGTTCCTCCTGCTCAGCCTGTTCGTCATCGTCTACCTGGTCCGGATCTGGCGCTACGTCGTCGGGGGCCGGTTGCTCGGGCCCGGGATCCTCTGAACGATGGCCTTCTGGCGGCGGATCTGGCAGCGTGACGGCGAGGAGGCCCTCGCCGCCTGTACCGCGCTCGACGTCGGGACCGAGTTCGCCAAGGCGCTCGTGTTCGACATCGACGGCCCGGGCCACGGGACGGTCCGTGGTGTCGGACGCAAGCGCCAGGGCCTGTCGCACATGCAGTCGGGCACCGTGGCCGACATCGCGGCGGTCGTCGACAACTGCGCGGTCGCGCTCCAGGAAGCCGAGGAGATGGCCGGCTTCCGGCCGACCCAGGTCGTGATCGGGATCGCCGGCGAGCTGGTCAAGGGCTTCACGACCACCCATTCGCAGGAGCGCAAGAAGCCGGACCAGCCGATCACCGAGGGCGAGCTCCAGAAGCTGATCGACGTCGTCCAGCGCGAGGCGCTCCTGGAGGCCGAGCGGGCGATCACCTGGGAGACGGGCCTGCCGCACGTCGACGTCCGGCTCGTCCACGCGGCCGTCACCGGGGCCTCCATCGACGGCTACGCCCTGACCAATCCGGTCGGCTTCCAGGGCCGGCATGTCAAGATCGGGATCTTCAATGCGTTCGCGCCGCTGGTTCACCTCGGAGCGCTGCAGAGCGTGGCCTCGCAGCTCGATCTCGAGCTCCTCGAGATCGTGGCCGAGCCGTACGCCGTGGCCCGCGTGCTCGGCAGCGACCACATCCGGCAGGCCGGCGCGCTGTTCGTCGACGTCGGCGGCGGCACGACCGACGTCGCGCTGGTGCGCAAGGGCGGGATCGAGGGAACGCGGATGTTCGCGCTCGGCGGCCGCGCGTTCACCAAGAGCCTGGCCGATCGGCTCGACCTGCCGTTTCCGCGCGCCGAATCGCTCAAGGTCGACTACGCACGCGGCCTCGCCGTCGAGGAGGCCGACGACGTGGCGCGGATCATCGCCGACGACGTCCGGGTCTGGGCGGCCGGCGTGGAGCTGGTGATGGAGGAGCTGTCGGCCGGGCGACCTGCTCCCGGGCCGGATCTTCCTGTGCGGCGGCGGATCGCGCCTGCCGGAGATCCGTGCGGCGCTGGCGGCCGAGTCGTTCTGGCAGCGGCTGCCGTTCGCCCGGCCGCCGGAGATCACGATCATGGCGCCCGACCAGATCGAGACCATCACGGACGCCACGGACCTGCTCGTCGACCAGCAGGACGTCACGCCGCTGGGGCTCGCCTACCAGGCGATCGAGCTGCAGACGAGCGAGGACGTGCTGGACGCGGCGCTCCGCCGCGTGCTCCGAGCGATGAAGGTCTGAGCGCGATGGCCGGCGGGATCATCTACCTCGACATCGACGACGAGATCACGTCGGCGGCGGCGCGGGTCCGCTCGAGCGAGGCCCGACGGGTCGCGCTGGTGCTGCCGTACGGCTCGCGCGTGGCGACGTCGCGGATCAACTTCCGGCTGCTGTCGCGGGACGCCCTGATCAACGAGAAGCAGCTCGCGATCGTCGCCGGCGACCCGGCCACCCGGGCGCTCGCGGCGTCGGCCGGGCTGCCGGTCTTCGGCTCGGTGGCGGAGTACGAGTCGTCCTTCGCGGGCCTGGAGGCTGAGGCGAGGTCGCGGAGCCGGCCCCGGCCGCGGAGCCGCGCTCCGGCGCCGACGGCCGAAGCCGGCGAGCCCGAACCAGGCCACCGAGGCGCGCTCCGTCACGGCCGCCGGCCGCGACGCCGGTGACGACCGCGCGGGCCGAGCGCGCTGCGCGACCGACCGGTGCGCGATGCCGATCGCGGCTCCGGCCGCCGCGACCGATGTCGCCGGACGGCCGATGGGCCGCGTGGGCGGTCGGCCGGCCCGCCGTCTGCGGTCCTGCTGTCATCCGCGCCCGGTCGGGCCGGCGAGGCGGCCGTCCGACTCCCGCTCGTCGTCGCCTCGCCGTCCTGGCGCTCGTCGTGCTCGTCGGCGGGGTCGGCGCCTACGTGCTGCTGCCGTCGGCGACCATCGTGGTCACGCCGCGGCCCGAGGCGCTGCCGCCGCTGCACGCTGACCGTGACGGCCGACCCGGCGGCCACCGCAGCCGGACGCGCGCGACGCTGGTCGTGCCGGCCGTGCAGGTGCCGCTCGAGGTCACCGTCACCGACACGTTCCCGGCGACGGGGAAGCGGGTCGAGGAGACCAAGGCGACCGGCCAGGTCCGCTTCTCCAACCTCGACTTCCTGCGGACCAACACCGTGCCCGGCGGGAGCATCGTCAGCACCAACGCCGGCGTTCGGTTCCGGACCAACTCGACGGTCACCGTTCCGAGCGCGGACCTCGTCGGCCTGACCGTCTTCCCGGGCCGGATCACGGTCGGGGTGACGGCCGTCGACCCGGGCGTCGCCGGCAACGTCGAGCCGAACACGATCGTGATCGTGCCCAAGGGCGAGGATCCGCAGGCGCTCAAGGTCGTCAACCCCGACGCCACGACCGGCGGCACGCACGACGAGTTCCCCAAGGTCGCGCAGGCCGACGTCGACGCCGCGCTCAAGACAGCTGTCGACCGCGCTCGACGCGGCTTTCCAGGATCGGCTGGCCGATCCGTCCATCGCGGCGCCCGGCGCGACGGTCTTTCGCGAGACCGCGTCCTCGGCGACGCGACCCCGACCGTCGATCCGGCGACGCTCGTCGACCAGGAGATCACCGCGCTTCGAGCTCGGGTTGAGCGCAACCGGTACGGTGGTCACCGTGGATCCGAGCCCCATCTCGTCGATCGCCGAGCAGAAGTTCCGGTCGACCGTGACGGCCGGCCACCAGCTCGTGGCCGGGTCGATCAAGGTCGACGTGGGCGCGGCGACGGTCACGGGACAGGTCGTCAGCTTCCCGGCGACGGCCACGGGGCAGCAGATCGCCACGCTCGACCCGGACGCGCTCAGCAGCCTGGTCCTGGGCAAGTCGCTCGCCGACGCCCGAGCGGCGCTCGCCGCCGTACGGCGACGTGACCGTGACGGCCTGGCCGGACTGGGTGGGCACGCATCCCGACGATCGACAGCCGGGTCAGCGTCTCGATCCAGGGCTCGGTGCCGGTCGAGACACCCGGCCCATCGGCCTCGCCCTCGTGACGAGGCTGCTCGGCATCGATCTCGGCGAGCGACGGGTCGGCCTGGCGCTGGCGGATCGCGGACGGATCGGCCGCCCGGCCGCTGGCGACCATCCGCCGCGCCGCGGACCTCGACGCGCGACGTGGCCGCCCTCCGGATCATCGTCAACCGCTACGACGTCGACGAGCTGGTGGTCGGCGATCCGCTCGAGGCCGCTGGCGCCGACGGTCCGCAGGCGACGCTGACCCGCGCGCTGGGCGGCCGCCGTGGCCGAGCGCCTCGGCCTGCCGCGTCACGCTGCGCGACGAGCGGCTGACGAGCCACCTGGCCGAGACGCGCCTCGGCCCGATGAAGCGCGGCCGCTCCGGCGGCCCGCCGAGCAAGACCCAGCGCGACGCGTACCGGGCCCGGGTCGACCGCGAGGCGGCCTCGATCATCCTGCAGGACGAGCTCGACGCCCGGGCGGCCGCCCGCGCGAGGCGGCCTCGTGACCATCCGATCCGGCCGCAAGCCGCGCGACCGCCACGAGCAGCAGGCCCGGCCGTACGACGCCGGACGCCTACGCCACCGAGACGTCGCGCGACGAGGATCGGCCGCTGCGCCGCGCGGCGACCGGGGCGGATCGGGCCGGGGCGGGTTCGTCGGGCTGTTGAAGTTCGCGGTCTTCGCGCTCGTGCTCGCGGCGATCGTCCTGACCGTGGCGCTGACCGCGCTCCGCCCGGCCGTCAACAGCGTCGTGCTCAGCATCGCCGAGGACAACCCGGCCGCGCTCCAGCTGCCGTTCGTCAAGGACATCGTCCGCGAGGACCTGGGGACGGCGCTGACCACGCCCGCCTCGTCGGACTCGACCCAGGTCGAGTTCCTGGTCGAGCCGGGCGACACGGCCCGCTCGATCGCGGACCGGCTGCAGGCGCAGGGGCTGCTCGGCGACAGCCGCGCGTTCGTGTTCATCGCCATCGATCGCCAGCTGACCGGCGCGCTCCAGCAGGGCACGTTCGTCCTGCGCCGGAACCTGACGCCCGACCAGCTGGTCAGCGCGCTGCTCAATCCGCCGGTCGTCAAGTACGTCGACATCGAGCTGCGGACGGGGCTCCGCCTCGAGCAGCTGACCGCCAAGCTGGAGACGCTGACCGACCTGCAGCTGGACCCCGAGGCCTTCTACCACCTCGTCAAGTCGCCGCCGGCCAGCCTCGATCGACGACTACCCGTGGCTCAAGGCGATCCTGGCCGACGCACCGGACGGGCGCCTCGCTCGAAGGGTTCCTGTGGCCGTCGAGCTACCGCGTGCTGCCCGACACGACGCCCGAGGAGCTCGTCCGGCTGATGCTCGACAAGTTCATCGCCAACGTCGGCGAGGAGCGCCTGGCCGTCCCGGCGGCCCGCGGCCTGACCTTCTACCAGGTGGTCGTCCTGGCCTCGATCGTCGAACGCGAGGCGCAGCTCGACGAGGAGAAGCCGCTGATCGCCGGGGTCTACGCGAACCGGCTCGATCCCAAGACGTGGCCGCGCGACGTGCTCGAGGCCGATCCGACGGTCATCTACGCCCACGACACCGCCGAGCTGGCCAAGCTGCCGGTGCCGGACTGGCTGCAGTACTCGTTCTGGGGGCCGATCGGTGGCGGGCTCGCCGACTATCCGCTCCCGGCCGATGTCGCCGCCTACAACACCTACAGCCACAAGGGCCTGCCGCCCGGGCCGCTGTGCACGCCGACGATCGCCTCGATCGACGCGGCCCTCGAACCGGACACCGCCACGGGCTACCTGTACTTCGTGGCCAAGGGCGACGGCAGCGGAAGCTCGGCGTTCGCCAAGACGTTCAAGGAACACCAGGCGAACATCGCCAAGTACCTCAAGAAGCCGTGAGCGGCCGCGCGTGAGTCCGGCGGCGGGACCCCGGTCGTGGCCGTCGCCCGCGGACTTCGCGGCACCGCCCGGCCCGTCGGACCGAGCGGCCTGGGAGGCGGCCGACCGCGCGGCGCGGCCGGCCCGTCTCGGCCGGCTCCGGGCCCGCTTCGCCGAGGCCGGCGTCGACGCCTACTTCGGCGTCCGGCGCGAGCACATGCGCTACCTGACCGGCTTCACCCTGGCCGACGGCGAGGAGAAGGTCGCCGGGCAACTCGGGCCAGTTCCTCGTGACCGGCGACGAGGTCGTGGTCCTGGCCGACTCGCGCTACACGATCCAGGCCGCGCCGCGAGGCGCCCGAGGCGCGGATCTTCAGCGCCTACAACGACCTGCCGGCACGCTGGCCCGAGCTGCTCGCGTCGGCCGGGCGCGCAGCGGGTCGCGGTCGAGGCCGGCTTCGTCTCGCAGGCCACCTGGAGCCGGCTCGCCGCCGCGGCCCCGACGGTCGAGCTGGTCGCCGGTCGACGGCTGGGTCGAGGCCGACCGGGCGATCAAGGAGCCGGCCGAGCTCGAGCGGGTCGCCGCCGCCTGCGCCGTCGCCGACCGGGCCCTGGCGACGCTGCTGCCCGAGATCCGGCCGGGCGTCACCGAAGCGGAGCTGGCGCTGCGCCTCGAGTGGCTGATCCGGACCGGCGGCGCCGAGGCGCTCGCCTTCGACGTCGCCTGCCTGTCGGGCCCGGAGGCGGCGCTGCCGCACGGGTCGCCGGGCGACCGGCCGGTCCTCGACGGGACGGTGCTGCTGTTCGACTTCGGCGCGCAGGTGGCCGGCTACCGCAGCGACATGACCCGGACGCTGTTCGTCGGCGAGCCGTCCGAGCGCGACCTCGAGGTCTACGGGCTGGTCGCGCACCGCGCAGCCGACGCGATCGAGCCGCTCGACGCGAGGCGGTCGGCGCCGGGGCACGGCGCGCCGCTGCCGAGCGGCCGGGCGATCGACGCGGCCGCCCGCGACGTGATCGAGGCGGCCGGCCACGGCGAGCACTTCGGCCACGGCACGGGCCACGGGATCGGCCTGGCGACCCACGAGTCGCCGTCGCTCGGCCGGTTCGCCCCGGACACGCCGCTGCCCAGCCCGACGGTCTTCTCGGTCGAGCCCGGCGTCTATCTCGAGGGCGAGATGGGCGTCCGGATCGAGGACCTCGTCCTGCTCGACGCCGCGGCCGGCCGCGGTGGAGCGGCTGACGCACTTCCCGCGGGAGGTCATCGTCGTCGGCTGACGCACGCCGTGGCATGGACCACGCCCGGCGCGAGGCCGCGTGGTCGGCCGGCCCGCCGGTCGTCGGCTACAATCGCGGCTCGATCCCCAGACGGACATCCCGGCGCACGCGTGTCACGAGACCGACCCGTCGCCGTCACCCCAGGAGCCCACCGCATGATCAGCACCGGCGAACTGAAGAAGGGCGTCGCCATCGAGCTCGACGGCGAGCTCTGGCAGATCCTCGACTACCACCACATCAAGATGGGCCGCGGCTCCGCCCAGGTCCGGATCACGCTCCGCAACATCAAGCGCGGCCAGACGGTCGAGCGCTCGTTCCAGGCGGGGACGAAGTGGCCGCGCGCGTCGATGGAGAAGCGCCCGGTCCAGTTCCTCTACCGCGACGGCGACGACTACCACTTCATGGACACCGACACGTACGACCAGTTCGTGCTGAGCGGCGACCAGCTCGGCGACACCGCGCCGTACCTGAAGGACGGCATGACCCTCGATCGGACCAGCTACCAGGGCGAGACGATCGGCGTCGAGCTGCCGGTCACGGTCGACCTGACGGTGGTCGACACCGAGCCCGGCTTCGCCGGCGACACGCAGTCGGGCGCCCGCAAGCCGGCGACCACCGAGACCGGGCTCGTCGTCCAGGTCCCGATCTTCGTCGGGCCGGGCGACACCATCCGGGTCGACACCCGGACCGGGGAATACCAGACGCGCGTCTGAGACCCGTCGCGATGACCCGCGAGGAGCCGCCGGACTGGGCGCTGCCGAGCTGGGACGCGCGTCCCGACCGAACCCGAGCGAGCGCGACGCCGACCGGCTCGGCCCCGGTCCCGGACGGCGCCTGTCACCGCCGCGACGCTCGGCGCCTTCGGCGTCCGGATCCTCGGCGTCAGCGAGGTCACCCGGACCATCCGCGGTGCCGTCCGGGCCGATCCCGCGGCTGGCCGACCTGTGGGTCGAGGGCGAGATCGGGCGGGTCACCGTCTCGTCGGCCGGGCACGCCTACTTCGCCCTGAAGGACGAGCGCAACCAGCTCCAGTGCGTCTGGTTCCGCGACGACCGGCTGCGCTCGGCGTTCGAGGCCCAGGCCGGCCTCCGGGTCGTGGCCCACGGCCGGATCGACCTGTTCGAGCCGCAGGGCGCGCTCCAGCTGTACGTCGATTCGATCCAGCCGTCCGGGCTCGGCGACCTCACGCTCCGGTTCGAGGCGCTCAAGGCCCGGCTGGCCGGCCGAGGGCCTGTTCGACGCCGCGCGGAAGCGGCCGCCTGCCGCGACCGGCCGGCAACGATCGCCGTCGTCACGAGCCCGAGCGGCGCGGTCTGGAAGGACATCTGCCACGTCCTGGGACGCCGCTGGCCGCTCAGCCGGGTCGTCCTGGTGGCGGCCCAGGTCCAGGGTGACGGCGCCCCGGCCAGCCTGCGTCGCGCGCGCTCCGCAAGGTCGAGCGGTACGCGGCGGAGCGCGCGGCCGCCGGCCATCCCGAGGAGGCGCCGTCGGTGACCATCCTGGCCCGCGGCGGCGGCTCCCTCGAGGACCTGTGGGCGTTCAACGACGAGGCCGTGGTCCGGGCCGTCGTGGCGCACGCCCTGCCGCTGGTCTGCGGCGTCGGCCACGAGGCCGACGTGACGCTGGCCGACTTCGCGGCCGACGTCCGTGCGCCCACGCCGTCGGCGGCGGCCGAGATCGTGGTCCCGGATCGCGCAGGAGGTGCTCGGTGGCGGTCCGGGCCCTGGGTCGCCGGCTGGATGGCGGCCACCGCGGTTCGCATCCGCGCCGCTTCGCGCGAGGTGGCCGCGGAGCGGCGGGCGCTCGACCGGCTCGGTCCCGGCGCCCAGCTGGCCTCGACACGCGAGCGCGTCGGCCTGCTGCTCGACCGGGCGACTCGTGCGATCAGCGACCGGCTCGTCGCCGAGCAGCAGGCTGCCGGCCGGCTCGGTCCGCGGCTCGACTCGATCCTGCCGGGCCGGCTGGCGCGCGAGCGATCGCAGCTCGAGCGGTTCGGGCGCATCGACGGTCTGGTCGGCCGCCGCGTCGCCCAGGCCCGCGCGTCGCTCGACAGCAGCGTCGCCGCGCTCCAGGTGCTCGGGCCACAGGCCACCCTCGAGCGCGGGTACGCCATCGTCCGGCGGGCGTCGGACGAGCGAATCGTGCGCGACCCGGCGGAGACGCCGCCCGGCACGCGACTGACCGTCCGCGTCGCCCGCGGCGAGGTCCCGGCCACGGTCGATCCGCATGCCTGACCTGGCGATCTTCGTGGTCCTGGCCTTGATCGTCGCGGTCGTCGGCATCCGGCTTGGTATGCTCCTGGCCCCGCGGCTCGACCGGATGACCGAACCCCGAGATGAGGACGATGATGGCCACCGCCGACTGATCCCGCGACCGACGCCCTGAGCTTCGACGACGCCCTGGCCGAGCTGCAGCGGACCGTGGCCGAGCTCGAGGCCGGCGGCCAGCCGCTCGAGGCGCGCGATCGCCCTGTACGAGCGCGGCGTCGCGCTCCAGGCGCGCTGCGAGAAGCTGCTGGGCGACGCCGAGCTGCGCGTCCAGCAGCTCGTGGCGCGCGCCGGTGGCGCGTTCGAGACGCGCGACGTCCGCCCGGAAGACGCGACCGAGGAACTGCCCGCGGGCCAGCTGTGACAACCGGGAACGTCGTCGGCCCTCAGGAGCCAGCGCCGCTTCGCAACTGTCCCTGGGTGTGGTCATGCGGGAAGGCCGGTGAACCAGCCGCTCCTGACCACGTGTCCGGGTATCAAGGGCACGCCCGCGCCGGTCGCCTGGACCGTGCGAAAACGAGCGACCTGCAGGGAACAGGTTTACACTCTCGGCTGCCGAGCCGACACCGTTGCCGGCGGCAGTTCGACCATCACACGTGCTATCCGTCCAGACGTCAGCGCGACCGAACCCGGCGGTCTCCAGCCGGCCGATCCAGGAGCCTTTCCCGCGTGCCGATCCTTCCGACGATCCAGGGGCCTGCCGACCTGCGCGGTCTGAACGAGGTCCAGCTGGCGCAGCTGGCCCTCGAGATCCGGGAGACGATCATCCGGACCGTGGCGCACACCGGCGGACACCTCGGGTCGTCGCTCGGCGTCGTCGAGCTGACGATCGCGCTGCACCGCCTGCTCGAGTCGCCCCGTGACCGGATCGTCTGGGATACGGGCCACCAGGCCTATCCGCACAAGCTGCTGACGGGCCGCCTCGCGGCGTTCGACACGCTCCGCCAGCTCGATGGCGTGGGCGGCTTCCCGAGACGATCCGAATCGGTCCACGACGTGTTCGACGGCGGGCATGCCGGCACCGGGCTGTCGATCGCCGAGGGCCTCGCCGAGGCACGCGACCTGCGGCACAGCCTCGAGCGGATCGCCGTCGTCGTCGGCGACGCAGCCCTGATGAGCGGGCTGTCGCTCGAGGCGCTCAACGACATCGGCCACCGCCAGACCCAGATGCTGATCGTCGTCAACGACAACGAGATGTCGATCAGCCCGACGGTCGGGGCGTTCTCCAAGTACCTGTCGCAGATCAAGCTGTCGGGCGCGTGGCGCCAGGGCAAGAGCGCCTACGACCGGAACGTCGAACGGATCCCGATCATCGGCGCGACCGTCCTCGAGCTCAGCAGGCGAGTCCGCCGGATGGTCGTCCAGTTCGCCCAGCCCGGCCAGCTGTTCGAGGACCTGGGGATCACGTACATCGGCGCCGTCCCGGGCCACGACCTGCACGCGCTCCTCGCGACGCTGGAGCGCGCCCTCGACCTGCCCGGCCCCACGATCGTCCACGTCCGCACCCAGAAGGGCCGCGGCTTCCGTCCGGCGGAGACCGACCAGGTCGGCTTCCACGGTGCGGCGCTTCCGCCGATGACGATGACGCCGGGCGTCGACGCGTACAACGGGGCCAGGACGTCGATCCCGACCGAGTCGATGTCGGACGACGCCGCCCCCCCGGCCCGGGTCGACACCGCTCCGGCCAAGCTACCCAACTACACGGCGGTCTTCGCCGACGAGCTCATCGAGCTGGCCAGGCACGACCGGCGGATCGTCGCGATCACGGCGGGCATGCCGACCGGGACCGGGATGGCCCGGTTCCAGGCCAACTTCCCGGACCGGTTCTTCGACGTCGGGATCGCCGAGCAGCACTCCGTGACGCTGGCGACCGGTCTCGCGATGGGCGGGATGCGCCCGGTCGTCGCGCTCTACTCCACGTTCCTCCAGCGAGCCTTCGACCAGACCGTGCACGACGTCTGCCAGAACGACCAGCCGGTGGTGATCGCGGTCGACCGGGCCGGGCTGGTCGGGGAGGACGGGACCAGCCACCAGGGCATGTTCACCCTGACCGCGCAGCGACAGCTGCCGAACCTGGTGATCGCGTCACCGAGGGACGAGCAGGAGCTCCGGGCGCTGCTCCATACCGCGCTCGCCCAGGACCACCCGTTCGCGCTCCACTACCCGCGCGATGCCGGGTTCGGCCTGCCGCCGGTCGATCCGGCGCCCATCCCGGTCGGTCGCGGCGAGGTCCTGCGCGAGGGCCGCGACCTGCTGTTCGTCGGTTTCGGACCGATCGTCGCCCGGGCCATGGAGGCGGCTGCCGCCCTCGAGGCCGAGGGCTGGTCGATCGGGGCGATCAACGCCCGGTTCGCCCGGCCGCTCGACCGCCAGCTGATCCTCGACCAGGCGCGCGGCAAGCGCCTGGTCGTGACCTTCGAGGAGAGCGTGGTCACCGGCGGCTTCGGCAGCGGCGTCCTGGAGCTCCTCGAGGAGGCCAGGCTGACGGACCCCGCCTATCGCGACGTCGCGCTGCGCATCGTCGGCATCCCGGGCGAGCGGTTCGTCGACCACGGGTCGGTCTCGGATCTGCGCCGTGTCCTTCGGCTGGACGCCCCGGGCCTGGCGGCCCAGGTCCGCGAGACGCTGGCCGACGCTCCGGGCGACACCCGGCCGGTCGGAGGTGGCCGCCGGCTGATCCGGCGGCGCCGGCTACGCCCGAGTGGACCTCCGGTCCGATCGTCGATCGGGTGAGTCCCGGTGAAGCGGGCTGTGCCACGATAGACGGGTGAGCCCCGCAGCCGCCGCCCGGACCCCGCGAGTCAGGCTCGACCAGCTCCTGGTCGAGCGCGGCCTGGCCGGATCCCGGGCGCGCGCCCAGGCGCTGGTGCTGGCGGGCAAGGTCGGGGTGGGGGAGGGCGACGCCGCCCGCCGCGATCGGAAGCCCGGCGACCTGGTGGCCGCCGACGTCGCCATCCGGGTCGCCCAACCGGAGCCGTATGTCAGTCGCGGCGGCCACAAGCTCGCGGCCGCGCTCGACGCCTTCGGGATCGATCCGGCGGGGCTCGTCTGCCTCGACGTCGGAGCGTCGACCGGCGGCTTCACCGATGTCCTGCTGCAGCGCGGTGCGAGCCGGGTCTACGCGCTCGACGTGGGCCGCGGACAGCTCGCCGAACCGCTGCGCCGCGATCCGCGAGTGGTGTCGATGGAGCGGACCAACGCCCGCCACCTGGCCGACGTCGAGCCTGCCCGAGCCGATCGCGCTGGCCGTGATCGACGTGTCGTTCATCTCGCTCGGACTCGTCCTCGGCCCGGTCGCGTCGACGCTCGCGCACGGCGGACAGATCGTCGCGCTCGTCAAGCCGCAGTTCGAGGCCGGCCGCGGCCGGACGGACCACGGGGTGGTCCGCGACCCGGCCGTCCACCGCGAGGTGCTCGAGCGGGTCGTGGCGGCGGCGAGCGCGCTCCGGATCGGGACGCGCGCGGTGACCGCTTCGCCGCTCACCGGACCGGAGGGCAATCGCGAGTTCCTGGTGCAGCTCGCGCCCGGACCGGGCTGCGCCGAGATCGGCGAGCGGATTGCCGAGGCGATCGCCACATGACCATCGCCCGGATCGGCTTCGCCTACAACCCGACGTTCGAGGCGGCGATCGAGCTCAGCGCCCGGGCCGCGGGCTGGTGCCGGCTGCGCGGGATCGAGGAATGGCAGGTGCCGTCGGGCGAGACCGCCGCACTCGTCCGCCAGCTGCCGGCGACGGATGCCCTCGTCGTGCTCGGCGGCGACGGCACGTTCCTGCGGGCCGCCCGGGCCGTGTCGGAGGTCGACGTCCCGCTGATCGGCATCAACCTCGGCAAGGTCGGGTTCCTGTCGAAGGCAGAAGCCGGCGATCTCGAATCGGTGCTCGCCCAGATCGTCGACGGCGACTACCGGATCGACGAGCGGCTCGCCCTCCAGGGTCGGGTCCTGCCGGGCGGGCGCATCGCCGATGCCGACACGAGCGTCCGGCACTTCGCCCTCAACGACATCGTGATCGCCCGGGGCTCGCTGGCGCGCGTCTGCCGGCTGGACGTCGAGATCGACGATTCGCACCTGGCGACGTTCATCGCCGACGGCCTGATCGTGTCCAGCCCGACCGGCTCCACCGGCTATTCGTTCTCGGCCGGGGGCCCGATCCTCGACCCGGTCAGCCGCAACATCGTGGTCACGCCGATCGCCGCCTACCTGTCCGCCATCCGGTCGGTCGTGGTCAGCCCGCGCCAGACGGTCCGCTGCACGGTCATCGACGCCTACGAGGCCCTCGTCTCGATCGACGGCCGGGAGGACCTGAAGATCGAGGTCGGCGACGTGATCGAGGTCCGGGCGATCGAACGACCCATCCGGCTGATCGAGCCGACCGGCGCCGAGCCGTTCTGGGACCTGCTCCGGCGCAAGGTGGCGTTGCTGCCGTCGTGAGCGCCGGACGCCTGCTCGAGCTGACGGTCAGCGACCTGGCGCTGATCGACCGGCTCCGCATGACCCTCGGCCCAGGCCTCAACGTCATCACCGGCGAGACCGGCGCCGGCAAGAGCCTGCGTCATCGACGCGCTCGGGCTCGTGTGCGGCGCCCGGGCCGATCCCGGGATGATCCGGCACGGCTCGGAGTCGGCTCGGGTGGAGGCCCTCTTCGACCGCCTGCCCGAGCCGCTGATCGCGGTTCGCGAGCTGACCACCGGCGGACGATCGACGGCCCGTCTCGACGACGTCGCCACGACCGCCTCGCGGCTGGCCGACGAGGTCGGACCGCTGGTCGAGATCCACGGCCAGCACGAACAGCAGCGGCTGCTCGACGAACGCTGGCAGCGCGACCTGCTCGACGCGTTCGGCGGCCACGGGACCGCTCGATCGGCGATGGCCGACGCCGTCGAACGCTGGCGGGCCAACCGGGCCGCGCTGGCCGAGCTCGAGATCGACCCGCGCGAGCTCGCCCGCCGGGTCGACCTGCTCGAGCACGAGGCCGCCGAGATCGCGGCGGCGCGACTGCACCCGGGCGAGGCCGAGGAGATCCGCGGCCGGCTGGCGGCGGCGCAGCACGGCGAGGCGATCGCCCGGGGAGCGGCCGCCGCGCACGACGCGCTGCTGGCCGACGGCACCGGCGCCCGCGAGTCCGCGGCGGTCGCGCTCCGCGAGGTGCGGGCCGTCGCCCGTCTCGACCCGCGGTTCGAGCCGATGGCCGAGCGGCTGGCCGGGCTGGAGGCGGAGCTGGCCGACGTGGCCGCCGAGATCCGCGACCTGGCCGACGGCATCGACCACGACCCGGCGACCGTGGCGGCGCTCGAGGAGCGACTCGGGCTCATCTTCAGCCTCGAACGCCGCTACGGCGCGAACGAGGAGGCGATCCTGGCGCACGGCGAGCGAGCCCTGGCCGAGCTCGAGCGCCTGCGCGGGCCTCGACGACGAGCGGGCGCGCCGCGAGCGCGAGGATGCGGCGCTGCTCGGCGAGGTCGCCGCTGCGGCCACGGCGCTGTCGCGAGGCCCGTCAGGCGGCCGCCGCGGATCTCGTGGCGGCGCCGTCAACCGCGTGCTCCTCGAGCTGGGCTTCCCACCCGGCGTCTTCGAGGTCGGCCTGGGCCGCCGAGTCGCCACCCGCGACGAGGCGGCGGTCGAGCTCGACGGCGACGCCGTGGCCTTCGACGCCAGCGGCGCCGACCAGGTCGTCTACCGGCTGGCACCGAACGCCGGCGAGCCGGCCCGGCCGCTGGCGCGGATCGTGTCGGGCGGGGAGCTGTCGCGGGTGGCCCTGGCCATCAAGCAGGTGCTGGCCGAGGCCGACGAGACCCCGATCCTCGTCTTCGACGAGGTCGACACGGGGATCGGCGGCCGCAGCGCGGACCCGGTCGGGCGAAGCCTCTGGGCGCTCGCCCGGCGCCACCAGGTGCTGTGCGTGACCCACCTGCCGCAGATCGCCGCACACGCCGACGCCCAGTACCGGATCACCAAGCGCGAACGCGACGGTCGCACGGTGACCGAGATCGAGCGGCTCGACCGCGAGGGCCGGATCGTCGAGCTGGCCCAGATGCTCGGCGGCGACGCCGGCGGTCCGACGACACTCGCGAGTGCGCGGGAGCTGCTCGACCGAGCCGAGGCCTGGCGCGCCGGTGTCGCCCAGGCCGGCTGAGGCCGGTCGCCCATGATCGACCTCGATCGGGCGATCGACGAGTACCTGACCTACCTCGACGTCGAGCGCGGCCTGTCGCCGGCCACCATCCGGGCGTACCGGGCCGACCTGGCGGACTTCGCGGCCTCGCGCGGCGCGGCCCGCGCCTGGGCGGGCTCACCGGACGCGGCGATCGGCTACCTCGCGGCCCGGACCCGGCGGGGCCGGCCGCGCGACCCCGGGCTCGCGCCGAGCAGCCTCCGGCGCCGGGCTGCCGCACTCAAGGGGTTCTACCGGTTCGCCTACGGGGAGGGGCTGATCAAGCGCGACGTGGCCGCCCACCTCGACCTGCCCCGGCCGTCGCGCCTGCTGCCCGAGACGCTGACCGTGGCCGAGACCGAGCGCCTGCTCGAGGCAGCCGGTGACGAGACCTCCGCGCAGCCTCGCGGACTGCGCGACCGGGCGCTGCTGGAGCTGCTGTACGCAGCCGGTCTGCGGATCAGCGAGGCGATCGGCCTCGACCGCGACGACCTCTCGACCGACGGTGCCTTCGTCCGGGTCATCGGCAAGGGCGACAAGGAACGACTGGTGCCGGTCGGCGAGGTCGCCCTCGACTGGCTGGCCAGGTGGATCGACGGTCCGCGTCCCGCGCTGCTGGCCGATCGGCCACGTCGCGCCGGATCGCGGCGGCCCGCTCTTCCTGGGCGATCGTGGCGGCCGGCTCGCGCGGCAGCAGGCCTGGGCCGCGGTCAAGCGCGCCGCCGCGCGGCCGGCCTGGCCGACCGGGTCAGCCCGCACACCCTGCGCCACTCGTTCGCGACCCACCTGCTGGAGGGCGGGGCCGACCTGCGGGTCGTTCAGGAGTTGCTCGGTCATGCGAGTATCTCCACCACACAGCTCTACACGCATCTCACCGGGGAGCGCATCCGGGACGTCTACAGCCGGGCCCATCCACGGGCCTGAGGGAGGCCTGGACCATGAGTTACGCGGACTCGTTGCTCGCGACCGGCGAGCGGGTCATCCATCGCGAGCGCCAGCACTGGCTGGTCCTGGTCTGGGGGGCCCGCCTGCCGATCGTCGCGATCGTGCGGCGTCTCCTGCTGATCCTCGCTCGGCGGTCGGCGCGATCCGCTCGGCCGCGAGTCGTCCTCGGGCTGCTGCGCTGCGATCCTCTTCCTGGGCGGCCTGGCCTTCCTCGTCTGGGCGACCCTGCGCTACCTCAACCAGGAGTACGTGCTGACCAACCGGCGGGTGATCGAGGTGGCGGGCGTCGTCAACAAGCGCTCCACCGACAGCTCGCTCGAGAAGATCAACGACGCGATCCTGACCCAGTCGATCTTCGGGCGGATCCTCGGCTTCGGCGACCTCGAGGTCCTGACGGCATCGGAGGCCGGCATCGAGCGCTTCCGGATGATCGTCAACCCCATCGGCTTCAAGAAGGCGATGATGGACGCCAAGCACGAGTACGAGCAGGACATGTCCGGCTCGTTCCGGGCGCCCGGTCCGCCGATCCGCGAGGTCGCCGGTCCGCCGCGCCGGAACCGGTCACGACCCACGAGGACGATCGAGGTTGCCGAGACCCGCGAGCCGGAGGTCGTCCCGCCGCCGCAGCCGGCGCCCGTCGCGCCACGCTCCGACGCCCGCCCGCCAGAGCCGATCCCGACGAGATCACGCGGACGCTCGCCAACCTGGCCGACCTGCGCGACCGAGGCGCGATCTCGGCCGAGGACTACGAGTCGAAGAAGGCGGACCTGCTCGGCCGGCTGTAGCCGCGCGGCCGCCGTCCGGCCCGGGACGCTGAGCGCGGCTACCATACGCGGGACCCCCTGCATACGCAGGTGCCGCGTGGATCCAGGACCAATTCATCCCCGCCGCGATCGTCGTGGCGATCATGCTGCTCGTCGGGCTCCCCGTCCACGAGTTCAGCCACGCCCTGGCGGCCTACCGGCTCGGCGACGGGACGGCCAAGCTGTTCGGCCGGCTGACGCTCAACCCGATCGCCCATTTCGACCCGGTCGGCGGCGTCCTGCTGGCGGTCACGTTCCTCGGGTCGGCCGCGGCCGGCTCGGCGTTCGGGTTCGGCTGGGCCAAGCCCACGCCGGTCAACCCGCTGCAACCTGATGTACGGCCGTCGCGGCGAGGCGATCGTCGCCGCCGCCGGCCCGATCTCCAACCTCGTCCTGGCCGCCGCGGCGGCGATCCCGCTGCGCTATCTGCTCGCCAATCCCGGAGCTGTACGGCCAGGTCCCGCTGCTCGTACGAGGTCCTCGATCTCTTCGTCCAGATCAACGTCGTCCTGATGCTCTTCAACTTGATCCCGATTCCACCGCTCGACGGATCGAAGGTCCTGTTCGCGTTCCTGGACCGGCGGACCGAGTACCAGATCCGCCCGATCCTCGAGCAGTACGGCTTCCTCATCCTGATCATCCTGTTCTTCCTGCCGCCGGGCGGGTCGATCGGCGGCCGGATCCTCGTCCCGATCCTCGATGCGATCGTCAACTTCCTGGTGGGCGTCTAAGGTCCGCCGGTTCCGGGCGCACCTGCGAGCCGCCGTGGCCCCAGCCGAACGCTCGGAGCTCGCGACCTGGATCAGCCCGAGCCAGCTGGCGCTGTTCGAGTCCATGCACGTCGCCGACCGGCGCCACGGCCTCGACGTCGTGGCGTCGCTGCGCGCCGCCGGCGTCGAGTCGCGCGACGCCCTGCTGGCCGGGCTGCTGCACGACGCCGGCAAGGGCCGGACCGGGCGTCTGGCCGCGGGTGGCCTACTCGCTGGGCGACCACTACGGGCACTGGATCTGGCGCGTCGCGGCCGTCCTGCCCGGCTTCGGGCCGGCGCTCGAGCGGCTGCGCACGCACGCCGAGATCTCGGCCGGCCTGGCCGCCGACGGCCGGCTGCTCGCCCCGGACCGTCGAGCTGATCCGGCACCAGGAGGCGCCGCTCGACCCCGAGTTCGGCGAGCTGCTGCGCCTCGCCGACGAGGCCAACTGATGACCCTCGGCGCGCCGCCCGCCGTCCGGTTCGGGGAGGGTCGCCGCCCGGAGGCGATGACCCAGGTCCAGGTCGCCGAGTTCGACGGGCCGCTCGGGCCTCCTCCTGTCGCTCATCGAGGCACGCCAGCTCGACGTCCTGACCGTGCCGCTCGGCGCGCTCGCCGATGCCTACCTCGACGCGCTGGCCACGCTCCAGGCGGACCGCCTCGGCCACATCAGCTCGTTCGTGGCGGTGGCCAGCCAGCTCATCCTGATCAAGAGCCGGGCGATGCTGCCGCGCCAGGCCGACCCGGGCGAGCCGACGGCGCTCGCCGACGAAGGCGCCGACCCGGAGGCCGAGCTGCGCGCGCGGCTGATCGTCTATCGCGCCCATCGGGACGCCGGGCTGCGCCTGGCCGACGAGGCCGATCCGGCGGATCGGGCTCTTCCGGCGCGAGCCGGGCGTCGCCCGCGCGGCCGGCCTGGCCGGGGCGCACCCGGCCGACGCGCCGGCCCTCGACCCGGCGCTCCTCGTCGCCTCGCTGGCGCGCCTGGCCGCGGTCGCGCCGCCGCCCGAGCCGCCGCCCGAGATCATGGCCCGGCTGATCACGATCGCCGAGCGGGCGGCGATCATCCGGGCGGCCCTGCGCGCCGCTCCGGTCGTCGTCCTCCAGGAGCTGCTCCGAGGCGTCCGCGACCGGGTCGTGATCGCGGTCACGTTCCTGGCCATGCTGGAGCTGATGAAACGGCGCGAGATCGTGGTCGAGCAGCGCGAGCCGTGGGGCCCGATCGTCGCCCGGGCGACGACCGCCGAGGAGCGCGCCGCCGGCGGGCCGGAGCCGCCGAGCCGGCCGGACGGGCCGCTCGACGAGTCGCTGGAGTCGTTCGCATGACCGACGACGAGCCGGCGCTGCCCGAGCGTCGAGCCGGCCGCCGAGGCCGGCTCCGATCGAGCTGACCGAGGCGGCCCTCGAGGCGCTCCTGTTCGTCGCCGAGCGCCCGCTCGGCCGCCGCGAGATCGCCGACTCTGGCCGGCGTCGACCGGGCGACCGTGGACGCACGGCTCGGCGACCTCGAGGTCTCGCTGCGCGATCGAGGCATCCGCCTGCTCGATCGACGGCGACCGCGTCGAGCTGGCGACCGCCGCCGAGGGCGGGGCGCTCGTCGCCCGCTACGTCGGCGCCGACGCGGTCCGGCTCTCGCCGGCGTCGCTCGAGACGCTGTCGATCGTGGCCTACCGCCAGCCGGTCACGAAGTCGGCCGTCGAGCGGATCCGCGGCGTCGATTCCGACTACACGATCCGGACGCTGCGTCCATCGGCGGCTCGTCGTCGAGCTCGGCCGGTCGGACGCGCCCGGCCGGCCGTTCCTGTACGGCACGGGCTTCGAGTTCCTCGAGCGGTTCGGGCTGACCAGCCTCGACGAGCTCCCGCCGCTCGACGTCGACGTGGCCTCGCGCCTCGCCGAGGAGGGCGGCGAGGCGATGACCGTGCCGCTCTTCCCGGTCGACGGGCCCGGCTCGCCCGACGGAACCGACGCGCCATGACGACCGAGCGCCTGCAGAAGGTCCTGGCCGCCTCCGGCGTCGCCTCGCGACGGGCGAGCGAGGTGCTGATCGCCAACGGGCGGGTCACCGTCGACGGGAAGGTCGCCGCGATCGGCGCCAAGGTCGACCCCGAGCGGTCGTCATCGCGGTCGACGGCCGCGTGATCGGCGGCGCGGCGGCGGCCGCCTACCTGCTCCTCCACAAGCCCGGCCGGCGTGACCGCCACCGTGCGCGACCGGCACGCTTCGCAGGACCGTCCTCGACATGCTGCCGACCGCCCTCGTCCCCGAGGGCGCCCGGCTCTACCCGGTCGGCCGGCTCGACCAGGATTCGGAGGGCCTGCTCATCCTCACCAACGACGGCGCCTGGGCCGACCGCGTCCTCCATCCGCGGCACGGCATCGAGCGCGAGTACGCGATCGGCTCTGCGGGCGCCGCTGTCGGCCGAGCAGGTCGACCACGCTCCAGGCGGGCATCGCGCTCGACGAGGGCCTCGCGACCCTGACCGGGCTGCGCGCCGACGACCGACATCGAGACCCGCCGCCTCGTCGAGCTGCTGTCGCCGCGGCCGCCCGACCTGCACTGGTATCGGGCGATCCTCGCCCAGGGCTGGAAGCGCCAGCTGCGCCGGATGTTCGGCGCGGTCGGTGCGCCGATCGAGCGGCTGGTCCGCGTCCGGATCGGGCCGGTCCGCCTGGAGGAGCTGCCGAGCGGCCGCGCCCGGCGACTTCGAGCGCCCGAGATCCGCGGCCTCGGGGCCGGCGCCGGGAACGAGCCGTGCCGGCGCACGCGGCACGCCGCCGGGTCCGCCGGCTGGCGGTCGGCCGCCTCGGCGCTGAGCGGCGCATCGGGCGGACCATGGGTGAGCCCAGCGGCTCGGCCGCCGGATCGCCCTCCGGTATCCTGCCGGTGATGACACCGACCGCCCGGCAGCCAGGCCCAGCCACGCCGGCCCCTGATCGTGGCGCTCGACGGCCCCGGCTCGTCCGGCAAGAGCAGCGTCGGGGCGGCGGCGGCCCTGCGTGTCGGCTACCGGTTCTGCGACACCGGGCTGCTCTACCGGGCCATCACCTGGCTCGCCCTGGCTCGCGGCGTCTCGGACGACGACCCGGGCGGCCTGCGTGGCCTGGTGCCCGAGGTCGAGCTCGTCGACGACGGCGCCGGCCGGCTGTCCCGTGTCCTCGTCGACGGCGTCGACCAGACCGGGCGACCTGCACGGTTCCGAGGGTGGATCGCGCCGTCTCGGTCGTGGCGGCCGTGCCCGAGCTCCGAGCCGCGCTGCTGGATCGCCAGCGAGCCATCGCCGCGGCCCGCGGCATCGTGATGGCCGGGCGCGACATCGGGACCGTGGTCCTGCCCGATGCGGATCTCAAGCTCTTCCTCGACGCCTCGGTGGACGAACGGGCCCGGCGTCGAACCGAGGAGCGCGGTCTGGACCCGGCCGGCTCCGAGGCGCGCGAGATCCTCGCAGCGCTGCGTCGCCGCGACGAGCTCGACGCGACGCGCGCCGTGGCGCCGCTCCGGGCGGCGGCCGATGCCCGGATCATCACCACCGACGGGAACCGACTCGAGGACACGGTGGACGCCGTGGTCAACGCGATCCTCGACGCCGAGGCGCGTTCGGCCGCGGCGTCGATGACCGGCGCCACCGCGTCGTCGCTCGCCGCGGACCGGCGACGCGCGCCGATGAGCGACCGCGAGCCGATCGACAGCTCGATCACGCCGCTCATCTCGGTCGTCGCCTTCGGCGGGCGCGTGTTCGCCCGGGCGATGAGCCGGATCTCGATCGAGGGCGCTGTCGACGAGATCCCACGCGATGGCCCGCTGATCATCGCCGCCAACCACGCCTCCAACTTCGACGCGCCGGTCCTCGGCGCCTGGTTGATCCCGCAGGCTCGGCCGGCGGATCCACTGGCTCGGCAAGCGCGAGCTGTTCGCGTGGCCGATCGTCGGCTGGGTGGCGGCCAACGGCGGCGTCCACCCGGTCGATCGCGACAGTGCCGACGTGGAGGCGTTCCGGCTCGCCGGCCGGATCCTCGAAGGCGGCCACGTGCTGTTCGTCTTTCCCGAGGGGACGCGCAGCCCCGACGGCGCGCTCCAGGAGGCACGCGACGGGCTCGCGCTGCTCGCGCTGCGGAGCGGCGCACCGATCGTCCCGATCGGGATCGGCGGCTCGAACCGGGTGTGGCCCAAGGGCCAGCGCCTGCCGCACCCGGGCGGACACGTCATGGTCCGGGTCGGGCGCCCGTTCCGTCCCGCCGACGAGCTCCCGTCCGGGATCGACCGGAAGGCGGCGAAAGGCCTGCGTGACGCGGATGATCATGGAGCGGATCGCGGCCCTGCTGCCCGCCCGCCAGCGCGGGGTCTACGCGACGGTGACCAGCACGGCCGCGAAGGCCGCCGACGGGGCGCAACCGGACCCCATGCCATAATCGGGCCGTGGGTATGGTCCAGGACGTTCGCATCGCCAAGCGGACCGGCTTCTGCTACGGCGTCCGCGAGGCGATCGACAAGGCCAAGGAAGCCTCGAGCGCCGGCAAGCTGACCCATACCCTCGGCCAGGTCGTCCACAACGAGGGCGTGGTCCGCGACCTCCAGGATCTCGGCATCCAGACGGTCGAGACGCTCGACGACGTCGATCGCGGCGCCGCGGTCGTCATCCGCGCACACGGCGTCCGCCCGGACGTCATGGCGCGCGCCGAGGATCGTGGCCTCGAGATCATCGACGGCACCTGCACCTGGGTCATCCAGGAGCAGCGCGAGCTGCGCCGGCTGGTCGAGGACGGCTACACGATCGTGCTCCTCGGCACGCCGAGGCACCCCGAGGTGGTCGGCCTGCTCGGGTTCGCGCCCGGACGCGATCGTCGTCGACGACGAGTCGGAATGGGAGGCCGCGATCCCGCCGCGCAAGCGGATGGCGCTGATCTCGCAGTCGACCCAGCCGCCCTGGAAGTTCGAGAAGCTCGCGGCGTTCATGGTCGGCCGCGCCCACGAGCTCAAGATCGTCAACACGGTCTGCCCGGTCACCATCCGCCGCCAGCAGGACACCCTGGACACCGCCGGCGAGGTCGACCTGATGGTCGTGGTCGGCGGCCGCTCGAGCGCCAACACCAAGGAGCTGACCCGGCTGTGCGAGATCGCCGGGACCGAGGCGATCCAGATCGAGAGCGTCCGCGACCTCACCGACCCGAGCGTGTTCGGGACGGCCGCCGTGGTCGGGGTGACCGGCGGCACGTCGACGCCGATCGAGGACCTGCGCGACGTCGCCGAATGGATTCTGGCGAACGCCGGGACCGCCGACGCGCAGGGCCCACGCCGCCGAGCTGGCCTACGCGGCCCTGGAACGGGCCGCCACGCCCGCCGGCCGGACGACCTCACTTCCAACGCCCGCACGGACCGGCGTCGTCTCCGGCGCCGCCTGAACGTGGTCAGCGGACGGGGCGGCATCCCGGTCGTCGCCATCGTCGGGCGGCCCAACGTCGGCAAGAGCACCCTGTTCAACCGCTTCCTCGGGCAGCGCTCGGCGATCGTCGAGGACCGGGCGCGGACGACGCGCGATCGCCTGTACGGCGACACCGAATGGAACGGCCGTCGCTTCGTGATCGTCGACACCGGCGGCCTGGAGATCGAGCCCGGACGACCAGATCGAGGCGCGCGTCCAGGAGCAGGCCCGGCTGGCGATCGCCGAGGCCGACGTGATCCTGTTCGTCGTCGACGCGGTCAGCGGCCTGACCCCGGCCGACCTGGAGGCCGCCGACGATCCTGCGGCGGGCCAAGGCGCCGGTGATCGTCGTCGTCAACAAGGCGGACAACGAGAAGCGCGAGCTCGAGGCCGCCGAGTTCCACTCGCTCGGCTGGGAGGAGACCTACGCGATCTCCGCCTCGCACGGGCGTGGGACCGGCGACCTGCTGGACGCGATCGTCTGGGCACTGCCGCCCGAGAGCGAGGCGGAGCTGGCGCGCAAGGCGCGCGAGGCGAGGCCGACGCCTGGGCCGACGAGGTGGCTGCGGGCCGCCTGGAGCCGTACGTGGTGACCGACGAAGACGCCGCGACCGGAGACGCCGACGACGACGCCGAAGCGATCGGCGACGGTTCCGACGCCGAGGCCCGGCGCTGGGACGCCGCGATGGCCGCCGACGCGGACGGCGAGCCCGCGGCGATCGCCTTCATCGGCCGGCCGAACGTCGGCAAGTCGAGCCTGCTCAACGCCCTGCTCGGCGAGGACCGCGCGATCGTCTCGGACATCCCGGGGACGACCCGCGACGCCATCGACACGCGACTGGCCTGGGGTCGCAGCGAGGTCGTCCTGATCGACACGGCGGGGATCCGGCGTCGCGGCAAGGTCGCCTCGGGGCCGTCGGCCGAGCGCTACTCCACGCTGCGCGCGCTGCACGCCCTGTCGCGTGCCGACGTCGCCGTCCTCGTCATCGATGCCGTCGAAGGGCTGACCGCCCAGGATTCCCACGTCGCCGGCTACGTGATCGAGGAGGGCAAGGGCCTGGTGATCGCGGTCAACAAGTGGGATCTCGTGGCAGAGAAGACGGATCGCACGTTCGACCAGTACATCGAATGGATCCGCAACGAAGCCCCGTTCCTCGACTTCGCTCCGATCGTCTCGATCAGCGCCAGGACCGGCCAGCGGGTCGGTCGCGTGCTCGAGACTGGCCGTCGACATCTGGGGCGAGCGTCGCAAGCGGGTGTCGACCGGCGAGCTCAACCGGGTCCTGACGGCCGCCACCGACCGGACGCCGCCGCCGCCGGTCCGCGGCCACCGCCCGAAGCTGTTCTACGCGACCCAGGCGGCCGTTGCGCCGCCGACCTTCGTCTTCTTCGCGTCGGACGCGTCGATCGGTCCACTTCAGCTACCGGCGCTACCTCGAGAATCGCCTGCGCGACACGTTCGGCTTCGATGGCACGCCCATCCGGCTGGTGTTCCGCGACCGGTCGTCGGTCAAGCTGCCGCGCCGCCGCAAGAGCCGGAGCGCACCGGCCGGGTCGGCGAAGGGTGGTCGCCGGGCCGCCGCCGCCGCCCGCCCGGGTGGCCCGGGCGGCGCGCCGGGACGGGCCCGCAAGCCCGGCTGATGGACCGGGCGCGGGTCGCCGTCGTCGGCGCCGGGGCGTGGGGGACGACGCTGTCGGCGATCGTCGCCGCCGTCGAGCCGGTGACTCTGCTGTGCCACTCGCCCGAGGTGGCGCAGGAGATCGCGACCACTCGCCGCAACGAGCGCCGGCTGCCCGGGAATCGCAGCTTCCTGACCGCGTCGCGGCGTCGGCCGACCCTCGGGTCCTGGCCGACGCGGTCGACCTGGTGATCTTCGCCGTGCCGTCGCGCCATCTGCGCGGGACGGTCACCGCGCTCGCGCCGCACCTGCCGTCCGGAGCGGACCTGCTGTCGGTGGTCAAGGGTCTGGAGCCCGGCAGCCTGCTGCGCATGAGCGAGGTGATCGCCGGTTCCGCGGCGATCCCGGCCGACCGCATCGGGGCACTGTCCGGTCCGAACCTGGCCGGCGAGATCGCCCGGGGCCTGCCGGCGTCGGCGGTCGTCGCCGCGTCGGACCCGGCCCTGGCCGACCGGGTCGTCGCCCGGCTCGGCCGGCGCGAATTCCGTCTCTACGTCAACCGCGACCTCCTCGGCGTCGAGCTGTGCGGCGCGCTCAAGAACATCGTGGCGATCGCCGCCGGCGCGGCCGACGCGCTGGGCTTCGGCGACAACGGCAAGGCCGGGCTGCTCACGCGCGGCCTGGCCGAGATGACCCGCGTCGGGATCGCCGCCGGCGCCAACCCGCTCACGTTCGCCGGGCTGGCCGGGGTGGGGGACCTGATCGCGACCTGCGGATCGACGCTGTCGCGCAACCACCGGCTCGGCGAGGAGCTCGCGCACGGCCGCTCCTGGCCCGACATCGAGGCGACCCTGCCGGGGACGGCCGAGGGCGCCTACACCGTGGACGCCGCGCTGACGCTGGCCGGCCGGCTCGGCGTCGAGATGCCGATCGCCCGCGAGGTCCACAACGCCCTGTTCGAGGGCAAGAGCGTCCAGCGCTGCCTGATCGACCTGCTCGCGCGGGAGTCGAAGGACGAGCTCGCCGACTACGAGCGCTGGGTCGACACGATCGGGAGTCCGGCCGCAGGACTGAGGCGCGGCGGTGCTAGACTCGGTGCCGCGTCGGGGCGTGGCGCAGTCTGGTAGCGCACCAGTCTGGGGGACTGGTGGTCGTCGGTTCAAATCCGGCCGCCCCGACCAAATCCCAAGCACGGAATGGACTCCCCGAAGGGTTGAGTCTGTTCGTCCGTGGCCTCCCATCGGCCGATCCGATCCTCGGCCTCGACCGCGTCGACGCGCTCGCCCTGCATCAGACGCGCACAGACGCCGGCGCCCTGCGCCCGGTGGATCCATTCGGGGTCGCCTGATCTCATCGGGCAGGGTAGCGCGCAGACGTGCCAGCTGGGACGGCACGGGTCGCGTCCAGGCTGTTCCAATGACGACAGGACCATCGGGGAACTCGCGCCGTCCAGCGACAGGGTGTACCGTCCGAATCGACCTCATGCGCGACCTCTATGCCGATCTCCACGTCCCTCCGAGCGCCACTCGCGATGCGATGCACGCGTCATTCCGCTCCCTGGCTCGTCATTGGCACCCGGACTTCGGCGGGGATAGTGCGCGAATGCAGGTGATCAACGACGCATGGGCAGTCCTCGGCAGGCCAGACCGTCGGGCGACATATGACCAGCAGCGCGCAACTGAGCGAGTGGCCCGTCAACACCCGGCGACCGCCAAGGCGACTCAGCCGACGATGCCGACACCCGAGCCAGCCGTACGGCCGCAGCAGCGAGACCCGAATGCGTTGGACTACGGGCGGTACGAAGGTTGGACGATCGAGGCGTTGGGGGACCACGACCCGGACTACCTCGAGTGGCTGCGTCGGTCACCAAGCGGTCGCAGCTGGCGCAGCCGCATCGATGCCGTCCTCACTGCTCGGGCCATGCGGACGACGCCGCCCCCGGCACCGCCCAAGCGGCGTGGTCGCTTCGGCCGTTAGCGGCTGGGCCTTGGGCATGGAGTCCCAGCCAACTTGACATGGAACGACGGTCCACGCGATAACGGCGCGGCGACCGTCATGCGTGACTCCGCTGCTCGAACCGCCGGCGATCGGCTGTCTCGAGCTGGAACGTCGAGTGTTCGATGTCGAAGTCGTCGGACAGGCACTCGCACAGGGCGTCGAGGGTTACGGCTGGATCCGCGCCGTCGGCCACGATGACATGCGCCGAGACCACGTTCATCCCCGACGTGATCGTCCAGGCGTGCAGGTCGTGACAGTCGATGACCCCGGGCGCGTCGAGGATGTGCTCCCGAACGTGGTCCATGTCGATGCCCTTCGGGGTCGCCTCGAGCAGGACGTCGGTCGCTTCGCGAAGCAGCCCGAACGTCCTCGGCAGGATGAGTAGCGCGATGACGACCGAGGCCACGACATCCGCCTGCACCCACGTTGTCGCAGCGATGACGATCGCGGCGACGATGACCGCGGCCGAGCCTGCGAAGTCGCCCATGACCTCGAGATACGCGCCCCGCATGTTGAGGCTGTCGCGCTGCGCCTGGCGCAGGAGGTACAACGAGATCCCGTTGACGGCCAGGCCGGTCAGGGCGACGGCCAGCATCAGCAACGACCCGACCTCGGGCGATGCCGACAGGCGCTGCCAGGCCTCGAACAGGATGAATGCTGCGACTCCGAACAAGAGAAGCGCATTGGTCACCGCGGCAATGATCTCGAGGCGCAGGTAGCCGAAGGTCCGGCCGTTCGTGGGCGCACGGCCGGCGATCCAGATGGCGAGCAGGGCGAGTCCGATGCCCGACACATCCGCGAGCATGTGGCCGGCGTCGGCCAGCAAGGCCAGGCTGTTCGAGGCGAGTCCACCCGCGACCTCGACGATCAGCATGACGAGACTCAGCGCGAGCACGGCGACCAGACGGTTCCGGTTGGCGGCGGCGGCCGAACCGTTCGCGTGGGGCATCAGGCGACCTCGGCGACATGGGTCGCCGCCCCGAGGACGAGGTCCCGCAGATGGGCATCGACCAGGCGGTAGTAGGCGATCCTCCCGACCTTGCGGCGCTCCACCCCGCCTCGCTCGCGAAGGAAGTGGAGTTGGTGAGAGAGTGCCGAAACGCTCATCCCCAGGACCAGTGCGATGTCGCAGACGCACAGGTCCCGCTCAGTGATCGCGAGGAGGTGGACGATCCTCGCACGGGAGGGATCAGCCAGGGTGGCGAACAGGTCGCCGACAGCGCGCGCCCCGTCAGCGCCGAGCGATCGACCGAGCAGCGGCGCGATTGCCTCGGGGTGCAGGCACTCCGTCGAGCATGCGTCGGCGTCGATCTCCGAGGCAAACAGTTGAGCCACGGCTCAAGTGTACGCCGCGGAAGTGGATCACGAACCTGGGTCGGAATCTCGCTACGGGCTACAACCTGATCGCCATCCCCGTCGCCGCCGGGCTCTTCGTGCCCTGGGGCGTCGACCTGCCGATGGCGGTCGGGGCGATCGCCATGAGCGTCTCGACCATCGTCGTCGCGGCCAATGCCCAGCTCCTGCGGCGGTCCGAGCGGGCATTGACGTAGGGCGGACAATCGGCGGCACGGAGGGACGCTCGTGTCCGGTCGGCTCACGGTCAATGATCTCGTCGCGGCCTCACGTGCCCGAATCGCGCGGCTCGATCCGCACGCGGCTCGTTCGGCGGCCCACGACGGCGCGATCCTCATCGATACGCGGTGCGCCGAGCAGCGCCGCGAGACGGGTGTGATCCCGGGCTCCATCCACGTGCCGCTCTCGGTCCTGTACTGGCGGCTCGATCCCGCGTCCGGGTTCGACGACCCGCGCCTGGCCGATCCGGACCGTCAGGTCATTCTCGTCTGCGCTCACGGCTATTCGTCGAGCCTCGCTGCGGCGACGCTCCAGGATCTCGGGTTTGCGCGTGCAACCGACATCGACGGGGGGTTCGAGGCGTGGCAGGCCGCCGGGCTGCCGCTCGAGGCCGCCACGGACTGACGGTTTCGGGCGATCTGGCCCTTCGTTTCAGGTCGTGTCGGCCCGATGCTGACGACATGAGCGTGCTGCTGATCCTCAATGACGGTCCGTACGGGACCGAGCGATCCCGCAACGGCCTGCGCCTGGCGCTCGCCCTGGCGAAGGTCGAGGGCGTCTGTCGGTCGTCGATGGCCCAGCTCGCCGACTGGACGGTGCGGGCCGACAAGGTCGTCACGTTCTGACCAGCGTCTCGCGCATCCTGACGAGCACGATCAGCCCCGACCCGGCGGTCAACGCCGCCACGGTGGCGATGGCCGCCGGCATCCCGAGCGCGTCGGCGATCACGCCGGCCAGCAGCGCGCCGATCGCGAAGCCGAGATCGCGCCACAGCCGGTAGACGCCGATCGCGGACCCGCGCCACGCCGGGTCGGCAACGTCGGCGATCGTCGCCAGGAGCGTCGGGTAGACCATCGCGGTCCCGAGCCCGAGCAATGCGGCCGCGGCCAGCCAGACCGTGAAGGTGGATCCGAAGGCGATCACGACGATTGCGACGGCCTGGACGAGCATTCCGGCGACGATCATCGGCTTGCGCCCGATCCGGTCGGACAGCCCGCCGGTCGCAACCTGCCCGACGGCCCAGGTCGCCGGATAGGTTGCCGCGAGGACGCCGATCTGGCCAAGTGAGAGCCCTGCGGCCGCATAGAAGAGCGGCAGCAGGCCCCAGGCCATCCCGTCATTGAGGTTGTTGACGAGCCCGGCCTGTGACGCCGCCGAGAGGCTGGGATCGCGTGCCGTGGTGCGCCAGAAGACTTCGCGCCATGACGGGATGTCTGCTCGCACGACAAGGCGCTGTTCGTGCTGGACGTGACCGCGCGTCTCGCGGACGAACAGCACGGATGCCCCAAGGCCAAGCATTGCGTACGCCAGCCCGAGGAGGAACGGGCCCGGCCGAAGGCCGTACGTGGCGGCGATCCAGCCGGTTGCCAGCGCCGTCATGGCGACCGCGCCGTAGCCGGCGGCCTCGTTGATCCCGGTCGCCAGGCCTCGCCGGATCGGCCCGACGAGGTCGATCTTCATGATCACGGTGGTGGACCAGGTCAGGCCCTGGTTGACACCGAGGAGCAGGTTGGCCGCGACCACCCAGCCCCAGGACGGAGCGAGGATGATGAGCAGCGGCACGGGCAGGCCGATGAGCCAGCCGGCGACCAGGACCGGCTTCCGCCCGAAGCGGTCCGCGAGGGCCCCGGCGGCGAGATTGGTCGCCGCCTTGGCAAGCCCGAACGCGACGACGAAGGTCAGCGCGGAGGCGAAGCCGGTCAGGCCGAAGACGTCGGTCGCGAGCAGCGGCAGGACCGTCCGCTCCTGCCCGACCATCCCGCCCACGAGGGCGTTGACCGCGACGAGCAGCGTGAACTGCCCGAGGTTGGACCGGAGGCCGAGCCGGACCGGACGATCGATGGCGGACGACTCCACCGGGTCGTCGGCGGTCATGCCGGCTCGGACGGGCGAGGCCCGACCAGGAGATGCGTGCGGAGCCGGCCCTTGCCCTTGCCCTTGATCTCGACCTCGCCACGCGCCTCGAACTGGTCAGGGTCCACGACGACCATCGTATACACGTTGGGGTCCGGTTCTGCTGCGGTCATCCACGCCCCCGACGCAATCCAGCCGCTCGACCCGCGGTAGGACCCGGAAGCAGGCGGCCGACGCTCAGCGAGCGTTCGACGCCGCCAGCCCGACGAGCGCGTACCTGACGGTTCGCCGCATCGGCGGCCGGCCCTCCAGCCAGCGCCACGCTCAATTCGCTGACGTCTCGCTATCCGCCGCAGGTCGCCCGGTCGAGCGGCTCGACCCGGTAGATCTGGCGGTCGACGGCGGCCGATGGCCCGCCCGCCGCAATCCGCACGGTCACGAACGCCACGAGCCGGAATGCCTCCCGGGTGGGAATCAGATCCGCGTCCGACAGCCGCAGGATGAACACGGGTCGGTCGCAGATGAGTGACTGGATCCGGCGCTCGCGGGTGACCCAGCCCTCGTACACGATGTTCGTGTCGTCCACCACCAGGACGTCGGGCCGCAGTCCTTCCACGAGCTGCCCGTGCCAGAGCGGCGTCGAGGCGTCCCAGTAGGACAGGATGGCGGCGTCCTGCGGGAGTGCGGCGAACACCGTGTCGACGTACGTCTGACCGGTGGTGTCGTTGCTCCGGTCGGCGGCCTGCCAGTTCATCGCGCCGAGGCCGACGGCCAGGAGCAGCGCGGCGACCCCGACGGCCACACCGCCGTCGATCGACGCGATCCGTGACCCGAAGCGAGCGGCCGCGTCGGCGACGCCCTGCAGCGCGACGGCCGTCCCGATGCCGAGCACGAGCCACGGCACCAGGAGGTAGTGCTCGAGATGGAGGTAGTTGGCCCAGATGTACACGCCGCTCAGCAGGAACGCGGCGCACAGCAGCCCGAACGCCGGCCGGCGAACCGTGAGCAGCGCGATCCCGCCGACGCCAAGGATCGGCAGCGACCGGCGTCGCCCGGGCGACCACGAGGGTCCAGAGGGCCGGCAGGGACGCCAGGAATTCGCCGGGTCCCCTGGGAGACAGGAAGTCGAATTGCGTCCGGAACTGGGTCCCCTCGACCAGCCACAGGAACCCGTCGAGCGTGGTGGGGTGGTTGTAGTCGAGCGGCGGCGACTGGCTCGCGGCCAGCGGGATGTACAGGTAGACCGCCAGCCCGAGCGCGCCGGCCGCCAGCGCAGGCAACACGATCCATGGACGAGCCAGGAGCTCCCGCCGCCCAGCCCACAGCACGAACAGCCCGACGAACGGAGCCAGGAACAGCGTCAGCAGGTGATTGCCCAACGCCAGGCCGACGAGCAGGCCATCCGATGGCGAGATCCCGGGCCGATCGTCGTTCGGCCCAGATGAGGGAACGGTGCAACAGCAGGCGCGGCGAACAGGAGGTGGAGCGGGTTGACCTCGGCGACCGTGGCGGCCGCCCAGACCGTGCCGACCGCGCCGAGCGCGAGCGCGCCGCCCGCGGCGATCAGGGGCCCGCGTTCCGACGCGGACGGCGATCAGCGTGACCGTGGCCAGCGTCACACTCACGAAGACCGCCGACAGCAGGTTCGCCCGAAACGCGACGGACCCGACCGGTAGCAGCTGGGCGAGCCAGCCGATCAGGATGTAGGTCGGGTAGCCGGTTGGGTGTGCCACGCCCAGGACGTGGGGCACCGTCTGCATCTCGCCCCAGTCGCCAAAGGCGATGCCGGGCATGAGCGTCCGGAGATAGACGAGGAACGCGATGCCGCCGACGCTCGCAGCGACCCACCGGCCGGCTCGTTGGGACGGATCGACGATCGCCATCCCGCGAATGGTATGCGCGGGCCCCTGGCGACCGGGCGGTGACACGGGCCGCGCGCGGACCGGTCGTCGACGACGAGGGCTTCCCGCCGAGCGCTGAGCCCAGCGGGCGCCGTCGCCGGCGGACTACGATGGCGCAAACGCGTCCGTGTGAGGGGGATGAGCGAACCGACGCCCGCGCCCGAACCTGCCGCGGCCCCGCCGCCCACGGCCGCGGACCCGCCGCCAGCTCCGGCCGACCCGCCGCGGACGGTGGCGCGCCCCGTCGCCCGTTGTCGACGTTCCCGGCGCGCCCGGCCTGGTCTTCGCCGACGTCGCGTCGCGGCTCGTGGCCTACGTCATCGATGTCGCGATCGTCGGGATCGCCGGTGCGGCGCTGATCATCGCCCTCGGCCTCGGCGAGTTCGTCCAGACCGCCACGTCGCGGTACATGTGGGTCTCCGGCTGGACGGCCGAACATCGCCTTCGCCCTGCTCGGGGCGCTGTACTTCGTCTTCTTCTGGACGGGCGGCCGCCGAGCGACGATCGGCCAGCGCGTCTTCGACATCCAGGTCGGGAACGCGTTCGACGGTCGCCCGCTGACGCTCGACCAGTCGGTCCGGCGCTGGCTCGGGTACGGCAGCTTCCTCGGCCTGCTCGCGGTCGTCCCGAGTCTGGCGCGAATTCGCGACGCTGGCGCAGGTGGTCTGGATCCTGGTGCTGCTTGCCTCGACCGCGCGGAGCCCGTTCAAGCAGGGGTTGCATGATCGGTTCGCGCGTTCAGCCCTCGTGCGGCCGGCGAATCGCGCCTCGGGCGGCCCGGCCATGACCTGCCTGGTCGTCGTCATCGTGCTCGGCGCTGCTGTTCGTGGCCGCGATCGCGGCCCTCGTCTACCTCGGCAGCCAGATCGATCCGCTGGCGCCGCCACCGGGCACGGTCATCTGAGGCGCGACCCCGGCGCTCGATACACTGGCGGCGTGACCGGATCGGACGATCGAACACCGCTGCTGGACATGGACACCGACGCGTTCCGGGCGGCGGCGCACGAGGTCGTCGACCTGATGGCCGACTACCTCGAGACGATCGAGTCGAGGGCCGTCTTCCCGCCCATCGAGCCCGGATCGCTCCGACCGTTGTTCCCGTCCTCGCCACCCGAGGCGCCGGAGCCCATCGAGGCGATCCTGGCCGACTATCGCCGGCTGGTCGAGCCCAATGCCACGCATTGGCAGCACCCGGGATTCCTCGCCTATTTCGCGACGTCGGCATCTGGTCCGGGCATCCTCGGCGAGATGCTGACCGCGACGCTGGGCCAGAACCCGATGCTGTGGCGGACCTCGCCGATCGGGACCGAGTTGGAGGAGGTCGTCGTCGACTGGCTGCGACAGGCGCTCGGGCTGCCCGAAGGGTTCGACGGCCTGCTGACCGACACGGCCTCGACGTCGACGCTCATCGCGCTCGCCGCGGCCCGTGAGGCGTGCGGCGGCGAGGTCTCGGCGCGAGGGCTGGCGGGGCGCGACGATCTCGGCGGCGGACTCCGCGTCTACGCGTCCACCGAGGCCCACAGCTCGGTCGAGAAGGCGTGCATGACCCTCGGTCTCGGGCGCTCGTCGCTGGTCCGGGTCCCGGTCAACGAGCGGTTCGAGATGGTGCCGGAGGCGCTGTCGGCGGCCATCGCCACGGACCGCGCGGCGCGTCTGCGCCCGATCGGCGTGGTCGCGACCGTCGGGACCACGTCGTCGACGTCGGTCGATCCCGTCGCGGCGGTGGCGGATATCACCGAGCGCGAGAGCCTCTGGCTCCACGTCGACGCCGCCTATGCGGGGGTCGTGGCGATGCTCCCGGATCGCCGGGAGCCGTTCGCCGGCTGGGAGCGCGCCGACTCGATCGTGGTCAACCCGCACAAGTGGCTGTTCACGCCGCTCGACGCCTCACTCCTGCTGACGCGCCGCATGGAGGTCCTCCGCGCGGCGTTCAGTCTCGTCCCGGAGTACCTGCGCACCCTGGATCGAGCGGCCCCGGTCCGCGACTACAACGAGTACACCCCGCAACTCGGTCGCCGGTTCCGGGCGCTCAAGCTCTGGATCCAGCTGCGCTGGTTCGGGCTGGAGGGTCTGCGCCGACGCATCGAGGCACACCTGGCCTGGCCGCGGACCTCGCGGCGGCGGTCGCCGCCGATCCGGACTGGGAGCTGCTGGCGCCCGTCCCGTTCTCGACGGTCTGCCTCCGCTGGCGCCCGGCCGCTCGTGGCCGCACGGGCGGACGAGCCGGCGATCGCCGAGCGGCTGGACGAGGCGAACGCCGCGATCATGGATGCCGTCAACCGCGGCGGGGAGGTGTTCCTGTCGCACACCAGGCTGGGCGGCCGGTTCACGATCCGGGTCGCCATCGGCAACCTGCGGACCGAGGCCCGTCACGTGGAGCGTGCCTGGGCGCTGCTCCGGGCCGCGGCCGCCACGCAGACGATCCCGTGACGCGCCGGGGACCTGCGCCCCGCGGTCGCCGGTCCGCTCGCCGAGGCCAGCGCGAGCATCGAGGCGCTCGCGCTGGGCGATGCCTTTGACCCACGCGTCCCCGCCGCAATCGTCGGGGCGGGGCTGCACCGGCTGCCGGTCCCGATCGGTGCCGGCGGGCTCGGCGGCCTGATGACCGAGTCGGCCGAGGTCCTCGCCGCGCTCGGGGCGCTGGACGGGTCGGCCGCCCTGGGCTTCGCGATGCACGTCCACTCGGTCGGCTCGATCGCGGAGTCCGCCGTCTGGCCCGAGCGGCCGCGCGACCGACTCTACCGCTCGATCGTTTCCGACGGCGCGCTCGTCAACAACGCCTCGACCGAGGAGGGCGGCGGCTCGCCGGCCCGTGGCGCGATCCCGGGCACGGTCGCACGGTCGGAAGCGAGCACCGGAGGCTGGCTGCTCAGCGGCGAGAAGACGTGGACGACCTGGCTGCCGGCCCTCCACTTCGCGTTCGTCAGCGCCCGGATCGACGGCGATCAGGGCTCGGCCGGCGCGGAGGCGACACCGGAGCTCGGGGTGTTCCTCGTGCCCCTCGAAGGCGATGGTGTCGAGCGTCGTCCCGGGTTCGAGGCCATGGGCATGCGCGGTTCGGCGTCCGGCCGGCTCGTGCTCGACCGCGTTCGCGTGCCTGCCGACGCGCTCGTCAGCCGGCGGCGCGCCGGTGAGCCCGATCCACGCGGCGCGGCGCCCGGCGCCTGGTTCGCGATGGCGGTCGCAGCGACCTACCTGGGTGTCGGCGAGGGTGCCCGCGGCGCCGTGGCCAGCTGGGCGCTGGACCGGCGGCCGGGCGACGGGGCGACGGCCGTCGCCGACATTCCGAGCGGTCCAGCTGCGGCTGGGGCGGCTGGACGCGAGCCTTCGGGCGGCCCGCATCGTCCTCTTCGACGCGACCCGGCGCTGGGACGAGGCCTCCGGCGACCCGGCCGCTCGAGCGCGCGTGGCGCCGGACCTCTCCCTGGCCAAGGTCACGTCCACCAACGCCGCCGTCAGCGCGACCGACGAGGCACTCCGGATCGCGGGCGGCCCGGGCTTCCTGGCCGGCCGCCTCGAGCGCGCGTTCCGCGACGCCCGCGCCGGGCTGATCAACCCACCGCTCGACGACGTCGCGCTCGGCGGCTTCGGGCGGGCGGTGCTCGAGGCGGCACGATGACCGAGCGGGAGGCGCCGGGCCGGGTCATCCCCGGGCCGCCGTATCCGGCGGCCTTCCACGTGGGCGCGGGGCACATGATCGTGCACGGCAACCGCGCCTTCATCGAGGCGTTCGGCAAGGGCTGCATCGGCCAGCCGGCGCGCGAGGCGCTGCTCGACCTGCCGCTCCGCGGCGTTCGAGCTGATGGACCTCGTCTACCGGGCGGCAAGCCGCTGGCCTGCCGGATCACGACACCCGCCGGCGAGCGACGCCTCGTGGTGGCCGCCCGTCGCGACCCGGAGACGGGCGAGACCTACGGCGTGACGACCCATCTCCGTCCGGTCGGCACCGGAGCGGAGCAGCGCGACCTGATGCGGTCGGTGCCGGCATGGCATCATCGCCCCGTGCCACCGATCAACGAGTTGACCCGCATCGAACCCGTCCATCTCGACCGTCTCGACCACCAGGGGATCTTCACGACCGGCCTGCTGCTCGAGGTGTCCGAGACGCCGACCCGCCGCCAGACCCTTGCGGACCAGGTCAACGCCACGACGAACGACGTGCTGATGTGGCGCGACGAGGCATTGATGCTCAACCTGGCGAGCTTCGGGCCCGATGAGCACCAGCTCCTGATCCAGGCGCGGATCGAGGGGCTGCGCCAGATCCTCGCCCTCGACCTCGAGGCGTTCAAGACCCGCCTGCGAGCCGCGGCCGGTGAGCTCAAGGTGGATCCACCGGCCGACCTGACGATGGAGGGCTGGTGGGACCAGGCGAGGACGCTCGAGGACGAGTGAGGCGGGCCCGACGGGCTACGATGGGCCGGTGAACGCCCTCGGCGGACGAGCCGCCTCCGTGCTCACCGGCCTGGCCACGGCCATCGTGATCGTCGCGCTGGCGATCCTGCCGTTCCTGTCCCCGCAGTGGGTGTCGTTCGAGCAGGGGCGGTCGAATGCCGCCGGCTGGACGGGGTACTCGACCGAGGAGCTCGAGCGCGGCCACCGGCTCGATCCTGTCCGACCTCGTGTTCGGACCGCCGGCCTTCGACGTGACAGGTCCGGGGCGTCGGCGTCCTCGACGAACGCGAGCGCGGTCACATGCGCGACGTCAGGACCGTCTTCGCGGGCCTGTTCGGTCTGGCCGCCGTCTCGCTGCTCGTGCTGATCCTGGCCGGCCGCCGCCGGGACCGCGCGGCGACGTGGCGTGCCGTCCGGCGCGGCGCGATCGGGCTGGCCGTCGGCGATCGTCGCCCTCGGAGCGGTCGCGCTGGTCGCGTTCGATGCCCTGTTCGAGACCTTTCACGAGGTGCTCTTCCCGGCCGGCTCGTACGACTTCGATCCGGCGACCGAGCGGCTCGTCCAGTTCTTCCCCTTCCAGTTCTGGCAGGACACCGCGATCGTGGTGGGCGTGGCGATCGTGGCGGCTTGCGCGGTCGTGGCCGCGGCTGCCGGTCCACGTGCCCGGCGTGCCCGGGTACGGGCAACGGCCGCATCCGACCTGGCGATGGCCGCCGGGACGAACCAGTGACCCTGTCGCGGCGGTCCGGCACTGCTCAGCGTCGAAGCGGCACGCGACGCCGTGCTTGCGGTCGCCACGGCGCTCGACACCGAGTTGGTCGCGGTGGCCGACGCCTCCGGACGGGTCCTGGCCGAGGCCGTGACCGCGCGCGTCTCGCTGCCACCGTGGCCGAACTCGGCGATGGACGGGTACGCGATCCAGGCGGCCGACGACGGCGGGTGCGACCGAGATGGCGCCGGTCCGGCTCGAGGTCATCGGGGAGGTACGGGCGGGCGTCACGTCCGAGCGTGACCGTCCGGCCCGGGACCGCCGCCCGGATCGCCACGGGCGCCCGGCTGCCCGCCGGCGCCGACGCGGTCGTCCCCGTGGAGGCGCACCACACCGCTCGACGATGCCGGTCGACCCGGTCCGCGCGGCCGCGATGCGACCGGGCCGCTGCCCGCCGCCTGCCTCGTCCACGAGGCCGTGCCGGTCGGCGGGTCCGTGCGCGACGAGGGCAGCGACCTGCGCGCCGGCGACGACCCTGCTGGCGGCCGGCTCGGCCGATCGGCGCTGCCGGCCGTCGCCCTGCTGGCCGGGGCGGGCGTCGAGCAGGTCCAGGTCCACCGCCGGCCGAGGGTCGCCGTCCTCGCGACCGGGGACGAGGTCCGGCCGCCCGGGCGAGCCGCTCGGGCCGGCCGGCATCCCGGACGCCAACGGGCCTGGACTGCGGGCCCAGGTCGGCGCCGCCGGCGCCGACGCGATCGATCTCGGGATCGCCGCCGACGAGCTCGACGACGTGCTCACTCGACTGCGCCGCGGGCTCGAGGCCGGCGCGGACGCGCTGATCGTGTCGGGCGGGGTGTCGGTCGGACCGTATGACGTCGTGAAGACCGCCATGGAGACGATCGGGCAGGTCGATCTCTGGCGGGTCGCGGTCCAGCCGGGCAAGCCGTTCGCGTTCGGGACGGCGGAACGTCCGGCCGGCGGCGGTGCCGTCCTCGTCTTCGGGCTGCCCGGCAACCCGGTGTCCTCGGCGGTCACGTTCGAGCTGTTCGTGCGCCCCGCCATCCGGCGCCTGGCCGGGCGGCACGACCTCGTCCGGCCGTCCGACCGGGCCGTGCTCGACCGAGCCGGTCAGCAAGAGCCACGGCCGTCGGGCCTACCTGCGCGTCGCCGCCCAGCGCGACGACGCCGGAGCTCCCGTCCGCGACGAGGGCGGCCGTGTCATCGTCCGGCTCGCCGGCGGGCAGGGGAGCCACGTCATCTCCGCCCTGGCCGGTGCGGACGCGCTGGCCATCATTCCCGAAGCCGACGACTCCCTGCCGGCGGGCGCCGAGGTGGCCCTCTGGTGGCTCGACCAGCCGTGACCACGGAGGACCGCATGGACCACAAGCCCGCCCCGCGAGCCGAGCGCCGCCGGCTCTCTCACGTCGACCGGTCAGGGCGACCGCGGATGGTCGACATCTCCGACAAGGCGATCACCGCGCGCCGGGCGGTCGCCGAGGCCACCGTCGCCGTCTCGCCCGAGACGATGAGCCTGGTCATCGACGGGGGCGGCGCCAAGGGCGACGTCCTGGGCGTGGCCGAGCTGGCCGGGGTCATGGGCGCCAAGCGGACGAGCGAGCTGATCCCGCTCTGCCATCCGCTCGCCCTGACCGATCTGGTCGTGTCGATCACGCCCGACCGGACCGCCGGCGTGCTCCGGATCCGCGCCGAGGCCGCCACGACCGGCCAGACCGGGGTCGAGATGGAGGCCATGACCGCGGCATCGGTCGCCGCGCTGACCGTCTACGACATGGTCAAGGGCGTCGAGCGCGGCGTCGAGATCCGCGGCATCCGCCTGGTCTCCAAGACGGGCGGCAAGAGCGGAACCTGGGTCCGTTCGCCCGGCCCCGTGGACGACCGCCCGATCCGCCCGCGTCCCGGCGGGTCGCGTCGCCGGCCGGGTGGGCACCAAGCGCCCGGGTCGCGCGTGAGCGCCGCGGGCGGTCCGCGTTCGGCGCTCGTGATCACCGCCAGCGACGGCGCGGCGGCCGGTGTCCGCGACGACCTGTCCGGCGTCCGCGTCGGCGCAGCGCCTCGAGGCGCTCGGCTTCGCGGTCGAGCGCCGGGTCGTGCCGGACGATCAGGCGGCCATCGAAGCGGCGCTGATCGAGGGCGCCGCGGCGCACGCGCCTCGTGGTCACGACCGGCGGCACCGGCCTGACGCCGCGCGACGTGACGCCGCAGGCAACCGGGCGCCGTGATCGACTACGAGGTGCCCGGGCTCGCCGAGGCGATGCGCGCCGCCGGACGGGCGATCGACGCCGATGGCCGACCTGTCGCGCGGGGTCGTCGGCGTCCGGGATGGCTCGCTCATCGTCAACCTGCCGGGCAGCCCGACGGGCGCGCTCGAGTCGCTCGAGGCGATCGAGGCGGTGCTCGATCACGCGCTCGAGACGCTCGCCGGGCCGTACGATCACGGGGTCACGCGCCCAGCCGAGGGAGACCCGTGCCAGCTGATGTTCGAGCCGTTCGCCGACGTCCCGGCCTACCCGCTCGTCTTCCCGGTCTTCTGGGGCGCCGCCGTCTTCTTCGCGCTCGCCATGGCCCGCCACCTGCGCGTCTTCGCCGCGGCCCGGCCGTCCGCCCCGTTCGCCGACCTGCCGGCTCGCCTGGTCGGCCTGGTCCAGTACGCGTTCGTCCAGACGAAGATGTTCAAGGACCCGCGGGCCGGGCTGATGCACGCCGGGATCTTCTGGGGCTTCGTCCTGCTGACGATCGGCACGGCCGACATCGTGACCGGCGGGCGTCATCCAGACCGTCCTCGCGGCGCCGTTCGACGGCGCGATCTGGGCGGCCGTCAGCGCGATGCAGAACGTGGTCGCGCTGGTGGTCATCGGCTCGATCGGCTGGGCGTACGTGCGACGGCTGGTGATCCGAGCCGGCGCGGCTGACGCTCAACCGGGACGCCCTGCTGATCCTGGCGATGATCGGCGGGCTCGTCGCGGCGGAGCTGCTGGCACAGTGCTTCCAGGCGGCGCGGTACGGCGACGTGCCGGGCGCGTTCGTGGCCGAACGCGGTGGCCGTCCCGCTCCGATCGCTGGCTGCGCAGCCGCTCGAGATCGGGTTCGCGCGTCCTGTGGTGGCTCCACATCGGGCTCGTCGCGGCGTTCCTCGTGCTACCTGCCGTTCAGCAAGCACCTCCACATCGCCACGGCTTTCCCGAACGTCTTCCTGCGCAAGCTCGCGCCGCGCGGCGAGCTGCCGCGGATGGACCTCGAGGACGAGACCGCCACGTTCGGGCTCAAGACGCTCCAGGACCTCGGCTGGAAGGACCTGCTCGACGGCTTCACCTGCACCGAGTGCGGCCGCTGCCAGCAGGCCTGCCCGGCCTGGAACACCGGCAAGCCGCTCAACCCCAAGCACTTCATCATGGGCATCCGGGAGATGTCGGTCGAGGCCGAGCACGGGATCGACCTGATCCCGAACTCGCCGATCGTGCGCGAGACCTACGGCCTCGACGACACGCGGCCCGCGGCCGCCGCGCTCGCCCGGCCGATCGTCGACGCGGCCATCCCGTACGACGCGGTCTGGGACTGCGTCACCTGCGGGGCCTGCGTCGAGGCCTGCCCGGTGCTCATCGAGCACGTCGACAAGATCGTCGGGCTGCGCCGCAACCTGGTCCTCGAGGAAAGCCGCTTCCCGGCCGAGCTGACGACCGCGTTCCGGGCGATGGAGAACCAGGGCAACCCGTGGGGCCAGCCGGCCGGCGAGCGGACGGCATGGACGCGCGGGCTCGCCTTCGACGTGCCGATCGTCGCCGACGTCGCGGCGGCGGGACGGCTCGACGAGCTCGAGGTCCTCTACTGGGTCGGCTGCGCGGCGGCCTTCGACCCGCGCAACCAGAAGGTCGCCCGCGCGGTGGCGACCTGCCTCCACGCGGCGGGCGTCAGCTTCGCGATCCTCGGCCAGGAGGAGTCGTGCACCGGCGACCCGGCCCGCCGGATGGGCAACGACTACGTCTACCAGATGCTCGCGGCGGGCAACGTCGAGACGCTCAACCGCTACGGCATGGGCGAGCGGACGATCGTGACCGCCTGCCCGCACTGCTTCAACACGATCGGCAACGAGTACGGCCAGCTGGGCGGCACGTTCCGGATCGTCCACCACAGCACGTTCCTCGCCGAGCTCGTGTCGTCCGGCCGGCTGGCGACGCTGCCCGAGGACGCCACGAGCAGCAGCGGCGAGCACCGGCCGGGCAGCGTGACCGTCCACGATTCGTGCTACCTCGCCCGCTACAACAACGTGGTCGCCGCACCCCGGGCGGTCCTCGGCGCGGCCGGCGTGCCAGATCACCGAGATGGCGAAGTCGGGCAAGAACACGTTCTGCTGTGGCGCCGGCGGCGGCCGGATGTGGATGGAGGAGACGCGCGGCACGCGGATCAACAGCGAGCGCAGCCGCCAGGTGCTCGCGACCGGCGCCGACACGGTCGCCACGTCCTGCCCGTTCTGCATGGTCATGCTCAGCGACGGGCTGGCCGGGACGGACGGCGGCGCCCGGGTCGCAACGCTCGACGTCAGCGAGGTCCTGGCGGCGCGCATCGCGGCGGCCCCGCCGAGCGCCGACTGCCGGTGCATCGTGATGGACGGGTCCGGCGCTGCCGCCACGTACCGGCTGACCGAGGACCAGGCGCTGCTCCGCGAGGCCGTCCGCGTCCTCGCCGACGAGCAGGTCGCGCCGCGCGCCGCCGAGATCGACCGAACCGGCGAGTTCCCCGAGGACCTGCGCCGGCTGCTGGCGGCCCAGGACATCCTCGCCCTGCCGTTCCCCGAGGAGCACGGCGGGCTGGGCGTCGACCTGCTGACGGTCTGCCTGGCGGTCGAGCAGCTCAGCCGCGCCTGCGCCACGACCGGGCTGATCCTGGCCGCCCACGAGCTCGGTGCCCTGCCGATCCTGCTTGCCGGGACGGCCGAGCAGCAGGCCCGCTGGATCCCGAAGCTGGCGTCCGGGGAGTGGCTGATCTGCTTCGCCCTGACCGAGGCCGAGGCCGGCTCGGACGTCGCCGCGGCGACGGACGCGAGCGGTCCGCGACGGCGACACCTACCGGATCAGCGGGTCGAAGCGGTTCATCACCCACGGCTCCGTCGCCGACCTCGTGACCGTCTTCGCGGTCACCGATCCCGGAGGCGCCGCGCCACCGGCGGCTGTCGTGCTTCGTCCTCGAGGTCCCGGCAGCCGGGCTTCTCGGTCACCCGGCTCGAGCACAAGATGGGCCTGCGCGGCAGCCCGACGGCCGAGCTGGCGTTCGACGACGTCCGCGTGCCGGTCGGCGAACCGGATCGGCGAGGAGGGCGACGGCTTCGACATCGCGATGCGCACGTTCGAGCGCAGCCGCCCGGGGATCGCCGCCCAGGCCGTGGGGATCGCCCAGGGCGCGCTCGAGGCCGCGACGGCCTACGCGCGGGAGCGCCGCCAGTTCGGCCAGCGCATCGGCGACTTCCAGATGGTGAGCGCGATGCTCGCCGACATGGACGCCGCGACCGAGTCCGCCCGCCAGGTGCTGTACAAGGCCTGCGTCGAGATCGAGGCGGGCTCGCCGGACGCCGGCCGGTGGTCGGCGATGTGTAAACTCGTCGCCGGCGATGCCGCCATGCGGGTCACGACCGACGCGGTCCAGGTCCTGGGCGGATATGGCTACATCGACGACTTCCCCGTCGAGCGCATGATGCGCGACGCGAAGATCACCCAGATCTACGAGGGGACGCAGCAGATCCAGCGGCTCGTCATCGCACGAGCGCTGCTCGGGAAGGGCAGCTGACCGGGCAGGGAGGAGTTCGGCCTCGTGCGAATCGTGGTCCTGGTCAAGCCGGTGCCGGATCCCGCGTCGGCCGGTGAGCGGCTCGGGCCGGACGGCCGGCTGGACCGGGCTGCGGCGCCGGCCGTCGTCAACGGCAACGACGAGTACGCCCTCGAGGCCGCGCTCAAGCTGACCGCGGCGGCCGCCGAGGGCGGCGAGGTCACGCTCCTCGTCGATGGCGCCGGCGGCGGCACCCGAGACGCTGCGCAAGGCGCTGGCGATGGGCGCGCACTCGCGGCGTCCTGGTGACCGACCCGGCGCTCGCCGGATCCGACGCCGTCTCCACGGCGCGCGTCCTGGCGGTGGCCCTGCGCGACGCTCGAGTTCGACCTCGTGCTGGCCGGCGTGGACACGTCCGACGGCGTCGGTGGCACGGTGGCGGCGGCCGTCGCCGCGCACCTGCGGTTGCCGTACCTCTCGTACGCCGCGCGGATCGAGCCGGACGAGGCGGCCCGGACGGTCCGCGTCCGCCGGATCAGCCCGACCGGCTACGACGTGCTCGAGGCGCCGCTGCCGGCCGTCATCTCGTGCACGCAGGCCCTCGGCGAGCCGCGCTACCCGTCGCTCAAGGGGATCATGGGCGCGCGGTCGAAGGAGATCGTCGAGCCGGTCGCTGGGGGATCTCGGGATCGATCCGGCGACCGTCGGCGGCGCCGCGGCCTCGACCGCGCTGCTCGAGACCCGCACGCCGCCGGCTCGCGGCGCCACGGAGGTCGTCCGCGGGACGCCGGCCGACGGCGCCGCCCGGATCGTCGAGCTGCTCGCGACCCGGAGGCTGATCTGATGGGCGCGGTGTGGGTCGTCGGCGAACCCGGGCCCGACCACGGCCTGGCGCGGATCAGTGCGGAGATCGCGACGCTCGCCCGCGACCTCGGCGGCCGGCCGCCGGCCGCGAGGTCGTCGGCGTCGTGGTGGCCGCCGAACCGGCGGAGCCCGCCGCGGAGCTCGCCCGCTACCTGCCCCGGGTGGTGGCGATCGAGGACGCCGCCGCCGGCGAGCTGGCCTGGGCGGCGGTGGCCGCCGCGCACCTCGCCGCACCTCGCCGAGGCCGAGCCGCCCGATGTCGTCCTGACCGGCGCGGGCCCGGACGGCCGCGACGTCGCCGGCGCGCTGTCGGCGCTGACCGGGCTCGGCGTGCTCACCAACGCCACGGGCCTGGCGTGGGGCGACGGCGGACCCGCCGTCGAGATGAGCGTGTTCGGCGGGAAGCTCCTGACGACGCTCCGGGTTCACCGCCGGCCGCGGCATCGTCACCGTCCGCCCGAACGTGACGACCGCGGTGCCGGCGACGTCGCCGGGCACGGTCGAGACGCGGACGACGGCCGCCGACGCACTGCCCGGGCGTGCGCGTCATCGACCGGGTCAGCGAGGCCGGCGCGGCCGCCCCGATCGAGGAGGCCAGGATCATCGTGGCCGGCGGTCGCGGCGTCGGCGGGCCGGACGGCTTCGGGCTCGTCGGGGCAGCTCGCCGACGCCCTCGGTGGCGCGGTCGGGGCGACCCGGGCCGCGGTCGACTCGGGCTGGATCCCGTACAGCCAGCAGATCGGGCAGACCGGCAAGATCGTCAAGCCCGAGCTCTACCTGGCGCTCGGCATCAGCGGCGCGATCCAGCACAAGGTCGGGATGCAGACGGCCGGCACGATCGTGGCGGTCAACCGCGACCCGGATGCGCCGATCGCCGAGTTCGCCGACCTGCTCGTGGTCGGCGACCTGTTCGAGGTCGGCAAGGCCCTCCTCGAGCAGCTCCGCGGCCGGTCGGGCTGAGCCGGAGCCGGGGCGCGCACGTGGAGCAGCTCATCATTCTCCTGCCGATCATGGCGTTCATCGCGCTGGCGGCAGGACTGGTCGTGGTCTTCCGCGGGAGCGGGCGAATCGCCGCCAGGACCCGGGAGCTCCAGCGACTTCAAGACCGCGGTCAAGGACCTGACGTTCCGGGCGGACACCCTGCTCGGCGGCGGCCGCCGGCCAGATCGACGCCGTCCGTCACCAGCAGGCCGGACCCGAGGCGATCAGCCAGACCGTGGCCGACGCTACCGAGACGCTCGAGCGCTACGGCGAGGAGGCGCGTGCCTGGTCCGGCCCGCATCCGGCACAGGCGATCCGCGACGACCTCGTCGGCGAGCTCGAGCGGGCGATCCGGGCGCTCGGGATGGTCGAGCACGGGGCCGAACATGCTGACCTCGGCCCGGCGCGGGGCGCGCGACCTGGAGGCCCAGACGTCGATCAAGCGCGGCTACCTCAACCTGATCCACGCCCGCGAGGCCATCGCCCGGCACGCCGTCCGGGCCGAGGACCTGGTCGTCGACGAGACTCGCGCCGGACGGTCCGGGTTCACGCACTGACGGCCGATCTGACCACACCATCTAGTGGTATCCTCGGCAGAGACCACTATCCCTTGTGTTGCTCGTCATCAGGAGAGCGATGCGCTGCCCCCAATGCGGTGCGCGGGAGACCCGCGTCGTCGACTCGCGCGACCTGGACGACTCGGCGACCATCCGGCGCCGCCGCGAGTGTGCCGCCTGCTCGATGCGGTTCACGACCTATGAGCGGATCGAGGCGGCCCGGTTGATCGTGATCAAGCGCGACGGCGCCCGCCAGGAGTTCGATCGCGAGCGGCTCGTGTCCGGGCTGCGCAAGGCGCTCACCCGGCGGCCCGGTCGCCGACGACGCCGCCGAGACCGCGGCCGACGCGATCGAGGCCGAGCTGCGCTCCGCCGGCGTCGGCGAGGTGCCGTCGTCGCGGATCGGCGCGCTGGCGATGGAGCAGCTGCGCGGCATCGACCAGATCGCCTACATCCGCTTCGCCAGCGTGTACCAGAGCTTCGAGGACCTCGAGGCGCTCAAGCGCGAGGTCGACACGCCTCTACGCGGAGCGCGGCAGCGGGAGCGTGGCCAAGTGAGCGTCCTGTCCGACCGCGACATCCGCGCCGCGCTCGAGGCCGGCACGGTCAGGATCGACGCCCTACGACGCGCACGACCTCCAGCCGTCGTCGGTCGACCTCCATCTCGACCGGAGCTTCCGCGTCTTCCGCAACAACCGCTACGCGTTCATCGACGTCCGCTCGCCGCAGCCGGACCTGACCGAGCTGCTGACGATCGCCGACGACGAGCCATTCATCCTCCACCCGGGCGAGTTCGTCCTCGGCCAGACGCACGAATGGGTCGAGCTGCCGAACGACCTCGTCGCGAGACTGGAGGGCAAGAGCTCCCTTGGGGAGGCTCGGGCTGCTCATTCACTCGACGGCCGGCTACGTCGACCCTGGCTGGAAGGGCAATCTGACGCTGGAGTTGTCAAACGTGGCGCAATCTGCCGATCGCGCTCTACTCGGGGATGCGGATCGGCCAGATCAGCTTCTTCAAGATGTCGAGCGAGGTCGATCGGCCGTACGGCTCACCCGGAGCTCCGCTCGCAAGTACCAGGGCCAGTCGGAGCCCACCGCGTCCGCCTTCCATCGCGACTTCGACGCGACCCGGAGCGTCGATCCGAAGCGCTCGTAGCCGATGGCGATCAACGACGCGGTGGACTGGGCGCGCGAGCTCGGCGGGCCGGTGCGGGTCGCGCTGGTCCAGGCCGGCACGTTCCGGTCCGATGCGGGCGCGCTCTTCGGCCCCGTGCCCGTGGGTGCTGTGGGGCGGGCTGGTGACCGACGAGGTCGACGAACACGGGCGCCTGCTCCAGGCCCTCAACTGCCTGCTGATCGACACGCCGTCCGGGCGGGTCCTGGTCGAGACCGGGCATCGGCGAGCGGCGTCGACGACAAGACCCGGGCGATGCGGCGCTACGAGGGCCCGTGGATCGTCGCGGCGCTGGAGACGGCCGGGTTCCTGCCCGAGACCGTGAACATCGTGGCCATGAGCCACCTCCACTTCGACCACGCCGGCGGGCTGCTCCGGGCCGACGGGTCACGGGCCTTCCCGCAGGCCACGATCGTCGCCCAGCGGGCCGAGTGGGAGATCGCCCTCGGCGACAACCCGCGCCTGGTCGCCTCGTACGTGCAGCCGGAGCTGCGGCTGGTCGAGGCCTGGGGCAAGCAGGGCTGGGCGGACGGCGAGCGCGAGCTGCTGCCGGGCGTCAGCGTCGTGCCGACCGGCGGCCACTCCACGGGCCACCAGGCGGTCATCGTTCGCGGCCAGGGGTCGGGCGCACGGACGCTGGCGTTCTTCGGCGACCTGATGATGCGCCCGTGGGCGGCCAACCCGCGCTGGGTGACCGCGTTCGACGACTTCCCGCTCGATTCGGTGGCCCGCAAGGCCGAGCTGTTCGCGCAGGCCGCCGACGAGGACTGGATCGTCGTGCTGTCGCACGAGAAGCATCATCCGATCGGCCGCCTGGTCCGCGACCGCGACCGCTTCCGTTACGAGCCGGAGTAGCCGCCCGTCACGGTGCGGCGCTGGCGGCCGGAGACACCGGCGTTCCCAGGCCGGCACCCGGCAGGATGGCCTCGACCTGGGCGATCGCGCCGGCCTCGTCGAGCGGCGCGCCGACGATCGACCGGATCACCCCGTTCGGGTCGATGAACACCTGGGTCGGCAGCCCGTACGCCTTGTACTCGTGGAAGATCGTGCCCGACCCGTCGAAAGCCGATCGTGTAGCCGAGCTGGTAGCGGTCGGCGTAGGCCTGGACGTCGGCCGGCGAGGTCTCCTGGACGCTGATCGCGATCAGTTCCAGCCCGCGATCGCGATACCGGGCCGAGACGTCCCGCAGGATCGGCACCTCCGACTGGCAGGGCGGGCACCAGGTCGTCCAGAAGTTGATCCAGACCGCCTTGCCCCGCAGGTCGGCCAGCCGGATCGGGTTGCCGTGGAGGTCGGCCAGCTGGTAGGTCGAACCGTCGCCGAGCGGCACCGTGAACTCCGGGGCGGTCGCCCCGATCCGAAGCCCCTCAGGCGGCGCCGAGCCGATGAGGTACGAGGTGGCGCGCGGGTCGACCGTCCCGGGTCCGTCGCCGCCGCCGTTGAGCGGCGTGGTGATCGCGACGAGGACGACGACCGCGACGACGATCGAGGCGAACGCGGCCACGAGCTGCCGCCCGCTGAACGGTCCGACGACGCCGTGACGCTCCGGCCTGTGGTCGAACGCCGGCCGGTCCGCCACTCAGATCGCCGTGTTGAAGTTGAAGTAGCGGGGCAGCAGTGCGAGCCAGTCGAACATCATGGCCACCCCGATGAACGCCACGAGCAGCCCGCCGATCAGCGACACCGCGCGGCCGTGGCGGACGAGCGGCGACAGCAGCCGCGGCGCCCGGTCGTAGACCGCCGCGATGAGCAGGAACGGCAGCCCGAGGCCGATCGTGTAGGCGACGAGCAGCAGGGTTCCCTGGAGGACGGTCCCCGAGGTGGCCGCCAGGGTGAGGATGCCGCCCAGGATGATCCCGATGCACGGCGTCCAGCCGACGGCGAAGATCGCACCCAGGCCGAATGACGCGAGCCAGCCGCCTCGGGCGCTGACGATGCGGCCGCCGAGCCGGTCGCCGACCGTCGGACCGGCCGTGCCCGTACCGAACTGGACGGTGCCCGTGGCCGTCGCCAGCGAGCTCGCGGCGCCGGCATCGAGCGGCCGCCAGTTGCGCTCGAGCGCGGGGATCCGGACGATCCCGGCCAGGTTGAGTCCCAGCACCACCAGGACGGCACCGCCGAGGATCCGGAGCGTCGGCAGGTAGTCGACCAGCGGTCCGGCGGCGAACGTGGCGGTGATCCCCAGCAAGGTGAACACGGCCCCGAACCCCGCGACGTAGGCGACCGCGTGCCGCATGGCGGACCAGCGCGACGGACGCGCGCCGGCGGCCGCGTTGGCGACGGCGATGGCGGTCAGCTGGCCGATGTAGGCGGGCACCAGCGGCAGGACGCACGGGGACAGGAAGCTGATGACGCCTGCCGCGAGGGCGACGAGGATCGTCAGGTCGGTGCTGGCCATGGTCCCCGGTCAGGCGTCCAGGACGTCGCTGAGCAGGCGCTGGATCCGGCCGGCGCTCGTCGCGAGCTCGATGCGGCGGTCCCCGAGCTCGACGACCGGGATCGTCTCGAAGAACGCGCGCTGCCAGTCGGGGTTCGTTTCGATGTTCCGCTCGACGAGGGCGGGGGCGGTGAGCCCGGCGCGGGTGCGCGCTTCGAGCAGCTGCACCGCGACCGCGCGGGCATCCTCGCACAGGTGGCAGCCCGGGCGGCCGTACAGGATCAGGTCGGGGAGGGGAGCGAGCGGCATCGACCGGGATTGTACGCGAGGGTCGGGCGCGAGCCCGGAGCGCCGCCCATCGGCGGCATTCCTGACACGACCTGGCAGGTTCGCGCCCTACAACGAGGGCTCCACGTCCACACCACGAGGAGATCCGCGGTGCCAACCAGCACGCCCGACACCGTCGCGACCCTGCCGGGATCGGCCGTCCACGACTTCGACTTCTACATGGGCACCTGGCGTGTCCATCATCGTCGGCTGAAGGAGCGGCTCGCCGGCAACGACGAGTGGCAGGAGTTCGACGGCACGTCCACCGCCTGGCCGATCCTCGGCGGGGCCGGCAACATCGACGACAACGTGCTCGAGCTGCCGGCCGGCACCTACCGGGCGATCTCGCTGCGCTCGTTCGACCCGGCGTCGGACCGCTGGTCGATCTGGTGGTTGGACGGTCGCAACCCCGGCCGCCTCGATCCGCCGGTGGTCGGCGGGTTCGAGAACGGCGTCGGGACGTTCATCTGCGACGACACGTTCGAGGGACGCCCGATCCTTGTCCGCTTCGTCTGGTCGGACATCACCCGTACGACCTGCCGCTGGGAGCAGGCGTTCTCACTGGACGGTGGCGCGACGTGGGAGGTCAACTGGGTCATGGAGTCCACCCGGATCGGATGAGGAGCCCGACCCTGCCGCGGACGAAGCAGGCCGCCGCAGGGAGGGAGCGGCGGCCATGGCGCCGTGACGCCGCGGGCGCGGCCGTGGTTCCGGGCCGGCGCCGGGCTGGCGCGCGGTACGATGGATGCGCGCGCCCCCGTAGCTCAGTGGACAGAGCGAGGCCGTCCTAAGGCCTGCGTCGGCGGTTCGAGTCCGTCCGGGGGCGCCAGGTTCCTGCTCAACCTGTGAGCATGTGCAGGACCGGGGCGTCGTCAAGCGGGGATGGCCCGCCCCGACACGAGCGGCACGCGGCCGCTCGGCCGCGATCAGTGACGTGAAACCCCGCGAGGTGCGAAGCGTCCCCGGGTCCGTCATGACGCTCGCCAGGACGGACCAAGGGCGCCTCGCGCGAAACTCCTGCTGCCGGTCAGTCGCGTGTCACGCCGGGACGGACGCGAGCTCGCCGATGACAAAGCCCAGGCGACCGGTCCGGTCGTCGACGAGGTACCCGAGGTCCGCGATGTTGGCCGCGGTCCAGGTCCCGGCCGCCGCCGCCGCCGCGTCGGCCGCCTCGGCGGAGGTCCAGACGCTGATCGAGCAGTTCGTCCCGTCGCCAAGGTCGGCGAACGCGTACGCGACGAAGCCCGGTGTGGCACGGAAGACGTCGGCGAGTCCCCCGGGGGCCTGGAGCATCCGGGACAGGTCCTCGAACGTGCCGGCGGTCTGCTTGTAGGTGGCGATCCGAACGTGCTGCATCTGGTGCTCCCTGTGCTGCCCCGCTCGAGAAGGCGGGATCGGCGCCACCGTACGGGCCGGGTCCCGGCCTGTGGAATGACCCCCGGGGTGAGAGTTCACCTTGCCGTGGGGTAAGGTTCCGCCGAGGAGGCGCAGGAGGTGGGCAGTCCCGATTCGCAGGCGAGGTCCATGCCGGTGCTGACGCGCCGTGAGCGTGACGTGCTCGCCGCCCTATGCGGCCCGCTCGCATCGCCTGGGCCCGTCGCACTGCCCGCATCGATCCGGGAGATCGCGGCCGACCTGGTGGTGACTGAGGCGGCGGTCAAGCAACATCTCCTGAACCTGTACGACAAGTTCGAGGTGGCCGAGGGCACGGAGAGCCGGCGGATCGCGTTGGCACGCGAGGCGGTCATACGGGGCTTCCTCCCCGGCGTCGGCGCTCCGGCCGCAGGCGGCACGAGCGCGCTCGATGCGGGGCGCGCCGCGGCTGCAGGACGGGCGTGGGAGGAGGCCTACGCCGCCCTGTCGGCGGCGGGTTCCGCGGGACCCCTCGATGTCGGAGACCTCGAGCTGCTCGGCGATGCCGCGACGTGGACCGGACGGTTCGACGCCTCGACTGCGGCCCGCGAGCAGGCGTATGCAGCGTATCTCTCGCTCGGCGACCGACGGTCGGCGGCACGCGTCGCCCTCGGGCTCGGGTGGAATGCCGCGGTCACGCTCCGGTTCTCGGTGGTTGCCGGCTGGATGGCGTCGGCAGGGCGGCTGCTCGCGGCCGACGAGGCCGCGGGCGAGGCGTCCGTCTGGCCCGAGCACGGCCTGATGCTGTCGCTGATGGCGCTTGGCGAGTTCGGTTCCGGGCAGCTTGACGCCGGCTTGGAGCATGCCCGGGCGGCGTTCGACGTCGGCCGTCGGACCGGTGATCCGGACATCCAGGCCCTCGGCCTCGTTTTCCAGGGCTTCGGCCTCGTCCACGGGGGGCGCCTTGAGGATGGTCGTGCGCTCCTCGACGAGGCGATGGCGAGTGCGACGGCCGGCCACCTCGGGACCCTCGCACAGGGCATGGTCTACTGCCGGACTCTGAGCGCGTGCCTCGACACGTTCGATTACCGACGGGCCATCGAGTGGACCGAGGAGATCGAACGGCGCGCCCCGGCGCTCGGGACGGTGGGGTTTCCGGGGGACTGCCGGACGCACCGGGCCGTGGTGTTCGTCGTACGCGGCGACTGGAAACGCGGTGCCGAGGAGGCGGAGGCCGCCGCGGTCGAATCGCGAGCCTACGACCTCGGCCACACGGCCCAGGCGCTGACCGCGCTCGGTGAGATCCGGCTGCGACAGGGTGAGCTGGCCGCGGCACGCGACGCGTTCGATCGGGCGGCCGAGTTCGGGCTGCCCCTGGGCCCGGGGCCCGCGCTGGTGCTCCTCGCCGGCGGGGATGCGGCCGCCGCCCACGCCGCCATCAAGGGCGCGTTGCACAGCGTTGGAGACGACCCGCTGGCACGAGTCCGGTACCTGCCGGCCGCCATCGAGATCGCTCTCGCCGCTGGTGCTCGCGATGAGGCCCGGAGATGGAACGCCGATCTCGCGGACAGCGCCGCAAGGTTTCCGGGGCCGGTGCTCGCCGCGACGGCGGCCGCGAGCGATGGTGCCGTCTTCTTGGCCGACGGAAACGCCGCAGCCGCGATCGGGCAACTCCGTGACGCGGCACTGCGGTGGCGTTCAGTCGGCGCCCCGTACGAGTCAGCGCGGTGCCGAATGCAGGTGGCGAGCGCCGCTGCAGCGCTCGGCGACCGTCGCGATGCCGCTCGCGAGGCTCGGGCCGCGCTCGCGTCGTTCGAACAGCTCGGTGCGCGGCGCGACCGCGAGGCGGCGGTGGCCTTCCTCGATCATCTCGAGCGACCGGCCACCTGACGATGTACGGTCGCGGCATCCGCGTACCAGGCGAGCGGGTCGGCCGATTTGCCTCGTGAGCCCCGGCGTCCGTCCGGGGGGGGCCAGAAGCAACCCTCGCGCTCGCGACGCACGGCTGCGCTGACCCGCTTCGTTGGACGAGCCCGTTGCGGGACGCGATCGGCGTCGGGCCCGGTGCCGTCCCGACGGTACGAGCCGGTCGGTTCGAAGTGGATCGCCAGGCGCCGCTCCGAGAGGACGGGAGAGGCTATGGCCGAGCCGCAGGCGATGCCGTGAAACGCGCTGTTGCCACAGTCCCGGCGGCGAGCGGAACTCGTGTGCCTCCCGATCCGTCTCCCACGACGGAACAACACGCAGTTCGGTGGCGGTGAGTCGCCTGAGGGTCGCCCGCCGCGGATAGGAGGCCCCGTCATGGTGGTTCGAGCAGTTCTTGCGACAGCCCTTTGCGCATTCGTCGTTGCGGCCTGTTCCGCGACGGATGCGGCCGAGCCTGCCGGGGCGACGTGCGACCAGTTCAGCGCTCGCCATGCCATCGAGCAGACCCGGAGCATCGAGGCGGGTGCCGACCTCATGGTCGTGCTCTGCTCGAACCCGACGACCGGCTTCTCGTGGGGCGCACCGCAGATCGTCGACACATCCGTCCTCCGCGTGGCCGATCGCACGTTCCGCGAGCCCGGGGCAGCGTCCCTGCCCATCGTCGGCGCGGCGGGCGCCGAGGTCCTCACCGTCCACGGTGTCGCGTCGGGGACCACGGTCCTGACCATCAGCTACGACCAACCGTGGGGCGGTGGCGTCCGGGGAGAGTGGGTCTACAAGCTGACCGTGACGGTGGTGTAGCCGGACGGCGCCTGCCGCATGCGGGGATCCCGAGCGGCTATTCGGACGTGGCCGGTCGCGCCGAATGCAGCTCCCGGTCCCACGCGTAGAAGCTGAGTTCTCGCTCTGCGGTCTCGATCTCGAGCATGTAGTCCGCCCGGCGGGCCAGTCTCTCGAGCTCGGCGACGAACTCGTCACGCGAGTGGACCCGGTCGGGGATCGCGGAGATCTCGCGCCGGAGCAGGTCCCCGCCGGGCCCGAGCGCCGCGACCGTCCCGTGGATCAGGCAGCCGTCCTCGAGCATCATCGGTCCGAGTCGCGACACGACGTGTCCGCCACCCGAGTCCGGCACTGGACGAAGCGCGTCGATGCGATGCTCGATGGCGTCGACATTGGCTTGCGCGGCATCCCATTCCGGGCTGCCCGGCGTCGCCGAGTCCACCCGCCGGTGGCCGCGCTGGAGGGTCGCCTCCAACTGCGCGCCAGCGTCGTCCGGATCCATGTCCTTCCACCCCGGGCCGCTCAACCCACGTGCGCGGCTTCCTCCTACCATACAGCACAACTCTGGCCCGTCGTGGCGGCTCGGCAGCGCGGCACGCCCTGGATGCGGCGACCGCCCATACTCAGCACTGACGGCCGATCGGGCCGATCGCCACAGCCTGGAGAGACGCGCCACCATGCCAGAGGCCGCCCCGCGAACCAACCCCTCGCAACGTGGCTGACCTGCCCGGCCTCGGCGAGGCCATCGAGGCGGGCGACCGGGATGGCGCCGTCGCGCTGACCGCGGCGGCCATCGCCGAAGGCGTCACGCCCCAGGCCATCCTCGACGCCATGACCGACGCGATGGACGCCGTGGGCGAGGACTTCCAGGCCAACCTGATCTTCGTGCCGGAGATGCTCGTCGCCGCCCGGGCGATGCGCGAGTCGATGGCCCTGCTCGAGCCGATCCTGGTCAAGGCCGGCATCGAGCCGGAGGCTCGGGCGGTCATCGGGACCGTCCGCGGCGACATGCACGACATCGGCAAGAACCTCGTCGCGATGATGTGGCGCGGGGCGAACATCGAGGTGATCGACCTGGGAACCAACGTGACGGCCGAACAGTTCGTCGCCGCCGTGGAGACGCACCGTCCGGACCTCGTCGGCCTGTCGGCCCTGCTCACCACGACGATGCCGTCGATGGGCGCGATCGTGGGCGCCCTCCGCCAGACCGAGCTGCGGGGCGCGCGGATCATCGTCGGTGGTGCCCCCGTGAACGCCGAGTTCGCCGAGCGGATCGGCGCCGATGCGTATGCCGGCGACGCCGGCGCCGCGGTCGTCGTCGCCCGACGCCTGCTCGGCCTCGATGGCGGCGCCGGTCGGCGCGCCCGCGATCGAGGGGGCGGCGTCATGACGATGTCCGGCCGCGACCGGGTCCTGGCGGCCATCAACCACGAGGAGCCCGACCGGGTGCCGATCGTGATCGGGGCGAGCAACGCGACGGGCATGAAGGTCGCGCCGTATCGCGGGCTCAAGGCGCTGCTCGGCGTGGACGGTGAGGACCGCTACATCTACGACTGGCCGGAGCTCGGCACGATCCTCCCTGACGAGGCGGTGCTCGAACGGCTCCACGCGGACGTCCGTGGGGTGTTCGACGCGTTCCCGGCCGAGACCATCGCCCGCAACCGGGCGCGATCAGCCGCACAGCCCGTTCATCGACGACTGGGGGAGCGGGCAGGTCGAGATCGAGGACGGGACCTGGTATCCGGCGGTCCACCCGATGGCCGATGCGACGACGATCGATGCCATCGAACGCTACCCGTGGCCCGACATGGACGACCCGTCGCGCGTGGCCCACGTCCGCGACGAGGCGGCGCGCCTCGCCGCGCGACGGGCAGTACGCGATCCTGGCCACGCCGTGGCTGCTGTTCCCGTTCGAGCGCGCCTTCGCGATGCAGGGGCTCGAGCACGTTCCTGATGAACCTCGCGGTCGAGCCGGACTTCGCGGAGGCCCTCCTCCGCAAGATCGCCGAACGCTGCAAGGTCCTCATGGGCCATTTCCTCGACGAGCTCGGCGACAACGTGGACATGATCAAGATCGGCGACGACCTGGGCACCGAACAGAGCCTGCTCATGTCGCCGGCGATGTACCGGCGGATCCTCAAGCCGATCCACGCGGACTACATCGCCTTCATCCGGCAGCGGACCAAGGCCAAGGTCTTCTTCCACACCGACGGCGACGTCTTCGACCTGCTCGACGACTTCGTCGAGATCGGGGTCGACATCCTCAACCCGGTGCAGTCGGGCTCGGGCAAGCTCGGCAACCTGGCCGAGGTGAAACGGCGTTACGGCACCCGCCTGGCGTTCTGCGGCGCCATCGACACCCAGCACGTCCTGCCGACCGGCACGCCCGACGAGGTGCGGGCGGAAGTCCGCCGCGCGATCGGGACGCTCGGGCCGGGCGGCGGGTATCTCCTGGCCGCCGTCCACACGATCATGAACGAGGTGCCACCCGAGAACGTTCTCGCGATGGCGGACGCTGCCGTCGAATTCGGGTCGTACCCGATCCGTGGCTGACCTGGCGGCGCTCGGCCCCACACCTCCGCGCCGGGCCGACGGTCCGTTGGTCCTTGCCGACATCGGCGGCTACACGGCGTTCCTCCGGGCGGTGGCCACCGCCCACGAGTCCGACGCGTTCGCCAACGGCGCCATCCCCGATGCGTACGCGATGATGTCGAGCCTGCTCGACGGGATCGTGGCCCGCCTGGTCCCGCCGTTCACGCTGTCCAAGCTCGAGGGCGACGCCGTCTTCGCGTACGCGATCGACGGGACGACGCTGCCGCAGGGCGCCGGCCTGCGTGCCTGCCTCGAGAGCTGCTACGCGGAGTTTCGCGCGCGGCTCGGGGCGGCCCACGACATCTGGACCTGCACCTGTCAGGCCTGCATGCGGATCGACACGCTCGAGCTCAAGTTCGTCCTGCACGCCGGTCCGTTCGTGATCCAGGAGATCGCAGGACGCCCGGAACTGGTTGGGCCGGACGTGGTCATGGCTCACCGGCTGCTCAAGAACGAGGCCGCGGATGTGGTCGGGCATGGCGGGTACGCGCTCCTGACGGCAGCCGCCATCGAGCGATTCGCGGTCCCGACGGACGGGTCGACCCCACTCGTCGCGCGCTACGAGCACTACCCGCCGATCGAAACGTGCATCTACCCGATGTTTGCGTGAACGGGCATCCTGACCACTGGTATTCGACCTACCGGATCGCACCGCACACGCGTACGATGGGGTCATAGCCATCCCGGGGGATGAGCGTCAGGGTTGGGGGTCGTGATGACCCATTCTGCCTCGCAGACTGCCGAGCCCAATTCGACAGGCGGGTGGCACACGTTCTCGCCCCGCAACATCGTTCTCGTCTACATCGTGGTAGCCGGAGCCTGGATCGCCATCAGCGATCAAGTCGTGGCCTCGCTGCCCGTGGACCCCGATCAGCTGGCCATCGCCCAGACCATCAAGGGCTGGTTGTTCGTCATCGTGACAGGCTTGCTGATGGGCGTGCTCCTGCGGGGGTTCAGTCTCGAGCAGCATCGAATGCAGGCACGACTCCAGCGGGTCTCCCGCGTCCAGCGAACGCTGGGTGCGGCCAACCAGGCGCTGGTGCGGGCCATTGACGAAGTGCCGCTCCAGGAGGCGATCTGCCGCGCGGCGATCGTCGAGGGCGGCTTCCGGTTCGCCTGGGTCGGCTACCGCCGCGACGATGACGGTGGCACCGTCGAGCCGGTGGCAATGGCCGGCCACGAGGACGGCTACCTCGGCGCGATCCGGATCAGCTGGCACGACGTCCCCGACGGACAGGGGCCGACCGGGACTGCTGTGCGCGAAGGCCGAACGATCGTCAGCCAGAGCATCGGCACGGACCCGAGGATGGCATCGTGGCGCGATCTCGCGTCGCGACGCGGGTACCTGTCGTCCGCGGCCTTTCCGCTGTTCGGCCCGAACGGCGTCCTGGGTGCCCTGACGATCTATGCCGACGAACGCGAGGCCTTCGGGCCCGAAGAGGTCGCGCTCCTGGAGGAACTCGCCGCCGACCTGTCGTACGGCGTCGAGGCCCTTCGCACGAGGTCGCTCGCCGAGCAGGCGGAGTCCGCGCGCCGCCAGCTCACGACGGCGATCAACCAATCGGCGGACTCGATCCTGGTCGCCGACGTCGAGGGCCGGATCCTGTACGTGAACCCGGCCTTCGAGCACGTGACCGGCTACAGCTCCGAGGACGTGCTCGGCCGCAACCCGCGGCTCCTCCAGAGCGGACACCACAACCGGGCCTTCTACGAGACGATGTGGCAGACGCTGCTCGACGGACGACCCTGGGTCGGCGACGTGGTGAACAAGCGCAAGGACGGCGCCCTGTTCACGGAGGAAAGCGTGATCTCGCCCGTCCACGACGACGCGGGTGCCATCACCGCGTTCGTGGCCGTCAAGCGCGACGTCACCCTCGAGCGGACCGCCCAGGCCAGGGAGCAGGCACGGGCCCAGGAGCGTGCCCAGATCGCGCAGGCGCTCGCCCGGCTGGATGCCGACGCGACGGCGGAGGAGACGGCAGACGCCATCTGCCACCAGATCGTGCGGTTGCCCGAGGCTCACGTCGCCATCATGATTGCGTTCGATTCCGACCGGCGGGCGACTTCCCTCGGCGCCGCGGCATCCAGCGGCCGCGAGATCTCGCACAGGCTGGTCAGTGAGGCACGCACGCGTCACCTCCGCTCGCGCGCGTCGGAGGGCCCGTGGGTGGAAAGCTGGCCGGCGGAAGAACGTCAACCGTTCGGCAAGGAATTCCGCGACCTGGACATCCGCGCGCTGGCCTTCGCGCCGATCCGGGTGGAACAGGAGGTGGTGGGCCTGCTCGAGCTCGGGGCAGCCGGGGCGGACGCATCCAACCGGCTTGCCGAGCGCCTCCCGGCACTGGTCGAGTTCGCCTCGATCGCCGGAGCCGTGCTGGGCCCCTCGCTGGCGTCGCGCGTCCAGCGCAGCCGCTCCCGCGAGCTCCTCCAGGCCACCATCGCCCGGGCGTCCTTCCATCCCGTCTTCCAGCCGATCATCGACCTGCGAAGCCTGGGCGTGATCGGCTACGAAGCGCTCACGCGGTTCGATGACGGGATGGCTCCGGACACCCAGTTCATGACCGCCGCAGCGCTCGGGCTCGGCGCGGATCTCGAAGTGGCGACGCTCCGGGCGGCACTGGCGGCGGCGACGGCGCTCCCGCCCGTGTCGTGGGTCAATGTGAACGTCTCGCCCGCGCTGATCCTGGCCGGCGAGCCCCTGCGGACGATGATCGCCGGCTTCCCCGGCCGGCTCATGCTCGAGGTCACCGAGCACGAGGTCATCGGCGATTACGAAGCGTTCCGGGGCGCGGTCGCGGCGCTGGGTCCGACCGTCCAGATCGCGGTCGACGATGCCGGGGCCGGCTTCGCCAGCCTGCGTCACATCGTGGAACTCCGACCCCATGTCGTGAAGATCGACCGGTCGCTCGTCGCCGGCATCGACGCCGATCCGGCGCGACAGGCGCTGCTCGCCGGGCTGCGGCACTTCGCCAACTCGCAGGGCTGCCTGCTGGTTGCCGAGGGGATCGAGACCGAGCTGGAGCTCTCGACGCTCGTGAGCCTCGACATCCATGCCGGGCAGGGGTACCTGCTCGGCCGGGCGGTGCCGATTTCGGCGAGTCGATGATCGCGGCCGGCCTGCGGTTCGCTGGGTGACCTCACCCGCACGATCGCCGCGGAGCGCTCGTGTCGTGTTTGCAACGCCACCGACTGGATCCGTTTCATCACCGCGATGACGTCCTCGTCAGTCTGTAGCGGAGACCCGAGCGTTACCGGGCCGCGGGCTCACATGCAACATGGCCATGGTTGGCATAGCGTATGCACTCGCAGTCGAGGTCTCGTCCATGCCGGGTTCCCAGACCATCCCCGTCCCGCAACGCCGCCTCGACGATGCGACCCGGATCCTGGACTCGCGGCCGGGTGACCCTCGCATCCTGAAAATCGCGCTGGTGGCGCCGCCATTGCTTCCGATCCCGCCGTCGCGCTATGCCGGCACGGAGCGCGTCGTCGCAGCGCTCGCCGACGGCCTGGTCGCTCGCGGCCATCACGTGACGCTGTTCGCCTCGGGCGATTCGACCGCCGGCAGCGAGACGGTCGCCGTCCTGCCCAAGGCCGCCTGGGGCGACCGGTCGACCGGCGACAACGCGGTCTTCGGGATGCTCGCGGCCATGGCCGCGCTCGAGCAGGCGGACCGCTTCGACATCGTCCACTCGCACGTCGACGTGATGAGCCTGCCGCTCGTGCGCGAGGCGCGCGTCCCGGTCCTCACGACCTTCCACGCCAGGCTCGACCTGCCGGGCCTGTACGAGGCCGTGCTGGCGTTCGGACCGGCTCCGCTCGTCGCCATCAGCGAGAGCCAGCGTCGCTGGCACCCCGCTGCCAACTGGGTTGCCACGATCCCGCACGGCCTTCCGCTCAGCGCGATGCCGTTCGGGGCCGAGCCAGGGAGTTACCTGGCTGTCGTCGGCCGGGCGACGCCGGAGAAGGGGATCGCGGAGGCCATCGAGGTCGCCTCGGCGTCGTCATTCCCGCTGAGGATCGCCGCCAAGGCGCTCAACCCGACCGAGCGCCGGTACCTGGACGATCACATCCGGCCCGCCATCGGAGTGGGTGTCCAGTATCTTGGCGAGATCGGGCCGGACGAACGCGACCCCCTCCTGGCCGGCGCGCGGGCGACCTTGATGCTCGGGGCCTGGCCTGAGCCGTTCGGCCTGGTGGCGATCGAGTCGCTGGCCACCGGAACCCCCGTCATCGCCAGGCGCGCCGGGGCTCTCGTCGAGATCGTCGAGCACGGCGTCGACGGCTTCCTCGTCGACGACCTGTCGGAGGCGAGGCTCGCCGTGAGCCTGGTCGGCGACCTGGACCGGGCGCGGATCCGGGAACGAGCCATCGCCCGGTTCAGCGTGGAGCGCATGGTGTCGGCGTACGAGCAGGTCTATGTCGATCTGGCCGATGGCCGCAGGCCGTACCACGAGGGTGATGATCACGACCGGTCCGTCCTGCGACCGTCCGGCGTACCGTCGGTCGTGCGTGTCCCGCCGGCCGAGCCGGACGACGAGGACGACGGGCGCCGCGCCTCGGCCTGACGGTCCCGGCAGTCGCGGCGTGGCGGTCGCGTCGAGCGCGGATATGCTCTGTCGGTGACCCGCCAGCGAATCCCCGACGAGCGTGCTGTCCGCCGCGCATGCCCGCGCCCGTGCCCGCGAAGCCCGCGACTGGGCGGAAGCCGATCGGCTCCGGATGGAGATCGAGGCCGCCGGCTGGAAGATCGTCGATCGCGGCACCGACTTCGCGCTCACGCCGGCGGCGCCGCCCGACGTCGTCGAGGGCGACCGGATCCGGTATGGCTCCAGCGAGAGCGTCCCGTCGCAGCCTCGACGAGTCGGCCGTCGGCCTGGCCACGGTGGTCCTGCTGGCGACCGACTGGCCGGAGGATCTCGAGCGGACCCTGGCCGGGCTGCGCGCGACGTCGCCGGCGGGCACGTCGGTGGTGATCGTCGCCGACGGCCCGTCGCCCGAGCAGGAGACGGCGCTGGAGGCGGCTCGCCGCCGGTCAGGCCGACGACCCGGGCGGGCATCGCCCGATGCTGTTCCCGACCGAGGTCGTCTGGACGAGCGAGCGGCTCGGCCACGCCGCCGCCACGAACGTCGGCCTGCGACGAGCCACCGGCCCGGTCGCGGTCCTGCTCGACACGAGCGTCGAGCCGACCGGCGACGTCGTCACGCCGCTGGTCCGCGTCGCTCGACGACCCCACGGTCGCGGTCGCGGGTGGGTGGGGGATCGTGTCCGGCGACCTGCGCACGGTTCGAGGACGCCCCGGCCGGCGACGTCGACGCGATCGAGGGCTACTGCCAGGCGTTCCGTCGCGCCGACTACGCGGCGCGTGGCCCGCTCGACGAGCACTTCCGGTTCTACCGAAACCTCGACATCTGGTGGAGCCTCGTGCTCCGAGAGGCCCGGGAGGGCATGCCGCCCCGGCGAGCCGTCAGCCTCGACGGCCTGCCGCTTCGGCGCCACGAGCATCGCGGCTATGCGAGCCTGCCGGAGGCCGAGCGCGAGCGACAGAGCAAGCGCAACTTCTACCGGATCCTCGATCGCTTCCGCGATCGCCGCGACCTGCTGACCCGGCCGGGCTGAGCCGCCCGCGCGGGTCGCGGCCCGCTGGTGGAGCCGGGTCGTCAGGCCCGCCGCAACGTCGAGCCGCCCGGGCCGTCGACGACCTCCCAGCCCAGGCCGGCCAGCTCCGTCGCGGATGGCGTCCGATCGAACGAAGTCGCGGCGGGCGCGGGCCGCGTCGCGTTCGGCCGCCAGGATCGCGACCGCGTCGGGCAGCGCGTCGCCGGCCGACTCGTCCCAGGCCGCGTGGAGATCGAGCCCGAGGACCACGTCGGCGTCGAGGACGAGCCAGCGTCGCTCGTCTGCGCCGAGGCGCGTGCGCAGGATCTCGCGGACCAGGGCGAGCGCGGTCGGCATGTCGAGGTCGTCGTCGATCGCCGCGACGAAGCGCTCGTGGAGGGCGGCGCCGGCCGGGCGACAGCGGCGCCGCGGGCTCGCCGGCGCGGTCGCCCGCCACGAACCCGGCGCCGTCGCCGTGGCCGGCCGGGCCGCGGCGCGATGCCCTCGGGGCGGTCGCCGGCGCTGCCGGCGACCAGGGCCGGCGGCGGCGGCCCATGGACCCTCGGCCGGGGGAGCGCCGAGCGCCCGGAGCCGGCCGCGGAGCGAGTCGAGCGCCGGCCGCCGCCGCGGCGAGCGATCGGTCCGAGTAGCCGAGCTTGCGTTCGTAGCGGGAGGTCAGCGCCAGGTATCGGAAGGCGAGCGGATCGAGACCGCGCTCGACGACCTCGGTGATGCGCTGGAAGTTGCCGGCCGACTTGGCCATCTTGTGGCCGTCCATCAGCAGGAACTCGCCGTGGACCCAGTGGCGGGCCGGCACGTCGCCGCCGATCGGCATGGACTGGGCGATCTCGTCCTCGTGGTGGGGGAAGACGTTGTCGATCCCGCCGGTGTGGATGTCGAAGCGCGGGCCGAGGTAGCGCATCGACATCGCCGAGCACTCGAGGTGCCAGCCCGGGAACCCTTCGCCCCAGCGCGGGGTCGGCCATTTCAGCAGCCGCCCTTCGCCGGCGGCCTTCCACAGGGCGAAGTCGGCCGGGTCGCGCTTGTCGGGCTCCACGTCGCCACGATGGCCGGCCCGCAGGTCCGCCAGTGCGTTGCCCGAGAGCCGGCCGTAGCCGGGAAAGCTCGCGACGTCGTAGTAGACGTTGCCTTCCGGGGTCGCATAGGCGTGGCCGGCGTCCTGGAGCGCCTCGGCCAGCCGGATCATGTCGTCGATGTGCTCGGTCGCGCGCGGGAAGACGTGCGCCGGCAGGATGTTGATCGCGGCTTCGTCGGCATGGAATGCGGCTTCGTAGGCGGCGGCGATCTCGCCCGGCGACCGGCCCTCGAGACCGGCCTGGACGAGCATCGGGTCGACGACGTGGCCGGGCCGCTCGTCGCGCAGGTGGCCGACGTCCGTGACGTTCTTGACGTGCAGCACCTCCAGCCCGTGGTAGAGCAGCGCCCGGCGGATGAGGTCGGCCAGCAGGAAGCTGCGCAGATTGCCGACGTGGGCGAACCGGTAGACGGTCGGTCCGCAGGTGTACATCCGGACGCGCCCGGGCTCCAGTGGCTCGACCGGCTCGATCCGGCGGGTCAGGGCGTTGCGGAGACGGAGGACGGGCTCGGCAGACATGGCGGCCGGACCATCGTACGGCGGCCGCGAAATCCTTCGACATCGCCGCCCGCGGCCCCTGACGTTCCGGACGGGTCGTCGTGATGGCTGCAGAGGCCTCGCGGCCCGTCCATCGTTCCCCCGGCGGTGTGGACTTGCGAGGCCTCATCGCTTGCCCGCGACGGCCTGGCGCAGGCCGGCCGGCAAGCGCTCGTATACTCCGCGCGATGCGCCGCCCTCTGGTCGCCGTTCTCCTGCTCGTCGCCACCATCGCGGCCTGTGCGCCGACCGCCGGCGGGGTCGTCGGACCGGACGGTGCGGATCCTGACGGGAGCACCGACCTCGCTCGACCCGGCGGTCCAGGGCGACGCCGCCAGCGCCGCGATCAGCGCCCAGCTGTTCGAGTCCCTGACGACGTTCGACAGCGATCTCCACCTGCAGCCCGCGCTCGCCGAGTCCTGGCAGTTCGATCCGGGCGGCCGCCGGATCACCTTCCGGCTGCGACCGGGCCTGACGTTCTCCGACGGGAGCCCGCTGCGTCCCTCGGACGTCGTCCGGAGCTGGCTCCGGCTGATCGATCCGCAGGCACCGTCGCCGCTGGCCTCGCTGGCGCTCGACATCGCCGGTGCCGACGCGTACCTGCGGGGCGGCTCGACGCGACCCGGCGTCGGTCGGCCTCCGCGCCGACGACGCGGCGGGCAGCCTGACCGTCGACCTGGTCCGTCCGGCCTCCGATTTCCCGAACATCGTGTCCGGCCCCACGTTCGCCGTGGTCCCGCCGGGCGTCGGGACGGATCCGGCGGCGCTTCGAGCCGGGTTCGTCGTTCGTGGCCAGCGGCGGGTACGTCCTGAGCGGGCGGTCGGACACGGGGTTGACCCTGACGGCCAACCCGCACTACTGGGCGGGCCAGCCGGCGGTCCGCACGATCGAGCTCGTGGGCGATCTCGGCGGCCGGAGCGAGGTCGACGCCTTCCAGGCGAACGAGCTCGACTACGCGCCGCTCAACGGCGCCGACGCGACGTGGATCGCCTACGACGGGACGCTCGGGCCGCAGCTGCGCCAGGTCGCCTCGCTGTCGACCGAGTACTACGGCTTCGACACGTCGCGACCGCCGTTCGACGACGTCCGGGTCCGCCGCGCGATCGGCGCCGCCGTCGATTGGCGGCGGCTGGCCACGCTGGCGGGTTCCGGTGGCACGCTCGAGGTGGCCAATTCGATGGTGCCGCCCGGCATCCCGGCGCGGAGCGACGCCGACTATGTGCCGGCCTACAACCCGGCGGCAGCGCGCAAGCTGCTGGCGGATGCGGGGTACCCGGGCGGGGTCGGCTTCCCCGCGACGACGCTGATGACCGGCGGCGGCCCGTTCGACCAGGCGATCGTCGACGACGTCCAGCGGGTGCTCGGGATCCACCTCTCGTTCGAGTCGATGGGCGACGGCTACTTCGATCGGCTGGCCACCGATCCGCCCCAGATGTGGGCGCTCGGCTGGGTGGCCGACTACCCGGGACGCAACGACTTCCTGGGCGTCCTTCTCGGCACCGGCGCGTCCGCCAACTACGGCCGCTGGAGCTCCGCGGCCTTCGACGCGGCCATCGCCGAGGCCGGGTCGGCGACCGATCCAGCCGCGGTCTCGGCCGACTTCGACAAGGCCGAGTCGATCGTGCGCGACGACGTGCCGGTCATCCCGGTCGCCTACGGACCGGGCTGGGCCCTGTCGCGGACCGGGCTGCTGGGCGCGGCACAGAACGGTCTCGGCATCGTTCGGATGGCAGGACTGGCATGGGCGGACTGACCCTTCGTCTGTCCGTCGTGGGGCTCCTCGGGGCCCTCGTGCTGGCGCTCGCGCCGACGGCGGCCGGCGCGTCCTGGGCGACGTTCGGGACACCGACCGCCAGGTCGACCTTCGGGACCGGCGTCGAGTTCCGTCAGCCGGTCAGCATCGACAAGGCGGTCGCCCGGGTCGAGTTGCTGCTGACGGTGGCCGACGCCATCGGGCCGACCGTGATCGTCCTCCCGGCCCCGGCCGCGACAGGCTCGACGACGCTCAGCCATCTCCTGGACACGACGGGCGACGGGCACCTCCCACCGAACACGCCCATCGTGGCCCGCTGGCGACTCGTCGCCTCCGACGACCCGGCTGATACGGTCCTGGGGCCCGAGCTCCGGGTCATCTACGCCGACGAACGCTTCGCCTGGCAGACCGAAGCCGGCAGCCTGGTCCGGGTCCATTGGTACGAGGGATCCGCCGCGTTCGGCCAGCGAGCGCTGCAGATCGGCGAGGACGGTGTCCGCAAGGCGTCGGACCTGTTCGGGGTGAGCGAATCGAAGCCGGTCGACTTCTACGTCTACGCGGACCAGCAGGCGTTCTATGACGCGCTGGGACCGGGGACCCGCGAGAACGTCGGCGGCGAGGCGGACGCGGGCATCCGGACGCTGTTCGCGCTGATCCCGCCGAGCCAGATCAACGATGCCTGGGTCGGGACCGTGATCCCGCACGAGCTGACCCACCTGGTCATCGACACGGCGGCCGGCAATCCGTACCACTTCCTGCCGCGCTGGCTCAACGAGGGACTCGCGGTGTACGAGAGCCAGGGCTACGGCGCGTCCGACCGCGGACTGGTCGCCGACGCGGTGTCCGGCGGCACGCTGATCCCGCTCGACGGGCTCGTCGGCCAGTTCCCGACGAGTGCCGACGGGTTCTTCCTGGCCTATGCCGAGAGCGTGTCGGCGGTGGATTTCCTGTTCCGAACGTACGGCACCGACGCGGTCGTCACCCTGGTCAAGTCGTACAAGGACGGACGGACCGACGACGAGGCCTTCCGGCTCGGGCTCGGCGTCGACGCGAGCGCGTTCGGCACCGCCTGGCTGGCGAGCCTCGGCGCCGACGCACCGGCGCGGTACGGCCCGCAGCCGGCACCGCCCGGCCCGATCCCGTCGGCCTGGCTGGCTGGCGCTGGCCAGGCTGCCCCGCCGGCCGCCACTCCGGCTGGAGGGTCGGTGGTGGCGACAGCGCAGGCGGCCCAGCCGTCTGCCGCGGCCGGCGGCACGGATGTGATGCCCGCCGTCGTGATCGTGCTGGTGGTCGTCATCGCCATCGGCGTGCTCGCCGTGGTCGCCGCGCGGCGCAGGCGTCGGCACCCGGCCGGGGGCCCGCAGGCGTGACCCTCAACTGGGTCCGGACTCGCCCGAGCTGGCAGGTGACCCTGGGCGCGGCGCTGCTGGCGCTCGGCTTCCTGATCGCCGCCCAGCTGTCGTCGGAGGGTCCGCGCGTTCGATACACGACCCAGGAGCGAACGCCGCTGCTCGAGACCGCCGCCGAGCTGCAGACACAGCAGGACGACCTGCGGGCCCGGATCCTCCAGCTGCGTGCCCAGATCCAGCAGGTGGAGGGCCAGGGGGCCGGGTCGGCTGACCTCGTCCGCCAGCTCAACGACGGCCTGGAGCAGGCGCGCATCGCGGCCGGCCTCATCCCGCTCACGGGCACGGGCATCGTGCTCCAGCTCGAGGACTCGCAGCAGCCGGTTCCGCCGGACGGCAGCCAATCCGACTACCTCGTCGGATCGCGCGACATTAGGACCGTCGTACAGGAGCTCTGGCTGGCCGGCGCCGAGGCCATCGCCGTCAACGACGAGCGGGTGACCCCGACCACGGCGATCATCGACATCGGCAGCTCGCTGCTGGTCAACTCCGCGTATCTCGCGCCGCCCTACCAGGTGACCGCCCTCGGTGCACCCGACCTGTACCAGCGGCTGAGCTCGTCTCCGGGGTTCATCGACTTCGTCCGGTCGCGGGCCGAGGGCTACGGCATCCGCCTGTCCTTCGCCGAGCCGCCGTCGGTCGACCTGCCGGCCTTCGTCGGCACGGTGACCCTGCGCTACGCCCGGCCGCTTGCCTCGCCGTCAGCGGCTCCGCCGGTCTCGCCGGTCCCGAGCCCGGGCAGCTGACCATGCATCGACGCGTCAGCCAGCTCACCATCGCCGCCGTCGCCCTGGTGCTGGGCGTGCTCGTGGTCGTCCAGCTCCGGTCGCAGGCGGGCGCCGGGGGCGGGCTCGCCCAGTTGTCGCCGCAGGACCTCACGGCCCTCGTCGCGAACCAGAACGCCCGGAACGACCAGTTGCGCGGGGAGGTCTCGTCGCTCGAGCGCGAGCTGGGCACGCTCAACCAGAACACGGCCCGCGGCGAAGTATCGGTCGACGAGCTGCGATCCGAGCTGGGCCGGATCCGGGCCTACGCCGGGCTCGACCCGGTGGGCGGGCCCGGTGTGACGATCTCGATCAGCGGACCGATCGACGGGTTCGGCGTGGAGGAACTGATCAACGAACTGCGCAACGCCGGCGCGGAGGCGATCGGGACGGGTGGGGTCCGCGTGGTCACGGGCGTGGTGGTCACCGGGGCGCCGGGGGAGGTGGCGGTCGACGGAACGCGGCTGGGCGACGCCTTCGAGCTCGCGGCGATCGGCGCCCCCGACAAGCTGACCGGCTCGCTGACCAGGTCCGGCGGCATCATCGCGCAGCTCGCCGCCACCGACCCGGACGTCACGGTCACCGTCACGCCGGTCGACCGGATCGAGCTGCCGGCGACGAACCGCGATCTCGTCCCGGCCCATGGACACCCGCGCCTTTGATACCCTGACCGGCCCGATGCCCGACACGCCCGTCCTCGCGCTGCTCCTAGGCGACGTCCTCCGCCTCGGGCGACGCCATCCGTGCGGCGGCGACACCTGGCTGGTCGACCGCCTCGGGGCCGACATCGGGCTGCGTTGCCAGGCCTGCGGGCGTCATGTCCTGCTCGAACGCCGGTTGGTGGAGCGGCGGCTGGTGGCGTTCGTGTCACGCGGCGACCCCGTCCTCAGCGCCGCGGTCGTCCCTCCGCGGCGGGACGCGGCCACGTGACGTCGGGGGCCGCTGCGGCGTCTGCCGGCCCGGGCGACGACCTGACGGCGAGCGCGATCTCGGTCTTCCGCAACGGTGCCTTCCTGCGCCTGTGGCTGTCGCAGGCCGCGACACAGGTCGGCGGCAATATGGTCCTGTATGGGCTGACCGTCATCGTCGTGAATTCGACGCAGTCGAACACCGCAGTCAGCCTGCTGATCCTGAGCTTCCTCGTGCCGGCGGTGGTCTTCTCGGCGGTCGCCGGCGTCTACGTCGACCGGATCGATCGCCGGGTGATCCTGGTGGCGACGAACGTGCTGCGCGGGATCTCGTTCGTGGCCCTCTACCTCGTCGGGACCAACCTCGCGCTGATCCTCCTTCTCAACGTTGCGGTCTCGACGGTCACCGTCTTCTTCGCGCCGGCCGAGGCCGCCATGATCCCGGTCCTGTTGCCGCGGGCCCAGCTGTTGGCGGCCAACGGGATCTTCACCCTGACGCTGAACGCGGCATTCGCGCTCGGGTTCGCGCTGCTCGGCCCGCTCGTCGTCAACGTGGCCAACCCGGAAGCGGTCATCCTGATCGTGGCCGCCCTGTACTTCCTCGCGGCCGTGTTCTGCTTCACGCTGCCACCCTCGCCACCGGGCGCCGGCGAGGCCGACGGCGACGGACGTCGCCTGGGCACGGTCGTGGTGGGCGAGACGGAGCGGGCGGTCGAGTCCATCGTCGCCCAGCTGCGCGAAGGCCTGGACTTCATCCGGTTCAACCGGACGGTCGGCTGGTCGCTCCTGTACCTCGGGATCACCGCTTCGCTGGTTGGCGTGCTCGGCGTCCTTGGTCCGGACTTCGCCCAGTCGGCGCTCGGCCTCGACGCCAAGGACTTCGCCGTGGTCGTCCTCCCGCTCGGGTTCGGGATCGTGACCGGAATCCTGCTGCTCAATGCCTACGGACGCTACCTGCCACGGCGGCGCGTGATCGAGGGCGGGCTCATCGTGCTGGGCGTGCTGCTCGCGGCGCTCGCGAGCGCCGGCCCGATCAGCCGGCTCCTCCAGCGGGCCGACGGGCCCGGCGGCATCGACCTGAGTGGCGTGACCTCGCTGCTGGCGGTCGTCGTGGTCATCGCGTTCTTCGCCGGGATCGCCTACGGGTTCGTGGCGATCCCGTCGCAGACCCAGCTCCAGGAGGACCTGCCCGAGGACGTCCGGGGCCGCGTGTTCGGTGTGCTCAACATGCTCGTGTCGGTCGCCAGCTTCCTGCCGATCATCGTGGTCGGCCCGATCTCCGACCTGATCGGCACGACCTGGGTGATCGTGGTCGTCGCGGCGGCCGTCCTCCTGTCGGGCCTGGCCTCGGTGGCGTGGCGCGGGCCCCTGCTCGCGTCCGATGCGAGACCGGCCGCGGACCCGCGCGCCGTGGACCCGATCGCCGCCGCGCTCGGAGCCGACCGGTCGAGGTGGGAGGAACCGGTCGGATCGGGGGGGCCTTCGGCCGCTGCCCCGTCACCCATGCCGACGTCGGCCCCGCCGGCGGTACCGACGCCGGCTCCGGACACCCTCGAACGCTCCGGGCCGTCCGACCCGACAGATCGGGACTGAGCGAGGCCGATGTCGATGCCCAGGATCGCGGTCGTGTTCACGGGCGGCACCATCAGCACGGTGTTCGATCCGGCGGCCGGTGGCAACGTCCCGGTGCTCGATGGCGCCGCGATCCTCGCCAGCACGCCGGGGCTGGACGACATCGCCGAGGTGGTCGCCATCGACCGCGGCCGTATCCCGGCCAGCCATTTCACCTTTCCCCAGTTGCTCGAGATCGCGGAGATCGTCCGATCCACCCTCCGGGATCCGTCGGTCGACGGGGCCGTCGTCGTCCAGGGGACGGATACGATCGAGGAAACGAGCTTCTGCTGGGACCTGGTCCTGCGCGGTGACAAGCCGCTCGTGGTCACCGGCGCGATGCGCTCGTCCGACGAGGCGGGGTTCGACGGGCCGGCCAACCTGCGCGACGCCGTCCGGATCGCCGCGTCCCCGGCGGCGAGCGGCCTCGGGGTCGTCGTATCGCTCGGCGGCACGATCGAGCCGGCCGACGACGTCACCAAGCTCCACTCGACCGCGCTCGACACGTTCACCAGCCCGAACGGCGGGTCGCTCGGGCGCGTGGGGGCGGGCGGCGTGACCCTGCTGCGCGCTCGCGCCGGTCGGCGCCACGTCGCCACCGACCGCGCGGCCGAGCGTGTTCACCTCCTGACCGCGACCGTGGCCATGGACGCCCGGCTGCTGGACGCGGCCCTGGACACCGGAGCGGACGGGATCGTGGTGGCCGCGACCGGCTCCGGGAACACGTCACCGGACCTGCTCGCGTCCGCCGAGCGGGCGATCCGTGCCGGCATCCCGGTGGCCCTCGCGTCCCGCTGCCCGTCGGGCCGCGCGACGGCGGGCTACGCCTTCCCGGGTGGCGGGGCGAACTGGATCCGGGCCGGGGCCCTGCCGGTCGGCCACCTGTGCGCGCTCAAGGCGCGGGTCGCGCTCGCGCTCGGGCTCGGTGCCGGGCTCGAGCGCGACGGCCTCGTCGCCCTGCTCGCCGATCCCGGCAGTCCTGCCGGCAACTGACCCCATGCCGCTCGACGCCCTGATCACGGGACGAATCGCGACGCTCGCCGGCGAGGCCGGGTTCGGGTGGGTGGAGGCCATCGGGATCCGGGACGGCCGGGTCGCGTTCGCCGGGAGCGAAGTGGCCCTCGAGACGCGCGCCGACCCGCACACGGAGCGGATCACGCTCGAACCCGGCGAGGTCGCGGTGCCCGGCCTGACCGACGCGCACCTCCACTACGCGCAGTGCGCGGTCGCCACGCGCCAGGTCGACCTGTCCGACGCGGCGACGCTCGCCGACGGACTCGCCAGGATCCGCGCGGCCAACGACCGCCTGGCCGATCCGGACGCATGGCTCGAAGGCCACGGCTGGGATTCCGACCGATGGGGCCGCTGGCCCACGGCAGCCGATCTCGAGTCGGTCGCGCCGGGACGTCGGTGCGCGATCTGGGCGCACGATCACCACGCGCTCCTGGCCAGCCGCGCGGCGCTCGCCACCGCGGGCGTGGACCGCACGACGCCGGATCCGGCGGGCGGCGTGATCCGACGCGACGGGGCCGGGGAGCCCGAGGGCGTCCTGTACGAGGCCGCAGGGCGGCTGGTGACGATGCATGTCCCGGCCATCGCGCAGGCGGCCCTGGAGACGGCCCTGCTCGCCGTCGGACGCGAGCTGCTCAGCCTGGGGATCGTCGCCGTCCACGATCCGGGCCGCCTCGCCCCGGACCCGGACCTGAGCTGGTCCTTCCCGGCGTTCCGGCACCTCGCCGACACCGGCCGCCTGCCGGTCCGGGTTCATGCCTCGCTGCGCGACGACGGCCTGGCGTTCGCCGCCGCCCACGGGATCCGCAGCGGCGACCCGCTCGGCGAGGATCCGTCAAGCCGCGCCAGGGTCGGCTGGCTCAAGCTCTTCGCAGACGGCTCGCTCGGGTCGCGAACGGCGGCTCTGCTCGAGGACATCGAGCCGGAGCCCGACCGCCCGCTCCCGCCGGAACGGCGCCGCGGCGTGTGGATCACCGAGCCGGACGGCCTTGCCGAGCTGGTGGAGCGAGCCGCCGATGTCGAGATCGCCACGCAGATCCACGCGATCGGCGACGCGGCCGTCCGGGCCGCACTGGAGATTCTCGCGCCGACCGCCGCCCGCGTCCCGTTGATGGCGCGGATCGAACACGTCCAGCTGCTCGACCCGGCCGACCGCTCCAGCTTCGCGGCCGCCGGGATCGCGGCCAGTGTCCAGCCGGTCCATCTCGGGACGGACGCGGCCCAGGCGCGGCGGCTGTGGGGCGCTCGCGCCGAGCGGAGCGGCTACACCTGGGGCTCGATCGCGCGGACCGGCGCGGTGCTTGCGTTCGGGACGGATGCGCCCGTCGAATCGTTCGATCCGTGGCCCGGGATTGCCCTGGCCGTGCGTCGCGTGGACCCGCGCTGGCCGGCGGGCTCGCCCGACTTCGCCCCGGCGGAGGCGCTCGGTCTCGACCGGGCGTTGCGTGCGGCGTGCGTCGACCCGGCGGTGTCGGCCCGTGAAGCGGATCGGGGCAGGCTGACGGTCGGCCAGCGAGCCGACGTGGTCGTCCTCCCGGCGGCCGCCCTCCGCGAGCCGGTCGAGCCAGGCGGCGCACTGGCCAGGGCGCGCCCGTCGCTGGTCGTGATGGACGGGCAGGTCGTGTTCGAGGCCTGAGCGGCGGGCAGACACCGCTGCCGGCGGCTGACGCCCGACGAGGCCGCGGACCCTGCCGTGTCCGTCAGCGGGTGCTGCCGTCGAGCTCGCGCCTCGCATCCGCGAACAACCCGTTGAGGATTCGCGAGGTCGATGGGAAGGCGTGGATGGTCTCGGCCAGCACGTCCACCTTGACCCGGGCCCGGATCGCCAGCACGCACTCGTGGATCGCGGCCGACGCGTCCGGGCACGCCATCGCGGCACCCACGAGCTCGCGGCTGGCGCGGTCGACGACGATCGTGACGTGGCCGAGCCTGGCCTGGACCGCGTAGCCCTTGGCGCTCTTCGCGAACTCGGCGACCAGTTCGAACGCATCGAGCCCGGCTTCGCGGGCGCCCTCGAGCGTGACGCCGACGAACGCCGCCTCCGGGTCCGTGTACGTCGCACGCGGCAGCGCCCGGTAGTCGGGGACGATCCGTTCGCCGAGCGCCATCCGGACGGCCAGCTCGCCCTGGTAGTGGCCCTGGTGCGTGTGGAGCTCGGGTCCGGCCGGGTCGCCGATGACCCACAACCCGTCGGCGATCCGCAGGCGCCCGTCACGTGCGAAGGGCGCTCGCCCGCTCGTGTCGATGCCGTAGTGCTCGAGACCCAGGGCGTCGATCGGGAAGGCGCGCCCGACCGCCAGCAGGATCGCGTGGCCCTCGGCCGTCGATCCGTCGTCGAGCTCGATCACGTGCGCGCCATCGCGGCCGGCGCCGGCGCGAACCCGGAGGGCACGGACGCCGGTCCGAACGAGGACCCCGTCGCGCTCGAGCGCCGCCCGGATCGCGTCGGAATTGCGCGGGTGGTCGGTCGGCGCAAGGCGCGGTCCCGACTGGACGATCGACGTCGGCACGCCGAACCGCGCGTAGACCTGGGCCAGCTCACAGCCGGTCGGACCGCCGCCGAGCACCAGCAGGCTCCCGGGCAGCTCGCGGGTGAGCGTGGCTTCGCGGTTCGTCCAGGTGGGGATGTCGGCGATTCCATCGACCGGCGGCTGCCGCGAGTAGGACCCGACCGCGACGACGACGTTGGTCGCCGCCAGGTGCCGGGTGGCCCCGTCGTGGCTCACGTTCACCCGGCCGACGCCGACGATGCTCGCGCTGCCCCGGTACGTGACGCATCCGGCGTCGCGCAGTCCGCGGACGTGGCTGCTGTCGTCCGGCTCCTCCGCGTCCGCCGGCCGGTTGACCATGTAGTCGCGCTGGGCCGACGCGTCCGGCCACCCGTAGGTCGCCGGGTTCGCGGCGTGCCGGGCCGCGCCGTCGAGCAGCGACTTGGACGGCAGGCAGCCGATGTGCGGGCAGCTCCCGCCGAACCAGCGCCGGTCGACGATCGCGACCGAGGCGCCCAGCTCGCGCGCCTTGTAGGCGGCCGCCTCGCCGGCCGGGCCGGCGCCGATGATCACGAAGTCGAAGGTGTCCATCAGGTCCTCACCATTGCGTCTCGCCGGCTGTCGTCCGACGTTCGATCCCGTTGCCGTCGTGCCTCGTACAGGAGGATCGCGGCGCTGACCGACACGTTCAGGCTGTCGGCCATCCCCAGCATGGGGATCCGGACAGCGACGATCCCCGGCCCGCGCCAGTCGTCCGAGAGCCCCTCGGCCTCCGCGCCGACGACCAGCGCCACGGGCCCGGTCAGGTCGGCGTCGGTGTAGACCGTCTCCGCGTCGATGCGCGCGGCCACGAGACGAATCCGGCGTTCGACCAGCCAGGCCACCGCCTCGTCCGTGCTGCCGGCGCCAAGCGGCAGGCCGAAGATCGTCCCGGCGCTCGCCCGGATGGTGTTCGGATTGAAGAGGTCGGTCCGCGGCGAGGCCGCGATCACCGCATCGGCACCCGCGCCGTCGGCGGACCGCAGGATCGCCCCCAGGTTGCCCGGCTTCTCGACGGCTTCGACCACCACGACGAGCGGCCGATCCGGCACCGTCAGATCGTCGAGCGACGCGGACGGGATCCGGACGACCGCGACGAGGCCCTCGGCGCGCTGCCCGAACGCGAGCCTGGCGAAGACCGCCTCGCTGACCGGCTGGAGGGGGGTCCCGCGACTGCGCAGCTGGTCGAGGACCAGCCGGGCGTCGGGGCCTGCCAGGAGCGGCTCGCAGGCGAACGCCTCGACCACGGCGACCCCGGCGTCGAGCGCACGGCGCAGCTCGCGGGCCCCGTCGACCAGGGTCAGTCCGGCGCGATCGCGATCGCGCCGCTCGCGCAGGGCGAACGCCGCCTTGATCCTCGGGTTGGCGACGCTGGTCAGGATCGGCGGGGTGGGGGAGGGCATCGGAGACATCATGCCCCGCCGCTCGTTCGCGCGAAGGCGCCGAGCTCGAGGATCCGCCCGCCGGCCGCCGTCACCCCGAGCTCGCCGCGATCGATGACCAGGGGCGCTGGCCCGAGTTGCGTGCCCAGGAGCTGCGCCAGCCGCCCGGCCTCGAAGCCCTGGGTGTGGGCCGTCAGCAGCACGAACCCGCCGGGCGTGATGACCCGGGCGCACGCCGCCAGCAGGCGGGGCAGGCCGTCGTCCAGCCGCCACGACCGGGAGCCGGGACCATGACCGTAGGTGGGTGGGTCCAGGACGATCCCGTCATACGCCCGCCCCCGGCGAACCTCCCGTTCGGTGAACGCGAGGGCGTCGTCGACGATCCAGCGGACGGCGCGATCCGCGAGCCCGGACAGCTCGGCGTTGCGTCGTGCCCAGGCCACCGCGGGCTTTGACGCGTCCACGTGGGTCACCTGGGCGCCGGCGCCGGCCATCGCCAGGGTCGCCAGGCCCGTGTAGGCGAACAGGTGGAGGACCTCGGGTAACCGGCCGGCCGTCAGTCGCCGGTCGATCCGCGCTCGAAGCCACTCGAGCGTGCCGAGGTGCTCGGGAAAGAGACCGACCTGGCCGGCGTCGGTCGGTCGCAGCTCGAGCCGGAGGCCCTCGTGTTCGAACAACCACGCGCCCGCCGCCAGGCCGGGGCCGCTCCAGCCGCGATCCCGATCGAACCGCAGGTCGGCGCGCTGCCATGGCGCGATCCCGGCGCGCGAGCCGAGCGCGCCCGGATGGGGCCGGTCGACCAGCCGTGCGGCGAACCGCTCGAGCCGTGCGCCGCCGCCGAAATCGACCAGCTCGTAGTCGGGCGCCGTGGGCATCGGCCAATGATGACGTTCCGGCGATGGGCGTACCCTGCCGCCCAGAGGGCTGGAGAGACCGTCCGGTGCATCACGCCCGGACGACCGGCACGTCTCAACAGCCTTGCCAATTCGCGCATCTGAGGTTCCGCTCCATCTCGAGTCGCGACGCATCCGGGCAGTCAACGGGCTTCCTGCCGCACATCGAGGGCATCCGGGGGATCGCCGTCCTCGCCGTCCTGTGGTTCCACGTCGGCCTGCCGATCGCGGGCGGCGGGTTCACGGGCGTGGACGTCTTCTTCGTCGTCTCCGGCTTCCTGATCACGGGCCTGCTGCTTCGCGAGCACGCCACGACCGGCCGGATCGACCTCGGGCGTTTCTACTCGCGGAGGATGCGCCGGATCCTGCCGGCGGCACTGACGACCGTGGCCGTCACCGTCGTGCTGGCGGCGGTCTTCCTAGCGCCCCTGCAGGTCCCGGGGATCGCACAGGACGGCGCCGCGTCCGCCCTGTCGATCGGCAACATCCGGTTCGCCCTCCAGTCGACCGACTATTTCGCCGAAACGGATGTGTCCCCGTTCCGACATTTCTGGTCGCTCGGGGTCGAGGAGCAGTTCTACCTCGTCTGGCCGGGCCTGCTCATCCTGGCGCTGGGGTCGCTCCGGTCGCGGCTGAAGGTCGGGATCCTCATGACGGGCCTCCTGGTCGCGTCGCTCGCCTTCGCGGTCTGGCTGACCGACGCCATCGAGCCCTGGGCGTTCTACTCGCTCCCGAGCCGCGTCTGGCAGCTGGCGCTGGGCGGGCTGCTGGCGGTCGCGATGGCGCGGGGCTCGCAGCTGCCACGCTGGCTGGCGGCGCCGGTGAGCTGGCTCGGACTGGGCCTGCTCGGGGCGGCCTTCGTCCTCATCGATCCGGCGAGTCCCTACCCGGGCCTCTGGGCGCTGCTGCCGGCCGGCGGAGCGGCCGCCTTGATCGTGGCGGGAGGACGCGGGCTCGGGACCGCCCAGCTGCTCGGCTGGCGTCCGTTGCGGTTCATCGGCCGCATCTCGTATTCGCTGTACCTCTGGCACTGGCCGATCCTGACCCTGCCGGCGCTGGCGATGGGGATCGACCTGCCGATCGAGGCGCGGCTTGGGCTCGCCGCCGTGTCGATCGTGGTGGGGGCGATCAGCTGGCGATTCATCGAGGAACCCTTCTGGCACGGGTCGCTGTCGACCTTCCGGCCGCGGCCCGTGCTCGCCACCGCGGTCGCCGCCGCGATCGCCGTCGCCGTGCTGGCGGTGGGAATCGGGGAGGACCGCCTCGCCCAGGTCCGGGCGGCCGGCGCCGAGCCGGCGGCCGAGGTCTCGACCCCGTCAGCGGCGCCTCCGACGACCGCCGGGCCGTCACCGTCCGATGGTGCGGCCGCCAACGCCTCGACCGCCCCGCCGACGAGCCGGCCCGCCACCTCGCCCACGCCGACGATGCCCGCGAATCCGACGCCGTCCGTGCCGGCCCAGCCGTCCGGGAGCGCGTTGCCGCCGGGCTCGCCGCTGCCGATCCCGGCCGATTCGCCGGCGCCCCATCCATGGGTCCTGCCGGCCGGGGTGCGACCGCCGTTGGTCGGCGCGAGGGAGGACAAGGAGCGCCTGATCGCGGACGGCTGCTTCAGCAGCCTCAAGGGCAGCACGCCGAAGGACTGCACCTACGGCGACCCGAACGGGTCGTTCACCGTCGCCCTGGTCGGCGACTCGCACGCGTCCCACTGGTTCCCGGCCGTCGAGCAGATCGCCAACGCCAACGGCTGGCGCCTCATCACGTTCGTCAAGGCGTCGTGCGTGTTCGTCGACCTGCCCATCTTCTCGCCGCTGCTCAAGCGCGAGTACACGGAATGCGAGGCATGGCGTCCGCTCGTCATCCAGCGGCTCATCGCCGAGCGGCCGGACCTCGTGATCGTCTCGTCGGATCGATGGCTGCCGACGGTCAACACGATCGACGAGGACCCGACGCGCCAGGGCGAAGCGATGGCCCGACTGCTTCGCCAGATCCCGGGCCGGATCGCGATCCTCGCCGACACGCCCGCGGCGGCGACAGACGTGCCGGTCTGCCTGTCGGCGCACGCCCAGGACATCACCCGGTGCGCGACGTCGCGGCTGGCCGCCTTCGGCCGGCAGCACCTGGTCCGCGAACGCGCAGCGGCGAAGGCCTCGGGCGCGACGCTGATCGACCTGTCGGATGCCATCTGCCCGGGGGATCCTTGCCAGCCGGTCGTGCGCGGGATGATCGTCTATCGCGACGACCACCATCTGACCGCCACGTTCGCGGCCTCGCTGGCCGCGATCCTGGAGTCGAGGCTGCCGATCCCGCGCTGAGTGGCCGCCCTATTGGGTTCCGGCACGGCCGGGGTATGATGCGCGTCGCCGCTGGCTCCTCGATCCTGCGGCCGCGGCTTCGGCGCGGACATGGAACACCCGCGAGCCACCGGATCCGAGGCCAATGAACCGGGGAACCGGCGACGTTGGGCGGCTAGCTCAGCGGGTTGGAGCACGTGCTTGGACTGCCTCCCGAACCTTTGCGTGCAAGCCCCCGCCTGTGAGGCACGCCCCGAGTGAAGCGCCGCGAAAGGATCCTGCTCTGCGAGAGCGCGGAACCGGAGAGCGCTGGTTGAGTCCGAAGTCCCTGTCGGTTGCCCGGGCGGAACAAAGGGCTTTGCCGTGACGAAACTTGAGCAGACAATGACCGGCGCTGCAGGTCCTCACTTTCGTTGGCGGTTTGCGACGGACATCGCCGAGTCGAATGACTACGCACGGGGCGAGCGCGATGCCGGCCACCCGGATCGGGCGCATCCGGCAACGAGCACGCCTTGCCGCCGGTGAGGTCGCTGATGAGCCGGGCATCTCGGGCAATGCGGTCCGTCCAGCACGCTGCCGGGACCGTTCTGGATCCCGTCCGCCCAGTGCCGGGTGCCGCCCGGACGGTATTGCACAGGCACGTTCCGGTCAGTGCGGCTCTTTGAGGGGAGCCTTGGCATGACCTGGTTCGCCGGCGTCGAGTCACGCGCGCCGAGCATCGCTGCCTTCTTCAGCGGAGAGGATCTCCGCCCGGTCTCCCGCGGCCGCGTCTGGCGTCAGCGCATTCCCCGCCGGATCGCCGACATCGCCGGTGCCGGTGGGCTCCCAATCCTGGTACTTCCGGAGCCGGACCCGTGGTATGGCGATCTTCTGCAGCGCGCCATCGCGGTGCCGATGCTCGTCGACATCCACAGGGATCTGCCCACCGACCTCGACGTCCTGCGCGGGCAGCTCCTCACGTCGACCACACGGGAGGACTTCAGGCGCATCCGCCGAGCGAATTTCAGCTACCGGATCACCAGCGATCCGGACGCCGTTCGCGAATTCCACGCCCGGCACTACACCCCTCTCGTGACGCACCAGTTTCCGGAGGACGGCGAGGTCGCGTCGCTGAAGACCATGCTCGAGCCTGGGTGGCGAGCTGGTCTGCGCGGATATCGACGGCGAGTGGGTCGCCGGCATCTTCAACATCCCCCGCGAGACGAGCTACGCGCTGATAGGTCTTGGCATCCGCGACGCGGACGACGCGGTGCGTCAGAAGCGGGTGATCGCAGCGCTCATCGTGCGCAGCCTCGAGCGCGCCGTGGAACTGGGCCGAGACCGGGCGACCCTCGGCCGGTCGCTTGCCGTTTCTCGGCAGGGGCCCGGTGTGGTTCAAGGCGAAGTGGGGCGGGATACTCACCCGTGAGCCCGGCACCGGGGTCATGCACATGTTCCTGGACATCCGCCAGGCCGCGGTGCGCCGAATGCTGGCCGCGAGCCCCGTGATCCATGCCGAGGGTGATGCGCTGGTGGTGTCGACCTGGCTGGAACCCGGGAACGAGCCCCTGCAGGCCACGATCCGCGACGCAGGCCGGTTCCCTGGAATCTCCAGGTGGTACGTCCTGGCGCCACCGGAAACGCTGGCCGCCGGCGGCGAGCAGCTGTCGGCTGGCAGTCGAATCGTGCCGGTCCCGGTGACCGCAGGTGGGCAACAGCCGCGCTGGCTCGGCGAGACGCTCGCGAGGACCGGGTCGGCAGATCGTCGCTGAGCTCACCCAATTCGGTGTCGACTCGACGCCGACCTCCAGTGAGTGCGTGCGTCGGCGCTCGTGGTAGGATCTGCGGACTTGGCGGTGGCTTCGATCACCATCGGTTCGGGAACCTCGTGCCAGGCGACGACACCCAGCCGGATGCGCTATTCAGGGCCGTGTGGGTGAAGCCACCGGGACAACTCTCGGCTCTGTGCTCCAATGAGCGCAATCCGTCGGGCGGCTAGCTCAGCTGGTTAGAGCACTTGCTTGACATGCAAGAGGTCACTGGTTCGAGTCCAGTGTCGCCCACCACTTCGTCATTTCCACCAACGGCCGATTCGGACCATCTTCCGCGGTTTACCCGGCCCGATGCGGTCCGCCAGCGAGCCCGGCGATCCGGCGGTTCATCCAGTGCTCCTGCTCCTGTCCGAGGATGCTGCCGAACGCGATCGCGCCCGTGCCGATCATGTCCCCGATCTTCGCGATCGCGTACGCATGGGCCACGACTTCGGAGACGAAGCTCCGCGTCGGACCGGTGTCCGACATGCCCTCGTCGACAAGCTCGAGCCGAAGGGACACCTCGAAGCCCTCGCCCCAACGGCGCACCACCGCGTGGTAGACGCCGTGGAGGTGCGACCGCGGATCCATCGGGCGCGGCGCGCGGGTAGTCCACACCGCCGACGCGCATGCCGGAAGGACGACGGCGCGCGTCCAGTGGACGGCCGTCTTGCTGTCAGGTCCGGCGTTCGTGATGGCGTGCTCGACGCCCTCGACCTGGACGAGGACGTCCATGCCCGTGTTCTTGTTGTCGCCGCGCTTGGTCAGGACTGTCTTGCTCCGGTCCTCGGACGCAGGCCTCGGCCGAAAGGCCCCGACACCTGCATCGCGTTTGTCGAGGGGAGCCTCGTCAGGGCAGCCTGTCGGTCAACCCGCCATCGCCAGAAGTTGGTGATTGCTGTCAACGGCACGGTACGCGCACTCCACGGAGGAACGGCGAGCCGGACCGCGATTTGGCCGCCCCTGAGCAGCGGCCGTCGAGGCGGCGGCCTCCACAACGGCCTCGGTTCTCAGCTTGCCAGCAGGCCGAGCGTGGCGACGCGCTGGACGGCCTCGGATCGTGTTCGGCAGTCGAGCTTGGCCAAGGCGCTCCCGACGTGCATCTCGACCGTGCGAGGGCTGATGAACAGTGCCCGACCGATCTCTCGGCTCGTAAGGCCGCGCGCGACGTGCCGGATCACCTCGAGCTCCCGCCGGGTCAGGCCTCGGTCGGCCAGCCGACGAGCTTCGCGGCTGCCCAGCCGACGTTCGACCGGTTCGCCGAGGGTGGCCATGTCCGCCGCGATCCGGACGCCGAGCGGTGTGGCCCCCAGTCGTCGGGCTGTGCGGGCAGCCGCGACCAGCACAGCCACTCCCTCGTCCCGTCGGCCAACGTGGAACAGCGCGACCCCCGCTCGCCGTCCGATCTCGGCGCGCTCGAGTGGCAGGTCCCGGACGGCAATGGCTTGGAGCGCGCTCGCGAAATGCGAAGTCGAGGCGGCCACGTCACCCTCGAGCAAGGCGGCCTCTCCGAGCGTCGTCGCCAGCGCCGCAACGACCTCGGGCTGGGCGGTCTGGGCGGCGATCTGCGCGAGCGCGTCGGCGCAGGCTCGCACCCCCGCCGCATCGTCCTGCTCGGCGAACACCGTCGCGGCCCACCTGAGGGCCGGTACGACGTAGTGCCGTTCCTCGGTACGCTTCCAGCGAGCGAGGAGCCGACGGCACCGGTCGACTGCGCCGGCCTCGTCGCCGTCGAGGCGGTCGCAGATGGCGAGGCCCCAGCTCGAAATGAGCTCCATAGCGGCAAGCTCGATCCGGCGGGCGATCTGGAGGGATGCCTCAAGGTGCGGCCGCGCCCGCCCGGCACTTCCGCGCAAGGCGCCAACGATCCCGAGGATCCCCTCGGCGACGGCGTGGGCGTGCTGCGTCGCGTCCGTCGAGGCGATCACTTCGCGCGACGTCTGCTCAGCCTGCGACCACTGGCCCGTCTGCCACAGCACCACCGACATACATGCCAGGCAGAGCTGTGCCGTGGGCTCGATCGCCCGTGTCCGGCAGTAGGCCGCGCCCTCGAGATAGGCGGACCGCGCCGGGTCGTAGCTGCCCGCATGCTCAAGGGAATCGGCGAGGCGCTGGAAGAGCTCGGCAGCCGCCGAAGTGAACCCGCCATCGAGCGCCAGATTCAGACCCCGGCGGACCCGTGGGAGCCCCTGATCGGCCCTGCCCATCCGGGCAAGGACATTCCCCTCGAGCCCGATCGCGCGCGCCTCGAGGTCGACCCGACCGGCCGTCCGCGCTTCCGTCTGCGCAATGTCCAGGAGCCCGAGCGCCGCCGTGAAATCCGCGGCCGACCGAAGGTGGGCCGCGGCGGCCAGCCGCTCCGTCGCCGCTTCCGCGGGAAGCCCCGCCGCCTCGAAGGCGATGACGGCGGCCATCCGAGCCTCGATGGCGGGCGCCCAGCGGCCCTGGACCTCGAGCACTCGCGCTCGCCGCCGCTGATCCTCTCCGGCAAGATCGGGGCGATCGTCAGCCGCCCGCGCCGCGGTCGCGGCTTCCCAGGTCCGCGCCGCTTCACTGAGCCCTCCGGAAAGCTCGAGACACTCGGCAAGATGCTCGATGACGCCGGTCCGGGACGCGAGTGCACCCCGGTCCTCGTCAAGCGCTCGCCGGAAGGCACTCGCCGCGTCCCGATAGGCGTGGACGCGGCGCGACGCCTCAGCCGCCGAGAGCAGCCACTCGACGCCCTGATGGGTCTCACCGGCACGGAGCCAGTGGTCGGCGACGACAAGCGGTTCCGCGCCGCGGGCGGTCAGGATCTCCGCGATCCCGCGGTGCTGGATCCGCCGTTCGGACGGCGAGAGCTCGTCGAGCAGCACCTCGCGCACGAGACCATGCCGGAACGCGATCCTACCCTCCCCCTGAGCGACCAGGATGCCGCGCTCGATACCGGCGCGCCTCCAGTCCGCGTTCCCCTCCGTCAGCTCGTCGACGAGTGTCGCGTCCAGCTCCTCGCCGAGGAGCGCCGCCGTCGCAAGCGCTACGCGGTCTGCGGGCGCCATGCCGTCGGCCCGGATCAGGATGCTGTCGCGGAGGGTCTCCGGGATGGGCAAGTCCTCGCGGACCAGTGTCGCGACGTCGTCGTCGATCACGACCGCCTCGTCGGCGAGGAGGGCCGCGGACAGCTCCTCAACGAACAGCGGCAGGCCCTCGCTCCGGTCGAACAGCCGCCACGCCAGGATCTCGTCCGGTCGAGTGCCCAGGGTTCGAGCGCTGAGCGCAGCGGTCGAGACGGCATCGAGTGGTCCGAGGACGATCTCGTGCAGTCTGCCTTCGCGTCGCAGCTCGACGCGCAGGCGTCGGACGGGGCTCGAGCGCGGAATCTCGTCGGTCCGATACATCCCCACGATCAGCAGCGGCTCCCGCGCGGCTGCTCGGGCGAGGTCGGGCAAGGCGTCGATCGTTGCGTGGTCGGCGCGTTGGAGGTCGTCGAGAATGACTGTCAGGGGCTCGAGCCGGGCCATCTCGACCACGAGCCCGCGGACGGCGTCGCCGGTCGCGCCCGGCTCACGACGTGCGGCCGGTCCGGTCGGCGGCGCACCGGTCGCGGCCGGGCCACCCGATGGTGCGAGCTCACCGAACAGCGACTGGATCGCGTCCCTTGCGCTGGCGGACAGCTCCGGCGCCCCGAGCGCCTCCTCTGCGATGGCCGGCCACCGTGGGTGGGACCGGATCGCCGCCACGAGCGGCTCGAACGGGGCGGTGCCGGATGGGCGTGCAGCGCCGCGCAGCGTGATCGGCAGACGCCCGTCGAGCGCCTGTTCGACCAGTGCGGTCTTGCCGATCCCAGCGTCCCCGGCAACGAGCACGAGGCTGCCACGTCGCCGCCGGGCAGACGCGGCGGCGGCGCGAAGCTCCCTGACCTCCTTCTCGCGGCCGATCAACCCGACAGTTCGCATCAGGGTCAGAAGGTTAGCGATCCAGCACCCGCTGCAAGAAGTTCCACGACCTGGGCGGCCGTCACGATCGTCGCGCCCTCCACGAGGTCATCCTGCGTGATTCCTCGGGGTTTGGTGCATGCGCCGCACGCCCAGATCCGGCCGCCGGCGGCGACGAACTGCGTCATCACGTCGCGGAGGGCCGGCATTCCCGGGTAGCCGACGACGTCGGCACGCCCCCGCACGCCCAGCCAGGCGCCCTCGATCGTGAGCAGCACGATCGCGTCCTGGTCCGCGGTCGCGGCCACGTTGCCGGTGATGAATGCGAGGGTCGCCCGCTCTGGATCCTCCGGCCCGTGGGTTGCATTGACGATGATCGTGGCCATCAGTTGGTCCCTTCCGTGGTGACGGTGGCCGCGCGTCGCGGCGATCGACGAATGCCGAACCGCCGGGCGGACCCGGGTCCGACCTCTGCGGCGACGAGCTCATTCCCCGTGAGCCTCGTCCAGGAGCGCAGGCCCTCCTCTGCCTCGGGGTCATCGGTGACGATCTCGAGAACGGCACCGAAGTCGAGCTCGAGGACAGCGGAGCGAACGGTCGGGGTCAGGGTCGCGCAGGACAGGCCCGTGGCATCGAGGTGGGCGGCCGGCGTGAACGCCGGCGACTCCGGATGGTCTTCGTCATTGAGCGGACCAGCCGGAGGTGAGGCCGTTTGGTTCATCGAGAGCTCCTGCGGTGCGTGTTCGACGAGCAGACCGTAGGCCGCCCAGGACGAGGAGAACCACCGCAGGACTACGGGGTTTTCGCGTCGACCTTCACCACGAATCGACTGCCGGGCGATTCAAGGTTCGAAATCCTTCCTCGCGAGCCACGCCCAATGCCCGCATGCCTGGCCCTTGCTGCCTGCCGAGCCGTTCGGAACCTCGAGGCGCGGGGCCAGTTGCTTGGCTCTCCCGACAAACGCGAACGCGGGGCCGGTGAGGACCCCGCGTTCGGTGCGGTACTGGTGTGGAGCGGGATGACGGGCAACTCACCCGCGGGTTCCACGGCGCAAACAGGTCGGTCGGGTTCGGATCCCAGATCCACGCATGCAGGCTGTAGTACGCCGGCAGGCCGAAGCGGTTGTTCGCTCCCGTCTGGTTGAAGGTCTGACCGAACAGCGATGGCGGCACGCCGCCGTGCTGCGCATCCCCGCTGGCCTTGATCGTCAGGTACTCGAGCGCGACGAGGCGCTTGGGGCTGCCGTCGCTGCTGGGCGCGTAGACAAGCAACTCAGGCGTTGACGCGTCGACGGACGCCGGGGCGCTGGCATCGAACAGCTCGGGGACCAGGGTCGGGTTGAGGTAGTGGATGCCCATCGCGCCCGCTCCGCCCGGATCGGCGATGCAGGTCAGCTGCTGGAGGTCGGCGACCTCAACCGAGTAGCCGGCTGCGTTGGCGACAGAGAGGTCGTGGAAGCTCGCGGTCGCCTGCCTCGCGCCCGCCACGTCCGACTGCCCGTCGGACCGGGCCGCCACGGGGAGGGCGAAGACGGTGAGGGCCAGGACGGTCAGGCCAGCGAACAACGGCCAGCGACGCGCCGGCCTTCGGGTGATCTATTCGTTCATCGTGCTGTTGCCTTCCTCGTTGCGACCAGACACCTATAGAGAGTTCGAGAATGGCGTCTTGGTACGCCTCCGCTCACGACTGGCGACGCGTCCGTTTCGCGACCGAGATCCGGGCCGTCGCTGCGGGCTGGACAGCCCATTCGGTGTTCTTTAGGAGTCAACTGGCACCTTGGACGATGGGCCACAGCACTACGGGGTGGCCGCACTCCACGCTGCGTTGACGCCTTGTCCGTTTGCGTCCCCCGCCCCGTGGTCGCCGACGTAGAAATACAGCGGCGCACCGTTGTAGGTGACCTGGACCGTCCCGTCCGTCCGAATGAGCTGACCCAACGTGCCTGTGACGCCGCTGGCACGCACCGTGGCGCCGTCGGTGAGCAGAAGCGGTGGCCACGTCTTTGCACAGCTCACGTCGCAGGCGCTCGAACCAGAACCCGCTATGTCCTTGTTGAAGACGTAGACGGTCAGGGCATCCTCGCCTGTCGTGGATTCGGCCTGGAGGTAATGGATCCCGGCCTTGTTCGATGACGACACCGTCCAGATCGCGACGTTGCTCCCTTCGCCGACGGCCGACGTGGCTGTCGAGGCCGATGCGACCGCAGGGTTCGCTCCCGCCACCGACTCGGATCCGGAAGACGAGCATGCGCTGAATGTCAGGGCGATCGCCGAGACGATCAGCGTTACCGCGGCAGAACGAGCACGTCGGAAAGCGGCACGCCGGAGTCCGAGTCCGTTCAGCTCCCGTTTGTTCATTCGGGTTGGTCCCTTCCTCTGATGTTCCAGCTTGTGAGCGTCAGATACGGATGGGCGGGCCTGCCGACATCGCGGCTGGTGACCTCCCGCCGTCAACCGAGACGGTCCTGCGGTGTGCGTCCCACGAATGACCGTAGACCGAGTGCGTGGCAGCAACCACCGCAGGACTACGGGGTTTTGTCGACCCAGGGCCACGTGAGTCGGGGGCACGATCCGTGCCGGCCTATCAGCAAATCCCCGCCGGCAGCGCAGGCGGGCCTCATATGGGTGCCAGCAGCGGGCGCGTAACCGGCCTGTCGCGGATCGGCGGGCTGGCGCCCAGATGGCGCGATCGCGAACGCGCCTCCCAGCCTCGATCTACAGGCGCTATATCCGAGGCGATAACGAGGCCCACACCGCATCATCTGGTGAGCACGATCACGCTCGACCCACGCCGCATCGGCCTGTATGCTTGACATTCAAGAGGTCACTGGTTCGAGTCCAGTGTCGCCCACCACACGCTTCCTAAGCGGGCTCGATGCCCGTATCGTGACTGTCATCGAGCCGCGCCAGGTGTCAAGGCGTGATCTTGCCCGTCCCAAGTTTGGTACGCGGCGTGTAGGTGACGTCATGGCGCCCATGACGGGTCGCCGCCCCGGGAAGATGGACACGGGCGCGGTCGCCAATGTGCTCGAGCGAACGTGTGCGTTATCGCGTCAGTTCGCGCCCGGGCCACTCCCGTCTGGTCGCATCCCGGCCTTGTAGGCCAGCAACGCCGCCTCGACTCGACTCCCGACCTCGAGCTTGCCGAGGATCGCCGTCATGTAGTGCTTCACCGTCTTCTCGGCCAGCCCGAGGCGGCCGCCGATCTCGGCGTTCGAGAGGCCCGCGGCGACCAGGCCGAGCACCTCGCGTTCGCGCGTCGTCAGTTCTGCGAGCGGATCGGCGACGCGTGGCCGGGACAGGCCCTTGATCATGGCGTAGGCCAGACCCGGGGCGACGTAGACCTCGCCGCGATGGACCGACTTCAAGATGATCCGGAGTTCGCGACCGGCGACGCCCTTGAGGACGTACCCCCTGGCGCCGGCTTCCATCGCGGCCAGCAGGTCATCCTCGTTCTCCGAGCTCGTAAGCATGACGACTCGCGTGGCCGGCGAGGCTTCGCCGATGCGTCGAGCCGCCTCGATTCCACCGCCAGGCATGGCGACGTCGAGGAGCGCCAGGTCCGGTAGCTCCTCCCGGGCGCCCCGGACGGCGGATGCGGCGTCGACACCGGTCGCGACGACGTCCAGCTCATCGTCCGCCGACAGCGTCGCGACGAGCCCGTCGAGGAAGAGCGGATGATCGTCGACGACGAGAATGCGGATGGGGTCGCTCACGGTTCCTCGCTTGGCAGATCCGCGAGAGGCAGGTCGGCCCGGATCCGGGTGCCGGTCCCGGCGGCGGATGTCAGCTCGAAACGGCCTCCCAGTAGCTCGGTACGCTCACGCATGCCGGCCAGGCCGAGGTGGCCATCGCCCGGTCGGCGACCCGGATCGAACCCGGGACCGGCGTCGCGCACCTCGAGCGACAGGAAGCCATCCAGTTCCTTCAGGTTCACCTGGACATCGATCCCGCCTCCGTGCCGGGTCGCATTTGAGAGCGCCTCGGAAAGGATGCGATACAGGGCGATCTTGGTCGCCAGGGGCGCTTCATCCGGAATGACCCCGATGTCGACCGTCACGGGCTGGGCGGCTCGTCGCTCATACTCGGCGACCGCGCGTCGGACGATCTTGGCCGGGCTGGCAACGTCGAGCTCAGGGGTCCTGAGGCCGGCCGCGATCGCGCGCATGTCGACAAGGGCCTCGTTCATCGCCAGCCGAACCGATTCGAGATCAGCGTCGCTCGATTGGCCGGCGGCCTCGAGGCGGCCTTCCACGGCGTCCAGACGAAGCATGGCAAAGGCAAGGCTCTGGCTCGGTCCATCGTGCAGGTCCGAGCCGATCCGGCGGCGCTCGAGCTCGGTCAGCTTCGTCGTCCGGGCGGCCGCCTGGCGGATCCGGTCGCTCAGCCGCGCATTCTGGTCGAGGAGTATCGAGAGATCGTCCACCCGGCGTTGCAGCTCGTCCTGCTGGTGGAGGATGGTGGTGCTGCCCTGGCGGACGACCCGCACCAGAGCCAGGTACGCGAGGAGCGTAGCGCCTGCCACCAATCCCCACGCGATCAGGCGATCCCGGTTGACCTCGGCTTCCAGTTCATCCGGGAGCTGATAGAACTCGGCCACCGCGATGACTCGATCGGAACCGGTCGCCCGGACGGGCAGGTACAGCTCGATGAGATGGGTCCATTGCCGGCGCTCGTAGACGTTCTCCGGGGCGCTCAGGTCACTGATGTCCCCGATCACGGCGCCACGGGCTGCGTCGCCTCGCTCGCCGCTCATGTCGAACCGTTGGCCGATCAGCTCAGGCAACGGGCTGTACAGAATGCGACCGTCGGTCGACCAGATGCGGAACGACACCACGGCCTTGCCAAGGGGCGTCTCGGTCAGGAGACGCTGGAGCGCGGCGAGGTCGGCGGGCGTGAGGTCAGGGCTGGCGGCGAGCGTCTGGACCTCCGGTGCCACGAAGCCTTCCACGTACAGCGCGGTGACCGACGTGGTCCGGTTGATCGCGCTCGTCTCGATCAGCTGGCCCAGCGCCACCGCCACGACCCCGCCGCCGATCACGACGAAGACGAGGCTCAGCAACAAGTAGCGGCGGGCGAGGGAGAGCCCGGAGAGGTCGAGCCATCGCGGGCGCCGCAACGGGCGTCGAATCACCTCGGGCCCGTCCGGTGACCGGTCCGCCGTCTGTGCCCGTGGCTCCGCCGCGTCCCGAGGCAGCACGTGTCCTCCAGTTCTCCTGCGCCGGCGCCATTGTAGGAGCGGGTTGCCGGCCCGAGAGCGGACCGAGGTCCGTCCGGCCATCAGACCAAGGTCCGGTCACGTTCGGCACCGAGGCCCGTGGTGGCCGACCGATCTGGGCGGCAAGGTTCTGGACACCAGACGACGCCGGGACCAATCGGGACCGACGACAAGACATCCCAGAAGGTGAGGCCCCACATGACGCGACGAAACATCACGACGACATTCATGGTCGTCGGCGCAGGACTCCTCCTCTATGGCGGCGTCGCTCTGGCTCGCGATGCCCAGACCAGCGACAACTTCCGCCCCGCGGTCGTGGCCACGCCGACGCCCGACGACCACGGTGGCAACGGCGCCGACGACACGGCCAGCCCGACCGCCTCGCCCGACGACCACGGCGGCAACGGCGCCGACGACACGGCCAGCCCGACCGCCTCGCCCGACGACCACGGCGGCAACGGCGCGACGACACGGCCAGCCCGACCGCCTCGCCCGACGACCACGGCGGCAACGGCGCCGACGACACGGCCAGCCCGACCGCCTCGCCCGACGACCACGGCGGCAACGGCGCCGACGACACGGCCAGCCCGACCGCCTCGCCCGACGACCACGGCGGCAACGGCACCGACGACACGGCCAGCCCGACCGCCTCGCCCGACGACCACGGCGGCAACGGCGCCGACGACACGGCCAGCCCGACCGCCTCGCCCGACGACCACGGCGGCAAGAACACGAACTGACCGCATCCTTCCGACCGGCAACTCGCGTCAACCGACAGGATCCCGGGCCAAGCCCCGGGATCCTGCGTCTGGTCCGCATTGACGATGTGCGACTCCCCGGCGACACTGGAGGTCGAAGGGGAGTAGTCCACTTCCGGTCGATCGACATGCTGGCGCGATCAGCGCCCGGTCGCCGGGTCCTGAGCACGGACGGACGAGAGCTTCGACTGTCGACACCACATCCCGGGTGTCGGGTCGAAGGACGAGCGTCGTCAGGACCCGAAGCCCAGCACCGGAGCCCAGATGAACGCCTTCACCCTCTCCTTCGGCGTCATTCTCCTGGCCGAGCTCGGCGACAAGAGCCAGCTCATGGCCCTCGCCTTCGCCTCGCGCTATCGGGCCTGGACCGTGCTCGCCGCCGTGAGCGTTGCCACCCTGCTCGTTCACGCCGCCTCCGTCGTGGTCGGATCGGCGTTCGCGCTCACTCTCCCGACTTCGGCGATCCAGGTGGTCGCCGGGCTGGCGTTCTTCGTGTTCGCCGCGTGGACTCTGCGCGGGGACTCACTGGGCGAGGGCGACGAGCGTCGGGCGAATCGGGCTGGACGATGGGCCATGGTCACGATCGGCACCGCCTTCTTCCTGGCCGAGTTGGGCGACAAGACCATGCTCGCCACGATCACGCTCGCCACGACCGAGGAGCCGATCGGGACTTGGCTCGGCTCCACCGCCGGGATGGTCGCCGCCGACGCCATCGCCATCGCGATCGGTGCGCTGCTGGGGACGCGGCTGCCGGAACGGGCGATCCAGGTCTTCGCTGCAGGTGCCTTCGTGGTTTTCGGGGCCATTCTCCTGGCTGGAGGGCTCGGGATCCTGTAGCCGCCCCGCTGGCGCGTCCACCGGGGCGCCCGTTCTGCATTGAACTCAGGCGAGGTGGAGCGCTCTACGAACGCACGCGCACGGTGCGGAGCTCAGCGGGATAACGCGATGGTCGGATCGGCGCTTCTGGAGCGGACCGCGCCGGTTGGCTGGCACAGGTCCTTGCGCGACGGCTTGCCCGGGCGTTCGGTCGACGTCGAGAACGATGACCCTACCGATCTGATGTGACCGTTTACAACAGGCGATATATCCGAGGCGATAACGAGGCCCACACCGCATCGTCTGCCACCCGCGATCAGGCTTGTGCCGTGTCGAGCCCATACCGTGCTGGTCGCCATGGGGTCATCTCGGCCGACATCGCGGGAGCAAGACCATCTGCGGATACTCGTAACGGGCAAGGCCCGCCCGCGAGCAATCCGGTGGTGATCCAGGTCGCACCAGTTCCGACGTCGCCGCGCGGCCGATCCCATGCGGTGACCGCCCCTGATCTCGTCATCGGCCAACCGCGTCGATCGGCTCTGGCCGCCCGAACAGGTAGCCTTGGCCGAACTCGACGCCCAACGACGTGAGCGAGTCGGCTTCCTCGGCCGTCTCCACGCCTTCGGCGATCAACCGACAACCCGCAGCTCGAGCAAAATGGCGCATGCCCACGACCATGGCCTGTCGGCCGAGGTTGGCGTTGACCCGCCGGACGAGGCTGATGTCGAGCTTCACGAAGTCCGGCTGCAGGTCGATGATGTGGCCGAAGTTGGCGACGCCGGCACCCGCGTCGTCGACCGCAACACGGATGTCGTTCCGAAGGCTCCGGATCGCCTCACGCAGCGCCTCGTAATCGTCGATCGTCTCGTGCTCCGTGATCTCGAGGACGAGCGGGCGACCGGCCGCGACGAGGATTTCCCGCATCCGTTCGGCATGAGCCAGCAGCCGTGGTGAGGCGTTGAGACCGAGGAAGACGCCCGGCCTCAGGCCCTTGGCCGCGTCGACCGCGGCGCCCAGGGTGGCCAGTTCGAGCTCCGGCCCCAGGCCAACCGACCAGGCATCGGCGAAGCACCGGTCCGGACGCTGACCCGAGTCGAATCGGGTGAGGGCCTCGTAGCCGACGACCTCGCGCGACGCAAGCTCCACGATCGGCTGGAAGACCGGATGGAACGAGCGGGCCCTGAGCATTTCGCGGAGGGATCGCCGCAGCGCGTCTGCGCGGTCTCGCTCGGCGATGGCCGGACCGAGGAGCGCCGACGCGACGACCGCGAACTCCTCGACCGTCGATAGCCGTTCCTTCAGCAATACAGCCGACGCGATCGAGCACGTCCCAAGGCCAATGTCGCCGAAGATCAGGTCATTCCAGCGCAACGCCGCGTTGACGGTCCGTTGGATCCCGAGGTCGCGCAACTGCTGCTGGTACGGGTTGTCGATCTGGTCCCACGTCCGCTCCCATGAGCCATCGACGGCGCGCGCCCTGACCCGAGCGGCATGCGCCGGCTGGAGCGGATGGCCGACGAGCTTGGTTGCGCGGGATCCCGATACTTCCACCGCGATGGGCTCGACGGTGCCATCAGGGCCATAGATCCGGATGGCGGCGAGATCGATCCCGTCGAGCTGGAGGGCTTCACGGCAGATCGCGCGCGCGGTGTCGTCCAGGGTCACCCCGGGTGTCAAGTGCTGGAGGGACAACAGCGTCGAGGCACGCTCGTGGATCTCCGCAGCAAGGCCCACCCCGGCGCGGCGCTCGGCTTCCACCGCCCGCGCTTCTCGGACGTAGAGGTGTACTTGCCGAGCGACCCCGGTCACGATCACCGCGGCCGTGGCCACGCCGACGAGATTGTGAACTGCGCCGCCATCGTAGATTGCCGCCGTGACCAGGCAGGCCACGATGGCGAGCACCGGGATGACCCACGCGAGCATCGGCGCGATCCGCTCGAACCTCGGGCTGTGTTGACGCCCGGGTGCTCCAGGTCACCCCGCCGAAGGCGATCAGCAGGACGCCGAAGCTGAATGTGAAGTCCGACGGCCCGACCGTCGTCGACACCGTCGTGTCGCCCGCCCAGGCCAACCAGGAGGCACCGACGACGGCGCCGCCCATCAGCAGCGTCCACGGACCACCCCACGCTGGACGGATGCGCCGGCTGATCAACGCGAAGGCACACGCGGCGATCGTCGCAATCAGTAGGATGATGCCAATGTGAACGCTGAAGAGGTCGGAGCCCACGGTGGCGGCAACAAGGGTGACGCCGGTCAGGAATAGGATGAGCGCGTCGGTGGCGATCCCGATCAACAGGCCACGTTCGAGGTCTCCGAAGATGGCCGGCACGATTGCCGCGAGGCCGATGACCACGGCCAGCACGAACAGGGCGTCACCAAGGGCCGCGAGCGCCGCATCGTTCAGGGACGACAGGTCCCAGGCCAGCATGCCGGCGGTCGCGCAGGCCAGCGCCAAAGCCAGGGCGACCAGCAATCGGCGTGTCGAGCCGTTCATGTTCCGGACGGCCAGTCCGAGACTGGCCGCCGCACCAGTCATGGCTACCAACTCCTGGATGTTGTCGAAGAGCAGGGCCGCTGGGCCGCCAAGGATCGCGAACACCGACAGCGTCAGGGTCGCGACGGTCGCCAACCGTAGGGCCAGCCTGGGCGCGCCGATTGCCGCGCGAGCCCGGACCCAGCGACCGACGATCGACAGCCGGGCGTGGATCCACCCGCCGACAACCGATGCATCGTGATCGGGTATCGGCTGCGGAAGCGGTGCGGCCACGAGCCGGCTGTTCATCTGGCACCCCTTGGCCGGGCCAGCCGATCGAGCCGACCCGGAACCGCGCTGGCCGTGGACCACGGAACGAACGGCATCGCGCCCCGCCGCCCGCGATCGGCCGGAGTTCCGTCTGCCTTCCCGGCGCCAAGGTCGACCTCCACTCGGTTTCGGCCGTTCGACTTGGCCCGATAGAGCGCGGCGTCGGCTCGCGCCAGCCACGACGCATCATCGGCAGATAGATCGGCCGGCCCGATCGTCGTGACGCCCGCTGATGCGGTCAGATGCCCGTACGGTGCGTTGCGGGCGTTAGGGATCTGGAGCGACTCGATCGCGGTCCGGATACGCTCGGCCGCGGCGAGCGCCTCGGGCGGCCGGGTCAGGAGGATGAGCGCGACGAACTCCTCACCGCCGTACCGATAGGCCGTGTCGCCGGCGCGCAGAACTCCCCGCAGCGCATCGCTGGCGGCCCGCAGCACGTCGTCGCCGGCGAGGTGGCCGAGCTCGTCATTGATCGCCTTGAAGCGATCGAGATCGAGGATCAACAGGCCGTAGGACTCACCCTGTCGCTCGATCCGTGCGCGCGCCAACCGGAGCCCCGCATCGAGGGCCAGGCGGTTCCCGAGACCGGTCAACATGTCGGTCGCCGCCGTGGTCTCGAGGATCGCGTTGAGCGAGTCGAGGCGTGCCTGGTCGCGGCGCGCCTGTCGGTTGAGGGCCTTGATCTGCTGGATCTGGGTGAAGCTCGAAACGCGGCCCCGGACTCCCGTGACGTGACCGGATTGGCTTACCGCGATTGCGACCATCAGCAGCCCCAAGAGCTGGTCCCGGGCGCCGTCCGGGATGGAAGCGCTCGGCGCGAACAGGGTGTAGCCGAGGACCGACGCGGTGTGGAGTCCGAGCCAGGTCACGTGGATCCTCGTCGCCCACGGGATCACCAGCGCTACAACGACCGGCAGTAACAGGAGATAGCCGACTGCCACGAACCCGAGTGACGGGTATCCGAGCCCGAGGGCGACCGTGGCGGCGTCGACCGCGACGAGCGTGGCAAAGACGACGCCCTCGGGCCGCCGTCTCGCGACGGAGCCCAGCGCCAGGAAGCCGACTGCCGCCACCACAGCGATCGCGACGTTGAGTGCCAGGATCAGTCCCGCAGCATCGGGGTGGAACGCGACCAGCCAGATGCAGTCGAGGACGGCCACCCCGACAGCGAGAATCGTCCCCTGTCTGGAGGCCGCGCGGACCCGTTGTCGCCGCGACGCGCGATACCGGGGAGTGGATGCGATGGAGAAGTAATCCCGGGCGCGAATCTCGTTCAACTGGAGCTGCGGCGCTTGTAGAAGTCTGCGAGAGACATACAGGTTCCGATCCATTGCGTCGCCAGGCAACGGCGGCTTGCGACCGCGACCGGACGTTTGCAGGATCTGGCGCCATCAATTGGCTTGGATTGGCTGCGTGCATCGCGCACCAGCTGATCCCGCTCAGCGACGATGCGCGTCGGCATGCCGACCCGCAATCACCCGAAGGTCAGCTCGCCCTTGGGCGTCTGCCCTGTCGCTCGCTCACGAGGGGTCGCCCATGGGCGAGGGGTTCCCGGATACCCGCCCCGGAAGGCCGTGCGATCCTGACTCTGATGGCCTCATCGGCACGTTCGGTCAGTCCATCTGCGGTCTCACCCGGCTCGAGCTCTGCGAGCCCGACGCTGATCCCGACGCCGGCGTCAGCTTCGATCGCGATGCCGATCAGGTCGAACCGGCGCTCCGCCTCGGCGAGGTCCGTGCCGCCCAGTCCGCACACGAACTCGTCGCCACCGTATCGGATGATCGGGTCGAACGAGCGCAGCCGTGCCCGCATCGCTTGCACCACGGATTGCAGCCCGCGATCGCCCGCGAGGTGGCTCTCGGGATCGTTGACCGCCTTGAGCTCGCCGACGTCGACGAAGGCCACGACAAATGGCCCGCCCGATCGTCGCACCCGCTCGATCTCGTGGGTGAGGGCCAGAGTCGGTCGACCGGTTGCGGCGGAACGTCAGCCGTCAGGCTCCGGAGGATCGCCAGGATCCCGCTGACGAGCACGGTTCCGGTGAAGATGGCGATTGCGAACGCCGCGTCACGAAGGGCCTGTGCCTCCTCCGCACAACGATCCAGCTGACCATGTCCCATCGGCTCTCCGTGCGTAGCCGAAGGACTGCACGGTCGCAGTTGGCCCTGGGTGTCACATGCACTGACTCCAACGCGTCGCAGCAAACGGTTGGTGCGAGGCGGAAGCCCAGGACTTGGAGGGCAGTCCCGATGACGGTACCTGCGTCGAGATGGATGCGTTCGGTGGGCATCGGGCTGGCACTCCTGGTCGCGGGGTGCGGAGGCTCGGCGTCGCCGTCGTCCACAACGTCGGCAGCGCCGTCGACGGAGCCAACGCTGGGGGTGAGCCCGAGCCCCACGGTCGAGGCGACGGCGACCATCGGACCGTCGGCGTCGCCAACGTCACCGGTCACGCTCTACGTCGTGCGCAAGGGCGACACCTTGATCGCAATCGCGAAGAAGCAGCACGTCACACTGGCCGCCCTCCGAGCGGCGAACCCGCAGGTCACCGATCCCAGGAAGCTGCACCCCGGGGACAAGCTGAGCATCCCGGCGCACTGACCCGGGGCATCGCTCCGCTCAGGCGCCTGATTCGCGCGGACTCGTCGGTTCGGTCTGCTCGACCGTCCCGGCGGATCGCCCCCTCCCGACCCCGGCCCACGCGATCACGCGCCGGGCCGTTGTCCCCTGGACGAGCAGGGTGAACAGGACGATGCCGAAGATCGTGCCCTGGAGGAGTCCGCGATCCGGAACGTCCAGCGGCAGAGCGAGGGCCAGGGCGAAGGCAACCGCGCCCCTGAGCCCGGACCAGAACACGACGTGGAGCCAGCCAAGTGGCATCTTGCCGAGCAGCGTCCACTCAGAGCCCCTCGCGCCGCGCACCGGCAGGCGCTGGGCGAGGAGGCGAAGGCCGCCGAGCAGGCCATACACGACCACGATTCGGCCGGCGTAGATCGCGACGATTCCCCAGGCGATCGGAGCGGCGGCGGCCATCAGCTCGCCGAACGAGCTCGTGATGCCGATCAGCAGGAACACTAGCGCCGTCAGGACGAAAGCGACGAACTCCCACACGATGTCGACCGCGCGCTGCGTTCGCGCGCTCATGCCGATCCGCCGCCCGTAGCTGCCCAGGACGATGCCCGCCGTGACGGTCGCGATGATCCCGGACTGGCCGAGGTTGTCCGCCAGGAGATAGGTCCCGTAGGCGAGCAGGCCCGTCAGCGTCAGCTCGAGCAGGTAGTCATCGACCAGCGCCGTGAGTCGTGATGCAATGAACCCCGTGGCCGCCCCAAGGGCGAGGCTTGTCACCATGGCGACCACGAACGCCCACGACTGGGCGATGGGATCGACGTTCGCCCGCAGGCTGCCGAGCGCGATGGTGAACAGGAGGATGCCGGTCCCGTCGTTGAACAGGCTCTCGGCCTCGACGATCGTCGCCAGCCGTCGCGGGGCGGCGGCATCGCGCATCGAGGCGACCACCGCGACCGGGTCGGTCGCCGACACGACCGCGCCGACGAGGAAGGCCGTCCCAAGGGGCAGACCGGCGGCCAGGTGAAGGACGATCGCCACAATGGCGGCGATGAGCAGGACGCCCGGGATCGCGAGCAGGATCGTCCGGCCGACGATCCGCTGCAGGTCCGCCAGGTGAAGCCGGAAGGCTGCCTCGAACACGAGGCCCGGTACGAGGGCGGTCAGGACGACATCCGGGGAGATCGTGAAACGCACCGGATCGAACGCTGCCACGAGCAGGCCGAACGATACGAGCGCGACGCTCAGCGGGAGCCGCACCCATCTGACGACGAACGCGATGAGCGTGAGCGCACCGAGCAGGGCAACGACGACCTCAACGGCGCCGCGAACGTCGGGATCGTGCACGTGGCCAATGCTACCGGTCGCGATGGTGCCAGCTTGGCATTCGGCGCGTCGCGGACGATCTCGCCAGGTCGAGGCAGCCGACCGCCCGCAGCGATGACCATCGCGACAACAGCGCGACGATGAAGACGGCGGCGGTCCCGGGGAAGGTGGTCGGGCGGACGGCCAGAACGAACTGGAACAGGTTGCCCGAGAACGAGGCCATAACAGCAAGTACATTCGAGGCGATAGCGGGGCCCACACCGCATTGTCCGGGGAGCACGATCCCGCTCGACCCTCGCGGGATCGGCCTGTATGCTTCACATCCAAGAGATCACTGGTTCGAGTCCAGTGTCGCCCACCACACACGCAACAGCGTCGAGCGGGACACGCCCCTCGGACGGAGGCCAGCAGAGAGCCGGGACGTGGCTGGAAGCCCGGCGGTCGCCCCCGAATCGGCACCACCCGTGAGCGGCCGGCGAACCGGCCCGGGCGTCGCCCGTTAGCGCGACCAGAGTGCGCCACCAGCCGGTGGCGAAGGCGGGTGGGACCGCGGGAGACACCTCTCGTCCTGTCGATGGATGAGAGGTGTGTTGATTCTCAGGAGGCCCGCGATGACGGACGAACGCCGCGACGACGACGAAGAGATCGGCCTGGAGGCGCCGCAGCGCGGCTCGGCCGACGAGCTGCTCGACGCGGGTGCGCACAGCGAGCTCGACGCCATGCGCCACTCCACGGCGCACGTGATGGCCGAGTCGGTCCTGGACCTCTTCCCGGGCACGAAGCTCGGGATCGGGCCGGCCATCGCCGATGGCTTCTACTACGACTTCGCGGTGACTCGGCCGCTGACGCCTGACGACCTCGCCGCGATCGAGACGCGGATGCGCGCCAGCGTTGCTGCCGACCACCCGTTCGTCCGGCGCGAGCTGTCGCCGGCCGAAGGCCGGGCCTTCTTCCTCGAGCGCGGCCAGCCGTTCAAGGTCGAGATCCTCGACGATCTCGCCGCGAAGTCCGCGCGCGACGGGACGCCCATGCCGCCGACGTCGGTCTACGAACACGGCCCGTTCATCGACCTGTGCAAGGGGCCGCACGTCGCGTCGACCGGCCGGATCGGACCGTTCAAGCTGCTCGCCGTGTCCGGCGCCTACTGGCGGGGCGATCAGGCCCGCCCGGCTCTGCAGCGGATCTACGGCACGGTCTGGGAGACGCAGGAGGAGCTCGATCGCTTCCTGTGGCGGCGCGAGGAAGCGAAGAAGCGCGACCACCGCAAGCTCGGCGTCCAGCTCGACCTCTTCTCGTTCCACGACGTCTCGCCAGGGTCCGCCTTCTGGCACCCGAAGGGCTGGACGCTCTACCGGACGCTCGAGAACGCGATGCGCGAGCTCCAGGCGCGGCGCGGCTACCAGGAGATCTACACGCCGCCGCTCGTCAGCGAGCGGCTCTGGCAGCAGTCGGGCCACTGGGACCTCTACCGCGAGCACATGTTCCTGTTCGAGGCCGAGGAGCAGACCTTCAGCCTCAAGCCGATGAACTGCCCCGAGTCCACCTACATCTATCGCAACCGGGTCCGGTCCTACCGGGAACTGCCGCTCCGCCTGTCCGAATACGGCAAGCTCCACCGCAACGAACTGTCGGGCACGCTCTCGGGCCTGACGCGGGTCCGCCATTTCGTCACCGACGACGCGCACATCTACGTCCGCCCCGACCAGATCGGGTCGGAGATCGAGGCCCTGCTCGAAGAGGTTCGCGAGTCGTACAGCTGGGTCGGCCTGACCCCGAAGCTGACGTTCGGCACGCGGCCCGACAAGGCGCTCGGCGATCTCGCCCTGTGGGATCGGGCAGAGGGCCTGATTCGCGACGCACTCGAGCGATCGGGCGCCGAGTATCGGGTGAAGGACAAGGATGGGGCGTTCTACGCGCCCAAGATCGACATCCAGGTCGAGGACGCCCTGGGCCGCGAGTGGCAGACGGCCACGATCCAGGTCGACCTCGTGATGCTGCCCGAGCGATTCGACCTGTGGTACATCGACGAGGAGGGCCAGCAGCAGCGACCCGTCGCCATCCACCGGGCGATCTACGGCTCGCTGGAGCGCTTCATCGGCGTGATCACCGAGCACTTCGGTGGCGCGTTCCCGATCTGGCTGGCGCCGGTCCAGGCGGTGGTCATCCCGATCGCCGACCGTCACGTCGAGGCGGCCAACGAGCTGGCCGGGCTGCTCCGGACGCGCGGCCTCCGAATCGAGGTCGACGAGTCGTCGAACCGGATGCAGAACAAGATCCGCCTGGCCCAGGAGCAGAAGGTCCCATACATGGTGGTCCTGGGTGATCGCGAGATCGAGGCCCGGACGGCGTCGCCGCGCACCCGCGCCGGCGAGCAGCAGCCGGCCGAGCCATGGGACGCCTTCGCCGATCGGCTGGCCGCCGAATCCCGGGCGCGCCGGGCGGACTGATTGTCGGGCCGGAACGGCCTATGCTATCCTCCCGCTTCGGCCGTCCGGGTCGCCGTGTACCCGCGCCGGTCGACGGAAACCGTCAGTACGAAGGGGATAGACCATCAGTCGAGACCTGCGCGTGAACCAGATGATCCGGATCCCCCAGGTCCGGGTGGTCGATGAAGAGGGTGCCCAGTTGGGCGTCATGCCCACGCCGCGGGCGCTCGAGATGGCGCAGGAACGAGGATTGGACCTCGTCGAAGTCGCCCCGATGGCGTCGCCCCCAGTCGTCAAGTTCCTCGATTTCGGGCAGTACAAGTACGAGCTGACCAAGCGCGAGAAGGAAGCCAAGCGCAAGCAGCGCTCGGTGACCTTCAAGGAAGTCCGACTCTCGCCGAAGATCGGCGTGGGTGACTTCGACACCAAGGTGAATCGGGCGATCGAGTTCCTCGAGGACGGCGATCGCATCAAGGTGACCGTCCGATTCCGCGGACGGGAGCTGACCCATCCGGAGCTGGGTCGGGGCCTCATCGCGAGGTTCGCCGATCGGGTGAAGGACCACGGCATCCCGGAGCGGACGCCGTTGCTCGAAGGCAAGTCGATGCACATCACGATGGCCTCGACCCACAAGCCCAAGAGCCACGACGCGCCGAGCGCAAAGAACGTCGACGAGGCCAATGGGGCCGACGCCGCTTCCGTCCCGGCCACCCGGGTCGAGGCGGCGGCCGCTCCGGCCGCACCGGTCCTTCCGGTGGCGGCACCCCGCCCGACGGCTGCAACCGAACCGATCAAGGCAAGCGAGACCAAGCCGGCGCCCGAGCCGGAGCCGACTGGAGAGTGATCCGAGCGTGCCCAAGATGAAGACCCACAAAGCCGCCCAGAAGCGCCTCGGCGTGACCGGCAGCGGCAAGTTCATCCGGGTCAATGCCTGGAGTGGCCACCACCTCGAGATCAAGTCCTCCCGCCGCACGCGCCGGTATGCCGGCAAGTCGCTGATCGGGACCGAGCACACCAGGCAGGTCCGCCGCCTGCTGCCGTATCTCTAGGAGCAGGTCGATCCCATGGCACGAGTCAAGCGCGGCGTCGCCGCCCACAAGCGCCACAAGCGCCTCCTCAACGCCGCCGAGGGCCGAAAAGGCACCAAGTCGCGCCTGATCAAGCCCGCCCGCGAGGCGCTCCTCCACGCCCTCGCCTACGCGACGCGGGACCGAAAGCAGCGGAAGCGCAAGATGCGCGAGCTGTGGATCGTCCGGATCAACGCTGCCGCCCGCCAGAACGGCCTCACCTACGGGCAGTTCATCAGCGGGCTGAAGAAGGCCGAAGTCGAGATCGACCGCAAGATCCTGGCCGACCTGGCGATCCGGGACGCGGCCGTGTTCGGCCAGATCGCCGAGCTCGCCAAGACCGCCTGAACGACGACGGTCGACGCCGACCACGGCCTCAGCGGAGCCCTCGACGTCGAGCGACGATCGAGGGCTCGTGATTCTGGGTAGCGTGACGCACGAAGGGAGCTCGTGGACCTCTCCGACCTGACCCGCGAACTCGAGAGCCTGCGCACCGAGGCGCTCGCCGCCATCGCCGCCAGCGACGGCGTGTCCGGCCTGGATGCGATCGATCTCGACGTCCTCGGCAAGAAGGGTCGCCTGACCGGAATCCTGCGCGGCATCGGCGGGTTGCCGGCCGATGACCGGCCCAAGATTGGCGCCATCGCCAACACCGTCCGCGAAGCGGTCGAGGCTGCGCTGGCGGACCGCGGCACCGTCCTGCGCGAGCAGGCGCTCGAGCAGCGACTGGCCGCCGAGGCCGTGGACATCACGACGCCCGGGCGTCCCGTCCGGCGCGGCACGCTCCACCCGATCAACGCGACCGTCGGCGAGATCGCGGCGATCTTCGGGCAGTTCGGGTTCGTGATCTACGAGGGTCCCGAGATCGAGGACGACCTCCGCAATTTCCAGATGCTCAACATCCCGCCCGATCATCCGTCGCGCGACCTGTGGGACACGCTCTACGTCGACGTCGAGGGGCACCTGCTCCGCACGCATACCTCGCCCGGCCAGATCCGTGTGATGCACGAGGCGGCGCCCCCGATCCGGGCGCTCCTGCCCGGCCGCTGCTTCCGCTATGAGGCGATCGACGCCAGTCACGCCTCGGAGTTCTTCCAGGTCGAGGGGCTCATGGTCGACGAGGGGACGACCCTCGGCGACCTGCGTGGCCTGCTCGACGAATTCGCCCGGGCGCTCTTCGGCCACGACCGCAAGACACGGTTCCGGCCGGGCTACTACCCGTTCACCGAGCCGTCGGTCGCGTTCGACGTGGAATGCGTCGTGTGCGGCGGCGCCGGCTGCCCGGCCTGCTCGCGCACCGGCTGGATGACGATCCTGGGTGCCGGGATGGTCCATCCGGTGGTGCTCCAGCACGGCGGCCTGGATCCGGAGCGCTACCAGGGCTTCGCCTTCGGGATGGGGGTCGAGCGGATCGCCAACCTTCGCCACAGCGTCGGCGACCTGCGGCTGTACATGGACAACGACCTCAGGTTCCTGGAGCAGTTCCGATGAGGGTGCCCCTCGCCTGGTTGCGCGAGTTCGTCGACGTCGACCTGACGCCCGAGGCCCTGGCCGAGCGCCTGACGCTGCTCGGGATGGAGGTCAAGGGGATCGAGGCCTGGGGCTCCGACTGGCGCAACGTCGTCGTTGGCGAACTGCTCACGGTCGAGCGCCACCCCCGGGCGGACCGGCTGTCGTTGACGACGGTCACCACGGGATCCGGGGCGCCGCTCGAGATCGTCTGCGGCGCGACGAACATCGCCCCGGGCCAGCGCGTGCCGGTGGCCCTGCCGGGCGCCGTCCTGCCCGGGAACCGGCGGATCGAGCGGACCGAGAAGATGGGCGTGGTCAGCAACGGCATGCTCTGCTCGGGCGACGAGCTCGGCCTCACGAGCGACGCCGACGGGATCCTGATCCTGCCCTCCGACACGCCGCTCGGGGGCCCGCTCACCGAGCTCTTCGGCGACACGGTCCTGGACGTGGACGTCAAGCCGAACCGCGGTGACGCGCTGTCGATCCTGGGCCTCGCTCGCGAGGTCGCGGCGGTGACCGGCGGCACCATCCGAACGCCGGCGACCGAGCTGGGAGAATCGGGCCGGCCGGTGACCGAGCACTTGCGGGTGGAGGTCCTCGACCCGGAGCTCTGCCCGCGCTTCGTCGGTCGCTGGGTGAGCGGCGTCCGCGTGGGACCGTCGCCCAACTGGGTCCAGATGCGGCTGATGGCCGCCGGCCAGCGGCCGATCAGCAACGTCGTCGACGCCTCGAACTACGTGATGATCGAGCTCGGCAAGCCGATCCACGTCTTCGACGGGGCAGCCGTCCACGACGGGCGGATCATCGTCCGCAGGGCCGCTCCGGGCGAGCGCATCGAGACCCTCGACCACGTCAACCGGGCGCTCGACGACGAGACGCTCGTCATCGCCGATCCGCGCGGACCGATCGGCATCGCGGGGGTCATGGGTGGCGCCCAGTCCGAGGTGGGGGATGGGACCACCGAGGTGGCCGTGGAATCGGCCATCTTCGACCCGGTCAGCATCCGACGGACCGCCTTCCGGTATGCGCTGCGCTCGGATGCCAGCCTGCGCTTCGAGAAGGGCCAGGAATTCCGGCTCGCACGCGTCGGCGCGGATCGAACGGCCCAGCTGGTGGCGGACTGGGGCGGTGGCGCGGTCGCGCCCGGGGCCGTGGATTCCAACCCGATCGAGCCGCCGGCCGCCCGTGTGGCCTACCGACCGGCACGGGTCAACCGGCTGCTCGGGACGACGCTCTCGCCGCACGAGCAGGCCGGGCTGCTCGCCCGGGTCGGCATCGCGGCCGAACCCGCGCCGATCGGCACCCCGATCCGGGTCGCGGCCGGATCGAAGCCGCTCGAGGTCGAAGGGAGCCCCGCCGAGACCTGGTTGGCCACCGTGCCGACCTGGCGGCGCGACCTGCTGGTCGAGGCCGACGTCACCGAGGAGATCATCCGGGTGCGCGGCTACGAGACGGTGCCGCCGATCCTGCCGCACACGCCGATGCCGGGCTACCGCCACTCGCCCCTCGAGGTCCGGGACATGATCCGCGAGACGCTGGCGGGCGCCGGGGTCAGCGAGGTCGTGACCCACGCGCTCGTGGCGCCGCAGGCCGTCGAGCAATTCCCGCCGCCGGTCCGCGACAGGATCGGCGAGGAGCCCGGGCAACGAGCCGGCGGGGCGCCGGTCCACGTGACCAACCCACTGTCGAGTCAGCATTCCGTGCTCCGCCAGAGCCTTCTCGGCAGCCTGCTCGACGTCGTGTCCACCAACCTCCGTCATGGGCGCCCTGCGGTGGCGATCTTCGAGATCGGCAAGGGCTACGGGACCGGTCACGGCCCGGCCGCTCCGACGCACGAATGGTGGCGCCTCGGCGTCGCCCTCACGGGGCCCGCCGAGCCACCGGCCTGGAACCGCCCTGAACGGCCGTACGACCTCGACGACGGGAAGGGCCTGGTCGAACTGCTCTGTCACCGGCTCGGGCTGCCGGCGCCGGTCTACGAGCCACTCACGGACGACCCGGTCCTCCATCCTGGCCGGAGCACCCGGCTGACGGCCGGGGAAGGGGTTTCTGGGCGGCTCGGGGAGCTCCATCCACGCTCGGCGGCCGACCTCGACCTGCGCACCGATCGTGTCGTGCTCGCCGAACTCGCGGTCGCCGGTCTCGCCGGCGGGCGGCTGACCGACGCGCGCGGGGCGACGCCGTCGCGCTTTCCGTCGATCCAGCGGGACCTTGCCGCGGTGGTCGACGAGCTGCGCCCGGCTGCCGCAGTGGCCGCGTCCATCCGCGCCCATGGGGGGACGCTCCTCCGCGGGGTCGAGCTGTTCGACATCTACCGCGGCCGGCCGCTGGGAGATGCCGACAAGAGCCTGGCCTGGCGGCTGACCTTCGGGTCGGACGAGCGGACCCTGACCGAGTCGGAGGTGGACGACGCGATGACGGCCGTGGCGGCCGGTCTCGCGACCGACGTCGGAGGCCGGCTCCGAAGCTGACCGAGGACAGGCCGCACCACGAGGGTCCCCCGGCCCTTGCCCCGCCATGACGCCCGCTGCTACCCTTGCCCGGCTTCGGCACCCGCCGCGGGCGGTGATCAGGGAGGGAGATGCGTGGACCTCGGGACGTTTCTGGGCGGAATCCGCACGGTCGACCTGCTCATCGTCCTGTACTTCATCGGCTTCTTCGTGCTCGGTTTCGCACAGGGAACGATCCGCCGCCTGATCGGCATCGCCTCGATCCTGTTCTCGTTCCTGTTCGCGGCCAACCTCGCGGATCCGCTGGGCCGGTTCCTCGGCGACAACTGGACCCAGTTCCCCAGGGCGTACGCCTACATGATCGGGTTCGGGACCGTCTTCCTGGCCGCCGCGATCGCGTTCGCCCTGGTCGTCCAGAGCTACTACAAGCCCCAGGAGTTGTTCCAGAAGGCCCGCTTCGCCGACGAGATCATCGGCGGCATCCTCGGGCTGCTCCAGGCCGCCATCATCTTCGCCTCGGTCCTGATCATCCTCGACTCGTTCTTCCGCCTGCCCGGGTACGCTCCCGACCCGCAGGAGCTGCCGTTCCTGCGTGACTTCTGGGGCGGTCTCGATGGGTCGGCCACCGCGGCGTTCTTCCGCTCGACACTGATCCCGGACGCCTTCTTCCTGATCGGTTTCCTCGTCCCGGGCAACCTCCAGTCGCTCTACCCACGGGCCGGCTGAGCCCGGTCGACCGGAGGACGCTGGCCGGACCGACCCTCGAGGCCGGGCGGGCGCTCCTCGGCGCGCGGCTGGTCCGCGATGACGACACGGGCCGGCGCGCCGGCCGGATCGTGGAGGTCGAGGCCTACATCGGCCAGGACGACCGCGCATCGCACGCCCGCTTCGGCGAGACCGGCCGGAACCGGGTCATGTTCGGGCCGCCGGGCCATGCCTACGTGTACCTTGTCTACGGGATGTACGACTGCCTCAACGTGGTGACCGAGCCCGAGGATGCGCCGGCGGCACTGCTCATCCGCGCGGTCGAGCCCCTCGAGGGCGTGGAGCTGATGCGCCAGGCCCGGATCGGCCACGCCCAGGCGCGCCGTCGAGGATGGGGAGCGGACCGTCAGGCCGGCGAAACCGACCGGCTCCTGCGCCAGCCGAGCCATCGGCTGGCCAGCGGACCGGGCCTGGTCGGCGCGGCGTTCGGGCTGGATCCGTCGTGGACCGGGCTGGACCTGTGTGACCCGGCGTCGACGTTGCGTCTGGAGGCGGCCCCGGGCGGCGGGGCGATGCCGGCCGTGCTGGCTACGCCGCGGATCGGCATCGGTGGCGCCGGCGCGCCATGGACCGACCGTCCGTGGCGTCTCAGCCTGGCCGGCCATCCGTCGGTCTCCGGTCCCGTGCGCGGCCGCTGAGCGACCGTCGCCATGGACCAGCGCACGATCTCGCTCCTCGAGTTCCCGGCCGTGCGGGCCAGGCTGGCCGGCCTCGCGTCCTTCGGCCCGTCACGCGTGCTGGCCGAGCGGCTGGAGCCGTCCTCCGATCCCGTCATCGTGGCGCGAGGGCTCGACGAGACCGACCAGGCCCGCTCGTTGCTCGAAGAGCGACCCGGGATCGGGATCGGGGCCGCGCGCGACATCGGTCCGGCCGTCGAGCGGGCGGCACGCGGCGGCCGGCTCGAGCCGGCCCAGTTCCTCGAGCTCGCCGACACCCTCGACGCGACGTCGCGGCTCGCGACGATGCTCGCTGACGAGCGACGCCCGCTCCTTCGCGAGCTCGGCCGTGAGCTCCACCCGCTGCCCGGCCTCCGCTCGACCCTGGCCCGCAGCTTCGACCCGGTCGGCGAGCTGCTCGACACGGCGTCGCCGCGGCTCGGGGGCCTCCGCGCGGCCGTCCGGGTTGCCTACGACCGCTTGCGTCGCCGGCTCGATTCGCTGGTCGGCGCCGAGCTCGGCAACGCGCTCCAGGAGCCGATCGTCACGCTCCGCAACGGCCGGTACGTGGTCCCGGTCAAGGCCGAGGCCCGGGCCCGCGTCAAGGGCATCGTCCACGACGCGTCGGGCAGCGGCCAGACACTGTTCATCGAGCCGCTCGTCGCGGTCGAGCTCGGCAACGCCTGGCGCGAGGCACAGGTCGCGGAGGCCGAGGAGGTCGCCCGGATCCTCGACGAGCTCTCGGCCTTCGTGGCCGCCAACGCGGCCGACCTGCGCGAGACGCTCGAGTCGCTGGCCCGGTTCGACCTGTGGGCCGCCAAGGCGTCGCTGGCGGCCGAGATGGACGGTGTCCGCGCCGAGACCGTCGACCGCTACGAGGTCACCCTGTTGTCGGCCCGCCATCCGGGCCTGACCGGGCGCGTGGTGCCGATCGACGTCCGGCTGGGGGACGCGTACACCGCCCTCGTCGTGACCGGCCCCAACACCGGCGGCAAGACGGTCACGTTGCGCACGCTCGGGCTGCTCAGCCTGATGCACCAGGCCGGGCTCCATGTGCCGGCCGCCCCGGGCAGCCGGCTGCCGGTCTGGCGCGACGTGTTCGCCGACATCGGCGACGAACAGTCGATCGCGCAGTCGCTGTCGACCTTCTCGGGCCACCTGCGCTCGATCATCCGGATCGTGGCGGCGGCCGGACCCGGCACCCTGGTCCTGCTCGACGAGCTGGGCGCCGGCACCGACCCGACCGAGGGCTCGGCCCTTGCCCAGGCCCTGCTCGACCACTTCATCCGGGCGGGCGCACTGGTCGCCGCGACCACCCACTACGCGGAGCTCAAGGCCTATGCCCACACCACGGCCGGGGTGACCAACGCCGCGGTCGAGTTCGACCTCGACACGCTGTCACCCACGTACCGCCTGACGATCGGGCTGCCCGGCGGCAGTCAGGCGTTCGCGATCGCCGAACGGCTTGGCCTGCCCGAGACGATCGTGGTTGACGCGCGATCGCGGCTGACCGAGTCGCAGCGCTCGTTCGAGGCGACGCTCGCCGCGATCCGCACGACCGAGACCGAGACCAGCAACCTGCTCGATCGAGCCCGGGCCGCCGAGCTCCGCACGGCCGACGCGCTGCGGATTGCCGAGGACGAGCGCCGTCGGGCGCGCCGCGAGCGGGCCGAGGCGGTCGATACGGCGCGCGCCGAGGCGGAGCGGCTCGTGGCCGAGCTGCGCGAGGAGGTCGAGGACGTGCGCCGGTCGCTGGAGCGCGAGACGCTCACCGCGGCCTCGCTCGACGACGCACTCGCACGGGCCGAGGCCGGGTCTCGCCCGGCTCCCGGTCGGACAGCCGGGGCCGACTCCCGAACCGGTGGTGGAGCACGACTGGCGGCTGGGTGAGCGCGCCCGGAGCCGGTCGGGTGGTTGGGAGGGTCGCATCGCCGCGCTCGAGCGGGGCGGCAAGCGCGCGACACTCGAGGCCGGCGGAATGCGCGTGACGGTCGACGTCGAGGACCTGGTCCCGGCGCTGGGCGAGGACGAGTCGCGTGGCCGGCATGGGGCGGCTCCGGCAGCCGCGGCCGCGACCTCGAATGCGACAGCCCTTCGCCTCGAACGGGCGCACTCGGTCGCGTCGTCGCTGGACCTGCGCGGGGCCCGGGTGGAGGAGGCGCTCGAGGCGCTCGACCGCTACCTGGACGATGCCGGGCTCGCTGGTCTCAGCAAGGTGATGATCATCCACGGGCTGGGTACCGGGGCCCTGCGTGACGCCGTCCGGGTGGACGCCGCGAACCACCCGCTCGTGCGCTCGCTCAGGCCCGGCGAACGCGGCGAGGGCGGCGACGGCGCGACGATCGTGGAGCTGTGACGGGACCGAGCGTCCGGCCCGCCGGGCGCCGACAGCCTACCGGCAGGAGGGGATCTTCGAGCGGTCGCGCAGGACGAGGTCGACACTGTTGCCGGTCGGCAGCGGCGTGCCGGCCCCGGGATTCTCCTGGGCCACCACGAAGTTCGGGCCCGGGTTGTCCGGTCTGACGCTGCCGACCGCGTACCCGGAGGCCGTCAGGTTCGCGCTGGCGACGTCCAGGGACTGGCACACGACGTCCGGGACGGTCGCCGCGGGTGGCGGGGCGGTTGGCTGCGGACATGGGCCCAGGAACGGATCGCACGGTGGCGGGCAGGGTCCCAGGAACGGGTCGCAGACCGGCGGCGTGGGTGGCGGCACCACGGGGCACAGTTCCGTCGGGGCGAACGGCGCGCCCCACGTTCGGCCGAATGGCGCGAACGAATTGTTGTAGAAGTACGACGTCCGCGTACCCTCGGGGCCGCCCTTGACGCCGGAGCCCTGCGCGGCCCTGGCGCCCCATTCCTCGTCGGCCTTCTGCCACGCCGGGAAGCTCGCGTCCACCTGGCTGAGATCGAAGAACCCCTCGTTGACCATCGGGCCCGCGCAGCCGTCCTGCCAGAGCAGGCCCGTGGCCGAGTCGATCTGGCGGGTCGCCCGGATCGTCTCCTTCTGGGTGGGCACCGTGCCCGGAATGAAGATCTCGTCGACCGTCGCGGTGGTGAACGGGCCGGGCTGGAGGCCGGTGAAGGCGTCGACCGTCGCGGTCTCGAGATCGTCGGGACGATGGAAGTCGGAGATCGGCAGGCCCTTGCTGATCTCGGCCAGGATGGCCGACCAGAGCGGCGCCGAGGTGTCGAGCGACAGCTTGCCGTCGTTCGGCGTGTTGTCGCTGTTGCCCATCCAGACACCGACGGCCAGTGCCGGCGCGGTCTCGTCCTTCGGCGGGGCGAGGTAACCGTAGGCCGCCACGTCGCGGTTGTCGCTGGTGGTGCCGGTCTTGTAGGCGGCCGGCCGGCGCGTCTTGCCGTCGTAGATCGCCCACTTGCCCCAGTACGGGTTGACCTTGGTGTCGGTGTTGCCGGCCAGGATGTCCGTGATGATCGCGGCGGCGTCGTTGCTCACGACGCGCACGCCCTTCTGCGGGAGGGTGTTGAGGACCTGCTGGCCGTTGCTGTCCACGATCGAGGTGATCAGCCGTTGCGGGACGTGGACGCCGCCGTCGGCGACCGTGCCATAGGCGCCGAGAAGGTCGATCGGGTGCATCTCGAGCGTCCCGATCCCCATGGACACGACGGGCACGGCGGTCTTCGGGTAGGTGATTCCGAAGTCCTGGGTCCGCGTGAACAGCCGGTCGAGTCCGGTCATGACCCCAGCCTTGATCGCCGGCACGTTGAGCGAGAACTGCAGGGCCGAGCGGAGCCGGACCGGCCCGCGCTCGAGCTTGTCGGCCTGGGTCGGCGTGTACTGGCTGGTCTTGGCCGAGACCTGGCCGAAGTCGGTCACGACGTCCATGAGCATCGTCGAGGCCGTCAGCGTCTTGTCGTCGATCCCGATCACGTAATCGATCGGCTTGATCGCCGACCCGGGCTGCCGCCAGCCGTCCGACAGGACGTCGAACTGGGGCTGGAACGTGGCGTTGCCCTTGGCCGTGTAGCTGGCGCTGCCGACGTAGGCCAGCACCTCGCCGGTGCGGTAGTCGATCACGCCGGCCGCGGCATTGTTGATGTTGTGGCCGCGCAGCCCGAGGATCCAGCTCTGGGCGGTCTTGGGGATCTTCCTGGCGTTCAGGACCGTGGTCGGGTTGGAGGCGTTGGGGGCCCGCGCGGCGACGTAGACCCACTTCTCGGCGATCTTCTGCATGTTCCAGTCGAGGGTCGTCGTGACCTTGTAGCCGCCGGCGTCGACCTTGGGGCAGTTGTCGGGGGTGTCCGGGCAGAACGTCTCGCCGAGCTGGTGGCGAACCAGCCACACGAACTGGGGAGCCTTCCAGGTCGCCGACACCTGCTGGACCAGCTCGACCGGCTCCTGCTTGGCGGCGTCGTACTCGGCGAACGTGTGGTTGTCGCCGCTCAGGAAGCTGCGGGTCTTCATCAGGTCGAGGATGTGGTTGCGGCGGATCACGACCTCGGAGTCCTGGGGCACGACGAGCTTGAACTTGGTGCAGTCGGCGCCCGCGGCCACGTCCTCGAGACAGACGGATTGCGCGTTGCGGACCAGGTCGAACTTGGTCGGAGACTGCGGGATGGCGGCCAGGAGTGCGTCCTGGGCCAGGGTCAGGTCGGCCAGGGACTTGCCGAAATAGCTCTTCGCGGCGGCGGCCACGCCGTAGCTCTGGTTGCCGTAGAAGTTCTGGTTGAGGTAGGCGGTGATGATCTGCTGCTTGCCCTCGACGCCCGGGAACTCCTGGGTCAGCCGGATCGACTGGATGATCTCGCGGACCTTGCGCTCGTAGGTGGAGCCCTCGAAGGCGGACGCCGGGAGGAGCTTCGCCCGGACGAGCTGCTGGGTGATGGTCGACGCCCCGCGCGGCTGGCCGCTGATCGTGTCGAGGCCGGCCGAGATGATCCCGCCGGCATCGAACCCCGGGTTCGTCCAGAAGTCCTTGTCCTCGATCGCCGTGGTCGCGTCGATGATCTCCGGCGTCAGGTCGGCGTAGGTCACGACCTCGCGCTTGAGGTCGCCGAGACGAGCCAGCTCGACCTTGCCGGTGCGGTCGTAGACGATCGTCTGCTGCGTGAACTGGATCGCCCGGAGCTGTTCGGCCGGGTCGGGCAGGCCCGCCGCGTAGTGGTTGTAGGCGCCCACGACGAAGACCAGGCCGAGGCCGGCCACGAGGAACGAGGCGACGAACAGGGCGACGACGATGGCGCCGACGGCACCGAGAACGGTGGAGCCGTTGCGCCCGCGCGGGTGCTGTCCGAGCGCGCGTCGATGGCGCTGGCGCCGCGCGAGGCTGGTTTGCATCTCTGGCCGCACGATAGCATAGGGGGCGTGACTGACTTGATGACCGCCTCCCGGAGGGTCGTGACGACCCGGCCGATGAACCTGTGACGAGCGAGACGACGGCCCGACCAGACCAGGGCCTTGGCGCACTCATCCCCGAGCTCGAGTGGCGTGGCATCCTCCACGCGACCACGCCCGGGCTGGCGGCGCGACTGGCGACCGGGGAATCGATCTCCGGCTACATCGGCTTCGACCCGTCGGCGCCGTCGCTCCACATCGGCAGCCTCGTGCCCATCTTCGGGCTCCTTCGGCTGCAGCGGTTCGGCGGCCGCCCGGTCGCCCTGGTGGGTGGCGGGACGGGAATGATCGGCGATCCGTCGGGCCGGTCGACCGAGCGGAACCTGCTGGATCGCGACACGCTCGAGGCGAACGTCGCGGCCCTCCGCGGCCAGCTCGAGCGGTTCCTTGACTTCACGCCCGGCCCTGGCGCCGCAGTCATGGTCAACAACCTCGACTGGCTGGGAGAGCTCAGCCTGATCGACTTCCTGCGCGACACCGGCAAGCACTTCACGATCCCGTACATGCTGGCCAAGGATTCGGTCCAGGTCAGGCTGGAGCGGGGCCTGTCGTTCACCGAGTTCAGCTACATGTTGCTGCAGGCCTACGACTTCGCCCACCTCAACCGGGACCTCGGCGTCGAGCTGCAGATGGGCGGCGCGGACCAGTGGGGCAACATCACGGCCGGCCTCGAGCTCATCCGGCGGACGACCGGCGGGAATGGACGACTCGGAGCCGGCGCACGGTCTCGCGTACAAGCTGCTGCTCAACCCGTCGGGCTGCCAAGTTCGGGAAGAGCGAGGAAGGGGAGTCGGTCTGGCTCGATCCGGACCGGACCACGCCGTTCGCCTTCTACCAGTACTGGCTCAACACCGACGACCGCGACATCGGGACCTACCTGCGCTGGTTCACCGAGCTGACTCGCGAGGAGATCGAGGCGCTCGAGGTCGAGTCGGCGGCGCGGCCGGAACTCCGCCCGGCGCAGCGCGCCCTGGCGCGCGACATCACGGTCCGCACGCACGGCGAGGCGGCACTTAAGCGTGTGGAGCGTGTTAGCCAAGCCCTGTTCGACCGGAGCGCTCACCTGCTTGAGGCATCGGATCTACAACTCCTCTTTCCCGAGATCCCACATATCGAGATTACCCAGAGCCAACTTGGCCTAGGCGCAGCGACGTTGGTGCGTCTCGTCGGCTTGGTTGGGTCTTCGAGTGAGGCGCGTCGTCTGGTCGTTCAGGGAGGTCTGTACATCAACGAGCGACAAGTCCACGATGCGGCCGCGATCCCAGATCTCCTGCCAGCTAGCCATGTGGTAGTGCGGAAGGGAAAGCGCGATTACGGGATCGTGCGAATCGTGGAGCCCTGACGGCGGGCATCTTGCGCCCGTTCGACCATCCTCTTAACGGCCTTGACTGTATTCAGCGCGAACAGTTGGCGGCCCGGATGTGCGTTTGCATATACGCGGAAGATCTCGTCGGCAAACGCTTGGCCGACCGTCTTGACGCCGGCGAAGTCGAGCACGACCTCATCAAAGCCCTCGAGTCGGCTCAAGAGCCGTCTGGCGGCCGACCGCGAAACGAGACCTTCATCCATGACTCGAGCGACAATCACGGGGATCTGAGTGCGGTTGAATCTGAATCCCTTTCCGGAGTACTTCTCAAACACCTCGTTGAGGCTCCGGCGTGTACTTAGCGCGACGACAAGAGTCACAAGTGTCCCCGGCCGCCCTTCACGCTGCTCCAGTATCCAATCACGATCATCCCTGCTGCGAGTCAACCGTCGGGTTCGCGTCGGCGGCGCTTGCCGGCGCATCGCGGTCCTGCTGGCGGACGCCGGAGTCTTCCCTCGCGGGGCGAGGCCAGGCGGGCGATCGCCGGCGGCGGACTCACGGTCAACGGGAGCCGGGTGACGGATGCGGCCCTCGTTCCCGAGCCGATCGACGGGGAGTGGCTGGACGTGCGGATCGGGAAGCGGCGGCGCGAGGTGGGCCGGCTGGTCCGGTAGGTGCGCCGTCGGACGGCCCGCAGCTTCGGGCGCTGGGGTCCGCGCTGCCGCTACCCGCCGTGGCGCGCCCGGAGCACCTCGATGATCGCCGCCGGTGTGGCGCCGCGTTCGGCCACCAGGACCAGGGCGTGGTACAGCAGGTCGGCGGCCTCTTCCACCAGCGCGCCGCTGGTGATCGAGCGATCCGCTCCGGCAGCCTCGGCGGCTGCGTCGTCCTTGGCGGCGATCAGGACCTCGGTGGCCTCCTCCGTGACCTTGCGCGCCGTGGCGTCGACGCCGCCGGCGAGGAGTCGGGCCGTGTACGAGCTTTCGGGCCGCTCGGCGGCGCGGCTCTCGATCGTCGCCCAGAGCGTCTCGAGCCAGGCGAACCCCTGGCCCACGCGACTCGGCGGACGCACCTTCGGCGTCGAAGCAGCTCCGGGTCCTGCGGTGGCACGTCGGGCCGGCCGGATCGACGGTCACGAGCAGCGCGTCGCCATCGCAGTCCGCGACGAGGCTGACGAGGCGCAGGACGTTGCCGCTCGTCTCACCCTTGCGCCACAGCCGGTCGCGGGATCGTGAGTGGAAGTGGACCTCGCCGGTCGAGCGCGTCGCCGCGAGTGCCTCGGCGTCCATGTAGGCGACCATCAGCACGCGCCCGTCGGCGGCGTCCTGGACGACGGCCGGGACGAGCCCGTCGGGCCCGAACGCGATCTCCGCCGGCGCCGGTGCCGTCACGCGACAGCCTGCGGGACAAGGCGCACCGGCAGCCCCGCCGCGGCCATCGCCGCCTTGACGTCCGCGATGGCATGGATCCGCCGATGGAAGATCGACGCGGCGAGCACGGCGTCCGCGCCACCATCGCGAACCGCCGCCACGAAGTCCTCCGGACCGGCGGCCCCGCCCGAGGCGATGACCGGGACCTCGACGGCCGAGCTGATCGCCCGGAGCAGGGCCGTGTCGAACCCGGAACCCGTCCCGTCACGGTCGATCGAGGTGACGAGCAGCTCGCCGGCGCCGAGCTCCACCGCCCGTCGCGCCCAGACGACGGCGTCGAGCCCCGTTCGGTCGCGGCCACCCTTGACCACGACCTCCCAGCCGCCCGGACCGGTCGCCAGCGCGTCGATGGCGACCACGACGGCCTGGCGCCCGAACCTTCCGGCGCACCGCGCGATCAGCTCCGGATCGGCGACGACGGCCGTGTTCAGCGACACCTTGTCCGCGCCGGCCCGCAGCACGTCGCGCATCTCGGTCACCGTGCGCACGCCGCCTCCGACAGTGAGCGGGATGAACGCGCGGCGGGCGGTCCGCTCGACGATGTCGAGCAACGTGCCGCGACGCTCCGGGGCGGCGCGTGATGTCGAGGAAGACGAGCTCGTCAGCGCCTTCGCGCGCGTAGCGCTCGGCCAGTTCGGGCGGGTCGCCCTCGTCGACGAGGTCGACGAAGCGGGTGCCCTTGACGACTCGCCCGTCGGCCACGTCGAGGCAGGGAATGACCCGGCGACGCAGCATCAGGCCGCCCGGACCAGGCCGACGAAGTTGCGCGAGCAACCGCAGTCCGTCCGGCGCCGCTTCGTTCCGGGTGGAACTGGACGCCGAGCAACGGTCCGCGCTCGATGGCCGAGGTGAACGGACGTCCATGGGTCGTCCGGGCCAGCTCGACGCCGCCGGCCGCGGCGTCCGCGGGCGAACCCGCGTAGGAGTGGACGAAGTAGAAGTCCGCGCCGTCCTCGATGCCGTCGAAGAGCGGGTGCGCCCGGGTCCGCTCGACCTGGTTCCAGCCGATGTGCGGCAGCGTCGGGGCGTCCTCCAGGCGGCGGGTGCGCCCGGCCAGCACGCCGAGCGTGGTTGCGCCATCCTCGTCGCTCGCCTCGAAGAGCAGCTGGAGCCCCAGGCAGATCCCGAGGAACGGCCGACCGGCCGCCAGCCACGCGCGGATCGGCCCCGTGAGCCCGTGACGGTCGAGCCGGTCCATGGCCGGCGCCGCGGCCCCCACGCCGGGGACGATCAGGGCGTCGGCGCCGTCGAGCGCCTCCGGGCCGCGGGCGATCCGGACGTCCGCCCCGACCGTGGTGAGCGCCTGGTCGATGCTGACGAGGTTGCCGGCACCGTAGTCGACGACGGCGATCGCCGGCCGAGCGCTCACCCTAGCGACCCCTTCGTCGAGGCGGCCCCCGATCCGACGGGGATCCGGCTCGCACGCGACGCGCAGCGCGCGGCCCAGGGCCTTGAACGCGGCCTCCGCCAGGTGATGGTCGTTGCGCCCCGAGGCGACGAGGTGGAGCGTCACGCCCGACGTCCTCGTGAAGGCCTCGAGTGCATGTTCGACCAGCTGGAGCGGCAGCCCGCCGACGCGTTCGCCGCGGAACGGCAGGTCCACGACGGCGTACGGGCGCCCGCCGACGTCCACGCTGGCGGTTGCAATCGATTCGTCCATCGGGACGGCGCTCTGGCCGAACCGGGCGATGCCGTCGCGGTCGCCGAGCGCCTCGTTGAACGCGGCGCCGAGGACGAGGGCCACGTCCTCGACGGTGTGGTGCTCGTCGACCTGGAGATCGCCGTCGGCGGTGATCGCGAGATCGAACAGGCCGTGGTGGGCCATCGAGCCGAGGAGGTGGTCGTAGAAGCCGATCCCCGTGTCAACGGAGCTGGTGCCCGTGCCGTCGAGCCCGAGCGTGATCGTGATCGAGGTCTCGCGAGTCGATCGGGCGAGGCTGACCCGCCGCCCCTCGCGCGGTCCGACCGTCAGCTCGCCGAGCGGCGTGGTCATCGGGTCTCCTCCTTCGCCAGGTCCCCGGCGACGGCGATCAGCCGGTCGTCCTCGATCGGATCGCGAACGGTCAGGCGGAGCTGGCCGGCGAGCGGGTGGCCGGCGCCGAACGTGCGCGGCACGAGACCGCGCGCCAGGAGGGCCTCGGCGACGGCAGCCGCCCGTTCGGGTGCCCCGAAGTCCGCGAGGATGAAGTTGGTGACCGACGGACCGACCGCCCAGCCGGCGTCGCCGAGCCGTTGCGACAGCCGCGCGCGCTCCTGCTCGACGCGGGCCAGGTTGACCGCCAGGATCGAGTCGTCGAGGAGCGCCTGTGTGGCGATCGTCACGGAGATGACCGACACGGAACCGGGCGGCCGGTACGGGTTGATCCGCGCGATCACGCCGGGGCGGGCCAGCGCGAACCCGACGCGCAGGCCGGCCAGCGCGTAGGCCTTGCTGACCGTCCGGACCACGATCAGGTTGGGGTAGGCGTCGCGCAGCCCGACGAGCGACGACCCGACGAACTCGGCGTAGGCCTCGTCGAGGACCACGATCGGCGCCTCGCGACCGGCCAGCCGAGCATCGTGGGCCAGGCCGCCGAGCAGACCCTCGATCGCGCCGTCGGGCTCGGCCAGGGCGGTCGGGTTGTTCGGACTGCACAGCCACACGAGCGCAGCGTCCGAGGCGGCCGCGCGGACGGCCGCTGCGTCGATCGCCCAGCCGTCGGCCGGGCCGCGCCGAGGGACGGACACGACCGTCGCGCCACGCTGCTCGGTGCAGACGCGGTACATGGCATACGTCGGCGCCGGCACGACGGCCCGGCCGCCGGGGGCGATGAACGCCTTGGCCACGAGGTCGAGGATCTCGTCGGCTCCCGCGCCGACGAGGATTTCGCCGGTGTCGACGCCGTAGCGAGCGGCGGCGGCCCGGACGAGTCGCCGGTAGTCGGATGGCGGGTACTCGGAGACCGGCGCGTCGAACCGGCCGGCGGCCAGGACCCGCCCGACCAGCGCCGGCGGGGTGGGGGAGGTGTTGAGGTCGAAGCGGACGATCGTCTCGATCGGCACGCCGTAGCGCGCGGCGACCTCCTCGTTGGTGGCCTCCCAGCTGTACGTGGCGGGTCCCGCCGGCGCGCTGAAGGTGACGGGCGTCGGGCTCATCGACCGTCCCGGAACCGGATCTCGACGGCATTTCGATGCGCGGTCAGCCCCTCCGCCCCGGCCAGCGTGCCGATCGTCTCGCGGATGCCGGCGAGGCCCTCGCGGGTGATCCGCTGGACCTGGACGAACTTGCCGTACGTCTCGACCGCGAGCCCGCCCGAACCGCGGGCCAGACCGCCGGTCGGGAGCACGTGATTGGCGCCGCTGGCATAGTCGCCGGCCGACTCGGGCGCCCACGGCCCCACGAAGATCGAGCCGGCGTTGCGCAGCCGGGCCACCGTCGGTTCGAGCGGTTCGACATCGACCGACAGGTGCTCCGGGCCGTAGTCGTTGACGAAGTCGATCGCGGCGTCGAGCGTGGGCGCGAGCGCGATCAGCCCATGGTCGCGCAGCGCCGCGCCGAGGATCGCACGGCGGTCGGCCGCCTCCAGCGCCCGGCCGACGGCCGCCTCGACCCGCTCGGCGAAGGCCGCGTCGGTGGTCACCAGGATCGCCGGCGAATCCGGGCCGTGCTCGGCCTGGGTGATGAGGTCGGCGGCCACCCGTGCGCTGTCGGCGTCGCCCGACCCGGGCGCCGGGACCGCCAGCACCATCCCTTCGGACGGTCCGGCCGGCAGGTCGATCCCGACCTCGCCGCAGACCTCGATCTTCGCCGCGGTGACCCAGGCGTTGCCGGGTCCGACGATCCGGTCGACCGGCGCCAGCCGGGCATCGGGGAGGCCGTAGGCGAGCGCCCCGACGGCCTGGGCGCCGCCCGCGACGACGAATGCGTCGACCTCCAGCAGGCCCGCAGCTCCGAGCAGGATCGGGTTCGTGCGCCCATCGCGGTCGGCGGGCGACGCGACGACGATCTCGCCGACCCCGGCGACCTTGGCCGGGACGACGGTCATCACCAGCGACGAGGGGTACGGCGCCGAGCCGCCGGGAACGTAGGCGCCGACGCGGGCCAGCGGCACCCATCGCCGCTCGAGCTCGATGCCGGGCGCCACGAGGACCGTGATCGACTGCGGCCGTTGCGGCTCGGCGAACCGCCGCACGTTGTCGATCGCCTGGTCGAGAGCCCGGCGGATCCGCGGCTCGAGCCGGTCGCGCGCCTCGAGCAACGCGGACCGCTCGAGGACCAGGCGCCCGTCGACCCGGCCACCACCGACCGCGGCGTTGGCCGCGCGGACGGCCTCGTCGCCGCGAGCCCGGACGGCGGCGAGCGTCGAACGTGCCCCGTCGCGGACCGCGGCGTCGGGAACGGCGCCGCGGCGGATCAACGCCTCACGCTGGGCGTGGGCCGCCGAATCGCCGGAATCGGCTGCGGCCAGATCGAGCCGGGCCAGGCGGAAGGGAACCTCCCGGACGGCCCCGGTCGGCGCGCCGGTCCCGGCCGTGGGGGTGGGCGCCTCCGGCGTGCGGCCAGTGGAGGTCCTGGCCGTCACGGCACGATCTTCTCGATCGGGAGGACGAGGATGCCCGAAGCGCCAACGGCCTTCAACCGCGGCAGCAGGCCCCAGACGTCATCCGCACCTACGACCGAGTGGATGGCGATCATCCCGGCGTGGGCCAGCGGGATGACGGTCGGCGACTCCATGGCCGGGAGCAATCGCTGGATCTCATCGAGCTTTGGGGCGGGCGCATTCATCATCAGGTACTTCCGGCCGCGCGCGGCGATGACCGCGCTGAGCATCGTCTCGATGGCGGCGAGGTCGTTCGCCCGCTCCTGGTGCGCGGCGGGATTGGCGACCAGGATCGCCTCCGAGTCGAGGACATCGCCGATCTGGCGCAGGCCGTTCATGACCAGCGTGGAGCCGGTCGACACGAGGTCGACGATCGCCTCCGCGAGCCCGAGTCGCGGAGCCACCTCGACTGCCCCCGAGATCGGGATGATCTCGACCGGCACGCCGCGGCCCTCGAAGAATCGCCGGGCCGTGTTGGGGTGCGCGGTGGCCACCCGGAGTCCGGCCAGGTCGTCGATCACCTGGTAGGGCGAGTCATTGGGAACGGCTGCCGCGAGGCGGCAGCGGCCGTACCCGAGGGAGCGTACGCGCGGGAGCTCGGCGCCGGTCTCGCTCAGGAGGTCGTCGCCGGTGACGCCCAGGTCGGCGACCCCGTCGCCGACGAACTCGATGACGTCGTTCGTCCGCACGAACAGGATGTCGAGGTCGTAGTTCTGGACGAGGGCCACGAGGCTCCGGTCGTGCTCCTCGAACACCAGCCCGGCGTCATGCAGGAGGCGGAGGGTCGGCTCGACGAGGCGCCCCTTGTTGGGGATGGCGAGGCGAAGGCGCGACCTCACTGGTCGCCCTTGACCGGATACGGACGATCGCTCCCGCGAGCGGGCGACGCGAGCTTGTCGAGCATCGAACGGTAGCCGCCCTCGCCGTGGTTCAGCCACGACGCGATCCTGGTGATCGTCGCCGTGCTGGCTCCCGTCCGCCGGGATATCTCGGCGTAGTGCAGGCCGCTGTCGAGCAGGCGGACGACGGCCCAGCGCTGGGCCATGTCGTGGAGCTCTGCCAGCGTGCAGAGATCGCGGAAGAAGCGTTCCGTCTCGGCGACGTCGTCGAGCCGCAGGACCGCCTGGAACAGCTCCTCGACGTCCCCCGTCCGCCAGTCGTCGATCATCTCGCGCAGCACCCTCTCTCGTTGTAGCGTAGTAGCGTATTACTACGCTACCATGCCACCATGACGAGTGCAACCCGGTTCGAGCTCCTGCCCGCGATCGACCTCGTGGGTGGTCGCGTGGTCCGCCTGCGCCAGGGTGACTTCGACAGGGAGACCGCCTACGGCTCGGATCCGGCGGCCGTCGCGCGTTGGTTCGTCGAGGCCGGCGCGCGCTGGATCCACGTCGTCGACCTCGATGGCGCCCGGACCGGGCGGCCGGTCCAGCACGCCGCGATCCGGGCGGTCCTCGAGGCGGTCGGGGAGGGGACCCGCGTCGAGGTCGCCGGGGGCCTGCGCACCATCGAGGCCGCCGCAGCGATGCTCGGGTCCGGGGCGGCCCGGGTGGTGCTCGGCACCGCGGCGCTGGCCGACGCCGGGCTGGTCGGCACGCTGATCGGGACGTATGGCGCCGATCGGATCGCGGTCGCCATCGACGTGCGCGAAGGGCGCGCGGTCGGCCAGGGCTGGGCGAGCGGCGCCGCCGGGACCCTCGCCACGGACGCGATCGCCGCGCTGGCGGACGCGGGCGTCACGACCTTCGAGGTCACGGCGATCGATCGCGACGGCTTGCTCGGAGGTCCGGATCTCGGCCTGTACGAGCGGCTCGTGCGGCCCGGTCGCGGCGAGATCGTCGCCTCCGGCGGCGTGACCACCCTGGACGACCTGCGAGCGCTCCGGACCCTGGGCTGTGCCGGCGCGATTCTCGGCCGAGCGCTCTACGAAGGCCGGCTCGGTCTTTCCGAAGCGTTGAGCGCGTAGTTGGGCGTCCCCTCGCTCAGTGCCCGGCGGCCTCGACTTCCTTGCGGTGCGACTCGATCACCTTCTCGGCGATATGCCCGGGGACGTCCTCGTAGTGGTGCAGCGTCGCGCTGAACGTTCCACGGCCCTGCGCGAGGGAGCGCAGCTCGGTCGCGTAGTTGAACAGCTCGGCCTGCGGCACCAGGGCGCTGATCACCTGGATGTCGCCGATGGTGTCCATCCCGAGGACGCGCCCGCGTCGCCCGTTGAGGTCCCGGTTGACCTCGCCCATGTACGCCTCGGGGACGCGGATCTCGATCTCCATGATCGGCTCGAGGAGCGCCGGCTTGGCGTTGTGGACGCCGTCCTTGAGCGCCATCGACGCGGCGATCTTGAACGCCATCTCGTTTGAATCGACGGGGTGGAACGAGCCGTCGTAGAGCGTCGCCTTGAAGTCCGACAGGGGATAGCCGGCCAGCACGCCACCTTCGGCCGCTTCACGAATGCCCTTCTCGACCCCGGCGAAGAAGCCCTTTGGAACGGAGCCACCGACGACCCGCTCGGCGAACTCGACGCCGCCGTCGGGGTTCGGCTCGAGCTCGAGCCAGACGTCGCCGAACATCCCGTGCCCGCCGGTCTGCTTCTTGTACCGGCCGTGGACCTGGGTCTTGCCGCGGATCGTCTCCTTGTACGGCACGCGCGGCGTGTGGGTGGCGATCGCGGCCCCGAACTTGCGCTTGAGCCGCTCGATGATCACCGAGGTGTGGGCCTCGCCCATCGTCCGCAGCGTCTGCTCGCCGGTCGTGCTCCGCTCGAGCCTGACCGTCGGCTCCTCCTCGAGCATGCGCGTGAGGGCCGGCCCCATCTTGTCGAGGTCGCCCTTGGTCTGGGGCTCGATCGCCATGACCAGCGACGGATTCGGGAACTCGAGCGGCGCCAGCGTCAGCGGCTTGGCCTGGACGCTGAGCGTGTCGCCGGTCTCGGTCACGGTCAGCTTGGCGACCGCGCCGATCTCGCCGGCCTTGAGCTCGCCGATCGGTTCCTGTTCCTTGCCGTGGAGCAGCAGCAGCTGGCCGATGCGCTCGTCTTCGCCGCGCGTGCTGTTCCAGACATGCGCCTGCGAATGGAGCGTCCCGGCCAGGACGCGCAGGTAGGTGAGCCGCCCCACGAACGGGTCGGCCGTGGTCTTGAAGACCCGCACCAGGACCGCGCCGTTCTCGTCGGCCGGCACCGGCACGCCCGCGCCCGACTTGTCCGTCGCCTGGATCGGCGGCTCGTCGGCCGGGGAGGGCAGGTAGCGAACGAACGCGTCGAGCAGGCCGCGCAGGCCGATCCCCTTGGTCGCGCTGCCGACGAGGACCGGGGCGAGGACCGAGTCCTTGACGCCCTTGCGCAGGCAGGCTTCGAGCTCCGGGTCGGAGATCTCCTCCCCTTCGAGGTACTTGGTCAGCACGTCGTCGTCGGCTTCCGCGGCCGCCTCGAGCAGCTGGTCGCGCCGACGGGCGACCTCGGCCTCCATGTCGGCCGGGATCGGGACTTCGACTTCCTTGCCGCCGTCGAGCTGCCAGGCCTTGCGATGGACGAGGTCCACGTAGCCGCTGAACGTCTCGGCGGCGCCGATGGCGAGCTGGACGGGTGCGATCTTGTCGCCGAAGCTGCGGCGAAGGGCGTCCAGGGCCGCGGTCGGGTCCGCGTTCTCGCGGTCGCACTTGTTGATGAAGAAGCAGGCCGCCTTGCCGCTGGCGCGGCCGAGCGCCACGGCATGCTCGAGGCCGGCTTCGACGCCACCGGACGCGTCCATCACGAAGACCGCGCCGTCGACCGCCGCGAATCCCTCGATGACGTCGGCGACGAAGTCCGGGTAGCCGGGCGTGTCGAGGAGCGAGATCCGCGTGCCGTCCGCCTCGAACGTGCCGACGGCCAGGCTCAGCGATTCCTTGCGGCGCTGCTCCTCGGGCTCGAAATCGAGGTGGGCCGTGCCGTCGTCAACACGACCGAGCCGGGGAATCGCCCCGGCCCTGAACAGCAGCTGCTCCGCGAGCGTCGTCTTGCCGGATCCAGCGTGGCCGGCCAGGACGACGCTCCGAAGGTGGGGGAGGTCGACACTCTTCATCGTCATCGAATCGTCGGTCCTTCCGCTGTTCGAGGGCTCGGAATAGCAGGGACGAAGGGGGTCCGGCCATCATAGTCCGCTATACTCCGGCCCGCGATGTCCGGTCATTCCAAGTGGTCCACGATCAAGCGCGCGAAGGGCGTCACGGATGCCAAGCGCAGCGCGGTGTTCACCAAGGTTGCCCGCGAGATCAGCGTGGCCGCCAGGCAGGGTGGCGGCGACCCCGACGCGAACTACCGGTTGCGGCTGGCCATCGAGAAGGCGCGCTCGGTCAACATGCCGGCCGACAACATCAAGCGCACGATCGACAAGGCGACCGGCGGCGGCGATGCCGAGCAGTTCGAGGAGATCGTCTACGAGGGCTACGGCCCGGGCGGCATCGCCATCCTCGTCGAGGCGCAGACCGACAACCGCAACCGGACGGCGGCCGAGGTCCGCTCGATGTTCACCAAGGCCGGCGGCCAGCTCGCCGGCGCCGGGGCGGTCGCCTGGCAGTTCGAGCCGCGCGGGTACATCGAGGTGCCGCGCGCGGGCATGGACGTCGACGAGGTGACCCTGGCGGCGATCGACGCGGGCGCCGAGGACATCGAAACGGACGGCGACGAGACGATCGCCATCTACACGACCCCACACGATCTCGAGGCGGTACGCAAGGCCCTCGAGGCCGGCGGGATCCCCGTCGAATCGGCCGAGTCGACGATGGTTGCCAAGCAGACCGTCGAGCTGGATTCGTCGAAGGCCCGCCAGGCGCTCCGCCTGGTCGAGCTGCTCGAGGACCTCGATGACGTGTCGCGGGTGACGGCCAACTTCGACATCCCCGAGGACGTCTACGCCGAGGTCGCCGGGTGATCGTCCTTGGGATCGACCCCGGGACCGCCTCGCTGGGCTACGGGATCGTCGAGCGGATCGCCGGTCGGCTCCGCGAAGTGGACCATGGCTGCCTGACGACGTCGCCCGATCGCGGGTTGCCGGAGCGCCTGCTCGAGATCCATGCGCTGGTGGATGAGCTGATCTCCCTCCACCAGCCCGACCTCCTGGGCGTGGAGCGGCTGTTCTTCTCGCGCAACGTCCAGACCGCGTTCGCCGTCGGCCAGGCCCGCGGCGTCGTGCTGCTCGCGGCGGCCCAGCACGGCACGCCCGTCCGCGAGGCGACCCCGAACGAGGTCAAGAGCGCCATCACCGGCTACGGCGCCGCCGACAAGGAGCAGGTCCAGCGGATGGTCCAGCTGGTCCTCGGGATGAGCGAGCTGCCGCGGCCCGACGACGCCGCCGACGCCCTGGCGATCGCCACCTGGGTGGCCAACACCGAGCGCGCAGGGCTCAAGACGACGGCGGGCGTCCTGGATCGCGCGGCGGTGGCGCCGATCGTCCGCGGCGAGACGGGTTACGACCGGGCGGTTCGCGAGGCGCTGCTCGCGGAGCGTGCCGCGAAGCTCAACGTCTCCTAGCGCGACCCGGCCGTGATCGCGTCGGTCGAGGGCATCGTCGGGGCGGTCGCCGCCGACTCCTTGGTCATCGAGGTCGGCGGGCTCGGCTATCGCGTGTTCGCGGCGCCATCCATCCTGGCGAGTGCCCAACCGGGCAGCCGGCTCAAGCTCCACACCTACCATCTCGTCCGCGAGGACCAGCAGGCCCTGTACGGGTTTCGGACCGTCGAGGAGCTCGGGTTCTTCAACCTGCTGCTGACGGTGACCGGGGTCGGCCCAAAGGTTGCCCTGGCGATCGTCGGCAGCCGCCCGACGCCGGACCTCCAGCTGGCGATCCTGCTCCAGGACCAGGCCGTGCTCGTGTCGATCCCGGGGATCGGCAAGAAGCTGGCGGAGCGGGTCATCTTCGAATTGAAGGAGAAGGTGGCGGCGGCCGGGGTGGCCGCGGGCGGGGCGGCGGTCGGCGGACTCGGCGCGGCGGAGAGCGAGGTCATCGCCGCGCTGCAGGCGCTCGGGTATTCGCTGGCCGAGGCACGCGAGGCGTCCCGGATCGCGCTCGCCGACGCGACGATCGGCGGGACGCTCGAGGACCGGGTCAAGGCGGCGCTCCGGAGCCTGCTCAGGGAGTAGCGGGCGGGCGCCGTAACGGCGCGGCGGACACCACGAGACGTCTGTCGCAAATCCGCAGGTACAGAATGGTACGCAGCGCTTCTCGACGACCGAGCGGCATGGTCGGCCCGCTCACGCTCAGCTCGGGCCATGACCTGGTCGCTCGGCGGTCCCTGGACGCGGAAATGCGCCCTGGGCCGGGGCACGCGGCCCGTACCAGTCCGTGGCTGCGGTCTTGCGCCGGGATCCGCCGGTTACGGCCCGCGGCCTGCGCCCGCTACTGCCTGCGCCGGTTTCCGCCGCTATTGCCTGCGCCGGTTACGGCCGGCGGCCGGCCAGCGCGTCCGCGTGGCGGCCGCGCGGGTCGATCGAGTCACGGCCCGTGCGGGCGGCCAGGTCCGCGAGCGTTTCCTTGTCGAGGATCTCGAGGATGGAATCCCGCACGTCGATCATCACGTCGCGCAGGCTGCAGGTGGTCTCGTCGGGGCACGAGCATGGTTCGTAGTAGCGCAGCGACACGCACTGCAGCGGCGCCAGCGCCCCGTCCAGCAGCCGGACGATCCGGCCGATCGACACGGACGACGGTTGGGCGGCGATGCCGTACCCGCCGTGGGTGCCGAGCGTCGTCCGCACGATCCCGGCGTGCTTGAGGGTCGCCATGATCTGCTCGAGGAACTTGGCCGGCAGCCGGTTCCGGGCGGCAAGGCTGGCCAGCGGGATCGGGCCTTCGCCATCGTGGCGGACCAGGTCGACCAGGGCACGCAGGCCGTACTCGGAGCGTCGGGACAGGCGCATCCGCTGCATCCTAGCGCCGATCTCCCAGTCGGTGACCGGGACATCCGCCCATAACGAACATGCGTACGAAACCGACGCGTCCGTGCTAGACTCTCGCCCGATGGCCGACGACCTCTCGCACATCCTCTCGGCGGACCTGGATGATGCCGATCCCGTGATCGAAGGCACCCTGCGGCCGCGCACGCTGGACGAGTACATCGGGCAGCGCGAGGTCAAGGCCAACCTGTCCGTGCTGCTGGCCGCGGCGCGCGGCAGGGGAGAGGCGGCCGACCACGTCCTGCTCTACGGCCCACCCGGCCTCGGCAAGACGACGCTGGCCACGATCATCGCCCGCGAGCTCGGCGTGAACGTCAAGTACGCCTCCGGCCCGGCGATCGAGCGGGCCGGCGACCTGGCCGCGATCCTGACCTCGCTCGAGGAACGCGACGTCCTGTTCATCGACGAGATCCACCGGCTCAACCGGGCGGTCGAGGAGATCCTCTACCCGGCCATGGAGGACTACGCGCTCGACGTGATGATCGGCAAGGGGCCGTCGGCGCGGTCGCTGCGGCTCAGCCTCAAGCCGTTCACCGTGGTCGGCGCGACCACCCGCGCCGGCCGCATCAGCTCGCCGTTGCGTGACCGCTTCGGCGCGACCTACCGGCTCGACTTCTACGCCGAGAACGAGCTGGCCGCTATCGTCGAGCGCTCGGCCGCGATCCTCAACGTGACCATCGAACCGGCCGCGACCAAGGCGATTGCCCGGCGCGGGCGTGGGACGCCGCGGATCGTCAACCGGCTCCTCAAGCGGGTCCGGGACCATGCGCAGGTCCACGGCGATGGCCACGTCGACGAGGCCACCGCGACCGCGGCCATGCGGGCCATGGAGATCGACGACGAAGGCCTCGACTCGACCGACCGCAAGCTCCTCGCGGCGATCATCCAGAAGTTCGCCTCGGGACCGGTCGGGGTGGCGGCGCTGGCGGCCGTGCTGTCCGAGGAGACCGAGACGATCGAGGACGTCTACGAGCCGTTCCTGCTCCGGCTTGGGTTCATCGATCGGACGCCTTCGGGCCGGATCGCCACCGACGCCGCGCGTGCCCATTTGTCGGGCCTCGGCTACGAGATCCCGCCGCCGCGCCGGTCGGAGCCGGGCATGGTCGGCTTGTGGGACGAGCCGGCGCAGCCGGACGCGTGACCAGCACCTTCGTCGGAGCGGCGTCGCGGTTCGAGGTCGTCCAGCCGCCTCCCGGGGACGGGACGACGCGCGCCCGGCTCGGGCGGCTGACCCTGACCCACGGCGTCGTCGAGACGCCGCAGTTCATGCCCGTCGGCACCAACGCCACGGTCAAGGCGCTCTCCCCGGACGACCTCCACGAGGTCGGTGCCTCGATCATCCTGTCGAACACCTACCACCTCTACCTCCGCCCCGGGCACGAGCGGATCGCCAGGCTTGGCGGGCTCCATCGATTCATGGACTGGGACCGGCCGATCCTGACCGACTCCGGCGGCTTCCAGGTCGTGTCGCTGGGGGACCTGCGGGTCGTCGACGAGGACGGCGTCACGTTCCGGAGCCACCTCGACGGGTCGACCCACCGCTTCACCCCGGAGCTCGCGATCCGCGTCCAGGAGTCGCTCGGCTCGGACGTGGCGGTCGCCTTCGACCAGCCCGTCTTCCCGAGCTCGTCCCGCGAAGTCGTCACCGACGCCACGCGGCGGACGCACCGCTGGGCCGAGCGATCACTGGCCGCACACACACGAGCCGACCAGGCCCTCTTCGGGATCATCCAGGGCGGTCTCGAGCCCGACCTGCGGATCGAATCCACGGAGTTCCTCGCCGCGCTCCCATTCGACGGCCTGTGCATCGGCGGACTCGCCGGCGATGAGACACCGGTACAGCGCGACGCGACCCTGGATGTCGTGGTCGAGCGGCTGTCAGGCGATCCGCGCCCGCGCTACCTGATGGGTCTCGGGTCACCCGCCGACCTGCTGGAGGCCGTCCATCGGGGGATGGACCTGTTCGATTCCGTCCTGCCGGCCCGGGTGGCCCGGAACGGCCAGCTGTGGATCCCCGGCGGCCGGCTGAACCTGCGCAACCAGGTCCACCTGGACGATCCGGCGCCCGTCCAGGACGACTGCCCGTGCCTCCTCTGCCGGCGGTTCTCGCGGGCCTACCTGGCCCACCTGTTCCGGGCGAACGAGCTCCTCGCGTACCGTCTCGCGACTTGTCACAACCTGACCTTCACCCTAGACTTCATGGCCAGGATCCGAGCCGCCATTGGGGCTGGAACCTTCCCCGCCGATCTGGCCACCATGCGGGTTCGCGCTGGCCGGTTGAGTGGCGGTGAAGGCGATGTCAAGTCGGCGTGAAGCGTCGGTCGGTACCCTTCAGTCAGACGCGGAGGCGAATCGATGGGCTCGCGAGATCGACCCGGCAAAGAGCAGAAGAAGAAGCCCAAGGCCAAGCTGGCCCAGCCCAGCTTGTCGCCGATGGCGGAGCCACCCCGCAACGTCGAGGTGATCCGCAAGCCGCGCAAGGAGCGCCAGGTCGTCGAAGACGACGCGCAGGAAGGCTGATCGACCGGCAGACGCCATCACGGCCCGCGGTCTGGCGAGCGGTCCCATGGATCGGATGAGGAGCGTGACGGGCAGATGGCGATGACCGACGAACGAAGCGCGGAGCGGTCCGCGGAGCGAGCCCTGGCGGAACGCGGCAAGGCGGTCGACGCCGCCCTGGCGTCGATCGAGAAGCAGTTCGGGCGCGGGGCGATCATGAAGCTCGGATCGCGCGAGCGGCAGAACGTCGACACCATCCCGACCGGCTCGATCGCGCTCGACCTTGCGCTCGGTGTCGGGGGCATCCCGCGCGGCCGCATCACGGAGATCTTCGGGCCGGAATCCTCCGGCAAGACCACCGTCTGCCAGCACGTCATCGCCGAGGCGCAGCGCCGTGGCGGTGTGGCGGCCTTCATCGACGTCGAGCACGCCCTCGACCCGGGCTATGCACGGGCCTGCGGCGTCAACGTGGACGAGCTGCTCGTGAGCCAGCCCGACACCGGCGAGCAGGCGCTCGAGATCACCGAGACGCTCATCCGCTCGGGCGGGATCGACTGCGTCGTGGTCGACTCGGTCGCGGCCCTCGTGCCGCGCGCCGAGATCGAAGGCGAGATGGGCGACTCGTTCGTCGGCATCCAGGCCAGGCTGATGAGCCAGGCCCTGCGCAAGCTGACCGGTGCGGTCTCGCGGTCGAATACGGCCCTGATCTTCACCAACCAGCTGCGCGAGAAGATCGGCGTGATGTTCGGCAATCCCGAGACCACGCCCGGCGGCCGGGCGCTCAAGTTCTACGCCTCGGTCCGTCTTGACATCCGCCGCATCGAGACGATCAAGAGCGGCACGGATTCGGTCGGCAATCGCTGCCGGGTCAAGGTCGTCAAGAACAAGGTCGCGCCGCCGTTCCGGGTCGCCGAGTTCGACGTCATGTACGGCGAGGGTGTGTCGAAGGAGGGCGGGCTGCTCGACGTCGGCGTGGCGATGGACACCGTGACCAAGACCGGGGCCTGGTTCACCTTCGACGAGACGCGGCTCGGCCAGGGTCGCGAGGCGGCCAAGGACTTCCTCAAGGCCAACCCGCCGATCGCGGAAGAGATCGAGCGACGGATCCGGGCCAAGATCAACGAGGTGACGATCCCGGTCGAAGGCATCGAAGAAGCCGAATAGGCTCGCCGTGATCCGGGCCGCCTGCGTCGTTCGCGCCTCCGCTCCACCGCTCACGCACTCTGCAGTGCGCTCGCGGTGGTGCTCGGCGCGGCCTAGCATCCGACCCGGCTGACGGCGAGCCTGGGCCAGTGACGCAGGGGCCGCGTCGGCGGCGGTCGCCCGCGGAGAGTCGCGAGCGGAAGGCTGCGGTCGATGATCCGGCGGTCGTGTTCGAGGCGGCGGCGCGGTTCCTCGAGGCGCGATCCCGTTCCGTGCACGAGGTGCGCCGCCGTCTGACCCACGCCGGCTACCAACCGGAGCTCGTCGAAGGTGCCATCGAGCGGATGGTCGAGCTCGGGATCCTCGACGACGAGGCCTTCGCGCGGGCCTGGGTGGAATCGCGCGACCGCGCCCGGCCGCGCGGGGAGCGGGCCATCCGGGCTGAGCTGGGCCTCAAGGGCGTGGATCGCGCGTCGGTCGACCTGGTCCTCGAGGAGCGCCGGGAGGCGGGGTCCAGCCTGGCTGCCGAGGACGATTCGCCGAGCGTCGACCTCCGCGCCGCGGAACGACTCATCGCGAAACACCAGCGGAGCCTCGAGCGGCTGGCCGACCCCGGGCAGCGCCGCCAGCGCGCGTACGCACTCCTCGCGCGCAACGGCTTCGATCCGGAGACGGCGGGCGATGCCATTCGCCGGTGGTTCGATCAGGCAGCGTCGGACTGAGGGGTCCGGCGCGGGTCCGCGGAGGGTCGCCGGGAATGTCCGGCGCGATGCGCGCCGGGAATCACCAGCGCGAGGCGAGGTAGGCCCCATCCAGGTCCACGCCCAGCAGGTTGGCGGAGGCGATGGTGTGCTGCCACAGAAGGCCGATGAAGGTCAGGCCGGGCACGGCTGAGATGCCTCGCTCGGTGCGCGGCAGGCCGGCTCCGTCGAGGATCGGGAACCGCAGCCAGCCGTAGTCGCGCGCGTAGCCGCTCGTCCACAACACCGTCGAGATGCCGGCGGCGGCAAGGTCGAGCTCCGTGACCGTCGGCGGCTCGAACGCCGGCCAGGCGCGATCGTCGTCGGGTGCGGACAGGCCGGCACGCTCGATGAACGTGTCGATGATCGGCCGGAACCGGGCGTCGAAGAACGCGTCGGCGAACTGGAGGTTTGCCGGCAGGTCGGGCGCGAACGTTGCGCGCTCGCGGTCCGCGCCGATGAACCGCCCGACAAGGCGGATCCCGTCCGCCCCCATCCGGCGAAGGTTCGTGTCATGGCCACCGCGGTGCCCCGACAGATGCGGGTTGCCGGCGAACCTCATCCGTGGGTCCGGCAGCTGGCTGACCGTCGGGAGGCCCGCACCGAGCTCGTCGCCCCGGATCGCGAGTTCGCGCAGCCACGCGAAGCAATCGCGACCGCGGTACCGGCGAGGAACCCGGCCGCACTGCCCGACCGACAGGTAGACCTCGCGACCGGTCTCGTGGAGCTCCTCGGCGAGCTGCACTCCCGTCTGTCCGGAGCCGATCAGCAGGACCCCGCCTGGTGGGAGTTGGGCGGCATTGCGATAATCGTGCGAGTGCACCTGGGCGATCCGCGGCGAGAAGCCGGCCGCCGCAGCCGGGATCTTCGGCGTCTGGAAGGAGCCGGTGGCCACGATCACCTCGTCGGCGTCGAGCGGACCGTCCGAAGTCGTGAGGTGGAATCGCCGGTCGGCGCCTGGGCTCGCCGCGACCGACTTGACCTCGGTCGCCAGGTGAACCGGCGCCCCGATCGCCGTGGCATACCCGCGGAACCGGGCAAGCAGGGTTTCGCGATCCATGAACCCGTCCGGGTCCGGGCCGTCGTACGGGTAGCCCGGGAGCGCGGTGATCCAGTTCGGGGTGACGAGCCGGAAACCGTCCCAGCGGTCCTGCCAGCCGCCGCCCAGCGTCTCGCGTCGTTCGAGCACCACGTGTGCCCGCCCGGCCTGCTGGAGGTGCCAGCTCATGATCAGGCCGGCGTGACCGGCCCCGATCACGACGGTCTCGATCGACTGCGGCAGCGCCTCGTCCATGTGCCTCCTCAGGTGTTGGCCGCACAGTATCGGTCGTACGGCGGGACTGCGCGACCCATCGGTTGCCGTTCCGGGCGCATCGCCGTAGGCTACGCGGCAGACGGAACGGCACCGCCGACAACGGTGCTTTGCACGCGCTAGACGGGCCGATCGCCGCCCTTTCATTCGTCTCTCAGTCGCCCTCGCGATCGCGCCTTCGTACACGTCAGACGTCCGGCCGCAGAATCCGGTCCGGATGGGAGGAATGCAACAACATGGATACGCCAGTTGTCCTGGCGGTGGTCCTCGTGGCCGCCGTCGGCGGAGCCGTACTCGGCGCCCTGGTCCGGAGCGTCTGGGCCTCCCAGACGATCAAGGCCGCGACGGCCGAGGCGCGGCGGATCGAGGCGGAGGCGCGGACCCGCCAGAAGGAGCTGATCCTCGAGGCGAAGGACGAGAAGCTCAGGCTCCAGCGCGAGGCGGAAGAAGAGGCACGGGCCAGGCGGGGCGAGCTGTCCGGCCTGGAACGCCGGCTCCTCCAGCGCGACGAGCAGCTCGACCAGCGGACCGACATGCTCGAGCAGCGCGATCGCAAGCTGCTTGAGCGAGAGCGCGAGCTCGACAAGACGCGCGACGAGCTCGCCCGGGCGCACTCCGAGCAGGTTGCCGCCCTCGAGCGAGTCTCGGGGCTCTCGGCGGACGACGCCAAGGCGATCCTGATCGAGGCGGTCCGCGAGGAGGCCGAGCACGACGCGGTCAAGCTCGCCCGGGCAATCGAACGGGGCGCCCGCGAGGAGGCCCAGGACAAGGCCCGCGACATCGTCATCACCGCGATGCAGCGCGTGGCCTCGGAGCACACCGCCGAGCACACGGTCTCGGTGGTCCACCTGCCGTCGGACGAGATGAAGGGCCGGATCATCGGTCGCGAGGGCCGCAACATCCGGGCGCTGGAGCTGGCGACCGGGATCGACCTGATCATCGACGACACGCCCGAGACGGTCATCCTGTCGGGCTTCGACCCGGTCCGCCGCGAGGTCGCCCGGCTGGCGATCACCAAGCTGATCGCCGACGGCCGGATCCATCCCGGCCGGATCGAGGAGGTCGTGGCCAAGGCGCGCGCCGAGGTCGAGGTGGTCATGCGCCAGGCCGGCGAGCAGGCCGCCTACGATGCCGGTGTCCCGGGTCTCCCGGCCGACATCATCAAGACGCTCGGCCGGCTCAAGTTCCGGACCAGCTTTGGCCAGAACGTCCTCCAGCACGTCGTCGAGACGAGCCACCTGGCGGCGATCATCGCGGCCGAGATCGGGGCGGATGTCCAGGTTGCCAAGATGGGCGGCCTCCTCCACGACGTCGGCAAGGCGCTCGACCACGAGGTCGAGGGCCCGCACGCCGCGATCGGGGCGAGCCTCGCCCAGCGCCACAACCTGCCGCCGAAGGTCATCAACGCCATTGCCGCCCACCACCAGGAAGTCGAGTACAACTGCCTGGAGGCGCCGATCGTCCAGATCGCCGACGCCATCAGCGCCTCGCGGCCCGGGGCCCGTGGCGAGTCCATGGACACCTACGTCAAGCGGCTCGAGGACCTGCAGGCGATCGCCGAGAGCTTCGGCGGCGTCGAGCGCTCGTTCGCCGTCCAGGCCGGGCGCGAGGTTCGCATCCTCGTCCGGCCCGAGGAGATCGACGACCTGACGGCGAGCCGGCTGGCCCGCGACATCGTCAAGAAGATCGAGGAGCAACTGACCTACCCGGGCCAGATCAAGGTGACCGTCATCCGCGAGACGCGGGCCGTGGAGTACGCGAAGTAGCTGCCAGCGGACACGGCGCGTCCGACCCGGTCGGCCGGACGCGCCTGGGCAACCCGACCAACGGCAACGTCCCGCGGCCCCGGGGCGCCTGTCGCGTCCTGATGATCGGCGACATGATCGGGAAGCCGGGCCGGCAGGTCGTCGAGGCGATCCTGGGCGAGCTCCGCGAGGAGCGCGGGATCGACTTCGTCACGGCGAACGGCGAGAACGTGGCCGGCGGCATGGGCCTCACGGCGTCCACGGCCGACAGCCTGCTCGCGTCAGGCGTCGACGTGATCACGTCGGGCAACCACATCTGGGACAAGCGCGAGATCTACGCCTACCTCGAGACGAGCGAGCGCGTCCTGCGGCCGCTCAACTACGGGGAACATGAGGTCCCGGGTCGGGGCTGGGGCGTGTACCAGGCACTGGACGGCACGGACGTCGCGGTGATCAACCTCCAGGGCCGGACGTTCATGCAGCCGATCGAGAACCCGTTCACCGACGCCGACCGCCTGCTCGACGAGTCGTCCGAGCCGCTCCCGCCGGTCCGCCTGGTCGACTTCCACTGCGAGCTGACCTCGGAGAAGAACGCGCTTGGGGTCTATCTCGACGGCCGGGTCAGCGCCGTCGCCGGTACGCATACGCACATCGTGACCGGCGACGAGCGGATCCTGCCCGGTGGCACCGCCTACCAGACCGATCTCGGCATGACCGGCCCGATCTGGAGCGTGATCGGGTTCGCGCCGCGGACCGTGCTGCCGCGGTTCGTCAATGCGCTGCCCACCCGGTTCGAGGTGGGCGACGGGGCCGTCGTGTTCAACGCGGCCCAGATCGACATCGATCCGGCCACCGGGCGGGCCCTCGCGATCGAGCGGATCCAGCGGCTCATCGAGCTCTGAGGTGACCGCCGCGCCGGCGCCGCGTCCCGGACGCCCGCGACGACTGCGCCATGATCCGGCCGCCCCGCCGGACCCGGTCATCCCGCCGGGACCCTCCACGGTCGACCTGCACGCGCACAGCCGGCGATCCGACGGCGTCCTCGAACCAGCCGACCTGATCCGGGCGGCCGCCGCGTGCGGCGTCACCACGTTCGCACTGGCCGATCACGACACGCTGGTCGGCTACCGCGAGGTCGTCTCGAGCGGTGAGGTTCCGTCGCGTCTCGAGCTGATCCCCGGGGTCGAGATCAACGCGATCGTCCGTGAGGACATCGGACTCTGGGAGGGCGAGCTGCACATCCTGGGACTCGGGATGGACACGGACGACGAGGCGTTCGAGGCCGCGCTCGCGGCCCAGCGAGGCCGCCGGGCGGAACGCTTCGCCCGCACGCTGCGACGCCTTTCCGACCTCGGGATGCCTGTCGACGCGCAGCTCGAGACGCTCGTCAGCGGCCCCGACGACGCGCTCGGCCGGCCGATCATCGCCCGCGCGCTGGTCGCGGCCGGGCTGGCGTCGAGCGTCGAGGACGCCTTCCGGCGGCTGATCGGGAAGGGCACGCCGGGCTACGTCCCGCGCGAGGGGCTCGGACCGAGTGAGGCGATCCATGCGATCCGGGCCGCCGGCGGGTTGCCGGCACTCGCGCACTTCGCCGACGCACCGGATCGAACGCCGCTCCTGCGGGAGCTGATGGACGAGGGGCTCGCCGGCCTCGAGGTCTACTACCGGACGTTCGACCGCCCGACGACCGCCGCGATGGCCCGGGCCGCGGCCGAGCTCGGTCTCGTGCCGACCGGCGGCACCGACTACCACGGCGACACGGGGACCTACGCGGAGGCCCATGCCCAGCTGTGGGTCCCGCCCGAGGTGGGCGACGAGCTCCGGGGGCGACCGGGCCGGAGGCCGTCAGCCGGCGGTTGAGGGTGGGTCCGCTTCGTCCTTGACGAAGGTGGGGCGGAGCTCGATCGGCGCCCGCCGGCGTCTCCGTGCCCGAAGGTTGAGGAGCTCGACGAAGACCGAGAAGGCCATCGCCGCATAGATGTAGTCCTTGGGAATGTGGAACCCGAGGCCGTCCGCGATCAGCGTGACCCCGATGAGGAGCAGGAAGGCGAGGGCGAGCATCTTGACCGTGGGATGGGCGTGGACGAACCGGGCCAGCGGCCCCGACGCGAAGAGCATCACGCCCACGGCGATGACCACGGCGGCGATCATGATCGCGACCTCGTCCACCATGCCGACGGCGGTCAGGACGGAATCGAGCGAGAAGACGATGTCCAGCAGCACGATCTGGACGAGCACGCTGCCGATGGTGGACATGGCGGTGGTGCCCGGCGCGTGCGCCTCATCGCCCTCGAGCGATTCGTGGATCTCCGTGGTGGCCTTCCAGAGCAGGAACAGGCCGCCCCCGATCAGGATCAGGTCCCGAAGCGAGATCGGCCGCCCGGCCAGCTCGACCAAGGGTTCGGTCAGTCCGACGATCCAGGAGATCGTGAGCAGGAGGAGGATGCGCATCCCCATGGCCAGCCCCAGGCCGGTCAGGCGGGCCCGGTCTCGCTCGGCGGCCGGCAACCGCTGAACGAGGATCGAGATGAAGATGACGTTGTCGATCCCGAGCACGATCTCCAGCACCGTCAGGGTGGCCAGGGCGACCCACGTCTCGGGGTTGGCGAGCAGTTCCATCCCCAGAGCGTAGCCGCTCAACGGGGAGTTCCGCGTACCATGACCGCGCCGTGACCGACGCAGCCGCCTCCAGGCGAGCCCTTCCCGTCCTCGACCTCGTCGGACCGGGCGTCCAGCTGGCGCCTCGCGTGCCCGTCGTCCCGGGGGACGATCGGCTCGCCGAGTACCTGCCCGAGATCGCGCGCGCTGCCGCGCTTCCACCTCTGGACGCTCGGCTGCCAGATGAACCGGAGCGACTCCGAGGAGATGGCCGGGCGGCTCCTGGCCGCCGGCTGCGAGGAGGCCCAGAGCCTCGAGACCGCCGAGCTCATCGTGATCAACACCTGCGCGATTCGCGAAGGCGCCGAGCAGAAGGTGATCGGCCGGCAGGGCCAGCTGGCGAAGCTGAAGGCGGCAAACCCCGGGCTGCGGGTCGTCCTGACCGGCTGCTCGGTGCGCGAGCCGCACCGGGCCGGGCTCCGTCGCCGCTATCCCGCGGTGGACGTGTTTCTCCGCCCGGACGAGGAGCCTGAGCTCGTGGATCGGCTCGGCCTGGCCTCCGCCCAGGCGCCGATCGGCGCGGTCGGCGCCACGACCGCGGTCGGCCGGGCCGTGGTCGGCGTGGCCGACCACCTGGCCGGGACGCGCGCCCAGGCCGTCGATGGAGGCACGGTCGCCCGCTCGTCGGCGATCTCCGCCTGGCTGCCGATCATCTACGGCTGCGACAAGACCTGCACCTACTGCATCGTGCCGTTCAGCCGCGGGCCGGAGCGGAGCCGCCCGTTCGACGACATCCTCGCCGAGGCGCGATCGCTGGCCGCCGCCGGCTATCAGGAGGTCACCCTCCTCGGCCAGAACGTCAACTCCTACGGCCACGACCTGGCGGCTGATGCCCGGTTCGGCCACGTGGAGGCGGCGCGCTGGGCCGGCCGACAGCTGGACCTTGCCGGCCGGCCCGACCTCGCCGAACTCATCCGGGCGATCGACGGGCTGCGGACGGCGGACGGCCGCCCTGCGATCCGGCGCCTGCGCTTCGTGACCTCCCACCCGTGGGACCTGTCCGACCGCCTGATCGCGGCCCTCGCCGATTGCCCGTCGGTCTGCGAGCACCTCCACCTGCCGGTCCAGTCGGGCTCGGATGCGGTCCTGCGCCGGATGGGCCGCCAGTACACGATCGAGCACTACCTCGAACGGCTGGCGAGGATCCGCGAGGCCGTGCCGGGGATCGCGATCTCGACGGACATCATCGTCGGCTTCTGCGGCGAGACCGAGGCGCAGTTCGAGGAAACGGTCCGGTTGCTCGAGACCGTCCGGTACGACCAGGTCTTCGCGGCCGCCTATTCGCCGCGACCGGGGACGCCGGCGACCCGCCTCGAAGACGACGTGCCCGCCGACGACAAGCGGCGCCGGCTCAACACGCTCCTGGCGCTCCAGGAGGGCATCGGGCTCGAGCGCAACCGAGCTTGGGTCGGACGCGACGTGGAGGTGCTGGTCGACAGCATGCCCCCACCGCGCGCCCACGAGCACGGACACGAGGCGGCGGGGGAGGACCGCCCCAGGCTTTCCGGCCGCACCCGGACCAACAAGCTCGTCCACCTGACCGGCGACCCCACGTCGATCGGCCGGACGGTGACCGTCCGGATCGACCACGCCGGCCCGTACGCGCTGCGGGGTGCGCTCGTCGCCTCGTGACCGCGCCCGCGGCGATGCCGCCGCTGATCGTGGTCGGGGGCGCCACCGCGACCGGCAAGACCGAGCTCGCCATCCGGCTCGCGGAGGCGGTCACCCGCGACGGGCGGCCCGCGTCGGTCATCTCGGCCGATTCGCGCCAGGTCTTCCGCGGGCTCGACATCGGCACGGCCAAGGTGACCGGCGCCGACCGGGCGCGGGTCGCGCACTTCGGCCTCGACCTGGTCGAGCCGGACCAGCCGTTCAGCGTCGCGGACTTCGTCGCCCATGCCGACGGGGTCCTGCGCGATCTCGCCCGCGCCGACGGTGTCGCGATCCTCGCCGGCGGCACCGGGCTCTACCTGCGGGCCGTGGCTCGAGGCCTCGACACGGCCGCCCTGCCGAGCGACCCGGAGGTCCGTGCCCGACTGGAGGCCGACCTCCTCCGCGATGGGCTGCCGTCGCTCGCCGGACGCCTGGAGGCCCGCGCGCCGTCGCTCGCGGCCCGGGTGGACCTGCGGAACAAGCGTCGGGTCGTGCGGGCGCTCGAGATCGCCGAGCTCGCCGGCGATGTCGGTCTCCCGCCGCCGCGCGGCTACCCCGGCCCCGTCGCGTGGCTCGGCCTGACCGTCGCGCCAGACGCCCACGCCCGCTGGATCGCCACGAGGGCGCAGGCCCAGTTCGACACGGGCCTGGTCGAGGAGGCGCGCGCGCTTCGAGAGCGGTTCGACCCGGCGCTGCCGGCGTTCTCGGCGATCGGCTACCGGGAGGCGTGGGCCGTCCTCGACGGCCGGCTGACGCCGGCAGCCGCGATCGAGCTCGATGCCCGGCGAAACGTCGCCTTCGCGAAGCGCCAGCGAACCTGGTTCCGCGCGGAGCGCGGGATCGTTTGGCTCGACGCCACGGAGGGCCTCCCGGTCGCCGCCGCGCTGCACCGGGTCCGTGACCTGCTCGATGCTGCCGATCCGCTCGCGGGCGGTAGCCCCGGCCCACAATGGCAGCCGTGAGCGAGCTGCCCGCCCCCGGAACGCCACCCGACATCCCCCTTGACCGGGCCGGCCTGCTCGGTGATGCGCGCGCCGCCTACGACGCGGGCCGCCTCGCCGACGCCGCGGCGTCGGCCCTCCGCGCAAGCGCGCTGGCGACCCAGCGCGGCGACTCGGAGTCGGTCATCCGGGCCGCGCTCCTGTGGACGGGCGTCCCCGACCCGCGGATGGCCGCGACGGTCGAGCACCTCGTCCGGTCGGCGCTGTCGGTCGTCGACCCGCAAGACCGGGCACGGGCCGGGCGCCTGCGCGGCCAGCTCGCGGTCGCCCTCCATTTGCTCGAGCGGCTCGACGCGGCGGCCGCCGAAGCACGGATCGCCACGGAGCTCGCCCAGGGATCGCCCGATCCGCTCACGACCGTCGCCGCGCTCCACGCGCGGCAGCTCGCGATCGCCGGGCTGGGGAGTGGACCCGAGCTGGCGGAGCTCGGAAACCGCATGCTCGTGGCCGCCGCCGGCAGTGGCGATGCCGATGCCGAGCTGCTGGCCCGTTCGTGCCGGATCGAAGGACTCCTGCGCGTCGGCGACACGGCGCAGGCGGGGCACGAGATCGCGGCGCTCGACGTGCTCGCCACCCGCACCGGGCTCCCGCTCGTGCACTGGAATGCGCGGCTCGCCAGGGCGGGACTCGAGCACGCGTTCGGGCAATTCACGGCGGCCGAGGCGCATGCCCGCGATGCCCGCATCGCCCTGCCCGAGGTCCAGCGGCCGCACACCGAGCCGTTGTTCATCGCGCAGCTGCTGCTGGTGGCCACCGACCTTGCCGTCGAGCCGCCCGAGATCGAGCTGGCCCGCGGCGTGACCGTGGGCGCGCCGCCGATCGCCATCGCGATGACCGGCCGGTACGAGCTGGAAGTCGGCGACCTGGGCCGGGCGCGGGCCGCGTTCGAGGCGGTCCGGCCACGGCTCGACGGCGTGGCGCTGGACCGGCGCGGGCTCCCGACGCTGACGGCCGCGATCGAGCTTGCGGTGGCCCTGGGCGACGCCGAGGTTGCCTCTGCCATCGGCGAACGGCTGGCGCCCTTCGATGGGGCGATGATCGTGAGCGCCCTCGGGGCGGTCGGGCCAGTGGCACATTTCCTCGGCCTGGTCGATGGGTTGCAGGGTGAGCACGAGCGGGCTGTCGCGCACGCGGAGTCCGCGGCGCGGCTCGCGGCGAGCGGTGGGTTTGCGCCGTGGGCCGCCCGCGCCCGCCTCGCCCTCGCCGTGTCCCTGCTCGCGCGAAATGGCAGCGGCCACGGCGACGGTGGCGCGCGCGTGGCAGCGGCGCGGATGGCGAACGTCGCCCGGCTGGCGGCCGGCCAGCTCGGCATGCGGTCGCTGGCGGCCAGGGCGACGGCGTTCGAGGACGGCCTGTCGTCGCGCGGGCGCCTGTCCACCCGGGAGCTCGAGATCGCCGCACTCGTGGCATCGGGCGCATCCAACCGCGAGATCGCCAAGGCCCTGGTCGTCTCGGAGCGGACGGTCGAGACGCATGTCCAGCACGTCCTGGACAAGCTCGGCTTCCGGTCCAGGGTCCAGGTCGCCGGGTGGGCCGTGGAGGTCGGCCTGCCGCAGCGATCGATCCGCTAGTTGTCGTTCCCGGCGGGCCGCGGATACGTAGCCGGAATCCGTGGTCGCCCGGATGCGGATGGGCGCCGCCCGGCCTACGGTCGTGCCCGGTCGCCGATCGGCACGGTGCTGACCGCAGCGGCCGCGACGGACGGAGGAACGACTGATGGAGACCCATGCGCTTGTCCGAGCCTGGATCGAGGCCTTCAGCTCCGGCCGCAATCGGGAGGGGACTCCCATCGTCGCCGACGCGTTCGTGGAGCACGCCGTCGCGCCATTCGGGGGCGAGGCCCCCGGGCTCGTCGACGGGCCGGCGCACCTGCGCGAGGTATCGGCCTGGCTTCGCGCGCAGTTCCCCGACATCCGCATGGAGGTGGAGGCGATGGCGGCCGAGGCCGGCCTGGTGGCGGTGCTGGTCAGGTCCAGCGGCACGAATGCCGGCCCCCTGAACGGCGTGATCCCGCCGACCCACCGCCGGTTCTCGTCTCGCCAGACACACTGGTTCCGGGTCGCCGACGGCCGGCTCGCCGAGCATTGGGCCACGCGCGACGATCTCTCCACGATGCTGCAGCTCGGGATCCTGCCCGGACCGGGGTTCCTGCCCGATGGCCGCTGACCGTCCTGCCGCGGAGCCGGCACCGGCGCCGCACCCCATCGCCCTCCGGATGCAGATTCTCACGACCGAGCACTGGTCCCTCCTGGCGTCCCGCGGCCTCGCGTGGAACGAGTCGTTCGCGAGGGTCGGGATGTACCTCACGTCTCTCTCCGGGGCGATGGTCGCCCTCGGGCTCGTGGCCGGCCTCGACCATTCCGGTGCCACGTTCCGGCTCGCGGCGCTGGTGGTCCTGCCGATCGTCCTGTTCATCGGGATCGCGACGGTGCTCCGCCTCGGGGCGACGAACTACCACGACGCGATGGCCATCGTCGGGATGAACCGCATCCGGGCCGCGTACCTCGAGCTGGTCCCGGATCTCGAGCCGCTGTTCGTGATGGGCGTCCACGACGACCCGGCGGGGGTGGCGCGCACCATGGCCGTTCCGCCGGGGCTCCCGGCGATCGCCCACCTGCTCGCCGCGGCGCCGTTCGTCGTCATCGTCCTGAACGGCGTCATGGCGGGGTCGCTCGCCGCGGTGCTGCTCCTGGGCCTCGGGATCGATCGGTTCGCGTCCGTCGTGGCCGCCGTGCTCGTCGGCGGCCTCGTCGTGGTCGGGCAGCTTCGCGTGGTCCAGGGCGGCATGCGCCGGGGGCGCGCCGGAATCCGCCCGATGTACCCGGGCACGAACGACGCCTGAGCCAAGCGAGAGTCTCGAAGCAGGGCCGCGGGGTCATACCCTCGCGGCCCTGCTGTCTGCCCTGAACTACGAACGCGTCAGGCGTGCGCCGGGACCGTCGCCTCGGCGAGCGCCTTGAAGTCTCCGAGCATGTGACGCACTTGCCGCTCGAAGAAGCTCTTGGTCATCAGGCTCTTGAGGAAGCCGGGGATGTGCCCGGGCATCTGGTAGTCGGACTCGACGATGACGCGGGTCGCGTCGCCGTCGGGCTCGAACCGGAAGAAGGTGTCCTGGGGGCCTTGGTCGGTGTGCTCGTGGATGAACTTCAGTGGCTCCGCTTCGAGGACCGTGGTCGTCCCCTTCATCTCGAAGCCCATCATCTTCATGGTCCAGGCGTACGTCGTCCCGACCTGGTCGTACGGCCCGCTGAAGTTCGAGAACTCCCCGCGCGGCATCCAGTCGTGCCAGCGCGACGTGTCGCACAGGAACTCCCAGACGTGTGCGACGGGCGCCTCTATCCGGATCTCCTCCTTCATGTGTTCCATGGCCCACTCCAGCTGCGGGCGGGTCGGGTTCGCCAGTGACTCGGCGCGGTCCCGGCGGCCAGGATCTGGGCCGCGCGTCGATGTTCCCCGTGCAACGTACGAGCATCCGCCCACGCCCGGGCCCGGGCAAGTGCCAACGGTCCCAATCGCCGGCGAAGACGACACCCCGGGGCCGGGGTGCCCGAACGGCTACACTACGGCGCCATGCCTGCCAAGCACCTGATCGAGACCGAGCGTGTCCCGGAGCACGCCTTCCTGGTCGCCGTCGACACCGGCGACGACGAGGGCTGGTCGGCCAGCGACTCGCTCGCCGAGCTGGCCAACCTCGCCGCGACGGCGGGCGCGGAGGTGGTCGGCGCCGAGTGGCAGAACCGGCGCCACGTCGATCCCAACTGGTACGTGGGCAAGGGCAAGGCCGAGGACCTGGCCGCCGCCAAGCGGGAGACCGGTTTCGACATCCTGATCGCGGACGACGAGCTGTCGCCCGCCCAGCAGCGCGCGCTCGAAGAGCTGCTCAACGTCAAGGTCATCGACCGCAGCCGGCTGATCCTCGACATCTTCGCGCTCCACGCGCAGACCCACGAGGGCCGCCTCCAGGTGGAGCTGGCCCAGCTCGAGTACCAGCTGCCGCGGCTGACGCGCCTGTGGACCCACCTCTCCCGGACGCAGGGCGGCATCGGGTCGCGCGGCCCGGGCGAGTCCCAGCTCGAGACCGACCGCCGGATCATCCGGACGCGCATCTCGAAGATGAAGGAGCGCGTCGACCAGGTGCGCCAGCAGCGTGCGACGGCGGCGCGCGGCCGCGACCGCCGGCTGTGGCCGACCGTCGGCATCGTCGGCTACACGAACGCCGGCAAGTCCACGCTGCTCAACGCCCTGGTCGGCTCCGAGGTGGCCCGGGCCGAGGACAAGCTGTTCGCCACGCTCGATCCGACGAGCCGCCAGGTCAAGCTCGGCGACGGGCAAACGGCGATCGTGACCGACACCGTCGGGTTCATCCACAAGCTGCCGCACCAGCTGGTCGAGGCGTTTCGAGCGACGCTCGACGAGGTCAACCGGGCGGACGTCCTGATCGAGGTCGTCGACGCCTCCGACACGCACTTCGACGAGCACCGGCTGACCGTCCAGACCGTTCTCGATGAGCTGGGCGCCGGCGCGAAGCCGCGCCTCGTCGCCTTCAACAAGGCCGACCTGCTCGATCCCTCCGCCCGCGACGGGGCCGTGCCCGGGCCGGCCATCGCCGGGCAGGTGTTCGTCTCCGCGCTCACCGGGTTCGGGCTGGAAACGCTGCGCGCCGAGATCGCGGCGCTGCTCGCGTCGATGTGGGTCGACGTCGACGTGTCGCTGCCGTATGCGGCGGGTGAGCTGCTGGCCCGGGTCCGCGAGCGCGGCACGATCGACCTCGAGTACCGCGAGCGCGACGTCCGCGTCCACGGGCGAGTCGCGCCGGCCCTGGCCGGCGAGCTCGAGGCGGTCGCCAGGCGCTGGGCCGAGGCCGCCGACGAGCCCGCGGAACCGGTCACCACCGGCTGAGCGGCGCGATGACGGTCTTCCTCCGCCGGGCCGGCGCGGGCACCCTGGCCGACGGCGCCGAGCTCGCCTGGTCCGTGGCCGACGGCCGTCGCGGCCGGCGCTGGCGGGCGGTTGCGAGCGTGGACGGCGCCGTCACGCACGGGCTGCTGCTCGAAGTCGACCTCGCGGGGCGGCCGAGCCGGCTCGAGCTGACGACGCGGGCCGGCATGCTGACCCTGCACCCGGAGGAGGGGAGTGGCGAGCTCCACGGGAACGTCGTGACGGGCTCGGGCGTGCGTCACCTGGCCTTCGCCTGGAGCGAGGATCACGGGCTCGAGGTCGAAGGCCGACCGATCGCCGCGGCCGTGACCGCGCACCGGCTGGCCGGCTCGACGGCCGTGGGGGAGGGGAGGATCGTCCCGGTCGTGGTGATCACGGCGGACCTTGGGCTCGCTGAGGCGACGTCACACCTACCGTCGCGTCTCGGAAGGGGAGTGGTCGATCGAACGGCCTCCGGCGGTGCCGGGCCGGTGCGCCTGGGAATGGATCGCCGCGGCGTCCCGGTGCTGTCCGCCGACGTCCGGGAGTGGCCGCTCGAGCTCGAGTGAAGGGGGATACGTCGAGGGTCGGTGGAGAACCTGTGGACAAGGCCCGCGCAGAGCGTGCAACTTCCGCGAAAGTCGTTGATAAGTCGCGTAGGCAGGCGCCCTGCCGCCGGGTAACGTAGTCCTTGCTCGAAGGGGCTCTGGACCGAAAGCGGTGTCGCGGATGCAAATCAGCGGCGTCGACTACGGACCGGTAGTTCCTTCGGGCGTTTCTCTTTGTCCGGCGGGATTCGGCCCCGACGGGACCTGGGCCGTCAGGGGACGGCCACGACCGTCGCGCTCCCGCTCGCGCACACGCGCTCGAGCACGTCGCGCATGACGCTCCCGGTCAGCAGTCGCTCGAGCCAGCTCTTCCGCGGGGCGCCAAGCACGATCGTGTCGTAGACGAACGGGCCGATCAGACTCTCGCTGACCGGCCCGTCAACTGCAAGAGCGGCGACGTCAGATCGGCGTCGGCCGATGAAACATGCCGCCGCGTGCCAGGAACCAGGCCGCGAGCGCGGCCAGCGTGCCGACGATCATGCCGCCGAGCAGCGACTCGTCGAAGGCCAGCCCGTCGATGATCGGCTGGAGATCGGCTTCGGTCGCCGTCGCGAACATGACCTCGCTCATGAACAGCCCGCCGACGAACCAGCCGAGCGCCGCGACGAGCCACATCCAGCGCCCGGCCGACCGTCCGACGATCTGGGCCACGACGCCAACCCACGCCTGGTCTCGGGGCTCGGGCGGGACTGACTGGCGGCGCCGAGCGAGGGCCGGTACTGTTGTAGTATGCTGCAACAATGTTGACCGTCCCACAGGCGGCTCGCCGGCTTGGCCGCAACCCGGAGACCATCCGGCGCTGGATCCGAGAGGGGAAGCTCAACGCGTCCAAGGTCGGGACGCAACACGTGATCGATGAGCGTGACCTTGGCGCCCTCGAGCTTGGCGAGACGGTCCCGGCGCCGGCGTGGTGGGGTGAGACGAAGACCGGCGAGCCGATGCCCGACTGGGTCGATGTCATCCGGCAGCAGCGCGCCGAGCACTGAGTCACTCGGTGCGGCTGGTCATTGACGCGAGTGCCGCCTCGTACCTGGCCACGTCCGCGCGCGGCTTTGCCGCCCTCGAAGCGCACGAACTGCACGCTCCGCCGCTGCTGTGGTCGGAGGTGACGGCGGCCGTCCACCAACAGGTCTGGCGTGGCGTCCTGAGCGCGACCCTGGGGCGGACCGCGCTCGAGCGTCTGACCGCCGCGCCGATCACGCCCTCTGGCGAGCAGGGCGCGTTGCTCGTCGAGGCCTGGGACATCGCCGATCGGTTGGGCTGGGCGAAGACCTACGACGCCGAGTATGTCGCCCTGTGCCTCCGTCTGAACGCCGCCTTGCTGACTCGCGACGCGCGCCTGCGGCGGGGGGTCAGCCAGCTCATCGAAACGTCCGACCCCTTCGATCTGTAGGCGCCCTTGGTCGCCTCCAGCGGCGCCCGAAGGCGAGATCCGTACGTCCGCAGGTATCCGACTGCCAACCAGCAGTCACACACTCCCACGTCAGTGTGACGAGTGACGGACGTCACACCGGCTGGTATGCTTCGCACCAGATGCCTGGAGGTGATCTCGGTGAGCATTGCTCAGCGCCCGATCGAAGCGGACGCCCGACTCCGCGCCAAGAACCAGCTGACGTTGCCCGAGCCGATCGCGGAGGCGCTCGGGGCGGAGCCGAATGACCTGCTCGTATTCGAGATCGACCCGACACGGCCGGACGTTGCGGTGGTCCATCGCGTCCCAGGCAACTTCGCCGGGGCGCTGACCGGCGTCTATGGCACGAGCGACGACGTCACGGCATTCATCCGCGAGGAGCACGCTGCCTGGGGAGAATAGGGGACCGTGAGCGCTACCTCTCTTGGGCGGGCGATCCGTGAGGGGGACCGACTCCTGCTCGATACGACTGCCTTGGCCGCCTACCTGGACGCCTCGGAGTCGACCCACGGCCTTGCCCGATACGTTGTCGACGAGCTGGTCGCGTCCGGCAGGAATCCCGCGGTCGTCTCGATGATCACCGTCATGGAGCTCCTTGTCCGCCCGCTTCGGTCGACGCCGCGCGGACATCACACGATCCTGGCGTTCATCCGTGCGCAGCCAAACCTGACTGCGGTGCCTGTGGACCTCCAGGTTGCGCAGGACGCGGCCTTCCTCCGGGCCGCGCACCGGTTCTCGCCGCCGGACGCCCTGATCGTCGGTAGCGGCCTGGCGAGTCAGGTCGCGATCCTCGTGACGAACGACAAAGCCTGGGCACGCAAGCTCGCGGCCCTCGAGTCGCGGATCCGCGTGTGTACCCTGGCGGACCACGTCGAGCCGAACCTGCCGCTGGTCGGCGAGCGCTGAGCGCCCGGGTGGACCGCGTAGCCGGCTATAGGCACTTCCGATAAGGTGAGTTATGTCTGTGCTCACCGAGAAGGTACCGAGGGTCGAGCGGCCGCCCGCCGGGGAGGCAGGCGTCACGCGACCGCCAGCGAGTCCCTACCGGACGGTCAGATCAGCTGTCGCGGTCCCGTTCCGGTCAGCCGCCTCGCAGCTCACGGTCACAAGGGCCGTCTGCGGGTTGGTATTGATCCCGACGTTCCAGGCCCACGCTACGTCGCCCGAGGAATCGGCCTTGTTGGGGTCGAGGCCCTTCGCCTCGGACTCGCCTGACTCGTACTCCACGCTGATTGAGCAGTCTCGCCCTCTTGACCGTCCGCACCTTGATGGATGCGCGGTCGCCAGGCGAGACAGCTCTCGGAGCCTGAGTGATCTTCACCGGCAGTGGGACCGGCGGCGCAGTCGGTTCTGACGTCGCAATGAGCTCATCGCTTGCCACGAGAGGGAGCGGGGTCCGGGTCGCCGCGCCGGTCACCCCTCCACCTGAGCAGGCTGGGAACAACGCGGCCGTCGCGAGGACGAGGATCAAGCGGAATCCATCCGGTCTCACAGGCGTCTCACCAACTCGAGTGACTTGGCCTCGAACTCGTCCACCGTGACCACGCCCGCGTCGCGAAGGCTGACGAGTTCCCGGAGGTGACCGAGCGGCCCTTCGTCCTCTGCCTCGTCCTGCGTGGCCACCAGGTAGCTGGCCATCGTGGCGGTGATCGCGCCGAACAGCCCGATGCCGAGGATCATGAGCGCGCTGGCAAAGATCTTCCCCTCGGGGGTCACCGGATAGACGTCCCCGTAGCCCACCGTCGAGAGCGTCACGATCCCCCACCACAGGGCGTCGAGTGGGGAGGTCACCCACTTGCTGACGCCGTTCTCGGCGAGGTAGTAGCCGATCGAGCATACGACCATGACCCCGAGCCACAGGATGATCAGTCGAGCGAGGCCACGATGGTTGGCCACCCGATCGAGGTCGTTGAGCGCTCGGTAGACGCCGGAGAAGGCGCGGACGAGGCGCAGAAGCCGAAGGAGCCGCAGCACGCGCAAGCCACGGACGGTCGGGACCAGCGCCACGAGGTCGATCCAGTGGCCGCGCAGGTATGCCCTCCGATCGCGGGCCGCGAGGAAGCGCGTCGCGAACTCGCAGGCGAAGACGATCGTCAATCCGACGTTTGCGACCGACAGGATGGCGCTCCCGGTCGCGCCCTCGTCGGGCTCGGCGAAGCCGACGACGACGAACAGGATGGCAAGGCCGGCGAAGGTCAGCTCCCAGGCGATCTCGTGCCCGGCGATGAAGGCGTTGTACCGGTCGCGCAGGCTCATCGGCCAGGGTCCCCCGGATTGACGGTCACGGTGCGTAGACGACTCGCAGGGTTCGGGTCGTCGCCTTCTCGTCGTCGACCCGGAAATCGAGGCTGTTGAGGCCGCTCTTGAGCTTGACCTCCAGTGACCAGCTGCCGTCCGAGGCGACGCGGGTGCTCTGGTCGGGCGCGTTGGAGATGTCCCGAACGATCCGGCTTCCGGCAGGAGCTGTGCCCTGCACGACGATGGTCTTCGTGGTCACGGTGGCCCCGTCCACTGGGCTCACGAAGTTGACAGGTCCATCGCCCCACAGGCCGCGGTCATGCTCGCGGGCGTCGATCTGAGCCGCGAGGTACAGGTGAACGTATTTGACGTCGGGCGGGTACGTCGACACGCGGGCGTACCCATCCCGCACGAGTTCGAGGTCGACCAACCGCCACGCCGCGCCGTCGTGCAGCCAGACGTGGCGCAGCAGACGCCCGTATTGGTCGGTCTCGGAGACGTCCTTCTCGAGGACGACCGTCGCCCCCTCGACGAGCGCCCGGTTGGCGTCCGCGGACTCACGACCCATCCATTCGACGGCTGTGCCGGGCTTGACCGTCTCGGGCGTGTCCATCCCGATGTACCGCAGCCGTTCGTCGCCGTGACCCCGATCGACCACGATCGTGTCTCCGTCGATGACCCGGACGACGCGGGCCACCTCGGTGGCTCCCGTGGGCGCGAATGCGGCTGGGCTCTTGCTGGGCGGTGCGCTCGGTGCGTCGGTCGGTGTCGAGCTTGGCCTGGCTGGTGCGCCCTCGGTCACAGTCGGCGTCGGGGAAACCTGCTGGCCCGCACAAGCGGCTACTAGACCGACTAACAGAGCGAACGTCAGCCTAACGACGCGTTCCCTGTACGTTCGCCGAAGGTTCATGTCGACCCGTAGGGTGCGGCTACCTCCGCGGCCCTGGCGGTCTCCGAATGCGATCGCTCGGTCCGACTCAGGAAGAAGTCCCGCGTCGGCGCGTCCATGAAGTAGACGTAGCAGCCGCGGAGGCCGCGGGTCAGCAGGACGCGGTAGGTGCTCTTGACGTAGCGGGTGAACTCGGCCTCGGTGACGCCGCGGCGGACGACGCGGTCGTGCGACTGGTCGCGCTGGCCGACCCATCCCCCATCCATCGGGCGGTAGACGAGGTCGGGGCCGAAGATCACGCCGACGTAGTCGAACTCGAAGCCCTGCGCCGTGTAGACGCAGCCGACCTGGTCGATCCCCTGCTTGTCGCTCGCCCAGAAGTCGGACTTCGGGATGCCGGGACCGAGCCGGCCGACGCCGTCGCGGGCGTTCCAGGGCATCGACCAGTCCCCTACCCTCACGTCGGGCTCGAGCTGGCCGGCGGCGTCCGGGTCCGACCAGGGCCAGCAGAAGCCGGCGACGAGCCGGGCGGTGGCCCCCTCCCCTGCCCTGGCCCGGATCATCCGTTCGAGCTCGCGGACGTTGCCGACGATCCGGAAGTCGAACTCGTCGTCCATCGACCACAGGACCTGCGGCGTCCGGGCGAGCTCGAGGGTGTTGTCGACCCACTGGATGAACGAATCGGAGCCGTTCGCGCGGAACTGCGCCTCGAGCTTGAAGTCGCGGACCTCGAGCCCTCGCTTCGCGGCCGATTCGCGGATCAGGTCCGTGCTGCCGACCTCGCCCGGGCGCACGACCTGCAGGTCGTCGATGAAGAAGACCGACACGCGGCTGGCGTCGAGGATGTCGTCGATCTGGGCCTTGCCGGTGCGCGCCTTGGCGGGCGTGAAGCGGCTGGTGCTGATCGTCCGGATCCGGTGCGCCTCGTCGAGGATCGCGACGTCGAGCGGCTCGGTGACGGTCGCCGTGTCGCGGAAGTACTTGAACAGGGCGCCGGCTCGGCCGCCGACGATCTTGCGCAGGTTCTCGGTGAACGCCTTCGAGCCGGTCAGGTGGAGGGTGCTGAGGCCGCGCTCGGCCAGCTCGGCGACGAGGTTGAGGGCGATGACCGACTTGCCGGTGCCCGGCCCGCCTTCGACCAGGAAGACGACCTGCTGCTGGTTCTGGCCGGCGCCGCGGACCTCGTCGAGGATGGCGTTGTAGGCGACGAGCTGCTCGTCGAGGAGGACGAACGCGGGCTCGTTGCGGATGACGCGGGCGACGTGGTCGAGCAGGCGCTTGTGCGGCTTGAACGCGGTGCTGGCGACTCGGTCGAGGATCGAGCCGTCGTCCGGCCCGACCACGCGGTTCTCGAGGAAGGTCGCGAAGGCGTCGCGCTGGTCGCCGGCGAAGGACGGGTTCGTCGCGAGGAGGGTCGCGAAGTCGGCGTGGTAGAGCGGCGACTTCGGGTCGTGCTGCGCGTTGTGGAGCCAGGCGCAGGCGGCGAGGTCGATCGCGCCGTCGGAGAACGCCGGGTGCGTGTCGATCAGGTAGCGCTGGTACTGGGCGACCTGGCGCGACGGGTGGAGGTGGTCGCGCGGGCGGCCGCCGTAGTCGACGGTCACGCAGTCGGTGATGTTCGAGCGGCCGACCTCGGTCCATTGCTTGAGCTCGACGATCACGGCGGAATCGCCGGTGGTCGGGTTCGAGCCGGTGATCAGGACGTCGAGGCGCTTCGACGAGAGCGGCAGCTTGAGCTCGACGAGGATCCCCTGGTCGGTCAGGTCGGCGAGCTGGAGCACGCTCGCCATGGCGCCGAGCGAGTTGCGCCAGGACGTGACCTCGGACGGCGCCGGGCGGTAGCGGAACTCGTCGAAGAAGCGGTCCGACAGCTGGTTCGCGAGGCGCGCCTGCGTCGCGTCCGCGATGAACTGTGTGCGTGGACCCTGGTAGAGGTGCAAGCTCCCCTCCCCCGTCTCGACGACGTGCCGGTCGAGTCCCAGTTGACTATAGCGAGCCTCAAGCGCCGTAGCGACCCCCAACTGCGCCCGGCCGTCAGCGCGCGAAGGCCGCAAAGGGGTTGTCGTGGGTGAGGTGGCGGATCGTCGTCGCGTCGATGCCGGCTTCCAGCAGTAGCGGGACGAACGCATCAACGAGATACGTGAACGGCTGCGGCACGCCACCGTTCGGCAGTGCTGGATCGAACCAGCCCCGGTCCTGGCTCAACAGGATCTGGTCCTGGAACCCGGCGTCGAGGAGTCGCCTGATGGATTCGACCAGGCTGGCATCGTCAGTCGTGCCGATCCCGTCGTACTCGACCCACATCCCGCGGCGCGCCGCCGCGAGGTGGAGACTCGCGTCCGGCTCCATCTGCGCGTGGATCCAGACGAACCGGTCGGCTGTGTAGCCCGCGGCCTCGATCACGTCCGCCTGCTCGAGGACAACGCGACCACTCCTGGTGTGACTGCCAATCGCAGCACCTGTGGAAGCTGCTGCCCTCGCGGCCGCGCGGAGCACCTTGACCTCGCAGTCGGTGATGCCGTCGTCGCCCGCGCTGAGCTTGATCCACCCCGCTCGGACCCCCGTCATCTCGATGCCGTCGGTCAGTTCGTCCGTCATCCACGCCGCGAGGTGGTCCTCGGTCGCCTCGTGAGCCCAACGCGGAATCCAGGGCTCGCGGTAGATGCCGGTCGGGACGACGATCGGGAGAGCGGCGGCCTCCGAGACGGCCTTGACCGCATCCGCGCGGCGGCCGACGCCGACTGGCGTGCTGTCGACGAGGGCCGTCACTCCCTGGGCGCGCGCGGCATCCACCTGTGGCGCCATCAGCGCTCACGACGTCGCCCACGTCCGCCTGCGCGTGAAGCGGATGATCGGGCGTGCGGAAGTCGACGAAGATGTGTTCGTGCGGGAGGATCAGGCCGAGTTCCTCCTTGCGGCGAAGCCCCATGGTCGTGACGAGGCGATTTCATGTGGCTGCCCTCCTCCTGGATCATCCCTTCAGCGACTCCGCTCGTCAGTCCCGCGACCATCTGCCGCTGGGCGACCAGGTAGAACAGAACCGCGGGGATCATCGACAGAGACACGTAGGCGAGCGTCAATGCCCAGTTCGTGCCGAACTTGCGCCTGGAACTGGGCGGTTCCGAGGGGCAAGCGTGTAGCTCGCCGGTTCGTTGAGCACGAGCAACGGCAGGAAGTAGGCGTTCCAGCTGCCCACCATCGTGAGCACGGCAACGGCGGCAAGCGCGGGCCGCACGAGCGGCAGAAGGATGCTCACGAAGAACCGCCGGCGCGTACATCCGTCGAGCGCGGCGGCCTCTTCGATCTCGACCGACACCCCGGCGAAGAAGCTGCGCAGGATCACGATGCTGACCGGTAGGGCGAAGGCCACCTCCGGCAGGATGACCCCCATCAGGTTGTTCATGAGGCCCGCCTGGCGCAGCGTGATGTAGAGCGGCAGGATCGCGACGGTCGTCGGGAACAGGAGACCGATCAGCATGAAGTAGTAGGCGAGCTCGCGGCCGCGGAACGGAACCCGCGCGAACACGAACGCGCACATCGCGGCCAGCGCTACCGTCGCGGCGGTGGTGACACCCATGACGATCGTGCTGTTGACCATCTGGTTCCAGAAGTCGTTCCCCGACAGGATGTCGAGATAGTTGGCCCACTGTGGATCGGACGGAAGGCCGAACGGTTCCGCCAGCACCTCGGCATTCGTCTTGAGGCCATTGAGCACCGCCGTCGCCAGCGGCACCACGATGACGAGGCTCATCCCGCTCAGGACCACGTATCGCAGGAGCCGGCATGGCGTAGCGCCCAGCTCTCACGTCGCGCTCCTCAGTCGGGTTGTCGGCGCAGCGCGCGCTGCTGGAGCAGCGAGAACAGCAGGCACACCAGGAACAGCACGAATGCCATCGCGCTGCCGTACCCGACCTCGAAGCCCCGGAATGCGGTCTTGTAGAGGACGGTCCCCATCGTCTCGCTGGAACCCACGGGGCCACCTTGGGTCATCACCCACACGAGGTCGAAGATCTGGATCGCGCCAAGGACCGTCAGAAACGCCGACAGGTTGATCGTGCGCTTGAGCAAGGGCACGGTGACGTAGCGCAGCTGCTGGAACCACGATGCGCCGTCCACCCGAGCTGCCTCTTCGACCTCGACTGGAATGTCCTGAAGGCCCGCGAGGAAGAGCACGAGGTAGATGCCGAAGTACTTCCAGACGACGGTGGCGGACACGGCCGCCATGACCGCGGTGGTGTCCCCGAGCCATGGGATGGCCTCATACCCCGGCACGGCCGTGCCGATCGCCGCGTTCAGGAGCCCTTCCGGCCGGAACAGGAACCGCCACGTCAGGCCCGCGATCACTTCGGACAGGACGAATGGCAGGAAGAAGATCGCGCGGAAGGCGGCTCGGCCCGGGAACTTCGCGCGGAGGAGCAGCGCGAGGCCGAGGGCGATGGGCAGTTCAACGAAGACCGCCGCAGCCGCGATGATGACGTTGTGTGCGACCGCGCCGGGGAACGCCGCGTCCTCCCACAGCCGCACGTAGTTGTCGAGCCCGACGAAGTGCCGGAGCGGGCCAAGCCCGTTCCACTGGTACAGGCTGAACAGGGCCCCTTGCGCGACCGGCAGGATGACGAGCCAGACGTACAGGACAAGTGAAGGGGCCAGGAACAGGACGATGGTGAACCACTTGTCCCAGGAAGGCTTGCGGCGACGCCTTTGGGGGACGTCGCCGCGGAACCCTGCGGGCGACCCCAGGATGGCGGGGTCGATTCCCGTAGTCACTCAACGTAGACTGCTCTGCTACTCGCTCGCGGCGCGCTTGGTCGCGTCCTCGATCGCCTGTGCTGCGTCCTTCCCGGAGATCGAACCCGCCATGACACCGGCGCTCTGCTCGATCAGCGCGTTGCCGGCGACGGGTCCGAGGCTCTGGTTCCATTCAGGCGCGAAATGCGGAGCTTCCGCGCCCAGCTGGATCACCTGCACGGTGTTGGGATCGCTGACCAGGCCCTCCATGCCGGCGAGGGTGGGCGGCGCGGCGAAGTTGGACTCCACCAGCGCCCGATACTCCTCGGTACCCGTCATGAACCGCAGGAAGTCGATCGCCTCGGCGGGTGCGTCACGGCCGATTGCGAAGCCGTTGCCGCTCCCCATGACGTCACCAGCGGTGCCAGCCCCGCCGTCCACCGACGGGAAGGGGCAGAACTTGATGCGGGCCCTCGTGGCTTCCTGGTCCGTGCCGGCCGAGGAGATCCACGTGGAGCCCCACCACCCGTCGAGGGTCATCGCTGCCTTGCCGTTGGCGGCCTGGCTGAGCTGGTCGTCGTAGCTGGCGCCTTTGTAGCCGCTCTGGAACGGGTCGAGGGCGACAAGCTCAGCCAGCAGATCGCCGGCCTTCACAAACGGGGCGTCCGTGAAGCTGCCGGTCCGATTCACCAGCGTGGCGGTTGCCTCCACCTGGCTCCAGTCGGCGACGCGGATCGCCAGGTACTGCCACCATCCGCCGGTCGGCCACAGGTCCTTGCCGCCCAGCGCGATGGGGGTGATCCCGGCGCCCTTGAGCGCCTTGACGTCCTCCAGCATGGCGCTCCATGTCTCAGGACAGCCCGAGATCCCGGCCTTGGTGAAGAGCTCGGAGTCGTACCACAGCCCCCACGCGCCCGCCCTGATCGGCACGCCGTAGATCCTGCCGTTGAGGGTGTACAGCGCGAGTGGGCCGGCCAGGAAGGTGTCCTTCCAGCCATTGGCTGCCATCTCATCGGTCAGGTCCTTGACAAGGCCCGAATTCACGTAGTTGCCGAGGGCAGCTCCGCCCCAGCCTGAGAAGATGTCCGGGGGCTCGTTGGCCTGCATGGCGGCGTTGGTCTTGGCGACCATATCGGAAGCGCCGACGACCGTGATGTCGATCGTGACGTTCGGGTTCGCCGCGTGGAAGCGATCGGCGAGGTCCTGCATCGCCTTTGTCTCGGCTTCCGGCGTGAAGTGATGCCAGAGATGGATCGTCACGGGTTCGGCCGACGGCGCCGAGGGCGACGCTGCCTGGGCGGTCGTCGCCGCAGCCGACGCGGCTGCAGACGGCGTCGCGGCGGGAGCCTGGGTCGCCGCCGACGTGCAGCCGGCGAGGAGTCCCACGACGGCGGCCGTTGCGATGGATCGCATCATCGGACCCGAAGTGCGTCGTCGTGCCCGCGGCATCGCAGCCTTCGGTCCGCTTGGCACCTGGACCGTCGGTGCGACTCGACGCAGTGTCCCTAACAGGTTCACGGTCGATCCTCCTATTGCGGAGCCGATCGGCCGCCCAACCATGGCGTTTGCATTCCCAGGCGTCACGCAATGCGCGGGGACGATGGTCGCATGGTGGATCCAGACGCTGGCTCGGGCGGCCTCCTCGCCTCCCTCGCCTGCCGTCCTTGCGGTAGGTGGTGCCTTTGTAGCACACGATTACATTTTGATCAATACGCGAGGATCGATTATTGAGAATTCCGCGGAAGACCGGTCGCAGACAAAGTCAACGCAATCACTGCTTCGCGAGCGCCCGCCCAGCGCAGGCACCGCGACGCGTGGCGCTCTCAGGCAGCAGACCGGGTCCGAAGGGAGGCTAGCCCCACCCCGAAGATGCCGGGTGGCCGGCTGGTTCGCTGGCGGTCATTGCCCGTAGCGTGACGGCGTCGAAGTCTGATGCCCTGAGGGAGGAAGCACGTGGCTCGATCCAGCGCCGGAGCGGCCGGCAAACCCTTGACTGTCCGGGTGGCCACCTGGAGCGCCCGGCACCGCTGGCCGGTCGTGGCTGCGTGGTTCGCGTTCACGTTCGGCGTGTTCGCGGCCAGCATGGCGCTCGGCGGCACGAAGACGCTCACCGACATGAGCAGCGACGTCCCCCGGACCGAGTCGGCGCTCGCCGACCAGGTCTTTGCCGCTGGCGGCGTCAGCGCTCCCCATGAGGATCTCTACCTGGTCGTGCGAGAGTGCCGACCGTCCCGCCACGGACCCGGCCTACCGCAGCGCCGTCGGCGACATGATCGGTCGACTGGGCGCCGTGACCGATGATTCCGGCCAGCCCGTCCTCGCCAACCTGATGGATCCGTATGCCGCTCCGCCCGCAAGCCGGCCTCATGTCGGCAGATGGATCGACCGTCCGGATCGTCGCCACGATCGAGGGCGACGCGGATGCCGTCACGGCCAAGGCCGCGGCCCTCCGTCCGGTCCTCGCCAGCCTTGCCACGGACTACCCGGGCTTCGAGGTCCACGCGCTCAACAACACGCTGATCATGGAAGACATGATGAAGGTCGTTGGCGACGACCTGGATGGCTCGCTCAAGGTCACCCTTCCGGCCACCTTCCTGATCCTGCTCGTCGCCTTCGGCGCCGCGGTCGCGGCGTCGGTGCCGCTCGTCCTGGCCCTCACGGCCCTGCTCGCCGGCTTTGGCATCCTGGGCATCTACAGCCAGCTCGTCGCTCCGGTGGCGATGAGCACGAGCCAGCTGGTCGTCCTCATCGGCCTGGCCGTCGGCGTGGACTACTCGCTGTTCATGATCACCCGCTTCCGGAGCGAGCGGCGCGCGGACAAGCCCAAGCTCGCCGCGATCGAGACGGCGTCCGGGACGGCCGGCCGAGCCGTCTTCTTCAGCGGCCTCGCCGTCGCCGTGTCGCTCGGCCGGCCTGTTCCTGATCCGGGTCGACACGCTCAACGCGATGGCGGTCGCGATGATCGGCGTGGTGCTCGTCGCCGTGATCGGCAGCCTGACCTTCCTGCCGGCGACGCTCTCGATCCTCGGCGATCGCGTCAATCGTGGCCGCATCCCGTTCCTCGGTCGCGATCGCGCCGATGGGGCCGGCGTCTGGGCCAGGATCGTCGCGTCGTCATTCGCCGACCGGCGGTGCTGGGCGTCATGGCCGTCACGGCCCTGCTCCTGCTCGCCAGCCCGTTCGGCCACCTGCGGATGGGCGCGACCGACATCAACAGCTTCCCGTCCAGCGTGGACGGCGTCGCGGCCATCAAGCTCCTCAACGAGGAGTGGCCCCAGGGCACGACCCTGCACCTGGAGGTCGTCGTGACCCAAGGCCAACGAGCCGGCCACGCAGGCCGCCATCGAAGCCCTCAAGGTTGCCGGCCTGCGCGACGCCGGCGTCGGCGAGCCCGTCACCGTCCAGCCCTCGGCCGACGGATCGGTCGCCCGGGTCAGCTTCGTCATGCCGGGCGACCAGAACGATCCGGCCAACCAGGCGACCGTCGAACGGTTCCGCAACACGGTGATCCCGGCGGTCTTCGGCTCGCTGCCCGGCGTCCACGCCTACGTCGACGGTGATGCCGCCTATCGCGCTCGACTCGACGCGCATCTTCACCGACGGCATCCCGCTGGTCTTCGCGTTCGTTCTCGGCCTGACGTTCCTGCTCCTGCTGGTCGCCTTCCGGTCGATCGTGATCCCGGCCACGGCGATCGTGCTCAACCTGCTCTCAGCCGGTGCCGCCTACGGCATCCTGACCCTCGTCTTCCAGGACGGCTGGTTCGCCAACGCGATCGGCATCACGCCGGGCCCGGTCATCGAGAGCTTCGTGCCGCTGTTCATCTTCACGATCGTCTACGGCCTGTCGATGGACTACCACTTCTTCATCCTGACCCGGATCAAGGAGGCGCGCGACCGTGGCCTCGACTCGAGGGCGGCCGTTGCGCGTGGGCATCTCGGTCACGGCCGGGACGATCACCAGCGCCGCCGCGATCATGGTCGTCGTCTTCTCGGTCTTCGTGACCATGAAGCTGTCGATCGTTCAGCAGATGGGTCTCGGGTTGGCGGTCGCCGTCTTCGTGGACGCGACGGTCATCCGGAGCATCCTCCTGCCGGCGGTGATGCGCCTGCTCGGCGACTGGAACTGGTACCTGCCCTCGTTCCTGGCCTGGCTGCCACGGGTCACGATCGAGGCCGAACCGGATGACGTGCCGCCCACCGAGCCGGCGCCACCCGCGCCACACGACGGTTGGCACCTGCCGACGGCCACGCTGTCCGGCGGCGACATGACCGCCGAGGGGTGAGGCGCCCACGGGGACGATCCGGCGATCAGCCCCGACCCATCCGCCGCATCCGTTCGAGCTCGCGGCGGAGGCGCTTGCTCGGCCGGCCCTGCCCACGGACGGCCATGATGCCGGGTGCGATCTCGCGGATGACCGGCGGTGGGCTGTTGTCGACGTAGCACGTGGCGGCAGCCGGCGCGCCGACGCGCGTTTCGATCGGTCGCACGACCTCGACGATCCGCTCACGTTCGGCGATCAGCGCCTGCACCACGTCGCCCGCCCGAACCTTCGTCGACGGCTTTGCCGGGTTGCCGTTGACGCGGACGTGGCCGCCATCGCACAGCTGCGTGGCGATGGGCCGGGTCTTCACGAGGCGCACCGCGCACAGCCAGCGATCGATCCGGACGTCGTCGGCCATGGGCACAGCGTAGCGTCGCCAACGAGAGGTGACCCTTATCGGTTGCGCGCCATCCACTCGGCGACCGCGCGTTCCGTCGGCGTGCCCGCGTCGAGGCCTGCGACCGTGCCCTCGATGTCCGCGTCGCTGCGGTTCTGGCTGAGCTTCGCCTTGGCCTCGAGGCGGACGATCCGAAGCTCGAGCCCGACGATGGCTCGGGCCTGGCCGCGGACGTAGTCGTCGGGCGCGTCGCCGAGCGCCCAGGGATCGGGTCGCGTGGCCTCATGTCGTGCCACGAGTTGCCCGACGTGCGGGATCAGCCAGTCGGGGTCATGCACGGTCGTGATCGTGCCGTGCGCCTGGACGGTGACGTAGTTCCAGGTGGGGACGACCTTTCCGGTCCGGCGCTTCTCCTCGTACCACGCGGGCGAGATGTAGGCGTCCGGCCCGTCGAAGATCGCGAGGGCCTCCCCTGCCCCATCGCCTGTGGCCGCGATCGCGGCCTCGATCTCGCGCCACTGCGGGTTCGCGCGCGCCAGGTGCCCGCGGAGCGTGCCGTGCTCGCCGTCGTCGGGGTCGAACAGCATCGGAAGGATCGAGGCACGAAAACCGCCGGGTCCGTGGGTCACGAGCGTCGCGGGCACGTGGCTGCACAGCTCGGCGAGCAGGAGCGCGGGATCTTCGACCTCGAACTTGGCGTGCGCGGGTTGGTACACGCCGGCAGACTACCCGGCTCAGAGCTTCGGGAGGACGATCTTCGCGAGGGCGGCGTCGTCGTCGTCGATGACCGTATCGGCGAGACTGAACGACACCACGCCGATGGTGACCGCGTAGCCCTTGACCTTGACGTTGAGGGTCACGGACGTGGGCCAGCCCTGGTAGGCCGCGTCGCCGAGACCGCTCACCGGCTTGCTCCGGGGCGATGAGGCACCGGCCTGCCAGAGCGAGTCATCGTAGGCGGCGACGCTCAGGCTGACGGCCGCGGCCTGGTCGGTCGTGCCGGTCCAGTCGCACTCGGTCTGGCCCGTGGAGTCCTGCTGGACACCGGGCATGACGCCGGACCCGATCACCCCCTGGATCTCCTCCGGGGTCAGCAACTGGCAGGCATTCAGGCCGGCAAGCCCTTCACCGCCACCGCCACCGCCTCCACCCCCGGCGGCGCCGCTCGGGGCTGCCGGCGCGTTGGACGTGCCCACGCCGCCGCCGCCGTTACCGGCGTCCGCCGTGCTTGGCGTCGCGCCCGACCCTCCCGCGCTGCACGCGCCAACCAGTAGCGCGATCCAGATGACAGAAACGAAGCGCGACCACGGACGCATGGCTGCCCCCTGCATGAAGCTGGACGAGCGGGTTATGGCAGGCCTCGCCGGATTTCGCATGACGTCATCCTCGTTCGGCTCGAGTGGGCGAAGGCGACCGGCTCGGACCGCCAGCTCGACGACGTCGCCGGGGTCGTACTCGCAGCGCCTCAGCGCCCAGCGCACGAAGAGCCGCCTCAGCAAGGTCATGGGCACGCCGCCCTACAAGTCGATGACGATCCGTACCTGGGCGACGACGACGGCGCTGCTCCGACTCGTGGACGCGCCGGCGGACGAGCCGGCTATCTCGCCACGCGGTAGCGGAGGTAGACGACTCCCGAGCTGAAGGTGCGGGTCTCGACGAGTTCGAGATCCACGCGGCGCTCGCGCCGGGGGAAGAACGGAATGCCACCGCCAACGAGCACCGGGTAGACCATGGCCCGGTACTCGTCGATCAGACCCAGGGCGGCCGCCTCGGCGGCGAGCGTCGCGCCGCCGATCGCGATGTCGCCCTCGCCCGGCTCGGCTCGCAGCCGCTCGATCTCCTCCGCCAGGCCGCCCGAAGCCAGCCGGGCGTTGCCCTCCACCGCCGACAGCGTGGTGGAGAACACCACCTTTGGCAGCGGCTTCCAGAGGGCGGCCCACTCGCGCTCTGCGTCGTCGAGCGATTGGTCCTGGTCGGCCGTCTCCCAGTACAGCATCGTCTCGTACAGCCGGCGTCCCATCAGGTGGACGCCGACCTCGCGAATCTCGTCGATCCAGAAGCGAAAGACCTCCTTGTCGGGCGCCGTCCAGTCGAACGTACCGTCCGGCCCGACGATGTAGCCATCGAGCGATACGCCCATCGAATAGGTCACGCTGCGCATCAAAGTCCTCCTCGGTAACGGGTTCGACAATACGACTGCCGGACAACGCAGGACTCATCGCGCTCGCGGGATCCCCTGGGCGCCACTGAGGCCGAGCAGCCGTCCTCTGGCAGCCGCCGTCCCACGTTCGGGTTCACGTGGAGGACGTTGTCGGGTGCCACGAACGGCAGGTAATCTCGGCGGAATGAAACCCCGCATCTTCCTCGGTTCGTCGGGAAAGCAATCGAGGCTGGTGGCGGCACTGACGCGCGGACTCTCGGACGTCGCGGACGTCGAGCCATGGACCGCCGTCTTCAACCCCGGTGTCTCCACGCTCGACCGGCTCGTTGAGCTCACCCACGAGGTCGACTTCGCGGCCTTCGTCTTCGCGCAGGACGACTGGACGAGCAACCCGTCGGATGCCACCGCCCAGGGTCAGGCCTCCCCACGGGACAACGTGGTGTTCGAGGCCGGCCTGTTCGGTGGCGCGCTGGGCATGCGCCGCACCTTCATCCTCCACGCAAAGGGCGCCAAGCTGCCCACCGATCTGCTCGGCATGACCTCGGTGCGCTACCCGGAGGCCCTCAGCGCGGCCGACATGCGGACGGTCAACCAGAAGCTCCGGAAGGCGATCGAGGAAGAAGGTCGACTGACGCGGCTCGAAGGGGACTGGTGGCAGCACTCGATCACGCTGCGCAGCGAGCGCGAGCCGTCGGCGATCAGCCTCCTGCGGATCTCGCGGGATCGCGAGGGCGGCCTCGAGGTTGCGGGCCGAGGGTGGGCGGAGGACGGAACGCTCTCGGTGCGGTACTGGAGCGTGGCCTCGAAGGAGCACCGCGACCCGTCCAGGGTCTTCTACTTCTGGAACGGCGAGCGACCGCGGCACCCGAACGCCCCGCAGCTCGAGGGCACGGGCGAGATCCGACTCGAGGACGCCGATCGGGCCGCGGGGTACTGGACTACCCGATCCGAAGCCGATCCGGACCTGCGGGAACGGACCTCCGGTGTCTACCTGCGGGCCGATCCCGATGACATGCACACCCTCGATGGCGGAGATCCGAACGCGCGCGCCGCGCTCCTCGCCGTCCGACTCGAGGAATGGAAGGCGATCTCCAACTCGTGAGGTCAGCTCGCCCGTAGCTCCCGGGTCACGGCCGTGCGGCGCCACGTGGCGGTTCAGGTGGCATGAGGCCCGGGTATGATCCCGGCCATGCCAAATGAGGGCCTGCTCCTCGGAATCGCCCAGATCGCGGTCGTGGTCGCGGGGTTCACCGCGGTGACCTCCGCCCTGACGCCGCCCGGCGGCTCGTGGAGCGTGGACCAGCGGATCCGGCAACGAGCGATCGTCTCGACGAGCTTCAACGTGGTGTTCGAGAGCCTGCTGGCGGTGATCGCGTTCGCGTGGTTCGGCGATGCCCACACGACGCTGGTCGTGTCGAGTGCGTTGGTCGCCATCTATACGGGCTGGGTCCTCTCGGCGCGCGCCCGCCAGTTCCTCAAGACCGACGCGTTTCATACGCGGAGCGGCCGGCTGCTGTTCATCCTCGGCCCACTCGCCTGGCTGCTGTTCGCGGCGAACGCGATCGTTTTCGCGTCGGTGGCCGTCTACGCGCTCGCGCTGTGCTTCCAGCTATCCGTGGCGGTGATCAGCTTCTACTCGGTGGTGTCGGCGGCGTCGAGCTGACTCCCGCCCGGGCCGGCCCGTCGTCAGTCGCGCGTCTCGACCGGCGCCGGCGCCACGTTCGGGTTCACGTGGAAGACGTTGTCGGGGTCCCAGGCACGCTTGAGGGCGGCCAGTCGGGCGAGCTTGGCGTCGCCGTAGATCCGGCGTGACTCGTCCGGACCCGCATCGCTGTTGCCGTTCGCGTAGGCACCGAGGGCTCGGTCGGGTTCGACCACGGCGATGGCGTGCCGGCACCAGTCCGTGTTGGCCTGGTCGAGGGACGCGTCCGACCAGCTCGAATCGACGCTGAGGTCGAACACGGCGTTCCGTCCCGCATACGCCGTCGCATCCTCGGCCACGCGCCCGATCGCGCCGCCGAGCGCCGTCACGGAGAAGGTCCCCTCCCCCGGCGCGGTCGCGACGAGCTCGACAAGCTCGTCGAGCGCCTCGCGACGGACGTCGTTCGCGTTGTGGCTCTTGATGAACGACCGGCTGCCCCAGGCGAACGCGAGATCGTGCGCGGTCTGGACGTCCAGGTACGGGGCGCTCCCGGTGGTGGTGGTCGTCGGCGTCGGGCCGACGCGAAGCCCCGCCGTGTCGCGCTCGACGTCGTCGGCGGAGCCGCTGTGGTTCCAGGCAAGGTACGTGATCGGCTTGCCGACCATCTCGTCCGGGTAGCCGGCGTCCGGTCCCGCCCGATCGATGCCGAAGATGACCGACACAGTGTCCGGCGCGCCCGCCGCGTAGTCGCGGAAGACGGTCCAGACGTCCTGGATCTGCGTCGCCGGGAAGGTCACGACGCCGCGGTGGAGCTTCGGCCCGAACGGCTGGAGCCGGAATTCGAACGCCGTCGCGATCCCGAAGTTCCAGCCGGCGCCCCGGAGGCCCCAGAAGAGCTCGGGCTCCTCGGTTTCGGTCGCGCGCACGAGGCGGCCGTCGGCGGTGACGAGCTCGACGGCGGCGAGGTTGTCGATCGTCAGGCCGAAGTTCCGCTGCAGGCGGCCGACCCCGCCGCCGAGCGTCAGCCCGGCGACGCCGGTGTGGCCGACGACGCCGACCGGGCAGACGAGCCCGTGCGCCTGGGCGGCGACGTCGAGCTCGCCCAGGAATGCGCCGCCGTTGGACCGGGCGATTCGGGTTGCCGGATCCACCTCGACCCCGCGCATCTCCGCCAGGTCGATGACGAAGCAGCCGTCGGCCCCCTTGAGCCCGGCCGCGCTGTGACCACCGGACTTGACCACGATCTCGAGGTCGTGCTCGCGAGCGAACTGGATCGCCGCGGCGATCTGCTGAGGCGCTCGTCGGGCGGACGATGACCGCGGGCCGTCGATCATGGATCGCGTTCCAGAGCCGGCGCGCCTCGTCGTAGCTGGCGTGGTCCGGCGTGATGACGTCGCCCGCGGATCGGCGAAGCTGATCGAGGTGGCGCGGGGCAAGTTGGGAGGATGCGTCGGCCATCGGTCCCCTCCGGGCGGGTTCGGGGTGGGTTCAGCGCCGTAGTATGCCGCCGAACGAAGCCCGCGGCGACCGTTTCAGAGGCCACCGAGCGCCCACAACGGCGCGACGGCGAGCAGCGCGAGGGCGACCGCCTGGATCGCCAGGACGACGACGGCTTGGCGGCCCGCACTCGGGAGCCACCTGAACGCGAACCAGCCGATGAGCGGGACCTGGCCGGCGACGAGGAGCTGCCACAGGTGGGCCTGGGCGCCCTCGTCGGGCTGGCGGACCACGCCGTGCACGGCCACGAACCAGGCGATCATCGCCAGCGCACCGACCGACATCGCCAACGGGAGGTAGCCCGCCGGTTGCCGCAGCAGCGCCCGGACGGTCATCGACGCATCCACGTCGGACAGCGAAGCCATCTCGCCGGCGACTCTAGCACCGGCCGCCTGCGAATCGAACCCATGGCGGCCGCACCGACCGCCCGTACACTTCGCGGATGACTGTCATCGACTGGCTCCTCGATTCCGACCCCGCCATTCGCTGGCAGGTGCTGCGGGACCTGGTCGATGCGTCTGAGGACGAGGTGGCTGCCGAGCGGGACCGCGTCGCAACCGACGGCTGGGGCGCGCAGCTGCTGGCCCTCCAGGCGCCCGACGGGCGGTGGGACGGCGGGACATATCGGCCCGGCTGGGTCGACGAGAACAAGCCGTTCTTCGATGCCTGGACAGCGACTCATTTCTGCCTGCAGCTCATTCGCGAGTTCGGTCTCCGCCCGGACAGCCCGGAAGCGCGCCGAGCCATCTCCCTCGTCAGGGACGTCCCCTGGGACGCCAATGGGGCGCCCTATTTCGAGGGCGAGACCGAGCCGTGCATCAACGGGATCGCGCTTGGCAGTGGCGCGTACTTCGGGGAGGACGTGCAGGTCATCGCCCAGCGCCTCGTCGATGACGAGCTCGGGGATGGAGGCTGGAACTGCTGGACGCCCTACGGCGCCGAGGTGTCGTCGTTCCATTCGACGATCTGTGCGCTCGAAGGGCTGCTCGAATGGGAGCGAGCGGGAGGTGACTTGGCGGCGGTCACCGAGGCCCGCCAGCGGGGCGAGGCGTACCTCCTGGAACGGGGGCTGTTTCGTCGTCGCTCAACCGGGCAGGTGGCCGACCCGCGGTTCACGATGTTCTCGTTCCCGACGCGCTGGTACTACGACGTGCTGCGAGGCCTCGACTACTTCCGTGCCACGGGCGCGACGCCGGACGACCGCCTCGCCGACGCCATCGACCTGGTCGCCGACAGGCGCAACGAGCTGGGACGATGGCCGCTCGAGAACACGCACCAGGGACCGACCCCCTTCGAGATGGAGGGACCGGACGGGTTCCCCAGCCGGTGGAACACGCTGCGGGCCATGCGAGTGCTGCGCTGGGCGGGCAGGGTCGGCTAGCTCTGGCTCCGTCGCCGGCGGGGCGTCATGCCCCGTGACGCCCGCCGAGACGGCCGAGCGCCGCGAGGACGCCCTGGGCGGTCGGTCCCTGAGGCACCGGCTGAGGCCCGTACGTCCGAACGGCTCTGTCGCCCCATCGGCAGTGGCACCATGCTTCCAGTCCGGAGGGCGTGCCGATGGTGATCCGCCGGAGTCTGCGATCGATCGTGGCGATGTCGGCCCTGGTCGCGGTCGGAGCGTGTTCGGGTTCGATCGGGACGTCATCGGCGCCGAGCGCGGCCGCCTCCGCTTCGCGCGCCACGTCGTCGGCGCCGACCGACTTTGTCGCGGGTGGCGACCGGCCGGTCACCGTCCATGTGCCGGCTGGGGCGGATCCGGCAGGCGCACCCCTGCTGTTGATCCTTCACGGCTACACCTCCAGCGGTGCCGAGATGACGACCTGGCTGCCGCTCGGCGAGGCGGCCGGCCGGCGCGGAGTGGTCTGGGCCTATCCGGACGGAAGCCCTGACGAACGTGGCGCGCGGTTCTGGAACGCGACCGATGCCTGTTGCGGCTTCGGATCGGACGTCGACGACGTGGCGTACCTCACCGGCCTGATCGACGAGATCGCCGCCCGGACCAGGATCGATCCGGGTCGGGTGTACATCGCTGGACACTCGAACGGTGCGTTCATGAGCCATCGGATGGCCTGCGACGCCGCGGACAAGGTGACGGCCATCGCCTCGATCTCGGGAGTGACGTTCGCGGATCCGGCCCGGTGCTCGCCGTCCGGGCCGGTAGCGATCCTGCAGGTCCATGGAACCGACGACGAGACGCTCCAGTACGAGGGTGGCGTGCTCCAGGTCCAGGGCCTTCCGGATGCCCCGTACCCGGGCGCGGCCGAGACCGCCCGGCTCTGGCTGGGGCTCGACGGCTGTGATGCGGCACTGATCGAGACGACGGGCCAGATCGACGGCGTCGCCGATGTCGACGGAGCCGACGGACCGGCCGAGACGACCGTGGCCGAGTCGACGGGGTGCGATCCTGGTGGCCGCGTCGAGCTCTGGACGATGCTCGGTGTCGGGCACGTCCCCGACTTCTCGGACGCGTTCCCCGACGCGGTCCTCGACTTCCTGCTTGCGCAGGAGCGGGCCTGAACGGGCGACTACGCGCCGCCGCCCATCCCGGTCGTGCCGTCTGACATGACCGCCGAGATCAGGCCGAAGACGTTGTTGTCGGGATCGAGCAGGTAGCCGAGGCGACCGACGCCCGGCATGTCCGCGGCCGGCAGGGCCTCGGTGCCGCCCAGCTCGACGCCGCGACGCATGAGCGAGTCGACGTCGTCGACGCCGATGACGAGGTTGCAGCCCATGACCGGGGCTCCCGGCTCCGGCTTTGGGCCCCGACGCTCGAGAAGCCCGCCGTTGATGCCGTGCCCCGCCGTGCCCGCGACATTGCCGATGGCTCCTTCCCCGGTCTCGATCGACCAGTACGGGACGTCACCGAATTGCGTGAACCGCCAGCCGAGGAGGCCGGCGTAGAAGTCGATGAGCCGCTGCGGCTCCGACGCGTGGATCTCGAAGTGCACGACGAGGTTCGCCACGGGATGCCTCCTTCAGTCAGGTTCGCGCTCACCCGAGTATCGCCCGCCGGACAGGCACCTGCCTGGCGAGGCGCGAGAAGGGGTCCCTTGGCTCTAGCCTGATCGGGGTCCCGACGGGCAGCCTCCCGACGGGGGATGCGGCGGCATCGATCCGTTCCGGGTCGGAGAGGCGAACGTGAAGGCAATCGGCGGGATTCTTCCCTACGCGCTCGCGCTCGCGGTGCTCGGTGGCGTGACCTGGTGGCTGCTGTCACGGGACATGGTCGCAGGCCCGTGGCTGCTTGCTGCCGTGCTCATCGGCCATGGCCTGGTGCACGCCATGTTCGCGATCTCGCCGCCCGCGGCGGCAGGCGGGCCGGACTGGCCCTTCGACATGGCAGGATCGTGGGCGATCACCGGAGCACACCTCGACGTCAACGTGGTCCGCGCCATCGGCGTGGCCCTCATCGTGGTCGTCGCAGGCGGCTTCGCGCTGGCCGGGCTGTCGACGGTGGGCCTGGTCGTCCCGGCCGACTGGTGGCAGGCGTCCGTGGGTGTCTCGGCCGTGACGTCGATGGTCCTCCTCGTGCTGTTCTTCAATCCGCAGCTGGTGCTCGGGATGGGCATCGACGCCATCCTGCTCTGGACGGTCGCGTCGAGGGCGTGGCTGCCCGCGTAGTCGGCGGCCGGCTACGCTGGCGCAGGGGCCACGTTGTGGTTGAGACGGAACACGTTGTCCGGATCCCAGGTTCGCTTCAGCCGCGCCAGCCGGGCAAGCTTCGCGTCGCCGTAGATCAGGCGCGTCACTCCAGGCCCGGTGTCGCCGCTGCCGTTCGCATAGCGGCCCAGCGTGGCGCTCGATTCGACGACGGACACGACTCGCCGCACCCAGGCGCGGTTCGCCTCGTCGAGCGCCGCGTCGTCCCACGCGGCGTCGGTGCTGAAGTCGAAGGCCGCCGCCCGTCCGGTGTAGGCGGTCGCATCCTCCTCGACGCGACTGATCGCGCCACGCAGGGCGGTGATGGAGAACGACGACCTGCCCGGCGCGTCCGCCACCAGTTCGATGAGCTCGGCGAGCGCCGCGGGTCGCAGGTCGTCCGCATTGAACCCCACGAAGTAGGAGCGGTGACCCCAGTCGAACACCAGGTCGTGCGCGCCCTGGACCTCGAGGTATGGCTGGCTGCCGGCGGTCGTGAAGACTGGCGGCGGCCCGGTGCGCAGCCCTGCCGTGTCCCGTTCCACCGTGTCGGCAGCGCCGCTGTGGTTGTAGGCGATGTAGGCGATCGGCCGGCCCGCGAATTGCTCCGGCGTGCCGTCGTCCGCACCGGCCCGGTCCAGCCCGAAGATGCACGACACGGAATCCGGTGCGCGAGCCGCGTAGTCGCGGAAGACGGCCCACGCCTCGTCGGCGTCCGGCGCGGCGTAGATGGAGACGCCGCGGTGGAGATCGGGACCGAACGGCACGAGGTCGAACTCGAAGGCGGTCACGATCCCGAAGTTCCAGCCGGCGCCACGGATGCCCCAGAACAGCTCGGGCTCGTCCGTCTCGCTCACGCGGACGTGCCGGCCGTCGGCCGTGACGAGCTCGACCGCGGCGAGGTGGTCGATGGTCAGGCCGTGGTTCCGCTGCAGGCGACCGACGCCGCCGCCGAGGGTCAGCCCGGCCACCCCGGTGTGGCCGACGACGCCGATCGGACAGACGAGGCCACGCGCCTGGGCCGCCACGTCGAGCTCACCGAGCAGGGCGCCCCCGTTCGCCCGGGCCGTCCGGGTTTCCCCGTCCACCTCGACGCCGCGCATCGCCGACAGGTCGATGACCAGCCCGCCGTCGCAGGTGGAGTGACCGGCCGCGCTGTGGCCGCCCGACCTGACCGCGATGTCGAGGCCCATATCACGCCCGAACTGGACGGCGGTGGCCACCTCTGCCGCGTTCCGCGGTCGGACGACGACGGCGGGCCGGCGGTCGTGAACGGCATTCCAGAGGCGTCGCGCGTCGTCATACGCTGGATCGCGACGGGTGATGATCTCGCCGCGGAACCTCCGGCGCAGCCGATCAACCGCTCGAGCCGCGACGGCGTCGGACGCTCGGACCATCCGCTGCCCTCCCTGTCGTGCGGTTGACGAGCCGCTACCCCTCGCGGTGGTGCGCCGCCGCCAGGCTCCCGAGTGCCTGGGGGTCGAGCGCGTCGTGCGGGACGCTCGCCACGCGGCCCGGCGTGCGGGCCCACAGCGTGGCCGACCGGGTGCCGTTGCGGAGGGCGGCTCGCTCGCCGACGACAGCGCCCGGACCGACCTCGGCGACCGGCTTGTCATCGACCTCGACCACGAAGATCCCGTCGAGGATGAGGAAGACCTCCGTGCCGCCCTGCCCCTGGCGCACGAGGTTCTCGCCTGCGGCGATGGACCGGATCGTCGGCTTGGCACCGCCGCGCATGATCGCGCTCGAGAGCGACCGCTCGAGGGCCGACTCGACCTCGGCGACGACCGCCGGCGAATCCTGGTCGCCCCATGGCGTCCGCTGGCCGAACGAGTCCTTGAACCACGTGCCGAAATCGATCGAGCCCGACTTCTGGACGAGCTGTCCCTCGTTGTCGTAGATCCAGTGGCGCGGGAACGGGCTCGCGCCCACGAGCTCGTGGCTCGCGCTGCCATCGGCGTTGATGGTCAGGGCGAGGGTCGTCCACGCGATCGATGGCCAGAACTGGACGAACGGCGGATGCGGCACCGGGCGCGGCGTCGGCAGGCCCATCCGGCCGCCGACCGTCTGGACGAAGCGGGCGGATCCGGCGGTCACCACCGGCTCGGCCTGGATGTCTGACAGGTGGACCGCGGGGAACCGCAGCGCGGCCGGTCCGACGCGGACGGTCGTGGCGCCGATGTGGCCCTGGCCGAGGTGGCCGGCGCGCACGATCCGGCCGTCCTCGACCTCGATGAACCCACGCAGTTCGTTGGCCTCGCGGAAGCGGTCGCTCGTCCGGAGTTGCTCGAGGTTCTCGAGCCGATCCGGCGGCGGCTCGTCGTAGTGCGTGACGCCGAGCTCGAACGGGATCTTCGACGGGCCGGTGATGGCCTCCGATGGGATCCAGGACACCGCCGTGACGGACGACTCGAAGCGCTGGGTGGCCATGGGACGACACCTCGTGGGATGCGGCTGTCTGGAGCTCTTGACGGTGCCTGAGTATGGCGGCCGCGCGACCGATTTGAGCACCGACCCGGCTGGTGCGCCTCCTGCTGCGCGCAGCTTCGGCGACCGCGTGACGCGATCAACCCGGATGCAGGAACCCGCCGACCGTCCGGCCGATCGCCAGGCTGACCACAAAGAGGAGGAACCGCACCGCCCAGGTGGCCGCCGTCCCTTCGCGGTCGGCGATCTGCCGCGGCGCGAAGACGAGCATGACGTAGAAGATCGCCATGCCGACGGTCGCGAGGAGCACCACGAAGACCGTTCCGGGGAGGTCGCCCGGCGTTGCGAGGGCCGCGGCAAGCTGACGCAGGTCGAAGAGTCCGGTGAGTCCCCCGAGGACCTCCCCGAAGAACCGGCTCGTGACGAGGACGAACGGGGTGACGAGCGCTCGCCGCTGCAGGCCGGACAGGGGCGACAGCCGGAGTCGGGCGAAGGCCGCCACGACTGCCGCCGCAGCAAGGGGCAGGACCGCGAGGCTCCCGCTCAGTCCGAGGCGGTCGCCGACGTCGTCGAGCGTGAAGGCGATTGCCCCGACGAGCGGCCCGACCGCATAGCGGAGGTCGCCGCCGCCCACCAGGCCGCTCTCCACGCCCGGTTGACTACGAGCCCCGACGCACGCGGCAAACGCCAGCAGCCCGACCAGGTCCAGCAGCCCGAGCAGCGGATCGGGACCATTCGTCGATCCCGGGCCGGGCCCCGACGAGAGCGCCGGCGCGACGACGATCATCCAGAGCGCGAGGATGAGGTCCTCGAGGCGGATGTGGCGGCGCCACCACGGCGCGTTGTTCCCGATTCGGGTGGTCGTTCCCGCCGGATCCGCGACGACGAGGTCGTGGGTCGGCGCGGCGTTGGGCCGCGGGAACGTCATCTCGAAACCTTCCTGCGTCCGGGATCAGTCGGCCGGCGCGCCGGCTTCCGCCGTCAGCTCGTGGCCGAGCGCCACGTTCGGCATCGTCCGGATCGCGAGGACGCAGGCGACGGCCGCCGCGGCCAGCATCAGCCAGTAGGTCACGCCGAGGCCGGCGGACAGCGAATCGCGAGCGGCCGCCGCCACTCCGACCGCCACGCTCCCGCGCGCGATCGGGTCGAGGATCGCGGACGATGCCGTGCCGACGAAGGCCGTCAGCACGCCGCCCATGACGCCGACGCCCACGGCCCCGCCGATCGTCCGGCTGAACTGGACCAGCCCCGTCGCCACCGCCCGGCGCTGCCACGCGACCGCGCCCTGGATCACGACGAGCAGCGTCGTCGAGGTCAGGCCCATGCCGAACCCGGTGATCGCGCAGGCGACCATGGCGAACGCCAGCGAGTCGAACCTTCCGAGCTGGGTGACGAGCAGGGATCCGATGACGAGCATCCCGCTCCCGGCAAGCACGATCGGGCGGGCGCCGGTCCGGATGAGGAGCCGGCCGGCGGCAATGGACGCGATGGGCCAGCCGATCGACATCGCCGCGACGGCGACACCGGCATCGAGCGCCGTCCCGCCGTGGACGCCCTGGACCATCGGCGGCACATAGGTGGTCACGCCGAACATCACCACCCCGGCCAGCGTGCCGATGCCGAGACCGGCGCGCACCAGCGGCGACCGCAGGAGGTCGAGATCGATCAGCGGCGCCGGCGTCCGGCGCGCGTTCCTGACGAACGCGACCAGCAGGGCGATGCATCCGACGAGCATCGCGAGGACGAGCGGCGACGTCCAGCCGAACAGCTCGCCACCCTCCGACACCGCGAACAGGAGCAACAGGATGGAGCCGGTCAGGAAGATCGCTCCGAGCCAGTCGATCGGCTGGGGATGTCGTTCGAACCGCTCGTGGAAGCCGAACCAGATGATCGCTCCGGCGAGAATCCCGACCGGGAGATTGATCTCGAACACCCACGGCCAGCCCACGGTTGTCGTGATCACGCCGCCGATGGCCGGCCCGACGATCGCCGACACGCCCCACACGCCGGAGAACACGCCCTGCATCCGGGCGCGCTGGTGCGGCGTGAAGATGTCGCCCGCGATCGTGAACGAGATCGGCTGCACGGCGCCGGCGCCCAGCCCCTGGAGGGCACGGAAGACAATGAGCGCGGGCATCGAGGTCGCCGTGCCGCACAGCACCGACCCGCCCACGAACAGGGCCAGCCCGACCATGAACACCGGCTTGCGTCCGTGGATGTCGGCGAGGCGGGCGAAGATGGGCACGGTGGTCGTGGAGGTCACGAGGTACGCGGTGAACACCCACGCGTACTCGGACAACCCGCCGAGCTGACCGATGATCGTCGGCATCGCCGTGCCGACGACCGTGGAGTCAAGGGCCGCGACGGCGATCGCCGCCATGATCCCGGCGGTGACCAGCAGTTGATCCCGCGTCAGCGGGGCGTCCGCCTCGCGGATCGTCTGGGGCATCGGGGGATTCTAGGGGTCGCCACGGTCGGGCGCGCCGCAGGCCCGCGGCCGCCGCACGGTCGGGCGCGCCGCAGGCCCGCGGCCGCCGCACGGTCGGGCGCGCCGGCCGGGACGGGCACCCGGACGAGTTGGTAGGCTGCCGGCCATGGCCGACGCCCTTCGACTCGTCCTGGAAATCGGCAAGTCGCGCCGGGTCGTGGCCGGTGCCATGGACTGGCCCGGTCTCGATCGCTGGGGCACCTCGGAGGAGGACGCGGTCGAGCGGCTGCTGTCCTACGTCCCGCGCTACGCCGGGGTCGCCGAGCGGGCCGGCTTCGGCCGCGAATTCGAGCGGGCGCGCGACGTCGAGATCGTGGAGCGCGTTCCCGGTTCGAGCTCGACCGACTTCTGGGGCATCGCCCACGTGCCGTCGCAGATCGAGCGCGACGTGCTCTCACCGGTCGAGCTGGATCGGCGGCTCGACCTCCTGCGTGCCTGCTGGGTCACCTTCGACGACGTCGCGGTCGGGGTCTCCCATGAACTTCGCCCCGGGCGGCGCGGCGGCGGGCGCAGCCGTGACGCGATCATCCGGCACGTGGTCCTCACCGAGCCCGACCAGTTCTCGCGCAAGATCGAGGTGCGGACGCCGTTCGATGTCGTCCTCACGCCGGACGGCCTGGCCGCGCATCGGCGGGCCTATCTCGATGCGATCCGGGCCTGGAACGCCGAGGGCAAGCCGGCGCGAACCTGGCCCATCCAGTTCCTCGTGCGACGCACCGCCCATCACGTGATGGATCACGCGTGGGAGATGGAGGACCGCAACCTCCTGCCGGACGCGATCTAGGTGGTCGCGCCGACCGGTCGCAGGGCGCCTGCGATCTCCCGCGCCCACGCCTCGATCAGGGGCCAGTCGCGGTAGTCTCCGGGCGGCAGGAGCCCCTTCGCGGCGGGCATCATCCGGACGAGACGCTCGGCCATCGCGCGCGGCGGGTCCTTGGGGTCGAATGCGCCGAAGAAGACGCGATGGTCCCGGGGGTGGGTCGCGGCGCTGAGCTCGGCGATCTTCTTCCGGCCACCGCTCCCGGGGCCATCCTCAGGACCGAGCGCGGCCTCGATCGGGTCCTTCCCCTGGTCGCGCTTCGCGGACGTGGAGCCCCGAAGCGGTCCGCTGCTGAAGAGCCACAGCGGTCGCATCGCCAGGGCGGCCTGGTTCCGTTCGATGAATGCGACCGCCTCCCGGAGCCAGCTCCCCATGTAGACGCCGCTGCCGACGACGACCGCGTCGGCGGCGCCAACATCCCCGGCGCGGTCCGCGGGCGAGACCTCCGCGCCGAGCCCTTCGGCCCGCAGCACGTCGCCGATCCGCTCGGCGATGCCACGGGTCCCGCCGTGCCGGCTGCCGTAGACGACAAGCACCTTGACCATCGTTGCGCCTCCCAGTACCCCGGGAGCATGGTCATGGGAGCCGCAGCGGGACAAGGGCCAGAGGTCGCCTGGGTGCGTCCGTTCGCGTGACCGTCCGTCAGCTCTGACGAACTCGGAGGGCCAGCTCGAGGAAGGTCAGCACGTCGGTGCGCTCGTCGATCTGCTTGGTCACGGGCTTGCCGAGGCCGTGGCCCGCGTCGGTGTCGATCCTGATGACCACGGGCGCATCGCCGGCCTGCGCGGCCTGGAGCGCCGCGGCGAACTTGAACGAGTGGCCCGGCACGACGCGGTCGTCGTGGTCGCCGGTGGTGACGAGTGTCGCCGGGTAGGCGACACCGGGATGGATGTTGTGGAGCGGCGAGTACGCGTACAGCGTCCTGAACGCCTCCTCGTCGTCCGCCGATCCGTAGTCGCTGGTCCAGCCCCAGCCGATGGTGAACCGGTGGAAGCGCAACATGTCCATCACGCCGACCTCGGCGACGGCGGCGCCGAACAGCTCCGGATGCTGGGTGATGGTCGCGCCGATGAGCAGTCCCCCGTTCGAGCGCCCGCTGATCCCGATCCGCGCCGGACGGGTCCACCCGGAGCCCGCGAGCCAGCGAAGGCACGCCGCAAAGTCGTCGAACACGTTCTGCTTGCGGGCGAGGCGTCCGGCGTCGTGCCACGCCTTGCCGTACTCCCCGCCCCCACGCAACGAGGCGACCGCGAGCAGGCCGCCCCGCTCCATCCAGGCCAGCCACTCGGGCTTGAACGTCGGACCGATCGAGATCTGGAAGCCGCCGTAGCCGTACAGGAGCGTGGGCTACGTCGCCGCTCGGCGTCATGTCGCGGCGACGGGTGAGGAAGAGCGGCACCTTCGTTCCGTCCTCCGACGCGACGAAGACCTGCTCGCTCACGAAGTCGTCCGGGTTCCAGGCGAGGGCGCGAGGTTGCGCCTCGCGCACGGCTCCGTCCACCATCTGAACGGCGAGCACCGCGGGCGGTGCGGCGAAGCTCATGAACGTGAGGAACAGCTCGTCGTCGGTGCGCCGGCCCTCGATCTCCACGATGGTGCCGATACCCGGCAGGGCGACGTCCGCCACGGGGCGTCCGTCGAGCTCGAAGATGGCGAGCCGGCTGTGCGCGTCGTGGAGGTAGACGGCCGCCAGCCGGTTCCCGACCAGGCGAACCTGCTCGAGCGAATCGGCGGCCTCGGGGATGACCTCGCGCGGATGCTCCGGGTCGTTCGCGTCGACGGCGATGACCCGGTGGAGCGGCGCGTCGCGGTCGGTCAGCAGGTAGTGCGTGTCTCCAACCGTGTCGATGTGGTCGTAGCGGGCGTCGCCGGCGTCGAGCAGCGGGCGAACGACGGCGGCATCGACGCCGGCGGCGAGGTCGGCAACGTAGATCCGGGTCTCCGGGTCGGTGCCGCGCGAGATCGTCATCACCAGCGTTCGCCCGTCCTCGGAGACTTCCGGCTCGAAAGTCCACTCCGGCTCGTGCGGCGTCGAGAAGACGAGACGGTCCTCGGCGGAATCCGTGCCGATGCGGTGGTAGCGCAGCTCCATGTTCCGGTTCGGGGCGTCGTAGGCGGCATCGGCCGGCGGTTCCGGGAAGCAGCCGTAGAAGAAGCCCGCGTCGTCATGGGTCCACGCGGCAGACGTGAACTTGCTCCAGTCGACCCGGTCGGGCAGGTCCTCACCCGTCGCGACGTTGCGGACCCGCCAGCGGCGCCAGTCGGAGCCGGCGTGACTGAGCGCGCAGGCGACGAGCTCGCCGCTGTTCGCCACGGCCACCGCGGCGAGGGCCGTCGTTCGCTCGTCGCTCAGGCTGTTCGCGTCGAACAGGACGCTACCCTCGGCGTCGGGTGCTCCGGCTGTCCAGAGGACGTCCTGGTCCTGGAGGCCCGAGTTCCGCAGCTGGAACCAGCGGTCACCGCGCCGCCACGGAGCCCCCGCGCGCGGGAAGTTCCAGAGCTCGGCCAGCCGTTCGCGGATGGCCGGCCGGGTCGGCAGCTCGCCGAGGACCTGTGCTGTCAGCGAGTTCTGCGCCGCGATCCATGCCCGGGACGCGGGCGCGTCGCTGTCCTCGAGCGGACGGTACGGGTCGGCGACCAGGATGCCGTGGTAGTCGTCGACCTGGTCGGCGGTCGGCGGCGTGAGGTAGACGATCCTGCGCACCCGGCCATCGTACGGTTCCGTCGCGTCAGGCGCCCGGCTTCTCCCAGACCGAGACGTGCGAGCGGCTCTCGCTCGTGAACGGCTCGCGGTCCCACCCCGCCCAGCGTTCGCGGAGCCGCAGGCCGGCGAGCTGCGCCATCAGGTCAAGCTCGGCCGGCCAGGCATACCGGAACGGACCGGACGACTTCTCGATCGTGCCGTCGTCTCGCCGCTCGAAGTGATGGGAGACCAGGCCCTGGTTGCGGACGTCGTACTCGTCGATCCCCCAGTGCGCGTCGCCGAAGTCGAAGACCACGTAGCGTTCACCCGGGGGAAGGCGCCGCAGGTCTGGAACCTGCGTCTCGATGACGAAGGAGCCGCCGGGTTCGAGGTGCTCCGCCACGTTGCGGTAGCAGGCCACCTGCCCGGCCTGGGTGGTCAGGTTCATGATCGTGTTGAAGACGAGGTAGACGAGGCGAAACGTGCCTTCTACCCGAGCGGTCGAGAAGTCGCCTGCCGTCAGCTCGATCCCCTCCCCGCCCGGCTTGGCGCGGAGGCGCGCGAGCATCGCGTCCGAGAGGTCGATGCCGTGCACGGGAACGCCGCGGGCCGCCAGTGGCAACGCGATCCGCCCGGTGCCGATCCCGAGCTCGAGCGCGCGTCCGTCCCCGGCGAGATCGGCCAGGAAGTCCACGGTCGGGTTCACGACGTCGGGCTGGAACATGTCGTTCGAGCTCTCGTCGTACGTCTCCGCCACGGGTTCGTCGAAGTAGTTCACCTGCTCGTTCATCGGCTCACCCTACCGGAAGGCCGTGGGGCGTGGCGAACCGAAGCGGCGGGCAGGCTTCGATAGACTCCGGGCATGGATCACCTGACCGGATACCGGTTCCGCGCACCAACCGATGCGGATCTCGAGCCGGCCGCCGCTGTGCTCGTGGCCGACCAGCTCGATGACGTGGGTGAGGTCGTGCTGGACGCGAACTTCCTGCGGAACCGGTGGCGCCGGGAGGGCTTCGATCTCGCGACGGACGCCTGGGTCGCCGTCGACGGTGCTGGGACCGTCGTCGCCTACGGGCAGGCCATGCTGGAAGAGCGGGCCGTCGAGTCGTTGGGCGTCGTGCACCCGCAGCATCGCGGGCGTGGGATCGGCTCCGCGCTGCTGGACCGGATCGAGGCGCGCGCAGCCGAGCGGCTGGCCGGGGTCGCGTCGGGGCAGTTCCGCCATTCGGTCAACGCGAGCGACCAGGCAGCCGCGGCGATGCTCCAGGCCCGAGGCCTGCGGCCCGTCCGCCATTTCTGGCACATGCAGCTGGATCTCGCAGGACCCATCGAGCCCGGGCGGGCGCCCGCCGGGGTCGACATTGCCGGCATCACGTCCCCCGACGACCTCCCCGCCGTCCATGCGGTGCTCCAGGAGGCCTTCTCGGAGCACTGGGGCAACTACCCGGAGCCCTACGAGCAATGGGTCGACGAGGAGGCCACCGGCGACGGCTACGATCCGGTGCTGTGGTTGCGCGCCACGGACGCCGGGGAGATGCTCGGCGCCCTCACCGGGAACCTGTGGGACGACCGCGGCTGGGTCGGCTATCTCGGGGTCCGGGCACGAGGCCGCGGCCGCGGGATCGGCGCGGCACTCCTGCGTGAATCGTTCGCCCGCTTCGCCGCTCGCGGCGCACGCCACGTGGTCCTCAACGTCGATGCCGAGAACACCACCGGGGCCACCGCGCTGTACGAACGTGTCGGGATGCGGGTCGTCAACCGCTGGGACCTGTGGGAGCGCCCGGCTCCCTGAGGGCGGCCTCGAACGCCAGCCGGAGTGACCGGCGCTCGGTCTCGTCGAGCCAGGTGGACTCGATGCCCTCGACGGCCAGCCTGCCGAGGTCGTCGGGGTCGTACCCGTAGGCCTCGCCGAGGCGCTGGTACTCCTGACCGAGATCGAGCCCCATCATCGCCGGGTCGTCGGTATTGATCGTCACGAGCACGCCGGCCTCCCGGATCTCGCGCAGCGGATGCTCGCGGAGCGTCGCGAACCGATTGGCGATGACGACGTTGCTGGTCGGGCAGACGGTCAGGGGGATGCGCTCGACCGCGACTCGGGCAAGCAGCGCGGGGTCCTCGACGATCGCGACGCCGTGATCGATCCGTTCCGCGCCGAGGACGTCGATGGCGACGGCGATGTTTTCGGGCCCGACACCGACGGCTTCGCCCGCGTGGCAGGTCCGGCGGAAGCCCAGCCGGCGGGCGGCGGCAAACGCGGGCGCGAAGCCGGCCAGGTCCACGCCAAGCTCGGTCGAATTGGCGCCGACCCCGATGACCCGCTCCCCTGCCCCGGAGCGCCGCAGCTCCCCCAGCCGCTCGACGAACTCGAGACCGGCCGCCGGTCCGTAGGCCCGGTCCATGGCCCCGACGAGCAGGCAGCGAACACCCGTCTCGCCCTCGGCGGCCTCGATCCCCTCGGTCAGCCCGGCCACGATCGCGCCGAGGTCCTGCCCCGCGGCGAGGTGCCGCGCGGGGGTGAAGAACATCTCCCGATAGCGAAGACCATGCGCGGCGCCATCGATGAGCGACTCGTAGGCGATCCGCGCCCAGTCCTCGCGCGACGTCAGGGTCTCCTGCACGAGCCAGAACACCGCCAGGAACGAATCGAGCGAGTCGTAGCGGTAGAGGTCGGCCGGGTCTTCGACGGCCAGCGGTCGGCCGGCCTTTCTGGCCAGCTCGATGACGGTGGCCGGCCGCACCGTTCCCTCGACGTGGCAATGCAGCTCGACCTTTGGAATCCGGTCGAATGGATCGGCGTGCATCCGTGGAATCTAGCGCAGGGTGGGGGTCGTCACGCCACCCCGGCGTGCTCGATATTGTCGAACTGGCGCCACAGGACGGCGACGAGCACCGCCGAGCCAGCGAACGCGAACCAGAACGGCGCGGTGATGCCGTAGGCCTTGGCGAGGACCCCGCCGAGCGGCGTGCCGATGACCATGCCGCCGACGATGGCCACCCGGTAGACCCCGCCGACGCGGCCCAGGAGCTCGTCCGGGACCGCGCGCTGCCGGACGACCGTCGAGGTCGTGCCCCACACGAAGGCGTGCGCCCCGAAGACCACGAGCATGGCCAGCGCGACCGCGGCAGACGTGGTCAGGGCCAGCACCAGGTGGGTACACGTCTCGATGAGCAGCCCGACCCGCATGATGTCGGCCAGCGAGAAACGCCGTTCCAGCCGGCCGTACGAGCCGATCCCGATCAGGCCGCCGACGGCGATCGCGGTCGTCAGGAGCCCGAACCCCACCTCGTTCATCCCGAGTCGGTCGCCGGCGTACAGGACGAGCACCGACCATGCCGCGCCGTACGTGACGTTGAACGTGAGGATGGTCAGCGCGAGCGTCCGCATCGGCGGATGACCGATCAGCCACCGAACCCCCTCGACCATCTCGGCACGGACACCGGGCCGGTCGCCCTGCGCCTCGCGGACGTCGGTGACGACGCGCCGGATCAGCACGGCGCCGAGCGCGAACCCGGCCGCGTTGGTCGCGAACGGGATCGCAGGCCCGAGGATGAACAGGAACGCTCCGACCGGCGGCAGCAGCAGCTGGTTGGTGAGCACGAACGTCCCCTGCATCCGGGCGTTGGCGATGCCCAGGTCCTCGCGCTTGACGAGACCGGGCAGCAGCGTGTTGCTCGCCGCGTCGGCGAAGGTCTCGGCCGTGCCCAGGACGAAGAGCGCGAGGAGCACCAGCGCGATGTTCACCGCGCCGCTCACGATGGTCGCGACGAGCGCCACGAGCACGAACGCTCGACCCAGGTTGACGACCACGACCATCCGCTTCCGGTCGAGCCGGTCCGCGGCCACGCCGCCGATCACGCCGAACAGGAGGGCCGGCAGGTACTCGCTCAGGAGCGCCAGCGAAACGAGGAAGGGGTCGCGGGTCTGCGAGGCGACGAGGAGCGGCCCCGCGGAGACGGCCACGCCGTCGCCGACGTTGTTGATGAAGGACGCCGAGAGCAGCCAGCGGAAGCTGGTGCCGAGTCGCGCGGGTGCGACCGTCTCGATGATCCGGGCGGGAAGGGATGACATCGGCGGCAGGATAGAGCAGCGCAGGTGCTCGTCAGGCCGCGGTGTCCGTGGCCGGATCGCGCACCGGGATCAACACGGCGGCGAGGAGCCCGGAGGCCAGGCAGGCGCCGATGCCGAGGACCACGGCGCCGCCCAGCGAGTTCGCGGCGATGACCCCCGTGAGCGCCGCACCGATCGGGAACCCGACGAAGTTGAAGCCCATCGAGATCGCGAACGCGCGTCCGAGCCAGGCCGGGTCGGTGCGCCGCTGGCGAACCGTGAACAGGGCGATGTCGAGCGGGCCGTTCACCAGCCCGACCAGGAGCTGCGCCACGGCGATGAGGCCGATCCCGAGCGCCGGGTCGAGCGCGCCCGGAGCGCCGACCGGTCCGGCAAGGGCAACGGGAAGCACGAGCGCAATCGCTGCTGCATACCCGAACGGAGGCACAACGAGCATCACCCACTCGCGGCCGCGGGTGTCGATCCGGCCGAACACGAGCGCCGACACCATCCCCGACACTCCGGAGACGGCGAACAGGATGCCGACGAGCGCCTCGTTCGCCCCGAGCTGCCGGAGCACCAGCAGGGGTACCACGATCGTTGTCATGCCGCCGGTGAGGTTGAGGACCGAGACGGAGACGCCGAGCCCGCGCAGCGTGCGGTTCCGCCACACGTAGACGACGCCCGCTCGCGCGTCGCTCAGGAGCGTCCCGGTCGCGGTCACCTCGGTCTGTGGGTCGTCCACGCCGACCATGCTCAGCGCCGTCAACCCGTAGACCACGCCGATCGCGAACAGGGCGGCCGGGCCGCCGCCGAACGCCACGAGCGACGCCGCGATGGGCGGGCCGAAGATCGTGGCCACGACGTAGCCGTTGGAGTCGAGCGCGTTGGCGCGCTCCCACAGGTGGCGCGGAACGATCAGCGGGAAGAGCGTCCGCAATCCCACCGAGCTGAAGATCGAGGTGAGCGACATGACCACGGCGATCAGCACGAGCAGCCAGGCCGGGAGCGCGTGGACGCTCGCCAGGCCGGCCACGAGCACCAGCGCGGCGGCCGCGACGACGTAGTCGAGGATCATCAGCCGGATCCGGCCGTGCCGGTCGAGCAGGACGCCGGCGATCGGGCTGATGACGATGCCCGGGAAGAGGCTCGCGAACGTCACCAGGCCGGCCAGCTCGGGCGAGTGGTACTCGGCCAGCGTGAACAGCACGAGCGCGATGGCGACCATCGCCTGGGCGACCCGGGCCCCGGCCATCCCGAGCAGGATCCGCCCCAGCGTGGGAACGGCCAGCAGCGCGCGGTACGAGCGATCGTGGGGGCGGTGGGCCATGGACGACCCATCGTATCGGGGCGGGCGCCGCGCCGGCGGGGCCCGGGGCTCACCCCTGTCTGGCCGGCCGCTCAAGGGCCAGCGCCGCGGCGACGCGCCCGATCAACTCGAGGGGGAGGGGCTTCGCCAGCATGAACCGGAGTGTGCCCTTGCCGGCCACGTACGACGCCAGCTCCGCCGTGAGCGCAGCATCGCCCGACGGGATCGGGTAGAGGCTCAGGTACCGCTTCCAACCGGCGAACCACACGAGGTTGCGGCCGTCCCGGCCGATGACCGGGATGCCGTAGCTGATCGCCTCATCGCCGCCCGGGACAGCCTGGTGAATCGCCCGTCGAACGGCCTCGAGCGCCGGTCTCGTGCTCTCCGGGAAGGAGGCAATGTAGTCGTCGATGGTCTCGAATGCCGCCATGGTGCCGCTCCCGATCCGCCGAATGGCCATCGCGAGTGTACGGCCCGGCGTCAGGAGCGGAAGGGAACGACAGTGTGTCGGACACGCCCCCGCTCAGTCGACGGTGGCAATGCACTCGATCTCGACGCGGCTGCCCAGGGCGAGACCGGAGGCGCCAAAGGCGCTGCGGGCGGGCAGGTGCGTCGCGAAGGACTCCACGTAGATGCGGTTCATCGCCGCCCACTCGCCCATGTCGGCGAGCATCGCCGTGCACTTGATCACCCGATCCATGGACGACCCATGGCGCTCGAGCACGGACTTGATGTTGGCCATGGCCTGGCGCGTCTCCGCCTCGATGCCTCCCGGGACCAGTGTCCCGGCGGTGTCGATCCCGATCGCGCCCGACAGGTACAGCATCGACCCGACCCTCACCGCTTCGGAGAACGGAAGCCTCATCGAGTCGAGCGACGCGGTAACTGGGTAGTACTCGACGGTATCCACGGCCATGCTCCCGGATTGGGACCCCGCCACGCAGGATCATGGCCGGATTGTGGCTCACCGATGCGTCGTCGGGACTCCGCGCGGTCTCGGAGATCGCGGGGTCGTCGTGGGCTTGAGGCGGATCACCGTGTATCGTCGCGCAATGACCGCCGCGCTGTCCGACGCCGCGCTCGAACTCCTGGGGTCCGCCGCGGTTGCCACCGTGGCCACGATCAACGAGGACGGGTCGCCTCACCTGAGCGTGGCCTGGGTCGGTGTCGAGGACGGGGAGATCGTGTTCGGTACCCTCCCCGACCAGCGCAAGCTCCGGAACCTGCGCCGCGACCCGAGGATCTCGATCCAGATAGCGTCGGAGCAGATCAACGCGTGGGGCCTGCGCGAGTACCTCGTGATCGACGGTACCGCCCGAATCACCGAAGGCGGTGCGTCCGCCCTGCTCCAGCGGCTGGCCCGAACCTACATCGGCCCGGACGCGGTCTTCCCGGCCATGCCGGATCCGCCTCCTGGATACGTGACCCATGTGCGCGTGGAGCGGATCTCCGGCATCGGTCCATGGCACCGAGCACCAGCAGAAGGAAGGGGATGACCGTGAACTTCAACAGCATCCTGATCGGTTCGGAGGACGCGCCCGGCCTGGCCGCGTACTACACGAAGCTGTTCGGCCAGCCCGGCTTCAGCGACGGCGGGTTCACGGGCTGGATGATCGGCAACGGCGCGATCACGGTGGGCCCCCACAGCGAGGTCCACGGCGCGAACCGCGAGCCCGGCCGATTGATCTGGAATATCGAGAGCCAGGACGTGAAGGCGGACTTCGAACGGCTGAAGGCCGCCGGCGCCACGGTCGTCACGGAGCCGTACAGCTTCGAGGGCGTGCCGGACTCGTGGATCGCGACCTTCTCCGATCCGGACGGCAACTACTTCCAGCTCGTGAGCCCGATGATGCCCTGAGGGACCCGAAGTCGCGAAGGTCGTCCCGATCCGGGCAGGTGGCGCGCGACGGCCTGCCCGGCCCCGGCCAGCCGCTAGACTGCGCCGATGATTGACCGGACGATCGACGCTCCCCTCCTCGCCCGGACCGATCCGGCGCGCCGCCGGCCGTCGCCGCCGGCCGTCGCCGACGCGCGGCAGACGCTGCGCGCGATCACGGTCGACATCCTGGCGATCCCCGAGACCGCCCTCGAGCGGCCGTGGGACTGGATCGGCGGCGGCGAGGAGGAGGTCCGCTACGGCCCGTACCGCGTCCATGAGCTGTTCGAGCGGGCGGAGATCGAGGCCCGCCGCGCGCTGGCCGACCGTGCGAACGGTGGCGGCCTGGCGGCCGACCTGATCGCCCCGGCAGGCGCCGCCCGATGGGACCTCCACGGCTTGTTGGCGCCGCTGTCCGCCGCCGACCTGGACGCTGACCCGGGCGGCGGCGAATGGTCGATCCGGCGGACCCTCGGCCACGTGATCAACGGCCAGCGAGCCTACGGGTGGGCGACGGCCTGGTGGCAGGAGAAGGCATGGGCGATTGACGACCCGGCCCTGCCGGCCGCGCCGCCCGAGGACGTCTACGCGGGCCTGCCCGAGGAGGACGGTTCCGAGATGGCAGGCTCGGTCGGCGAGCTGCGTGCCCGGCTCGATGCGATCCTCGACCTGTCGGCGGAGTGCCTGGCCGGCCTGCCCGAGGACCGTCTCGCGTACGCCACGCGCTGGTCCGGGTTTGCGGTCACGGTCGCGTTCCGGATCGGACGGTGGTCGAGTCATCTCCGCGAGCACACGATCCAGGTCGAGAAGACGCTCGCCCGGCTGGGTCGGACCCCGACGGAGCCGGAACGACTGGTCAGGCTCGCGCTCGCCGCCTACGGCCGGGCCGAGGCGGTCGTCCTCGGCCAGCCGGACGCCGAGGCCGCTGCCGGGATCATCCGCGCGGCCGCCGTCGAAGCCCGCGAAACCATCGCCGAGGCGCGCGCCGCGGCCGGGGTCTGACCGCCGCCGTGATGTCTGGGTGGACGGTGCCCGCATGAGCCGACGCGGGCTGGTCCTGTTCGGCCTGATGTCGGTCATCTGGGGCATTCCGTACCTCCTCATCCGGGTCGCGGTCGAGGAGATCAGCCCGGCGACGCTCGTCCTTGCCCGCACCACGATCGGAGCCGCGATCCTGCTGCCGATCGCGCTCGTACGCGTGGACCTGCGGGCCGTGCTCACACGCTGGCGCTGGGTGGTCGCGTTTGCCGCCGTCGAGATCGCGATCCCGTGGGTGATGCTCGGGTCGGCCGAGCAGCACCTGTCGAGCTCGCTGGCCGGGCTGCTGATCGCCGGCGTCCCGCTCGTCGGCGCCGCGTTGGCCATGGCCACGGGAGGGACGGACCGGTTCGGGCGGCGCGGGCTCCTGGGTCTGGTGATCGGCATGGCCGGGGTCCTCGGGATCGTGGGCGCGGACTTCCACGCGTCCGATGCCACGGCCTTCATCGAGATCGTGGTCGTCGTCGTCGGCTACGCGGTCGGACCCGCGATCCTGGCGCGGCGACTCGCCGGGCTGCCGTCGATCGGGGTCATGGCGATCTCCCTGGCGCTGTGCGCCCTGGTCTACGTCCCGATCGCTGCCGCGCAATGGCCGGCCGTCGTCCCTTCGACGGACGTCCTCGTGTCGGTGGTCGTCCTCGGCACCGTGTGCACGGCCGCCGCATTCCTGGTCTTTGCCGCGCTCATCACGGAGATCGGTCCCGTCCGCGCGACCGTGATCACGTACGTCAACCCGGCGGTCGCGGCCATCCTCGGCGTCCTCGTCCTCAACGAGACGCTGACCATCCCGATGGGCCTGGGCTTCGGGCTCGTGATCCTGGGCTCGACCCTGGCCACGCGCACGGCGCGCCCGCCACGCCCGCGGGAAGGACGCTCGCGCGGGTCGATCGCCGAATCGCCGCTCCGCGCCGCGCAGGAGTAGCGCTCCGCCGCGGGTCCGGGGACCCCGGCTAGCCCCACCCCAAAGATGCCGGGTGGCTGGCTGGGACGACGGCTCCGTCGCTCGTAGGGTAGTCACATCAGGCACGGGCAGGACCGATCGGATGGCCGAGCGGCCCCCGCGCCGGAATCACGCTCGAACGAGCGCCACACGCCGTCGCGGTCAGCATGAGATCGTGATGGCAGGAGGGACGGAACAGCCATGCGGGTCAACCGCCGATTTCTCTACTGGGGCGTGTTCCTGGTCGCCGTCGGTGGCGTCCTGGTCGTCGCCGACCTGGCCGCCGTCGACAGCGCGACCATCGCCGATGCGCTGCGCCTGTGGCCGCTGGCCATCATCGCCATCGGGGCCGGGCTCATCCTCCGCCGGACGCGCTTCAGCGTGGCCGGCGGGCTGCTCGCCGCGGCGATGCCCGGGCTCCTGCTGGGCGGTGCCTTCGCAGTCGTCCCCCATTTCTCGGTCGACTGCGGCGGGCGCGGCCAACCCGTGAGCCTGGCCACGACCGACGGCACCTTCGATGGCCCGGCGCGGGTCTCGGTCACGATCGGCTGCGGAACGCTCGTGGTGCACACGACGGCCGGCAACGCGTGGCAGCTGAACGCCGGCACCACCGCCAATCGAACGCCCGTCATCAACGCGTCGGCCCAGTCGCTGACGATCGACGCGGGCACGAGCGAGGGCTGGCGCTTCTTCGACGCCGGACGTGACGACTGGGACCTGACGCTGCCGACGACCCGCCTCGACGACCTGTCCCTGGTCGTGAACGCGGGCAAGGGCCAGGTCGATCTGGCGGGCGCGCAGCTCGGCCGGCTGGACGTCACGACGAACGCGGCCGAGACCACTGTCGACGTCAGTGCGGCCTCCCTGTCCGGGATCTCCGGCACCGTCAACGCCGGGCTCCTGTCCGTCCACCTGCCGTCTGGCAGCGACGTGTCGGGCTCGCTCACGGTCAACGCCGGCGCGCTCCAGGTCTGCACGCCGCCGGGTCTGGGCCTGCGAGTGCGCCACACGGGTGTCCTGAGCGGGCTCAAGGTCGATGGGCTGCAGGCGTCCGGGAGCGACTGGCAGAGCCAGGACTACGGGTCGGCGACGCACCGCGCCGACCTCAACGTGACCGTGAATGTCGGTGCCGTCGAGATCAATCCGATCGGAGGATGCAGGTGAACCGCCGTCTCTATCGTTGCCGCCACGACCAGCGCATCGCGGGCGTGGCCTCGGGGATCGCCGAGTACTTCGACGCCGACCCGACCGTCGTCCGGATCCTGTGGGTCCTCTCGATCTTCCTGGGTGGGTTCGGTCTGCTGCTCTACATCGCCATGGCGATCATCGTGCCGCTCGAGCCGGAACAGGGCTTCATCGGCACCGGCTCGCAGGCCGACGCCCCGACGAGCGAAGCGCCCGGCGAGCCCGGCGCCATCGCTCCGACGGGCTGGCAGACGGCGCCATCGGGACACCGTCACGCGAGCCGTCGCGGGGAGGGTCGTGGGACGCTGTTCGTCGGGATGGCCTTCGTCCTGTTCGGTGCGCTGGCCCTGGTCGACGCGTACCTGCCGGCCTGGGCGGACCACGGCCGCTTCCTGTGGCCGGCCTTCATCCTCGGCATCGGGGCCATCCTGGTGGTGAACGCCGTGCGACGCGAACCGACGAAACCGTGATTGGTGCAGCAGTCCTGATCGTCGGGCTGCTCCTCATCCTGGCCGGGCTGGCGTCAGCCCGGATCCCCGGCGAAGCGACGTTTGCTTCGCCGGGGACGTCCGATTCCCAGGGCGCCGACGGCGGTGACGAGGCCGGGGCGTTCGGCTTTGCCCGGCGCGCCCGCGATCCGATCCGTGCCTTCCTCCTCTCACCGATCCATCCCGCCACCTGGTATGCGGTCGCGGCGATCCTCCTCGGCTTCTTCATCGGGATCTTCGCCTTCGGGTTCCTCGTCTCGATCGCGTCGGCCGGCTTCGCATCGCTCGTCGCCGGGATCGGAGTGGTCTTCATCGGGGTCGTCATCGAGGGATCTCGGCGGGTGGCCCGGATCGAGCGACGGCGCGTCTCGTTCGGGTCTCGCGAACGGCTGTTCGCTCACCCGTACCGGCCGCTGCGCGGCGGCCTGGTCGCGATCGTCAAGGCCGAGTTCGCCGACGAGAACCGCTGGCGTGACGTGCTCTACGTCGCGGTCAACTTCCCGCTGTCGATCATCGAGTTCTTCGTGGTGGCCACGCTCTGGGCGATCTCCCTCTGGCTGCTGACGACGCCGATCTGGTACGACGCGGTCGCCGGCTCGGCGCTGCCCGGCTACCTGGGAGTGCTGGCGAGCCACGACATCGCCGTCGTCGTCGCCCGAACGCTGGTCGGCGCCGTCCTGCTTCCGGTCGCCGCCTCCGTCTCGCAGCTCGTGCTCGCCCTCCACCGCGGCGTCGTCGCCGCGCTGCTCTGCACGTCCGAGAGCCGCGAGCTCCGTCGCCAGGTCGAGACCCTCAAGGAGAGCCGCTCGGCGGTCATCGACGTCGAGGCCAGCGAGCTGCACCGGATCGAGCGCGACCTCCACGACGGCGCCCAGCAACGGCTGGTGATGCTCACCATCGATCTCGGCCTCGCCAGCGAGCGGATCGACAGCGATCCCGGCGCGGCGAAGCAGCTCGTCCTCGAGGGCCAGGAGCAGGCGCGCCAGGCGCTGGCCGAGCTGCGCAACCTGGTCCGGGGGATCGCCCCATCCATCCTGCTCGACCGCGGCCTGGTCCCGGCCATCAACTCGATCACCGCGCGCGGGCCGGTCCCGACTGTCGGTGCGGAGCGACCTCCCGCCGGGCGACCGGCTGCCCGCGGCGGTCGAGCGGGCGGCCTACTTCGTCGCCGCCGAAGCGCTTGCCAACGTGGCCAAGCACAGTGGCGCGGAGCATTGCGAGGTCCGCTGCCGCCGCGAAGGCCAGCGGCTCGTCGTCGAGGTCTGGGACGACGGCGTGGGCGGCGCGACCGCCGAGCCGGGCGGTGGCCTGGCCGGGCTCGCCGGCCGTGTCGCGGGCGTCGACGGCACGTTCAGCCTGTCAAGCCCGGCCGGAGGCCCCACCCTCGTCCACGCGGAGCTGCCGGTGATGTTCTGGGTGACGCCGGGAGCGGCTCAGGACCCCAGGTAGGTCAGCACGGCCAGCACGCGGCGATGGTCGTTCTGCGTGTCGGGCAGCTCGAGCTTGCCGAAGATGCTGCTGATGTGCTTCTCGGTCGCGCCCTCGGTGATCCCGAGCAGCGTGGCGATGCCGACGTTCGTCCGCCCCTCGGCCATGGCGGCGAGCACCTCTCGCTCGCGTGGCGTCAACGTCGACAGCGGATCGTCGCCCCGCTGGCGAACCATCAACTGTGCCACGACCTCCGGATCGAGGGCCGTGCCGCCCCGGGCCACGCGGCGCAGGGCCTCCATGAACTCGCGGATGTCGCCGACCCGGTCCTTGAGGAGGTAGCCGACGCCGCCGGCGCGATCGGCCAGCAGCTCGGTGGCGTATTGCCGCTCCACGTACTGGCTGAGGACCAGCACGGGCGTCCCGGGCACCCGGCGGCGGGCTTCGATCGCGGCGCGCAGCCCTTCGTCGCGCTGCGTCGGTGGCATCCTGACGTCCACCACCGACACGTCGGGTCGATGCTCCACGACGGCCTCGACGAACGACGGCCCGTCGCCGACCTTGGCGACGACGGTGCCCCCGGATTCCTGGATCAGGCGCGCGATGCCCTCGCGGATGAGCGCGGAGTCCTCGGCGATGACGACGCGCAGCGGCGGACTGTCCACGCGTCGATCATGCGCGTCCGCGGCGCGCGCCGCAGGGCGTCTCGACCCGGCCTACGGCCTGCCTTCGGTCGCCCATGGCGACCGGGCCATCCAGCCGGCGAGCCCCGTCCGGTGGAGCAGGCGTGCACTCTGGCACCCGGGTCGGAGCGCCGCCTCGCGGGCGATCGCGTCGAGGAACCGGCGGTCGAACGCGCGGCGCGGGAAGTCGCGCATGACGCCCGGCCTGACGGCGTCGACCAGCCGGTAGCCCTCGCCGCGAACGTCGAGCGAGGTGGCACGATCGAGAAGGACTGCCTCGACGCCGTCGTCCAGGGTGACCGACGGCTGCATGTGGAGGATGATCGCGATCGCGACCCGGTCGGCATCTTCGCCCGGCATCCCCCGGCGCTCGAGAAACCGGCGTGCGATCTCCGCCCCTTCGACCTCGAAGCACATGCTGTTCCGCGGGATCCTGGTCAACCCGACGTCGTGCATGAGCGACGCGCTCCACAGGATCTCGCTGTCGAAGCGCCAGCCCTCACCAGCTGCGATGGTGGCGCCCCAGCAGTACGCCCGTACCGAGTGCGTCAACAGGTAGTCGGGCAGCGCTCGGTGGGCCCAGCGCCAGGCGGCGGACGAGACGCGGTCCCCGGGAATCTCGATGCCGGCGATCCGGCGTGGGAGCGGCTGGGATCTCTGGCATCGGACCCATCCTAGCGGGAGGCCGGGCGGCCGGCCCGGCCGGTCCGCGGGCCGGTTTGGCGGTGTCGTGTATCGTTTCGCGCGAGAGAGGGCCCCAGGCGGGCGGCGCGGACTGGCCCAGACGGGCCATGCGGACCGTGCGGCTACCGGCGTCGTTCCGGGGTTCCAGCGAGCGAGGTAGCCATGCGACCTGACGTCGCCCGCCGCCCCCGTCACGCCGCTCTGAGCACGTTCGGATCGGCGCTGGTCGTCGCCCTGGTGGTGCTTGGTGCGGTCTCGCTGACTCTGCCCCGCAGCGCGCTGGCGTCGACGGCGATGACGGTCTCCTGTGGCAACGTGAACCTGCGGGCCGATCCGTCAACGGCCAATGCGCCTGCCGGCACGGTACCCGCCGGCACGCAGGTCGGCGTCGAAGCCGCCGTCCCCGGCGCCTCGTGGACCTCGACGTGTGCGACCGGCGTCGTCGCGGGCAACTCCTGGTACCAGATCAGCCAGGTCAACGGTCAGGCTGTCTCGTCGCTCTACGGCGTCCCGTTCGTGTACGGCGCGACCGGGCTGTTCCAGGCGGCCCCGGCGGCCACTCCCAGCCCGACACCTGCCCCTACCCCGACCCCCGACCCGTTCGCGACGCCGACCCCCACCCCGACCCCCGACCCGTTCGCCACGCCGACCCCGACCCCCGATCCCTTCGCCACGCCCACCCCGACCCCGACGCCGTCCCCCACCCCGTTCCTGCCGGTCACCGAGGGGATCGACGTGAGTCACTGGCAGAACACGATCGACTGGTCGCAGGTCGCCGCAGCCGGCAAGCGCTTCGCGTTCATGAAGGCATCCGAGGGGACGACGCTCGCGGACGCGACGTACGCAGCGAACCGGGCCCAGGCCAAGGCCTTCGGCATGTACGTGGGCGCCTACCACTTTGCCCGGCCCGATCGCACGCCCGGCGACGCGGTCGCAGAGGCGGACTACTTCCTGGCGATGTCGCAGCTCGCGGCCGGCGATCTCGTTCCGGTGCTCGATCTCGAGGACGCCGGCGGCCTGTCGCCCGTGGAGCTCCAGGAATGGGTCAAGGGCTATCTCGGCCGGATCTACGAGCGGACCGGGGCGCACGGGATGATCTACGCGTCGCCGACCTTCTGGCAGAACGCCATGGGCGACACGACGTGGTTCGCGACCAACGGCTACGGGATGATCTGGGTCGCCCATTGGACGAGCGGATCCGGCGCCGATCCGTCCCGGCCCAGAACTGGGGCGGGACCGGATGGACCTTCTGGCAGTACACCTCGAGCGGCTCGGTTCCGGGGATCAGCGGCCGCGTCGATCTCGATCGGTTCAACGGCCTCGATCTCACGCCGCTCGTCCTCGACGTCGGGGGTCGATCGATCAGGGCGGTCCGACGCTCGACGTCACGCCGTCGTCGTCGGTCATCACCTGGGGTAACTCGGTCGTCTTCAAGGCGAGCTTCGGGGCGACTCGGCGCCGGGCGCAGCTTCGACCTGCAGGCGGCCGCGGACGGCGTCACGTGGCAGACGATCGCGACGGTCCCGACCGACGCCGAAGGCAACGCGTCGTTCTCGTACCGGCCGGCAACGAACCTGTTCTACCGGGGCGTCTTCGCGGGCGCGCCCGACCTGGCGGCGGTCACCAGCCCGACAGCCCGCGTGGTCGTTCGACAGATCGCCCTGCTCCGGCCGACGGCGAACGGCGCCACGAAGGTCATCGCCCGAGGGCGCAAGGTCACGTTCACCACCACGGTACGACCGGCCCGCGCCGATCTCGCGCCGGCCAAGGTGACCCTGGCTGTCTACCGACGGGTTGGCAGCACCTGGACACCGTTCACGACCCGGAACGTGTACGTGAATGGTGCCGGGCAGGCGTCCTACACGTGGACGTTCACGGCGCGGGGCGAGTGGTACGTCCGGTCGATCGCGAACCCGACGGCCGCGAACGCCAACAGCGCCTGGAGTCCCGTCGAGCGCTACTCGGTCCGGTAGCAGGCCGCCGGGAACGGCCTACGGCTGCCAGTCGGTCGTCGACAGGCTTGCCGGCAGGCCCGGCCCGTTGCACGGCGGCAGCTCGTCGGTCGACGACACGACCAGGCTGCCGATGTCGACCGCGTCGCCCGCCAGCGCCAGGCGGAAATGGAGCGGCAGCTGCTCGCCCTGGGCGCACCAGTTGCCGAGCAGGAGCGAGAAGCCGACCGAGCCGCCGGGCGGAACGGACGGTCCGGACCCGGCCCTGGCCGGCGTCGAGAGGAGGACCGTGCCACCGGCATCGACGAGGGCGATCGCCGGACCGGCAGGCAGCAGGCACGCTGCCGGTGCCCTGGTTCGCGACCACGATGTCCGATCCGCGACTGCCGGCCGCACCACCCCACGGTCCGCCGGTGGCGTCGATGTCGGCAGCGACGCAGGCCGCCGTCGCGACCGAGGCACTCGGTGCCGCGCTCGACGGGGCGGCGGACGCTGTCGGGCTCGCGGACGGCGACGGCGGCGGCGTCGGGCTCGGCGGGTTCCCGCAGGCACCAACGAGGAGGGCACCCGCCAGCAGGAGGATCGCGGCTGGCGATCGTCGCAGGCGGCCGGCGTGTGCGATCGTTGGTCTGGTCACGCGTCTCCAGCGCTCGGTGGTTCGGACGATCCTACCCGAGCCGGTGGATGAGGTCGAATGGCATGGGAATCGAGATCGAACGCAAGTTCCTGGTCCGGGATCGGTCGGTACTCGTCGGGTCCAGGGGCACTGACTACCGGCAGGGCTACCTGTCTCGTGACCCGGAGCGAACCGTGCGAGTGCGGCTCAGCGGCGACCGCGGGTTCCTGACCGTGAAGGGGCGATCGCATGGTGCGACCCGTGCCGAGTTCGAGTACGGCATCCCGGCCGCCGATGCTGTGTCGCTGCTCGGCCTGTGCGAGGGCAACACCGTGGACAAGACCAGGCATCGGATCGATCACGCGGGGCTGACCTGGGAGATCGACGTGTTCCACGGCGCCAACGAAGGGCTGATCGTCGCCGAAGTCGAGCTCGACTCAGCCGACCGGCCGGTCGACGCCCCCGACTGGGTCGGCGACGAGGTGACCGGCGATCCGCGCTACTACAACGCCAACCTCGTGGCCCATCCCTACCGGACGTGGACCTGATCGCCGATCGACCGTGGCGGCGTCTGCACGATCGCGCGGTTCGCGACACACTTGGGTCGACCTGACTGTTCCTGGAGGCGTCATGCGACCCTGGTTCGGCCTGCACCTTCCCCGCTACACCTTCCCCGGGACCCCGACCGAGGCCATCTTCGACCGCGTCGCCGAGCAGGCGCGCGCCGCCGAGGACGCCGGCTTCAGCCTGGTGACGGTGATGGACCACCTCTACCAGATCGACGGCGTCGGGCTGGTCACCGAGCCGATGCTCGAGGCCTGGTCGACGCTGGCGGCCCTGGCGCGCGAGACCACGCGCGTGCGGCTCGGGACGCTCGTCACCGGCGTGACCTACCGCAATCCCGCGCTCCTGGCCAAGACGGCGACGACACTCGACGTCATCTCCGGGGGGCGCGCGATCCTCGGCCTGGGTGCCGCGTGGAACGAGGTGGAGCACGAGGGCTACGGCTTCGAGTTCCCGCCCGTCCGTGAGCGGATGGACCGGCTCGACGAGGCGCTGACGATCATTCGGGCGATGTTCACCGAGGAACGGCCGAGCTTCGAGGGCCGTCACTATCGCGTCCACGACGTCCTCAACGTGCCGCGCCCGGTACAGCCTGGCGGACCGCGCGTCCTGGTCGGCGGCGGGGGCGAGCAGCGGACGCTGCGGATCGCGGCGAAGCACGCCGACATGACTCACTGGTTCCCGCTCGGCCTCGACGTCCTGCGCCACAAGACCGAGGTGCTCGAGCGCTACTGCGAGGAGATCGGTCGCGACCCGGCGACGATCGAACGCACGATGGCGGCGCCGGTTCTCGTCGTGGGGTCGGCCGCCGACGAGAAGGCGTTCCTCGAGCGCACGCCACCCGAGCGGCGGCCTTACCTGAAGGTCGGCCCGCCCGAGGCGATGGCCGAGGCGCTGCAGCCCTATGTGGATGCCGGGTTCACCGGCTTCACGTTCAACAACACGTACTACCGGACCCCTGAGCAGATCGGCCGGGTCGGCGAGCTGCTCCGGCTCATCGCCGGGCCGGAGCCCGTCGTCGCGTCCTAGGCTCGGCCGCGGACCAGGTCGATCAGCCGGCCGAGGACCCGCTCACCGTCGGCTCGCAGGCCGTTGTGCTCGAATTCGTCCGTCTGCCAGGCCCGCAGGCCGCGGATCGCGGCCGCCGTCTCGATGGCGAAGTCGCGCTCGACGTACAGGTCGTTGACGTAGATCGTCGCCGCCACCGGAACCTCGTTCCGGCGCAACCGGTCGGCGTCGTAGAGGGCCGGCCAGGGATGCTCGGCCAGGAGCTCCGCGGCCTCCCGCTGCGGCCGCAGCGCGCCGTAGTCCTCCCACATCCAGGGGAAGACATGCTCGGCCGTGAAGAAGCCCTCGGCCTCGATCTCGTCGGGCAGAAGCCGGTGGGCCGACCAGCGCGTCGCCACGCCGTCGGCATAGGACGACTCGTGGAGGGTCGCGTAGATCGGGTTCCGGTAGAACCGGACGCCGGCCTCGGCATCGTGCAGGAATGCGAGCGACCCGAACGGCAGCTCGATCACGTGATGGAGAAGCTCGAAGCCGGCGCTGTCGCCGAGCCACAGCCCCAGCTGGCGGAAGCGCCGGCCGGTCAGCCGATCGCCGGACGGCAGACGGACGTCCTCCGTCGTCGAGCCGGCGCAGGATGTCGCGGACGCGCGCCCGGTCGTCGGGATACCGGTCGAAGTAGCGCCGGTTCTTGTCGAGCAGTCGCCGGTAGGTCGCGCCGTAGATGTCGTCGACCGGGCGCCCGATCGGCGACAGCCCGCCGGTCAGGAAGGCCTCGCGCAGGCCCTCCGGCGCGATCGACAGGTAGGTCATCGAGGTGAACCCGCCGAAGCTCTGGCCGAGGACGCTCCAGCGCTCGACGCCGAGCTCCTGGCGGATGAGCTCCGCGTCGCGAACGATCGAATCGGCGCGGAACAGGGCCAGGTACGCCGCCTGGTCCGTGGGGGTGTCACCCGGGATCCGCGACCCGACGGGCGTCGAGCGGCCGGTGCCGCGCTGGTCGAGCAGGAGCACCCGGTAGTCCGCGAGGGCTCGCTTCATCCAGCCCGACGGTGGGCTCGTGGGTCGGGCGGCCTCGAACCCGGGGCCGCCCTGGAGGAACACCAGGTACGGGACGGTCCAGGCCGGCGGGGTCGGCCACCTCCCGGGTGAAGACGCTGATCGTTGGACCGCCCGGACGGGCATGATCGAGCGGGACGACGTGCTCGCGCTCGGTCAGGATGGCTCCAGGGACACGGTAGGTCTGGTTCACCGCTTGCCTTTCCTGTCGATTTCGGCCATGCGTTCGCGGACCAGCAACGTGACGAGGTCCGCCGGGAAGCGGCGCGGCCGGCGTGAAATGGATGGTTCCCTTGCCCGTGTCGTACGGCTCGAGCAGTTCGCGCCGGGCATCCATCAGGGCGGGACTCTGGACGTAGAAGGCGCAGGGACCCGTGCCCTTGCGTCCGGCGCTGAACGAGACGAGCGGGCGTCCCCGGTAGCTGAACGCCGGCACGCCATACGCGATGGTCTCGACGGCGTCGGGCGCGGCGGTCGCGATCTGCCCTTCGGAGCGCCTCGAGGGCCATCCTCAGGTCCGTCGGAGAGCCTGGAGAGAAACGCGTCGATCTCGGGCGATCGGTCCATCGGCCAACGATACGCCGGCGGGCCGGCGCCACGCCGAACGGTCAGTCCCCGGCGCGCGTTCGAGCCGCTCCTGACTGGCCCGAGTCACCCGGATTCCGGGCTAGCCTCGCCGGTCGCGATCGTCGGCGCGACGCTCGCCGCCCTGGGCGGGTGGCTGCCAGGCGTACTTCGCGTACCGCAGCTGCCGCTGGGCAAGCTCGTCCAGCCGCGCCTGCTCACCCTGGAGCAGCTCGAGCTCGTAGGCGCGCTCGTCCGCGTCGACCTCATCGGGAGTGGTTCCGGCGGGGTCCGACGCGCCCGAAGCCGGGGCTTCCGCCCCGTGGCCGAGCAGGCGCCTGATGAATCCCATTCGCGCCAGTCTACGGCCGCTTGACCCGGGCCGCCGCATACGTCGAACGGCTCTTGACAGGGTGTGCTGCGCCGGGTCAGGCTCCGAGCGGGGGGATCGTTCGCAATGGCCCGGCCTCGATGGCAACTGCCCTGTTGCCGGCGGCTCCTTCTTCCGGATCGACCGGACGGCTCCCCATGCCTTGGCATCCTCGCCCTGGCGATATGCGTCCTGCGATTGGGAGGTCGGTCTGGTGTTCAGTCGGCGGTTGCTCAGCCATTGGTCGACACGGAGTCGGGTCGCGCTGGTCGCGCTCGCACTCATCTCGACAGCGATTCCGGGATCCACGCTCGCGCTCGGTGGGTCGGGCTCGATCACCGGCACGGTGTTCGACTCGAACGGCGCCCCGGCCGCCGGCGTGTACGTCGGCGCGTGCAACGGCACCTGCGAGTACGCGGCGACGGGCGCGAACGGCGTCTACACGGTTTCCGGGCTCGCCGCGGGCGACTACCGCATCGGCATCGAGGACTTCTCGGGCGTCCTCGCCGGTGGCTACGCGACGACCGGAGGCCTGACGACGAGCGCAGCTGCGGCCTCGGTCGTGAGCGTCGGGGCGACGCCGGTCTCGTTCGACGTTCACGCCACCGCCGGGCCAGGATCAGCGGAACCCTGACCGCGTTGCGGGCAGGCTGGCCTTGTCGGGCATCGGGTACTTGCGCTCCTCCGGCAGACCGAACTGCGACTTGGACAACGAGTCGCGCTTCCTGGTGCTGAGGTCCGCCGCGGCGGCGGCCTGGGGATCCGCCCCGCGCTGGCCGTCTCCTCTGCGGCTACCCTGCTTCAGTCACACTCCGGACTCCGGCCAGGCAACGCCCGTTGTCCTGGGCGCTACGGGGGCGACCGGGATCGATGCCAAGCTCCCCGTTGGGCACCTGGTCTCGGGTGTCGTGAGGGACGCCTCGGGGGCGCCGGCGAAGGTCGACGTCAGTGACTGCACGACGACGATCTGCGTGTACTGACGACGAGGCCGGGGACGGCTCGTACCCATCGACCCGCCCTCGGCAGCATCGGTTGCACGTCGGCGACAACTCCGGTGAGAACCTGTCCGGCTACTACGGGTCGGCCGGACTCGCCAACTCCGCCCATTCGACCGTGCTCACCGTGGACGCCACCGACCTCAGCGGCGTCAACGTCAAGCTGCGGCGCATCGTCGGCGGCATCCATGCGGGGACGACCCACAGCGGCAAGTACGTGGCCAGCACGGCCGTCGCCAAGGGCACGTATGCCACCGCGAGGTTCAGCCTCGGCAAGACCTTCGCCGGCACGAAGGTCGCCATCCTGCGGGCCGTCAAGAGCAGCGCCGGGAAATGGTCGGCCTACAAGAAGGTCGCGACCGTAGTCGTCGCTGCCGACGGGTACGCCTACTACAGCGCCAGGATCAGTGGGTCGCTGGGCTTCAAGTCGAGCGTGTCAGACCCGCTGGTGACTGGCGTCCAGGTGCTGTCGCCGGCGGTGTACGTCCGCAGCAAGTAGTCGATCCGCCAACCGTTCTCGGAACGGACGCCGGGCCGGCCCGGAGCCGGCCCGGCATCTGACTCCTAGGCGGTTCCGACGAGCCGGGCGACGACTGCGCCCGTGCCGAGCGCAGTGGCCAGCGTGGCGCCGCTGACGATCAACGCCTGCCGCGGACCGAACTCCCCGACCAGCGCGCCGATCGTCGCCACGCACGGGACGGACAGCCCGGTCACGACCGCGAAGACGAACAACTGGCCCGGGGTCATGAACGAGATCAGGCTGGCAGCGCCGAGACCGAACTGGGCAATGGCCAGGGTCAGGAGCAGCTGGAGCGCCAGCTCCTTGCGCAGGACCGCGAGGACCAGCGCGATCCCGGCCACCGGCGGCAGGCCGAGCAGGCCTGTCGAGATCGGCGCGAGCACGGTCTCGATCGGCTTGATCGCGCCGGTCTCGTACAGCGCCCCGATCAGGAGCGACCCACCGAGCATGACCGGCGTGGCCGTGGTGACGAACGACACGGAACCGGTGCCACGCCTTGGACACGACCTGTCGCGGGATCGGCAGCCGGAGCGGCGGCAGCTCGAGCACCAGCGGGGACTGGCGCCCCGGCAGGATCGCGTTGGCGCGCCAGCCCCGCCGCGATCGCCACCATGGCGATGACCCCGAACGCGCCGAGCGCGGCGCCCATCCCGACGTACGGCGAGAGCGCCGCCACGATGACCGCCGAACTCGCCGAGCACGGCGTCAGCGACACGAGGAACGACGCCAGGAGCCGCTCGCGCCGGCTGTGCAGGACGCGCGTGGCGTAGATGGCGGGCACGTTGCAGCCGGTCGCCGCCAGCAGCGGGATCGCCGCCCGGCCCGGGAGCCCGAGCGCGTTGAAGATCCGGTCGGACAGGACCGCTGTGCTGGACAGATAGCCGGAGTCTTCGAGCGCAGCGATCACCAGGTAGAAGGTCAGCACGAAGGGGATGCCGACCGCGAGCATGGACAGCAGGCCGCTGTCGAGCGCCCACAGCAACGTGGAGGCCACGACGGGCACCGGCACGAGGGTCCGGACCACGCCGCCGACGACCGGCGACACGAACGTGCTCCAGCCGCTCGACAGCACGGCTGCCATGGCCGTCCCGACGGTCATCGTCAGCCACAGGCGCCGCGGCCGTCGCAAGCACGAAGAGCGGCAGTCCGAACCGCGGCGACGTCACGATGCGGCCGAGCCGATCGGCACGGGTCCGCCGGACGCCGGCCCGGTGTTCCACCTGCGCGGCCCAGCCCGCGGCGAGCGCCCAGCGCTCGGGCTCGAGGCGCGCGGCCGAGGTGATCGTGGCGGCGGCGAGGGGCTGGATCGTGCCCGCCGCCACGCCCGCGCCGGATGCGGGCTCGATCTCGTCCGGGGCTTCGCCGGCCCGCAGCCGCGCGACCAGACCGCCGACCGACCGCACGAGGTCCGGCCGGTACGGCGGAACGGACGCGAGGGCGAGCCTCGCCGTCGGGCGCGTCGCGCCGATCCTCGGCCAGCCGGATCGCGTCCGCCAGCGCCCCGCGGACGCCAGTCGCCGGCCGGCCGACGTCCGGTGGACCGGAGCGGCGAGCAGCTGCGACAGCCGGCCGAGATCGAGCTCGATGCCGTGCGCCTCGGCCTCGTCGGCGAGGTTGGCCGCCACGACGATCGGCAGGCCGAGGTCGCGGCAGGCCAGCACGAGCGGCAGGTGCAGCGCCGAGGTCGCCGGCGTCGACGATCGACAGGACTGCATCGGGTCGAGCGTCCAGGAGGAGCTGCCAGAACGGCGGCAGCCCGTCGCTGCGGTCGGTGAGCGAGTGGGCTCCGGGCAGGTCGACCAGGACGGCGTCGCGGCCGCCGAGGCGGACCTGCGCGCTGCATCGCTGCCGACCGTCGTGCCCGGGACGTTGGCGGCCTCCTCGTAGCGACCGGTCAGCCGCGCGACGAACGTCGACTTCCCGACGTTCGGCCGTCCGACGAGGGCCACGACCGGAAGGCCGCACGGGCGCCTTCGGCGGCTGCGACCGCGCCGACCTCGCTCCCCTGCCCGGACAGGGAGGCGCGTGACCCGTCGAGGGTCTGCCAGGCGTTCACCGCCGGCCAGCGCGGCCGGCGTCGGACGGCCCTGGCTGACGCGCGCCACGCGAACGGTCCGGGCAAGGCGTCGGTCGATCGCCACCCGGCGGCCGCCGAGCCCGACGATCCGCGGCCCCCCGAACGGCGCATCGCTGTCGATCGACGAGGCGCACACCCGGTCGGATGCCGTGGACCAGGAGCGCCGTCGGATCCTCGGCCAGCGACGTCGATGACGTCGACGACGGCAGGCCGGTCTCGGAACGGATCGCGAGCGTCCATTCCTGAGTCGCCGACTCGGATTTCGCCATGCCGTGAGTACACGACGGCCGGCGCGGCCGGGCAAGGGACATCCGGCCCCCTTCTCGCGTGACGCGTGGCCCGAATCAGGTGCCCTTGCGCTCGAAAGGTACCTGCGACAGGGGCGCCTTGCTTGCGCCCTGCGTGAGATCATCCGCGCATGGTCGAATACGGGAACGGCGTTGGCCAGGTCGGCGGCAAGGTCGCGGGCGGATCGGGCGGTGGCGGCCAGACGGTGGACATGGGCGCGTCCGTCAGCCAATTCGTGACGAACTCGGTGCACACGATCTCGACCCTGCCGCCCGCCTATCTCGTGGTCGGCGTGATCGTCATCTTCCTCGGTCTGCTCATCCTGCGGCGGGCGTTCTAGCCGCCGCTCGTCAGGCCACGACGGCCGGCGCCTGGTAGGCAGACCTCGATGCAGGCCCGGACGATGGATGCCGCATCGCCCGCGCCCCGAACGGCGCCCCGGACGCGTTGTCCGGGATCTGCGACACTCCGCCGCATGCACCAGGAGCAGGGCACCCGCTTCGACCTGGACCTCGAACGCGTCCACCTGGCACCGCTCGATGACGGCCGTCTCGAGATGATCGTGCGCCGACCGGCGGTCGACGAGCGCGAGATCCTGGACGATGCCCGCCTCGACCTCGAGCGCGGGCTCGTCGGGCGATCGCTGGGCGCTGCGGGACACCGTGAAGACGCCGGCCTACCTCGCGGCGCAGTTGACCATGATCAACACCCGGCTCCTCGCGGCGATCGAACCGGATCGGTCACGGTGGCCGCTGGCCGGCGACCAGCTCTACGTCGACCTGGACCTGTGCGAGGCCCACCTGCCCGTCGGTGGCCGCCTGGCGGTCGGTACCGCCATCCTGGAGATCAGCGAGGAACCGCACACCGGCTGTGCCAAGTTCAGCGCCCGTTTCGGCAGCGAGGCGCTCCGCTGGATCAACTCACCGCTCGGCCGGGCCCATCGCCTGCGCGGGCTGAATGCGCGGGTCGTCGAGGCCGGCACGATCCGCCGGGGTGACTCGTCCGCCGGGCCTGAGCGTTGCGGGCTCCACCCGCGGCCGGTGCGCTGGTGTACCCTGTCGCCGCGATGCTTGCCTGGTTCGCCACCATCTCCAACAGGAACGGCTGAACCGCCCCTTCCAGCACGAGCGTCAGTGGAAGGGGCGGGGTTGACGCGTGCCGCCGCTGCAGCCGATGGGGCTGCGCGCGCCGCGTCGCCTGCCCGGTGAAGGAGACAGGCGATGCCCATGCCGCATCGGACCTTCGCCCAGGTGGCGAAGCGACGGCTCACAGGTAAGGAAGGTCGGGAGCGAATCCGCGAGGTCCGCATGCTGTTGGCGGAGCTCCCGGACTACCGGAATGGTCCGTACGCGGACCTTCGGAAATGGCTGCTCTCGGAAATCGAGGACACGCGCGTTCGAGCCGGCGCGGTGCATCGTGATTCGATCGCTGTGCGACGCGAAGGAGCGGCGCAGGTCGCCCTGGTGGGGCCGCCGAACGTCGGCAAGTCGTCGCTCCTGCAGGCCCTCTCGGAGATCCAGATCAAGACCGGGGACTACCCGTTCACCACGCTCCGTCCCGTTCCGGCGCTTACCCGGATCGGCGGCGTCCTGGTCCAGCTCGTGGAGATCCCGGGACTCATCGAGGGAGCCGCCGACGACCGCGGTGGCGGCCGGGCGTTGTTGGGCGTCCTCCGCTCGGCAGATGCGATCGTCTATTGCTGCCGGGCCGACGCCGACCCGGCCGAGCTGGCCGTGGTCAGGGACGAGGTCGAACGCGGCCGGGATCGACAAGCCGGGCTTTCTCGCCGCGACGCGGGCCGACGAGGCCGGTCCCGCCGATCTCGCCAGGCTGCGCGGGGCCTTTCCGGCACTCGAGCTCATCCCGGTCTCCATCCTCGACGAGCGAACCTTGGACGCGTTCCGCGACGCGACGTGGCGGCTGACCGGCCTGCTGCGAGTGCGCCTCAGGAGCGCCGGATCGATCGACCCCGAGCCGGTCGCCCTGCGCCCGGGAGCGACGGTCTGGGAGGTCGCCGAATCCGTCCACCACGATCTCGCGAGCACGTTCAACGGTGCGCTGGTCTGGGGCCCGTCGGCCCGATTCGATGGCCAGCGCGTGGGTCGCGACCACCCGGTCGCCGACGGCGACATCGTCGAGATCGTCCGCTGAGCCCCGGGACGATGCGGGTGGGCGACGAGATCGAACCCATCGCGAACCGACCCTATAACGCTTTGCCGAGTTGCGTCGTCCCGCGCTCCTCGTAGCCGAGCGCCCTCCAGAAGCCGAATCCCGCGTGGTTGTCGCGCTCGACCATCACGAGGCACCGCCGACAGCCTGCGTCGCGGAGCGCATCCTCAACGCGGCGCACCATCGCCGTCGCCAGGCCGATGCGGCGGTGGTCTGCGTCCGTTGCGACGTGGTAGATCCAGCCACGCCGTCCATCCCATCCGCCCATGGCGGACCCGACGACTCGCGCGCCGGCTTCGGCCACCAGGAACGAGCCTGGATTGCGGTCCGAGAAGCTTGCCAGGCCGTCGTCGTCATCGGCGATCAGCCGGAACCCCGCATCGACCCACAGCGCACGCAGGCCTGCGCCGTCGCCCGTTCGATACTCGCGGATGGTGACGCCGGGGAGATTGCCGGGCATCCGGGATCGAAGCATCGCGGCCTCCTCCGTGATCAGCGTCCCGGCACCGGCGGCTCGGGCGTCTCGCGGAGCGCCTCCTCGGCCTCGCTGTCGAGGGTCGCCTGGATCACGTCGCCACGGTACTGCCGCAGCGCGGTCGGCGTCGCGTCGGGAGCGGAGGCCTCGTTGTCGAGAGGCCGGGTGCGCGGCACCCGGACGGGGACGAAGGTCCTGCGGGTCGACGGCGACCAGCCCTCCGGCGGAGCATCGGCCCGACTGCCTGCGGGCTCACCCGCGACCGGAAGCGGATGGGCGACGAGCTCGCCACCCTCGCGGACGATGACGGCGGCGAGGAACGTGACGTCGTACTCGAGGACGTGACCCATCGCGAACGCCTCGCGCTCGGCCCACCAGGCGTCGCCGTAGAACGCGTCCTTGCGGCGTGCGCGATCGGCTTCATCCGCGAAGCTTCGAAGCCAGATGAAGGTCGCCGTTTCCGGATCGAGGCCCGCGTACTCCACGCGGATCCCCCGGCGCTCGCTGTGGGCCAGCGTCTCCTCGAAGAACGCCACCCATGAGTCCACCTTGTCGGGCTTCAGTCGATAGCGGCGCAGCTCGGTGATCATCGTTCCCGTCCCTTCTCCATGCACCCTCCGGTGTCGGCAGCGTGACGCCGGTTCCTGACATCCGGTGGCAACAATGGGCCGCGCCGGCCGCCCAAATGATCGGCTATGGTTCGGCCCATGGGTGTGACGGTCGACGGCCTGGGCGTACGGCTTCGCGACCTCACGCTGGACGACGCCGACCTCCTCGACAGCTGGGCCACGCCCGAGTCCAAGGGCTCCTTCAACGACTTCGGCATGCCCCACTCCCCGACCGATCGGGACGCGCTCACCCGGGGGCCGATGCGCAACGAGCACAACGGCATGCTCATCGTCGAGCGCGTCGCGGATGGCGAGCCGATCGGAACGGTCAGCTGGCACCTCGAGCGATACGGCCCGAACGAGGAATCCGGCGCGTGGAACATCGGGATCGCCCTCGTCCCGGACGCCCGCGGCCGTGGGTACGGGACCGAGGCCCAGCGCCTGGCCGCCGACTTCCTGTTCGCCACCACGACGCTCCATCGGGTGGAGGCGTCAACCGACATCGAGAACCTGGCGGAGCAGCGCTCGCTGGAGAAGGCGGGCTTCATTCGCGAGGCCGTCCTGCGTGGGGTCCAGTACCGCGCCGGCACCTGGCACGACCTGGTCAACTACGCCCGGCTGCGCGACGACTGAACCATGCCGCGGCCCCGCTCGAGGCACTGACCGTGGATGACGCTGACGCCCCGCTGATCCGGCCGGCGACGGCCGGCGAGCGCGCGGACCCGCGCCTCATGCACCACGCCAATCGCGCGGCCTGGGACGAAGCGGCCGAACGCTACGAGGGCTGGCTGGCGGACGCCATCGCCGAAGTCCGGAGCGGTGGCTCGAACCTGTTCGGTGCCGAGATCGAGCTGATCGGGGACCTCCATGGTCGCTGCCGGCGAGCCATCCATCTCCAGTGCGCCGCCGGTCGCGACACGCTGGCGCTGTGGACCCTGGGAGCGGACGAGGTCGTCGGCATCGACTTCAGCGCGCGGATGCTCGACCTGGCGACGCGTCTGACCGCCGCCACGGGGGCGCCGGCGCGCTGGATCCTGACCGACGTCCTCGACACGCCGCACGAGCTCGACGGAACCGCCGACCTCGTGTACACGGGCCGCGGCTCGCTCATCTGGCTGCACGATCTCGACGCCTGGGCCACCGTGCTCGCCCGGCTGCTCGCGCCCGACGGGCGGTTCGTGCTGTTCGAGGGCCACCCGGCCGAGTGGCTCTTCGACGCGGACGACGACGGCCACTGGATCGCCACGGACTACGACTACTTCGGCGGGCCCGAGGCGTCGCGCGGCTGGGCGCCCGAGTACATCGAGCGCCTGTCGCTCGACGACGCCGAGCAGAGCTGGAAGTTCGCCCGCGCCTGGACGCTCGGCGAGGTCGTCACGGCCCTGCTCCGGGCCGACCTCCGGCTCGAGGGCGTGGCCGAGTACCCGATCGACTGGTGGGGCGGACATGCCGACGTCCGCTCCGAGGAGCGAGGCCGCGTGCCGCTCTCGTTCTCGATCGTCGGGGCGACGGCCCCGTCAGCCGGCCTGATCGTCGAGCCGGCGTCTGGCGGGCCGGGGTCACCCGGGCGGCTGGTCGACCGACACCCAGCGGCGGTCCACGCTGAGCTGGATCACCGTGGACCGATCCGCGGCGAGCGCCGCACGCAGGGCCGGCTCGAAGTCGGCGTCGCGCTCGACGCGGACCCCGCGGGCGCCGCAGGCTCGGGCGATCGCCGCGAAGTCCATCGGGCCCAGGTCCGTGCCGACGCCGACCCCGGTTCCCCGGCGGTCCTGCCACATCCGGATCGTCCCGTACCGCTCGTTGTCGAAGACGACCACGACGACCCGCGCGCCGACCCGAACGGACGTTTCGAGCTCGGCCATGGTCATCCCGAGGCCGCCGTCGCCGACCAGCGCGACGACGGCGCGATCGCGGTGGACGAGGGCCGCCGTGATGGCCGCGGGCAGGCCGTAGCCCATCGCACCCGAGGTCGAGCCGAGGAACGTCCCGGGCCGCCGGAACCGGAAGCCGCGTGCCGGCCCAGCCGCCGAAGTTGCCGGCGTCGGTGGTCAGGATCGCGTCGTCGGGCAGGACGCGGCGGAGGGTCGCCACCGTCCGACCGGGATGGATGCCCGGTCCGTCCCACGGTTGATCGTCGACGACGCTCGCGGCCTCCCAGGCCGCACGGTCGGCCTCGTTGTTGGCCTGCCGGGTCGCGACCGCGTCGGCGTCGAGGACGGCTCGTCCCGACCAGCCGCTCGTTCGCGGCGCGCAGGAACGCCTTGGCGTCGGTCGCCACGGTCGAGCTCGGCCGCCGGCACGCCCCGGGCGTGGCCGGGCTCCAGGTCCACGTGGGCCCAGCGCAGGCCATCCCGTGGCACCGTGTAGCCGTAGGTCGTCGCCTCGTTGAGGCGCGAGCCGATCACCACCAGGGCGTCGGCCGCGTCGAGCCGCTCGCGGACCGTCGTCGCGGCCCACAGCCCGGCCATCCCGAGATACAGCGGATGGTCGTTCGACATCACGTCGGGTCGGCGCCAGGCGGCGATCACCGGGACCTGGAGCAGCTCGGCGAACCGCGTCAGCTCGGTCGACGTCCGGGCCCGAAGGATGCCGGCACCGGCCAGGATCACCGGCCGTCGCGCCGAGGCCAGCAATTCGATGACCGCGCGGATCGCCGTCGTCGGCAGGCTCGGGCCGCCGTCGGGCGAGTGCGTCTCGAGCCGCGCGTCGTCGGGCATCGGCTCGTCGAGGAGGTCCTCGGGGAGCGACAGGAAGGCCGGACCCGGGTCGCCCGCCCAGGGCCTGCCGGATGGCCTCCGACACCATCGGCACGACATCCGCGGCCGAGTGCGGCTCGGCGGCCCACTTGGCCAGGCCTCCGAGCGTCGCGACCTGGTCGATCTCCTGGAACGCCTCTCGTCCGAGGAACGAGCGCTCGACCTGCCCGACGGCGACGAACATCGGGGTCGAGTTCTGGCGCGCCGTGTGGATCCCGATCGCCAGGTTCGAGCCGCCGACGGCGCGCGTCCCGAGGCAGACACCGCGGGCCGGCCGGTCAGCTGCCCGTGGGCCTCGGCCATGAACGAGGCCGGACCCTCGTGGCGCGTGGCAATCACCCGGATCCCCGCCCCTCGAACGCGTCGAGCAGTCCGAGGAACGATTCGCCCGGCACGGTGAAGGCATAGCGGACGCCTGCCGTCGCGCAGCGCATCGGCGATGAACCGGCCGACGGTCCGTGGACCCGGGGCGGGCGCCGCCTCGGCGGCAGCCTCCGGCTCGGCCGGCAGCTCGGCCTCCGGCTCGGCCGCGGCTCGGCTACGGGCTCCGGTTGCGGCGCCGGCTCGGGCTCGGTTTCGAGGTCGGGCTCCATCGCCGGCTCGAGCGGCCGCCGTTTCCGTGTCGGGCGCGGGCTCGGCCGGCGGCTCGAGTTGCGCCTCGGCAACCGTGACCGGCGAGATGCTGCTGGTCTCGGGTTCGTCTGACTGGATGTCGGCGTCGAGCTCGCTCATGGCGGCTGCGCTCCTTCAGGTGGTTGGCCCCAATGACGGGGAGGGGTTCAGCGGTAGTTCTCGAACTGCAGGGGAACCGGCTCGTCGAGCTCGCGCAGTCGGGTGATCACTCGCTGGAGGTCGTCCCGGCTCTTGCCGGACACCCGGACGGCGTCGCCCTGGATCTGCGACTTGACCTTGGGGAACTCGTCCCGGATCAGGCGGGTGATCCGCTTGGCGATCTCGTCCGAGAGTCCCCGGCGGAGCCCGATGTGCTGGCGCACCTTGTTGCCGCCGGCCTCCTCGACCTTGCCCCAGTCGAAGATCTTGAGCGACAGGCCGCGCCGGATCGCCTTCGACTCGATCAGGTCCTTGATCGCGTTCGCCCGATGCTCGTCGTCGGTCAGCAGGACCAGCTCGGTCTTGGCCTGGGTGAGCTCGACGGTGACGCCCTTGAAGTCGAACCGCGTCCCGACCTCGCGACGAACCTGGTCCAGCGCGTTGCGCAGCTCCTGTTCGTCGAAGTCGCTGACGACGTCGAACGATTGGTCTCCGGCCATCGATCCTCCTCTCCCCTAGCCCGGTCCCTCGGGCCCGTAGCTCGTCCACTCCCGGAAGCGGGAGATCCGGCCGTCGGGGGCGACCTCGGCCGTCATGAACCCGGCCATGCGCACGAGCCGGCCGGTTTCGCGCCTGGTGAACATCACGTGCCAGGCGGCCAGGACCGTGTCGCCCGAGACCCAGTGGCGTTCGATCGTGAACTCGACGTCCCGTTGTGACGCCGAGGCGTCCAGCAGGTATGCCCGCAGGGCATTGTGGCCGACGAGCGGCGTGCCGAACGGGTCCTCATGGTACTCGGCTTCGTCGCTGAAGATGGCCACCCAGGCATCGCCATCGAACGCCTCCCAGGCGTGACCGTAGGCGGCCAGCAGGTCGCCTGCGCGCGCGTAGCCGATCATCGCCGCTCGCCCAACGATTCGAGGAGCAGCTCGCCGATCCGGTAGCTCCGACCGCCACCCATGACCAGGACCACGTCGCCCGGCACGACCTGGCCGGCCAGCGCAGCGGGCCGTCGCCTCGACCGACCCGGGGCGAGCGACCGGGATGCCGGGCCGTCGGATCGCCGTGGCCGAGGCCAGGGCGGTCGCGGAAGCGATCGTCGTGTCCGGGTCGCGACCCGCCCAGATGTCCGCGACCGCCACCGCGTCGGCGACGGCCAGCGCGTCGGCGAGCTCGTCCAGCATCGCGGCGGTGCGATGGAAGGTCAGCGGCTCGAGCACGGCCCACACGCGACGCCCGGGCTCGCGCTGGCGGACAGCGGCCAGCGTCTCGCGGATCGCGGTCGGATGATGGCCGTAGTCGTCATAGACCGTGACGCCGGCGCGCTTCGCCCTTGCGCTCCAGGCGGCGGCCGACGCCGGCGAACGACCGCGAGCCCGGCGACGATCATCGGCCGGCGCGATGCCGAGGACCGACGCCGCGCCGGCGACCGCGAGGGCGTTCGCCGCGTTGTGGCGTCCGGCGGTCATCAGCCGCGCGCCCAGGGGGCCGGCCAGCGGGTCGAGGCCGTGGATCTCGAGCGTGGTCGATTCGCGGTCGGCGGCCGATGACCCGGCCCAGGAGGGCGGTCGCCGGGCCGGCGGCCGTGGCGAAGCGCTCGGCGATCGCCCGGGCGTAGCCGCCGACGCGCTGCGGCGCCTGGTCGACCAACGCGTACGCAACGACAGGGTTCCCGGCCAGTCGCCAAGGCGGGCCACGAGCGCCTCCACCCCTGGCTCGCCGACATTGGCCACCAGCATCGCACCGGCAGGGGCCCGCCGGATCCAGCGCTCGAAGACCTGGCCGACCGCGTGCCGCATCGGCGAACACGTCCGGGTGATCCCATTCGGCACTGGTCAGGACGGCGACATCGGGACGGTAGGGGTCGAAGTTGCCGGCGTACTCGTCGGCCTCCACGACGAACGCTGCTCCGCTCCCCCACCGGGCGGTGGCCGGTGGCCCACCGGTCAGGCTCGACGGGAGCAGGGCCCCGACGAACGCGGCAGGGTCCTCGCCGGCCTCCGCCAGCACATGGACCAGCCAGCCGGCAGTCGTGCTCTTGCCGTGCGTCCCGGCCACGCCGACCAGCGTCCTGCCCAGGGCCGCGTCGGCGATGACCTGCTGCCAGGGCTCCAGCGGGATCCCGTGCGACCGCGCCGCGACGAGCTCCGGCTGGTCGGGATCGATTGCCGTCAGCGCCTTGGTCACGGCCAGCCGGTCGGGCGGCGGTGATCCCGTGACGTGTGCCGCGGCATGTTCGGTGGCGATCGGGATACCGAGCGCCTCGACCGCCGGGGTGTACGGGGACGGCGCTCCCGGGTCGCAGGCCGTGACCATGGCGCCCGAACGCGCGGCGAGGATCGCCGCGGCGCTCGCGCCGGCACCGGCGCCGCCGACGACGTGGATCCGTTCGCCGGGCCGGATGGGGCGTGGATCGCGGGCGGGTGCGAGACCGGCGCCGATGCGCTCGGCGGAGCTCGTCACGAGCGATCCGCAGGCGCCGTCATCCGCTCGAGGACGAGCTCCAGCGCGGCCCGCGCGCTCGACCGCTTGTTCTCCGACCTCGAGCCGGACCAGACGTAGCGGCGGACCTCACTGCCCGTGGCGTCGGCGACGGCCACATAGGTCAGCCCGACCGGCTTGGCAGCGCTGCCGCCGTCAGGCCCGGCGATCCCGGTCACCGAGACCCCGATGTCGGCTCCGGTGCGCTCCCGCCCGCCGGAGGCCATCGCCATCGCTGTCTGCGCCGATACCGCGCCGTGCGCGGCCAGGACATCCGCCGGGACGCCGACCATCTCCTGTTTCGCATCGTCGGAGTAGGTCACGAACCCACCCACGTAGTACGCGCTCGAACCGGGCACCTCCGTGAGCAGGTGGCCGATGAGGCCGCCGGTGCACGACTCGACGGTCGCGATCCGGGCGGTGACCGCCAGGCAACGTTCACCGACGCGAGTCGCAAGGACGACCAGCGGATCGTCGGCCACGGCCCTATCGCCGCTGGGTCTTGGTCGGCGGGTCCGGTGGCGCGAACAGCCAGGTCTCGGGTACGCCCGTCCGCCCGAGCGCGCCGAGCGACGTGCCGTTCAGCGTGAAGTACGTGTTCCCGGAGGAGCCCGACCTCACCTCGACCGACTGCTGGCCGGTGAAGGTCAGCGTCTTGCCGGCGAGATCACCGAACCGGCCGCCCCGAGGCCGGGATCGAGCACGCCGTCCACCCAGACCTTGAGCCAGGCGCGTCCGTCCTTGACCGTGACGACGAGGTTGACGCCCTTGTAGGCAACGGTGACGTTGCGGGTCAGGGCGACGGTCTTGCCCTGTTGATTGCCCGCGGTGACCGTGATCGACCATCGACCGGCGGTCAGCTCGAACGGGGTGTTGAACGAGCCGTCGTCGGCCACCGCGACCGTGATGGGGTCGGGCTGCGCGGGCGGCGGTGGCGGGCTCGCGGTCCCATCCGCCGGCGTGGAGCCGGACGGTCCGACATAGGCGGCGCTGACCACGACGGAGTCCGCGTTGGTGGCATGTCCGGCGACCGGTATCGCGCCGTTCTCGTACGACGCGCCGTCGGCGGGCTGGTCGACCGTCAGGGTCGGTGCCTCGATCTGGAGGAACGGCACCGTGATGAACAGCCGGATGGTCTCCTCCGAGTGCTTGCCCGTGTCCGGGTCGACCGCCGTCACGTCGAACTGGTTCCGCCCGCGACGCAGGTCCACGTCGGCCGACCAGGTGCCGTCTGGGCCGGCGCTCACCTGGTACGGGTCGCGTCCGGGCGTCGAGATCGTGACGGTTCCTCCCGCCAGCGTCGTGCCGCGCAGCGTGTAGGTCGTGGTCGACTCGTCGACGTCGATGACCGCGGCGGCGGGGTCGGTCACGGCGATCGTCGGCGGCTTGGCGAAGCGCAGGACCTGGATCCCCGAGATAGGCTCCGAACGCCAGCACGACCACGGTGAGCAGGGCCACGACCACGACGCTCGGCGAAAAGGTCAGCCCGGGCCGGGGTGCCGCGATCGGGCGCGGCACGGTGATGACCGGCGCCGCATCCCTGGCGTCCCCGCGCTCGCGCCGCCACTGCTCCAGGACGTCCTCAGGGTCGAGCCCGAGGTACAGCGCGTAGTTGCGCAGGAAGCCCTTGGTGTAGACCGCGCCGGGCAGCTCCTTGTAGTCGCCTCGCTCCAGCGCACCCAGGTAGCGGGCCCGGATCTTCGTGTCGCGCTCGGCCCGGTAGAGATCGACACCCTTGCGCTCGCGCGCCGCGTAGAGACGCTCAGGCAGGCTCGGGGCGGGTTCGGCCGCGACGCCGCGACCGGGTTCGGTCCGGTCGCCCGCGACCGCCCGCCGCAGCTGTTCCCGGGTCGTCATCAGTCATCCTCTTCGAGTCCGTCGTCCGATCTGCCTGACGTCGGTTCGTCGCGACGAAGGACCTGCCGCGCGTTCGAGCCATCGAACGCTCCGATGTACCCGCGCGCCTCCAGTTGATCGATCATCCGGGCGGCCCTCGCGTAGCCGACCTTCAGGCGACGCTGCAGGAGCGACGCCGAGGCGCGATCGTACTCCCGAATGACCTCGACGGCTTCGTGGAGGAGTCGGTCGGCGTCCTCGTCCTCCAGGTCGTCGACGCTGACGGTCGACTCGTCGCCGGTGTCGATGATCGCCATGTCGTAGTGCGGCGTCCTCGATCTGCGCCTTCCAGTGGTCGACGACACGGCCGATCTCCGCGTCGGATACGAAGACGCCCTGCAGGCGCATCGGCCGGGGCAGGTCGGACGGCTGGTAGAGCATGTCGCCGCGGCCGATCAGGTCCTCGGCGCCCGGCGTGTCGAGGATCGTCCGCGAGTCGATCTGGGAGGCCATCGCAAAGGCGATCCGGCTCGGGAAGTTGGCCTTGATCAGGCCGGTCACGACGTTGACGCTCGGGCGCTGGGTGGCGAGGACCATGTGGATCCCGGTGGCCCGGGCTTTCTGGGCCAGCCGGACGATCGGGTCCTCGACGTTCTTGCCCTCGCGCATCATCAGGTCGGCCAGCTCGTCGACGATGATCACGATGTACGGCATCCGGTCCTCGGGATCGACCCGCGTCTCGTTGAAGCCGCGGATGTTGCGGGCCGAGGCGCCGGCCAGCCGCCGGTAGCGGGCCTCCATCTCGTTGACCGCCCACTTGAGCGCGGCCTTGGCCCGCTCGGGCTCGGTGATGACCGGCACGAGCAGGTGCGGCAGGCCGTTGTAGGCGGCCAGCTCGACCCGCTTGAGGTCCATCAGGATCATCCGGACGTCGTCGGGCGTCGCCTCGCACAGCAGGCTGGTGATCAGGGCGTTGACCATGACGCTCTTGCCCGAGCCGGTCGCACCGGCGATGAGCAGGTGCGGCATCTTGGCCAGGTCGACCGCCTGGGCCTTGCCGGCCACGTCGCGACCCGAGGGCGAAGGTCAGCGTGGAGCCCGACGCCTTGAAGTCGACCTCCTCGAGGATCCGGCGCAGGGCGACGACGTTGAAGTCCTTGTTCGGGACCTCGATGCCGACCGCGCTCTTGCCCGGGATCGGTGCCTCGATCCGCAGCGAGCGGGCGGCCAGGGCCATCGCCAGGTCGTCGGACAGCGCCTCGATCCGGCTGACCTTGACGTCGGGCGCCGGCTGGACCTCGTACTGGGTCACGACCGGGCCGGCGTTCCGGCCGACGATCTTGGCCGGGATGCCGAAGCCGGCGAGCTTCTTGACGATGATCTCCTCGTTGCGCAGGTGGGCGGCCTGGTCGCCGCCGGCGCTGATCGGCAGCGCGATGTCGTCGAGCGTCGTGATCGGCGGCAGGACGTACTCGATCCGCTCCTTCGTCGGCGGGGAGTCGCCGGCGTCGGTGACGTCGTCGGGGTCGCGCAGCAGGCGAGGCACGACGAGCGTGGCCGAGCGCGGCGGCGGCCCGCGCCGGGGCGAACGTCGACGAGATCGGACGGGGGCTCGGGATGGCGCTCGGGATCGTCGACGCCTCGTCGTCGCCCCAGGCGCCGGTCTGGCCCGGCGACGGCCCGGCGGACACGGGCTTCGGGACGGGAGCGTCCACGTCCGTTCGACGGCTCGGTTGGGCGTGGTCCGGCTGGTCGGCGGGTCCCGGCCCAGTGGTCGGTGCCCGCCGGAGCGCCTCGGCCGCGGTCGTCCCGACCCAGCGCGCGGTGCCGACGGCCGGGTGGAGCAGCTGGCGAAGCGGGATCCCGAAGCCGATCACCAGCCCCAGCGCGGACAGCGCGATCAGGACGATCAGGGCGCCCGGAGCCGAGACCAGGTCGGTCAGGGTCGTGTCCAGGGCGCGCCCGACGCGCCCGCCGGAGACGCCGACGACCTGCGCGGCGCCGACCACGCCGGCGTACGTGATGGCCAGGCCCAGCACGGTGATGCCCCAGCCCGATCCCGGGCCGCTGCCCCGGACCCCATTCCAGCCACCAGCCGGCGGCGAGCAGGAAGAGCGGGAGCAGCCAGCGCATGGTCCCGAACCAGGGCGCGAACACGTCGGTCCACCAGCTGGTCAGGGTGCCCTTGCCCGGTCGGCATGAGCGCGATCAGGGTCATCGCGCCGAGCACGAGCAGGACGAGTCCGAGGATCGATCGGACGACGTCCGGCGTCAGGCGGCCCGCGAGCGGGCTCGTTCGACGCGTCCGGGCGGCGCTTCGTGCGGCCGGCTTGCGGGTCGTCGTCCGCCGACGAGTGGCCACGGCTAGACCTCGACGACGACCGGGAAGACCATCGGCCGGCGCTTCGTCTGCTCGTACAGGTAGCGCGAGACGCCGTCCTTGACCTGCGTCTTGAGCAGCGCGACCTCGCTGATGTGGTCGCCCGGCATGTCGATGGCCTTGATCACCCGGTCGACGGCCTCCTCCATCAGCGGATCGAGCTCGTTGAGGTGGACGAATCCCCGGGTGATGATCTCGGGCCGGCCGATGACCGTCCCGGTCTGCTTGTCGACGGTGACCACGATCATGAACATGCCGTCGTTGGCCAGCGCTCGCCGGTCGCGCAGGACGACGTCGCCGACGTCGCCCGACCGACAGCCCGTCGACGTAGACGTAGCCGGCGGTGACCGGGTTTGCCCGCCGGGCGCTGCCGTCGGCGTAGAGCTCGATCGGCGTCCCGTTCTCGATGATGAACACGTTCTCGGGCGCGACGCCGGTCTCGATCGCCAGGCGGCCGTGCTGGACCTGCATCCGGAACTCGCCGTGCATCGGGATGAAGTGCCTGGGCTTGGTCAGCCCGAGCATCAGCTTGAGCTCTTCCTGGCTGGCGTGGCCGGATACGTGGGCGCGCTTGATCGTGTGGTAGTAGACGTTGGCGCCGGCCTTGAACAGGTTGTCGATCGTGCGCGAGACGTACTCCTCGTTGCCCGGGATCGGGCTGGCGCTGACGATCACGGTGTCGCCCGGCTGGATCTCGACGAAGCGGTGGTCGCGGTTCGCCATCCGCGCGAGGCCGGCCATCGGCTCACCCTGGGCGCCGGTCGTCGCGATGACGAGCTTGCCGTCCGGGTGGTCCTTGATCTTGTCCTTGGCGACCATCCGTCGACGGGTCGTACTTGAGGTAGCCCAGGTCCGTGGCGATGCGGAAGTTCTGCTCCATCGAGCGGCCGATCACGGCGACGCTCGCGGTTCATCTCCGCCGCGGCGTCGAGCACCTGCTGGATCCGGGCGATGTTGCTGGCGAAGGTGGCCACGATGACCCGGCCCTCGAGCGGCTCCATGATCTCGCGGAAGGCGTCGCCGACCGTCCGCTCGGACGGCGTGTAGCCGGGGTTCTCGGCCCGCGTCGAGTCCGACAGGAGGCAGGCCACGCCCTCCTGGCCAAGTCGGGCGAGGATGGCGAAGTCGGACAGCTTGCCGTCGACCGGGGTGTGGTCGAACTTGAAGTCGCCGGTGTGGACGATCGTGCCGACCGGCGTTCGCAGGGCGATCCCCATCGCGTCCGGGATCGAATGGCCGATCCGGAAGGGCATGACCTTGAACGCGCCGATGTCGATCTCGTCGCCCGGTTCGAGCGAGATCAGCGGGTTGTTGTGGAGCTTGTGCTCCTTGATCTTGTTGCCGAGCAGGCCGCGGGCCAGGGTCGAGGCGTAGACCGGCACGCCGGGGAACTCGGGCAGCACGTACGGCAGCGCGCCGACGTGGTCCTCGTGGGCATGGGTGATGAGGAACGCCTTGACGTTGGCGCGGCGTTCCTTGAGGTAGGTGATGTCGGGGATGACCAGGTCGATCCCGAACATCTCCTCGTCCGGGAACATCAGGCCGCAGTCGATCACGACGATCTCGTCGCGGTATTCGAAGACGTACATGTTCTTGCCGATCTCCCCCACCCCGCCGAGCGGGATGATGCGGAGCGGCTGGTCGTTGGTGGGTGGCATCTTGGTCCTTGGCATGGGCTAGAAGAGTGTCAGTTGGGGCGTCGGATCCTCGGCCGTGGGCGCCGTGGGCGCCGTGGGCGCCGGGGTCACGGCGGGGCGGGGCTCGCCGCCAGTCTCGATGAGGCTGCCGGGGAGCTCGCCGGTCGAGGCAATGGGGTCGGTCGCGAGGGGCACAGGCGCGGAGGTTGCGATCGGGTCGATGACGACGCCCGCGGGATCGGCCGGGGCGCCCCCTGCGACCGCTGCAGTGCCCGCTTCCCGCCGCCGGCGCGCGTCGGTCAGGGCGGCCGGCACCCCGGCCATGTCGGCGTAGCTCTCTCGCTCGATCGACGGCGTCCGCAGCGCGGCGGCCGGGTGGTACATCGCGAACACGAGCGCCGAGCGGGCACCGGTGTCCGGATCGACCGGCCGGACCGTCCCGTGCGCCTGCGAGATCCGCGCCCCGGGCATGAAGCGCCCCATCGAGTGCCGGCCGAGGGTGACGACGACGGCGGGGTCGAGGACCTCGAGCTGCCGGTGCAGGTACTTGGCGCAGGCCGCGATCTCGTCGGGCATCGGGTCCCGGTTGTCGGGCGGTCGGCACTTCACGACGTTGGTGATGAACACCTCTTCGCGCCGCCAGCCGATCGACGCGAGGAGCCTGACCAGGAGGTCGCCGGCACGGCCGACGAACGGGCGACCGAGCCGGTCCTCGTTGAAGCCCGGGCCTTCGCCGACGAAGACGACCTCCGTATCCGGGTCGCCCTCACCGGGGACGGCGCGGGTGCGTCCCTCGTGGAGCCGGCAGTCCGTGCACGATCGCACCTCGGCGGCGATCGCTTCGAGCGCCTGGCGGCGCTCGGCGTCGATCACGCCCTGGCCTCGACGGCCCCGAGCGCCTGGTACGGGCGAGTCCCGCGGGCCGACGCCGGCTTGATCCAGTCCCGCTCGCGCAGGATCTCGGCGAGCTCGACGGCGTTGGTGGCCGCCCCCTTGCGCAGGTTGTCCGAGACGACCCAGAAGGCGAGGCCGCGGTCGTCGGCGATCGATACGTCGCGACGCACCCGACCGACGAAGATCTCGTCATGTCCGGCGGCCTCGGTTGCCAGCGGGTAGTCGTGCTCGGCCGGATCGTCCTGGACGACCACGCCGGGCACCGCCGCGAACAGCCGTCGTGCGCGCTCCGGGGTGATCGGCTCGCGGGTCTCGACGTGGACCGCCTCGGAGTGGCTCACGAAGACCGGGATGCGGACCGCAGTGCAGGAGATCCGAAGATCGGGCAGGCCCAGGATCTTGCGGTTCTCGCTGACGACCTTCCACTCCTCCTTGGTGTAGCCGTTGGGCAGGAAGACGTCGATCTCGGGCAGGGCGTTGAAGGCGATCGGATGTGGGTAGACGCTGGCCCGTCTTCGGTACCCCGTTCACGTGGGCGCGGATCTGGCTCTCGAGCTCGGCCAGCGCGTCGGCGCCGGTGCCGGACACCGACTGGTAGGTGTCGACCACGACTCGCTCGAGCCCGACGCTGTCGCGCAGCGCCATCAGGACCGGTGCGAGCTGCATCGTCGAGCAGTTCGGGTTGGCGACGATGCCGGCGTGGCCCTCGAGATCGTCGGGGTTCACCTGTGAGACGACGAGCGGGACCGTCGGGTCCATCCGCCAGGCGGACGAGTTGTCGATCACGGTCGCCCCGTGGGCGACGGCCGCCGGCGCCAGCTCGAGCGAGACGTCGCCCCCGGCCGAGAACAGCGCGATGTCGACGCCGTCGAAGGCCCCCGGAACGGCCTCACCGATCTCGAGGGTCCGCCCGTCGATCGAGACGGTCTGGCCCGGCCGATCGGCCGGAGGCGAGCAGGCGCAACTCACCGACCGGGAATTCCCGCTCGTTGAGGACCTGGATCATCGTCCGTCCGACGACGCCGGTGGCGCCAACGACGGCGACGGTGAGGGGATGTACGGTTCATGAGGGACGTGGCTCCGCTCGCTCGATCGCTGGGACGGGCACGCTCGGAGTATAGCAGCGGGTGCCGGCCGCCCAGCCGGCCGCGGGTCCCGGCGAGCGGAGCCCGTCGACCATCGTCGGACGGAGCCGCCGGTTGCCCGGCGGCTCCGCTCGATCGACGACGCTGGATGGCCGGCCGCTATGCCGGATCCTTGGCAAGGTGGCGCTGCATGGCCGCCTTGCGCGACAGGTTGACCCGGCCCTGGCGGTCGACCTCGGTCACGACGACCATCACCTCGTCGCCGACGGACACGACGTCCTCGACGGTCGGGACGTGGTAGTCGGCGAGCTCGCCGATCCGGACGAGGCCTTCCTTGCCCGGCAGGATCTCGACGAACGCGCCGAAGCCCATGATCCGGGTGACCTTGCCCAGGTAGAGCGCCCCGATCTCGACCTCGCGGGTCAGGCTCTCGATCCACTGGATCGCCTTGCGCGAGTTCTCGCCGGAGACGGCCGCGATCTCCACGGTGCCGTCGTCCTCGACGTTGATCTCGGTCTGGGTCTCTTCCTGGATCTTGCGGATCATCGATCCGCCCTTGCCGATGATCTCGCGGATCTTCTCGGGGTTGATCTTGATGGTGATGATGCGCGGTGCGAAGTCGCTCATCTCGCCGCGTGCCTCGGGCATGACCTCGGTCATCTTGTCGAGGATCTCGAGGCGGGCCGCGAGGGCCTGCTTGAGACCGTCGCGGATGATCGCCTCGTTGATGCCCTGGACCTTGATGTCCATCTGCAGGGCGGTGATCCCGTCCCGCGTGCCGGTCACCTTGAAGTCCATGTCGCCGACCGAGTCCTCCTTGCCGAGGATGTCGGTCAGGACCGCGAACCGGCCGCCCGGCTCGCTGATCAGGCCCATCGCCGCGCCGGCGACCGGGGCCTTGATCGGCACGCCGGCGTCCATCAGGGCGAGCGTCGAGCCGCAGGTCGAGGCCATCGATGTCGAGCCGTTCGAGGACATGCACTCGGAGACGAGCCGGATGACGTAGGGGAACTCCTCCTGCGTCGGCAGGACCGGCACCAGCGCTCGCTCGGCCAGGTGGCCGTGCCCGATGTCGCGCCGGCTCGGGCCGCGCATCGGCTTGTTCTCGCCGGTGGAGTACGGCGGGAAGTTGTAGTGGTGGATGTAGCGCTTCTCGGTCTGCGGGCTGATCGTGTCGATCCGCTGGACGTCCGAGGACGCGCCGAGCGTCGCGATCGTCAGGACCTGGGTCTCGCCGCGGGTGAACAGGCCCGAGCCGTGGGCGCGCGGCAGGATGCCGACGTCGACCGAGATCTGGCGAAGCTCGGTCAGGCCACGTCCGTCCATCCGGATGCCCTCGTCGAGGGCCAGCTGTCGGGCCGTCTTCTTGTGGACGAGGTTGAACAGCGCACTTGCTGACGCGCGCCTCGCGGCGGGCGGCTTCCTGGAGCGCCTTGCTGTCGCCGCCGGTCCGGGTGGCACGGATCGAGTTCGCGATCCCCTCGCGCAGCGCCGCGATGCGACCGGGCAGGTCGTTGCCGAACCAGATCAGCAGGTTGGCGGTCGCCTCGGCGTCCGGGCCGGCCCGGTGGGCCTGGGCGAGCTCGATGCCGAAGAAGGCCGACAGCGTCGGGAGCTTGTAGTTCTCGAGGTCGGGATAGCCCTCGCGGGCGATCGTCAGCGTGTCGAGGTAGCGGCCCGACTCGAAGTGCGTCCCGTCGGCCAGGGCGGCCTCGAGGAACCCGAGGTCGAAGCCGACCGAGTGGCCGACGACCACCGAGTCGCCGATGAACTTGAGGGCCTGGCGGGCGGCGTCGGCCGGGCTCGGTGCCTTCTTGACGTCGGCGTCCTTGAGCCCGTGCATCTGGTTGCCGACGATCGGGCGACCCGGGTTGACGAGGGTCGACCAGCGGTCGGTGATCTTGCCGCCCTTGACCTTGACGGCGGCGATCTCGACCAGGTCGGCCATCTTCGGATCGGTGCCGGTCGTCTCGACGTCGACGATGACGAGCTCGTCGCCCGCGTCCACGGCGTCGGCGAAGTCGAGGACCGAGCTCGTGCCGGTCTCGATGAACGGCGTGGTCTTGGGCTTGCCGACCGCCTTGCGGAGCTCCTCCTGGAGCTCGACGAGCGGCTGGAGTGCGCGATGGCCGAACAGGATGGCCTCGGCCATGACGGCCTCGGGCAGGAGCTTGGCACCGGCCTCGACCATCATGATCGCGTCGCGCGTGCCGGAGACGATCAGGTCGAGCTCCGACTCCTCGAGCTGGCTGTAGGTCGGGTTGACCACGAACTCGCCGCCGATGCGGCCGATGCGGACGGCCCCGACCGGGCCGGCGAACGGGATCTCGCTGATCGTCAGGGCGGCCGACGCCGCCACCGTCCCGAGCACGTCCGGCAGGTTCTCCTGGTCCGTCGACAGGACCGTGATGACGAGCTGGATGTCGTCCTTGTAGCCCTCGGGGAAGAGCGGGCGGATCGGCCGGTCGGTCAGGCGGGCGGCCAGGGTGGCCGCCTCAGAGGCGCGCGCCTCGCGCTTGATGAACCCGCCCGGGATCTTGCCGGCGGCGTACATCCGCTCCTCGAACTCGACCGTCAGCGGAAAGAAGTCGAGGCCGGGTCGGGGGTCGGACCGGTTGGCGGTGCCGAGCACCAGGGTGTCGCCGTAGCGGACGGTGACGGCACCGCCGGCCAGCCGGGCAAGCCTGCCCGTTTCGATGGTCAGCGTGCGACCACCGAATTGCGTCTCGAAGGTCTGAGACAAGGGAACTACTCCTCCTGTTCGTGGAGGAGGTGACGACCTGCGGCAGGTCGGCCGACTGGGCCTTCTCGGCGTCGAGCGCGAACGGACCCCGGGCGCACCCGGGGTCCGGACGCGAGCGTCGCCTAGCGGCGCAGCCCGAGTCGTCCGATGACGACCCGGTAGCGCGTGCTGTCCTTCTTCATCAGGTAGGCGAGAAGGCGACGGCGCTGGCCGACGAGCTTGAGGAGGCCGCGACGCGAATGGTGATCCTTCGGAAAGCCCTTGAGATGCTGGTCCAGCTCCTTGATCCGCTCCGTCAGGAGCGCGACCTGGACTTCTGGAGACCCGGTGTCACCTTCCTTGGTGGCATACCCGGTGATGATCTCCTGCTTCTCTTCCCGCGCGAGCGGCACTCGTTCCTCCGAACACGAACTTCTACTGTTGACACTCTGTATGACCGGCGGATGGTAGCACAGGGTGAGCGAACTGCCGCAAACGATGCGGCAAACGCCGCACGGGCGGCGGACGCGTGGCAAGATGGCCCTCTCCCCTCGACCGCCGCATCCCGCCCGACCTGGAGACCCCCGGATGCCTCGCCTGACCAGGATCTACACGAAGACCGGCGACACCGGGACGACCGGCCTCGGCGGCGGCCAGCGGGTCTCGAAGGACTCGCGCCGGGTCGAAACCTACGGGACGGTCGACGAGCTCAATTCGCAGATCGGCCTCGCGCTGTCTCTCGGCCTGTGCGAGCGGCTCGCGACGGAGCTGGCCGCGGATCCAGAACGAGCTGTTCGACCTCGGGTCGGACCTCGCCACGCCGGCGGCCAGCCAGGCGCGCCACCCGGTCCCGACGGTCGAGGTGCGCCACATCGAGCGGCTCGAGGCGCTCATCGACGAGTTGAACGAGGTCGTCGGGCCGCTGGCCAACTTCCTGCTGCCCGGCGGGTCGGTGGGTGCGGCCGCCCTGCACGTCGCGCGGACCGTCTGCCGCCGCGCCGAACGGCAGGCCACCGCCCTGGCTCGCGATGAGCCGATCGGGCCGACCGTCCTGCCCTACCTCAACCGGCTGTCAGATGCCCTCTTCGTCATGGCCCGCTACGAGAACCACGAGCGGGGGGTCGCCGAACCGCTGTGGCGGCCGGGGCGCTGAGCTCAACGGTCACCCGCCTGGCCCCCGGGCCCCGTCCCAGCAGGTAGACGACGCCGGCGTCGACGCGCAGGGTCACCGCCGCGCCGTCCAGCTGGCCCGGGTAGTCGCCGTCGGGCGGGAGCGCGATCGGCAGGTCGAAGTCGATTCGACGGCCCAGGTCGGCCATTCCGCTTCACGGCCCCGGTCAGCGTCACCGGCCGCCCGAGCAGCGCGGCCGCTGCGGCGAGGTCGCCGGCGGCGATCGCCGCGCGGATCTCCGAGCTGCGGACCGACCGTCCGTCGAGCGTGAACGGCTCCACCACGACGACGTCGAAGCCATCGCGGCGACCGAGCGCGGCGAGCGTGTCCGGCGTCCCCCGGCGCTCGTAGCCGAAGGCCGCGTCCGGGGTCATCAGGAAGCCACGCAGCTCGACGCGGCGCCGAATCCGCTCGACGAAGACGTCGTAGGGCGTCTCGCGCAGCGCGGCGTCGAACGGCTGGACGACCGTGACGTCGACGCCGGCCGCGGCCAGCCGCTCGAGCCGCTCGGCCGGATCGAGCAGGAGCGGCGGCGCGTGACCGGTCAGCACCTCGTCGGGATGATGGTCGAAGGTGATGACCGTCGGCTCGTGCCTGGCGCGCCCGGCCTCGGCGACGAGGTGCCGGAGCAGGTAGAGATGACCGAGGTGGAGGCCGTCGAAGACGCCGACGACCACGAACGCCGGTCCGAGCTCGGGTCGGAGCGCCTCGACCCGGCTGACGACCTCCATGCCGCCGTCAGCCGACGGGAGCCGCCGCGGGCGGCGCGACGAACACCTTGTCCGGCGCGAGCCGCCCGGCCGATCCCGTGGCGATCGCGACCAGCGCGCCATCGGGCCCCACCAGCCGGTAGTGGTCGGCGCCGGCCGGGACGCCGCTCGTCGGCCGGACGAACTGACCGCGCGCGACGGCGGCGACCTCGGCGACGGTGAGCGACACGATCGGCAACGCGTCCAGGCCGGCGTCGATCGGGCGGAGGAACGGCATCAGGCCGGCCGGCCCGTCGGCGGCGGCCGCCCGGATCGCGTCGAGGGCGATCGCCTCGTCGAGGGTGAACGGTCCCGACGCCGTGCGAGTCAGCGCCCCGAGGTAGGCGGCGCTGCCCACGCGTTCGCCCGAGGTCGCGAGCCAGGGCACGGACGTAGGTCCCCGCCGAGCAGGCCACCTCGACGACCGCCGACGGGCCGGTCCGGGTCCGAGCCGTCCCACGACACCAGGGTCAGCTCGTGGATCGTGACCTCGCGTTCGGCGAGGACGACCGCCTCGCCGGCCCGGGCCATCGCGTAGGCCCGTCGGCCGGCGACCTTGATCGCGCTGAAGGCCGGTGGCCGCTGCGAGATCGAGCCGGTCAATCCGGTCATGGCCTCCAGCACCGCCTCGCGCGACGGCGCCCCGCCCGGGCTCGGTGTCAGCTCGCCTTCGAGGTCGTCGGTCGTGGACGAGGCCCCGAAGCAGACGGTGGCCCGATAGGCCTTCCGATCGCCGAGGTGGTACTCGACGACGCGGGTCGCGTGACCGAGGAAGACGGGCAGGACTCCCGGCGCGAACGGATCGAGCGTCCCACCGTGGCCGACGCGCCTGGTGGCCGCCAGTCGCCGGACGAGGGCGACCACGTCGTGCGAGGTGGGGCCGGCCGGCTTGGCGACGACCAGGATCCCGTCGAGCCCGGGACCGAGCGACGATCGCGCCATGCCTAGCGGCTCACGGCGGCCGACGAGCCGGGTCGCCTCGGCCAGGACGGCGGGCCGCGCCTCGGCCAGCGAGGCGTCGACGGTTGCCCCGGCCGCGCGGGCGTGACCGCCGCCACCGAACCGTCCGGTCAGCACGGTCGCGTCCACGCCGCCCGAGCGGGTCCGGACGCTGATCCGCGTGCTGGCCCCGGCCTCCTTGAACAGGATCGCCACCTCGGCGGACTCGGCCTGCGACAGGAGGTCGATGATCCCCTCCGAGTGGGCGCGATCGGCGCCGGTCTCGGCGAGATCGGCCTCGGTCAGGCTCGACCAGACGATGCGCCCGTCGTCGGCGGTCTCGAGCCGGTCGAGCACGCGCCCGAACAGGCGGAGCTGCGCATCCGGCTTCGAGCGATAGAGCCGTCGCGAGATGTCCGACAGCGGGCGCCCGCGCCTCGACCAGCGCCGCGGACACGACCAGCGTGCGCGGCGTGGCATTCGGATGTGCGAAGGTCGCCGTGTCCATGACGATGCCGGCCATCAGGTTGGCCGCCAGCGCCCCGCCGTCGGCGGTCAGGTCCACGCCGAGCCGGCCGGCCAGCAGGGTCACCATCTCGCACGTCGCCGCGGCCGCCGGATCGATCCAGTCGGCTTCCCCGCCGGCATCGTTCGAGGCGTGATGGTCGATGACCACCCGCGGCAGGCGCTCGAACAGCTCCGCGTGGCGAATGCCCACGTCGCCGATCCGCTCGAGCGACCCGCAGTCGACGATGACCGCCAGGTCGTAGTCGGCAGCCGGGTCCGGATCCGTTCGGAATCGTTCGACCCCGGGCATGAACCCGTACAGGGGCGGGATCGGGTCCGTGCACAGCAGGTCGGCCGTGCCGCCACGCGCCTCGACCAGGCGCGCGACGGCCGAGGGCCGCTCCGATCGTGTCGGCGTCCGGGTTCTCGTGGCTGACCGCCAGCACGCGTCGGGCCCCGGCCAGCCGCGCTGACGACGGCATCCGGGACGGCGGCCAGGAATGGATCGAGGTCGACCGTCACCGTCCGGTCCGTCGCTGACCGTCGGTCCGGAGCCGGGTCGAACGTCGTCGCGACGACGCCGCCGCGGCACCGGCGGCCGGACGGCCGACGGCGGCTCCTCGGCCAGGTCGCCGAGGTGCGGCAGCCGGGCGACCGGCGTCGGGAGCGATTCGCCGAGCGGCGCGTCCGCGTCCGGCACCTCCCCGGCCTCCAGCTCGCGGAGCAGCTGGAGGACCCGGGTGCCACGTTCGGCCGTGTCGTCGAGGTGGACGTGGAGGTCCGGGATGCGCTTGATCCGCAGCCGCGTGCCCAGCTCGTGGCGGACGAACGGCATCGCGCGTCGCAGCGCCGCCAGCGTCGCCTCGCGTTCGGCCGGCTGGCCGATGACGCTGACCCAGACCTTGGCATGGCGTAGATCGGGCGTGGTCTCCACGGACGTGATCGTCGCGAACCCGACGCGCGGATCGGCGACCTCCCGGGTCACGATCGACCCGATCTCCTGGCGCAGGAGCTCGTCGACGCGTTCTGTCCGTTGGCTCATGGTCGTCCCGGCGGTCGACCGGCTACCCGGCCGCCGCGCGACTGATCGTCTGCGACGTGAAGCATTCGATGACGTCGCCTTCCTGGATGTCGTGGAAGTTCGCCAGGCCGATACCGCACTCGTAGTTGGTGGCGACCTCGCGGACGTCGTCCCGGAAGCGGCGGAGCGATTCGATCCGGTCGGTGGCGATGATCTTGCCACCGCGCCACACCCTGGCATTGCCACGGACGATCCGTCCATCGGTGACGAACGAGCCGGCGATGACCGTGTTCTTGCCGACCCGGATGACCTGGCGGACCTCGGCCCGACCCTCGACCACCTCGACGACCTCGGGCTCGAGCAGGCCCTTGAGCGCCGCGTCGATGTCGTCGGTCAGCTTGTAGATGATGTCGTACAGCCGGACGTCGACGCCCTCGGCCTCGGCCGCGCGACGCGCGGTCTCGGTGATCTTCGTGTTGAAGCCGACGACGATGGCGTCCGAGGCGGCCGCCAGCATGATGTCGTTGTCGGTGATGTCGCCGGCACCCTGGAGCAGGACGTTGAGGCGGATGTCCTCCTGGTCGAGCTGCTCGAGCGCGTGGGTGATCGCCCCGAGCGAGCCCGAGACGTCGGCCTTGAGGATCATCCGCAGCTCCTTGGCCTGACCGGCCTGGATCTGGCGGTAGAGGTCCTCGAGGGTGGCCCGGCCACTCCCCTCCCCGCTCCTGGCGGCGGCCACGGTCTTGCGGGCCTCGACCATCGAGCGGGCTTCCTTCTCGTCGGCGACGACCCGCAGGATGTCGCCGGCCGCGGGGACGTCGGCCAGGCCGAGGACGACCACGGCGGTCGCCGGACCGGCCTTGGTGACGCGCTTGCCCTTGTCGTTCTCGAGCGCCCGGACGCGGCCGAACGTCTCGCCGACGACGATGATGTCGCCGACCTTGAGCGTGCCGGTCTGGACGAGCGCGGTGGCCACCGCGCCGCGGCCCTTGTCGAGCTCTGCCTCGACGATCGTGCCGACTGCCGCGCGCTTCGGATTGGCCTTGAGCTCCTGCAGGTCGGCGACGAGCAGGATCATCTCGATGAGGGCGTCGAGGCCCACGCGGGTCTTGGCCGACACGGGCACCATCGGCACGTCGCCGCCGTACTCCTCGACGACGACGCCGGCCTCGGTCAGCTCGGTCTTGACGCGGTCGGGATTGGCGTCCGGCTTGTCGATCTTGTTGAGCGCGATGATGATCGGCACCTTGGCCGCCTTGGCGTGGCTGATCGCCTCGAGCGTCTGGGGCATCACGCCGTCGTCGGCCGCGACGACGACCACGGCGATGTCGGTGACCCTGGCGCCGCGGGCGCGCATGGCGGTGAACGCCTCGTGACCCGGCGTGTCGAGGAAGACGACGCGCTTGCCGTCGCGGGTGACCTCGCTCGCGCCGATGTGCTGGGTGATCCCGCCGCGCTCGCCGGCCGCGACCTCGGTCGTCCGGATGGCGTCGAGCAGGCTCGTCTTGCCGTGGTCGACGTGACCCATGACGGTCACGATCGGGGCGCGCGGCTGGAGGAGCGACGGATCGTCCTCCTCGAACAGGACCTCCTTGGTCGCCTCGGCGACCTGCCCGTCCGCGTCGCCGTCGGACCCGGCCGCGCCGGCCGCCTGGGCGGCCTCGGCCACCTCGTAGCCGAGCTCGCCCGCGACCAGCGAGGCCGTGTCGCGATCGACGAGCTGGTTGATCGTCGCGAAGATCCCGCTCTTGATCAGCTCGCGGATGATGTCCGCCGGATTGACGCCGAGCAGCTCGGCGAGCTCCTTGACGGTGATCGTGCCGGGCAGCTCGATCGCGCCGCGCTCACGCGGGTCGAGGACCTGCACGCCGGCAGGGCTGAACGTCCCGTCACGGCGCGGTGGCTTGCGGGGACCGCGCCGGCCGCGCGTGCCGCTCCTACTCCTGGCCACGAGATCCTCCTTCAGCGTCAGTCATGTACGCGGTGGCGCTCCCGACGAGCGACGTTCGCAGGTCGGCCGGGAGCTGGGGTTCGGAGTGCCCGGCTCAGGGCACCCTTGGCGATGGCGTTGTCGAGGCAGGCCTCGGCCCGGCAGACGTACGCACCTCGGCCGGCCAGCCGGCCGGTCGGGTCGACGGTCACCGCACCGTCCGGCAGTGCGGACGAGCCGCATGAGCTCCCGCTTCGGGCGAACGGTTCGACAGGCAACGCAGGACCGGCTCGGGACGCGCCGGGGAGCGACTGTCGTTGACACCCGGCCTACGACGCCACCTCTTCGGACGACGTCGGCGGCCTTCCGGCTCGCGCGCTTGGGCTTGGCGGCCGGCGCAGCCACTTCGGCGACCACCGCCACCACGTCGGGTTCGGCTTCGGTCGCGACGGCCGCCGGCTTCTTCGTCGTCCGTTTGGCCCTGGCCGTGGGCGCGGGCCCGGCTGTCTCGGTCACCGCTGGCCTCGTCAGCAGCGGCGGGTGCCTCGACCGCGGCAGACGTGTTGCCGCCGGCCGGGGCCGCGACTGGCGCGCCCGGTGCCACGGCCGCGGAGGCCCGGGCGACACCGGCCGTCTCCGTCGCCGCCGCGCGTGCCTCGGCGACGGAGACGTCGCTCCGGATGTCGATCCGCCAGCCGGTCAGTCGCGCGGCGAGCCGGGCGTTCTGCCCCTCGCGGCCGATGGCCAGCGAGAGCATCCGCTCGGGGACGGTGACGCTGGCGATCCGGTGCTCCTCGTCGATGTCGACCGAGATGACCTGGGCCGGGCTCAGCGCGTTGGCCACGAAGACCGCCGGATCGTCGCTCCACGGGATGACGTCGATCTTCTCGCCGGACAGCTCGGCGACGACTGCCTGGACGCGCGCGCCGCGCTGCCCGACGGTGGCGCCGACCGGGTCGAGACCCTCCTGGCGCGAGGCGACGGCCACCTTGGAACGGCTGCCGGCCTCGCGCGCGATCGCCTTGATCTCGACGGTGCCGCTGTGGATCTCGGGCACCTCGAGCTCGAACAGGCGCTTGAGGAAGCCCTTGTGCGTCCGGCTCACGAAGATCTGCGGGCCCTTGGTCGAGCGCCGGACCTCGAGCACGAACGCCTTGACGTTCTGGCCGATCCGGTAGTGCTCGAGCGCCGACTGCTCGGTGGTCGCCAGGATCGCCTCGACGTTCTTGCCGACGTCGAGGATGATCGCGCGCGGCTCGACGCGGTTGACGGTCCCGGTCATCAGCTCGCCCTCGCGGCTGGCGAACTGGTCGAAGACCTGATCGCGCTCGACCTCGCGGATGCGCTGGAGCACGATCTGCTTGGCGGTCTGGGCGCCGATGCGGCCGAACACGTCGCCGTCGAGCTGCTCGGTCTCGACCAGGTCGCCGATCGCTCGCCTTCGGGTCGTGGGCCTGCGCCTGCTCGACGGTCATCTCGGTCAGCTCGTCCTCGATCTCCGCCACCACGCGGCGCGCGCGGAAGACCCGGATCTTGCCGGTCTCGGCGTCGATCCGGACGTGGATGTCCTCGTCGCCCGCCACCCGGCGATAGGCCGACTGGATCCCGTCCTCGACGGCCCCGATGAGCTGCTCGCGGGAGATCTGCTTCTCGGCATTGAGCTGGAGGAGGGCACCGACGAAGTCTCGACTCACGATGGCCTCCGTTCGTTGTGCGATTCGAGTGCGCCGCTCAAAAAGAAACGTGGGGGTCACCCACGTCGCGGAGCGGCCGTTCAGTTGGCCGAAGTATACACCCGGGAGCGTGGACGCCCGCCGAGCGATGGAAGGTCGAACGCGCAACCCGTGCCTGCCGTCCAGATCGACCAGGTCCGCCGGCGACGCTCGCGCCGAGCGCAGCTTCGGGAGCGGCTCAGCTGCGACCCGCGGGATCCGGGTCCGGCGAGCCTGCGACGGCCGCGCGCTCACCGGGAAGCGGTCCGCGACATAGCCCTCGAGGATCTCGATGAACTCGGCGACCACGCCGTCGCCCCGCAGGGTGCGATCCAGGCGCCCGTCGATGAACACGGGCGCGACCGGCGCCTCGAACGTGCCCGGCAGGCTGATCCCGATGTCGGCGTGCTTCGATTCGCCCGGCCCGTTGACGACGCAGCCCATGACCGCCACGCGCAGGTCCTCGGCGCCCGGATGCGTCTCGCGCCATTCGGGCATCCGCTGCTTGAGGTAGCCCTGGATCTGCTGGGCCATCTCCTGGAAGAACGTCGACGTCGTCCGGCCGCAGCCCGGGACAGGCGCTGACCTGGGGCAGGAACGAGCGCAGGCCGAGCGACTGGAGGACCTGCTGGGCGATCTCGACTTCTCGCTCGCGCGGGGCGCCGGGCTCGGGGGTCAGCGAGACGCGGATCGTGTCGCCGATCCCCTCGTTGAGCAGGATCGCCAGCCCGGCCGTCGAGGCGACGATGCCCTTGTCGCCCATGCCCGCCTCGGTCAGCCCGAGGTGGAGCGGGTAGTCCGTCCGGCCGGCGAGGCAGCCGGTACATGTCGACCAGGTCGCGCACGCCCGACACCTTGGCCGACAGGATGATCCGGTCGTGGCGCAGGCCGGTCGCCTCGGCCAGCTCGGCCGACCGGATGGCCGACTGGAGCATCGCCTCGATCATCACGTCGCGCGCGTCGACGCGGCGCACGCGACCGCGCGTTGGCGTCCATCAGCTCGGTCAGGATCGCCTGGTCGAGCGACCCCCAGTTCACCCCGATCCGGACCGGCACGTCGTTGTCGATGGCGACCCGGATGATCGTCGCGAAGTGCTCGTCGTGGCGCTTGGCGCCGACGTTGCCCGGGTTGATCCGGTACTTGGCGAGCGCCGCCGCCATCTCCGGGTATTCCGTCAGCAGCTTGTGGCCGTTGTAGTGGAAGTCGCCGATGATCGGCACGTCGACGCCGAGGCCGCGGACCTTGCGGACCATCTCGGGCACCGCGGCGGCCGCCTCCTCCGTGTTGACCGTGACCCGCACGAGCTGCGAGCCGGCGTGGGCGAGCCGGGCGACCTGGATCGCGGTGGCGTCCGGGTCGGCCGTGTCGGTGTTGGTCATCGACTGGACGACGACCGGGTGCGCGCTGCCGACCAGCACGCCGCCGACGTCGACGCTGACGGTCGGCCGCCGGCGCGGTCGACGATCGACCGCCAGGGTCACGTCCCGCCGCCGAGGCTCCGGACGATGTCGAAGCCGGTGATCCAGATCAGGAATGCGAACAGGAAGACGAAGCCGACGAGGTAGGTCATGCGCTCGGCGCGGAGGCTGATCCGCTCGCCGAAGACCCGCTTGAGCACGATCACGAGCATCCGGCCACCGTCGAGCGGTGGGAACGGGAGGATGTTGACGACGGCCAGGTTGGCCGACAGGATGCCGGCGACGTAGAGCGTGATGATCGGGCCGAGCTGCCAGAAGACGTCGCCGATCTGCGTGGCGATGCCGACCGGGCCGGCGACCGGTGGCGCCTCTGTCGGCCGGTTGACGATCGAGTCGCCGAGCTGGCCGAGTCCGTCGACGATCAGGCGGAGCGCGTCCACCGTCCGCTGGGCCCCCACGCCGACGGCGTCGCCGACCGAGTAGTGGATGGCCCCGTGGGTCGTGGTAGCGGCCGGTCGCTCGATCCCGAGCGCGCCGTGCCCCTGGTCGATCTCCGCCTGGGAACGCAGGGTGACGGTCACGGTCGCGCTCGACCCGTCCGGGTGCTCGATGCCGAGCTGTACGGTCTGGCCGCCATTCGCCCGCAGGTCGTCGAGCAGCGTGCTTCCCTCGAACGCCCCGCGGTACTTCCCGTTGATGCTCGCGACGACGTCGCCGCTGTGCAGCCCCGCGGCCGCGGCCGGCGAGTCCGGCTGCACGGTGCCCACCCGGAAGCCGATGGTCGGATCGCCGCCGAGGGCGATGCCGGTGAAGATCACGAACGACAGCACGACGTTCATCGCGACGCCGGCGACCAGGATCAGGAGCTTCGTGCTCAGTCCCTGCGCCGTGAACGAGCGCGGGTCGTCGTCTTCGTCGCCGTCCTCGCCTTCGAGCTTGACGAACCCGCCGATCGGCAGCCAGTTGAGCGTGTACAGGGTCTCGCCGCGATTTCCCAGCACCTTCGCCCGTGGCGGGAACCCGATCCCGAACTCGAGCACGCGGACCCTCGCCAGCCGGGCGCGTCACGAAATGGCCGAGCTCGTGGATGAGGACCATGACGCCCAGGATCAGGACGAACAGGACGATCGTGATGACCGACTGGGCGAAGCCGGTCACGAGGCGGCTCCGATCGACCCGCTCGCATAGGCGGCGCGGATCGCCGCATCGAGTTGCACGAGATCGTCGACGTCAGGCGCTCGCCGGCGCCGACCCGAACCGCCCGACGGCGGCCTCGAGCAGCCGCGGGATGCCCGAGGAAGTCGAGCGTGCCGCCCAGGAACCGGGCCACCGCGACCTCGTCGGCCGCGATCAGCGCTGCCGACGCCCATGGGCCCTCCGCGCCGGCCTCGGCGGCAGATCCGGAGCGCCGGGAACTGCGTCTCGTCGGGCGCCCGGAAGTCGAGCCGCGCGAAGGCGACGAGATCGGGCGGGGCCACCGGCGAGGGTCGCCGGTCGGGGTAGGTCAGCGCGTACTGGATGGGAAGTCGCATATCCGGGTTGCCCAGTTGGGCCTTGAGGGATCCGTCGACGAAGCGGACGGCTGAGTGGACGACGCTCTGCGGGTGGATCACCACCTCGATGGCGTCGAAGCCGACATCGTACAGCCAGTGTGCCTCGATGACCTCCAGGCCCTTGTTGACGAGCGTCGCCGAGTCGATCGTGATCTTCGCGCCCATCGACCAGGTCGGGTGCCGGAGCGCCTCTCCGGGGTGGCGCCCGCCAGCTCGGCGTCGCGTCGCGTCGAGGAACGGGCCGCCGGACGCGGTCAGGATGAGCGCGGCGATCGCGTCCAGCCGCTCGCCGACCAGGCATTGCCAGATCGCCGAGTGCTCCGAGTCGATCGGCCGGAGCCAGGCCAGCGGGCTGGCATAGGGATCGCGCGGGTCGGTCGCCGCGGCCGCGGCGGCCAGGTCGCGCGCGAGCGGCATGACCAGGTGGCCGCCCGCGACCAGGGTCTCCTTGTTGGCCGTCGCCACGACCTTGCCCGGCGCGCAGGGCGGCGATGACCGGTCGGAGGCTGACCATGCCGCCCGTGCCGACGACGACGAGGTCCACGTCGTCGCGGGTCGCCAGCGACTCGAGGGCGTCGGCGCCGCCGACCCGCTCCACGCCGGCCGGCAGCTCGAGTGCGGCGCAGGCGCGTGCTCGTCGGCCAGCGACACGGCCGCCGGCCGCAGGCGGGCCGCCTGCTCGGCCAGGCGCGACCCGTCGGAGCCGGCCGCGAGCGCGACGACCTCGAACGCGTCCGCGTGGGCCGCGAGCACGTCGACGGTCTGCCGGCCGATCGAGCCGGTGGAGCCGAGGAGCGCGACGCGCGAGCGCTCGCCGCCGTGCCGCCGGGCGGTCAGCGGATGAGGGCGAGGACATACAGGGTCACGATCGGCGCCGCGAAGAGGAAGGAATCGACGCGGTCGAGGATCCCGCCGTGGCCGGGGATCAGCGTCCCGGAATCGCGCGCGCCGGCGGCGCGCTTGATGCGTCGACTCGGCCAGGTCGCCGGCCTGCGCCGCCAGGGCGGTCAAGCGGCCCCAGCACCAGCGGCATGCAGCGGGTTCTGGCCGAGCGCGAACAGGAGCAGCCCGACGACGACGGTCGTCGCCACGACCCCGCCGAGCCAGGCCCTCGATCGTCTTCGACGGCGAGATGTGGGTCAGGAACCGCGTCCGGCCGAAGTTCCGGCCGACCAGGTAGGCGCCGGTGTCGTACGACCAGACCGCCAGGACCAGGAGGAGGATCCAGCCCCGCTCGGGTCCGAGCCCGTGGAGCGGCGCGTCGGCCGGGAGGTCCGGAGCCGCCTGGCCCAGGCGGATCACGAACGACAGCAGCGAGACGTACAGGGCCCCGAAGATCGTGGCCATCCAGACCGCCAGCCCGTCGCGCGGGTCCGGCCTGGAGAACGACGCGACCGCGACGAGCACGATCCCGACCGCCGCCGAGCAGCAGGCCGCTTCCCTCGAGCACCTCGGGGAACGCGGCGTCGAGGACGACGACCAGGGCCAGCGCCGTGCCCAGCGCCGCGAACGTCGGCGTAGCCGGCCGATCGCAGCAGCCGGAAGACCTCGACGGCGGCGAGCGCCGTGGCCAGCGCCACCGCGGCGGCGAGGACCGCGCCCGCCGATGGCGAGGACGAGGAGCAGGACGGGGACGAGCACGGCCGCGCTGATCGCGCGCTCACGCATGGTCGCCGCCTCCGGCCCGGTCAGCGGCCGAAGCGACGATGGCGACGGGCGAACTCGAGCAGCGCCGCGTCGAAGGCGTCCGGTCCGAAGTCGGGCCAGAGCGCCTCGCAGGTGTAGAACTCGGCGTAGGCCGACTGCCAGATCAGGAAGTTGGACAGGCGCTGCTCGCCGCCGGTCCGGATGACCAGGTCCGGATCGGGCAGGCCGACCGTGTACAGGGACGCGCTGATCGCGGCCTCGTCGATGTCGTCGGCGCGGGATGCCGCTCGAGGCGAGCCGGCGGAACGCGTCGACGAGCTCGGTCCGGCCGGCGTAGTTGAAGGCGATGTTGAGCAGCAGCCGGTCGCCGCCGGCGGTCGCCTCGAGGGCCTCCTCGATCGACGCGCGGGTCGCCGGGGGCAGCTCGTCGAGCCGACCGAGCAGCCGGATGCGGACGCCCTGCGCACGGAGCTCGGCGGTCTCGCTGCGGATCGCCGCCTCGAGCAGGCCGAACAGGCCGGTCACCTCCTCGTCCGAGCGGGCCCAGTTCTCGCGGCTGAACGCGTACAGGGTCAGGACCGGGACGCCGCGCCGCACCGCGTGGCGCAGGAGCTCGCGGATCGCCTCGACGCCGGCCGCGTGACCGTCGAGCTCGGACAGGTCGCGCTGACGCGCCCAGCGGCGATTGCCGTCCATGATGATCGCGACGTGTCGCGGCAGCTCCTCGCTCGGGAGCAGCGGCGTGCCGTCGGCGGGCGACCCGGTCGGCCGGACGATCCGTCTCGCGCACCGGCTCGTGCGCGGCGGGTGGCGCGTCGGTCGGCCTGGCCAGCGGTGCGCGAGCCACTAGACCTCGAGGACCTCCTGTTCCTTCGCGGCGCCCAGGCGGTCGACCTCGGCGATGTGCCGGTCGGTCGTGCGCTGCAGCGTTTCGAGCTGGCGGTGGGCCTCGTCGGTCCCGACCGTCGCCGTCGCGCTCTTCGCGCTTGAGGTGGTCGGCGGCCTCGCGCCGCAGGTTGCGGATCTCGACCCGGGCCTCTTCCATCCGCTTGTGGACGCTCCGGACGATGTCCTTGCGACGCTCCTCGGTGAGCGGCGGGATGTTGAGCCGGACGACCGTCCCGTCCACGTTCGGCATCAGGCCGATGTCGCTCTTCTGGATGGCCTTCTCGATCGCGCCGAGGACGCCGCGGTCCCACGGCTGGATGACGATCTGATGCGGCTCCGGGACGCTGATCCCGGCCAGCTGGTTGAGCGGCGTCGAGGTGCCGTAGTACTCGACGTGGAGGCGCTCGACGAGCGCGGTCGACGCCCGGCCGGTCCGCAGGCCCTGGAAGTCGCGCTCCATCGCCTCGACGGCGCGGCCCATCTTGTGATCCGCGTCGGCGATGATCTCGGAGCTCATGATGGCGCACCTCCGGCGGCGCTCGAGCGCCCGAGATGAGGGTGCCGACCGGCTCGCCCGTCGCCACCCGCTTGATGTTGTCGGGCTGGTTGAGATCGAACACGACGATCGGCAGGTCGTTCTCCATGCACAGGCTCACGGCCGTGGCATCGAGCACGTGGAGCTGGTCCCGGAGCAGGTCGGCGTACTCGAGGTGAGCGTAGCGCCGCGCATCGGGGTGCGCCATCGGGATCGCGGTCGTAGACGCCGTCCACCTTGGTCGCCTTGAGCAGGACCTCGGCGTTGATCTCGACCGCGCGCAGGGCGGCCGCGGTGTCGGTCGTGAAGTACGGGTTGCCGGTGCCGGCCACGAAGATCGTGACCCGGCCCTTCTCCAGGTGCCGGATCGCCCGGCGGCGGATGTACGGCTCGGCGATCTCGTTCATGGCGATCGCGGTCATCACCCGGGTCGGGACGCCGGCACGCTCGAGGGCATCCTGGAGCGCCAGGCCGTTCATGACCGTCGCCAGCATGCCGATGTAGTCGCCGGTCGCGCGGTCCATCCCCCGGGCCGACGCCGCCAGCCCGCGGAAGATGTTGCCGCCGCCGACCACGATCCCGACCTGGACGCCGAGCGCGTGGATCTCGCCGACCTGGCGGGCGATGAACGCGCAGAAGGCCGGGTCGACGCCGTACTGGCGGTCGCCGAGCAGCGCCTCGCCGGACAGCTTGAGCAGGATGCGCCGGTAGCGCAGCGGCCCCGCGTCGACCGACGGCAGCGGGCCGGCGTCGGTCACAGCTCCTCCCCGAGCGCGTAGCGGGTGAAGCGGCGGACGCGGATGTTCTCGCCGATCGTCGCGATCCGCTCGTTGATCAGGTCGCGGACGGTCCGCTCCTCGTCGCGGAACGGCTGGTCGTACAGGCAGACCTGCGAGTACCACTTCTTGAGCTGGCCGTCGACGATCTGGGCGCGGATCGCCTCGGGCTTCTTCTGGGTGGCCTCGTCGGCCAGCAGCTCGGCCCGCTTGGCGGCGAGGTCGGCCGCCGGGATGCTGTCGGCGTCGACGTACAGCGGCGCCAGGCCGGCGACCTGGACGGCGAGGTCGCGGACGAGCCGCTGGAACTCGTCGGTCCGGGCCACGAAGTCCGTCTCGCAGTTGACCTCGATGAGCACGCCGACCCGGCCGCCGGTGTGGATGTAGCTCGAGACGAGGCCCTCGCGCGCCTCGCGTCCGACCTTCTTCGCGGCCGCGGCCAGACCGCGCTCGCGCAGGACAGCGGTCGCCTGCTCGAGGTCGCCGCCCGACTCCTCGAGCGCGCGCTTGCAGTCCATGAACCCGGCGCCGGTCCGATCGCGCAGCTCCTTGACGAGGCTCGCCGAGATGTCCGCCATGCTTGTTCGTACTCCCTGTCCTGCGGCGTCCGTGTCGGACCGCCGCGCTGCCTGTCATGTCGGTCGGTTGACGGCCGGCGATCCGGCCGGCGTGATCAGCTCGCGGCCGCCTCGTCCACCTTCTCGGCCGCTTCGCGGGCGAGCTCGGCGGCGATCTCCTCCGGGCTGGCCTCGGGGGCCTCGGCGACGGCGGCCTCGGCCCGGGCGACCCGGTCGCCGGGCAGCAGGTCGTCCTCGTCGACATCGGGCTCGAACGAGAGCGCCGCGCCGCCGGCGAGGGCGGCCACGAGCTCGTCGGTCGCGCCGGGCTCCTCTTCCTCGGGCTCCGGCAGGGCCATGGCCTCGATCGGCTCCGGTTCGACGGCGCTGCGAGCGGAGCGCTGCTGGGCGCCTTCGATCGCGGCGTCGGCGACGAGCGTGCAGAGCAGCCGGATGGCCCGGATGGCGTCGTCGTTGGCCGGGATGATGTAGTCGAGCTCGTCCGGGTCGACGTTCGTGTCGCCGGTCCCGACGACCGGGATCTCGAGCTTGTTCGCCTCGGTCACGCCGATCCGCTCGCGATGCGGGTCGACGATGAAGATCGCGCCGGGCAGGCGCTTCATCTTGCGCATGCCGCCGAGCGTGCCCTGGAGCTTGACCATCTCCTCGGTCAGCTTGGCGGCTTCCTTCTTGGTCATCCGGTCGAAGTCGCCGTTGGCCTGGCGGGCCTCGAGCTGCTCGAGCAGCCCGATGCGCTTCTTGATCGTGGTGAAGTTGGTGAGCATGCCGCCCAGCCAGCGCTTGTTGACGTACGGCTGGTTGGCCCGGGACGCCTCCTGCGCGACCGGCTCCTGGGCCTGCTTCTTCGTCCCGACGAACAGGACCTGGTCGCCACGGGCGACCGTCTCGCGGACGAAGTCGAGGGCGACGTCCAGGCGCTGGACGGTCTGGGCGAGGTCGATGATGTGGATCCCGTTGCGCTCGGCGAAGATGAACGGGCGCATCTTGGGGTTCCAGCGGCGGGTCTGGTGGCCGAAGTGGACTCCGGCTTCCAGCAGCTGCCGCATCGAGACGGACGGCACGGTGAGCGACCTCCTGTTCGGTTCGTTCCTCCGCGAACCTCGTCGCCGGGGACCGGACCTCGATCCTGTCGGATGCCGGCACCGTCCCGGCCGGAACGGCTCGCGTGTGAGCTCCACGCCTGGTGGCGTGGGCGATCGATTGGAGGCTCGGCCAGGCCGAGCCGGGCGGGAGTGTAGCACGGGCACGGGCGCAGGCCCGTTTCCCGGGGGCGCCCACGAGGCCGGCGGCGCCGACTTCCCATACGCTCGCCAGGGTGGCGATACGCATCGTCGCAGGCCCGTTCGCCATGGATCGGGCCGGACCGCTCTCCGGGGTGGCGTACGCGCATTCGCCGACGAACCGGCGTCCCGCTACATCGCGTGGCGGTGGTGACGCACGCGGTCGCCTGGCTCGACGACAACGAGGTCGAACCGCAGGGGCAGGTGCGGCACCGGCGACCCGTCCGGGAGGATCGCCGCGCTCGAGCAGGCCGTACGCGGCGGCACGCACCCGCGAGCGCTTGCGATGGTCGACCGTCTCCTCCGGCAGGCCGAACGTCGCGACCCGCGCGCCAGCGGACCTCGACCGCGACGAGCGCAGCGGGGCGGACCCGGATCGACCGCGACCAGGTCGAGCTCGTAGCGACCGACGTGGACGTTCCGAGCGAGGATCGACCCAGCCGGCCGCGGTCAGCCGGTCGGCGACCAGCGTCTCGGCGCCGTCTCCTGATCGCTGGGCATCGGTCCGCACATCCGGACGGTACCGACCATGGCTTGCCTGCGGCTTATCGTGTCGCGGCCCCGGCAACGATGGCCGGATCGAGCTCGTCGAGCGCCTCCAGCACCGCTTCGCCCGCCATGTCGCCGAGCAGCCCGTCGTTGGGTTCGTCGCCGAACAGGTCGAGCGACGCCTGGTCACCGGCGAGCGTCCGCTGGAGCGCCAGGAACGAGCGCCGATGGAACGGCGTGAGACCGAGCCGCCGGATCGCCCGGCGATGCTCGAGCGTCGCGTAGCCCTGGTTGCGCTCCCAGCCGTACCCCGGGTAGCGGGCCGCCAGGCGGGCCATCATCCGGTCGCGGACGACCTTCGCGACCACCGACGCACAGGCGATCGAATAGACCTTCGCGTCGCCGTCGACGACATTCGAGTACGGCCCGACCGCCGCCTCGAACCCGACGATCCGGTTGCCGTCGACCAGGACGTGGTCGTGCCCGCCGACCCGGGCGATCGCGCGGCGCATCGCCAGGTGCGTGGCGTGGTAGATGTTGAGCTGGTCGATCTCGCGCACCGAAGCCGCGCCGACGCCGACCGCGACGGCGCGCGCCCGGATCAGCGGCGCCAGCCGTTCCCGCTGCGCCGCCGACAGCGTCTTGGAGTCGCGGACGCCCGGGGATGCGGTGACAGTTGGGACGCATGATCACGGCCGCGGCGACCACCGCGCCACAGGTCGGCGCGACCCCGACCTCGTCGACGCCGACGACCCGCACGCACCCGTCGCGCCAGAGGCGGCGCTCGTAGCGGAGGGTCGGGACGATCGGAGCCATCGATCGCTAGGGTAGCCGAATCGAACGACCCCGCCGGGGCGGGGTCGGATGGTCGTGGTGACAGGCGCGCGGGTCAGCTTCGGGTTCGGCGCTCGCGGAGGGTGGCCGCCTTGCCGACGCGATCGCGCAGGAAGTAGAGCTGCGCGCGCCGGGCAACGCCGTGCCGGACGACTTCGATCTTCTCGATCCGCGGGCTGTTGATCTTGAACGTCCGCTCGACACCGACGCCGGAGGCGATCCGTCGGACCGTGATCGAGCGGGTGATGCCGCCGCCGCGCAGCCGCATGATGGTGCCCTCGAAGACCTGGACGCGTTCGCGCGTGCCCTCGATGACCTTGGCCGACACCTTCACGGTGTCGCCGGTCGCGAGCTCCGGCAGGTCCGTTCGAAGCTGGTCCTGGACGATCTCGTCGAGCACGTTCACGCGGTGGTTCCTGACTCAACTGGGCAGCCGGAGCTGCAAGGAGGGCGTTCGGGTCGGCGTGGGGACGCGCCGGCGGCGGAGTATAGCACGGGGCTCGCCGAGGATCAGGTCGGCTCGCCGGTCTCGTCGACCGAGCAGGTCCGGCCGGCGCTGCCGCGTCCGCTCGATCGCCTGCTCGTGCCGCCAGCGATCGACCGCGCCGTGGTCGCCCGAGGTCAGGATGGCCGGCACGTCCATGCCGCGGAAGCGTCGGCGGCCGCGTGTACTGCGGGTATTCGAGCAGCCCGCGCCGCGAACGACTCCTCGGCCGTCGAGGCCGCCTCGATCGCCCCGGGCAGCAGGCGGATGACCGCGTCGATGACCACGAGCGCCGGCAGCTCGCCGCCGGTCAGCACGTAGTCGCCGATCGACAGCTCGAGGTCGACCAGCGAGCGGATCCGCTCGTCGACGCCCTCGTAGCGCGGGCAGAGGAAGACGAGGTGCGGGCGCGTCGCGAGGTCGGCCGCCCGCGCCTGGCGGAAGACCTCGCCGACCGGGTCGAGCAGGATGACCGATCGAATCCGGGCGACGGACGGCATCGAGCGCCGCGGCGACCGGCTCCGGCCGCAGGATCATGCCGGCTCCGCCGCCGTACGGCGCGTCGTCGACCGAGCGATGTCGCCCGAGGCCCCAGTCGCGCAGGTCGCGCACCCGGATCGTCGCCAGGCCCTGTTCCTGGATCCGGCCCGGGATGCTCTGCGCGAGCGGCCCTGCGACCATCGCCGGGAAGAGCGTCAGGATGTCGATCTCGAGGGTCATGCCGGCGTCCCGGGCGGGTCGCCCGTATCGCCGGTCGCCGCCTGCCCCGGTGCCGGCGACCGGCGCGTGGCGTGGCCGTCGCCGCGGCGCCCTCGGTCGATCCGGGTCGGGCGTCGCGAGCGCGCGGTGGGCGCAGGTCGAGCGCGTCGGCGTCGACCACGATCTCGCCCCGGCGCGGCGCGAAGATCCGGATGAAGGCGCGGACCGCCGGCAGGTCGAAGCTCCCGAACGGCCCGCCGCTCGACGACGAAGACCTCGTTCTCCGCCACGCGGTAGATGTCCTGCACGGTGCCGAGCTCGGCGCCGTCGACGCCGCGAACCGTCGCGCCGATCACCTCGTGCCAGTAGTACGCGCCCCGAGCCAGGTCGCCGTCCGGGCGGACGGCCGCCTCGAGGTAGGCGCCGCGCAGGGTGTCGGCCCCGTCGCGCGTCGCGATCTCGCGGAATCGGAGGCGCCAGCCGGGCCCGTCCGCGACGGCCTCGCGCGCTCGGCGATGCGTCAGCGGTCGTGGCTCGCCTTCCCGGAACAGGACGGCGCCGGGCACGAACCGATCGTCGGGACGGTCGGTCAGGACCTCGACGCGGACCGCGCCATGCAGCCCATGGACGCCCCGCACGAGGGCGACCACGAGCCGCTCGTCGGTGGCTCGCTCGCTGCTGCGGCTCATCGCGTGAGCGGCGAGCCCGGCATCGTCGCTCAGAGGATCTCGAGCTGGACCGGCTCGCCGTCGCGAGCGGCGGTGACCTTGAGCAGCGTGCGCAGCGCCTTGGCGACGCTGCCGTTGCGGCCGATCACCTTGCCCATGTCGTCCTCGGCGACGTGGAGCTCGATGACGGTCGTGCCGTCTTCGTCGACGACGTCGACGGTGACGGCCGACGGATCGTCGACGAGCGACTTGGCGACGTATTCGACCAGGTCCTTGGCTGCCATCGTCGATCGTCCCTACTTCGCCGCGGGCACGATGCCCGCCGCCCGGAAGAGCCGCAGGACCGTGTCCGACGGCTGGGCACCCTTGGCCAGCCAGGCCTTCGCCTTGTCGGCGTCCACCTGGAATTCGACCGGTTCGGTGCGCGGGTTGTAGTGCCCCAGGGTCTCGATCGAGCGACCGTCCCGGGCGCTCCGGCCGTCGGCGACGACGACCCGATAGGACGGCTGCTTCGTCGCGCCGACGCGCGTGAGCCGGATGCGAACTGCCATGCGCTGATGCGTCCTCCTCTACTGGCTCGGGCGATGATCGCCCACGCCGTCACTTGACCGTGATGATGACCTTCCCGTTCGCCACGTTGCCCTTGACCGAGCTCGACCGCGATGAGGGCGTCGAACGGGGCGAGGAACGGCTTGACCTCCTGCTCGTACGTCGCCACGGCGGATGGATCGGCGCCGGCCATGGCCGACTCGATCAGTCCGCGAATCGCGGCGATGTCCACGAAGGTGATCGCCGGTCCCGTTGCCGATCCGGCCGACGAGCGACTTGTACCGGTCGGTCGAGCGCGATCGACGTGGCGGCGCGTCGTGTCCAGGACGTGCTTGACGAACGACGGCCCCGAACCGATCACGACGACCTGTCGGTGATCGCGTAGGCCAGCTCCACGTGACCCGTCGGCAGTGCCGCTCCCGGACCGAGCTGGCCGGGCTGGAGCCCGGCCTGGCCGAGCGAGGCCGCCGAGGTCGCCGAGGTCGATCGTGGTGATCGTGGTCCCGGCGTACGGCTCGTCGCGGACGGTGATCGCCGGCCTGCGAGCCACCGAGCGACGAGCAGCGTCCGCAGGCTGGTGAAGTCCGGTCGGCCGCGCCCGGTCGGTGGGCACGATCGAGGAGCCCGCCCTCGATCGCCCCGTCGGCCTGGGTCGACGACGTACCCGGCGTCGCCGATCCAGCCGATCGGCGCCGTCCACGCCGCCCAGGAGCGCCGACCGCCTGGTCGATGCCGTCGGTCAGCGACTTCATGGACGGTTCCGAGCGGTACAGGTCGAGCGTGTCGATCAGCGTGGCGCCGACGTCGTGGCCGACGCCGACGACCAGCGCGCCGGCCGGGACGTGGTTCGGTCAGGCTCGAGGTCCGGTTGTCGCTCGGTCCGACCGCCGAGTCCGGCCGGTCGAGCGCGCCCTCCAGGACGACCGCATCGCCTTCGACGCGGAGCGCGACGCCTTCCCAGTCGGGCAGCAGCCCACGGAGCACGCTCGACGAAAGACCGAGCCCGGGCGCGCACCGGCGATCCGCCGGCCTGGGACGCCTGCTCGACCAGTCGAACAGCGCGGCCATGTCGACGTACATGAAGCCGAGGTGGCTCGAATCGGTCGCATCGAGGGCGGCCTTCGGGTTGGCCTGGTCGGCGAACGGACCCTTGCCCTGGGTGTCGACGGCGGCCTTGACCGAGGCGACGTCGCCGAACGACCGCGACCTTTCCGCCCAGGACGGTGTACGCGCCCTGGCGCCGTCGTCGCCGCTCAGGATGGTCAGGTTGGCACCGTTGTAGGCCTCGTCGGTCATCGTGACGCCGCTCGACGTCGCGAGGCGTCTTGAACCAGTCGGTCACGCCCGCCTCGTCCTTGATCGAGACGAGGACCAGGAAGCGGGCCTGGTTCATCGCCGCGGCATCCGCCCCCGGACAGCGCGCTCGGGTCGGGCAGCGGGCCGACCGCGAACGCCAGCTCGCCGTCGAACCAGGGCTGGATGTCGCTCGTGTAGGCCTGGTCGCCGTTCGTCACGCCGCCGACGAAGCGGTCCATCAGCTCGGTCAGCTTGGTCTCGATGGCGGCCTGATCGGCGAACCCGGGGAACTTCGACAGGAACGAGGCGAGGGCAGTGCGCTGGTCGCCCGGCAGGTCGAGGCGCGCCTCGCCGTAGACGATCGTCCCGTCCGGGACGTAGCCAAGGACCTTGGCGTTCGGCGCGCGACCGGTGACCAGGATGCCGACGACCGCCGACACGGCGAGGACCAGCGCGACCAGGACGATCGCGACCGGCCAGCGCACGGGCCGGCGACGGCACCGCCGACGCCGGCGCCTCGACCCGGCGCCGCCGGCGCGGCATCGGTGGTCGACTCGTACGGGCTCGACGCCGGGCGTCGCGCTGTCGGTTGCGTGGTTGTCGGATCGAGATCGGTCATCGAATCGTCCCCTCCTCCGGCTCATCGCCGGCCCATGAATGCGCCGAGGGCGGCGGCCCGCTTGCCACCACCCGAGAGTTGCTTCATCAGCTTCTGCATCTCGCCGAACTGCTTCACCAGCCGGTTGACGTCGGGCAGGCTCGTGCCGGACCCGGCGGCGATCCGCCGCCGCCGGGAGCCGTTCAGGATCGTCGGATCGCGCCGCTCGCGCGGCGGTCATCGCCCGGATGATGGCCTCGGTTCGCCGGAGGTCGCCGCGGTCGACGGCCGCCTGTGCCTCGCCGGCGAGGTTGCCCATCCCCGGGATCATCGACATGACCTGGCCGAGCGGGCCCATCTTCTGCATCTGCTGCATCGAATCGAGCATGTCGTCGAGGGTGAACGTGGCCTTGCGGATCTTCTCCTCGAGCTTGGCGGCCTGCTTCTGGTCGACGTGCTCCTGGGCACGCTCGACGAGCGTGAGGATGTCGCCCATCCCCAGGATCCGGCCGGCCAGCCGATCGGGATGGAACAGCTCCAGCGCATCGGTCTTCTCGCCGGTGCCCAGGAACTTGACCGGGCACGCCCGGTCACCGCCGAGATCGAGAGCGCCGCGCCACCGCGGGCATCGCCGTCGATCTTGGTCAGGATCAGGCCGCTGACCGGGACGGCCGCCACGAACGCCTGCGCGACGCCGACGGCCTCCTGGCCGGTCATGGCATCGACCACGAGCAGCGTCTCGACCGGGTGGACGGCCGCGTCGACGGCGGTGATCTCGGCCATCAGCTCCTCGTCGAGCGACAGCCGGCCGGCGGTGTCGAGGATCACCACGTCACGGGTCTGCCGGCGGGCCGCCTCGACGCCGCCGCGGACGATGTCGACGACGGAGGTGCCGGCCGGCGCCCGGTAGACCGGGATGTCGATCGCCTGGCCGAGCGTCTGGAGCTGGTCGGCCGCGGCCGGTCGATACGGGTCGGCCGCCACGAGCAGCGGCCGCCGGCCGAGCTTGACGACGTGGCGCGCGAGCTTGGCGGTCGGATGTCGTCTTGCCCGAGCCCTGCAGCCCGACCAGCGACACGACCGCCGGGTTCCCGCTCAGGTGGAACGTCCGATCGCCGGCGGACAGGAGTTGCACGAGCTCGTCGTTGACGATCTTGACGACCTGCTGGCCGGCCGACAGCGATTCCAGGATCTCGTGCCCGACCGCTCGCTCACGGACCCGGCCGACGAAGTCCTTGACCACCTTGAAGTTGACGTCCGCTTCGAGCAGGGCCAGGCGGACCTCGCGCATGGCGGCGTCGACGTCGGCCTCGCTGATCCGGCCCGCGGCCGGTCAGGTTGCCGAGCGTCTTGCGCAGCCGCTCGCTCAGGGTGTCGAACATGATCCGGCTGGGACTCCGTCGGGTGGTGGACCGGCACGGTCACGACCGGCCGGGTGGTGCGCGGGTTCTGACGCACCGAGGCAGGCGGATTGTAGCGCGCGGCGGGCCGGGTCGCCGTCCGGCCGATCGGCCGCCGGTGCGGACGGCTATGCTCCGCGCTCGTGCGCAACCCATTCCGCTCCCGGCTCTGGCGGAACGCCGCGTTCGCTCGCGTCTGGACCGCGGCGACCATCTCGATCTTCGGTTCGCTGATCACCCGGATGGCCCTGCCGCTGGCCGCGATCCTCGTGCTCGGGTCGGGCGCGTTCGAGGTCGCCGTCCTGCGCGGCCTCGACCTCGGCGCCACGCTGCTGGTCGGGCTGGTCGCGGGGGCCTGGGTCGACCGCCTGCGACGCCGGCCGGTGCTGATCTGGGCGGATCTCGGCCGGGCCGTCCTGCTGGCGTCGATCCCGGTCGCGTTCGCCCTCGGCGTGCTGACCTACGGACAGCTCCTGCTCGTCGTCGGGCCTGGCCGCGATCCTGACCACGTTCTTCGACGCCGCCAGCAACGCCTACCTGCCGACGATCGTCGAGCGCGACGGGCTGGTCGACGCGAACGGGGCGCTGGCGGCCAGCGGGTCCGCCGCCGAGTTCATGGCCTTCGGGATCAGCGGCTTCCTGGTCCAGCTGCTGACGGCACCGTTCGCGATCGCCATCGACGCAGTCTCGTTCGTCGCCTCCGCGCTCCTGCTCGGATCGATCCGGCGGCGGGAAGCGCCGCCGCCGCCGCCCGAGGATCGCGAGCCGGTGCTCGACGAGATCCGCGAGGGGCTCCGCCTCGTCGTCCACGATCCGGTCCTCCGCGCTTCGCCGGCGCCCAGATGGCGCTCCACGTCCTGTGGGGCGTCTTCGGCGCGACCTGGTTCCTGTTCGTCCTCGACGAGCTCGGGCTGAGCCCGGCGACCCTCGGGGTGTCGCCGGGATCGGCGGGTTCTCGTCGTTCGTCGGAGCCGTCGTCGCCGCCCGGGCGACGCGGCGCTGGGGCATCGGCCCGGTGGCGGTCGGGGCGATGCTCCTGGCCGCGGTCGGCAACGCCTTCATCCCGCTCGCGCCGGCCGGCCTGCCGTTGGTCGCGGTCGGCTGCCTGGTCGTGCAGCAGCTCGATCGCCGACTCGGCGGTGACCGTCTACGACATCACCGAGATCTCCGTGCGCCAGACGCTCGTCCACGATCGGGCGCTCGGCCGGGTCACGTCCACCTTCCACGTCGCGGCGGTGTCGCCCAGCTGACGGCGACGCTCGCCGCCGGGGTGCTGGCCGAGGCGATCGGCCTCCGGGCGACGTCCTGGCTGGCGCCCCTGGGCGGTCTCGCGGGAGCCGCGATCCTCTGGGCGTCCCCGGTCCGAGGCCTCCGCACCGTGACGCCCACCGGAGCCGGCGCGATCGGCGACGCGCGTCCTGGCCGAGGCGGCCGCGGTCGTGGTCGAGGTCGAACGCGACCAGCCGGTCGGCGGCTGACACGGTCGTCAGGCGAACAGCGCCGCCACGAACGCGTCGGGGTCGAACGGGATCAGGTCGGCGACGCCCTCCCCCACCCCGACGAACCGAACCGGGACGCCGAGGGCGTGCTCGATGGCGAAGACGATCCCGCCCTTGGCGGTCGAATCGAGCTTGGTCAGCACGATCCCGGTCAGCCCGACCGTGTCGTGGAATGCCTTCGCCTGCGCCAGCCCGTTCTGCCCGGTCGTGGCGTCCAGGACGAAGAGCGTCTCGGGCGTGCCGCCCGGCAGGCGCTTGTCGACGATGCGCCGAACCTTCGCCAGCTCGTCCATCAGGTTCGACCGGGTGTGCAGGCGGCCGGCGGTGTCGGCGATGACGATGTCCGCCCTCCGGGCCACGGCCGCATCGAGCGCGTCGTAGACGACCGCGCCCGGATCCGCGCCGGGCGCGTGGGCCACGACCGGAACGCCCGCCCGGTCGGCCCAGATCCGGAGCTGCTCGATCGCCGCGGCGCGGAACGTGTCGGCGGCCGCCAGGATCACGGAATGACCCTTCACCGGCGTACCGGCTCGCCAGCTTGCCGATCGTGGTGGTCTTGCCGGTCCCGTTGACGCCGACGACGAGCACGACGGCCGGGCCACCGGGAACGGTCGAGCGAGGCATCCAGTCGAGATCGCGCGGAACGAGCAGCGCCGCGAGCTCGGCCCGGATCGGCCGCACTCGGGACCGTCCGGATCGCGGCGCGCTCGGGCTCGTTCCACCAGCTCGATCGCCAGTGACGCGCCGACGTCGCCGGCGATCAGTGTCTCTTCGACCTCGTCCCACGACGGTCCGCCGGGGTCGGTGCCGCCGAGCAGCCCGCGCAGCCGCGACATGAACCCACCACGCGTTCGCTGGAGTCCTGCGCCCAGGTCGCCCGCGACCGGCAGCGTGCGGCTCGCGGCGGCGGGCACGGCCGGTGCCGCCGGTGCCTCCGGAACGGGGTCATCGAAGTCGGCCGGGTCCGGCTCCCAGCCGGCGTCGCCCGCCGCGGACGAGGGCTCGGGACCGGTCGGCGCAGACTCGGCGGCTTCGGTCGCGCCGGCTTCGGTTGCGCCGACTTCGGTCGCGGCCGCCTCGTCTGTCAGCCGGGGATCGTCGGTCCGTCGCCGGAAGAAGCGCATCGCCAGCTCCGTCAGCCGGCCGGGGCGAGCTCGGCCCGGTCTCGCGCGGCGAGCGCCTGAGCCTCGTCCAGCCGAAGGCTGATCACCCGGCTGACCGAGTCATCGCCCGAGGTCACGCCGTACAGCGCGTCGGCGGCCTCGATCGTCCCGCGGTTGTGGGTGATGACGATGAACTGGGTGGTGTGCGCCAGGCCGCGCAGCGCATCGGCGAACCGCCCGATATTCGCCTCGTCGAGCGCGGCGTCGACCTCGTCGAGGACGCAGAACGGCACCGGCCGGATCTCGAGCATGGCGAACAGCAAGGCGACCGCGGTGAGCGCCCGCTCGCCGCCCGACAGCATGGCCAGCGCCTGTGGCTTCTTGCCCGGCGGGCGCGCCACGATCTCGATCCCGCTCGTGCCGATGTCCGACGGGTCGGTCAGCGACAGCCGGGCGAAGCCACCGCCGAAGAGCTGCTCGAAGCGCCTCGCGAAGGCGGTCTCGAGCGCGCGGAAGGTCGACTGGAACCGATCCGAGATCAGGGCGTCGAGCTCGCGGAGCAGGTCGCGCGTCCGCGCGATGGCACGGCGCAGGTCGGCCGCCTGGGCGTCCAGGCCTTCGAGCCGAGTCTTCAGGGCCGCGTATTCGTCGACGGCATACGGGTTGGCGGCGCCGAGCTCGTGGAACCGGCGACGAAGCTGACCGAGCCGGATCGCGCTCGGTGGCGGCCCGGCGGGCGGGCGGGCCTCCCAGGTCGGCGCCACCAACGCCAGGGCCTCCTCGAGGGCGGCCACCTCGTCCGACTGGCCGGGTTCGTCATCGACCGACTCCGTCGTCGCGAGCCTCGACGTGGCCCCCATGCCGGCCGCCGCATGCAGCCTGGAGATCCCCATCGGCCCCAGCCCGGCGAGCTCGGCGAGCACGCCTTCGCGAAGCGCGTCGAGCCCCAGCCGTGCCTCGAGGTCGGCGTGGTCCGCGGTCCTGAGGCGCTCGTCCGCCGCGCGCAGCCGGTCGCGCGCGGCCGCAGCCTCCTGCTCGGCCAGCGCCAGCCGTTCTCGATCGGCCGCGTCGGCGGCGCGCATCGCGGCGAGTGCCTCGCGGGCGGCCATCTCGCGTTCGGCCGACGAGGCGATCTCGTCGCGCAGCTCGTCCCGCGCCCCGGCCAGAACCCGTTCCCGGTCCCCGATGGCCGCGAGATCGCGCTCGGCGCGGGCCATCCGTTCCTCGGCCAGCTGCGCGGACGCATCGGCTCGCGTGCGCCGCTGCTCGGCATCGCGGCGCGCCATTTCGCCGGTCCGAGCGTTCTCGGCAAGCCGGTCGCGTCGAGCCCGAAGGTCCGCGGTGCGGGATTCCCAGGTCGCGATCGCCTCACCGTCCGGCGCGTTCGCAACAGCCCCGAGACCGCCGTCCGCGCCGGCCAGACCGGGCTCCTCGCCCAGTGTCGCGGACATCGACCGCGCCCGTTCGAGCTCGGCCGCGAGCCGCTCGACCTGGGCGTCGTGCCAGGCCGACTCGCGGACGGCGGCCTCGTGCTGCCGTGCCGCCAGGCGCTCCGCATCCTCCGCGGCGCGACGCGCTCCCGCCGCTCGGCTCTCTTCGGCACGTGCCGTATCGACCTGCGCCGCCGCCGCGTCCGCTTCGACGGCGGCGCTCGTCGCATCCTCACGGATTCGCCGATGATCGCTCTCGAGGCCTGCGCACCTCGTCCGCCAACCGCTCGGCCTCGGCGCGCCGCTCGAGTACGCGAATCCGCCGACCCGAGACTGACCGCGAGGTCGGTCACGACCGCGCTCCCGTCCCGAGGCACGGCCACCCAGCCGGGCGGCAGCGCGGGCTGGATCGCGAGGCAGGCGGCCAGGTCGGGGAGCCACGCGCAACGCCCGAGGAGCCGCCGCGCCGCACCGAGCGAGTCCCGACGCACGGCCGAGTCCAGGACGCCACCGCCCGCCGCCGACAGCCGCTCCCGGAAGCGCCGCTCGCGTGCATCGTCGGAGCCGGAACTCGCGGCGGCCCGTTCGGCGATCACGAGCGACCCACGTTCGGACGCGAGCGCGGTGACCGCGTCGGCATCGACGACATAGGCCCGGGCTCGCCTCGGCCAGGGCGGCCTCGACGGCGGCCCGCAACTCCGGCGCGACGACCAGGTCCTCGTCCAGCCGTTGCCCGCCGAGCCGCCGGGCGGCCCGGGCGATGCCGCGGGCCTCATCCTCGGCCAGGCGGGACTCGAGCGCGGTCAGCCTCGCCCGGGCGGTCGCCAGCGTGGCACCCGCGGCGGCCAGCCGCTCGTCGGCGGCGGTCCTGGCCGCGGCCGCCAGGCTGGCCTTCTGCCGCGCCGCCTCGTGGTTGCGCGACGCCGCCTGCTCGTCGTCCATGGAGGCCTCGAGGCCCGCCCGTGCCGCCGCCACCGCTGCGTCGAGCCGGTCGCGCCGCTGCGCCGCGTTCGCCGCCTGCTCGCTCGCTTCGGCGACCCGCCGCTCGACATCGGCCAGCCGTCGTTGCGCGGTCTCGATCTCGGCCTGTCGCGCGGCTGCGGCACGCCGCACGGCCGCCAGCTCCTGCCCGCGGGCCTGCGTCGCACCACGCAGCTCGACCAACTGGGCCGTCGCATCCGCCAGCTCGCGTTCCGCCTCCGCGAGCGCCGCCTCGAGGTCGACGTCCCGGGGCGGGACCGGGGTGGCGAGCGCGCGACGAGCCGCCGTCGAGCTCGGCCTCGGCAGCGGAGCGCTCCTCGCCAGAACGGCGCCGCTCGCGTTCGAGCGCTTCGGTCTCCGACAGCGACCCGCATTTCGCGGAGGCGCACCTCGGTGGCGCTCGCCTGGGCGGCGTCATGGGCCTCTCGTCGGTCGCGCTCGAGCGCGGTTCGGGCGGCCAGCTCACGCGCCAACGCCGAGGCCGAGCCTTCGGCGACGGCCAGCTCGGATAGCAGCCGATCGACCGCGCCGCGCTCCCGGTCGCGAGCCTCGGTCGCCGACGCCACCCGTCTCGCCGCCTCGAACCAGCGCGCATGCATCGATGCGAGCAACGCCGATGCCAGCTCGTCGGCGGTCGTTTCGCGGCTGGCCTGCTGCTCGGCCTGGGCCGCCAGTCGCCTGGCCTGCGGCCGCAGCTCGGCCAGGATGTCCTCCACGCGCGCCAGGTTCGCCTCCGATTCGGTCAGCGACGCCTCGGCGTGCCGCCGACGACGTTCGTGGCGACGGACGCCGGCGACCTCGTCGAAGAGCGGGCGGCGTTCCTCCGGCCGCAGCGCCAGGGCCTGGTCGACCATGCCCTGCCCGATGAACAGGAAGGCGTTGTCGGCGAGGTGCGCCGCGTCGAGGAGGTCGACCAGGTCGCGCAGCCTCACCCGCGACTTGTTGAGGAGGTAGTCGTTCTCACCCGACCGATAGAGCCGGCGGCCCAGCTCGAGGACCTGGAACTCGACCGGCAGGAGCCCGTCGGCGTTGTCGATGACCAGCGTGACGTCCGCCATCCCCTGCGCGGCCCGCTTCTCGGAGCCGGCCCAGATCACGTCCTCGGCCTTGCGCGAGCGCAGCGCCCGCCCCTGCTCGCCGAGCGCCCAGCGCAGCGCGTCGGCGAGATTGCTCTTGCCGGATCCGTTGGGGCCGACGACGGCGCTGATCCCGCGCCCGAACTCGATCGTCGTCCGCTCGGCGAACGACTTGAAGCCGTGCAGCCGGAGCGCCAGGAGCCGGGGCTCCGCGACGGTCGGCGGCAGCTCCGGACCCAGGAGGCCGTCGCCATTCACGGCAGGGACTCGTCCGGCTCGGTCACGCTGCGCAGCCGTTCCATCGCCTGCGACGCCGCTGCCGTCTCCGCCGTCCGGCGCGAAGGCCCCTCGCCCGTGCCGAGCAGCCGGCCGTCGACCCACACCTCGATCCGGAACGACTTCTCGTGGTCGGGGCCGGTCGCGTCGAGCAGCCGGTACGACGGGCGCTCACCGGAGTGGCGCTGGGTGTATTCCTGGAGCCGGCTCTTCGGGCTCTTCAGCGACCCGATCGGCAGCTCGGCCGTCGAGCTCCGGCTCGGCCAGGCCGACCAGCCACGCACTGGACGCGGCGGGAACCCGAGGTCGAGATAGAGGGCGCCGGCCACGGCCTCGAACGTCGAGGCGAGCAGGGACGGACGCCGTCGGCCGCTTCGCTGGGCCTCACCTTCGCCGAGCAGGAGGTAGGCCCCGAGATCGATCCGACCGGCCAGGCGGGCAAGCCCGACGGTCGACACGATCGCCGCACGTCGCGCGCGACAGGTAGCCCTCGTCGTCGCCCGGGTGACGGGCGTAGAGCGCCTCCGAGATGGCCAGGTTGACCACCGCGTCGCCGAGGTACTCGAGGCGCTCGTTGTGGCCGCGCGCGCCGTCACGATGCTCGTGGTGCCAGCTCGAATGGACGAGCGCCTGCTCGAGGAGGTCCAGGTCGCGGACGGCGATGCCGAGACGAGCCGCGAACGCTTCGTGCGGGTCGCACGTGGCCCGCCGTCCGGCCGCGACCCGGCCGGGAGCCGCTAGGACGCCCGCTCGTCGATGTAATCGACGGCATCCTGGACGGTGCGGATCTTCTCCGCATCCTCGTCCGAGATCTCCGTCCCGAACTCCTCTTCGAGGCTCATGATGAGCTCGACGAGATCGAGCGAGTCGGCGTTCAGGTCATCGACGAAGGACGCCTCGGGCTTGACCTCATCCTCGTCGGCGCCGAGCTGCTCGACGACGATCTTCTTGAGGCGCTCGTAGGTGGTTGCCACTGACTCCCTCCTCGGAGTTTGGTGCTGTTGCCGTCTGACGGGGGCCGCTGGGCTCCGCTGCGATCTTCCCGAGGACGCCGTTCATGAGGCGTCGCATCGGGTCTCCACTGTAGGTGCGTGCCAGCTCGACCCACTCGGCGATGGCCACCCGGGCCGGCGTCGCCGAGTGTAGCACCTCGGATATGGCGGTACGGAGCAGGGCGCGGTCCATCCGGGCGAGCCCGGTCACCGGGTATCGAGGCGCCCGCCGGGTGATTTCCGCGTCGATCGCGTCGCGGTGCGCCATCTCCGCGGCGACCAGCTGGCGGGCCAGCTCGGCCGCGTTGGCATCCCGTGGTCTCGGCCTCGAGATGGCGTTCCAGGACGGCGTCGGCGGTGCGTTGGCCGAAGTCGGCCTCGAAGATCGCCGCCAGCGCGAGCCGGCGGCCGGTTCGCCGGCCGCGGACCCGGTCAGCCCCCGACGCCATCGACGAGGACCGTCACCGCTCCCAGGTCGAGACCGAGCAACCGCTCGACCGTCGCCGTGACCGCCGCCCGGACCTGGCCGGCCAGCGGCCCCAGCGCCTGGCCGGGGCGTGCCACGATCCAGGCGCGAACCAGGACGCGGTCGTTGCGAAACTGCACGGATACCGCCGGCCCGCCGAGCGCCCGACGCCAGCCCGGGCCGCCACGACCGAGCCGCGCCACGCCGGGGACCTCGAGCGCGGCCAGGCGGACGAGCTCGCACGATGACTCCCCGTCCGACCGTCAGCTGCGGGCCGCTCACGATGCCTCCCTGGCGCCTGCGGGCGCCGTCTTGCTCGCCACGAGCGATTCGGCGATGAGCTCCGGCACCCGCGTCCGGGCGGTTGTGGCCGCCACGTCGCAGGCGAACCCGATCATGCGCCGGCGGGCTCGTCCGTGCGTGATGATGACCGTCCCGCGCACGCCCAGCAATGGGGAGCCGCCGGTCCGTTCGTAGTCGAAGACGCGCCGGATCCGGGCCACACCGGGGCGCAGCAACAGGTAGGCCAGGCGCCCACGGAGCGATCCCTCGAGCTCGCCGCGCCACAGGTCGAAGATGAAGCCCGACAGGCCCTTCGAAGAACTTGATCACCACGTTGCCGAGGACCGCGTCGCAGACCACCACGTCGGCCAGGTGACGCGGCAGGTCCTTGCCCTCGACGTTGCCCTCGAATCGGAGGCCGGAGGCGTCGAGCAGTTCCGTCGCGCGCTGGATCCGGGCGTCGCCCTTGCCCTTCTCCTCACCGATCGACAGCAGCGCCACGCGTGGGTCGGCGACGCCCAGGACGCGCTCGGCGAAGATGGCCCCCATCCGGGCGAACTGGGCCAGGTTCTCGGGGGTCGAATCGGGATTGGCGCCGATGTCGAGCAGGACCATCGGTCCCGTGGCGGTCACCATCTGGACCGCGAGCGCCGGCCGGTCCACGCCGGGCAGTCGCCCGAGCCGCAGCACGGCCGCCGCCATCCCGGCGCCGGTGTGGCCGGCGGTGACGACCGCGTCGGCTTCGCCACGCCGGACGAGCTCCATCGCGACGAGGATGGTCGAGTCCTTCTTCTCGCGCAGGGCGAGCGCGGGATGCTCGTCCATGGCGACGACCTGTGAGGCATGGACGATGGAGACATTGGCCGGAAGCGGCCCGCCGGCGGCGGCGCGGATCGCCGCCTCGTCGCCGACGAGGATCAGCCGGTCGTCGGGGTGACGCCGGGCATGGTCGAGGGCGCCGGGGACGACTTCGGACACGCCGTGATCGCCGCCCATCGCGTCGACGGCGACGCGAACCCCATTCCCCTCCGCTCGCAGCGACACGGGCTGCGCTCCGGTCACCGCGTCAGCGCGCGGTCGTCGTCAGGGGCGGCGGCGGGCTTGAGCTCGATGGCGAGTCGGCCGTTGTGGTAGCCGCAGTTCGGGCAGACGTGATGCGGCAGCTTCATCTCGTGGCAGTGCGAACACTCCTCGAGGGACGGCAGCTCGATGGCGAGATGCGCGCGACGCTCACCCTGACGGGCATGCGAGACACGTCGCTTGGGTACACCCATGGGGTCCTGGTTGCTCCTGTGGTGAGGTCATCGCGGCTCGCGATGCGTAGACGGGTACGGGCTGCGCGGGTCCGTGAGGCGCGTACCGGACCGACGGCGGAGTCTAGCGCGAATCCGGGGGTTTCGTCAGTCGACGCCGGGTGTGAAGCCACGCAGCGCCTCCAGGCGTGGGTCGACGTCGTCATCGGGATGATCGTGTGTGCCCTCGTCCAGGCGCCGGCCGCAGACGATGCACAGCCCAGGGCAATCGACGCGGCAGAGCGGCGCGATCGGCTCGGCCAGCTGGATCGCCTCACGGACCGGCGTCTCGAGGTCCAACTCGTGATGGTCGCTCAGGCGCAACACGTCGGGCTCGTCGCCAGCCGGCAGCAGGCGGCCGGTTGCCAGGTCGATCGACGGGAGGTACTCCTCCTGCAGGTCGACGTCGACGGGCAGCGCGATCTCGCGCAGGCAGCGGCTGCACTCGAGGGCAAGCGCGGCTCGCAGGTTCGCGCCCGCCAGGATGCCGCGATTGGTGCGAGACAGGCGGACGCGGCCGCTGACCGGTTCCGCCAGTTGGAGGTCCTCGCCCAGGTCGATCGGCGCGGCGTCGATCTCGTAGTCGCGCTCGGCGCCTGGTGGCTCACCGAGGAGTCCGGCGACGTTCCAGAGGAACGGCTCGTCAGACGCGGGACGGGTCATCTCGGGGCCTGGGATGCCTCGGCCGCCTCGTCCTCCCAACGCTCGTCGCTGTCCGCTTCCTCGGGCTCGCCGGTCCCGATCACCTCGAGTGACGCCCGGCGCTCGTCCAGCAGGGTGATCCCCTTCTTGATGCTCTGGAGCGTCTTGACCACGTCGCCCTCGAGCCCGACCAGGACGCCCACCGCGTACTCGTCCGCGCCGCGGCGGATCTCGTCGGCGTCGACGTGGGCATCGGCGATGATCTGGCGGCTGATCGCCTCGGCCGCCTGGGTCAGGCCTCGCTCGTCGATCAGGAACGCGGCCTGTTCCTGGGCCTTGGCCACGATCCGCTCGGCCTCGTCCTGCGCCTTCTCGATGATCCGCTCACCCTCGGAGTTGATCCGCTTGGCGGCCCGGACCTCCTCGGGGACGGCGACGCGGAGTTCGTCGATCAGTCCCAGCGCCGCGTTCTGGTCGAGCACCACGTTGGCGGTCAGCGGCAGCTTCTTGCCGTTCGCGATCAGCGACTCGAGGCGCTCGACGAGGAAGATGATGTCGATCGGGATGGCCCTCCTGGCAGTCGGCCCGTTCGGTCCGGGTCGCGCCGGTCGATTATGGCACGCGAGGCCGGGCTGAGCGGCCCTCGAGCGCCCGTTGCAGCGGCGCCAGCGCGGCGGCCGGGATCATCGTCGACACGTCGCCACCGAAGGAGGCGATCTCGCGGACCAGGCTCGAACTGACGTAGCCGTTGCCGACCGAGGTCATGAAGAAGACCGTGTCGATGTCTCCGGCGAGGACCCGGTTGTTGTGAGCGAGCTGGAGCTCGGTCTCGAAGTCGCTGATCGCCCGCAGGCCACGCACGATCGAGCCGGCAGCGCGGGCGCGGCAGAGGTCCACGGTCAGGCCGTCGAAGGCCTCCACCTCGATCCGGTCCGGCGGGGCGCCGTCGTCACGGAGGGCATCGCGGATCACCCGGATCCGCGTCTCGACGTCGAGCAACGGCGCCTTGCGCGGGTTGGCCAGCACCGCCACGATCAGCCGCTCGAAGACGTTGCTGGCGCGCTCGATGATGTCGAGGTGGCCGTTGGTGATCGGGTCGAACGAGCCGGGATAGACCGCGAGGCTGTTCATCCGTCCTCCTGACGCCGGTAGAACGTCAGCGCCGTCTCGCCGAAGCGACGCTCACGCTCGGATGCTAGCAGCCCGACCGTGGCCGGCGGCTGGTCACGCCAGAAGTGCTTGACGACGACGCGCGCCCCGGCGGCGAGCGGGGCGGTCCGGGTTCCCAGCAGTTCCAGGACCCGGTCGCGGAGCTGGCTGTCCGCGTATGGCGGATCCACGATCACGATGTCGAACGGTGGGTCGTCGACCGCGAGCCGTCCGACGAACGCGATGGCGTCGGCTCGAACCACGGCCGCCCGGCTCGCCTCGCCCAGATGCGTCGCGTGCAGGTTGCCTGCGATGACGGCCGCGGCGGCGGCGTCGTGCTCCACGAAGACGGCGCTCGCCGCGCCCCGTGACAGCGCCTCGATGCCAGCGGCACCGCTGCCCGCGAACAGGTCCAGGACCCGAGCGCCGGGGAGATCCGGCTCGAGGATCGCGAACAGGGTCTGCTTGACCCGGTCGCCGAACGGTCGCGTGCCGGGGCCGGGCGCCCGGAGCCGGGCCCCCCGAGCGGTCCCCGCGATGACCCGGCCGGCGTCAGCCATGAGGTCCCGGCACGGACGCCGAGCAGGTCGGCGCGCCGGTCATGCGCCGCTCGCCGGTTCGGCGGACGCGACCCGTCGAAGCCAGCCGTTCTCCAGTTCGTCGGCCAGGACGGGTTGGGGCGGATCGAGCTGCCCTGACGCGTCGAGCATCGCCTCGGCGTGGCTTCGCGCGCGGACGGCCAGGTCACGATGCGCCGGGTCCTGGAGCGACGCGACGCGCAGTTGTGGCAGGCCACTCTGGACGAGTCCCAGCACGTCGCCCTCCCGACGGAGCTCGAAGTCACGCTCGGCCAGCTCGAACCCGTCGCGCAACTCGGCGACGGCCTTCAGTCTGGCCTGGGCGACCTCGTCGGCGGAGTCCGACACGAGGACGCAGAACGACCCGACGAGCCCGCGTCCGACCCGGCCGCGGAGCTGGTGCAACTGGGCCAGACCGAACCGATCCGCGCCCTCGACGACCATCATGGTGGCGGCCGGCACGTCCACCCCAACCTCGACGACCGTCGTGCCGACGAGCACGTCCAGTTCGCCGTCACGGAAGCGCCCCATCTCGGCATCGCGGGCGGCAGGCTTCATCCGGCCGTGGACTAGGCCCACGCGCAGGGGCGCCAGGAGCTCGGCCAGGCGCAGGGCCTCGCTCTCGGCGGCGACGGCACCTTCGTCGTCACCGCCTTCCTCGATCAACGGCACGACGACAAACGTGCGGTGACCCGCCGCGGCCTCGTCTCGAACCTTCTGCCAGGTGCCATCCAGCTCATTGGGGCGGCGGATCCCCGTCCGGATCGGGACTCGGCCCTCCGGCGGAGTCCGCAGGTCGGTGACGTCGAGGTCCGCGTAGAGGACCTGGCCCAGGGTTCGGGGAATGGGCGTCGCCGTCATCAGCAGGACGTGCGGGACGCGGCCGCCGGCCTTCGCCTCGAGCTGGCCGCGCTGGTCCACGCCGAAGCGGTGCTGCTCGTCGATCACGACCAGGCCGAGGTCACGGAACGACACGGACTCCTGGATCAGGGCGTGCGTGCCGACCACCACGCTGGCCTGGCCCGATCGGATCGCCTCGGTCGCCTTGGACTTGGTGTCGGCCGGGAGCGAGCCGGTCAGCAGCGTCACCCCGAGGCCCAGAGCTTCGAGGAGCCCGCCGATCGTCTCGAGATGCTGGCGGGCCAACAGGTCGGTCGGTGCCAGCAGCGCCCCCTGGAGCCCCGCCCTCGCCGCCGTCGCCAGCGCGTACGCCGCGACGGCGGTCTTGCCCGAGCCGACGTCGCCCTGGAGGAGCCGAAGCATCGGGGTTGGGCTGGCCACGTCCTGGCGAATCGCCGTCATGGCCGTGGCCTGATCGGCGGTCAGGTCGACCAAACGTCCGACCTTGGCCGTCAGCGATTCGACGATCGACGTCCGGATGGCCATGTCGGACGCCGGGTCGACCTCGATCAACGGGGCGGCCTCCCGCCCACGCTGCCTCCGGCGGGCGACCATCCCGATCTGCAGCGCGAGCAGCTCATCGAAGGCGAGCCGCCGCAGGGCCGCATCGCGACCCTCGAACGAATCCGGGTAGTGGGCCTCCTCGATGGCCCGGGCGATGGGGACGAGACCCTCTCCGGTCCGGATCGCCTCGGGCAGGTACTCGGGATAGGCGTGCCCGGCCTTGTCGAGTGCCTCGCGAATGGCCAGGCGGAGCCGGGCGGCGGTCAGGCCCGAGGTGAGCGGGTAGACGGGCACGATCCGGCCGGCGTGGAGGACCTCGGCTGTCCTGGCCGATCGCCTGGAACTCGGGGTTGTCGAACGTCAGGCGCCGCCCGAAATGCTTCACCCGACCCGAGACGACGACCTCACCGCCGACGCGGAGACGGCGCTCGATGAACCGGCGGCCGAACCAGGTCGCGTCGACGCTCCCGGTCTCGTCCTCCAGCCGGGCGATCGTGCGCTGGACGCGCCGCCGAAAGGTTGGCTCGACGTGCACCTCGGCGACCCGGACGCGGGCCGACACGACGGTTCCGTCCTCCGTCCACACGAGATCGCCCAGGCGGCGCATCTCGCGCAGGTCGTCGTACCGGCGTGGCAAGTGGAACAGCAGGTCGCCGACCGTGTAGAAGTCCAGCCGGATCCCGGCTCGCCGCAGGAGTGCGCCGGCCGCCAGCCCGGACCGCGCCAGCGGGGTCGAGAGCAGGGCCACCGGGTCGGTCGGGACAGGTAACGGCGTCGTCGCCCTGGCCACGCTATTCGGCCGAGACCAGGTACCGGTAGTACGGCTGACCGCCGTGCCGAACCTCGACGTCGACCCCCGGGAGGACCGAGCCGATCAGGCGCGCCATCGCCTCTGCCTCGGCCAGGTCGGCGCCGTCGCCGTAGAACAGCGTGATCAGCTCGAACCCGGCGGTCAGCGAGGCGACCGCGGCCAGGACGCACTTCTCGCGATCGTTGTCGGCGGCGACCAATCCGTCGTCGGGATCGAGGGCGATGGTCTGGCCGCGCTTCACCTTGCGGCCGCCGATCGTGGCGTCCCGGACGGCCTCGGTGACCACGAGCGTCTGGATCGCCCGGGCGGCGTCGGCCATCTGGCCGGCATTCGCCGCGGCGTCGAGATGCGGATCGAGCGCGAGGAGCGCGGCGAACCCCTCGGCGGCGTTGCGCGTCGGGACGACGGCCACCGGACGGTCGGACAGGGAGGCGACCTGCCTCGCGGCGAGGACGACGTTGGGGTTGTTGGGCAGGACGATGACCTCGCGGGCATTGACCCCCTGGATCGCGCCCAGGAGCTCACCGGTGCTCGGGTTGGCGGACTGCCCGCCGTGGACGACGCCGGCGACGCCGAAGTCGCGGAAGATGGCGGCCAGCCCGTCGCCCGCGGCCACCGCGAGGACACCGAGGGCCGGGAGGTCGGCCGGACCGGACTGGCCGTTGGAGCCGGACGCCGGCCTGCTCGAGACCCCGGTGAACTCGGCCGCCCGCGTCTCGCGGACGTCCCTGGCCTGGTGGTCGAGGTTCTCGACGCTGATCCGGCTCAGCGTGCCCATGGTCAGCCCGTAGCCGATGACCAGGTCCGGGCGATCGTTGTGGACGTGGACCTTGAGCGCCCTGGCATCGCCGGCCACGAGCACCGAATCGCCGACCGCCTCGAGGTGGTCGCGGATGACGTCCACGTCGAGGGCGCCCGGGTGGTTGGGCTGGAGCAGGAACATGGTCTCGTAGCCGAAGCCCTCGTCGGCGTGGGCGACCAGGGTCGAGACCTTCGCGCCCTGACCGGTTCGCGCCCGACCCTTCGCCGCCCCGGCGGGCGACTGCTCCGCGACGTGACGAAGTGCCCCCTGGAGCAACCGGTAGAGGCCCTGGCCACCCGAATCGACCACGCCCGCCTCGCGCAGGATCGCCAGCAGGCTCGGCGTCCGCGCCACCGACCGCTCGGCGGCCTCGACCGTCGCGCCGAGGACGGATTCGATGTCGGGATCGCGTTCCGCCGCGGCCACCGCGGCCGCCGCGGACTCGCGGATCACGGTCAGGATCGTGCCTTCAACCGGCTTGGCGACCGCGCCGTACGCGGTCCGCGCGCCCTCCGACATGGCGTGCGCGAGGTCGAGGCCGTTGAACCTCGCCTTGCCGCCGAGCGCCTCGGCCATCCCCCGGAAGATCTGGCTGGTGATGACGCCCGAGTTGCCGCGCGCCCCCATCAGCGCCCCGAAGCTGATCGCCGCTCCGATGCGATCAGCCGGCTGGCCGGCCACGTGGTCGGCCTCCTCGAGTGCAGCGCGGACGGTGGCCAGCATGTTCGAGCCGGTATCGCCATCCGGGACGGGATAGACGTTGAGCGCGTTGATCTCCTCGACGTGCGCCTCGAGGTTGGCGACCGCGGCCCGGAAGGCCTCCAGCAGGCCCGGACCATCACAGGCCCGTCGGGCCATCAGGCGACGTCCGTGCCGCTGTCTGCGAGGTCGCGCGGGCCGATCGAGCCCGGCGAGGCCGGCACGACCGACGGCGGAGCCGTGCCCGGGCTGAAGCGCAGGCCGCCAACGTGGATCGTCAGGCGGTTGACCTCGCGCGCGATGGCTCGCCGAAGCGAGTAGCGCACCGCCGAGTCGACCTGCCGGGCGACCTCGGCGACCGGGACGCCGTACGCCACGGTGAGGTCCAGCTCGATCTCGAGGCCGTCGTCGAGCCGGACGCGGATCCCGGGCTGGCGCAGCCCGAGCCAGCCCAGGAGCCGTTCGAGGGGCGACGCCGCGAACCCGGTCACGCCGTACGAGCCGAGCGTGGCCGCCCGGGTCATGTCGACGAGCGCCCGGCGGGTCACCAGGGATCGGCCGGGCATCGGATGGGTTGGCACGCGGCCGCTCTCCTCCTCTGTGCTGGGGTCCGCCGGCCGCTGCGTCGGCAGCCGAACACGGGGTGCGCTGGGCCGTGTGCTATTCTACCGCTCCGTTCGGGCCCACCCGGCCCCCACGCTCCACCAGACTCCCTGAGGACCACGAATGGCCCGCTCCTGTGCAATCTGCGGCAAGGTCTCGATGGGCGGGTTCAACCCGCAGTCGTCGGGCATGAACCGCGTCCGCGCCCATCGCCGCATGCAGCCGAACCTGCAGCCCCTGGTCATCGCCCACAACGGCAACCCGACCCGGACGCTCGTCTGCACCCGCTGCCGGCGCACCCAGCTCAAGTCCGCCAAGTAGCGCGGTCCCGGCCCGGCGGTCCGGGCCCCCGCGGTCGCGCGGCAAGCGATCGACATTGACTCAACCGGTCGCCACGGCGGCCGGTTCTTCGTGTCGGCCGCTCGGCACGGCCGCCGCGGCCGTCAGCGTTGTTCCGTGTCCAGCCAGATCGTGAACGGCCCGTCGTTGACGAGCTCCACCTGCATCTCGGCCCCGAACCGCCCGGTCGCCGCCGCTACTCCGAGTCGCTCGAGCGCGTCCACGAACCCCGCGTACAGCCGCTCGGCGAGACCGGGAGTCGCGGCCCCCGTGAAGCCCGGCCGGCGCCCGCGCCGGGTGTCCGCGTAGAGCGTGAACTGCGAGACGACCAGGGCCGCGCCGCCGGTGTCGAGCAACGATCGATTCGTCTTCCCATCGTCGTCGCGGAAGATCCGCAGCTCGGCCACCGTGCGGGCGAGGCTGCCGGCGATCGTCTCGGTGTCGGCCGGGCCGACACCCAGCAGGACGACCAGACCCGGCCCGATCTCCGCGACCGCCGAGCCACCCGGTCCGCCGACCCGGACGGTCGCCCGCGTGACGCGTTGCAGGAGCGCCCTCACGGATGGCTGGGTGGAGCGATCACCCCGCGCTCGGCGATGAACGCCGTGCGCCATGCCTCGGCCTCGGCGAGGTACCGATCGCGCGCCGCGGCGTGCCGGTCGACCACGAGCGCCTCGGCCATCGCAGGCACCAACAGGTCGTAGTCTCGCACCCCGTCCGGGTTCATGCCGCCGTCACCGCGCAGCATCACGACCGGGATGCCGCCGGCTTCGATGTCGTCCATCAACCGGTAGGCAAGGTGCTTGGGGAGCGAGGTGAACGTGACCATGCGGTCTCTCGGGATCGGCGGCCGGCCGTCGTTGAGCTCGTACTGGTAGCCCTCGTCGGCAAGGGCCTTGATCAGCCGGATCTCGCGAGCCATGTCGCGGCCCCTGGTGAACAGGGCCGATCCCACCACCAGGACGTCGACGCCCAGGCCGCCGACGAGCTCGGCGGTCTCGCGGTTCACGCCCCCGTCGACGTGCACCTCGCCGCCGTAGGCCTTGTGGTGGAGCAGGTCGCGCGCGGCGAGCAGCTTCTCGCGGGCGACGTCGCGCATGAACACCTGCCCGCCGAAGCCCGGCTCGACCGTCATGACCATCACGATGTCGAGCAGCTCGTGGTACGGATCGAGCGCGGCCAGCGGGGTCGCCGGGCGCAGCGCGAGCCCGGCGGCGCGACCCGCCGTGCGGATCCGCTCAAGGGTGGGGGCGATCTCCTCCGCGACCTCCACGTGGACCGTGATCGAATCGCAGCCGGCTTCGAGGTACTCGTCGAGATAGCGGCCCGGCTCACTGATCATGAGGTGCGCGTCGAGCGGCAGGTCCGTTCGCTTCCGAAGGTGTCTGATGGTCTTCGCCCCGAAGGTGAGATTCGGGACGAAATGGGCATCCATGACGTCCAGGTGGATCCGATCGGCGCCCGCGGCGTGGAGGCGACGGACCGCATTGGCGAGGTTGGACAGATCGGCGTCGAGGATGCTCGCCGCGATCAGCGCCCGACCACCGGCCATCGTCAGCCCCCCACTCCGGCCGGTGCCGGCTCGTGGCTGCGCTCGCCGAGGAGAGCGGCGGCGCTCTCGGCGGTCAGCCGGGCTCGGCGGCGCGCGACCGCCGGGGCGGGTGGCTCGCCCGCGCGCTCGGCCGCGAGCTGCCCGCACGCCGCACCCACCTCCTGGCCGCGGTTGCGCCGGATCGTGGTCTGGATGCCGGCCGCCACGAGCGTGGCGGCAAACCGATCGATCACGGACATCGGGCTGGCCGTCCACGGTGTGTGGGCCACGGGGTTCATCGGGATCAGGTTGACGTGCGCCTGGTCGCCGCGGAGGAGTTCGGCCATCGCCTCGGCATCGAGGTCGGTGTCGTTCACGCCGGAGATCATCGTCACTTCGTAGCTGATCCGCCGGCCCGTCGCGCGGCCATGATCCCGGGCCGCGGCGACGACCTCGGCGACGGGCCAGCGCCGGTTGAGCGGCACAAGGACATCACGTAACGGATCCCGGGCCGCGTGCAGCGAGACGGCGAGCGTGAACTGCGGGCCGAGCGCCGTGAGCCGGCGCATGCCCGGCACCACGCCGGATGTCGAGACCGTGATATGGCGTGCACCGAGCCCGAACCGGTGCGGGTCGTTGAGCGCCTCGATGGCCGCCAGGACGCGATCCAGGTTGAGCAGCGGTTCGCCCATTCCCATGAACACGATATTGGTCAGCCGCCGGCCCGTGGCGATCAACCGGCGCGAGGCGTGGCGGACCTGGTCGACGATCTCGGCGGTCTGCAGGTCGCGCCCGAAGCCGAGCTCGCCGGTCGCGCAGAACGGGCAGCCCACGGCGCAGCCGGCCTGGCTGGAGATGCACAGCGTGTGCCGCTCACGAGCTCCGCGTCGCGCCGGGTAGTGCATGAGCACCGACTCGATGAGCGATCCATCCGCCAGGCTGTGCAGCGCCTTCTCCGTCAGGTCGCCGTCGGTCGCGCGAAGGTCCGTGTCGACGAGGGTGTCGAAGCGGAACGCCGAGGCCAGGTCGCGTCGGAGCGCGGCGGGCAGCGTGGCGATGCCATCCATGGAAGTGACCGTCCCACCGAAGACGGCGTCGTTGACCTGGCGCACCCGGTACGAGAGCTCACCGCGGTCGCGCAGCCAGGCGGCCAAGGTCTCGGGCTCGAGCCCGGACAGGCCCGGCAGCGCGAGCCGGGCGCCATCGCCGGCGCCGGTCGCCGGACTGTTGGCGCCCGCGATCGTGGGCAGGCTGGCACGCGTCATGATCGAGACGATGCTAGCGCAGCATGATCGCTTGTCCGGCCAGCGCCGGCGATCCGCGACGGAGCGACGGTGCGTCGGTCCGGCGCCTTCCGGCCAGCTGGACGTCGAGCAGGCGCAGCCGCCCATCGGCGGTCGTGAGGGCGAGGCCGTCAGCGTCCGCTTCGATTCGGCCCGGCACATCCGAGGCCAGGCCGGGCGAGACCTGGGCGGCATGGACGATCAGCCGTCCCTCGCCGGTCTCCACGAAGCTGCCTGGCCAAGGCTGGTAGGCGCGGATCTGTCGCTCCAGCTCGGCCGCGCCGCGGCTCGGGTCGAGCCGGCCGTCCTCGCGGCGGAGCGGGCGGGTCAGGCTCACGCCGATGGCGGCCTGGGGTACCGCCTGCCGCCGGCCGGCGAGCCACCCGTCGACGGTGTCCACGAGCAGCACGGCAGCGCGACGCGCGGCCGCCGCTTCGAGATCCGGTGCCGTTTCGTGTCCGGTCAGCGGCCACGATTCGCTCGCAACGATCGGGCCGGTGTCGAGCCCTTCGTCCATGCGGATCACGGTCACAGCGGCGACCGGGTCGCCGGCCGCGATCGTGGCCGCGATCGGCGAGGCGCCGCGATGCCGCGGGAGCGCCGATGGATGGACGTTGAGGATCCCGTGTGGAGGGACCGACAGGACGGACGCCGGGATGATCTGCCCGTAGTCGGCGAGCACGCCGAGATCCGGGCGAAGGGCCGAAATCGCGGCCACGGCCTCGGTCGACCGGACCCGCGCCGGCTGGAGCAACGGCAATCCGAGCTCGCGTGCGCGCCGCGCGACCGGTACGGAGGTCAACTCGCCATGGCGACCACTCGGGCGATCGGGAGCGCTGACGACCCCGATCACCTCGGCGCCGGGTGCCTCGACGAGCGCGTCCAGGATCGGGACGGCGAACGCTCCCGACCCCAGGAACAGCGTCCTGGTCCGCGCCGGGCGCGGCGCCGGATCGTCGTTCACGCGAACGCCGGGGCGTGCTCCTCGGCGTCTGCGGCCCGGCCATCCTCGTCGTCATCGGCTGAGCCGGCGCCGACCGGCAGGAGCTCGTCCATCGAATCGAGGTAGTCGATGTACAGCTTCCCGTCCAGGTGGTCCAGCTCGTGCTGGAGCGCCCGTCCGAGCAGGCCGGACCCCGCGACCTTCATCTTCTTGCCGTGGCGATCCTGGGCCACGACCCAGACTCGCTCGCGGCGCGTCACGTAGGCGACGTAGCCAGGGATCGACAGGCAGCCTTCCAGATCACGGTCGTCGCCGGTGGACCGGACGATCCGTGGGTTCACCAGCTCGTAGAGGTGGTTCTCGACTTCGACGACGCAGGCCTGGAGCGCTTCGCCGAGCTGCGGCGCGGCGAGCCCGACACCGGGCGCGTCGCGCATGGTGTGGGCAAGGTCGTCGAGCAGGCCGTGCAGGTACTTGCCAAAACTGTCGACCGGCTTGCCTTTCAGGCGAAGGCGCGGGTCACCGAGAAGGACGATGGGGCGGACACTCATGGCGCGGAGTATATCCAAGCCCCGGATCGGGTCAGGCCGTCGGTTCCTCGAACCCGCCGGCGCCTTCGTCGCCGCCGCCTTCGTGGCCGCCTGCCGGCTCATGGGTCTCGTGGCCGGGTTCCGTCGGAGTGGTCCCGGTGGGAGCCGCCCCGCCGGCTGGAGCGCTGGCCCGCAGGTCGGCCGCCCAGCTCCGCGACAACGTGGCGAGCTTGCCGCTCGCGTCGGCGGTCGCCTCGCCGGCCCGCTTCGCCAGCGGCACCGCGCGGTCGGCCGCGATCGCCGCGAGCTCCGCCGCCCGGGCCGAGAACTCGCGGACGGACGGCCCCGCGCGCTCGGCCAGCTCGTCGACCGCGTCGCGGACCGACTCGAGGATGCCGGCCGCGGCCGTCCCGGCCTGGCCCGGCCCGCCGTGCGAGGGGGCAGGCTCCGTCCAGGTGAAGGTCTCGTCTGCCGCGCGCTCCTCCGGGGGCGGCGGCGTGGTCGATTCGGTCATCGCCGGTCTCCTCTGCTGCTGGCCGGCCATCGTCGCATGATCCGGCCGACCGGTCATCTGCTGAAGGTCACCGATCAGAGCAACGACTCGGGATCGACGTCCACTGACCACGGGGCATCGAGACCGCCGCCGAGCAGGGCAACCGGGTCGTCGCCTCGAAGGACGACGTTCCAGCGCCAGCGATCCGCCCGCCTGGCGATGTACGCGGGTGCCGGCCCCACGACGGTGGTGCGAGCACCACTCGCCTTCGCCAGGGACCGCAGGCGCTCGGCCGTCGAGACGGCCTCGGCCTCGGCCGCCCGCGGATCGGCCAGCCCGACGGTCAGCTTCACGAGCCGCCCGAACGGCGGCGACCCGAACCGCCGACGCAGGTCCAGCTCGGTGTCGTAGAACATCTCGCGTCGTCCCGTCGCCGCGGCCACGATCGCCGGATGCTCCGGCTGGTACGTCTGGACGATCGCATGACCGGGCCGGGCTCCCCTCCCCGCCCGCCCGATGGCCTGCACCAGCAGCTGGTAGGTGCGCTCGGCGGCCCGTTCATCGGGCAGGTTGAGCGCCACGTCGGACGAGACGACGCCGACCAGGGTCACGGCCGGGATGTCGAGGCCCTTGGCCACCAAGCTCGTCCCGACCAGCACGTCGAGGCGGCCTTCGGAGAAGGCGTCGACCACCCGCTCGGCGGCGCCACGGTGCTCGGCGACATCTCGATCGAGCCGTCCGACGCGAAGGCCGGGCAGCGCCTCGCGGACCTCGCGTTCCAGCCGCTCGGTGCCGCCACCCAGGTAGCGAATCCGCGGCGAGCCGCAACCCGGACAGCGCGTGGCGACGGGCGTCGCCCGGCCGCAGTGATGGCAGCGCAGGGTGGTGCCGGCCTGGTGGTAGACGAGTGGCCGGTCGCAGTCCGGACAGGCCTGGACGTGGCCGCAGTCGCGACACAGGACCACGGACGCGGTCCCCCGGCGGTTGAGCACGAGGATCGCCTGGTCGCCGGCGGCGGCGTCGAGCCCGGCGAGGGCCGCGGTCAGCGACCTCGACAGCAGGCCGCGCTGCCCCGCGGCGAGCTCTGCCCGTAGATCCACGATCTCGACGGTCGGGGGGCGTCCCACGGGCCGGACGTCGAGGACGACTCGATCGTACGCACCCGACGCCACGCGCCCGACGCTGTCGACGGCCGGGGTGGCGGAGCCGAGGACGACGGCCGCACCGGCCAGTGCCGCGAGCTGGATCGCGCAGTCGCGCGCCTGCAGTCGGGGCGTCCGGTCGCTCTTGTACGCCGCCTCGTGCTCTTCGTCGACGATCACCAGCCCCACGTCGGCGAGGGGCGCCGCGACCGCCGTTCGCGTACCGACCACGATGTCCACGTCGCCCGACCGGATCCGGCGCCATTCGTCCGCGCGCTCACCGTCACCCAGCCCGGAGTGGAGCAGCGCGACGCGGGCGTCGAGGTCGGCGCGCAGGCGATCCACGAGCGGCAGCGCCAGGGCGATCTCGGGAACGAGGACGAGAGCCGGACGCCCGGCCTCCAGCGAGGCCGCGATCGCCTCCACGTAGATGGCCGTCTTGCCGGCACCCGTCACCCCGTCGAGCAGCAGGGGTCGGTACTCGCGGGCGGCGATGGAACCGCGGATTCGTCGGACCGCGTCCGCCTGCGACGCGAGCAGGTCGCTCGACGGAGGCCGCCCGCCACGGAGTCCGACCGGGCGTGCGGCGAGCGGCCGGCGAGGCCGTTCCCGGACCTCCGCCTGCAGCAGACCGCGCCGGACGAGCCCCGCGATGGCCGCCTGGCCGTGACGGCCGGCAAGCTCCGCCGCCGGCAACTCGCCGGTCGGTCCGGCGGCCAGCTCCCGGAGGGCAGCAACCTGGCGCGGACCGAGCGGGCGGCCGGCCGGGCGCGCATCCGGGGCGATCGCGGCCCGGCCGGCCGCGTGGATCCGAAGCCACCGCTCGAAGCGAGGACCGGCACTGGCCCCGGTGAGCGTCCATTCGAGCGAGACGAGATGCTCCGCTTCGAGGGCGCGCAGCCGTCGGAGCAGGCCGGCCCGTCCGTCCGGTCCGGCCAGGTCTCGCACCGCCCGCGGTCCGTGGTCGAGCTGCTCGAGCAGGTCGGCGCTGGCCGGGTCTCGATGCTCGCTGCTCCCCGGCCTTCCTGCGCCCGCCGGCACCCCGCCGAGCTCGTCGGGCAGGCGCTCCGCCATCAGCTCGAGCCGCTCCAGCAGCCCGGGCGGGAGCATCGCCCGCAGGACGAGGGCCGGCGGCGCGAGGTAGTGCGCCGCGATCCAGGCGCCGAGCCGCAGGCTCAGCGGCGGTAGCAGCGGACCGTCGGCGCGGACCCGCGCGACGATCGGGCGGGGCTGGGCGGCCGGCGGCCGATCGGTCTCGGCGACGACGATACCGAGTGCCTGGCGCCGTCCGAACTCGACCAGGACGGCCTCGCCCGCTTCGAGGTCGGCGAGATCGTGCGGGACCGAGTAGGTGTAGGTCTGGGCGCGGGCGCCGGCGGCGTCGACGGCGACGTCGACCAGTCGTCCGGTGAGGGTCCCCGGCGACCGGGCCGGTCCCGGCTCGTCGAGACCGAGGGTCACGACGACCTACAACCGGACGAGGCGGAATGGATGGAGGCGATGCTCATCGGCGATGATCTCGTCGATCCGTTGGGCCGTCCGCTCGACCTGTCCGTCCTCGTTGGTCACCACGTAGTCGTAGTCGTCCTGGCGCGCCAGCTCGATTGCGGCGCTCCGTTGGCGCAGGTCGAGCTGGTCCGCGGTCTCGGTGGCGCGGGCCTGCAGCCGCCTGAAGAGCGCCTCGAGTGATGGCGGCACCACGAAGATGAGGAGCGCGTCGGCGACGCCCTCCTTGACCTGCTGCGCGCCCTGCACGTCGATCGTGAGGATGACGTCCCGACCGGCCGCCAGGGCCTCGCGGACCTGGGCGCGTGGCGTCCCGTACCAGTTCCCGTAGACCTCGTTGAACTCGAGCAGCCCGCCGCTGTCGCGCAGCGCAAGGAACTCCGGCTTCGTCAGGAACTGGTAGTTGACCCCGTCGATCTCACCGGGTCGCCGGGCTCGAGTCGTGCAGGTCACGACGTAGTGGTAGTCGGGATCGCGCGGCCGTTGGCGGAGCGCGTCGATGATGGTGTTCTTGCCCACGCCGCTCGGCCCGGAGATGATGACCAGCATCCCGCCGGCGGTGGGGTCGCCGGTCGTTCGGGGATCGGGCGGGTGGCTCAACGGACGGGCTCGCGCAACAGCTCGAGCGCGTGCTCCAGCTCGGCCGGGAGCGCTGCCGTTGCGCGGATCAGGTGCCCGTCGGACGGGGCGTTGAGCTCGAGCCGCCACGCGTGGAGGAAGAGCCGGCCGAGCCCGGCCGGCCCGCGTCGCGATGTTCCCGTGCCGTAGACCGGATCGCCGGCGACCGGGTGCCCGATCGCGTCGAGGTGGACCCGGATCTGATGGGTTCGTCCCGTCACCAGGTCGAGCTCGAGCAGTGACCACCCGTCGAACCGCTCGCGCACTCGATAGCCGGTGACCGACGGCCTGCCGTCCGGGACCACGGCCATCCTGGTTCGGTGCCTGGGGTCCCGGCCGATCGGCGCCTCGATCCGTCCGACGGCGGCTGCGACGTTGCCCTGGACCAGGGCCAGGTAGGTCTTCTTGACCCGGCGCGCCTTGAGCTGGCCCATGAGCGACGCCTGGGCCCGGTCGGTTCGGGCGATCATGATCAGCCCGCTCGTGTCCCGATCGAGGCGATGGACGATCCCGGGCCGTTGCACGCCGGCGATTCCGCCCCATTCCATGCCGCCGCCGTGGGCGAGGAGTGCGTTGACCAGGGTCCCGTCCGCATGGCCCGGCGCCGGGTGCACGACCAGCCCGGCCGGCTTGTCGACGATCAGGACGTCATCGTCCTCGTAGACGACCTGCAGGACGATCTCTGGCGCCGGGACGAGGTCGAGCGCGATGGGCTCGGGGACGTCCAGGCGGAGCTCCGTGCCGGCGGCCACGATCGTGTTGGCCCGGAGCGGCTCGCCGCCGGCCGTGAGCCGACCGTCCGAGATGAGCTTCTGCACGAAGCTCCGCGACAGCCCGGTCGCATCCGCCACGTAGCGGTCCGCCCGCCCGCCCGGTCCCAGCGGGGACCCGCATCAGGCGGACGCCGGCGGCGGGTGCGGGGTCAACCATCGAATCGGGAATCCACGATCCGGGCAAGGCTCGGCACGATGGCGACGGCGAGCAGGAGGACGATGGCCGTGCTGATCGCCGCATCCGCGACGTTGAACGTGTAGAAGCGCACGTTGCCGATCCCGATGTCGACGAAGTCGACCACGTAGCCGAGACGGAGCCGGTCGATCAGGTTCCCGATCGCGCCCCCCAGCAGGAAGCCCAGCGCGACCGACAGGTAGAGACTCCGGGCGGAGCGGCCGTGATAGGCCACGATCAGCCCGACGACGCCGAGCGACGCCAGCGCGAACAGCAGCGCCTGGTCGCGGAAGATGCCGAACAGGGCGCCCGAGTTCTGGCCGAAGACCAGCCGGACGGTGTCGCCCAGCACTTCGGCGACCTGCCCGGGCGCGAAGTTGGCTTGCAGCCACGCCTTCGTCAGCTGGTCGAGCACCACGATCGTGCCCGCCAACCCCATGAAGACCGCCCAGTGCGCGCGGCGCGCCACGCCTTGAGTCGCTGCCTCGTCTGCCACCGTCAGCCCAGCCTACGCGCCGACCGCTTGCCGGCGCAATGCGATGAGCACTGGCCCGGCATCCAGCTCGACCGTCGCCCGGTGCTGGACGTCCGCCGTGGGCTCCCCAACCGCGAGCTCGGCCAGGGTCTCCGTGGCGACGGCGTCCAGGTGGCCGGCGACCGCCTCCGGCACCGGTCCGACCCACAACGCGATCCGGTCGTCGAGGGCGAGACCGGCCTCGCGACGAAGGTCCTGGACGGCCCGCTGGAGCTCCCGGGCGTCGCCCTCGGCGCGCAGCTCGGGCGTCAGCTGCGTGTCGATGACGGCGACGAGGCCCTGGTCGTTGGCCACCGCCGTCCCCGGCTTCGGCGACGCCTGGATCTCCACCTCGTCGGGGGCGAGGCGCACGCCGGCCAGCTCGACTGATCCGTCGGGCAGCAGCGCGAACCGTCCCTCGCGCGCGGCGGCCATGACCTCCGGGACCTTCGGCCCAAGCCGCTTCCCGATGCGTGGCAGGAGCACCTTGACGCGGCGTTCGACCAGCTCCGATTCGTCGCCGATCAATTCGATCGACTTCACGTTGACCTCGTCGGCGACGAGCGACAGCAGGGCCTCGCGCTCGACCATCTCGCCCCCAGGCAGGGCAAGCCATAGCCTGGCGATCGGCTGTCGCGTGCGGAGCCCGGCCTGCGCGCGGAGCGTCCGGACGAGCTCGACCGCCCTGATCGCGACGGCCATCGACGCCTCGAGCGATTCGTCGCGGTCGCCGGCTGCCGGCGTCGGGTACGGCGTCAGGTGGACGCTCATCTCGGCCCGGTCGTCCGCCTCCCCGTCGACCAGGTTCTGGTAGATGGCCTCGGACAGGAACGGGAGGATCGGCGCCGCGATCCGGGCGATGGTCAGCAACGCGGTGTGGAGCGTGGCGAACGCGCTCGCGGCATCGCTGCTGCCATCGCGGGCGAACCGTTTCCGGGAGCGACGCAGGTACCAGGTCGACAACTCGTCGATCAGCCGGGCGACGGCCCGCGTCGCGGCGAGGGCGTCGAAGTCTGCGAGGCGCTGACCGACCTCGGCCGCCGTCGCGCTCGTCCGCGACACGATCCAGCGATCGAGGACCGGCCGCGTCTCCCGAGGTGCCGTCGGCCGGGCCGTGGCAGCCGATGGCGACCACTCCGCGAGTCGAGCGTAGGTCACGAAGAAGGCGTACACGTTCCACAGGACCAGCAGTTCGCGGCGGGCCGCGTCGGCGGCGTGCCACCCGAACCGCATGTTGTCGTCGGGTCGTGCCGTCGTGTACAGCCAGCGCATGACGTCGACGCCCATCCGCTCGGCGGCCTCGTCGAAGTCGATCGCGTTGCCCCAGCTCTTGTGCATCGGCCGGCCGTCCTCCGCGAACAAGGTGGCATAGCCGAAGATCGTCCTGAACGGCGGCTCCCGACGGAGGACGGTGCCCATCGCCAGCATCGAGTAGAACCAGTTCCGGAACTGGCCGGGAAAGCTCTCGGTGATGAAGTCGGCCGGGTACCACTGCGCCCAGTACTCCGGATCCTCGCGGAAATGGAGCGTGGAGAAGGGCACGATCCCGGCGTCGAGCCACGGATTGCCGACATCGGCAATCCGTGCCGTGGGTGCCCCGCACGACGAGCAGGCGACCTTCACGGCGTCCACGAACGGGCGGTGGGGCGTGTGGCCCTCGAGCGCCGCCCAGCCCTCGACCGCGCGCTCGCGTAGCTCATCGCGCCCGCCGACGACGTCGAAGCGCCCGCACGCGACGCAGTCGTAGATCGGGAGCGCCAGGCCCCAGTAGCGTTTCTTGCTGATCATCCAGTCGCGCATGTTGATCAGCCAGTCGAGCTCACGCTCGTAACCGAAGCCCGGGATCCAGCGGATCTGGTCGACCACCTCCATGATCTGGTAGCGGAGGCTGGCATCGACCTCCGCGCGCGACAGCTCGGCCCGCGGCTTGTCGTAGACCGGGCCCATGCTGATGAACCATTCATCGACGAGCCGGAACACGAGCGGCGTGCCGCAGCGCCAGCAGTGCGGGTAGCGGTGGTGGTACGGCTCGACGCGGTAGAACCGGCCCTCGTGCTTGAGGTGCTCGACGATCGGCTCGGTGACGTCGCGAACGTCGCGCCCGGTCAACGATCCGAACCCGTCGACCACGATCCCGCTCTCGTCGAGCGGTGCGATGACCGGCAGCCCGAGCTCGCGGCCGAGCTGGAAGTCCTCGGCGCCGCAACCGGGCGCCACGTGGACGATGCCCGTGCCTTCGTCCTCGCCGACCTCACTCCACGGCACGACACGATGGCGGTACCCGTCCGCCACGAAGGCCGCCTTGACGGCGGGCAGGTCGTCGTACGGCCCGTCGTACTGCCAGCCGACGAGATCCGCCCCAAGCCGCTCCTCGAGGACCTCGTACTCGCCCGACAGGGCGGTCTTGACCGTCCCCTTGGCGAGCCAGAACGTCCGGTCGCCCTGGCGCACCCGGACATACGAGAGATGGGCGCCCACGGCGGCGGCCACGTTCGACGTCAGGGTCCACGGCGTCGTCGTCCAGACGAGGAGTGATTCCCCGGGCCGGGCGACCAGCGGGAACAGGACGGTCAGCCCGGGATCCTCGCGATCGGCGTACCCCTCGTTCATCTCCATCTCGGAGAGGCCCGTCCCGCAGCGGGCGCACCAGGGCATGGTGTCGTGGCCCTTGTAGATCCAGCCGCGCCGGTGGCACTCGGCCAGGAAGCCCCAGATCAGGTCGTTGTTCTCGTTGCTGAACGTGAAGTAGCTCCCGCCGACGTCGAGCATCCCGAGGCGGCCGACCAGCATCTCGGCGGTGTCCTGGACCGGACCGTGGACACCGTTGATGGTCGCCGGCTGGGCCGGGTCGTCGGCGAGCATGTCGCGCAACCGGCGCAGCTCGTCCGGGTCGTTCCAGTCCATCCACATCCCGAGCCGGACCGACTGCTCGGTCTGGCGCGCCGCGTAGGTCAGCACGCGCTGCTTGCACAGCGACACGAACTCGGCGATGCCGTACGCCTCGATGTCGCGCTTGCTCGTGAATCCCAGGTCGCGCTCGACGTTGACCTCGACCCACAGGCCCTGGCAGTCGAACCCGTTCTGCCAGCGCTGGTTCTCGCCGAGCATCGCGTGGTATCGCTGGAAGACGTCCTTGTAAGTCCGGCCCCAGGCGTGGTGGACGCCCATCGGGTTGTTGGCCGTGATCGGACCGTCCAGGAAGCTCCAGCGCGGGCCGGCCGCGTTCTGGGCACGCAGGCGAGCGAAGGTCTGCCGCTCGCGCCACATGGCGAGGATCTCGTGCTCCTGCGCGACGAGGTCGGGCTTGGCGTTGACGGGCTGGAACATCGGGCCTCGAGACTGGACAGGTGGGGTCGTGCCGCCTGCACCCCGGGCGCGGGCGTCTGGAATCGGCGGCCCGAGTATCCTACCCGCGATGCACGAGCCGCAGGACGCCCGACCGCGCACGCGGTCGCCGTTCGCGGCGGCCTTCCTGTCGCTCCTGTTTCCTGGTCTCGGCCATCTCTATGCCGGCGCGCCCAGTCGCGCGCTGGCCTTTGCGGCGGCGCCGATCCTGGTGATCGCCTTGCTGGCGGGGATCGTCCTCCGGCTGGACCGGATCGAACTCGTCGGACTCGCCCTGAACCCGCTCCTGCTGAGCTCGGCCTTCGCCGCCAACCTGATCGCCTTGCTCTATCGCCTGGTGGCGATCATCGACGCCTACCGGGTGGCCCAGTTCATGAACGCGGTCCAGGCCTCGGGCGACGGGCGGCTCGGGCGGGTCAGGCTGCCGCGCCAGCCGCTCTCGATCGCGGGGCTGCTGGCCGTCCTGCTGGTCATGGCCGGCACCCACGTGGCCGTCGCCCGCTACGACATGCTGGCCCTCGACCTGTTGAACAGCGGGTGCATCTTCGTGGGCGGGCAGAACGAGCCCGTGTGCGACGTCGACACGAGTTCGACGCCCGCACCCGGGGACTCGATCGCCTCGGCCGAACCAGAACCGAGCGTGGTCGGCAGCGCGGTCCCGAACGTCACGATCCCGCCGTGGGATGGCAAGGAGCGGCTCAACGTCCTGCTCATCGGGACCGACCAGCGCCCGAAGGAGGGCACCTACAACACGGACACCCTGATCGTCGTGTCCATCGACCCGGGGACAAAGCAGGTGGCCATGTTCAGCCTGCCGCGCGACACGGTCGACATCCCGACACCACCTGGACCGGCCCGCCAGGCCTACGGACCCGTCTACCCGAAGAAGATCAATGCCTGGTTCACCTCGGTACGCAACCGTGCCGACCTGTTCCCCGGCACCGACGTCACGCGCGGCTACAACGGCCTGAAGGCGATCATCGGCAACCTCTACGGGCTCGATATCAAGTACTTCGTCGAGGTCAACTTCGAAGGCTTCAAGGCGGTCGTTGACGCCCTCGGCGGGGTGACGATCAACGTCCAGATCCCGGTCGTCGACGATCGCTACCCGGGCGACACCGGCAACCTGGAACGGATCTACATCCCCAGCGGGATCCAGCACATGGATGGTGCCCAGGCGCTCCAGTACGCCCGCTCGCGACACACCTCGTCCGACTTCGACCGGGGCGCCCGACAGCAGCGAGTGCTGCTGTCGCTCAGGGAGCAGGCCGACCCACAGGCCCTGATCCCCCGCCTGCCGGAGCTGATCACGGCGCTCAAGAAGGCCGTCCGCACCGACGTGCCGATCGACCAGCTCGACAAGCTCCTCGGCCTCGCTTCAGAGGTGGACACCAAGGACATCCGCTCGTACGTCTTCGCGCCCCCGCTCTACGGGCAGGAGAACCTGAACAGTCCCCGCGGTTACATCATCGAGCCGTACGTCGACAAGATCCGCGCCGCGGTCAGCACGGCATTCACCGCCAACCCGGCGGACGAGGTCCTGCGCGAGAAGCTGGCCGAGGAGGCCGCCACGGTCTGGGTCCTCAACAGCACCGGCAGCGCCGATCGCGCCTCGCGCCTTGCGGCCTATCTCGAGTACTACGGGCTGGCCGCGTCGGCGCCCCGGCAGCAGCCGTCGGGCGGCGTGCGGCCGGACACCACGGTGGTCGTCTACAACGGGGCCTCGACCCGGCTGGCCGGCACCATCGCCTATCTCGAGCAGGCGTTCGGCGTGACCGTCACGACCAAGGCCGACAGCGCCGTCCGCGCCGACATCGTGGTCACGATCGGCGCATCTACGCCGGACCTGCAGCCGCCGGTCTCGCCGTAGCGGGTGATCCGACGTGGCGCGGGCCTGAGGGGGGCCGTCCGAGCCCGTAGTCCCGGCGGAGCCTCAGCCGTAGAGCGAGACGGTGACCTCGGTCGCCAGGAACCGGCCGATGGCGCCGAACTCGGCTTGCGTGTCCCGCAACAGTCGTCGCGCCGCCCCGGCCGCCGATCCGAATGGCTGCAGCGTGACGTGCATCCGTCCACCGTCGAGACGATGGCTCCAGGTCGCCACGGCGCGGCCGGCGCGAAGCACGAGCGGCAGTCCATCACCCGAGGTCGCCCCGACCCTGGTCTCGGGAGTGCTGTAGGCCAAGGTAAGGTAGGCATCATCGACGAAGCGACGGCGACCGTCCGGCGCGTAGCCCATCGCGTAGGGATCCCACTTCGGCAGCACGTCCAGCCGCCCGGGATCGAGCGGCGTTGTTCGGCGCCACGCAGGCTCCAGGGCCGCGGGCAGGAAATGGCCTGCGCCTACGTCCAAGGGAGCACCGGACGCGATCGCGCGCTGCGCCTCGCCACGGGTGATGCCCGCCCACCATGCGAAGTCATCCTCGCGTGCCGGCCCGAATGCCCCGAGATACGCCGACGCGAGCCACGCCTGGGCCTCGCTCCGGTCCGGTGACGAGAACGGGCGGCCCAGCCAGGCCTCGGTGGCGACCCAGCGCAGGTCATCGGTCCGGACCCTTCCGGTTCCGACCCTGATGACCAGCCCCTCGCGCGCCATGGCGCGCATCGCGAAGTACGGGTCCGCACCTCCGGCGTACGCACCCAGCGCGGCTCGCAGAGCCGTCGGCGTCGACGGTTCGCGCAGCGCCTCGAGGACCCTCGGCTTCAAACGGTCGTAGGTCGCCGCATCCAGGCCTCGGCCGCGGAGGTACGAATCACGCAGCGGCTGGCGGGTGGCGGCCACGATCCGGTCGGCGTGGTCCGTCGGGACGAGGAAGGCCGAGCCGCGCATGGCGACCACCCGCAACGCCGAACGATTCGTCTCGAGCGCACCGAAGTCGCCCGCGGACAGCATCGTGGAGCGCGCCCACAGCGCCAGTGGCGCGCTGGGATGCGCGCTGTAGACCGCGAGGCTGTCGACGAGGGCTTGCTGGACGTGACCGGCGCGATGGCCGAGGTCCTGTCGGGCGTGAGTCCACGCCCGCAGCCGCTCGACATCCGGTGGGTCGAGGGCGGCATCCGATCTCATCGATGCAGCGCGCGCTCCGACGGCACCGCCCTGCGCCGGCGCCGTCGGGTGGCGCCTCAGTCGATCGGCGTGAGCCAGTGGCCGTACTCGGGGAGCCGGCCCCGGACCGCGTCAAAATAGCGGTCCCGCACGAGGCGTCCGATCGGTCCGATCTCGCCCGAGCCGACCGGGCGGTGGTCCACCTCGACGACCGGGGAGACCTGGACGCCGGTCCCGCACAGGAAGACCTCGTCGGCCACGTACAGCTCGGAACGGTCGATGGAGCGTTCGGTCACCGGGATGCCCTCGTTGGCCAGCAGCTCCATCAGGGCCTTGCGGGTCACGCCCTCGAGCAGGTCGTCACTGACCGGCGGGGTCAGCGCGACGCCGTCGCGGACGATGAACAGGTTGGCCGCCGACGCCTCGTTGACGTGGCCGCTCGCGGTGAGCACGACCGCCTCGTCGTAGCCGTTGAGCTCGGCTTCCGACTTCTGGAAGGCCATGTTGACGTAGCCGCCCACGATCTTCCCGCGCGCCGGCAGCGCCTCGTCCGCGTTTCGCCGCCAGGACGACGTCATCAGCCGCGTGCCCGTGTCGGTGTCCAGGTAGTTCCCGAACGGCAGGGCGACGATGTAGAGCTCGTTGTCGAGGTCGTGGAGTCGAACGCCGATGGCCCGGGTGGACTTGTAGAACGACGGCCGGATGTAGGCGTCGACCTCGAAGTGGTTGCGGCGGATCGTCTCGACGATGAGCCGGGTCAGCTCGTCGACCGACGGCACGTCCTTCATGAGCAGGATCCGGCAGGACTGGCGGATCCGCTCGACGTGCTCGCGGATCCTGACGCCGTAGAGCCGATGCTGGTCGGCGTTCCAGTACGCCCGGATCCCCTCGAACGTCGCCGTCCCGTACATGAACGCGTGGGTCATGATGCTGACCTTCGCGTCGCGCATCGGAACCCAATCGCCCTCGAAGTAGCAGATCAGGTCGTCGAGCGCGGCCGGGCTGGGCGCTTGGTGCGGGGTCGGTGCCGGCGACGCGGCGGCCTTCTCGGTGAGCATGTCGGTGGCTCCTGCAGACGGGTGTCGCGAGTATATCAGCGGGTCCGGGAGCGACCGGGAGCCGCCCCGGGCCGCCGGGACGCCTCGGGCCGCCGGGACCCGCCTGGCCGGTGGTCGACCTCAGCCGACCAGGCCACTGATGACCGCGATCACGAGCGTCAGGTAGGCCAGGTAGAACACGCCGCCGATCAGCAGGCCCCGGCCACGAAGCGTGCCCCGCCGGGCCATCGGGATGAAGACGAAGGCGGCCGACAGGAAGGCGATCCCGGCCGAGGCAAACGCGACATACGAGCCCTGGGCCGCCACCCAGGCGTGCGGCGCGAAGAGCAGCGCGACGACCGTCGGGATGGTGGCCTGGAAGACCATCGCGCCGGTGATGTTGCCCATCGCCAGCGTGTCCTTGCCCATGCGGACCCAGATGACCGAGTTGAACTTCTCAGGGAGCTCGGTCGCGATCGGCGCGATGACGAGGGCCAGGAGAGCCCCGTCGACATTCAGGGCCTCCGCGATGTGTTCCACCGAGTCGACGAAGAACGCGGCACCGGCGACGATCAGCCCGAGGGCCAGCAGGACCTGGAGGTTCACCACTCGCAGCCTCGGGACCGCGGGATGCTCCCGGTGATGGTTGGCGTCCAGCCGGCGCAGCCGGAGCGGGACCAGGTCCTCGGCATCCGTATCCGGATCCGCCTCGAAGTGGCCCTTGACATACCAGAAGTAGATCCCGACCAGGATCGCCGCCACGATCCCCTTGAGCCAGGTCGGGTCGACCGGCAGGAACGCGGCCCCGATCGCGATGGCATAGGCGATGGCGAAGAAGCGCATGTCGTGGGCGAGGACGACCGTGTCCACGCGCATGACGTCCCCGGTCGAGCGGTGCCGGCCGACGATCAGGACGGCCACGCCGGTCACGAACATGGCCAGCGTAGCCAGCATGAACGGTGCGCCCAGGATCGCTCCGACACCGACGTCGCTCGACGAGGCGCCGGCCGAGAACAGGATCGCGATGATGGGGATCATCGTCTCCGGCAGCGCCGTGCCGACCGCCGCCAGGACGGACCCGACGGCACCCTCCGCGAGGCCGAGCTTGAGCCCGAACCATTCGATGCCGTTGGTGAACAGCTCCGCCCCGGCCAGGATCACGACGAAGGCGATGGCGAGCGTCAGGACGTCCATCGTCAGACCGTGGTCACGACGGCGCTGCCGACCGCGATCGCGATCACGACGAGGATGGCCGTCGACACGCCGACCATCAGCCAGTCCCGGTCGCGGGCATAGGCCAGCAGGGCCACGGTCACGCGGCTGATCGGCGCCGCGATCACCGCGATCAGGCCCAGCCAGAGGAACCCGGCTGGTCGCAGGGCGAGCACGTCCGCGACGAGACGCCCGGGGTCCATGCCCGGTCCGCCGGAGGTCGGTGACGTGCCGGCTCCCATCAACAGCAGGACGCCGACCACGAGCAGGGCAACCGAGACATAGGTGATCGCGGTCAGGACGCGTCCGATCAGGCGTTCGGCCTGGAGCGCCCCGGCCCGCGTGGATGCCGGTCACTGGACGGCCCGCAGGAGCATCTGGAACGCGGTGTAGGCCAGGACGACGACGAACAGCATCCGGAGGTAGCGCAGGTCCAGCCGATGGCCGAGGCGCGACCCGGCGGTAGCCCCCATGAACACGCCGATCCCGGTTGGACCGGCCACGAAGGGGTCGATCCCACCGTGGATCAGGTAGATGACCGCGCTGGCCGCGGCCGTGATGCCGATCATGAGGTTGCTCGTCGCCGTGGCCACGCGCAGCGGGACGCCCATCGCGAGATGCATCAACGGGACCTTGATGATCCCGCCCCCGATGCCGAGCAGCGCGGACGCGACACCCGCCCCCAGCGCCCCGAGGACCCCGCGCCCGAGGTTCCGCACCTGGTAGCCGTCACCACCGAGCCGCTCCAGCGCGGTCGGTCGCGACCCTGGCCGGTCCTCCGATTCGACATCGATCGCGGGTGTCTCGACGCCCTTGACGGTTTCGCGGGTTCGTGCCCGGAGCATCGTGAAGGCAACATACGCCAGAAGCGCCGCGAACAGGAGCGACAGGAGCCGCTCGTCGAGCAGGAAGGCGATCGATCCGCCGACGAGCGCGCCGATCGCGGTGAACAGTTCGAGCGTCATGCCCAGCCGCAGGTTCGCGACGTGCCGCTCGAGATAGACCCCGGCGGCGGCACTGCTGGTCATCATCACCGACACGAGCGAGACGCCGACCGCCTCGCGGAGCGGCAGGCCGAAGCCGAGGGTCAGCAGCGGCACGATGAGGATGCCGCCGCCCAATCCGAGCAACGACCCGAAGACCCCGGCGGCGGCTCCGCCGCCGATCATCCAGAGTCCGACGATCACGTCCGGCCGGCCCGGACCGGAACCTGTTTCCAGGCAGCCTCCGACACGGCGGACGGGTCTATGGGCGGAGGTGCTGCGGCGCGTACGGGAGCAGGGCCACGTGCCGGGCACGCTTGAGCGCCACGGCGAGCTCCCGCTGATGGCCGGCGCACGTGCCCGTCTTGCGGCGCGGCTCGATCTTGGCTCGCTCCGACAGGTAGCGGCGGAGGCGATTCACTTCCTTGTAGTCGATCTGGGCGGTCTTGTCCGCGCAGAACGCACAGACCTTGCGGCGGCGCCGGTCGCGGTAGAAATCGTCTCGCTTCTTTGCTCGGACGGGGGGTGGCATGGTCGCGACTCCTGATCAGAAGGGAAGGTCGTCGATGTCGGTGTCGTCGGCGGCTGGGCGTGAGCTCCCGCCGGACAGGCCGCCGGCCGCGCCGGAGCCTGCCGAAGGCGCGCCGCTGAACGCCGCGTCCTCGTCGCGCGGACGGCGCTCGAGGCTGATGACGTTGTCGGCGGTCACGTCCAGCGACGTGCGCTTCTGGCCGTCGTTGCCCTCGAACTCACGCGTACGGAAGCGACCTTCCACGAACACGCGGTTCCCCTTGCGCAGCTGCTCGGCCGCCCGCTCGGCGCGGTCACCGAAGACGCTCACGCGGAACCAGTCGGTCTCCTCGGTCCACTCGCCGGTCTGCTGGTTCTTCGTGCTCTGGTTGACCGCGACGGTGAACTGCGTCACCGGCCGGCCCGTCGGCGTGTAGCGCATCTCGGGATCCCGCCCGAGATTGCCGATGATCATCAGCTTGCAGAACGCCATCGGTGATCCTCCTCAGTCGATGGCGGCGGGCGCCGCTTCGCTCTCGGACTCGTCGATGAACTCGCCGCGATCCTCGTCCTCTTCCTCGTCCAGTCCGGACGGCAGGTCGGTGTCGTCGAGGGGCTCCCCTTCCTCGCCGTCGCGGCGGGCGGCCTTGACCGGGCGCTCGACGCGGGTCACCAGGTGGCGCAGGACCTCCTCGGTGATCAGGAGGGTGTGCTCGAGCTCGGTGATCGCCTCCGGCGGGGCCTCGAACAGGATGATCTGGTAGGAGCCCTCGCGATGTCGATCGATGGGGTAGGCCAGCCGTCGGCGCCCCCACGGGGCAACCTTCACGATCTGGCCCCCGGCCGCAACGATCTGTCGGGTAGTCCGGTCGACGAGGGCCTGGCTCTTGTCGTCCGCCACCTCGGGGCTGATGACAAGCATGAGTTCGTAGCGGCGCATCGGCGCATCGCTCCTTCCTGTGGGTATGCCCCGCTGACGGCTGACCGGCACGGAGCGGAAAGGATCCGGCGCCGAGTCTAGCACGAGCCGGCCGGACGCCTCGTCCGTCCGGGATGCCGTTGTATGCTCACCGCCAATCACCAGCGAGCCGAGCTCGATCGGCTTCAATGCAGCGGAGGCTTTGTGCCCGCCAGTTCCATCTTGCTGTTCGAGACCGATCCGGTCGCCGACGCCGGCGTCGAGGCGATCCTCTCAGGAACCGGGTACTCGGTCACACGAGCCACCACTGCGGACGAGACGATCCGGCTGGCCCCAGATCACCAGGTCGTGATCCTGGACGTCACCAGCGGCGTCCGAAGCGGAATCGACATCTGCGCCGAGATCCGGGCAACGCCGTCCCTGTCGGCGGTTCCGGTGATGTGCATCAGTGCCAGCGACGACGTCGAGGAGCGCATCCGGTTCCTCGAGGCCGGCGCCGACGACGTCATGGCTCACCCGCTCGATGTCCGCGAGCTCGAGGCCCGGGTCGAAGCCCTGCTCCTTCGCTTCAAGCGGTCGAGGGACCCGTCGGCGATCTCATCCGACGGCGTGGTGATCTCCCGGGCACACCGGCTGGTCGTCGTGTTCAGCCCCAAGGGCGGCGCCGGGACGACGACGATCGCCACCAACATCGCGGTTGCGGCGGCGGCGCGCCGTCCGAACCAGGTGGTGCTGGTTGACCTGGCGCTCCAGTTCGGCGGGGTGGCCACCCATCTCAACCTGCGGCCCAAGCGGACACTCGCCGACATCATCCGCGACGAGGCGGCACTGCGCGAAGCCGAGCTCCTGCGGACCTACGCGACGACCCACTCGAGCGGCCTCCACGTCCTGGCGGCCCCCGCGCAGCCGGAGGCGGCCGAGACCATCACGCCGTCCCACGTCGACCGGATCCTGGGCACCCTGTTCGACGCCTACGAGCTGATCGTGGTCGACGCGGGATCGACGCTTGACGAGCGCGTCCTGGCCGTGTTCGAGCGGGCCGACACGGTCGTGCTGCCGGTCTACCCGGAGATCGCCGCGCTCAACGCCATGCACGCCCTGCTCGAGTACCTGATCGAGACCGGCGCGCTTGGGCTCGAAGGCGATGTTCGTGCTCAACAACATGTTCGCTCGCGAGATCCTCAAGCTGCGCGACGTCGAGAATGCGCTCGGGTCGAAGGTCGCCCTGGAGCTCCCGTACGACCCATTCATCTACCTCAAGGCAGTGAACGAGGGCATCCCCGTCGTGATCGGGGCGACGCGATCGATCGCGGCCGAACGCCTCGTCCGATTGAGCGCCACGGCATTCGGGCTCGACCGCACCGGCGCTCCGCAGCTGGCCGAGGTGCGCCGGTCGGGCGGCCTGTTCCGCAAACGCCGCTAGGCGTCGGTGTCGGCCGATCCGGGCGGTGTGGTGCCGGAGCCGGGATTTGAACCCGGACGAGGGTCGCCCCTCCGCGGAGTTTAAGTCCGCTGCGTCTGCCGATTCCGCCACTCCGGCGCACGCCGAAGCGTAGTCGAACGCGCGGGAAGCTACGCCCGCCGTCTGAGGACGCGCCGGCCATCTCCGGGTCGGCCACCAGCCCGGCGGCGGCGGCCCGCGGCCGGACTGCTCGGACCGCCGCCGTTCCGCCCTGCTGGAGCCTCGGGTCACGGCCGGCGTACACGCTGCGCCTTCGTCTAGCCGTGCTCTCGGCGTTCCTTGTTGACGGTCGGTGCGGCCCGCTCCTCGGCTTCGGCCCCCTACCCCGCGGTCCTGGTAGGGCTCCTTGATGTGCTCGTACTGGCGTTCGCCTTTGTCGGTCCGGGCCTGGCGTGGCATCAGCAGATCCTCCGCTGCGGACGGTGGTGCATCTCCAGCGTCGACGCGCCGGCGGGTGCTTGGCATCGACCGGTCCCTCCTGGCGCTCACAGCAGCGTGACAGTTGATGGGTCACGCACGACTGCAATGCCATCGCCATCCGCTGTCACGCGCCGGATGGCCCGAAGCGTGGAGGATCACGCGATGCAAGCAGAAGAGGGCCTCGGCCCACGATTCGATCGCATCGCCGACGGCGTCACGCGCGCCCTCGGGTCCCTGCCGGCGCTGGCCGCGTCGGTCGCGCTGGTCGTCGCCTGGGGCCTCACCGGGCCCCTGTTCAGCTTCTCCGACACGTGGCAGCTGTTCATCAATACGACCACCACCGTCATCACCTTCTGGATGGTCTTCGTCATCCAGAACAGCGCCAACCGCGAGTCCAAGGCCACGCAGTTGAAGCTCGACGAGTTGATCCGGGCGGTCGCTGACGCACGCAACGAATTCGTGGCGCTCGACCACGCGACCGAGGCCGAGCTGACGGCGCACGAGCAGGAGTTCAACGAGCTCGCCGAGGCGACCGAGCGGGAGATGGGAGCCGCGGCCGGGCCGAACGCCGCAGCCGGGCGGGACACCGGTGCACAGCAGCGACCCGCGGCGCCGCAGCCCGCACCGGCGTCGGGGGATCCGTCCGGGAGCGGCAAGCCTGCTGGACGCCGCTCGTGACCGGGTCGGTACCCTCCGATACACGGAACACAGATCCGCGCGACCCGGCCGACCTGCCGATCGTCGTGACGACATGGCGGGCACCGGCGACGCGCTGGCGACGCGCTGGCGCCCGGTGATGGCCTGGACGACGCCCCGCTGACGGTGTTGGGGGTACGCGCCCTGGCGACGAGCCGGAGCGGCCGAACCCCCGTTTCGGCTCCGCGGGTACCGATCGTCCAGCGTCGAGCGCGCCGTCCCGTTCGTCCGTGGCGCTTGACCCTGTCACGGACAGGCTGGAAAGAGCACGCGCCGAGCGCGTGCTCTTCGTTGGAGATGTCATCAGCCGGGACAGCGTCCCGGCAGCGCGACGCCTTCGGTCAGACCGTCGACGACCGGCCGTTCACCAGTTGGGCGACCAGGACGATCGCCGCCAGCACGAGCAGCAAGTGGATCGCGGCGCCACCGATGCTCCCGATGAAGCCCAGCAACCAGAGTGCGAGGATGACGACAAGGATGGTCCACAGCATGGTCGGTCTCTCCTTCCGAGCCGGCGCCACAGACTGCGTCGCCGTATGGACACGATGCCGTGGCCACGCTTGCGCGCCATCCACCTTGGAGGCGTGCGCGGCTCCCAAACCCGTGACAACGGCAGGCGGTGTCCGGCAGTTGCCCATGCGATCGGACATGAACAGCCCCCGCCCGACGTGACGGGCGAGGGCTGTTCCCCGGTCGGTGGGGTCGGCTACGGCTTGGCCGGATCCTGCCGGTAAGCCTGGTCGTCGGCGTCTCGGAGGTCGTCCCCCGCGTTCCCGAGGTTCTTCCGGATCTCGTCGCCGGTGTTGCCGACCGCATCGCCGAGGTCCTCGCCGTCGCGGTTCCGCCAGGCCTCCTTGGTGGCCTGCTCGCCCTCGCGGTAAGTCTTCTTGATGTCGTCCATGGCGCGTCTCCCTACGGCTGGCCGATGCCCAGGTGGGCGTGGCTCGACGGTAGGGGTGGCGAGCACCGCCAACCAGTCCGTCGACCGAACGCCGTCTATCAATCGGATTGCAGCCCGTCACGACGTGATGCCCACGATCCAGCCGGGACCTCGAGCCATACAAGAACGTGACCGAAGACTCTTCTCGGCCGGCCGCGGGCACCACCATCCTCGGTGCCGGTGCACTCACGTTGTCGAGGGGAACCATGCTGCACATCGACGGATTACGAAAGGCGTTCGGCGACGTCCAGGCGCTCGATGGCATCAGCCTGACCGTCAGACCAGGCGAGGTCTTCGGGTTCCTGGGGGCGAACGGCGCCGGCAAGACGACCACCATGCGGATCGTCCTCGGATTCCTCCGGGCCGACGAGGGAACGGTGAGCTGGAAGGATCGGCCGGCGGAGACGTGGCCGCGTCGTGTGTGGGGCTACATGCCGGAAGAACGCGGTCTCTACCCGCGGATGCCCGTGGTCGACCAGCTCGTCTATTTCGCCTCGCTCTACGGCATGTCGCGGTCGCAAGCCCGCAAGGAGGCCGTCGCCTGGCTCAGGCGGTTCCGGATCGCGGAGTTCGCGGATCGCAAGGCCGAGAGCCTGTCGAAGGGCAACCAGCAGAAGGTCCAGTACATCGCGACCATCCTCCACGACCCCGACGTGCTGCTCATGGACGAGCCGTTCGCGGCGCTCGACCCGGTCAACGTGGCCATGCTCAAGTCCGCGTTCACCGAGATGCGCGATCGGGGCAAGACGATCCTGTTCAGCACGCACCAGCTCGATCAAGCCGAGGAGCTGTGCGACTCGGTCGCGATCATCGACCACGGGAGGGTCGTGACCGCCGGAACGACCCGCGAGGTCAAGCGCTCGACCGGCCACCAGGTCATCCGCGTGGCGACGGCCGGCGACGGCAACGGCAGCTGGCTCCTGTCGCTGCCGCACGTCACGGTGACGCGACCCGGCCACGACTTCACCGAATTGCAGGTTGACGCCGGCGCCGATCCGCAGGCCGTGCTCCGGGCCGCCCAGGCCCGCGGCGACGTGCTCCGATTCGAAGTGGGCGACCCTTCGCTCGAGGAAGTCTTCGTCGAGAAGGTCGGCGCGCTCGACCTCGAGGAACGGACGCTGGCGGCGGCCGAGGAGGCGGCACGATGAGCAACCTGCGAAACATCGTCAACATCGCGAGCCGCGAATTCACCGTTCGCGTGCGGACCCGGAGCTTCATCTTCGGGACGGTGCTGCTCGTGCTGGGCGTCGCGGTCATCGCGTTCCTGCCGGTGATCATTCGCTACGCCGATCGGAACATGACCGAGAAGGTCGCTGTGTACGTGGCGGCTCCGGACCTGTCCACCGACCCCGTCACGACGCTGACCGCGCTCCTCAACCCGGCGACGCCGTCGGCTCAGGTGAGCACCAACCACACGCCGGATTTCACGGTCTCGAAGGTCACGGACCTCGCCGCTGCTCGCGAAGCCACGAACAGGAACGAGTACGCCGGTCTGCTCGAGATCGGTCGCGCGCCCGACGGCGAGCTCAAGTTCACGTACTACTCGAACCAGAATTCGACGGGCTCCACGGCGTCAATGGTCCGACAGGCGTCGAACACGATCGCGTATGGCGATCGCCTGGCACGTCTCGGAGTCGCTCCTGACGACCAGGCCGCCATCTATCTCCCAGCCGATTTCGTGGCCGATTGGCCCGATCCGGCGAAGACGGAGCCGACCCAGGACACGGTGAGCATGGTCGGCCGGGACATGCTCGCCTTCGGGATGACCATCCTGATCTTCATGATCATCATCATGTACGGCAACTGGATCGCCATGAGCGTGGTCGAGGAGAAGTCGTCCCGGGTGATGGAGGTGGTCCTCAACGCCGCCAGCCCGTTCCAGCTCCTGACCGGCAAGGTCCTCGGTGTCGGGGCGGTTGCCTTCACCCAGTACGCCGCCGTGGTGCTGGCCGGGGTGGTCGCGCTCCTGGTCCAGGGCCCCGTTGCCGACACGATCCTCGGAACGGCCGGCGCGGCCACCGAGCTGCCGGAGGGCCTGACCATCGGGCTGTTGCTGTTCTTCGGGATCTACGGCGTGCTGGGGTTCCTGATCTACGCGTCGCTGTACGCCGCCGCCGGCTCGCTCGTGAGCCGGATGGAGGACATCAGCGCGGCCGTGATGCCGATGACCCTCGTGTCCACGGGCGGCTATCTCATCGGCGTCTACGCGGCGATGGGCCTCCTCGACATCCAGTCCGGCTGGGTGACCGCCCTGTCGCAGGTCCCGTTCGTCAGCCCGTTCATGATGATCGGGCGAGTCGCGGCCGGCGCCGCGGAGCCATGGGAGATCGTCCTGTCGATCACGCTCCTGGTCGCGTCGATCATCGTAGCGCTCTGGCTGGCCGCCCGGATCTACCGGGCCGGCGTCCTGCTCTACGGCCAGCGCCCCGGCATTCGCGCCGTCTGGCGGCTCGTCCGCTCCGGCGCCTGACCGGCCCGCGCCTGGAATCGCACAGAGCCCGCCGATCGACCAGCGGGCTCGCCCGTGTCGGGAGTGGAGGCGACGACCGGATTCGAACCGGTGAATAGAGGTTTTGCAGACCTCCGTGTTGAGCCACTTCACCACGTCGCCAGATTGAGTCCGTTATCGGCGGGACGTTGCCGCGATGTTGGCTGCCCCTCGAGGGTTCGAACCTCGGTTCACGGATTCAAAGTCCGCTGTCCTACCACTAGACGAAGGGGCAGCGGCCAAGAGGAGGAGATTGGAGCGGAAGACGGGACTCGAACCCGCGACCCTCACCTTGGCAAGGTGATGCTCTACCAACTGAGCCACTTCCGCTCGAAAGATCCGACCACCCTGCGGTGGTGCCGAGAGCCAGGATCGAACTGGCGACACCGCGATTTTCAGTCGCGTGCTCTACCAACTGAGCTATCTCGGCCCGATGGTCAACCAGCCGTCGGCTGCCCGTCGGCGGGTCGGAGGATACCACGAGGCTCGCGCCCCCAGCAATCGACGGGCTCCCCTTGGGTCGCCCCGCAAGCCTCGTGCGGCGCCTCAGTCCAGGCCGGCGAGATTCGCCGAGTCGGCCGCGCCGAGCGGTTGCTCGCCGGTCAGCTGGCGGAGTCGATTGATCCGGTCGAGGATGGGCGGATGCGTCGACATCAACCCCGACGAGCGCTGCTCGAACTTCTTGATCGGGTTCGTGAAGTACATGTGCTGGGTGCCGCGGTTGGCAACCTCGAGGACCTCCTGATCGCCCGAGATCTTGGCCAGGGCTCGCTCCAGCCCGTAGGGATTGCGGGTCAGCTCAACCGATGACGCGTCGGCGAGGTATTCGCGCTGGCGACTGACGGCCAGCTGGATGAAGCGCGCGATGATCGGAGCCAGGATCGCGAGGACGATCGCGATGACGAACACGATCGCCTGCGCTCCCCCGCCCCCGTCCCGGTTGCTCGACCGGCGGCCGCCGCCCCAGAACGTGAAGCGGAGGAAGAAGTCGGCGAGGATGGCGATCGCGCCGACCATGACGGCCACGACCAGCGTGAACCGGATGTCGAAGTTGCGCACGTGCGACAGCTCATGGCCGAGCACGCCCTGCAACTCCTCGCGGTCGAGCTTTTCGAGCAGGCCGCTCGTGACGGCGACGGACGCATGCTGTGGGTCGCGCCCGGTCGCGAACGCGTTCGGCGCACTGTCGTCGATGATGTAGACGGCCGGCATCGGCACGTTGGCGGCGACCGCCATCTCGCGGACCACGTTCATCAACTGCGGCGCCGAAGCTTCGTCGACGGGTTTGGCGCCGCTCGCGGTGAGCACGAGCTTGTCCCCGCCGAAGTACGTCGCGACGCCCGACAGCGAGCCGATGACGAGGGCGATGACCGTGGCCACGACGCCGCCGCTCGGCGATCCGGAGATCGCGAAACCGATGGCGTAGCCGAGCACGCCGAGGACGACCACGACGACGCCGGCGAGCAGCACCGACTGCCGCTTGTTTGATCCGATCTGGTCGTAGAACGACTGGGTGGCCACGGAGGTCGTGCCGGCTCGGTCCCTAGCTCAGGCTGAGGTCGACGGTCGGGACGTTGGCGGCTTCGGGCTCCGCGTCGAAGAACTCGCGCTTGATGAAGCCGAAGACACCGGCGATCAGCACGGCCGGGAAGGTCGCGATGTTCGTGTTGTACTCCAGGACGGTCGCGTTGTAGTGCTGGCGCGAGAAGGAGATCTGGTTCTCGGTTGTCGTCAGCTGCTCCTGGAGCGAGAGGACGTTCTGGTTGGCCTTCAGCTCCGGGTAGTTCTCGACGACCGCGAACAGCGAACGCAGGGTGCCGGTCAGGGCGTTCTCGGCAGCCGCCTGCTGGGCCGGTCCCTGTGCACCGGCGGCGACCGCAGCGGCCCGGGCATTGGTGACGTCGGTCAGGACCTTCTGCTCGAACCCCATGTAGCCCTTGACCGCGTTGACGAGGTTCGGGATCAGGTCGTGACGTCGCTTGAGCTGGACCTCGATCTGGGCGAACGCCTCGTCGATGCGCAGCCGCTTCTGGATCAGGCCGTTGTAGATCGCGATCACGACGACGACCGCGATCACGATGATCGCGAGGATGATGATCAGCAGCGGATCCATGTGTTCCTCCGGTCGGAGGGGTCGGAACGACGCCCTCGCGAGATCAGTCTAGCGCGCCGATGCCCACGGCACCGCCGCTCGGGGCACCGGGGCTCGCTGGGCCTTCACCTCCGATTCATGTCGACCCGCCAATCTCGGATCCGACGAGCGCGCTTCGAGGCGCGGTCGACTCGAGCGGCACGCCGATGCGGCACTGGTCGGCGCCGCCCCCCTCCGCGGTGGAAGAGCGAGGTCTGAACGGGATGTGGCAGGGCCGCTATGGACTCGCCGTCGCGACGGCCCGTGCCGTGTCCATCATCTCGCGCCGAACGGGTCACGGGGGCACAGCACTGCCCGGCCTCGCGGCGGAACGAATCGCTCCCGACGTCGCCGCGCGGATCGCGCACGGTCTCGGCCCGGTCGTGCTGATTTCCGGGACGAACGGCAAGACGACCACCAGCCACCTCCTCGTCCACATCCTCGAGCGGACCGGTTGGGACGTTGTCGCCAACCGGTCCGGTGCGAATCTCCAGCAGGGCCTCGCCACCACCCTGGTCGCCGAAGCCGGTCTCGACGGGCGGCTCCATCGAGCCGGCGCGATCGGCGTGTTCGAGGTCGACGAGGCGGCCCTCGGCCCCGTGGCCGGCAACGTCCCCGTCTCCCAGCTGGTCCTGCTGAACCTCTTCCGGGACCAGCTCGACCGCTTCGGCGAGACCGATGCCATCGTCCACAAGTGGGGGTCGCTCGTGACGGGTCTCCCGGCGACCACCGCGATCATCTCGTGCGCCGACGACCCGCGTGTGGCGCACCTGGTCGCGGGACGCGTCGGGCCCTCGATCGGCTACGGGTTCAGCCAGCCCCCCGTCCCGTCACCCGACGTCTCGCTGACCCCTGATGGGTCAAGCTGTCCCCGGTGCGACGAGCGGCTCGGCCGGAGCTGGACGAGCGTGGGTCACCTGGGCGCGTTCGGCTGCGGGAGCTGCGGCTTCCGACGGTCCGAACCCGAGGTCGGGGTCCGAGTCGTCGCGAGCCGGGGTATCGACGGCCAGACGCTCGCGTTCCGAACGCGGTCGCAGCCGGGTGAGCGATTCGTCGACGTCGGGCTGCCCGGGATGTCCAACGCCTACAACGCCGCGGCGGCCGTTGCCGCGGCGATGTCGGTCGGCGTCCGGGCCGATCGCGCCGTTGCGGCGCTTGCCGACGCGAGTCCGGCCTTCGGACGGTTTGAGGACGTTTTGGTGAACGGTCGGCGGATCGTCCTCGCCCTCGGCAAGAACCCGGCGAGCCTGGCGGAGCTGACCCGGGTCGGGCTGGAGTCGAACGTGTCCGCGGTCCTCTTCGCAGTCAACGACGGCTTTGCAGACGGGCAGGACGTCTCGTGGTTCTGGGACGTGGACGTCTCCCCGTTGCTCGACGGCCGTCCATTCGCGGTGTCCGGGGACCGCGCCGCGGACTTCCTGCTGCGCCTCAAGTACGGCATGTCGGACGGCGACCAGCGCATCCCGTATGGCTTCATGGAGACGGCCGACGACCCATTGGATGCGCTCGACTCGGTGGTCGCCGCGACCGCCGCCGGGGGCACCGTGCTGGTCGTGGCCACATATACGGCCCTGATGCGACTCCGCCACGGCCTGGTCGGGCGGTCCCTGCTGCCCGACCACCCCCGGTGAGCCGGCCGATCGATCGCAGGCCGATCCGGATCGTCCACCTGTTCCCGGAACTGCTCAACCTGTATGGCGACCGGGGCAACGTCGCCACGCTCGCCAACCGTGCTCGCTGGAGAGGACTTCGACGTCGAGGTCGAATCGGTCGAGGCTTCGGGGACCGGCACGGCGATCCGGGCCGACATCATCTTCATCGGCGGCGGTCCCGACCACATGCAGGCGGGCGTGGCACGGACGTTGGCGCGCATGGAGGGCTCGCTCGCCCGGGCCGTCGCCGACGGTGCGGCGCTGCTGGCCGTCTGCGGCGGCTACCAGAACCTCGGGTACCACTACCGCTCTCCCCTGGTCGGGACGTTGCCCGGGCCCGGGCTCTTCGATGCCGCCACGGAGGCGCCCGACACGGCACGCCGAATGGTCGGGGGCGTGGTCGTCAGGCTTCCGGAGGCGTCGCCGATCGCGGCGATGGGCCGGGCGTCGGCGAGCGCCGCAGGGTTCGCCGGTCAGGAAGCGACGATCGTCGGGTTCGAGAACCACAGCGGGCGTACGTTTCTCGGCGAGCGCGTCCGTACGCTCGGAGGCGTCGGCCCCGGCCACGGCAACAACGGCATCGACGGAGGCGAAGGCGTCATGTCCTTGCCCGGGGAAGCCGGGATCGCCGGCCTGCGGATCGGAACCTACCTCCACGGCCCGCTGCTCCCGCGCAACCCCCACCTCGCTGACTTCATCCTCCTGTCGGCGCTCGCACCCCGCGGCATCGCAACCCTGGCCCCGTTGTCGGACGAGGCGGAGTGGGTGGGCCATCGCGCATTCGCCGCCCGGTGGGGGGCTTCCGCCGATGGCCGCTCGAAGACGCGGCGATCGGCTTTTGGCGACGCCATCAGACGGACCCAGGCTCGATCGCCTCGCTCCGTCGGCTGAACGGGATTAGGATCGACCCGTGACCGAGGACACCCTGCTCGCGTCCGGCTCGGAGGACGACCGACGCGGATCCTGATCGTCGAGGACGAGTCCGCGATTGCCAACGCCGTCAAGGGTGCGCTGGCGGCCGACGGACACGCCGTGGACGTCGTGGGCGACGGCCGGCAGGCGCTCGACTGGGCCGATACCTATCCCTACGACCTCGTGGTCCTCGACATCGTCCTGCCCGGACTCGATGGGCTGGCGGTGTGCTCCGCGCTCCGGGCGGCCGGGACGCCGGCGTCGATCATGATGCTCACAGCGCTCGACGACGTGCAGGATCGAATCGCCGGGCTCGACCGGGGCGCCGACGACTACCTGGCCAAGCCGTTCAGCATGGACGAGCTGCGCGCCAGGGTCCGCGCGCTAAGCCGGCGCCGGCTGGAGGATCGGACGCCACTGATCCGGATCGACGACCTCGAACTCGACCCGGCGACCCGCGGGGCGCGGCGGGGCGATCGCGAGATCCATCTGACCGCCCGCGAGTTCGCCTTGGTCGAACTCATGGCGCGCCACCCGGACCAGGTGTTCACCCGGGCCAGGCTCATCGACACCCTCTGGGACGCGGACTTCGCCGCCGAGTCGAACGTGGTCGAGGTCTACATCCGGAGCCTCCGCCGCAAGATCGACGGCGGCCGTCGCGATGGCCTGATCGAGACCGTTCGGGGCTCGGGCTACCGGATCCGGACGAGCGGCCCGCAATGATGTTCCGGCGGGCGCGGATCCGCCTGACGGCCCTGTACATCGCGCTCTTCGCGCTCGTGCTCGGTGTGTTCAGCGTCGCGTTCTATGTCGGCTTCATCACGATCCTTGCCCCGGCCTTCGACATCGGACCGGAGCTGACCACGGAGGCCTTCGCGCAGGCCGCCTACCAGACCACGGTCGAGCGGATCGGGCTTGCCCTGCTGGTCGCCAACGTCGTGGTCGTCGTGCTCGTCGGGGTGGCCGCATGGGCCCTCGCCGCCCGGACGTTACGGCCGATCGACGAGGCACACGCCCGGCAGCGTCGCTTCGTCGCAGACGCTTCGCATGAGATGCGGACGCCGCTGGCCGCCATGCGCTCGTCGGCAGAAGGCGCGCTCGCCGCGGCCGGATCGATGGACGAGCTGCGGGCCGCCCTGGTGGTCGTGGCGCACTCGGCGGAGCGCTTGACCCGGATCACCAACGACCTGCTGATGCTGGCGCGGAGCGAGGAGCTCCCGAACCGGCGGCCCGAGCCGATCGACCTGTCGGTCGTCGTTGCCGAGACGGTTGAATCGTTCGCGATCGCCCACCCCGAGCTGCCTCGTGCCCAGCTCTCGCTCGGCGAGGACCTGCGTGTCTCGGCCGATGCGAGCGAGATCGGCCGGATCGTCGCCAACCTGCTCGACAATGCCATCCGGTACAGCGGGGGCGCAGGCGCGCTGCCCGTGCGAATCGTGACGAGAGCGGCCGACAGCGAGGCGTGCGTGGAGGTGACCGACCGCGGCCCGGGCATTTCCCCGGCCGAACTGGAGCGCGTGTTCGAGCCGTTCTACCGCGTGCACTTCGACGCGACGGCGCCCGAAGGCAACGGGCTGGGCCTCGCGATCGCACGCAGCCTCACGCAACGCAACGGCGGGCGGATCGTCGGCGAGAGCCCGTCCGGCGCGGGTGCGACCTTCCGGGTCACGTTGCCGCGGATCAGGTGATCGACCCGGCGGTGGTGGGCGGTACTGGGCTCGAACCAGTGACCCCCTCGGTGTAAGCGAGGTGCTCTGACCAACTGAGCTAACCGCCCCCGACAGCATAACGACCGCCGGATGTCCGGCGGTCGTCGACGTTTCAGCGAGGTGGTGCCCAGGCCGGGACTTGAACCCGGATGAGTTGCCTCATACGCCCCTCAAACGTACGCGTATACCAATTCCGCCACCTGGGCCCAGGTGTCGCCACGATGCACAGTCCACGAACGAGGGAGTGGTACCGAGGAAGGGATTTGAACCCATACGCCCTTGCGGACACTAGCTCCTGAAGCTAGCGCGTCTACCAGTTCCGCCACCTCGGCGCGGACCTGCCCCACCGGCCTACCGGTCAGCGGCGAGGCGCCATGTTAGCACATCCCAAAATCGATCCGACGGGTCGGCCACCTGGCGTGGAATCGGCCCGACGACGGCGTCGCGGACCACGACAGACTCATCGGCGAAGGCCAGCGGCAGCACATACCGGCCCTTCGCCAGCTGCTCTTGGAGGGCCGAATAGGCCGCGGCTCGCGCGGCGGCCGTCCCGGGCTTGCGGGCGGCCACGAGCAACTTGTCGAGCGCGGGATCCTGGAGGCCGATGACGTTCGAGCCGCCGCTCAGCGTCTGGCTGGACGCCAGCAACGGGTACAGGTCCGGGTCGAGTCCGACCGTCACGTCGGCGACCGCCACCGAGAAGGTTCCCTTCGCCAGTCGGTCGGTCACGAACTCGGCCGGCGGCAGCGCGACATGGGTGACCTGCAACCCGATCCGCTTCCAGTCGTGCGCCACCGCCTCGGCAGCCGCGTAGGCGGCTGGGTTGGACGCCGCGTCCGGGCTCAGCAGGTCGAACTTGAACGATGTCTTGAACGTGGGCCGTCGCCACGCGTTCGCCACCTTCGTCCAGCCCGCCGCCTTGAGCGCCTTCTGGGCCGCCGACGGGTCGAAGGCGACCGTCCCGGACGCCGACGCATCGAACAGGACCGACGAGGACGGGACGAGGCCGGACGCTGCGCTCGCCGCCATCGCGAAGGCACTCTCGATGAGCGCCGGCCGATCGATCGCTTCGAGCAGCGCGGTCCGGATCGCCGGCGTGGCGAACGCATGCTGGCCCGGGCGGAGGTTGACCAGGACGGCGGTGAGGGTCGAGCCCGGGTACCGGAGGATGCGGCTGCCCGTCGCCGAGGCGAGGTCGCCCACGGCCGCGGCCGGCAGGCCCGAGGCAGCGTCGAGGTCACCGCTCCGATAGGCGGCCATGAGCGCGTTGGCGTCCTCGTAGAACCGGAACTCGATGCCCGTGAGATACGGGACCGGGCCGGTGGGCCGAACCGTGGGACCGGGCGTCGTGAGCGAGTCGACGACCCCCGGCAACGAGGTGGCGGCCGGCACGTCGGCCTGGAGCAGGGAGGCCGCCGGACGGAGCTCCGCCGCGCTGTCCGTGAGGCTCACCAGGGCGAACGGGCCGGACCCGATCGGCTGCCGGTTGAACGGGTCGTCGGCAAGCTGATCGACCGGGATGCCCGCCAGGATATGGGCCGGCGCGATCGGCTGGGTCGTCGCCTGAAGGAACCCGCCGAGCGGGGTCGAGAGCGTGAAGACCACCGTCAGCGGTCCTTCCGTCCTGACGGTCACGTCCTGCCAGGATCCGGCCGCCGGACCCGTGTAGGCCGGATCCTGGAGGGTCCGGATGGTGAACGCGACGTCCTCGGCGGTGACCGGCTCACCGTCCTGCCAGCGCGCGTCCGGGCGGAGCTCGAACGTCCAGACCGCCCCGCTGGAATCGACGCTCCAGTGCCGCGCCAGGTCCGGCACGACGATCCCGTCCGGGCCGTTGCGAACGAGCCCTGAAAAGACCAGGGCGACCAGGTCTCGGTCTGCCTGGCTATGCGCCGCAAACGGGCTGACCGACGTCGCGTGGCTGACCATGCCCTCGCGATAGGGTCGTGGCTCGGCCGTTGGCCCGCCCGACGCGCCGGGGCTCGGCGTGGCCGGCGAGACGTGACCCGGGAGCACGGACGGCAGCCCGACCAGGCTCGCGATCAGCGCGAACAGGACGACCAGGCCGCCGATCACCGCGCGGTCGGTGCGATTCATCAAGGATCGCCCCGGTTCATCGTGGCCGAGCATGCGTGACGGCGACGTTGCCCGGGTGCATCGAACGGGCCTCGCATGGCCACGTGCGGCCGGTGGCCGCGCCGCCGGTCAGGCCGCAGCCGGGGCGAACGCGAAGGACGCCAGCGAGAAGATCACGAACAGGACGAGCAGGACGATCGTGAACTGCCAGAGCCGGCGCTCGACGCCGCGGCGGCTGCGATAGACGGCCGAATCGCCACCGAAGGTGCCCGACAGGCCGGTGCCCCGGGCCTGCAGCAGGATGGCGACGATGAGCGCGATGCTCACCAGGATCTGGCCGAGGGCCAGGAGCGGATTCACGAGTCCAATTCCTCCAACGCTTGGGCGACGGATGCTATCACAGGAGCCGCGACGAGCCGGTCATCTCCGCCCAGCGCGGGAGCCCGGCGAGCTCGAGCAGGGTCGGGGCCACGTCGGCCAGGACGCCATCGGCGAGCCGCACCCCGCGCGCGGCCCGGCCGATGAGCACCAGCGGCACCGGGTTGAGCGAATGCGCCGTCACGGGGCTGCCCAGCGCATCCCGCAACTCGTCGGCGTTGCCGTGGTCGGCGGTGATCGCGAGGACGGCGCCGGGTCGGGCAGGATCGTCGGCGTCGACGGCTTCGACGGCGGTCGACGACCCGACCCAGGCAGTCGTCGATGACGCCCAGCGCGGTCACCGTGGCGTCCCACTTCCCGGTATGACCGACCATGTCCGGGTTCGCGAAGTTGGCGACGATGAAGTCGTAGTCGCCCGAGCCGATCGCCGTGACGAGCGCGTCGGTCACCGCCTCGGCCTGCATCGCGGGCGCCAGGTCGTAGGTGGCGACCTTCAGACTCGGGATCAGGAGGCGATCCTCGCCCGGATAGGGCTCCTCGACGCCGCCGTTGAAGAAGTACGTCACGTGGGCGTACTTCTCGGTTTCGGCCACATGGAACTGGCGCCAGCCGGCTTCCGAGAATGCCTGGGCGAGCGACCTGGCCTGCTCGGGCGGGAAGGCGACCTTGACGGCGAGGCCGCCCTCGTACTCCGTCATCGTCACCACGAGGAGATCGGACGGTGCCGGCCGGCCGGACGGCGACGCGAGGTCGAAGGCCGCGAACCCGGGGTCGACCAGGGCATGCGTCAGTTCGCGCGCGCGGTCGGCCCGGAAGTTGCAGTGGACGAGGGCATCACCGGGCTGCACCAGCCCGTCTCCGCCGTCGATCACCGTCGGACTCGCGAACTCGTCGTTCTCGCCGCGGGCATACGCCGCTTCGACGGCCGCACCGGCACTGGCGGCCCGCTCCCCCTCCCCGTGGACGATCGCGTCGTAGCCCCGCTCGACGCGATCCCAGCGCTTGTCGCGGTCCATCGCGTAGTACCGCCCGCCGACCGATGCGATCCGGGCATCCGGGTGGACCTCGCTGAGACGCCGCTCGAGATCGGCGATGAACGCGAGCGCGGAACGCGGAGGCGTGTCGCGGCCGTCGAGCAGGGCATGCACCCGGACGCCTGCCACGCCCCGTGCGGCGGCCAGGCGGGCGACCTCGACGAGATGGCGGTCGTTGGCATGGACGCCGCCCGGTCCGACCAGGCTGACCAGGTGCAGCCGTCGACCGGTCCCGGCGGCACGGTGACAGGCCTCGAGCAGGGCGGGCCGGGCCGCAAAGCTGCCGTCGGCGATCGCCGCGTCGATGCGCGGCAGGTCCTGCAGGACCGGGCGCCCGGCGCCCAGGTTCAGGTGGCCGACCTCGGAGTTGCCCATCTGCCCGGGCGGCAGCCCGACGGCGTCCTCGGACGCGCGCAGGACCGAGTGCGGCCAGTCGCGGAGGATCGCACGCCAGATCGGCATGGGGGCCGCCGCGATCGCGTCCGTCGCCGGATCGTGGCCGATCCCGAAGCCATCCAGGACGACGAGGACGATCGGTCGAGGACGCCGCGGTTGTGCCGCGGTCACACGGACCCCGCCCGGGCATTCGCCGTCAGGCCGGCCCGGGTCACGATCCCCGCCATCTCATCGGGCTTGAGCGAGGCGCCGCCGACGAGCGCGCCGTCGATGGACGGCTCGGCCATGAACTCGTCCATGGACGCCGACGTGACGCTCCCGCCGTAGAGCACCGGGATGTTCTCGCCGGCCGCCGGGAAGCCGAGCCCGGTCAGGGTGGCACGGATCGCGGCGGCCATCGCCGCGGCATCGCGGCCGCTCGCCGTGCGCCCCGTGCCGATCGCCCAGACCGGTTCGTAGGCGATGACCAGTCCTGCGCGCTCCAGCGCGGGCGCGGGCTGGTCGGCGAGTGCGCCTCGCAGCTGGCGGCTGACGACGGACTCCTGCTCCCCTGCCTCGCGTTCGGCCAGCTGCTCCCCGACGCACAGGATCGGGCGCAGGCCGGCCTCGACCGCCCGCTGGAGCTTCCGCCCGATGACCGCGTCCGTCTCGCCGGCGTCCCGACGGCGCTCGGAATGACCGACGATCACCCAGGTCGCGAACCCGACCAGCATCGGCGCCGAGATCTCGCCGGTATAGGCGCCCTGGAGTTCGTGGTGGACGTTCTGGGCGCCGACGCCCACGTCCGGGTCGTCGCCGGCGAGCGCGGCCCCGACGGCCGCCAGGCTCGTGTATGGGGGGCAGATGACCCGGGTGACGCCCGGTACGCGAGTCCGGGCGGCGATCGTGCGGGCGAGCGAACCCGCGTCGGCCGCGGTGGTGTGCATCTTCCAGTTCGCGGCAACGATCACTTCGCGCATCCGGTGAATCATGCCACCGCATGGCGAGGTGCGTGGGCCGGGCGCCGGGAACGCTCCCGGCGGCGGTCGCGACGGCCCGTTCCTGGTCCCTCATCGGGATCCATCGCCAGGCGTTCGACGCGCTCGAGGGCACGCTGGACCGCGGATCGGTGCGCGCCGAGCCGCTCGGCGAGCTCGGCCAGGCTCGCCTCGGGCGTCGCCCGCCGCGCGTCGGCGACCAGGCGGACGATCGGCGACTGGACGGCCAGCCGGCCGTCGGCATCGAGCGCAGCGATGGCGTCCAGCTGGCGGCCGGCCGCGCTGACGGCCCGTTGCAGGTTGGCCGATTCGGCGTTGAGGACGCGATTGAGATCGCCACGCAGGGCACGCGACACCTGGCGGGCCTCAACCTCGAGCAGCGCCCCGGTGGCGCCAACCCGTCGCAGGAACGTCCCGACGGCCTCACCGCTCTTCGACGTGACCACCCCGCGGCCACGGCGCAGGCGCCACGAAGCGGGCAGCCCGATGTCCGCCAGCCGGGCGACGAGCGTCGGCGCCTCGTCCGGCGCGATCACGAACTCGAGGTGCGTCCGGCCGCCGGCCAGGCTGAGCGACCCTCGCGCCAGGAAGCGGCCGCGCAGCCATGCCGCTTGGCAATGCTCGCCGGATCCGGGCCAGTCGAACGGCGTCGCGGACGCTCGCTCGGCCGCGTGGCGCAGCCGCACCGCCAGTCGCGCGACCGATGGCTCGCGCCCGATGGGTCCGGGTCCCAGGCCGTCGGCCTCCGCGACCCGGTCGCACGCCCGGGACGGATCGACGGCGGCCAGCTCGTCGCGGAGTGCGGTGACGAGGTCACGCTCGGATCGGCTCACGTCGGCTGCTCCTCAGGCGCTCCGGCTCACCGCCCGGTGGCGGCTGCCGCGGTTCGACTCGAGGGTACGGATGAGGGCACCGGCCAGGCGGACCGGATCGTGGTGATGCGCGTTGTCCGGGTCGACGACGTCGTCGAGGACCAGCCGGGGCGCGGCCAGCCCGACCGGCGGCCATCGCAGCTTGACGGGCTCGGCCGACCAGTCGGGCGGCGTGCGGGCGCCGAAGTGGTTGTTGGCGAGGGCCACGTCGACGAGGGCCGGCGCGGTATGCGCCGCAAGGACCTCGAGGTGGGCCGCCAGGTCGAAGCCGGCAGTCTCGCCGTCCTGGGTCGCCACGTTGCAGACGAAGACGCGCAGCGCTTCGGCGGCCACGACCGCGTCCCGGATGGCGGGGATCAGCAAGCTCGGCAGGAGGCTCGTGTACAGGCTGCCCGGTCCCAGCACGATGAGTTCGGCGTCGGCGATCGCCGCGAGGGCATCGTCGGACGCCTTGACCTCGGCGGGACTCAGCCAGACGCGCTCGATGCCGGACGTGCGCATGATCAGCGACTGGCCGTCGACGATGGAGCCGTCGCGATAGCTGGCGTGCAGGGTCAGCGGCGTGGCGGTCACCGGCAGCACGCGACCGCGCACGGCGAGGATGCGATTGACCAGCCGGACGCCATCCTCGAAATCGCCGCCTTCGACCGCGGTCATGGCCGCGATCAGGAGGTTGCCGAGCGCATGGCCGGCCAGCCCGCCCGCGTCGTCCCCGGGCACCTCCGGGAAGCGGTACTGGAGCACTTCGCTCATCAGCGGCTCGGCGTCGGCCAGGGCGGCGATGCAGTTGCGGATGTCGCCGACCGGCGGGATCCCCAGGCTCGTTCGGAGCACGCCCGACGACCCGCCATCGTCTGCGACCGTGACGATGGCCGTCAGGTTGCTGGTGTGCTCCTTGAGGCCGCGCAGGAGGATGGACAGGCCGGTTCCACCGCCGATCGCCACGATCCGCGGTCCGCGGGCCAGGAACCGCTTCTGGTAGATCAGCTCGACGAGCGGCTGGTGGCCATCGGCCCGCTGGAACGGGTCCATCAGGGCCCGGACGGTCCGATAGGCACCGATCGCGACCAGGACGACGCCGACAGTCCCCACCAGGAGGCCGCGGAGTGCGAGCGGCAGGAACTGGAGGGTCAGCAGGTCGATGACCGTGCCGGCCACGCCGCCTGGCTGGAGATCGTGGCTGACCTGCCGGAGGGAGTGGGCGACGGCCAGCGACAGCAGCAACAGCCCGGCGAACAGGACCAGCAGCCAGCGTTTGATCCCGATCCCGGGTGCCAGCCACCGACGAAGGCTCACGTCCGGTCCAGCTCCCGGTGGAAGACGGCAACCGGGCCGACGTCCCGCTCGCGCAGCCAGGTAGCGAGCTCCTCGGCGGCCACGATCGAGCGGTGAAAGCCGCCGGTGCACCCGATGCCGATCGTCAGCCTTGTCTTGCCCTCGGCAATGTAGGCCGGGATCGCGAATCCCAGGAAGTCGCGCATGAACGCGAGGTAGCGCTGGGCCACCGGCTGACCGAGGACGAATGCACGGACCTCATCGGTCAGCCCGGACAGCGGGCGGAGCTCGGCCAGGTAGTACGGGTTCTGCATGAACCGGACGTCGAAGAGCAGGTCCGACTCGAGCGGGACGCCGAACTTGTAGCCGAAGCTGATGAACTGGATCGCGAGCTGGTCAGGGCGGACGTCGGTCGCCAGCTGGGCGAAGAGCCGCTCGCGGAGCTGGCGGAGCGAGAGGTCCGAGGTGTCGACGACGACGTCGGAGTCGGCCCGCACCGACTCCAGGAGGAGACGCTCCTCGGCAATCGACGCGGCGATCCCCTGGTCGTCCTCGAGCGGATGGCGATGACGCGTCTCGCTGAACCGGCGGATGAGCACGTCGTCGCTGGCCTCGAGGAAGACGACCCGTGGGCGGATCCCGCGACCCTCGAGCGCCCCGCGCATGGCGGCCAGCGCGATCGTCGGGTCCCCGGCGCGGACGTCGAGCACGATGGCGATCCGCGCGAACCGCTCGCGATCCGAGGAGACGAGCTCGGCGAGATCCGGCAGCAGCTCGCCGGGCAGGTTGTCGACGACCGTATAGCCGAGGTCCTCGAAGAGCTTCGCGGCCGCGGTCTTGCCACCGCCCGAGAGGCCGCTCAGGATCACGACCGCGGGTTCGGCCACCGAGTCCGGCGCCGGCCGGACGTCGGCTCCCCCGGTCATCGTCCGCTGCGCCGGATGAACAGGACGGTGAGCTCGAACAGGATGTACATCGTCCCGCCGAGGACGAACGGGCTGACCAGGTCGCCGCCCGGGGTCACGACGGCGGCGAAGATCGAGATGCCGAGGATGATGTAGCGGCGAGACGTCGTCAGCCGTTTCGACGTGATGATCCCCACCCGCGACAGCCCGACGAGCAGGATCGGGAACTCCATCACCAGCCCGAAGGCCAGGAACATCGTGGTCACGAAGTCGAAGTAGGGGCCGGCCGCCGGCTGGGCCACCAGCTTGTCGTCGGTGAAGCTGAACAGGAACTGGATCGCGAACGGCAGGACGATGTAGGCGATGACCACGCCGATCGAGAAGAAGACCAGGGCCATCGGGATCCACGGCCGCACGACCTTGCGCTCGGCCGGGGTCAGGCCCGGGGCGACAAACGCCCAGAGCTGGTAGAGCAGGATCGGCATCGCCAGGATCACCCCGACGACCATGGCGATCTTGATCTGGATGATGAACGCGTCGCCGATGCCGAGGACCTGGACGCGCTCCTCGGGGAGCGGAGCCAGGAGCAGGTTGCGGATGGGCGTGGCGAAGTAGAACCCCACGACGGAGCCGGCCACGACGGCAAGGATCGACCGGAACAGCCGCGTCCGCAGCTCGCCCAGGTGATCCATGAGGGACATGACGGACTCGTCCGTCGTCACGGTCGCGCCGGGCGGATGGGACCCGGGTTGCGGTGCGGTCGGGAGCGCCGGAGCGCCGGCCTCGCGCAGCGTCTCGGCGTCAGCCATGATCGGCGAGGGGCGCGCCGGCTACTTGGCGATCGTCGTGGGGTCGCCGGCGGCTGGCGTGGCGGCCGCCGCGGACTCGGCCTTCGCGGCCGCGACAGCGGCCGCGATGCGCTCCTCGACCTGCGCTTCGGTGAGGGTGGCGGGCGGCGCCTGCGGCACGGGTGCGGGCGCGGCCGGGGCCGGCAGCGGCGTGGTCTCGACGTCGACCTTGACGGCGTCCTGGACGTCGCTGGACGCCTTGCGGAACTCGCGGATGCTCTTGCCGAGCGCGGATCCCACCTCCGGCAGCTTGCCGGGTCCGAGGATCAGGAGCGCGATCACGAGGATGATGACCAGCTCGAGAGGTCCGGGGGTAGGCATGGTCGTTGGTTGCTCCTGAGGGACGGTCGACCCGCCCGGCTGCGCGCGTGAGGTGCGCTGCGGGTCCGTTTGCGCGGGCTAGGGTAGCACAGGGAGTCGGGAGGCCCAGTCGGCCGCGGCGGCCGCGAGACGATCCCCGAGATCGCCTGCGCCGCGCTTCGCCGGGCCTGCCAGCGCAGCGTCGACGATCGCCCGGGACACGTTGACGAGCAGGCCGCGACCGGGCCGGCCGCCGCCCGGATCGGCGGTGGCAGGGCCGTGCACGAGCACCGGCTCGAGCTGCCCGCCTTGTGCCCCAAGCCCCGGGACGAGGAACGGGAGACCCGGCGCGGCCGCGCGGATGGCCGCAAGCTCGGCGGGCGCCGTGGCCGCGGCGACGAGGCCGACCGTCGCGCCCGGACCCCAGTGGCTGGCACGGCGGGCAAGTCGCAGGTAGAGCGGCTCGGCCGGCGCATCGATCTCCGGGTCCGCCGCGACGACGAGTCCCTGGAACTCCCCGGCACCGGGATTGGTCGTTCGGCACAGGACGTAGGCGAACCGGTCGGCGCGGCTCAGGAGCGGCATCACCGCCTCGCTCCCAAGGTACGGGTTGACGGTCACGGCATCGGCCCCGAGCCGGTCGAACAGGGCGACGGCCTGGCGGGCGACCGTGCTGCCGATGTCTCCGCGTTTGACGTCGATGACGACCGGCAGGTCGGTTGGCAGGCGCGCACGGATCCGCTCGAAGACCGCCAGCCCGTCGGACCCGAAGGCCTCGAAGAAGGCCAGGTTCGGCTTGATCGCGGCGGCGAACGGCGTCGCGGACTCGGCCAGGAGGCGGGCAAACTGCTCCACCCCGCGGAGGTCGCGCGAGAATCCCTCGGGGAGTGTCGCCGGATCGGGATCGAGGCCCACGCACAACACGCTGCCGACCGCCGCCGAGCGTGCCGCGAGCCGGTCGAGGAAGGCGACCGTCATGGGGCGACCGACCCGTCGGCTGCCGCGCTCGGGCTCCCGCCGGGGGCCTGTGTCGGCGGTGGCGTCGCCGGGAGCTCGTCCGGCGGGATGTACCAGGCCGGCCGGGAGCCGCCGTCGAGGCCCGGACACCTGGGTCAGGTCGATCGTCTCGGTCACCGTCCAATCCGGGCCTGGCCCACCGAGGCTGGCCAGCTTGAGATCGACGATCTGGCCCTCGATGTGGAGGAACGCGATCGCGTCGCCGGCGGGCGACCAGACGGGCGCCCACGACGCGCCGTCACTCGTGACACGAAGCAATTCCCGGCCGTGGGCGGCGTCGAGGATCACCACGTCGTTGCCGAAGCTGGTGGTCCGGGTCGCGGCAATGTAGAGGCCGTCCGGTGAGTAGGACGGCTCGAGGTAGCCCGGCCCGGTCAGCTGGGTGGCCTTCTTGTTGGCGATGTCCCAGCGGAAGATCTCCGGCGCCCCGCGGGCGGCGTCGCGGCCATTCCGGACATAGAGGAGGAACTTGCCGTCCGCGCGCCAGGCCGGGTCCTGGTGACCCAGCGGAGCGGATTCGGGAGCGGCCGGGACCGATCGCTTCTTCGTCCCAAGATCGTAGAACTGCAGCACGACATCGCTCTTCGTCGGATCGGGCCCATCGGAGACCATGGCGACCGTATGACCGTCCGGCGACAGGACCGGCTGACGAATCCACGAGAACCAGGATCGACTGCCGGCGTTGATCGTGCCGGTCAGGACCTGTTCAGGTTGGCCTCCGCCGGTGGCGTCGACCCGCATGATCGCGGGTACCGATTCCTGGTAGTGCCGATCGACGCCCTGCGCCGGCCACAGGCCCTGTGCGTCGGTCGTGCGGATGAAGTAGACCGACGACCCGTCCGGCGACCACGACGGCATGGAGTCCTGCCCGCCGGTGGTCAGCTGACTGACATCCTGGCCATGCTGCACCCAGATGTTCCCGGCCTTGGCGTAGACGATCGACCCGGGGAACGAAACCTGTGGCACGACGACCACGTTCGACGGCGCCGCGGTCCGGTTCGCGCCGCCGCCTCCGCCACCACCCCCCGATCCGGTGACGAACGGGATGGAACCGCCGAGCAGGTTGAGCGTCAGCACCGCCACCAACCCGAGGCCGAGCACCGACAGGCCGGGCGCCAGCCACGATCGGTCGGGCAGCAGCCCGAATGGATCCGGAATGCGAGGCCGCCCGGTGTGAGCCCGATTCATCGAGCCCACGCGGGTCGGCTGCTGCGGGTCATCTGACCGACCCGGCCACGGCCGTCGCGATCCCACGGTCGAGGACCTGCGCCGTCTCGGGGTGGCTGCCGGCGGTGGCCACGTCGCGGATGTCGAGCTGGAGCGATTCGAAGCCGCCGAACGTCCGGCTCGTCAGTCGCGCGACCACGTCGAGCAGATCGCCCTCGCGAACGACCTCGGCGATGTCCGGGCGCCCGAACGCGATCCCGTCCAGGACGTCCCGGTCGCGACGCAAGGTGAGCTGGCTGTGGCCGCCGTTGGCGGCGCGAACCCTGGTCACCGTCATGCCAAGCACTGCCACGCAGGCGTCGGCATTGCCTGGGCCACAGGGCGCGAGCCGAGCCAGCTCGCGGTACAGGGTGTAGTCGACCTCCCTGGCCGGAAGCGCCAGGTCGATCGCGATCGAGACCCGCGGATCGGCGGGCACCGCCGCCGCAGCGAGCTCGAGAAAGCGCTCACGGAACGCACCCCAGCGGTCGGTCGGGATCTCGAACCCAGCCGCCCCGGCGTGCCCGCCATGGCGGATGAAGAGATCGCCGCAGCGTTCGAGCGCGGCACCGAGGTCGAGCGAACCGTCGCTCCGGCAAGAGGCGCGGATGACGTCCCCGAGCTCGGCCCCGACCACCGCCGGGCGCCCCTCGTCCTCGACCAGCCGGGCCGCCACGAGACCGACGATCCCCACGCTCCAGGGCCCGTGGACGATGTTCGCGGCCGCGCCGGGCGAGGCGGCCACCATGGCCCTCGCCTCGGCGACGACCGTGCGGGTCAGGTCGCGCCGGGCGACGTTCGCGACTTCGAGCGCGTCGGCATGCAGGTTCGCCTCGGCGGGCTCCTCCGCGAGCAGGAGCCTGGCCGCCTCGAGTGCCTCCCCCATCCGACCCGCCGCGTTGAGGCGCGGCGCCAGCGCGAAGGCGACCGTCTCGAGATCCACGGCGGACGGATCGATCCGGGCCCGCTCGAGCAGGGCGGCGACGCCCGGCCGGGGGTGCTGCCGAAGGCGGTCCAGGCCGAGACGTGCGATGGCCCGGTTCTCGCCGACGATCGGCGCGACGTCGGCGACCGTCCCGATCGTGGCCAGGTCAGCCAGCTCGAGGGCTGCCTGCGGGCCGCCTGGCAGGTCCGCCAGGAGCAACTGGGCGATCTTGAAGGCGACGCCGCTGCCCGCCAGCCGGCGGTCCGGATAGGTCGCGTCCGGCCGGTGCGGATTGACCAGGGCGTACGCCGCGGGCATGACCTCGGGGACGCGGTGGTGGTCGGTGACGACGACGTCGAGCCCGCGACGCGCGGCCGCCGCGATCTCGGCATGACTCGTCGTGCCGCAGTCAACCGTCACGATGAGCGAGACGCCGGCCCCGGTGGCCGCGTCGAGGGCGGCGATCGAGAGGCCGTGGCCGTCGTCCAGCCGGCTCGGCACGTATGGAACCGCGTCCACCCCGAACCGGCGCAGGGCGATGGTGAGGATCGCCAGGCCGGTCAGCCCGTCGGCATCGAAGTCGCCGAAGACCTGGACCCGTTCGCCGGCGTCGCGTGCTCGCTGCAGTCGCTCGAGCAGCCGATCGGCATCGGGCAGGAGGGCCGGGTCGTGAAGCCCGGCCAGCGGCTCGCCGAACCAGGCGGCCAGGTCGTCGGGGGTCCGGACGCCACGCCGCGCCAGCAACGCCACCAGGCGGGGCGAGATGCCGGCCTGCTCGGCGGCAGCGGCGAGACCCGCGGGTGGCGGAGCCACGTCCGGGAACGTCCAGCGGAAGCGCGCCTCGACCATGGCGCTCAGGATGCCACCAGCCGCTTCACCAGGGCTTACGGCCGCCGGCGACGGCGATCTCAGGAGGCCGAGCGGCGAACCCGCGGCGCGCGGGTCGCTGCCAGGCGACCGCGACGGCGGTCGTCGTACAGCTGCCAGTCGACCAGCAGCGGGCTGGCCACGAAGATCGACGAGTAGGTTCCCGAGATGATCCCGATCAGCAACGCGAGGATGAAGTCGCTGATCGCCGATCCGCCGAACAGGAACAGCGCGAGCAGCGTGAGCACGACCGTGAAGCTCGTCATGATCGAGCGGCCGAACGTCTGCAGCACCGAGTGGTTGACGATCGCGTCGATCGGCTCGCCGGCATGTCGGGCCTTGTTCTCGCGGACACGGTCGAACACGACGATGGTGTCGTGCACGCTGAAGCCGATGATGGTCAGCATCGCCGTCACGAACAGGGCGTCGATCTCGACCTTGAAGAAGGTGCCGAGGATGGCGAACGTGCCCACGACCACGATCACGTCGTGGACGAGTGACACGAGGGCGGTGACCCCGAACTTCACGTCGTGGAAGCGGAAGGTGATCCACAGCAGGATCCCGAGGGAGCCGACCAGGATGAGGATCACCGCCTGGGTGATCAGCTCCGAGCTCACCACCGCCCCGATCGTGGTCAGGCTGCGCTGCTCGGCAATGGGGCCGAGCTGCTTCTGCAGCGCGGTGGCCACCTCGCCCAGCTTGCCCTGGGTCGGGACCTGGGTGTTGCCGATCGGGCCGGCCGACGCGGATGGTGACGGGGACGCGCCGGGCGAAGCCGATGGACCGGCGGTCGCCGAAGCCGAGGGGGCCGGCGACGCCGATGCGGACGCACTCGGTGCCACGCTCGCGCTGGGGGCCGCGCTCGCGCCGGCCGAGGCACTGGCACCCACGCTACCGGACGGAGCCGCCGAGCCGGCACTCGAGCTCGGAGCAAGGGTCGCCACCGGTGTCGCCGCCGGCTGGTTGTCCTCGAGTCCGACGATCTGCTGGGTCTTGATCTCGATGAAGCCGGAGCCCGTCGCGACGGCGCTCGCCTCGAGGCCCTGGGCCGCGAAGACCGCCTTGACCTGGTCCGGCGTGACCGCCGGATCCTCGAACCGGACCTCCCAGCGAGTGCCGCCCGTGTAGTCGATCGTGAACTGGAGGCCGCCGCTGCCGGTGGGCGTCAGGAGGATGAAGAACAGCCCCGGGATCGTGATGATGAGCGAGAACAGGTAGAACCAGCGCCGCTTGCCGATGACGTCAAACACGCGCGCGCGCCTCGCGTCGAGTCGACGGGCGCGCCCCGACGGCGGCAAACTCCTCGTTGCGCATGCCGTAGCGCGACGCCGAGCGAGCCCACGGCTGCTTGACCACGGTGCGCAGGATGGTCCGGGTGACGACGATCGCGCTGAACATCGAGGTCAGCACGCCGAGGATCAGGACGAGGGCGAAGCCGCGGATCACGGACGAGCCGAAGAGGTACAGGATCGTCGCGGTGATCAGGCTCGACACGTTCGAGTCCAGGATCGAGTTCCAGGCGCGGTTGAAGCCGGCCTCGACGGCCGAGGCGAGCGACTTGCCCAGCCGCAGCTCTTCCTTCATCCGCTCGAAGATCAGGATGTTGGCGTCGACCGCCATGCCCACCGACAGCACGAAGCCGGCCACGCCCGCCAGCGTCAGGGTCACCGGGACCAGCCGGAAGATCGCGTACATGACCAGCGTGTAGTAGACGAGCGCGAAGCTGGCGACCAGGCCGGTCAGCCGGTAGTAGCTGATCATGAACGTGATCACGAGCAGGATGCCGATCGCCCCGGCCAGCAGGCTCTGGTCGAGGAACTGGCTGCCCAGCGTCGCGCTGATCTGGTCGCTCGACAGCTCCTTGATCGGGAACGGCAACGAGCCGTACTTCAGCACGGTCACCAGGTTGTTCGCTTCCTTGGCCGAGAACCCGCCGAGCCCGCCGGCGCTGATCTGCACGTTGCCGCCCGGGATGGAGTTCTGGATCACCGGCGCAGAGATCACCGACGAGTCGAGCGTGATCGCGAAGTAGTCGCCGACGTGCTCGGCGGTGTACTTGGCGAAGAGCGTCGCGCCATCTCCCTTGAGCACGAAGTCGACCGCCAGCCCGCTGCTCTGGTCCTGGCCGATCGACGCCGACTGGACCTGGTCGCCGCTGAACAGCGGCGGGTTCGCCTTCAGGTCGAGGATCTGGCCGGCCTGCGCCGCGGTCTTGCCGAGCGGCACGAAGTCGAGCCGACCGGTCTGGCCGATCAGGCTCCGGATCGCCTCGGGGTCGGTGACGCCCGGCATCTCGACGACGACGCGGTCGGATCCCTGGGTGGTGACGACGGGCTCGGAGACACCGCTGCCGTTCACGCGACGCTCGACGATGTCCTTGATGATCGACATGTCGCCGGAGGAGGGCGAGTGGCCGTCGACCGCCTGGGCCTGGTACTCGACCCGGAGACCGCCCTTGAGGTCGAGCCCGAGCTTGGTCTCCAGCTTCCGCCAGCTGCCATCGGCGCTGGTGGTGTCGGGCAGGGCCAGTCCGGGGAGGAAGTCCACGAACAGGGCGAGCACACCGATGATCAGGATGATGAACGGACCGGCTCTACGCATCGAGGCGGGATGTTACACGGAACGACCGCCCACCGGGCGGCGCCGCCCCCCTGAGCACAGCTAGGCCTCGAGCGTCGCCTTGATCCGGATCGCCAGGGCGGGGCCGATGCCCGGGACCGCCGCGATCTGCTCGACCGGCGCGTCGCGGACCCGCTTGATCGAGCCGAACACCTTGAGCAGCTCGCGCTTCCGCTTCGGGCCGACACCGGGCAGGTCGTCGAAGGCCGAGTGGACGCTCCGCTTCGCCCGCAGCCCGCGGTGGTAGGTGATGGCGAATCGGTGGGCCTCGTCACGCAGGCGTTGGGCAAGATAGAGCGCCGGTGACGTCGCCGGCAGGACGATCGGATCGGTGCGGCCGGGCAGGAACAGTTCCTCGCGCTCCTTGGCCAGGCCGGCCAGCGGGAGGTCGTGGAGGCCGATCTCGTCGAGCGTCTCCTTGGCCGCGCTGACCTGGCCCTTGCCGCCGTCGATGATCACCAGGTCCGGCATCGCCCAGCGACGCTCCTCCTCGCTCCCCTCCTCCCCGGCACGAACCGTTCGGAAGCGGCGCCGCAGGACCTCCTGGTGCGAGGCGAAGTCGTTGGATCCGCTGACCGTCTTGATCCGGAAACGGCGGTATTCGCCTGAACGTGGCTTGCCGTCCTCGAAGACGACCATGCTCCCGACTGATTCGGCGCCCTGGAAGTTGCTGATGTCGTAGCACTCGATGCGCAGCGGCGGTCCGGGCAGCTCGAGCGCGGCCGCCAGCTCCTCGAGCGCGGCGAGCGTCTTGCCCTGGTCGGCCAGCCAGCGGGCCTGCTCGCGGGCGAGGGTCTCGCCGGCATTCCGCGTGGCCAGCGCGAGGAGCTCCCGCTTCTCGCCCCGCCGGGGCACGCGCAGGTGGACGGGCCCACCACGCCGCTCCGCCAGGAACGTCTCGAGGACGGCCGAGTCGAGCGTCGCCGACGGGACATGAACCTCGCGCGGGATCGAGCCGGCCTGCGTGTAGTACTGCTCCAGAAAGCTCGTCAGGACCTCGTCGTCGCCGGCTTCGCGGACGGCGTCGAGCAGGAACACGTCGCGCCCGATCATCTTTCCGTCCCGAATCACGAACAGCTGGATCGCAGCCTGGTTGTCCTGCCGGGCCATGCCGACCAGGTCCAGCTCGGTCCGGGCGAAGGCGGCCATCTTCTGGCTCTCCATCGTCCGCTCGATGGCCCGGATCTTGTCGCGCATCACGGCCGCACGCTCGTACTCGGTTCGGGCGGCCGCGGCGTGCATCTCGCGGCCGAGCGCCCTGACCAGCGATTCCTGGCGGCCCTCGAGGAAGAGCTCGACCTGCTCGATGTCGGCGCGGTAGGCCTCCTTCGAAATCGCCTGGATGCAGGGGCCCTGGCAGCGCTTGATGTGATACAGCAGGCAGGGCCGCTGGAGCGCGCGGTCGCCGTCCCTGATCTCGATCGTGCAGGTGCGGAACGGGAAGAGGCGACGGACCAGGTTCATCGACTCGTCGACGCTCGACGCCGAGCCGTAAGGGCCGAAGTAGCGGCTGCCGTCATTGACCAGCTTCCGCGTTCGCTCGACCCGCGGGAAGTCGTCGGCCAGGGTGACCTTGATGTACGGGTAGCTCTTGTCGTCCTTGAGCCGGACGTTGAAGCGCGGCCGGTAGCGCTTGATCAGGTGCATCTCGAGGAGCAGCGCCTCGGAGACGGAATTGGTCTGGGTCACCTCGACGTCGACGATCCGGTCGAGCACCGCGCGGATCCGGTGTCCTTCGAGCGGCCCGGTGTTGCCCTTCTGCCAGTACGAGCGAACTCGGTGCTTGAGGCTCTGGGCCTTGCCCACGTACACGACGACGCCTCGGGCGTCCTTCATCAGGTAGACGCCCGGCCGGTCGGGCAGCTTGGCCAGGGCGGATTCGAGCTCGGGGGTCACGACGCGATCGTACGGCGAACCGGCCGGGACCGGTAAGCGCGAGGTGATCGGGCATCGCGAGCATTGGCGGATGGACCTCCACCCATCGGTCGTCGAACGCCTGGCGCGACTCGCGCCAGATCAGCGAGCCGCCGCGACCGCAGCGCCGGGCCCGCTACTGTGCGTCGCGCCGGCAGGCAGCGGGAAGACCACGACTCTCGTCGCCCGGATCGCCTGGCTCGTCGCGAGCGGGACCGGACAGGCGAACGAGATCGCCGCCATCACCTTCAATGCCCGCGCGGCCCAGGAGATGCGTGAGCGGCTCGACCCGGCCCTCGAACCACTGGGCGCCGGAGCGGGATCGGTCCGCGTCCGCACATTCCACGCTCTCGGCCTCGAGATCCTCCGTTCGACTGCTGGCTGGCTTCCGGAACTCGTCGACCGCCACGCGGTGCTGCGGTCGATCGAACCCGAGGCGACGCCGGTCGAGCTCGCACGGCTCGACACCGGCATCAGCCGGCTCAAGCTCGAGCTGCAGGTCACGGCGCAGGACGTCGCCCTGGACCCCGAGGCCGGACCGCTGGCACAGGCCTACGTGGCCTATGAGGCAGCGCTCGCCGACGCAGGGGCGATGGACTTCGACGACCTGGTGCTTGGCGCCCTGCGGGCTCTCCGCGCCTCCGCGTCCCTGCTTGCCACATGGCGCCGGCACTGCCGTCATCTGCTGGTCGACGAGGTCCAGGACGTCGACCGGAGCCAGCTCGATCTCGCCCTGCTGCTCGCCGCGCCGGACAACTTCCTGTTCTGTGTCGGCGACGACGACCAGTCGATCTACGGCTGGCGCCTGGCCGACGTCCGCCGGATCCTCGGCCTGGCCGACCGCCTGCCTGGTCTGGCGCGGGTGGATCTCGAGGTCAATTACCGCTGCCCGCGTCCCGTCGTGGAACGCGCCGTCCGGCTGGTGGAGCACAACCAGGAGCGCTTCGCCAAGCGAATTCGGGCTGGCCCCGCCGCATCCGGACGCCTCGTGCTCGCACCCGATGCCGCCGACGAGCAGGTCCGCATGAGGCGCGCGGTCGAGACGTGGCCCGACGACGGGAGCACGCGCGCCGTCCTGGCACGCACCAATCGCGAGCTCCTCCCGGCGGTCGCCGTCGCGGTCGAGCTTGGCATCCCGTTCCGGGCGCCGCGGATCGAGCTGCTCCTCGATTCGGTGCTGCTCGACGACCTGCTCTGCCGCGTGGAGGCCGATCCCGACGCGCAGCAGGGCGAGCCGCTCCTCCTCGCCGTGGGACGGCTGCGGGCCGCGACCATCCCGGGATCCGCCGAGGAGGAGCTGGCGACAGCCCTCCTCGGCTGGGCCGTGGGGCATGCAGACCCCGGACGGTTCGTCGCCGCGATCCACGCCGCGCGAGCCCGCCTCGCCGAACTCCGGCGGGACGATGCCGCGCTCACACTGGCGACCGCCCACGCGACCAAGGGCCTCGAATTCGATCACGTGGTCGTGACCGGGATGGATGCCGGCCGATTCCCGAGCGGGCGAACCGTCGCCGAAGCGGACGACCCCGGCCGGGTTCTCGAGGAGGAGCGACGCCTCGCCTACGTCGCCTGGACCCGGGCACGACGCAGCCTGACGCTCCTCTACGATCCCGCGGTGCCGTCGGCATTCCTGCTGGAGGCGTTCAGCGCGGAGGAGCTGGGGCTCAGCTGCCGGCCCGGTGCGCCTCCCGGTTGAGCTCACGAAGCAGGCGGTCGACCGACGCGAGGAACGGCTCCGTCAGCTCGGGCGGCAGGACGTCCCGGACCGAATCCTTGACTCCGTAGGCAGCCCGGCCGCGGATCGCCGTCCCGCGGAGCTCGGCCAGCTGGTCGTCGCGCAGGCGGTCCGGGAGCGGCTCGAGGAAGGCGACCCAGCGGGTCAGCCCGCGGGCACGCGCCTCGCCGAGCAGTCGATCGGCGTGCCTTGCCGCGAGCAGCGCGGCCTCGTCGATGACCGGCCGCTCGTGGCGGGCGGGGAGCTTTGCCGTCGAGCGGCGGGCCGGGCTGTCAGTCAACTTGCCCGGGCGGCACTGGCCCGCTTTCGGGAAGCGAGGCTCGGTGGCCGCGACCGGCCGCGGCTCTTGCCGTGGCCGTTGCCGGACGACCCACGGCCGGCCTCCTCCGCAAAGGTGACGTCCGACAGGGGCACGAGCGGCTCCCCGCGGAGCACCCGCGCGAGGTACTCCCCGGTGGCCGACTCGCCGGAACGGGCCACCTGCTCGGGCGTGCCCTCGGCGATGATCCGGCCGCCCCGGTCGCCGCCCTCCGGCCCCAGATCGACGATCCAGTCGGCGGTCTTGATGACGTCGAGGTTGTGCTCGATGACCATGACGGTGTTGCCGGCGTCGACCAGTCGATGCAGGACCTGGAGAAGCTTCTCGACGTCGGCGAAATGGAGCCCGGTCGTCGGCTCGTCGAGGACATAGAAGGTCCGCCCGGTGGCCCGGCGCGACAGCTCGGTCGAAAGCTTGACCCGCTGGGCCTCCCCACCCGACAGCGTCGTGGCCGGCTGGCCGAGGTGGACGTAGCCCAGGCCCACGTCATTCAGCGTCTGGAGCTTGGCACGCACGTTCGGGACGGCCGAGAAGAAGTCGAGCGCCTCGGCGATGGTCATCTCGAGCACGTCGGCGATCGAGCGGCCCTTGTAATGGATCTCGAGCGCCTCGCGGTTGTAGCGCTTGCCGTGGCAGACCTCGCACGTGACGTACACGTCGGGCAGGAACTGCATCTCGATCTTGAGGATGCCGTCGCCCTTGCAGTGCTCGCAGCGGCCGCCCTTGACGTTGAAGCTGAAGCGACCCGGCGTGTAGCCGCGGACACGCGATTCCGGCACGCCGGCGAACAGCTCGCGGATCGGCGTGAACAGCCCGACGTAGGTCGCCGGGTTCGAGCGCGGCGTCCGGCCGATGGGGCTCTGGTCGATCTCGATGATCTTGTCGATCTGGTCGGCCCCGACCAGGGCGTCGTGCGCCCCGACCGGCTCGCGCGACCCGTTGAGCTCCCGGGCAAGCGCTCGGTACAGGACGTCGGTCACGAGGGTGCTCTTGCCGCTGCCCGACACCCCGGTCACGGCCACGAACGTGCCGAGCGGGACGCGCAGGTCGACGTCGCGCAGGTTGTGCTCGCGCGCGCCGCGGACCTCGAGCCGTTTCCCGTTACCGGGTCGCCGGGAGGTCGGCAACGGCACCGATCGCTCGCCGCGCAGGAACGCGCCCGTGATCGAGCGCGGCTCGGCGAGGACGACCTCGAGCGGCCCGTTGGCGATGATCTCGCCGCCGTGCTCGCCGGCGCCCGGGCCGATGTCGACCACCCAATCCGCCGTCCGGATCGTCTCCTCATCGTGCTCGACCACGAGGACGGTGTTGCCGAGGTCGCGCAGCCGGGTGAGCGTGGCGATGAGCTTGGCGTTGTCCCGCTGGTGGAGCCCGATCGACGGCTCGTCGAGGATGTACAGGACGCCCATCAGGGTCGTGCCGATCTGCGTCGCCAGCCGGATCCGCTGGGCTTCGCCCCCGGACAGGGTGACGCTCGTGCGGTCGAGGGTCAGGTAGTCCAGGCCGACGTCGACGAGGAAACCGAGCCGGGCGACGATCTCCTTGAGCAGCTGCCGGGCGATCGTCCGCTCGCGCTCATTCAGGCCGCGATCGAGCTCGTTGGCCCAGCGCAGCGCGTCCGTGATCGACAGGATCGAGACGTCCCAGACGTTGCGATCGCCGATCGTGACGCCGAGGATCTCCGGCCGGAGCCGCTTCCCGCCGCAGACCAGGCACGGCCGGGTGACCATGTACTTCTCGATCTCGGTCTTGATGTACTCCGAGTCGCTCTCGCGATAGCGCCGCTCGAGGTTCGTGACGACGCCCTCGAAGGAGGCGCTGTAGCTGTTCTCTCCGCGCTCGTGGCGGTAGCGGACGACGACCTTCTCGTCCTTGGCGGCGAACAGGACGTGGTCGACCGCCTCGGCCGGCAGGTCGCGGATGGGGGCCTTGAAGTCCCAGCCGTGCGAGGCGCAGATCGCCTCGAGGATCTTGAGGCGCCAGGAGGCATCGTTCGGCATCTTGGCCCACGGCACCAGGGCGCCGGTCGCCAGGCTCTTCGAGCGGTCCGGGATCACCAGGCCCGGGTCGATCTCGAGCTTGGTGCCGAGGCCGGTGCAGGCCGGGCACGCCCCGTGGGGCGAGTTGAACGAGAAGCTCCGGGGCTCGAGCTCGTCGATCGTGAACCCGTCGTACGGGCAACTGTATTTCTCGCTGTAGCGGCGCTCCCCGAAGGCCGCCGGCTCGTCGTCCCGCGGCGCCGGCGCGATCAGCACCTCGCCCTCGCCGAGCCTGAGCGCCGTCTCGACCGAGTCCGCAAGGCGGCCGGCATCCGGATCCGGGATCGCGGCGCCGGTCCCCGCATCGATCGGCCGGCCGTCGGCTGCACGCTCGGCGCCGTCGGGCGCCTCGGCGTGCCGGACGACGTAGCGGTCGACCACGACTTCGATCGAATGGCGCTTGTACTTGTCGAGCTTCGGTGCGTCCGAGATGTCCACCATCTCGCCGTCGACCCTGACGCGGACGAAGCCCTGCCGGCGGGCGCCCTCGAAGACACGATCACCCTCGGTCTTGCGGTCCTTGACCAGCGGCGCCAGGACCAGCAGCCGGGTGTCCTCCGGGAGCTCGAGCACCTGGTCGACGATCTGCTGCACCGTCTGGCGCTCGATCGCGTGCCCGTTCGGGCAGTGCGGCACGCCGATGCGGGCGAACAGCAGCCGGAGGTGATCGTAGATCTCGGTGACCGTGCCGACCGTCGAACGGGGGTTCCGCGACGCGCCCTTCTGGTCGATCGAGATCGCCGGAGACAGGCCGTCGATCTGGTCGACGTCCGGCTTCTCCATCTGGCCGAGGAACTGCCGCGCGTAGGCGCTCAGGCTCTCCACGTATCGGCGCTGGCCCTCGGCGTAGATCGTGTCGAAGGCGAGACTCGACTTGCCGGAGCCAGAGAGGCCCGTGATGACGACGAGCCGGTCGCGCGGGAACGCGACGTCGACATTCTTGAGGTTGTGCTCGCGGGCTCCGCGAACGATGAGCTGATCCTGGGGCACGACCGAAGTCTAGCGTATCCCGGCTGAATAGAACAGATGTTCCTGCCCTCAGCCGACGGGTGGACCATCCTCGACGATGGCCAGCAGCTCGTCGAGCGAGCCACGCATCGGCGACAGGCTCTCGAGCCACCAGGTGGCCCCCTGCGCCGCGTACGAGCGGACGAGACCCGGACTGCCTGCGTCGCTGAAGCCGAACACGGCGATGTCAAACGGCTCGCCGGATCGACCGAGCGAGGCGCGCTCCTCGTCGATGCGCCCGACCATCGTCCCGAACGCCTCGGGGGTCAGGACCATCGACGTGCCGTCGTCCGAGGTCCCGATCGCGATCCAGCCGTCCCACGGGGCGGCGCGGCGCAACGCTCCCGGTCGCATGCCGCCGATCCAGATCGGCGGGCGCGGTACCTGGATCGGTCGCGGCCCGACGCGCACATCCGTGGCTCCTTCGACGTCCAGCCGGGCCGCCTCGCCCCGCAGCCAGGGATCGATCGCCGCAAGTCCCGCGTCCATGCGTGCGACCCGCTCGGACAGGGGTCCGGCCTCGCCGAACGGGTCGAGGTCGCCGGGGTCGTTGCCGGCTCCGATGCCGAGGACGAGGCGGCCGCCACTGACCCGATCGAGCGTGGCCGCGGCCTGGACCACGAGCTGCGGTCGCCGGCGCGGCAGGGCGACCACCGCCGCGATGAGCCGAAGCCGCTCGGTGGCGGCGGCGACCGACGCGAGGGTCACGAACGGGTCCGCCGCCGCCCCGCCCATCGAGATGCCGATCGAGTCCCAGATGCTCAGCCCGTCCCAGCCGGAGGCCTCGGCGGCGCGAGCCAACCGAACGATAGTCGTCGGATCGGACAGCTCGCCGAGCGGCGCAATGTCGATCGCGCAGCGAATGCCGGTGACTGCGTCGTGCACCATTGGTCCCCTTTGTCAGCGCCGGTGGCGACCGGGGCGTGGCGGCCTGGTCCCGGTCCGGTGGATCACGTTCGGCGTCACCGTCCGGTCCCAGGTCGGCCGGTCGCGCCAGGCGGCGCCCCGGCCCGAGTCGTCGTGCTCGTCGCGGATGCCCGGCAGCCAATCCGCGACGGTCCCTTCGTCGATGCCGGCCCCGTCGCCGACGTCGACCGGTTCTTCGTCCGCGGGGAGCACCTCGATGCTCATGACTTCCATCTGCTGGCCTGCCGCCGCGGCCGCCTCGCCACGCCGCCCGCGCGCCCGGTCGGCGGCGCCCGTCAGCCCGCGGCTCCCGCTGTCGCGGGCCGCGCGCTCGGCCGCGCGCCCGACCGTGATCGAAGCGTCCTGTTCCAGGACCCGGAGCCGGATCTGCTGGATCTCGTCGCGGAGGGCCGCGGCGCGCTCGAACTCGAGCTCCCTGGCCGCCGCCTTCATCTCGGCTTCCATCCGGCCGACCAGCGCCTCGATCTTCGCGCGGTCCGCCTCGGTGAACTCCGCGCCGCGCTCCGACGTGTAGACCGTGGTGGTCTCGGCGACCGCGCGCAACCGCTCGTTGATGTCGCGGATGCCCTTGATGATCGTCGTGGGCTCGATCCCGTGCTCGAGGTTGTACTTCGTCTGGTAGGTCCGGCGGCGCTCGGTCTCGTCCATGGCGACCCGCATCGATTCGGTCACCCGGTCGGCGTACATGATCACCTCGCCGCCGATGTTGCGGGCCGCCCGGCCGACCATCTGGATCAGCGACCAGGCCGACCGCAGGAAGCCCTCCTTGTCGGCGTCGAGGATCGCCACGAGGGTCACCTCGGGCAGGTCGATCCCCTCGCGGAGCAGGTTGATCCCGACCAGCACGTCGAAGACCCCGAGCCGGAGGTCGCGCAGGATCGCGACGCGCTCGAGGGTGTCGACCTCGCTGTGGAGGTACTGGACCTTGACCCCGAGCTCCTTGAGATAGTCGGCGAGGTCCTCGGCCATCTTCTTGGTCAGGGTCGTCACCAGGGCGCGTTCGCCACGCTCGACGCGGGTGCGGATCTCCTCGAGCAGGTCGTCGATCTGGCCGTCGGTCGGGCGGACCGTGATCGGCGGGTCGACGATCCCGGTCGGGCGGATCAACTGCTGGACGTTGCGCTGGCTCCGTTCCAGCTCGTACGGCCCGGGCGTGGCGCTCATGTAGACGGCCTGGTGGACCGTCGCCTCGAACTCCTCGAATGTCAGCGGCCGGTTGTCCAGCGCGGACGGGAGCCGGAACCCGAAGTCGACCAGGATCTCCTTGCGCGTTCGGTCGTTCTTGTACATGCCGACGACCTGCGGGATCGTCATGTGCGACTCGTCGACCACGAGCAGCCAGTCCGGCGGGAAATAGTCGAGCAGCGTCCACGGGCGCGACCCGGCTTCGCGCCGCGACAGGTGCCGCGAGTAGTTCTCGATGCCGGAGCAGTAGCCGAGCTCGCGCATCATCTCGAGGTCGAACGTGGTCCGCTGGCGCAAGCGGGCACCCTCGAGGGCCCGACCCTCGGCCTCCAGCTGGCCGACGCGGACCTCCATCTCCGCGTCGATGTCGGCGATCGCCTCCTTGAGCTTGTCCTGGGGTGTGACGTAGTGTGTCGCCGGATAGACGTTGGTCTCCTGGCGTTCGGCGAGCAGCTCGCCGGTCAGCGGGTCGAGCTCGGTGATCCGCTCGACCTCGTCGCCGAAGAACTCGACCCGGACGACATGCTCCTCCGAGGCGGGCTGGAGCTCCAGCGTGTCGCCGCGGACCCGGAAGCGCGCCCGGCTCAGCGCCTGGTCGTTGCGCTGGTACTGGAGGTCAACCAGGTGGCGAAGGACGGCATCACGCCGGTATTGCCCGCCGACCCGCAGCTTGAGCACGGTTGCGCCGTAGTCGACCGGAGCGCCGAGGCCGTAGATGCACGACACCGAGGCGACGATGATCACGTCGCGCCGCTCGAACAGCGCGTGCGTGGCGGCATGCCGCAGCCGGTCGATCTCGTCGTTGCGGCTCGAGTCCTTCTCGATGTACGTGTCGCTGCGCGGCAGGTAGGCCTCGGGCTGGTAGTAGTCGAAGTAGCTGACGAAGTATTCGACGGCGTTCTCGGGGAAGAACTCGCGGAACTCGGCGTACAGCTGGGCGGCCAGCGTCTTGTTGTGGGCAAGGACCAGCGTCGGCCGATTCGCCCGGGCGATCACCTGGGACAGGGTGTACGTCTTGCCCGAGCCGGTGACCCCGAGCAGGACCTGGTGGTTGAAGCCCTTGTCGATCCCGTCGACGAGCGCCTCGATCGCGGCCGGCTGGTCGCCCGTCGGCTCGAACGGGGCCACCAGCTTGAAGTCGGGCATGTCGTCAGTCTACCAAGTCGCGCACGAACCGAACAGGCGTTCTTGTCCCGCCCCAGGCGAAGCGGCGTCGCGATCTTGCGCCTGGCGCAATGCTTCGGCCGGGCGTTGCATCGAATGCAAGCTCCGTCGTCGCGGCAGCCTCGACCCGTCCAGGGTTTGCGCCGGACGCAAGATTGGGGACGAACCGGGCTCAATTCGCCCGACCAGTTGCGTCCGGCGCAAGGATCGGGCGCCATTGGTGGTCAGGAGAGCGGTCGGGCGACGGTAGTTGCATCCGACGCAAGCGGGTTCGGCGGGGCGCAGACCGGCGGGCCGCCGTGCCGGATGGCGCCGCAGTTCGGCGGGCTGCCGACTGCACTCGGCCGGCGCGCCGAATGGCGCCGCACCGGCTGACACGCAGTCGGGGCGCCGCACGCACTGGCTGGCCTGCCCGGGGCGCCGCACTGGCCGGCGCGCCGTCAGACGCGCCGCCCGCCGACCGCCACCGAGTAGGCATCGTCGACGACCCGTCGCGTGTCGGCCGAGGCGCCCGACGCGTCGATGATCCGTGTCGCCGCCGCTCCGAGTCGCGCCACGATGTCGCCCTGGGCACCGATCCGCTGCTCGGCATCTGCCGGGGTGGAGCCGCGTCCGACCAGCCTCGAGAGCTGCGCTGCCGGATCGCAGGCCACGAGCCAGACCTCGTCGCAGAACGCGGCCAGCCCGCCCTCGACGAGCTTGATCGCCTCCACGATGACCGCGACGGCCCCGGCGGCGTCCGCCGCCGCGATCGCAGCCAGGATCCGGGGCCGGACCGCCGGATGGACGATCGTCTCGAGTTCGCCCAGTGCCGCCGGATCGGCGAACACGATGCGACCCAGCGCCGCCCGGTCGAGCGAGCCGTCAACGCGAACCAGCCCGCGGCCGAACCGGCCGATCACGGCGTCGAGCGCCGGCTCACCCGGTTCGAGGACGTCGCGGGCCACCTGGTCGGCATCGATCACGACGACCCCGGCCCGCTCCCCCAGCCAGCCTGCGATCGTCGACTTGCCGCAGCCGATCGGTCCCGTGATGCCGATCCGGACGGCCCGCGTCCGTCCCACCGGTGGCGCCGGGTTCACGGCGCGCGCTCCTCGAGCTCGAGCCAGGCGTCCTCGGCCGTCGACAGCGCGACGTCGATGTCGGCGAGCTCGCTCGTCACCCGTCGCATCTCGACGAAGTTCGCGGCCACCGAGGGATCCGCCATGGCCAGCTCGAGGTGGTTCTTGCGCAGGTGCAGCCGGGTCAGGTCCGACTCCACGACGAGCTTCTGACGGCGGTAGGCCTCCTTCGACAGGCGGTCCTTCTTCTTCGTTCGAGCGACGGCGGGTGCGGCGATCCCCTTGTCATTCGCCGGACCATCGTTGGAAGCGGATACGTCCACCGCGATCCGGGAGCCCGAACCCGGGCCGGACGACCGCGTCGCGCGTTCGCCGCCGGCGGGCGGTGCCGTTCGCCGGCTCCCGCCGCGAAGCCGGGCGGCTTCCACCTCGATCGCACCGGCCACCGTCCAGCCACCGGCGATCGCCGCCCGCCAGGCGCGGTACCCGCCGTCGAAGGGCGCCGCCGCACCCTTGTCGACGACCCACAGCTTGTCGCACACGGTCTCGAGCAGGCGCCGGTCGTGCGACACCACCAGGAGCGTGGCCGGAGACGTGGCCATGAATGCCTCGATCGCCTCGCGCGCCGGGATGTCCAGGTGGTTCGTGGGTTCGTCGAGGAGGAGCAGGTTGGAGGCCTGGATGCCGAGCAGCGCGAGCTCGAGCCGCGAACGCTCCCCGCCGGACAGCGAGCGGACCTCCTTGAACGCGTCGTCGCCGCGGAACAGGAACCTGGCGAGATAGCTGCGGGCATCGCCGGCGGTGACCGGGACCACGTCGAGCAGCGCATCGAGCACCGTGGTTCCCGGAATCGCAACGTCCCGCAGCTGGGCCAGGTAGCCGATCTGGACGGCATTCCCGAACGTGACCGCCCCATCGAGCGGGGGCAGGTCGCCGGCGATCGTTCGCAACAGCGTCGTCTTGCCGGCGCCGTTCGGCCCGACGATCCCGATCCGCTCGCCGCGCTGGGCCGCCAGGAAGGGCACGCGCGCCACCAGGTGCGGCTCGGCGGCCGGTCGCCCGTCGCCGTCGACGGCTCCGCGGCCCGGCAGGTAGCCGACGGCCAGGCCCTCGATCCGGACCACGATCTCGCCCGACCGCGACGGCCCGCTCCCGACGAGGGCATCGGTCGGGATGGCGAGCCGGCGTCCGGCACGCGGCGCCTCGCGGCGCTCGGTCTCGAGCCGCTCGAGACGCGCTTCGTGTTCGTGCATCTTGCTGAACTTGCGGTGGCTCCGGTAGCGCTGGACGAGCTCGCGTTCCCGGGCGATCGACTCCGCCTGCGTCTCGACGTCCTTGACGGCCCTCGCGTCGCGTTCGACGCGCTGCCGGTGGTACGCCGAGTAGTCGCCGCGGAACGCGGTCAGCCGACGGTCGCGGAGCTCCCAGACCCGGCTCACCGTCGCGTCGAGGAAGGCGCGGTCGTGCGAGGCGACGAGGAGCGAGCCGGCACGCCGTCGGAGATGACCCTCGAGCCATTCGAGCGCGTCGAGATCGAGGTGGTTCGTCGGCTCGTCGAGCAGCAGCAGGTCCGGGTCGGCGATGACCAGGCGGGCCAGGGACGCCCGGGTCTGCTCGCCGCCCGACAGGGCAGACGGCGGCTTGGCCCACTCGTCCCGGGTGAAGCCGAGCCCGCTCAGGGCCGTGTCGACGCGCTGGTCGAGCGTGTACCCACCGAGTAGCTCGTACTCGTGCTGCAGCTCGGCGTACCCACGCTCGGTCACGCGGCCGTCGCGCTCGAACGCGGCCAGCCGCTCGGCCATCAGGTCGAGGTGCGATGCGCCGGTCCTGACCGCCGTCCGCAGGTCCGGCGAGGCCATGAAGGCCGCATCGAAATGCGCTTCCTGGGCGAGCAGGCCCAGGGTCAGGCCACGCTTGCGATGGACCTCGCCTCGGTCGGGCTCGTCACGGCCGGCCGCCAGCCGCAGCAGGGTGGTCTTGCCGGCGCCGTTCGGCCCGACCAGCCCGATCCTGTCGCCGAGCGCGATCGACGCGTCGACCGAGTCGAGGATCACGAACGTCCCGACCTCGCGGGTGACGCCCGACAGCCGAAGGATGCTCATGCCTCGCCGCCCGGCGCGGTGACCGATGCCCGCGCCGCCGCCCGGCGCGTGGCCGCGGCACGTCGGGTTCGCTCGGAGCGGACCACGTCGGTCGGCCCGATCCCGAGCGGGACCTCGCCCGGCAGGTCGGTCCAGCGTCCGCCGGCATGCCGCCGGCCGCCCGTCATCCCCCGCAGGATCGTGGCCGCCTGCTTGCGATCGGACGTCGACAGCCGCTGGCACCACGAGCAGAAATGGGTCGACCTGGCGCCGATCACGATCCGCTTGATCGGGCGGCCGCAGCGCGGACAGGGCTCGCCCGTCCGCTGGTAGACCTGGAGGCGCTCCTGCATCGATCCGTCGCCGTCCGGCGCGGTGTAGTCGTCGATCGAGCTGCCGCGCCGTTCGACCGCCTCGGACAGGATCGAGCGCACGTGCTCGTACAGCCGGCGCTCATCGGACGGCCGAAGCGTCGCGGCGGAGCGCAGCGGGTGGAGGCGCGCCGCCCAGAGCGCCTCGTCGGCATAGATGTTGCCGATCCCGGCGATGAACGACTGGTCGAGGAGCAACGGCTTGAGCCTGCCCTTCCGGCGACGGAGCCGGCGCCGGAAGTCGCGCAGCATGAACGCGGCATCGAGCGGCTCCGGTCCGTACCCTGCGAAGACGGCGGCCCCGCCGACCTCCGCCACGAGCTCGCCCGTGCTCGGATCGCGGGCGTACAGGCCGACCTTGCCGAACTTGCGAATGTCGCGGAAGCGGATCTCGCGCCCGTCGGCGAGCTCGAGGACCAGTCTCACGTAGGGGTCGACGGGCCATTCGGCCGGCACGACGAACAGCTGCCCGGTCATCTTGAGGTGGACGGTCAGCGCCGCCGCTCCGGACAGGTCGATGACCAGGAGCTTGGCGCGACGCCCGACGGCCTCGACCCGGCGCCCGGCCACCGCAGCGGCGAATGCCTCGGGGGAATGCGTCCGCAGCGTCCGCGCCCACGAGCAGCGGGCGCCGACGATCGTGGCGCCCGCGACCCTCGGGCGCAGGTCGCGCGCGACGGTCTCGACCTCGGGAAGTTCGGGCATGGCGCGGAGCCTAGCCGGGGATCGGCGCGACCGGCGCCTCGAGGGGCAATTCGTCGGCTTCCGCGGCGATGGCGTCGGCGCGCGTCAGCGGCGTCATCGACTCCCAGTCGTCGCCGACCTTGACGTCGACGATCAGCGGCACCGACAGCGGCAGCGCGCCCTCCATGGTCTCGCGCACGATCGCCGCCAGCGGTTCCACCTCGTCGCGCGGCACCTCGAACAGGAGCTCGTCATGCACCGACAGCAACAGCCGGGCGGGCGAGTGGGTCGCGGCGAGCCGGTCCGCGACGTGGATCATCGCGATCTTCTGGATGTCGGCCGCGGTGCCCTGGATGGGCATGTTGATCGCCATCCGCTCCCCTGCCCCGCGGAGCGCCGGGTTGGAGGCCCGCAGCTCGGGGATCTGGCGCTTGCGGCCGAGCAGGGTCTCGACGAACCCCTGGGCCTTGGCCTGCTCCTTGATCGCCATCATGTAATAGCTGATGCCGGAGTACGCGGCGAAGTAGCTGTTGATGAACTCCTGCGCCTCCCGGCGAGGGATATTCGCCCGGGTCGCCAGTCCGAAGTCGCTCATCCCGTAGGCCAGGCCGAAGTTGACCATCTTGGCCATCGACCGTTCGTCCTTGGTGATCTCCTCGGGCGGCTTGTGCAGGACCCGGGCCGCGGTCTCGCGGTGGATGTCGGCCTGGCGGGCGAACGCGTCCTTCAGGTGCTCGTCGCCGGACACGTGGGCGAGGATCCGCAGCTCGATCTGGGAGTAGTCGGCGGCCAGGAGGACGAGGCCGGGTTCGCCCGCCACGAACGCCCGCCGGATCCTGCGGCCGAGATCGGTCCGGATCGGGATGTTCTGGAGGTTCGGATCCGACGACGACAGCCGCCCGGTCGAGGCGACCGCCTGGTGGAAGGTCGTATGCAGCCGGCCGTCCGAGGCCATCAACGACGGCAGCGCCTCGACGTAGGTCGAGCGCAGCTTCGTATAGACCCGCCACTCGAGCAGCTTGTCGATCATCGGGTGCGCCGGCCGGAGCTCTTCCAGCACGGAGGCGTCGGTCGAATAGCCGGTCTTGGTCCGCTTGCCCTTGGGCAGGTTCAGCTCGAAGAACAGGATCTGCTCGAGCTGTTTGGGACTGCCGAGGTTGAACTCGTGGCCGACGTCGACGTAGATCTCCTGCTCCAGCCGCGCGATCTCGGCGCCGAACTCCCGATCGAGCACCTCGAGCGCAGCCAGGTCCAGGGCGACCCCGGTCGCCTCCATCCGGGCGAGGACCGGGATCAGCGGCAGCTCGACCTCGCGGAAGAGGCGCTCGAGGTTGACGTCGGCGAGGCGCCGCTCGAGCGGCTCCCGGACGGCGATGGCCGCCAGCGCCTCGAGGCCGGCGCGTGCCGTCACCGGCAGTTCGTTCGCCGGCGGAAGGATCTGGTCGAGGTTCTCGGCCACGACGTCGGCGATCGTCTGGCTGCGCAGGGCGGCATTCAGGATGTACGCGGCGATCTGGGTGTCGAATGCGATGGGAAGCGGCGCCGACCCTGGATCGTCGGCGAACGCGGCTACCAGGACCGGCTTGACCTCATGGCCGACGAGCGGGGTCCCCGTCCGCTGGACGAGGCGCCGGAGGGCGTCCGCGGCCTCGGCTCCGTCGGCGACCACGACCCGGCCGTCTGCGCCGGCCACGGCGAGCGCCAGCGGCGTGCCGCGGCGTGGCCGCGGATCGTCCGCCAGCAGCGCGACGCCGAGGGCCGGCTGGATCGCGAGCCAGAGCTCCAGCGCGTCGATGTCGCCCTCGCCGCGGACCTCGATGCGACCTGGGTCGAGCATCGCCGCGGCCAACGCGGTGGGCAGGTCGTCGGCCGGCTCGGACGTGCTCCCAGGTTCGACGGCCTCCTGATCCCCTCCCTCGGGCGCCAGCCCGTGCGCGGCCGCGGCCCCGCCGACCGCGTCGAAGTCCAGCCGGAGCTGCAGCTCGCCGGCGGACGGCCGGCCGGCAGCCCGACCGGCTCCCCAACCGTCGGGGCGGCCGGCAACCCGCGCGGCCGGAACGTAGCCGCTCTCGACCACCGAACGGAGGCTGTCGCTCCGCTGCTGCGCCGTTTCGCCGGCCACCGGCGGGAGCCGCTCGATCAGCGTGCGGAACTCGTATTCGCGGAAGAGGCGGACCACGGTGTCGCGGTCATAGTCGCCGAGACGGGCCGCCTCGAGGTCGATCCGGATGGGCAGGTCGCGAACGATCCGCGACAGCTCACGGCCCATCTGGATCTGGTCGAAATGCTCTCGCAGCTTGTCGCGGAGCTTTTCGGGCGTGACCTCGTCGAGGCGTTCGAACATCGCGTCGAGGCTGCCGAAGTCCCGGATGAGCTTCGCCGCGGTCTTCTCACCGACCCCGGGCACGCCCGGGATGTTGTCGGTGGGATCGCCCTTGAGCGCCTTGTAGTCGACCATCTGGTCGGGGCGGAGGCCGAACCGCTCGTCGATCCTGGCGACGTCGTACATGACCGTGTTCTCGACGCCGGAGCGCGTCGTCATCAGCCTCGTCCGCGGAGTGACGAGCTGGAGCATGTCAAGGTCGACGGTGACGATCGTGGTCTCGAGGTTGTCGTTCGAATCGAGCTGCGCGGTGATCGTTCCAATGACGTCGTCGGCCTCGTAGCCGGGCATTTCGTAGACCGGGATCCGAAGGGCCTTGACGACCTCGCGCACCTTTGGAAACTGGTCCCGCAGGTCATCGGGCATCTTCTGGCGCGTCGCCTTGTAGGCCGCGAACTGGTCGTGCCGGAACGTGGGTCCAGGAAGGTCGAACGAGACGGCCAGGTAGTCCGGCTGCAGGTCGGCAATGCCGCGAAGGACGATGCTCGCGAACCCGAACACCCCGTTCACAAGCTCGCCCCTGGAGGTCGTGAGCGGCGGCAGGGCGAAGTATCCGCGGTACACGAGGCCGTAGCCATCGAGCAGCATCAGGCGTTCGGTGGGCACGCTCGCAAGTGTAGCGGCGGACCCGATGCATGCGACCGGTCCGGTCGGTCCCGGACCGAGCTCCAGGGTGCCTCGATCTCAGACGCGCCGGCCGGCCCAGCGGAGGAGGAACAACCCGATCCCGGCGGCGAGGAGCACGGACGCGAGGGTGACCGCCGCGACGTGTGCCGCGGACGAGGACTCCTGCCCGATCGACATGGCCGCCGTCCGCTCGGCGCCCTCGCGGGCGGCCGAGGCCGCCGGTGCCGGTGCGATGGCGGCCGCCCCGGGCGAGGCGGGCGGCGCCGCCACGAAGGTGTCGAAGCTCTCGGCCGACGGCGCCGGCTCCGTGCCAGGCTGGACGGGAGCTGCGGCATTCGTCGGCGCCGGCGAGGGCGCGGGCAGGGCCGCCGCGGCGGGCCCCGGCGCGGACGCCGCGGCCGATGGCGGCGCCACCTTGGCCCCTTCGAGCGACTCCGAATTCGCGCCAGCTCCGGCATCTCCGACTGACTGCCCGGTCGCCGGCAGGGATGTCGTCGACGTCAGCCCCGGCAGGACGCCTGGGATGGTCGTGACGAGCAGTCCAGCCAGGCCGATCGTGGTCAGCCCGATCGCGAGGGGCCGGCTGAAGGCGTCACGGGTCGACCCGAAGCCGGCGATCAGACGACGCCAGCCGGTTCGCTGGAGACGTCGTGCGTCCGCCGTCGAGATCGCGTAATCGCGCATCCGGGGAGGCGTCGGCAGGGCGCGAGCCGCTGCGCGGATGGCGACCAGGTCCCGATGAAGCGCTGTGCAGTCGTGGCAGGACGCGATGAGGGCCTCGGCACGTTCGCGCTCGATGCCGTTCGTCGATCGATCGAGCAGGCTGGCGACCAGCAACGGGTCGTGGGCGCGGTGGTCGGCGATCGGAACCTGCATCTCGCCGGTCAGACGGGTCGCGGCCTCGCGAGGTTCCCCGTCGGCCGCTCGCGCCGGCGCGAGCCGCATCGCGTCCCCGGCCGTCAGCCTGAAGTCGCGCGGCCTCGCCGGGCCCGGCAATCCCCTCGTTGCCGCGGCCAGCGCGAGCAGGTCGGCCCGCAGGACCGCGCACGCGGGGCAGGTCCCGGCGAGCCGTTCGGCGGCGGCGCGCTCTTCGTCGGGCAGCCCGCTGTCCAGCCAGGCGGCGATCGCCAGCTCGTGGCGGTCATCGTGGTCCACGGGCCGGGCACCGCCGGAGACGAGCCCATGAGGTCCCGCGTCGGCCGATACCTCGTCAGCCACGGAACAGTTCCATCCGGCCCTCCAGCAACCCGCGCAGGGCGAGCCGGCCGCGATGGATCCGCGACTTGACCGTGCCGAGCGAGACGCCGGTCATGTCGGCGATCTCGGCGTAGTCGAAGCCTTCGACGTCGTACAGGACGATCGCCGCTCGCTGGTCGTCGGTGATGGCCGCCAGCGCGCCGGACAGGGCCCTCGTCCGCTCGGCAAGGACGGCGATCCGCTCGGGGTCGCTCTCGACGCCAGCCGGCGGCTGCCAGCTCTCGTCCTCGAGTTCCGGATAGGGCTGGACCGGTCGCCGCTTTCGCGCCCGCTGGGTATCCATCGCGGCGTTGACGCAGATCCGGTTCAGCCACGACTTGACGCTCCCGCCGCGGAACGACCCGAGATGGCGGAAGGCCGAGAAGAAGGCCTCCTGGACCGCGTCGGATGCCTGGTCGCGGTCAGGCACCATCCGCACGACCAGCGCGAAGAGCTGGTCCTGGTAGAGCGAGACGAGGTCGTTGAAGGCTCCGAGATCGCCCTCCCGGGCGCGCTCGAGCAGGATGAGGTCGCGGCGCTGGACGGGGTCATCGGTGACCGTCGTCGAGCGAAGGTCCTCCACGGTCGGGGGATCCCTCCGGACGGCGATTCTGAGGCTGGGCGAGTCTAGCATCGGATCCGGGGCGAGACGCCGCGGATCGGCGACGGGTTCCCGGTAGACTACGGCTGTCCCGGGGTGGCGGAATGGCAGACGCGCCCGACTCAAAATCGGGTGGCCGCGAGGTCGTGCGGGTTCGACTCCCGCCCCCGGGACCAGCCCGCCGTCACTCGACCGGTTCCACCGAGCCGTGCAACGCCGCCATTCCGGCGGCATACTCGGAGCTTGCGCCGGTCCGCGTCTTCTTCAGGGTCGAGCGGAGAAGCCATGCCCGGCGAGCGTCGTCGAGCGGTCGGCTACCCGACCGGTCGGCTCATGGCCGTGATCGACGACCCGACAGCGGCGGCGGCCGCACTGACCGCACTGCGCGCTGCCGGCATCGCCGTGGATGACCTCGAGCTGTTGCGCGGGACCGAGGGCGCCGACCGCATCGACGGGACCGGGGGCGTGTCGGGGGCCGGCGGCCGGCTCCGCCGGGCGATCGATTTCACGCTGATGGACCAGCTCGTGGACTTCGTGACCTACGAACGGGCGCTGCGGGACGGTCGGGCGGTCGTTCTTGCCCGCGTGCGGGACGATCCGCACAAGGCGGCCGCGCTGGCGGTCCTCCGCCGGCACGGCGGCCATTTCATCAACCACTTCGGCCGGTTCGCGACGGAGGAGATCGATCCATGGCGCGGACCTGAGCCCGACATCGCCGACTTCCTGCGTCGCTGAACGGATTCCGCGTTCGGGTGGCATGATCAGGACGCTCGTGCCACGGCCTTCGAAGGAGTCCGCATGTTCCGCCGCTTCCTGGGAACCATTCAGCCCGTCACGCAACCGATGACGAGGGCCGACGCGAGCGCCGCGGCCGGCGAGACGGCCACGGTCCGCCGGATCGTCGCCAGGCTGGAGGCGATGCCGCCGGATCGGGCGCGGTTCATCGCCTCGGCCGCCTACACCCTGGCGCGTGCCGCCAACGCCGACATGGACGTCAGTGACGACGAGACGGCGGCGATCGAGCAGGAGCTGCAGGCCCACGACGGCCTCGACGAGGCGACGGCCGTGCTGGTGACCCAGATGGCCAAGCTCCAGGCCAAGACGATCGGCGGCGCCGAGGACTACAGCGTCACGCGCGAGTTCAAGGCGCTCGCCAGCATGGACCAGCGGATCGACGTGCTGCGGGCCTGCTTCGCGATCGGCGCGGCGAACGGGACGATCTCCGCGGAGGAGAACGCGATGGTCAACCAGATCGCCCGCGAGCTGGACGTCGAGGATGCCACGCTCAACGCGATCCGCGCCGACTACCACGAGCAGCTATCGGCCGTCCAGCGGATCCGCCAGGTCACCGAGGGCACCTGACGAGCCTCCCGGGTCAGGCGCCGGTGCCGATCAGCTGAGGCGAAGCTCCACGAGGCCATCGCCGAACCGCCGCCGAACCTCGGCCAGCAGCTCCGCGTCGTAGGCGACGCCGCGACGCAGCTCCATGGGCAGCGTGGCGCCCCCACCCGCCGCCGGCAGATGGATGATCACGCGCGTCTCGCCCGGCCGTTCCCGCAGGACCGCCTTGAAGGATTCCATCGCCCCCACCACCCGATCCGTCGGCGCCGTGCCGGCGAACCGGACGTGGAGCACGGTCTGTGGCCCAGCGTCGGTCGGCGCACCGGCCGTCGCGTCGGCCACGATCCGGGCACGCGCCTCGTCCGGTACGGAGGGCGATTCGTCGTGCTCGTCGGCGGCCTGCGAACCGCCCGGTGGATCGAGGTGGGCCGACACGGGCTCCGCCGGCGCGATCGGCGGCAGGTCGACGGCCGGTCCGCTGGATGCCCGTAGTGGTGAGACGTACGGGACGACCGGCGAGCCGGATCCTGCGGACCGTCCGGACGGCGCCGAGACGAACGCTCCGGGCGCTGCCGAAGGCACGGGCCCGGACACCGGGCCAGGCACGCCGGACCGGGCCTGTCCGGGCGGGGCTCCGTAGCGCGTCCCGCCGTCGAACCCGGCTCCGTTGCCGTTGCCCGCGGGCTGGCGCCGACCCGAACCCCGGTCGTTGGCCGCCACCTGCCGCGCGAAGACGTCGGGTCCTGCCGCCGACGCCTGGTCCCAGTCGACCGCCAGGTCCGCCAGCAGCGAGATGTCCTCGCCCTTGTGGTCGACCCGTCCGGCGACGAGCAGGATCTCGCCTTCCCGCCAGACCGGGCCGGTCTGCTCGTACAGGCGCGGGAAGACCACCACGTCGGCCGTCCCCTGGAGGTCCTCCATCGTCACGATCGCCATCGTTGCCTTGGCCTTGGTGATCACGGTCCGGACGCCGGTCACGATGCCGCCGACGATCACCCGCTGCCCGTCGAGCGACTCGTCGCGCAGGTCGCTCGAGTAGGCCGTGACGAACTGGCCGACCCGTTCCGCAACCTCGCCCATCGGGTGCTCCGACAGGTACAGGCCGAGGAGCTCCTTCTCCCAGCGCAGCCGCTCGCGCACCGGCACCTCGGTGGCGGCGGGCAGCGGGCGCTCGAAGGTCGTCGCGTCTGCTGCCCCCAGGTCGAACAGCGAGGTCTGCCCCGAGATGCGGTCGCGCTGCGTCGCCTGCGCCGCGGCCACCGCGTCCTCGAGGCCGAGCAGGATCTGGGCTGGATGCCCGAACGCGTTGAGCGCGCCCACCTTCGCCAGGGCCTCGAGCACCTTCCGGTTGGCGAGGCGGAGGTCGATCCGCGTGCAGAAGTCGGTCAGCGAGCGGAACGGGCCGCCCTCCTCGCGAGCGGCAATGATCAATTCGATCGCGCCCTCGCCCACGTTCTTGACCGCCAGCAGCCCGAAGCGGATCGAATCGCCCTCGACGGTGAACTCGAGGTGGCTGCGGTGCACGTCGGGCGGCAGGACCGGGATCCCCATCCGCCGGCACTCGGCGACGGCCGCCGCGACCTTCTCCTCGTTCGAACGGAAGGCGGTCAGCACGGCGGTCATGTAGTCGACCGTGTGGTTGGCCTTCAGGTAGGCGGTCTGGTAGGCGATCAGCCCGTAACACGTCGCGTGGGCCTTGTTGAACCCGTAGCGCTCGAACGGCTCGAAGGCCTTGAAGACCGCATCGATGACGTCCGCCGCGACGCCCCGCTCGGCCGCCCTGGTGACGAACTTCTCCTTCTGGGCGCGCAGGACCACCGACTTCTTCTTGCGGATGGCGTAGCCCAGCGTGTCGGCCTCGGGACCGCTGAACCCGCCGAGGGCCATCGCCGCGGACATGATGTCCTCCTGGTACACGAAGATCCCGTAGGTCTTCTCCAGGTACGGCTCGAGCAGCGGATGCAGGTAGGTGACCGGCTCCTGGCCGTGCTTGCGACGGATGTAGGCCGGGATGTTGTCCATGGGCCCGGGCCGGTAGAGCGCAACCATGGCGGCGAGGTCGTAGACGGAGGTCGGCCGCAGGTCGCGGACGTAGCGGCGCATGCCCGCCGACTCGAGCTGGAAGATGCCGGTCGTCTCGCCCGACGCCAGCAGCTCGAATGTCGTCGCATCGTCGAGCGGGATGTTGTCGAGATCGATCTCGATGCCGCGGTTGTCGCGGACCAGCTCGACGGCCTGGCGGAGGATCGTCAGGTTCGACAGCCCAAGGAAGTCGAACTTGAGCAGCCCGAGCGCCTCGATCGCGTGCATCTCGTACTGGGTCATCAGCCCGTCCGAGTTGGTCGCCTTCTGGAGCGGCATCAGCTCCGTGAGCGGCTCGCGGCTGATCACGACGCCGGCGGCATGCGTCGAGGCGTTCCGGGCGACGCCCTCGAGGTGCCGGGCGAAGTCGATGATCCGCTTGACCGCCGGGTCGGCCTCGACCTGGCCCTTGAGGTCCGGCGAGATCTGGAGCGCCTCGTCGAGCTTGATCCCCAGCTGGTTCGGGATCGCCTTGGCGATTCGGTCGACCTCGCCGTAGGAGTGGCCCAGGACACGCCCGACGTCCCGGATCGCCGCCCGGGCGAGCATCGTGCCGAACGTGATGATCTGGGCGACGTGGTCCTGGCCGTACTTGCGCCCGACGTAGGCGATGACCTCCTCACGTCGCCCGTCCTCGAAGTCGACGTCGATGTCCGGCATCGTGACCCGGTCGGGATTGAGGAACCGCTCGAACGGCAGTTGGTAGAGGATCGGGTCGACCGGCGTGATCCCGAGCGTGTAGGTCACGACCGAGCCCGGCGCGGAGCCCCGGCAGGTGGTCTGGATCCGTTGCTCGCGGGCGAACGCGATGAAGTCGGCCACGATCAGGAAGTAGCCCGCGTAGCCCATCGACAGGATCACGCCGAGCTCGTAGTCGAGGCGCGCCTGGAGCTCGGGCGTGACCGTGCCGTAGCGGCGCTCGAGCCCGCGCTGGCATTCGGCACGCAGCCAGCTTTCCGTGGTGTGACCGTCGGGCACCGGGAAATGCGGGATCCGCAGCTGGCCCAGGGGCAGCTCGATCTCGGTCATCTCGGCAATCCGCCGCGTGTTCCTGATCGCGTCGAGGTTGTCCGGGAAGAGCGCGGCCATCTGGGCGGCCGACTTCACGTAGAACTCGTGGGTTTCGAAGCGCATCCGGTTGGGCGTGTCGAGGTTGCTGCCGGTCCCGACGCAGAGCAGGACGTCGTGCGCCTCGGACTGGTCGGGCCGGACGTAGTGGAGGTCGTTGGTGACGACCAGCGGGAGTCCGGTCTCCGGCGCCAGGCGCAGCAGCTGCTCGTTGAGGCGCCGCTGCTCGGGCAGGCCGTGATCCTGCAGTTCCAGGAAGAAGCGGTCCTTGCCGAAGATGTCCGAGTACTCCCCCGCCAGGTTGCGGGCGAGGTCCCAGTCCCCGGCCTCCAGCGCCCGCGGGATCTCGCCCGTCAGGCAGGCCGACAGGCCGATCAGGCCGGCACTGTGGCGCGCCAGGTGCTCGCGATCGATCCGGGGCTTGTAGTAGTACCCGTCGATGTGCGCGTCGGTGATCAGGCGGCACAGGTTCTGGTAGCCGGTCCAGTCCTGGGCCAGCAGGACCAGGTGGAACGGCTGGGCGTCGGCCTTGCCCTCCTTGTCGGTCATCGACCGGCGGGCGACGTAGGTCTCCACGCCGATGATCGGCTTGATCCCCTTGGTCTTCGCGGCCTGGTAGAAGGCGACAGCGCCGTACAGGGCTCCGTGGTCGGTGATGGCCATCGAGTCCATGCCGTGCTGGGCCGCCGCGTCGACCAGCTCCGTGATCCGCCCCAGGCCGTCGAGCAGGCTGAATTCGGAGTGGACGTGGAGGTGCGTGAAATCGTTCGGGGCGATGGTCGTCACGGGAGGTCAATGGTAGCGGCGGGTCGCCGGTCCCGCCGATGTCCCGTCGACGGGCTAGAGTCCGTCCATGACTCCCTCCGACGTCGACGACGAGGCCATGGAATCCATGGTCGTGGACGCGCTCGAGCGCCTGCCCGACGCCTTTCGCGAGCAGCTCGGGTCGGTCGCGATCGTCATCGAGGAGGAGGCCGACGCGGCCCAGCTTGCGGCGGTCGGGGCGCGCGGCCTGTTCGGCCTGTACCAGGGCATCCCCAGGACCCGGCTGTCGGCCGACGCCTCGCCAACGCCCAGCAAGATCACGATCTTTCGCGGGCCGATCGTCCGTGCCAGTCCGGATCCCGACGCGCTCGCTGCGCTCGTCACCGAGACCGTGTACCACGAGATCGCCCACCACTTCGGGATCTCGGACGAGCGCCTCCACGAGCTCAAGCACGGTCGTTGAGCGCCCGCGGCTCCGCGGTCGAGACAGGCGCGCCCACGGCTTGAGCGGACCGGAGCGGATCGGCACAGCCGCCGCGCGAAACCTCGGCGCGGGGCCTATCCTGCACTTCGACCGTCCAACCGGCTCTTGCCCCGTGAGGCACGTGGTCGGTAGGATGCGACACATTGGCGGCTCCTTCGGAGTCGCCGCGTCGCCGTTCAGCGCGATCCCTGGGTAGCAGCCCGTCACGGACGCCTGGACCGGCGAACCTGGAGGAGGAAACATGCGCAACCGCTCCCTGGGACTGACCCTGTTCGCGGGTCTGTCCATTCTCGTCGCCGCCTGCAGCTCGAGCGGCGCGACGGCATCGCCCTCGGCCGAGCCGTCGGTTGCCGCCCCGAGCGAGGCCGCGCCGTCCGTCGCGCCGAGCGAGGCCGCGCCGTCCGTCGCGCCGAGCGAGGCCGCGCCGCAATCCGATCTCAAGATCGGCGTCGTCACCGACATCGGCACCCTGAACGACAAGGGCTACAACGAGTACAGCTTCAAGGGCGCCGAGGATGGCGCCACCGAGATCGGCGCGCCGGCCCCGCAGTCGACGGTTCCGAAGGACGCCTCCGAGTACGCGGCCGACATCCAGGCGTTCATCGACCAGCAGTACAACATCATCGTGACCGTCGGCTTCAACCTGACGGCCGACACGGTCACGGCCGCCAAGGCCAACCCGAACATCCATTTCGTCGGCGTCGACCAGTCGCCGGTGTGCGTGGATGAGCAGGGCAACGCCGATCCGACGTTCGCCTGCAAGGGCGATGCCAAGACCGTGCTCCCGAACTACACGTCGCTCTACTTCGCCGAGGACCAGGCCGGCTATCTCGCCGGGATCGTCTCGGCCTACGCCTCCAAGACCGGCTCCATCGGGGCCATCGGCGGCACCACCCTGTGCGCGCCGTGCGTTCGATACATCCAGGGCTACGAGCTCGGCGCCAAGTCCGTCAAGCCGGATATCAAGGTCGCCTCGGCCTACGTGACCAACGACTTCTCCGCCGCGGCGTTCAACGACCCGGCCGGCGGCAAGGCGTTCGCCCAGACCTTCCTCAAGGCCCACAAGTCCGACGTCCTGTTCGCGGTCGCCGGCAAGACCGGCAACGGCGTCCTCGAAGCCGCCTGCGCCGCGAAGATCTACGGCGTCGGCGTCGACGTCGACCAGTGGATCTCGCTCGGTGCTCCGGCCAACGCGTGCCTGATCACCAGTGCCGAGAAGCACGTCGAGTCTGCGGTCAAGCAGGCCATCACCGGGATCGCGGCCAACAGCCTGGCCGCGGGTGACGTCCTGTTCAACGCCCAGAACGACGGCATCGGCGCATCGCCGTTCCACGATGCCGCCAGCCTGTTCGGTCCCGAGGTCCAGACGGCCCTCGACACCGCCCTCGCCGGCATGAAGGACGGCTCGCTCAAGACCTGCCCCGACACCGATTGCGGCGTCTACAAGCCGTAACCATTCGGACTCTCTGAGGGAACGGGTCGGCCGGCAACGGTCGGCCCGTTCCTCATACCCCCTCCGAACGTCCGGAGCGCCCCACCCATGACGGACCCGGCGGAACCGATCGTCGCTCCAGCCCTCGAGATGCGCGGCATCACGAAGCGCTACCCGGGTGTGGTCGCCAACGACGCCATCACCCTCGAGGTTCACCCCGGCGAGATCCACGCCCTCCTGGGCGAGAACGGGGCGGGCAAGACCACCCTGATGAACGTCCTCTACGGACTGGCCACGCCCGACGAAGGCGAAGTGCTGCTCAACGGAACCCCGGTCAAGATCGCCGGACCGGCCGACGCCATCGCCCGCGGCATCAGCATGGTCCACCAGCACTTCATGCTGGTCCCGGTGCTGACCGTGGCCGAGAACATCCTCCTCGGCGAGGAGACGATGGCCAACCGCTTCTTCCTCGACCGGAACGAGGCGCACCGGCGGATCATCGAGCTCGGCCGGCGGTTCGGCTTCGAGATCGACCCCGAGGCCAAGGTCGGCTCGCTGTCCGTTGGATGGCAGCAGCGGGTCGAGATCCTCAAGGCGCTCTACCGCAACGCCAGGATCCTCGTGCTTGACGAGCCCACGGCGGTCCTCACACCGCAGGAGACCGACGAGATCTTCGCCGTCCTGCGACGGCTGGCCGGCGAGGGCCACAGCATCGTCTTCATCAGCCACAAGCTGTACGAGGTGCTCGAGATCGCGGACCGGATCACGGTCATCCGGCGCGGCCGGGTGGTCGGCGAACGCAAGCCCGCCGAGACCGACGAGGACGACCTCGCCGAGCTCATGGTCGGGCGCGAGGTCCAGCTCGTGGTCGACCGCGGCGAGTCGCACCCGGCCGGGGCCGTCCTCGAAATCCATGGCCTGACCGCCAATGACGACCGCGGCCAGCAGACCGTCAAGGGCGTCGACGTCGATGTCCGGGCCGGCGAGATCTTCGGCATCGCCGGCGTGGCCGGCAACGGCCAGGACGAGCTCGTCGAGGCGATCATCGGGCTGCGCAAGCCGACGGCAGGGCACGTCACGCTCGACGGCCATGACGTCACCGGCCACTCGCCGCGCCAGCTCAACGAAGCCCAGGTCGCCTACGTCCCGGCGGACCGGCATCGGTTCGGCCTCATCCTGCCGTTCTCCATCGCCGACAACCTGGTCCTGACCAGCTACTACCGACCGCCCTACGCCCACGGCCTGCTGCGGGACCGCGACGCGATCGACCGCGACGCGAAGACGTCGGTCAAGCGATTCGACATCCGGACCCCGTCGCCGAACGCCAGGGCGGGCACCCTGTCGGGCGGCAACCAGCAGAAGGCCGTCGTGGCGCGCGAGTTCGACCGGGAGCTCAAGCTGCTCATCCTCGACCAGCCGACCCGCGGCCTCGACGTCGGCAGCATCGAGTTCATCCATCGCCAGGTGATCGCCAAGCGCGACGCCGGGACCGCGGTCCTGCTGGTGTCGGCCGAGCTCGACGAGGTCCTCGAGCTGTCCGACCGGATCGGCGTCATGTACGGCGGGAAGATCGTTGCCGTGGTCGACGGGCCCACCGCCGACAAGAACGAGGTCGGACTCCTGATGGCCACCGGCGGCGAGCGCGACGCAACGACCCTGAGCCACGTCATGGAGCCGACCGCATGACAGCCGCGCCGTCCCCCGAAACTGGGCGCCCGAGGCGCGGCGTCGCGGCACGCATCTGGATGGTCGCGGCCGTCCCGGTCACCGTCGTCGTGCTTGCCGTCCTGCTCGGCGCCGCAATCGTGCTCGTGTCGGAGCTGCTCGTGCCCGGCAAGGCGTTCGACTGGGGCCTGCCGCTGGTCGCCTACGGGGCGCTCATCGAAGGCGCCTTCGGCAGCTCCGACGCGGTCGTCTCGACGCTCGTCAACAGCACCCCGCTCGTGTTCGGTGGCCTGGCGGTCGGGTTCGGCTTCAAGGCCGGCCTGTTCAACATCGGGGCGCAGGGCCAGTTCCTGGTTGGGGCACTCGGAGCGGTCATCGTCGGCGTCTGGCTTGCCGACGCCCCGGCCATCGTGGCGATCCCCGCGGCCGCCCTGGCCGGGTTCGTCGCCGGCGGGCTATGGGGCTTCGTCCCCGGGTTCCTCAAGGCGGTGTCGGGCGCCCACGAGGTGGTCAGCACGATCATGATGAACTACATCGCGGTCCAACTCCTGGCCGCGCTCGTCAGCGGGCCGCTCAAGGTGCCGCGGTCCCCGTCCCCGGTCACCTTCGACGTGGGGAATGCCGCCTTCCCGATCCTGTTCGGGCGCAACGGACATCTCGGGATCGTGCTGGCGCTGCTGGCCGCGGGCTTCGTCTGGTGGCTCCTGTTCCGGACGACCTGGGGGTTCGAGGTCCGCTCGGTTGGCGCCAACCCCGACGCGTCGCGCTATGCCGGCATGCGACCCAAGCTGGTCACGATGGCCACCATGACCTTGAGCGGGGCGCTCGCCGGCCTGGCCGGCACGAGCGTGCTGCTCGGGGTCACCCACACGATGACCTCGAGCTTCGGGACGACCGTCGGCTTCGACTCGATCGCGGTGGCGCTCCTGGCCCGCTCGCACCCGCTCGCAACCGTGCTCGCCGCGCTCCTGTTCGGCGGGATGCGGGCCGGTGCCGGGCTGATGCAGATCCGGGCGCAGATCCCGGTCGAGCTGGTCGACGTCCTGCAGGCCGTCATCCTGCTGTTCCTCGTCGCGAGTCCCGTCCTGCGTCGGGTCCTCCACGCCGTCACGCCCGCCGGCGTGCCGGACGCCGAGGCATCGATGCCCGACCTCACGCCCGGAGCGCTTGCCTGATGGACATCACCGCACTCTCCGACGGGCTGTACGGCATTCCGCTGCTCGGGATCGTGTTCCAGATCGTCGGCTTCCTCGTCGACGTGATCCCGTCGAACGCACCGAACATCATGAACCAGGCCACGCCGCTGGCGCTCGCGGCGCTGTGCGGCGTCCTGTGCGAGCGATCGGGCGTGGTCAACATCGGCATCGAGGGGACGATGCTCGCGGCCGCCTTCACCGCCTGGGTCGTGGGCGTCGCGGTCAACCCGATGTTCGGGAGCCCGGCCCCCGGCCCGATCTTCGGGCTGACGATCCCGCTGGTGATCTGCCTGGTGGCGGCGGTGCTGGTTGCGGTGCTGATCTCGACGCTCCACGCCTGGCTGTCGATCTCGCTGCGGGCGGACCAGATCATCAGCGGCACGATCATCAACATCGCCGCATTCGGGGTGACCGGCTACCTCGACCAGCTGATCTCGAAGTCGTCACCGGCCGGGGCCGGCAGCTTCGCCGCGTTCACGCCACCGACCGAGCTGACCGACCTGCCGGTCGTCGGCTGGCTGATCGCGATGTTCTTCAACCAGGGGCCGATCGCGATGTCGGCGATCGTGATCATCGTCGGGACCCAGATCTGGCTGTTCCGATCCCGCTGGGGCCTGCGCACACGGGCCGTCGGCGAGCATCCCCGGGCGGCCGAGACCGTGGGCATCGACGTCATCCGACTCCGCTACCGCAACGTCATGCTCGGCGGCGTGTTCGCCGGACTCGGCGGAGCGTGGCTGAGCATCGAGGCGACCAACTCGTTCCAGATCGGGATGACCACCGGGCGCGGGTTCATCGCCCTGGCGGCGATGATCATGGGTCGCTGGACGCCCATCGGCGCCTTCGGCTCGGCGCTGCTGTTCGCGCTCTTCCTGCAGATCAGCCAGCTGATCAAGATTGCACCGCCGGCCGGCGACCTCGGCACGATCATGGGCTCGGTGCCGGCCCAGCTGTGGGACGCCCTGCCGTACATCCTGACGATCGTGATCCTGGCCGGCGTCGTCGGCCGGAGCATCCCGCCGGCCGCGGACGGCCAGCCGTACGAGCGCGAAGCGGCGGCCTGAGCCGGTGACCCAGACCGACGCGGAGCGAGCCGCCGCGCTCGCCGCGTTGCCGGGCGCCCCGCGTCCGGGCACGCCCCGCCCGGTCATCCTCGACTGTGACCCGGGCCACGACGACGCGCTGGCGATCGTGCTCGCGTGCGCCGCGTCCGAGCTCGACGTGCTCGCCGTCACGACCGTGTGCGGCAACTCGGGGCTGGCGAATACCACGCGCAACGCCCTGCGGGTCCTGACGCTGATCGGCCGGACGGACGTGCCCGTCGCGGCCGGGTCGGACCGTCCGCTGCTGCGCGAGCCGCTGGTCCAGCCGGACTTCCACGGCGAGAGCGGCCTGGACGGCGCCGACCTGCCGGAACCGGCGTTCGCCGCCCGGCCCGAGGCCGCCATCGAGCTGATGGCATCGCTGGTTCGCTCGTCGAGCCTGCCGGTCACCCTGGTCCCGACCGGCCCGCTCACCAACGTCGGCCTGTTCCTGCGCGCGTTCCCGTCGCTCCACGACCGGATCGGGGCGATCTCGCTGATGGGCGGCTCGCTCGGCGCCGGGAACACCACGGCGTCGGCCGAGTTCAACATCTGGCAGGACCCGGAAGCCGCGGCGATCGTGTTCGATGCCGGCATCCCGATCCTGATGGCCGGCCTCGACGTGACGCACCGGGCGCTCGTCCTGCCGCCCGACGTCGCGCGCCTCGATGCGCTCGGCACGAGAACCGGCCGGGTGTTCGCGGACCTGATGCGGTTCTTCGCGATCCATCACCGTGCCCGCTACGGCTGGGACGGCCCGCCGATCCACGACGCCGTCGCCGTGGCGGTCCTGATCGCCCCCTGGCTGATCGCGCGCCGCGCCATGCGCGTGGATGTCGAGACCGGCGTCGGGCTGACCCGCGGCCGCACCGTCGGCGACGAGGAGGGCCGGTCCGGGCGGCCGGTCAACGCCGAGGTCGGCGTCGATCTCGACCGGGAACAATTCATGGACCTCGTCATCGACGCCGTCGCGGCATTCGCCTAGCATCGCCGGATGTCCACGGTGCAGCCCGCCGCTCCCCGCGGCCCGTCCGGTTCGCAGCCTCCGGCGCCGGCCGATCTCGGCTACGACCCGTGGGACCCCGCGTTCGTGGCGGATCCGTACCCGGCCCTCGCCAGGCTGCGCGAGCAGGCGCCGGTCGTCTACGACGAGCGCACGAACCAGTGGCTCGTCTCGCGGCACGCCGACGTCAACACGCTGCTGCGCGATCGGCGCCTCGGGCGCTCCTACCTCCACGTCGCCAGCCACGAGGACTGGGGTCGGACGCCGCCACCCGACGACCAGGCGCCGTTCTGGGACCTCCTCGCGGTCCAGATGATCGACATGGAGCCGCCCGACCACACGCGCCTGCGGCGGTTGGTCTCGAACGCGTTCACGCCTCGGACGGTCGAGTCGCTCCGCCCGCGGATCGAGGCGATCGTCGGCGACGCGATCGACGGCGCGCTCGCGCTCCGCGAGTTCGACCTGATCGCGGACCTGCTGGAGCTGGTCCCCGTCGCCGTGATCGCCGAGCTGCTCGGAATTCCGGAAGCGGACCGGCACCTGCTCCGGCCGTGGTCGGCCGACATGACCCTGATGTTCGAGCTCAATCCGACGCCCGACGCCCAGCGCCGGGCCACGACCGCGAGCGCCGAGTTCGAGGCCTACCTGCGGGGCATCGCCAGGGAGCGGCGCACGGCGCCGGGCGAGGACCTGATCAGCCGGCTCGGCGCCGTCCTCGAGGCCGACGGAGACCGGCTGACCGAGGACGAGTTGATCGGCACGGCCGTCCTCCTGCTCAACGCCGGCCACGAGGCATCCGTCAACGGGGCGGCCAACTCGTGGTGGGCGCTGTTCCGCCATCCCGAGGCCCTCGCGCGGCTCCGGGCGGAACCCGGCCTCGTGCCGACCGCGATCGAAGAGCTCCTCCGGTTCGACACGCCGGCCCCCATGTTCGAGCGCTGGGTGCTCGAAGCCATCGACGTCGGCGGGGTCACCATCCCGCGTGGCCAGGAGCTCGCGCTCCAGTTCGCCGCGGCCAACCGGGATCCGGAGGCCTTCGACCGACCCGACGAGATCGTGCTCGACCGGTCGCCCAACCGCTACCTGTCGTTCGGCGCGGGGATCCACTTCTGCCTGGGCGCGCCGCTGGCCAAGCTCGAGTTCGAGATCCTGTTCGCGGCGATCCTTCGCCGCATGCCGGCGCTCCGGGTCGTCGAGGAGCCGGCCTGGAAGCCTCGCTTCGTCCTGCGCGGACTGGAGTCGCTGCGAGTCCGGGCGTGACCGACGACGACGCCGTGGCGCGCGCGGCCGATCGAGCCCGGGTCGCCGCCATCCTCGACGCCCAGGAGGGTCGCTCGCCCGTTGCCTTGCTCGACGATGCCGGGATCGAGGCGGCGCTGCGAGCCACCCGGCGGATCGCCGTGATCGGCGCGTCGTCGAACGCGGACCGGCCGTCGCACGGCGTCTTCCGCTACCTGGTCGAGCAGGGCTTCGACTGCGTGCCGGTCAATCCGGGCGAAACGGCCGTGCTCGGGGTGCCCGCCTTCGCGACCCTGGCCGAGGCGGTTGCGGCGACCGGGCCCTTCGAGATGGTGGATGTCTTCCGGCGATCGGAGCTGTGCGTCCCGCACGCGCGCGAGGCGGTGGCCGCCGGCGCCCGGTGGCTGTGGCTCCAGCTCGGCGTCGTCAACTGGGAGGCGGCGGCCATCGCCTGCGAGGCGGGCCTCGGCGTGGTCATGGACCGTTGCACCGCGATCGAGTGGCGACGCGTGGGCGCCCGCGTCAGCGAATGAAGAAGCCCAGGAAGATCAGGACGAAGCCGGCGATCGCGACCAGCCCCGCGTACTGGGCCTGCCGGCGCAGGACTTCCATCGCGACCGAGGCCCCGGTCTTGCCGTCGTCCTGGACTCCCCCACGCCATCGCTGGTAGCGAGCCACGTTCTCGTCCTGTGCCTTGAGCATCCTGTAGCGAGACCACGGAGCCCTCGCACGGACGTAGCCGATGATGACCAGGGCCACGCCCGCGAGCCAGAGGACGAGGTTCACGATGCCCACCGATCAGCTCCCGTCACCCGGTCCGGCGGCGAGCCGTTCGCGGACGGCGCGCTGGACGAGGGCGGCATTGGCCTGGCCCTTCGTGGCCTTCATCACCTGGCCGACGAGGAACCCGATCGCCTGGTCCTTGCCGGCCCGGAAATCCGCCACGGCCGCCTCGTGCTCGGCCAGCACGCGATCGACGGCGGCCTCGAGCGCGGCGACATCGGAGATCTGGCGGTATCCGCGATCGGCGATGATCGAGGCGGCCGACGCTCCACTTGACGCGTGCCCGGTCAGCACCTCGCGGCCGTGGGCCCGGGTGATCGATCCGTCCAGCACGGCCCGGACGATCGCCGCGAGCTGGGATGCGGCGACGGTGACCGGTTCCGCGGCGGCATTGCGCAACCGGAGGTAGTCGCCGACCACCCAGTTGGCGACCGACTTGGCGTCGAGCGAGGCGTCCGCACCGAGGGTCTCCTCGAACAGGCGCGCCGCGTCCGGGTCGGCCACCAGCAGGCTCGCGTCATAGGCGCTCAGCCCGAGCCGCTGCTGGTATCGAGCCCGGCGGGCGGACGGCAGCTCGGGCAGGCCGGCCCTGATCGCGCCGAGCCAGGCTGGATCGAGGTGGAGCGGCGGCAGGTCCGGTTCGGGGAAGTAGCGGTAGTCGTCGGACGTCTCCTTGATCCGCATCCGGTACGTCTCGCCGCGCTCCTCCGACCAGCCGCGGGTCTCCTGGACCAGCGCCTCGCCGGCGTCGAGGACGGCGGCCTGCCGCTCGATCTCGAAGTCGATCGCCCGCTCGACCGCCCGGAACGAGTTCATGTTCTTGACTTCGACCCGCGTTCCGAACGGTTCGCTGCCGCGCGGGCGGAGCGAGACGTTCGCCTCGACGCGCATCTGGCCCCGCTCCATGTCGGCGTCGGACGCGCCGATGGCGCGGAGCAGCAACTGGAGCTCCTCGGCATACCGTCGCGCCTGCTCGGCGGTCCGGATCTCCGGCTCGGTCACGATCTCCATGAGCGGCGCGCCGGACCGGTTGAAGTCGACGAGGCTGACCTTGCGTCCCGACGGATCGACACCGTGGACGAGCTTGGCGGTGTCCTCCTCGAGATGCGCCCTGGTGATGGTCACGGTGAACGGCCCGCCGGACGTGTCGAAGGTCAGCCGGCCGAGCGAGGCGAGCGGCAGCTGGTACTGGCTGATCTGGTAGCCCTTCGGCAGGTCAGGGTAGAAGTAGTTCTTGCGATCCCAGCGCGTGGCGGCAGGGGCGGTCGCGTCGATCGCCGCGCCGGCGGCCAGCACGTGCTCCACGGCCCGTGCGTTGATCGTCGGCAGGGCGCCCGGCAGCCCGAGGCAGACGGGACAGGTCCGCGTGTTGGGGGGCGCGCCGTCGTAGTCGGTCGAGCAGCCGCAGAACATCTTCGACGCCGTCTTGAGCTGGCAGTGAACCTCGATGCCGATGACCGCCTCGTAGCGATCCAGCGGCCCGGGCACGGGCGCCGCGTCCGGCGCCGGGAGTATCGAACTCATGGGCGGTAGTTTCGCACACGAGCCGGTCAGGGAGGGGTTGCGACGCTACCCCGGGGAGGCTCCCGAAGCGCAACCGGCAGGTATGAGAGCGCTCTCTTGACACTGGCTGCTACTCTCCCCGAATGGAGCGTGAGAGCGCTCTCACAGGAGGAGGAACCGGCAGGTTGAGCCAGGCGAACGCACGCGACCGCCGCATCGGTTCCACCCTGGAGGGCGTCGCCTCGCTGGCCGGCGTGTCGCGGGCGACCGTCTCGCGCGTCGTCAACGGTTCACCCCGGGTGAGCCCGGACGTCAGGCGCGAGGTCGAGGCCGCGATCGAGCAGCTGGGGTACGTCCCGAACCGCGCCGCCCGGTCGCTCGTGACCCGCCGCAGCGACTCCATCGGCCTGGTGATCACCGAGCCGACCGGGCGACTGTTCAGCGATCCCTTCTTCCCGCGCGTCCTTCGCGGGATCAGCCTCGAGCTCACGGCGCGCGACCTCCAGCTCGTCCTGCTCATGCCGAACACGGAGTCCGAGGTTCGCCGGACGGGCGACTACCTGTCGGCCGGGCACGTCGACGGCGTGGTCCTGGTCAGCCTGCACGGCGAGGACCCCCTCCCTTCCCGCCTGTTCGAGGCCGGCATTCCGCTGGTCCTCGTGGGTCGCCCGCCACGCGGCATCTCGGCCAGCTACGTCGACGTCGACAATCGACAGGGCGCACGGAGCGCGGTCGAGCACCTCGTCGCCGGCGGCCGCCGGGTGATCGCGACGATCACCGGGCCGTCGGACATGCCCGCCGGAACCGACCGACTTGCCGGCTACCGCGAAGCCATCGCCGAGGCCGGCCTGGACGCGGACCCGCAGCTCGAGGCCAACGGCGACTTCACCCAGGTCGGCGGCGCCGAAGCGATGACCCGGCTCCTGGCCGCGCGGCCCGACGTCGACGGCGTCTTCGCCGCCTCGGATCTGATGGCCGCCGGCGCCCTGTCCGTGCTGGCGACGACCGGACATCGCGTCCCGAGGGACATCGCGATCGTCGGGTACGACGATTCGCCGGTCGCGACGTCCACCAATCCCCAACTGACCAGCGTCCATCAGCCCATCGAGGAGATGGGTCGCGAGGTCGCCCGCCTGCTCGTGGAAGCGGTCGAAGGCACGGACCGGGTCATACGGCGCGTGATCCTGGCCACCGACCTGGTGAAGCGCGCCTCGAGCGCCAGGAGGCCCTCGCCCTGAGCCGGCCGGCGACCGGCGGCCTCGGCCCACCCTGGGTCGGTGCCCCAACCATGGACCTCAGATGAGGTGGAGATCGAACAGATCTCGCAGAGGAGGAACCGCACAGACCATGAACGCACGAAGATCCGTCCCGAAGGCCCTGATCGGCCTGATCGGGGTCGTCGCGATCGTCGCGTCGGCATGTGGCAGCTCGACAACGTCGACGGCGCCGAGCGCAGGCGGCCAGCGAGGCACCATCCGCCGCTGCGGTGACTCCGGCGCCCTCGCCGTCGATCGTCAACATCACCCCCGCGCCCATCGCCGCCGGTCCCGGCCCGAACGGTGGCACCGTCGTTCGCTGGTTCATCGGCCTCGGCGCCGGCACCCAGCCTGCCCAGATCGGCCCGGAGCAGACGTTCATCACGAACTTCAACAACTCGCAGAAGGACGTCTACATCCAGTACGAGATCGTCGACAACACGCAGGCGTCGAACATCCTCAAGACCGAGATCGCCGCGGGCAACGCTCCGGACATCATCGGCCCGGTCGGCGTCGAGGGCCTGAACCTGTTCCAGGATCAGCTGCTCGACCTCAAGCCACTCATCGATTCGACGGGCTACAAGGCGACCGGTGTCGACCAGTCGCTGGTCGACTTCTTCAATTCGCTCGGCCAGAACGGCGCGACGGTCGGCCTGCCCGTTCGCCGTCTACCCCTCGTTCATCTTCTACAACAAGGATCTCTTCGACGAGGCCGGACTCCCGACGCCGCCCACCAAGGTCGGGGACCTGTACGACGGCAAGCCGTGGGACCTCGACGCCCTGCGGACGCTTGCCATGAAGCTCACCGTCGACAAGAACGGCAAGGACGCGACCCAGGCCGGGTTCGATCCCGACAACATCGTCCAGTGGGGCTTCGAGTCCCAGTACATGGACAACTACAACCTCCGCGCCGAAAGCGCGTTCTTCGGGGCCGGTGCCCTCCAGGACAGCTCGGGCAAGGCCGTCATTCCGGACTACATGGCCCAGGCGGCCAAGTGGTGGAACGACGGCGTGTGGAAGGATCACTTCATCCCGACCGCCAACCAGGTCACGAGCGACCTGCTCAGCGGCGGCAACGAATTCGGCTCCGGAAACGTGGCGATCGACGAGGGGCACACCTGGTTCACCTGCTGCGTCACCCCGGCCGCGCCCAAGAAGCCGTTCAAGTTCGGCTTCGCCGTCCAGCCCACCGTCAACGGCAAGATCACGTCACCGCTCCATGCCGATACCTTCAGCGTCCTGAAGACCACCAAGGTCCCCGACGCCGCGTTCAAGGCGCTTCAAGCGATCGTCGCGTCGGGCGACCTGCTGACGGCGTACGGCGCGATGCCGGCCGACCAGACCAAGCAGCAGGCGTGGTTCGACTCGATCGACGCCCAGTTCCCCGGCATGAACCTCGACTGGAACGTCGCCAAGCAGATGCTCGCCTACCCTGACATCCCCAACCACCAGTCCAACGTCCCCGACTACTCGAAGGTCCGCAGCGCCATGCAGGCGTTCGGGAATGCCTATCGCACGACCCAGGGACTCGACATGGACGCCGAGCTCGCCAAGCTCCAGCAGACCCTGCAGGGCATCTTCGACGCCGCGACCCCGTAGCGGCGGTTCGACAGGCGACCATCCGACCCCCTCGAGCCACCGGCCCGAGGGGGTCGACATCCAACTTGCGAGGCCGCGCACCACGAGATGACCAAGTCATCGATCGCCATCCCGGCACCGATCGGCAGCACCCGAGGCAGCCGCGGGCGAATGGGTCCGTCACGGCGTGAGGCCGTGTGGGGGCTCGTGTTCGTGGCCCCGTGGATCATCGGGTTCCTGCTGTTCACCATCGGGCCGCTGATCGCTTCCCTGATCTTCTCGCTGACCGACTTCGACCTCGTCCGGCCGGAGGCGGTGCGCTTCGTCGGTCTTGACAATTACGCCCGGCTCGCCGGGGACCCGCTCGTCGATCCAGGGCCTGATCGTCACGGCCCGGTTCGCGATCATCGCCATCCCCGTGACCATGGCCGCGAGTCTGGGCGTCGCGCTCCTCGTCAACAGTCCAAAGCTGTTCGGCCGGAATGTCTTCCGGACCCTGTTCTACATGCCGATCCAGATCCCCCTGGTGGCCAGCACCCTCGTCTGGATCGGGTTCCTGAACACCGAGACCGGCTGGCTCAACGGGCTGCTGGGGCTCGTCGGGATCGACGGGCCCGACTGGCTGAACAACGCGACCTGGGTCTACCCCGCGCTGACGCTCATCGGCCTGTGGGGCATCGGCAACTTCATGCTGATCAACCTGGCCGGGCTCCAGTCGGTGCCGACGGAACTGTACGAGGCGGCCCGCATCGACGGGGCCGGACCCTGGAGCGCGTTCCGGCGGATCACGATCCCGCTGATGTCGCCGATCCTGCTCTACAACCTCGTGATCTCGCTGATCACGACGTTCCAGTACTTCACGCAGGCGTACGTCCTGACGAACGGTCGCGGCGACCCCAACAACGCCACGTTGTTCATCAACCTCGACCTGTTCCGGGAAGCGTTCGTCAACAACCACATGGGCTACGCCTCGGCGATCGGCTGGCTGCTGTTCACGATCGTGCTGGTCATGACCCTGGTCCTGTTCGTCATCGCCCGCAAGCGGGTCTACTACGCCGGCGGTGAGGCATGACCGCCCGGGCAAACGCGCGGCTCATCCCGTTGTCGGACCGCGGCCCGGTCGCCCGCAGCATGCGGCGGTACCTGGGCCGTGCCACGTTGACGCTCTTCGCGGTGATGCTCCTGAGCGCGTTCCTGCTGCCCCTCCTGTCGATGGTCACGCTCTCGCTCGAGCAGGCCGGCCAGCGGACCACGGCCGGGGCGCCGTTCTATCCCGCCGCGCCGGCGACCGGGACGTACCAGGGCGAGACCTACGACATCTACAGCGTGCCGATCGACGGCGCAATGCGCGACCTGATGCTGGTCACGAAGGGCCGGACGGAGAGCACCTTCGTGGACCCCGGCGATCCGACCCAGACGCCGATCGTCTGGCAGGGCGCGTGGCGAACGCTCCAGCAGTCCTGGACGTTCAGCCCGAACTTCGACAACTTCACGACGGCCTGGGCCCAGCTGAACTTCCCCAGGCTGCTCTTCAACACGGCCGCCGTGTCCGTGCTCAGCACGATCGGGGCGGTGCTGTCCTCGGCGCTGGTGGCCTACGGCTTCGCCCGATTCCGGTTCCCGGGCAAGAACATACTCTTCGTGATCCTCATCGCCACGATCATCCTCCCCTTCCAGGTGACGCTCATTCCTACCTACGCCGTGTTCACCAAGCTGGGCTGGACGGGGACGTGGCTGCCGCTGATCGTCCCCCATTTCTTCGCCAACGCGTTCAACGTGTTCCTGCTGCGCCAGTACTTCCTGTCGATCCCGCGCGACCTGGACGAGGCGGCGACCATCGACGGGGCCGGTCCGTTCCGGATCCTGCGCTCGGTGATCCTGCCGCTGTCGGTGCCGGCGATCACGGCGGTCAGCCTGTTCCACTTCTTCTATTCGTGGAACGACTTCTTCCTGCCGCTGCTGTACCTGTCCGGAAAGCCCGATCTGCAGACGCTGCCGATCGCCATCCAGCAGTACAACGCCCTGTACGTCTCGCAGCCGACGCTCATCCAGGCGTCCGCGCTGATGACGATGGCGGTCCCGGTGATCGTGTTCTTCCTCGCCCAGCGGGCATTCATGCGCGGCGTCGTCGTCACCGGCGTCGAGAAGTAGGTCCCCCTGATGCGCTACGGCCAGTTCGACGACGATCGGCGCGAGTACGTCATCACCCGCCCCGACACGCCGCTGCCGTGGATCAACTACCTGGGCAGCGAGGACTACTTCGGGATCATCTCGAACACGGCCGGCGGCTACTCGTTCTACCGGGACGCGCGGCTGCGGCGGCTGACCCGGTACCGCTACAACAACGCGCCGCTCGATCTCGGCGGACGCTACCTGTATCTCCGCGACGACGACAGCGGGGCGTACTGGAGCCCTACCTGGCAGCCGACCCTCGGCGACCTCGACGACTACGAGTGCCGCCACGGCATGGGCTACACGATCATCGCCTCGCGGCACCAGGGGATCCGCGCCGAGGTCACGCTACTTCGTGCCGCCGGGCGAGACGCTCGAGATCTGGCGAGCCCGGGTCACCAACGAACGGCCGACGCCCGCCCGGCTGTCGCTGTTCGGCACGATCGAGTTCTGCCTGTGGGACGCGCAGGACGACGCCACCAACTTCCAGCGCAACTACTCGATCGGCGAGGTCGAGGTCGAGGACGGCGTCATCTACCACACGACCGAGTACCGCGAGCGGCGCGACCATTTCGCCTACTTCGCCTGCTCCGACCGGTCGGCCGGCTTCGACACCTCGCGCGACGCCTTCCTCGGCCCGTACCGCGGCTGGGACCGGCCGATCGCCGTCGAGCGTGGCGCGACGTCAGGCTCGATCGCGCACGGCTGGCAGCCGATCGGCGCCCACCACGTCCGGCTCGAGCTGGGCCCGGGCGAGACGCGCGAGATCGACTTCGTCCTCGGCTACGCCGAGAACCCGGCGGACGCCAAGTTCGATCCGCCCGGCTCGGTCACCGTCGACAAGCGCGCGGTTCGCCCGGTCATCGCACGCCACCTCGACCCGGTCGCCGATCGACGATGCGTTCGACTGCCTGCGCCGGTCGCTGGGACGACCTGCTCGGGTCGCTCCAGGTGCGAGACCGGCAACGAGCATCTCGACCGGATGGTCAACATCTGGAACGCCTACCAGTGCATGGTCACGTTCAACCTGTCGCGCTCGGCCTCGCTGTTCGAGTCCGGGATCGGGCGCGGGATGGGCTTCCGGGACTCGACCCAGGACCTGCTCGGGTTCGTCCACATGGTGCCCGACCGGGCGCGCCAGCGGATCCTCGACATCGCCGCGACGCAGCTGCCGACCGGCGGCGCCTATCACCAGTACCAGCCGCTGACCAAGCGCGGCAATGACGCGGTCGGCTCGGGCTTCAACGACGACCCGGCCTGGCTCGTGCTCGCCGTCGCCGCCTACGTCAAGGAGACGGGCGACCTGGCCATCCTCGACGAGCCGGTGCCGTACGACAACCAGCCCGGGCACGGAGCGGCCGCTGGACGACCACCTGACCGCGGTCGATCGACTACACGCTCGAGCGCCTCGGTCCGCACGGCCTGCCGCTGATCGGGCGCGCCGACTGGAACGACTGCCTCAACCTGAACTGCTTCTCCGACACGCCCGGCGAGTCGTTCCAGACGACCCAGAACCGCGACGGCGGTGTCGCCGAGTCGGTGTTCATCGCCGGGCTGTTCGTGCTGGCGGCCAACGAGCTGGCCACGATCGAGGAGCACCTGGGCGACCCGGCCGAGGCCGCGCCGGCTCCGCGCGGCGGGCGCCCAGATGGTGGCGGCAGTCGACGACCACGGCTGGGACGGCGAGTGGTTCCGGCGCGCCTACGACTTCTTCGGCGAGCCGATCGGCTCGGCCGCCAACGACGAGGGGCAGATCTTCATCGAGCCCCAGGGCATCTGCATCCTGGCCGGGATCGGGCTCGACGACGGCCGAGCCATCCGGGCGCTCGCGTCCGTCCGCGAGCGTCTCGCGACGGCGCACGGGATCGTCCTCCAGCAGCCGGCCTTCTCCGGGCTACCAGCTCCGGCTCGGCGAGATCTCGTCGTACCCGCCCGGCTACAAGGAGAACGCCGGGGTCTTCTGCCACACCAACCCGTGGCTGATGATCGCCGAGGCGCTCGCCGGCAACCACGAGGGCGCCCTCGACTACTACCTGCGGATCAACCCGTCGGCGCGGGAAGACATCTCCGACGTCCACCGCTGCGAGCCGTACGTCTACGCCCAGATGATCGCCGGCCGGGACGCCCCCACCCACGGCGAGGCGAAGAACTCGTGGCTGACCGGAACCGCCGCCTGGAACTACGTCGCGGCCACCCAGTGGATCGTCGGGATCCGGCCGGAGCTCGACGGCCTGCGGATCGACCCGCGCTTCCCGGCCGGCTGGGGGGAGATCGGCATCACGCGCCGGTTCCGCGGCGCAACGTACCGCATCGTGGTCCATCCGCCGGCCTCCACCGGTTCGGCAGGTGCGGCGGTCGGCCGGCTGGTCGTCGACGGGCAACCGGTCGACGGCAACCTCGCCCCGCTGCCCGCGGCGCCCGGGATCGACATCCACGTCGACGCGTATCTCGAGGTGCCCGCCGGGGCCCTGACCTGACCCCGGCCGCGACGCCCGGCGGGTTCCTCAGCCGCGACGCCACCGCCGGTTTGCCCAGGTGCGAATCACGGACACGGTGGTTGACGAGGACGTCCGCGGCCACGACGGTCACGCAACTCCTCAGCTACGGACTGGTACGGACGAGATCTGCCCGGCGAACCGGGTCCGGCAGCCAGGTCCACGCTCAGCCGCAGGGCCGCCACGGCTCGATCGGCGGGGATGCGCCGCGTACCAGTCTGCTGGTGCGGATCTGCGTCGAGCGAGGTGCTCGGCTCGGGTGTCAACACCCTGTTCTGTGACTGCCCGCTAGTTCAGGCGGTTACGCTCGACGAACCGTCCGATCCGGCGGAGCGCCTCCTCGAGCCGCTCGTAGGACGTGGCGTAGCACATCCGGACGTGGCCGGCGCCGGACGGTCCGAAGGCGTCGCCCGGAACGACCGCCACGTGCTCCTCGGTCAGCAGCCGCTCGGTGAACGCCTCCGAGCTGAGCCCGGTCGAGGTGATCCGCGGGAAGGCGTAGAACGCGCCGCGCGGCTCGAACGTCTCGAGACCCATCGCGTTCAGGCCGTCGACCAGCAGGCGCCGTCGCCGGTCGTATTCCGCGACCATCCGCTCGACGTCCGGCTCGCCCTCGATCACGGCGACGAGCGCGGCATCCTGGGCCATCGTGGGCGCCGACATGATCCCGTACTGGTGGACCTTGACGATCCCCTCGAGGATCGCCGCCGGGGCCGCCACGTAGCCGACCCGCCAGCCGGTCATCGCATAGGCCTTGGAGAAGCCGCCCATCAGGATCGTGCGCTCGCGCATGCCCGGCAGCGAGCTCATCGCCCGGTGGCGATACGTCCCGTAGGCCAGCCGGTCGTAGATCTCGTCGCTGTAGACGAGCAGGTCGTGCTCCACGACGATCCGGGCCAGTTCGTCCTGGACCTCGTCGGGCAGGACTGCCCCGGTCGGATTGCACGGGTAGCCGAGGAACAGCGCCTTCGTGCGCGGCGTGATGGCCGCTTCGACCTGCGCCGGATCCAGCGCGAAGTCGTCCTCGAACCGGGTCGCGACATGGCGCACGACACCGCCGGCGAAGACGACCGCCGGCACATACGACACGTACGACGGCTCATGCAGGATGACCTCGTCACCCGGGTCGCAGGTCGCCCGCAGGGCCAGGTCCACGGCCTCGGAGGCGCCGACCGTGATCAGGATCTCGGTCTGTGGGTCATAGCTGACGCCGTACCGCCCGGCCAGGTGGGTCGACAGCGCGCGACGCAACTCGAGCGTCCCGAAGTTGCTCGTGTAGTGCGTCCGACCCTCGCGCAGGCTTTCGACGCCGGCCTCGACGATGATCCTTGGCGTGTCGAAGTCCGGCTCCCCCACCCCGAGGCTGATGACGTCGTCCATCGTCGCCAGGATGTCGAAGAAGCGGCGGATACCGGACGGCGGCACGTCCAGCACGCGCTGGGCGAGGGCACGTCCGGCCGGCCCCGGGTGCGGATCCGCGTGCAGGGGCGCGGGGGCGATGGCGGGACGATCGCTCGCGGTCACCCGCCAAGCCTAGTGCATCCGCGTCGCGGGGCGCCCCGACGGCGGGTGGCCGTCGCGCCAGGCAGGGCGCCGGCGACGTGCGTCTCCCCGGTCAGGACGCGGTGATCGCGTCGACCGGCTCCAGCTCCGGGGCCGGCTCGGCCGCGTCCGGCCTGCCGCGGCGCTGCCGCGCGGCGCGCCGCGCCGCTCGCTCGACGCGCTCGCGGATTCCGAGCATCTGCCGGCGCGTCATCAGGAACACGCCGAACCCGAAGACGGGTCCGGTGACGGCCGACAGCGCCGTGCCGGCGCCGAACCATACCCGAACGCGCTCGATGAGACGCGTCCGGCCGCCGGGGAGCGGGTCGAGGACGAACGCCCAGCTCGCGGCGAATTCCGGCGGCGTCGTGCGCATGAACGAACCCGACGCCTGCAGCCCGAGCGGGACGGTCGCCTGGCTCTCGGCGAACGCCGCGGCCTGCGCGGTCGTGATCGCCGTGTCGGTGTAGACCGCCAGCGCGCGCCCGTCGTCGACCACGCGGACCTCGAAGCCGCCACCCGGGAAGGTGGGGAGGATGTCGCCGACCTTGATCGACTGGAGCTCCGGGACGATCGCGTCGGCGCTGCGGCCCTTCATGTCGAGCTGGTCGTAGCTGTACCAGCCCGCCCGCTCGTAGCCCATCTGGACCAGCCATGGCCAGACGGCCGCGGCCGGCGCGTCGATGTCGATTCCACGCGTCTCCGTGTGCAACGGGGACGCCACGAGGTCGTCGCCGGGCAGGATCCGATCGACATCGGCGGGATCAACGCCCCAGCCTGAGCGCCAGCGGTTGAGACGTCGAACGGCGGCGACCCCCGCCGATACGATCGCTCCGAGCAGGGCGAGCCGGATCAGGGACTTGAACATCCATCACCTCCAGGAGAGACATCGTCGACCGCGCGGTCCGGTCGAGGCAAGGGCCGGACGGACCAAAGGCGCCGCTACGCGGCTCGTTTGCCGGGTGTCGGCGCGGCCGGATCCGAGGCGCGCGCCAGGTCGGCGGGCTCGAGCGAACGCCAGTCCGCGCCGGACGTGATCGCCTCGTACCCGCGGGCGAGCCCGAGGAGCTCGGCTTCCGACCAGGCGGCGCCGATCAGCTGCAGCCCCACCGGCAGACCGTCGGCCAGGCCGCACGGCACCGACACGCCCGGGAGCCCCGCCATGTTGACGGGCAGCGTGCACGCATCGGACAGGTACATGGCGACCGGATCGTCCATCCGCGCCCCGAAGGGAAAGGCGACGGTCGGCGAGGTCGGGGCGACCAGCGCGTCGAAGCCCTGCGCCCAGAGCGCGTCGAAGTCACCCATGATCAGCGTCCGGACCTTCTGCGCCTTGAGGTAGTACGCGTCGTAGTAGCCCGCCGACAGCGCATAGGTTCCGAGCATGACCCGGCGCTTGACCTCGTCGCCGAAACCGGCTCCGCGGGTCGCCAGGTAGTTGGCCAGCACGTCACCGTCGCGGCGCTGGAGCCCGAAGCGGATGCCGTCGTACCGCGCCAGGTTGGCCGAAGCCTCGGCCGGGGCCACGATGTAGTAGGTGGCCAGCCCGTAGTCCGTGTGCGGCAGGCTGACGTCCTCGACGGTCGCCCCGGCGGCCTCGAGCGCGGCCACGGCCTCGCGAACGCGGGCTTCGACGCCCGGTTCCATCCCGGCCACGAAGTACTCGCGCGGCATGCCGAGCCGCTTGCCGCGCAGGGTGGCGGCCGCCTGGTCATCGCTGGCGGGCAGGCTGCCGAGCGCCGCCGGCACGGGAATCGGCGAGGAGGTCGAGTCGCGATCGTCCCGGCCGGCAATGGCGTGCAGCAACGTCCCGGCGTCGCGGGCATCCCTTGCGAACGGCCCGATCTGGTCGAGCGAGCTGGCGAAGGCGACGATCCCGTAGCGGCTGACCCGGCCGTACGTCGGCTTCATCCCGACGACGCCGCACAGCGCCGCCGGCTGACGGATCGAGCCACCGGTATCGGTGCCGATCGAGAGGGGCGCGTGGAACGCGGCCACCGCGACGGCCGAGCCGCCGCTGCTCCCGCCCGGGACGCGGTCCAGCGCCCACGGGTTGGCCGTCGGACCGAACGCCGAATGCTCGGTCGAGGAGCCCATCGCGAATTCGTCCATGTTGGTCTTGCCGAGGATCACCGCCCCGGCCTCGCGCAGCCGTTCGGTGATGTGCGCGTCGTACGGCGCGCGGTAGCCCTCGAGGATCCGCGACCCGGCGGTGCACTGGCCGCCCGCCACCGAGACGAGGTCCTTCAGGGCGACCGGGATGCCCAGCAGGGCCGGCAGCCGGCGGAGCGCCGACCCGCCTTCCGAGCGGGCGGCCCCGATCCTCGCGTCCGCCGCGTCGGCCTCCTCGAGCGCCCGCGCCCGGTCGATCGTCAGCCACGCGTGCAACGCCCGATTGTCGCGCTCCGCGGCGGCCAGGTGGGCCTCGGTCAAGTCGCGCGCCGACACGTCGCCCGAGCGCAGCAGCGCGGCCATCTCGTGGGCGTGGAGCCGGGTCGGGTTCGCCACGGTCGTCAGCGCTCGTCGAGGATGGCCGGCACGACGATGAAGTCGCCGTCGTGGGCGGGCGCGATCGCCAGCACGGCCGAGGTCGGGAGCGAGGGACGCACGACGTCCTCGCGCAGGATGTTCTCGAGCTTGATCGTCTGGGCCGTCGGGGCGATGTGGTCCGTGGCGAGCTCGGACAGGATCTCGTACTGGCGGAGGATGTGGTTGAGCTGGCCCTCGAAGGTGCTCAGCTCCGCCTCGCTCAGCCCGAGCCGCGCCAGGTGCGCGACGTGCTCGACATCGGAACGGGACAGGCTGGCCATCGGCCGATGATAGCCGACGGGCCCACCCGGTTCGTGCGCGACCGATACGATCGCGGCATGCACCTGCCGCGGATCCGCCGGATGACCCTCGCCGACGTCGACCGCACGTCCGACGCGATGCTTCGCGAGGGCTGGGGCGACCGGCGCGTCAAGCTGCGCTTCGTGGCCGGGCACCCCCAGTGCGCTCCGTTGATCGCCGAGGTGGACGGCGCGGTCGTCGGGACCGGGGTCGGCACGTTCAACGGGCCGGTCGGCTGGATCGGCACGATCTGGGTCGATCCCGACTGGCGGCGTCGGGGACTCGGCCGCGCCCTGACGCTGGCCACGATCGAGGCCGGCGAGGCCGCCGGGTGCCGGACCTTCGTCCTGGTCGCCACCACGGTCGGCCAGCCGCTCTACGAGGGCCTCGGGTTCGACGTCCAGACGTGGTACCGGATCAAGGAGGCGCCCGGGCTCGCGCCCGGTATCGCGATCGCCGCCGACAGCCGGCCCGGACGTCCGTTCCGGCCGGCCGACCTGCCGGCCATGGCGGCGCTCGACCGTGCCGCGACCGGCGAGGATCGCCGGCACCTGCTGGAGGCCTTCGCCGGCCCGGAGACGGCCCTGTGCGTGGAACGGCCGGACGGCAGTCTCGGCGGGTTCGTCGTCCGCGCGCCGTGGGGCGGCGGGGCGACGATCGCGCCCGATCCGCGACGATGCGATGGCCGTGCTGACGGCCCGACGGCTCGCCGCCGGGCCGGAGAAGCGCGTGCGGGCCGGCCTGCTCGCCGACAACGTGGCCGGCCTCGAACGCCTGGCCGCCGCCGGCTGGGTCGACGTCTGGCAGGCGCCGCGAATGATCCGCGGACCGATCCCCGACTGGGACCCGGGCGCCATCTGGGGCCAGTTCGATCACGCGATCGGCTGATCCCGACCGGGTTCGAACGAAAGTCCCTGCCTGCTCCCGGCTCGCCCGGTCCGATGGGGCCATGGCCGTCGCGAGGCCGCTCGCGGCATCCTGTACGCACGAGTCCTCAAGCAGCGACGGGGAGCCGCGGAACGATGATCGAGACCGCCTGCCTCCAGTGCGGCACGCCCGCCGGTAGCAGTCGCGCGAGCTTTTGCCGGCGCTGCGGGTTGCCGTACGGCGAGCCGCCGCGCGGTGACGTCGAGCTGCCGGTCTGCCCGATCTGCTACCAGAGCGTCGACGACGATGGGCGGTTGCCGAGCCTGGAGCACCTCGGCCTGCGAGTCGACCTCGTCCGGCACCGGTCCGAGCACGACGTCCACCCCGTGGGCGACGACGAGTGGCTGGAGACGCTGCGCGAGGGCGACCGGATCCGGATCGGGCGCTGGTCGGCGCCGTTCGACGTCGTCCGTCGCTACCTCGTGACCGGCCAGGTCGAAGCCGGCCGTGGCCGGGCGCTGGCCCACGATGCGATCGTCAACGCGATGACCCAGATCCGCCGCTGGGGCACGACCGGCGAGGTCTTCGGCGATCAGCCCGAGTGGGCGGCCGCACGGGCGGCCGTCGCCGAGCTCATGGAGCGCTACGCGGGTCGCCGCCGCTGAGCAGCGCCCGGAACCCGGTCTCATCGAGGACCGTGACGCCGAGCTCCTGGGCCTTCGCGAGCTTGGAACCGGCGCTTTCGCCGGCCACGAGGTAGTCCGTCTTCTTCGAGACCGAACCGCCCGGCTTGCCGCCGGCCGCCCGGATCGCCGCCTCCGCCTCCGGGCGGGTGAAGCCCTCGAGCGTGCCGGTGACGACGACCGTCCTGCCGGCCAGCGGGCCAGATGCGGCCACGGCGGGTCGCGGCGCCGCCGGCTCGGGCTCGACGCCCGCGTCGACCAGGTCGTCGAGGATCTCGACGCCCGGCCCGGCGAAGTACTCGGCGAGGCTGGCGGCGACCGTCGGCCCGACGCCCGTGACCTCCTCGAACCGTTCCGGGTGATCGCGGGCCGTCTCGGCCAGGAACCGGGCCGCCCGCGCGAACCAGCCCTCGCGACCGGCCGTCGGTTCGCCCTCGCCACGCGGCAGCTCGGTCGCCAGCCAGGCGGCCAGGTCGATCGCCGTCGTCCAGCCGACCTGCGGGATGCCGAGGGCTGCGATGATCCGCTCCAACGGCCGGCGACGCGACTTCTGGATCGCGGCGTGCAGGTTCTCGGCGCTCTTCCGGGCGAACCGGTCGAGCCCCTCGAGGTCCTCGACCGACAGCCGGTAGAAGTCGCCGCGCCGCTTGAGCATGCCGCGTTCGAGCAGTTGCGAGAGGACCGCCCAGCCCGCGCCCTCGATGTCCATCCCGCCCCGACCGGCGAAGTGGCCGTACTCCTGGCCGACCCGCGCCGGGCAGGCGAGGTTCGGGCAGTAGTGCCGGACCGCGCCTTCGTCGCGGACGATCGGCCGTGCCGCACACCGGACAGGTCGCCGGCATCTCGTACTCGCGCTCCGCGCCGGTCCGCTTCTCCGGCAGCGGCCGCACGACCTCCGGGATCACGTCGCCGGCCTTCTGGAGGATGACGTGGTCGCCGATCCGGATGTCCTTGCGGCGGACCTCGTCGAGGTTGTGGAGCGTGGCCCGCGCGACCGTCGAGCCGGCGACGTTCGTCGGCCGCAGGTGAGCCACCGGCGTCAGGGTCCCGGTCCGGCCGACGTAGGCGACGATGTCCTCGACGACCGTCTCGACCTGCTCGGGCGGGAACTTGTACGCGATCGCCCAGCGCGGCGCCCGGCTGACCATCCCGAGCCGGTCCTGCTGGTCGAACCGGTCGACCTTGACGACCACGCCGTCGGTCTCGTACGGGAGCCCGTGGCGCTCGTCGCGCCACGCCTCGGTGAAGGCGATGACGCCCTCGATGTCGAGGTCGGCCTCGTGGTGCGGGTTGACCGGGAAGCCGAGGGCGGCCAGCCGCCCCAGCGCGGCCGACTGGCTCGTCACGGCCTCCGGCCCGCCCTCCTCGATCAGCTGGTAGGTCCACGTGGACAGCAGGCGCGCGGCCGTCACCTGCGGGTCCTTCTGGCGGAGCGATCCGGCCCCCGAATTGCGCGGATTGGCGTAGAGCGCCAGCCCTGCCTCCTCGCGCTCGGCATTGATGCGCGCGAACTCGCGCTTGGGCATGAACACCTCGCCGCGCGCGTCGAGCGTCGCCGGCTCGCGCAGCCTGGCCGGGACCGACGCGATCGTCCGCAGGTTCGCGGTCACGTCCTCGCCGGTCGTCCCGTCGCCGCGGGTCGCCCCCTGGACGAACCGGCCGCGCTCATAGCGCAAGCGTGATCGCGAGCCCGTCGATCTTGAGCTCGGCGACGTAGCGCAGCTCCGGGACCGCGTCGGGGGCGGCGGAAAGTCCAAGTCCGCGCCGCACCCGGGCGTCGAACGCCCGGAGCTCGTCGTGGCTGAAGGCGTTCCCGAGCGACAGCATCGGCCGGCGATGGCGAACCTCGTCGAACGTCGTGCTGATCGCGCCGCCGACACGCTGCGTCGGTGAATCCGGCGGTGACCAGCTCCGGATGCGCCGCCTCGAGCGCGACGAGCTCGCGGAAGCGTGCGTCGTAGTCGGCGTCCGAAAGCTCCGGCGCGTCCTCCTGGTAGTAGAGCCGGTTGGCGCGGTCGATGATCGCGGCCAGCTCCGCGTGACGCGCGGCCGCCGCCTCGGCGGTCAGGTTCGCGACCTCGGCGACGAGAGCCTCGTCGACGGGCAGTCGATCGGTGGTCACGCGCCTAGGTCCCGGGCGCCCGCACGCACGCCCGGGTGATGTCGCCCGGCGTGGGCGTCCCGAGGAGGGCCAGTGCGATCTCGAACTCCTCGCGCAGGATCGCGAGGGCCCGCTCCACCCCGGCCTGGCCGCCTGCCGCCAGCGTGACGGCCGCCAGCGCACGCGGATCGGGCGGGAGATCCCGGGCCAGCAGGAGCGACCTCGGTTCGAGGAGCGGGTCGGGGAGCCTGGTCACGGCCGTCAGCCTAGCCGACGATGTCGAGGTTCGCGAGGCTGCCGAGCATCGTCTTGCGGCCCACGGCGGGGTCCTTGAACGCCACGGTGACCTCTTCGTCGCTGCGCGTCAGCTTGCTCGTGACCACGATCCCGTCACCCCAGCGAGCGTGGCGCACGCGGTCGCCATCGCGATAGCGGCGCTCCCCCGGGATGACCGGGCGCGGCGTCCGGACGGGCGCGGCGGGGGGCCGGCCCGCGGTCGCGGGATCCAGGTCGTCGTCCCAGGCCCGGACCGGCCGGCCGAGCGAACCCGAGGGCGCCCCCTCGGCGAACGCCTCGCGCCTGGCGGCGAGATCGCGGCTCGGCCGGAAGGTCTCGCCCTCGGCCGGCGCGCCCGGCCGTCCACTCCCCTGCCGAAACGCCGCGCCGCCGGCCCTGGCCGGCGTGCCGAAGCGGCTCGTCCGGCGCGCGCCGAAGACCAGGTCGAGATCGAGGTCGCGCTCGTCCGCGCCGCCGAGCTGCGGGCCGATCATCAGCTCGGCCGGGATCTCGAGCAGGAACCGCGACGGCACGGACGCCTGGCCCATCCCCCACGTCGCGCGCCGCCAGGCATGCGACAGGTAGAGCCGGCGCTTGGCGCGGGTGATCCCGACGTACGCCAGCCGGCGCTCCTCCTCGAGCTCCTTCTCGTCGTCGAGCGCCCGGCTGTGCGGGAAGAGTCCCTCCTCGAGCCCACAGATGAACACGACCGGGAACTCGAGGCCCTTCGCGGCGTGCAGGGTGATGAGGGTCACCGCGTCGGCGTCGCCCTCGTAGGAATCCTGGTCGGCGACCAGGGCCGTCTCCTCGAGCAGGCGGTCGAGCGCGTCGTCGGGCGCGAGATCGTCGTAGCGGGTCGTGACCGAGCGCAGCTCGAGCAGGTTGGCCCAGCGCTCCTCGCCGTCCTCGGAGCCGTCGGCCAGCATCGCCCGGTAGCCAGAAGCTTCCAGCGCTTCGTCCAGGAGCTCGGGCAGGGCCAGCACGCCGATCCGCCCTCGCAGCCGTTGCACGAGGGCCGTGAACTCCGCCAGGGCGTTGCGCGTGCGCGGCGCGATCCCCTCGAGCTCCCCCCGGGCCGCGGTCTCGATCGCCGTCCAGGTCGTTCCGCCCTCGCGCGCCGCCGCCGCCCGGAGGACCTCGATCGTCCGCTCTCCGATCCCCCGGGCCGGCACGTTGATGATCCGCTCGAAGCTGACGCTGTCGGTGTCCGACCGCAGGATGCGCAGGTAGGCCAGCGCGTCCTTGACCTCGCGGCGGGCGTAGAACCGGGTCCCGCCGACGAGCTGGTAGCGGATCCCGTAGCGCAGGAACGACTCCTCGAGGGCTCGCGATTGCGCGTTCATCCGATACATGACCGCGATCTCCCGGGCCCGGAAGCGGACGTCCTCCTCGTCGGCGCGGCGGGTCAGGGCGTTCGAGCGGCCGCCGACCAGGTGCTCGACCTGGCGGGCAATCCATTCGGCCTCCTCGTCCTCGTTGTACGCCTCGAAGCGCTGGATCCGGACCCCGCCGGTGTTCTCGGTCCACAGCTTCTTGTCCTTGCGCGCGCTGTTGCGCGAGACCACCGCATGGGCGGCATCGAGGATCAGCTGGGTCGAGCGGTAGTTCTGCTCGAGCTTGACGACCGCCGTGTCCGGCCAGTCGCGCTCGAAGTCGAGGATGTTCCTGAGGTCGGCGCCGCGCCACGAGTAGATCGACTGGTCGTCGTCGCCCACCACGCACAGGTTGTGGTGCTTCGCGGCCAGCGCCCGGACCCACAGGTACTGCGCCCGGTTCGTGTCCTGGTACTCGTCGACGTGGAGGTAGCGCCAGCGCTCCTGGTACCTGGCCAGCACGTCGGGCGCCTCGTCGAACAGGCGGACGGCCTCCAGCAGCAGGTCGTCGAAGTCGAGCGCCTGGGCCTTGCGCAGGCGTTCGCGATAGCGCGTCGCGAGCCGCGCGATCAGGCGTTCGCGGTGGTTCGCCGCGTGCTCGGACAGGAACGTCGGGTCGAGCATCTCGTTCTTCGCCCGGCTGATCGCCCCGAGCACCACGCTGGGACGGAACTCGCCGGTCAGCGGCAGGTCCTCCTCGCGCAGGATCTGCTTCATCAGCGACTGCTGGTCGTCCGTGTCGTAGATCACGAAGCGGCGGCTGATCCCGATCGCCTCGCCGTCCTGGCGCAGGACGCGGGCGCACAGCGCGTGGAACGTGCCGGCCATCACGTCGCGGCCGCCCTCGCCGACCAGGCTGATGATCCGCTCGCGCAGCTCGGCGGCCGCCCGGTTGGTGAAGGTGACCGCCAGGATCCGCCACGGGGCGACGTCCCGGACGCCGACCAGGTAGGCGATCCGGTGGGCCAGGACGCGCGTCTTGCCCGAGCCGGCGCCGGCCAGGATCAGCAGCGGCCCCTCCGTGGTCGTGACGGCCCGCGCCTGTTCCGGGTTGAGCGCCCGGACGATCTGCTCGGTGCGAGCGGCACGAGCCGCGGCCAGGGCGACCGGATCCGGCCGGGTGCGGACGGCCGGATCCTCCTCGACCGGACCGGCCGGGTCGCGCATCCAGGCCGGCTCCTCCGGTGCGCCGGCAGGAGCGTCGACGAGCTCGGTGAAGGCCGTGCCGGCGGTCTCGGGAGCAGCGTCGAGCGAGCTGTCGCCGGAGTGCCTGCGTCGGGTGGGACTCACCCACGCATTGTAGGTTGGGCCGCTCTCCGGGCGGCCAACCGGGTGGTCGGGCGAGCGACTAGGAGGCCGGCTCGACCTGGTCGGCCGGCGGGGCGCTGATCGACACCGACTCGTCCCACTTGGAGAACGTGAGGTCGAAGGTCAGCGAGCCCTGGTCGCCCATCGAGGCGCTCGCCGCGAGACCGGCCAGCCGGTTGCTGTCCTTCTCGACCCGGATGGTCAGGCTGAGGCTCGCGGTCCCGAGGTCGATCGGGATCTGGCTGGCGACCGCTCCGCCGCCCCCGAGGGCGTTGAGCTCGTCGGGCGTGATCTCGATCTTGACCGTGTAGCACTGCGTGCTGCCGCAGGCCACGTCATCGCCCTTGACCGGATCCACGCCCGGCTGCGAGAGGGCCTCGCCGATGCCGTCCACGAGGCTCTTGCTGTCGGTCGGGTTGACGGGGAGCGAATCCGCGGTCTTCATGCTCTGGAACTTGTCGCCGGTCAGGGACGACTTGAAATAGGTCGTGCCGTCGACCTGGATCAGTTCGCCGGACAGCCCGAGCAATGCGGGCACGGCGAAGGTGGCGTGGGCGTTCCCGGCCGTCAGGTCGACGTCGGCCGCGGCCGTCGATCCGGCCAGGGACATGGCGGCGTTGGACCCGCCGGCGCCGCTGAGGTCGGCCTTGATGCTGCCGTCCAGCGTCGCATCGACGTGGACGCTCTTGGCCGACTGGGCCGTGCGCACGGCGGCAGTCACGATCTCCTTCGGGTCGGTCAGGGCCGGAGCCGAGGCGGAACTGCAGGCGCTGACGACGATCGACGCGGCGGCCAGCAGGCCGAGCACACGGGCGATGCGACGGGTGGTTGGTGACATCAGGCTCCCTCGGGCTGCCCGGGCGGTGGTCCGACCGGGATGATGGATGCGCACAGGGTCCGTTCGTCGGCTGGGTCTGTCAAATAGACGAGCTGGCCCTCGGTGAGGACCAGCTCCTGCGTGACGTGCGCCCGTGTCAGGCGCAATGGGCGGGCTTTGGCTTCGTGATCCAGGCGTAGCCGGCGGCAGCGCACGTCTTCTTGGTCGTGTAGGCGGAGGCCGGCGTCCTGGTCGGGGTCGGCATCGGCGTGGGGACGACGGTCGGCGTTGGCGTGGGGACGACGGTCGGCTGCGGGCCGGGCCCGCCGGCCTCAGCGGCTACCGAACCCTCGAGGCGATCGCCGATCGAAGACAAGGTGCCGTTGATCTGTCCGCCGAGGTACGAGGTTGCGCCGATCGCCAATACTGCGACCAGCGCAAGGATGAGTGCGTATTCCCCCAGCCCTTGTCCGGTTTCCGATGGCCGATGGATTTGAGACCCGACGCTAGCGCGCCTGACGGGCCCATGCATAGGCGATGCCCCCGTGCGGATGATTGCCCCGCCGACGATAGGCATGCACGACCCGTGTCGCCACGGTACGGAAGTCCCGGGTCCCACCGGGGACAAATGAATGAGCTGGCCCTCGGTGAGGGCCAGCTCATGGTCGGTCTGAGTCCGAGCTGCGATGGCGTCCTACGCGACTGCGCCAGATTACTAGCGACCAGTCCGCAGGCGCGTGCCATCGTGCCAGTGGCCGTGTCCCAGTACCCGTGGAGGCGGTCGTAGCTCAGGTGTACGGCGTGCCACGTCGGCGTCCCAGTGCCACGTCGGCTGGGCTCGGCGTAGGCTGAGGACTGCCAGGCGGATGCCGCTGTCAGGTGTCGGCGTCCGAAGCGATCGGCGTCGGCGGGGCGGTTGGCTGCGGGCTGCTGTGCAGTCGCGTTGTACCAAAGAAGCCGCAGCGGTGCAGGACCGGCTGAATGGAAGTCGTTCGCACTGGCGGGCACTGCTGTGGCAGTCGCCGTTGTACCAATAGAAGCCGGCAGCCGTGCAGGACGCGTGCTGTTGAAGTCCTGCGCACTCGGAGCCGCGCAGTAGTCGGGACCGTGGTGGCTATCGTGCCAGATGAAGCCAGCCCCTTGGCACGAACTCTGATCGGTGAAGTCGCCAGGCTGCGCAACGGGGCCTGGACCGGGACCGCCCTGGACACCCAGGACGTTGCCGGCGGCTGTTCCGACGTTGGACAGCACGCCCTTGATCTGGCCACCGAGATACGTGGTTGCCCCGATCGCCAATACTGCGATCAAGGCAATGATGAGTGCGTATTCAACGAGTCCTGCGCCGGTTTCGAAGAAGCGGCGAGGTCTGGTCTTGGCGCTCGATCTCCTGAGTCGACGGTACATGGGCTTCCCTCCATGCAGTGATGGGCCTGGATCGAGCCACACTACTCTGGCGGACCCCGTACCTCAAGGCTAGTACGAAAGTTTCTGAGAACTCCGGTGCCAGCCGACACCGGATGGGCCTGACGCGCGGCAAACGAGAAGGGCCCCCGGTCGAGCCGGGGGCCCTTCGCAGGTGTTGCGGACCGGGATCGGACTAGAAGTCCATCCCTCCGCCGCCGCCGTGGCCGTGGTCGCCACCGCCGCCGTTGCCCTTGTCCTTCTCCGGCATGTCCGTGATCAGCGTCTCCGTCGTCAGGACCATGGCCGCGATGGACGCCGCGTTCTGGAGCGCCGAGCGCGTCACCTTGGCGGCATCGACGATCCCCTTCTTGAAGAGGTCGCCGTACTCGTTCTTGAGCGCGTCGTAGCCGTGGCCGGGCTTGAGGCCCCGGACATGGGCGACGACGACCTCGCCGGACTGGCCGGCGTTGTCGGCGATCTGGCGGGCCGGCGCCTCGAGCGCCTTGCGCACGATGTCGACGCCGACCTGGGCGTCGCCCTCGAGCTTGATCTTGTCGAGCGCCGGGATCGCCTGGAGGAGGGTCGTCCCACCGCCGGCGACGAGGCCCTCTTCGACGGCCGCACGGGTCGTCGAGAGCGCATCCTCGATGCGGTGCTTCTTCTCCTTGAGCTCGACCTCGGTGGCCGCGCCGACCTTGATCACCGCGACGCCACCGGACAGCTTGGCGAGGCGCTCCTGGAGCTTCTCGCGGTCGTAGTCCGAGGTGGTGTCCTCGATCTGCGCCTTGATCTGGGTCATCCGGGCCTTGATCTGGTCGGCCTTGCCGTCGCCGTCGACGATCGTGGTGTCGTCCTTGGTCGCGACCACGCGCCGGGCCGACCCGAAGTCCTCGAAGGTGACGGAGTCGAGCTTGCGCCCGATCTCCTCGCTGATGACCGTGCCGCCGGTGAGCACCGCGATGTCGCGGAGCATCTCCTTGCGGCGATCGCCGAAGCCCGGCGCCTTGACGGCCAGCACCTGGATGGTGCCCTTGAGCTTGTTGACGACGAGCGTGGCGAGCGCCTCGCCGTCGACGTCCTCGCTGATGATCAGCGTGGGCTTGCCCTGCTGGACCGCCTTCTCGAGGGCCGGGAGCATGTCCTGGACGCTCGAGATCTTCTTGTCGGTGATCAGGATGAGCGGGTTGTCGAGGACCGCTTCCATGCGGTCGGGATTGGTCACGAAGTAGGCCGACAGGTAGCCGCGGTCGAACTGCATGCCCTCGGTGTATTCCTTCTCGAGGCCCAGGCTCTGGCCTTCCTCGACGGTGATGACGCCGTCCTTGCCGACCTTGTCCATCACCTCGGCGATGATCTCGCCGACCTCGGGATCCGCGGCGCTGATCGCGGCGACCGCGGCGATCTGCGCGCGGTTGTCGACCGGCCGGGACTGCTTCGCGATCTCGGCGACGATCGCCTCGATCGCGATCTCGATGCCGCGCTTGACGACCATCGGGTTGGCCCCGGCGGTCACCACGCGGAGGCCCTCGGAGACGAGCGCCTGGCCGAGGACCACGGCCGTGGTCGTGCCGTCACCGGCGACGTCGTCGGTCTTGGTGGCGACTTCCTTGAGGAGCTGCGCGCCCATGTTCTCGAACGGATCGTCGAGCTCGATGTCGCGGGCGATGGTCACGCCGTCGTTGGTGATGGTCGGCGAACCGAACTTCTTGTCGAGCACGACGTTGCGGCCCTTCGGGCCGATCGTGACCTTGACCGCGTCGGCGAGGCGATCGATGCCGCGCTTCAGCGAGCGACGAGCCGTCTCGTCGAAGATGATCTGCTTAGACAATTCGTGTGTCCCTCCAGGAACCTTCGGGGTGGAAACGCGGCGTGTCGCGGTCAGTCCGCGACGATCGCCAGGATGTCCTTCTGGCTGACGATGAGGAGATCCTCGCCGTCGACCTTGAACTCGGTGCCGGCGTACTTGGCGTAGAGGACCTTGTCGCCGGTCTTGACGTCCATGGCTTCGCGCTTGCCATCCTCGAGGATCCGGCCCGGACCGGCGGCAAGGATCGTGCCCTCCTGGGGCTTCTCCTTGGCGGTGTCCGGCAGGACGATGCCGCTCTTGGTCATCTCCTCGCGGGCGCTCGGCTGGATGACCACGCGGTCGCCGAGAGGGCGAAGCTTGGTCGAGATCGCAGTGGCTTTGGCCAACGTGCATTCCTCCTGTGACGGCCAGGACCGACCGTCGGGCGTGGACTCGGGGAGATCGTCCGGCCGATTGGGACGGAGGCGAGACCTTCCCTGACACCTCTGTGGTGCATCGCCGCCTGACCTGTCCGACCCTCCAGCCGGTTCCTTCCGGCGACCGTCGGATTGCGGGCGGTTCGCGATGCTTTAGCACTCTCACGTCGAGAGTGCTAAGTGGAGACTAGCGAACCAGGGCCGAGGCTGTCAACCCGCCCGCGCTTCGGCGTGGGCGATCATGACGGTCACGTCGTTGCCGGCACGGACGAGCGTGACGCAGCCGGGCCCGTCGTACCCCACGTACCAGCCGACGATCCCCTCCGAGGCATCGAACTGGATCGCCTCTCGAAGAGCGGGCAGTTGGGGTTTCAGGTCGGTCGGGCCGCGGTAGGTCGCCTCGCCGGACTCGTTGGCGATGGTCATGCCGCTGAACCTGAGCTGGACGGCGTGCCGGCCGAGCAACGGGAACTCCTGGCCGCTCCCGGCGAAGCTGAACGGCGGTCGCGCCGCGGTCAGCGCGCCCTGCGGCGGGCCACCCGGGCCGGGCGCCGACCCCGTGGCGAACACGAAGGTGAGCAGGTCGTGGGTCGTCGTCGACGAGACCGAGACGTCGACCAGGCGATCGGACGGCAACACCCCGGCCTGCTCGGTCACGGAACAGGCGGCGGGCGATCCGGACGGCGAGACCGCGGCCGCCTCGGAGGGCGTGGCCGCGGGAACCTCGGACGACGAGGCCGTCGCTGCCGAAGCCGGCGCGCCGAAGCGGACGTTGACGCCACGACCTGGTCGGGGCTTCTGGACGGCCCAGGGCTCGGGGCGCAGGCTCCGAGCGTGAGCCCCAGCGCCACCGACGCGACGAGCGACGTGGCGCGTTGCGATCGGGTCACGCGAGCCTCCGCTGGCTGGGCAACGTTCGGTCGTATGACGCCACCAGGGCGGGACCGAGTGACTCCGCCGACACGCCACGCTGCTCCGCCAGCCAGCGAGCCGTGACCGCGACCCATTCCGGCTCATTCCGCTTCCGCGGCGCCCCAGGCGGCGGCAGGAACGGCGAGTCGGTTTCAACCAGGAGGCGGTCCGGGTTTGCGATCGAGGCGGCAATCGCGGCGGCCTCCTCGCCGCGCCGGAAGACGAGGCCAGAGAAGCTGATCGTGAGCCCCAGGTCGACCACGATCCGGGCGTAGTCGGCCGGTCCGGAGTAGGAATGGATGATCGCGCCCGGCCGGTCGCCGAAGGCCGCCGCCCAGGCCGGTCCGCCGACCCCCGCGGCCCGAAGTTCCGCGACCAGGGCGTCCTGGGCGTCCCTGGCGCCCGCAGCCGAGCGGCAGTGCAGGATGGCCGGCTTGCCGGTGTCGAGGGCGAGGCGCAGGTTCCGCCGGAGGTTGACCAGCTGGTCCGGGATCGGGCTGAAGAGGCGGTCGAAGTCGAGCCCGGTTTCGCCGATGGCGACGACCCGCGGGTCGGTCGCCCAGCCCTCGATCGATGCCCAGCCCGCCTCGTCAACCTTGTCCGCGTCATGCGGATGCACGCCGACGCCGGCATCCATCCAGGGAAAGCGGTCGACGACCCCGAGGGCGCGCTCGCTCGAAGCCACGTTCCAGCCGGGCACGAGCAGCCGCTCCACGCCCGCCAGCCGGGCGCCGCCGACGACCAGGTCGACGTCCCCGTCGAACCGGTCGGCGTTGAGGTGGCAGTGGCTGTCGATCAGGCGCACTCAGGCGATGGTAGCGGCCGGCGACGCGAACCGGGCAATGCCGTCGTGGCGGCCGGCACCGGCGGGTCAGGCGCCCCGGAGTTACGGAACCTCGGCTTCGGTGTCGAGACGCGGGAAGAGCGGCTCGGGAGCCGTCACGTGGCCGTCCGTACCGGGTCCGCTCCCCCATTCGAGCAGCGCCAGGATCGCCGGCCCGCCGTTGCCGTCCGGGCCGTACGGGTAGTCGTAGCCGAGCTGGGCCAGGACCCGTGGCGCGGTCCCCGGCAGGAACGGGGCCCCGGCCAGGCCGAGGAGCCGGCAGGCTTCGAGCAGGTCGCCGAGGACGCCCCGGAGGCGTTCGCCGGCGGCCGTGTCGCCGGCCTTGGCCAGCTTGGCCAGTTCCCACGGCTTCTCCAGGTCGACCAGCCGGTTGGCGGCGCCCACGAACCCCCACAGCGCCGCCAGCCCTTCGTGCAGCAGGCAGGCCTCGATCGCCGCGCGGTAGGCCGGCAGCGCCAGCCGCCAGGCGTCGCGCAACGAGCCGGCGCCGGTCGGAGCGGGCCGCTCGCCCGCCAGGTACCGGTTGGTCATCGAGACCGTGCGGTTGACCAGGTTCCCGAAGTCGTTGGCGAGGTCGGCGTTGTAGCGCCGGACAAAGGAGTCCCAGCTCACCTCGGCATCGCGATCGAAGGGGACCTCACGCAGGGCGACGTACCGCGCGCCGTCCTGGCCGAACGCGGTCACGAAGTCGTTCGGGTCGAGGAAGTTGCCGCGGCTCTTGCTCATCCGCTCGCCGCCGGCGGCCAGGAGCCAGCCGTGAACCCAGACCTGGCGTGGCGCCTCCAGCCCGGCGCTCCACAGCATGGCCGGCCAGAAGATCGTGTGGAACCGGGCGATGTCCTTGCCGATGACGTGGAGGTCGGCCGGCCAGAAGCGATCGAACGGCGGCCCGGTCGTCGGGGAAGCCAGCCCCGGTGATGTAGTTGATCAGGGCGTCGAACCAGACGTAGATCTTGCCGGCCTCGGGATCCCAGGTGCCGTCCTCGCGGAGCGACGACTCGCCGTTCTCGGCGACCGGGAACGGGATGCCCCAGTCGCCGGGCGTCCGCTCGCGACTGATCGAGATGTCCTCCAGCCCGCCGCGGATGAACCCGAGCATCTCGTTGCGCCGGTGGTCGGGCTGGACGAACTCCGGGTGGTCGGCGAAGTGGCGTTCGAGCCGCTCCTGGTAGGCCGACAGGCGGAAGAACCAGTTCCGCTCGGTCAGCCATTGGAGCGGCACGTCGGGATGGTTCGGGCAGATCGTGCCGCGGGCCGTCTCGACCACGTCGGTCGCGTTGCGGAAGCCCTCGTTCGGGCAGTACCAGCCCTGGTAGGTCCCCGGATAGATGTCGCCGTTGGCGTGCGCGCGCCTGACCATCTCCTGGGCGGACCGGAGGTGATCCGGGTCGGTCGTCCGGATGAACCGGTCCGGGCTGATCCCGAGTGCGGCCTCGGCCGCCTTGAAGAAGCCCACCTTCTCGTCGACGAACTCGCGCGGCGAGCGGCCCTCGTCCACCGCGCTCTGGGCGATGTTGATCGAGTGCTCGTCGGTGCCGGTCAGGAACCGCGTGTCGTCGCCGAGCATGCGGTGCCAGCGCGCGATGACGTCGGCGCCGATCACCTCGTAGAGCGTGTGCAGCCCCGGCTTGTTGTTGGCGTAGGCAATCGAGGTCGTGAGGTAGAAGCGAGGGCGATCGTGTCGATCGCGCTGGTCGGTCATGGGACGGCGATGGTAGCAGCGGCGAGGGGTCGCGAGGCGGCTGGCGCGATGACGGCGGCCGGCCACGCGGGACTATCGGACGCCCTGCCTGACCGATTGGTCCGTCGACGGGCCGCACCAGCCGTCGGACCATTGACGCGCGACCGCGATGGCCGGTCGTGTCCCCTCCAGAGTGAGCGTCTCCTTGGCCTTCGAAGCGCAATCGATGCGCAAGCCGATCCGCCGTCGAATGATGCTGTCCGTGACGGCCGGCATCGTGCTGCTCGCCGTGCTCGGAACGGCGGTGATCCTCCTGATCGCCTCGTCCCATCAGGCGTTTGCCGGACAGCGGACGGCGATGGACGGCCTGTCGGATACCCGCCGCCAGCTGATCCAGGCCGTCTTCCGCGAGGAGACTGCCGTCCTCGATTACGAGCTCACCCATGCCCAACGGGCATCCGGGGAATTCGAGGCCGCGGCGAGAGACTCGGCGGCCTACCAGTCCCGGCTCGCGGACATCGCCAGCGACGAACCGCCGCTCGCCGCCCTCGTCGCCAAGGTCTCGACGCTAGTCACCGGCTGGCACCAGGAGTGGGCCGAACCGCTCGTCAGGTCACTCCGTGCCGGAGCGCCAATTCCATCCACCGGGCCACTCGCCCCGGAAGAGGGCGAGCGCCGGTTCCAACTGGTCGAAGGAGCGTTCGCCGAGCTGGATCGATCGATCGAGACGAGGCGGGCGACGCTCATGGCGGCGCAGGATTCGGACACGCAGCGGCTCGTCCTCGTGATCGGGATGGCCATCCTCGTGTTCGGTGCGACACTCCTGGCCCTCGGCGTCTGGCTCCTGCGGACGATCAGCGCACCACTGGCGCGGCTGAGCCAGACAGCGGCCAACCTCGTTCGCGGGTCGTCCGTCAGCTTCCGGGCAGAACGCCCCGATGAGATCGGTACGCTCGCCGAGGTCCTCGAGCAGCTGCGCTGTGACGTGGAACGACGCTACGCCGCCGCGCGCTCCGACGCAGACCGCTCGGCGACCTACAGCAAGCTCGCCGAGCTGATCTCGTTCTCGTCCACGGAGGAGGACCTGGTCGGCGCCGCGATCCAGGCGATCGGTCTCCTGACCTCGATCCCGAGCGGCGACGTCGAGCTTGCGAACCCGTCGCAGACGGGCCTGGTCTACGCTGCGGCCTGGGGCGAGCCGGCACTCGATCTCGGCCGGCCCGTGCCGATCGATCGGATGGACCGCTGCCCCGGCATCCGCCGCGCGTCGGCGTACCTCGACGCGGACGTCGAGGACGAGCTCGCGATCCATTGCCCGGCCCAGCGCGCGACAAGCGGAGCCGCAGCCTGCGTGCCGATGGTCGCCCTCGGCCAGGTGATGGGCGTCATCCACCTTTCCGTTCCGGACGCACAGCTCTCCGGCGAAGCCGTCACGGACGTGACCCGCGTGGCCGAGCAGGTCGCCATCGCGCTGGCAAACGCTCGGCTGATGAAGACGCTCGAAGGGCTGGCCATGACCGACCCATTGACCGGTCTGCCCAACGCCCGCTTCTTCGACTCGTTCCTCGAGCAGCAGCTCCTCGCCACCCGGCGAGATGCCGAGCCGCTCGGCCTGATCATGATGGACATCGACCAGTTCAAGGGGTTCAACGATACGCACGGCCATCCATCCGGCGACGAAGCCCTTCGCGTGTTCAGCCGCGTGGTCCGCCAGGTCCTGCGCGCATCGGACGTGGTCGCCCGGTACGGCGGCGAGGAATTCATCGTGGCCCTGCCCGGGGCCAACCAGGAGGAGACCCGGGTCGTCGCCGAGAAGCTCCGAGCGGCCGTCGAGGACATGGTCGTCGAGATCGGCCCGGGCCGGTACGGCCGCATCACGATCTCGCTGGGAGTCGTCGCGACGGACGACCGGCCCGTTGACCGGAGGGGCCTCGTCGCGCTGGCCGATGCCGCGCTGTATCAGGCCAAGGAGCGCGGCCGGAACCGGGTCGAGGTGGCGCCGACCTCCGAACACGAACTCGTTACGACCAACCGACGCCGCCACGACAAGACGACCCCGTTCCCGGTCCCAGACCCCGCCCGGAAGCGTTCGGCCTGAACGAAGGGCCGCGGCTCGGCGCCCGTCAATGGCGGAAGTGGCGGACGCCCGTGCAGACCATGGCCGCTCCGGCAGCATCGGCGGCGGCGATCGCGTCCGCATCGTGCATGGATCCGCCGGGCTGGACGAAGGCGCTGACCCCGGCCCGCAGGCAGACCTCGACCGCGTCCGGGAACGGGTAGAAGGCGTCCGACGCGCACGAGGCGCCCCGGAGCGCCGCCTCGCCGGCGTACGCGCGTGCCTTCTCGACGGCACCACGGGCCGCGTCGACGCGTGACGTCTGGCCCGAGCCCATCCCGATCAGCCGGCCGTCCTTGACCAGCACGATCGCGTTCGAGCCGACGCCGCGGACCAGTCGCCAGGCGAGATCGAGATCGCGCTGCTCGGCGGCCGTCGGCGCGCGGCGGGAGGCGACGGTCCAGGTCGCCGGGTCGTCCCGGGCGGTGTCCGGCATCGTCACCAGGACCGCCCCGCCCGCCGAGCGGACGGATCCGCGGGGGTCGGGTGGCGAACCCGGCCCGTCGCGGCCCAGGTCCGGGTCGACGACCAGCCGGAGGTTGGGCTTGCGGGCCAGGATCCTGCGCGCGGCTTCGTCGAACCCCGGTGCCACGACGACCTCGAGGAAGATCGACACGAGTGCCTCGGCCACGGGCTCGTCCACGGGCCCCGTCAGCGCGACCACCCCGCCGAAGGCCGAGACCGGGTCGCCAGCCAGCGCGGCCTGCCAGGCTTCCAGCAGCGTGGGGCGTTCGGCCGCGCCGCACGGGTTGGTGTGCTTGACGATCACGACCGCCGGTCCGCGCATGGCGCGGCCCAGGGCGTCCGCCGCGGAGGCGTCCAGCACGTTGTTGTAGGACAGCGGCTTGCCCTGGAGCGGCGGCTCACCGGTCGCGAACGGGCCGTCGGCCGGGCCACTCCCCGGGCGCCTGTAGCGGGCCGCGGGCTGGTGCGGGTTCTCGCCGTAGCGGAGCGACTCGACCTTCTCGAGCGCGATCGTCAGCCGCTCGGGGTACGGGTCCGTGGCCCCGGGCAGGCCCGGCTCGTCGGGGAGGTCGAGATCCGCGGGCAGGCGCTCCGGGAGGACCTCGGCGATCCGCGCGTCGTACGCCGCGGTGTGACGGAACGCCTCCACGGCCAGGGCCGCGCGAAGACCCTCGCCGACCCCGCCGTCGCGCTCGATGGCGTCCAGCACCGCGTCGTAGCGCGCCGGCGAGGTCACGATCGCCACGTTGGCATGGTTCTTGGCCGCTGCGCGGACCATCGACGGCCCGCCGATGTCGATCTCCTCGACCAGCTCGTCGAAGGTGATCCCGGGTCGCTCGGCGGCGGCGGCGAACGGATAGAGATTGACGACGACGAGCTCGAACGGGGCCATCGCCGCGGCCGCGAGCTGGCGGCGATGGCCGGCCAGCCGGCGGTCGGCGAGGATCCCGCCGTGGATCCGTGGATGGAGGGTCTTGACCCGGCCGTCCAGCATCTCCGGGAAGCCGGTCACGGCGGCGACATCGGTCACCGGCGAGCCGGCGTCGCGCAACGCGCGGGCGGTACCGCCGGTCGACACCAGCTCGAAGCCGGCCCGCACGAGGCCCGCGGCGAACGGCACCAGGCCCGTCTTGTCGGAGACCGACAGCAGGGCGCGGCGCGGCACCGGCACCACCCGATCCGCGCGCTCGGGATCGAGGACGACGCGGCGGCCGTCGAGTCCGACGGCGAGCGCGCCCCCCAGCAGCAGTGCCACCGCCCGGGGCAGGAGGCGGTGCTCCACGGCGCGGATCCGGGCGTGGAGCGTCTCGACGTCGTCGTCCGGCAGGACGGCCACGGCCTCCTGGGACACGATCGGGCCGCCGTCGAGCGTCGCGTCGACGAGGTGGACGGTGCAGCCCGTGACGGTGACCCCATGGGCCAGCGCGTCGGCAACCGAATGGGCACCGGGGAAGGCGGGCAGCAACGAGGGGTGGGTGTTGAGGATCCGCCCGGCGAACTCGTCGAGCACCCGCGGGCCGATGATCCGCATGTAGCCGGCCAGCACGACGACGTCGGGCGTCAGGGCCGCCAGCGTCGAGGCGAGCGCTTCGTCGTCGGCGCCGGGGACCAGCGCCGTCTCGATCCCCTGCTCGGCCGCCCAGTCGAGCGCGGCACAGGCACGATCCGCGAACACGATCTCGATCGCGCCGCCGAGCTCGCCGCGAGCGGCTGCGGCCGCCAGCGCGCGGAGATTGGAGCCGCCGCCCGACACACCGACGGCGATCCGGCCGGTCACGCCGTCGCCTCGAGTGGCGACTCGACGTAGCGTGCTCCGCCCAGGCGTTCGGTCTCGACGACCTCGCCGATGTACGAGGCCTGGATGGTGTGCGCCGCGAACCCGGCGACGGCTGCCGGGACGGCGTCCGGCGGCACGACCGCGATCATCCCGATCCCGCCATTGAACGTGGCCCGCACCTCCTCGTCGTCCATCCCGCCCAGCGCCCCGACCAGGCGCATGACCGACGGCATCGCCCACCGGGCGGGGTCGACGCGCGCACCGAGACCGTCGGGCAGGGCGCGCGGCACGTTCCCGGGCAGACCGCCGCCGGTGATGTGGGCGAGACCGCGGAGGTCCCAGCCGCGCCCGCGCAGCGCTTCCCGGACCCGGAGCAGCGCCCGGGCGTAGATCCGGGTCGGGGTCAGAAGAGTCTCGCCGACGGTCGCCATGGTCTCGTGCGGTGCCAGGGCCAGCGCCCGGTCCGTGGCCGCGTCCCCGAGCGTCCGGCGGAGGCGGGCCTGGTACGGCTCGGCCAGGCTCAGCTCCCATTCGGACACGAGCGAGCGAACGAGCGAGAAGCCGTTGGCGTGAAGCCCCGACGACGCCAGGCCGACGATGGCGTCGCCGGGCCGCACGGCCGACCCGTCGATCATGCATGTGCGCTCGACCACCCCGATCGCGGCACCGGCCAGGTCGAAGGCGTCGGCCGGCATCAGGCCCGGGTGCTCGGCCGTCTCGCCGCCGACGAGCGCGCAGCCCGCCTCGCGGCAACCGGCCGCCACGCCGCGCACCAGCTCGGCGACCGCCGCCGGGTCGAGCTCGCCGACGGCGACGTAGTCGAGGAAGGCCAGGGGCTCGGCGCCGGTGCAGGCGATGTCGTCGACGCACATCGCCACGAGGTCGATCCCGATCGTGTCGAACCGCCCAACGGCCGTGGCGATGGCCGTCTTGGTCCCGACGCCGTCGGTCGAGGCCACGAGCACGGGCTCGCGATAGCCGGCCGGCAGGGTGAACGCCCCGCCGAACCCGCCGAGCCCGCCGAGGACCTCCACGCGCCGCGTCGACTCCACGTGGGCCCGGATGAGGTCGACCGCGCGCGACCCGGCATCGACGTCGACGCCGGCGGCGCGGTACGCACGGCGCGCGTCAGCCATGGGCTCCCGGCGTCACCGGCTCCTCGAGGATGAACTTGCGGCTCGCCGCGTCGTACGGGACCGGGTCGGGGTAGTGGCCGTCGAAGCACGCGAAGCAGAACTGCTCGTACGGCAGGTCCAGCGCCGCCAGCACGCCGCGGATCGACAGGTAGCCCAGCGAGTCCGCCCCGATGAACGCGCGGATCTCCTCCTCCGAGTGGGTCGCCGCGATCAGCTCGGTCTCGACCTGCGTGTCGATGCCGTAGAAGCACGGGTGGAAGATCGGCGGCGCGCTGATCCGGACATGGACCTCCGTCGCCCCGGCGCGGCGGAGCAGGTCGACGATCCGCTTGGTCGTGGTCCCGCGGACGATCGAGTCATCGACGACGATCAGGCGCTTGCCGGCTACGACCGCGGGCAGCGGGTTGAGCTTGATCGTCACGCCACGGTGGCGCAGGCCGGAGGACGGCTGGATGAACGTCCGGCCGGCGTAGCGGTTGCGGTACATCCCTTCGCGATACGGGATCCCCGAGGCCTCGGCGTAGCCTGCCGCCGCGGGCGCGCCGGTGTCGGGCACAGGCATCACCAGGTCGGCCGCGGCCGGGTGCTCGCCGGCCAGCTCCATCCCCATTCGGCGCCGCGATTCGTACAGGTTCCGGCCCTCCATGTACGAGTCCGGGCGGGCGAAGTAGATGAGCTCGAAGACGCACAGCGCGGGCGTCGCCGTGGCATGCCGGACCGAGCGAGGCGGCTTGCCCGGCTCGAGGACGACGAGCTCGCCCGGCTCCACGTCACGGACGTACTCCGCGCCCACGATGTCCAGCCCGGCGGTCTCCGACGAGAGGCACCAGCCGGCCGACGCCTCGTCACCCGCCGGCCACAGGCCGTCGTCGCGCCCGCCGGCCGCGGGCCTCGGCAACCGGCCAAGGACGAGCGGCCGAAACCCGAACGGGTCGCGCACGCCGATGACCCGGCGCTCGTCGAGGATCACCAGCGCGTAGGCGCCGCGCACCCGCGGGAGCACCCGCTGGAGCGCCTCCACGGTGTCGGCGGCGGGCTCGTCCGCCAGCAGCGCGGTCAGCAGCTCCGTGTCGGTCGACGCCGGCAGGCGGGTCCGGCCGCCCTGCAGCTGGCCGAGCAGCTCGCGCGTGTTGATCAGGTTGCCGTTGTGGCCGATCGCCAGCGCCCGGCGCGGCCCGAGCCGGTAGGTCGGCTGGGCGTTCTCCCAGATCGTCGAGCCGGTGGTCGAGTAGCGGCAGTGGGCGATCGCGAGCTGGCCGCGGAGGCTGGGCAGCCGGTGCTCGTCGAGGACCGAGCTGATCATGCCGAGGTCCTTGTAGAGCATCAGCTGCTCGCCGTCGCTCACGGCGAGCCCGGCCGACTCCTGCCCGCGGTGCTGGAGCGCGAACAGGCCGAGGGCCGCGATCGCGGCGGCATCCGTCGGCTCGCCACCCGGCACGACCGCGCCGAACACGCCACACATGTCTCAGCCCTCCCACCCGAGCGCCCGGGCGAGCCCGTGCTCCCAGGTGTGACGGAGGTCGCGGAGCGGAACATCGAGCGTGTCCGCCACGCGGCCGCCGCGTTCCTCGGCGGCGCCCATCGCCGTGGCCGATGTCGCCTCGATCACCAGGCGGTCGCCACCGACGGTGCCGACCGGCTCGACCGGCAGGCCGTGCTGGCGCGCCAGCAGGACCAGGGCGGCGGCGTGGGCCGGCCGGGCCGTCACGACCAGCCGCGACGGGCTCTCCCCGAACAGCCCGACCGCGGGCGAGCCGACGTGCGCCAGCCGGACGGTCGCGCCGAGGTCGCTCCAGATCGCAGCCTCCGCGAGGGCGACGGCGAGGCCGCCACCCGAGACGTCCTGGACGGACGCGACCAGCCCGCGGGCGATCGCCTCGCGGATGAAGGCCTGGACGGCCGCCTCGCGGGCGAGATCGAGGTCCGGCGGCGTGTCGTCGTCCGTCAACCCGGCAAGCTGCGCATAGGCGGAGCCGACCAGTCCCGGCGTCGAGTCGCCGACCAGCACGATCCTGTCGCCGGCATCGACGAAGGCCGGGCCGACCAGCGTCGAGATGTCGTCGAGCAACCCCACCACCCCGATCTCGGGGGTGGGAGCGATGCGGCCCGTGGGCGACTCGTTATAGAGCGAGACGTTGCCGCCGGTGACCGGCAGGCCGAGCGCGCGGCACGCGTCGGCCAGCCCGCGAACCCCTTCGCTCAGCTGCCAGAACGCGTCGGGGCGGGTGGGATCGCCGTAGTTGAGGCAGTTGGTCACGCCGAGCGGCCGTGCCCCGGTGATCGAGACGTTCCGGGTCGCCTCGGCGACCGACAGCGCCGCGCCGAGCCACGGATCCACGACACCGACCGACTGGTTCCCGTCGGTGGTGGCGACGAGCGCCTTGGGCGTGCCCCTGACCCGCAGGACCGCGGCGCCGCGGCCCGGACCGGCCACGGTGTCCGCGCCGACCGTCGAGTCGTACTGCTGGAAGACGGCCCGCCGCGACGACAGGTTGGCCGAGCCGAGCAGTGCCAGGAGCACCGCCCCCGGGTCCATTCCGCGTTCCGGGAGCCGGTCGCTGACCGCGGCCGGCACGCCGGGAGCCGGCGCACCTCGCCGATGGGTTGGCGGCATCGCCACGCGTGCGTGCTCGATCGCGTCACTCGTCAGCGCCCGCGCCGGGATCCGGGCGATCTCGCGCGATCCGGCGGCCGGGCGTCCATCGTCGTCCAGCCCGCCTTCGACGACCGTGATGTCGCCGTTCCCGGTCACCCGGCCGATGATCGCCGCCGGCAGGCCCCAGCGCCGGCAGACCTCCAGGACGGCCGGCCAGCGATCCGGCCGGACCGCCGCGCACATCCGCTCCTGCGACTCGGAGATCATCACCTCGAACGGTGCCATGGCGGGCTCGCGGCGCGGGATCGCGTCCAGGTCGACGAGCATCCCGGTCCCGGCGCGGTCGGCCGTCTCCGAGGTCGCGCAGGTGATCCCGCCCGCCCCAAGGTCCTGGAGTCCCTCGACCAAACCGCGTTCGATCAGCTCGAGGGACGCCTCGATCAGGAGCTTCTCGGCGAACGGGTCGCCGACCTGCACGGACGGCCGTTTGGAGGGATCGTCGTCGGTGAACGTCGCGCTGGCGAGGACCGAGGCACCGCCGATCCCGTCCCGCCCGGTCGCCGAGCCGTAGAGCACGACGAGGTTGCCCGGCCCGGGCGCGGACGCCAGCGTCAGGCGGTCCTCGCGCACCAGCCCGATCGCCATGACGTTGACCAGTGGATTGCCCTCGTAGCACGGGTCGAAGACAAGCTCGCCGCCGACCGTCGGGACGCCGACGCAGTTGCCGTAGCCGCCCACGCCGCGGACGACGCCGTCGACCAGGTGCCGGGTGCGAGGACCGGCCGGGTCACCGAAGCGGAGCGCGTCGAGCACGGCGATCGGGCGGGCGCCCATCGTGAAGATGTCGCGCAGGATCCCGCCGACACCGGTCGCGGCGCCCTGGTACGGCTCGACCGCGGAAGGATGGTTGTGCGATTCGATCTTGAAGACGACCGCCAGACCGCCGCCGATCGAGATCACCCCGGCGTTCTCGCCGGGACCGGCGACCACGCCCTTGCCCTCGGTCGGGAGCGTTCGGAGCAACGGCCTGGAGCTCTTGTAGGAGCAGTGTTCGCTCCACATCACGCTGAACATCGCCAGCTCGAGGTCGTTCGGATCCCGGCCCCCCAGCCGGTCGCGGATGGCCTCCAGCTCCTCGTCGGTCACGCCGAGCCGGCGGTGGAGCGGCTCGGCCGGCAGGTCGGCGACGGTCATCGGGCGGCGGCCTTCAGCGATGTCACGCTGCCGGCAGCTCGCGCGGCGCTCTCGACCAGCGAGCGCACGATCCCCATGCCGTCGTCCGAGCCGAGGATCGCCTCGGCGGCCCGTTCCGGGTGCGGCATCAGGCCGGCCACGTTGCCGTTCGCGTTGACGACCCCGGCGATCGCGCGGAGCGAGCCGTTCGGGTTGGCCGGATTGCCGGGCTGCGCATTCGCGCCGGTCGAGTCCACGTACCGGAAGACCACCTGCCCGTCACGCTCGAGGGCGTCCAGCGTCGCGTCGTCGGCGTAGTAGCAGCCCTCGCCGTGGGCCACCGGCATGTGCAGCGGCCGGCGCAAGTCGAGCGCATGGGTGAAAGCCGTGTCGACACGCTCCGCGGCGATCGCCACCTCCTGGCCGGCAAAGCGCAGGGACTGGTTGCGCAGCAACGCCCCAGGGACCAGTCCGGCCTCGGCCAGGACCTGGAAGCCGTTGCAGATCCCGAGGACCAGCCCGCCGTCGGCGGCGAATGCGGCGACGGCCCGCATGATCGGGCTGAACCGGGCGATCACGCCGGCCCGCAGGTAGTCGCCGTAGGCGAACCCGCCCGGCAGGATGACCGCGGCGACGCTGTCGAGCGTGGCCTGCTCGTGCCACAGGACGACGGGCTCGGCGCCGGCCAGGTCGAGGGCGTGGACCGTGTCGCGGTCGCAGTTGCTCCCGGGAAAGACCACCACGCCGATCCGGACGGGCATCTAGCCCTCCTCCACCACGGTGCTGGTCGTCGACGACGCTCCACCGATCGGCTCGAGCACGTAGGCCTCGATGAGCGGGTTCGACAGGAGCTCGCGGGCGAGCCGGTCGACGACCCCACGCGCGGCCGGCTCGTCGGCGGCCTCGACCGCCAGCTCGACGCGTCGGCCGACCCGAACGGCGCTCACCCCCGTGATCCCGAGGTGGCCGAGGCTCCCCTCGACCGCCCTGCCCTGCGGATCGAGGATGCCGGGCTTGGGCGTCACGTTGACCGCGAACCGGAAGCTGGTCATGGGGCGATCACGTCCTCCTTGAGATACCGGTCGAAGCTGGCGCCGGTGATCCGCTCGTAGGCCTCGATGTAACGGGACCGCGTTCCCTCGACGACCTCGGGCGGCAGGGCCGGGCCCGGGTCCGTCTTGTCCCACGGCTGCTGGTCCAGCCAATCGCGCACGAACTGCTTGTCGAAGCTCGGCTGAGGACGGCCCGGCTCGTACGCCGCGGCGTCCCAGAAGCGCGACGAATCCGGGGTCATGACCTCGTCGATGAGGATGAGGTTGTCCTGCGCCACGCCCGAGAAGACCTGCGGCCTGCGGCCCGGCGAACGGTCGCGCCTGATCTGTTCCTCCGGCGGTCCGATCGGCGCTTCCTCATCGCCGGTCAGCGCGTGCCCGAACTCGAACTTCGTATCGGCCAGGATGATTCCGCGGCGCGCCGCCACGGCCGCGCCGTAGCCGTACAGCCGCAAGGCCGTATCGCGGATCACCTCCGCCGGCGGTCCGGCGAGATCCTTGCGGCCGCCCCAGCGCGCCGCCATGTGCTCGATCATCCCGTCGAAGCTGACGTTCTGGTCGTGCTCGCCCTGTTCCGCCTTGGTGGCCGGCGTGAAGATCGGCTCCGGCAGCCTGTCACTCTCGCGCAGCCCGGGCGGCAAGGCGATCCCGCAGACCGTCCCGCCATCCTGGTACTCCCTCCACCCGGATCCGGAGAGGTAGCCGCGCACGACCGCCTCGATCGGCACGACCGAGGCCGGCCGGCAGATCATGATCCGGCCCCGGATCGGGTCCAGCGATCCGAGATCGGGCGGCTCGTGGCCGGCCGCGCGGACCTCCATGTTGAGGGTGTTCGCGAGCACCGCAGGGTCCGTGTCGAGGAGGTGGTTCGGGATCATGGAGGCGGTCTCGGCGAACCAGAACCGCGAGATCGCGGTAAGGACGCGGCCCTTGTCTGGCACGAGCGTCGGGAGGACGACGTCGAACGCCGAGATCCGGTCCGAGGCGACCAGCAGCACTCGACCGTCGTTGAGGCGGTACAGGTCGCGCACCTTGCCCGAGCGAAGGTACGAGTCAGCCAGCACCGGACGCCTCCGCGGTCGGGACCGCCTGGCGGACGGCGAGGGCCTCGCTCAGCGTGTCCAGCCGGGCGATCACGACGGGTGCGTGGGCGAGATACCTCGCGTCGTCGAAGCAGGCGTCGAGCTGGGCCAGCGACAGCCGTTGGGCGACCAGGCCGTCGACGGCCAGGAGCTCCCGCAGCGGCTGTCGCTCGTCGGCGGCCCGAAGCGCCGTCCGCTGGACGACCGCGTACGCCTCCTCGCGTGCCAGCCCGGCTTCGAGCAGCGCGCTCAGCACCCTGGACGAGGCGTGCAGGCCCAGCCCGCGCCCGATGTTGTCGCGCATCCGCTCCGGGCGGACGATCAGCCCCTCGACCAGGCCGGTCATCTTCACCAGCATGTAGTCGAGGACGATCGTGGCGTCGGGCAGGATCACCCGCTCGGCGCTGCTGTGGCTGATGTCGCGCTCGTGCCACAACGGCTGGTCCTCGAGCGCGGTGAGCGCATACCCGCGGAGCAGCCTGGCCAGCCCGGCGATCCGCTCCGACAGGATCGGGTTCCGTTTGTGCGGCATCGCCGACGAGCCCTTCTGACCCGTCCTGAACGGCTCCTGGAGTTCGCCGATCTCCGTGTGCTGGAGGTTCCGGACCTCCGTGGCGAAGCGCTCCAGCGATCCGCCGAGGACGGCCATGGAGACGAGCAGCGCCGCGTGACGGTCGCGCTGCACGATCTGGCTGCTGGCCGGGTCCACCCGCAGCTCGAGCGCCGCGAGCACCTCCGCCTCCACGTCCGGGGCGAGGTGGCTGTACGTGCCGACCGGACCCGAGATCTTGCCGGTTGCGATCTCGTCGACGGCGGCGGCCAGGCGGACGCGCCCTCGCTCGAGCTCGAACGCCCATCCGGCAAGCTTGAGACCGAGCGTCGTCGGCTCCGCGTGGACGGAGTGGGTCCGGCCCATCATCACCGTGCCGGCCTCAGCCCGGGCACGGACGATGATCGCCGTCAGGAGCCGATCGACGTCGCCCAGCAATCGCAGGCCGGCGGTCCGGAGCTGGAGGGCCAGCGCCGTGTCCACGACGTCGCTGCTGGTCAGCCCGAAGTGCAGGAACCGCCCGTCGGGCCCGACCGACTCGGCAACCTGGCTGACGAAGGCGATGACGTCGTGATCGGTCGTTCGCTCGATCTCGGCGATCCGGTCGACGTCGATCCGGGCGCGCGACTCGAGCGTCCCGGGGACGTCAGCCGGGATCAGCCCGCGTACCGCCTCCGCGCGCGCCACGGCAAGCTCGACACGGAGCATCGACTCGAAGCGCGCCTCATCGGACCAGATCGCACCCATTTCCGGGAGGGTGTAGCGCCGGATCATGCGAGAACCCCGTTCACCGGCCCGCGACCGGGGCGAGTGCGGACGACCCGATGTCGCGCCGATAGTGCAGGCCCGGCGCCCGGATGACCTCCGCGGCCGCCATCGCGGCGGCGCCCGCCGCGGGCAGGTCCGCCGCCCGACCCACCACGGACAGGACCCGCCCACCGGCGGTCCGCACGGTCCCGTCGGGATCCACCGACGTCCCGGCATGAAAGACGAGCGTCCCGTGCGCCGCGGCCTCGTCGAGCCCGTCGATCCGGTCGCCGGGGCGGGGGCTTCCGGGGTAGCCGGCCGCCGCGAGCACGATCGCCACCGTGGCCCCGGGCAGCGCCGGCAGCCGACCGCCGGAGAGGATCGAGGCGGGCACCTGCCCGCGCAGATCTCCGCGCGCCGCGGCGAGGAGGATCGGGCCCAGCGGCATCGCCAGGCGCGGCAGGATGGCCTGCGTCTCCGGATCCCCGAACCTTGCGTTGCACTCGAGCAGGACCGGGCCGTCCGGGGTGAGCATGAGCCCCGCGTAGAGCGCGCCGCGGAAGGGCGTCCCGCGACGGGCCAGCTCGGCCAGGATCGGCCGGTGGAAGGCGTCGAGCAGCGATCCGATCCGGTCGTCCGGGAGGTCCGGCAATGGGCTGTAGGCGCCCATGCCGCCGGTGTTGGGCCCGGTATCGCCGTCGGCGAGGCGCTTGTGGTCGCGCGACAGCGGCAGCGCCAGCGCGTCGCGCCCATCGCAGACCGCGATCAGGCTTGCCTCCGGACCGGACAGTCGCTCCTCGATGACGATGGTGCCGGCCGGCTCGGCCGCGAAGAACTGGTCGATCGACGCCTCCGCCTCGGCCAGTGAGTCGCAGACGGTCACGCCCTTCCCGGCGGCAAGCCCGTCGGCCTTGACGACCACGCCCCGGTTCGCGGCGGCGAGTTCGGCGGCGAACCGGTGGGCGCCGTCGGCAGCCCGGAACGCCGCGGCACGCGCCATCGGCACGCTGGCGGCGGCCGCAACCTCGTGGCAGAAGGCCTTGCTCGACTCGATCCTGGCGGCCGCCCGCGACGGTCCGAACACGGCGATCCCGGCGTCGCGCAGGGCGTCGCTCACCCCGGCGGCCAGCACGGCCTCGGGCCCGATGACCACGAGCTCGACCGTCGCGCGTCGCGCCACGTCAACCACCGCTGCCGGATCGAGCGGGTCGACGGCGGGGACGCACCGAACGCGCGGCTCGCGTGCGATCGCGTCGCTGCCGGGCGCCACGATGACCTCGTTGCCGCCCGGCTCGGCGGCAAGCTTCCAGGCCAGCGCGTGCTCGCGGCCGCCGCTCCCCACGATCAGCGTCCGGGTCGGGGCGATCGGGGTCATGCCGGCAGCCCCGGGCGGCGGCGCATCGGGCGCCAGGCCCGCTCGATCGTCTGGGTCCGCTCTGGACCGACCGACACGAAGATGATCGGCACGCCAGCGTGCTCCTCGATCGCGCTCACGTAGCGCCGCGCGTTCTCCGGGAGGTCGCCCAGCGAGCGGACGTCGTGGATCGGTTCGGCCCAGCCGGGGAACTCCTCGTAGATGGGGGTCACCCGCGACAGCGACGCACCGCTCGACGGCCACGTCTCGACCCGCTCGCCGTCCATCGAGTAGGCGACGCACAGCCGGATCGTCTCAATGCCCGACAGGATGTCGAGCTTGTTGAGGGTGATGGAGCTGACGCTGTTCACGGCCACCGCGTAGCGAAGCGGGACGGCGTCGAACCAGCCGACCCGCCGCGGCCGGCCGGTCACCGTTCCGTACTCGTTCCCGCGCTTCGCGATCCCGGCCCCGATCTCGTCGAGCAGCTCGGTCGGATACGGACCGGATCCCACCCGGGTCGAGTACGCCTTGACGACACCGATCACCTCGTCGACCTGGAGCGGGCCGATCCCGCCGCCCGTGCAGGCGCCGCCGGCGACCGGGTTCGACGAGGTCACATACGGGTAGCTGCCGTGGTCGAGGTCGAGGAGCGTCCCCTGGGCGCCTTCGAGCAGGACATGCTCGCCGCGGGACAGCGCCCCCTGCACGAGCCACGTCGTGTCGTCGAGGTGCTCGCGCAGGCGATGGCCCCAGCCGAGGGCCAGGGCCACCAGCGGCTCGAGCTCGAATCGGGCGCCGCCCATCGACCCGAGCAGGAGGTTCTTGTCCGGCAGGACCCGCGCGAGTCGCTCGCGGATGACGTCCGGGTCGAGCAGGTCCTCCATGCGCAGCCCGAGTCGCCAGGCTCGATCGCCGTAGGCCGGCCCGATCCCCCGGCCCGTCGTGCCGACCCTGGCCTCCGCCAGCCGGGCCTCGTTCCCGAGGTCGAGCGCGACGTGGTACGGCATGATCACGTGAGCGCTCCGGCTGACCCGCACCCTGGCCACGTCGATGCCGCGCGAGGCGAGCATGTCGAGCTCGTCGATCAGGGTCTGCGGGTTGACGACCACGCCGTTGCCGATCACCGACGTGATGTGCGGGTAGAGGACCCCCGACGGCGTCAACCGGAGCTTGAAGACCTCGTCGCCCTTGACGACCGTATGGCCGGCGTTGTCGCCGCCCTGGTAGCGGACGACCATCGCGACCTGCTCGGCAAGGAAGTCGGTCATCTTGCCCTTGCCCTCGTCGCCCCACTGCAACCCGACGATCACGGTCGCGGGCATCAGGGCCGCCCCGGATCGATGCGCCACCAATGAAAAAGGTCCCTCCCGCAAGGGAATGGGACCCGGATAGAGCTCTCCCGCGTCGCACTGCCGGCGCTCCGGCGGATCATCGTGGTCCGGTCGCTCGGGCGCCTCACGGGACGACCGATGCGCCTTGCAAGCGCGATCGCTGACCTCCTGGTACGCGGGCCCCGGCCCGCCTGCTCTGAGGAGGCTGGAGTATAGCAGGGCGACTTCGCCGGAACCGCGGCCGGCGGGCGCGGTACGACCGGCGCCGGGGGGTCAGTACCTTCAGGCGAGCCGGGCAGGGACCGTCCCCGACTAGCCTTGGCAGGTGATGCGCCTCCTCCGTTTCCTGGCGCTCGCGGTTCCGGTCGCGCTCGGGATCCTGCTGTTGGGCCAGCCGACCGCATTCTCGTGGCTCGGCGACAGCGAGCGCTCCGTCGTCGCCGCGCTCGCGGCGGCCACGATCGGCGTGTACCTGACCGTTGGCGTGCTCGAGCTGCGGACCAATTTGCGCCTGCGCCGGCTGGTCAAGGCGGCCGAGAGGATCGCCGCGGGTGACTACACGGTCGAAGTGTCGAAGTACGGGAGCACCCGTCTCGAGGCGCGCATGGCGAACGCCATCAACCGGATCTCGGCAGCGCTCGCGGACACCTACGACCGGGCGACGATCGATCGGCTGACCGGCGTCTTCAATCGGCAGGCCCTCCTGGCCGAGCTGTTCGCCGAAGTGGAGCGGGCGGCACGCTACGATCGGCCCCTGTCGGTGGCGTTCGTCGACATCGACCACTTCAAGGTCGTCAACGACACCCACGGCCACGGCGCCGGCGACATCGTCCTCCGCGGCGTCGCCCAGGTCCTTGCCGCCAACCTGCGTGCCAGCGACCTGCTCGGTCGGTATGGCGGCGAGGAATTCATGCTGATCCTGACCGAGACCCCGGTCGAGGAAGGCGCCGTCCTGGCCGAGAAGCTTCGCTCGCTCGTCGAACGAGAACGGTTCGTCACCGACGCGGGGCAGAGCCTGTCGGTCACGATCTCGATCGGGATCGTCGGCGGGTTCGGCGGGCAATTGCGAATGGAAGCCCTGGTCCGCGACGCGGACGCCGCGATGTACTCAGCCAAGTCGCTCGGACGGAACCAGATCTATGTCTTCGCCGAGCCAAACGACGACTCGCGCGTCCCCAGGGCGCCAATCTCGGCGATCGGGCGGGCCCGGGCCGTCGACATCGGGCGACGCGCGCGCGAGGCGGCGACCGCTGCCCTGCTCGACGTCGTCATTTCCCTTCCACAGTACCGGGGGCGCCCGTCCGCGGTCATCACGACCATCGTCGATTCGATGGCCCGTTCGCTCCAACTGCCCGACGCCGAGGTCGAACGGATCCGCATCGCGGCCCTGCTGCACGACATCGGCAAGCTCGCGCTCCCCGAGGAGGTTCTGGACAAGCATTCGCCGCTCACGTCGGCGGAGTGGCGGAGCGTCGTCCAGCATCCCCGCATCGGCCAGGTCATCCTCGAGCAGGCGGCCGCGCTCAAGGATGCCATCCCGATCATCCTGCACCATCACGAGCGGTTCGCCGGCCACGGCTACCCGTATGGGTTGCGGGCCACCGACATCCCGCTGGGAGCGCGGATCGTGGCGATCGCCGACGCCTACGACGCCATGGTCAACGACCGGCCGTACAAGCCCGCACTGAGCCACCAGGCCGCCCTCGACGAGCTGCGCCTCCACTCCGGCACGCAGTTCGATCCCGAGCTCGTCACCCTGTTCTGCGAGCTGTTCGCGACGGCCCCGCCGGCACCCGATCCGGCGATGCTGGCGCGGGGCATGGCCGTGACCGAGACTGCCGATCGGCGGGTGAGGACGCACGCGGCGACGGCCGACGACCACCGGCGACGCGCGACACGACGCGCCCAACCCGGTCCGCGGCCGATGGCACCCGCGGGGGACGGGACCATGGAGCCCGGACGCCGGCCAGCGGCCGAGCGCGCCGGCCTGAAGCGACCGGCCGACCCCGACAGCCGCGGTCGCGGTCGCGCCGCCGGCTGACCGCAGCAGGCACAGCGGACCGGCCGGCTACCCGGCCGCGGCGCGCTCCACGGGCAGCAGGTAGAGCGCCATCACGAGCGGGGTCCGTGCCGCGAGGCTGTGCCGGCAGTTGGCGGGCATCCGCGCCCAGGTGCCCGGGCCAGCGGAGTAGGCTCCGTCACCGACCGTGAGGTCGCCCTCGCCCGAGAGCACGTGGATGATCGCCGGGCGCGACGAGGTGTGCTCCGCCAGTGCCTCGCCGGGCGCGAAGGCGAACAGCACGAGCTCGACCCCCTCGAGGTTCGAGAGCGTCTGGCTCAGGATGCCCCGCTGGGGGACGCTCGTCTCCGCCAGGAGGTCCGGGTAGACCGTGATCGCGTCGGTGTCCATGACCGGACTGTAGCGGACTTCGCGGAGCAGGATTTCACGGATCGAGGCAGGATTCCGGGCATGGCGGACCCACAGCGTCGCCGACGATCGGCCTGGGGGCCGATCCTCGCGGCCGGCCTGATCCTCGCCACCCTCGCCGTCGCTCCGCCAACGGTCGCGGCCGCCGGACCGCCGGCCTGGCACGGTGGCGTCGATCTCTACCGCGACGGCACCTACACGGTCCAGAAGAGCTGGCTGTGGTGCACCGCCGCCGGCCTCCAGATCGTCCGCAACATCGTCGACCAGGAAACCGACCACACGACCGGCGCCCAGCGACGCTACTTCGCCTGGATGCGCCAGCACAACCGGTACCACCTGCCGCTGTCGGCCGGCGTCGATCCGCAGGGCTGGGCGGCGGGGCTTCGCCACTTCGTGGACGGCCGGTACCGGCTGGTCGCGAGCACGACCTTCGACAACGCGCTGCGGTCGGCAGTCCGGCGACTGCGCCAGACGAACCTGCCCGTGGCCCTCACCGTGTCGCACGGCAACCATGGCTGGATCCTGACCGGGTTCACCGCCACCGCCGACCCGCTGACCAGCCCATCGTTCCGCGTCACCAGCGTCCGGGTCGTCGGCCCGCTCTACGGCCTCCAGAGCCGCAACGGGTACGACATGCCACCCGACACCAGGTTGACACCGACCCAGCTCCGACGCTTCTTCACGCCGTGGAAGTACGCACCCATGTCGATGGCCTGGGATGGCCGCTTTGTGTCCGTCCAACCTGTGCCGGTGGTCGTCACTGCCGCGTCCGCGCACCGGTAATCCGCTGGTGAGCGGCCGATACGTGGCCGTGCAGCGGCCGGCGCTAGGGTGCTCGCATCACCCCGCCGGAACGCAGGGTCGGGACCGGCGCAGCCGACCGACCGGGAAGGAGATCGGACCGTGAACAGGGTCCTCCTCACGGGGCGCCTCACGCGCGACCCGGAGATGCGCGGGCTGGCCAGTGGCAAGAACGTCACGACCTTCACCGTGGCCAGCAACGAGTTCATCGGCGGCGGCAAGGAGAAGGCGGAATACCACTCGATCGTCACCTGGGATCGACTCGCGGAGATCGCGGGCCGGTACCTCGGCAAGGGCCAGCAGGTCGCCATCGAAGGCCGGCTGCAGACGCGATCGTGGGACGACGAGCGCGGCGCGCGGCACTGGAAGACGGAGATCGTCGCCTCGCACGTCGAGATGCTGTCCGGGCGGCGGAAGAAGGACTACGAGGCGCAGCAGGCCGCGGACTCGCTGGCATCCCAGGCGACAGCGCTGGGTGAGGCGTCGGCCGTGGATCCGATCGCCGAAGGTGCCTTCGATTCCGGGCGAGGCCGACGGTGAGTCGGACGACGCGTCGGACGGCACCACCGAGGAGGCCGCCGAAGCCGCCTGACCCAGCCACTTCCTCCGGCGGCGGCGCGGCCCCCCTCCCGCGCCGTCGCCGTCCCCTAACGCGAGCCCGAGGCTCCGTACAGCTGGCGGCGTGACAACCCGGTGGCCGCCGCCACGCGCCGGGCGGCCTCGCTGCGACCGATTCCGCCGGCGACCAGGCGCTCGACCTCCGCGCGAGCGTCGCGGAACGCGTCGGCGATCACCTCGGCGGATGCCGGTGGCCGCGCGCCGGCCCACTCGCCGATCACGAGCGTGAACTCGCCACGCGCCGGGATCCGCCCGTCACCTGCCGCGGCGGCCAGCTCGCCGAGCGGCCCGCGATCGATCGTCTCGTGGAGCTTGGTGAGCTCGCGGCAGACCGCCCCGGGCCGGTCGGAGCCGCAGGCGGCCGCCAGATCTGCGAGCGTCGCGGCCACGCGGCCGGGTGCCTCGTACAGCACAGTGGCGCGGTCGTCGGCTGCGGCACGAGCCACGCGCTCGCCGCGCTCGCGCCCACTTCGCGGCAGGAATCCTTCGAACGACCAGCGCGGGCCGGCCACGCCGGATGCGGCCACAGCCGCCAGCACGGCGGACGCGCCCGGGATCGGGACGACGTCGCCGCCCTCGGCCGCCCAGGCGGCCACGAGCTCGCCGCCCGGGTCGCTGACGCCGGGCGTGCCGGCGTCGGTGACGAGCGCGAGATCCTGCCCGCCGCGGAGGTGCTCGAGCAGCGCGGCGGCCCGGCCCGGCCCGCTCCGGGCGTGGTAGCTGGTCGTGCGCGTGGCGATCGCGTGGCGCCCGAGGAGGCGCTGCGTGTGCCGGGTGTCCTCGGCGGCGATCAGTGCGACCGACCGGAGGACCTCGAGCGCCCGAAGCGTGACGTCCTCGAGATTCCCGATCGGTGTGGCAACCACGTACAGGGTTCCGGCGCGATCGCCGCGATCCCCGGCATCGGCCGGCCCGCGCGCGGCGGCCCCGCTCACGCGCGTGCCGAGCCCGGTCGCCGGCGCGGGTAGAGGTAGTCGACCCCGGCCGTCCGGGGCCCGAGCTTGGCGATGGGCGGAACCTGCCGCTTGAACTCCGCTCCGGCGACCATCCGGTCGACTCGCTCGATCATCGCCCGATCGAACCCGAGTGCCAGCATCTCCTCGTCCGAGCGGCGCTTGTCGATGCGCCAGAACAGCAGGCGATCGAGGGTCGGATAGTCGAATCCGCCCTCCCCTTCGTCGGTCTGGCCCGGCCACAGGTCCGCCGTCGGTGCCTTGCGGACGATCGTGTCGGGCACGCCGACGGCCACGGCCAGCTGGCGGACCTGGCTCTTGTACAGGTCGCCGATCGGGTTGAAGGCGCAGGCCGAGTCGCCGAACAACGTCGTGTAGCCGATCAGCGACTCCGTCTTGTTGCCCGTGCCCACGACAAGACCGCCGCGGACGACGGACCGGTCGTACAGGACGGCCATCCGCATCCGGGCGGCGAAGTTGCCACGGCGCAGGGCGCTCGCCGGCTCGGCCTCGCCCGGGCGGGCACCGGCCGACTGCGCGGTCCCGAAGTACCCGTCGACCATCGCCGTGATCTCGATCAGCTCGCTCGAGCAGCCCAGGGCCGCCACGACGGTCTCCGCGTCGGCCCTCGACGCCGGCGACGACGCCCGGTACGGCATGAGGACGGCGTGCAGCCGGTCCGCACCGATGGCCTCCGCCACGAGGTACGCGACAAGCGCCGAGTCGATCCCGCCGGACAGTCCCAGGACCGTCTGCTCGAAGCCGGCCTGGCGGAGCTGGCCGCGGATGAACTCGGCGATGACACGGCGCGCCACGTCCGTGTCGATCGCCAGCTCTGCCGGCAGCTCGAACGGCGCCTCGGTCACCGCGTCTCCTCGCCGCGAACGGGGACCGGCAGCGGCGACGGTCGGCCACTCCGGCTGGCCGGCTGCTCGGCCTCGTGCCCGGCCCGGGCGGCCGGGCGCCCCGGTCCCGCCAGGTCGAAGCCAGGCTCGGCATCGGGCTCGGCAGTCGAGTCGCCGGACATCCCCGACCGCTCGGCGATGATCCTCGACAGCTCGCGCACGTTGAGCTCGGGACGCTCGTCGCGCAGCAACGGCAGGGCGATCCGCTCGCGACGGACGTCCTGGAGGTGCACGTCGACCATGAACAGTCCCTCGTCGTAGAGCGGGGCGCTGAACAGCGCCTGGCCGGACGGGGCGATCACCTCGGAACCACCCCAGAACGAGATCGACTCGTCGATGCCCACCCGGTTGCAGAAGACGACGAAGGACGTCGTCAGCTGCGCGTACGTGCGCATCAGCGTCCGCCACGATGTCGCCGTTCCGAGCCCGACCTCGTTGGTGGCGGCCAGGTCGCGGCCCGGCGACGACGAGACGTTGATCAGGATCTGCGCGCCGTCGAGCGCCAGGAGCTGCGGCAGCGACAGGTGCCAGAAGTCCTCGCAGATGCCGATCCCGATCCCGGCGCCGAGCCGCGAGGGAACCGCGCGCAGGCCGTCGCCCGGGGCGAAGAAGCGTCGTTCGTCGAACAACCCGTAGGTCGGCAGGAAGAGCTTGCGATGGACGTGCCGCAGCTCGCCGTCCTCGAACAGGCCGGCCGCGATGAACAGGCGGTGATCCGCCGACTCCTCGACGAACGAGACGACCGCCGACAGGCCGCGGGTCCATGCGGCCAGCTCCGCGAGCCGCGGGTCGTCGAGGCGCATCGCGACCTCCGACGCGAGGTCCTGGAGCTGGTAGCCGGTCAGCCCGAGCTCCGGGAAGACCACGAGGCCGGCGCCACGCTCCCGCGCCTCGGCCAGCAGCGTCCGGTGTCGCTCGAGGTTGGCGTCGAGGGCACCGAGCTGCGGCGCGATCTGGGCGAGGGCGATTCGCAGCGGTGTCACGCGCTGGAGCATACGCGAAGGGCCTCGTCGCGGGCTGGCGATCGGGTTCTGCGGGTGCTAGGCTTCCGGGCACCCGCGCCGCCTTTGGTGCGCGTGGGCGCGCTCCGCCCCCGAAGGCCCGGACTGGGAGGCATGACGGACCGGGCGAGGGGCTCAAGTGGAGGAGTTGGGAGTATGACCCGATCACCCAAGTGGTCGCCACGCATCGCGGTGCTCGCCACGACGGCTGCGCTCGTCTTCGCAGCCTGTGGCAGCAGCACCGCGTCGACGGCGCCCAGCGCCGCGCCGGCCAGCGAGGCACCGGCCAGCCAGGCACCGGCTTCGGCTCCGGCCGAGGCGTTCACCCCGATGGTCTACCCGGAGACCGGCGAGGCCCCGTGCGGCCAGGCCGCGGCCCCGGACGCCACGCACGCCGCGTACACCGGCAACTTCAAGAAGATCACGGCCGTCGACGCCAAGACCGTCGTCTTCGACCTGTGCAATCCCGATGTTGCCTTCCTGTCCAAGATCGCCTTCAGCTCGTTCGCGATCAACGACACGGCCTGGCTGCAGGCCAAGATCGATCCCACCAAGCCCGACAACCAGGCGATCGTCTCCGAGGTCAACGGAACCGGTCCGTACAAGCTGGATTCGTGGAACCGCGGCTCGGACATCACCATGGTCCGGAATGACAACTACTGGGGCACCAAGGCCCTGACCCAGAAGCTGATCTTCCGCTGGAGCTCGGAAGCGGCCCAGCGCCTGGTCGAGCTCCTGTCGCCGACCGTCGACGGCATCGACAACGTCGGTCCGACCGACTTCGACACCGTCAAGAACAACCCGGACCTCCAGCTCAAGGAGCGCGAGGGCCTCAACACCTTCTACATCGGCTTCAACAACACCTACGCACCGTTCGACAACGAGAAGGTCCGCCAGGCGATCGCGATGGGCATCGACCGGCAGCGGATCGTCGACAACTTCTACCCGCCAGGATCGTCCGTCGCGACCCACTTCACGCCGTGCGCCATCCCGAACGGCTGCGCCGGTGAGGACTGGTACGCGTACGACCCGGCCAAGGCCAAGCAGATGCTCGCCGACGCCGGCTTCCCGAACGGCTTCGACACCGTGATCAACTATCGCGACGTCGTCCGCGGCTACCTGCCCGACCCGAAGGTCGTGGCGACCGACATCCAGGCGCAGCTCAAGGCCAACCTGGGTATCAACGCCAAGATCGAGGTCCAGGAGTCAGGCACCTTCCTCGACAACGCCGCCGCCGGCAAGCTGACCGGCATCCACCTCCTCGGCTGGGGCGTGGACTATCCGGACATCACCGACTTCCTCGACTACCACTTCGGGGCCGGCGCCTCGAAGCAGTTCGGGAACAAGTTCGACGACATCACCTCGGCCCTCACGACCGGCGGCCAGGGCGCCAACGACGACGCGCGCAAGCCGGCCTACGAGGCGGCCAACAACGCGATCAAGCAGCACGTCCCGATGATCCCGGTCGCGCACGGCGGTTCCGCCGTCGCCTATCGGGCAGACGTCCAGAACGCGCATGCGTCGCCGCTGACGAGCGAGTATTTCGCCGTCATGCAGCCCGCCGACCGGACCCAGTTCGTGTTCATGCAGAACGCCGAGCCGCCCGGCCTCTACTGCGCCGACGAGACCGACGGTGAGTCGCTCCGCGTCTGCGAGCAGATGACCGAGTCGCTGTACGGCTACGAGGTCGGCGGCAGCAAGGCCGTCCCGGCCCTCGCCACCGAGTGCAAGCCGAATGCCGAGCTGACCCAGTGGACCTGCACGCTGCGCGACGGCGTGACGTTCCACGACGGCTCGACGCTCGACGCCAACGACGTGGTCCTGTCCTACGCGGTCCAGTGGGATGCGGACAATCCGCTCCACAAGGGCCGGACGGGCGACTTCACGTACTTCCCGGCCTGTTCGGTGGGTTCCTCAACCCGCCGGTCCCGACCCAGTAAGTCCCACCCGATCTCGACTGGCCGAAGGGCGCCGCCACCGGCGGCGCCCTTCGGCTAACCCCTCCACGGACGGCCGTCCACCTCCGATCACGGAAGGCCATGAACGGATGACCCGGTTCATCGTCCGCCGCGTGCTCTCCAGCATCCCGGTCGCTGATCGGGATCGTCGTGCTCGTGTTCATCCTCGTCCGGGTCATCCCGGGCGAGCCCTGCACGGCGCGTACGGCGAGAAGGCCACCCCGGTCATCTGTGCCGCGTTCACCGCACGCTACGGGCTGGACAAGCCGCTGCCCGAGCAGTTCGTGATCTATGCCGGATCGCTCGTCCAGGGCGACTTCGGCAACTCGATCCGGTACGGCCGGCCGGTCACGGACATCCTGCTCGAGCGCCTGCCGGTGACCGTCGAGCTGACCGTCGCTGGCCCTGCTCTTCGCCACGGTCGTCGGGATCATCCTCGGCCTCATCTCCGCGACCCGTCGCAACTCGCCGGTCGACGCGGGCACGATGGTCATCGCCAACCTCGGCGTGTCGACCCCCGTGTTCGTCCTCGGCCTGCTTCTGGCGTTCGTCTTCGCCGTCCTGCTCAAGAACACCCCGTTCGCGCTGCCACCGTCCGGCCGGCTGACGCCCGGCCTCGAGGTCGTGCCGCTGGCGCACGGTCTGGGGCCTGACCGGCCTGTCCGGACCGCCGCGCGCCATCCTCGACTTCGTCTCGAACATGTACGTCGTCAACGGGCTGCTGACGCTCAACTTCAGCCTGTTCGTCGACGCGCTCCGCCATCTCCTCCTGCCCGCGATCGCGGTCGGGACGATCCCGCTGGCGATCGTCGCCCGGATGACCCGCTCCAGCCTGCTCGAGGTGCTCGGGCTCGACTACGTCCGAACGGCGCGAGCCAAGGGGCTCAAGGAGCGATCCGTCGTGGTCCGACACGGGATGCGGAACGCGCTCCTGCCCGTCGTGACGGTGATCGGGCTGTCGCTCGGCGGCTTCCTGTCCGGTGCCGTCCTGACCGAGACGATCTTCAACCTGACCGGCATGGGCAAGACCCTGTTCGAGTCGATCCAGAGCCGTGACTACATCGTCATCCAGGGCGTCACGGTGGTGGTCGCCTTCATCTACCTGGTGGTCAACCTGATCGTGGACGTGTCGTACGCGTTCCTCGATCCACGGATCCGGCTGTCATGACGCCTCAACCCAGGCAGCGCGGAGGCTCTCGCGGGAGGACCGCCCGACGCGATGGCCGTGCAGCGCCCGGCGTCGCTCACCCGCGACACGCATCCGGAACATCGTCCGCCAGCGCTCGGCCGCTGATCGGCCTGACGATCCTGATCGCCCTGTTCCTGATCGCGATCTTCGCCCCGCTGATCGCCCCGTTCAACCCGGACACGCTCGATGCTCGACCTTGGCGAGGCGGGCAAGCGCGGCGCGCGCCCCGTGCGTCCACCTGCTCGGCTGCGCGGCCAACCTGCCGCAGCACCTGATGGGGCTCGACTCGAACCTGCGCGACGAGTTCAGCCGGGTCATCTTCGGCGCGCGGGTATCGCTGCCGATGGGCTTCCTGACGGTCGGCTTCGCCATCATCATCGGCACCATCATCGGGGCCGTCGCCGGGTTCGCCGGCGGCTGGCTCGACAACGTCCTGATGCGGATCATGGACATCGTCCTGTCGTTCCCGAGCCTGATCCTCGCGATCGCCATCGTCACGGTCCTCGGCGCCGGGCTGTTCAACGCCCTGCTGGCGATCGGGATCGTGTCGATCCCGGTCTACGCGCGGGTCATGCGCGCCTCGGTGCTGTCGGTCCGGGAGGCCGACTTCGTGACCGCCTCGCGCGCCCTGGGCGAATCGTCGGGCGGCCTGCTGGCGCGGCGCGTCCTGCCCAACGCACTCACCCCGCTGATCGTCCAGGGCACGCTCGGGATCGGCGGTGCGATCCTCGAGGTCGCGGCGCTGTCGTTCGTCGGTCTCGGCAACCAGCCGCCGACGGCCGAGTGGGGATCGATGATCGCCGGCGACCGCAACCTCTTCTTCTCGGCACCGCACCTGATCTTCTTCCCGGGCTTCGCGATCACCCTGTCGGTGCTCGGGTTCAACCTGCTCGGCGACGGCATCCGCGACGCCCTGGATCCGAGGCTCAATCGATGAGCGCGCCGCGATGACGGCCCCGCCGCGTGCGCGAGGCGAGACACGCATGACGGATCCGGTGATCACGCCGATCACGGACCACACGCTGGGTACGAGCCTCGACGAGACCGTCGTCTCGGAGCTCGTGCCGCCGGGTGCCCGCCGCACTCCCCGGCCGCGTGGCGAGCGGCCGCTCCTGGAGATCCGCGGCCTGCGCACGAGCTTCGCGACCCGCGACGGCTCGGTGAAGGCCGTCGACGGCATCGACTTCCACGTCGACCGCGGCGAGATCATGGGCCTCGTCGGCGAGTCGGGCTGCGGCAAGAGCGTCACGGCCCTGTCGATCATGCGACTCGTCGCGAAGCCGGGCCGGATCGACGCCGGCCAGATCATGTTCGACGGACAGGACCTGCTGACCCTGAGCGGCGAGTCGATGCGCAAGGTCCGCGGCAACCGGATCAGCATGATCTTCCAGCAGCCGACCTCGTCGCTCAACCCGGTCTGGGACGTCGGTCGCCAGATCGAGGAGGTCCTCCAGATCCACCGCGGCATGAAGGGCACGGCCGCCGAGGCGCGCGCCCTCGAGCTCCTGCGCGATGGTCGGGATCCCCGATCCGCAGCGCCGCCTGAAGGCGTTCCCGCACGAGATGTCCGGCGGGATGGCCCAGCGCGTGATGATCGCGATGGCGCTCGCCTGCGAGCCCGAGCTGCTGATCGCCGACGAGCCGACGACGGCCCTCGACGTCACGATCCAGGCCCAGATCCTCGATCTCATCCGCAACCTGCGCGACGAGACCGGCACGGCGATCATCCTGATCACCCACGACCTCGGCGTGGTCGCCGAGATGTGCGACCGGGTCGCGGTCATGTACGCCGGCGAGATCGTCGAGCACAGCGACGTGACCACGCTGTTCCGCGAGCCTCGCCACCCGTACACCCAGGGGCTGATCGGGTCGATCCCGGTCGTCGGCAAGGTCCGCGACGAGCTCGCGGTCATCCCGGGCAACGTCCCGAACCTGATCGACCTGCCGGTCGGCTGCCGGTTCGCGCCACGCTGCCTGGTCCGCGTCCAGGAGAACGTCCCGTATTCGCTCGAGGTCCATCCGGAGCTCCGCCCGATCGGGCCGGAGCACGACGTCCGCTGCTGGCTCTATCACGACATCGACGGACGCGTCCTCCCGCGCGACGGGTCGACCAACCCCGCAGGCGTCCTGCCCGAAGCCGTGGCGTCCGACGCCGTCGCGTCCGACGCCGTCGCGTCCGACGCCGTGTCGGGGACGGACCGATGACCGCGACCATCCAGCCGCTCCCCTCCCCGGCTCCGGCGCCGGATCGGACGGCCCTGGTCGAGGTACGCGACCTGGTCAAGCACTTCCCGGTCCATGGGGGCATCCTGCAGCGGACCGTCGGCCAGGTCCAGGCCGTGGACGGGGTGACGTTCGACATCCGGCGCGGGGAAACGCTCGGCCTGGTCGGCGAGTCCGGCTGCGGCAAGACCACCGTCGGGCGGCTCCTGCTCCGGCTGATCGAGCCGACGTCCGGCACCATTCGCTTCGACGGCGTCGACGTGACGGCCATCAAGGGGGCCGCGCTCAAGCCGTACCGCCGGCGGATGCAGATCATCTTCCAGGACCCGTACGCCAGCCTGGATCCACGGGCACCGATCGCCGACAGCATCGGCGAAGGGCTGCGGATCCACGGCATCGGGAATGCTGCGGAACGTCGCCGGAAGGTCAGCCGGATGATGGACCTGGTCGGGCTCCAGCCGTACCACGCTCGACGGTACCCGCACGAGTTCTCGGGCGGCCAGCGCCAGCGGATCGGGATCGCCCGGGCGCTCGTCCTGGAGCCAGACCTGGTCGTCTGCGACGAGCCCGTCTCGGCCCTCGACGTCTCCATCCAGGCACAGGTCCTCAACCTGCTCAAGCAGCTCCAGCGCGAGCTCGGGCTGACGTACCTGTTCGTGGCCCACAACATGGGCGTCGTGGAGCACATCAGCGACCGCGTCGCCGTGATGTACCTCGGCCGCATCGCCGAGCTTGCAGAGGCAGACGAGCTCTTCCGCAAGCAGGAGCATCCCTACACCCAGGCACTGATGTCGGCGATCCCCATCCCGGACCCGCTCCTGCGCCGCCAGCGCGTCATCCTGCGCGGCGACGTGCCCAGCCCCGTCAATCCGCCGTCTGGCTGCCGGTTCCACCCGCGCTGCCAGCTCCGCCAGGATCTCGGCTCCCCGGCCATCTGCGCCGACGTCGTTCCACCCCTGATCCAGCTCGGTGGCGAGCACGAGTGTGCCTGCCACTTCCGCCAGCCGCCGGGGAGCCCGACACCGCCGGTCGACGCGACCCCCGCCTGATCGCCGATCGGCGAGCGCAGCCGAAGGCGCCCGCGAAGAGCGCGAGCGAGCGCACTGTGGAGTGCGTGAGCGACCGAACGAAGCGGGCAACGCGCGGATGCGCCGCCCAGCGGCTTCGGCCGCCTGATCGCCGATCGGCGAGCGCAGCCGAAGGCGCCCGCGAAGAGCGCGAGCGAGCGCACTGTGGAGTGCGTGAGCGACCGAACGAAGCGGGCAACGCGCGGATGCGCCGCCCAGCGGCGATCAGGTCAGAGCGCCGCGCCCGTGTCGGCTGCCGGTGCCTCGGCCGCAAGTGCTGCGGCCGTGACTTCCGTCGCCTCGCCCGCCTTGATCAGGTCGAGCGCGGCATCCGGCGTCCCGTGTCGGACCATGCTCTGGTCGAGATGCGCGATCCCGACGTCGGTCTTGAGCGCCTCGCCCGCCCAGTGACAGGCGGCCCGGTGGTCGGTGGTCAGCACCTGCAGCGGCGGCTCGATCGTCCGGCAGTTCTCGGGCTTGCCGAGCCGCTCGTACAGCCAACAGCGGGTGTGGAACCGGCAGCCAGGCGGCGGATTGACCGGGCTCGGGACGTCGCCCTGGAGGATCACCCGCCGGCGCTTGCGTTCCGCGGCCGGATCGGGCACGGGCACGGCCGACAGGAGCGCCCGCGTATACGGGTGCCCGGGCGCCGTGTACACGAGGTCGGGCGGGCCGATCTCGACGATCTTGCCGAGGTACATGACCGCGACCCGGTCGCTGATGTGCTTGACCACGGACAGGTCATGGGCGACGAACAGGTAGGTCAGCCCGAGCCTGTCCCGGAGATCGGTCAGCAGGTTGAGCACCTGCGCCTGGATCGACACGTCGAGCGCGGAGATCGGCTCGTCGCAGACGATGAACTCCGGCTCCACCGCTAGTGCACGGGCCACGCCGATCCGCTGGCGCTGGCCGCCGGAGAACTCGTGCGGGTACCGCTTGACGTAGTTGGGATCGAGCCCGACGATCCGGAGCAGGTCGGCCACGCGATCCTTCTTGGCCTCGCCGTCGGCGAGGTGGTGGGTCTCGATCGGCTCGCTGATGATCGACCCGACGGTCATCCGCGGGTCGAGCGACCCGTACGGGTCCTGGAAGATGATCTGCATGCGGCGGCGCATCTTGCGCAACGCTCCGGACTTGAGCGTGGTCAGGTCAACGCCGTCGAAGCGGACCGTCCCGCCCGTGGGTTCGCGCAGCCGGATCATCGCCCGGCCGATGGTGCTCTTGCCGCAGCCGGACTCGCCGACCAGGCCGAGCGTCTCGCCGCGGCGGACCTCGAACGTCACGTCGTCGACGGCCTTGACGGTGCCCTTGACCGTCTTGAAGATGCCGGCCCGGATCGGGAAGTAGACCTTGAGGTCGTCGACCTCCACGATGTTGTTGGTGTCGTGCGGCCGGACCGTGGGGGCGGCGCCCGCCGTGGCCGTCAACTGATCCACCCGTCGGGCTCGGTCGCCCAGCAGCGGGCCAGGTGCCCGTCACCGGCGCGCGCGGTGAGCTCGGGCTCGTCCTCGCGACAGATGTCCCTGGCGTAGCGGCAGCGTGGCCCGAAGCGGCAGGCGTCGGGCGGCGAGATCAGCAACGGCGGCAACCCTTCGATGGTGCGCAGCTTGGCCCCCCGGATGTCGTCGATCCGTGGCAGCGAGTCGAGCAGGCCCCAGGAGTACGGCATCTGCGGGCTCTCGAACATCGTGTCGACGGTGCCGGTTTCCACGATCCGGCCGGCGTACATCACGTTGACCCGGTCGCACATGCCGGCGGCGATGCCCAGGTCGTGCGTGATCAGCAGGACCGCGGTGCCGAACTCGTGGGACAGCGTCTGGATCAGCTCCAGGATCTGTGCCTGGATCGTGACATCGAGCGCGGTCGTCGGCTCGTCGGCCAGGATCAGCTTGGGGTCGCACGACAGCGCGATCGCGATCATCACGCGCTGGCGCATGCCGCCCGAGAACTGGTGCGGGTAGTCCTTGAGCCGATCCGCCGGCCGCGGGATGCCGACCTTGGCGAGCAGTTCGACCACGCGGTCGCGCGCGGCCTTCGGCGACAGGCCCATGTGCTCGCGGATCGCCTCGGCGATCTGGTAGCCGATCGTCAACGTCGGGTTAAGGCTGGTCAGCGGGTCCTGGAAGATGAAGCCGATCTCCTTGCCGCGCAGCTTGCGCATGGCCTCGTTGCTCAGCTTCAGGATGTCGATCCCGTCGAACAGGATCTGGCCGGCCACGATCTTGCCCGGCGGATCCGGCACCAGGCGGGCGATCGACAGGGCCGACACGCTCTTGCCACAGCCGGATTCACCGACGAGGCCCAGGGTCTCTCCGTAGCCGACGTCGAAGCTGACGTCGTCGACGGCCTGGATCACGCCGTCGGCCGTGAAGAACTGCGTCTTGAGGCCCCTGACCTCGAGCAGCTTGTCCGCGTTGCGCGTCACGCCGCTCGCCGTCACGGTCTCGGTGCTGGCCCGGCGGGCTTCATCCGGTGACAACTCGATGATGGATGGCAGTTCTGCGGTGGAGACGTCGCCCTCTGGTCGCTCCACCTATTGCTTGCCCTTCAGTTTCGGATCGAGCGCGTCACGGAGGCCGTCGCCGAGGAAGGTGAATCCGATCAACGCCAAGGCGATGAAGATGGCTGGGAAGAGCACGAGGTGCGGATCGCCGCGCACGTACTTCTCGCCGTCGGCGATGAGGCTGCCCCACGACGCACGTGGAGGCTGAACCCCGACGCCGATGAAGGCGAGGGTCGATTTCAGCGAGGATCGCGCTCGGGATGCCGAGCGTGATTGCCACGATGATCGGACTCAACCCATTGGGCAGCAGATGGCGCACGACGATCCGCGTGTCGGATACGCCGATGGCCCGGGCCGCCTCGACGAACTCGGTCTCCTTCAATGCCAGCAGCTGGCCGCGGACCAACCGGGCGACGGTGACCCACGACGTCAGGCCGATCGCCACGAAGACGAGGAACAGCCCATCGAGTGCCTGCCCGAAGGCGGTCTCACGGAACGCCACCGACAACAGGATGATGAACAGGAGGTCGGGAAACGCGTAGATCACGTCGGTGAAGCGCATCAGAATGTTGTCGAGGCGTCCGCCGAACCAACCGGCGAGCGCGCCGATCGGCACGCCAATCGACAGGATGACGATCTGGACGACGAACGCGACTGTGACGCTGATCCGTGCACCGTCCAGCAGCCGGCTCAGCAGGTCGCGCCCAAGGCTGTCCGTCCCCAGCAAATGACCCGGCGACAGCGGCGTGAGTGGACGGTTGCCGTTGGCGAAGATCGCCTTGAGATCCTGGACCTTGTAGTCCCACGGGGCCAGCACCGGCCCAAAGGCTCCGGCGATCAGAAACAGGATCACCAGGACCAGCCCGAAGAGCGCCAGTCGGTTCTTGCGCAATCGGCCGAATGCGTCGCTCCACAGGCCAGCGCTCTGCTTCGGCTTCGTCAGTCGCCTGTCGAGAACGGTCGTCGTGGCCATCTGGCAGGCTCCTAGCTGTACCGGATCCGGGGGTCGATGTACGCATACAGGACGTCGACGACGACATTCATGAACGCGACCGCGAATGCGTAGAGCATGGTCATCGCCATCAACAGGCTGTAGTCGCGCGTCCCGATTGCGGTGATGTAGTACCTGCCGATACCGGGGATCGCGAAGATGGTTTCAATGATGAAAGAGCCCGTCACCAGGAAGGCCAGGATCGGACCCAGAATCGTCACGACCGGGATCAGGGCATTCCGGACCATGTGACGGATGACCACCGCGCGCTCACGGAGACCCTTGCTCTGGGCCGTCCGGATGTAGTCCTTGCGCGTCACTTCGAGCATCGACGCACGCGTATAGCGAGCGATCTGCGCGATCGGGAAGCCGGCCAGCGCGATAGTCGGCAGGACCCAGTACGCCGGGCCTTTCCAGCCGCTGGTGGGGAACCATCTGAGTTCGACCCCGAAGAAGACGATCAACAGGATCGCCAGCACGAAGCTGGGCGTGGATATGCCCACGATCGATATCGAGGTGGAGAGATAGTCCGGCCAGCGGTTGTGACCAAGAGCGGCCAGGATCCCGAGCGGAATGCCGACCAGGACGGCGAGGATGAACGCCATCACGCCGAGTTGCATGGTCGTCTCGATCCCGTCGGCGACAATGTCGTTGACGGTCCGGTCCTGGTAGCGATAGGACGGACCGAAGTTCCCTTGGACGAAGCCGCCTGCCCAGTTGATGTATTGGACGTAGAGCGGCTGGTCCAGGCCGTATTGGGCGTTGAGCCGAGCCTGCACGCCCTCTGGCAGCCGCTTGTCACGATCCCACGGGCCACCCGGCACCGAGTGCATCAGGATGAACGTGATGATCGAGACCGTGAACAGCACCGGGATGATCCAGAGGATGCGCCGGGCGAGGTAGGTGATCACGGTCGTTCTCGGCTACACGAGGGGTGGACGATTTCGGTTGGGCCGGCCACGAGGCCGGCCCACCGAAGCTGGTCGCTGGAGCGACTAGTGGTTCAGGATCTGAATGGTCTCCCAGAACAACTCCCCGGGCGACACGGAGTCGGAGCCGGTGGAGGTGATCCCGGACACGTACGGGGCAACCTCGTACGTGGTCGTGGCGAAGCGCAGCGGCAGGATGGCCGCGTCGTTCATGAGGATCGTCTGGGCCTGGTTGTACAGGGCGACCTGCTTGTCCTGGTCCGGCTCGGCGGCGGCCTGCGCGATCAGCGCGTCGAAGTCCGGGTTGCAGTACTGGCTATCGTTGTTGCCGCCGTGGCACGTGAACAGGCCGTTGAGCTGATTGTTCGCGTGCGGATAGTCGGCACCCCAGCCGTCGCGGGAGATGTCGTACTGACCGGCTGTGCGCTGGGTCAGGAAGACGCTGAAGTCGCTGCCGATCTGTTCGGTCTCGAGACCGAACGCCTGCCGCCAGGCCTCGGCCAGGAAGGCGACGCGCGGCTCGTGGCCGGCGCCGGTGTTGAAGCCGAACTTGAGCTTGCCGAGGTCGGCCGCGCTGGACTTGCCGAGCGCCGCGAGGGCCTTGGTCATGTGGTCCTTGGCCGAGGCCAGGTCGAACGGATACGGGTCGAGGTCGGGCTGGTAGCCCGGGATCCCCGGCATCACGAAGCTGTTGGCCACGGCCCCGATCCCCGCGAAGGTGGCGTCGATGAAGGCCTGCTTGTCGATCGACTGGGTCAGGGCGATGCGGAAGTCCTTGTTCGCCGTCGGACCCGGGGTCTTGAACGACTTGAGCTTGTTGTCCTGGAAGTTGTTGTAGGTGTAGTAGGTGATCGAGAAGTTCGGGATGTCCAGGACCTGTGGGCCCAACACGGGGTCGGCCTTCACGCGCTGGATATCGGGGCTCGGCGTCTGGACCATGTCCAGCTCGCCCGCCTCGTAGGCGGCCTGGTCCGCGGTCAGATCGTTGCGAAGGAAGAAGTTGAGGGTGGTGAGCGTCGGCTTCGTGTCGCCCCACCAGTTCGGATTCTGCTTGAGGGTCATCTCGGTGTTGTGCTGCCAGGAGTCGAGCACAAACGGACCGGAACTGACGTAGTTGCCGGCCTCGGTGAAGTTCGGGGTTTCGATCCACTTCTGCTGGAGCGGCACGAAGACCCACAGGGTCAGCGCGGTCAGGAAGTACGAGGCGGGCGTGTTGAGCTGGATAACGACGGTCTTGTCGTCCGGCGCGGACACGCCCAGCTTGTCGAGAGCCGCCTGGATCGTCGCATCGCTCGGAGCGGGATCCGCGCCGGCCATGGCAAGGAGGTCTGGCGCGCCGTCGATCTCGGCGGTGACATACGAGTACGGGGCCGCGGTGCGCGGATCGACCAGCCGCTTAATGCTGTAGACGAAGTCACCGGCGACGATCGGGTCGCCGTTGCTGTACTTCGCATCGCGAAGATGGAAGGTCAGCGTCTTGGCGTCCGGCGAAACATCCCACGATGACGCCAGCCCCGGCACGACCTTGAGATCCTTGTCGAAGTAGACCAGGCCGCGCGTCAGAGCGCGGAGAATGGTGATGGAGTTCGAGTCCTGGGCCTTGTTCGGATCCAGGGTCGGTGGCTCACCCTGCGCGGTGACGTTGAGGGTCTGATCGGCCGCGAGGTCCGAACTCGGGGCGGCGCTGGGCGCTTCCGCGGAGGCCGGAGCCGAGGCGCCGGTATCCGTCGACGCGGGCGGCGCCGAACTAGCTGTGGCACCACCGCAGGCCGCCACGATGATGGCGACACTGGCCAGGATGCCGAATAGCCGCTTCTGCATGAACTGTCCTCCGAACGGGTCTAAACCCGATATCTCCCGCTACCGCGGCCAGAACCGCACTTGTCAGGGCCGCGCCAATTCGCTCAATTCCGGATCGAGCCTCCCGCTCGATGCGGTCATGGGCGAGCGACAGCGGCAGCACGGTTCGAGTCGGTGCGCTGGGGCTACTATCCACAGCCCTTCATCCACTGTCAACTTCCTCCCTAACGATCGTTCGTACGGCAAATTCGCCGTCTCCGGGCTCAGTCCGGACAGGGAGTCTCGGCACCGCGCATCGCCCTCCAGCGAAGGTTCGGGTGGCGTGCCGCCGTCGCCTCATCGAGCCGGCGGACCGGTGCCGTGTGCGGCGCCCCGGTGACCAGGTCGGGGGTCGTCTCCGCCTCCCCGGCGATGGCGATCAGGGCGTCGGCGAAGGCGTCGAGCGTCTCGACCAATTCGGTCTCGGTCGGCTCGATCAGCATCCCCTCCTCGACGATCAGCGGGAAGTAGATCGTCGGCGGGTGATAGCCGTAGTCGATCAGCCGCTTGGCGATGTCGAGCGTCCGCACGCCGGTACGCTTCTTGATCGTGCTGGCCGAGGCGACGAACTCGTGCTTGCAGGCGCGATCGTGCGGGATGTCATAGGTCCCGGCCAGGCGCGACTTGAGGTAGTTGGCGGCCAGCACCGCGTCGTCGCTGACCTCGCGCAGACCGGAGGCGCCGTGGGCCCGGATGTACGCGTAGGCGCGGACCAGCACGCCGGTGTTGCCGGCGTAGCTGCGCATCCGCCCGATCGACGTCGGCCGCTCGCCGATTCGCTCGAGGCGGTACGCGCCGTCCGGTTCGCGCAGGACGCGCGGCTCGGGCAGGTACGGCAGGAGCGTGTCCCCCACCCCGACCGGCCCGGCACCCGGGCCGCCGCCGCCGTGCGGCGTGGAGAACGTCTTGTGCACGTTGAAATGCATGACGTCGAAACCGGCCTCACCCGGCTTGAACCGGCCGAGGATGGCGTTGAGGTTGGCCCCGTCCATGTAGGCCAGCGCACCGGCCGCGTGGACCGCCTCGAGGAGCTCGCCGATGCGCGACTCGAAGAGGCCCAGGGTCGACGGGTTCGTGATCATGACCGCGGCGGTCCGCGGGCCGAGGGCAGCCCGAAAGGCGTCGAGATCGACCCCGCCGTCCTCGGCCGACGGGATGGTCACGGTCGTGTAGCCCGCCATCGACGCGGTCGCGGGGTTGGTCCCGTGGCTGGAATCGGGCACGAGGACCTGGTCGCGGGCGGTGTCGCCGCGAGCGCGGTGGTAGGCCCTGACCATCAGGATCCCGGTCAGTTCCCCCTGCGCGCCGGCCGCCGGCTGGAGGGTGACGGCGCGCATCCCGGAGATCTCGGCCAGCGACCCCTCGAGCTCGAAGAGCATCTGGAGCGTGCCCTGGGCGATGGCGTCCGGGGCGAGCGGATGGAGGTTCGCGAAGCCCGGCAGGCGGGCTGCCCATTCGTTGAGCTTGGGGTTGAACTTCATCGTGCACGAACCGAGGGGGTAGAAGCCGGTGTCCACGGCGTAGTTGAGCTGCGACAGGTTGACGTAGTGGCGTACGACGTCGGGCTCGTTCATCTCGGGCAGCGCGGGCGGCGACGCCCGTCGCGCCGAGGCCGGGATCCGATCGAGCGCGTCGTTTGGCGGATGCGGGATCTTGCCGCCACCGCGACCGGGTCGGCCGCGCTCGAAGAGCGTCGGCTGGAGGCGCGTGCCGGTGACGCTCATCGGGTGCTCCCGGTGGGACTGCGGCGGTCCGCTCCGGCACCCGCTTCGACGGCGGTCGGCGGCCGTCCGCCCAGGATCCCGGCCAGCGCTTCGGCGAATCGCTCGATCTCCTGCGGGGTGGTGACCTCCGTCGCGCAGACGAGGAGCGCGTCGGCCAGGCTCGGGTCATCCGGCTCGACGTCGGCGAGCACGAGGCCCGCCAGGATGCCGCGATCGAGCAGGCGCGCGTGGGTCGCGCGAGCGTCGCGGACGCGCACCGCGAACTCGTTGAGGTACGGCCCGGGGTGGATCCTCGGCGCGCCCACGGCGGCGAGGGCCGCCTCGAGCTCGGTCGCCCGTGCGGCGCCCAGGGCCGCAACATCGCGCAGCCCGTGCGGACCGATCGTGGCGAGGTAGACAGAGGCCGCGAGGGCGAGCAGCGCCTGGTTGGTGCAAATGTTGCTGGCGGCCTTGTCGCGCCGGATGTCCTGCTCTCGGGCGCGCATGGTCATCACGAACGCGCGCTGCCCGTCGAGGTCGGTCGTCAGGCCTACCAGGCGGCCGGGGATCTGGCGCACGAGCGCGTCGGTCGAGGCCAGGATGCCGAGGTATGGGCCGCCGTACTGCGGCGCGATGCCCAGCGGCTGGCCCTCCCCGGCCGCGATGTCCGCGCCGTACTCGCCGGGCGGGGCGAGCACGGACAGCCCGACCGGCTCGATGACCGCCACGAACAGGGCGCCCGCCGCGTGGGCCAGCGCCCCGATGGCTGGCATCGGCTCGAGCAGGCCGAGGAAATCGGGCTGGGCGGCGATGACGCCGGCAACCGGCCGATCGGTCTCGGCCAGCATCCGCTCCAGGGCCTCGAGATCGGTCGTGCCGGCCGCCTCGCCGTCGGCCACCAGCGGGATCTCGTCGAGCTGGAGTCCCCCGCTGAAGTAGGTCCGCAGCGTCTCGCGGTAGTGCGGATGGACGCCGCGCGAGACGAGCACCCGCTCGCGCCGCGTCTGCCGGCAGCACATGAGGGCGGCCTCCGCGGTGGCGGCGGCACCGTCGTAGTGCGACGCCGAGACAACGTCGAGGTCGACGAGCTCGGCCAGCAGCGATTCGTATTCGTAGATGCTCTGCAGGGTGCCCTGGCTGATCTCGGGCTGGTACGGCGTGTACGCGGTGTACCACTCCCCGCGGAGCAGGATCTGGTCGACCGCCGGAGGACTCCAGTGACGGTAGACGCCGGCGCCCAGGAACGACGCGAGGTCGGTCCGATTGCGGCCGGCCAGCTCGCTCAGGCGCGCCGCGAGCTCGAGCTCCGGTTCGGGCGGGGGCAGGTCCAGGGCCGAGGCCCGCAGCGCGACGGGGATATCGTCGAAGAGCTGGTCGATGGAGTCGAGGCCGAGCGCCTCGAGCATCTTCGCCCGGTCGGCGTCCGTATGCGGACCGTACGGCATGGCGAGGATCAGCCCGCCGCGGTCAAGGCGTCGTAAGCGGTCGGGTCGAGCAGGCCATCCAGCTGGGCGGCGTCGGCCAGGCGAAGCCGGACCATCCAGCCGCCCTCGTACGGTTCGGAATTGACGAGCTCGGGCTGGCCGGTCAGGGCGGGATTTGTCTCGAGGACCTCGCCGCCGACGGGGGCGAACAGGTCGCTGACCGCCTTGACCGACTCGACCACGCCGAACGCCGCGAACTGGTCGACTGCGCGACCGACGTCGGGAAGCTCGACGAAGACGATGTCGCCAAGCTGGTCCGCAGCGTAGGCCGTGATCCCCACCGTGGCGACGTCAGCGTCGACCCGAACCCATTCGTGATCCTTCGTGTAGTGCCGATCGGTCGGTACCATGAGGTTCAGGCTTGCCTCCTGTAGAAGGGCAGGGCGACCACGCGCGCCGGGACGCGGGCGTCGCGGATCTCGACGTCGACAACGGTACCCGGCTCGCCATCGCCGGGTGCCACGTAGGCCATGGCGATCGGAACGCCGAGGGTCGGCGACTGGGTGCCGCTGGTGACGACCCCGGTGCGCCGGTCACCGGCCCACACCGGGTGGCCGTGCCGCGCGATCCCGCGGCCCTCGACCACGAGCCCGACGAGCTTCCGGGCGGGACCGTCGCGGGCCACTCGCTCGAGCGCCGCGCGGCCGACGAAGTCACCCGGCTTGTCCAGCTTGACCACCCGCCCGAGACCGGCCTCGTACGGCGTGGTCTCCAGGTCGAGCTCGTTGCCGTAGAGCGGCATGCCGGCCTCGAGTCGGAGCGTGTCGCGGGCCCCGAGCCCGACAGGCAGACCCCCGGCCGAGCGGACCGCGGCCAGGAGGATCGCCCACAGCTCGGCCGTGCGGTCCGTGTCGACGAACACCTCGAAGCCGTCCTCGCCGGTGTACCCGGTCCGGGCCACCATGGCCGGGATCCCCGCCACCGCCCCCTCGCCGATCGCGTAGTAGTGGAGGGCAGCCAGGTCCACGTCGGTCAACGGCCCCAGGACGCCGGCCGCCAGCGGTCCCTGCACGGCCAGCAGGCCGGTCGCCAGCGAGCGATCGTCGAGCACGGCCTTGAACCGTTCCAGGCGCTCTGCGAGCGTGTCCGAGACGGTCGGGGCGTTGCCCGCGTTGGCGACGACCAGGAACCTCGATTCGGCCAGCCGGTAGACGATCAGATCGTCGATGATGCCGCCGTCCGGCACGCAGATCATCGAGTAGTGCGCGCGGCCGACGGCCAGGCTCGGTGGGTTCGTGACCAGCGCGGCGGCCAGCGCGGCGCCGGCGTCGGGGCCCTCGACGTGCAGCTCGCCCATGTGCGACAGGTCGAACAGGCCGACGCGCTCGCGGACGGCCCGATGCTCCTCGAGGATGGAGCCGTACTGGACAGGCATCAGCCAGCCGCCGAACTCGATCAGGCGGGCGCCGAGCTCGCGGTGGATCTCGGTCAGCGGTGTCTGGTGGACAGTGGGCTCGATGGCATCGGTCACGGCATGGTCTCGGCCGATCGTGACTCGCTGCCGACCGACGCCGGCTCCCCGACCAACCCGGCGGCCCGCGCCACCAGGGTCCGCTCCGTCTCGAACGTCAGCATCGAGGGCGCCTCGGCAAAGGGGATCCAGCGGACCTGCTCGAACTCGTGGTCGTGATTGGCCAGGTCGCCGCCGGTCGGCTCCATCATGAAGTAGTGGACCGTCTTGTGAATCCGCTGCCCGGACTGGACGAACCAGTACTCGATGGAGTCGAGGGCGCCGGTGATCCGGACCTCGAGACCCGTCTCCTCGGCCACCTCCCGGAGGGCGGTCTCCTCGCGCGTCTCACCGGACTTTGGCGTGCCCTTCGGGAGCGTCCAGGTCCAGCCGTCGCGTTCACGGCGGCGGCTTCCGACCACCAGCCACGCTCGTCCGGACTCGTGGCGGACGACGATGCCGCCCGCGGACGTGGCGGTTGCGGCCCTCAGGCGGACCACGGCGCCGATGCGGCGCGCGGACGTCGAGGCCCCGCCCCAGATCGCCCGGAGCGTGCCCACTGCATCACCACCCGGGGACCGAGCTGACCGCTGTGCTGGGCCTGCGGTTGCGCCGGCTGGATCGAGCGCCAGCCGGCCCGGAGCCGGGTGAGCGGGGCCACATCCGGGCCGTGGAGCACCGTCGAACGGGTCCCCGGAGCACGGAACGGATCGGCCGGTCGCAGGCCGAGGCGGCGTTCGCGAACCCGGTTGGATGGACGCACGAATCGCGCCGCCGGCCGGGCTGCGTACTTGGCGGCGATGCTGTGGTCCATTGGCGGCAATGGTACCCGTTCAGTCGCGTCGCGCAAGCGGACCGGCCAGCAGCGCGCGCATGGCTGCCACTGCCTCCGGGGCAAGCGCGCCACGCGCTTCCGCGAGCTCGATCTCGCGGCGCCCGGCGGCAACGTACAGGTCCAGCACGTCGGGTGCATGGTCGCGCAACGCAGCCAGGTGGCCGCGAAGTGTGCCGACGTCGCCCCGGGTGATCGGTCCGGTGAGCGCAGCCCGGATCCCGAGGGCGCGCGCGTTGGCCAGCGTCCCCTCGATGAGCGGGCCGTAGATCGTCAGTGATCCGGCCTCGTCGAGACCTGCCACCCGACCGAGCTGGGCGATGGCATCGAGCAGGGCCACGAACCCACCGGCAGCCAGGACCGCGGCGGCGTGATAGGCGGGCTTCGAGCCCGGCGCCAGCCTGACCGGCGTCGCGCCGAGTGCCTCGGCCATGCGACCCAGCAGCGCCGCCAGCTGGTCGTCGGCCTCGATCGCGACCGTGGCGCCATGGAGCGCCGCGACCGCCCGCTCGGTGTCGGCAAAGGCGACCAGGGGATGGAACGAACCGATCTGGGTGCCGGCCGCCATGGCCGCGCCGAGGACCTCGGCGCCGAGGGCGCCGCTGGTATGGATCATCGCCTGCCCGCCGTACATGCGGAGCCCGCCGGCCAGCGGGGCGATCACGTCGTCCGGGACGGCCAGGATGATCAGCTCCACCTCCTCGACGAGCGGCTCCGGGTCGACGAACGCGCGCCTGACGTCGACCAGGCTGCGGAAGCGTTCGCGCCGTGCTGCGTCCCGGCTGGCGACGGCATGGACCGGCCAGCCGGCCCGGGAGAGGGCCACGCCGAGCGCCGTGCCCACCGCTCCAGCGCCGACGATCCCGATGACCGGCGGCTCGCCCGGCCCGGAACGCTCGTGCGGGTGCGGATGATCGGCCGGTGCCGCCGGGTGGAGCTCGATCCCGGCCGCCTCGATGGCGGCCTCCTTCTCCGCGCGATCCCGCTCCGGGTCGTCGCCCGGCAGGCGGCCCCACGACCTCATCGGCCCGGCCGCGGACCGCTCGGCGCGAATCGAGGGCCGCGCGGTACGCTTGTCATCGTTCGAGTGTAGCGAGCGAGTGAGGACCGACGCGATGTCACGGATCGACCCCTTCAGCGCCCGGGCAGCGCTCGGCGCGGGCCTTCCCGACGTCTACCGGCTGGAGGTCCTGGGCGACCGCCTCGACCTGGCTCGCGCCCCGGTCACGGTCAAGATCCTGCTCGAGAACCTCCTCCGCCATGCCGGTCACGGCATCGTGCGCCGCGAGGACGTCGAGACGCTGGCGTCCTGGCGCCCGGGCGTCGCCGCCGAGGCCGAGATCCCGTTCATGCCCTCGCGCGTGGTCCTCCAGGACTTCACCGGGGTCCCGGCGATCGTGGACCTCGCCGTCATGCGCGACGCCATGGCCGACCTGGGTGGCGATCCCGGCAAGGTCAACCCGCTCGTCCCGGCCGACCTCGTCATCGACCACTCGGTCCAGGTCGACCGCTTCGGGACGGCGGGGTCGTTCGCCTTCAACGTCGAGCGCGAGTACGACCGAAACGGCGAGCGCTACCAGCTCCTTCGCTGGGCACAGACGGCCTTCCGCGACCTGCGGGTGGTGCCGCCCGGGACCGGCATCATCCACCAGGTCAACCTCGAGTTCCTGGCCACCGTGGTCGCCGATCGCGACGCCGCCGACGGCGGCCGGGTCGCGTTCCCGGACACGGTCGTCGGCACCGACTCGCACACGACGATGGTCAACGGCCTGGGCGTCCTCGGCTTCGGCGTCGGCGGGATCGAGGCCGAGGCGGTGCTGCTCGGCCAGCCGCTCTACCAGCCGATGCCGCACGTCGTCGGCGTCCGCCTGCACGGCACGCTGCCGAGCGGCTCGACCGCGACCGACCTCGTCCTGGTGGTCACCGAGATGCTGCGCGCGCATGGCGTGGTCGGGGCCTTCGTCGAGTTCGCCGGCGACGGCCTGGCCGGGCTGTCGCTCGCGGACCGGACCACGATCAGCAACATGAGCCCGGAGTTCGGGGCAACCGCCACGCTCTTCCCGATCGACGACGAGACGCTCGCCTACCTGCGCCTCACGGGACGTTCGGCACAGCGCGTCGAGCTGGTGGAGCGCTATGCCCGGGCCCAGGGCCTGTGGCGGACGCCCGGCGACGGCCCCGACTTCGACGAGCTGCTCGAGCTCGACCTCGCATCCGTGGAACCGTCCGTGGCCGGTCCGCGCCGGCCACAGGACCGCGTCCCGCTGACCGATCTGCGCGACAACTTCCGATCGAGCTTTCCGGCCGGCTTCGAGGAGGCGGTCGCCGACCTCGGCGGCGAGCAACCGATCAGCGGCAACGGGACGGTCGAGGAAGCCTCCGCCGAGTCCTTCCCGGCGAGCGATCCCCCGTCATTCGCCAGCGCCGAGGCCGTCGACGCGCCCTCCTCACCGGTGGCGGAGACGGTCCCGGCCGCCGCTGGGCGGCGCTACCGGCGGGTCGAGGTGGAGCTCGACGGCCATCACGTGACGATCCAGACGGGCTCGGTGGCGATCGCCGCGATCACCTCGTGCACGAACACCTCGAACCCGACGGTCATGGTCGGCGCTGGGCTGCTGGCCCGGAATGCCGTCGCCCGCGGGCTCCATGTCGAGCCCACCGTCAAGACGTCGCTGGCGCCCGGCTCGCGGGCGGTGACGGGCTATCTCACCGCAGCCGGGCTGATGGCGCCGCTCGAGGCGCTCGGGTTCAACCTGGCCGGCTACGGCTGCACGACCTGCATCGGCAATTCCGGCCCGCTGGACGACGCCGTGGCCGCGGCGATCGAGGCCAACGACCTCGTCGTGGCGGCCGTCCTGTCGGGCAACCGCAACTTCGAAGGCCGGATCCACCCGCTCGCCCGGGCCAGCTACCTCGCCTCCCCGCCGCTCGTTGTCGCCTTCGCGCTGGCGGGCCGCGTCGACATCGACCTGACCACCGAGCCGCTCGGGACCGGCTCCGACGGATCGGCGGTCTTCCTGGCGGACATCTGGCCCGCCCCCGACGAGATTCGATCGGTCATCGCCGATTCCATCGATCCGGAGCTCTTCCGGTCGACCTACGCGACCGTCTTCGAGGGCGACGAACGGTGGCGGGCCCTGCCGATCCCGTCGGGCGACCGGTATGCCTGGCAGGTCGCATCAACGTACATTGCCAAGCCGCCCTTCTTCGACGGGATGACGCTCGACCCGGCGCCGGTCGGCGACATCGTCGGTGCCCGGGTCCTGGCGGTGCTCGGCGACTCGGTGACCACCGACCATATCTCGCCGGCCGGCTCGATCGCGCCGTGGTCCCCGGCCGGCCAGTGGCTCCAGGCCCACGGCGTCGGCCCGCTCGAATTCAACTCGTACGGCGCCAGGCGCGGCCAGCACGAGGTGCTGGTCCGCGGCACCTTCGGCAATATCCGGCTGCGCAACCGGCTGGTCGAGGGCACCGAGGGGCCGTACACCGTCCACCTGCCCGACGGCGAGCAGGGCTTCATCTTCGATACGGCCATGCGCTACACGGCCGACGGCGTGCCGCTGGCGATCCTCGCCGGCCGGGAGTACGGCTCCGGTTCGTCGCGCGACTGGGCCGCCAAGGGTCCCGCGCTGCTGGGCGTCCGGTTCGTCCTGGCCGAGAGTTACGAGCGGATCCACCGGTCGAACCTGGTCGGCATGGGCATCCTGCCGCTCCAGTACGGCCCCGGCCAGACCGCGGCGACGCTCGGACTGACCGGCCGCGAGACCTACTCGGTCCACGGACTCGATGGTCGGTTGTCGCCGCGCCAGAGCGTGACCGTCACCGCCCTGCACGACGCGGCCGCCGGAGGCGACGGCACCGAGCGGCGGTTCGAGGCGATCGCACGCCTCGACGGCCCGATCGACGTCGAGTACTACCGCCAGGGCGGGATCCTGCCGACTGTGCTGCGGCGGCTGGCCGTCGAGGCCTGACCTACCCCCGGCCGGCACGGAGAAGCCCCCGGGGGAGGAACCGGGGGCTTCCACGCGGAGGAACGCGCCGTGTTGGTCCTGTGACGCGCGACCGGATCGACGGGTGACGCCGCGGAGACGGGAAACAGATCTTCCGGTTCAGGTCGGTCCGCGTTGGCCCCTCGACCCGACCGGGCAGGTGCTGGGCGGCGCTGTGGGTCGCCTGGGCGACTGGAAGAAGCCGGGAGGTCGGCCGACAGGCGGATCAACCGATCGGTTGATCGCGCAGCGCAGCCGTACGCCGACCGGGCCGGGTGTGGTGGGCGATACTGGATTCGAACCAGTGACCCCGCGGATGTGAACCGCGTGCTCTAACCACTGAGCCAATCGCCCGAGAGGTCGCGGCACCGCACCGGGTGCCGGACGAGGTCGAGATCATACCCGCAGGCCGGGCCACCGGGCAATGAGCGTCTCGGGGGCGATGCCCTCGACCACCACCAGTTTCTGGCGGGACTTCGCACCGGCCACGATCCGTATGTCCCGCCCGGCCAGCCCGAGCTCGTCGGCCAGGAGGCGCACGAGCGCCGTGTTGGCGGCTCCCTCGACGGCCGGCGCGGCCACGCGCACCTTCAGGACGCCATCCGCCACGCCCTCGACCTGCGTCGCGGCGGACCGCGGCGACAGGCGCACGGCGAACCGGACCGCGGCGGTCGTCAAGACCTCAGAACGCGCGCCACAGCGCGCCGAGCACGATCAGGACCAGGAAACCGGACCAGTCGGTCATGCCGCTCGGCGGCAGGAGCCGGCGGACGGGCCCGAGGATCGGCTCGGTGGCCTGGATCAGGAGCCGGGACACCTGGTTGCGCCCCGACGGATCCACCCAGGACATGACGATCCGGCCGAGCACCAGGGCCCAGATGGCCATCAGCAGCAGCTGGATGAAGTTGACGAGGAACGCACCACCCACGGGCCGGAGTCTACTGCGGCCCGCCTCCGGGCGGTTCCGGGCGGTCGGGCCCCGTCGCGGGCACGTCAATCGGGGTGATGGCGCTCCCCGAACAGGGCGCGACCGACCCGGACGATCGTCGCGCCCTCCTCGACCGCGATTTCGAAGTCGTCGGTCATCCCCATCGACAGCTCGGGGCCGATCGAGTGCCCGGCGCCGCGCAGGTCGGCGGAGATCTCACGGAGGCGGCGGAAGGTCGGTCGGGCCGCCTCGGGCAGCGTGACCAGCCGGCCGATCGTCATCAGGCCGCGGACGTCGAGCCCGGCGAGCCGGGCAATCCACGCGACCGCGTCCCCGAGCTCACCCGGCTCGAACCCGGCCTTCGCCGGATCGGCGTCGACGTTGACCTGGAGCAGGATCGGATAGCGAGCGCCCGGGCGGACCTCCCGGACGAGCCGGTCGACGCGCTCGGCCAGCCCGACCGAATCGATCGACTCGACGACGTCGAACAGCTCGACGGCGCGCCGCGCCTTGTTGCCCTGGAGCGGGCCGACCAGGTGCCAGCGCGCGCCGGGGACCTCCGGGATCTTGGCGGCTGCCTCCTGGACGCGGTTCTCGCCGAGCACGTCGAGGCCGGCGGCGACCGCGTCGCGGACGGCGTCCCGTGGAACGGTCTTGGACACCGCGACCAGGGTGACCGTCGCCGGATCCCGACCGGCTCGGCGGCAGGCCGACGCGATCCGCCCGAGCACCGCGGTCCGGGCGGCACGATATGCCTCGATCCGCTCGCCGGACCCCGCGTCGCTCATCCGTCGTCCGCCGGCGCTGGGCCGGCCGGGATCACTTCCGGCGGAGGAAGCTCGGGATCTCGAGATCCTCGGCGTCGTAGGCGGGCGCCGGTCGCCGGGCGGCCGCGCTGTCGCCCACGGAGCGCTCGACTCGCGGCACGCCCACGGGGATGGCCGTGGCCGCCGGCTCGTCGCGCTGGCGCTGACCGTAGCTCTCGGCGACCTCGTCGCGCTGGCGCTGGAGCTCTTCGAGGAAGTCGCGCTCGCGGGCCGGGCGGGCGGCAGTGCTGTCGGTCCCAGCCGCCGCCTCGTGACGGGCGGTCTGGCGCTTCTTGCCGCCGTCGAAACCGGTGGCGATGACCGTGATCATGACTTCGTCGCCGAGCCGCTCGTTGAAGCTGGTCCCGAAGATGATGTTGGCCTCGGGATCGGCCGCAGCACGGATCTCCTCGGCCGCCTCGGTCACTTCGTAGAGGCTGAGGCTCGACGAGCCGGTGATGTTGAACAGGATCCCCTGGGCACCCTGGATGTCGACCTCGAGCAACGGGCTGGCGATCGCCTGGCGGGCCGCCTCGACCGCCCGGTTCTCACCGGATGCCCGCCCGATGCCCATCAGCGCCGACCCGGCGTCCTTCATGATCGCCCGGACGTCCGCGAAGTCGAGATTGATCAGGCCCGGCATCGTGATGATGTCGCTGATCCCCTGGACCCCCTGGCGGAGCACGTCGTCGACGACGCGGAACGCGTCGAGGATGCTGGTGTTCTTCTGGACCACGTCCTTGAGCCGGTCGTTCGGGATCGTGATCAGGGTGTCGACCTGGGCCTTGAGCTCCTCTGCCGCACGCTCCGCGATCAGCTTGCGCTTGGCGCCCTCGAAGGCGAACGGCTTGGTCACGACGCCGATGGTCAGGGCACCGCTCTCCTTGGCGATCTGGGCGACGACCGGAGCCGCACCCGAGCCGGTGCCGCCGCCGAGGCCGGCCGTGATGAAGACCATGTCCGAGTCGACGAGCGCCTGGCCGATCTTCTCCGAGTCCTCTTCCGCCGATCGCTGGCCGATCGCCGAGTCGCCACCGGCACCGAGGCCGCGGGTGATCTTGTCGCCGATCCGGATCTTGTGCGGGGCGTCCGCCTGGAGCAGGGCCTGCGCGTCCGTGTTGCAGGCGATGAACTCCACGCCCATCATCTCGGCCCGGATCATCCGGTTGACCGCGTTGCTGCCGCCGCCGCCGACTCCGATGACCCGGATCAGCGCGAAGTTCTCGGAATCAGAACGCAGCGGCATCGGATCTCTCCTCCGGCGACCCGCGACGGGTCATGGTCGACGACGTGAGGCAGTTCGTCCGGACTCGGTCGGCGCTCGTACCGGCCCGGGTCCGCGCGGGGGTTCACGGGAGTATACCGCCCGACCACGGATGCGGACACCTCCGGGCTCGCTGTCGCGGACGACGGCGCGATCGATGGTGCGCGACCGCACCGCGCGGGTGTCTACGGGAAGACGCTCCGGAGTGCATCCCGCAACCGGCCCAGGCCGCCGCGAGCGGGCGCCGATTCGTAGCGCGTGGGCTCCCCGGCACCGAGGCTGGCGGCGCCCCACTGGAGCAGCCCGACGGCGGTGCTGTAGCTCGGATTGAGGAGCGTGTCGACGAGCCCGCCGATCCCCGACGGGGCGACCACCCGGACCGGCATCTGGAGCACCTCGCGACCGAGCTCGGCGGCGCCGGCCAGCTGCGCCGCGCCACCGGTCAGCAGGATCCCCGCCGGCAGCATGCCCACCCCGGCCGCCCGCATCTCGTTGTGCATCAGCTCGAACGTCTCGCGCATCCGGGCCTCGATGATCTGGCAGACCTCGAGCCGGCTGACGGTCCGGCCGGCGTCCTCGCCGAGAACCGAGACGCTGATCTCCTCGTCATCGGTGACGGCGCGCAGGTCGCAGGTCCCGTGGCGGACCTTGAGCTCCTCGGCCACCAGCAGGCTGGTCTTGAGCCCGATCGCGACGTCGTTGGTGACGTTGTTGCCGCCGACGGGCAGGACGCGCGTGTGGAACGGTGAGCCGTCCTGGAACAGGGCGAGGTCGATCGTGCCGGCACCGATGTCGGCCAAACCGACCCCCAGTTCCTTTTCGGTCTCGTTGAGGACCGCCTCGGCCGAGGCCAGCGAGTTGACCACGAGCTCGTCGATCTTGACGCCGGCCGCGGCGACGCACTTCGACAGGTTCTGGACGGCGGTGGCGGACGCGGTGACGATGTGGGTCTCGACCTCGAGCCGCAGCGCGCTCATCCCCAGCGGGTCCTTGACGCCCTCCTGGCCGTCGACCGTGAAGCCGCGTCGCTCGACGTGGAGGACCTCGCGGTTGGACGGGATCGACACGGCCCGGGCGACCTCGATCGCCCGGTTGACGTCCTCGCGGGTGACCTCGCGCTGGTGGCCGGTCACCGCGACCTGGCCCGGCGAGTTCAGGCTCTCGACGTGCTGGCCCCCGACGCCGACGAAGGCCCGATCGATCTTCCAGCCAGACAGTCGTTCGGCGCGCTCCACGGCATCGGCGATCGAACGGACGGTCTGGTCGATATTGATGACCACGCCCTTCTTCAGCCCGGATGCCGGCACCGTGCCGTGGCCCATGATCGTCAGCCGGCCGTCGCGGCTGACCTCGCCGATCAGGGCACAGACCTTGCTCGTGCCAACGTCGATGCCGACGAGGACCGCTTCTCGTTCCACCGTTCCGTCCGTCTCCGTTCCGTCTTGAGATCTAGAGGAAGTGGCGCCGGATCAGGGCCACGTTGTTGAAGATGCGCAGGCCGAAGGTGATGAGCGCCACCAGGTAGAGGTCCAGCCCGAGCCGATCGCCGATGAACGTGAGGAGCACGGCGACGATCGCGTTGACCAGGAACCCGCTGATGAAGATCCGATTGTCATAGTTGCCGTCCAGCTCCGCCCTGACCGCGCCGAGCACCGAGTCGAGCGCCGCGAGGATCGCCACCGCCGAGTATCGGCTGAATTCGAAGCTGACGTTGACGTTGAGGACGAGACCGCCGAGGACGCCCAGGAGGAGCCCGAGCAGCGGTAGCAGCACGTGATGTCGGTCCTCGCTGCGATGGTTTCGGCAAGGCTACTCGACCCGGCGCGAGCGCGGCAACTCACGGCGCACGGCTCGCCGAGGGACGCGGCTTGGGCGTCGGCTTCGGGACATACGTTCCGTCCGTGTCGGAGGCGAGGACGACCCGGTCGATCAGCGGTTCACGGCCGATCAGCAGGCTGCGCAGCAGGCGCACCTGGCCGGGGATCAGGTCGGTCGTCCGCAGGCTCGGCGTGTAGAACCCGAAGATCGCCAGCCACCCCTGCGGATCCGCGCGGACGACGAAGCCGTTCTCGTCGGTGACGCGGACCTGGAGCTCGCTCGCGGCACTCCCGACGTCGGCCGGGACGAGCGAGGCGAGTCGGGTCGCCGCGTCGATATCCTGCGGGTCGAGCCGGGTCCCGACGGACAGGCCGACCGAGGCCGCCCGCCGGTCGTCGATGACCACCAGGGCGGCGGCCTGGGCCGGGGGTTTGTCCCCGAGCCGGCCGAACAGGTTGCCATCGGAATCGACCAGGTAGCGCCGGGCACCGACCCGCCAGACGAGGACCGCGACCCGTTCCCTGAGCGTGACCTGGAGCGTGCCGGGCAGCTGCACGCCGACGCTTGCACTGGCCACGGTCGGCAACTCGTCGAGGGCGGCCCGAAGCGGCCCGGTCGACAGGCGGAACAGGTTCTGGCCGCGGGCGGCCGCCATCGCCGTCTCCACCGCCGCCGGGTCCGTGTACACCGCCCCGTCGACCCGCAGGCCGGCGTAGACGAAGGCCGACGACGCGCCGACACCGTAGATTGCGCCGGCCGATGCGAGGAGGGCCAGGGCCGCGCCGGCCCGGGCCACCGACAGACGCGCCGAGGCGCGCCGGACGGGCCGGACCCGACGTCCGGGCACGGGTGTCGCCGTTCGACGATAGGCGTGCCGGTCGCTCATCGCGGGAGATCGGCGGGACGCAGCCGGCCGCCGGTACGGGCCGCGTGCCGGTCGACCGCCAGTTCGACGATCCGGCGGCACACGTCATTGAAGGAATGGCCGCCCTCGGCGGGCAGGGTCGGGAAGAGGCTGATCGGGGTGAAACCCGGGATGGTGTTGATCTCCGACAGGTAGATCGTGTCGCCCGCGAGCAGGAAGTCGAGACGGGCGAACCCCTCGGCGCCGACCGCCCGGTAGGCGTCGCGCGCGATCTTGAGGATCGTCGCTCGCTGCCGGTCGGTCAGCTCGGCCCGTGTCGACGTCTCGGACAGGCCCGGCGTGTACTTCGCCGCGTAGTCGTAGAACTCGTGGCCGGACACGATCTCGCCGGGACCGTACAGCTCGAGGCGGGCCGGGTCGTTGCCGATGACCGACACCTCCAGGTCGCGGGCGCCCGCCAGGTACGTCTCGACAAGGACGAGCGTGTCGTACGCGAAGGCCCGTTCCAGGGCGTCATCGAGCTCGGCCGGATCGTGGACCAGCGTCATCCCGACCGAGCTGCCCAGGCGAGCCGGCTTGACCATGAGCCGCCGGTCGGGATGACCCGCCGCAAACGCCTCGAGCTCGGCCCGCACGGCGCCCGGGTCGGCCCGCCAGCGATCGTGGCGGATCTCGCGCCAGTCGGCCACCGGCAGGCCGATCCCCCGGCACAGCCGCTTGAAGAGCGCCTTGTCCATGCCGACCGCCGACGCCGCCACGCCAGAGCCGGTGTAGGCCAGGCCGGCCGCCTCGAGCAGCGCCTGGACCGTGCCGTCCTCGCCGAACGGACCGTGGAGGGCGATCGCCACCACCGGCGTTGGGTCGCCTGCCGCGAGCCGGTCGATGGCGGCGCCGACCGGCACCGGGCCTTCGGCCCCGAGCCCGGCCGGGTCGTCGTAGGCGGCGGGCGTCCGGTCGCCGCGCATGTGTCCCGCGGGCAGCCACCACCAGCCGCCGTCGAGGTCGACCAGGACCTGCTCGACCGCGAAGCCCTCGTTCCCGAGTGCCGCCGCGATCGCGCTGCCGGACACGATCGAGACGTCATGCTCGGCGGACGGACCACCGAGCAGCACCACGACCGGGGGGCGGCCCGCTGTCGTCATCGTGCCCCGGCCGGCCGGCCGGTCCAGTCGCCGACGAACTCGATCTCCAGGCGGAGCTCGATGCCATGGACGCGCGCGACCTCGGCCCGGACGTGCTCGGCCAGCCGGCGGACGTCGGTCGCCGTCGCCTTCTGGTCGTTGACGATGAAGTTGGCGTGCTTCTCGGACACGACCGCGCCGCCCATCCGCAGGCCCTTGAGCCCCGCGGCTTCGATCAGCCGGCCGGCCGAATCGCCCGCCGGGTTGCGGAACACGCTGCCCGCCGACGGCAGTCCGATCGGCTGATGGGCCTGCCGCCAGCGCCGAATTTCGTCGAGGCGACCCTTGATGACGGCCGGGTCGGCGGGCGCCAAACCGAACGTGGCCTCGATGACGAGCTCGCCCGGCTCGCCCGGCGTCGCGTGCTTGAGCCGGCTGTCCCGGTAGCCGAAGCCGAGTTCCGACCCCCCAACCACCAGCTCGCTGCCATCGGCCCCGAGGACCCGCGCGGACTCGAGGATCCCGGCCACATCGGCTTCGTGCGCCCCGGCATTGGCCCACACGGCCCCGCCGACCGTCCCGGGAATCGCGAGCCCGAACTCGAGCCCGGTCAGCCCGGCGGCCTGCGTCTCGGTGGCGGCGCGGGCCATCTGCACGCCTGCCTCGGCGGTATACCGGGTCCCCTCGATCCGCGAACCCTCCGCGCGCACCTGGATGACCAGACCGCGCACCCCCGCGTCCGCGACCACGAGGTCGCTGCCGCGGCCGATGACGAGATGGGGCAGGCCTCGCGTTCGCGCGAACCGCACGAGCGCGCGCAGCTCAAAGGCGTTGTGCGCCGTCGCGAAGAGGTCGGCTGGGCCGCCCACGCGCATCGTCGTGAACCGGGCGAGCGGCTCGTCGCGCGAGGTCTTGACCCCGATCCGACGCTGGATCTCGGTCCCGATCGCGATGGCGTCGAAGCTCCCGATCACGATGCTCCGCCCCGGGCAATTCGCTCGATGGCGGCCGGCGTCGGCAGCGGTTGACGATCGGCGACGGCCATGACCAGTTCGGCAACTGCGGCCGCCGCACCGGGACGCCCGAGGGCGCGCGCCGCGGCCGACATCCGTACGTGCGCGGACGGATCGTCGAGCAGGGCTGCCGCGTCGAGCAGCGCGGCCGCGTCGAACGCCGCGTCGTCGACCAGGCGGGCCGCCCCGGCCTCGACCAGGCTGGCGGCGTTGGCCCGCTGGTGGCCGGCAGCGTGCGGATACGGCACCACGACCATCGGCAACCCGAGCGCCGTCGCCTCGGCGAGCGTCGAGGAGCCGGCGCGCCCGACCACGAGATCGGCGGCCGCCAGGGCGGTCAGCATGTCGTCGCGCAGGAAGGGATACGGACGGTACCGGTGGCGGCTCGCCTCGGGCAGGGCCTCCCGGGCGGCCAGCGCCGCGGCATATCCATCCTCGCCCGCGACGTGAATGACCGTGACCCGCTCGACCAGTGCAGGAAGTGCCGCGTCCACCGCGGCGTTGAACCGGCGGACGGTCTGCGATCCCCCGAAGACCAGCAGCACCCGTTCGGAAGGCGCGATGTCGAGCCGGCGCCGGGCCGCCTCGCGATCGATGTCCCGGACGTCGCGGATCGGCGTGCCGGTGACGTAGCACGGTCGGGCAGACCCACTCGCCGACCCGAGCGCCCGGCAGGTCGCCTCGAACGAGACGGCGAGCACGCGGGCGAGCCGGGCCGTGGCCCGGACGGCACGGCCCGGAATGACATTGCCGTCCCACAGCACCACCGGGATCCCGAGCGGCGCGGCGGCCAGCAGGACCGGGATTGCGACGTAGCCGCCGGTCGTGAAGACGGCGGCCGGCCGCTGGCGGACGAGGACGGCAGCGGCCTGCGGCACGGACAGACCGAGACGGATCGGGTCGAGCACGGCGTGGACGTCCGCCTCGGTCGTCCGAAGCGAGCGCGCGGCGAGCCGGGTCAGCTCGATCCCGGCGGGCGGGACGAGGCTCGCCTCCAGGCCCCGGCGGCCACCGAGCCAGTGCAGCGCCGGTCCGTCAGGACGGCCGCGCAGCGACCGGGCGACGGCGAGCGCCGGGTAGATGTGTCCGCCCGTCCCGCCGGCCACGATCAGCAGTCGCATCCTCGTTCCACGTCCCCTTCTCTACCGTTTCGCGCGAGATCGACAGGAGAATCCCGACGGCCGCGAAGCTGATGATGAGCGATGAGCCGCCGGCACTGATGAACGGCAGCGTGATCCCGGTGATCGGCAGCAGCGCGACCACGACCCCGATGTTGAGGAACGCCTGGAGGCACAGCCAGGCGGTGATCCCGGCCGCCAGCAGCGCGCCGAACGTGTCGGGCGCCGCGAGCGCGATCCGGACGCCAGAGTACGCCAGGATCAGGAACAGCCCGATCACCACGACTGAGCCGAGCAGTCCGAACTCCTGGCCCACCTCGGCGAAGATGAAGTCGTTGAAGGCGTTCGGGACGAACACCTTGCTCGCCCCGAGCCCGGTCCCGAGCAAGCCACCGACGCCCAGCGCGAGCAGTCCCTGGACCGTGTGGAAGCCCTCGCCCAGCCGGTCGAGCCAGGGGTCCTGCCACACGCGGATGCGGTCCAGTTGGTAGCCGCGCAGGCCGACCAGGATCATGGCCAGGAGCGCGCCGGCACCCATGACCACGAAGTTGATGAGGTTCGCACCGGCGACGAAGAACATCGTGAAGACGGTCATGGTGATGACGCCGGTGGTGCCCAGGTCGGGCTCCCTGAAGACGAGGGCGATGATCGGCGCGACGATCAGGAGGAACGGGACGGTCCCGGCCCAGAAGCCGTGGATCCGGCCCCCGCGTTTCGCCAGCCAGTGGGCGAGGTAGATGACCAGGGCGAGCTTGGCGATCTCGGCCGGGTGGATCGCCGGCAGCGGGCCGAGCTTGAGCCAGCGTGCCGACCCACCGACGACGATGTTGAACTGGGGCACGAACACCAGCACGAGCAGGACGATCGCCACGATGTACAGCGGCACGGAGACCAGGCGCAGGTAGCGATAGTCGACGCGCATCATCAGGGCCATCGCCAGCATCCCGAGGATCGCCCACTGGATCTGCGGTCCGACGGTCGCGAACGTGTCGGCGTCCTGCGACAGGTAGCCCTTGATGGCGGATGAGGAGTAGACCATCAGGATGCCAAGCGCGGTGAGCGCCACGACGACGACGAGAATCACGTAGTCGGCCTGGTGGCGCTCGCGGCGGACGGCGCCGGCCCGGCTCTTGACCGGTGTCCGGTTGACCATCGTCCGCTCGACCGCGACGTCGTCGGGCTCGGACCCGCGTCGAGCGAAGCCCGGGATCGGTGCTGCCAGGTTCATCGCTCCCCTCCGTCCGTTCGGCGCGCGGCCAATGCCGCGACCGCCGCCTTGAAGGCGTGGCCGCGGGCCGCGTAGTCGGTGAACATGTCGAAGCTCGCGGCCGCCGGGCTCAGCAGGACCGTGGCCGGGCCCGCCACGCCACGGCCCGTTGCGGCGCCGTCCGGAGCGGCCGCGGCATCGAGCGTCTCCCGGGCGATCGCATCGGCCCGCCGGACGGCGTCGTCCAGGTCCGTGGCGGTCTCGGTCCGGGCCAGGCCGGCGGCGCGGAAGCTGGCGCCGAGGCCAGGACCGCTCTCCCCGATCAGGACGGCCGCGACGGCCCGCTCGGCGACGACCGGCGGGAGCGCGCCGAGATCGATTCCCTTGTCCCGGCCGCCCGCGATCAGCACGATGGGGGGGTCGAACGCCCGGAGCGCGGCGATCACCGCGTCCGGCTGCGTCCCCTGCGAATCGTTGACGAAGCGCACGCCGTCGACGAGGGCTACCGGCTCGAGGCGATGCTCGACGCCCGTGAACGACGCCGCGGCCTCGCGGATCGCATCCGGCGCGACACCGAAGAGGAGCCCGACGGCGACCGCCGCCAGCGCGTTGGAGACGTTATGGGCGCCCGGGATCGCGAGCTCCCCGACTGGCAGGATGCGGCCACCGGGCCCGGTGGCCGCCGGGCCGCCGCCGGCCTGCGGCAGGCGTTCGACGCCCGCGGCCACGATCCAGCCGTCCACCACGCCGAGACCGCCGGGCATCGGGCGCTCCCGCCGGTAGAGCACCGACGGCACCGCACCAAGTCCCGCATAGCCGGTGACCACCGGGTCCTCGGCGTTCAGGACCAGCGCCCCGTCGGGGTCAACCAGCTCCGCCAACCGGCGCTTCACCCGACGGTAGGCCTCCAGCGATCCGTGCCGGTCGAGGTGGTCGGAGCTGACGTTCGTGTACACGGCGACGGTGGTCCCGCGTGACAGCGTCGGCAGCTGGAGCTCCGACAGCTCGATGACCACCCGGTGCGCCGCGGTCAGCCCAGGCAGCCGCTCGACGAGCGGGATCCCGATGTTGCCGCCGAGGATCGCCGGATGCGAGGGGTCGGCGGCCAGGATCGAGACGGTCAGCGAGGCCGTCGTCGTCTTGCCCTTGGTACCCGTGACGCCGATCGTGGGCGCAGGGCAGAGTCGCAGGAAGAGGTCGGCCTCGGAGACGAGCGACGGTGCCGGGCGGCCGGCCGCCCGGGCGGCCCGGAGCGCCTGCAACGCCGCCCGCAGCCGGGGCTCGGTGGTCGGATAGTCCGGGTTGATCGAAGGTGACGTGGCCACGAGGTCCGCGTCGGCCCAGCTGGACGCGGGGTCGACGGCGGGGCCGAGCCGAAGCCGCAGATCACGGTCGCCGAGGGCGCGGATCGCGTCGGCCAGGTCGGCCGCGGCCCGTCCGTCGTAGACCGTCACCCGGGCGCCGGCGTCCGCCAGGAACCGGGCCAGGGCGATCCCGCTGCGCGCCAGGCCCAGGACGGCGACCGGACGCCCGCGGAGCGCGCCCGCCCGGACCGCGGCAAGGTCGAGGGCGTCGAGATCGAACGGTCCGGCCGATCGGTTCAGGTCGATCATCCGAGACGGTCCAGCGAGGCCAGGAAGAGCGTCACCCCGAGCATCGCCGCCAGGATCCCCACGATCCAGAAGCGGATCGTGATCTTCTCCTCGTCCCAGCCGCCCAGCTCGAAATGGTGATGGATCGGGCTCATCCGGAAGAGCCGGCGGCCGCCGCTGATGCGGTACCAGCCGATCTGGAGCATCACCGACGAGGTCTCGATCACGAAGATGATGCCGATCAGCGGCAGGACGAGGATCTGTCCCGTGATCAGCGCCGTGACCGCGAGCGTCGCGCCGAGCGACAGCGCGCCCGAGTCGCCGATGAAGATCTGCGCCGGATGGACGTTGAACCAGAGGAATCCGAGCAGGGCGCCGATGATCAGGGCGCACAGCAAGGCGAGGTTCGGCTGGGCCGGCTCGTTGAGGAGGGCGATCAGCAGGTACGCGACGAAGGCGATGGCCACGGTCCCGCCGGACAACCCGTCGAGGCCGTCGGTGATGTTCACGCCATTGGCGGCGGCGATGATGGCGAAGGCACCGAACAGCACGTACACCCGCGGGTCGACCGACACCGCGCCGATGAACGGGACCGCGATCGCCGTGATGTCGTACGTGTTCTGGATCTGCCAGGCCGCCACGAAGGCGACCACGGTCAGCCAGATCAGCTTCTGGCGGGCGCGGATGCCCTCGCCGGTCCGGGCGTTCAGGTAGTCGTCGAACGCTCCCAGCAGGCCGACCGCGGCGAGCGCGGCGATCGGCGCGAAGGTCGAGGCATCGGGCTTGCTGCGCAGGAAGAAGTAGATCGCGAGGACCACCGCCACGATGAGCAGGCCGCCCATCGTCGGCGTCCCCTCCTTGACGTAGTGGCTCTCTGGCCCTTCGCGCCGGATCCGCTTGCCGAAACCCAGGGCGTGGAGCAGGCGGATGTACGGCGCCATCAGGATCACGACGATCGCGAAGGCGAGCAGCAGCCCCTGGATCAGCTCGGTCATCGGCCAGACCGCCCATCGGCCGCCGCGACCAGGGCGTCCACCAGCCGCTCGAGCCCGATCCCGCGCGAGGCCTTCAGCAGGACGACGTCGCCGTCGCGCAATCGGGGCAGGAGATGCTCGCGTGCCGCGTCCACGTCGGGGACCAGCGAGACGCGCCCGGGCTCCATCCCCGCGGCGAGGGCCCCCTCGGCGATCCCGGCGGCCGCCCGGCCAACGACCAGGAGCCAGTCGGCCGTTCGAGCGGCGGCCTCGCCGACCACGTGGTGCCCTTCCTGGCTGACATCGCCCAGCTCGAGCATCTCGCCCAGCACCGCCCCGCGCCGGCCGGGCAGCCCGGCCAGGAGATCGAGCGCGGCGACGACGGACCGGGGTGAGGCGTTGTAGGTGTCGTCGACCACGGTCACGCCGGCGGCCCGGACGACCTGCACGCGGTGCGGCGCCGACCAGCCGGACTCGAGCCCGGCCACGATGTCGTCCAGCGACAGCCCGGCGACGTGGCCGACCGCGGCGCCCGCGAGGGCGTTGTGGACGGACAGGCGCCCCAATGTCGGGATGGCCACCGGGCGCCGGCCGGCGGCCGTTCGCAGGACGAAGCGCATCCCGGCAAGGCCCGCCGTTTCGACCGCCTCGGCCCCAACGTCCGCGGCGCGATCGAAGCCGTACGTCGTCGAGCGCGCCACCGACCGGCCGCCCATCCGGCGGACGATGGGGTCATCCGCGTTGAGGATCGCGCGACCGTCAGGCGGCAACGCCTCGAGGAGCTCGCCCTTGGCCGCCTCGATCGCCCGAAGCGAACCGATCCGCTCGAGGTGAACGGGCTGGACGGCGGTGACCACGCCGATCTCCGGGGCCGCGATCCGGGCCAGCTCGGCGATCTCGCCGCCCACGTACATGCCCATCTCCAGCACGGCGGCCTCGTGCTCTGGACCGAGCCGGAGCAAGGTCAGCGGCAGCCCGATCTCGTTGTTCTGGTTGCCCTCGCTGCGCAGGGTCAGCAGGCGGCGGCCGAGGACCGCCGCGATCGCCTCCTTGGCGGAGGTCTTGGCGATGCTGCCCGTCACGCCCACGACGAGCGGCCGGAACCGGCGCCGCCAGCCGGCGGCGAGCGTGCCGAGCGCCGCCAGCGCGTCGGCCACCCGGACGACCGTCACGTCGCCAAGGGCGGCGGGGTCCGGCACGGGCCGGGTGACGAGCAGCGCGGCGGCGCCGCGGGCGATCGCCTCGCCGACGAACGCGTGGCCGTCGGTCCGCTCACCCGGGAGCGCCACGAACAGCTCACCCGGCCGGACCAGGCGCGAGTCGACGGCGGCGCCACGGATGGGTCTGTCGGAGCGGGCGAGCAACCGTCCGCCGGCAAGGCGGGCCAGATCGTCGGCGCCGAGCGAAGGCGAACCCGCCACCCCCGGCGCCTGGGTCGACGGGTCGACGTCGGTCACGGGAGCCAGTGTCGCACAGGGCACCGTCACCGATCCGGGAGGACGGCCGGCGCCGGCGTGACCGGACGATCGGTCAGCAGATCCGGCGTCGTGATCCCATCGGTCGCGATCCGACGGAAGAGCTCGAACGACATCACCGGCATCTCCAGTTGGCCGACCCGGGCGATCGTGGGCGTTCCCTCCTCGATCTGGATGGCCACGACCAGGTCCGGGATGCCCTGCTCCCGTCCGATGAAGCCGACGAACGAGTAGTTGAAGAGGTTGCGCTTCCAGGCTCCATGACCGTTGTTTGCCTTCGGATCCCAGATCTGGGCGGTGCCGGTCTTGCCGCCGACGTCGTAGCCCGGAACGATCGTCCGGTCGTGGTAGTAAGGCACGATGGCGATGACGCGTTGCATCATCTTGATCAGCGTCTTCGACAGCGAGCTGCTCAGCAGTTGCGGACCCGTGGTGACCGGAACGTCGTCATTGCCGATGCCCTTGACCACGTGGGGGTGGATCTGCATTCCGCCGTTCATCTCCGCGGCATAGGCCGCCGCGAGCTGGATCGGGGTGACGGCAACGCCCTGGCCAAACGCCCCGTTGGCGAGGTCGATCTCGCGCCACGGCGTGATCGCCGGGTCGCGCACGATGCCGGACACCTCGCCGGCGACGTCGATCCCGGTCGGCTTGCCATAGCCGAGATGGGTCCACATGTCGTAGAGCGTCGTGGCCGACGCCTTCGTGCTCTTGCCAAGCGCCAGCGCCGCCTTGGCCGCCACCACGTTGCGCGAGTAGGCAACGCCGTCCTGGAACGTGATCCAGCCCATGCCCTTCCGATCGGCGTCGTCGATCTTCGTCCGGCCGCCGTCCAGCCGCAGGGTTCCCGTGTCCTTGAACATGGTTGACGGGGTGACCGTGCCGGCCTGCAGGGCCGCGGCGGCGGTCATCAACTTGAAGACCGACCCTGGCTCGTAGACGCTGGCGACCAGCGGGTTGATGAAGCGCGACGGGTCCACGCTCGCGATCGCCTGGTAGTCGTTGGCGTCGAACGACGGGTAACTGGCCATGGCATAGACCTCGCCGGTGTACGGGTCCATCACCACCGCGGAGACCGCCTTGGCCTTGTCGGCGATCCAGGCGGCGAGCAGCTCCTGCTCCACGTTGAGCTGGAGCCCGGCATCGATGGTCAGGCGCAGATCGGTGCCGGAGATGCCCGGGCTCGTGACGTCGGCGCTCTCGAGCATCGGGCGCCCGGTCGGGTCGCGCTGGGCGATCACGACCCGGGGCGAGCCGCCAAGGGTTGCCTGGTACTGCTGCTCGACGCCGTACTGGCCGACACCGTCGCGGTTGACGAACCCGAGCAGGTGCGCCGCGAGCGTGGTCCCCGGTCCGCCACCCGGCTGCGGGTAGACCCGCTCGGGCTCCTGCTCGAGCGACAGCCCGAAGACCTGGTGGTTGTCGATCGCCGCCTGGATCCGATCGCCGAGTTGTCGCTCGATCCCGTGCTGGATCACCAGGTATCGGGCCGCCGAGGCCAGCTTGTCGCGCAACGCGATCGCCGCGGCGTCATCGAGCCCGAGCAGGCGGGTCAGCGCCGCGACGGTGGCGCGGCGCTGGTCGGGCGTCAGCTGATCCGGTGCGGCGACGAGGCGTTCGCGCTGGACGGTGGTCGCCAGGACCACCGTCCCGGTCCGGTCGAAGATGTCGCCGCGCTGGCTCGGCGTGTCGATCGTGACGGTGGTCTGGTCCGCGGCCTCGGCGACCAGCCGATCGTGATCGAGGACCTGCCAGTACGCGGCCCGCGCGCCGAGCGCCAGCGCACCGACCAGGAAGACACACAGGAGGGCGAGCAGTCGAATGCGCGAATCGGTTCGTCCCGGCATCGGTCGGTCGATCGCCTAGCGGGCCGGCAGGATGATCGGCTCGGTCAGCTGGCCGAGTCCGTCGTCGATGGCCATCTTGCGGATCGCCGGTTCCCGGCCCAGCCGGTTGAGGTCCGATCGAACGTCCTCGGCCTGTGCGTCGAGCCGCTGCCGGTCGAGGGCGAGGCGGCCGATGTCCAGCCCCGTGGCCGACACCCGGACCTGCTGCGCCAGCGAGAAGAACGCGAGCATGAACGCGACGACGATCGACCCGAGGACCAGGCCGAGCCGGTTGGTCCGCTGGCCCGATCGCACCGCGCCACGCACGCGGCGCCGGCCGAGCGTCGGGATTTCGACGGCCGGCGGGCGACGCGGGAGCAGGATGCTGCGCGGGCGTGCGCCCTCGTAGACGGCCATTCGTCAGTCCAGCGCGTATCGGACGCGTGGACTCCGGGGGTCGAGGAAGGCGAACGGATCGGCCGGAGCGGCCGACGTCCAGTCGTTCAGCTCGAAGTCGAAGCCTTCGCTGTGCTGGCCGCGGTCCTGCCGCTCGCGCACCTCGTGCTGGCGACGGCCATAGGTCTTGCGACGGCTGGACTGGTGACGCTTGCTCACGAGACTCCTCCCTTCCCTGACGACCCTGGCTAGGCGGCGAGACGCTCGGCAGCCCGCAGGCGGGCGCTCCGGGCTCGCGGATTGGCGATGATCTCGGCATCGGTCGGGGTCACCGACCGGCGGCTGACGAGGCGCAGGCGCGGGTTGCGGCCGCAGACGCAGACGGGCACCTCCGGCGGGCAGACGCAGCCGCGTCGCTCGGCTTGGATGAAGCGCTTGACGATGCGGTCCTCGAGCGAGTGGTAGCTCAGGACGACCAGGCGTCCGCCCGGTCGCAGCAGGTCGACCGCCGCCTGGAGCCCGGCTTCGAGCGCACTGAGCTCCTCGTTGACCGCGATCCGGAGGGCCTGGAAGACCCGGGTCGCGGGATGGGTCCGGCGGGGCTGGCGCGGGTTGGGCGGCAGGACGCGCTCGACCAGGGCGGCCAGTTCCTCGGCGCTCGCAATCAGGGCGACCCCACGGGCATCGACGACGGCCCGGGCGATGCGCCCGGCCTTCGGCTCTTCGCCGTAGCGGCGGAACAGCGCGGCCAGCTCGTCGACGTCGAGCGTCGCGAGCAGCTCCGCCGCCGGGACGCCACGGCCGGCATCGAAACGCATGTCGAGCGGGCCCCCGGTCCGGAAGCCGAACCCACGATCACGATCGGCGAGCTGGAAGCTGGACAGGCCGAGGTCGAACAGGCAGCCGTCGACGGCCTCGAACCCGGCCGCCCGGGCGACGGCGGCGAGATCGCGGAAGTTGGCTTGGCGAAGGACGAGGCGGTCGCCGAACCGCTGGCGCAGTCGAACCTCGACTCGAGCGATCGCCGCAGGGTCGGCGTCGAGTCCAAGGAGGCGGCCGTCGGGATTGGCCGCCTCCAGAATCCGCTCGGTGTGCCCACCGCCGCCAAGGGTGGTGTCGATGTGAAGGCTGCCGGGGGCAGGGGCGAGCATCTCGAGGACCTCCTCCACCAGCACCGGCAGGTGCCCTTCGTACATCACTCCTCCATCCCGGACGAATCGGATCCCGAGCGGATCCTGGAAGCGCGTGTGGTCGAGCTAGATCCCCAGGCCTTCGAAGGCCTTGGCCAGCTCCTGCGGGTCGTCGAGCGCATGCCGGTAGGAATCCCACCGGTCGGGCGCCCAGATCTCCGCGTGATCGCGCGACCCGACCACGACGGCGTCCGCGCCGAGGCCGATCGATTCGCGCAGGTAGGCAGGCAGCAGGAGCCTCCCCTGCCGGTCCATCTCGGCCTCGACGGCCTGCGAGAAGACGAACCGCTGGAAGAGGCGCGATTTCTGGTCGGTGATGGGGAGCGCCGCGACCTTCGCGGCCAGCGCGTCCCAGCCGGCCTTCGGGTGGATCGCCAGGCAGTCGTCCAGCCAGCCCGAGACCATCGATCCGGGGTCGAGCTGCGCACGGAACTTGACGGGCACGGCGATCCGTCCCTTGCCGTCCACCGTGTGCCGGTACTCGCCGGTGAACACCTGTCGGTCTACCCCTGTGCTGGGTGGCCGGATCGGTGGGTCGATCCCGTGGGTCTCTCGCTCGAGAATCCCCACTTCTCACCACTTTGTGCCACTTCACTGCATTCTACCGCGCAATGGCACCCCGTCAAGGTCAAATCCGAGAACTTCGCGGCCGCGTGCTACGCCGGCCGATGGTGGTGCGGGCGGGAGCCGCCGCGGACGGCGGTGGCGGCGCGGCGGACGGCGGTGGCGGCGCGGCGGACGGCGGTGGCGGCGCTGGACGATGGCCTCGCTGGGCCGCTACCTCGTCGGCGGCGGGAGGAGCAGCTTCTGCCCGGCGACGAGCTGTGTGGTCTTCGTCCACGGGTTACGGGCCTCGACCACGTCAAGCGGCACGCCGAAGTACCTGGCGATGCTGAACAGGTTGTCGCCCTGGCGTACGACGTAGACCCAGCAATCAGGGCTGTCCGGGCACCTGGCCAGCAGGTCGTACCGGTTCGACGTCGGCCGAGGCGTCGGCTCGGCGCCCGGCGTCGGCGATGCGCCTGGCGTCGGCTCGGCGCCCGGCGTCGGCGAGGCCGCCTCGGGGGGCGGCGAGGCGGCCGGGCCGGCGCCCGGCGGCGCGACGCTCGCCTCCGACACAGCGGTCGAGGTCGGCGTCGGAGCCCCGCCGACAGCGTCGGCCGACTCGGACGGTCGCTGCGCCGCAGGCAAGTCGAGCCCGCCGTTGGTCAGCACGAACGCGACCGACAGGGCGAATGAGGCGGCCAGGACGACGAGGGCGGCGGCGATCGCCGGCGTCACCGTCCGATTGGAGCGGCCTCGTGGCGCGACCGGATCGGCCCTGCCACCCGTGCCGCCAACCGAGTCGTCGGGCACGCAGCCTCCATGACATGAGTGGAACGGCGGGGAGTCTAGTACCTTTCCCGTGTTGCCGTGGCCTTGTGGCCAATGCTAGGCTCGGGCCCGATCGATCGAGTGCATCGCTCGAATCCGGCCGTCACCGAGGCACGACACGCAACTCATGGCCCTGCCGCTCCCGGTCATCCCGCCGCAGCCCGACGCCTTTCACCTGGCGCCGCACCGCATCAAGCGCTGCACGTTCCGGCGGCTGATCAACGTCAAGATCGACAACGAACGGGTCTACGACGTCGAGTGCCTCTACCCGGATCGCAAGGTCCCGATCCCGCTCGGCGACCTCGACGCCGCCTCTCCCGTCTGCAACGCCTGCACCGCCCCGCACATCTTCCGCCCCGACGAGGACTGACTGCCGCTGACGGGTAACCGATCGCCCGGTCGGCGAGGTCAGCCCAAGGCGGAGGCGAGTACGGGAGCGAGCGCACTCTCGAGTGCGTGAGCGAGCGCACGGAGCCGACAACGCGGGGATGGCCCGCCCACCGGGCGATCGATGTCAGCGAGGCGGTCTGTAAGCCGAGTTCTGTCCCACCTCGCCTCACGGCGAAGCGGGGATGGCCATCCATCTGCGGCCGCCGGTCGCCCGACGGCTCATGCGGCCGACCCGAGGGCTGGGCAGCGCACCTCTCCCCCGCCGACGGTCACCCGCCGACGGGTTGCGCCCTCCTATTTGGCCTTGCTCCGGGTGGAGTTTGCCCGTTTCACTCCGACCGACGGCTGGGCCGTCGGTCGGCATCGTCACTGTGGCACTGGTCCTCGCCTCGCGGCGGGCGGGCGTTACCCGCCACCCTGCGCTGAGGAGCTCGGACTTTCCTCACGACGGCGAGGTCTCCCCCGCCGGCGCGCGACCATCCGACCGCCTCGCTGACGATCCCAGTCTAGCCGACCGCCCTCGAGACCCCGAGCGCCGAGCGCCTGCCGCTCAGGCTCCCGGGGCGCGTCACGACCACGGCCGGCCCGCCCAGCGCGACCCGGTCGATCGCCTGGTTGGCGAGCGCGTCGGCGACCGAGTTCTGGGCACGCGGCACGTGGCCGGCACTCCAGCGCTCGAAGCCGGCGAGCGTCTGCCGGCAGGCCGTCCAGAGCGGGATCAGCTTGGCGTCCTTCACCCGCCAGCGGCCGGTCGAGCTGCTCGACGATCAGCTTCGAATCGAGCAGCAGCTCGACCTCGCCGCGCCCCGAGCTCGCGGGCGAGACCGAGCGCGCGCATCGTCCCGGTGTACTCGGCGACGTTGTTGGTCTGGATGCCGAGGTACTCGGAGATCGACGCATCGGGTCGCGCCCGGGGGTCTCGCGCATCCGGCCGGCGCAGGTCGAACAGCGCCGCGCCGAGCGAGGCCGGACCAGGATTGCCGCGCGCCGCGCCGTCGGTCCGGATGAGGAAGCCGTGACCGGCGGTCACCGCGCGGCGGGCGGCGACGTCGAGCTCCGGGAAAGAACGGCTCGCTCAGACCCCTCGCTCCACGATCGCCGCACTGACCTCGAGGATGGCCTGGGTGATCTTGATGCCGCGCGGGCAGGCGTCGGTGCAGTTGAAGATCGTCCGGCAGCGCCACACGCCGTCCTTGTCGGCCAGGATCTCGAGTCGCTCGTCGCCACCCTGGTCGCGCGAGTCGAAGATGAAGCGGTGGGCGGCGACGATCGCGGCCGGTCCGACGTACGACGGCTGCGCCCAGAACGACGGGCACGAGGTGGTGCACGCGGCGCACAGGATGCACTTGGTCGTGTCGTCGTAGACGGCGCGATCGGCCGCGCGACTGGAGTCGCTCGCGCTCCGGCGCCGGACCCTCGTTGATCAGGAACGGCTGGACGCTTCGGAGCTTGTCGAAGAAGCCGTCCATGTCGACGACGAGGTCCTTGACGACGGGCAGCCCCGGCAGCGGGCGCGACGGTGATCCGGCGGCTGCCGAGCTGCTCGACCCGGAGCTTGCAGGCCAGCCGGTTGCGGCCGTTGATGAGCATCGCGTCCGAGCCGCACACGCCGTGCGCGCAGGAGCGGCGGAACGTCAGCGTCCCGTCCTGCTCCCACTTCACGCGGTGGAGCAGGTCCAGGACCCGGTCGAGCTTCGGGTCGGCCTCGACCGAGTACGACTCCCAGTGCGGCCGCTCGTCGCGTTCGGGGTCGTAGCGGAGGATTCGAAGGTCGACCTGCATGCTCGTCCAGCCTGGCTCAGTAGACCCGGGGCTTCGGTTCGAAGCGGGTGATCGTGACCGGCTTGTACGTGAGCGTCGGGCCGCCCGTCGGCGCGCGTCGCCAGCGTGTGGGTCAGGAAGTTGACGTCGTCGCGCTCCGGGTAGTCCTCGCGGGCGTGCGCACCGCGGCTCTCCTTGCGGGCCAGCGCCGACACCACGGTCGTCTCGGCGCAGTCGAGCAGGTAGCCGACCTCGCGCGCCTCGAGCAGGTCCGTGTTGAAGGTCCTGCCCTTGTCCTGGACCGAGGCCCGCGTGTACCGCTCGGCCAGCGCACGCACCTTGCGCAGGGCCTCGGTCAGGAGGGCCTCGTCGCGATAGACGCCGACGTTGTCCATCATCACGTCGGCCAGGTCGCGCCGGATGTGGGCCGTGTTCTCGCCCGTCCGACGGCCGCGAAGCGCCTCGATCTCGTCGCGGACCGGCGCCTCGGCGTCCGCGGGCAGCTCGGCGAACCCGACGCCGCCGATGTCGGCGGCCATCTGCCGTCCCGCCCGGCGACCGAAGACGAGCAGGTCGACCAGCGAGTTCGTGCCAAGCCGGTTCGCGCCGTGGACGCTGACGCAGGCACATTCGCCGGCGGCGTACAGGCCGGGCACGACGGTGTTGGCCGCGTCGCGGATGACCCGCGTCGTGATGTCGGTCGGGATGCCACCCATCGCGTAGTGCGCCGTCGGCTGGACCGGCACCGGCTCGGTGATCGGCTCGACCCCCTGGTAGACCCGGGCGAACTCGGTGATGTCGGGCAGCTTCTCCTCGATCAGCTTGCGCCCGAGGTGGCGCAGGTCGAGGTAGACGTAGTCCTTGCCGTCGATCCCGCGCCCGGCCCGGATCTCCTGGTACATCGCCCGGCTGACCATGTCGCGCGGCGCCAGCTCCATCAGCTTCGGCGCGTAGCGGTCCATGAACCGGTGGCCGTCGTTGTCGAGCAGGTAGCCGCCCTCGCCGCGGGCCGCCTCCGAGAGCAGGATGCCCGAGCCCCACGATCCCGGTCGGGTGGAACTGGTAGAACTCCATGTCCTCCATCGGGACGCCGTGGCGGTAGGCCAGCGAGACGCCGTCGCCGGTCAGGCTCCAGGCGTTCGAGGTGATCCGGAACATCCGCCCGAAGCCGCCGGTGGCCAGCAGGACCGCCTTCGAGCGGAAGGTGTGGAGCTCGCCGTCGGCGATCCGGTAGGCCACGACGCCGGCCGACCGGCCACCCGAGCCGAGATCGCCGCCTTCGGACAGCAGGTCGACGACGTGGTACTCGTCGTAGAACTTGACGCCGTACTTGATGGCCTGCTGGTAGAGGGTCTGCAGGATCATGTGGCCGGTCCGGTCGGCGGCGAAGCAGGCTCGCCGGACCGGGCCCTCGCCGAAGTTCCGGGTGTGGCCGCCGAACCGCCGCTGGTCGATCTTGCCCTCGGGCGTCCGGTTGAACGGCAGGCCCATGTGCTCGAGCTCGATCACGGTCTCGATCGCCTCGCGGGCGAGCACCTCGGCCACGTCCTGGTCGGTGAGGTAGTCACCGCCCTTGATCGTGTCGAACATGTGCCACTCCCAGTGGTCCTCCTCGAGGTTCCCGAGAGCGGCGCACACGCCACCCTGCGCGGCACCGGTGTGCGAGCGGGTCGGATAGAGCTTGGTCAGGACCGCGGCATCCACGCCGGCCCGCGCCAGCTCGACCGCCGCCCAGAGACCGGCCCCGCCGGCTCCCACGATCAGGGCGTCATGGTCGATCTGCATCGCGGTCAGGCGGCCGGGACGACTTTGGGGAGGGTGAGGACGACGACGGTGCCCATCACGAACAGGCCGATCGCCAGCAGGTAGAGGCCCATCGTCAGGGCCGCCCGGAGGCCGCCGTGCGTGTAGTCGCCGATGACCGTGCGGACGCCCATGAAGCGCGTGGAACAGGACCATCATCAGCAGGGTCCAGTCGAACGCCCGCCAGAAGAGGCTGCTCCAGCGGACCGTGGTGATGAAGTCCGCGTTCTGGAGCGCCGGGTCGTACAGGACGTGCAGGATCAGGTAGTGGGTCAGCGCCAGCACGAACAGCGCGACACCGGTCAGGCGCATCAGGTACCAGACCGCGAGCTCGAACCCGCCACCCTGGGGCTTGGCGCGGCGGTACGCCGATCGGCTCACGTCAGCCACCCCACAGCGGCTTGAAGATGAAGTACGAGACGACGGCGCCGAGGACCGCGAAGATCACCCAGTTGGTCAGCCACATCTGGCGCTGGTAGCGCGTCAGCGACGGCCAGAAGTCCATGATGATGATCCGCAGCCCGTTGAGGGCGTGGTACAGGAGCGCGGCGCCGAGGAGGGCCTCGAGCACCCGTCCGATCGGGCTGGCGTAGATCGCCAGCAGCTCGTCGTAGGCCTTCGGGTTCCCGCCGACCAGGTAGATGTCGACGACGTGAAGGACGACGAACGCCCAGATCGCGACGCCGGAGATCCGATGGAACGCCCAGGCGAGCATCCCGATCCCGCCGCGGTAGCGAAGCAGCATCAGGCGTCCAGCTTTGCGATGACCGCGTCGGCGAACCCGGCGGTGCCGGTCGTGCCGCCCATGTCGTAGGTCACGGTCCGCCCCTCGGCGATCACGTCACGCACGGCCGTCTCGACGCGGTCCGCCTGGTCCGGATGGCCGAGGTGGCGGAGCATCAGGGCCGCGGACAGGATGAGGGCCGTCGGGTTGGCCTTGTCCAGGCCGGCGTACTTGGGGGCCGACCCATGGACGGGCTCGAAGACCGCCGCCTCCGTGCCGATGTTGGCGCCGGGTGCCACGCCAAGCCCGCCGACCAGCCCCGCGCACAGGTCGCTGATGATGTCGCCGTACAGGTTCGGCAGGACCAGGACGTCGTACAGCTCGGGCTTCTGGACGAGCTGCATGCACATGTTGTCGACGATCCGGTCCTCGAACTCGATCCGGCCGTCGTAGTCGGCGGCGACCGTCCGGCACGACTCGAGGAAGAGCCCGTCGGACAGCTTCATGATGTTCGCCTTGTGGACCGCGGTGACCCGGTGGCGGCCGTTGGCGACCGCGTAGTCGAAGGCGAAGCGGGCGATCCGCTCGGATGCGGCCCGGGTGATGATCTTGATGCTCTCGGCGGCGTCGGGACCGACCATGTGCTCGATCCCGGCGTACAGGTCCTCGGTGTTCTCGCGGACGATCACGAGGTCGACGTCCTCGTAGCGCGTGTCGAGGCCCTTCATCGAGCGGGCCGGCCGCAGGTTCGCGTACAGGCCGAGCGCCTGGCGGAGGGCCACGTTGACGCTCCGGAAGCCGGCGCCGACCGGCGTCGTGATCGGGCCCTTGAGCGCGACCTTGGTCCGCCGGATCGACTCGAGGACGTTGTCCGGCAGGGGCGTGCCGTACTGGGCGATCGTCGCCTCGCCCGCCTGGACCGTCTCCCACTCGAAGCCGACGCCCGGTCGCGTCGAGGACGCGACGGGTCGCCTCCGCCAGCTCCGGCCCGATGCCGTCGCCGGGGATCAGGGTCACGCGGTGGGCCATGCGGGCCATTCTAGCCACGCGCCGGGCACGGCGCGGCCGGCCGGCGAGCCGCTCGCCGTGGGGACCGGGCTGGCGGAACGACGTCGACCGCCGAGCCGCCGTGCCGGCCCATTGCACCCGAGTCCCGGGACGCCGGCTGGGCTAGCATTACCGGTCCCGGCCCCTCCGTCGGCCGCCATCCCGAATCGGAGCCGCTGCACGACGTGAAGATCCAGGAAGCCGACGCGAAGTCGCTCTTGCTCGCGCAGGGTCTCCCGGTTCCCGCCTGGGAGGTCGCCCACACGGTCGAAGAGGCGCGGCTGGCGGCCGAGGGCTTCTTCGCGGACCGGCGCGCCGCAGGTCGTGATCAAGGCGCAGGTCCTGGTCGGTGGTCGCGGCAAGGCCGGCGGCGTGAAGCTCGCCGGGTTCCCCGAGCAGGCCGAGCTGATCGCCGGCGCGATCCTCGGGCATGGACATCAAGGGCATCACGGTCCGCAAGGTGCTGGTCGCGGCGGCCGCCGACATCGTCAAGGAGTTCTACATGGCGGCGGTGCTCGACCGGGCCGCCGGGCGGATCCTGCTGATGGGCTCGTCCGAGGGCGGCGTCGAGATCGAGCAGGTCGCGGCGTCAAATCCCGGCGCGATCGTGCGGGTCCATGCCGATCCCCTCCTCGGCCTGCTCGACTTCCAGGCCCGCCAGTTCGCCTTCGCGATGGGCCTCGGCGGTCATCTGCGAGTCCGCGGTGGCGATCGCCAAGGGCCTGGTCGCGACCATGCTGGCCAACGACGCCGACCTCGTCGAGGTCAACCCGCTGGCGATCGTCCGCGAGACCGACGCCGCGGCCGGGATCACGAGCGAACGGCTCGTCTGCCTCGACGCCAAGGTCACCCTCGACGACTCCGCGCTGCCCCGGCACCCGGAGCTCGAGACCCTGCGCGATCCCGACGACGAGGACCCCGCCGACCGTGAAGCCCGGGAGGCGGGCCTGACGTTCATCAAGCTCGACGGCACGATCGGCTGCATGGTCAACGGCGCCGGTCTCGCGATGACCACGATGGACCTCGTCAAGCGCGCCGGCGGCGAGCCGGCCAACTTCCTCGACATCGGCGGCGGCGCTCGGGCCGACCGGGTCGCGGCCGCGATGCGGATCATCCTGGCCGACCCCAAGGTCAACGCCATCCTCGTCAACATCTTCGGCGGCATCACCCGGGGTGACGAGGTGGCCCGCGGCCTGATCGAGGCCCGCGCGGTCCAGGAGCGCGACGTCCCGATGATCGTGCGGATCGTCGGGACCAACGCCGCCGAGGCGGCGGCGCTCCTCGAGCAGGCCCACCTGACCACCGCGACCACCCTGGACGAGGCGGCATCGAAGGCGGTCGCGGCGTCGCGCCGGGCAGGAGCCGCCGCATGAGCGTCCTGGTCGGACCGGGGACACGGCTCGTCGTCCAGGGGATCACGGGACGCGAGGGCGACTTCCACAGCCGCCAGATGCGCGAGTACGGCACCAACATCGTGGCCGGCGTGACGCCGGGCAAGGGCGGCCAGACGGCCCTCGACGGCGCTGTCCCCGTGTTCGACACGGTCGCCGACGCGGTTCGCGAAACGGGCGCGAACACGTCCTGCATCTTCGTCCCGGCCCCCGGCGCGCCGGACGCGGTGATGGAGGCCGCGGCGGCCGGGATCGCCACGATCTTCTGCATCACCGAGGGCATTCCCGCGCTCGACATGATCCCTGCCGTCGAGGTCGTCCGCCGGGCGGGCGCCCGACTGATCGGGCCGAACTGCCCGGGCGCCACGTCGCCCGGCTCGGCCAAGGTCGGGATCATCCCGGGCTCGATCCATCGCGCGGGCCGGGTCGGCGTCGTGAGCCGCTCCGGGACCCTGACCTACGAGGCGGTCCAGGCGATGACCGACGCCGGCGTCGGTCAGTCGACCTGTATCGGGATCGGCGGCGATCCGATCATCGGGACGAGCTTCCTTGACGTCCTCCAGCTCTTCGCGGCCGACGAGGGCACCGACGCGATCGTGCTGATCGGCGAGATCGGCGGTGCCGCCGAGGAGACCGCCGCGGCGTGGGCGGCCGAGCACCTTCGCGACCTGCCCAAGGTCGCGTTCATCGCCGGCCGGACCGCCCCGGAAGGCAAGCGGATGGGCCATGCCGGGGCGATCATCTCGGGCGGTGCCGGGACCGCGGCCTCCAAGGTCGAGGCGCTCGAGGCGGCCGGGTTCCTCGTCGCCTCGTCCCCGCTGGAGCTCCCGTCCCTGCTGCGCGACGCGGGCTACCGCGACTGACGGGACCTGCCCATGACCCACCTGATGGAGCTCGTGGCCGGGCGAGCCAAGGAGATCCTCCTGGCCGTCGAGACTCGACGACCTCGACGGGCTCGACGACCGCCACCGCTTCCCGGCGCACGTGGCCCTGGGCGGCGGGCTCGATCCGACCTGGCTCGACCTGTTCGCGGAGGCGATCCGTGGCGTGACCGGCAGCGCCGATCCGGCCGATTTCCTCGACGCGCGCGCCGAGCTGGACGGTCCCGACGACGGCCACGGCCGGACGATCGAGCGCGTGGATCCCGGCTGGATCGATGCCGTGGCCCGGATCCCGGACAGCGAGATCGGCGCGATCGCGGCCGGCTGGATCGACCTGATCGAGGAGGAGCTCGGCGCTCTGCCGCGCGAGGAGAAGCCGTGGATCCGCGAGCTCGCCGGACGGCTCGTCGCGTTCTGCCGGGCCGCCGACCGCGAGCCCGATGTCCTGTTCCGTGGTCCCTGCGGTGACCGATCCCGCCAGCCGTCATGCGGCGTCGTTCGACGCCAACCGGTCGCTGTGGGATGCCTGGACCGCCGTCCACGCGGTCGGTGACTTCTACGACCTCGAGGCCTTCAAGGCGGGCGGCGTCCGCCTGCGACCCTACGAGATCGAGCTGGTGGGCGACGTCGCCGGCAAGACGCTCCTCCATCTGCAGTGCCACTTCGGCATCGACACCCTCTCGTGGGCCCGGCTCGGGGCGATCGTCACTGGTGCCGACATCTCGCCGGCCGCGATCGACCTGGCGACGACGCTGGCCGCGGAGCTCGACCTGTCGAGCGCCCGGTTCGTGCGCTCGAACCTGTACGACCTGCCGGCCAATCTCGACGGCCAGTTCGACGTCGTCTACACGTCCCGTGGCGCGCTCAACTGGCTGCCCGACATCCGGGCCTGGGCGACGGTCGTCGCCCGGTTCGTGGCGCCCGGCGGCATCTTCTTCATCACCGAGGCGCACCCGGTCATGAACGTGTTCGAGGGTGAGGGCGTGCAGCCCGGCGAGCTCCGGCTCGCCTATCCGTACTGGGAGCACCCGGAGCCCCTGGTCTTCCCGGTCAAGGGCTCGTACGCCGACCGGGATGCCGACGTCGGCACCCAGACCGAGCACAGCTGGGACCACGGGTTGGGCGAGATCGTCAGCGCGTTGATCGACGCCGGCCTCCGGATCGAGGCCCTGATCGAGCACCCGTTCCTCGACTGGAGCGTCGACTTCCTCGTCGAGGCCGAGCCGGGCCGGTACGTCCTGCCGCCCGGTGCCGGCGGCGAGCTGCCCCTGATGTTCTCGCTGCGGGCGCGCAAGCCCGCCTGACGGGCGAGCCTGGCGTCAGGTCGCCCTCGGCTGCGCAAAGCCGAGCATCGTCCAGGACGGTCCACCCGGCGCCTCGATCAGCTCGACCAGCACGCCGTGGCAGGCTCGCGGATGGATGAACGCGACCGGCCCCTCGGCGCCGCGCCGGGGAGCGTGTCGATCAGCTCCAGGCCGGAGATCTCGAGCTTGAGCAGCGTCTCGGCCAGGTTCGCGACCTCGAAGCAGACGTGATGGAAGCCCTCGCCCTTCGACGCCAGGAAGCGCGCCACGCCGGTCGTGTCGTCGGTCGGCTCGACCAGCTCGATCTTCGACTCGCCGACCGCGAGGAACGCGATCCGCACCCGGTCGTCGGGGATGTCCATGACCGTCTCGAGCTCGAGACCGAGCATGTCCCGCCACAGCCCGAGCGCGTCCTCGATCGAGCGCACGATCAGCGCCACGTGGTGGACCTTGCCGAGGCGGCGAACGGCCTCGGGAAGCTGCGGGCTGGGGCAGCGCGGGCGACATCGGCGCAGCTTAGACCGTGATCAGCTCGCGATGCTCGCCCCAGGCGACGCGCAGCCGGTCGCTGATCTCGCCGACGGTCGCGTAGGCCCGGACCGCGTCCAGGATCGGGGGCATCAGGTTCCCGTCACCGCGGGCCGTCTCCTCCAGCCGGTCCATCGCGGCGGTCCAGGCGTCGGCCGATCGCTCGGCCCGGACGCGCCGCACGCGCTCGATCTGGCGACGCTCGCCGTCGGGGTCGATCCTGTGCAGCGGCGGCGTGGTCACCTCGTCGTCGCGGAAGCGGTTGACCCCCACCACGACCTGGTCGCCCGACTCGATCGCCCGCTGGACCCGGTAGGCCGCCTCCTGGATCTGGCGCTGCTGGAAGCCTCCCTCGATCGCGGCCAGGGTCCCGCCCATCGCCTCGATCTCGTCGAGGTAGCCCCAGGCCGCCGCCTCGAGCTCGTTGGTCAGGCTCTCGACGTAGTAGGAGCCGGCCAGCGGATCGGGCGTCTCGGTCACGCCGGCCTCGTAGGCGAGGATCTGCTGGGTCCGGAGCGCCAGCCGTGGCCGCCTCCTCGGTCGGCAGCGCGAGCGCCTCGTCCCGCGAGTTGGTGTGCAGGCTCTGGGCGCCCCCGAGCACGGCGGCGAGGGCCTGGATCGTCGTCCGGACCACGTTGTTGTCGATCGACTGGGCGGTCAGGCTGGAGCCGGCCGTCTGGACATGGAAGCGGCAGACCCACGAGCGCGGGTTCGTCGCCCCGAACCGCTCGCGCATGATCGTCGCCCACATCCGGCGGGCCACCCGGAACTTGGCGACCTCCTCGAACAGCTCGGACCAGGCGGCGAAGAAGAACGACAGGCGGCCGGCGAAGTCGTCGACGTCCAGCCCGCGGGCGACGGCCGCCTCGACGTAGGCGATCGCGTCGGCCAGGGTGAACGCCAGCTCCTGGGCGGCGGTCGCTCCGGCCTCGCGCATGTGGTAGCCCGAAATAGAAATAGTGTTCCATTTGGGCAGCTCGGCCGCGCAGAACTCGAAGACATCGGTCACGAGGCGCATCGAGGGTCGCGGCGGGAAGATGTACGTGCCGCGCGCGATGTACTCCTTGAGGATGTCGTTCTGGGTCGTGCCGGAGATCGCGCCGCGAGGCACGCCCTGCGCCTCGGCCGCCGCCACGTAGAGCGCGAGCAGGATCGGTGCCGTGGCGTTGATCGTCATCGACGTGCTGACCCGGTCGAGCGGCAGGCCGTCGAGCAGCATCGCCATGTCGGCCAGGCTGGCGATCGGCACGCCGACCCGGCCGACCTCCCCTTCCGCCTCCCGGGCGTCCGAGTCGTAGCCCATCTGGGTCGGCAGGTCGAAGGCGACCGACAGCCCGGTCTGGCCCTGCTCGAGCAGGTAGCGGAAGCGCTGGTTGGTCTCCTCGGCCGTCGCGAAGCCCGCGTACTGGCGCATCGTCCAGAACCGGCTCCGGTACATCGTCGGCTGGACGCCCCGGGTGAACGGGTACTCGCCGGGCCGCCCGAGATCGCGGTCCTCGTCGAGGCCGGCCACGTCGGCCGGCGTGTACAGGTCCCGGATGACGATCCCCGACGAGGTCTCGAAGGCCGGCGCGCCGCTCGGCCGCGCCACGCAGCGCCTTCGCCCGGACGAGCTCGCGCCAGCGCTCCCGGCGCCGGGTCGGGCGACCTCGCCGGTCGGCCGGACAGGACGGGCGCGCGGCCCGCGCCGTCGCGGTCGCTCATTCGAGCACCAGCAGGAGGTCTCCGACCTCGATCGTGCCGCCGACGCCGACGGCCACGCTGGAGACGATCCCGTCGCGCGGAGCCCGCAGCTCGTTCTGCATCTTCATCGCCTCCACCACCAGCAGCTGCTGGCCTGCCTCGACCGGATCGCCCGGCACGACGGAGACCGACACGATCCGTCCGGGAATGATCGCTCGAACCTGGGTCGGCCCGCCATGCGCCGTCTCTTCGCGGCCGCGGCGTGCCCGCTCGCGGAGCGATGCCCGCCGCTCCGACTCGATCTCGACCTCGACCCGCCAGCCGTCGACCACGACCTCGCGCTGGAGCGACCCCGGACGTCGGGCTCGCGGTGCCGTTCGAGCGGCAGCAGCAGGACGGGCGTCCGCGTCGCGCCGTCAGGCGTGACCTCGGTCAGCACGCCGTGGACGCCGTCGAGCATGCTCCAGCCGCAGCCCGGACCGCGGTGCCGTCGACGATCGCGATCCCGTCGTCGTCGTCAGGCGGCTCGGCGAGCTCGAGCGATTCGACGCTGACGCCGCCGAGGATGCCCGTGCCGAGCACGTGCCGCGCGGGAGCCAGCGGGCACCTCGGGTGGTTCGATCACGATCGGCCATCGACCGGGGCGTGGCTCGACGACGCCACGACGCCGACCCGAACCGCCCGCGGATCGACGATCCGGGCGTCGGGCTCACGGCCGTGCTCACGCGTGGAGGTTCGCCGGCCGGTCATGACCGCCATCGGTCCGTCGCCGCGCGCCGGGCGGCGCCGGCCCAGCCGCTCCGAGGTCGGCGTCACCGGGGAGGCCGCGCCGGGCGCCGTGGCCAGGCCCTGCGCGAGCGCGTCGAGCCCCGCGGCCAGCAGGGCGACGCGCCTCGCCCGGGCGAGCTCGGCCGGACCGTCCCACCAGTCCCCCACCCAGCCGGTCGACAGCTCGCCATCGAGGAAGGCGCGGTGCCGGGCGACGAACCGGTGGAACGGCAGCGTCGTCTGGATCCCGGCGATCTCCGTCTCATCGAGCGCGCGCCGGAGACGGCGGACCGCGGCCGGACGGTCACCGGCGTGGACCATGAGCTTCGCGATCAGGTTGTCGTACTCGGGCGGGATCCGGTCTCCCTCGACGATCGCCGTGTCCACCCGCACGCCGGGACCGGCCGGCATCGCCCAGCGGCGGATCAGGCCCGGCGTCGGGACGAAGGCACGCGACGGGTCCTCGGCCGCGATGCGGACCTCGATGGCGTGGCCGGCCGGCTCGGCTGCACGCTCCGACGCGGCGATCGCCTCGGCGGACAGCGGTCTCCCGGCGGCCAGCCAGAACTGCTCCCGCACGATGTCGAGGCCGCTACACGAGCTCGGTCACGCCGTGCTCCACCTGGAGCCTGGTGTTGACCTCGAGGAAGTAGAACGAACCGTCCGGGAGCGCGGAGGAACTCGGCCGTGGCCGCGTTGACCAGGCCGGCCCGGGAGGCGACCCGGACGGCCAGGTCGTGCAGCCGCCGCCGCTCGTCCGGTGGCAGGCCGGGCGCCGGGGCCTCCTCGACGAGCTTCTGGTGACGGCGCTGGATCGAGCAATCCCGCTCACCGATCGCGACCACCCGACCCGCCGACGTCCCCGAGCAGCTGGACCTCGATGTGTCGTGCCGGCACGATCTCGCGCTCGAGGTAGACGGCGCCGTCGCCGAACGCGTCCGCGGCCTCGCGGGACCCGCGCGGCGAGGGCCGCCGGCAGCTCGGCGGCCGTGGCAACGCGGCGCATGCCCCGGCCCCCGCCGCCGGCTGCTGCCTTCACCAGCAGCGGGTACCCGATGTCGTTGGCCACGGCGACGATCGAGGCGACCTCGTCCGGGCGGTCCAGCCGGGCCGGTTCGAGGGTGCCCGGGACGACGGCGACGCCGGCCTCGCGGGCGAACCGGCGGGCGTGCAGCTTGTCGCCGAGTGCCTGGATCGACGCCGATGACGGCCCGACGAAGGCCAGGCCGGCCGACTCGACGGCCCGGGCGAACGCGGCTCGCTCGGCCAGGAAGCCATAGCCCGGATGGATCGCGTCGCAGCCTGCGGTCGCAGCCGCCTCGATGATCCGCTCGATCGGCCAGGTAGCTCTCGTTCGCCGGCGAGGGTCCGATGCGGATCGCCTGGTCGGCCAGCCGCACGTGGAGGGCGGCCGCGTCGGCGTCGCTGTAGACGGCGACCGCCTCCATGCCGAGCTCACGGCAGGCCCGGATGATCCGAACGGCGATCTCCCCGCGGTTGGCGATCAGGACTCGCCGGAACGGCGCCTCCGCCTGCCGGCTCCCCAGCTCGTGCGGAGCCGGTGCGCTGCGTCTTTGCGCAAAGACGGACGCGCGCCGCGCCCTAGAGCGGGATGTTGCCATGCTTCTTCCTGGGATTGCTGTCCCGCTTGTCGGCCAGCATCTCGAGGGCGCGGATCAGCCGCGGCCTCGTCTCCGACGGCTTGATGACGTCGTCGACGTAGCCGCGCGCGGCCGCAACGTACGGGTTGGCGAATTCGGACTCGTAGGCCGCGACCAACCGCGCCTGCTCCGCCGCCGGATCGTCGGCGGCCGCGATCGCGTCCTTGAAGATGATGTTGACTGCACCCGCGGCGCCCATCACCGCGATCTCCGCGGTCGGCCAGGCGAGGTTCATGTCGCCCCGGATGTGCTTGCTGCTCATGACGTCGTACGCCCCGCCGTAGGCCTTGCGAGTGATGACGGTCAGCTTCGGAACCGTGGCTTCGCAATAGGCGTAGAGCAGCTTCGCGCCCTGCTTGATGATGCCGCCGTGCTCCTGCGCCACGCCGGGCATGAATCCCGGGCACGTCGACGAAGGTCACCAGCGGCACGTTGAAGCAGTCGCAGGTTCGGACGAACCGGGCCGCCTTGACCGACGCGTCGATGTCGAGTGCGCCGGCGAGCACCGCCGGCTGCTGGGCGACGATGCCGACGCTTCGCCCGCCGAGCCGCGCGAACCCGATGAGGATGTTCGGTGCCCAGCCGGGCTGGATCTCGAGGAAGTCGCCGTCGTCGACGACGCGATCGATGACATCGCGCATGTCGTACGGCAGCCGCGGGTCGTCGGGCACGATCGTGTCGAGCCGCGGGTCCATCCGTTCGGCCGGATCCGACGCCGATACGCGTCGTGGCTCCGCCACGTTGTTCTGCGGAAGGTGCGCGAGGATCGCACGCACGGCATCGAGGGCCGCGGCTTCGTCGGGGCGGACAGATGCGCCACTCCGCTCCTCGTCGTGTGCGTGGTCGCGCCGCCCAGGTACTCCGAGTCGACCTCCTCGTGGGTCACCGTCCTGACCACGTTGGGTCCGGTGACGAACATGTAGCTCGAGCCCTCGACCATGATCGTGAAGTCGGTGATCGCCGGGGAGTACACGGCACCGCCGGCGCACGGGCCCATCACCACGCTGATCTGCGGGACGACGCCGGACGCGAGCACGTTTCGCAGGAAGATCTCGGCGTAGCCACCGAGCGAGGCCACGCCCTCCTGGATCCGCGCACCGCCCGAGTCGTTGAGGCCGACGATCGGAGCCCCGACCTTCAACGCGAGATCCATGATCTTGCAGATCTTCTCGGCGTAGGCCTCCGAAAGCGACCCGCCAAAGACCGTGAAGTCCTGGCTGAACACGAAGACGAGACGGCCGTCGATGGTGCCGTGGCCGGTGACGACGCCGTCGCCGAGGACGTGCTGCTCGTCGAGGCCGAACTCGGTCGCGCGGTGCGTCACGAAGGCATCGAGCTCGACGAACGAGCCCGGGTCGAGCAGCAGATCGAGTCGTTCGCGTGCGGTCAGCTTGCCCCAGGCGTGCTGCCGCTCGATCCTGACCGCTCCCCCGCCAAGCAGTGCCTCGGCTCGCATCCGATCGAGCTGACGCAGTCGCTCATCGTTCGTCGACACCGCGGCGGGACCTCCAGGTGTCCTTGCGCAAAGACGGACGCCCATCATAGCCGCGCACAGTCGATTGGATGAGACACAGCCGGATGTCGCTGCGGGTCGCTCCGGATTCCCGATGACGCGGCTCGGATATCCACAGATTCGGTGAACAACTCGCCGCGCGTGTGGATAACCGGGGTGCCCGGAGAGGCTTCGGACGGGGTAGCATGACGCCACGCGCCCCTGCTGAGTAGACATCGTCCGTCCGTGCGCAGTTTGTCGAGGTGATGCCCTGGTGCCGAACGTGATCTCGATCGCCAATCAGAAAGGCGGCGTTGGGAAGACGACGACGGCGATCAACCTTGCCGGTGCGCTGGCGGAACACGGCTATCGCGTGCTGTGCGTCGACATGGACCCGCAGGCGAACCTGACCGCGGGTCTCGGGATCAACCTCAACACGGTCGAGCGGTCGATGGCCGACGTGCTGGCCGACGGCCGATCGACACTGACCGACGTGATCCTGCCGACGGAGATCGCCGGCATCGACGTGGCTCCGGCGCACATCGATCTGGCGTCGACCGAGGGCGAGCTGTTCACGGCCCTCGGTCGCGAGCAGATCCTGCGAGAGGCGTTCGAGGGCCAGATCGACGCCTACGACTACGTCTTGATCGACTGCCCGCCAAACCTCGGCCTGCTCACCGTCAACGGGCTCGTCGCGTCGGCCGGCGTGATCATCCCGGTCCAGACGCAGTACTACGCGATGAAGGGCCTCAACAACCTGGTCAAGGTGATCAACGCCATCCGCCTCAAGCTCAATCGCGATCTGCGCATCCTCGGGCTGCTCCCCACGTTCTACGACAGCCGCACCAACCTCGCCCGCGACATGCTGGATGAGCTTCGCGTCGTCGGCGACCACTACGTGTTCAACAGCATCGTCCGGAACACCGTGAAGCTCGGCGAAGCGCCGCTCGTGGGCAGACCGATCACGTCGTACGCCGGCTCGAGCGAAGCGGCGCGGACCTACCGCGAACTTGCACGCGAGGTGATCGACCTTGGCCCGAACTGATTTCCGTGCCGCCGCAGCCCGCCGCCTGTCCGAGGAGAGCGAGCTGTCACCGTCTATCGTCAGCCTCCTGTCCCCCGGCGGATCGACCCGTTCCGTCGGCGTGCGAATCGTCCACGTCGATCGGATCGAGCCGAACCCCGAACAGCCGCGTCTCGTCTTCGAACAGGAGGCGCTCGACGAGCTGTCGGCATCGATTCGCGAGCATGGCGTCCTGCAACCCATCCTGGTCCGCCCACTCGGCCCGAACACGTACCAGATCGTCGCCGGCGAGCGACGCTGGCGCGCGTCGCGCCTTGCCGGACTCGAGACCATCCCTGCGTTGATCGAGGAGATCGACGACGACACCGCGCTCGAGATCGCCATCATCGAGAACCTCCAGCGCGAGGACCTGACGCCCCTCGACGAAGCTGCCATGTTCGACCGGATGGTCCGCGAACACGGCTACAGCATCCGCAAGCTGGCCGACAAGCTGGGCAAGGACAAGGGATACCTGGAGAACCGGCTGCGGCTGGCCGATGCGCCGCCCGAGATCCGCGAGCTGGTGTCTTTGCGCAAGGACAGCCTGTCGCACGCCTACGAGCTGATGAAGGTCGACGACCCGAAGAAGCGGCGGCGGCTCGCGGCCCAGGTCGCGCGCGGCGAACTGACGCTCATCAAGCTGCGCGACAAGATCGAGGGACGGCGTTCGCGGCCGGACGCTCCGGTCGACGGCGCCGACGCGCGGGGGGCGTCGGCCGCACCGGCGGCCACCCCGGGACCCATACCAGCCGAGGACTGGTCGGGTGCCCGGCCGTCGCCCGCGGTCACCGACGATTCGCTGATGGACGCCAAGCAGGGCCTCGCCGATGCGGTCGAGACCCTCGTGGCGCTCCTGCGCAGCCCGGAACTGCGCGGCGCGATTCCCGTCACGGACCGGGCCAACCTCGCGAAATACCTGACGATCGCCAAGCTCAAGCTGGAGAACGCGATCGCGATCGTCCGGTCCGATAACCCGGACGTCTGACCCGACTCATCCCGTTCCCGCGACCCCCCACAGCCAGCCGATCGCCAGCACCGCGGTCCCGACCGCCTGTACCTCCCAGGCGCGCTCCAGCAGCGCCGGCGAACGGGAACGCCCGAGGCCCGCACCGACCAGGACCAGGGCACTGGACAGGGCAACCGTCACGACGATCGGCGTGCCCGCGTCCGCGGCCCATGCGGACACGGTCGCGACGAAGCCGACCGCCGCCTGGAGCATCGCGCCGACCGCCCACGCGCGCGGGCCAAGGCCGATGGCCACCGAGCCGACCCCGGCGGCCCGGTCGCGGTGCACGTCGGCGAGTGCGTTGGCAATGGCGAGCGCGGCCCCGGCCAGCATCGCCGTCGGCACCAGTACCACGAACGGCGTCGGCAGGCTGCCGACGGCGCCGTACCAGCCGAAGACCGGCAACAACGGAATGCCGAGGGCAAACGGCAGCCAGGACCAGGCCGTCCCCTTGGCCGCGAGGTCGTACCCGCAGCCGATGGCCAGCACGACCCCCGCCAGGAGGAGGAGACCAGGGCCGGACACGGCCGCCAGGACGATCCCGACGGCCGCCGATCCGATCGCGACCGCGCGCGCCAGGCCCGGGGCGACGAGCCCGGCAGGAATCGGTTTGCCGGGCTTCCGGCCGGCGTCATGCGGCGCATCGACCAGGTCGTTGAGCGCGCCGATCGAGGCCTGCAGGGCCAGCATCGCGACGCCGAGCCTGAGGCCGGTTCCCGCTGCTCCCCCGGCAAGCAGGCCAACCGCTCCGCTCGCGATCCCGTCGAGCAGGATCGGGAACGGGTGAACCAGCCGGACGAGGCCGCCGATGACCGCCAGGGGTGCCCGGGGCACCTCAGACGTAGACGATCTCCCCGAAATTGGCGACCAGGTAGGCGATCAGGCGGTCGCGCGCGTCCGCGACCTGCGCCCGGATCCCCGGCACCAGGGCGTGCAGCGTGATCGCCGGGACCATGAGCCGTCCCGACGCATCGCGGCCGACCACTGCGGGCGGACCGCCGCCGGAAGCGAACACCCGTTCGAAAGATCGCTCGTCGATACCGCTCGCGGTCCGGAAGTCCTCGACCACCCGGACGACGCCACGCCGGATCGCCACGTCTCGCATCAACTCGGCGGCCCAGGCGTCGATCTGCTCATCGGACTGATCCGCGAGCCGCGCCTTGTACTCCGCCGGATCGGCTGACAACCCAGTCGCGCCCACGATCCCTCCTGCGTCCTCGGAATTGCTCCGCAGTATGCCAGACGGTCAGCCGTCGCTCGCCCGCCCGGTCGCTCCGGCCGCCCGGGTCGCCTCGCGCGATCCTTCCGGCCAGTCGTTGAACCGCTCGGTGAGCCACCGCCCGAATCGCCCCGGTTCCGGCACGTCCGGCGCGTCCCGGACCATCTCGTGGAGGGCCGCCCAGGTTTGCCCGGTCAGGGCCCCGACGGTTTCCCGATCGGCACGACCGACGGCCTGGATCGGCTCGCCCACCCGGACGCCGACCTTCGCCCCGAGGTGCAGCCAGCTCGTCCCGTTGATCGCAATCGGCACGATCGGGACCGAGGCGCGCAGTGCGAAGAACGCGGTGCCTTCGTCGATCGGCCAGAGCTCCGATTCCGAGGCGTGGATCCGGCCCTCACCGGCGATGGCGATGACGGCTCCGCCGGCCAGGATCGCCTGGACCCGACGTGTCACGCCGAGCAGGTCGGTCTTCTCCGGCCGGAACGGGATGGGCGAGCCGGTCCAGGCCATCAGCCGGTTACGCGCGCCGACCCGCATGTCCTCCTCTTTCGGACCGAAGAAGTAGAGCCGTGGGCGCATCGGGAGGACTGCCATCAGCACGAACGGGTCCACCCAGCCAAGATGGTTGAAGCAGTAGATGGCCGGTCCGGGCGGCAGCCGTTCACGCCCCGTGAGACGGACCCGCACGTAGCTCCGAACAAGGACCCAGACGGCGATCCGCGACATCCAGTACCGCAGCCGGCGACGCCAGGCCGGAAGGCCGTCCGGCCGGGCGTCCGGGGTGGGCGTCGGCGTCGTCAGACTCGACCGGCTATCGAGCGGCCGGATCCGACGATCCTCCGTCGGCCGGACCGGGCAGTGCGATCGCGCCGGCCGTCGGCGCAGCACGCCCGTCGATCGCCGCGAAGACGGCACCGACGAACCGCCCGACTTCGTCGGCCTCGGCATCCGACCCGTGGAGGATCTGGGATTCGAGCTGGAACGTGATGAGCCGGTGCCCGCCGTGGATCTCGACCGACAGCTCACCGATCGAGACCCGCTGCCAGCGCACGATCTTGCCGGCGGCGCGCGGTCCCTCGCCGGGCACGTTCACGCGCACGTTGACGACGGCCAGACCGGCTCCGGCGAGCGCGAGGATCGTGTACCGCGCGCCTGGATCGTCGCCCCACGAGACCCAGCACTCCGGATCCCGATCCGCACCGAGCAGGACCAGCGCCTCGATGGCCGGCCCGAGGACCTTCGACGCCATCATCTCGGGGTTGGGTGCTCGAGATTGCCACCCGCTGAGGCGCACGCCGGCCCTCCGTCTCCAGGCTTGGACAGCGGTCCGATCTGCCGGCCCGCCCGGCGCGAGGCTAGCACAGGGGCCCCACCGCCCGCGGGGTTCAGGCCATTTGGCCGTTTGCCACCGGCGATCCCTCGGGTAGGCTCTCGCCATGCGTATCCATCGTGGCTTCCTCGGCTGGGGCGTCTTCCTGATCCTCGCCGGGTCGATCCCGCTGGCCGTCCGGGCCGGCTATCTGTCCGGCGACCAGCTCGGCAACGTCGGCAACCTGTGGCCGCTGATCCTGGTCGGGATCGGGGTCGGGCTGATCCTGTCCCGGACCCGCTACGGGTTCCTGGGTGGGTTCATCGTGGCGGCGACCTTCGGAATCATCGTCGGCGGGCTGCTCGCCGGGAGCATCGGCGGCGTCGACATCGGCTGCGGATCGGACCGGGGGACGACGGCCTTCGAGTCGCGCCAGGGTGCGCTGACGGCGGGCGCGGCATCGATCGATCTCGACCTCAGCTGCGGCGACCTGACCGTGGCGGTCGCTCCGGGCAGCAACTGGCAGCTCGAAGGAACGGACCGCGACGGGAACGGGCCAAACGTCTCGGCCAGCAACGACTCGCTGCGGGTGAGCACTCGCAACACCGACCGGGGCCTGTTCGGCGCCCTCAGCGGGCGCGACACCTGGCGGGTGACCCTCCCGGACGGTCCGCAGCTCGAGGCGCAGCTGACGCTCAACGCCGGGTCGTCGACGGTCAATCTCGCCGGGGCCGACCTGGGCCGCTTCGAGACGACGCTCAACGCGGGGTCCACGACGGTGGACCTCGGGTCCGTCCGCCAGATCGACAGCGTCCGGGTCAATGTCAATGCGGGGTCGATCACGCTGACGTTGCCGCACCAGTCGGTCAGCGTGTCGCTGGAGGTCAACGCGGGCTCCGTCGAGCTGTGCGCGGCGCCAGACAGCGGAATCCGGATCCAGACCGACGACAGCATCCTCGCGAGCTATGACTTCCCGGGCCTCACGAAGAACGGCTCGACCTGGCAGACGCCGGGCTACGACAGCGCGGCGATCAGGATCGACCTCGACGCCCAGGCCAATGCCGGCTCGGTGAGCCTCGACCGGAGCGGCGCGACCTGCGGTGGCTGAGCCCCTCCACCGCTCGCGCGACGATCGGATGCTGGCCGGCGTCGCCGCCGGCGTGGCGGAGACGCTCGACGCGGATCCGTCGTTGGTTCGCATCGTCTGGGCGCTGCTCGCCATCCTGACCGGCGGCATCGCCGTGCTGGTCTACGTCGTGATGGCGATCGTCGTACCGGACGGGCCCGTGGAACCGTGGCCGCCCGGTGTCCCGGCTCCCGGCGGCGTCGTCCCCCCGAGCGGCGATGCCGTCGCGTCCGCAGCGCCGCCGGCGCCCGGACCGGCTTCGACGCCGTCCTGGGGCGCGTCGACCACACCCCCGCCGTTCCAGACTCGCTCCGAATGGCGCGCCTCCCGCCGGGCGGCCAGGCGGGCGCGACGTCACCAGGCGCTCGATTCGGGCGAGGCCGGGCTGATCTTGGGGGCCGTCCTGATCCTGGTCGGTGCCCTGTTCCTGGCGCGCGAGGCGATCCCGTGGTTCGACTTCCACGTGTGGTGGCCGATCGGGATCATCGGCCTGGGCGTGCTCCTGCTCCTCGCCGCGATGCGACCTCGGCGGCCCACCGAATAGCCCGTCGTCCGGCCCCCGGCGGTCGTTGGCCGCACCCCGGTGGTCCTCGGCCGGTCCCCCGCTCCGGCGGGTGCGCGGTCCCGTACGATGCGCGGGTGTCATCGTCGATGTCGTGGGTCCTGACGGCGTCCGTCGCCGGCGTGCTCGCCGGCCTCTGGCTGGTCGTCCGCGGTCTCGCCGGGTATCGATCCGCGCTGCGCGTCGGCGACACCTCCACGTCCACGATCAGTTCGGCGGCGGCGGGTGAGGTGCGGATCAGCGGGACCATCGAGCCGGCCGAGCTGACGCTGGTGTCGCTGCTGCAGAGCACGCCGTGCGTGTACTACCGCGCGTCCATCGGCAACGGCGGCGACGGCTCGCTGCCGGACAGCGCCTACACGGAGGAGCGCTCGGTCGGCTTCAAGGTCCGAGACCCGACCGGCACGCTCCGCGTCTTCCCGCGCGGCGCCCGCGTGGATGCCCCGTTGCGCTTCCATGACCAGACCGGCCTCGCCGGTGATCCCCCGCCGGGTCTCGCGATCCGGACCGGCCCCGCCACCGAAACGGCGGAGATCGATGAGGCTGCGGCGATCGCCGAGCTGCTCACCGTCCACGAGCCGCCGACGACCGGCGACGCACCGGCCTGGATGGGCCTGCGGGGGCAGGGCCGTCGCCGCGAGTACCGCGAACACCGGCTCGAGCCCGGCGACGCCGTCACGATCGTCGGCCGGGCGCTGCCGTTCCGGGACCTGGACGACCCGGCGGGCGCGGATCTCGGCCTCGGCGGCGGTGACCTCGAGGCGGATCCCGAGATCGCCGCCGACATGGCGGCGGCGCGCGCGGCGGGCAGCCTGGCCGACGACCCGGATGCCGCCTGGGGCAACGCCGCGATCCCCGGCTTCGGGATCGGCCGGCCAGTCAGCCCGGCCGGTGATCGATCCGGCCGCCGACGCCATTGCCGCTCGCCACCGCGGACGCGGCCGCCAGGGCGGAGCGGCGGTTCGAGATCGCGCCCGACGCCCTGGTCCTCGCGGCGTCGGAGGAGGTCCCGCTCCTGATCGCCTACGGCACGCCGGGCACGGTCGTCGGATCGCGGACCAGGCCCGCTTCGCCGCGGGCCTGCTGGGTGCCGGCCTGGCGATCGCCTCGGCGTTGGTTCTCGCGCTCTCGCTCAGCGGCGGGTTCGGCACGTGAACCCGCCCGTCCTGGCGGCGCTGTTCGCGGTCGCGCTGGTCGTGGTCGATCGCCGGCTACGTCGTGCTGGCAAGCTACAACGCGATCGTGGCCCTCCGGCAGCGGATCGACAAGGCCTGGGCGAACATCGACGTCGTGCTCAAGCAGCGCCACGACCAGCTGCCGAACCTGGTGGCCGCCGTTCGAGGGCTGATGACCTTCGAACGTGACGTGCTGACCGCAGGTGACCCGGGCGCGGGCCGCGTACTCGCCGACGGCGCCGATCCCCGACCAGGCCGTGACGTCGGACGCGACGAGCTCGGCCGTCCGCTCGCTGTTCGCGGTCGTCGAGCGCTACCCGGATCTCAAGTCCCAGGGCAACGTCCAGGACCTGCAGGACGAGATCGAGCGGCTGGAGTCCATGATCGCCGACCGGCGCGAGCTCTACAACGACCAGGTCTATCGCTACAACACGGTGATCGGGCAGGTGCCCGGCATCGCTGCTCGCCTCGCGTCCTCGGCTGGAAGACGCGCGCAGTTCTTTGCCGCCGATCCCGGCCGACGCCGCGCGTCCGGACACCGACCTCGGGGCGACGTGACGGCCGGCCGGCGACGCGACCCCGGGCCGGCTCGGCGATCTCTGGCTGGTGCGCCACGGCGAGACGGAGTGGGCCAGGCTCGGCCGGCACACCGGTCGGACCGACGTGCCGCTGACCGACCTCGGCCGCGAGCAGGCCCGCGCCCTGGGCGGACGGCTCGCCGGTCATCGGTTCGGCCTCGTCCTGACCAGCCCGCTGTCGCGGGCGAGCGAGACCGCGGCGCTGGCCGGGTTCGGTGCCGTCGCCGAGCCCGACCCCGACCTGGCGGAATGGGACTACGGCTCGCTGGAGGGGCGGGAGACGGCCGACATCCGCGCCGACTACCCGGACTGGACGATCTGGCGCGGCCCGTGGCCCGGGGGCGAGACCATCGCAGACGTTGCGACCCGAGCCGACCGGGTCGTGACCAGGGTCCGCGCCGCCGGCGTCGCCGGCGACGCCCTTGTCTTTGCGCACGGACACCTGCTCCGGGTCCTGGCCGCTCGCTGGCTCGGTCTCCCGCCGGAATCGGGCGGATGGTTCGCCCTCGACACCGGCACGATCTCGGTCCTCGGCTGGGAACGCGGCTCGCCTGTCGTCCAGACATGGAACGCCGGCGACGCGATCCCGTGAGCCCGGACGCGGTCGAGGCCTATCTCCACGAGCACATCCCGATCTCGCGGGCGATGGGCATCGGCGTCATCGAGGCGACCGTGCAGCGCGTGGCGCTCCGTGCCCCGCTCGAGCCGAACGTCAACCACCGGAGCACCGTGTTCGGCGGCAGTTGCGCGTCCGTGGCCATTCTGGCCGCTTGGACCCTGGTGCACCTCCGGGTCCAGGCGACCGGCGACGTCGGGCGGGTCGTGATCCAGCGCGGCTCGACCGAGTACCGGCTGCCGATCCACGGCGAATTCGTCGCGACATGCGACTCCCCGGGGGAGCTGGTGTGGGACCGGTTCATGCGCTCGCTCCGCCGGCGTGGCCAGGCGCGCATCGAGCTCGACGCCACGGTGACCAGCGCTGCGGCCGTCGTCGCGACCTTCAGCGGCGCCTACGTGGCGATCGTCGGACGGCCGGACGGCCCCGTCGTGGTCGAGTCCATCGTCGCCCCGGGCGGCTAGCCGTGGTGACCGATCAGGTTGTCGACAACCGCGCCGGGCATCTCGCCCGACGCAGATCCGCACCAGCAGACTGGTACGCGGCGCGTCCCCGTCGATCGAGCCGTGTCGGCCCTGCGGCTGAGCGTGGACCTGGCTGCCGGACCCGGTTCGCCGGGCAGATCTCGTCCGTACCAGTCCGTAGCTGAGGAGTTGCGTGACCGTCCGGCCGCGACGTCCACCGCAACCTCCGTGTCCGTAAATCACGGCTAGCCTGTCAGGGCACCGCCTCGAAGCGCACGTCGCGCGTCGACGACCCGGCCGCGACGAGACCGAGCAGTCGCATCCCTTCGTCCGTCACCGCCGGCCGGTCGGCCGGGTCGAGCGGCCGGAGCGGGATCACCACCAGGGTCGTCCGATCACCGCTCCGGTCGAGCCGCCAGCCGCCCAGCACGAACCCGTCGACCAGCACGGAGCCCCTGGTGAAGACTCGATTGACGGCGTCGTCACCCACGACGGTCCGGTTGCCGAGGTCGCCGTAGATCCGCGACCGGTCCTTGTGCGACAGCGCGATGTTGTCGTAGGTCGGCAGGAACCGCGGCGGCGCCGGCGTCTCGGGATCCGGCCGCGGGGCATCCGGCAGGTCGAAGAGCTCGCGCCCATGCTCGTCGCGGAAGGTCAGCAGGTGTGGTCGTAGGCGCTCGACCACCGGGGCCAGACGGGTCAGCCAGCACCACGACTGGAGATCCATGACGGTCGCCGGTCCGAAGGCGCCCAGGTACCGCCGGACCATCGGCATCGGGCGCCGGGTCGGTCACCGACCGACCGGCCCAGCCACGATTCGGCGGTCGCGAGCACCGGCTGGCCGCTTCGACCCCACAGCCCGCGGGGCGGGATCTGGACGAGCGGTACGATCAACCGGATCGCGTAGCCGAGCGAGGTCGCGTCGCGGTCCGGCCAGCGCTCGTGGAGCAGCGTGCCGAGCTCACCGATCGTCCGGGGTCGCTCGGCGAGGAGGGCGCGACCCGCCTCGAGCACGTCCTCGACGTCCATCCCGGCCAGCCGGCGCCCGAACGGGCTGCCCGTCCGAGAATCCGCGCTCCGCCACGACCTGCAGGACCGGTCGCAGGGCAAGCCAGTCCTCGGCCGTGAACAGGTGGATGGTCGTGCGCATCATCGCCGTTGCGCGCACCGCGCGACGCGTCTCGATCAGGTCCGACAGCTCCTCCGGCCTGAACCCGTCGATCCGGCTCCAGAGCGCCACGTACGGATCGGTCGGGACCTGGGCCTGCAGCCCGACGAGGTGCTCGATCACCGACTCGGCCGGCATCGACACACGGCGGAGGAGGAACTGGCGCTCGAGCAGCGCCCGGTTGAGGGCGCGCCGGGTCAGAACGGGTTCGCCGTGCGACGTCGCGGGTCGTCGTGCCGACATCACCCGCGAGGGTAATCGACCGGCAGTCCCGAGGGTCAGCCCGCGCCGTCCCCGTCGGCAAGAGTCGAGGCGGCGACCTCGGCACGCGCCTGGCGAAGGGCGCCGTGGTCGATCCCGCCGAACCGCGGCAGGTCGGCGAGGCTCGCCGTCCGGGCCAGGCGCTCGCTCATCTTGCCCTGGACGAGCTGGCTGAACTCGGGGACGCGCCATCAGGAGCCGGAGCGTGTCGGCCGGGACCTCGAGCAACGTGCGTCGGCTCCTCGGCCACGACGTCGGCGGTTCGCGTCCCGCCGGTCAGCGCCGCGATCTCGCCGAAGATGTCGCCGGCGGTCATCGTCGACAGGGTGTGCTGCGGCTCGCCCTCGCGCGCGAGCCCGGCCACGGCCCGGCCGCCGAGCACGAAGTAGGCGGCGTCGCTGGCGTCGCCGGCTCGCATGATCGCGGTCCCGGCAGCGGCATCGCGCACCCGAGCGGTGGCGTCACCAGGGCCTCGCGGTCGCGCGGCGGCAGGCCGGCCAGCGCCGGGACGTAGCCGAGCAGCGTCTCGAGATCGGTGATGCTCGCGGGGCGGCCATAGGCCATGCCCGGGCGCGGACCCGGCGCCACGCAGCAGGCCGATCGCGCGACGCCACTCGGCGGCCGGCTGGCCGAGACCCGGCAGGACGGCGGTGAGGAGGCCGGCCGCCACGACGACGACGGAACTGGCGACGAAGAGCAGCCGCACGTCGAGGACGTCGGCCAGGCCGGCGAGCCCCATGCCGACCAGGAAGAGCACGGTCGAGATGACGCCCGCTCGTGGAGAAGACCCGGCCGCGCATCTCGCGCGGCGTGTGCCGCTGGTTGATCAGCCGGCCGGCCACGAACGAGGGCGCGTTGAGCAGGCCCGACAGCGCGATCAGGCCGATCGCCAGCCCAGACCGACGACTGGAGCGCGTAGGCGAGGCCGAACAGCCCCATGCCCGTCCAGCTCAGGACGAGCCACTGGCCCTCGCGCAGGCGGTCGGAGAGCCGGGCCATGAGCAGGCTGCCGACCACGAAGCCGACCGACGTCAGGCCCTCCTGGATCCCGTACTCGAACTCGGTGGCGTGCAGGGCGCTGATCGCGAACGGCAGCAGCAGCACGTTCTGCATCCCGAACGCAGACCAGGACCGGGGCCTTGACGAGGTTGACGCGATCGGAGGATCGGCGTCCGGGCGATGAAGCGGGCACCGAAGGTCAGGTTGCGGATCATCTCGCGGACCGTGGTGAGCTCCTCGACCACGAGCGGCGCGATCCGGACCAGGCTGATCATGAACGCCGAGAAGAGGAACGTCGCCGCGTCGATCCAGAAGACGACGTCGATCGACTGCGACGAGGCCAGCAGCCCGGCCAGCGCGAAGCCGACCGCGGTCGAGCCGAACTGGGCGATGGCCATGATCGAGTTGGCCGCACCGAGCTCCTCTTCGGGCGCGATCTCCGGCAGGACCGAGTCGTTGGCCGGCGAGAAGAACTGGGTGATCGAGGCCGAGACCATGACCGCGACGTACAGCCAGGCGACGTGGACGTTGACCAGGAACGGGATCGTGAAGACCACCGCCGCCCGGAGCAGGTCGGCCGCGATCATGATCCGCTTGCGGTCGTAGCGATCGACCACGACGCCGGCGATGAGCCCGAAGACCAGGGCCGGCACGGCCGTCGCCATCAGCATCAGCCCGACGCTCAGGGCGGAGCCGGTCAGCCGGTAGACGATGATCCCGGCGGCCAGGCTGGTCAGCGCGTCGCCGATCGTCGAGACGAGCTGGGCGCTCCAGATGTAGACGAACGCCCGCGTGCGAAGGACGGCGAACGGCGATGGCTGGATCGGCAGCGCCGCAGCGGTCACGGGACGAACCCCTCCCTCGGTGGTGTGCGACGGTCCCCGGGCGTCGGCACATTGTGCACGACCGCGGTGCCGGATTGCGCGGTTCCGCGCGACGAGGGGGAACGAAGATCGGCCCGTCGCTTCGGGGCGATCCGGCCCTTCCCACCGCCGGCGCGGCGCATTCGGTTGCCTTCGAGCAGGCCGACGCGGTCCAGCAATGGCTCAACGACACGATCATTCCCGCGACGTACCGGAACTGACCGGCGGGAGCCGGCGGCGCTTCACAGCTCAGCCCGGCGCGGCCCCGGGCGGTCCGGCCGGGGCCGGCCGGCGCGGCCCGGGTCCGGCCGACGCTCAGCGCGGTCGCGATCGACGCAGCCGGCCCCACAGCCGATTGCCGAGCCAGGCGACGCCGAGCAGCGTCGGGCAGGACCCAGCCACGGCCGCCCGGATCGAACGGGCCCACTCCCAGCCCGGTCACCCGGACGCGCACCAGCGGAAGCCCGCCGGCCATGGCCTGGAGCCCTTCGTCGGAGGCCCGGCGCACGTCCCCGATCATGGCCCGGCTGATGATCCCGAGGCTCGCCAGCAGGGCGCGCATGCCCCGGTTCCACTCGGCCGGGTCGGTGACCTCCTCGGCCACGCCGGACAGGGCCATCGTGGGAAGGAGGACCTCCACCCGCGGGTCGGCCTGGATGTTCCGGAGCCACTGCGTCCGGTAGCCGAACCCCGCCGTGCAGTAGACGTGGCCGTCGAGGATGAGGTAGCCGAGCGGTGCTTCGCGCCAGAGGCCGGACGTCCGTCCCCGGGTGCGGAGGACCATCAATGAGCCGGTCAGCGGCGTGTTGCAGAGCGGGCCGAGCCCGGCCTGGAGGAGCGGCACCGCGGCGTAGCGGTTGACGTACCGGAAGCCGCGCTGGACTTCGGGCAGCAGCCGGGTCATGAGCGGCCCGTAGGGGAGCCGCGGCTCCGCCGGAGCAAGCGAGGTGGTCATGGCCGCAGCTCCCCCGCCACGATCGCGGGTGCGGGTGCGGGTGCGAGATCGTGGGCGATCTCGCGCGCCCATCCCTCGATCTCGGGCCAGTCCCGGAAGTCCCCCTCGGGCATCGCCTCCCTGGCGTCGGCCGGCAGGTGCGACAGGAAGGGCGCCGCCAGTCGCTCGGCCAGGCCGATCGGCTTGCGCTGGACCTCGTACGACCCGAAGAAGACGTGATGGTCGCGGGCCTGCAGGCCGGGCGCAAACTCGATGATCTCCCTCGGAACCGAGCCGGCCCGCTGGTCGCGACCCTTGGCATCGATCGGGCCCCCGATCGGTCCGCTGCTGAAGAGCCAGACGGGTCGTTCCCGCAGCACCCGCCGGTTCCGGCGGACCAGGTCTGCCGCGTCCTTGAGCCAGTGGTGCATGTACGCGGCGCTCCCGATCACGAAGGCGTCAAAGCCGTCCAGCGACTTGACCGATCCGGCCGGACGTGCCTCCGCGTCCAACCCTTCGGACCGCAGCGTCTCGGCAATCCGCTCGGCGATCCCCTGGGTCGCACCGTGGCGACTGGCATACGCGACGAGGACAGACATGGGCTCGCTCCTTTCGGCGGCCGGCGATCGGCTCGCCGGTCCCGATCGTGCGCCCGTCGCGGCGAGCCGGGTAGGGCCGTCCGTCACGGGGCGAGTGCCGACCGAGCCCGGCTGCGCGATCTGCCCGGGAATCGGTCCGAGCGGCACTGGTGCGGATCCGGCGCGAGGCCGAGCATTCGCGAGGCAGCGTTGGCGGCGCACCGGCCGGCCCAGAAGGAGACGCGGAGTGAACGTTCTCGTCGTGTATGGCAGCCAGTTCGGCAACACCGAACGGATCGCCAGGACGATCGGTTCCGCGCTCGAGCCTCGGCACAGCGTCCAGGTGGTCGGTGCAAGGGACGCGCGGGCGCTCGGCGGCGACCCGGTCGACCTGTTGATCGTCGGCGCTCCGACCCAGATGTTCGGCCGCCGGCTGATCGTGCGGTCGTTCCTCGACGGGCTCAAACGCCAGGGGTTCGGCAGCGTCCCGGCCGCGGCGTTCGACACGCGGATGGGCACGCCGACCGAGAAGAACGCCGCCGCGTCGGAGACCATTGCGGCGCGCCTGGAGGCGGCCGGTTGCCACCTGGTGGCCGCCCCCGAGAGCTTCCTGGTGGCCGGCTTCACCGGGCCGCTGATCGAGGGCGAGGAAGACCGGGCGAAGCGCTGGGCCGAGCAGCTTGCCGAGCAGGTGGCCTCCGAGGTCGGTTGAGCTGGTCGGCCTCGCGATCCACGACGCTGGAGAGACGAATGGGAATCCTCGTCGCCGCCGCGGACCGGCACACCGCGACCCGCACGACGGCCGACGGCCGCCTGCCGGGCACAGCCGCCTGATAGAGGCAGCATGTCGAACGAGATGCTCCGGATCGTGATCGGCGCCGTGCTGCTGGTCCATGGGCTCGGTCACGGCGGAGCGCTCGGCGCGCTGCTGTGGATCCGCGTCCGCCCCACAGCGCGCACGGGTGACTGGGCTGCTGCACGAACCTGGCTGATGCCCTCATTGCCCGCCGAGACGGCGGCCACCCTGGCAAGCGCGTTCTGGATCGCCGCCATGGTCGGGTTCGGGATGGCCGCCCTGTCGTTCTGGGGCCTGGTCCTGCCGGCGGAGGTCTGGCAGTCCGTCGCCCTGGGCTCGGCGGTCGTCTCGGCGATCGGGATCGTCCTGTTCATCGGCACGTGGCCGGCGTTCAACACGATCGCCGCGCTCGCCGTGAACGTGGCGGTACTGGTCGCGGTCTGGATCGACTGGCCGCCCCAGTCCGTGCTCGGGACATGACGTCCCCACCCCGTTCGAAGCGGGCGCCGCGCCGCTGCGTGACACCTGCGCTTTGTGACACTTGTCACACGCAACGGGCGTTACGGCACTGTCGACGGCCGGGCCGGCGCGGTGTACTGCCCGGGATCCGCAGAGATCGAGCCAGGGACGTGGTGGCACGCCTGCGAGGTGGCTCGTCCAGCGGGTCCGCAGCCCCGCCGTCGTTCGCTCGCCAGACCAGCGCCGGGTGCCCCCGCGAGTCGGTCCTCCGACCCTGATCGGCCCCGACCTCGCCCGGCGGCCGGACGGGAGCGATCGGAGGGCTCGCCATGGAATCGGTCATCCGCGCCGAGGCGCTCACCAAGTTCTACGGACCGCATCGCGGGATCGTCGACATCGACCTCGAGGTCCAACCGGGTGAGATCTTCGGCTTCCTCGGCCCCAACGGTGCCGGCAAGACGACCACGATCCGCATCCTGCTCGACCTCATTCGGCCGACGAGCGGGCACGCGTTCGTGTTCGGCGTCGAGACGAGCGCCGATCCACCGGCCATCCATCGCCGTGTCGGCTACCTGCCCGGCGAGTTCGCCCTGTTCGATCGGCTGACCGGCGGACAGACGATCGAGTACTTCGCCAACCTCCGCGGCGGCGTCGACCCGCTCTACCAGGCCGACCTCGTCGCCCGGTTCGACCTCGATCCGACGAGGCGGTTCCGCGAGTATTCACGCGGCAACAAGCAGAAGGTCGGGTTGGTCATCGCGCTCCAGCATCGGCCCGAGCTGCTCGTCCTCGACGAGCCGACCGGCGGCCTCGACCCGCTCGTCCAGCAGACGTTCTTCCAGCTCCTGCGCGAGACCGTCTCCGAGGGGCGCACGGCGTTCCTCTCCTCGCACATCCTCGGCGAGGTCGAGAAGACATGCGACCGGGTAGCCATCATTCGCGACGGCCGGCTGGTCATGGTCGACCGCGTCGACGCGCTCCGCGATCTCGCTCATCACCAGGTGGAGCTGCGCTTCGCCGACGCCCCGGCAGTCGTCGAGTTCAGTGCACTGCCGGGGGTCACCGACGTGGTCGCGGACGACCATGTCCTGCGCATGCGCGTGACCGGCTCGATGGCACCCATCGTCCAGAGCGGCCGCCGGACACGACCTGCTCGACTTCACCAGCCGCGAGCCAAGCCTCGAGGACACCTTCCTGGCCCAGTACGGCCGCGAGGCCGTCGAGGTGAACAACCATGGCCGTTGACGCCGGGCGGCAGTCGCTCCGCGCGGCTGCACCACATGTGCCGCTGTTCCGCCGGATGTACGGCCTGGGCAGTGTCTTCGGCAAGACCGTCCGGGACTCGCGCCTCGGCCTGTTCACGATCGCCGCCCTGCTCGGCGGGATCGTCCTGGGTGGCGGCGCCACCATGGCCAGCACCTATGGGACGCTCGAGACGCGCCACGAGCTCGCAACGCTGTCCTCGGAGCTGCCGCCCATCCTCCGCGGTCTGTATGGCGACCCGGTCAACGTGAACACGCTCGGCGGGTTCATCTCGTGGCATTACGGCGCGTACTTCGCGCTGCTCGCCGGGCTGTGGTCGATCCTGGCCCTGTCATCGACACTCGCCGGCGAGGCCCGCCGAGGCAGCCTCGAGTTCGCCCTCGCCACGCCGATGACGAGGCGCCTCGTCGCGCTCGAGAAGCTGGCCGGTCACCTCGTCGCGCTGACCATCGCGATGATCCTGATCGCGGCCATCACGTGGGTCACCGGTGCGGGGTTCGCCAGGCTGCCTGGGGACGCGATCGCCCCGGATGCGGCGATCGGCTTCGCCATCGGCCTCGGGGCCAAGGGACTGATCGCCGGGTCGATCGCGTTCGCCCTGGCCGGGCTCGTCGGTCGCGGCGCCGCCGCCGGGTTGGCGGGCGCGATCATGGTCGCGGGCTACGTGCTCAACAGCTACCGCACGCTGGTCCCGGGCTTCGACGGGCCGGCCAACCTGACCTGGTTCGCCTGGACCCGCGACCACCTGCCGCTCGCCGGCCAGGTCGACTGGCCCGGCGTGGGGCTCGTGCTGGTCGGCGCGGCCGTCCTCCTCGCCATCGGCGTCGAGTCGTTCGCCCGACGCGACGTCGGCGTCACCAGCGCGATCCCGACGCCCGAGCTTCCCGCGCGCCATGCTCGGCATCCGCGGACCGATCAGCCGGTCCCTCGGCGAGCTGTTGCCGTCGGCGCTGGCGTGGGGCATCGGCCTCGGGCTGTACGACTTCGTGATGGCGATCTCAAGCACCGTGTTCACCGACGAGCTGAAGCGGTCGCCCGGCCTCCTCGAGGCGGTCCGCACCATGGTCCCGGGGGTCGACATGACCACGACGGCAGGCTTCCTCCAGCTGGCCTTCGTGGACCTCGGGCTGGTGCTCACGGCACTGGCGGCGGCGACGTTCGTGGCCGGACGGTCCTCGGACGAGTCCAGCGGGCGGCTCGAGCTCCTGCTCAGCACGCCCCTGACGCGGGTCCGCTGGGCGACCGCGAGCGGGATCGCGGTCTGGCTGGCGATTGCCGTCACGGTGGCGATGCTGGCGGCCTCGATGGGGATCGGTGTCGCCCTCGCCGGGAGCGATCCCTGGCAGCCGACGGCCGGTGCGATCGCCCTCGCCCTGTACGGGATGGCCATGGCCGGCGTCGGCATCGCCGTCGGGGGACTGACCCGGCCGTCGCTGGCCGCTCCGGTCGTGGTCGTGGTCGGGATCGGGACGTTCCTCGTCGACTTCCTGGCCGAGGCGCTCCGGCTCCCCGACTGGGTGCAGCAGCTCGCGCTCAGCTCGCACATGGGCGAGCCGATGGTCGGCTCGTGGGACGTCGCGGGCATCGTCGCCTGTCTCGCCCTGGCGATCGGCGGGCTCGGTCTGGGCCTGTGGGGCATGCACCGCCGCGACGTCGGCACTTGACCATGGGTCCGACGCGTCGCACCCTCATGGCCGGGGCGCCGGGCATGCCGGCGCCACGGCCGCCACGGGAGACCACGGCCACGACCACGACCGACCGGCAGCCGGGCGCCACGAAGCGCTGGCTGCTCCTGATCTACCGCATCCAGGCCGGCTCGTCGAGCCGCCGCACGTACGTCTGGCGGCAGCTCCGCCAGCTGGGCGCGGTCTATCTCCAGCAGGCGGTCGCCGTCCTGCCCGACCGGCCGGAGCTGCGAGCCGGGCTCGACCAGCTCGGCGCCCGGATCCGGACCGGCGGCGGGGAGGTCTCCCTGCTTGAGACGGTGTCGCCGTCGACGGCCTGGGAGGCGGACCTGGTCGGCCGGTTCGACCTGGCCCGGAACGCCGAGTACGACGAGATCATCGAGAGCGTCGAGCGGTTCGAGGACGAGATCCGGCGCGAGACGCGAAAGAAGCGGTTCATGTTCGCCGAGCTCGAGGAGAGCGAGACCGACTGGGAGAAGCTGCGGCGCTGGTTCGCTCGCCTGGCCGAGCGCGACTTCTTCGGCGCCTCGGGACGGACGGAGGCCGAGGCCGTCATGGCGCGGGGTCGCGCGCTGCTCGACGACTTCACGGCGGAGGTCTACCGCCACGAAGGGCTCGACGCGGACGCGCCGGCCGACATCGCGCAGGCGCTGACCCGGGAGGTTGACGGCCCGGCGGCCGGCGGGCGGCCTCGGATTCGCGTCGAACGGCCCCCGTCTTCGGGACGTTCGACAGACGCGGGCCGGTCGGGAGCCGTCCGACAGTGGCGGCGGCCGCCTGTCGGCGGCATCCCCTCCGCGACCACCGTCCATCGGATGCCCGGCGGTCCCATCACACGGCGGGAGCGTGGCATGTTCGAGCGCCTGGGTTCGCTGACCTTCAAGTTCCGGTTCGTCATCCTCGTCGCCTGGTCAGCGGCGGCGATCGCGGCCCTCGCCTTCGCCCCCTCGCTGGCCAAGGTCGGGTCGACCGACCAGAGCACCTTCCTCCCCCCGGCGACGGAGTCGATCCAGGCCCGCGTGGCGCTCGAGCGCGCGTTCCCGCGTGAGGTGTCGGCCGGGTCCGCGACGATCACCTTCTTCCGCGAATCGGGGCTGACGGACGCCGATCGGGCGTACATCGCCACGACGGCCGCGTGGATCACCGGTCCGGAGGCGCCGGCGGAGCTCCGCGACATCGTGTCCAGCGTCCAGACCCCGGTGTCCGATCCCCAGCTCGAATCGATGATGCGCAGCGCCGACGGCCAACTCGAGCTGATGACGGTCAACCTGACGGTCAACCCGCTGGCCGGTGGCGACCACGCGGTCGAGGCGATGCGGGCGCATTTCGGGCAGTCACCGCCGGTGGGCATGCAGGCGCACGTGACCGGGTCGGCCGGCATCAGCGTCGACTACATGAACGCGATCCTGCGGGGCACGGACAGCACGCTGCTGGTGACGATCGTGCTGGTCGTGATCATCCTGCTGCTGGTCTACCGGGCGCCCCTCGCCGCCCTCGTCCCGCTGGCGACCATTGGCGTGGCCTACCTCGTCTCGCGCGGCCTGCTGGGGTACCTCGCCGCGGCCGGCTGGAAGATCTCCTCGCTGCTGGACACGTTCGTCGTGGTCCTCGTCTTCGGGGTCGGCACCGACTACACGATCTTCCTGATCTCCCGCTACCGGGAGGAGGTCAGCAAGGGTGACTGGCATGCCGCGTCGCGCACGACCGTCAGGCGCATCGGAGCGGTCATCACGGCCAGTGCCGCGACCGTGATCGTGGGCCTCGGCTCGATGGCGTTCGGGGAGTTCGGCATGATCCAGACGACGGGTCCGGCGCTGGCGCTCGCGATCTTCGTGACGCTGCTGGTCGGGCTGACGCTGGCGCCGGCGCTGCTCGGGATCTTCGGCCACTACCTGTTCTGGCCGCGGCACGAGCGCGACGAATCCACGGTCAACGCCGGCAGCCTGTTCGCGCGGCTGGCGACCCTCGTGTCCCGCCGACCGGCGATCGTCACCGGTGCCCTGGTCCTCGCCCTCGCGGTCCCGCTGGCGGCCATCCCGTCGATGCGGACCAACTTCGACGCCACGACGGACCTGCCCAGGGACTCGGATTCCCGGCTCGGCTTCGAGCTCGTCACCGACCACCTCGGCAAGGGCAGGATCATGCCGCTCAGCGGGGTGATCGAGACCGGGACAGGAGTCGACCTCCTCTCCCCCGCCTCGCTCGGGCAGGTTCGGGACGCCACGCAGGCGCTCTCGGGCACGCCCGGGGTCCAGAGCGTGACGAGCCTGATCTCGCCGGCCGGGGACGGCAGCATCCCGGACGGCTTCGTCCCGTCGCGGCAGCTCGAGGCCATGGCCGACGGGTTCGCCTCGTCCGGCGGCGAGGCCCGGGACCTCCTCGACCCGAAGGTGACCGCCTCGCTGGAGTCGGCGGCCGGCTACGTGGGCGCCCTTGCCGGTCCGTTCCCCGATGTCGCCGCCACGAGCGAGTACACGACGGCGACGGCCGACCTGGGCGCGGCGCCGGGCCTGATCGCCAGGCTCCGCGACAGCGCGCTGGTCTCCAACCAGCTGCGGACCGTGACCGGCGCGCTCGTGGCCTCGGCCTCGTCCGGCACCGACCCCCAGTCCGGTCTGCAGGCCCTGGGCGGCTACCTGCAGGAGCTGGTCGCGGCGTACCCGGACACGGCGCAGGTGCCGGCCTTCGTCGCGGTCAGGGCGGACCTGCTCGCACTGCAGGACCAGCCTACCGCGGCGACGCTGGCCGATCTCGCGTCGGCGCTGGCCTCGCTCGCGGTGGCGTTCGACGCGCAGCCGGACGCCGTCCTGTTCCCGAAGACCCTGCCGGCCACGCCCGCGAGCTCCTCCCTGCAGCAGCAGATCGCCGCGACCTTCGGCCGGCTCCCGGGCGACCTCCGGGCGCTCGCCGGGCGGTATGCCGCGCTGCCGAACGACCTGTTCGTGCCGACCACGCTCAAGGGCGAGGGCGGCACCCAGGCCCAGGCCGCCGCGGCCGCCTACGTGTCCCGAGACGGCTCCGTCGAGCGGCTCTTCATCATCACCGACGACGACCCGTATTCGGTCGCCGCGTTCGACACGGTCCGCCGCGCGAGGATCGCCCTGGCGCCGTTCGCGACCGGGTTCGGCGACGGCGCCCGCGCCTCGGTCGGCGGTGCCACGGCCGAATTGGCGGACACGCAGACCGCGCTCAATGCCGACTTCCTGCGAGTCGCCGTCATCACCGTCCTCGGCGTGCTCGTCGTCCTGATGCTCCTGCTGCGCGCGATCGTGGCACCGATCTACCTGGTGCTGACGGTGCTCCTGTCATATCTCGCGACGATCGGATTCACGTCGTGGCTCTACCAGGTGGTGCTGGGCCAGCCGGGGGTGAACTTCTTCCTGCCGCTGATGGTCTTCGTGCTGCTGGTCGCACTCGGGTCCGACTACAACATCTTCCTGATGAGTCGCGTCCGCGAGGAGAGCGAGCACCGATCGATCCGCGACGGGATCCGGGTGGCGTCGGGCCGCACCGGAGCGGTCATCACGTCGGCCGGCCTGATCCTGGCCGGCACGTTCGGGTCCATGGCGTCGGCGCCGCTGATCGTGCTCTTCCAGATCGGCGTGGCCGTCGCGGTCGGCGTGCTGATCGATACGTTCGTGGTCCGCTCGATCCTCGTGCCGGCGCTGACGACGCTCGCCGGCGACCGGGCGTGGTGGCCGTCGCGAAGGCACGGCGCGACGACCGCGGCGCCACCGACCGACGTACCCCGGGTGCCGCGCCCGACCGAACGCGAGGGGCACGTCTCGTTGAAGTAGTCCGCCGCGGGCATGCGACATGGAGGACGACGATGAAGAGGCGCCACTCGAGCCGATGGGAGACGCGGGCCGTGGTGGCCCTGCTGGCCGCGTTCGTGGCCACGGGCGCCGCGCTGTCCGTGCCGCGCGGCGTGGCCGCCGACGACAGCTTCGGCGCGAGCGACTCGCGTGTCCGCGACGCCATGACGGCGTGGGGCGTGCCGGGCCTGGCCTACGGCCTGGTCCGGGACGGCGAGATCGTGCACCTGGGCGCGTTCGGGACGGCGGATCCAGCTGGACGAGCGCTGACGCCACAGACGCCGATCGTCATCGGATCCGTCGGCAAGTCCATCACCGCGCTCGCGATCCGGCAGCTCGTCGAAGCCGGCCGGATCGACCTCGATGCGCCGGTCACGCGGTACCTGCCCTGGTTCGCCATCGCAGGCCCCGTCGGGGCGGCAGAGCGGATCACCGTCCGATCGCTGGTCGAGCACACCAGCGGACTGTCGACCGCGGTCGGGCAGGATCCTCGCTGGTATGCACCGGACCTCACGCCGGTCGACGTCGTGCGGGGCCTGGCGTCCGAGGTTGCCACCGGGACCCCTGGCCAGTACGCCTATTCGAACGTCAACTACGTCGTCCTCGGCGTCGTCGTGGAGGCCGTGTCCGGAACGAGCTACGGCGACTACCTGCAGGCGCACGTCTTCGGGCCCCTGGACATGACGCACAGCTTCACCAGCCTCGAGGCGGCGCGTGAGGCCCGACCCGCCCAGGGCCACCGCTACCTGTTCGGCGTCCCGGTGCCGTTCGACGAGCCGTACCCGAGCGCGATGGTCGCTGCCGGATACCAGGTGTCGACCGCCGAGGACATGGCGCGCTACGCGGCGGCCCTGGCCAACGGCGGGATCCTGGACGGGATCGACATCGTGTCGCCGACGAGCGGCGGCGGAGGCGCCGCCGGCCGGAGCTTCGGGACGGACTGGCTGCCGCTGGACCCTCGCCAGGCTGACGCGATCATCAGCCAGAGCGGATCGACGCTCAATTCGAACGCCGACCTCCTGATCGTTCCAGCTCGCCGGCTTGGCGTCGTCGTCCTGCTCAATGCCAATCCGACCGAGCTGTTCGGGGCGCCGGCTGGTGCCGCGGACGTTGCCATGGACGTCCTCAGCCTCTCGTTCGGGGTGGGCCGGACGACCTCGGCGCCGAGTGTGCGGACCGTCTACCTGGTCGTCGACGCCATCCTGCTGCTCGCCCTGGTCGCATTCCTCGCGCATCTCGTCCGCGCGCGGACGTGGCGAGGTCGGCTGGCGGCGTCGACCCACCGACGGTCGTTCGTCGCGCGGGCGATCGTGGCCGATGGCGTCCTGCCGGCGTGCGTCCTCGTCGGCGTGCCGCTGTGGATCGGCTCCACGGGGTCCACGCGCGCGGGCGACGTGCTGGGCGGATGGCGGTTCGCGGCATGGACGATGCCGGACATCGCGCTGCCGCTGATCGTCTTCGGCGTGGGCGCAGTGGCGATCGGCGTCGCGAAGCTGGTCGGCTCGCAACGCGCAGCTGGCGTGCCGGCAGTGCCGCGCCGATGACCGGGCGGGGTGGCGTGCCCTGGCCACCAGAGGATGGCGGATCCCGTACACGACGAGCATCCAACCTCGCCTCGCCGATACGTCCGTCGGTCCGGTCCACTACGGAACCAGGCTCCCAAGTCCCGGACAGCTTCCTGATGCCGACGCATCTGCCGGGCCCAGGATCGGTCTGGAGATGGCCCGCTTCTAGCTCATGCGCTTCCTGCGTACCTCGATGACCACTGCGATGGCCACGAAGAACGGCAGGAGGGTCGATCCGGCGAGGATGTAGGTGTCGCGTTGCATGGTTGGGTCCTCGCGGAGCGCGGCGGCCCGGGCCGCAGGACGGAGCATGGCTCGCAGTCCGATGTCCGGCTCGCCCGCACGTAGTGAGCCGATCCCAAGCCATACGACCGGGATGCAGTTGACCGCGATGCCGATCGTGACGAGGGCGAGGAGGAACGCGCCCGCCGCCAGGAAGTACCCCGCGAGGGCAAGCCCGACGAGGCCGACGAGACCGAATTCCACGGTGCTGAACGTCAAGCCATTCAATCGGTTATGGCCACGGATGATCCGGATCATGGCCGTAGCCTAATTGGTCGGGCCACGGCAAGACCCAACGGCCGACCAGGCGAATCGAGTGGCTGGGAATCGTGTGAGGAGGACGATCCACGGGTGATTGGCTCCGGCGGTAGGACTCGAACCTACGACCAAGCGGTTAACAGCCGCCCGCTCTACCACTGAGCTACGCCGGAGCGAAGGACGCGGGGGCCCGGGCAGAGCCGGAGCCGCAGGCGTCTTGGGCGCCGGTGTCGGCGCCGGGCGAAGGATAGCACGGGGTCGCGTGAGCGGCGGCTGTCGACGGGCGCCCCGCGGTGCCCGAAATGCCAGGCGCGGCCTGACGGAACACCGAATCCGGGGCGGGTCGGTGCCGCTAGGATGACCATGCATCGCCCACCGAATGCCCGGACGATGCGCTCCGGTCGAGCACGTCCACAAGACCAGAGGAGGTTGGATCGAATGACCCGGCAGCACCCCATCCAGCACTGGCGGTTGCTACGACTCCTCGCCGGGGGCGCGCTCGTGGCGACGCTCCTCGGTGGGAGCGCAGTTGCGCAGGCCGCCTCACCCGGCAATGCGCATCTCGACCACGTGTTCGTGATCATGCTCGAGAACCACAGCGCCGCCAACGTGATCGACAACAAGGACGCCAACGGCGTGCTGACCGCCCCGTACATCACGTCGCTCGCCCACAGGTACGGCACCGCCACGCAGTACTTCGGCGTGACGCATCCCTCCCTGCCGAACTACGTCGCCGCGATCAGTGGCAGCAACTGGTTCGTCAACAACGACAACCCGGCCAACCGGTTCGACCACCTGAACCTCGTCGACCAGCTGGAGTCGAAGCACATCAGCTGGGGCGCCTACATGGAGTCGATGCCGGCGAACAACCCGCTGGCCGACTTCTGGCCCGATGAGGCGAACCCGCTCTACGTGAGCAAGCACAACCCGTTCGTCCTGTTCGAGGACATTCGCTCGAACCCGGCGCGGCTGGCCAACATCAAGCCGTACACGAGCCTGGCCAAGGACCTCAACTCGAAGCACGCGCCGGCATTCGTCTGGATCTCGCCCAACCAGTGCCACGACCTGCACGGTGGGCTGAACAACGCGGTCGACCCCAGCGGGGCCGACGGCACGCCGTGCCCGTTCGGGACGACGTCGCCGACCCAGGACGCGAAGGACCTCGCGCTGATCAAGTCGGCCGACCGCTGGGTCGCCGGCTGCCGTCCACACGATCACCACGTCCAAGGCGTGGACCGGCAACAGCGCCATCTTCCTGCTGACCGACGAGAACGACTTCGTGTTCGCCAACAAGAGCATCGACTCGTGGGAGACCGTCCGACGGCTGCTGCGACTCGCCGGTGCTCCCGGACGGCTACGCGTTCCTCGGCTCGCACGGGACGCCCGACGGCAACGTCCTCGACTGCGCGGACTCGGCCACGTCGTGCACCTACGGCGGCGGCCTGGTCCCGGCGATCGTCGTCGCCCGGCATGGCGTCCGGAGCTACACCAGCGCCAAGCCGTACAACCACTATTCGCTCCTTCGCACGATCGAGGAGAACTGGGGGCTCGGCTATCTCGGCAATGCGTCCGACAGCCTCCAGGTGAAGTCGATGAACGAGTTCTTCGGGCACTGACCCGGGACACGCCACCGCAAGGCCCCCGGGCTCCGGCCCGGGGGCCTTCGACTGTCCGCTCCGGCTATCCTGCGTGGATGCCCGTCCCCGATCGCTCCCGGCCGATCATCGACCCGATCGGAACTGCGCCGATCTCCTGCGCGGCGACCACGACGGAGTCCGAATCGTGGACGTTCGCTGGGTGCTCGGCCAGCCCGGGCCGGGACGCGAGGCTACGACCGGGACCACCTCCCGGCCGCGATCTTCCTCGACGTGGACGCCGACCTGACGGCGGCCGACGGACCGGGCCGTCATCCGCTCCCCTCCCCGGCGGCCTTTCGGCGCCGGCTGGAACAGGCCGGGATCGGCTCCGAGCACCAGGTCGTCGCCTACGACGACGTCGGCGGCTGGGTCGCCGCCCGGCTGTGGTGGATGCTCGACGACCTCGGCCACGATCGGGTCGCGGTGCTCGACGGCGGCTACCCGGCGTGGGTGGCCGAGGGCCATCCGGTGACCGCCGAGGTCGCGCACCTTCCCGCCGGCCCGGCTCGAGCTCGCCGACGCCTGGACGAACACGATCGACCGCGCCGGCCTGATCGAGCGGCTCGGCGACGGTCGTCCTGCTCGACGCCCGGAGCGGGCCGCGCTACCGCGGCGAGATCGAGCCGATCGACCCGGTGCCCGGCCACATCCCGACCGCGATCAGCGCGCCGACCGACGCCGAACGCTCGGCCCCGACGGCCGGCTGCTGGATCCAGGCCGCCCTCGCCGACGCGCTTCCGCGCGCTGGGCGCGGACGGCTCGACCGGTCCGGTCGTCACGTCCTGCGGCAGCGGCGTGTCGGCCTGCTTCAACAGCCTGGCCATGCGCGTCGCCGGCCTGCCCGACCCGATCCTCTATCCCGGCTCGTACAGCGACTGGAGCCGGGCCGGGCTGCCGGTGGCCGTCGGGCCCGGAACCCGGGAGCGTGCCGGCGTCGCTGCGCATGGACGCGCCCGGCCCGGTGAGCCCGCCGTCCGCAGGTCTTCCGGGCCCTCGCGCTCCTCTATCTCGTGACCAACGCGCCGTACGGCTCCGGACTGCGGCCGGCGGCGGCTGCAGCGGGTGATGACCCGACCCGAGCGCGAGGCCGTGACCGCCGTCCTCGAACGGCTGCCGGCGACCGTCGACGCCTGGAGCGACGGGCTGGCGACGATCGACCCGCTCGACATCGTCGAGATCCGGCGCCCACTGGCGAGCGCTGTCGTCGAGCGGCGGCGGGTCAACTGGTGGGCCGGGCCGCGGGACTGCCACGAGGAGCTGCTCGAACACGCCGCGGAGCATCGCTACGACTCCGTGCTCGTCCTGTGGCCGGCGGCGCCGGACGTGCCGTTGTGCGGCTGGGGCTGCACCGTCGGGCCGTCGGATGCGACGTTCGGCGCCGGCTTCACGCTCGATCGCCTCCGATCACTGGCCGACCCTCGCGACCGACCCCGATCCCGAGCAGGGCTACGTCCACGAGTGGCTGCACCAGGTCGAGGCCGTCTATCGCGAGCTCGGCCTCGGCGAGGACGAGCTGCCGGCGCTGCACGACGCCGGCGACTTCACCTCGACACGGCCGGACGACCGAGCCGCCGTTCGGCGAGTCGTACGCCGCGTACCACGACGGCAGCGCGCATCGCCCCGCCGCCCGAACCTGGGCGCCCTGGTACCGCGACTGGATGACGGGACGGCTCCGACGGTTGGGCGCGAAAGCCGACGCAGACGCCGACGGCCGTGGCGACGCCGACGCCGGCGAACGTGCGATCGGGCTCACCCCGGACCGCTGGGCGCTCCGGAGCGGGTAATCGTGGAGTAAGGACGACCAGCGCCAAGCTGGCGAGATGGGAACGAAGACGCGCCACGGTGGATGACGGTACCGCCCGTGGCCTGGATGCGATTGCGCGGGCAGGCCGCGAAGTCCGCCTGGCGCGCATCGACCGGGGTCTGGGCCTGGACGACGTCGGTCGGGCGACGAACCTGTCCGCCTCGGACCAGTCAGCCGTATCGAGCGGGGTCTGGTCCGCCACGTCTCCGTCGTCGACCTGGCTCGGCTTCACGCGGTCGTCGGCCTGGAGCTGTCGGTCAAGTCGTATCCGGGTGGACAGCCGATCCGGGACGTGGCGCACGTCGCCCTGATCCAGGAGTTCCGAACCGGAGCTCCATCGTTCCCTGGCCTGGTCCGTCGAGGTGCCCCTGCCGATCCCCGGCGATCGTCGGGCGTGGGATGGCGTGATCCAGGGGCCATGGCTGGCGGTACGGCGTCGAGGCCGAGACGGCGCCACGCGACAGTCAATCGCTTGTCCGCCGGTTATCGCTCAAGCAACGCGACGGTCAGGTGACTGGCGTCCTGCTCGTGCTCCGTCCGACGATCCAGACCCGGCGGTTCCTGGCCGAGGTGGGCGAGACCCTGGGCGTGGCCTTTCCGGTGGACGGAAGACGGGCGGCGGAGCTGCTCGCCGCTGGTGTCGATCCTGGGGGAAGCGCCATCATCCTCGTTCCGCCGCGGCGAATCGCTGGTTCCAGGTTTGCTGCCCGAGCAAGCAACCGCGAGGCACAGGCCGTACGGACCGGTTGAACCACGGCTTCCTTGCCCCCGCCACAGAGAATCCCTGCCTGCGAGCCCAGGATTCGGTGGCTCTTGCGCTGGCCGCAAGAAGCGGACCGGCTCAGCCGACAAGGACGCCGTTGCTTGCTGGCCCGGCAAGACCGTGGCTCGGTGTTGCCGGACGAGCAAGAATGCCGGGCCCGAGCCTCGAGCGGGCCGAGCCTCGAGCGCCGCCCGAAAGCGCCGCCCCCGCGCCCCAAAGCGCCGCCCGCCCGAGCCCGGCCCCCGGCCCGCCCCCGCGCCCCCGCGCCCCTACTCCAGGTAGTCCTTGAGCTTGCGGCTCCGGGACGGGTGGCGCAGCTTGCGGAGGGCCTTGGCCTCGATCTGGCGGATCCGCTCGCGGGTGACGTTGAACTCCTTGCCGACCTCTTCGAGGGTGCGGGCACGCCCGTCCTCCAGCCCGAAGCGGAGCTGCAGCACGCGCCGCTCGCGGCCGGTCAGCGAGTCGAGCACCGCCTCGACCTGCTCCTTGAGGAGCTGGTGCGACGCGGCCTCGGCCGGAGCCAGGGCCCCGCGATCCTCGATGAAGTCACCGAGGTGCGAATCCTCTTCCTCGCCGATCGGGGTCTCCAGCGAGACGGGCTCCTGCGAGACCTTGATGATCTCGCGGACCTTCTCGGGCGTGACCTGGACCTCCTGGCCCTTGGACATCGCCTCGGCGATCTCCTCGACCGTCGGCTCGCGGCCGAGCTCCTGGAGCAGCCCGCGCGAGACGCGGATCAGCCGGTTGATCGTCTCCACCATGTGGACCGGGATCCGGATCGTCCGGGCCTGGTCCGCGATGGCGCGGGTGATGGCCTGTCGGATCCACCACGTGGCATACGTGGAGAACTTGTAGCCCTTCTCGTAGTCGAACTTCTCGACCGCCCGGATGAGCCCGATGTTGCCTTCCTGGATCAGGTCCAGGAACGACATGCCGCGGCCGATGTACTTCTTGGCGATCGACACGACGAGGCGCAGGTTGGCCGAGGTCAGCTGCTCGCGCGCGTCGCGCCCGATGACCACGATCGTGCCGTGCCGATGGCGCAGCTTGGTCGACAGCGGCACCTCCGGGTCGTAGCCCATGCGCTTGAGCAGGTCGGCGTCGTTGCCGGCCATGATCCAGCGCTCGAGCGCCGGGATAGGCGACCTCGTCGCGGGTCCAGTCGTAGATCGCCCGCAGCCCGATGTTGTCGCGCGAATCGAGGTCGCCGTTGTGGACCGCCAGGTAGGCCCAGTCGAGCAGCGGCAGGAACGTCTCGGCGATCGAGCGCCTCGTTGTAGGCGTGGACCAGCCGCTTGGCCTCCTTGAGGCGTTCCTTGGTCCCCTCGGACTGGGCGTCGCGGCCGGCCTTGACCAGGTGGAAGTCCGGCGACGGGACGAGCAGGTCCCCGGCACCCTCGGTCGCGACAGCGCTGCGCGGACGAGCTCGTGGGCCTCGTCGCCGAGGGGCAGGCGATGCTGCGGTCTTGGTCGTTCGGGTCTTGCGCTCGGTGTCGTGGAGCGTCCACTCGTGGAGCGAGACGATCCCTTCCACGGGCGCCTCGACCAGCTGCTCGCCGAGCTCGATCGCCTTGGCCAGGACGACCTCCTCCTCGGCGGTCAGCAGGGCGACCTTGCCGATCTCCTTGAGGTACATCCGGACCGGGTCGTCGATCCCGATCATGTCGGCGGAGATGGCCTCGAGCTCCTCGGCGGATGGCTCCTCGACGGCCTTCGGGTCGAGCTTGGCCGGTGCGTCCGCCGGCAGCTCGCGCGGCCGCCTCGCTGGCCAGATCGTCGGGCACGACCACGATCCCGACGTCCGCGCCGTCCCCGAGGTCGGCTCCGAGCGCGAGGTCCTCCTCGTCGTCTTCGTCCTCGTCCTCGTCGTCATCGTCGGCGACGGCCAGCCCCGTCGAGCGCGACGGGCGCAGTCCGGCCAGCTTGGCCTCTTCGAGGTCGGCCTTGGCGCGGCGGGGCCGCGACAGGACGGCCTCCACGAGTTGCTTGTCGAGGGGATCGGCGGACATGGGTTACCTCCGGTGGACGGCGAGGAGCCGGGTCTGGTCTCGGCGCCGGTCGAGCGACAGGCGCGCTTCGTTGATCTGGATCTTCTCGAGCATCAGCCGGTCGATGGCATCGCTGTCGCTGTCGCGCTCGGCCTCCGCCAGGGCGGACTCGTTGTAGTCGTTTCGATCGCGCAGGCGGATCTGCTCGATGTCGATCAGCAGCCGTTCCAGCTCGCGCGCCTCCGGGCGCGGCCGATTGACCGCGACCAGTGCCTGCGCCAGCGCCCGGACCTCCGGGATCCAGGGCCAGCAGGAGCCCATCCCAGTTGAACGGCGGGTGGACGCCCGCGTCGTCCGGAGCGCGCTGGTCGAGGATCGCCCGGAAGAGCTCGCGTGCCACGGTGCTGGGCAGCTGCTCCGGTTCGAGCTCGTCGACCACCCGCAACTGCAGCTCGGGCACCAGCAGCAGCAGCCGCAGCAACTCCGATTCGACGGGCGTGACCGCCCGCAGGATGTCGTGGATCGGCAGCGCGTCGGGCGAGGCCAGGACCGCGTCGGCGCTGATCCGGGAATCGCCGGCAGCGCTTCCGTCGGCCGCGGCGCGAGCCTGGTTGATCGGGTTGCGCGCCGGGCGCTCGAGCACCTGCCGGAGGACGCGGTCCTCGACGCCGGAGACGCGCCGGACCTCGCCGAGCGCCTCGTCGAGCCGGAGCGGGTCGGCGATCTCGCGGAGGGCCGGCATGACCGCCTCGACGAAGCCGATCCGGCCGGAGATGGTCTTGAGGTCGAAGCGACCGGCGTGGTGGTCGATCAGGTACTCGACGAGCGGCTTCGCCTTCGAGATCGCCGCCTCCCAGGCCGCCGGCGACTCGCGGACGACCTCGTCGGGATCCTTGCCGTCCGGCAGGCGGGCGACCCGGACGTCCTCGAGCTTCACCCCGAGGTGTCCGACTGGAGCTGCGCGATCAGCCCGGCGAGCGCGGTCACGCCGAGCGTGCCGGCGTTCTCGCCGGCGGGGTCGACGTCGTAGGCCAGGGCGATCCGGTTCGTGTAGCGCGTGAGCAGGGCGACCTGGCCCGGCGTCAGCGCCGTGCCCAGGCTGGCGACGACGTTGTCGAAACCGGCCTGGTGGGCCATCAGCGCGTCGGTGTAGCCCTCGACGATGACCGCCTGGCCGGCCTTCCGGATCGGCCCCTTGGCCTTGTCGATCAGGTACAGCGTCCGGCTCTTGTCGAAGAGCGGCGTCGCCGGCGAATTCAGGTACTTGGGTCCGTCGCCCTCGAGCAGCCGCCCACCCAGGCCGACGGCGTGGCCGTTCTGGTCGCGGATCGGGAAGATGACCCGCGACCGGAACTTGTCGTAGACACCGCCCCGGCCACTCTGTCGCGGCGAGGCGAGGCCGACCTCCAGGAGCTCGTCGGGCCGGACGTCGCGCTTCGCGCCGAGCGTCCGGGTCATCTGGTCCCAGCCGCCCGGCGCCCAGCCGAGCTGGTGGGCGGCGATCGTCTCGTCCGTGAAGCCCCGGCCGTGGAGGTAGTCGAGGGCCGGCTTGCCGGCGTTCGAAGCCGTCAGGACCGCGTGATAGAAGGCGATCGCGTGATCGAGCACCTGGCGAAGGCGGGCCTTGTGCGCGTCCTCGTGCTTGGTCCGCTCGTCGATCTCGACGCCGGCCCGGGTCGCGAGCGTCCGAAGCGCCTCAGGGAACGGCACGCTGTCGCGCTGCATGACGAAGCTGAAGATGTCCCCGCCCAGCCCGCAGCCGAAACAGTGCCAGCTCTCGCGTTGCGGCGTGACCACGAACGACGGTGTCTTCTCGCCGTGGAACGGGCACAGCCCCTTGTAGGTGGTCCCGGCCTTCTTCAGGCTGACCGACTCGCCGACGACGTCGACGACGGACAGCCGGCTCTTCACTTCGGCTGCGACACCGACCGCCAAACGGCGCCTCCTGGAGCTGGACATGGCTGTGGGCCTGTCAAGTCTTGACAAGCCCGATTAGTGGAAGTATCGCCCCTGCAGGCGTCGTTTGTCAATACCTTTGTCAATACCCCATGGGAGTATCACGCATGCGGTCGTGCAGGGATGCGCATTCGGCGATCTGTCCTCACGCCCCTCAACGAGCAGCCGAATGGCCCTTGCCTGCCGCGCGGCGCCGGAACACCATTCGCGGCGGTAGGGTTTGATGCCAGCGACTCGCCCCGGTGCGCGAGTCGATCGGGTCGCCGATCCACGCAGCGTCACTGGCTGAGCCAGGTTCATCGACCCATCGGAGGCGCGTCATGGAGCTCGGCCAGCGGGCTGCGTCTTTCGAGGATGTCGTCCGGATCCTCCTCATCGTTGCGGCGGTCATCGTGGTGATGCTCGCCCTCAACGTCGTGTTCGGGTTCAACGGCAGCGGGCCGTGGACGGGGCTGACGCCCGATCCTGGCACCGAGCTGGGCCGCCCCTTCTAGGATCCCGCCGCCGGACCGACCATCAGGCTTCGGCGGCGACCCACACCGTCCGGATCCTCGCGGCGGGTGTCATCTCGAGGCGTCCGTCGGTGGCGATCCACCATGCCGCGAGCCCGCGGGCACGGGCCAGTCCGGCGATTCCGGCACGAGCCCGCCCAGGAACAGGCTCTTCGACCAGACCTCGGCCCAGGCCGGATCGCGCCCGGCGACGGTGACCGCGAGCAGCCCCGGCCCGCCCGGTTGACCGGTCGCCGGGATCGAGCAGGTGGTGCACGGGCCGGCCGTCCACGACCCACGCATGCACGCCGACCGAGGACGTCGTCACGGCGAGATCCCGTACGGCGATCACCGCGAGCGGCGACTCGCCGCCTGACCGGATCCTCGATCCCGACCCGCCAATCGCCGACCGTCGGGTCCCGCACCGCGCGCGATCAGGTCGCCGCCTGCCTCGAGCAGGTACGACCGAACGCCGAGGCGATCGAGACGGCGCGCCGCCCAGCGCAGGGCCAGGCCCTTGCCGATCCCGCCGAGGTCGATCGGACAGTCGACGCGAAGGCGGCCGGCCGACGGGGCGACAGCCGATTCGGCCGTCAGCTCGAGGCTCCACCGGCGCGGCGGGCGAGGGCAACGTCGCACCCCCATAGCCGAGCCGGTCGAGATCGACCGAGCACCCGCGGGTCGAACGTCCCGCCGGTCACCCGATGCGCGCGATCGGCGGCGATGACCGCCCGCTCGAGTCGCCGCCCGACGGCCACGTCGACGACCCGTCCCGGCCGCACGATTGAGCGCCGTCAGCTCACTGGCGTCTCGCGAAAGCGCGACATCGCCTGCTCGGACCGCTCGAACTCGTCGACGACCTCCGTCCAGGCGGCCGCACCCGTGACGGCCTCGGCATCACCTCCCGCCGGCCAGACGGTCAGGCGCAGCGCCGACCCCATCGCGCGCGCCTCGAACCTGGTGAGCGTCCCCTCGGCCATCCCCGTCAGCGGCCGGAGGCGCTCCGTCGTCGCCTGCGTCGCCGGCGCGGCGACCCGAACGATGCGCGGTGCCGCCTGCACGGCGGGCAGGCTCACGTGCGTCGGCAGCGTCAGGGTCGAGTTGGTCACGCCGGCCGTCGTCGTGGCCAATGCGTCGAGCGACGTATCGACGGCGGCGATCCTCGGCAGCAACGCGCCGTACCGATCGGCCATCTGGCTGTACCGCTTGGTCGCCGCGGCAATGGTCGCCTCGAGGCTGTCGTGACTCGCGGCGATCGCGTCCGCGGCCGAGCGCATCGGGGCCCGATCGGCGATGAGCGCCGCGTCGGCCGACGACTGCAGCAGGGTAACGAGCGCGAGCGAACCCGCGTAGGCGCTCGGCGGACAGACCCGCCAGCACCGCGAGGTGCACGGGCCGGCGAACCTCAGTCATCGCCGCCGCCCGCACGGTCGTCCCCGTGCTCCCCGCCGGTCGCGGCCGGGGCGGTCGGTGCTGCGGCCTGGATGATCGTCGTCGCTGGTGGCACGGACCTGCGACGCGCGATTGGCCGCGGCGATCGTCGCCTGGAGCTTGGCCAGCCGCTGCTGGGCGGTCTTGAGCTGGGCCGCGAGATCCTTGGCGTGACTGGCGTCGGCACCGATCCGGGCTCGGGCGGCATCGAGCGCGCCCGCCAGGTCGGTCGATTGCGATTCGAGCGTGTCGAGCTGCTGCAGCAACGCGGTCGACCGATCTCTGTTCGGCGGCGAGCTGCGACTGGAGCGCGCCGACCGAGTCGGGCGTCACGCTGAGCGGAGCCGAGGCCGCGGTCCAGGCGGCCGCCGCCCGGATCGAGCCGAACGCGAGGACGAGCGCGGCGATTACCCCGACGACGGTGCGCGAGCCGGCGGGCGGACTGGGAGCGGGTCATCGGTCGGTCACCTCCGTGCGTGACGTGGAAAAGGTGGGCTGGGCTCGTCGCGAAGCCCAGTAGCGATAGGCGCCGGCGGCGATGACGACGGCACCGGCCAGCAGGTAGAGCGAGCTGGAGCGGCTCCGAGTCGGTGCCCGCGAGCATGCCGTGGAGCCACGACAGGACGAAGATCAGCAAGCGCCAGGCGATGGAGCGACAGCCACGCCCCGGGTGGCAGGAGCTTGGTGTAGCGAGCCGTCAGGGCCGTGACCAGGAACGCGTACAGCGCCAGCGTGCCGAGCGCGACGGGGGTGCTCCGGTACTGCGAGAGGCCCGGGATGAACGCTCCGACGGCACTGACGCCGGCCTTCGGGTCGACGACCAGGCTCACGATGTGCGCCACGAGGAAAGCCGTGACGAAGACCCACAGGTGGTCGTGCCACGGGAAGATCCGCTTCGACAGCTTCCACGTCGTCTTGTTGTGCGGGTGGCTGAGCACGAGGCCGATGGCCACCTGCAGCGTCGAGCAGCAGCAGGGTCACGATGCCGGTGGCCCGGGCCGCGAGCCAGAAGCGCAGCTCGGCCTGGCGATCGGTCGACGCCGGAAGGATCTGGTCGGTGGCGTAGATCAGGACGATCCCGAGGAGGGACGCCAGCACGGCCGCCCCGCGCATCGACATGCGGAACGGGCCCAGCCGAGCGCGGGCGGCGCGACAGGCGGGCGGCGGATGTCAACGGCCACGGGAATCCTCCGGCGGTGCTGGCGTCTCACGGGTACGAGTCACCGACCGGCGAAAAGGTTTCAGCCGGCCGCGAATTCCGCGCAATGCCGCGGTGCCGCGCGGGTCGGGTCGCCCGGAGGAGGCCGCCCGGACGGGCCGCCCGGAGAGGCCGCCCCTCCGAGCGTCGCTGAAACCTTTGCCGGGCGGGATGGCTCAGGAGTACAGATCGCCGGCCCCCATGCCGGACGAAGGGTTCGGGAGGACCGGCTCGCATGAACACCAGGCACCGACTCATCCGCATCGCCGGTACTGCCGGCGTCGGCGTCTTCCTCGTTGCCAGCGTCGCCTTCGGCGCCAACGCCATCGGACAGACCCCGGGGCAGTCGATCGACTCGACCCTCACGACGAGCGACCAGAACGCCGAGCCCACCGAGACCGCCGAGCCGGAGGAGCGGCCCGAGGCGACGCCGACACCGACGCCGACGCCGACCGACCCGACGCCGACGCCGACGCCGGCCGGTACCCCCGCGGCCACGCCGACACCAACGCCCACGGCGACGGCCACGGCCGCACATGAAGATGAGCACGGCGAGGACCACGGCAACGCCAGCGAGACGCCCGGGCCGACGGCGACGGCAGCGGGCCGCGCCGACCCGGACCCCCGACGACCACGGCGACGATTCCGGTCACGACGGTGGCGGCGGGGACGACTCCGGCAACGACGGTGGCGGGCACGACTGACCCATCGGACCCTGACAGACCGACCCGTCAGACCGGTACGGTGGATGATGGACGGACATGTGGTCCGTCCATCAGCACGATCATCGGGGGTCAGTCACGCCACCGTCACCAGTCCCCGCTCCGGTCATCCGCTCCGAGGTCACCGATGAACGCGCCGCTGTGGATGCCGTCCTCGCCGGCGATCGGGACGCGTTCCGGGTCCTCGTCGACCGCGAGAGTCCGGCCGTCCTGCGAGCCTGTCATCGCATCCTCGGCGACCTCCACGAGTCCGAGGATGCGACCCAGGAGGCGTTCGTGATCGCGTTTCGAAGCCTCGCTGCGTGGCGCGGCTGATGGCCCGTTCGGCGCCTGGCTGACCCGGATCGCCATCCGCATCGCGTTGCGGCGCGCCCAGCGACGGCGGGACGTGACCTGGATCGACCCCATGGATCCGACGGCCGGCATCGACCTGCCCGGTGGGCCGGATCCGGCGATCACCTCGCTCCGGGCCGAGCGCGCCGCCGGGATCCGCGCGGCCGTCGGACGGCTCGACGAGCCGTATCGCGAGGTGGTGACCCTCCGCTTCTTCGGCGAGTTGAGTCTCGAGGAGATCGCCGACCAGACGGGCCGGCCGCTCGCCACCGTCAAGACGCACCTGCGGCGCGGCCTGCTCCGGCTGCGCAGCGCGGTGGACGGGGCCCAGTCGTGAGCGACGGGCGGCCGATCCACGTGGACGACGAGACGCGGCTGGCGGATGAGATGGCCCGCGAGCTCGAGGCGCTCGCGGCTGCGTCACACGTCAAGCCGGCGGCCGGGTTCGCCGACCGGGTCATGAACGCCGTCGCAAGCGAGCCGCTGCCACAGCCCGCCCGTGCCTTCGGTGCAGCCGTTGGTGCGCGGCGGCTTGGAGCCGCGCTGGCATCGATCGGCGATGCCTGGCGCGTGGTCGTGTCCGGCCCGACACCGTTGGCCGTCCGTGCCCAGGCCCTGGCGCTCGTGCTGGTGGTGGCGCATCGGGTCACTCGCCGTGGCCGGCGGCGCGGCGGTCGGGGCGATCGATCTGTTCGATGCGACGCAGACGTCCCATCCCAGCCCGACCCCGCCGCAGCCAAGCCTGCTGGAGGTGTCCCCGAGCCCGAGCCCGAGCCCGTCGACCACCCCGAGTCCCGCGACGCCCGAGCCGTCGGGAGAGCCCGCGCCGACCCGCGGCGCGGTCGAGACACCCGACACGACCGACCACGCCGGTGCGACACAGCAGCCGGAAACCACGAGTCCACGACCGACCGGGACCGACGAGCCACGGCGACGGCGGGGGCGATACGCCCACGCCGACGGCCACCGGCACCGACGACCACGGCGACGGTGGCGGCGGTGCAACGCCCAAGCCGACGGCCACCGGCACCGACGACCACGGCGGCGGCGGTGACGGCGGCGACGGCTGACCTCGACACATCCGAACGGCGCCCGCCGACGTTGGCGGCCATGGACACGGACACCAACCACCCGGTGCCCTAGACTTCCTCGACCCCACGCTGCACCCGGAGTCTTCCGTCATGTCGTCCCCAGCGCAGCTCACCCCGGCACCGAAAGGGGAGCCCGCGACCGTCCGCGTCGCGATGTGGAGCGCACGCCATCGCTGGCCGGTGGTCGGACTGTGGTTTCTCGCGACCATCGGCCTGTTCGTGGCCAGCCTGTCGATGGGCGGCATCAACGCCGCCGACGCCAACGCCAACCCCAACGAGCGGCAACTCGAGGCGAGCGAGGCCTACGACGTCTTCAACGCCGGCGGCAAGCTCGATCCGTCCGAGCAGTTCCTCGTGGTCGTCGGCGGCGGCCCGGGCGCCGTCGCCGACCCGGCCTTCAAGGCGTCCGTCGAGACCATCGTCGAGCAGCTCCACGGCGCGTCCGCGCGAGATCGACGGCGTCACGACGCCGAGCTTCGACCAGCTGGTCGACCCGTACCAGGCGCCGCCGGCCGCCGGCCTGGTCTCGCCGGACGGGACGCACGGTCCGGATCGTGGCGCGCGTGCCGGGTGACGACCCGACGCGTCCACGCGCTCCTCGCGCCGGTCCGGCCGATCGTCGATGCCGCCCGGGCGGCCAACCCGACCCTCCGCGTCCACGCCATCGGCAACACGTTCATCTCCGACGACATCAACGACGCTGATCTCGAGCGGGCTGGACGACACGCTCAAGATCACGATGCCGCTGACGTTCTTCATCCTGCTGCTCGCGTTCGGCGCCATCGTCGCGTCGATCGTGCCGCTGGTCCTGGCCACCACCTCGCTGCGTGGCCGCGTTCGGGATCCTCGGGATCTACAGCCAGGTCGTCGGCACCGTCAGCCCGAACGCGACGCAGCTGATCGTGCTGATCGGGCTGGCCGTGGCGGTCGACTACTCGCTGTTCATGATCACCCGGTTCCGGGTCGAGCGGCGGGCCGGTCGCGATCGGGCCAAGGCGATCGAGGTGTCGAGCAGCACGGCCGGACGGGCCGTCTTCTTCTCCGGCCTGGCGGTGATGATCTCGCTGGCCGGACTGCTCACGCTCGGCATCTCGCTGTTCACGTCGATGGCGGTCGGAACGATCTCGGTCGTCCTCGTCTCGGTCGTCGGCAGCCTGACGTTCCTGCCGGCCACCCTGGCGATCCTCGGCGACCGGGTCAACCTCGGGCGGCCGTCGACCTGGCTGCCGCGGCTGGCGGCCGCGCTGCCGATCGGCGCCGATCCGCGGCTGGGGTCGGTCGGCCCTCGGCTGGCTCGACCGACGCGCCAACCGCCAGGAGGGCAGCGGCTTCTGGGGCGGCCTCGTCAACGCGGTGATGGCCCGACCGGTCCGGCTGATGGTCCTGTCGGCCGCCGTCCTGCTCGCCCTCGGCAGCCCGGTCCTCCACCTGCGGACCGGGATCACCGACATCACCGCCTTCCCCGACTCGATCGACGGGATCGCCGGCATCAAGCTGCTCGACGAGAAGTGGCCGCAGGGGACTCGAGCTCCAGCTCCAGGTCGTGGTCACCAACGCGGACAGGCCGGAGACCCAGGCGGCGATCGAGCGGCTCAAGACCGAGGGCCTGAAGCTCGCCGGACTGAGCGAGCCGGTCGACGTCACGCCGTCACGCGACGGCCATGCCGCGATGGTCTCGTTCACGATGGCCGGCGACCAGAACGACGAGGCCAACCGGCAACCTGGTCCGGCAGGTCCGGAGCCAGCTCGACCCGGCGGTCTTCGGGTCACTCCCCGACGTCCGCACCTACGTGACCGGCAACGCGGCCTTCATCGGTCGACGTGACCAAGGTCTACGCCGACGGGATCCCGCACGATCTTCGTGCTCGTGCTCGGGCTGTCGTTCCTGCTGATGCTGATCGCCTTCCATTCGATCGTCATCCCGATCAAGGCGATCCTGCTCAACCTGCTGTCGACCGGCGCCGCCTACGGCGTCCTGGTCCTGGTCTTCCAGGACGGCTGGCTGGCCTCACCGCTCGGGATCACGCCGAGCGGCGTCATCGAGAGCTGGGTCCCGCTGTTCATCTTCACGATCCTGTTCGGACTCTCGATGGACTACCACCTGTTCATCCTGACCCGGATCAAGGAGGCGCGGGACCGCGGGCTCGAGTCGCGCGCGGCGGTCGCCAAGGGGATCTCGGTCACCTCGGGGACGATCACCAGCGCGGCGTCGATCATGGTCGTGGTCTTCGCGGTGTTCGTGACCCTCAAGTTCGTGTTCATCCAGCAGCTCGGCCTGGGCCTGGCAGTGGCCGTGTTCGTCGACGCGACCGTGATCCGGAGCGTGCTCCTGCCGGCGTCGATGACGATGCTCGGCGACTGGAACTGGTGGATGCCGCGGGTCCTCGACTGGATCCCGCGGGTGACGATCGAGGGCGATCCGGACGAGCCGATGGACGCGGCCACGGCCTAGCGCCAGGGGCGCATGATCCGCGGGTGGCCTGTTCGTGCCCGACCCGAACCCGGGGGCACTGGCCCAGCTCGACGATCTCCGCCGCGCGAACAGGGACGCCGACGCGGCACTGATCCAGGCGCTGATCGACGTACGCCGTCGGCGGTCTGGTTCGGCGGCGGGTCGCCGGCGCAGGTCGAGGCAGCAGGTTGGCGCCATCGTCGCCCGCAGCCGCGACACCGTCCCGGTCCTGGTCGCCTACAACGTCCCGGGCCGCGACTGCGCCCAGTACTCGGCCGGCGGCGCCGCGACCGGCGATGCCTATCGGGCGTGGATCGAGGCGTTCTCGGCGGGGATCGCCGGTCACCGCGTCCTCGTGATCCTCGAGCCGGACGGGCTCGCCCTGCAGCCGATGCGATTGCGGGCAGCCCGACACGTTCGACCGCGCGGCGCTGATCGGCGCGCGCGGTCGACACCATCAGGACGGCGAACCCCGGTGCCGCGGTCTACCTCGATGGCGGACACAGCGCGTGGCACAGCGCGGCCGAGATGGCCGGGCGCCTCGAGCGGGCCGGCGTCGGGCGGGCGTCCGGGTTCTTCCTCAACGCGTCGAACTACCAGTCGACGTCCGAGCTGGTCCGGTACGGCACCGTCGATCTCGACGTTGATCGCCCGGGGCGCGCCAACCGCGGACCCGACCCATTTCGTGATCGACACGAGCCGAAACGGGCGCGGCCCGTGGACATCGCCGCCCGGGTACCCGGACGGCCAGGACTGGTGCAATCCGCCGGGTCGAGGGCTGGGGATCCGCCCGACGCTCGACACGGGCATGCCGCTCCTCGACGCCTACCTGTGGATCAAGATCCCCGGCGAATCGGACGGCACGTGCACGCGCGGCGCGTCCCCGGGTCGCTCGACCCGGAATGGGGCCTGGTCGACCCGGCCGCGGGCCAGTGGTTCCCGGAGCAGGCGCTCCAGCTCGCGCGGCTGGCGGATCCGCCGCTCGTCGCGTAGGTCCCGTGGCCCGATCAGGCCCCGGGTCTGACGACCATCGCACGCGGACCGGATGCGAGGTACGATTGTTGTGCGCGCAACCATCTACCCACGCACGGCGCGCTGGCAAAGGACGGCAACGATGCAATCCACCGATCTCGGTCTCCTCATCCTCCGGCTCGTCGTCGGACTCACGTTCGCCGGGCACGGCGCACAGAAGGCGTTCGGCTGGTGGAACGGTCCTGGCATTGACGGCTGGCGCGGCGCCATCACCCGGATGGGCTTCCAACCCGTCGAGCTGTTCGTCGCGCTGTCGATCGGCGCTGAGCTCGTCGGCGGTCTCCTCCTGGCGACCGGGCTGTTCGCTCCGCTGGCCGCGATGATCCTCATCGGACAGCTCGTCGTGATCGTCAGCAAGGCACACCTGCCGAATGGCTTCTGGAGCACAAAGGGCGGCTACGAGTACCCACTCGCGCTGGCTGCGGGTGTGGCCGCGGTCACCTTCATCGGAGCGGGATCCATCTCGGTCGATCACGCGCTGGGCTTCGCCTTCAGCGACACCGTTCGCGCCGGGTTGCTGTTGATCGGCCTGCTCGGCGGACTGCTGACGCTGGGCGCCTCCAGGCTGGCGCAACCGAGGGCGATGCACGCCTAGGGACTCCGCGGGGGAGTCTGGGCGCCTGCCGGCCTTCCTGCCGACGCGAATCCGAGGTAGTTCGAAGCAAGCGGAATTGGTTTGACCATCGAGACTCACGCGGGCGGACCTGACGGACCGCCACTACCGCGTGACCCGCCCGGTCGTGGGCGAGCAGTGCCGGGCAACATGTCCACCGGGGGGCTCGAGCCGCACGTCCGAGGGTTCCGGCGCGGGCGACCGCGAGCCGATTGGTTCCGGCGCCGACCCGCAGGCCCGCCCGCAGACGCGCCCGCAGCGGCGCCGGCCAGAGGAACGGTCGCTGCCGGCTCGAAGGCGTACCAGGAACCGAGGATCAAGGAAGATCGTTTCGCTTGGTTCGAACGATCTCGATTCCGGGTCGGAGGGACCTCCCTGCCGCCCGAGGGCGCCGCGGGGCGCTGCGGGGCGCCGCGCGGGCCCTGCCGGCCGGCAGGGACGGCCGGCAGCCAGCCCCTTCGCCGCGCTCCGCCTCTACGACCAGCGCTCCAGCGGGGCGAGGAACTCGACGATCGCGGCCGCCAGCCGGTCCGGCTGCTCCATCCCGATCATGTGCGCCACGTCCGGCCAGACCACGGCCCGGGCGTTCGGGGCGACGGACTCGAGGTGCCGGGCCGTCTGGACCACGTCGGGGAGGTCCAGCTCGCCGGCGACCGCGAGGATCGGGCAGCGAAGGTCGGCCAGCCGATCGTTGGCCGGCGGTTCGATCCGCCGTGCCTTGCCCTGGTTGCGCTCCGGATCGAGCAGGTCCATCTCGTACACCAGGTCCCGGATCGCGGCCGGCACCCGTGTGGAAGGCTGGCCCGGTCCGTCGACCCAGACCCGCACGTCGAACGCGGCCAGGGCCGCGGGATCGCGGGGGACGGCGGCTTCCAGCCGTGCCTCTTCCGCATCGAGTGCCCGGATCTCGTCGGTCGGTTCGACCGCGAATCCGCCGAGTCCGGCGCCCACGCCCACGATCGCCACGACGCGCTCGGGCGCGACGATCGCGGTGTCGAACGCCAGCATGCCACCGAGCGAGTTACCGACAAGCGCAGCCCGGCCGATCCCCATCGCATCGAGGACAGCGAGCAGGTCGTCGATCCGCGAGTACTCGACCGGGTCGGTGCTCGAGCCGCCGACTCCGCGCTGGTCGTAGCGAACGATTCGATAGCCGGCGGCGGTCAACGGCGAGATCATCGCGTCCCACGACCGGCTGTCCGCGATCCCCGCGTGGAGGAGCACGACCGGCGGGCCCGAGCCCTCGTCGACCACGAGGAGGCGGCCCCGCGGAACGTCGACGAAGCTGCGAGTCACGTCTCCTCCCGGGCGCCCGAGCCGACCTTGGGGAAACCGAGGATCTCCCGGACGTGGCGGGGCGCGGTCAACCCTCGCGGGCGATCGGCTCCAGGTCGATCGTGCGCACCTGCCGGGTGCGTCCTGCCTCGGTCCGGACGAGCGCGGCGGGAATGACGCCCGTCGCCATCTTCTCGATCACAGCGGCTTCGCCGGCGTAGAGGCCGCCACCGGTGATCCTGACCCGATCCCCGACCGAGAGCCCGGCCCGGCCATTACCTGCCGAGAGGTCGATCGTGGCGACGGTGGGTCGCACGTAGGGTTCGGGGCCTGCGCCTGGGCGCTGCGCTGGCTTGTTGTCGGTTCGGGCCGGTGGGTAGACGGTCTTGCGCTTGCGTGTTGCCAAGTGGCCGAGGTCCTCCTTGGGCCGCAGCATGGGCTGCGCGGCTCGTCCGGCGATGCTACATCGGGGCGTCAATCCGGGCGTCGATCGCGCTGGAGAGACATCTGCACAGAACGTGTGCACACTACTTGTGCACAGAGTCTATGCATGCTATCGTGCGCGACATGACCACCGACGACGCACCCGAACCCGCTCCGCCCACTACCGTCCTTCACCTCGATGCCGGGGCGATCAAGGTGCTCGCCCACCCGCTTCGATCGCGGCTGCTCAGCACGCTCCGCGCCGCAGGCCCCGCCACCGCCACCGCCCTCGCCGAGCGCATCGGCACCAACACGGGCGCGACCAGCTACCACCTCCGCAAGCTCGCGTCCGTCGGCCTGGTCGAAGAGACCGGCGAGGGCCGCGGCCGCGAGCGTTGGTGGCGCGCGGCGACCGCGATGCACTCGTTCACCCAGCGCGACGCAGTCGGTGACCCGGACGCCCAGGCCGCCAGCGACTGGCTGCGGCGCTACTACCTGCGCTCGTTCGCCGAACGCTACGAGCGCTGGCTCGACGTGCAGGAAACCTGGCCGCTCGCCTGGCAGGAGGTCGCCGACGCCTCGGACCGGCTGATCCACGTCTCCCCTGCCCGGCTGGCCGAGCTCCAGGCCGAGCTCGGCGCGACGATCGAGCGCTACGTCGACGCCGGGACCACCGACCCCGACGCGCAGCCGGTCGAAGTCCACGTCCACGCGTTCCCGATCCCGGAGCTGAAGCCATGACGACCCTCGATGCCCGAAGCGCCAAGCGGCGGTATCTCGCCCTGATCGCCCTGCGATGGCTGCCGAGCGGTCTGTTGATCCCCGTCGGCGTGCTCCTGATGCTGTCCCGCGGCCTGTCGTTGACCGAGATCGGGTTGGTCTACTCGGCCCAGGGGTTCGTCGTGCTCGCCCTCGAGCTGCCCGACCGGCGGACTCGCCGACTCGCTCGGTCGCCGGCCGACGTTGATCCTCGCCACCCTCGTCGGCATCGTGTCGCTGACGATGCTGGTCGTCGCCCATTCCTTCACGATGTTCGTCGGCGCGATGGTCCTGCAGGGCATCTACCGGGCGCTCGACAGCGGTCCGCTGGAAGCCTGGTACGTCGACGCGACGCTCGCCGCCGATCCGGACGCCCGCATCGAATCCGGGCTGAGCGCCGGGAGCAGCGTTCTGGCCGTGGCGATCGCAGGCGGTGCGTTGCTGGCCGGCGCGCTCGTGGCGATGGCCCCGGTACCCGCGGTCGAAACCCTGGCGCTGCCCATCGTCGTCGCGCTCGGGCTGTACGTCGTCAACCTGGCGGCCATCGTGATGCTGATGCGCGAGACGTCGTCGCAACGCGGGGCACGCGCGATCGCGAGCTCGGTCAGGGCGGTGCCGAGCGTGATCCGCGACGGTCTGGGGCTGCTGCGGTCATCGCGTGTCCTGCTCGCCCTGGTCATCGTCGAAGGGTTGTGGGGGTTCGCGATGGTCACCTTCGAGCAGCTCTTCCCGATCCGCCTGTCCGACGTGGTCGGCTCGACCAAGACGGCCGCCGCGATGCTCGGCCCGGTCAGCTCGGCGGCCTGGTTCGCCGCCGCGGCGGGTGCCGCCGTGATCGCCACGATCAGCGCCCGAATCGGCGTCGCCCGCTCCGCAGTGCTGCTGCGGATCCTCCAGGGCGCCACGGTCGTGGCGATGGGCGCGCTGAGCGGCCCGGTCGGCGTGATCACCGCGTTCCTGGCCTGCTACGCGGTCCACGGCGCCTCGAATCCCATGCATACGACGCTGCTGCACCGCCAGGTCGACAGCGCGCATCGCACGACCGTCCTGTCCATGAATTCGATGGTCGGCCAGCCGGCCGGGGCGATCGGGGCGATCGTGCTGTCGGCGCTCGCCGACGGGACGTCACTCCCCACGGCGATGATCGTCGGCGGCATCGTCTGCGCACTGGCAGCGCCGTTCTACCTTCCGGCACTCCGTGCCGAGCGGCAACGCCCGGGCAAGGTCGACGCCCTCGCAGCGAACGCCTGAGCCGTCCAGCCACAGTCCGCGACGGGCGGGCCAGGGACGGCGCCGTCGGAGGGGGCGCCGGCGAGCCCCGAGGATGATCGCCGCCACGGGCCGGGTATACAGTGCGTGCCATGAAAGGCGATCGGATCGAAGCACTGGTCGACACCGGCCAGGGCGTGCAGACCTTCGAGATCAGCGCCACCCGGGCGGGGCGCCGCGTCGAGGTGACGACGTCGCGCGGCGTCGTCGAGGTGCGCGAGGTGACCCGGAGCGGGCAGACCGTGCGAACCGGTCGGTTCATGACGAGCCGGCTGGTCGCGCTCGTGGAGCACCCGGCAGCCGACGAGCGCGGCCGGGTCGAGATCACCACCAGCCATCGCCTCCAGCCCGGCGGCTGATCGGCGGCTCGCGCTCGGCCCGCTGCCGCTGGCTGGTTCGCGCCGCCCGAGACCCTCGCTCAGGCTCGGACGTCCTCGAGGAGGAGTGGCAGGCCGAAGGCCGGGAAGAGCTCGGCGCCAAAGGTCGTAATCTCCGCGATCTTCCCGTCCACGACCCGCAGGACGTCGAACTTGAACGCCCGGAACTCGGTGTCGCCCCTCGCACGCAGGTAGCTGGCGGCCGTCGGCATCCGGTTGGCCCGGGTCGGGACCAGGCGCCATTCGCCACCCTCCTCGCCGAACGCGCCGGTGAGCAGCGGCTCGATGACGTCGAGCCCTTCGAACAGGAACGGCTGCGGCGGCATCGTGATCCGGAGGTCCTTCGACGCGATCGACACGGCAAGCGCCACGTCGCCGCGCTGATGGGCGTCGATGAACCCGTCGAGCAGGGCACTTCTCCTCGGCGCTCGGTTCGGCGGCCGTCCATTCCGCGCGCCGTGCCGGCAGGTGCTGCTGCATCGTGGCCCGCGCCCGTTGCAGCGCGCTGTTCGCGGCCGGTACGGTCGTCCCCAGGAGCGAGGCCGTCTCCGCGGCCGACCAGCCGAGCACGTCCCGGGCGACCAGCGCGGCCCGCTGCCGGGCCGGCAGGAGCTGCATCGCCACGAGGAACACCAGCTCGATCGTCTCGCGCTCGACGACCTGGGCCTCGGGCTGCTCGTGCTCGGCGGTCGGGACGATCTCGTCGAGCAGCCGGTCCGGGTAGGGCTGCAGCCAGGGCACCTCGGCGAACGACCCGATCGACGTCAGGCGGCGCGACCGCCGCCGCAGCGAGTCGAGGCAGACGTTCGTCGCGATCCGGTAGAGCCACGCCCGGAACAGGGAGCCGCCGTCGAACCGCTCGCGGCTGCCCCACGCCCGGAGCATCGTCTCCTGGACCGCGTCCTCGGCCTCGTCGAACGAGGCCAGCATCCGGTAGCAGTGGACGTGGAGCTCGCGCCGGTGGCGCTCGGTGAGGGCCGCGAAGGCGGCGTCCCCACCGAGCGCGGTCACGGTCATGCCGCGGCGTCCACGGGCTGCTTCTCCTGCACCAGCCAGGTGTTCCCGTCCGGATCGTGGAAGGTCAGGAAGGTGGCGTAGCTCCGGCGTTCCGGATCCAGACCCGCGTGCTGGCCGGTCTCGTCGAAGAAGAAGGGCTCGCTGGCGTCGACGCCGTGATCGACCAGCTGCGCCCGTGCCGCCTCGATGTCCGCGACGCACAGGTGCAGGCCGTGGAGCCCGCCGGCTGCGGTCGGCTGGTTCCTCATCAGGGCGATCGAGCAAGCGGAGCCCGGAGGCGTCAGCTGCACGACGCGGAAGTCCTCGCCGGCGCGGTGATCCACGTCCATGCTGAAGCCCACCTGGTCCGTGTAGAACGCCTTCGACCGATCGATGTCCGACACGGGGACGACGATGAGCTCAAGTGTCCAGTTCATCTGCCTGCGGCCTCCATGGGTCACCGGCGGAGTGCCGATGTCTGGAAGTGAAACGACGGACCACCGAAAACTCATCGGTCGCGCGGATCGCCCGGGTCAGCCTCTCGGCACGCCTCGCTCGCGGGTGGGCGACGGCGCCCGCGTGGGCGCCCAGGTCTCGATCGCGGCGGCCGACCAGATCGGCCCGTCGCGGAACGTGACGAGCGGGGCCGGGAAGGCCGGGTCGGACCGCTGGACCAGGGCCAGCTTGGCCGGGTTCAGCCGCAGCTGGCCGGCGATCTCCTCGCGCGTCTTCACCGCGAAGTCGATGACCTGGTGCGCCTGGCCACTCCACGAGAAGGGCTGCGGATTGCCGCCACCCGGATCGGTCAGGAAGTCCTCGCCGTGGTACTGGATGACCCAGGCGCCGCCCGGCCGCCCGTCAACCGGATCGGTCAGCTGGAAGACACGCACCAGGTTCAGGTTGATCGGCATGGCGGAAGCATGCACGCATCGCGACGACGGCGCCAGGCGCCCCGACCCGGACGTATGAGCCATACCCGCTCGGACGTCGAGCGCGCAAGGTTGCGGCGTATGCACACGGTCTCGCCTTCGCACGCGCACCATCTCGAAGACGCCCAGCGGATCGCCCATGTCGGCAGCTGGGAGCGGAACTTGCCCGGCACTTCCCCGTGGTGGTCCGACGAGTCGTGCCGGATCATGGGGATCGAGCCCGGGACCTTCACCGGGACCCTCGACGCCTTCGCCTTCGTTCATCCCGATGACCGCCGGCTGGCCACGCCGACGGATGCCCAGCTGGCCACCGGGACGACGCTCGAGTCCGAGTACCGGATCGTCCGTCCCGACGGCACGGTCCGCGTCGTCCACGAGACGGCCGAGATCGTCCGCGATGGGGACGGCGCACCGATCCGCTGGGTCCTGGCCCATGTCGGCACCGGCAGCGCGAACGTGCCGGTGGGTGCCACCCTCCCGGCGGCAAGCCTGGCCCACCTGCGCGAGCGCGCCGTCGGCGGCCCGTGCGTCGAGGCATGGCGGCTCCGGCCCGACGAGTACGCCTTCATGGACGCTGTCGAGGCGCCGCAGCGGCACAGCCGCCTGTACGCCCCGTTCGCCGGGCCGGACTTCGTGAAGATCGACCTCGACCTGGTCCGCGGCGTGGACGCGGAGCCGGCGCGCCAGGCGCTGGCGGTGCCGTACGGCCAGGGGTACCTGCTCGGCCGGCCGCGCGACGGCACGACCTCGGAGGCGTGGCCGACCAAGGTCGACCTGCCGGCCTTCCCCCACTCCTGATCGTCACCCGGGCCGCTGCCGGGCGACGGCTCAGCCGGGCGCGCGTCGAGTCACGAGCAGCCGATAGGCTGCGACCACGATGACGCCGCCGATCACGGCCACCACGATGCTCTCTGGATTCACGCCGGTGACGTCGGCAACCTTGAGGACGGTGCCGGCGAGGTAGCCCCCGACGACCGCACCGACGATGCCCAGGATGATCGTGGCGATGACGCCTTCACCGCCGCCCATGAGCATGTTGGTCAGCCACCCGGCGATCGCTCCCAGGACGATCCACGCGATGATCCCCATGGCTCCCTCCTTCGATCACGGCCCGTGGCGCGCCCCGGCATCCAACGCCCGGGATCCGTCCCGTTGCGATCCTACGCCCCCGCCGTGCGGGGTTCCAGCACTCCCCGGCAGTCGCGAGCTCGCGATTTGTCCGGCAGAGCCGCTCGGCACTGGCGCGGACGACCTGCATCGCCGAGTGTGATCGGCGACGCAAGGCTCGAAGCCAGGATCAGGAGGCACGCAACCATGACATTCAACGAGGACATCGCCGGCCTGGTCAAAGGAAACCGGTGGTTTCGCGAAGTGGTCGCGACCGGCCCCCACGCCCAGGTGGTGGTGATGAACATTCCGCCCGGTGGCGAGATCGGCGAGGAGACCCACGAGGGCGTCGACCAGGTGCTGGTCTTCGTCGACGGCGAGGGAGCCGCCATCCTGGACGGCGAGCGGAGCGCCGTGGGTCCGGGCAGGCTCGTGCTGGTCCCGGCCGGGACGCGGCACAACTTCGTCAACACGGGCTTGTCGGACCTTCTGCTGTACACGGTCTACGCGCCACCACAGCACGCCCATGGGACCGTGCATCGGACGAAGGCCGACGCGGACGCGGACGAGCACGACCAGCCGACACCCGCCTGAAGGCGCTGCCCGCCCGCGCCGGACTAGGGCCGCAGCGTCCCCGAGAACACCTGCCAGGCGAGCAGTGACTTGGCGACCAGGCTGAGGAGCATGTACACCCGCTCGCCGTACAGGTAGTCGCGCCAGCGCCCGAGCTTCGCGTACTGGGCGACCATGTTGAACGCGAACACGTTGAAGCTGACGAACAGCGACACGTAGATCGCGATGACGAAGGCCGGGATCGCGGCGGCACCCGGCGCCGTGGCCGCGGTCAGCAGCGACGCGCCGATGACGAGCCACGGGATCGCGCCCATCAGGCAGCCGAAGACGTAGTGCAGCCATTGGGGCCGTTCGCGGCCCTCGTTGGCCGCTTCCATGCTCCAGCCGAACAGGATCATCCCGGCATTGGCGCCGAAGACCGCGATCAGCGTGCCCACCTCGCGGATCCCGCTCAGGCTCGCGATCACGACGATCATCAGGCTCGACGAGAAGGCGTACTCGATCCAGCGGGCGGGGTTCTGGCCGCGGGCGAGCCTCGCCTCGTACCAGCGCCGGGCCGGGACCGCGACGGTGAAGTGGGCAATGGCGCTGAGCAGGAAGAAGGCCGCCACCGTCGGCCCGATCGGCAGGTCGAACACCAGCCGCTGCGAGTCGACGAGCGTCCGCGTCGCCGGATCCCACGCCAGGTAGCTGCTCGTGACGGGCGCCGTCACGAGCGGGTCCCGCGCGAACGAGATCGCGAGCATGGCCACGAACTGGAGGAAGTGCAGCCCGGCCAGGACCAGGTTCCAGCGGAACAGGCTGGTCGAGCGATCGGACGCGATGGCGATGGCAGGAGTCATGACGGGAGCGGCGGCGGCGGACATCAGATGACAACCTCGGAGATCAAGGGCTCGCGGCGCCCTGGTTGTTGGCTGTTCACCCTCTGTAAAGGGTTCGGTGAGATTATGGGCGGACTGGCAGGCGATTGTCAAGGGACGTGATCGGGTGATCCTCAACAAACCATGAACGGCGACGCTTGAGCACAGGGCAACCTGTCGGCGCCGGGGAACGGGCGTCGTCTACGATGGTCGGCGACCCTTCCGTCGCGCGGAGTGACCCATGACCGAGACACACGACGGCCACGACCACCACGAGCACGAACACCACCACCACGAGCACGACCACCGGCCGATCGGCTACGCGGAATCCATCGAGGCCTTCCGGGCGGACAAGGACGACTACTTCAAGCACGCCGGCGCGGGCAGCCCGATCCCGGTCTCGGAGCGCGAGGCGTTCACCGGGCTCCCCTACTTCCCGGTCGACCCCGCCTTGCGGTTCGAGGACCGAACGCTCGAGCCGTACACCGGCGGCGAGCCGTCCACCTTCCAGATCCCGACCTCGGACGGCAAGCTTCGGCCGGCCCATCGAGCCGGCGTCCTGGCGTTCGAGCTCGGGGGCGAGCGTCGCGTCCTGACCGGGTACACGTTCGACGGCGATGACGGCGGAGGCCTGTTCGTGCCGTTCCTCGACGCCACGAGCGGCACCGACACGTACGGCGCGGGCCGCTACCTCGACATCGAACCCGAGGACGACGGAACGTACACGCTCGACTTCAACCTGGCCTACCACCCGTCGTGCGTGTACGACATCCGCTACTCGTGCCCGCTGACGCCGGCCGAGAACCGGCTGCCGACCCGGATCGAGGCCGGAGAACGACTCGGCGCGGACGGCCACTGACACCGGTTCGCAACCCCACGCCGTTGGCGCCCTGGCGTAGGCTACGAGCGATCGGTCCGAGCTCCTGCTCCGGCGTACCCGGGGAGCCTCCGTCCATCGGCCTGGTCTCGCACAAGGAGGCACACCTATGACCACGTCCGTGCGGCGAGCTCTCGGCCTGCTGGCCGTCGCAGCGCTCGCCTTCTCCGCCTGCAGCAGCTCGGGCGGCTCGGCGTCCCCCGCCGCCTCGTCGGGCGGTGGCGGCGCCACGATCACGGTCCCCGATGCGGTCAAGACCGCCGGCAAGCTCGTCTGGTGCGTCGACGTGTCGTATCCGCCCGAGGAGTTCTACGCGGCGGACGGCTCGACCGCGCAGGGCTCCGACGTCGACATCGCCAATGACATCAGCAAGCGGTTCGGCGTCACGACCGAGATCGACAACACCGCGCTTCGACGGGATCGTGGCGGCCCTGCTCGCCAAGAAGTGCGACCTGATCATCAGCGGCATGAACGACACCGCCGAGCGCCAGGCGCAGGTCGACTTCGTGGACTACCTGAAGGTCGGCCAGGGGCTGCTCGTTCCGGTCGGCAATCCAAAGGGCATCCACACCCTGGATGACCTGTCGGGCAAGGCGGTCGCCGTCCAGCTCGGCACGACCAACAAGGACGCCCTGGACGCCGCGAACACCGCGCTGACCGCAGCCGGCAAGCCCGCCATCGAGATCCAGACCTTCGAGAAGGACACGGACGCGTTCCAGCAGCTGTCCCTCGGCCGCGTGGATGCGTTCTCGACCGACTCGCCGGTGGTCGCCTACTACAACAGCAAGCCCGAGAACAAGGGCAAGTTCGAGATCGGCGGCACGCCCATCGATCCGGCGCCGATCGGCATCGCCGTCAACAAGGACAACACCGCGCTGAAGACGGCGGTCCAGGCCGCCATCGATGCGATGTACGCCGACGGAACCATGAAGTCGATCACCGACAAGTGGGGCATGACCGACGCCGTGGTGTTCCTCAAGTAGCTTCGGCTGAACGGACGGGCGCCGACGGCGCCCGTCCGTTCGCTCGTTGCAGGCGAGGGCGCACGATGCAATTCGATGGCGACTTCTTCCTGAAATTCGTCTTCGAGCCGACGCCCGCCCTGATCGGCGGACTGGCGATCACCGTCTTCGCGTCGATCTTCGCCCAGGCCGTCGGCGTCGTCCTGGGCATCCTGTCGGCGCTGGCCGGCATGGCCCGAAGCCGGCCGCTTCGACTGATCAGCGGGATCTATGTCTGGTTCTTCCGGGGCACGCCCGTGCTCGTCCAGATGTTCCTCGTGTACTTCGGCACGCCCTACCTCTTCGGCGTGGATCTCTTCCCGAACCACATGCAGGCGGGCTGGATCGACCTGAAGGGCGCCGTCGTGGCAGGCACCGTCGCGCTGGCCATCAACGAGGGCGCCTACATGAGCGAGATCGTCCGGGCCGGCATCCTGTCGGTCGATCCCGGCCAGACCGAGGCCGCCAAGTCGCTCGGCATGACCTACCGGCTGACCATGTCGCGGATCGTCCTGCCGCAGGCCCTCCGGGTCATCGTTCCGCCGCTCGGCAACGAGTTCAACAACATGCTCAAGACCACCTCGCTGATGAGCGCGATCGCGGTGGAGGAGATGTTCCGGGTCGCCACCGGCGTCGCGGCGTCGTCGTTCAAGCCGTTCGAGGCGTACTTCGGCATCGCCTTGTACTACCTGGCGCTGACCACGATCTGGAGCGTGATCCAGAGCCGGATCGAGCGGCGCCTCGGGCGCGAGCTCCGCGTCGCGATGAGCGCCCGGGCTCTGCGCGAGACTGCTCGGGCTGTCGCGATCGCGCGACGGCCAGGCGTCGAGTCGACATCGGAGGCCACTGATGGTCGAGATCGCCACCGACATCCTCGGCCGCGATCGGCGGCGTGCCGCGCCCGTCGACCGACATCGTGGTCGAGGCGACCGACGTCGAGAAGTGGTTCGGCCGGCTGCAGGTCCTCAAGGGCGTGTCGATGACCGTCAAGCGGGCCGAGGTCGTTGTCATGATCGGCGCCTCGGGCTCGGGCAAGACGACGTTCATCCGCTGCCTCAACCACCTCGAGAAGATCCAGGGCGGCCGGATCTTCGTGAACGGCCACCTGATCGGCTACCGGGAGGAGAACGGCAAGCTCGTCGAGGACCGCGAGCAGAACATCGCGAAGCAGCGCCAGGACATCGGGATGGTGTTCCAGCGCTTCAACCTGTTCCCGCACATGACCGCGCTCGGGAACGTGATCGAGGCCCCGATCCGCGTTCGCGGCACGCCCGAGAAGGAGGCGTCGAGGTCGGCCGCGCGCTGCTCGAGCGGGTCGGGCTCGGGCACAAGGCCGACGCCTATCCGGCGCAGCTGTCCGGCGGCCAGCAGCAGCGCGTGGCGATCGCCCGGGCGCTGGCCATGAGGCCGGCGCTGATGCTGTTCGACGAGCCGACCTCGGCGCTCGACCCGGAGATGATCGGCGAGGTCCTCGAGGTCATGAAGGAGCTCGCTCGCGAGGGCATGACGATGATCGTCGTGACCCACGAGATGGGGTTCGCCCGCGAGGTCGCCGACCGCGTGGTCATGCTCGACGAGGGCCTGATCATCGAGGACGACACGCCCGAGCACTTCTTCACGGCCCCGACCCACGAGCGAACGAAGTCGTTCCTGTCGAAGATCCTGTAGGGCGCGGGGCTTCCGCGGCGCGGCGCTGGCGCGGCCGCCGGGGGGCGGAACTTCCTCCTGACCCGAATCTGGGTCGTTCCAGGCAAGCAGAACGATCCCGCCCCGCCTTGGGCGCGCCGCTGTCATTCCGCTTGAGCGAAACGATCTCAATTCTCTTCCCGGAGGACCGGCCCGCCTCCCGATATCCGCACCGAGCACACCGCGAGAGGACGTTCGGATGGTGGCGCAGCGGGACGTCGACCGGTCATACTCCCGGCGCCCAGACCGGCGAGGGGGCCGGGAGACCGCGTGAATCGAGGGAGCAAGGGAATGGCCAGGGGGTGGAAGTGCCCGCGCTGTTCGACACAGAACGGCGAAGGCGTCATGAACTGTGCGAAATGCGGGTTGATCCAGGGTGGCGTCTTCGTCCCGAGCTCGTACGTCCCGCCCGAGGACACGGGTGCACCCGTGGGTCCCAACCAGCTGGGAGTGCCCGAGGCCGCGCCGGCTGAGCCCTCGACCCCGCCATCGACGGGACCGGGCTTTGCCTCCGTGTCGCCTGCCGGCGCGGATGCCGCCGAGCTGCCGCCGGCCACCGGCTGGGTCCCGCCCTACCCCGTCGCGGCCGCGGCGAGCCGTCCGCTGTGGCGCCGGGTTCCGCTCGGGCTGCTGATCTTCGCCGTCCTCGTCGGGGGCGGTGCCATCGCCGGGTTCATCAGCAACGCCAGCCGGTCGTCGACCGGCGACATCACCCGGGGCGGTGACATGTCCTCGAACGACCTCCGCGTCGGCGACTGCTGGGACATGAAGGACCCGACGGCGGAGACGATCGACAACGTCACGGCCAAGCCGTGCGGCGAGGGCCACGAGTACGAGGTCTTCTTCATCGGGTCGATGCCGGACGGCGAGCTACCCGTCCGACGACCGATTCTCGTCCTACGTCCAGGACAACTGCGTGCCGGAGTTCGAGACCTTCGTCGGCCACGCCTACGACAGCTCGACGCTCGACATCACGTGGCTCAACCCACTGAGCAAGGGCTGGGCGCTCGGCGACCGGACCGTGGAGTGCTCGGTCTACGACCCGAACAACAACCAGCTGACCGCGTCGATGCAGGGCTCGGGCCGGTAGGACCTGAGTCGCCGACCGCGGCTGGGCCGCCCCAGCCGCTACCCTTGACCCATGCCCGCCGAATTCATCTACACCACCTACCGGCTCGCCCGGCACTACCCGCCGGACCGGACCGTGCTCGAGAACATCTCGATCTCGTTCTACCCGGGCGCCAAGATCGGCGTCATCGGGCCGAACGGCGCCGGCAAGTCGAGCCTGCTCAGGATCATGGCCGGGCTCGACGACGGGTTCGTCGGCGAGGCGCGGCTCACCCCCGGCTTCACCGTCGGCTTCCTCGCCCAGGAGCCCGAGCTCGACCCGGCCAAGGACGTCAAGGGCAACGTGCTCGACGGCGTCCGCCCGGTCCAGGACCTGATCGACCAGTACAACGCGGTCATGGCCAAGTGGGCGGACCCGGACGCCGACTACGACGCGATCGGCACCGAGCAGGCCGCGCTCGAGGACAGGATCGCCGCCGCCGACGCCTGGAACCTCGAGCGCAACGTCGACATCGCGATGGACGCCCTGCGCTGCCCGCCCGACGACGCCGACGTCACGAAGATCTCCGGCGGCGAGCGGCGTCGCGTGGCGCTCGCCCGGTTGCTCCTCAGCCACCCCGACCTGCTGCTGCTCGACGAGCCGACCAACCACCTCGACGCCGAATCGGTCTACTGGCTCGAACGCTTCCTCCAGGAGTACTCGGGCACCGTCGTCGCGATCACCCACGACCGGTACTTCCTCGACAACGTCGCCCAGTGGATCCTCGAGCTCGACCGCGGCCGCGGGATCCCGTTCGAGGGCAACTACTCGAGCTGGCTGGAGCAGAAGCTCGCGCGGCTGAGCGGCGAGCAGAAGACCATCGACGCCAAGCAGCGGACCCTCGCCCGCGAGCTCGAATGGGTCCGCCTGAGCCCGCGCGCCCGGCAGGCCAAGGGCAAGGCCCGCCTCGGCGCCTACGAGAAGCTGCTGGCCGAGGCCAACGACGCGAAGGAGCAGACCCGCGAGCTCGAGATCGCCATCCCGCCCGGCCCTCGCCTCGGCGACAGCGTGATCGAGGTCAAGGACCTGGCCAAGGCCTACGGCGACAAGGTCCTGATCGACGGCCTGTCGTTCTCGCTGCCGAAGGCCGGGATCGTCGGCGTCATCGGCGCCAACGGGGCCGGCAAGACCACGCTGTTCCGGATGCTCGTCGGCCAGGAGCCGCCCGACGGCGGCCAGATCGTGATCGGCGACACCGTCCAGCTCAGCTACGTCGACCAGAGCCGCGACGACCTCCAGGGCGACAAGAGCGTCTACGAGGAGATCAGCGGCGGCAACGAGTTCATCAAGGTCGGCAACGCGCGAGCTCCCCGCCCGCGCCTACGTGTCCAGCTTCAACTTCCGCGGCACGGACCAGCAGAAGCCCGTCGGCAAGCTGTCCGGCGGCGAGCGCAACCGGGTCCACCTGGCCAAGCTGCTGAAGTCGGGCGGCAACGTCCTGCTGCTCGACGAGCCGACCAACGACCTCGACGTGGACACGCTCCGCGCGCTCGAGGCCGGCCTCGAGTCATTCCCGGGCTGCGCGGTGGTGATCAGCCACGACCGCTGGTTCCTCGACCGGATCGCCACCCACGTCCTGGCGTTCGAGGGCGACAGCGTGGTGCGCTGGTTCGAGGGCAACTTCACCGAGTACGAGGAGTACCGCCACCGGGAGCTCGGCGTGGCCGCCGATCAGCCGCACCGGATCCGGTACAAGAAGCTGGCGACGTAGCGGGCCGGAAGGGTCGATCCTGCGATGCACCTCGGATGCATAGCGCGGCGCGGGCCGGGCATCTGCCATCCGCGCGCTCGATCATTCAGTCTTCCCCGAAGGCCAACGGCGGACGTGGCCCAATTGACAGGCATCCGATGCCTCAGTTGACGTCCGCGTCCAGCGTGCCGTCGAGGAGTTCGATCAGAGCGAAGTGCTCGAAGTCATGTTGTCTCGCGCATTCGCCGCAGACCGGCCCGTCAACGCCCGCCGGATCATCGTCGCGGTCGCCCATCAGTTCGCGCCCGCACGTCGCGCAGTAGACGGGCGCATCACCGAACGCCATGGATCGTTCCTCCCCTGCGATGGTCCCGGTCGACCCTCGCCTGGGGAGATCGTGCGTGCGGTGCGCGTCACCCCGGCCCTCACGAGTGGTGCGTGAACGCGCCGGTTTGCACCGCCCCTACTCCCCGATCCGGCGCTCGATCCGCAAATCCGGCACGACCCAGATCACGCCCACCAGCACGTAGATCCCGAAGGCGACCCACGGCAGGACCAGGGCGATCGGGACCGAGACCGCGTACAGGAGCGGCGAGATCTTGCCCTTGGTGTCACGGCCGACGGCCTGCGCGAGGAGCGAATCCTGGCCCTCGCGCGCGATCAGCGCCCGCACGAGGATGTAGTACGCGAAGGCCGCTGCCAGCAGGACCACGCCGTAGGCGGCGACGGGGATCGGCGCGAAGCTGTTCTCGCCCACCCAGGCGGTCCCGAACGGGATCAGCGACAGCCAGAACAGCAGGTGCAGGTTGGCCCACAGGATCCGCCCGTCCACGTGGTGCGCGGCCTGGAGCAGGTGGTGGTGGTTGTTCCAGTAGATGCCGAGGTAGATGAAGCTCAGGACGTAACTCAGCAACAGCGGGGCGATCGGCTTGAGCGCGTCGAGGTCGGCGCCGTGGGGCACACCGAGCTCGAGGACCATGATCGTGATCAGGATCGCGATCACGCCGTCGCTGAATGCCTCCATCCGACCCTTCGTCATGGCCAGAAGAGTAGCGACCAGAGAGTCGGATCGAAACGCGGGTGACGGTACCGTGTACATCGACAGCCTGAGCCCGCACGCACGAGGACTCCCAGATGGCCGATCTCGATCTCTTCAACCGGATCAACGCGCTATCGACCGAGGAGGAGCAGCTGTACGAATCAGTCAGCGATGGAGCCGGGTTGAGCGAGGCAGAGCGGGACCGCCTCGATGCCATCAAGGTGGAGCTCGATCGCAGCTACGATCTGCTGCACCAGCGGCAAGCCCGGGCGGCAGCTGGCCTCGATCCGCGCGGCGCCGAAGAGCGCCCGGCGGAGACGGTCGAGGGCTACGAGCAGTAGGCCAGAGGCAGCACGGGAACCGGACCCGGACTAGATCAGTGCGATCGAGGCGAGCGGGCTGAGCGTCAGCGCCACGATCGGCGCTGCCCTTCGGCGGACGACCGGCGAGGCCGAGCAGGCAAGCCTGGATCGGGCCCTGGAGCTCGATGCCGAGGAGAACCTGGCCTGGGCGAACGCCGGCCTGCCGATCACCGCCAAGCTCTGGGCCGATCTCGAATGACAGGGATCGGCCGAACTCCCCCCACCGCCGGACTACCCGCGGCGACGTCCACTTCGTCGACTTCCCGGATCTTGGCGGCAACGTGCTCAAGGGTCCCCCATCCAGCGGTCATCCTTCGGACCGATCGGATGCAACGTTCAACAACCGTCATCGTGGCGCCGATGACCAGCACGCCGCGCTCCGTTGTCGAGAACCCGAGGTACCTGGTCGCGATTGCCGGTCGCGAATCCGGCCTGACGCAGGCCGGATTCGTCGAGTGCGATCAGCTGGCGACGCTCCCTGTGCTGTTGCTCGACCGGTAACCGTCATCGTGGCGTCACGGGTCATCGGTAGGCTTCGGACATGACAGACACGAAGCCGGTCACCGGCACCTCACCCACCCCAGCCAGGACCGACGCCGAGTGGCGTGCCGAGCTGACCCCCGAGCAGTACCGCGTCCTCCGCCAGAAGGGCACCGAGCGAGCCTTCAGCGGCGACCTGTGGGACGAGCACCGGGCCGGTGTCTACCGCTGTGCCGGCTGCGGCGCCGAGCTGTTCCAGTCCGAGGCGAAGTTCGAATCGGGCACCGGCTGGCCGAGCTTCTTCGCGCCGGCCGACCCGGCGGCGGTCGCGACCGAGACCGATCGCACCTTCTTCATGACCAGGACCGAGGCGAACTGCGCCGCGTGCGGCGGGCACCTGGGCCACGTCTTCGACGACGGCCCGAACCCGACCGGCCTGCGCTACTGCATCAACTCGGCGGCGCTCAAGCTCGACCCGAAGGCGTAGGTCCACGCCCGACGTCTGAGGAGACGGCTCGGCCGCGAAGAACTCATCGCTGCGGCCTCGCGCCCCGCCGGGCGTCGCGCCCGACTACAGCTCCGTAACGATTCGTCGGGCGGTCCAGGGCCCCCACGGCTCGGTCGGCCCGGGCTGGGCGGCCTTGAACGCCTCGAACGCAGCGGCCAGAAACGTGCCAAGCGCTTCCGCGGTCACCGGATGGCCGACCAGGTCGCCGATCCCATGCTCGACGGCGTAGGCGGCGTACCATGCCGGCCACTCCTGGTCGTAGACGCCGGCGAGCACGGTCGTCTCGTACTCGCCGTGCGCCTGCTCGGCCTCGGTCAGCAGCGCGCGGACGGCAGCCGTGCGATCGTCGGCGGTCATCGGCCCGGCGCCCGCTGCGTGACTTTGAGCTTCATGTCCACGATCTGACTCCCTTCCTGCACCTGGTAGCCGCCGATGCTATCCGACCTTCCCGGTCCGCCAGGCTTGCAGGATCCGGTCGACGCCGGCCGGCACCGGATCGTGCGCCCGGCCCGACCAGACGGCAGAATGCCGCCATGTCCCCAGGCGATCTGGACCGTCGGCGCGAGGTCCGGCCCCCTCTCTCGGCCGAGGACCTGGCGCTCCGGCTCGGCGTCGAGCCCCACCGTGTCGAGGAGCTGGCGGACGCCGGAGCGCTGGAACGCAACCCCGGCGGCGGGTTCGATCCAGGGGACGTCCACCGCGTGCGCCTCCTCCTCGCGTTCGAACATGCGGGCGTTCCCCTGGAGGCCCTGCTGGCGGCCAGCCGCGCCGGGGCCATCAGCCTGCACTACTACGACCAGCTTCACCCGGCGCCCGGTCCGCTGTCGGATCGCTCGTACTTGGCCTTCAAGGCGTCGCTCGGCCATGGAGCGGCGCACGTGACCCGGCTCTTCGCGGCGTTCGGACTGGCCGAGCCCGAGGCCGACAGCCGGTTGACCATCCAGGACGAGCAGCTCGTCGCCGACATGATGGCCACCGTCGTCGAGACGGGGCAGCCGGACCTTGCCCTTCGCGCGATCCGCCTGTTCGGGGAGAGCGCGCGACGTGCCGCGGACGGCGCGCTCGAGGTCTACGGTGAGGCCGCCGAACGGGCCGGGGCCGATGTCCAGGGGCTCCCGGTCGACGAGATCTTCGAGAAGCTCCTCCAGCCGTGGGCGCGTTTCGCCCGACGATCGGCGGCCCTGGCGGAGTGGCTGGGCGGCCATCACCTCAGCCGGGCGATCGACGAATACAGCGTGACCGCCACCGAGCACATCCTCGAGGAGGCCGGATTCGTCGCCGCGCGCCTCGAGGTGCCGCCCGCCGTCGCCTTCATCGACCTGACCGGGTTCACGCGACTCACCGAAGAGCGAGGCGATGAGGCCGCCGCGGCCACGGCGATGCTCCTCGGCGAGGTGACCACGGACGCGGTCAAGCCGCACGGCGGTCGCATCGTCAAGCTGCTCGGGGACGGCGTCCTCGTTCGGTTCGACGACGCGTCCGCCGCAGCGGATGGCACCCTGGACGTCCTGGGCGCGTTGCCCTCGGCCGGCCTGCCGTCCGGACATGCCGGCATCGCCAGCGGCCCGCTGATCGTCCGCGACGGCGATGTCTTCGGCCGCACCGTGAACCTGGCCGCGCGGATTGCCGATGTCGCCCCGAATGGCCGCGTCTACCTGCCGCTGAGCGTCGCCTCGACGCTTCCGGTCGAGCGATTCGCGCATCAGGCTGCCGGTGACATCGCGCTCCAGGGCATCGGGCGGGTCGAGCTCGTCGATCTCGTGCACGTCGGCGGGTACGCGCGCTGAGGCACCAGCGTCAGCCGCGCCGTTCGCGAAGCTGGGGACGCCGGCACGACCAGTCGCGAGGTAGTCGGCGGTGTTGCCGCTCTGGTACGCCAGGTCGTGCGGCACCGGCAAACCTGCCGCGATCCCTAGCTGGCGGCCCGGATCAGCCGCAGCGCCTCGGCCAGGCCGCCGTTCCACGCCTCGCCGTGACCCGGGAGCACCCAGGTCGCGTCGATGGCGTCGAGCCTCGCGAGCGATGCCTTCGCCCCGACAGGGTCGAGCGTGAACGGCGCCGGCCGCGGACCTGTCTCCCCGGTCAGCACGCTCCGGGTCGTGAACGCATCGCCCATGAACACGGCGTCGACGGACGGGACGTGGACCGCGACGCTCCCCGGCGTGTGGCCCGGCAGGTGGATGATCCGGGGCGAGCCGGGCAGGTCGAGCGTGGCCCCGTCCGTGAACGTGGTCACCTCGGTCAGGTACGTGATCCGCAGGGCGCCGTGGCGCGCACCGTAAGGAGGAACCCGAGCGAGCGCGCCGATCTTCACCGGACCCCAGCCGGACATCGGCTTCTTCACCTCGCCGCGGGCACGCCCGGCATCGAGCTCGTGGACGTAGACCGGGACGCCTCGCTCACGGCGGAGCCGCTCGGCGAAGCCGATGTGGTCGCGTGTCGCCGTGGGTGAGGACGACGCCCCGGACGTCGTCGAGCGAACGGCCCATGGCGGCCAGTTCGGCCGGCAGGTCGCGCCAGTAGCCGGGCAGGCCGGTGTCGATGATCGTGACCTGGCCGCCTTCTTCGACGAGGTAGCTGTTGACGAGGCTCGAGCCGAGCCGGTGGAGCGATGTGGAGAGCTGCATCTTGACCTTCCCATGGTGTAGGCTTGCGTTCATCGCTATACTACGTAGCCATCATCGCTACTGTCAATAGCCATGGGAGACTGCCACCGTGCCGACACCGGCTCGAACCTCGATCGACGCGATCGTCGCCGCCGGCCGCGTCGATCCTCGACGCCGACGGGCTCGACGGGCTGACGATGTCGCGCGTCGCGGCCGCGGTCGGCGTTCGGGCGCCATCGCTCTACAAGCGGGTCAAGGGCCGGGCGGACCTGGTCCGGCTGATCGCCAATGACATCGCGGGCGAGCTCACGCTCGGCGCTCGAGGCCGCCGCGACGAGCCGGCGACCCCGCCGTCGACCTGCGCGCGATCGCGGTCGCCTTCCGCGCCTGGGCACTCGCCCACCCCGAGGCCTATCACCTCCTGTTCGACCGCCTGCCCGAGGGTGAGCGCGTGGACCCCGAGGTGAACGCCCGGTCGCGCCGCGGCCCTGCTCCGGACGGCCGCCGAGCTCGCCGGGAAGGAGCATGCGCTCGAGGCCGCCCGGACGGTCGTCGCCTGGGCCAACGGCTTCCTGAACATGGAGCTGGCCGGGGCCTTCCGGCTGGGCGGCGACGTGGACGCGGCATTCGAGTTCGGCGTGGAGCGGCTGACGCGGGCGATCCAGGACCAGGCGCTGCGGGGCACCCTCCCGCGGGCGGGGTCCGTTGGCCCTTGACCGGCGGGTGCTGCCCGCACAGCATTGAGCGCACGCAACGAGCGAGGCACGCGAATGAGCCAACCGCCGCGCCGAAGCGCGACACGGAACGCCGGGGCCTTCCTCGGCCCGGACCTCCTGGTGCCGGTCCCGCTCCGCACGCTCGACGACGATTACCGGGATGAGCCGGCCGAACCCGAGGAATCCGATCGGGAGCCGGCGCCCGAGCCGCGGGGCCGCGTCCGTCGCGTGCTCGACAGGCTGAAGGGTCAGCCCGACCACCGCTAAGAGGTCAGCCCGACCGCCGCGCCGGCGAGGACGAGCGTCGCCTGCGGCGCGACGGCGGTCATCAGCTCGGCGCGGTGCGTGATGAAGATCGCGGTTCGTCCCTGCCGCGGCCGCGAGGAGATCCGCCGTGAGTGCCGCAGCGGTCGCCTCGTCGAGGTGCTCGGTCGGCTCGTCGAAGACCAGGATCGGGCGGTCGGCCAGGATCGACCGCGCGAGCTCGATCCGCTGGCGCTGACCACCCGACAGCCGCGCCCCGGCCTCGCCGACGAACGTGTCGAGCCCGTCGGGCAGCGTGTCGATCCAGTCGAGCAGGTGGGCCCGACCGAGGGCGGCGCGGATCTCGTCGTCGGAAGCGCCGGCTCGCGCGAGCCGGACGTTCTCGGCGATGGTCGAATCGAAGAGGTGCGCGTCCTGGGCACACAGGCCGACGATGCCGCGCACGTCGTCGCCGGCGAGCCGGCGGATATCGATCGCTCCGGACGGGCGTCGACGAGCTCGACCGACCCCGCCGACGGATCGAGGAACCGGAGCAGGACCGCGGCGAGGGTGCTCTTGCCGGACCCGCTCGGACCGGTGACGAGCGCGCGCTCCCCGGCCCCGAGCTCGAGGTCCACGCCGTCGAGGACGTCGGGGCCGTCCGCCGCGTAGCGCGCGCGGAGGTCCCGGATCCGGAGGCCGTACGGGCCGGCGGGGAGCGCGGACCGGCTCAGCCGGTTCGGCGACCGGGTCCGGCCGACCGAGCACGCCGGCGAGTCGATCGGCCGCGCTGCGGAGCCGGTCACGATCTGCTGGGCCACGGGCGCCAGGCCGCCGACCAGCTCGTGGGTGGCGATCGGGAGCAGGACGACCACCGCCAGCGCCACGCCGCCGACTGCACCGGCTCGGACGGCCGCGACACCCGCGACGAGCGCCAGCCAGACCGCGGCGCCGCTCGACAGCGACGCGACGAGGATGCCCGACCCCGGCGCCGGACGCCGACCGGGCCTCGGCCCGCTGGAGTCCGGCCGACAGCGCGGCCAGGCGCGACAGCTCGCGACCCTCGACCCCGGCGGCCACGAGCTCGGGCGCGGACTGCAGGAGGTCGAGCGCGGCGGCCGACAGCGCCCCGCGGGCCGGTGCGATCCGGGCCTCCGCCCGTCGCGCCACGACCCAGCCGGCCAGCGGCGCCCCGGCAGCCGCGACGACCAGGGTCGCGGCCAGGGCCACGCCGGCGAGCGGCACCAGCGCCGTGACCACGAGCACGGTGCCGGCGCACACGATCGCCGCGATCGCGATCGGCAGGACGACCCGCGGCCAGAGGTCGACGAGGCTGTCGACGTCCGCCACGAGGCGCGACAGCAGGTCGCCCGAGCGCTGGTCGGCCAGGCCGGCCGGTGCGAGCCGTTCGAGACGCCGGTACGTCCGCGAGCGGACGGCGGCGAGGATCCGGAGCGAGGCGTCGTGCGCCGGCAGTCGCTCGGCGTAGCGGAGCGCGCCACGCGACACGCCGAACGCGCGGACCGCCACGATCGCGACCATCAGGTACGAGGATCGGCGGCTGCTCGGCGGCGCGGGAAATCAGCCAGGCAGACGTCCCGGTGAGGGCCACCGCGGAAGCCGCGGCGCCGATACCGGCCAGCAGCGAGAGCAGGAGCCGGCCGCGCACGCTGTCCGCCAAGCCGGAGGACCTCGCCGATCATGCGGCCGCCGTTCCGGCCGGGGGCGCGGCGTCGGCGCGCGCCACCAGGCGTACCTCGCGGTCGGCGACCGCGATCGCCGCCGGTCGATGGGCCACGAGGACGACCATCGACCCGGCTTCGCGCGCCCGTCGGACGATCGCCGACAGGACGACCTGTTCGGTCTCGTCGTCCAGCCCGGCCGTCGGTTCGTCGACGAGCAGGATGGCCGGATCGCGCGCGAGCGCCCGCGCGACGGCGACCCGACGCCGCTCCCCGCTCGACAGCCCGAGCCCGCCTTCGCCCAGGACCAGCGACGGGTCGAACCGGCCGAGGCCGACGGCGTCGAGCGCCTCCCGGATGGCGGCATCCGACGATCCCGGCGCGACGAGCCGGACGTTGTCGGCGAGCGTCCCGGCCGCCAGGAACGGGACCTGCGGCACCCACGCCGAGCTGGCGCCGCCACGTCCCGGCTCGAGGTCGGCGATGGGGATGCGCGACCCGTCGTCGCCGGCCAGCGTGATCGTCCCGGTGTCGACCGGGACCAGCCCGAGGATCGCCATCCAGCAGCGTGCTCTTGCCGGCGCCGTTCGCGCCGGTCAGCGCGACGATCTCGCCGGCACGGATCGCGAACGAGGCGCCGTCGGGCGCGAGCAGGTCGCGGCCCGGCTGGCGGATGGCGACCCCGTCCACGCGGCAGCGTCGTCGCTCGGAGGTCGGGCATGTCGGTGCGATGGCCGCCGGCGGAATCGGCGCGTCGATCAGCTCGAACGCGGACCGGATCGCCGCGCGACCCTCCTCGCTGGCATGGAAGTGGAGCCCGAGCTGGCGCAGCGGCAGGTACGCCTCGGGCGCGAGGATGAGCACGAACAACCCGGTACGCAGGTCCAGGCTGCCCTCGACGAGGCGGATACCGATCCCCGACCGCGACGAGCGCGACCGACAGGGTCGCGAAGAACTCGAGCGCGAAGGCCGACAGGAAGGCGATCCGGAGCGACGCCATCGTCTCGACCCGGTAGTCGTCCGTGACCCGTTCGAGCGAGGCGACCTGGGCCTTGGCCCGCCCGAAGACCTTGAGGGTCGGGAGGCCCTGGACGACGTCGAGGAAGTGGTGGGCCAGCCGCGTCAGCGACCGCCAGCGGCGCCGCCGGTGGCGCTCGACCGCGCGGCCGATGAGGACCATGAAGACCACGATCAGCGGCACGGTCAGGCCGACGGTCAGCGCCGCCACGAGGTCCGCGCCGGCGATCGCGACCACGACCGCGACGGGAACGATCAGCGGCGAGCGGGACCTGCGGCAGGTAGCGCGCGTAGTAGGCGTCGAGCGCGTCGACGCCGCGGGTCGCGAGGGTCACGATCTCGGCCGAGCCGGGTTGGGTCGATCGTCGCGGCCCGGAGCTGGACGCCACGCTCGAGGATCGCGGCACGGAGCCGGGCCTTGACGGCCGCCGCCGCGCGATGGGCGCTGGCTTCCTGGGCCCAGGCGGTCACGGCCCGGCCGATCAGCACGAGCCGCCAGCGCCGCGAGCGTCGCCGTGCAGGGCGTCGAGGCCCGCGCCGCCGAGGAAGGTCGAGCTGATGGCGTCGGCGAGCAGGGCGGCCTGGGCGATCGCCAGGCCGGCCGTGATCAGGCCGAGCAGGACGCTGAGGACGAGGTACGGAGCGCGGCCCGCGCGATTCCGAGCAGGCGCCGATCGAGCGGTGTCACGAGGGACGAGTCGTGAGATCGTCGCGATGGCTAGATGACGCGGCCCGCCTCCTCGTCCGGCGGGAGCTGCTCGACCGCCACGCGGCGCCGGAAGACCCAGTAGGTCCAGCCCTGGTAGAGCAGGACGAGCGGAGTGAAGATCACGCGCGACGACGGTCATGATCTGGAGCGTGTACTCGGTCGACGACGCGTTGGTCGTCGTCAGGCTGAAGGCGGCGTCCGTGCTCGAGGGCATGACGTCCGGGAAGAGCGCGGCGAACAGCGCCACGACGGCCAGGGCGATCGTCGCGGCCGTGCCGATGAACGCCCAGCCCTCGCGCCCGAGCCGGTTCGCGACGCAGCGCGCCGACGAGCGCGACGGCGGCCAGCCGCGGACACGACCAGCGAGCCCGGTGTCGCCGGTTGCTGCTGCGTCCAGGCCAGGAAGGCGACCGCCACGACGGCCGTGATCAGGCCGGCGATCCCGGCCACGCGGTTGGCGCGGGCGCGGAGCTCGCCGGTCGTCTTGAGCGCGAGGAAGACCGCGCCGTGGGTCACGAACAGGCCCAGCGTCGTGAGCCCGCCGAGCAGCCCGTACGGGTTCAGCAGCGTGAACAGGTCGCCGGTGAACTCGTGCTTCGCGTCGATCGGCACGCCGGCCACGATGTTGGCGAAGGCGACGCCCCACAGGATCGCCGGCAGCAGCGAGCCGACGAAGATCGCGGCGTCCCAGCGGACCGCCAGGTGGCGTCCGGGCGCTTGCCGCGGAACTCGAAGGCCACACCGCGGATGATCAGCGCGACGAGGATCAGGAAGAGCGGCAGGTAGAACCCGCTGAACAGGGTCGCGTACCACTCGGGGAAGGCGGCGAACGTGGCGCCGCCGGCGACCAGCACCCAGACCTCGTTGCCATCCCAGACCGGGCCGATCGTGGCGATCACCGCGCGCCGCTCGCGCTCGCTCCGGCCGATGACCGGCAGCAGGATGCCGACGCCGAAGTCGAAGCCCTCGAGCACGAGGTAGCCGACCCACAGGAACGCGATCAAGACGAACCAGATCGTCGTGAGCTCCATCTCGACGCTCCTCAGTACGCGAAGGCGGCGGGCCGGTCGGCTTCGTCACCGTCGGCACCGGCCGGACCCGGCTCGGGCGGCAGGCCGGCACGGATGCGCCGGAGCAGCAACCCGACCTCGACGACGGCGAGGCCGCCGTAGAGCAGGGTGAACGTGACGAGCGTGATCGCGACCTCCAGGCTGGAGGTGCCCGGCGAGACGCCCGCCGACGTGTGCATCAGCCCGAACACGATCCACGGCTGGCGCCCGAGCTCGGTGAAGATCCAGCCGATCGAGTTGGCCGCGAGCGGCAGGAACGGCAGCACGAGGGCCATCGCGACGACCCAGCGGTTCGGCCGCACGGTACCGGCCGCGCCGCAGCAGCCAGAGCATCCAGGCGGCGGCCAGCGGCCGCCAGCGCGCCCGCGCCGATCATCAGCCGGAAGGTCCAGTAGGTGACCGGGATGATCGGGCGGTAGTCGCCCGGGCCGTACAGCTGCTGGTAGCCGGCCTGGAGGTCGTTGATGCCCTCGACCTTGCCGTTGAAGTCGCCGGTGGCGAGGAAGGACAGGACGTTCGGCACCCGGATCGAGAAGAGTTCCTTGCTCCCGTCGAGCGTGCCGATCGTGAAGATCGAGAACGACGCGGGCTGGGACGTCTCGTACAGGGCCTCGGCCGCCGCCATCTTCATCGGCTGCACGTTGGTCATCACCCGGGCCTGCTGGTCGCCGGTCACGAACACGAGGAGACCCGGCGATCAGGACGCGTCGTCGCGCCGACCCGCGCGGCGGATCGGAAGGCCTGGTCGTCCGGACCCGGCCGCCGGGCGATCCGCCACAGGGCGATCGCGGCCACGAACGCGCCGGCCGTCATCATCGCGGCCACGATCGTGTGCAGGAACGTGATGACCGCCAGCTGGTTGGTCAGGACGGCGATGAAGTCGGTCAGCTCGGCGCGGCCGGCCGCGGCGTTGAACGTGTAGCCGACCGGGTTCTGCATCCAGGCATTGGCGGCCAGGATGAAGTAGGCGGACAGGACCGTGCCGATGGCGGCGATCCAGATCGTGGCCAGGTGGAGGCGCTTCGGCAGACGGTCCCAGCCGAAGATCCACAGGCCCAGGAAGGTCGATTCGAGGAAGAACGCGAGGAGGCCCTCGATCGCCAGCGGCGCACCGAAGATGTCGCCGACGAACCGGCTGTAGGTGCTCCAGTTCATCCCGAACTGGAACTCCTGGACGATGCCCGTGACGATGCCGAGGGCGAAGTTGATGAGGAACAGCTCGCCGTAGAACCTGGTCAGCCGGAGGTAGGCGGGGTTCCCGGTGCGCACCCAGACCGTCTGGAAGCCCGCAACCAGGAAGCTGAGCCCGATCGTCAGCGGGACGAACAGGAAGTGGTAGACGGTCGTGATCCCGAACTGCCAGCGTGCCAGGTCAAGGGCGTCCACGCAGAAGCCTCCTCCGTGCCAGGGGTCCCCGGTCAGGGTAGGCCATGGTCGCAACCCACGACGTGAGCCGAATGGCCCAATTTCGCCCGGGCGAGCGCGGCTTCGCGACGGGACGCCGCATGGGCCGCCGCACGGGACGCCGCACGGGCCGCCGCACGGGCCACCGTCCGCCGGACCCGAAATGTCGGGCCGAATGGACCTTTCCCGGGGCATGGGGTCCCGCTACCGTCACGCCGATGCTTCGGAGTCATCGCCTGTTCGCAGTCGCCGTCGCCATGCTGATGGCGGTCGGTGCCTGTTCGAGCGCCGCTGGTGCGCCGACCGTTGCGCAACCCTGGGCACGCTCCGCGCCGGCCGGCGGCAACAGCGCGGCCTACTTCACGATCACCGGGGCGTCCGGCCAGGCCGATGCGCTGCTCTCGGCCTCGAGCCCGGCGGCCGACATGGTCCAGGTCCACGAGGTCACGACCGACGCGTCCGGCATGACCGGCATGCACCCGATCGACCGCCTCGACATCCCGGCCGGCGGCACCGTGACGCTCGAGCCCGGCGGCTATCACCTCATGATCATGGGGCTGAAGAGCGAGCTCGCGGTCGGCGAGACGGTCGAGCTCGACCTGGTCTTCGAGCACGCCGGCAAGGTCGTGGTCCAGGCGGAGATCCGACAGGGCTGACGTGTCCGATCGTCCCACGATCTCGAAACCCGAGGACGAAACCGTCCGCGTCCTGGACGGCGGGTTCTGGCTGGTCGTCGCCATGGCGGCGGTCTGCGGCGTGCTGGTCGTGGCCATGCTGGGCCGAGCCGTCCTGTCGCCGGACGGTGGCGGTTCGCAGCCGGGCTGGACGGCGGCCGCAGCAGCCGTGGCCGAGGGCAGCACCGGCGCGGCGCCGTCGGTCGGTCCCGCGGCACCCGTCGACATCACCTCCTTCCTCTACCCGACCCCGCGCGAGGCCCCGCCCATCGAGCTGACCGACCAGGACGCCCGTCCATTCTCGCTCACCTCGTTCCGTGGCGAACCCACGATGGTCTTCTTCGGCTACACCCACTGCCCCGACGTCTGCCCGGCGACCATCGGCACGATAGGCCTCGCGATGAGCGCGTTCGGCCCCGGGCTGCACGCCGTCTTCGTGACCGTCGACCCCGAGCGTGACACGACGACCTGGCTCAAGGAGTACGTCCGCTTCCTGCCGGCCGGCTTCGTCGCCCTGACCGGGACGGCCGACCAGATCAAGGCCACCGCCGACGCCTGGGGAGCCCGGTACGCCCGAGTCGAGGGCGCGACGCCCGACACCTACTCGATGTCGCACACCGCAGACGTCTACATCGTCGATGCGAACGGCATGCTGCGCGGACGCTTCCCGTTCGGCACGGAGGCGCCGGCGATGACCGCCACGCTCCGCGAGGTCGCGGCGACCACCGTGGCGGCCGGCCCGAGCGCAGCAGCCAGTCCGGCAGCCACCGTAGTCGCCGCGTCGGCGCAGCCCGTGCCCGGTCGCCCGATGGACGTCACCGTCGTCTCGTCCTCGGTGTGGGCCGGAAGCCCGAGCCCCGTCATCCTGACCCTTGCCGCTGGGGGGTTCGCCGCTCAACGACGCCGCGCTGCATCCGACCGTCCAGCTTCGAGACGCCCTGGAGGCGCGCCGATCGGCACCGACGGTCGAGGCAGCGCCCGTCCAGCCGCCCGGCGTCGCCACCGTGTCGTACGTGGCCGCGGTCACCATCCCGTCGCCGGGCGCCTGGCGGCTCGACGTCGCGACGACCCGCGACGGCACGACGGTATCCGGCTCGGCGCCGCTGACCGCCCTCGATCCCGGGGACGACGGCCGCCATCGGCGCGCCGGCTCCCGCCGCGCACACGCCGACGCTCGCCGACGTCGGCGGCAACGCCCGCGCGGTGACCACGGATCCGGCGCCCGACCTCCGCCTGTCGCAGACGTCGACGACCGACGCGCTCGCCGCCGGCAAGCCGTTCGTGCTGGTCATCGACTCGACGAAGTTCCGGGTGTCGCCGGCCTGCGGGCGGGCGATCATCATGGCCCGCTACCTGCTCGACCGGTGGCGGGACGTCGGGTTCATCCACCTCGAGCCGTATCGCTACTCGGTCGTGACGGACACGCCGGTCCTCGACGGCAGCCTGGACAACCCGACCCTGACCGACCCGGCCGCGGCCTGGGGGATCGGCGGCGCGCCGTGGGGCGCGCGGTCGATGCCGTGGGTCTTCGTGGTCGACGGGCACGGGGTCGTCCGTGCCAAGTACCAGGGCGTGATGGGCAGCGCCGACGTGGACGTCATGATCTCGTTGATCGAACTGGGAGGATGACCATGACCCGACCCGCCTGGCCGGCTGGCACGCCGTTCGGCCCGTCGAATTCGGGCCGAATGTCACCTCCGGCCGACGAGGCCAGCCGCCACCATCGCGGGATGGACACGACGCCCGCAGGACGACCTGCCCACCACCGATCTCGACGAGCTCGCCCTCTCCCGCCGCCGGTTCCTGCGCAACGCCGCGCTGACCGGTGGCGGTCTCGTTGCCGCCGCAGGTCTGGCGGCCTGCGCGCCGGCGGCGGGCCAGGCCTGGACCTTTGGGCCGGCGCTCGCGGCCGGAAGTGCCGCACCGAGCGCGGGCAGCCTCGCCGTGCGGCGAGCGCGGCCGCCACGGCCAGCGCGACCGCCAGCATGTCGATGGAGCCGGCTGCGTCTCCGTCCGCCTCGGCCTCCGCCGCGCCGTCCGGCGGGCCGCTGCCCACCGGCTGGACCGAGCACGACATCGCGGCCCGCGACGTCGTCCGCCGCTACATCGGCAACCTGGCGCCGGCGCTCCAGGGCATCTACGGCGACGCGATCTTCGCGAAGCTGGCCGACATGCTCGGGCGCGGCCGACAACTACCCGCAGCTCTCGCAGAAGCCGTCCTTCGCCCAGGTCCCGAAGCTCTTCCTGACCGACGCCACCAAGCCGCTCAAGCCCGAGCTCGACGGCGACGTCAAGGTCTTCCGGCTGACCATCGACGAGATCGAGCACGCGATCGACGAGCTGATGCCGCCGGTCGCCGCCCTCGGCTACAACGCCCAGTGGCCGGGCCCGACGATCCACGTCAACCAGGGCGACAAGGTCCGGGCGATCTTCACCAACAACCTCAAGGAGACGACCGGCGTCCACTTCCACGGCGTGGAGTTCGACGACTTCTTCCAGGACGGCGTCCCGTTCGTCACCCAGAAGCCGATCATCCCCGGCGAGTCGTACACCTACGAGTTCACCGCGGTGAACGCGGGCTCGCTGATGTACCACTCCCACCACAACGCGACCGACCAGGTCGGCCGCGGGCTGCTCGGCGCGTTCATCGTCGCCCCGAAGACCGAGCCCGTGAAGGTCGACCGCGAGTACATCTGGATCTCGAACGACGAGCTGGGCGGGTTCACGATCAACGGCCACGGGTTCCCGGCGACCGTGCCGGTCCTCGCGGCCGTGGGCGAGACGGTCCGGGTCCGGTTCATGAACGAGGGAATCATGATGCACCCGTGGCACCTCCACGGGATGCCGATGCGGGTCGTCGCGCGCGACGGCTGGGACCTCGGCAGCGCCGCGTTCACCTGCGACACGCTCGGCGTCAACCCGGGCGAGCGCTACGACGTGCTGATCAAGGCGAAGACGGCCGGCCTGTGGGCGTTCCACTGCCACATCCTGCCGCATGCCGAGGCGGCCAACGGCATGTTCGGCATGGTCAACACGTTGATCGTGGTGCCGCAGAAGGCCCACGTCGACGCGATCGTGGCGGCGATCCTCGCGTAGCGACCGTTCGCGGGCGGCTACGCGCCCGGTTCGACCCAGCCGAGCGATCGTTCGACGCCGCGGTGCCAGCGGGCGATGCCGGCCGCCCGGGTCGCCTCGTCCATCGCCGGCTCCCAGCGGCGGCCGGCCCGATCCATCGCGCGCAGCTCGTCGAGGTCGCTCCAGAAGCCGACCGCGAGACCCGCGGCGTAGGCGGCACCGAGCGCGGTGATCTCGGTGATCGGGGCGGCGACGACGGGCCGGCCCAGGATGTCGGCCTGGAACTGCATCAGGAGCTCGTTGCGGATCATCCCGCCGTCCACCCGCAGCTCCCCGGGGAGTGCCGCGCCCGAGATCCGCCGCCATCGCCTCACCGAGGTCGTAGACCTGGTAGGCGGTCGATTCGAGCGCCGCCCGGGCGATGTTGCCGCGCGAGGCGTAGGCGGTCAGCCCGGCGATCACGCCGCGCGCATCGCTCCGCCAGTGCGGGGCGAACAGCCCGGAGAACGCCGGCACGAACACGACGTCGCCGCTGTCGGGGACGGATCGGGCCAGCTTCTCGACCTCCGACGCGTCGCCGATGATGCCGAGGTTGTCGCGGAGCCAGCCGATCAGCGAGCCGGCCACGGCGACCGAGCCCTCGAGCGCGTAGGTCGCGGGCGCGTCGCCGAGACGCGCGGCCACCGTCGTGATGAGGCCGTGGGTCGAGGCGACCGGGTGCTCGCCGGTGTGCATCAGCATGAAGCAGCCGGTGCCGTAGGTGCATTTGAGCTGGCCCGGCTCGAAGCAGGTCTGCCCGAAGAGCGCCGCGTGCTGATCGCCGAGGTCACCGGCGATCGGGACGCCGGCGAGGTCCCCCACGCCGAGCCCGTAGACCTCGGACGACGAGCGGATCTCGGGCAGGATCGCTGCCGGGATGCGATCGGCGGAGCAGGTCGGGATCCCAGGCCAGCGTCTCCAGGTCCATCAGCATCGTTCGCGAGGCGTTCGTGACGTCGGTCACGTGGACGCCGCCGTTGACCGCGCCGGTCAGGTGCCAGATCAGCCAGCTGTCGATGGTGCCGAACAGGAGATCGCCCGTTCGGCGGCGGCTCGCGCTCGTGGGCCTCGTCGGTGAGCCGGCGTCGAGGATCCAGGCGCAGCTTGAGCGCCGAGGAGTAGGTCGAGATCGGGAGACCGGTCCGGGCGCGGAAACGGTCCGGGCCGCCGTCGGCCGCCAGCCGGGCGCACGCGTCGGCGGTCCGCGTGTCCTGCCAGACGATGGCGTTGGCGATCGGCCGGCCCGTGCGGCGGGACCAGACGACCGTGGTCTCGCGCTGGTTGCTGATCCCGACCGCGGCGAGCGCCCGGGCGTCGGCGCCCACGTCGCGCAGGGCGACCCGGACGCACGTCCGGACGCGCTCGAGGATCTCGTCGGCGTCGTGCTCGACCCAGCCCGGCCGGGGCGTGATCTGCGCGTGCTCGAGCTGGTGGCTGGCCACCGGTTGCCCGGCATGGTCGAACAGGATGCAGCGGCTGCTCGTCGTCCCCTGGTCGATCGCCGCGATGAGCGATCGAGGTGCCACGGTCATGTCGCCGATGGTACGTCGCCGGCGTCGGCCGGAAACCTCGACGCCCGCCCCACCGCGCCTCCACACGCGCTCCACAAGCCGAATCCCAGGATTCGAGGCAGATCGGATCCACCGATGGATCCAGGAACGTCTCTGAAGGAGCGCAATCCCATGCGTCGCATCATCCCCGCCTTCCTGCTCGTCGCCGTCCTGGCGATCGGCGGCGGGCTCCTCGTGAACGCCGCCTACGACGCCGGCGTCCACACCGCGGTCACGACCGCGGTCGGCAACGGGGCCCAGGTCGCCCCGGTCGTCGTGCCGCCGTACGGCTACGGCAACGGGTACGGGTACGGCTGGCATCCGTTCGGCTGCGGCTTCTCGATCTTCGGCCTGCTGTTCGGCCTGTTCTTCCTGTTCATCATCTTCGGCCTGATCCGCGCCATCTTCTGGGGCGGCGCCGCGGCTGGGGCCCGGCGGCTGGGGCGGACCCGGCCACCACGGCCGCGGCTGGGACGCCACGGTCCGAGCGCAACCCGTGGATCGAGCGGTTCGGACCGAGCTTCGAGGAATGGCACCGCCAGGCCCACGGCACGGCGACCGGCGCCGGGGTCATCCAACGAGCCGCCGGCCGCGAATCAGGGTTCGACACCGGCCTGAACGCCCGGCTCTGCCGCGCCCCCGGACGACTCGTCCGGGGGCGCATCCGTTCTCCGGGCACTCCCCGCGCTGAAGGCCGCTCTACGATGCCACCGATGAAGACCGTCCTCGTCGTCGACGATGAACCCAAGATCGCGCAGCTCGCGCGCGACTACCTCGAGCATGCCGGCTTCGAGGTCCTGGTCGCGGGCGACGGGCCCGCTGCGCTCGCCGCGGTTCGCCAGCGCCATCCCGACCTGATCGTGCTCGACCTCGGCCTGCCCGGCCTCGACGGGCTGGACGTCACGCGCCAGCTGCGGCGCGACTCGACCATCCCGATCGTGATGCTCACCGCGCGCGACGACGAGCTCGACAAGCTGCTCGGCCTCGAGCTGGGCGCCGACGACTACCTGACCAAGCCGTTCAGCCCGCGCGAGCTGGTCGCGCGCGTCCGAGCGGTCCTGCGGCGGACGGAGACGGCGGCCGCGCCGAGCGACCTGATCCGGGCCGGCGACGTGGTGCTGGACGTGCCGCGGATGCGGGCCGAGGTGGCCGGCCGGGCCGTGGAGCTGACCACGACGGAGTTCGGGCTGCTCAAGACGCTGGCGGCGAGCCCGGGCCGCATCTTCACCCGGTCGCAGCTCCTCGACGAGATCCGTGGCGTCGCCTTCGAGTCGTACGAGCGAGCCATCGACTCGCACATCAAGAACCTGCGCCGCAAGCTCGAGCCCGATCCGCGCGAGCCGCGCTACGTCCTGACCGTCTACGGCGTCGGCTATCGGTTCGCGGACGATCGATCGGCGCGGGCGTGAGCGGGCCGGACGACGCCGAACCGCCGTGGGGCGACCCGGGCGATCCCGGTGGCCCGCCATGGGGCCCGTGGCGGGCCGACCGTGGCCGGTACGGGCCGTGGGATCGACGCGATCCGCGCGGCCGCGAGATGCGCCGGCGGGCCAGGCTCTACCGCCGGGCGCAGAACCGCCAGCCGTGGCACCGGCGCCAGGGGTTCGGCTGCCTGTTCGCGATCCTGTTCCTCGTCGTCGTCGGCTCGATCGTCACCGCGACCGCGTCGTTCCTGTCGCATCTCGGTCCCCTGCCGGTCATCATCGCGATCGTCGCGGTGATCGCGATCGCGGCGGCCCTGTTGCGAGGCCTGGCGGGCGCCGCGCGGGATCTCGACGCGATGCTCGCGGCCACGCGTCGGGTCGAGGACGGCGACTACAGCGTCCGGCTCCGGACGACGCGCTCCGACCTGCCGCCGGTCCAGGAGCTGGCGCGGGGGTTCGACACGATGGCCGCCCGGCTCGAGGCTGACGAGGAGCAGCGGCGCACGCTGCTGGCCGACGTCAGCCACGAGCTCCGGACGCCCCTGACCGTGATCACCGGGAACCTGGAGGCCATCGTCGACGGCGTCTATCCGCCGGACCCGGCGCACCTCGCCTCGATCCTCGAGGAGACCCGGGTGATGGAGCGCCTCATCGAGGACCTGCGCACCGTGGCGCTGTCCGAGGCCGGCACGCTGGCGCTGCACCCCGAACCGACCGACCCGGACCTCCTGATCGGCGAGGTCCTGCATGCCTTCGGCCCGGGCGCGACGGCCGCCGGCGTCACGCTCAGCCCGGGATCGACCGACGACCTGCCGATCCTCGATATCGACCCGGTACGGATCCGCGAGGTGCTCTCGAACCTCGTCGCGAACGCGCTGCGGCACACGCCGGCCGGCGGCACGATCACGGTCGGAGGGTCCGCCACGGCCAGGTCGGTCGTGCTGACGGTCCGCGACACGGGGCCGGGCATCGATCCGGCGCTGCTGCCGTTCGTCTTCGACCGGTTCGTCAAGGGGGCCGGATCGCGCGGCTCCGGCCTCGGGCTGGCGATCGCCCGCGGGCTCGTCGAGGCGCACGACGGGACGATCACGGTCGAAGCGCCGGCCGGCGGCGGGACGACGTTCCGGGTCGAGCTGCCGCGGACCGGCGAGCGCTGACAGCCGGGCGGCTATGCTCACCGGGTGACCACGATCCGGGCGGCCGTCCTGCGCACGCGCGGAGCGCCCACGACGATCGAGGACCTCGAGATGGCCGAGCCCCGCGAGGGTGAGGTCAGCGTCCGGATCCTCGGGTCGGGCGTCTGCCACTCGGATCTCCACGTCCGCGACGGCGACTGGCCGCGACCGCTCCCGATCGCGATGGGTCACGAGGGCGCCGGGGTCGTCGAGGCGGTGGGGCCCGGCGTCTCGCTCCGCGCCGGCCAGCCGGTGGCGCTGTCCTGGCTCGTGCCATGCGGCCGCTGTCGATCGTGTCGCTCGGGCCGGCCATGGGCCTGTCTCGATTCGCCGTCGTTCACCCACCGGCTCGCCGGGGACGCGACCGCGCTCCGCGGCCACGGAGGCCCGGTGCTGTCGTACTGCGGCATCGGGACGATGGCCGAGGCGACCGTCGTGCGCGAGGCGTCTGCCATTCCGCTCCCCGATGGCGTCGATCCGGCCGTGGCCGCCCTGATCGGCTGCTGCGTCTCGACCGGGGTGGGTGCGGTCACCAAGACCGCTACGGTTCCGGCCGGCGCGAGCGTCGCGGTCATCGGGCTCGGGGGCGTGGGCCTGTCGTGCGTCATGGGCGCGGTCCTGGCGGATGCCGGGCAGATCGTGGCCATCGACCGTGTCGCGTCCAAGGTCGAGCTGGCTCGCGAGCCTCGGCGCCACGGACGGCATCGTCGCCACCGACGACATGTCGGCCACGATCGGCGCGCTGCGGGACCTGACCGACGGCGGTCCGGACTTCGTGTTCGAGGCCATCGGGCGGACGTCGACCGTCGAGCTGGCGATCGAGAGCCTGCCGGTCGGCGGTACTGCGGTCCTGGTTGGCCTGACCGCGTTCGAGGCGCGGGCGGCGTTCGGCGTCTACCCGCTCGTCGATGGCGCCCGGCGGATCCTCGGCTCGAACTACGGATCCGCCGACCCGGCGGTCGACTTCCCGCGTTACGCCGCGCTCCACCTCGCCGGCCGCCTGCCGGTCGAGCGCCTGATCGACCGGCGGATCGGTCTCGACGATCTCGAGGGGGCCTTCGACCGGCTGCGCGCAGGCGAGGGGCTTCGCCAGGTCGTGGTCTTCGAGTAGCGGCGTCCCGCGGCTGGGCGGGCTCCGGCAGCGTGTCGCGCCGCTGGGCGGGCTCGGGCAGCGTGTCCCGCGGCTCGGCGAATCCGGGTAGTTCGAACCAAACGGAATGACTTTCGACAGGTGGACCACCCCGCCCACGCTCGGTCACCGAGGACGCGAACGTCTCCGACAAGGAAGCCGCGCAGCGGTGACCGGGTAGACCTCAGCCCGTGCACGCCCGACGCGAGGCGCGATCGATCGCGGGTGCAGACCGACGTCCTGGTGTCCGAGATCGTTCCGCTTGTCTCGAACTACCCGGATTTCGTGCGGGAGGAAGGACCTGACCCGGGAGGCTCCGTGGACCCGGGAGCCTCCGTGGATCCCGCGGCCGACCCCGCGGCCGACCCCGCGGCCGACGACAGTGCGGATCCTGGAAGGTCCCCGGGCTCAACCGGCGCCAGGACCGGCGGCTCGGGCTCCTCGATCGGTGGCAGGAGCGCGGATCCGGTGATCAGACGGGTTCCACGCCCGTGGGTCAGGAAGCTCCAGGCCCAGCGGATGAGCACGACCAGGCGGTTGGAGAACCCGATCAGGTACAGGATGTGGATCCCGAGCCAGAGGGCCCAGGCGAGGAAGCCGCTCTGGCGTCCGAACGGCCCCAGCCAGCCGATGTTCGTGACGCCGGACAGCCGGCCGATGACGGCCACGTCGCCGCGGTCGCTGTAGCGGAACGCCGTGACGGGGCGATGGAGGATCCGCCGCCGCACGACGGCCGCCGCGTACTTGCCACCCTGGATCGCGCCCTGGGCAACCCCGGGCGTCGGCCGGCCCGGCTTCCAGGGCTGGACGGCCGCGTCGCCGACCACGAAGATCTCGGGATGGCCCGGGATGGTCAGGTCGGGCCCGACGATCACCCGGCCCGCCCGATCGGTCTCGGCGCCGGTAGCCGCGGCCACCGTCCGGGCGAACGACGAGGCGCTGACGCCGGCCGCCCACAGCACGGTCCGGGACGGGATCTCGGAGGTGGCGCCGTCGCCGGCGACCACCTGGACCGACCGCTCGGAGATGTCGACGACCCGGGTCTTCGTTCGCACGTCGACCCCGAGATGCTCGAGCTGGCGCTGCGCGGAACGGGATCGATCTGCCGGATACAGCGGCAGGATCCTGTCGAGCGCCTCGACCAGCACGATCTTCGCTTCGCCCGGGCGGATCGCCCGGAAGTCGCGCCGCAGCGTGTCGTGGGCGATCTCGCCGAGAGCCCCGGCGAGCTCGACGCCGGTCGGACCGCCGCCCACGACGACGAAGGTCATCCATTCGCGCCGCCGTTCCGTGTCGGCTTCCCGTTCCGCGGCCTCGAACGCGATCAGGATCCGCCGCCGGATCTCGGTCGCATCCTCGACGGTCTTGAGGCCGGGCGCCAGGGCTGCCCAGTCCGGGTGGTCGAAGTACGAGTGGTGTGCACCGGTCGCGACGATCAGGGTGTCGTACGCGATCGGCCCGCCGTCGGCCAGGAGCACCTCGCGCCGCGCCGGGTCGAGCCCGACGGCCTCACCCAGGATCACGGTCGTGTTGCGCTGGCGGCGCAGCACCGAGCGCAGCGGCTGGGCAATCTCGCCGGGTGACAGCGCCCCCGTCGCCACCTGGTAGAGCAGCGGCTGGAACAGGTGGAAGTTGCGCCGGTCCACCAGGGTCAGGCGGACCTCGGGGTCGATCCCGAGGCTGCGCGCGGCGTACAGCCCGCCGAACCCGCCACCGACCACGGTCACCCGGTGCGGCAGGCGTGGGACGTCGCTCATGAGCAGATGCTACCCAGCCGCGGGATTGCCGTGTCGGATCGTGTAGGCCGCCAGCTCCGGGAAACCAGCGCACGACCGCGATGACGCCGAGCAGGCAGAGCACCCCGCCGGAGACCACCGCGGCCTGCGGCCCGACCAGCTGCGGCCACGCCGGCCGCCTCCATGTCACCGAGCCGCGGACCGCTGGTCACGACCAGGCCGTGGATCGACATGATCCGGCCGCGCAGGCCGTCGGGCGTCTCGAGCTGGACGAGGGTCGAGCGGAAGACCGCCGAGAAGACGTCGGCCGCACCGGCGAGCGGCCAGGCAGGCCAGGGCGAGCGGGAACGACACGGTGACCAGCCCGAACGCGGTGATCGCCAGCCCCCAGGCGACCACCGCGATCACCACGGCCCGCCCGGTCCGGGTCACGGACGGTCACCCAGCCGGACAGCAGGGCCCCGAGGAACGCGCCGACCGCCGGCGCCGCGGCGAGCAGGCCGAACCCGGCGGCGCCGGTCTTGAACACGTCGAGCGCGAGCACCGGGAAGAGCGAGGTCGGCATCCCGAAGATCATCGCGTCGAGGTCGATCACGAAGCTGCCCAGGATCGCCCGCCGCTGCCGTGCGAAGCGCAGCCCTTCGGCGATCGCGGCCAGACCGGGACGCGCCGCGTCGCGCATCGGCGGGAGCGGCCGGATCGCCAGCAGCGCCGTGAACGAGGCGACGAACGAGACCACGTCGACCGCATAGGCGCCCGCGATTCCGACCGTGGCGATGAGCAGGCCGCCGGCGGCCGGGCCGACGATCGAGGCCATCTGGAAGTTGAGCTGGTTGAGCGCGATCGCGGCGGGCAGCCGCTCGGTCGGCACGAGCCGCGGGATCGTCGAGGCGCGGGTCGGCTGGTCCACCGCGCCCAGCCCGGCGGCCACGAAGGCGACCGCGAACAGCGCCGGGGACCGGCGGACCACCACCGAGCGCGAGCACCGCCAGCGCGAGGCTGCACGCGGCCAGGCCGGTCTGGGTGACCATCAGCAGCCGTCGACGGTCGACGGCAGTCCGCCAGCGAGCCCGCGCCGAGCGCGAACAGCAGGATCGGGATGAGCTGGAAGAGGGTGAGCGCGCCGATCGCCAGGGTCGACCCGGTCAGGACGTAGACCTGGAACGGGAGCGCCACCCGGGTGACCTGGTTGCCGATCCCCGAGATGACCTGGCCCGACCACAGCCAGCGGATAGTCGCGATCCCGCCGGAGCGGCGCGACGTCGAGGAGGAAGCGTCGAAGCCCGGTCACCCCGGGTGCGTGGGCGGGCGTGCGCCTATCGTTCCGCCTCGACCAGCTCGACCGGCAAAGGCACCGGCTCCGGCAGGGGCACTGGCTCGTCGCGATCGCGTCCGGGGCCGACCGCGACGGGCCGGACCAGGGTGCCGCGATCGGCCATCACGGGGACGGCGTGGCGACTCGGGCCGCCCGTCGGCGGACGGCGGCAAACGGCGAGCCGGCGGGCACGTCGATCAGCGAGCGGCGCCACGGATGGCCGGCTGATCGACGACGATCTCGACCTCACCGGCGCGATCGCGCTCGAGACCACAGCGGTAGCAGCGGGACGCCCGAAGCTCGTTGACCGAGCGGCAGTCGTGGCAGACCCAGAGGGTCGGCGGCTCCGACCTCGGGCGCGGCCGTGTTCCGTCTCGCCGCACCCATCAGCCGGAAGATGATCAGGGCGACCGTGGGCCCGGCGAGGAGGACGAGCCCGATCGCAACTGGCGGAACCTCATCGAGTCCCGGCCGCAGCGAGTGGGCGAATGCGCTCAGATCCATCGTCATCTCACATCGCAGTTCGGCGTCAGCCGATGTTCCTACGGCCAATGGTACGTCCCGCCGGGGCAAGCCCGCGCCGTCGCCTACTTGTCACGCTCCGGCGCAGGCCAGCACGGCCTGCGCCGCCGCGAGCCGGGCGACCGGCACGCGGAACGGCGAGCACGACACGTAGTCGAGCCCGATCCGCTCGCACTTGTGGATCGACGCCGGGATCGCCGCCGTGCTCGCCGCAGATCCCGAGCTCGAGGTCCGGCCGGGTGGACCGGCCCTTCTCGACCGCCGTCCGCATCAGCCCGGCGACCGCGTCGTCGAGCGTCTGGAACGGGTTGAACGGCAGGATGCCGTCCTCGACGTACTTGAGCAGGAAGCCGCCCTCGGCGTCGTCGCGGCTGTAGCCGAACGTCATCTGGGTCAGGTCGTTGGTGCCGAAGCTGAAGAACGCGGCGTGCCTGGCGATCTCGTCGGCGGTCAGGGCGCCACGCGGCACCTCGATCATCGTCCCGAAGACGTACTCGACGTTGACGCCGGCCTTGGCCTCGACCGCCTTCGCCTCGGCCTCGAGCAGGGCCTTGGTGGCCGACAGCTCGTTCACGTGCCCGACGAGCGGGATCATGATCTTGGCCTTGGGATGGCCGCCCGACTTCTTGACCGCGATCTGGGCGTTGAGGATCGCCCGGGTCTGGACCTTCACGAAGTCCGGGATCATCAGCCCCAGGCGGCAGCCGCGCAGCCCGAGCATCGGGTTCTGCTCGTGCATCGACTTGATCGTCGCGAGCAGCTCCTTGTCCTCCTCGGTCGCGGCGTCGCCGGCCTTGCGTGACCTTGACCAGCTGATCCTCGAGGTTCGGCAGGAACTCGTGGAGCGGCGGGTCGATCAGGCGGACGACGACCGGCAGGCCGTCCATCGCCCGGAAGATGCCCTCGAAGTCGCCCTGCTGGAGGACCTCGAGCTTGGCCATCGCGGCATCGAAGGTCGTGACCGCCTCGGTCTCCTCGGCGGTCAGCGCGCCGCCGGCCGCGGCCTTCGCCTTGGCCCGGGTCGCGACGACCGCGACCAGGATCGCCCCGCGGACGATCTCGAGCCGCTCGCCCTCGCGGAACATGTGCTCGGTCCGGCACAGGCCGATCCCCTGCGCGCCGTAGGTCCGGGCGAGGGCCGCCTCTTCGGGCTTGTCGGCGTTGGTCCAGACCTGCATCCGGCGGACCTCGTCGGCCCAGCCGAGGATGGTCTGGAGCTCGGGCTGGTCCTCGAACCGGGCGGAGACGGTCGGCAGCGCGCCGAGGAAGACCTCGCCGGTCGCGCCGTCGACGCTGATCCAGTCGCCCTCCTTGAAGGCCGACGCCGTTGGCCTCGGCCGACGCGGTCGCGTAGTCGACCTCGAGCTCGTGGCAGCCGGCGACGCACGGCTTGCCGATCTGGCGGGCGACGACGGCGGCATGGCTGGTGGCCCCGCCGCGGGCGGTCAGGATGCCCTGCGCGACGGCCATCCCGTGGAAGTCGTCGGGCGAGGTCTCGACCCGGACGAGCACGACGCGCTCGCCCTTGCCGACCCACTCGACCGCGGTGTCGGCATCGAACACGGCCTTGCCGACGGCCGCGCCGGGCGAGGCATTGAGGCCCTTGGCGAGGCGGGTTGCCCTGGCGCGAGCCTTGGGGTCGAACTGGTCGCGCAGGAGCTGGTCGACGTGCGCCGGCTCGATCCGGCCGAGCGCCTCTTCCTTGGTGATCAGGCCCTCGGCCACGAAGTCGACCGCGATCTTGACGGCCGCGGCGGCGGTCCGCTTGGCCGACCGGGTCTGGAGCATGTAGAGCTTGCCGCGCTCGATCGTGAACTCGAGGTCCTGGACGTCGCGGTAGTGCTTCTCGAGCTGCTGGCCGATCTTCTGGAACTCGGCGTAGACCGCCGGCATGTCGGTCTGCATCTGGCTGATCTTCGGCGCGGTCCGGATGCCGGCGACGACGTCCTCGCCCTGGGCGTTGGTGAGGTACTCGCCGAAGAGCACCTTCTCGCCGGTGTTCGGGTCGCGGGTGAAGGCGACGCCGGTCCCCGAGTCGTCGCCCATGTTGCCGAAGACCATGGTCACCACGTTGACCGCGGTGCCGAGGTCGTGGGCGATCTTCTGGTTGTTCCGGTAGTCCACGGCACGCTTGCCGAACCAGCTGGCGAAGACGGCCTTGATGGCCAGGTCGAGCTGCTCGTTCGGATCGCTCGGGAAGTCGCGGCCGGTGTCCTCGCGGACGATCCGCTTCGAAGTCCTCGACGAGCTCGCGCAGGGCGGCGGCGTCGAGGTCGGTGTCCTGCTTCGCGCCGTGCCGCTCCTTGGCCGCATCGAGCGCGTGGTCGAAGCGCTCGGCCTTCACGTCCATGACGATCCGGCCGAACATCTGGATGAAGCGGCGGTAGGCGTCCCAGCCGAACCGCTCGTTGCCGGTCAGGGCGATCAGCCCGTTGAGCGTCTGCTCGTTGAGCCCGAGGTTGAGGACCGTGTCCATCATGCCCGGCATCGAGAACTTGGCACCCGAGCGGACCGAGACGAGGAGCGGGTCGGCGGCGTTGCCGAAGCCCTTGCCGGTCCGGGCCTCGACCTCCTTGACCGCCTCGAGGACGTCGTCCCAGAGCCCGTCGGGGAGCTTCTCGCCGGCCGTGAAGTAGTCGTTGCAGGCCTCGGTCGTGATCGTGAAGCCGGGCGGGACCGGGAGCCCGGCGTTGGTCATCTCGGCCAGGCCGGCGCCCTTGCCGCCGAGCAGGTCGCGCATCGTCGCGTCGCCCTCGGCCGCCCCGCCGCCCCAGGCGTAGATGTAGCGCTTGGCGGCTCGATGGGGACGGTCTGCGGCAGGGACGGCGGTCTGGGTCATCGGAACGGGTCCTCCGGGTGGGGCGCGGCGGGAGCGAGACCGCGTGCAGGTCTGTTCGTAGTCGTTGGATTGTACCGTCGTGACTCGTTTCGGCCTCGGTTGCACCTCGGTTGCGGGTCGCATCTGACAGGTGCATGGAAGGCGGGGCCGGACTCCGCTCGACGCTGCTCGCCCAGGTCGCGATCTCGGCGCGCCGCGAGGCGCCCGAGCTTGGCCAGGATGTGCTCGACGTGGCTGCTCGCCGTCTTCGGCGCGATCCCGAGCGAGTCGGCGATCTCGGCGTTCGTCCGGCCCTCCGACACGAGCCGGGCGACGGCGAACTCGCGCGCGGTCAGCGGCCGCCAGGGCTCGTCGACGGCGACACGCCCGCGAGCCATCCGCTGGAGGGCGTCCGCGCGGTCGGCGAGCGGCCGCGAATCGAGCCGCGACGCCAGCGTCCGGACCTCGACGACGAGCGGCACCGCGTCGGCGAACCGGTTCGACCGGATGAGGCAAGAGGCGAGGTCGAGGCGGGCCCAGGCCGCCTCCCAGGTTCGGCCCTTGGCGTCCCAGCCCGCGAACGGCCGACTCGAGCGCCGCTCGCGCGACCCGGTGGCGCCGTCGGCGAGGGCGACCAGCCCGCGACCGTGCTCGAGGGCGGCATCGGCGACCGTCGGGACCGCGCTCGAGGCATCTCGCGCGCAGGCCTCGAGCCAGCGTGCCGCCGCGGCCGCCGGGTGGCCGGCGGCCTGGAACGCCCGAACGCCGGTCACCACGAACGGCGCGACCAGGATCCGCTCGCTGCGCCGGCGCGCGCCCGCGCATGAGGCGTCCTGGCACAGCTCGACCGCTCGTGCGCGGATCGCCGTCCAGGAGCGCGGCCTCGGCCAGGCCCCACAGCGGCGGCAGGATGCAGATCGATCGCCTCGCTGCGTTCGCCGAACCTCGAAGGCCTCCGTCGAGCTCGGCGGTCGCGCGTCGCGAAGTCGCCCCGTCCCAGGGCGACGTAGCCCAGGGCCCAGCGCGCCATGCTCGCCGGCGCGGCGACAGCCGTGATCGGCGACCGCCTGCCCGGCCTGCGTCGCCGCCTCCGTCCAGTCGCGCGCCCGCCCAGGACACGATGGCCGAGGTGGCGCTCATCACGTGCGCGCAATGCGACTGCTCGATCGAGTCGGCGTAGCGAAGTCCGGCTCGTGGATCCAGCGGGTCGCCTCGCGCGTAGTCCATGGCGAACATCGCCATCGTCGACGCGTCGCGGAACGCTGAGACGCCGGTGCTCTCCTAGCCGGCCCGCTCCGCGCGGCAGGGCGGCCTCGCCCACCCGCGGCCAGGCCAGCCTCGCACGTCGACCGTCGACGAAGTCGGCCACGCCGTACTTCCAGTCGGCGACCAGCACGCAGGTCCTGGTCGTCCAAGCTGCTCCCCCAGGCTCGCGCGTGAGGCGCGAACGAGCGCGCGCGCCTCCGGGAAGGCGCGGGCGTCGGTGTAGGTGATCGCCGGCGTAGATGGCGAGCTCGGCGCGAACTCGATCGGTCTCGGGCGTCCGAGCGGAAGCGCGTCGAGCTCGCTCGAGCAGGCCGGCGACGAAGGCCAGGCGCTCCGAGATCGGGCGCCCGTTGCGGCGCCATGGCGATGAAGATCGCCGGTCGATCGCCCCGATCGCCAGGACCGGCTCGCCCGCCGCGCGGAACGCGGCCGCCGCATCGATCGCGGCCTGCTCGGCGATCGCGTTCTCCTCGATCGCCTCGGCCTCGACGCCGTACGCCTGGAGGATCGCGGCGCGCTCGGCTGGCGCGAGGTCGTCCGGCAGGTTGTCGACGGCGCGGCGGTAGAGCTCGAAGGCCTCGCGATGGGCGGACAGGCGGGCCGCGTCGCGGGCGCCGGCCAGCGCCGTCTCGAACGCCCGCGGCGCAGGCCGGCGCGCTCGAAGTGCAGCGACGAATGGATCTCGGACTGGCCCTCGAGGTGCGCGCCGAACTCGCCGGCACGGGCGTGGAACCGCCGGCGATCGGCGACCGGGACGCTCCGATAGATCGCGTCGCGCAGGAGCTGGTGGCGGAAGTCGAGCAGGCCCCGCGATGCCGGGCGGATCGAGGACGAAGTTGTCGATCAGCTCCTGGAGCGGCGCCTCGATCGCTTCGGGGGCGACGTCCATGATCGCCGGCGAGGACCTCGGGGACGAAGCAGCGCCCGATGATGGCGCCGGCGCGGGCGACGGCCTGCGCCTCGGGCGAGCGATGGGACAGCCGGGCGAGGACGGCGTCCTCGATCGTGTCGGGGACGGTGGCCTCGCGGATCGCGAGGCCGTTCGCGCAGCGCCTCGGCGCTCGAGCGCGCCGAGCAGCTCCTCGATGTGGAGCGGGATGCCGTCGGTGCGCTCGTAGACCGCGTCGACCACCTCGCGCGGCGCCGGCAGGCCGGTGTCCAGGATCAGCGTGGTCACGAGCGCCGTGTCGGCCTTGGTCGAGCGGCGCGAGCCTGACCTCCTCGGCGATGCGCTGGGTGAGCAGCCGCGAGCGCCAATCGCGAAGGCTGGTCCCGGGCGGCGCCTCGTCCGTTCGATAGCCGCCGCACAGGAGGAGCTGCCGGTCGCGCGACCGACGCGCCAGCTCGCCGATCAGCTCGAGGCTCAGGTCGTCCGCCCACTGGAGGTCGTCGAAGCCCGAGCAGCGTCGGATCGCGTGACCGCGGCCAGGATCCGGTCGACGACGTCCATGACGAGCTGGCGGCGGCGGACGTGCTCGGCCTCGACGGTCGCATCGCGCAGCGCGAGGAGCTCGCGTCCGAGGTCGGCGAAGGGCGGCTCGCGGAGCATGGTCCGCGCGAGGTCGAGGATCGACGGCGGCCGGCACGTCGCTGTCCTGCGGGGCGACGAGTCCCCACGCGCCGACGAAGCCGCGTTCCCGTGCCTTCTGGTCGATCGCGTCGAGGAACCGGGTCTTCCCGATCCCGGCCTCGCCGGCGACGAGGAGGAACTGACCGCGACCGGCGGCTGACGTCATCGAGGCGCCGGTCGGCGAGCTCGAGCAGGTCGTCGCGACCGATCAGGAGGGGCAGCGTACGGCGCGATGCGGGACGTCCATCGTCGCCGCAGTGCAGAACGGCCGTCCAGGCGATCGTCAGTCCGGCAGCGACGCCAGCAGGCGCAGGAGCGGCAGGCCCAGCGCCATCGTCTCGGCGAATCGGATCGGCAGGTCGGGCGACGCGGCGTCCGCGTCGGACAACCGGCGCATGAACACCACCCCTTTGAGCTTGAGCAGGTCGGCCTCCGGGTGGTCCGCACCGTACCCCTGCGGCACCCGCGCCAGGGTCTCGCCCGAGACACGCCCGAACGCGTCAAGGAATGCCGGGTCGTCGATCACCGCGTGCACGCGCGCGGGATCCGCGTCGACCAGCCGGCGGAACGCCTTCAACCTGGCCGGTTCAGGGTGCCACATCCCGCCGCCGGCGAAGACCTCACCGGGAGCGAGATGGAAGTAGCCGCCGGCGGAGCCCTCGCCACCGCCGGTCCACGGGAAGCTCGCGCCGATGTTGGTCTTGTACGGCGACTTGTCCTTCGAGAAGCGGACGTCGCGGTAGATCCGGAACGGTGAACGCGCGGGATCGGCGCGGAGCGCGATCCCGCGCGCCTCGAACTCGACGGCGAGGGCGGTGCACAACGCCTCGAGCGGTTCCTTGAGAAGACGCGCGTACGCCGCCTTTCGGGGCTGGAACCAGGTCCGCTCGTTGTTGGCGGCCAGGTCGGCCAGGAACTGGATGGCTTCGGGTCGGAACCCGGCGAACGCGTAGTCGTGGAGCGGCATGCGGCTTCCTCGGCTGTCGGGACGATTGTACGGTGGGCATCGGCCGCCGCCGACCGGGTTGATCCGTCGATCGACCGATGATCTCGGGCCTCGGCTCGTCGAATGTGCACCTGCTGCCCCGATCCACGGGGCATCAGGCCCACATGACGAGGAGGTTGGCATGGCGACATTCATGGACGTGCACTCGGGCTTCTTTGGCGTCACCGCCGAGCAGCTCGCGGCCGCCCACCAGGCGGACCTGGATATCGAGGGCCAGGAAGGCGTGCACTTCGAGCGGGCGTGGCTCGACCCGGAGGCCGGCAAGGTGTTCTGCCTGGCGACCGGGCCTTCGCGCGAGTCCGTGATGCGGATCCACGAGCGGGCGGGCCACCCGACCGCCGAAGTCTACGAAGTCCCCATCGAGGTGTGAGATGACCAGGAAGCATGCGCGATTCTCCATCGCGATTGCATTTCTCGCCCTCGTGGCCGCCCTCGGGACGGCGGTCGCGTCGGCCAACAGTGCAGACGAAGGCCGGAACCTGACCGATGCCAGGGCGGCCACCGCTCCCCTGGCGAACCTGGACGTGGCGATGGCGGCCGGCTACGGCAAGGTCAAGGGCTGCGCACAGAATCCCGGCGTCGGCGGGATGGGCCAGCACTACGTCAAGGGCGACCTGGTCGCGGACCCGGCACTCGACCCGCTCCGGCCCGAGGCTCTCGTCTTCGAACCACGTGGTGATGGCAGACTACCGGCTCGTCGCGGTCGAGTACATCGTGCTCAAGGCCGACTGGGAGAAGGCCAACGGCCCAACCGTGCCGCGCCTCTACGACAAGCCGCTGACCCTGACCAAGGCACCGAATGCCTATGAGCTGCCGGACTTCTACGAGCTGCACCTCTGGCTCTGGAAAGCCAATCCGGCGGGCCTCTTCGCGGACTGGAACCCGCGAGTGTCCTGCCGCGGCTTGCCGTTCTAGGCTGGCACCGGCCCAGTCGACGGCGCAGATCGACGAACGCCCCGGCTGCTCCGGCCGGCCACCTCGACGCAGAGGCCGCCGGGAGCAGCCGGGTCGTCCCATGTCGCGAATTCGGGCACCATGAAGGGCGGGCCGGGTACCATCCGCGGGACAGGACACGGACCCGACGGAGGCCGATCGGCATGATCCTTCCCGACGACCAGCGCGTCATCGATCCCGCCACGCCGCAGTACAACGCGACGCTCGTCCGGCGCGTCGACATCACGGACGACCTCGCCTACTTCTGGGTCAGGTACGACGACGAGCCCGTGCCGTTCGAGTCGGGCCAGTACATGACGACCGGTGTCTTCGCCGACGGGAAGCTCTGGCAACGACCGTACTCGGTCGCGTCCCCGCCACGCGTGGCCGGCACCGAGGGCTACGAGTTCTACGTCCGCCTGGTCCCGATCATCCGGTTCACGACGCTGCTCTGGCGCCTGCCGGTCGGGCACCGGATGCGGATGATCGGCCCGAAGGGCAGGTTCCTCCTGGAACCGAACGACCGGCGGACCCACCTGTTCATCTCCACCGGGACCGGGATCGCGCCGTTCATGTCGATGATCCGCGAGACGATGGCGGCCGGCCACCCGCGCAAGACGGTGATGCTCCACGGCTGCTCGTACGTGGACGAGCTGGGCTACCGCGAGGAGCTCGAGGACCTCGAACGGGACCGTGCCTATCCGCTCAGCTACGTTCCGACGATCAGCCGGCCGAACGACCCGCGCAACGCCGGCTGGACGGGCCGCACTGGCCGCGCCGAGAACGTGGTCCGCGAGGTCTGCCGGGACCTCCACTTGCGGCCGGACCAGACCGTGGTCTACATCTGCGGCAACCCGGACATGATCCTCAACGCCGAGTCGGTCCTGATGGAGAACGGCTTCCCGGAGTTCCACGTCAAGAAGGAGCTCTACTGGCCGAAGGGCAAGGCCACGCCGGTCGGCGCCGGCTGAGTCCGGATCGCGGAACGCCGGTCGCCGCCGGCGGAGGGTCCCGGTCCCCACGTGACATTCGGCCCGCGCCGAACGGGCCGACCGACGCATGGGCGCATCTGGTCCGCCAACTAGCATTGGTGCACGATGCATTCGATCCTGTCGTCCCAGCAGCTGTCCCCCAATGTCACCCGACTCGTCATCGAGGCTCCCCGGATCGCCCAGATCCGGCAGCCCGGCCAGTTCGTCATCGTCCGGCTTGGACCGGGCGCCGAGCGCATTCCCCTGACCATCGCCGATGCCGACGCGGCGGCCGGCACGATCACGCTGATCATCCAGTCGGTCGGCAAGAGCACGGCCGACCTCGTCGACCTGCGGCCCGGTGACGCGATCACCGACGTGGCAGGCCCGCTCGGTCGCCCGACCGACCTGATCGCGAGCGGCCATGCCGTCTGCGTCGGCGGCGGCGTGGGCACGGCCGTCATCCTGCCGATCGCCCAGGAGCTCAGCCGTCGCGGCGTCCGCGTCACCAGCGTCATCGGTGGCCGTTCGCGCGAGTGGGTCATCCTCGAGCCGGAGCTCGCCGCGGCGGGCGAGGTGGTGACCTGCACCGACGACGGCAGCTACGGCCGCCCCGGGTTCGTCACCCAGGCGCTCGAGGACGTCCTCAAGGCCGGCGGCGTCGACGCCGTGTACGCGGTGGGCCCGGTGCCCATGATGCGCGCCGTCAGCGAGCTGACCCGCCCGTTCGAGGTGCCGACCCTCGTCTCGCTCAACGCGATCATGGTCGACGGCACCGGGATGTGCGGCGGCTGTCGGGTGACCGTCGACGGCAAGACCCGCTACGCCTGCGTCGACGGGCCGGAGTTCGATGGCCACGCGGTCGACTTCCGGCAGCTGTCCGACCGGCTGACGACGTACCGAACGTTCGAACAGGGCGCCCTCGAACAGCGCGAGGCGTGTCGCGTTCCGGCGATGGCCGCGGCCCTGGTCCGTGCGGAAGAGGCAGCCGTCGAGGAGCCAGCCCAATGACGGACGAGTCGAAGCCGGAGGGTGCGTCCACGCCGAGCGACGCCTCGACGCTCAGCAAGAAGGAGCGGATGGCGATCCTGCGCCACGGCATGCCCGAGCAGGACGCCGAGGGCCGCTCGCACAACTTCGGCGAGGTCAACCTCGGCTACGTCCTCGAGATCGCCCGCCAGGAGGCCGAGCGCTGCCTCCAGTGCCCCAAGGAGTACTGCATCGACGGCTGCCCGGTCGCCGTCAACATCCCGCGGTTCATCTCGTTCCTGCGCGACGGCGACGTGCGCTCGGCGGCGGAGTCGCTCCTCGTCGACAACGCGCTGCCGTGCGTGACCGGCCGCGTCTGCCCGCAGGAGACGCAGTGCGAGCAGGTCTGCCTGCGGGCCAAGACCGGCAAGCCGGTCGCGATCGGCTACCTCGAGCGCTTCGTCGCCGACTGGGCGCAGCACCACACCGACCAGCTCGGCCATGCCAGGCCGACGCAGACCGGCAAGCGCGTCGCGATCGTCGGCTCCGGCCCGGCCGGACTGACCGCGGCCGGAGAGCTGGCCCGGGCCGGCCATGACGTCACCGTCTACGAGGCGTTCCACGCCGCCGGCGGCGTGCTGATCTACGGCATCCCGGAGTTCCGCCTGCCGAAGGCGATCGTCCAGGCCGAGGTCGACCGGCTGGTCGCCGACGGCGTCAAGATCGAGCCCAACGCGATCATCGGCAAGACCTACACGCTGGCCGAGCTGCGCGAGCAGTTCGACGCGGTCTTCATCGCCGTCGGCGCCGGGCTGCCGGTGTTCATGAACGTGCCCGGCGAGAACCTCAAGGGCGTGCTGAGCGCCAACGAGTACCTCACCCGGGTCAACCTGATGGGCGCCTGGAACCCCGACTCCGACACGCCGGTCCTCCACGGCCAGCGGGTCGTGGTCGTCGGCGGCGGCAACGTCGCGATGGACTCGGTCCGGACGGCCCGACGGCTCGGGGCGGCCGAGGCCCGGATCGTCTATCGCCGCTCGCACGAGGAGCTCCCCGCGCGGGCCGAGGAGGTCCACCACGCCGAGCAGGAGGGCGTGGTCTTCGACTTCCTGGTCGCACCGCTCGAGGTGCTCGGCAACGAGCAGGGCTGGGTCACCGGGCTGCGCTGCCAGCGGATGGAGCTCGGCGAGCCGGACGACTCCGGCCGGCGGCGGCCGGTCCCGATCGAGGGCTCCGAGTTCGTGGTCGACTGCGACATGGTGGTGGTGGCCATCGGCACCCGCTCGAACCCGATCCTGACGGCGTCGGCGCCCGACCTCGACGTCAACCAGTGGGGCTACATCGACGACCGACGAGACCGGCATGACCAGCATCCCGGGCGTCTTCGCGGGCGGCGACATCGTCCGCGGCGCGGCGACCGTGATCCTGGCGATGGGCGACGGCAAGCGGGCGGCCGCGTCGATCCAGCGCTGGCTGAACGGCGAGCCCCTCGCGGAACCGGAAGCCATCGCCGCCGAGCCCGTGGCGGAACCGGCGGCCGGCGTCGCGCAGCCCACGACCGAGCTCGAGACGGCGATCACCAACCTGTAGGGTCGCGGGGCGGCACCGAGTTCCCGGCCGCGGCCCGACCGCGCGTCCATCGCCGGATTCGGCGCATCTACCAATGCGAGTGGTATGTCGTCAACGAGACCGTCGGAACCGAGCGGCTCACTCACGATCTGGGCGCCGAGTCGACGCGTGATGGCGACGGGCTACGCTCGCGGCGGGACGGCGCGGCGGCCCGCTAACCGTCCCGCGCCGACCCGCGGCCCGCGTTGCACCACCCCGGTTGGTAGCTGCGAGCAGCCAGATCCCGGACAGGTCGGAGCTGGGATTGGCGAGCCACTCGCGGACCAGGCGTCCGCGCGCCGGCAGCACCACGTCCAGGACCGGCGCACTGGCGCGGATTCGACGCCGCGCCGTGTCCGTGGCCGGAAGCACGAGGAGCCGTCCGATCGCCGCGGGCCGGAACCCGAAGCGATCGCGGCAGATGAACCGACGCACCAGTCGGTCCTTCTCGTCGATCTTGCGGAGCGTGGCCTCGATGGAAGCCAGCTCGGACTTGACCTCGACGGACACGACGACACCGACCGAGGCCCGCGCGGCCAGGACGTCGATCGAGCCGCGCTCGCCGAACGAGGCGTAGGTCACCTCGATCGCCACCTCCCAACCCCATCTGTTCAAGGACGTCGCGGCCGCGGCGACGAGCCGACTGTGGTCCTCGTCAAGCAGGCGATCGAGCGCACCGCCCCGCCACGACACGACCGGCTCCCAGCGCGCGTCGAGGGCCGCGAAGACCTCGCGCAGCGTGCGGACGGCCAGCGCGGAGCCGTGGCCGCGTTCGATCAGCGAGATCGCCTGCTGCGACAACCCGGCGCGTGCGGCGAGTCGTGACTGGGTCCAACGGCGACGCCGCCTCAGCGCCCGCAGGACCCGACCGATCCGGATGTCGTCCACCTCGGGATCATCGCGCTCGGGTCTTTACCGACGATCATCGGCGGGCGCCGTCCGGCCGACCGCCACGCGTTCAGCGGAACAGGACCTGCTGCCCGAACCCGGGTGCGCCCTCCAGCTCGAGCATCCTGCGCTTCGTCTCCAGCCCGCCCGGGGCCGAGAAGCCGGTGAGCTTGCCGTTCGCGCCGAGCACCCGGTGACACGGCACGACGATCGGCCAGGGGTTCCGGGCGAGCGCGGCCCCGACGTCGCGCGCCGCGTCCGGCCGGCCGATGGCCCGGGCGACGTCGCCATAGGTCGCGGTCGTGCCGGGCGGGATGGCCCGCGTCGCCGCGTAGACGGCCCGCCGCAGCGGGTCGATGCCTCGCTCGTCGAGGACCACGAAGCCGAGGTCGACCGCGCGCCCGCCGAGCACGGCCACGATCCCCGCGATCGCGGCACGGACCGCCTGGGGGACGTCGGCTCGGTCGTGGGCATGCGCGCAGCCCGGCGGTCCGCTGGCTCGGTAACCGGACGCTCGCGATCCCAGCGTCGGTCCAGCGCAGCGCGCAGGTCCCGAGCGGCGTGGCGAAGGGGACGATCGAGGGCTCCATCAGGGTCATCATGGATCGGAACCCCGGTCGCAGCCGAACCGTTGCAGGCGACCCGCCGAGCGCCGCCTAGCGCTCGTCCGATCCGTGCGCGGCGCGGTAATGCGCCGCCAGCAGGTCCTCGCCCCAGTCGTTGGCAACGTCTCGCCACACCGCGTGGATGTGATTGGCGCCGTTCTGGGTGTTGTCGTACTCGATGAGGAGCTCCGGGCCGCGGATGGCGTAGTAGTGACCGCGCCCGGGCTCGTCCGAGCCGGCCCAGGCGAACGTCACCGCGCCCAGGCCGCCGGCCATCAGGCGCTCCCACTCGGCGTCGGCGACCTCGCCTGCGGCCCGGTCAAGGTAGTGCCGGATCAGTCGCTCGAGACCCTCACGCTGGCCCGGTTCGAGCGCATCGCCGTTGATCCCCCGCGGCACCTCGCGGAGGTCGGCGCGTCGGCCGGTCCCGCTGAAGATGTCCGGGGGCGCGACCGCGTCGACCACGGCAAGGCGCCGCTGGGCGGGCGCAAGGCTCGCCAGCAGGGCGCGCGCCAGGCGCTCCTCGCCGTCGAGCGCGCGATGCCCGACGAACGGCCCGGCCGGCACGACGGCCGGGTTCGCCCCGAGAAACGACGGCGCGCTGCCGACCACCTCGGCGCCGGCGACGGTCGCCTGGATCGCCACGTGATGCCCGCCGACCCGCCAGCTCCAGCCCGATGCGGCGCCCGGGTCGCCGAAGACCGCGAACCAGTAGAGCGCCGGGTCTCGACGCTCGGAGCCACGACGCCCGACCTCGCGTTCGAGGGCGCCGAGGATCGGCTCGAGCTCGATCACGGCACGGAGCTCCGCGGCGCCACGGGGGCTCAGGGCCGCATCGGCAACCGCGAACGCCGCCTCGCGCTGGACGGCCGTCATCTCCCCCACCGACAGCCCCGCCCGCGGGCCGGGCGTGTACTGCCAGGCGAACCGCTCCGGGTCGTCGAACGCGAACGTTGCCCTGGCACGCCGTCCCGCGTCGAGACCGTCGAGCCAGGCTGTCGCCGCATCCGCCATCCGGACCGCGACCGAATGCGTCCCGGCGATCACGTCAGGACCGGGCGGCGTCCAGGCGGTCGAGGATCAGGCGGGTCACGCCCTCGACCGGCACGCGCTGCTGGGTCATCGAGTCGCGATCGCGCACGGTGACCGCGCCGTCCTCCAGCGAATCGACGTCGACGGTCACGCACCAGGGCGTCCCGATCTCGTCCTGGCGTCGGTACAGCTTGCCGATCGCGGCCGTGTCGTCGTAGACCGCCATCGTGTGGCGCTGCAGGTCGGCCTTGATCCGGTGGCACAGCTCGACGATCTCGGGCCGCTTCTTGAGCAGGGGCAGGACGGCGACCTTGTACGGCGCAAGATCCGGGTGGAGGGCGAGGGACACGCGCGTCTCGCCGCGGACCTCCTCCTCGCGATACGCGTCGATCAGGAAGGTGAACGCCGCTCGATCCGCGCCCGCCGCCGTCTCGACGACCCACGGGACGACGTGCTCGTTGGTCGCCTGGTCGAAGTACTCGAGGCTCTCGCCGCTCGCCTCGGAGTGGCGCGACAGGTCGAAGTCGCCCCGGTTGTGAATGCCCTCGAGCTCCTTCCAGCCGAACGGGAACCGGTACTCGACGTCGATTGCCTTCTTGGCGTAGTGCGCCAGCTCGTCCGGGGCGTGCTCGCGCAGGCGGAGGCGCGACGGGGTCACGCCGTAGCGCTCGTACCAGGCGCGTCGGCGCGGGAGCCAGTCCTCGAAGGCGGCAGCCGCCTCGGCCTCCGGCCGGACGAAGTACTGCATCTCCATCTGCTCGAACTCGCGCATCCGGAAGACGAAGTTGCCCGGGCTGATCTCGTTACGGAACGACTTCCCGATCTGGGCGATCCCGAACGGCAGCTTCTTGCGCGACGACTGCTGGACGTTCTTGAAATTGACGTACGAGCCCTGCGCGGTCTCGGGTCGCAGGTAGATGACCGAGGCGTCCTCCTCGACCGGGCCCATGAACGTCTTGAACATGAGGTTGAAGCGACGGGGAGCTGACAGCGGCCCGCCGTCATCGGGGCAGCGCAGCCCAAGCCGCTCGACGATCGTCGGGTCGCGCAGGTCGGTCGCGGACAGGTGCTCCGCGCCCGGCAGCTCGTCGAGGCGGAAGCGTTTGTGGTCGGTCTGGCACTCGACCAGCGGGTCGCTGAAGCTGCCGACGTGCCCCGAGGTCACCCAGACCTGCGGGTGCATCAGGATCCCGGCGTCGAGGCCGACGATGTCGTCGCGCTCCTGGACCATCGCCCGCCACCAGGCGCGCTTGACGTTGTTCTTGAGCTCGACGCCCAGCGGGCCGTAGTCCCAGACCGCGTTGATGCCGCCGTAGATCTCCGATGAGGGGAAAATGAAGCCGCGGCGCTTCGCGAGCGAGACGATCGTGTCGAGCTCGGCGACGGCCGGCGCGACGTCGTTCGGATCGGTGGTCGGGGCGTTGGTCACGAGGATCTCCGGGCGGTCGGGATGGGGCCGCCCGATGCTACCAGAGCCGGCGGTCAGCCCAGCCGCCAGCGTGTCGGCGTGACCACGATCGGGACCGGGTAGTTGGCGGCGTGCCACTCGGGTGTCCAGCCGTACGCCTCGATCCTGGCGCGATATCGGGCCTGGAAGTCCACGTCGACCGCGGGGCCGGGCAGGCCCAGGTCGATCTTCGCCTCGCCTTCCATGGTCAGGACGTTGTCACCGCCGAGGTCCGTGTTGAGGTTGAACGACACGTGGGGATTGGCCTCGATGTTGGCGTTTCGCGGGGCCCGAACGCGCGAGTAGACGACGAGCCTGCCATCCCGCCACACGAACCAGATCGCCGAGCTCTGGGGCTGGCCGTCGGGGTTGACCGTCGTCAGCCAGCCGATCTGCTCGGTCGCGAGGCGGTCGAGGGCTTCCGCGCCGGCTTCGGTGGCCGGGTCGAGCGTGCGCATGCGTGCTCCTCCTCAGGTGGTCGCCCGGACTTCGTCGAGGAACGCCAGCGACCGCGCCTCCCGTTCCAGGGCGCCGCGCATGAACTCGCGCAGTGCTGCTTCAGTCTCGCTCTCGACGGCCGGGACCAGTCGGAGCGTGGCGATGGCCTCGATGTCGAGCCGCTGGTACGCCTTGAGCAGCTTGAGCGCATCGAGCGACAGCGAGCACCGCTCATGGGGCGGACCGGGGCACCGCTCGCACAACACGCCGCCCAGCGGGGGGACCCAGCGGAAGCGCTCACCGGCCCCCAGCATCCGGTCGCATTCGACGCAGCGGTCGACCTCGGGGCGCTGCCCGAGCTCGTCGAGCAGGTGCATCTCGAACCAGCGAGCGACCCGTCCCGGCCGCATCCCCGCGTCGAGCAGCTCGTAGGCCCGGCGCAGCAGCGCGTAGACCGGTTCCGCGGCGTGGCGCTCCTCGAGCGATCGATCGGCCAGTTCGGCGAGGTACCACGCGGTGGCGGTCGACTCCAGCGAGTCGCGCAGGTGAAGCCAGGCGTGGCCCACGCTGACCTGGGTAACGACGTCGAAGGTCCGGCCACGAGCCATCGACAGCGTGAGCTCGGCAAACGGCTCGAGACTGCCGCCAAGCCGCGAGGTCGGCCGCCGGATGCCCTTGGCGATGGCCTTGAGCTTGCCGCCGGTCGGGGTGATCAGGGTCATGACCCGGTCCGCCTCGCCCAGGTCGAAGCGCGTGAGGACGATCGCCTCGGTCGTGTAGCGGCGCGGGATGGGCATCGAGGCGACGGTAGCACCCTGCCGCGTCGGGCGCGCCACCGGTGGCTCGTGCGGGCTCGCTTGGCTGCCAGGGCGCCGCGCCCCGGGCCGCCCGGCCGCCCGGCCGCCTGGGGCCATTCAACAGGCTACCTGCGCCGAACATGTTTCGTGTACACTCGCCCGCACATGGCGACCGCCTCGCAGGACATCGACCTCGCCGTCCTCCTCGCCGACACCGAAGCCGAGATCGTGCGGCTCGTGGGCGATGGGGATGCGTCCACGCACGGCCTGTACGAGATGCTCCGCTACCACCTCGCCCTCGACGGGTCGGGCGCTTCGGGTGGCAAGCGGATCCGGCCGCTGCTCGGGCTGCTCGCCTACGCCAGCATCGCCGGCGATCACCGCCGGGCCCTGCCGGGCGCGGCCGCGGTCGAGCTCGGCCACAACTTCTCGCTCGTCCATGACGACATCGAGGACGGGGATGTGGAGCGCCGCCATCGCCCGACGCTGTGGTCCATCCACGGCGTCCCGCAGGCGATCAATGCCGGCGACGCGCTGTTCAGCCTGTCCCGCATCGCGCTCCACCGGCTGACCGACCTCGGCTTTCCCGACGCCAAGGTGCTGCGCCTGATGCGCCTGTTCGACCAGACCTGCCTCGCGCTGTGCGAGGGCCAGTACCTCGACATCGCCATGAGCGACTCCGAGGCGCTCATGACAGTCGAGCTCTATTTCGACATGATCGGACGCAAGACCGCGGCCCTCATCGCCGCCTCGATCGAGGCCGGTGCGCTACTGGCGACCGACGACGAGGACGTGATCACTCGGTACCGGGCGTTCGGCTGGGCGCTCGGGCTCGCCTTCCAGCTCAACGACGACCTGCTCGGGATCTGGGGGGCCGAACAGGCCACCGGCAAGGCCGCCTCGGACGTCGCCCACAAGAAGAAGACCCTGCCCGTGATCTACGCCTACGAGCACGCCGGCCCCGAGGACCGCCAGCGGCTCGGCGAGTTGTACTCCTCGCCCACGCCCGGCCCTGCCGAGGTCGCCGAGATCGTCGCGATCCTCGAGCGGACGGGCGCCCGGCCGTATACGCGCGACCAGGCCCGTCGCTACCGCGACCAGGCGTTGGCTGAGCTGGCTGCCACGGGAGTGCTCGAGCCCGCGGCCCGCGCGCACCTCGAAGCGATCATCGTGTCGGCCATCAACGCCTAGGGCGGTCTCGGCGGCCCGGGCCGGCGCGGGTCGGGATGACCGGCTAGCGGTCGGCCTCGTCGTCCTCGGGCTGCCGGGCCTCGCGGTCGCGGACGACCAGGACCTTGCCGACCCGCCGGCCGTCCGTCGTCTCGACGGTCAGGGTGAGACCGTCGACCAGCACCTGGTCGCCGGGCTTCGGGACGCCGCCGATCCGGTGGTAGATCAGCCCGCCGACCGTGTCGTACTCGTCCTCGTCCTCGAGCCCGAGCTCGATGTCGAAGAGCTCGGTGAGGTCGTCGATGGCGGCCCGGCCGTCGATCCGGGCCTCGTCCTCCGACAACGAGACGACCAGCGGCTCCTCCTCGTCGTACTCGTCCTGGATCTCGCCGACGATTTCCTCGAGCAGGTCCTCGATGGTGACCAGGCCCGCCGTCCCGCCGTACTCGTCGAGCACGATCGCGAGGTGCACCTTGCGCCGCTGGAACTCGTGGAGCAGGTCGTCGACGCTCATTGATTCGGGCACGAAGACCGGCGTGCGGAGGATGGAACGCAGGCCCGGCCGGTCGGCGGCCGGGGGTTTCAGGATCGGCAGCAGGTCCTTGGCGTAGAGGATCCCGATGATCTCGTCGATCGTCTCCTCGTACACGGGGATCCGGCTGTGACCCTCGCTGATGACCTTGTCGATCACCTCGTCCATCGTGGCGCTCGCGGCCAGCGTGATCATCGCGATCCGCGGGACCATGACCTCGTGGATGCGCTGGTCGCCGAGCTCGATGACCGCCTGGATCATCTGCTCTTCTTCGGCCTCCAGGATCCCCTGCTCCCCGCCGCGCTCGACCAGCAGGCTGAGCTCCTCGGTGCTCATGACGCCCTGGGACTGGTCGCCGGCGCCCAGGGCGCGCGAGACGCTGTTGGTCACCGCGGCGAGGGCGGAGACGAGCGGGCCGAAGATCCGGAGCAGGAGCTCCACGAACCCGCTCAGGCCCAGCGCAAAGCGCTCGGTGTGGGCGAGCGCCAGGCTCTTCGGCACGAGCTCGCCGAACACGATCGTGTACAGCGACAGGAGCAGGGTCACGATGATCAGCGCGATCGCCTCCCCGGACGAGACGAGGAACGAGATCCCGGTGCCCTCGAAGGCGGCGGTCAGGCTCGACGTCAGATTGACCGCGGCGTAGGCCGACGCCAGGAACCCGATGAAGGTCAGGCCGATCTGGGTGACCGCCAGGAATCGACCTGGCTGGGCGATCAGGCGCCTGACCCGGGCCGCATGACGATTGCCCTCGTCGGCGAGCTGCTCGATGCGGGTTCGGCGCATCGTGACGAGGGCGATCTCGGCCGCCACGAAGACGGCCTCGAGGAGCGTCAGGAGCACGATCACGAGCAGCTGGAGGAGCGTGTCCATCTAGCCGGCCGCGTCCCCGGGCGGTTTCTGGCGCGGCTCGCGGATCCGGGCCGGGACGCCGACCGCGAGCTTGCCGGCGGGCACGTCATGGGTCACGACGGCGCCGGCCCCGGTGCGCGCCCCGTCGCCGACCGTGACGGGTGCCACGAGCATGGTGTCGACGCCGATGAACGCGCCCTGGCCGATCGTGGTCCGGTGCTTTCGCTGCCCGTCGTAGTTGGCGGTGATGGCGCCCGCGCCGATGTTCGCGCCCGGCCCGATCTCGGCGTCACCGAGGTAGCTCATGTGGTGCTGCTTCGAACCGGCGCCGAGGTGCGCGTTCTTGAGCTCGGCGTAGTTGCCGACCTCCGCCCCGGCTCCGACCACGCTGCCGGGCCGCACGTGGCTGAACGGGCCGACGGTCGCGCCATCCTCCACGGTCGAGGACTCGATGACGCTGGCCCAGATCCTGGCGCCGCGACCGACGGTCGCTGCGATCAGCTGGCTGCCGGCCCCGATCACGCTGCCGTCGCCGACCGAGGTCGCCCCGCGCAGGATGACGTTCGGTTCGAGGGTCACGTCGGTACCCAACTCCACCGACCAGTCGAGGTAGACCGTCGACGGGTCGCGCATCGTGACGCCGTTGGTCATGTGCGCCTCGTTGAGCCGGACGCGCAGGCTCCACTCGGCGGCTGCCAGCTGCGAGCGATCGTTGATCCCTTCGAACCGGCCATCGTCCTCGAACTCGACCGCGGCGACGATCCGGCCGTCCTCGCGTGCCAGCCGGACGAGATCGGTCAGGTACAACTCGGCGGTGACGGGCGACGGCGCGAGCGCCCCGATCCGGCGTCGAAGCCAGGCAGCATCGAACGCGTACAGGCCGGCATTGATCTCGTTGCCGGCGAGCTCCTCGGGCGTCGCGTCCCTGGCCTCGCTGATCCGTTCGACCGTGCCGAACTCGCCGCGCACGACCCGTCCGAGCCGCGCCGGCTCGGACGCGAACACGCTCGCCAGGGCGATCGCCGCGCCGTCCGCCCGGCGGGCCTCGAGGATCGCGTCGAGGTCGGCGCCGGTCACGAGCGGGACATCGCCCGACAGGACCAGGATCTCGGATGCCTCGTCCGGGATGGCCGCCAGGGCTGCCCGCACCGCGTCACCCGTCCCGCGCGGCTCCTCCTGGAGCGCGAAGACCGCCCGCCCGGCGAAGACGTCGACCACGGCCGCGACCGGCGGCGAGTAGACCACGACGGGCGAGCCCGATGCGCCGCCGGCCGTCGTGTCCCACGCATCGAGGACGTAGGCGAGCATCGGACGGCCGCACAGTGGGTGGAGCACCTTGGGCGTCGCCGAACGCATCCGCGTTCCGAGCCCGGCGGCCATGACGACGGCGACGGTGCCGGTCGCCGACCCGGGACTTGGAGGGTTCACGTGGCGTCCGGCCCGATCGACGGGCGGACGACGCTGCCGAGTCGGTCGGATCCCGGCGACATTGGGTCAGCAGTCATGAGTGGGTCGGCGCATCGTAGGTGGGTCTCGCGGGAGGTGTCAACCGGCGCCACGCTCAGCCGCGCAGCACCGCAACGGCTTCGATCTCGACTCGCGCGCCCTTGGGGAGCGCGGCGACCGCCACCGTGGATCGGGCCGGCGGCGGATCCGACATGTACCGGCCGTAGATCGCGTTGACGGTGGCGAAGTCGGCCATGTCCACGAGGAAGATCGTGGTCTTCACGACGTCACCCCAGGAACAGCCGGCCGCGTCGAGGACCGACGTCAGGTTGGCCAGCACGCGCTCGGTCTCGGCCTCGATCCCACCTTCGACCAGCTGACCGGTCGCGGGGTCGAGCGCGGCCTGGCCGGCCGTGAACAGCAGCCGGTCGGTCACGATCCCCTGGCTGTACGGCCCGATCGCGGCCGGAGCGCCGGTGGTGGAGATGGCTCGGCGGGTCATGGCTGCTGCTCCTCGTGTCTGCCGGTCAGGATCGTGGTTGCCGTGACGAACGGCGCGGCTGCGCCGGGCGCCGGCAGCCGACCGTCGCGCAGCGCAACCCGGACCGCATCGGCGGCGACGGCCGCGAGCGCCTCCGAAGGATAGAGCGCCCACAGCGTGGGACCAGAGCCGGACAGCCCGACCGGACGCGCCAGCAGGCGACTCAGCCCTCGCCGGAACGGGACGAGCTCCGGCACCAGCCCGAGCGCGGCCTGGAGCAGGTCGTTGGCGACCGTCAGGGCGCCGGCCCGGGCGACGAGGTCGGCGGCGCTCAGCCCCGCACGGAGTTCCTCGGCGAGGTGCGCCGACGACATCCGGGTGGATCCGCTGCCGCGGCCACCGAGGCCGTCGAACACCGCGAAGACCTCCGCCGTGGCCACCGGGATCGCCGGCGTCACCAGGAGGACGCCCGGCGCGTCCCGGAGCCCGAGCAGCGGCACGACCGACTCGCCGCGGCCTTCGACGAGCGCAGGACTGCCGGACAGGAAGAACGGGACGTCGGATCCGAGCCGAGCGGCGATCGCGTGCCGTGCGCTCGACACAAGCTCGGTGCCCCAGGCCTCGAGCGAGCCGTCCATGGCGGCGGCGGCGTCGGACGAGCCGCCTGCCAGGCCCGCGGCGACCGGGATGTGCTTCTCGAGCCGCGCCGACAGCGACGGGGCCGGACCCGGCCCACCGGGCCATCCGCCGCCGACGGCGGACCGCGTCGCGGCGATCGCCCGCAACACCAGGTTGCCCTCGAGCGGCCCGGCGTCAAAGCCCGCCACGTGCAGGCTGTCCGGCCCGGTCCCGGCCTGGCTGAGGCTCAGCCGGTCGGCCAGCGCGAGCGGCACGAAGACCGAGTGCAGCACGTGATAGCCATCGGGACGGCGACCGACGATGGCAAGGGTGAGGTTGAGCTTGGCCGGCGCCAGTCGGACGACCGGGGAGAGCCGGCGCGCCGGGTCGGTGGCGGGGCCGTTCACGAGGACGGCTCGCCGCGGCGGCCGCGTCGATCCGATCCGAGCGGTCCGAGGGCGTGGTGGAGCGCCAGCCACTCGCCGACCGCGAGGGTCTGGGGACGCCGGTCCGGGTCGATGGCGGCCACGGCCAGGGCGTTCGCAACACGCCCGGGCTCGACGGGCAGCTGGCGCGCCAGGACGTTGTGGATCATCTTGCGCCGCTCGCGGAATGCGGCCTGGACCAGCCGCCAGAGCTCGTCCTCGACGCTGGGGTCGAGACGATCGTCGGCATCGTATGGCTCGACCACGATGACCGCGGACTCCACCGCCGGCTCCGGCTCGAACGCGATCGGCGGCACGCCGAGCGCGATCCGGACCCGGGCGTGGTACTGCACGAACACCGACAGGTAGCTCATCTTGCCGGGCGGCGCCGCGATCCGTTCGGCCACCTCGCGCTGGACCATGAGCACCAGCCGATCCGGGCGCGGTGGCCGGCCGAGGAGCGCGTGGAGGATCGGGCTGGTGATGTGGTATGGCAGGTTGGCCACGACGTCATAGGGTGATTCGACCACGCGGACGAGGTCCTGGTCGAGCGCGTCGCCCTCGATCAGGCGGAGGTCGCCCGCCCCGATCGGGCCCTCGAAGCGCTCGCGCAGGAAGGAAACCAGGCCCCGGTCGAGCTCGACCGCCACCACCGATGCGCCAGCGGCGAGGAGGCCGCCGGTGAGCAGGCCCAGCCCGGGTCCGATTTCGAGGATCCGACGGCCCGGCCGCGGCTCGGCCTCGGCCAGGATGGCCTCGAGGACCTCGGGATCGGCCAGGAAGTTCTGGGAGAAGCGGTGCTGCGCCCGCAGACCCGCCGCGCGGAGGGTGGCCCGGACCGTGGCGGGGTCGATCCGGGGGGTGACCGGCGCCTTCATCGCGTTGCCAGCGGGAGTGACGGCCGCGCGTCCAGGGAGAGCGTGCTCCGTTCACCTGCCCCGAACCGGCGCGCGCCGGCGGCGCCGATCATCGCCCCATTGTCCGTGCACAGGGCCGGTCGTGGCACGACCAGCGGGATGCCGAGCGCCGCGGCCTCACCGGCCAGTCGAGCGCGGAGCGCGGCGTTGGCGGCCACGCCACCGCCGAGGACGATCGAGCGCGCCCCCGCATCGCTCGCCGCCCGGATCGTCTTCTTCACCAGCACGTCGACGACGGCGTCCTGGAACCCCCAGGCGAGCTCCGCGACCGTGGAGCTCGGCAATGGCACCTCGGGATCCGCCGGCAGGCCCTCGTCGGCGCGGGCCTCGGTCACGATCCGGCGAGCGGCGGTCTTGAGCCCCGAAAAGCTGAAGTCGAACGAATCGCCGAGCCACGCTCTCGGGAAGACGCGGTCGCGCCGGGTCGCGCCCTCCGCGGCGCGGCTGATCGCCGGGCCGCCCGGGTACCCCAGACCGAGCAGCCGCCCGACCTTGTCGAACGCCTCGCCGGCGGCGTCGTCCACGGTCGAGCCGAGCAGCCGGTACGCCAGGTGGTCGCGCATCTCGACGAGGAACGTGTGCCCGCCGGACACCACCAGCGCGACCAGCGGGAAGACCGGGTCGTCGCGCTCCGGTTCCCCGGCGTCGTGGAGCCACGCAGCGTAGACGTGGCCCTCGAGGTGGTTGACGCCGATCAGCGGCAGATCGTGAACCCAGGCGAGCGCCTTCGCGAAGTTGATGCCGACCAGCAGGGATCCTGCCAGCCCGGGGCCGTAGGTGACGGCCACCGCGCCGATGTCCCGCCAGGTCACGCCGGCGTCGGCCCACGCCTCGTCGAGGACCGGCACGATCCAGCGCAGGTGCGCACGTGCCGCCACCTCGGGCACGATCCCGCCCGACGGCGCATGCAGCGCGACCTGCGACGCAACGACGTTGGAGCGAATCAGCCGTCCGTCCTCGATCACGGCGATCCCGGTCTCGTCGCAGGACGACTCGATCGAGAGGACGTACGGTCCTGCCACGGTCGCGGTCATGTCGGCCACCTCACGCCGGGTCCTCGCGAGGATCGACGGGCGCCGGCGCCGCGTCCATGGCGGCTCGGAGCCGGGCGACGCGCTCGCGCATCGCCGGGTCACGCAGCTGGTCGGTGGTCATGATCAGGGCGTCCTCACCGTTGTCGCTGTAGTAGCGTGGCCGGAGGCCGACCGGTCGGAAGCCGAACTTCTCGTAGAGCCGCCGGGCGGCGAGGTTGGACAGGCGGACCTCGAGCGTCGCTTCGTGGGCTCCAGCGTCCTGGGCAAGGTCGAGCAGGGAGAGGAGCAGCCGCTCGCCGATGCGCTGCCGGCGCCAGATCGGGTGCACGGCGAAGGTGATGATGTGCGCCTCGTCGACCATCAGCCACATGCCGGCATAGGCGACGATCGCATCCGCAGCCTGGACGACCAGGTAGTGGGCGAGCCGGTTGGTCTCCAACTCCGAACGGTAGGCATCCGCCGGCCACGGGGAATCGAAGCTCGCCCGCTCGATGGCGTGGACGGCCGGCAGGTCCTCGACGCGCATCGGTGCGATGCGGAGCCTCAGCGGGGGTCGCGCGACCATGCGACCTCCCCGAGTTGCGACACGACGCCGCGCGGCAGCGTGACATACTCCGGGACGAGACCAGCCAGGTCGTCGCCAATGCCATCGCGGAGCCGCTCCGCGCCCATCGCGATCAGCGCCCGCCCGAGGCCTCGCCGGGCATCGTCGCCGCGAACGAGCGCCTCGTCGGGGGCGCGGCCGCCGAGGTCGACGGCCACCAGCCACTCCCCGGGCGCAAGCTCCGGGTCGGTGCCGCCGGGCAACAGGCGGGCACCTTCGCCACGACGAACCAGGACGCGATCGTTCGGTCCGGCCGGGAGCAGAAGGACCGGGCGCCCGTGCACGGCCTCCCGGGAACCCGCGGCGCCGACCGCTCCCCCGGCGACCGCCGCCGCGGTCAGCATCGCCTCTGCCGTCGAGACCCCCGCGATCGGCAGGCCGAGGCCGTGGGCGAGGCCCTTGGCCGTGGCGATCCCGACGCGGAGCCCGGTGAAGGCGCCCGGGCCGGTGCCCACCACGATCCCGACCAGTCGCGAGCGGCGGAGGTTCTGCTCGCCGAGGAACCGGGCGATCGCGGGCAGCAGGGTCTCGCCGTGGCGATAGCCGGCAACCCACGTCGTGAGCCCGTCGATCTCGCCGTCGGGCGAGCCGCTGGCGACGACCACCTGGGTCGTGGCCGTGTCGATGGCCAGGATCGCCCGGCGGCGACCGTCGTGGCTCATTCGATCGCCTCGAGATACCGACCGAGCGCCGGCGTCCCCGCCCGGATGGTGATCGACCGCGGCTCGTCGCCGGCACCCTCGATGACCACGTCGAGCCGGTCGAGCGGCAGCGCGTCGGCCAGCCGATCGGGCCACTCGACCAGGGTGACGCCCAGGGCCTGGCGGTCGTCGACGAGGCCACCGGCCAGGGCGTCGGCGGCCGTCGACAGCCGGAACAGGTCGAGATGGAAGAGCGGCAACCGGCCGGCGTACTCGGCCATCAGGATGAAGCTCGGTGACACGATCGTGTCGGTCACGCCGAGACCTGCTCCGAATGCCTTGGCCAGGTGCGTCTTGCCGGCCCCGAGCTCGCCCCACAGGCAGACGAGATCGCCCGGTCGCGCGGCCGCCGCCAGCCGGCGGCCGAGGACGGCCGTCGCGTCCGGCTCGGGACAGACGAGGTGACGTTCGAGCGGGGTCAGGGCGGCCATCGCCTCCCGAGCGTAGCCGAAGGCGAGGCGGCCCGCCGGTCGGGAGTCGAACGGCGACGGGATGCGGAGGTCCATCCGGTGCGCGACCGTCGACCCGTCGATCAGACGAACCGTTCCAGGTCGCCGAGCGGAACCGCCGCCACCGTCCCGTCGTGAAAGCGGACGAGCCCGGCCTCGAGGCGCACACCGGCCGCGAACCGGCGCGGCCCGACGGACTCGACGAACCGGCCCTCGCGACCGGCCAGCGAGCCACCCCGGACCCGGACCAGGTCCGCCGGCGGCGCCGGCACCTGGAGGTCGGGCACGTCGAACACGAGCATCGGCGGGTCGGCCACGATCGCGACCTCGTGCCCGACCAGGCTGGTCAGCACGGTCAGCACGCCTCCGGCCAGTGGCCGCCGGACGGCGCCCTCCAGGACCAGGACCGCGAACGGCGGCAGGCGATGGAGCGCCGACCGCTGACGGGCCTCCGAGGCCAGGTAGTCGCGCCGCTCCTTGCTGGACAGGCCGGTCACGATGACGCCGCGGACGCCCATCGCCCGGGCCCGGGTCAGCGTCTCGGCGTCCACCCGCGAGCCGACGACGAGGATCGAGCCGGCGCTCCCGATGTCGAGCGATCCGGCCCGCAGCTCGCCGTCGGGCGTGGCCTGGAGCCGCCCTCGGGTTGGACCACCGAGCACCACGATGCCCCGGATCCCGCGGCCTGCCGCGCGGACGGTGATCGCGCTGCCAGGGCGAACGTCACGGACGATCCCGGCAAACGGGACCTCCAACGGGTCCCAGAGATCGCCGGTGGCGACCCTCCAGCGGCCTCGCCACCCGAACACGAATTCGCCGCTCGCGGCCTGACCGTCGCGCGCGCCCGATGACGCGGTCCAGCGGCGACCCGGACGCGGCGTCGCGGTCGCGGGGATCGTCAGCTCGTCGAGCCTCGGGTCGCGCAGCCGCTGGGCGATCGGGGCGCCGACCACGACCGAATCGCCCGTCGCGACGACCGGCCGGTCGCCGGGGGCGAGCCGGAAGACGACGTCGACGGGCGCACTGATCAGCGGGCGCGCCGGGACCAGGCGGAGATCCAGTCCGGCGCCGCTCATGGCTCGCTCGACGGCGACACGGCCGCCAGCCAGCTCTCGAGCAGCTCGCCACGCAGGTCGGCCCGGTCCGGCAGCTCGAGTGGGACGTCGCGCAGGTCGACCAGCAGCCCGCCAAGCCCGCCGGTCACATCGACCGCAAACCGCCGGCCTCGTCCACCGAACCGCACGGTGTCGTGGAACCGGAGCTCGGCCGTCGCGGCCACGCCGGGCGGCAGGTCGACGACCGAGAGCCCGCCCGGCCGCAGCTCGACGTCGCGCCGCCCGTCCGGGTCGTGCACCTGCAGCGTCCCGACGCTCCGGCCGGGCCGCAGGCCGGCTGGCATGACGACCGAGCCGAGCGGCGCCAGCAGGTCGTCGAGCAGGTCGGTCATGACCGCCCGCCGCTCGACCGGGTCGGCGATCGACCCGAGCGGCGCCAGCAGGCGGGCGTGATCGAGCGCGTATTGGCTCGCCCCGGATCGACGGAGGACGTCGATCAGCGCCAGGACCACCGAGGCGCTCGGGGCGACCGACCACACGCCGCCGCTGACGACGATGAGATCGGGCGGACGCCGGTCGAACCAGTCCGGGGTCCCCTCGGCCAGACAGCCCAGCGCGGCGCGGGCGGCGGCCAGCCGCAGTTCGACGCCCTCGCCGGCGATGTCCGCCCACGGCGCGATGCGCAGCTCACGCAGCCGATCGCGCAGGCGATGCCGGTCGCCCGCGTCGCTCGACCACATCGCCACCCGATCGACGACGGCATCGTCGGGGTCCCACGGCGCCAGCCCGGCGGTCGGGACGACGGCGAGGTCGACGCCCGCGCCAGCGCTGCCGACGGCCGGCCAGGCCGCGACCCTCGCGCCACCATCGAACCCGATCTCGACGATATCTACCCGACGATCGAGGAGCTCGGCCATGGTGAGGGCGGCCGGTCCCAGGGCGCGACGCGCATCGTCGCTGGCCAGGGCCAGGTCGAGGAGGACGTCCCGCAGCTCGGATCCGGGCGCACCGGGTCCCGCCGCGGCAGCAACAACGACCGGCTCCGGTCGCGTGGACGCGTCGCCGAAGGCTGCCAGCTGGTCGCCCATCCCGCCCGCCAGGACTACGGTCAGCTCGGGACGCCGCTCGGCCGCCGCCGCCACCAGCGCACCGAGCTCACCGAGCGCACGGCGCTCATCGGCGGCCGGCGGAGTGCCGGCGCCGGCGAGGATCCCCTCGATCGAAGCATCGAGGAGCATGGTCGACATCGCCAGCGGATCGGTCGTCTCCGGGCTCGCCGAGATCGTCCGCCAGCCGCTCCGCGAGGCCGCTGCCACGAGCGGCTCGAGAGCTCGTTCCGAGCCCGCGACGACCGCCAGCCGGCGAGCCGGCCGGCTGGCGACGCTGACGCGTGGCAGGTCGGCGGGTTGCGCGCCGGTCAGCCCCAGGGACGATGCGAGGTCCGGGTCCGCCGACCGGACGCGATCGAGCAGGACGGCGGTCGCGGCCTCGGGGTCCGCACCGGCCGGGAGCGCGAGGGAGCCGACCAGGCGCCACCGCCCCCCAACGCGTCCGATGAGCGTGGCCGCAATCGTCGCGGCACCGATGTCCGTCGTGAGGAACGCGCGCGGCTCGCTTGTCACGTGGCCATGCTACCGGTCAGCGCCGCCAGCGATGCTCGGCTCGACGCCCGACGGCGAGCGCTACGCGTCCCAGGTCGTTTCTTCGTCGTCGGTCTCTTCGAGCCTGGCGATCAGCAGCTCGATCCCGGTGTCGTCGGCGAGGATCTCACTGGCCGATGCGAGCTCGCCGCCGAAGACCCCGCGCAGGACCGGGTCGAAGAAGAGCATCGCGTTCGCGCCGAGGGCGCGGTACGGGCGGCTGGCCTCGAGAAAATGGACGGCCGGCCCGGCCATCCCGAGCAGCTCGATCTCGCGCGCGACCTGCTCGACGAGCTCGTCGCGCTGTTCCTCCGATGGTCCGACCGATCCGTTCACAGCGCGGCCGGCTCGTGCGACGCGGCCATGGCCGGGACCTCGGCGAGGGCCTCTGCGAACGCGGCGTAGGCGGCGGCACCGCGCAGGGCGAAGACGACGTGCGTGATGGACGGACTCGACGACAGCTCGTCGCGGACCGTCGCGACGGTGATCCGGGCGCCGTCCGCGAGGGGGAACCCGCCGACCCCCGAGCCGAGCGCCGGGAAGGCGATGCTGCTCACGTTCGCCTCGCGGGCCCGGGCCATTGCGCTGCGCACGGCGGATTCGATGGTCGGGGCGCTCGTCCGGCGGTCGCGATCGAGCGACACGGCATGGATGACGACCCGCGCTGCGAGCGTCCCGGCCGGAGTCATCACCGCGCCGCCGAGCGGCGCGGGCGCCTGCCGGACGGCGGCGAACTCGATCGAATCGCCGCCCGCGCGCTTGAGTGCTCCGCCGACCCCGGTCGCCATCCACAGCGTGGTGTTGGCCGCGTTGACGATCGCGTCGACCTCGAGGTCACAGATGTCGCCGTTCCAGAGCTCGATTTGCGCCACTACCTACCCCGCTCCGAGAGCGTCCGCAGACCGACCGGTCCGGCCGAGGCATGGTACACCCGGGGTAGGCGCCGAGCCATCCCGCTGACGACCTCCCAGCTGTTCGTGGTGCGTTCCAGCGCCAGCTCGGCGACTGTGATCCGCTCGTCGCCGTCGCGTCCCAGCAACACGAACTCGTCGGTCACGGTGACCGGCGGACCCGGCACGTCGGTGACGTCGGCCATGACCGCGTCCATCGCGACGTTGCCCACCAGCGGCACGCGCCATCCCCGGACGATGGCAGCCGCCCGGTTCGACAGGTGGCGCGACCAGCCGTCGCCGTAGCCGACCGGCAGGGTCGCGATCCGGCTGGGCCGTGCCGTCCGGAACGTCGGCCCGTAGCTGATCCCCCACCCTGCCGGCAGGTCGGCGACCCGGACCGGCCGCGCCAGGAGTGACATGACCGGGCGCAGGCTGTCCGAGATCGCGCTCGAGATCCCGGCGTCGCGGAGCTCGTCGGGCACGAGCCCGTACACGGCCAGCCCCGGCCGGACGCCGTCGTACGCGGCGGCGCCGTCGACGAGGAGCGCGGCGCTGGCAGCCGCGTGCCGGGGCGGGAGCTCGATCCCGGCGTCGACGATGGCGCCCACGACGGCCTCGAACCGGTCCACCTGGACGCCCGTGCCGCCAGCGTCCTCGATCGCCTGCAGGTGGGTCCACAGCCCGCGCAGCCGGCAACCTGGCGTCCCGGCGATGCGCCGCGCGGCATCGACGACGGCGGCGCCGGCGAACCCGCCGCGACCGAGCCCCGTCTCAACCTCGAGCTCCACGTCGATTGGCGGACCTGCGGCGAGCGCCGCCGCGGCCGTGAGCAGCTCGTCGAGCAGCACGGGATCGCTGGCGGTCACCGCGATCCGGCTCCGCGCGGCTTCGCCGACCCATCCGACGGGGACCGGGTAGAGGACGAGGACGGGGCGCTCGATGCCGCCGGCACGCAGCTCCAGCGCCTCGTCCATCGTGGCGACGCAGAACCCGTCGGCGCCGGCGGCGTCGAGCGCCCGTGCGGTCGGCACCGCGCCGTGGCCGTAGGCGTCGGCCTTGACCACGGGCCGCAGCGGGACGCCCGCTCCAGCCAGGCGGCCGAGCAGCCGCAGGTTCGCAGTCAGCGCGTCGAGGTCGATCTCCAGCCACGCGGTGCGGGGCAGCGGCGGCAGCCCGGCGGCAGCCAAACGGACTTCGATCGGAGGGCGGGCGCCGCTCGGCGCCGGGGTCGTGTACGGCGTGTGCGGCGTGTTCAGCGTGCGTCGCCCGAGCGCCCGACCGCGCCGGCCAGCGGCCGGGCTGATTCGGCCGACGCCCCCCGGGCCGCGAAACCGAGGCGCCTGCCGCTCGACCTCCGTTCGGCCAGGGCCGCCAGGCGCTTGCGCGCGATGGCCAGCCCGTCGGGCAGGTCGGAGGCGAGCAGGCCGGCGTCGCCCAACCGCTCGCGGACCGATTCACCGGACACGCCGTGCAGGTAGACGCCCAGCCGGGCCGCGGCAAACGGCGTCAAGCCCTGGGCGAGGAGCGCGCCGATCGCGCCGGCCAGGACGTCGCCGGTGCCGCCGGACGCCAGCGCCGGGTTCTCGAAGGGGGCGATCGCCACGGTCCCGTCCACGTCGGCGATCACCGTTCGCGCGCCCTTGAGGACCACCACCGAGCGCCAGGCGCCCGCCGCGTCGCGCGCGGCCGCGACCCGGGCCGCGTCGTCCGCGGAGATGTCGCCGTCGTCCGCGTCGGCATGGCCGCTGCCGGCCCGCAGCCGCGCGAACTCGCCGGGATGCGGCGTGAGGACGGCCGGCCGCCGGTCCCCTTCCCACCAGCCGTCCATGGTCGCGAGCGATCGAAGTGCTTCGGCGTCGAGCACGATCGGAGCAGGATCGGCCTCGCCCGAGGCGTGGATCAGGAGCCGGACGAGCTCCGCCGTCGCCAGGCCGGGCCGGAGCCCGGGGCCGACCACGATCGCGTCGTGCTCGTGGTCGAGGATCTGGGCGAGCGCTGGCTCGGGGTCCACCTCTTCGACATCGTCCTCCGGAAGCCCCATCGTGGTCGCTTCGACGACCTTGCCGGCGAACAGCGGCTGGAGCGATTCCGGGACGGCCAGCGTCACGAGACCGGCGCCGGCGCGCCCGGCGGCGCGGCAGACGAGGAGCGCGGCCCCGGCGTAGTCGAGAGAGCCCGCGATGACCAGGACCTTGCCGAACGTGCCCTTGTGGCCGCGCTTCGGGCGGTCGGGGAGCAGCGCGGCGGCGCCGTCGTCGTCGAGCTTGATCGCATCCTCGGGGAACGGCTCGTCAGTCGAGACAGCCGTGCCCGCCGGCGCCTCGTCACGCCGGCCGAAGCCAAAGCCGACGGCGCGGCGCTCAGTCATCGGCGTCTCCGTTCGAGCGCGCTGCCGCGTCGGCCGTCCGCAGGCGCTCGAGACGGGCGAGGATCCGCCGCTCGCGCTCGTCGAGCCGCGCCTCGATGTCGAGCGGGAACACGTACCGGCCACCCGCGGTCCGGACCCCGAACGCGATCGCCACGGCGTAGTCCGACTCGTGGGTGATGGAGATCGCGATCCGGCCCATCCCGAGCTGGTCGGCGCGCGATGCGGCGCGCCCGTGGAGGTGGATCGCGGGCTGCCCGGTCGGCAGCCGCTCGACCTCGATGTCGCGCCAGCCGATGCCGCGCACGCCCAGCCCGAGGACCTTTGAGACCGCCTCCTTGGCCGCCCAGCGGCCGGCCATCGTCTCCGGGCGGTCCCGGACGTAGCGGCGTTCGGCATCGGTCAGCACGCGACGCGAGAACCGTGACCCGAAGCGGTCGAGGGCGGCCCGGATCCGGGCGACCTTGACGATGTCGATCCCGAGCTCGGTCGTCCCCTCGGGGACGAGCCCCCGCGGGACCGTCATCGTGTCAGCCGGGTCGGCCGCGGGCATGCGCGACGCTACTCGACCGTGACCGACTTGGCGAGGTTGCGCGGCTGGTCGACGTCCGTGCCACGGGCCACCGCAACGTGGTAGGCGAACAGCTGGAGCGGGATGATCGCCAGGACCGGGCTGAGCAGCTCGTGCGTGTCGGGCACCCAGCAGACGTCGTCGGCGTAGCGCCCGATGGCCTCGTCGCCCTCCGTCGCGACGGCGATCACCCGGGCATCGCGCGCCCGGCCTTCCATCACGTTGCTGATCAGCTTGTCGTAGACGGCCGAGCGCGTCGCCACCGCGACGAGCGGACACTCGGCGTCCAGCAGCGAGATGGGGCCGTGCTTGAGCTCGCCGGCCGCGTAGCCCTCGGCGTGGACGTAGCTGACCTCCTTGAGCTTGAGCGCGCCTTCCAGTGCGGCCGGGTAGGAGGCGCCGCGCCCGACGAACATGAAGCCCCGCGAATTGACGTAGCGGCGTGCCAGGTCCGGCGTGACCGCCGCGGCCGAGGCGACGGCCCGCGCGGCCGCGGCCGGCAGCGCACGGAGGGCCTCCCCCAGGGCGAGCTCCTCGGCATCGGGCAGCGTGCCACGGATCCGGGCGATCGCGGCGGCCAGGATGATCAGGGTGGTCACCTGGGTGACGAACGTCTTGGAGGCGGCGACCGCGATCTCGGGCCCGGCCTGCAGGAAGAGCACGGCGTCGGATTCCCGGGTGATCGCCGACCCGACGGTGTTGGTCACCGCGATCACCGGGCAGCCCCGTTCGCGTGCTAGACGGGTGGGAGCAATCGTGTCGGCGGTCTCGCCCGACTGGGTGACCGCGATGACGAGCGTGTCGGCGTCGACCGGCGGCGGGTTGTAGCGGAACTCCGAGCCGACCGTGGCTCGCGCCGGCAGTCCGGTCCAGGCCTGGATCGCGTTGGCCGCGATGAGGGCCGCATAGTAGGCGCTGCCGCAGGCGATCAGCTCCACCCGGGTGGCCGATCGAAGCCTGGCCTCGAGCCCGGCGATCTCCTCGACGTGGATCCGGCCATCGCGCGTGACACGGCCCGCGATCGACTGGCTGAGCGCTTCCGGCTGCTCGTGGATCTCCTTGAGCATGAAGTGCTCGTAGCCGCCCTTCTCGGCGGCCTCGGGCGACCAGTCGATGGTGCTGACCGGCCGCTCCAGGACCTTCCCGGCCACGTCCGTGATCGTGACCCCCGACGGGCGGATGTCCGCGACGTCGCCCTCCTCGAGGAACACGACCTGGTCGGTGTGGGCCAGGATGGCGGCGACGTCCGAGGCCAGGAAGCTCTCGCCCTCGGCCAGGCCGACCACCAGCGGGACGTCCTTGCGGGCACCGACCAGCCGGTCGCCCTCGCGGCGGTGCATCACGACGACGGCATAGGCGCCCTCGAGCCGGCGCAACGTGTCGCGGACGGCGTCGGCCAGGTCACCCTGGTACGCCTCCTCGACCAGGTGCGCGATCGCCTCGGTGTCCGTCTCGGACGTCAGGGTGTGGCCGCGCGCCTCCAGCCCGTCCCGCAGCTCCCGGAAGTTCTCGATGATCCCGTTGTGGATGACCGTGATCTCGCCGGTGCAGTCCTGGTGGGGATGGGCGTTCAGGTCGTTCGGGCGGCCGTGGGTCGCCCAGCGGGTGTGCGCGAGCCCGATCGCGGCGTGTGGGGTTCGATCCGCGATCGCCGTCTGGAGGTTGACCAGCTTGCCGGCTCGCTTCTCGACGAAGAGGTCGCCGGCGTCGTCGACGAGGGCGATCCCGGCGGAGTCGTAGCCGCGGTACTCGAGACGCTTGAGGCCTTCGATCAGGATGGGGCCCGCTTCACGCGGACCGGTGTAGCCGACGATGCCGCACATCCTGGTCAGGCCCTCCGCTCATGCCCGCCGGGTTCGCGCCGCGGGACGTGATGACGCCACTGGACGGGCACCGCCGTCAGTTTAGACGCTCTCCGGCCAAGGCAGCCAGTTGGTCGGCCAGCTCCGTGACCAGGGCCTCGTCGGGGCCTTCCACCATCACCCGCAACGCGGGCTCCGTGCCGGATGGCCGGACGAGCACCCGCCCGCTTGCACCGAGGAGGGCGCCGGCGTCGGCGATCGCCCGCTGGAGGGTCGGGTCGCCCTCCCATTGGTCCTTGTGACGGGCCTTTACCGCGCGTTGTTGCTGGGGCAGCATCGGGATCGCGGCGGCCAGCTCGGCCAGGCCGGCTCGGCGCCGGCTCATGACGCGCAGCACCTCGAGGGCGGTCACGATGCCGTCGCCCGAGGTCGTGTGCTCGAGCACGATGACATGACCGCTCTTCTCCCCGCCGAGGCCCGCCCCGCTGACCTGCATGCCCTCGAGGATGTACTTGTCCCCAACCGGCGTCCGGATGACCGTGCCGCCGGCCGCCTCGATGGCGGCCTGGAGCCCGCCGTTGGACAGGACAGACACGACGAGCGCGCCACCCGGCAGCTTTCCACGATCGAGAAGGTCGAGGGCAAGGATGCCCAGGACCTGGTCGCCGTCCACCACCCGGCCCGCGGCATCGACGGCGATCAGCCGATCCGCGTCGCCGTCGAGCGCGAATCCCACGTCGGCGCCGGCCGCCACGACCGCCTCCGCCAGCGACGCGGGCGCCGTCGCACCGGCGCGGACGTTGATGTTGACGCCATCGGGCTCGGCGTGGATGACGGTCACCGTCGCCCCGGTGGCAGCCAGGATCTCCGGGCCGAGGAAGCAGCCCGACCCGTTCGCGCCGTCGAGCACCAGCGTCAGCCCGGTCGCGGAGACGCGGCCCGCCAGCCCGATCCGGTGACGCCGGTAGTCGTCCAGCCGTTCGCGCGCATCGACCATCCGGCCGATCTCGGCGTTGGCCGGACCGCTCAGCTCCTCGGTCCGCCAGATCAGCTGCTCGAGCTCGTCCTCGATCGCGTCGTCCAGCTTGAGGCCATGTCCGTCGAGGACCTTGAGTCCGTTGTCGTCGGCCGGGTTGTGCGACGCCGAGACCATGATCCCGGCCGCGAAGTCGCCGGCGCCGGCGAGGTACGCCAGGGCGGGGGTCGGGACGACCCCGACGACATGGACGTCGGCCCCGAGGCTGGTCGCCCCGGCCGCGATGGCCGACACGAACATGTCGCCCGAGCGGCGCGTGTCCTGGCCGACGACGATCGCGCCGCCGGGGCCGACCAGCCGATGGGCCACGGCCCGACCCAGGGCATAGGCCGTGGTCGGCTTCAGGTCGACGTTGGCGACACCGCGGATCCCGTCGGTGCCGAACAGGCGGGCCATCCGGCGGCTCAGCCGCCGCCCGCGGACGGCGAGGGGCCTGTCGACGGCGGCGGCGGCGTGGCGTTCGCGGTGATGGTCACGCTGACCGTCGCCGGGTTGGCCGAGACCAGCGTCGGACCGGTCGGGAGATCGATGCTGACCGGCACGTCGACCGTCCCCGGTCCCAGGCCGTTGACGTCGAGATCCACGAGCAGCGCCGACCCGGTCAGCCGGTCCAGGTCGGCCGTCGACCCGCCGATCGTGACGATGACCCGGTCGGTGGCGAGCTCGTAGGACAGGTCGCGGCGGGTCCCGACCAGCCGCAGGCCGGCGCTGAACGTCCGCGTCTCGGTGACCTGGCGGACCTTGATCGAGACACGGATGGAATCGTTCCCGAGAGCCACGATCCCGGTCGGGAGCGCCAGCGACGCCTGGACCGTGGTGTTGGCCGAGACGCCGCTCATCGGGATCGCCGCCGTGTCGACGCTGACGAGCTGGCCAAGCTGGTCGGCATCGCCCTCCACCAGCACGATCTCGGGATCAACGCTCACGCTGGCGATCTCGAACCCGGCCGCGGGCACGCCACTCAGCACGGCATTCACGGGCAGCGACCGGGTCTGCCGGTCGGAGAAGACCGGGATGGTCACCCTGGCCGTCGATGGTGTCACGTCGACCGTCCGGACGGCGTTGCCGACTCCGTCGACGGGCACCAGCTGGACGTCCTGGTCGACGTCGATGCCGGACGGCTGGATCTGGACGTCCGCCCGCACCGCCGCCACCTGGCGAACGATGGACTGCGGCCCCGACACGGTCACCGTCGTCGGGTCCACGGCCGTGTCGCCGAGGTCGAGACCGGGTGGGACGACGCCGCGCTCGACCCGGACCGGGACGGTCTGCTGGGCGATGGGATCGAGCTGGACGCTCATGAACTGCGGCTCGTAGCCGAGGACCCGGATCCGGGCGTCCGGCGAGCCCACGTCGATCCTGACGCTGACGGCGCCGGCCTGCGGATCGACGGACGACAGGTCGACGGACGCGGTGAAGGAACTGCTGGTCACCGGCACGCCGGCCGGGGCAAAGTAGCGGATGACGGTGACGTGCGGCGGGATCGTGAGGAGGAAGGTGTCCGCCGGCTGGCCCTTGGACACCACGACGATGTCGCCGTTGAACGTCTGGGTGCTCTCCGAGAGCACCAGGCCGCCGTACATCAACGTGGCCAGGCCGATCGCCGCGAGCTTGAGCGGCCAGTTGTGGACCACCCGTCCGATGAAACGTCTCATGGCGAGATCCGGGCCGCCGAGGAATGGCCGTCATCGTCGTCGCCGGCGGGTGGCGGTGCGCTCGCGCTGCCGCTTTCCGAAGGGCCGCCACTCGGAGCCGACGGCCCGCCGGACCCCGGTCGCCGGGGGACCGCGCCGGGCAGCCGCCCTCGGCCCACGAGCCGGCCCATGTCGGCCAGGCGTCGCGAACCCAGGGCGGCGGCCGCGCGCCCTTCGCTGGCGGCACGCCAGCCGAGCGTGCCGCGACGGCTGGCGGCGGGATCGAGCAACCCCTGGATCGCCCGACTCAGACCTGCTTCGGTGAGGTTACGGACGATCCTCGCCCGCTCGACGAGGCTGATCTGCCCGTTCTCCTCGGAGACGACGATCACGACGGCGTCGGTCTGCTCGGTGATCCCGAGCGCCGCCCGGTGGCGGGTTCCGAACCGCTCCGAATAGATCGACGTCTCGGCCAGGGGCAGGAGCGCACCGGCCGCCACGATCCGGTCCTCGCGGATGATCACCGCTCCGTCGTGGAGCGCCGAGCGCGGCATGAAGATCGTGCTGAGCAGGTCCGCGGACACGTCGGCGTGGACCATCACCCCGGTCTCGGCGACCTCCTCGAGCCCGGTCTCGCGCTCGAGCACGATCAACGCGCCGTGGCCCTCGGCGGACAGCTCGGCGGCGGCCCGTGCCACCTCCGTGCCCACCAGCTCGACCGTCCGCGACTGCGCCGGCGACAGGAGCCAGCCGAACGAGCCGACACGGCCGATCCGCTCGAGCGCCCGCCGAAGCTCGGGCTGGAAGATGACCACCAGGGCGAAGAGGCCGACGACGGCGCCGTCCTGCAGGATCTGGGTCAACAGGCGCAGCTCGAAGGCGACGGCCAGGCCGTACACGACGAACAGGACGCTGACGCCGATCACCAGGCGGACGGCACGCGTGCCGCGGATCAGGCTGAACAGCCAGTAGATGAGCAGCGCCGTGATGCCGATATCGACGATCGACGAGAGGCTGAGCCCTTCGAGGATCGATCCAAGGAGCTGCGGCATCGTCGGCCGAGTGTAGCATCGCCCTCCGTGCGCTCGGGACCGTCGCGCGGCGGTCGGTGCAACCCGCGATCAGGCGCAGTAGGCGGCCAGCCGGGGCTCGTCGGCGAAGCGGGCGGCCACCACGGCACAGACCCGGCGCCGACCGGCGGCGTCACCGGTCAGGTCGACGAGACGCCCGAGCAGGACCAGCTTGTCGGCCGACAGCGTTCGCCAGCCGCGGTCCAGGTAGAGCTCGGCCAGGGCGATGTGGATCTCCGCGTCGGCCGGAGCGATCGCCAGGGCCTCGTAGCAGGCGTCGATCGCAGCATGCAGCTGGCCGACCGAGCGATGTCCGCTGACCGCAAGCACCGCGGTCCGCCGTGTCTCGTCCACGTTCCCGGCATCGATGGCCGCCTCGACGGCGAGGGTGAGCGCGCCAGGGTCCGACGGTGGTGGCGGCGACTCGGCCGGCGCAGCAGCGTCCGCCGGCTCGGAGAGCGCCTCGGCACCCGGGGCAGCCGTACGGCTTGGCACGACGGACGGGTCCGACTCGAGGACGCTCAGGGCACGCGCCAGGGCTTCGGCGGCGGCCGGGTCGCCCGAGTTCGACCGGAGACCGGCGACCAGCGCCGTGAAGCCCTTGCGGCGGCCGCGCGACTCGGCGAGCTCCAGGGCGCGGCGCGCGGCATCGCAGGCGTCGGCCAGCCGGCCCTGGGCCTCCAGCACGGTGGCCAGGCTGTCGAGCGTGGCCGCGGCGTCGACCCGGTGGCCCATCTCCGCCTGCACGTCGGCCCGTCCGCGGAGGGCGGCCTCTTCGCTCGGCGCGCGGCTGAGCGCGGCCGAGTATGCCGCGAGGGCGTCCTCCAGGCGGCCCAGGCGAGCGAGCACGCCGCCGAGGCCAACGTACGGCAGGGCTCGGTCCGGTGCCATCCGTGAGGCGTCCCGGTACGCCGCGAGGGCGGTCTCCAGCCGGCCGCGGAGAGCGGCCAGGTGCCCGCGCCGCAGGGCCTCCTTGTAGCCTTCGTAGAGCGTGCCGCTCATGGCCCGGTGCTCGCGAGCAGCTCGACCAGCAGGCCCTTCTGGACGTGCAGCCGGTTCTCGGACTGCTCCCAGATCAGGCTGCGCGGCCCGTCCATGACGGCGGAGGTGATCTCCTCGCCCCGATGCGCCGGCAGGCAGTGCATGGCCACCACGTCGGGCCGGGCCGAGTCGAGCAGCGCGTCGTCGACCTGGAAGCGGGAGAACGCGTCGCGACGCTCCTCGGTTTCCGCCTCCTGGCCCATCGACGTCCACGCGTCCGTGTAGACGACGGACGCGCCCCGCACCGCCTCGTACGGGTCGTTCCCGAACACGAGCCGCCCTCCCGACTTCGCCGCCAGCTCGCGCGCCCGCGCCACGATCCGGTCATTCGGAGCATAGCCCGCCGGGTGCGCCAGGCGGATCTCCATGCCGAACAGGGCGCCCAGGAGGGCCAGCGAGTGATAGACGTTGTTCCCGTCGCCGACGAACGCGAGCACCAGCCCGTCGAGCCGGCCGAACCGCTCCTGGACCGTGAACAGGTCGGCAAACGCCTGGCAGGGATGCTCGCGCAGGGTCAGCCCGTTGATGACCGGGATGCCCGCCTGGGCGGCCAGCTCGAGCGCGACCTCATGAGGTCCGGTCCGAACCATGATCGCGTCGACGACCCGCTCGAGGTTGCGTGCCACGTCACGGACGCTCTCGCGGGCGCCGAGCACGGCGTCGTTGGTCAGGTACACCGCGTGACCGCCGAGCTGCGCCATCCCCGCCTCGAACGTGACCCGCGTCCGCAGGCTCGGCTTTTGGAAGAGCATCGCCAGGGTGCGCCCCGGCAGGGGCAGGATGGCGTGCCGTCGGGTGGCCCGGAACTCGGCCTTCAACGCGGCCGCCGTTTCGTAGACCCGGCGCACCTCGGCGACCGAGAGGTCGGCGGCGCTCAGCAGATCCCGGCCCACCAGCGAGGACGACGACGCGCTCATTCGGCAACTCTACAGTCGCGCGCCGTGCGAATGCGACCTGCCTGGACCGCACCAGCGAACTTCGTGCGGCCGCCGAGCTCAGCGCTTCGTGTACTGGGGCGCCTTCCTGGCCCGCTTGAGCCCGTACTTCTTGCGTTCCTTCATGCGCGGGTCGCGGGTCAGGAGTCCGGCCTGCCGGAGCGGCAACCGGTGGCCCTCGGGATCGATCTCGAGCAACGCCCGGGCAATGCCGTGGCGGATCGCCCCGGCCTGGCCGGTGACCCCGCCGCCCTCGACCTTGATCATCACGTTGAAGCGGCCCTCGGTGCCGGTCACGCGGAACGGCAGACGGACCTCGCCCTCGTTGATGGCGTTGCCGAAGTGCTCCTCGAGCGACCGCCCGTTGACCACGATCTCGCCTTCGCCCGGCAGCAGCCGGACGCGGGCGATGGCCGTCTTTCGGCGGCCGGTCCCGGAGTAGAACGCAGGAATCGTCATGGCTTGTTCGGGCTCCTCGTCAGACGAGCGGCTCAGGCCGCTGGGCCTGATGCGGGTGGTCGGATCCGGCGTAGATCTTCAGCTTGCGGAGCTGCTGCGTGCCGAGTCGATTGTGCGGAAGCATGCCCTTGACGGCTCGCCGGATGACCTCCTCGGGGCGTCGCGCAAGCAGGTGGCCGAGGGTCTCCTGCTTGAATCCCTGCGGGAAACCGCTGTGCCGGCTGTAGAGCTTGCTCTCCAGCTTGTCGCTGGTGACCGCGATCTTCGCGGCGTTAAGCACGACGACGTGGTCCCCGGAGTCGAGGTTCGGCTGATAGGTGGGCTTGTGCTTGCCCTCGAGGACGTGCGCGATTCGCGACGCGAGGCGGCCGAGCGTCTCGTCCGTCGCGTCCACGACGTACCAGCGTCGCTCGATCTCGCTCTCCCGGACCGAATAGGTCTTCGCGTTCATCGTTCCTCGTGTTCTCCGTTCATTTCGCCAGGCCGTCGCCCGAGGGCGACGCGCCTGAGGCAGAGGCCCTTGGCCGGAGCGGCTGCCCCGGCGAGGGCTGGCCCCGAGCCGGCGAGTGCCGCCCGGACCGCTGTCTCATCCGTCCTGCCGAGACCGACCTCCAGGAGGACGGCCACCATGCGGCGGACCATTCCCCGCAGGAACGAGTCGGCTCCGACGTCGATCGTCACGAGCCGGCCCTCACGTCGGACCCGGACCGTGCTGACGGTCCGGACCGGCGAGCGGTCCGTTGCCCCGAAGGCGGTGAAGTCGTGCCGGCCGATGAAGGCCGACCCGGCCCGCGCCATCGCGGCGGTGTCGAGCGGGGCCCGCACCCCGAGCGCGTCGCGCTCGCGAAGCGGGCTGCGCGGCCCGTTCCAGACGGTATAGCGGTATTCCCGATACCGCGCCGCATAGCGGGGGTTGAACCCGGCCGGGACTCGTCGCACGTGGCGCACCGAGAGGTCCGGTGGGAGGAGCGCGTCGAGCGCCCGACCCAGTTCGCTCTCCGTGAGCCGCCCGGCGTAGGTGAACCCAATCACCTGCGCCAGGGCGTGCACGCCGGCGTCCGTTCGGCCGGCCCCGTCGACCCGCTGCTCCACCCCGTCACCGAGGCGGGCCAGCGCGGCCTCCAGGACCCCCTGGACCGTCCGTTTCCCAGGATTGACCTGGAACCCGGCAAAGTCCGTTCCGTCATATTCGACCCGAGCGCGGTAGCGCAAGGGGGCGCCCTCTCGAGCGCCTAGACCAGTTCGATCTGGACGATCTCGGCCGCGTCGCCGCGGCGTTGACCGAGCCGGACGATCCGGGTGAACCCGGACGTCCGGTCTGCGTACTTAGGCGCGATCTCGTCGAACAGCTTGGCGACGACGAGCGGCTCGTTGGGGAACTGCGCCACGACCGACCGGCGCGCGGACAAGTCGCCGCGCTTGGCCAGGCTGATGACCTTCTCGACGCGGCCGCTGATCTCCTTGGCCTTTGCCTCGGTCGTCTTGACGCGCTCGTAGCGGATGACCGAGACCGTCAAATTCTTGAACAGGCTGAGGCGGGGACCCTGCTTGCGACTGAGCTTTCGACCGCCGATACGATGGGCCATCGGCTCAGCTCTCCGCCTCATCGTCGTCGAAGGCCACGTCGCCCTCGCCGTCGTCGAGGCCGTCGCTCTCGGTCTCCGGGATGATGAAGCCGCGCATGCGCAGTCGCTCCTTCATCTCGTCGAGCGACTTCTTGCCGAAGTTGCGCATCCGCAGGAGGTCGTCGTCCTTGAGCTGGAGGAGCTGGCCGACCTTGACGATGTTGTTGCGCTTGAGCGAGTTGTAGGCCCGCATCGGGAGGTCGAGCTCCTCGATCGGCATGTCCAGCATGTTCGAAGGCAGGGCCGCCGTGCCGGTCGCCGGGACCGCCGGGACCGCGGCCATGCCGACCGTGACAAACGGGCGGAACTGGTTGACGAGGATCTCGGCCGAGCGGCTGAGCGCCTCCTCGGGCGAGATCGTGCCGTCGGTCTCGATCTCGATGGTGAGCTTGTCGTAGTTGGTCATCTGACCGACGCGCATGCTCTCGACCGAGTAATTGATCTTGCGAACGGGGGTGAAGATCGCGTCGACGGCGATCACGCCGATCGGCAGCGCCTCGGCCCGCTCGGCGCCGAGATACCCGACGCCGCGCTCGACGGTGAGGTCCATCTCGATCGTCACGTCGTCGGTGTCGAGCGTCATCAGCACGAGGTCCGGGTTGATGATCTCGACGTCGGCCGACTCGGCGATGTCGGCGGCCGTGACCGATCCCGCACCGCTCTTGATGAGCCGGAGCTGGACAGGGTGGGCGGCGTAGCTCTTGAGCCGAAGCTTCTTGACGTTCAGGACGATCTGGGTGACGTCCTCCTTGACGCCGGGGATCGTCGAGAATTCCTGGTAGACGTCGCGAATCTGGATGCTCGTGACCGCTGCCCCCTCGAGCGACGACAGCAGGACGCGGCGGAGGGCGTTGCCGAGTGTGACGCCGTAGCCGGCCTGGAGGGGTCCGGCTTCGTACTTGGCGTACGTGCCAGCCTCCTCGACGGGCTCGATCTGCGGAGTCTCGAGTTCGATCATGTGGGCGGGTTACCTCGAGTAGTACTCGACCACGAGCTGCTCATTGAGGTCGAGCGGCATCTGGTCGCGGGTTGGCGGTGCGACGATCGCTCCGGCGAGGTTGGCGGCATCCACCGACAGCCATTCCGGCGCCTGGTGGGAGCGGAGCATCTCCTTGGCGATCTTGAACGGCTCGCGAGCGCGGTGCGTCTCGCGGACCTCGATCCGGTCGCCGGGCTTGAGCTGGTACGACGACACGTTGGTCGGTCGGCCATTGACGCTCAAGTGACCATGCGCGACGAAATGGCGCGCCTGGGCCCTCGAGGTCGCAATCCCCATGCGGTAGACCACGTTGTCGAGGCGCAGCTCGAGCGATCGGAGGAGGTTCTCACCGGTGACGCCCGGGCGGCTCGACGCGTCCACGAAGTAGTTGTGGAACTGGCGCTCGAGCACGCCGTAGGTGCGGCGGACCTTCTGCTTCTCCCGAAGCTGGAGCCCGAAGTCGCCGACCTTGCGCCGGCGGACGCCGTGCTGGCCGGGCGGGCTGGGACGACGCTCGAAGGCGCATTTCTTGGTGTAGCAGCGCGTCCCCTTGAGGAAGAGCTTGGCTCCCTCCCGGCGGCAGAGACGGCAGACGGATTCGGTATAACGGGCCATGGGTCCTCGCGGCTCTAGACGCGACGCCGCTTGGGCGGGCGGCAGCCGTTATGCGGGATTGGGGTGACGTCGGTGATGGCGCTGACCTCGAGGCCGGCGGCCTGCAGGGACCGGACTGCCTGTTCGCGACCGGCGCCCGGACCCTTCACGTAGACCTCGACCTGGCGCATGCCGTGCTCCATCGCCCGCTTGGCCGCGCCTTCGGCGGACAGCGCGGCCGCGTACGGCGTGCTCTTGCGCGAGCCCTTGAAGCCCGCCACGCCGGCGGATCCCCAGCTGATGACCGCGCCGTTGAGGTCGGTGATCGTGATGATGGTGTTGTTGAACGTCGCCTGGATGTGGACGTGCCCCTGGGGCACGTTCTTCTTCTCCCGGCGACGAACCTTGACCGCGCGCTTGCGTTCCGCCATGCCTGGTCAGTCCCTCGTTACTTCTTGCGCCGGACGCCGACCGTCTTCTTCGGTCCACGTCGCTGGCGAGCATTGGTCTTGGTTCGCTGACCCCGGACCGGCAGGTTGCGCCGATGGCGCAGGCCGCGGTACGAGCCGATCTCGATGAGGCGCTTGACGTTGAGCGCGACCTCGCGCCGCAGATCACCCTCGACCTTGTAGCGGCGGTCGATGAGCTCGCGGAGCCGGTTGACCTGCTCCTCGGTGAGATCCCGCACCCGGGTGTCCGGATTGATGTTGGTCTGCGCGAGGATCTTCTGGCTGGTCGGCAGGCCGATCCCGAAGACGTAGGTGAGACTGACCTCGACACGCTTCTCGCGAGGAATGTCGACGCCGGCGATACGGGCCATCGGTTACCCCTGCCGCTGCTTGTGCTTTGGGTTGGTGCAGATGACCATCACGGTGCCGTGGCGACGAATGACCTTGCAGTTGTCGCAGCGGGCCTTGACGGATGCTCTGACTTTCAACGGGATCCTCGACTTACTTGAGACGGTACGTGATCCGGCCGCGGGTCAGGTCATACGGGGACAACTCGACACGGACCCGATCGCCGGGCAGGATGCGGATGAAATTCATCCGGAGCTTGCCGCTGATATGGGCGAGCACCCGGTGGCCATTCTCCAGCTCGACCGCGAACATGGTGTTGGGCAGGGGTTCGACGACCGTTCCCTCGACCTCGATCGCGTCACGCTTGGCCACAGGTCTTCGTGCTTCCCTTTCTCACGCGCAGTGTCGGCCCGGGTGGGCCGACACACGAACGCGTAGCGTAGCAAACATGCCTGATCCAGGCAACCGACGGTTCATGCGAGGGTCAGGATCTGCGGACCGTCGGCGGTGACCGCGATCGAATGCTCGAAATGGGCCGCCAGCGAGCCGTCGGCGGTGACGACCGTCCAGTCGTCCGGCAGGATCCTCGTGTCGTGGCCGCCGAGCGTGAACATCGGCTCGATCGCGAGGCAGATGCCCGGTTCGAGCTTGCGGCCCGCCCGGCCGGTCCGGTAGTTGGGGACCTGCGGTTCCTCGTGCATCGCCGTGCCGATCCCGTGGCCGACGAACTGGCGAATGACCCCGAACCCGGCCGACGTGGCGACGTCCTGGACGGCGCCGGACACGTCCTCGATGTGGTTGCCGGACACGGCGGCCGCGATGCCTGCCAGCATGGCCTCGCGGGTCAGCTCGATCAGCTGCCGCACCCGCGCTGGCGGATCACCGATGAAGAAGGTCCGCGCGCCGTCGCCGTGCCAGCCGTCCACGATCGCGCCGGCGTCGACCGAGACGACCTGGCCCTCGCGGAGCTGCCGGTCGCCCGGGATCCCGTGGACGATCTCGTTGTCGATCGAGATGCAGACGCTGGCCGGGAACGGGCGATTCGGGTTGATCCCCGGGTAGCCCTTGAAGGACGGGGTCGCGCCGACCGACCGGATGTGCGCCTCGGCCATGGCGTCCAGTTCGGCGGTCGACATGCCGGGCGCCAGCGCGGCCTCGATGAGGTCGAGCACCTCGGCGACGACTCGCCCGGCTCGACGCATCCGCTCGATCTCCGAGCGGGACTTGCGGGTGACCATCAGGCCGCCCCGACCTCGGCGCGGGCGAGCTCGGCGAGCAGCCGGGCGGTCACCTCGCGGATCGGTCGCAGCCCGTCGACCGTGCGCAGCACACCGGTCGTCCGGTAGTGGTCGACCACCTCGAGCAATGGCGGGATCTGCTGCGACATCCGCGCCCGAACGGTGTCCTCGCGGTCGTCTTCGCGCTGGACCAGCGGCGCGCCGTCGAGGTCGCACGCGCCTGGAACGAGAGGCGGGTTCGAGGCGACGTTGTAGACGTGGCCGTTGGCGGCGCAGATCCAGCGACTCGCCATCCGGGCGACAAGGTCGTCGGTCGGGACATCGATGTACAGCGCGAGGTTCACTCGGCTGCCGCGCGGCGCCAGCGCCCGGTCGAGTGCCTCGGCCTGGCCGCGGGTTCGCGGGAAGCCGTCGAGCACGGCGCCGCTGGCCGCGTCGGCTGCCGCCAGCCGCTCGAGGAAGATGTCGACGATGGTGTCATCGGGCACGAGCTGGCCGCGGCTCATGTACCGGTCGGCGGCACGGCCGAGGGGCGTTCCCGCGGCAACCGCGGCGCGCAGCAGGTCCCCGGATGCGAGCACCGGCACCCGGAGGCGCTTGGCCAGGACCGGCGCCTGTGTCCCCTTCCCGGCCCCCGGCGCTCCGAGAAGGACCAGGACGGTCACGAGGACCCGGTCGCGCCGCTGATGGCGAGTCCGGCCGAAGGCGCCGCCGAGGACGGAAGCGAGCGCACCCCGAGGTGCGTGAGCGCGCGCCCGGAGGCGGCAACGCATGGATGGGCCGCCAGGTGCGGCGCCGGTGTGACCGGCACGGTCGTCATCGGATGAAGCCTTCGTAGTTGCGCATCATCAGCTGCGCCTCGATCTGCTTCATGGTCTCGACCACGACCGACACCACGATCAGCAGGCTCGTGCCGCCGAGCCCGAGCGTCCCCAGGTCCGGGATGGCCAGGCCGATGAGATTCGGCGCGACCGCCACCGTGCCGAGAAAGAGGGCGCCGGCAAGGGTGATCCGGGTGACCACCCGTGACAGGTAATCCTGGGTCGGACGGCCGGGCCGGATACCGGGGATGAAGCCGCCGTTCTTGCGGAGCTGCTCGGCAGTCTCGTCGGGCTTGAACGTGAACGCCGTGTAGAAGTAGGTGAACCCCACCGTCAGCAGGAAGTACAGGAGGATGTAGACGAAGGTGTGGGGCGCGAAGAAGTTCACGATCCCGCGGGCGATGTCCGCCACGAACGTCACCTGCGACGTGGTGAAGTACGAGGCGATCTGCTGCGGGAACAACAGGATGCTGACCGCGAAGATGATCGGGATCACGCCCGCCTGGTTGACGCGCAGCGGCAGGAAGGTCTGGCCGCCCGAGTACATCCGCCGCCCACGAACGCGACTCGCGTACTGGATCGGGATCCGGCGCTGGCCTTCCTGGATGTAGATGATCACGGCGACCGCGGCGATGGCCATCAGGCCGAACCCGACCAGGACCGTGATGTTGGGATTGACCATGAACCCGCCGATCGCGCCGGGGGCGCGGCTGACGATGCCGGCGAAGATGATGAAGCTGATGCCGTTGCCGATCCCGCGTTCCGTGATCAGCTCGCCGATCCACATCAGGGCGATGGCCCCGGCGGTCAGGGTGGCGATCTGGGTCAGCGTCGTGAAGCTGGCCAGGTCGAACGACCCGGTCAGCACGTTCTGCGAGTTGAGCAAGGCGAGGAAGCCATAGGCCTGGAGGATGGCCATCGGCACGGTCAGGTAGCGGGTGTACTGGTTGAGCTTGTTGCGACCGTACTCGCCTTCGCGGCTCAGCGCCTGCAGCGACGGGACCACCCCGCCCATCAGCTGCATGATGATCGAGGCGTTGATGTACGGGTTCATGCCGATCGCGACGACCGAGAAGTGCGACAGCCCGCCGCCCGAGAACAGGTCGAGCAGGCCGACCAGGGCGTTCCCCTCGACGAACGATTTCAGCTGGGCCTTGTCGATCCCGGGCACCGGCACGGCGGCCAGAAACCGGAAGACGATGAGCAGGGCCAGCACGTACAGGACCCGGCGGCGGATGTCCTGCGCCCGGAACGCGTTGAGGACCGAATCGAACACGGTCAGGCGTCCGCGTCGGGCGCGTCCGTGTCGGCGGCCGCTTCGGTGGCGTCGGACGTCGTGATCGCTTCAGGTACGGCGGGGGACGCCGGGACCTGGGCGGCCTGGGCGGGTTCGGCGGCCGGTGCCTCCGCGGCGGCCGGTGCCTCCGCGGCGGCTGGTGCCTCCGCGACGACCTGCGCCTTGGGAGCCTTCGGTTCCCTGGCCGGCTTCGCGGCCTTGGCCGCCTTGGCCGCTTCGAGGGCTGCCGCCTCGGCGACGGCCTCCGCCGCGTCGGCCTCACGAGCGCCACGGGCATCGGCCCGCTTCCCGGCCGCGACTCGGCCGGCAGCGGTGCGGGGCTCCCTCGCCGTTCGCGCGGTATCGGCGTCGACACCGATGGCCGGCTGGCTCTCGGTCGGGATCTCGAGGACGTTGACGCTGCCGCCGGCCGCCTCGATCTTGGCCCGGGCCGACGCCGTGAACGCATCGGCGACCACGAACAGCGGGGTGGACAGCTCTCCGGCGCCGAGGATCTTGAGCGGCTTGTTCAGCGTCCTGACGAGTCCGACGGCGCGCAGGATGTCCTGGTTGACCGTGATCGGGGCCGCCTTGGCGCCCTTCTTGGCCGACGCGTCGGATTCGAAGGCACCGCGCTCGGCAAGGGCGCCGATCGCGCCGACGTTGACGACCTCGTACTCGATCCTGAAGCGGTTCTTGAAGCCTCGCAGCTTCGGGAGCCGCTGGTGGAGCGGCGTCTGGCCACCCTCGAACCACGGCGGGATCGAGCCGCCGGCGCGGGCCTTCTGGCCCTTGGTGCCGCGGCCCGCGGTCTTGCCCTTGCCGGCGGCGATCCCGCGGCCGACGCGGGTGCGCGGCTGGCGGGATCCGTCGGCGGGCCGGAGGTCGTGGAGCTTCATGCCTTCTCCTGGTCGCCGCCCGTGCGGCTCTTGCCCTCGTCCGCGATCTCTTCGACGCTGACCAGGAACCGGACCTGGCGGACCATGCCCCGGGTCGCGGGGTTGTCGGTCACGACGCTGGTGCTGCCGATCCCGTGCAGGCCGAGCGCCCGGACGGTCGCCCGGTTCCGGGCGATGTGGCTGATCGTGCTCTTGACCTGGGTCACCTTGAGCTTAGCGGCCACCGGACACCTCCGCGACCGGAACCGCGGCCGGCTGGCCGGCGATCCGGCTGGTCAGCTTGACGCCGCGACGGGCGCCAAGCTCCTCCGCCGAATGGAGGCTCCGGAGGGCTTCGATCGTGGCCCGGGTGACGTTGACCGGGTTGGTCGAGCCATGCGTCTTCGACAGGATGTCGCGGACGCCGGCCGCCTCCAGGACGGCCCGGACCGAGCCGCCGGCGATGACCCCGGTGCCCTGCGACGCCGGCTTCAGCATGACCCGGCTGGCGCTGAACTCGGTGCGCACCTCGTGCGGGATGGTGGTCCCGACCATCGGGATCCGGATCAGGTTCTTCTTGGCGTCCTCGACGCCCTTGCGGATCGACTCGGGCACCTCGCCGGCCTTGCCCAGGCCGACACCGACGTGCCCCGCGCCATCGCCGACGACGACGATCGCGCTGAAGCTGAACCGCCGGCCGCCCTTGACGACCTTGGCGACCCGGTTGATCTGGACGACGCGCTCCTCGAGCGCGAGCTTGGTTGGGTCAATCCGTGCCACGTTGGCTCCTTCCGATCAGAAGTCGAGGCCGGCTTCGCGGGCGGCATCGGCGAGCGACTTGATCCGCCCGTGGTACCGGAACCCGGCTCGATCGAATACCACGCGCTCGACGCCGGCGGCCTTGGCACGCTCGGCGATGAGCTGGCCAACGACGGCCGCTTCCTCCGACTTGGTCGCCTTGGAGCCCTTGAGCTCCTTGTCGGTCGTGGAGGCGGCGGCGAGCGTCCGGCCGGACGCGTCGTCGATGACCTGCGCGTAGATGTGGTTGAGGCTGCGGAACACGGCGAGACGCGGCCGTGAATCCGTGCCGGCGAGGTGCAGGCGGATTCGGTCGTGGCGCTTCTGTCGCGCGGCGCCGCGGCTGGCGAGCTGTGTCATCGCGTCAGTTCCTTGTCCGGTTGTCATGACTGGTTACTTCTTGCCGCCGATCTTGCCGGCCTTGCCGGCCTTGCGGCGGATGTACTCGCCGGCGTAGCGCACGCCCTTGCCCTTGTAGGGCTCGGGCTTGCGCGTCGAGCGCACCTTGGCGGCGATCTGGCCGACCAGCTCCTTGTCGATGCCGACGACCGCCAGGCGGGTCGGGTTCTCGATCTCGAAGGTGATCCCCTCCGGCGGATCGATCTCGATCTGGTGGCTGTAGCCGAGGTTGAGCGTCAGCTTGCGGCCGTTGAGCGCGGCCCGGTAGCCGACGCCGGTGATCTCGAGGCCCTTGCGGTACCCGTCGGTCACCCCGACGACCATGTTGTTGACCAGCGTCCGGGTCAGGCCGTGCAGCTGCTTGTGCGTCTTCTGCTCGGTCGGGCGAGTCACGACCAGCGTGCTCTCCTCGCGGCTCAGGGTCATGTCCGGGTGGAGCGCGCGGCTGAGGCTGCCCTTGGGCCCCTTGACCGTCACGTTGCGCCCGTCGATCGTCACGTCGACGTTCGACGGGACGGTGATGGGGAGTCGTCCGATGCGCGACATGTCGTCCCGCCTACCAGACGAACGCGAGGACTTCGCCGCCCAGCTGCGCCTGACGCGCCTGCTGGCCGGTCATGATCCCCTGGCTCGTGCTGACGATGACGATGCCCAGGCCGCCGAGCACCCGCGGAATGTCCGTCTTGCGCGCGTAGACGCGCAGGCCGGGCTTGCTGATCCGCTTGAGGCCGGAGACGACCGAGACCTTGCCGTCGACGTACTTGAGGGTGAGGCGCAGCACGGCCGTGGGGCCGTCCTGCTCCTCGCGGACGTCGGCGATGAAGCCCTCGTCCTTGAGGATGCGGGCGATCTCTCGCTTGGTTCGCGACGCGGGAACGACGACTTCGGCGTGGCGCGCCCGCGAGGCGTTCCGAACACGAGTGAGCATGTCCGCGATCGGGTCGGAGATGTTCATCGGTCCCCTACCAGCTCGACTTGGTGACGCCCGGCAGCTCGCCCAGGAGGGCTCGCTCCCGGAAGCAGATGCGGCAGAGCGCGAAACGGCGGATGAAGGCGCGCGGCCGCCCGCACACGGTGCAGCGGTGGTAGCCCTGCACCTTGTGCTTCGGCGTCCGCTTCGCCTTGGCGATCATCGATTTCTTGGCCATGTGTCTCCCTCCCCGCGCCTACGAGGCGAAGGGCATGCCGAGGAGTTCGAGAAGCTTCTTCGATTCCTCGTCGGTCTTCGCCGTCGTCACGATGCTGATCTCCAGCCCGCGGAGACGGTCCACCTTGTCGTAGTCGATCTCCGGGAAGGCGAGCTGCTCGCGCATCCCCAGCGAGTAGTTGCCGCGGCCGTCGAACGACTTGCCGGGGATGCCGCGGAAGTCGCGGATCCGGGGCAGGGCGAGCGTGGTCAGGCGATCCAGGAAGTCCCACATCCGCTCGCCACGGAGGGTCACCTTGGCCCCGATCGAGTTGCCCGTCCGGACGCGGAACTGGGCGATCGAGCGCTTGGCCTTGGTGACGATCGGCTTCTGGCCGGTGATGGTGGTCAGGTCGCCGATGGCCGCGTCGAGCGCCTTCGCGTTGGTGAGGGCCTCGCCGAGCCCGATGTTGACGACGATCTTGGAGAGGCGCGGGACCTGCATCGTGTTCGAGTACTCGAACTGCTTCTGCAGGGCCGGGGCGATCTCGGTCGTGGTAGCGCTCCTGGAGCCGGCTGGTCATGCCTTCACCTCCAGCTGCTGGGCGCAGTGGCGGCAGACCCGCACGCGCCGTCCGGTGTCGAGGGTGGCGTGGGCGATCCGGGTCGGCTTGCCGCAGCTGGGGCAGACGAGCATGACCCGGCCGATCGGCAGGGGCTGGGCGATCTCGAGGATGCCGCCCTGGTGGATCTTCGGGCGTCCGGTCGGTGGACGACGAGGTCTGGCGCGGCTTGGTGTGCCGCTTGGCGATGTTGAGCCCCTCGACGACGACCTGGACGCCGCCGGCGCCCGAGCCGCGCCGGAAGACGCTGCGGGCCGCGCTCGGCGCCGCCGTCCGGCGGATCACCCGCTCGACCGTGCCGCGCTTGCCGGCGTCCTTGCCGGCCAGGACCACGACCGTGTCGCCCTTGCGGATCTCGGGCACCTTGGGACGCCGGGGCTCGGCGGATCCGGACGGCCATCACAGCACCTCCGGGGCGAGCGAGACGATCTTCATGTAGTTGCGGTCGCGCAGCTCGCGCGCGACCGGGCCGAAGATGCGCGTCCCGCGGGGGTTGCCCTGGTTGTTGATGAGCACGGCGGCGTTCTCGTCGAAGCGGATGTAGCTGCCGTCCGGGCGGCCGTACTCCTTGGCCGTCCGGACGATCACGGCCCGGACCACGTCGCCCTTCTTGACGGCGGCGTTCGGGATGGCCTGCTTGACGCTGGCGATGATGACGTCACCGACGCCCGCCTCGGTCTTGAGCGAGCGGCCCATCACCCGGATGCACTGGATCGTCCGGGCACCGGTGTTGTCGGCCACCTTGAGTCGGGTCTGCGACTGGATCACGAGGCGGGCTCCTCGTCGGCGGACGCGGACTCGTCGCGGCGCCGTGCGTCCGGCCCGGGTGGGCCGCGCCGTGGATCGCCTCGGTGGTCTCGACCTCCTCGGCGACGACCTCGCCGGGCAGCGCGTGGTCGCCGGCCCGGGCCATGACCGACACCAGCCGCCAGCGCTTGGTGGCCGACAGCGGGCGCGATTCCTCGATCAGGACCGTGTCGCCGATGCGAGCGTCGTTGGCCTCGTCGTGCGCCTTGAACTTCGTGGTCAAGCGGATGACCCGCTTGTAGAGCGGGTGGCGCGCCAGGCGCTCGACGGACACGACGATCGTCTTGTCCATCCGGTCGCTGACGACGCGGCCCATCTTGGTCTTCCGCTTGCCTTGCACGTTGGTGGTTGCTCCTGTCATCGCGCGTCTCCTCAGGCCGTCTTGCCGAGCTTGCGCTCGCGCTGGACGGTCAGGATCCGCGCGATCGTTCGCCGCGTCTGCGGGATCGTGCTGTAGTCCTTGAGTTGGCGGGTCGACAGCGCGAAGCGCGCTCCCCAGAGGTCCTGCTTGGCCTCGCGCAGGGCGTCCTCGAGCTCGGGGTCGGACAGCTGGCGAACCTTCTCGATGTCCATCAGCTCGCCTCCTTGACCGATTCGCGAACGACGACCCGGGTGATGCACCGGCAGCTTGTGGCTGGCGAGGCGCATCGCCTCGACGGCCGACTCGTGATCCACGCCGGCCATCTCGAACAGGATCCGCCCGGGCTTGACGACGGCGACCCAGTGGTCCGGTGCGCCCTTGCCGGAACCCATCCGGGTCTCGGCCGGCTTCTTGGTGGCCGGCTTGTCCGGGAAGATCCGGATCCAGATCTTGCCGCCGCGCTTGACCGAGCGGGTCATGGCGCGCCGGGCCGCCTCGATCTGGCGGCTGGTGATCCAGGCCGGCTCGGTCGTGGCCAGGCCGTACTCGCCGAAGGCCACCGAGTGGCCGCCCTTGGCCACGCCGGACATGCGTCCGCGCATGACCTTGCGGTGCTTGACTCGCTTGGGCATCAACATCGGTCAGGCCCCCGTCCCGGCCGGCGCCGGCAGGCCGGCCTCACGCGGAGCAGCCCGCTCCGGCGTGATGTCGCCGCGATAGATCCAGACCTTGACGCCGATCCGGCCATAGGTGGTGTGGGCGTGGATCTGGCCGTAGCTGATGTCGGCGCGCAGCGTGCCGAGCGGGATGCGGCCTTCCTTGTCCCATTCGCGCCGGCCCATCTCGGAGCCGCCGAGGCGGCCGGCGACGGCGATCTTGACGCCCTTGGCGCCGGCCTTCATCGACCGCTGGATGGCCTGCTTCATGGCCTTCTTGAAGGCGATCCGGCGACTCAGCTGGCCGGCGATGTTCATCGCCACCAGGTGCGCATCGAGCTCGGGCTGGCGGATCTCCTTGATCTCGAGCTTGACCTTGCGGCTGGTCAGGGCGCCGATCTGCTGGCGGAGGATCTCGACGTTGGCGCCGCCCTTGCCGATCACGATGCCCGGCTTGGCCGTGTGGATCGTGACCGTCACGTGGTTGATGCCGCGCTCGATCTCGACACCGCTGACGCTGGCGTTGGCCAGTCGCTTGTCGATCAGCTGGCGGATCTTGATGTCCTCCTGGAGGGAGGCCGTGTATTCCTTGTTGTCGGCGTACCACTTCGCGGTCCAGGTGCGCGAGACACCCAGGCGGAAGCCGTACGGATGGACCTTGTGTCCCATGTCAGGCCTCCTGATCCGCGACGACGATCGTGATGTGGGTCATGGGCTTGTGGATGGGAAAGGCCCGACCCTGTGCCCGCGGCTGGAAGCGCTTGATCGTCGGACCCTCGTTGGCGACGGCATCGACGATGACCAGGTCCTCGGCCGACAGGCTGTGGTTGTTCTCCGCGTTCGAGGTCGCGCTCTTGAGCACGCGGGCGACGTCGGCGGCGGCCTTCTGCGGCATGAAGCGCAGCATCGCGGTGGCCTCTTCGACCTTCATGCCCTTGATCGCCTGGGTGACCAGGCGGGTCTTGCGGGTCGAGCCGCGGAGGTACTTGGCGGTGGCGGAAACGCGCACGATCGACCTCTACTTCAGCGCGGTCGATCGATCGGTGTGCTTGCCGTGCCCGCGGTAGTTGCGGGTGGGGCTGAACTCACCGAGCCGATGGCCGACCATGTTCTCGGTCACGTAGACCGGGATGTGCTTCTTGCCGTTGTAGACCGCGATCGTGTGGCCGATGAAGGTCGGGAAGATGACCGACGCGCGCGACCAGGACTTGACGACCTTCTTCTCGTTGCGCTTGTTCATCTCCTCGATCCGGCCGAGGAGGCGGGCCTCGATGAACGGCCCTTTCTTGACTGAACGGGACATCGACTCCTACCTCCCCGCTACTTGCGATGCCGGGACCGGACGATGAGACGTCCGGTCGTCTTGTTGACCGCCGGGTGCGGTAGCCCATGGCGGGCTTGCCCCACGGGGTCTTGGGCGGCATCCCGGTCGGGGACTTGCCTTCACCACCGCCGTGCGGATGGTCACGCGGATTCATGACGACGCCCCGGACCTCGGGCCGCTGCCCCAGGTGGCGGGCACGACCCGCCTTGCCGAGGTTCTGGTTCTCGTGGTCGAGGTTGCTGACCTGGCCGACGGTGGCCATGCAGCGGAGCGGGACGCGGCGCATCTCGCCCGACGGCAGCCGGACGGTGGCGAACTCGCCCTCCTTGGCCAGCAGCTGGGCGGAGACGCCCGGCCGAGCGGACGATCTGGCCGCCCTTGCCCGGGACCAGCTCGACGTTGTGGATCGTGGTGCCGAGCGGGATGTTGGCCAGCGGCAGGGCGTTGCCGACCCGCGCCTCGGCCGCCGGACCGGCGATGACGACGTCGCCGACCTTGAGGCCGTGCGGCAGCAGCATGTAGCGCTTCTCGCCGTCCCGGTAGTGGAGCAGGCCGATCCGGGCGGACCGGTTCGGGTCGTACTCGATCGTCGCCAGGCGGGCCGGCACGCCGAGCTTGTCGCGCTTGAAGTCGATCCGGCGGTAGTGCTGCTTCTCGCCGCCGCCGCGATGGCGAACGGTCATCCGCCCGGCGTTGTTGCGTCCGGAGCCGCGGATCTGCGGCTCGAGCAGGGGCTTGTACGGCTCCTTGGTCGTGATCTCCTCGAAGGTCGATCGCGTCATCTGCCGGAGCCCGGGCGACGTGGCCTTGTAGCTGCGAAGCGGCATCGGTCAGACCCCTTCGAAGAATTCGATCTTCTGGCCGGGCGCCAGGGTCACGATCGCCTTGCGCCACGGCGTGGTGTGGCCGATGGTCTGGCCGCGACGGTTCCCGCGGCGCTTCTCCTTGGCCTTCGTGGTGAGCACGTTGACCGAGACGACGGTCACGTTCTCCTTCTTGTAGAGCTCCTCGATCGCGGCCTTGATCTGGATCTTGTTGGCCCGATCGTTGACCGCGAAGGTGTACTTGCCGCGGCCCGGACTCGTCGATCGACTTCTCGCTGATGACCGGCCGCAGGATGATCTCCGGAGCGGTCAGGGCGCTCATGCGTAGACCTCCTGCATCCGGGCCAGCGACGGCTGCTCGATCAGGACGGTGTCGGCATTGAGCAGGTCGACCACGTTGAGCGAGTCGGCCAGGATGATCTCGACCGTCGGCAGGTTGCGGGCGGACAGCTCGAGCGTCTCGTCCCGGCCGGGGGCCACGACGAGGATCTCGCCCGGTCACCTCGAGGGCGGCGAGGACGCCGACCAGGTCGCGCGTCCGGATCGCTTCGAGCCCGAACGTGTCGATCACCTTGATCGCCTCGTCACCGAACTTGGCGGTCAGCGCGCCGCGCAGGGCGAGGCGCTTCATCTTGCGCGGCAGCCGCTGCTCGTACGAGCGCGGATGCGGTCCGAAGACGGTGCCGCCGCCGCGGTAGTGGGGCGCGTTGGTCGAGCCCTGGCGGGCGCGGCCGGTCCCCTTCTGGCGGTACGGCTTCTTGCCGCCGCCACGGACCTCGCCGCGGGTCTTGGTGTCGTGCGTGCCGGTTCGCCGGCCGGCCAGCTGGGCGGTCACGACCTGGTGCAGGACGGCGGCGTTGACCGGCGCCGCGAAGAGCTCGTCGCTGAGCTCGACGCTGCCGACGGTCTTGCCGGTCCGATCGTAGAGGTTGGTCTGGGGCATCGGTCAGGCCTTCTTCACGAGGATCAGCGCGCCCCGGGCCCCGGGGAGCGTCCCCTTGACCAGCAGCAGGTTGCGCTCGGGATCGGTCGCGCACGACGCGCACCTTCTTGACGGTCACCCGCTCGTCGCCCATGTGGCCGGCCATCCGCAGGCCGCGGTAGACGCGACCCGGCGTGGTGCCCGGGACCGATCGAGCCGGGCGCGCGGTGGTGGTCGGAGCCGTGGGTCTTGGGACCGCGCTTGAAGTTGTGGCGCTTGATCACGCCGGCGGTTCCCTTGCCCTTCGAGACGCCGGTCACGTCGACCTCGTCGCCGGCGGCGAACAGGTCGCCGAGCGACGAGGCGCTGGCCGACCTGGTAGTCGTCCACGTTGTCGACCCGGAACTCGCGGATCGTCTTGACCTTGGGCAGGTCCTTGAGCTGGCCGGTCTCGGGCTTGGACAGCTTGTCGACGACCTCGGTCCCGAACTGGACGGCGGTGTAGCCGTCGCGCTCGGGCGTCCGCAGGCGCGTGACGGTGTTCGGCTGGATGGCGACGACGGAGACGGCCACCATGGTGCCGTCGTCCTGGAAGACCTGGGTCATGCCGACCTTGCGGCCGATCAGTCCGATGCTCTCGCATCACATCTTGATCTCGATGTCGACGCCGCTGCCAGCGAGAGTCGCATCAGGGCGTCCACCGTCTTGGACGAGGGTCGAGGATGTCGACGAGCCGCTTGTGGGTGCGGATCTCGAACTGCTCGCGACTGTCCTTGTCGATGAACGGGGAACGCAGGACGGTGAACTTCTCGATCCGGGTCGGCAGCGGCACGGGACCGACGACGTCGGCACCGGTCCGCTGGGCCGTCTCCACGATCTGGGCCGCCGACTGGTCGAGCAGCCGGTGGTCGTAGGCCTTGAGGCGGATCCGGATCCGCTGCTTTGCCATGTCGTCCTACTCGACGATGCTGACGATGGCGCCGGCGCCGACGGTCCGGCCACCCTCGCGGATGGCGAAGCGCTGGCCGACCTCGATGGCGATCGGGGTGATCAGCTCGACGCTCATCTCGACGTTGTCGCCGGGCATGATCATCTCGGCCCCCTCGGGCAGCCCGATGGCCCCGGTCACGTCGGTCGTGCGCAGGTAGAACTGCGGGCGGTAGCCGTTGTAGAAGGGGGTGTGCCGGCCGCCCTCCTCCTTGGTCAGGACGTAGACCTGGGCGGTGAACTTGGTGTGGGGCTTGACCGAGCCGGTCTTGGCCAGGACCTGGCCGCGCTCGATCTCCTCGCGCTCGATGCCCCGGATGAGGCAGCCCACGTTGTCGCCGGCGCGGCCCTCGTCGAGCAGCTTCTTGAACATCTCGACGCCGGTGACCACGACCTTGCGGTTGGGCTTGATCCCGACCAGCTCGACCTCGTCGCCGACCTTGACCACGCCGCGCTCGATCCGCCCGGTGGCCACGGTGCCCCGGCCCTTGATCCCGAAGACGTCCTCGACCGGCATCAGGAACGGCTTGTCGATCGCCCGCTCGGGGGTCGGGATGTAGCGAGTCGACCGCATCCATCAGCTCCTGGATGCAGACGTAGGCCGGATCGGCCGGATCGTCGGTGCGCCTCGAGCGCCTTCAGCGCGTGCCGCGGATGAACGGGATGTCGTCGCCCGGGAACTTGTTCTTGGTCAGCAGCTCGCGGACCTCGAGCTCGACCAGGTCGAGCAGCTCCTCGTCGTCGACCATGTCGACCTTGTTGAGGAAGACGACCATGTACGGGACCTCGACCTGGCGGGCCAGCAGGATGTGCTCGCGGGTCTGGGGCATCGGGCCGTCGGTGGCGGCCACGACCAGGATCGCCCCGTCCATCTGGGCGGCGCCGGTGATCATGTTCTTGATGTAGTCGGCGTGGCCCGGGCAGTCGACGTGGGCGTAGTGGCGGTGGTCGGTCTCGTACTCGACGTGGGCGATCGCGATGGTGATCCCGCGCTCGCGCTCCTCGGGCGCGTTGTCGATCGAGTCGAAGGCGCGGTACTCGGACATGCCGCCCTTGAGGTGCGAGGTACTTGGTGATCGCCGCGGTCAGGCTCGTCTTGCCGTGGTCGATGTGGCCGATCGTGCCGATGTTGACGTGCGGCTTGGTGCGGTCGAACTTCTTCTTGGCCATGGTGGCTGCTCCCTGGCTCCTGCTAGACCTTGGACTTCTGGACGAGTTCCGAGGCCAGGTTGCCCGGCACCTCGGCGTAGTGGCTGAACTCCATCGAGGAGGTCGCGCGACCCTGGCGTCATGCTCCGCAGGTCCGTCACGTACCCGAACATCTGGGCGAGCGGGACGAACGCCCGGACGACCTGCGTCGTGCCGCGCGACTCCATCCCCTCGATCTGGCCGCGACGGCTGTTGAGGTCGCCGATGACGTCGCCCATGAACTCCTCGGGCATCGTCACCTCGACCCGCATGATCGGCTCGAGGATGGCCGGATCGGCCTTCGAGAAGGCGTCCTTGACCGCCATCGAACCGGCGATCTTGAACGCCATCTCCGACGAGTCGACCTCGTGGTACGAGCCGTCGAAGAGGGTGGCCTTGACGTCGACGACCGGGAACCCGGCGTAGATGCCCGTGTCGAGCGTCTCGCGGATGCCGGCGTCGACCGACTTGATGTACTCGCGCGGGATCGTGCCGCCGACGATCTTGTCGACGAACTCGTAGCCGGACGCCCTTCTCGGCGGGCTCCAGCTTGATGACGGCGTGGCCGTACTGGCCCTTGCCGCCGGTCTGCCGGACGAAGCGGCCGTTGCCCTCGGCCGCGCGCCGGATCGTCTCGCGATAGGAGACCTGCGGCTTGCCGATGTTGGCGGCGACCTTGAACTCGCGGATCATCCGGTCGACGAGGACGTCGAGGTGGAGCTCGCCCATGCCGGCGATCAGCGTCTCCGACGACTCCGGGATCCGTATGGACGCGGAAGGTCGGGTCCTCCTCGGCCAGGCGCTGGAGCGCGAGCGCCAGCTTGTCCTGGTCGGCCTTGGTCTTGGGCTCGATCTTGACCTCGATGACCGGCTCCGGGAAGGTCATCGACTCGAGGATCACGCCGTGATCCGGGTCGGTCAGGGTGTCGCCGGTGTAGGTGTCCTTGAGCCCGACCGCCGCGGCGATGTCGCCCGCGTAGACCTCGTCGATCTCCTCGCGATGGTTGGCGTGCATCTGCAGGATCCGGCCGATCCGTTCCTTCTTGCCCTTGGTCGGGTTGAGGACGTAGGACCCCGCCTTGAGCGTGCCCGAGTAGACCCGGAAGAAGGCCAGCTTGCCGACGAACGGGTCGGCCGCGATCTTGAAGGCCAGCGCGCTGAACGGCTCGCTGTCCGACGGCGCGCGAACGATGTCGGCGCCGGTTCGCGGGTCGATGCCGATCATCGGCGGCACGTCGAGCGGCGACGGCAGGTAGTCGACGACCGCGTCGAGCATCTTCTGGATGCCCTTGTTGCGCAGCGCGGAGCCGGTCAGGACCGGGATGATCCGGGTGGTCAGGGTGCCAAGGCGCAGGCCCCGCTTGATCTCGGGGATCGTCAGCTCCTCGCCCTCGAGGTACTTGTGGGTGAGCTCGTCGTCCATCTCGGCGACGGCCTCGATCAGCGTGTGACGATGGGTCTCCGCCTCGGCCCGCAGCTCGTCCGGGATCTCGATCTCGTCGATCTGGTTGCCCAGGTCGTCGCGGTAGTAGATCGCCTTCATCTCGACCAGGTCGATCACGCCCGCGAACTTGTCCTCGCGCCCGATCGGGATCTGGATCGGCACGGCCTTCGCACCGAGCCGGTCCTTGATCGAGTCGACGCAGCGCCAGAAGTCGGCGCCGGTCCGGTCGAGCTTGTTGATGAAGCAGAAGCGCGGCACGCCGTAGCGGTCGGCCTGGCGCCAGACGGTCTCGGACTGCGGCTCGACACCGGCCACGCCGTCGAAGACCACGACCGCGCCGTCGAGCACGCGCAGGCTGCGCTCGACCTCGACCGTGAAGTCCACGTGCCCGGGCGTATCGATGATGTTGATGCGATAGTCGCCCCAGAACGCGGTCGTGGCGGCGGCCGTGATGGTGATGCCCCGCTCCTGCTCCTGGGGCATCCAGTCCATCGTGGCCGCGCCCTCATGGACCTCGCCGATCTTGTAGATCTTCTTCGTGTAGAAGAGGATCCGCTCGGTGACGGTCGTCTTGCCGGCGTCGATGTGCGCGATGATTCCGATGTTCCGCGTTCGGGCGAGCGGAACCTGTCGTGCCACGGTGTTGCCTACGCTCCCGGATCTACCACTTGAAATGGCTGAAGGCCCGGTTGGCCTCCGCCATCTTGTGCGTGTCTTCTCGACGCTTGACCGCCGCGCCGAGGCCGTTCATGGCATCGACGAACTCGGCCGCCAGCTTCTCGCTCATGCTCTTGCCGTTGCGCTTGCGGGCGGCCTGGACGAGCCAGCGGACGCCGAGCGACATGCGGCGATCGCCCCGGATCTCGACCGGGACCTGGTAGGTCGCGCCACCGACGCGCCGAGGCTTGACCTCGATGATCGGCGTGGCGTTGCGCATCGCCGCCTCGAGGATCTCGAGACCCGGGCGGCTCGCCTGGGCCTCGGCCCGGGCGAGCGCCTGGCGCAGGATCCGCTCGGCGAGGTTCTGCTTGCCGCCCTTCATCAGCTTGGCCGAGAAGCGGGCGGTCGTCCGGTTGGACGGAACGGTCTCGTACTTGGTCTTGCGAGCGATGCTCGTGCGGCGCGGCATCTAGCGGGCTCCCGGCTTGGCCGACGCCTTGGCGCCGTACTTGCTGCGGCCCTGCTTGCGGTCGCGCACGCCGGCGGCATCGAGCGTGCCGCGGATGATGTGGTACTTGACCGACGGGAGGTCCTTGACCCGGCCGCCGCGGACGAGCACGACCGAGTGCTCCTGCAGGTTGTGGCCGATGCCCGGGATGTAGGCCGTGACCTCCATCTGGTTGGTCAGCCGCACGCGGGCGATCTTGCGCAGGGCGGAGTTCGGCTTCTTGGGCGTCATCGTCCGGACCTGCAGGCAGACGCCCCGCTTCTGGGGGGCGCCCGGGATCGAGACCTGGCGCTGCCGCAGGCTGTTCCAGTTCTTGCGCATGGCCGGCGCCTTGATCTTCTTGATCGCGGGGTGGCGGCCGTGGCGCACGAGCTGGCTGATCGTCGGCACGAAGACGCTTCTCCTTCTTCAGTCGGTCAGATGTCGACGGCGATGAGGCGTCGACCGGGGCCGGTCATTCGGGGTCGCACGCCTGGGTCGACGGGCGATGGGACCGGGTTCGTGGGGCTCGAAGATGGTCCTCGGCGACGCGCCAAAGGCGGACCGCCCGCAGGCGCTCCCTCCCGAGGCCACGAGCGCGGAGTGTAGCAGCGGCCCGACGAGCGTGTCAAACGCTCGGCGGGCCGCCGGAAGGGCCTCGAAATCGATCGCCGGCTAGCCGGTCTTCGCCGGACTCCGAGCGAGCCTTGGCATCGGCCAGGAAGGGGTTGTCGGCGTCGTCGTCGCCCGCGTCCTCGCCGGGGCACATCGTCGCCGAGGAACGGATTGGCCGCGTCGTCGTCGTCGCCTGCGCCGCCGGCTCCGGCGATCGTCGCCGCCAGCGCGAGGCCGGCCGCGTCGTCGTCGGGTGCGCGGGTGCTCGCCTTCCTCGAGGAACGGGTTGTACTCCGTCCCGAGGTCGTCGAGCGCCTCGCCGGCGAGGGCCTCGAGGGCCGCCCGGCGCTCGCGCTCCTTGCGGGCCGCGACGTTGGCCGGCGCACCCGTCCCGGCCGGGATGAGCTTGCCGATGATGACGTTCTCCTTGAGCCCGATCAGGTGGTCCTTGGCGCCGTTGATGGCGGCCTCGGTGAGCACCCGGGTCGTCTCCTGGAAGGACGCCGCGGCGAGGAAGCTCGAGGTGTTGAGCGAGGCCTTGGTCACGCCCAGCAGGACGGTCTGGGCCGTGGCCGGCTCGCCGCCCTCGGCCAGGACGCGGTTGTTGTGCTCCTCGAACTCGAGCCGATCGACCAGCTCCGTGGGCAGCAGGTCGACGTCGCCCGGCTGGTCGATGCGGACCTTGCGGAGCATCTGCCGGACGATGATCTCGATGTGCTTGTCGTTGATGGTGACGCCCTGGCTCTTGTAGACCTTCTGGACTTCCTTGACCAGGTAGCGCTGGACGGCGTCCTTGCCCCGCGTGTCGAGGTACTCCTGCGGGTTGATCGGACCGTCGGTGATGGCATCGCCGGCCCGGATCTCGGCGTTGTTCTCGACCAGCAGCTTGGCGTTGTGCGGGATCAGGTACTCGCGCTCGACGCGGTCCTCGGCCCGCACGACGAGGCCGTCGTCGCCCTTGACCAGGAAGCCCTTGACCGGCGCCGCGACGTCGGTCGTGGTGCCGTCGGTCTCGGTCCGGGCCAGGACCTGGCCTGCTCGACGAGGTCGCCGGGCCCGAGCTCGACCAGGTCGCCCGGGGCGGCCAGCATCTCGGCGCCCGACGGGCAGCGCCAGCGAGGTGTCGTAGACCTCGGTGCGAGATGACCTTGACCTTGGTCGGGCCGATCGCCACGGACGATCTCGACGATGCCGTCGATGTGGCTGATCTCGGCCTTGCCCTTGGGGATCCGGGCCTCGAACAGCTCCTCGACGCGCGGCAGGCCGGCGGTGATGTCCACGCCCGCGGCGACGCCGCCGGTGTGGAACGTCCGCATCGTCAGCTGCGTGCCGGGCTCGCCGATCGACTGGGCGGCGATGATCCCGACCGCCTCGCCCGAGCCGACCATCTCGCCGGTGGCGAGGTTGCGGCCGTAGCACGCCCGGCAGACGCCGTGGCGGGCCTCGCAGGTGAGCGGTGAGCGGACGAGGACCTCGTCGATCCCGGCCGTGTCGATCCGCTCGGCCGTCTCCTCCGAGATCAGCTCGTTGCGGTCGACCAGCAGGACCGGCTCGTCGCCCTTCTTGACCTTGACCCGCGGGTCGGGCAGCGGGGCCGCGGCCAGCCGGCCGACGAGGCGCTTCTGGAAGGCGCCCTTCTCGTCGCTCGACTCGCTCCGGATGATCCAGCTGCCCTCCTCGGTGCCGCAGTCCTCCTCGCGGGTGATGACGTCCTGGGCGACGTCGACCAGGCGCCGGGTCAGGTACCCGGAGTCGGCCGTGCGCAGGGCGGTGTCGGCGAGGCCCTTGCGGGCGCCGTGGGTGGAGATGAAGTACTCGAGGACGGTCATCCCCTCGCGGAAGTTGCTGCGCACCGGGACGTCGATGATCCGGCCGGACGGGTCGGCCATCAGGCCGCGCATGGCGCCCAGCTGGCCGATGTTGCCCTTGTTGCCTCGGGCACCGGAGGCGGTCATCATCGTGACCGGCCCGGTCGGGTCGAGCGAGCTCATCATCTCGTCCGACATGCTCGCGCTGGTGTCCTGCCAGACGCCGACCACCTGCTCGTAGCGCTCGTCCTCGGTGATGAGGCCGCGCTGGAACTGGCGGTCGATGGCGGCGACGGACTCGTCGGCGGCGGCCAGGCGCTCCGGCTTGTCCTTCGGGATCTCGATGTCGAACAGCCCGATGGTCATCCCGCCGCGGGTGGCGAACTCGAAGCCGACGCTCTTGATGCCGTCGACCAGGTGCGCCGTCTCCTCGGGGCCGAGCTGCCGGTAGCAGATGTCGACCAGCTCCTTGAGGTCGGCCCGGCGCATGACCGTGTCGTGGAAGCGCAGGGCGTCGGGCAGGATCTGGTTGAAGATGACCCGGCCGATCGTCGTCCGGCGTCGCTCCGGCGCGGAGCGCCCCGGCCTCGGCATCCCAGGCCTTGACCTCGACCTCGACGAGCTCGTGGAGCGTCGCCCCGGTCTTCTCGCGCAGCTGGTAGGCCAGGATGGCCGCGTCTTCCGACGCGAAGAGCCGGACCCTGGCGCCCTTGGCCGGCGCCGGGCCGTCCATGGTCAGGTAGTAGCAGCCGAGGACCATGTCCTGGGTCGGCGCCACGACCGGGCTGCCGTCGGCCGGCGACAGCAGGTTGGCGGTCGACAGCATCATCGTCCGCGCCTCTTCCTGGGCGGCCGTCGACAGCGGCACGTGGACCGCCATCTGGTCGCCGTCGAAGTCGGCGTTGAACGCGGTGCAGACGAGCGGGTGGATCTGGATGGCCGAGCCCTCGACGAGGACCGGCATGAACGCCTGGATGCCCAGGCGGTGGAGCGTCGGGGCGCGGTTCAGCAGGACCGGGTGGTCCTTGATGACCTCTTCGAGGACGTCCCAGACCTCGGGCCGGACGCGCTCGACGATGCGCTTGGCGCTCTTGATGTTGTGGGCGAAGCCCTTCTCGACGAGCTGGCGCATGACGAACGGCTTGAACAGCTCGAGCGCCATCTTCTTGGGCAGGCCGCACTGGTGGAGCTTGAGCTCCGGGCCGACCACGATGACCGAGCGGCCCGAGTAGTCGACGCGCTTGCCGAGCAGGTTCTGGCGGAACCGGCCCTGCTTGCCCTTGAGCATGTCGGACAGCGACTTCAGGCGGTGGTTGCCGGTGCCGGCGATCGCCCGGCCGCGGCGGCCGTTGTCGATCAGCGCGTCGCACGCCTCCTGGAGCATCCGCTTCTCGTTGCGGATGATGATCTCCGGCGCGCCCAGCTCGAGCAGTCGCTTGAGCCGGTTGTTGCGGTTGATCACGCGGCGGTACAGGTCGTTGAGGTCGGAGGTCGCGAAGCGGCCGCCGTCGAGCTGGACCATCGGGCGGAGGTCCGGCGGGATCACCGGCAGGACCGACAGGATCATCCAGTCGGGCCGGGTCCCGGAGCGGCGGAAGGCCTCGATCAGGCGGAGCCGCTTGATGGCCTTCTTGCGGCGCTGGCCGGAGCTCGTCCGGACCTCGACGTGGAGCGAGCGAGCCAGCTCCTCGAGGTCCATCCGGCTGATGATCTCGCGGATGGCCTCGGCGCCCATGCCGGCACCGAAGACGCGGCCGCCCTTGGCGCCGGCGCCGTAGCGCTCGTCGAGGTTGCGGTACTCGGTCTCGCCGAGCGTCTGCATCGGCTTGAGCGACTCGAGCTCGTCGCGCAGCTTGCGCAGCTCGTCCTTGGTCCCCTGGGCCTGGTCCTGGAGCAGCTCGCGCTCGTGACCGAGCGCGTCGGCCATGCCGGCGGCCAGGTCGGCGATCTTCTGCTCGACCGCGCGCGCCTCGTCGGCCGCGCGCTGCTGGAGCTCGGCGTTGACCTGCTCGGTGTAGTCGCCGACGATCTTGCGCAGGCGCGCGGTGGCCTCCTTGCCGCCCTTGTCGCCGGCCGCCACGACGACCTCGCCGGTCGGCGCGAAGGCGATCGTCTCCTCGGCGACGCCCGACTTGAGCGCGGCGAGCGTCGCCTGCCGTCTCCTGGGCGGCCGCGGCGATCTCCTCGGTCCGCGAGGCTCGCTGGTTCTCGAGGTCCTCCTTCGTCCGGGCCAGCTCGGCGTTGAGCTCGTCCTTGTTGCGGTTGATCTCGGCGCGCAGCTCGTCCTCGAGCTCGGACAGCCGCTGGCCGGCCTTGCCGCCGCGACCCTCGGCCTCCTCCTCGATCGCCGCCAGCGCCCGCCGCCGGGCGTCCTCGTCGACGTGGGTGACGATGTACAGCGCGAAGTAGAGGATCCGCTCGAGGTTGCGCGGGCTGATGTCGAGCAGGATGCCCGAGCCGGCTCGGCGTGCCCTTGAAGTACCAGATGTGGCTGACCGGGCTGGCCAGCTGGATGTGGCCCATCCGCTCGCGACGGACCTTGGAGCGGGTGACCTCGACGCCGCACTTGTCGCAGATGATGCCCTTGTAGCGGATTCGCTTGTACTTGCCGCAGTAGCACTCCCAGTCCTTGGTCGGACCGAAGATGCGCTCGTCGAACAGACCGTCCTTCTCCGGCTTGAGCGTCCGGTAGTTGATGGTCTCGGGCTTGGTGACCTCGCCCTTCGACCACTCCCGGATCTGGTCCGGGCTGGCGAGCGAGATGCGGATCGCGCTGAAGTTATTGACTTCGAGCATGGTTCTCCTCCGCGCCGCCGTCTGGCTCGGCGACGCGATGCGGACCGTGAGCGAGCAGGGTCGCGCCGGTCAGGACGCGGCTCCGCGGGTATCGGGTCGGGGACAGGGTCGGAAGCAGCAGTTCAGTCCTCGAACCCGGCGAGGTTGATCCCGCCGAGATCGGGGAGGAGGTAGCCCGAGGCGTCGTCCTCGGCCAACGGGATCTCCTCGTCGTTCGGATCGAGGATCTCGGCGTTGAGGCCGAGGCTGCGCAGCTCCTTGATGAGGACCTTGAACGACTCCGGCACGCGAGGCGGCTGGATCTCCTCGCCCTTGACGATCGCCTCGTAGGTCTGGACGCGTCCCAGGACGTCGTCCGACTTGACGGTGAGCAGCTCCTGCAGGATGTTCGCGGCGCCGTAGGCCTCGAGCGCCCAGACCTCCATCTCGCCGAAGCGCTGGCCGCCGAACTGGGCCTTGCCACCGAGCGGCTGCTGGGTGATCAGGCTGTACGGGCCGGTCGACCGGGCGTGGATCTTGTCCTCGACGAGGTGGTGGAGCTTGAGCATGTAGATGTAGCCGACGGTGATCCGGCGGTCGAACGGCTCGCCGGTCCGGCCGTCGCGGAGCTCGGTCTTGCCGTCGTCGGGCAGGCCCGGCCTCGGTCAGCTCCTGGCGGATGTCGTGCTCGGTCGCGCCGTCGAAGACCGCCGTGGCGGCCTTGAGGCCCTTCTCGTGCAGCGCCCAGCCGAGGTGCGTCTCGAGGATCTGGCCGATGTTCATCCGGCTCGGCACGCCGAGCGGGTTGAGGACGATGTCGACCGGCGTGCCGTCCGGCAGGAACGGCATGTCCTCGGCCGGCAGGATCTTGGCGATCACGCCCTTGTTGCCGTGGCGGCCGGCCATCTTGTCGCCGACGCTGATCTTGCGCTTCTGGGCGACCGAGACCCGGACCAGGCGGTTGACGCCGGGCTGGAGGTCGTCGTTGAGCTCGCGACGGAACTCGCGAACCTCGACGACCTTGCCGCGCTCGCCGTGGGGCAGGCGCAGCGAGCTGTCCTTCACCTCGCGCGCCTTCTCACCGAAGATCGCCCGCAGGAGACGCTCCTCGGCGGTCAGCTCGGTCTCGCCCTTGGGCGTGATCTTGCCGACCAGGATGTCGCCGGGGCGGACCTCGGCGCCGATGTAGACGATGCCCTCCTCGTCGAGGTCCTTGAGCGACTCCTCGCCGACGTTCGGGATGTCGCGGGTGATCTCCTCGGGCCCGAGCTTGGTGTCGCGCGACTCCATCTCGTGCTTCTCGATGTGGATGCTGGTGAACAGGTCGTCGCGGACGAGGCGATCGCTGATGACGATCGCGTCCTCGTAGTTGCCGCCCTCCCAGCTCATGAACGCGACCAGGACGTTGCGGCCGAGCGCCAGCTCGCCCTGCTGGGTCGAGCTGGAGTCGGCGATCGGCTGGCCGGCGGCCACCCGCGCCCCGACGTCGACGATCGGGCGCTGGTTGATGCACGTGCCCTGGTTGCTGCGGACGAACTTGAGGACGCGGGTAGACGTCGAGCTCGCCGGCATCGGTCTCGATGTGGATCCGCTCGGCGGTCACGCTGGTGACCAGGCCGCCGCGGCGGGCGACCAGGACCTGGCCGGAGTCGAGCGCCGCCCGATCCTCCATGCCGGTGCCGACGATCGGCGACTCCGGCTCGAGGAGCGGGACGGCCTGGCGCTGCATGTTCGAGCCCATCAGCGCGCGGTTGGCGTCGTCGTGCTCGAGGAACGGGATGAGCGCCGTCGCCACCGAGACGACCTGCTTGGGCGAGACGTCCATGTACTCGATCTGGTTGGCGCGCGCCTCGGGGAAGGTGTCGCGGTAGCGCGACGGGATCCGCTCGGCGGTGAAGTGGCCCTCCTCGTCGAGCGGCGCGTTGGCCTGCGCGACGACGTGCTCCTCCTCCTCGTCGGCCGGGAGGTACTCGATCTCGTCGGTCACGACCGGGCGGATCGGGAAGGCGTGGGCCTTCTGCTTCTTGAGCTCGGCGATGGCGGCCGCGCTGAACGGCTGGCCGGCCTTGCAGGACCACCTCGCCGCTCTTGGCCACGAGATCGCGTGCCCGCCTCGAAGCGGGCGAGGTCGGCCTCGTCCCAGCCGACGGTCCGCTTGACCTTGCGGTACGGCGTCTCGATGAAGCCGTAGCTGTTGATCCGGCCGTACGTCGCGAGCGAGCCGATCAGGCCGATGTTCGGGCCTTCCGGCGTCTCGATCGGGCAGATCCGGCCGTAGTGGCTGTGGTGGACGTCGCGGACGTCGAACCCGGCGCGCTCGCGCGACAGGCCGCCCGGCCCGAGGGCCGACAGGCGCCGCTTGCGAGGTCAGCTCGGCCAGCGGGTTGGTCTGGTCCATGAACTGGCTCAGCTGGCTGCCGCCGAAGAACTCCTTCATCGCCGCGACGACCGGGCGGATGTTGATCAGGGCGTTCGGCGTGGCCTTGTCCAGCTCCTGGATGGTCATCCGCTCGCGGACGACCCGCTCCATGCGCAGCAGGCCGATCCGGAACGCGTTCTGGATCAGCTCGCCGTTGGCCCGGATGCGCCGGTTGCCGAGGTGGTCGATGTCGTCCTTGGGATGGAGCCCGCGGTTGCACTCGATCAGGTGCCCGACGATCGCCGCGATGTCCTCGCGGGTGATCGTCCGACCCTCGCGCGGCAGCTCGACGCCGAGCCGGGCGGCGACCGCGTCGAGCTTCTTGTTGAACTTGTAGCGGCCGACCCGACCGAGGTCGTAGCGGCGGAAGTTGAAGAACAGGCTCTCGACCAGCTGGCGCGCGTTGTCGCCGGTGGGCGGATCGCCCGGGCGGAGCTTCTTGTAGACCTCGATCAGCGCCTCCGCCTGGGTCCGGGTCAGGTCCTTGTCCAGCGTCGACGCGACGTACGGGTGCTCGGGGTCGACGTCGACGCCGGTGAACAGCGCCGCGATCTCGTCGTTCTGCTCGTAGCCGACGGCGCGCAGCAGGGTGGTCGCGGCGAGCTTGCGCTTGCGGTCGACCTTGACCCACAGCTGGTCCTTGTTGTTGGTCTCGAACTCGAGCCAGGCGCCGCGGTTCGGGATGACCTTGGCGCTGAACAGCATGCGGCCCGACGCCGGGTCCTCGGTCTCGCTGTAGTAGACGCCCGGCGAGCGGACGAGCTGGCTGACCACGACCCGCTCGGCACCGTTGATGACGAAGGTGCCCTGGTCGGTCATCCACGGGTAGTCGCCCATGTAGACGCGCTGGCGCTGGATCTCGCCGGTCTCCTTGATCAGGAGCTCGACGTTGACGTAGAGCGGCTTGCTGAAGGTCAGGTCCTTGGTCCGGCACTCCGCCTCGGAGTACTTCGGCGCCCCGAACTCGTAGTCGAGGAACTGGAGCTCCATCACCTTGCCGGTGAAGTCCTTGATCGGGCTGATCTCGTCGAACAGCTCGCGCAGTCCCTTGTCGACGAACCAGGCGAACGAATCGAGCTGGAGTTCGATCAGGTTGGGGATCTCGAACTTCTCGTAGCTGATGCCGTCGACCTTCTTGTCGATCCGGGCGTACGAGATGCGACCCGACGGGGTTCGCGCGCGAGTCGACGACTCAGCAGACAGCATGAAGCACCACTCCTTGACGGAGGCAGACAGGGGAAAGGGAGGCCACGCTCACAGAAGGAGTAGGATACCGCGATTCCTTCGCTTGTCAAACACCCCTTCTGGTAGGCCATCCGACCAGCGCGCCGCGGCACTCCGAGCGAGCGGGCACGCCACTCCGGTACGCGGTGAGCGAGAACGCGCGCGCCGGGGCGACGCCCGGATGCGCCGCCCCAGCGGCGGCACCGAGCTACTTGATCTCGACCTTGGCGCCCTGCTCCTCGAGCGCGGCCTTGATCTTCTCGGCCTCGTCCTTGGCGACGCCTTCCTTGACGGCCTTGGGCGTCGCGTCGACCAGGTCCTTGGCCTCCTTGAGGCCGAGCCCGGTCAGCTCGCGGACGACCTTGATGACCGGGATCTTGTTCGGCCCGATCTCGGTCAGGGTGACGGTGAACTCGGTCTGCTCCTCGACGGCGGCCGGCGCGGCGCTGTCGCCGGCGGCGGCGGGCGCGGCGGCGACGGCGGCGGGCGCGGCGGCGGTCACGCCGTAGCGCTCCTCGAATCGCTTGATGAACTCGGACAGCTCGAGCACGGTCATCTTGTCGATCGCGCCGAGCAGATCGTCCTGGGTGAGGACTGCCATGTCAGTTGCTCCTTCGGGTGGATGGTCGGGGTGTCGAACGGATCGCTGGCGGACAGCGGCTACGAGCCGGCGCGCGCCTTCTGCTCGGCGACCTGCTGCAGGGCATAGCCCAGGTTGCGCAGCGGTGCCGCGAACAGGCTGGCGAGCGAGCTCATCGGCGCCTGCATGCCGCCGGCCAGCCTGGCCAGCAGGACCTCTCGCGAGGGCAGGGCGGCGAGCCGGGTGACGTCGTCGGCGCCGATCGCTCGGTCGCCCAGCACGCCGCCGGTGATCCGCACGATGCGGTTGTACGGCCGGGTCGCGTCGATGACGGCCTTGGCGGTCCGCGTCTCGTCGTTCCCGAAGGCGATCGCGGTCGGGCCGGTCAGCAGCGGGCTGAGCGCGGCGCCGACCGAATCGTCGGCGGCGATCCGCAGCAGGCGGTTCTTGACGACGCGGTAGGTGACGTCCTGCTTGCGCAGGGCGCGCCGGATCTCGGCGATCTCCTTCACCTTGAGGCCGCGGTACTCGGAGACGATCAGCGTCCGAGCCTGGGCGAGTTCCTCGCGCAGCTCGGCGACCGTCTCGCGCTTGGCCTCGGTGGGCATGGGCCCCTCCTTTCGGGTCGGCGTGTCCGACCGTTCCTTCGGCACGCGACCGGCGTGCGGCGGTGGGGCCCGATCGACGATCGGGCGGCCCCTGCGACGGCCCATGGCGCCCTCCGAAGAGGGCCGACCCCGGCACGCAGGGGCGCTGCCCACCCGAAGGTGGAGCGGCACCGGTCTGCCTCGGCGTGCTCGTCGTCGTCCCCGACCGACCGCTTCGCGTCGGTTTCGCGAATGCTCGCATTCGGTCTCCGGTTCACGATCGGATCGACCAGTCCGGTCCGACGGATCAAGCCCCGACCGTCGCGACCTCGCGGTCGCGGCGGTCTGCGGGCGCAGGCTGTCTGCGGCGGTCCGTCCATTCACGATGTTCGGGTGGCGCCGTCTCGAGCCTCGTCATGGCCACGGCTGGTCGACCGGCGGATGCCGGCCGATAGCGCGTGGCCGGAGGTCAGGCGGCTGCGGCCGCCAGGACGCCGGGCACGTCGACCCGGATGCCCGGGCCCATGGTGCTGGCGATGGTCAGGCCCTTCAGGTACTGGCCCTTGGCGCCGGTCGGCTTCGCGCGGTTGATGGCGTCGACCAGGGCCGCCAGGTTCTCGACCAGGGCGGGCGCCTCGAAGCTGCTCTTGCCGACGGCGACGTGGACGATCCCGGCCTTGTCGACCCGGAACTCGACCCGGCCGCCCTTGACTTCCTTGATCGCCCGTTCGAGGTCGAAGGTGATGGTCCCGGCCTTCGGGTTCGGCATCAGGCCGCGCCGCCCGAGGATCTTGCCGAGCTTGCCGACCATGCCCATCGAGTCGGGCGTCGCCAGGGCGACGTCGAACTCGAGCCAGCCGGCCTCGATCTTCTTGACCAGGTCCTCGCCGCCGACCTCGTCGGCACCGGCGCGGAGCGCCTCCTGGGCCTTTTCGCCCTGGGCGAAGACGGCCACCCGGACGACCTTGCCGGTGCCGTGCGGAAGGACGACCGTGCCGCGGACCATCTGGTCGGCGTGGCGGGGGTCGACCCCGAGCCGAAGGTGGGCCTCGATCGAGGCGTCGAACGCGACCGTGGTGGTCTGCTTGGCGAGATCGGCCGCCTCGAGCGGCGGATAGATCCGCGTCCGATCGACGAGCTTCGCCGCGTCCTGGTACTTCTTGCCGTGTGCCATGCCAGCGATCCCTTTCTGCGGCCGGCGCGCTCCGGCCTCCCCCTGCTGTCTCCTCATGCGGCCCGGGGTGATGCCGCGCGGAGCTGGAACTATACCCAGCGGAGCGAGCAACGCACGGATGCGCCGCCCCAACGCCGACGACCTATCCGAGGACGTCGATGCCCATCGAGCGGGCGGTGCCTTCGATCTGCTTCATCGCCGCGTCGACGTCGTTGGCGTTGAGGTCGGCCATCTTGATGGCCGCGATCTCGCGCACCTGGTCGCGGGTGACCCGCCCGACCTTGTCGCGGAGCGGCGTCCCCGAACCCTTCTCGACGCCGGCCGCCTTGCGCAGGAGGTCGGCCGCGGGCGGGGTCTTGAGGATGAACGTGAACGAGCGATCCTCGAAGATCGTGATCTGGGCCGGGATCACCTGCCCGGCCTTGTCCGCGGTCCGCTCGTTGTAGGTCTTGGTGAACTCGACGATGTTGATGCCGTGCGGGCCCAGCGCGGTGCCGACCGGCGGGGCCGGGGTCGCCTTGCCGGCCGGCAGCTGGAGGGTCAGGACGATGCGGATCTTCTTGGCCACGGGAGTCAGGGTCCTTTCTTAGAGCTTCTCGACCTGCAGGAAGTCGAGCTCGACCGGCGTCTCGCGGCCGAAGATGCTCACCAGGACCTTGACCTTGTTGCGCTCCGGGTTGACCTCGTCGACCGTGCCGATGAACTCGGCGAACGGCCCGTCGGTCACCCGGACGCTCTGGCCCTTGGTGAAGGCAACACGGTACTTGGGCGTCTCGACGCCCATGTGCCGCAGGATCTGCTTGACCTCGTTCTCGTCGAGCGGGATCGGCTCGCTGCGGACGCCCGGGATGTTGGCGCCGCCCGACGAAGCTGGTGACACCCGGCGTGTTGCGGACGACGAACCAGCTGTCCGGGTCCAGGATCATCTCGACCAGGACGTAGCCCGGGATAGACCTTCTTCTGGACCGTGTGGCGCTGGCCCTGCCGGATCTCGATCTCGTCCTCCATCGGGACGAGGACCTGGAAGATCTTGTCCTCCATGCCCATCGATTCGATGCGGTGCTCGAGGTTGGCCTTGACCTTGTTCTCGTAGCCGGAGTACGTGTGGATGACGTACCAGCGCTTCTCGGGCGTGCGGGTCTCGGTCGTCGCCTCAGTCATCATCGGTCCCTAGCTCGCGATGAGGCCGATCACGACCTGGAACACGCTGTCCAGGACGGTGATGTACACGCCAACGACGAAGCTGATGGCAAAGACCAGCACGGTCAGGTTGCGAACCTGGTCGCGAGTCGGCCACGAGACCTTGCGGAGCTCGGACCAAACCTCGTCGAAGTAGCGGCGGATGCGGGTCACAGTGGTCGTTCTTCTCTCAGGCTACGGAAGTGAAGTGGCAGGGGCGATAGGACTCGAACCTACAACCGCCGGTTTTGGAGACCGGTGCTCTGCCAAATTGAGCTACACCCCTGCGGGCCGGCTGCCTACTTCGCCTCGCGGTGCAGTGTATGCCGTCGGCAGCGCGGACAGTATTTCTGCAACTCGATGCGGTTCGGGTCGTTCTTCTTGTTCTTGCGGGTCGTGTAGGTCCGCTCCTTGCACTCGGTGCAGGCGAGCTGGATCGTCGGCCGGGCTTCGACTCTTGCCATGTCGTCCTACTCGACGATGCTGACGATGGCGCCGGCGCCGACGGTCCGGCCACCCTCGCGGATGGCGAAGCGCTGGCCGACCTCGATGGCGATCGGGGTGATCAGCTCGACGCTCATCTCGACGTTGTCGCCGGGCATGATCATCTCGGCCCCCTCGGGCAGCCCGATGGCCCCGGTCACGTCGGTCGTGCGCAGGTAGAACTGCGGGCGGTAGCCGTTGTAGAAGGGGGTGTGCCGGCCGCCCTCCTCCTTGGTCAGGACGTAGACCTGGGCGGTGAACTTGGTGTGGGGCTTGACCGAGCCGGTCTTGGCCAGGACCTGGCCGCGCTCGATCTCCTCGCGCTCGATGCCCCGGATGAGGCAGCCCACGTTGTCGCCGGCGCGGCCCTCGTCGAGCAGCTTCTTGAACATCTCGACGCCGGTGACCACGACCTTGCGGTTGGGCTTGATCCCGACCAGCTCGACCTCGTCGCCGACCTTGACCACGCCGCGCTCGATCCGCCCGGTGGCGACGGTGCCCCGGCCCTTGATCCCGAAGACGTCCTCGACCGGCATCAGGAACGGCTTGTCGATCGCCCGCTCGGGGGTCGGGATGTAGCAGTCGACCGCGTCCATCAGCTCCTGGATGCAGACGTAGGCCGGATCGGCCGGATCGTCGGGCGCCTCGAGCGCCTTCAACGCGCGAGCCGCGGACGAACGGGATGTCGTCGCCCGGGAACTTGTTCTTGGTCAGCAGCTCGCGGACCTCGAGCTCGACCAGGTCGAGCAGCTCGGGGTCGTCGACCATGTCGACCTTGTTGAGGAAGACGACCATGTACGGGACCTCGACCTGGCGGGCCAGCAGGATGTGCTCGCGGGTCTGGGGCATCGGGCCGTCGGTGGCGGCCACGACCAGGATCGCCCCGTCCATCTGGGCGGCGCCGGTGATCATGTTCTTGATGTAGTCGGCGTGGCCCGGGCAGTCGACGTGGGCGTAGTGGCGGTGGTCGGTCTCGTACTCGACGTGGGCGATCGCGATGGTGATCCCGCGCTCGCGCTCCTCGGGCGCGTTGTCGATCGAATCGAAGGCGCGGTACTCGGACATGCCGCCCTTGAGGTGCGAGGTACTTGGTGATCGCCGCGGTCAGGCTCGTCTTGCCGTGGTCGATGTGGCCGATCGTGCCGATGTTGACGTGCGGCTTGGTGCGGTCGAACTTCTTCTTGGCCACGTGACCGTTTCACTCCTTACCAGGCGCGGCTTCGCCGCTGCGTTTCAGACCCCAGGAGGCAGGGCCGCCTGGGTGTGGAGCCCACAATCGGACTCGAACCGATGACCTCTTCCTTACCAAGGAAGTGCTCTGCCAGCTGAGCTATGTGGGCCCGGGATCAATCGCGTGAAGAAATGGTGGGCAGGGAGGGAATCGAACCCCCACAGTCGAAGACGGCTGATCTACAGTCAGCGGAGCTCACCACCTGCTCAACCTACCCATGTGTTGCGGCGACAGCGACGGACCGAGACTGCGGTCTCGTGGTGGGCCCGGCGGCCGATTGAATTGGCGCTGGAGCCGACGATGGGACTCGAACCCGCAACCGGCGGTTTACAAAACCGCTGCTCTACCAATTGAGCTACGTCGGCGCGACAGGCAGGGCCATACCGCAGATGACCCGTTCCGGCGCCGGGAGATGATAGGGCCGGCCGGCCGCATGGGTCAAGCGTGACCGGTCCTGCCGGGACCTCCGACCGGCGCGTCAGGAGCTCGGCGTGCGCGGCTTGCCCGGCCGGGTTGACCGCGTCGGCGCGCGGTGCCGTCGGGACGGCAGGCCCGGGGAGCAGCGCCCCTTCGGTCCCGATCTCCTCCTCGTCGGGTCCAGCCTCGGGATCGGCCGCTGGCCCGGCGTCGGTCGGAGCGTCCGCGTCGGTCGGAGCGTCCGCGTCGGCTCGGAGCGTCCGCGTCGGTCGGACGCCGTCGCCTCGGCCGCGGGTGTCGCCTGCGGATCGTCATCCGGCGATCGACCGGGCGGGATCGGCCAGACGGCAGCCGGTTGCGTTCGCGCCCGGCCTTCGGGATCGCGCTGGGCGACCGCTTCGAAGAGCAGGATGGAGCCGGCGACCGCGGCGTTGAGCGAGCCGACGGCTCCTCGCATCGGGATCCGCATGAACAGGTCGCAGCGCCGCCGAACGGTCGGCCCGAGACCCTGTCCCTCGCTTCCGACCACGATGGCCAGCGGACCTCGGAGGTCGCTCTGACGGGCGGTCAGCGGCGCGTCCGCCTCCGAGCCTGCGATCCGGAGACCCTGCCCGTGGAGGTCGGCCAGGGCGGCGCCGAGATCGTCGACCGGGCAGAGCAGGAGATGTTCGACGGCCCCGGCCGACGCCTTCACCGCGGCCGGCGTGAGCGGGTGCCTGGCGGCGCACCGGAAAGATGACCCCATGGACCCCGGCCGCTTCGGCGCTGCGCAGGAGCGTGCCGACGTTCTGGGGGTCCTCGAGCGAGTCGAGCACCAGCACGAGCGGCGGCTCCCCGCGCTCGCTGGCCCGACCGAGGATGTCCTCGAGCGAGGCGAACATCCGGGGCTCGACCACGAGCGCCACGCCCTGGTGACCATCGAACCCGGCGAGCGCCGTCAGCGATCCGCCCTCGAGCTCGACGATCGGGATGCGCAGCCGCGTGGCGTGGAGGACGAGCTTCTCCAGCGGACCACGCCGTTGCGGAACGACCAGCAGGCGCAGGGCCGGTCGCCCGGCAGCGAACGCCTCCTCCACCGGCCGGCGGCCGGCCACGAGCTCCTCGTCCGGTCCGAGGCCGTCGGGCAGCGGAAACGCGGGCTCCGGCCGCCGCCAGGGCGCGGCGTCGCGGGGCTCGGCGGCCCACGCGCGCGGACCTGGACGAGGGCCGGGGCGCGGCCCTGCATAGGGCTGACCCCGGGGACCTCGCCCCGGAAGGCCCGGCCGGCGATCGCCGGACGCGTACTGGTCCGGGGGCCGGCGGTCCGGCGGGCGCTCGTCGAACGGACGACGGTCTGGTGAACGGCGCACGGGTCCGGCCCAGCGACCGGGAGCCGCCGGTCGCCTCTCGCGATCGTGTGGCTCGCGTGGGACGGACGATGGCCGTGGCGGATGATCCCCGACCCCCCGCTCGCCCTGCGCACGGTCCGGCGGCCCGGTCGATCGAAACCCGGTGGGCGGCCGCGTCATCCGGCCCTGCCGGCGGCCGGCCGCCGGAGGGCCGCCAAGGCCCCCGCGAAGGCGGCAGGTGATCTCGGATGTCGCCCCCAGGTCCGTCCGGGATCGACCGATCGCGCGGCGGATGCGAGCCGCCCGGACGGCCCGGCCCCGAACCGCCGGGCCGGGCAGGGCCCGCATTCGGGCCGTGCGGGCGGGGACCTCCGGAGCGCGCGCCGCCCGGCCGCGATCCGGGTCTCGGGTCGGTGGCTCGACGCCCGTCGCCAGGTCGCGGGCGCGGCCGGTCTTCGTCCCTCCGCCGCGGCCGGTCAGCCACGGGTCACCTCGGCCAGGCGTCGCCAGCGCTGGCCGTCACGGGTGTCCTCGACAGCGATCCCGCGGGCCGCCAGCTCGTCACGGAGCCGGTCGGATGCCGCCCAGTCACGCGCCGCGCGGGCCGCCTCGCGCGCGGCCAGGAGCGCCTGGGTCTCGGGGTCGGGGCGGGGTTCGAGGTCGGGGTCGGGGAGAATCGCGAGCACCCGGTCCAGGTCGCGCAGGGCGTCGAGGGCGCAGGCCGCATCGGCGGTGGAGAGGGCACGCCGCTCGATCCGCCGGTTGAGTTCACGCACGAGGTCGAACACTGCGGCGAGGGCAGCCGACACGTTCAGATCGTCGTCCAGCGCCGTTCCGAAGGCATCGCGCGCGGCGGCCAGCGCGTCGGGCAGGGTCGGATCGCCCGCGCGTTCCTCGCGGTACGACGCGAGTGCCGCGACGAGCGCATCGAGTCGCTCGATCGCGGCCGAGGCGGCCGCCAGCGACTCATCGGAGTGGCTGAGGCTGGCCCGGTAGTGGACGGAGATCAACGCCAGCCGCAGGGCGCGCGGCGAGACGCCGCCCTCGAGCAGTTCTCCCGCGCGGGCGATGTTCCCGGTCGACTTGGCCATCTTGGCGCCGTCCATGCGCAGGTGGGCACAGTGCAGCCAGGTGGCCACGAAGGGCCGACCGGTCGCGGCCTCGCTCTGGGCGATCTCGTCCTCGTGATGCGGGAAGACCAGGTCGATACCACCGGTGTGGACGTCGAACGATTCGCCCAGGTGGGCCATGCTCATGGCTGAGCATTCGATGTGCCATCCGGGTCGGCCCGGACCCACCGCGGTCTCCCACGACGGCTCGCCCGGCTTGGGGCCCTTCCAGAGAGCGAAGTCCCGGACGTCGTCCTTGCCGTACTCGTCGGCCTCGACCCGCTCCCCCACCCTGAGCCCCTCGGGATCGAGACGTGCCAGCTTGCCGTACGCCGGCCACGACGCGATCCGGAAGAAGATCGAGCCACCCTCGGTCCGGTAGGCGTGGCCGCGCTCGAGCAGCGTGGCGATCAAGGAGGCCATCCGGTCGATGTGGTCGGTCGCGCGCGGGAGGACATCCGGGACCGTCATCCGCAGCGCCGAGGCGTCGGCAAGGAAGCGCTCGAGATAGCGGCCGGCCAGGACGTCGATCGTCTCGCCGGCGGCGGCGGCCCTGCGGATGATCTTGTCGTCGACGTCCGTGATGTTGAGGACCCAGGTGACGGTGAGGCCGCGCCATCGGAGGTGACGGACCAGCACGTCCACGAACAGGAACGACCGGAAGTTGCCGATGTGGACCGGCGCGTAGACGGTTGGCCCGCACGAGTAGATGCCCACGTGACCCTCGTGCAGCGGGACGAGCGGGCGGGTCTCGCCGGACAGCGTGTCGTGGAGGCGGACGCTCATCGAACCGATTCGACCAGGGCGATGGCGATGGCGCTGATCGACCGCCCGGCGCCCTCGGACCCGCCCAGGTTCCCGCTGGACGCCTTGACGTTGACGGCGGCACCGTCCAGGTCCAGCACAGCGGCGATCGCGCTCCGCATCGCGTCGAGATGCGCGCCGAGTCTCGGACGCCCGGCGGTGATCGTAAGATCGACGGACCCGGGACGCCAGCCGTGGTCGGCGAGCTGCCGCCGAACCTCCAGCAGCAGGCTGGCGCTCGCGATCCCGGCCGGCGTCCGGGAATCAGCCGGGAACAGGCGCCCCAGGTCGCCGAGCCCGGCGGCGCCGAGCAGCGCATCGGCCACGGCGTGCAAGGCGACGTCGCCGTCCGAATGCCCGTAGAGCCGGGGGGCTCCGGCGACCTCCACCCCGCCGAGCACGAGCGGCGAACCCGGCCCGAACGGATGGCTGTCGTGCCCGATCCCGATCCGCGCCGCGCGGACCCCGGCCAGCGTCTCGGCCACGCGCCGCAGGTCGTCCGCAACGGTCACCTTGACGTTGTCGGGGTCGCCCGGGACCACGTGAACCGCCACGCCGCAGGCCTCGAGCAGGGCCGCCTCGTCGGTCCAGGTTTCCGGCGCCGCCGCCGGGTACCGTCGATACGCCTCGCGAAGCAGGTCCCGCCGGATCCCCTGCGGCGTCTGTGCCGCCGCGAGTCCGCTCCGGTCCACCGTAGCGCCAACGCGGTCGCCGTCGATCCGCTTGAGCGTCTCGGCCACCGGCACCACCGGGATGGCGGCCCCGTGACGGGCGGTCGCGCTGGCGACCGCTCCGATCAGCTCGGGACGGACGAGCGGTCGCGCGCCGTCGTGGACGAGGACCGGCGCCTGCTCGTCCACGGCGAGCCGATCGTAGGCGGCAAAGCCGGCGTGCACGGATTCCTGCCGCCGGGCGCCGCCGCCGACCACGTCCACGACCTTGGCGGGCAGCCACGCGGCCCCGGCGATCTCGGCCTGCTGTCCGGGCGAGGTGACGACGACGATCCGCTCGATCTCGGGGGCGGATGCCACGGCTGCCAGCGTCCAGGCCAGGAGCGGACGGCCGCCGATCGCCGCGGCGAGCTTGTCGGCACCGTCCATGCGGCTCGATCGTCCGGCTGCGACCACGATGCCGTCGGCGCGGACCGGCCGGGCTGCCGCCTCGATGTCCCCGGCGCGGACCGGAGCGTTCCCGCTCAATCGAGCCGCGGCTGGGCGAAGATCATTCGACCGGCCACCGTCTGGAGGACGCGGGTGACGGCCACGTCGAGGTCGTGATCGATGTGGCGGGCCCCGCCCTCGACCACGATCATCGTCCCATCGTCGAGGAAGCCGACGCCCTGACCGGCCTCCTTGCCCTCCTGGATCACGCGGACTCGCAGCTCTTCGCCGGGCAGCACGGCCGGCTTGACCGCGTTCGCCAGCGAGTTGATGTTCATGACCCTGACGCCCTGGAGCTCGGCCACCCGGTTCAGGTTGAAGTCGTTGGTCAGGATCACCCGGCTGCGGGCGCGCGCCAGCGCGACAAGCTTGGCGTCGACCTCGGTCACCTCCGGCACGTCGTCCTCGACGATCTCGACCGGCGTGCCCGGCTCCTTCTGCATCCGGTTGAGGATCTCGAGGCCGCGCCGGCCACGGTTGCGCCGCAGGGCGTCTGAGCTGTCGGCGATGTGCTGCAGCTCGTCGAGAACGAACCGCGGGATCACCAGGGTGCCGTAGATGAACCCCGACTCGACGATCTCGGCGATCCGGCCGTCGATGATCGCGCTGGTGTCCACGACGATCCGGGGATCGCCCTGGACCGGCCCGTGCTGGCCGTCCGACGCGGGGCGTCGGACGAGGCCGACGGCCTCGGCGGCGACCAGCAGATCCTGGCGTTTGGCCACCGTCAGCCCAACCATCCCGAGACCCAGGAAGATCGAGACGCCGAGCGGCAGCCAGGTCCCGAACGGCGGCGCCAACCCCGACAGCGGGAAGCCGAGGAGCAATCCCATGAGCAGGCCGAGCAGCAAGCCGACGACCGCCGTGACGAACTCGGCCGTCGACAGCGCCTCGACCTGGCGGATCAGCCATCCGGTGGGGACCACGGTGAGGTACGGGAGGATCGCAAATCCGACCACGATCCAGGCCACCACCCAGGCGGCGAGGAGGGCGCCGTCGTAGTCGCTGCTCCGGAACAGGCCATCGCCGGATTGCGAGATCGCCAGGCCGACGACGCTGCCGAGCGCAGCCCCCAGGAGACGGATGTAACGGATCAAGGTTTCCTCGGCGAATCGGCCGACGCAGCCGGCATGCCGGGCCGCAAGCGGCCCGCCGGTCCGTCAGCCTAGCATCGCCGGCACCGCCCCGCCATGAGAAGCCAACGCCACATCACCGAGCGCAACCTTGATCGCGTCGGCCAGCGTCTCGACCATCACCACGTCGAGTCCGTCGACGCTGGCGAGGTGCATCCCGGGAAGTGGCCGCGGCACCAACGCACGCGTGAACCCGAGCCGCGCGGTCTCGCGCAATCGGCGTTCCAGCCCGACCACGCCACGGAGCTCGCCGAGCAGGCCGACTTCGCCGATCGCGACCGTGCCGGGCGCGATCGCCCGATCGCGCATGGACGAGGCGAGGGCCAGCGCCAGCGGCAGGTCCAGACCGGGCTCCATGACCGCGAGACCGCCCGCCAGGTTGGCGTACACGTCGTGGTTGCCGAGCCCGAGACCGGCACGCCGGCCGAGGACGGCGATCAGCAGGCTCAGCCGGTTGGGATCCAGCCCGCTGGCCTTGCGCGTCGGCGTGCCGTAGGCGGACGGGCTGGTCAGGGCCTGGACTTCGACGAGGATGGGGCGGCTGCCTTCGAGTGTCGGCGCGACGACGCTTCCGGGCGCGGAACCGGCGTGGCCGTGGAGAAATGCGCGGGCCGGATCGGCGACCTCCACGAGGCCACGGTCATCCATCTCGAAGACGCCGATCTCATCGGTCGAACCGAAGCGGTTCTTGGTCGCCCGCAGGAGGCGCAGCGCCGCGTAGCGCTCGCCCTCGAGGTTCACGACCGCGTCGACGAGGTGCTCGAGCGTCTTCGGCCCGGCGATCGCCCCGTCCTTCGTCACGTGGCCGACCAGGATGACCGCGATCCCGTCACCCTTGGCGAGCTCCATCAGGCGCAGCGCCGATTCACGGACCTGGCCGACGCTGCCGGCGGCACCCTCGAGCTCGTCCAGCGTGGCCGTCTGGATCGAGTCGACGATCACCAACGCGGGTCGCTCGCCGCGAGCCACTTCCACGATTCGCCCGACGTCGTGCTCCGCCAGCACGCGGACGCGTTCGCCCGGCTGACCAGTCAGCAGCCCGAGCCGTCCGGCGCGCAATCGGACCTGGCCCGGCGACTCCTCGCCGGTCGCGTAGAGGACGCCGCCTGCTCCGTGCTCGGCTCGCGTCAGACCGGCGGCGGCCTGGAGCAGCAGGGTCGACTTGCCGATCCCCGGCTCGCCGCCGACGAGGACGAGCGACCCCGGGACCAGCCCGCCGCCGAGGACGCGATCGAGCTCGCCGATCCCGAGCGACAGGCGCGGCAGGTCCACGTCGGCGATCTGGGCGAGCCCGGCGGCCTGGGCCAAGGACACGCCCTGGCTGGTCGCCGGACCTCGGGCCCGCGACGGCTCGCGCACGATCGTCTCGACCAGGCTGTTCCACTCGCCGCAGTTCCGGCACTGCCCCTCCCAGCGCAGGAAGGACTCCGCGCAGCGCTGGCAGATGAAGCGGCTCTGCGGCCGCGCCATGCCTAGCCCGCCGGATGGGCGGGGCGCCTCACCGAGCCTCGACCGGTGTGCGCGGCTGTTCGGCGAGGCGGATGTCCAGCCCGGCCTCGGGATCCTTGTCGACGACGATCGTCGAACCGGGCTCGTACTTGCCGAGCAGGAGGTGCTCGGCGAGGACGTCCTCGACCATGTTCTGGATCACCCGGCGAAGCGGCCGCGCCCCGTAGGCCACGTCGAAGCCGATCTTGATGATGTGCTCCTTGGCGGCCTGGGTGACCTCGAGATGCATCTGCTGGGCGCGCAGCTGGTCGCGCACCCGGGAGAGCATCAGGTCCACGATCTGCGCGATCTCCTCGATCGTGAGTGCGCGGAACACGACCGTCGCGTCGATCCGGTTGAGGAACTCCGGTCGGAAGTTCTGCTTCAGCTCGGCGGCGACCTTCTCCTTCATGAGCTCGTACGAGCTTTCCGACCGGGCGGCCGCGGTGTCGCCCTGCTGGCGGAAGCCGAGGCTCGAGTTCGTCTGGAGCTGCTTGGCACCCAGGTTCGAGGTCATGATGATGATGCAGTTGCGGAAGTCGACCCGTCGTCCCTTGGCGTCGGACAGGTGCCCATCCTCGAGGATCTGGAGGAGGATGTTGAAGACCTCCGGGTGCGCCTTCTCGACCTCGTCGAGCAGGACCACCGCGTAGCTCTTGCGGCGGACCGCCTCCGTGAGCTGACCGCCTTCGTCGAACCCGACGTAGCCCGGAGGCGCGCCCACGAGCCGGCTCACGTTGTGCCGCTCCATGAACTCACTCATGTCGATCTTGATCAGCGCGTCCTCGCTGCCGAACATGAACTCGGCGAGCGCCCTCGCCAGCTCGGTCTTCCCCACGCCGGTCGGGCCGAGGAAGATGAACGAGCCGATCGGTCGCTTGGGGTCCTTGAGGCCTGCTCGCGCGCGGCGGACCGCCTTGGAGACGATCCCGATCGCCTCGTCCTGGCCGATCACGCGGTGGTGCAGCGATTCCTCCATCTGCAGGAGTCGCTGCAATTCTTCCTGGGCGATCCTGGTGACCGGGATGCCGGTCCACATCGCCACGACCTGGGCGATCTCCTCCTCGTCGACCGTCGGCTGGTCGCCCGAGATCTGCGCCTGCCATTCGGCGCGCAGGGCGTCCGCCGATTCGCGCGCCGTCGCCTCGGCCTCGCGCAGGGTCGCGGCCTCCTCGTACTCCTGGTTGTTGATCGCGGCGTCCTTCTCCTTCGAGATGCGCTCCAGGTCTTTCTGGGCAGTGCGCAGGGCGGGCGGCGCCGACGAATGGCGGAGGCGCACGCGCGAGGCCGCTTCGTCGATGAGGTCGATGGCCTTGTCCGGCAGGTGGCGGTCCGTGATGTAGCGAGTCGACAGGTCGGCCGCGGCCTTGACGGCTTCGTCGGTGATCCTGACCTTGTGGTGCTGCTCGTAGCGCTCCCGGATGCCCATCAGGATCTCGATCGTCTGCTCGAGGGTCGGCTCCTCGACCATCACCGGCTGGAAGCGTCGTTCGAGCGCGGCGTCGCGTTCGATGTACTTGCGGTACTCGTCGAGCGTGGTCGCCCCGATGCACTGGAGCTCGCCACGGGACAGCGGCGGCTTCAGGATGTTGGCGGCGTCGATGGCACCCTCGGCAGCGCCGGCCCCGACGAGCGTGTGCAGCTCGTCGATGAAGAGCACCGCGTCGTTCGTGTTGCGCAGCTCTTCGATGATCTTCTTGAGGCGCTCTTCGAACTCGCCGCGGTACTTGGTGCCGGCGACGAGGGACCCGATGTCGAGCGTGAGCACCCGCTTGTTCAGCAGTGACTCGGGAACGTCGCCGGCCACGATCCGGTGGGCGAGACCCTCGGCGATGGCCGTCTTGCCGACGCCGGGTTCGCCGATCAGGGCCGGGTTGTTCTTGGTCTTCCGGCCGAGAATCTGGATGACCCGCTCGATCTCCTTCTCGCGGCCGATGACGGGGTCCAGCTTGCCGGCTCGCGACGCCTCGGTGAGGTTGATCCCGAGTTGGTCCACGGTCGGTGTCTTGCTGGCCCGCTTGGTCTCCTGGGTGGGGCCGGCCGACGAGCTCTGCGACAGGACGCGGATGACCTCGTGGCGAACCTTGTCCAGGTTCACGCCGAGCGACTCAAGGACGCCCGCGGCGATGCCCTCGCCTTCCCGGACAAGACCGAGCAGCAGGTGCTCTGTGCCGATGTAGTTGTGGCCGAGGCGGCGCGCCTCGTCGATCGCGAGCTCGATCACCCGTTTGGCCCGGGGCGTCAGGCCCACCTCGCCGACGACCGGCCGGTCACCCCGGCCGATGATGAACTCGACTGCGGTCCGGACCTTGGGCAGCTCGACGTTCATGTTCTCGAGCACGCGCGCGGCCACACCCTCGCCCTCGCGGACGAGACCGAGCAGGAGGTGCTCGGTGCCGATGTAGTTGTGGTTGAACCGCTGCGCTTCGTCCTGCGCCAACGTCAGGACCTTTCGAGCGCGATCGGTGAACTTGTCGAAACGATCCATGAAGTCGAACGCCTGTTCCCTGTCGAGCGCCACGGGTGTGCCGCTCAAGCCATGCTAGCACGCCACCCTTGCGACGCACGCCGCCTCGCCCGGTGGCCCGCGTCTACCGTTGATACGCGTGGTTGGCGCGATCGGATGCCGGATCCCAACCAGAAGGAATCAAGACGACCCGCCGGGCGTCCGACGGGTCGTGCCTGGCTTCGCCTGGGTCAGCCCTTCGTGTTGGCCTCCATCGTCTCGTCGGCGATCTCCTCGACCGCTTCCTCGGCGGCGGCTTCCTGGCTGGCCTCATCCGCGGCCACGGAGTCGGCAATGGCCTCGATCGCCTCGGCGGCGGCCGCTTCCTCGGCTTCTTCCTCGGCAGCCACCGTCTCGATGACCTCGACGGCGGCGTCAACCGCGGCCGGCTCGTTCTCGTCGTTGGCGGCCGCGGCATCCACGAGCTGCTCGACCTCGGCTGCGGCCACGGCCTCCGTCGTCGCCTCGTCGGCGGCGACGGCCGCGACGACCGCCTCGATCGTCGCGGACGCGTCGGCTTCTTCGACCGCCTCCTCGGCGGCGAGCTCGTCCTTGACCTGATCGACCTCGGCTGCCGCGAGTTGCTGGCGAACCTGGGCGAAGGCCGAGGCCAGGGTGTTGTCGATCCCGCCCTCGGGCTCCTGGACCGCGTCCGACATCGAGTAGCTGCGCTCGGGCCGCGGGCGGCGTTCCGGGCGCGGCGCGCCGGACGACGGCGACGGACCAACATGGCTGGACGGCGCCGGCGCACCCGGTTCCGGAGCGGGGCGGGCCGGCGGCTCCTCCGCCTGCTTGAGGCTGAGGCCCAGGCGATGCCGCTCGGAATCGAGCGAGATGATCTTCAGCTTGAGCTGCTGGCCCTCGTGGACGACATCGCCCGGATGGGCGACGCGCTGGTGGGACAGCTCGCTGATGTGGATCAGGCCCTCGAGCCCGTCGCGCACGCGGACGAACGCGCCGAAGTTGACGAGCTTGGTGACCGTGCCGTCGATGATGTCGCCGACGTTGAAGTCAGCCACCGTGGAATGCCACGGATCCGGCTGCAGGCGGCGGATCGACAGGCTGATCCGGCCCCGCTCGTGGTTGATGTCGATGACCTCGGCCTCGACCTCCTCACCGACTCGGTAGCCGGCCTCGGGGTTGTTGACCTTGTTCCACGAGAGCTCGCTCTTGTGGACGAGGCCGTCGATCCCGCCGAGATCGATGAACACACCGAACGGTGCGATCGACCGAACCGTGCCGGTGACCTTCTGGCCGACCTGCAGGCTGCTGAACAGCTCGTCCCGCTTCTCCCGGCGCTCTTCGTACAGCGCGACCTTCTCCGACAGGATCAGGCGGTTCGCCTTGCGGTTGACCTCGAGGATCTTGAGCCGAAGCTTGCGGCCGACGAACGGCATCAGCTTCTCGGCGATCTCCTGGGCCGCGTCGCGCGGCTGGTCGTTCTGCGGACGGCGCGGGAAGTCCACGATCTGGCTGATGGGCACGAAGCCACGGATTCCGCAGTCGACGATGAGGCCGCCCTTGTTGTGGTCGATGACCGGCGCCTCGATGATCAGCCCGGCCTCGAACTGCTCCTGCATCGATCGCCACTTGCGCTCGAGTCCGGCTCGACGCAGCGACAGCACGACGTGGCCCTCGGGCGACTCGGGCTGAAGCACGTAGACCAGGACCGTGTCGCCGATGTTGAGCGCGGGCTGGCCCTCGCCGTGACGTCCGAACAGCTCGCGGTTGCTGACGACGCCCTCGCTCTTTGCCCCGATGTCGACCAGGATTTCGTCCTTGTCGATCCGGACGACCTGGCCTTCGACGACGTCACCGTGCTTGAAGCTCTTGATGTCCGAATCCTGCTCGGCGAGGAGCTCCTCCATGGTGGTCGGCTCGGGCCCGAGGGGACGGGTCGCGACCGGCGGCTCCTCCTCGTCGGCAGCCGCCGGAGCATCGGCAGTCTCGTCGGCTGAGAGCGCGGCAGTCGCGGGCGTGATCGACCCTGCGGCAGGCTCGGCGGCTGGTTCGGGCTGGGCAGCAACCTCCGGGGCAGACGCCTCCGGGGCAGCGGCAGGCTCGGCGGCTGGCTCGGGCTGGGCAGCAACCTCCGGGGCAGACGCCTCCGGGGCAGATTCCTCCGGCGAAGCGGCAGCGGGCTCGGGTTCGGGTTCGGGGGCGTTCTCCAGGGCGACAGACGCATCCGAAGCCGGGGCGGCGTCGGCGGTCACGGGTGATGGATCGGTCTCCGCGGCCTGGGTCGCAGCGGATCCGTCCTGGTTCGCAGCGGGCTCGTCAGCGGCGGTCGCCGCAACGGTGTTCTGGGACGCCTGGTCGGCGGTCGCAATCGCTCCCGGCTCCGGCGTTGTCCCGCTCAGCTCTTCATCGGTCAACGGTTTGGTCACTCCTGGTTGGTGGATTTGCTCCCGAGAATCACGAACGGCTTGAGCAACGCTCAAGCCGTGTCCGATACGATCAAGTGGTCCGTGGTGATCGACTCCGCGGTCCGCTCCTTCGTGCGTCGAATAGCCTGCTCGTAGCTCTTCAGCTGTCCTGCCTCTCGGGGCCGGGAGAGTCTAGCACACGGTTCCTGACCACTACAATCGCCCAACCGTGCCCGAACTGCCCGATCTGACCGTGGTCGCCGAAGCGCTGCACGCCGTGTTGGCCGGCCGCGCGGTCTCATCGGCCGAGGCGCCTGGCCCGCTCGCCGTCCGGGGCACGCCGACGGAGCTGCAGGCGCTCGCCGGCCAGCGGCTCGACTCCGTCCGGCGCCGTGGCAAGTTCCTGCTGATCGGACTCGAGCGCGACTCGATCGCCTGCAACCCGATGCTGACCGGCCGGTTCCAGCTGGCGGCTTCGGGCGACAAGCTTCCGGCCAGGACCGCCGTCATCCTACGGTTCGGACCGCGGACCTGGAGCCCCGGCGACGCCGCGGGCTGGACGAAGGGTGCCGCCTGGATGCCGGCCGATGGAGCCTCCGTCGAGGTCCGCTACCGCGACCCCACGCAGATGGGCAAGGTCTACCTGCAGCCTGCCGGCGTGGTACGCCCGGTTCCCGGGCTCGGGTCACCCGACCAGGGGCCCGACGCCGACGATCCGGCCCTCACCCTCGCGGCCTGGCGCGACCGGATCCGCCGGCACCCGGGCGAGCTCAAGAACCTCCTGCGGAACCAGGCGTTCGTGGCCGGCATCGGCAACGCCTATAGCGACGAGATCCTCCATGCCGCTCGTCTCCTCCCCTTCCGCAAGCGGTCCAGCCTGGCCATCGAGGAAGTGGACGGGCTGTACGACGCCACCCGGGCGACGCTGGCGAACGCGATCGACGTGCTCAAGGCCCGCGTGCCTCCGACCTTCGACAAGCAGGTCCGCGACTTCCTCGCCGTCCACGACAAGGGCGGCCAGCCGTGTCCGCGCTGCGGCACGCGGATCACCGAGGTGCGCGCGGGCGGGTTCATCACCTCGTACTGTCGGGGCTGCCAACGCTGACCCCTGAGCTCGCCGGTCAAGACACTGGTGGAGCCGGTCTCGGCCGTGTTCCGGCGAGACGGGACGAAGGTCCGGGACGTGCCGAACCGACTGGCCCACAAGCCATGCCGTGAGCAGGACGCCCGCCCCCATCACCCAACCCAGCCCCGTGATGTCAGGGCAGCTTCAGGACCTGGCCGACGTGGATCTTCGACGGGTCGGCGATGTGGTTGAGGTTCACGAGCACCTTGACCGTGGTCCCGAACCGCGCAGCGATCGCACTCAGGGTGTCGCCGCTCTTGATCTTGTACGTGGCACCGGACGTGGCGGGATTCGAGCTCGCGAGCGGACTCGAGGGCTGCGCTGTTGTCGCGGGCACGGCGCTCCCGGCCGGACGGGCCGTGACCACGGGAGCTCCGGACGGCGCGGGTGACGGACGCAGTGTCGCGCTCGCCGCTGCCGCAGTCGTCGGCGCCGGCGTCCCGCGGTCGATGCCGCTCGCCGAACCGCCGTCGCCGCCCGGTCTGGCGACGAGGATCGCCACGAAGGCGAGGGCGAGCAGCCCGACGAGGACGCCCTGACCGGACACCCGGTCCGACCGGAGCGCCGGAAGGCGGAGTTCGAACCTCGTCTGGTCGAGAACCACGGGCGTGGTCCGGGCGATCATGCGGCCGCGGGGCGTCGCGTCAAGGGCGAACGTCGGACGGGCGGCGATCGCCGCCTCATAGGTGGAGCACGTCCGATGATCGGCGACCAGACAGAGCCGGCGCTGCTTCTCCACGGCGAGCGGGACCGGGGGTGTCACGGCCACGCAACGGTGCTCTCGGGCCGGGCTGGAGCTGCGCCAGTTCCCGTCGGTCGTGGCCAGATACGGGCACAGCATGGGCAGGGTTGGCGCGGCGGAGCTCATGCGAGCCGGGGACTCCGAAGGGCTCGCCGGCGCGTCCACCTCGAACTCGACCCCGTCCATGACCGAAGAATAGCCGAGTGAACCGCGAGGGCCCCCTGTCGAGCGCGAATTCGGTCATCGGGTCCCGCCGCGAGAACGCAAAAATCCCGGCGACGACCTATTTTCCCGAAAGGCTGCCCTCTCAGTATCTTCGGCGCTGGAGAGCTTAACTTCCGTGTTCGGGATGGGAACGGGTGTGGCCTCTCCGCTAGAGTCACCGGGATTCATTGCGTCTGGACTGGTTCGGCAGCGGCTCGACACGCCGTCTTGCGACGACGCAGGGCGCCGGATGATCTTCGAAATGCATTGGGTAGTCAGGATCTGATCGCGATCCCCCAGCCACCGACCCCTGGTCAGTTGCTGAAGAGGTCAAGCCCTCGACCGTTAGTACCGCTCAGCTTCATCCGTCACCGGACTTCCACATGCGGCCTATCAAACAGGTGGTCTCCCTGCGGTCTTACCCGGTTAACCCGGTGGGGAACCTCATCTCGAGGCGAGCTTCGCACTTAGATGCTTTCAGCGCTTATCCCAACCGAACATAGCTACCCAGCGATGCCCCTGGCGGGACAACTGGCACACCAGCGGTTCGTTCACTCCGGTCCTCTCGTACTAGGAGCAACTCCTCTCAAGTTCCCTACGCCCACGGCGGATAGAGACCGAACTGTCTCACGACGTTCTGAACCCAGCTCGCGTGCCGCTTTAATTGGCGAACAGCCAAACCCTTGGGACGTACTTCCGCCCCAGGATGCGACGAGCCGACATCGAGGTGCCAAACGGTGCCGTCGATGTGAACTCTTGGGCACCATCAGCCTGTTATCCCCGGGGTAGCTTTTATCCGTTGAGTGATACCCCTTCCACTCGGAGGTACCAGATCACTAAGCCCGACTTTCGTCTCTGCTCGACTTGTTGGTCTCGCAGTCAAGCTCCCTTATGCCTTTGCACTCTTCGGCTGGTTTCCATTCAGCCTGAGGGAACCTTTGGGCGCCTCCGTTACACTTTAGGAGGCGACCGCCCCAGTCAAACTGCCCGCCTGACACTGTTCCGCGCCCGGATTACGGGTCGCGGTTAGAAACGAAGTACAGCAAGGGTGGTATTTCAACGTTGGCTCCACCGAGGCTAGCGCCCCAGCTTCTCAGCCTCCCACCTATCCTACACAAACTAAACCCCAATCCAATGTCAGGGTGCAGTAAAGCTCCACGGGGTCTTTTTGCCCTGCCGCGGGTAACCTGCATCTTCACAGGTACTTCAATTTCGCCGGATCCCTCGTTGAGACAGCGCCCAGATCGTTACGCCATTCGTGCGGGTCGGAACTTACCCGACAAGGAATTTCGCTACCTTAGGACCGTTATAGTTACGGCCGCCGTTTACCGGGGCTTCGATTCAGAGCTTGCACCCCTCCTCTTAACCTTCCGGCACTGGGCAGGCGTCAGCCCCTATACGTCAGCTTTCGCTTTCGCAGAGACCTGTGTTTTTGCTAAACAGTCGCCTGGGCCTTTTCACTGCGGCTTCGATCGGCCACTGCAAGCAGCAGCCGCGAAGCGCCCCTTCTCCCGAAGTTACGGGGCCATGTTGCCGAGTTCCTTAACGAGGGTTCTCCCGATCGCCTTGGTATGCTCTACCCGCCTACCTGTGTCGGATTGCGGTACGGACACTATTGATCTCGCTAGACACTTTTCTCGCCAGCATGGCTCACTCGAATCGAGGCAGAAGCCCCTTTCATTCACTGCTCGGGGTTGAATGACCGGACGGATTTACCTGTCCAATCCCCCTACCGGTTTAGACGCGTATAGCCAAAACGCGCTCGAACTACCACGCTGTGTCATGCCATTGCTCTCACCCAGGATCAGATCCTGGACTCGACCGGCTTTCACCGGCCAACCTCCATTCTCCTACCCCCGGGCGACACCTTGCGGTGCAAACGATCGTTAGTGGTTCCGGAATATCAACCGGATGTCCATCGCCTACGACGTTCGTCCTCGGCTTAGGCCCGACTAACCCTGAGCGGACAAGCCTTCCTCAGGAAACCTTAGGCTTACGGCGTGTGAGATTCTCACTCACATTGCGCTACTCATGCCGACATTCGCACTTCCGCCCACTCCAGCCGTCCTCACGGTCGACCTTCACTGCTGACGGAACGCTCCCCTACCAAACCATCGACCGGCGAACCGGCCATGGAGTCCGTAGCTTCGGTACCAAGCTTGAGCCCCGCTGAATTTTCGGCGCAGATCCACTTGACCAGTGAGCTGTTACGCACTCTTTCAATGGTGGCTGCTTCTGAGCCAACATCCTGGTTGTCTATGCGAATCCACATCCTTTACCACTTAGCTTGGATTTAGGGACCTTAGCTGACGGTCCGGACTGTTTTCCTTTTGACCACGAAGCTTAGCCCTCGCAGTCTGACTCCCGGGCTCTGAAATCACGGGATTCGGAGTTTGGTTGGGGTTGGTAAGCGGGAAGCCCCCTAGCCCATCCAGTGCTCTACCCCCGTGATTGAACGCCCGAGGCTAGCCCTAAAGCTATTTCGGGGAGAACCAGCTATCTCCGAGTTCGATTGGCATTTCACCTCTATCCACAGCTCATCCCCTAGCTTTTCAACGCTAGTGAGTTCGGTCCTCCACGAGACATTACTCTCGCTTCAACCTGGCCATGGATAGGTCACTCGGTTTCGGGTCTACAGCATGCGACTAATCGCCCTATTCAGACTCGCTTTCGCTCCGGCTCCGTCCTTCGCGGACTTAACCTCGCCACATGCTACGTAACTCGTCGGCTCATTCTTCAAAAGGCACGCCATCAGGCTACCGGCGAACCGGCAACACCCTCTGACTGCTTGTAGGCACGTGGTTTCAGGTACTATTTCACTCCCCTTCCGGGGTGCTTTTCACCTTTCCCTCACGGTACTTGTTCACTATCGGTCGCCAAGAGTATTTAGCCTTGGACGGTGGTCCGCCCAGTTTCCCACATGAGAGACCTTCCACGTGGTACTCAGGTGGTCGATCACGGAGACCGGTCGCTTTCGCTACGGGGCTGTCACCCTCTATGGCCGGCCATTCCAGGACAGTTCGACTAGCGAATCGACTTTGTAACTCCGCCGAGACCTTGCCGGGCCCGATGATCGACTCCTACAACCCCCACTCAGAAACGGCGACAACCTATCGCGCTGAGTGAGTTTGGGCTGTTCCCTTTTCGCTCGCCACTACTCAGGGAATGTGTTTCTTTTCCTCCAGCTACTGAGATGTTTCAGTTCGCTGGCTTACCTCCACCTGGTCTATTTGATTCAACCAGGAGTGACTGGGCATGACCCCAGCCGGGTTTCCCCATTCGGACATCTCCGGATCAACGTCTGCTCGCGACTCCCCGAAGCTTTTCGCAGCCTGCCACGTCCTTCATCGGCTCTTGGCGCCAAGGCATCCACCCCGTGCCCTTTGTAGCTTGACCCCCTTCAGCCTCTGACCAGGTCGGCCAGTCTGCCGACTGGGGGATGGATCGGGATGATTTCCTTAACAACTCGGCGAAATCGAAGTTCTTCGATTGCCGAAACATATCCAATTGGTAAGGTGCGGCCGGATGAACCGGCCTCACGTCCGAGCCACGTCGACTCGTCCGTTCCAGCGATCCGCTGGTCGGTGGCCTCCTCCGGGAGGACACGGATCAGGTGATCGATGCGGGCCAGACACACGATGACGGCTCGAGGACCAGCCTCCGAGCCGTCACGACTGACAGCATGCCTGGGACCCGAGGGTCATCTCGGGGATCTACCCGAGCTCTTCAATTCGGCTGAGGTGCTGCCTTGCTCAGGTTCCAGACCCTCCCGTGGACGACTCGTCCGGTGAGTTGGTGGAGACGAGGAGACTCGAACTCCTGACCCTCTCCTTGCAAAGGAGATGCTCTACCAGCTGAGCTACGTCCCCGTCGTTCGATCGTGGACGGAGGATGGTGGGCGTTTCTGGACTCGAACCAGAGACCTCTGCCTTATCAGGGCAGTGCTCTAACCAGCTGAGCTAAACGCCCGCCGGGGCGGTACCGGCCAGAAGGGCCGGCGGCTGCACCGTAACACTTGAAGAGTGGCAGGAACTCCGTCCAGACGTGTGAACGGTTCGGTGATTCGCCAAGGTCGCCTCGGTCCCGTCGGATCCCGAAAGACCCGCCGTCGCGCCCCACCCTGGCTGGGAACGCGTATCGACCGTGCGATCAACCTGGAAGTCCTTAGCGTCGCGGTCCCACCGAGGACCTCGACTGACGACTCCCTAGAAAGGAGGTGATCCAGCCGCACCTTCCGGTACGGCTACCTTGTTACGACTTCGTCCCAATCACCGATCCCACCTTCGACGGCTGCCTCCTTGCGGTTGGCCCACCGGCTTCGGGTGTTACCAGCTTTCATGACGTGACGGGCGGTGTGTACAAGGCCCGGGAACATATTCACCGCCGTATGCTGACCGGCGGTTACTAGCAACTCCGGCTTCACGCAGGCGAGTTGCAGCCTACGATCCGAACTGAGACCGGCTTTAAGGGATTCGCTCCACCTCGCGGTTTCGCCGCCCGTTGTACCGGCCATTGTAGCGTGGGTGTAGCCCAGGACGTAAGGGCCATGCTGACTTGACGTCATCCCCACCTTCCTCCGAGTTTCTCTCGGCAGTCCCGTGTGAGTGATACAACACACGGTAGGGGTTGCGCTCGTTGCGGGACTTAACCCAACATCTCACGACACGAGCTGACGACAGCCATGCAACACCTGTGGCCAGGCCCCTTGCGGGGAGACGACGTTTCCGCCGCTGTCCTGGTCATGTCAAGTCCTGGTAAGGTTCTTCGCGTTGCGTCGAATTAAACCCCACGCTCCGCTGCTTGTGCGGGCCCCCGTCAATTCCTTTGAGTTTTAGCCTTGCGGCCGTACTCCCCAGGCGGGACACTTAATGCGTTAGCTTCGGCACTGGCGGGGTTGATACCACCAACACCTAGTGTCCATCGTTTACGGCTAGGACTACCGGGGTATCTAATCCCGTTTGCTCCCCTAGCTTTCGCGCCTCAGCGTCAAGAACAGGCCAGGAAGTCGCCTTCGCCACTGGTGTTCCTCCCGATATCTACGCATTTCACCACTACACCGGGAATTCCACTTCCCTCTCCTGCCTTCGAGTCGATCAGTATCGAGTGACCCTCCCCAGTTGAGCCGGGGGCTTTCACACTCGACTTGAACGACCGCCTGCGCGCTCTTTACGCCCAGTAAATCCGGACAACGCTTGTCACCTACGTATTACCGCGGCTGCTGGCACGTAGTTAGCCGTGACTTATTCGCCAGGTACCGTCATTATCTTCCCTGACAAAAGAGGTTTACAACCCGAAGGCCTTCATCCCTCACGCGGCGTTGCTGCGTCAGACTTTCGTCCATTGCGCAAAATTCCCGACTGCTGCCTCCCGTAGGAGTCTGGGCCGTGTCTCAGTCCCAGTCTGGGTGATCGTCCTCTCAGACCACCTACCGATCGTCGCCTTGGTGAGCCGTTACCTCACCAACGAGCTAATCGGACGCGGGCCCCTCCCGAAGCGCCTTGCGGCTTTACTGGTGCGATCGAACGCACCACCACATGCGGTATTAGCCACCCTTTCGGGCAGTTATTCCCCACTTCGGGGCAGGTCACCTACGCGTTACTCAGCCGTCCGCCACTAACGATCAGAGCGAACCCCGATCGTCCGTTTGACTTGCATGTCTCATGCACGCCGCCAGCGTTTATCCTGAGCCAGGATCAAACTCTCCAAAGGTTTTGCACGACCTTGCGGTCGTGACAGTTCTCGAAGGGTCTGTCCGCTCGCACATCCTTCCGGATTTCCTGCCACTCTTCAGTTGTTAAGGTGCAGCGCCCCGGAGGGCGTGACCGCCACCGGCGCAGAGCCCTGATGATGGGGCTTTGGGCCGTGAGTGTCAAACCGACCGGGCTCCGGTTTTCGGTCTTCCCGAACCGGGCCGACGCCCCGTTTCCGGGGCAACGAGGGCGGATGATAGCCGGGCCCGCCACGGAGCGTCAAACGGGCCGGTCGTCCGGGTCCCCGATCCCGAAGGTCCCGCCGGCCGAAGCCGGTCGCTCAGAGCGGGCTGGTCTCGATGAGGAGCACGAACGCGGCCCCCACCAGCCAGGTCAGGATCGCCAGCTGGGCCGAGCCGGTGACCGCCAGGGGACCGACGAGGATGAGATAGAGGACCACGCCGATCACGGTCGCGGCGAGCACCCTCGACAGCCGGAGCAGGATCTCGACCACCAGCTCGCGCACGGGTCAGACCGCCCGCCGGCCCTGGAGGGCTCGGATGAGGGTGACATCGTCGGCATATTCGAGATCCCCGCCGACCGGGATGCCCCGGGCGATCCGGGTGATCGAGCCGACCACTCCCTCGAGGCGCTCGGCCAGGTACATCGCGGTCGCCTCGCCCTCGAGGGTCGGGTTCGTGGCGAGGATGACCTCCTCGAACGGATGGCCCTCTGCGCGCGCGGCATCGGCCCGGGCGAAGAGCTCGCGCACGCGCAGTCGATCGGGGCCGATCCCGTCGATCGGTGAGATCGCGCCGTGGAGGACGTGGTAGAGGCACTTGAGCTCGCCGGTCCGCTCGAGGGCCAGCACGTCGAGGGGCTCCTCGACCACGCACAGCCGGGTCGTCTCGCGCCGGGCGTCGGTGCAGATCCCACACACCGGCGTGTCGCTGATGTTGAAGCAGATCGAGCAGAAGACGACGTGATCGCGGACCGAGACGATGGCCTCGGCCAGGCCGCGCGCCTCGGCGTCGGGCGCGCGGAGCATGTGATAGGTGAGACGCTGGGCGGTCTTCGGCCCGATCCCGGGCAGGCGAGCGAGGGCCTCGATGAGCCGGGCGACCGGCTCGATCAGCGGGGCGGGCACGAACGCTCCGCGGTCACATCCCCGGCAGGCGAAGCCCGCCGGTCACGGCCGCCATCTTCTGCCCGGCGACCTCGTGCGATGCCCGAAGGGCGTCGTTGACCGCCGCCACGACGAGGTCCTGGAGCATCTCGACGTCGGCGGGGTCCACGGCCGACGGATCGATCGTGACGCTGACGAGCTCCTGCTTGCCGGTCACCTGGGCCTTGACGACCCCACCCCCGGCCGAGCCGTCGACGATCAGCGACCCGAGCTCCTCCTGGACGCGGAGCATGTTCTCCTGCATCTGCTGCGCCATGCGCTGCAGGTTCGCCATCCCCATGGGGCTCGCTCCTCCTTGGTGCTCGGTCGGCGTCGTCCAGTCTGCGCGAAGCCGGCGAGCCGTGCAGGCCGCGACCGGCGGTCAGCTCACCTCGCCGACATCGACGAGGTCGTCGGCGAAGATCCGGCGCGCCTCGGCGAGGAGGCGTTCCGCGTCGGCGTCGTCCGCGAGCGGAGGGTAGGCGTCGAGGTTCGTTACGACGCACCGGACGAGGACCTTCCGACCGATGACCTTGACGAGCCCGTCCTCGATGGCGCCCTTGCGCTTGTCGGCAGCGTCGCGCAGGAACGCGCGGCCCTCCGGAAAGCCCAGGGTGACGACGCCGTCCTCGACGGCGATCGGGCGGGACTCGATGATCAGCTGCTTGAGGGCCGGCAGGCGGCTCATCTCGCGCACGACGACCGGCCACGCCGCGAGCAGGGCGTCCATGTCGGCGACGCTGCCGGGCTCGGGGGTCGCGGCGGGCTGGGCCGAAGCGGCGTCGGTGGCCGACGATGGCCCGGCTGTGGTGTCCGTGCGCCGCGTCACCGCGGCGCCTTCGCTCGGGAGTCCTGCCCGCGCGCGATCCGCCACGGGCTTCTCGATGGCTTCCTCGGCCGTCGGTGGCTCGACCGGTGGTGGGAACTCCGGCTCGGGCAAGGGCTCCGACGGCTCCGTCGGTCCCATCGGTCTCGGCTCGGGATGTGGCAGTCGCCGGGGCGCCGAGGGGGCGGCGGGAGGCTCCTCGCGCACCCGGGCCAGAGATACGGTCGGCGCCGGACGTGCCTGCGCGGCCGCGACCGGTGACGGCGCCCGGGCATCCCCGATGGCGCCGGCGTCGAGGACCACGAGCTCGAGCTGGAAGCGCAGGCCGCCGGGACCGAGCCGGGCCGGATCGATGGTCGCCAGCCGCCGGCCGACCGCGGTCAGCCTGGCCGTGCCGGGATCGGCGCCCCCGGCGAGGCCGGCCACGAGTCGGCTGCGGACGGCCTCCATGACCTGGTCGAGGAACGTCCGCACGTCGCGCCCGCGCTCGTCGAGCCCGTCGAGGATCGCCAGGCCCGCCAGCCCGTCGGCGTCGAGGAGCGCGCGGACGAAGCCATCGACGGCCTCGCCGCTGGCCAGGCCGAGGGTGTCCCGGACCCGCTCCGCGGTCAGCGGCTCGGTGGCCCCGGACAGGAGCTGGTCGAGCATCGACTCCGCGTCGCGCATCCCGCCGGCCGCGGCCCGGGCGATGAGGTCGATCGCCTCGTCGTCGGCCTCACGGTCGATCTCGGCCAGGATGTGGCGCAGCTTGCCGGCGATCTGGTCGACCGTGAGCTTCCGGAAGTCGTAGCGCTGGACCCGCGACAGGATGGCCGGCCGGATCCCGCCCGCGTCGGTGGTGCAGAAGATGAACGCGACGTGGTCGGGCGGCTCCTCGAGGGTCTTGAGGAGGACGTCCCAGCCCTCCTTGATCCGCTGGACCTCGTCGACGATGAAGACCTTCTTGCGCAGGTCGGACGGCGCGGTCGCGATGCGCGGCAGCAGCTCGCGCATGTCGTCGACCTTGTTGTTCGACGCGGCGTCCATCTCGGCCACGTCGAGCGAGGTGCCCTCGCGGACCGCCACGCAGGCGGCGCAGCGATCGCATGGCTCGCCGTCGCGCAGGTCGGTGCAGTTGAGGGCCTTGGCGACGATGCGGGCCATCGACGTCTTGCCGGTGCCGCGCGGACCGACGAAGAGCAACGCGTGGGCCACGCGGCCGGTCCGGACGGCGTTGCGCAGGGCCGCGACCGTCGCTTCCTGGCCGACGATGCCGGTGAACGTCTGGGCCCGCCAGGCGCGGTAGATGGCCTGGTGCGGGGTCGTCCGCCCGGACCGCCCGGCCGCCCCGGCCTCGGGCCCTGCCTGGTCTTCCGCGGTCGACGTCACGGCACTCCTGGTCTGCGGCGGACGGTGGGGCGCGGTCGCCGCGCGATGCGGTCGACGGCGCCCGGATTCGTGATCGGCCGTGCACCCTCCGTCGATCCGGTCTTCCCGATGCCCATCGATCCGAACGACTCAGACCAGGCCATTCCGCGGCACCCGACGCTGATCGCTTAGTGCTGCTTCCTTCCGGACCTGACACGGTTCACGAGTCGCCGCTGCGCGGGACCCGGTCCTCGACGTCGCACGGATCGCGGCTGTCAGGATCGGGGACCTCGGGAGGGGATTCAGCCCTGCTGGAGCGGATTGCAGGTACAGGGCACCGCTAGTTCCCCGCCTAGCACGGCCCCGGAAGCATAGCAGCCCGGCCTTCCCGAGCCCGCTGCGATGCCCGGCGCCGAGCGGGCGCTGTTGCGTTTGGGGGGCGCGGCTGCGACCGCCCGGCCAGGGGAAGATGGCCAAGCTCCTATCTTGTCAAGCCGCCTGCTGCGCGACCGCGGTCGGGCTCGCGAGCAGCTTGAACACGACCCGAGCGAGGTGTCGCTTGAGGGCCCGAAGGGCTTCTCGCCAGGTCTTGCCCTCGGCCCGCTTGCGGGCGATGTATGCCCTGGCCGGGGGGTGATGCCAGGCCTGGGCGAGGGCGATCGTGTGCAGGGCGCGGTTGAGCTGGCGGTTGCCGCCCCGGTTGAGCCGCATCCGCTGGGTCTGGCCCGAGCTGGCCGGGATCGGGGCGACGCCGGCGAGCATCGCGAACGCGTCCGCGGACCGGAAGCGGGAGAGCTCGCCGGCCTCGCCGAGGAGCTTCGCGGTGACGAGGACGCCGGCCCCGGGCAGGCTCCGGAGCGGGTGATCACCGACGAGGTCGGCCAGGCGGACCTCGAGCGCCTTCGCCTCGGCCATGAGTCGTCCGAGTCGCCCCAGGCGGGCTCGGGCGAGCTCGGCCTGGACGCCCGGCACCGAGCGGAGCCGCCGTCCGACCGTCCGACGGTGGCGCTCGGCGACGAGGTTGGCGGCCGTCGCGCCATACCCCGGGACGAGGACCACGAGATCGGCGTGCACGCGGTTGCGGACCCGGGTGGCCTCGGCCACGAGGTCCTCGCGGGCCTCGACGAGGAGCCCGATCTCGCGGGTCGCATCGGCCCGGCGGACCGGTGGCAGGTCGACTTCCCGAGCGGTCACCCGGGCGATCGCGAGGGCGTCGCCCGGGTCGGTCTTGCCCGCCCGCCGGGTCCGCAGCCGCTCGCGGTGACTGAGCTGGGGCGGGACCTCCCGCACCGTGCGCCCCGCGGCGATGAGGCAGCGGGCCGCGGCCGCGCCGAAGCCGGCCGAGCCCTCGAGCCCGATCCGGGCGTCGGGCAGGATCTCGTCGGCCCAGGCCAGGAGCGCCCGGTGCCCGGCCGGATCGTTGTCGAACGTCCGCTCCGCGAGCGGCTGACCGAGCGCGTCGACGGCACACGCCGCGAGCGTCGCCTTGTGGGTATCGATCCCGATCGCGAGCATCGCCGGTCCTCCATGGCGGGGATACGATGGGCGCGGGTCAGGCGGGCAGCTGTGCGTTGAGTGAAGCCACGCTCCTATGAGGCCATGCCTGACCCACTCGATCAGCGGGCCGGGGGCACTTGGCCAGCACGCGAGCGTCAACCGACGCCGCACAGATTCCAGGAGCCACCCGACCCGTCGACCGAACCCTCGCAGGGTGACGAGGCCGCGTCCACGCTACGCACAGATTCCAGCCACCTGACGTCCGGGCCAGCTGCCCGCGGGGTGCGACGCCCGAGCGGACCGATCCGGACACCACTTCGTGCTCAGTCGAAGCGCGGGAACGTCGCCCGGAGGCCATCGGCCGCTCCTGACACGGCCCCGAGGTGTCGTGGCTTGAATCTGGCCGGTTCGGGGGCCGCATCCGGCCGAATGCAAGCACGGCAGCCATATGGCCGGATCGAGGCGGGTACCGTCGCCCAGCAGGGTCGCGAGGGGGGTGGCGGAGAGGGCGGGATTTGAACCCGCGATGGGTTGCCCCATACCGCATTTCCAGTGCGGCGCCCTAGGCCACTAGGCGACCTCTCCGCGGGCGGACGACGGCGATTCTCTGCGGCTGATGGCGGAGAGGGCGGGATTCGAACCCGCGGTGCTTTCGCACACCGCTTTTCGAGAGCGGCACCATCAACCACTCGGACACCTCTCCGTGGGAGAGGATACCAAAGGGACTGCCCGGCCCCCCGTTCAGGCCCGGGCGGCCCTCGCGCTCGCGCCGGCCGTCGGCGTCGCCACGGCCTGGTCGCCGGCCGCAGCGAAGAGGTCCTCGGCCTCGTCGCGCCGGATGCCGCTGACGACCTTGAGGCGGCGCGGCAGCGCGGCGTGCTGGGCGAGCTGGATGACGGTCCCGGCGGCACCCTCGAGGGCGTTCGGGAGGGCGTAGACGAGCGCCTCGCAGTCGCTCTCGAGGAGCGCGCCGACGCACATCGCGCAGGGCTCCAGCGTCGCGAAGATCGTGACGTCGCGGAGCTCGGCCCGGCCGAGCTTCCGGGCGGCCTCGCGCAGGGCGACGATGACCGCGTGCGCCGTCGGGTCGTCCGACTCCTGGACGCGGTCGTGACCGCGGGCCACCATCGCGTCGCGGACGACGGCGACGGCGGCGATCGGGCGTTCGCCTCGACCGACGGCGAGCTTCGCCTCGGCCAGGGCCTCGCCCATGAAAAGTTCGTAGTTCATCGCCCCGACTATACAGGCCGCGGTCGGTTCTCAGGCGGAGGTGCGCGGTCACGCGCTAGGATTCGCGGGCAGGGACCACACGGGCTGGGACGACCAGCGCGGCGGCCAGCGAGCGCGATGGGAGCGGGCGATGGGACGAGCGCGGCGGATCGGGATCCTCACGGGCGGCGGCGACGTGCCGGGCCTGAATTCGGTCATCAAGAGCGTCACCTACCGGGCCACCGAGCAGGGCTACGAGGTGCTCGGCATCCGGCGCGGCTGGGAGGGGCTGACCCACGGCCGCGTCCGCGGCGACGGCAACCTCGACCCCGAGTACATCCGGCCCCTCGACCGGATCTCGACCCGGACGATCGACCGGACCGGTGGCACCGTCCTCCACACGTCGCGGACCAATCCCCGCAAGATGGGCATCGATCGCCTGCCGTCCTGGCTGTCCGAGGAGCGTCGCGCGGCGCTCCGGGTCGACGAGAAGACCTACGACCTCACGCCGCTCGTCCTGGAGCACATCGCGGAGCTGGGGCTCGACCAGCTGGTCACGATCGGTGGCGACGACACGCTGTCCTTCTCGCGCGTCCTGGCCGACCAGGGCGTGCCCCTGATCGCCATCCCCAAGACGATGGACAACGACGTCCAGGGGACCGAGTACTGCATCGGCTTCTCCTCGGCGATCACCCGGGCGAAGGAGCTCATCGATCGCCAGCGGACCACCCTCGGGTCGCACGAGCGGATCGGCGTGTTCCGGATCTTCGGGCGTGACGCCGGGTTCTCGGCGCTGTTCACGGCCTACGTCACCTCGGGTCGCTGCGTCATCCCGGAGGCGCCGTACGACCTCGATGCGCTGGCCGGCGTGCTCGCCGCGGACCACGCCGACAACCCGTCCCATTACGGGTTCGTCATCACGGCCGAGGGCGCCATCTGGCAGGGCGCGAAGATGGTCGACATCGGCGAGGCCGATGCGTTCGGGCATCGCCACAAGGCCAACATCGGTGAGTCGCTGGCGATCGAGCTCAAGGCCCGGACCGGCATCGAGACCGTCGCCTCCGAGCTCACCTACGACCTGCGCTCGGGCCAGCCGGACATGCTCGACCAGCTCGTTGCGACGACGTTCGCGAACGTGGCGATGGACCTGCTGGCGGACGGGGTCGTCGGGCGGATGGTCGCGATCCGCGACGGCAAGTACGCCCACGCCCCGCTGCCCGATCCCTCGCTCGGGCCGCGCAAGGTCGACGTCGAGACGCTCTACAACGTGGAGCGCTTCCGGCCGCAGTACGCGGCCCGGCTCGGCGAGCCGTTGCTCCTCTCGACGCCTCTCCCGGCCATCGTCGGCGGCTGAGCGCCGACCAGCCCCTCAGTCGAGGCCGGACAGCTCGCGGATCGCGCGGGCCAGGTTCGACATGTCCTCGTCGCCGTAGCCGCGCGCGACGAGCCCGTTCTCGAGCTGCGCCGCGAGGCCGGCCAGGGGCATGACCGCACCCAGCTCGCGGGCGAGGTTCAGGGCGATCCCCAGGTCCTTGAGGTGGAGCCGTGTCTTGAAGCCGAGCGGGTACTCGTTGGCCAGCATCCGGGCGCTCCGGTTGGCGAGGATCCAGCTGCCGGCCACGCCCCCGCCGAGAGCGGCCACGACCTGGTCCGGATCGAGGCCCGCCTTGAGCGCCAGGACGAGTCCTTCGGCCACGGCGAGGTACACGCCCGCGATCATGACCTGGTTGACGGCCTTGACCGCCTGGCCCGAGCCGGCCGGCCCGAAATGGGTGATCTTGGAGCCGAGCCGCTCGAGGAGCGGTCGCGCCCGCTCGACCGCCTCGGGCTCGCCCCCGGCGAAGATCGTCAGGGTCGCCTTCTGGGCACCCTCGCTGCCGCCCGACACCGGAGCGTCAACGTAGGCCACCCCGGCCTCGGCCAGGCGGGCGGCGAAAGCACGGGTCGAGGACGGGCTGATCGACGAGCAGTCGATGACGAGGCCGCCTCGGGCCAGACCCTCGGACACGCCGGCCGGCCCGAACAGGACCGCCTCCACGTCCGGGGTGTCCGACACGCAGACGAAGACGACGTCCGACCCGGCCCCGAGCTCGGCGGGGCTGGTAGCTTCGCGGGCCCCGGCCGCGATGAGCTCCGCGGCCCGTCCGGGCGTGCGGTTCCAGACGGTCAGCGGGTGGCCGGCCCGCCCGAGATGGCCGGCCATCGCCGTGCCCATCGTCCCGAGCCCCACGAACCCGACGCGCTCCACCCTTGCCTCCACACTCCGGGCCGCGCTGTCCGGCGGGACCCCGTCGCCATTCTAGGCGTGTGCCGGGGGCCCGCCGCGGCTTCCACCTTCGCCGTCTCCAGAGATCCATGACATCTTCTGGCATGTTTCCGCGTATGCTGACACCGCCGTGCGTGCCTCGCGCCTCGTTTCCTTGCTCCTCCTGCTCCAGGCCCGGGGTGGCCTGACCGCCGCCGAGCTCGCGCGCGAGCTCGAGGTATCCGTGCGGAGCATCCACCGCGACGTTGACGCGCTGAGCGCGGCGGGCGTGCCCATCTACGCCGATCGCGGGCCGCACGGCGGGATCCGGCTCGTCGACGGGTACCGGACGCGCCTGACCGGCATGACGGCCGACGAGGCCGAGGCTCTGTTCCTCTCCGGCCTGCCCGGCCCCGCGGCCGAGCTCGGCCTCGGGACCGTCGTCGCCGCCGCCCAGCTCAAGGTCATGGCGGCCCTCCCGACCGAGCTGCGGGCGCGTGCGTCGCGCCTCGTCCAGCGGTTCCATCTCGATCCGGCCGGCTGGTTCGCGACCGGCGAGGCGGTGCCGCACCTGGCCGCGCTGGCCGAGGCGGTCTGGGGCGAGCGCCGGATCGCGCTCGACTACGAGCGCGGCGATCAGATCGTCCGGCGGGTGGTCGAGCCGCTCGGCGTCGTGCTCAAGGCCGGCGTCTGGTACCTCGTCGCGAGCTCCGAAGGCCAGATCCGGACCTACCGCGCCTCGCGGGTCGCCGGGGTGACGCCCCTGGCGGAACCGTTCGAACGCCCGCCGGGCTTCGACCTCGCGGCGCACTGGTCGGAATCGACCGCGGCCTACGAACGCGACACGCCGCGGGTCGAGGTGACGGTCCGCATCGACCCGGCCCACCTGGAGCGACTCATCGACGCCGTCGGCCCGCGCGCCGTCGACACCGCGAAGCGCCTCGACACGCCCGATGCCGAGGGCTGGCTCCATCTGCGCCTGAGGCTGGACTGGCCGGATGAGGTGCCGGGCCGCCTGCTCGGGGCGGGCGGCGGACTCGAGGTCCTCGAACCCGCGGCGATGCGGGCCCGCATCGCCAGCCGGGCCGCGGCGGTCCTGGCCGTATACGGCGGGACCGAGGCGGCCCCTGCCACCCCGGTCCCGAGCCCCCGGCGTCGGACCACGGCCTCCTAGCGAGCCGGCCCGAGCTCCTGGGCGCAGGGTGCCGCTGTCCGGTGGTCGCGATCGGCGAGCCGCGTGTCGTCGGTCTCCGGCGGGGCCGGCCGGATCGCGAGGAGGCGGAGGAGCCGACGGTGCCGGATGGTCCGCTCGAGATCGCGTTGGCGCTCGGCTTCGATGATGCGATAGAGCTCGAAATTGAACATCGGGGACACCTCGCGTGGCTGGCGACGGGAGCGCCATCGCATGCCACGAGACTACCCGAGATACATGCCGGAACCTGTCAACTATGCCGCCGAAACGCGCCTGTCGCCGGGAGTTCGGCGAGCCGCGGCGGGTCCGCGCCGGCACGCCGGCAGGTGACCCCGGCGACTTCGACCGCGGCGGCGACGGCCCGGCGCAGCGTGTCGGGGTCCTGGAGCTCCGCCCGACCGAGTCGCGAGCCGATCCACCAGGCCAGGAACGCGCCGCCGAGCGCGTCGCCGGCACCCACCGTGTCGACGACCTCGACCGGACGGACCACGACGGCGATCTCGCCGGCCCGCGTGAGCGCGGCGACGGGTTCCGGGCCGGCCGTCAGCAGCACCACTGCTGGGCCACCCTGCCCGGCTCGCCCAAGCAGGGCGCGGCCCGCGTCAACCGCGGGTTCGCCCGGCCGGAGGAACGCGAGGTCCTCGTGGCTCACCTTGACGACGTCGGCCCGCCGGACGACGCGCCCGATGCGGGCCCGGTAGGCGGCCGGATCGGCGATGACCGATGGGCGGCAGTTCGGGTCGAGCATGACGACAACGTCGGACCTGAGGCCCCCGACGAACGCCTCGAGCGTGGAGGCCATCGGCTCGGTGACGAGGCCGAGCGTCCCGACATGCACGGCGACGGGCGCCTTGGCCCGGACGGCCAGCAGATCGTCGGGCCGGAGGCCGGGTGCGGAGGTCCCCTCGATGTAGAAGCGGTAGCGCGCCTGGCCGCCGGCGTCGAGCTCGGCCAGCGCGAGCGTCGTTGGCTCGGTTGTCGGATCCGGGCAGCCGAGCGTGACACCGTCGTCGACCAGCCGGGCGGCCATCGCCCGGCCGAACCGGTCCGCGGACAGGCGCCCGAGGAAGGTGACCGGGACGCCGAGCCGGCCGATCGTGCGCGCGGTGTTGAACGGCCCGCCGCCGTGCGTCGCGGTGACGCTGCCGTCCGGGCGGACGAGGAGGTCCACGAGCGCCTCGCCACCGACGACGATCACGGTTCCCCCGCGGCGGCCAGCCACGCGTCGATCCGGGTGGGCGTGAAGACGTTCGCGGCGATGTCCTCGATCCAGTGGACGGAGCGGGCACGGTCCTCTTCGGACAGCTTCGGATCGATCGCGCGCTCGGCATACCAGGCAACGAGCTCGGCCTGGAACGCCAGGCACATCGCGAAGGACGAGGCGTCCCGGAGCGTGGCCGGTCCGCCCGCGTCGGCGTAGGCACGCAGGAACGCGCGGGTATCGCTCGGGTCGGGCACGAACTCCGCCAGCACGGACGCGAGCTCCTGCTCGGCGGAGGCGGGACCGGAGTTCTCCCAGTCCACGACGACGGCCTGACCGTGCGCGTCGAGGAGCACGTTCTCGGGGTTGAAGTCGAGGTGGCAGCAGATCGTCGGCCGGTGGCGGCCCCCTCGGATGATCGGCTCGCCGGCGATGACCTCGGACACCAGGCGCGCCAGCGTCGGCACCCAGGCGACGGCTGCGCGTTCGGTCGTCGCGAGGAGCTCGCGCCAGCGTTCGGTCGCGACGACGTCCGTGAACCACGGGTCCATCGGGCGGTCATCGGCGATGGCGAGGGCGTGGAGCCGGGCGAGGATCGCGGCGGCGTCGGTTGCCGCGGCCCGCTGGACCGGCTGGGCGATGTCGACCCAGGTGTAGACGCGAACCGTCACCCGCCGGTCCGGCGCCGCGGCCTGAACGAGGACCGTGCCGGCGCGACTGGCGACCGGCCTCGGCATCGGGACGCCGGCGGCAAGGGCCGCTTCCTGGAAGGCGACGTCGGCCTGCGCGTCCGTTTCAGACTCCGGCTCGAAGATCTCCTTGACGGCCCAGGTGCCGGTCGTCGTCTCGAGTCGCCAGATCCGGCCGAGCTCGCCTCGCGCCGCGGCGACGGGCGGGCCCGAAGGACGGCCGAGGCCGAAGGCGTCCGCGATCGCGCCCGCCTCGGGCGGCGGAGGTGGCGGGAGGACGGGGGCGGGCATGTGCGAAGGGTACGGTGCACCGCGCAGCGTCTTCGGTTCGTTCAGCCCCTCCGGCGCGTCGGCTTGGGCCTCCGGGCGGTCACGTACGCGTAGCTGGCACGGAAGTGGGGAGCGAGCTCCTCCGTGTCGGCGAGAAGCGCGTCCGGGACCGATACCCAGTCCCTCATCACCGTCCCGTACGCCTCGTGGAGCGTCGTCGCGTACCGCTCGAGGAACGCCTCGCGGTCGCCCGGTGGCAACCGCAGTGCCAGCGTCCCGGTCGGCGAGAGGAAGCTGAACATGTGCCCGTTGAGCGACGTGTACGGGACGGTCGCGCCCTTGCGCTGCACGTCCGGCTGGGTGGCGATCAGGCGGTCGTACTGCTCGAGCCGCTCGGCGGGGATCGAGGTGGTGGCGGGGTGCTTGCCCATGACCGGTTCATGGTCGCAAGGCGCACGTGCCCGTGCAAGCGTGGCACTGCCGCCGGGATCGTTCCCAAGGGGAGAGGTGGCGCGCCCGGCGGGACTCGAACCCACGACCTTCAGGTCCGCAACCTGACGCTCTATCCACTGAGCTACGGGCGCACGCGACGCTGCGCGAGGACTGGCGGAGAGGGAGGGATTCGAACCCTCGAAGCAGGTTACCCCACTTGGCGGTTTAGCAAACCGCTGCACTAGACCTCTATGCGACCTCTCCACACGGCGCGGCGAGCGCGAATCCTACCATGGGCCATCGGCCCCGCTCGACACGAGCGTTCGGCGCGTGTCGCTCGCCGACCGACCGAGGACGACCGCCAGGTCGATCCGCACGAGCCCCTTGACAGTCGTCATATAACGATATATCGTGATGCCACGCGACGTTACGCGTAATCACCACAGGAGGAACATCGTGTTCCGCACCAACACCCATGCCGACGTCCGGCACCATCATCGAGACCCGCATCGTGGCCCTTGGCCGGGCGATCTGCCCTTCGGCGTTCGCGGCATGTTCGGCCGTGACCGAGGGGGCCGCGGCCCGCTCATCCGACGCGGCGAGGTCCGTCCGCTCATCGTCGCGGCCCTCATGACCAAGCCGATGCACGGCTACGAAGTCATCCAGGCGCTCGAGGCCCAGAGCGGCGGCCGTTGGCGGCCGAGCGCCGGATCCGTCTACCCTACGCTTCAGCTCCTCGCCGATGAGGGCCTGGTCACAAGCGAAGAAGTCGATGGCCGTCGGACCTACACCCTGACCGACGCCGGCCGCGCCGATGCAACGGCCAACCCCACCCCGCGGCCGTGGGCCGATGGATCGCCCGACGGCGCCACCGACCTGCCGGAGCTCGTGCGCCAGTTCGTCGGCGCGGTCATGCAGGTCGAGCGGATGGGCTCCGCCCAGGCCCGCCAGGAGAGCATCCGGATCCTCACCGATGCGCGGCGCCAGGTCTATCGGCTGCTCGCAGACGATTCGGCCGAACCCGACGATGCGGAGAAGCCGACCAAACGCTGACCGGTCGGGGATCTGCCGGACGCCGGGTCGCGTATCGCGCCGGCGTCCCGGCCACCCCCGCCGTTGACATCGTGCGGCACGCTCGGCTAGTGTCCGCGACACTGATGGACCGCTACTACTTTTACCGCGCCCCGGCATGACCGCTTCCGGACACTGATCCGGAGCACGGGATGTGCCGGGGTGAAGCAGAGGCAAGACCTCTGCTTTTTTGTTTCCCCGTCGTCGAGGAAGGACCCGCAGGGATGATCGTCGTCATGGCCGTCACGGCCTCGGAGGCCGAGGTGCTCGGCGTCAAGAGCGCGATCCTGGCCGAAGGGCTGACGCCGTTCGATCATCTCGGCACGGAACGGAAGGTCATCGCGGTCGTCGGTGAGGTGGGCGCGCGCAAGCCGGTGCTCATGAGCCGCCTCGGCGCGCTGCCTGGCGTGGAGACTGTCACGCCGATCAGCCGGCCGTTCAAGCTCACCTCGCGCGAGTTCCACCCCGAGGACACGGTGATCCGGGTGCTCGACGCGGCGGTCGGCGACGGGGGCCTCACGATCATGGCCGGCCCCTGTTCCGTGGAGAGCCGCGACCAGCTCTTCGAGACGGCCGACGGGGTCAAGGCGGCCGGCGCGACGATCCTGCGCGGCGGCGCCTTCAAGCCGCGCACGAGCCCGTACTCGTTCCAGGGCCTCGGCGTCGAGGCGCTGCGCTACCTCGCGGAGGCCCGCGAGCGGACCGGCCTGCCGGTCATCACCGAGGTGATGGAGCCCAACCAGGTCGACATCGTGGCCGAGTACGCCGACATCCTCCAGATCGGCACCCGCAACATGCAGAACTACTCGCTGCTCACCGCGGTCGGCCGGGTCGCCCGGCCGGTGATGCTCAAGCGCGGCTATGGCGCCACGATCGAGGAGTGGCTGATGGCCGCGGAGTACATCGTCAGCTCCGGCAATCCCGAACGTCATCCTGTGCGAGCGGGGCATCCGGACGTTCGAGACCTACACCCGGAACACGATGGACCTGGCGGCGGTGCCGCTCCTCCATCACCTGACCCACCTGCCGGTCATCGTCGACCCGAGCCATGCGACCGGCAAGCGCTGGCTGGTCCGGCCGCTCGCCCTGGGCGGAGTCGCCGTGGGGGCCGACGGGGTCATGGTCGAGGTTCATCCGCGCCCGGACGAGGCCCTCTCGGACGCCGAGCAGCAGATCACGATCGAGCAGTTCGGGGCGCTCATGGCCGCCCTCATCCCGGTCCACGAGCAGGTCCGCGCCCTCCACGGCGACCCGGTCCTGTCCGGTCCCGCTGTCGGGGCCGACGGCGCGAGCCGGCCGTGAGCGGCACCGGAACGCCGATCGGCGAGCGAGCGGCGGGCAGGCACGCGACGTCGGGCGCGGACGAGGCGACCGCGACCGTCCGGCCGGCCACGCGGCTGCGTGGCGAGCTCCACGTGCCCGGCGACAAGTCGATCAGCCATCGGGCGCTCCTGCTGGCCGCCCTCGCGAACGGCGAGAGCCGGATCGAGGCCGCCGGCGACGGGGCCGATGTGCGCTCGACGGCCGGCATCGTGCGCGCCCTGGGAGTAACGGTCGAGCGGATCCGGGACGACGGCCGGACCGTGGACTACGTGGTCGTGTCGCCCGGCGCCGACGGCCTGCGCGAGCCCGACGACGTCCTCGACTGCGGCAACTCGGGGACGAGCCTGCGCCTGGCGACCGGCATGCTCGCCGGCCTGCCGCTGACGGAGGTGTTGAGCGGCGACTCCTCGTTGCGAGGCCGTCCGGTCGCTCGTATCATCGAACCCCTGCGATCCATGGGGGCGCAGGTCCATGCCCGCCGGAACGACACCCTACCGCCCGTGACCGTGGTCGGTCATACCCCGCTCCGGGCAGCGGACTGGACGACCAACGTCCCCAGCGCCCAGGTCAAGTCGGCGATCCTGCTGGCGGGCCTCCGAGCCGTCGGGCGGACGACGGTCCGGGAATCGATCGCCACACGGGATCACACGGAACGGATGCTCCGGGCGCGCGGCGTCCCGGTGGAGCGGACCGAGGTCGAGCGAGACGGGCCGGCGGGCGGCCCACTGGTCGCCTGGACGGTGCAGGGAGGGATGGTCGTGCGAGCTGTCACGGAACGCGTCCCGGGCGATGTCTCGGCGGCCGCGTTCTGGCTCGTCGCCGGCGCCATCCACCCGGATGCCGCGCTGACCTTGCGCGGCGTCGGCGTCAACCCCACCCGCCGGGCGGTCATCGACCTGCTCCGGGCGATGGGCGCCCGGATCGACGAGCGCGCCGAGCGACCGGACGACGGGATCGGCGAGCCCATCGCGGACCTGACCGTCCGATCGTCCGAGCTGCAGGCGCTCGACATCGGCCCGGCCGAGGTGGCCGCCGCGATCGACGAGATCCCGGTCCTCTGCCTCGCGGCGACCCAGGCCCGCGGCACGACCGTGATCCGCGGCGCCGGCGAGCTGCGGCACAAGGAATCCGATCGCCTGTCCGGCATCGCGGCCGGGCTTCGGGCGCTCGGCGCGGACGTCACCATCGACGGCGACGACCTCCGGATCGTCGGACCGACGGCCCTCCACGGCGACGCAACGGACAGCCTCGCCGACCATCGCCTCGCGATGACCTTCGCCATCGCCGGCCTCATCGCCTCCGGCCGGACCGTCATCTCCCGGCCGGGGAGTGCCGTCATCTCGTACCCGGGCTTCTTCGACGAACTCGAAAGGGTGCAGGCGTGAGCAAGCGCGTCGTCCTCATCGGTCACCCCGTGGCCCACTCCCTGTCCGGGCCGATGCTCCAGGCCGCGTTCGACGAACGCGGCATCGACGCGCGCCACGAGCTGCTCGACGTGACCGTGCCCCAGCTGGCCGCGGTCATCCATGACGTGCGCGGGTCCGACTTCCTGGGCGCCCAGGTCACGATCCCGCACAAGGAGCGGGTCGTCGCGCTCCTCGACCGGCTCACCGAGGAGGCCCAGGCGACCGGCGCCGTCAACACGATCACCAAGGACGGCAAGCGGCTCGTCGGCCACAACACGGACGTGGCCGGGTTCAAGGTCGGCCTCGACCGTCTCGTCGGCCGCCAGAAGATGCCCAAGCAGGCCGTCGTGCTCGGTGCGGGCGGGGCCGGCCGGGCGGTCGTCTACGCGCTCATCACGGCCGGCTTCCAGCGGGTCGTCGTCTTCAATCGCCATCTCCATCGCGCCGAGGCGCTGGTCAAGCACTTCACGAAGAGTGCGGCCCACATGGAGCTGCGGGCGATGCCCTGGCACGTCTCGATCATCGAGGCCGAGCTGCTCAAGACGCGCGTGCTCATCAACGCGACCTCGATCGGGCTCCACGGCGACGTGTCGCCCCTGCCGGCCGAGATCATCCCGGCCGGGCTCCTGGTCATGGACCTCATCTACAACCCGCCCCAGACGCGGTTCCTGCGCGAGGCGGCCGCGGCCGGCGCGGACGCGACGAGCAACGGCCTGGAGATGCTCCTCCACCAGGGGACCGCCCAGTTCGAGCTGTGGACCGGGCAGTCCGCCCCGCTCGACCTGATGCGCGAGCGCCTGGACGCGGCGCTGGCCGCGCGCGAGGAATCGGCCGACGACGCCACCGCCGACGCATCCGCCGCGGACCGCGCGGGAGCCACCGCGGCCGCCCTGCCCGCGGGCGACTAGCGCGTGGGACGCCTGCGGTTCCTGACGGCCGGGGAGTCCCACGGCCAGGCGCTCGGCGTCACGGTCGAGGGGCTGCCGGCCGGCCTCGCCCTGAGCGCAGACGAGCTGGCCGTCGACCTGGGGCGTCGCCAGCGCGGCTACGGCCGTGGCGCGCGCCAGACGATCGAGCAGGACCGGGCCGAGATCCTCGCCGGGGTCCGCCACGGCAGGACGCTCGGCTCGCCGATCCTCCTCCAGGTCCGCAACCGCGACTGGGAGAACTGGACGCGGGTCATGCAGGTCGAGGCCCTCGGCGATTCCGAAGCGGCCGAGCTCGCGGCGCGGGCGGAGAGCGGCGAGGCCCGGGCGACGCCGGTGACGCGGGTCCGGCCCGGCCATGCGGACCTTGCCGGCGCGCTCAAGTACGGCTTCGACGACGTGCGCAACGTGCTCGAGCGGGCGTCGGCCCGCGAGACGACAGCCCGCGTCGCCGCGGGCGGGGTCGCCCGGGCGTTCCTGCGCGAGCTCGGCATCGAGGTCTGGTCGTTCACCGCCGAGGTCGGCGGCGTCGCCCTGGATCCGGCCAACGCCACCCGCTCGCGGGAGGAGGCCGACGCCTCCCCGCTGCGCTGCCCGGACCCCGACGCGGAGGGGCGGATGATCGCCCGGATCGACGAGGCGCGCTCGAACGGGGACACGGTCGGCGGGGTGTTCGAGGTCGTCGCCCACGGCGTCCCGGTCGGCCTCGGGAGCTACGTCCACTGGGACCGCCGGCTCGACGGGGCCCTCGCGGCGGCCGTGATGAGCATCAACATCGTCAAAGGCGTCGAGTTCGGGCTCGGCTTCGAGCAGACGCGCCGGTTCGGATCGCAGGTCCACGACGTCATCGAGGGCCGCGCGGCCGACGGCCACTGGATCCACCGCACGAACAACGCCGGCGGGCTGACCGGCGGCGTGTCGAACGGTGAGCCGATCGTCGTCCGTGGCGCGGTCAAGCCGATCTCCACACTCGCCCGGCCGCTGCCGTCGGCCGACCTCCTGACCGGCGAGGCCGTGGCCAAGGCGCACTACGAGCGCAGCGACATCAGCGTCGTCCCGGCGGCGGGGGTCGTCGGCGAGGCCATGGTCCTGCTCACGCTGGCCGACTTCGCTCTCGACAAGTTCGGCGGCGACTCGATGGCCGAGACGGCCGACAACCTCGCCCGCTACCGCGAGCGCATCGCCCGCCCCCGCAGCGAGCGCGCGTCCACCACGCCCCACGCCGGCAGCGACGTCGCCGGCTCGGGCGGGGACGACTGACCGGCGATGGACGTCGTCCTCGTCGGGTTGCCCGGCAGCGGCAAGAGCGCGGTCGGGCGCCGGCTCGCCCACCGCCACGGCGCCGCGTTCATCGACCTCGACGACACGATCGAGGCGGCCGCCGGCCGGGCCATCCCGGCGATCTTCGAGGGCGAGGGCGAGGCGGGCTTCCGGGCCCGCGAGGCCGCGGCCGTCGAGGCGCTCGGCGACCCCGACCCCGACCCCGAGGTCCGGCGGGTCATCGCGACGGGCGGCGGGACCGTGGTCGACCCGCGCAACCGCTGGCGGCTGGCCCACGGCCGGCTCCTCGTCTGGCTCGACGGTCGTCCCGAGGCGCTCGCCCAGCGCCTCCGCCACAGCCGGACCGTCCGGCCGCTCATCGTCGGCCGCGACCCGATCGGGGCGGTCCGGGCGCTGCTCATCAGCCGGGAGCGCTTCTACGCCGCCGGCCATCGGGTGAACGCGCTCGCGGAGCCCGGTGGGATCGCCCTCGGCATCGAGGGGCTGCTGACGACGGGGCTCCGGCAGGGTGCGCGGCTGTTCGACGCCGAGACGAAGATCGGCCGCTTCGTGATCGGCGACGGGATCGCCGCGGAGGCGGTCGCCGAAGCGCTGTCCCGGACGGACGCGCGACGGGCGATCCTCGTGTCCGAGCCCGGCGCGTGGGCGGCGGCCGGGGCCGCGATCGCCGACGGGCTGCGCAGCCGCGGGCTCACGGTCGAGGTCGTCGAGCTGCCGGGCGGCGAGGCGGCCAAGCGCCTGGCGGTGATCGAGACGGCGGCCAGCGCCCTGGCCCGGCTGCGGGCCGAACGCGGCGAGCCCCTGGTCGCGATCGGCGGCGGCGCCCTGGGCGACGCGGCTGGGCTCCTCGCCGCGCTGTGGCTGCGGGGCGTGCCGGTCATCCACGTCCCCACGACACTCGTCGCCCAGATCGATTCGGCCATCGGGGGCAAGACCGCGGTCGACCTGCCCGAGGGCAAGAACCTCGTGGGCGCATTCCACCAGCCGGCGGCCGTGGTCATCGACATCGGCCTGCTGCGCAGCCTCCCCGAACGCCAGCGCCGGGCGGCCCTCGGCGAGGCGGTGAAGATGGCGCTCCTCGGCGACGAGCGCCTGTTCGAGCTGCTCGAGCGCGACGGTGACGCGATCGCCCGCGGCGAGGACGCGGCCGTCGAGTCGGGCGCGCTGGCCGAGCTCGTCGAGCGTTCGATGTGGGCCAAGGTCGAGGTCGTCCTCGCCGACGAGCGCGAGCAGGGCGCGGCCGGCGGCCGGATCGCCCTCAACCTGGGCCACTCCGCCGGCCACGCATTCGAGGCGGCCGCGGGCTACCAGGGGCTGCTCCACGGGGAGGCCGTCGCCTACGGGCTCCGGGTCGCCTGCCGGCTCGGTGTCGCGCTCGACCTGACGCCGCCCGAGCGGGCCGACCGCGCGGAGCGGCTCCTCGACGCGCTGGGGCTGGGAGTCGGCCGGCTGCCGTACGCCATCGACCGGGTGCTCGAGCTCATGGGCACCGACAAGAAGCATGCCGCCGGCCAGTTGCGCTGGGTCCTGCCGACGGCGGACGGCACCGTCGTCCGGGCCGACGTGCCCGCGGAGCTCGTCCACGACACGATCTCCGGGGTCCTCGCCGAGCCGGCGCCGGTGTCGGCTTCGGCGGCTTCCGGCGCCAGGGGAGCCGGCCGGTGACGACCGTCCTCGTCCTCCAGGGCCCGAACCTCAACCTGCTCGGCACACGCGAGCCGGAGATCTACGGGCGGGCGACGCTCCAGGAGATCCACACGGGGATCGCGGCGCGGGCGGCCCAGCTCGGCCTCGCCGTGCGGTTCTTCCAGTCGAACCACGAGGGCGCCCTCATCGATCGCCTGCATGAACGGGACTTCGACGTCGCGATCGTCAACGCGGGCGGGCTGACCCACACGTCGGTCGCGCTCCGGGACGCACTCCTCGCCGTCCAGCGCCCGTTCATCGAGGTCCACCTCTCCGATCCGGCGACGCGCGAGCCGTTCCGCAAGGTGAACTTCCTCGCCGACATCGCCCTCGAGTCGATCGTGGGCCGGGGGGCGGCGGGCTACGACGTGGCGCTCGAGTCGATCGCCCGGCGCGTCTTCGAAGGGACGATATCCGGTGGCTGACCCCCGGGCCCGGCGCCCGTCCCGGAGTCGGCCGAGCTGCGCCGGTTGCGCCGGCGGATCGACGCCCTCGACCGGCGCATCGTCGGCCTCCTGAACGAGCGCACCGAGCTCGCCCGGTCGGTCGGCCGGGTGAAGGCCGCCGACGGGCGGCGCGCGATCCGGGACGTCGAGCGGGAGCGAGAGGTCCTGCTGCGGGCGACGATGGCCAACGTCGGTCCCCTCCCCCAGGCCGAGCTCCTCGCGATCTACCGACGACTCATGGCCGCCGCGCGCTCCCTGGAGGCGCGCGACCGTCGCCAGGAGCGGGGTGACCGGGGCGGCTGAGGCAGGTGGGCTTCGGTCGAATATGTCTGTTGACAATGCATCAGTAGTTGATATAGTCCGGCTCATGGAAACCGCCGCTCGCCCTGACCGGATGCCGGCCCTGTCCCGGACGGCGATGCACGTCCTCATCGCCATCGGCCCGGAGGAACGGCACGGCTACGCGATCATGCGCGAGATCGAGCGGATGACCGAGGGCGCGACGCGGCTGGGCCCCGGCGGCATCTATACGACCATCCGGCGCCTCCTCGACGATGGTCTGATCGAGGAGTGCGACGAGCGCCCGGATCCCGAGCTCGACGACCAGCGCCGGCGCTACTACCGGCTCACGGCGGTCGGCCGGGCGGTGGCGACGGCCGAGGTCCGGCGCCTGGAGACCCTCGTCCGCGCCGCCGCGCCGTGGGCGCTCGAGTCCGGCGCGTGACTCCGCACGACGGGGCGCACGAACGCGTATACCGGGCGCTGCTGCGCTTCTATCCCGCCGCGTTCCGGGAACGGTTCGCCGACGCGATGGTGCAGCACTTCGGCGACCAGCTCCGGGACGCGCGGACCGGTCGCGGGCGGACCGGGGTCGCGATGATCTGGCTGCGAACGCTCGGCGACCTGGCGGTCACGGTCGCATCCGAGCGCGTACGTGGGGACCGGACCGTGGCTCACTCACTCGCCGCGCGCCCCGTCGCCCTCGTCTCGGGTGCTTGGCTCTGGCGGGATCGTCAGTGGCGCGTTCCTGCTCGTTCCCGCCTTCCTGCCGGCCCTCCTTCCGTTCGAGATGACTCCGGACCTCTTCAACCTGCGGCTCGTCGTCTTCAACGCGGGCGCGATCGCGATCGTCATGGGCGTGCACCGGCGACAGGTGCACGTGCGCCGCGGTGGCTCGCTGGCCTGGCCGCGATCCCGGCGGTGCTCGCCAACGCGTGGTACCTGGCCCTCGTCGTCCGGCTCGTCGGTCAGCCAGGGCAGCCCGGCGCCGGAGACTACGGGCCCGATTTCCTGTCGGCGGCGATCGCGCTCTGGCTGACGAATTGCGGTTCGGGATGGTGACGGCGCGGCTGGGGGTCGTCACGCGGCTGGGCGGGCTGTCCCTCGCGATCGGTTCCCGCTTGCGTTCATGGGGATCGCGCAGCTCGGTCTGACGTCGGGGCGACTCGCGACGATCATTGGCTCCCTGGCGCACCTCGGTATCGCCCTGAACGGGATCGCCTGGATCGTCCTGGGACTCGATCGTCGCCATGCGGCGACGCACGGTGGAGCCGCACCGGCAGCGGTGCGACCGGGAAGCTGAGGTCAGGTCGCCGGGGTCGATCCGGTCCTCGATCTCCCAGGCGTGGTCGAGGGCATGCCAGGCGACGCGCCGGGCGGCATAGCGGACGGGCCACTTCCGGCCGGCCAGCGGTGAGCCGTCCGAGGGTTGGCGGAGGATCTCGAGCATCGCGGCGCGCTCGACCTCGACCGCCGCACGGTCCGTCGGGTCGGGCTGCGGGATCCGCGGCCCCATCTCGCGCGAGTAGTACCAGTCCGCCTCGACGACGTGGGCGACGATCTTGTCGCGGTCCCGGCCACCGCCCCGGGGACCCTTGCGGAGCGCGGCCGGGGCGCCGGCGACGACCCGGTCGAAGATGGCCCAGGAAGCGGCGACGATCGCGGCCAGGCGCTCGGCGTCGGCGAGCGAGGATGGCCGGCGGTCGAGGTCGGTGACGCGCTCGGGCACGCCGAACTCCGTGCCCGACCCGCCCGGGACCCGTTCGACGATCTCGAAGTCTCGCGGCGACCGGCAGCGCGATCGGCGACCCCCGCCTCGCGCGCGACGACCGCGTAGCGCTCGGCCGAGGCGGCGAGCGCCTCGAGGCGAGCTCCTCGGTCTTGCCCGCGCGGGACCAGCCCGGCCAGTCCACGACGCGACGCGAAGACCTTCTTCGGGCTCGCCTCGATCGAGACGGCGACGCTCAGGCGACGGGGCCTACGCGACGTGCGGGGCGGAACGGAGATCCGCCACGAGCCGGCCGAGGCGCGCGACGTCGCGGCCGTCCGGGCCGAGGGCGTCGACGAGCGCCGAGGCCACGATCACGCCATCCGCGCCGGCCCGCACCAGGGCCCGGACGTGGGCCGGCCGGCTCACCCCGAAGCCGACCGCGACCGGGATCGGGGACGCGGCCCGGACGTCACGGACGAGCCGCCCGACCGACGCCGGCAGGCTGGCCCGCGCGCCGGTGACGCCGACGAGCGAGACGCAGTAGAGGAACCCGCCGCTCCGGGCGGCGATCCGGGCGCGCCGTGCCGGCTCGGTCGTCGGGGCGACGAGATAGACGACCGCGAGGCCGAGGTCCCGGGCGACCGCCTCGAACGGGCCGCCCTCGTCGGGCGTGAGGTCGGCCACGATGACCCCGCTTGCGCCGGCCTCGGCGAGGCGCGTCGCGACCGCGCGGCCGTCGCCGCCGCCGATGACCTGGTTGGCGTAGGCCATCGGGACGAGCGGCAGTCCCGGCCGGGCGGCGCCGATCCGGCGCAGGAGCTCGATCGAGCGGTCCAGCGTCGCGCCCGCGGCGAGCGCCGTGCCCGAGGCGCGCTGGAGGGTCGCGCCGTCGGCGAGGGGGTCCGAGTAGGGCAGTCCGACCTCGAGCAGGTCGGCCCCGCCGTCCGCCGCGGCGAGCGCGGCCGCGAGGCTCGTCTCGGCGTCCGGATAGCCCGCGACGACGTACGGGACCAGCGCCGCCCGTCCGGCCGTGCGGGCCGCGGCGAAGGCCGCCGCGATGCGCCGCGCGCCGGCGGTCTCGTTGGTGCCGAGCGGCGCGGTCGCCACCCGCTCCGCCACGCCGGTCATCCGTGCGCCTCCGCCGACGGTTCGAGGTGGCCGAGGTCCTTGTCGCCCCGGCCGCTGAAGCCGAGCAGGACCAGAGTCTCGTCCGGGTAGGCGACCCCGGAGCCCTCCACGCCGGCCAGGAGTCGCGGCAGCACGGCGATGGCGTGCGCGGTCTCGAGGGCGGGCAGGATCCCCTCGGTGGCAGCGCCCAGGCGCATGCCGGCCACGGCTTCGTCGTCGGTCGCAGCCGCCAGCTCGACCCGACCGGCGACGCACAGCGCGGCGATCTGGGGACCGATCCCGGGGTAGTCCAGGCCGGCGCTCAGCGAGTGGGCCTCGATCACCTGGCCGTCGCGGTCCTGGAGCATGAGCGAGCGGGAACCGTGGAGGATGCCGGGCGTCCCGCCGGCGACCGCCGCCGCGTGCCTGCCCGTCGCGATCCCCTCCCCCGCGGCCTCGGCGACCGCCAGGCGGACCGTGGGCTCGCCGATGAATCGGCTCAGGAGCCCGATCGCGTTCGAGCCGCCGCCGACGCAGGCCAGGGCGAGGTCGGGCAGGCGCCCCTCGACGGCCTCGAGCTGGGCGGCCGCCTCGTCGCCGATCCGCCGCTGGAGGTCCCGGACGATCGTCGGATACGGGTGCGGGCCCATCGCCGACCCGAGCACGTAGTGCGTGGTCTCCACGTTCGTGACCCAGTCGCGCATCGCCTCGTTGACCGCGTCCTTGAGGGTCGCCGAGCCGCTCGTGACGGGCCGGACCTCGGCGCCCAGGGCGTGCATCCGGAGGACGTTGGGGGCCTGCCGTCGCACGTCCTCGGCGCCCATGTACACGACGCACGGCAGGCCCAGCAGCGCGCAGGCGGTCGCGGTCGCCACGCCGTGCTGCCCGGCGCCGGTCTCGGCGATGACCCGCGTCTTGCCGAGCCGTCGGGTCAGGAGCGCCTGGCCGAGCGCGTTGTTCATCTTGTGGGCGCCGGTGTGGGCCAGGTCCTCGCGCTTGAGGTACAGCCGCAGGGTGGCCGGCGGCAGGGCCCGGCCGCGACCCGAGGCGTGGAGCGCGCGGGCGTCGGCCAGGACCGCCTCGGCCATGCGGTCGGCGCGGTAGATCGGGGTCGGACGGCCGGCGTAGGTCGCCAGGCGCTCGCGCAGCTCGGCCCAGAAGCGCGGGTCGTCGCGCAGGTCGGCGTACGCCCGCTCGAGCTGCTCGAGGGCGGCCATGAGCGTCTCGGGGACGTACCGGCCGCCGAACTCGCGCTCGATGCCCCAGCGACCCGCGGCGTCGGCGTCGAGCAGGCCGGGGTGGACCGGCGTCGGGCCGGCAGGGCGCGTTGGGCCGATCGAGGCGGGCGGCCCGCGCCCGCTTCACGAACAGGGCGACGCGGACCGGGTCCTTGCGCGGCCGCCGGCCGGCGACCCGCGGCGCCTCGACGCCGGAGGCGACGTCCACGCCGACCGCCGGCACGGCGAGGACCGCCGCCCCGACCGAGGCCGGGTCGAGGCCGCCCGCCAGGATGACCGGGAGCTGCCGGGCGACGGCCGCGGCGAGCGCGCCATCCACGCGGACGCCCGTGCCGCCCGGATGGGGGCCACCGGCCGTGTCGAGGAGGATCCGCTCGCAGGCGCCGGCGGCGAGGTAGGTCCGGGCGCGCGCGACGACGGCCGACGCGGCGGCCTCGATCGCGGCGTCGTCTCCGTCCGCGACGGCCGGCAGGTGGATGGCCTTCCAGGTGGGCCGGGCGAGGCTCGCGACCGTGGCCGGGGGCTCGTCGCCGGAGAGCTGGACGACGTCCGGGTCGAGGACGGCGACGATGCGGGCGAGCTCCGCGGCGGGGGCGTCGGCGGTGACCGCGACGACGCGCGGCCGCGGCCCGGCGCCGCGCCGCCGAGCGCGCCAGCCCGGCCAGGACGACCGCTTCGTCGAGCGACAGCGCGCGCGGCGTGCCCGGCACGAGGTTGAGCCCGATGGCGTCGGCACCCGCGGCGACCGCCGCCAGGACGCCGGCCGCATCGGTGATCCCACAGATCTTCACGAATGGAGCGCGCGCCTGCGAGGCCGGATCGGTTGGATCCGCGCCGGCCGCCACGAACGCCCGGGCGGCGGTGGCCGGGTCGGCGGCGCGCACGAGGGCCTCGCCGACGAGCGCGGCGTCGAAGCCGAGCGCCCGCCAGTCGCCGATCGTCGCCGGCTCGCGCACGCCGGATTCGGCGACGACGAGCCGATCGTCCGGGACGAGCCGGCGCAGGCGAGCGGCCCGCTCGAGGTCCACCCGGAGCGTCCGCAGGTCGCGGTTGTTGAGGCCGATGAGGCGGGCGCCGCTCGCCACGGCGCGCTCGAGCTCGCGCTCGTCGTGGGCCTCGACGAGCGGCTCCAGGCCGAGGTCGCGGGCGAGCCCGACGAGGCGGGCCAGGCGCCGGGCCGGGTGGAGGACCGCCAGGAGGAGCACGAGGTCCGCCCCGGCGGCGCGCAGGACGGGCAGCTGGCGCTCGTCGACGACGAACTCCTTGGCCAGGACCGGCACGCTGACGGCCGCGCGGACCGCCCGCAGGTCCTCGAGGGAGCCGCCGAACCAGTGCGGCTCGCACAGGACCGAGATCGCGACCGCGCCGCCGGCCTGGTAGGCCCGTGCCCGGGCGATGAGGTCGTCGCCCTGCGCGGCGATCGCACCGGCCGACGGCGAGGAGCGCTTGATCTCGGCGATGAGGTGCAGCCCGGGTCGGGCGAGGCGCCCGGCGACGTCGCGCGGAGCGGGCGCGTCCACGGTCCGGCCGACGAGCTCGCTGTACGTGGCCGCTCCCAGCTCGGTGGCGACGTCGGCGGCGCGGCGGCGGGCGATCTCGTCGACGACCGACGGTGCGGCGGTGCGCGGCGCCCGGCCTGGCGCCCGGCGCGAGGGCCGCTCGACGACGGTCATGCCGGGGCTCCCTCGGCCGCGGCGACGGCCTTCTCGTGCTCGGCCCGCTCGGCGCGCAGTGCGGCCAGCAGGCGGCCCGGTGCGCCGCCGTCGATCGTGGCGCGGGCCAGGGCGACCCCGTCGGCCAGCGTCGCGGTTCGGCCGGCGACGGTCAGCCCGGCCGCGGCGTTGAGCAGGACGACGTCGCGCCGCGGGCCGGGCTCGCCGGACAGCACGCCCTCGACCAGCCGCGCGTTCTCCTCGGGGGTCCCGCCGGCCAGCTCCGACGGTGGCCACCGATGCCAGCCCGAGCGCCACGGGATCCACGCCGATCTCGCGGACGCCGGCCGGGTCGACCTCGTGGATGACGCCCGAGCCGTCGAGCGGCAGCTCGTCGATGCCGGCGCCGTGGACGACGAACGCCCGCTCCGTCCCGAGCCGGTGGAGGACCGCCGCGACCCGGGGCGCGGCCGCGGGATCGGCGACCCCGACCACGAGCCGCCGGACGCTGGCCGGGTTCGTGAGCGGGCCGATGAGGTTGAACGCGGTCCGGACGCCGATCTCGCGACGAGTCGGGTCCGGCGTGGCGCATCGCCGGATGGAAGCCCGGCGCGAACATGAACGCGAAGCCGTGCGCCGCCAGGGCGGCCCCGGCCGATGCCGCGTCGTGGTCGATCCGGATCCCGAGGGCGTCGAGGACGTCGGCCGAACCGGAGCGCGAGGTGATCGCCCGGTTGCCGTGCTTGGCGACGGGGACGCCGGCGGCGGCCACGACGAGCGCCGACGGTCGTGGAGATGTTGAACGTGCCGCTCTGGTCGCCGCCGGTCCCCACGACGTCGATCGCCCCGTCAGGCGCGGTCACGTGGAGGACCCGCTCGCGCATCGCCGCCGCGAAGCCGGCCAGCTCGTCGATCGTCTCGCCGCGCATCCGGAGCGCGACGAGGAGCGCCGCCAGCTGGGCCGGGGTGGCCTCGCCGTCCATGACCGCGCCCATCGCGGCACGGGCCTCGTCGAGCGAGAGCGTCCGGCCCTCGACGACGGTCGCGAGCGCGCTCCGGACGACCTCGCTCATGGCCGGGCCGCCGCGCGCCCGCCGGCCGCCAGCGCCTCTGCGTCGGCCGCGGCCGCCTCGTCGGGCAGGACCATGCCGGCCGTCGCGAACGACCCGGAGGCCGCGTCGAGCCGCCCGGCCTCGCCCTCGCCCGCCTGGCGGAGGAAGTTGGCCAGGAGGTGCGGGCCCTGAGGCGTCAGGACCGATTCGGGGTGGAATTGCACGCCTTCCAGGGGCAATCGCGTATGGCGCAGGCCCATCACGACACGGTCCACCTCGGTCATCGCGGTCACCCGCAGCTCCTCGGGGAGCGTCGCCGGATCGACGCACAGCGAGTGGTAGCGGGCTGCCATGAACGACGGCGGCATCCCCTCGAGGAGCCCGGCCCCGTCGTGGGTCACCTCGGACGCCTCGCCGTGGACGAGCGTGGGGGCCCGGACGATCGACGCCCCGAACGCCGCCGCCAGCGACTGCATCCCCAGGCACACCCCCAGGAGCGGGATCCCGTGCTTGGCGGCCACCCCGATCGTCGCCACCGAGACGCCGGCCGCCTCCGGGTCGCCCGGACCCGGCGAGATGATGATCCCCCGCAGGTGCGCGTCGGGGTCGACGGCCAGGGCCTCGACGCCGGCCCGGTCGATCGCGTCGTTGCGCAGCACCGTCACCTCGGCGCCGGCGGCCTGGAGGGCCTGGACGAGGTTGAACGTGAAGCTGTCGTAGTTGTCGATGACGAGGATCACGGCCGGCCTCCCGGCGCGGACGATGCCGCCGGGGCATCGGGGGAGGCGGCGGCCGGTCCGTCGGCGTCAGCGTCGCCCCGGTCGCGCCGGCCGGCCTCGTCGCCTGCCCCGGTTGCCAGATCGATGGCCCGGCGAAGGGCGGCCGCCTTGTGTTCGGTCTCCTCGAACTCGCGCTCGGGGACGGACCCGGCGACGATGCCCGCCCCGGTGTGGACGTGGGCCTCGCCGTTGCGCAGGACCGCCGATCGGATCGTGATCGCCGTGTCGAGGTTGCCGTCGTAGCCGATGTAGCCGACGGCTCCGCCGTACAGGCCGCGCCGCTCCCCCTCGGCGGCCGCGATGAGCTGCATTGCCCGCACCTTCGGGGCGCCCGACAGCGTGCCGGCCGGGAAGACCGAGCGGAGCGCGTCGAGCGCGTCCTTGCCGGATGCGAGGCGCGCCTCGACGTGCGAGACCAGGTGCAGGACGTGGCTGTAGCGCTCGACGTCCATGTACCGCGACACGGTGACCGTGCCGGCCCGGGCGACCCGGCCCAGGTCGTTGCGGCCCAGGTCGACGAGCATGACGTGCTCGGCCCGCTCCTTGGGGTCCTTCTGGAGCTGCTCGGCCAGGATCGCGTCCTCGGCCGGGGTCCCGCCGCGCGGCCGCGTCCCGGCGATGGGGTGGGTCGTGAGCTTGTCGCCCTCGACCTGCAGGAGCAGCTCCGGACTCGCCCCGACGACCTCGAACCGGGGCGTGCGGACGAAGAACAGGTACGGACTGGGGTTGACCCGGCGCAGGGCTCGGTAGAGGCCGATCCCGTCGATCGTCCGGCCGTCCGGCCCGTTCGGCAGGTCGATCGACTGGCGCCGGGCGAGGACGACCTGGATCGCCTCGCCGGCCGCGATCGCGCCCTTCGCGACCTCGACCGCGTGGATGTACTCGTCCCGGCCGAGGCTCGTCTGGATCGAGCTCTCGCCGATGGCGGCGGCTGTCGGCGCCGGCGATCCACGGCGCCCGGCCGGCGCGCCGGCGAGCTCGGCGAGGGACGGCCGGGAGGTGCGCTCGAGCGCGTCGAAGATGGCCGCCTCGGCGATCCGGTAACGGCCTTCGAGGTCGGGGGTCTCGGTGTGCAGCGACGCGATCGCCGACAGCGTGTGGGTGAGGTGGTCGAAGACGAGCACGAGGTCGGACTCGATGAAGTCGGCCAGCGGGACACCGACGGGGTCGGAGGCCGGCCGGGGGACGGTCGGCTCGAACGTGCTCACCGCGTCGTAGGCGAGCGCCCCGACGGCCCCACCCATGAATCGCGGCATTCCCTCCTGGGGCGCGACCCGGCGGCGCGGGGTGAACGCCCGGAGCGCGGTGAGGGGATCTGGCGTCGCGAACGTCTCGCTCGGCAGGCTCGGGTCGTACTCGGGGACGCTGTTCGGGCGGGTCTGGATCGTGGCGCTGCCGTCGCCGACCGTCAGCAGGCGGCGCGGCCCCGTCCCGAGGAACGAGTACCGGCCGAGGCGTTCGCCACCCTCCACGGACTCCAGGAGGTAGGCAGGCCCGCCGTCGTCGAGGCGGAGGAAGGCGCCGATCGGGGTCTCGAGGTCGGCCGAGCGCGTCGCGCGCAGGAGGATCGTGTCGGCGGCGCCCGCCAGGCGCCTCGCCTCCCCCAGGCTGAGCGGATCGGTTGTCGACATGTCCGAGGCCTCCGAGCGGTTCGCCGCTCCCGGGAATCAAACGACCTTTCGTCTCCGGGACGAAAGGTCGAGCCTTCCGCGGTGCCACCCTCTTTCGGCGATGCCGCACTTCCTGACCGACGGGCGACCCTCGTCGCCGATCGGCGCTGCCCTCTATCGCTGGCGCTCTGCGCCGGAGCCTACTGGCGTCCGTGGCCGCTGCCACCCCGCGTTCGGTCCGGAGGCTCCCGGGTCCATCCCCCGCCGCCGTCGCCCCGGTTTCCACCAGCCACCGGGTCTCTCTGCCGACGCCACGACGGGTACTCGTCCCGTTCACAGCCCGCTATTCGGTTGGAGCCGGACTCTACGCGCGAACGGCTCCGGGCGTCAAGCGCTGGAACGCCATCGGCTGCCTATCCGAGGGTGGCGGAGGGGGTGGGATTCGAACCCACGAGGCTTTCGCCCGGCGGTTTTCAAGACCGCTGCCATCAACCGCTCGGCCACCCCTCCACAGAGCATTCTACGGGTCGGAGTCGCGCGAACGGCGTTGGGGGCGGCGATGCCTCGACACGGCGGAGCGTCACCTCGCTGGACACTCAGACGTCCGTTGGCCGATACAGTGACGATCATGTACAGCCGCCCACGCACCACCCGCACGCGCCGAGTCGGATCGATCGCGATGGCGCTGGCCGTCCTCGCCCTGGCCGCCGGCTCGCTCTACGGGACCATGGCGCTCATCGGCACGGCATTCGGGACCGGGTTCACAGGGACCGCCACGCCGACCCAACTCGCGGTCGCCGGGTCGCCCCTCGCGTCGGGCTCGATCGTGGTGAGCCCCTCGGGGAGCGTCGCCCTCTCGGGTGGGCCCTCCGTCGCCCCGTCGACGAGCCCGAGCCCCAAGCCGAACCCGACCCCGAAGCCGGGTCCGTTCACGATGGACCTGTACCGGAGCGGCGCCTTCGTCAGCGAGCTCACCCCGATCTGGTGCCTGTCCGCCGCGATGCAGACCTCGGCCAACATCATGGATCTGCGGGCCGGGAAGAAGTCGGACCGGACCCGGGCCCGTCAGCAGAGCTTCTTCAACCTCACCCGCTCGATCGCGCCGGCGCCGGATAAGGCCGCCGAGCCCGAGGGCTGGGCGGGCGGCCTGACGAGGCTCGGCTACGGCAAGTACAAGGTCAGCGTCCAGCCGAGCATCAAGGCCGCGATCCAGGTGGCCGCCAAGGCGCTGCGCGCGACGAACCGGCCGGTCGGCCTCATGGTCTGGCGCGGGGCGCACAGCTGGGTGATGTCGGGCTTCACCTCGACCGCCGACCCGGCCCTCACGAGCAAGTTCACGGTGACCGCGGTGTACATCGAGGACGTCTGGTACCCGCGCCACAGCAACATCTGGGGCGACTCGCGCAAGCCCGATTCGCTCGTGCCGGTGAGCAAGCTGCCCGAGGACTTCCTGCCCTGGAAGCGGCCCCAGAAGAAGTACCCCGACAAGGACGGCCACTTCATCATCGTCGTCCCGGTCACCTGACCTCGCCCGGGACGGCGGGGGTCCATCCGTCGTCCTGGGGGCATCAGACGGCCGGAACGGGGTTGCCAGGGTCCAACGGGAGTCCACGGAACGCTGGACGCGGCCGAGGCTCTCGGCGGAGCCATCGGCGAGTCGGGAGCCGCTCCGCCTGAGCGTGGAACCGGTCCGATCCCGCATGCCGACGTCGCCGGGCACCCAACCGGAGTGTCAAGCGTTCCCCAGGCGACGGTTGGACGCTGGGTCGCCGGGGAGATTCGGCCGGCGAGGGCGTGCGAGGGCGCCGCGAACGTGCCCCGCAGGCACGCCGATCAGCGGCGCTGGACGACGATCGTGCCCGCGATGAGGTCGTGCCAGCCCCGGCGGCGCTTGTCGACGAAGACCCAGATGTAGCCCAGGTAGAAGACGAACCCGGACACCCAGTAGCCGACGAGCCGAAGGACCGCCTGGCCGCCGCTGATCGGGCCGCCGTCACTGTCGCGCACGACCATCAGGTTGAACATCTTCATGCCCGGGCGTGGCTCCGCTGCGCGCCCAGAAGAACGGGAAGTAGCCGATCGTGACGACGAAGATCGCGACGACGAGGAGCAATGCACCGCCGACCGCCGCCCCGGCGCTCCCGCTCACGGCTCCGGCTCCGATCACCAGCCCGCCGACGATGCTCACCACGATGACCACGATCGTCACGATGATCGCGTCCACGATGTAGGCCACGAGCCGTTCGCCGTACCCGGCGAAGGCGAGACCGGGCGCCGGACCCGGTTCCTGCTCCGGGACCTGCCAACCACCTGCCATGAGGCACCTCCCCTGGCGGCCGGCGACGCGGACGTTGGGCTCAGACCGCCGCCACGATCCTATCAGTCCCCATGCGCCGCCCGGATGACCTCCGGAACGATCACCGAACCGTCGGCCTGCTGGTACGTCTCGAGCAGGGCCGCCACCACCCGGGCGAGCGCGAGGCCCGACCCGTTGAGCGTGTGGACGAGCTCCGGCTTGGCGCCCGCCGTCGGCCGGTAGCGGATCGCCATCCGGCGCGCCTGGTAGTCGCGCATGTTCGAGCACGAGCTGACCTCGAGCCAGCGCTCCACGCCGGGCGCCCAGACTTCGAGGTCGTACTTCTTGGCCTGCACGAAGCCCAGCTCGCGCGTGCTCATGAGCAGGACCCGGTATGTCAGCCCCAGGCGCTGGAGGAGGGTCTCCGCGCAACCGGTCATCCAGTCGAGGGCGGCGTCGGAATCGGCCGGCTTCTCGAACAGGACCATCTCGACCTTGTCGAACTGGTGGACGCGCAGGATGCCCCGGGTGTCCTTGCCGGCCGCGCCCGCCTCGCGCCGGAAGCACGGCGAGTAGGCGGCGTAGTGGATGGGCAGGTCGGTCGCGTCGAGGATCTCGTCGCGGTGGAGGTTGGTGACCGGGACCTCCGAGGTGGGGACCAGGTACAGCTCGTCGCGCGTGACGACGTACATCTGGTCTTCCTTGTCGGGGATCTGGCCGGTCCCCCGGGCGGAGGTGGCGTTGACGACGACGGGTGGCCAGACCTCGGTGAAGCCGTTCTCGGTCACGTGGACGTCGAGGAACCAGTTGATGAGCGAGCGCTGGAGCCGGGAGCCGAGGCCGGTGTAGAGCGGGAAGCCCGAGCCCGCGATCTTGGCGCCCCGCTCGAGGTCGAACAGGTGCAGGTCCGCGGCGATCTCCCAGTGCGGGCGGCGCTCCCACGTCCCGCCGCCGGCCGGCGCGTCGGCGCCGACCTCGCCGACGAGCGGCTGCGTCCGGGGCAGCTGCTCGCCCCACGTCCGGACGGTGACGATGGCCTCCTCGCCGCCGACCGGCACGACGGCATCGGCGGGATTGGGGATCCGCAGCATCGCGTCGTCGAGCTGGGCCTCGACGGCGGCCAGCTCCGCATCGATCGCCGTGATCCGCTCGCCGGCCGTGGTGGAGGCCGCCCGGAGGGCGGCCACCTCGGGCCCGTCCGGCGACGCCCCGCCGCGGATCGCCTCGCCGACCTGCTTGCTCGCGGCATTGCGCTCGGCCTTGAGCCCGTCGCCCTCGGACAGGAGCGCCCGGCGGCGCTCGTCGAGGGCCAGCGCCTGGTCGACGACCGCCGGGTCCTCGCCCTTGTCGATGGCGCCCTGGCGGATCAGCTCCGCCTCTTCCCGCAGCCGCTGCAGCCCGACGCTCATCCGTGCTCTCCCGACGCGTCCCGTCGCCCCGACGCCTCGGTGAGGCGACCGATGACGAACCCCCGGTCAAGGCTAGCGAGCAACCAGCCCGCCCGCGGGCCGCTGGTGCGACCGAGGAACGCGCCGTACACCGCCGCGAAGGCTCGTCCGGCGGGCAGGTCGAGCCCCTTGGCCGTCTCGAAGATGAGCGCCTGCCAGGCGGCGCCGGCGGTGGGTGCGTCGGGACGGGCGGCCCGGTCCGCGAGCTGCGCCAAGGAACGCGCGCTGCGCTTCGTCGAGCGCGTCCACCTCGGCTGGCAGTCCGTCGGTCCGGACCGCGACGCGCGCCTCCTCCGGTGCGTACGCGTCCAGCCAGCGACGCGCCGCCACGGCTCGCTCGGCGAGCAGATCCGCCTCGAGCGGCGTCAGCGGCGACCCCTTCTCGGCCTCGGCGGCGGACAGGACTCCCGAGCGAAGCGCCGGGGCGGACCCGGCGAGATCCACCGCCGGCTGCTGGATGAGGAACGCGGCGTGGGCGAAGGCGAGCCGGAACGCGGCCGCCCGCTCGGCCACGACGGCCGGGTCGGTCGGCAGCACCGCGTACGCGAACAGGCGCTCCGGCGACGGCGGCAGCGTGCCCTTGACCTCGCGTCCGGCCGCCGCGTCGGCGACCCGGTCGAACTCGTCGAACAGGCGCGGGATCGCGTCCGTCCCGTCCGGGTCGAACTCGATCGCGCTGTTCGGCCGCGGCCGGATGAACAGGAAGCGCAGCTGGTCGGGCGGGATGACCTCGACGATCCGGTGGGCGGCCGCGCCCTGACCCTTCGAGGTCGACATCTTGCGGCCGCCGATGTTGAGGAACTCGTAGGGCACGTTGATGGGCGGCTCGCGCTCGAAGACCTCGCGGGCGATCGCATCGCTCCGGTCGCGGCTGCCGCCGGCCGTCGAGAGGTCCTTGCCGTTCGGCTCGATGGTCACCCCGAACAGGCTCCACTGCGCCGCCCACTCGAGGTTCCAGCCGAGCTTGCCCCGGCCGCCGAACGGCGAGATCCAGCCGGCGTGGCCGCAGCCCGTGCGCCCAGGTGACGAGGGTGGCCCGGCACTCGTAATAGACCCGTTCGCCGTCCCACTTCGTCACGATCGTGGTGCCGACCTTGCCGCAGGTCTCGCAGATGACCTGGAGCGGATGCCACTCGTCCGGGTGCTGGACGTTGGCGACGCGGCGGTAGATCTCGCGCACCCGGGCCGCCTGGTCGAGCGCGATCCTGATGTACGGGTCGACATCACCCGCCGCGTAGATCTCACTCATCCAGTAGTAGCGGTCGGGATGGATGCCCAGCCCCGCGAACGTGTCGATGAACGCCTGGGCGTGATGGCGGGCGTACGAGGCGTGGCCGTCACCGGCCTGGTCGGGCACGTGGGCGAGCGGCCGGCCCATCTCGCGCTCGACCGCGTCGGGGGTCAGCAGGGCCTGGGCGTCCATCGGGTCGAGGTCGTCGACGCCGTACAGGAGCGTCGTGTCCAGGCCGCGCGAGCGCAGGGCCCGGGTGATGACGTCGAGGATGACGGGACCGCGCAGGGAGCCGACGTGGACGGTGCCGGACGGCGTCTTGCTGTCGTTGACGACCTGCGGCCCACTGACCGATGCGGCCAGCTCGTCCGCCCAATCCATCGTCTGCCTCGCCTCCGCGGTCGGCCCCCCGGCCGGGACTGACCGCCCCGGGCGGTGTCGCGCGCTACGTCTCCGCGCCGGGCACCGGGGCCCGGCCTTGGCCCTAGCGGATCTCCGTGACCGTGTACGTGAAGTCGCCGGCCGGGACGTGGACGACGATCTTGTCGCCCTTGCGGCGACCGAGGAGCGCCCGTCCGACGGGCGATTCGTTGGAGATCCGGCCGTCGGTCGGCCTGGCCTCGGTGGACCCGACGATCGAGAACGTCTCGACCCCGTCCTCGCCGTCGACCACGACGGTCGAGCCGATCTGGACATGGTCCGAACCGTGGTGCTCGAAGAGCGTGGCGTTCTTGATGAGCGCCTCGAGCGTCTGGATCCGGCCTTCCACGAACGCCTGCTCGTTCTTGGCGTCCTCGTACTCCGCGTTCTCGGAGAGGTCGCCGTGTTCCTTGGCGTCGTGGATCCGCGCCGCGACCTCGGTCCGGCGGACGTTGGTCATCTCGGTGAGCTCCGAGCGGAGCTTGTCCAGGCCTTCCTGGGACAGGTAAGTCGGCTTGTTCACGGTGCGTCGTGGCCCCCGATGAGCTGACGATGGATGGCGATGGGCAGATCGTTCGGCTGACGGGTCGCCCTCGAGAACGTCGACGGGTGGGGCGAGGACCCGGCGATGAAAAGAACTTCAGGCACCCCGCACGCTCACGGGACCTGAAGTTCGACCGGCGCAAATCCTAGCCGTCACCCTCCGGAGCGTCAAACGCGACCCCTCATCCGGGCTGTTCCGTGAGGCGCAGGAGGCGGCGCCGGATGCGCTGCAGCGAGCCGCGGTCGGGGAAGGCGACGAATAGCGTGTCGTCGCCGGCGATGCTGCCGGCGACCTCCGGCCAGCGGGCGCGGTCGAGGGCCGCCGCGATCGCGTGCGCCGAACCGGGCAGCGTGCGCATCACCAGGAGCAGGCCCGACTCGTGGATCTCGATGGGCAGGTCGGCCAGCAGCTTGCGCAGGCGGTCCTCGCCGGACGTCTCGGCCTCGATGAGCCGCGGCGGCAGCGCGTAGGCCTGCGTCCCGTCACGGGAGATCTTGATGAGCCCGAGCTCGGCGACGTCGCGGCTGATCGTGGCCTGGGTCGCCCGGAAGCCGCGCTCGCGGAGGGCCGCGGCGAGCTCCTGCTGGGTCCGGATCACGCGCTGCGCGAGCAGGTCGCGGATCGACCGTTGCCGGAGCTGCTTCATCACCTCCACGTCAGCACCCGGTCGCGGTCATCGCGACAGCAGGAACGCGAAGATGAGCGCCGCGAGCCCGATCCGGTAGGCGATGAAGATGCCGGTCCCATGGCCCCGGAGGTAGCGCAGCAGGAACGCGACGGCGATGAAGCCGAAGATCCCCGAGGTCAGGACCCCGACGATGAGCTCCCCGCCCTGGGCGGCCCCGATCTCCGAGCCGACGATCGTGCGCGCCTTGAACAGGCCCGCCCCGGCGATGACCGGCACCGACATGAGGAAGCTGAAGCGGGCCGCCGTGTCGCGCTCGAGGCCGAGGAACAGGCCGGTCGCGATCGTGATGCCCGAGCGGCTGATGCCCGGGAACAGCGCGATGGCCTGGCCAACTCCGATGACCGCCGCGTCCGTGACCCGCATCGCCTCGAGGTTCCGCTGGCGGGTCCCCCAGCGCTCGGCCAGCCAGAGGAGCGCCGCGCCGGTCAGGGTGAAAACGGCGATCCAGGCGATCTGCTCGCGGAACGCGGTGTCGAAGGTGGACTCGAAGGCGGCCCCGAGCGCCGCCGCCGGGACCACCGAGATCACGAGCAGCCAGGCGATCCGCCGGTTCGGGTCGTCGCCGATGCGTCGGTCGCGCAGCGAGGCGAGCCACGCGGCGAGGTAGTGCCACAGGTCGGACCGGAAGTAGATGAGCAGCGCCACGAGCGTGCCCATGTGGAGCATGACGTCGAACGCCGCGGAATCGAGGAACGCGTCGTTCCAGCCGAAGAACTTGCGGGACGAGGATGAGGTGCGCCGAAGACGAGATGGGCAGGAACTCGGTCAGGCCCTGGACGAGCCCCAGGACCGCCGCGTGGATGATGCTGTCCATCGGTCGCGCTCAGCTCCGTCCGACTCGGGCTGCGGGGTGGACGTGGGCGGACAGGCCGCCGCGCCGGCCGCGCTGTGCGGCCGGGCGGTCCATCTTCGGCTCGTCCGTCCTCAGCGGATGAACAGCGGGGCCAGGACGAGCGTGATCGTCGCCAGCAGCTTGACGAGCACGTGGAGCGACGGGCCGGCGGTGTCCTTGAACGGGTCGCCGACCGTGTCGCCGACGACGGCCGCCGCGTGGGCCGGCGACTTCTTGCCGAGGACGTTGCCTGTCTCGTCCATGAGGTGGCCCGACTCGATGTACTTCTTGGCGTTGTCCCAGGCGCCGCCACCGTTGTTGAGGACGGTCGCGAGCAGGACGCCGGCGATCGTGCCGACCATGAGCATCCCGGCCACCGCCTCCGCGCCGAGCAGGAGCCCGACGATGATCGGCGTGGCCACCGCGACCGCGCCGGGCGCGATCATCTCGCGCAGTGCGGCGCGGGTCGTGATGTCGACGACGCGGGCGTAGTCCGGGCGCTGGGTGTAGTCCATGATCCCGGGCATCTCCCGGAACTGGCGGCGGACCTCGACGATGATCGCCTGGGCGGTGGTGCCGACGGCGCGGATGGCGAGCGAGCTGAAGAAGTAGACGAGCATCGCGCCGATGAGGCCCGCGATGAAGACGTTGACGTTGGCCAGGTTGACCGACGCGAGGAGCGGCTCGCCGCGGTTCGTCGTGGATGAGGTTGACCTTGTCGATGTAGGCGCTGAACAGCAGGAAGGCGGCCAGCGACGCCGAGGCGATCGCGTAGCCCTTCGTGAGCGCCTTGGTGGTGTTGCCCACGGCGTCGAGCCGGTCGGTGATCTCGCGGGCGCCCGGCCTCGGCGCGGCTGAACTCGGCGATGCCGCCGGCGTTGTCGGTGATCGGGCCGAAGGTGTCCATGGCCAGGATGTAGGCGGTGGTCATGAGCATGCCCATCGTCGCCACGGCGGTGCCGAAGATGCCCCCGACGTCCTTGCCGTCGGCATTGACGATGCCCGCCTGCGAGCCGAGCCAGTGGCTGGCGAAGAGCGCGATGCCGATCGTGATCGCGGTGACGAACGGTCGTCTCGAAGCCGACGGCGACGCCGGAGATGATGTTGGTCGCCGGGCCGGTCTTGGACGCCTCGGCGATCTCGTGGACCGGCCGGCAGCGTGCCGGCGGTGTAGTACTGGGTGATGTAGACGAAGGCGACGCTGGTGGCCAGGCCGACCACGCCGGCACCGAAGAAGTAGACCCAGACCGGCAGGCCGGACGGCGCGTTGCCGGTCGTCTGCATCATCACGTTGGTCACGAAGAGCAGGGCCGCCGCCGACAGGATCGTCGTCACCCAGTAGCCGCGGTTGAGCATGTTCATCGGGTTCTCGTGCTCGTTGCCGCGGACGAAGAAGATGGCCACGATCGTCGAGAGCAGGCCGAAGGCGCGGACGACGAGCGGGAAGAAGATCCACGACTCGGGATGCGGCCAGCCGGACTGAGGGCGATGAGGTAGACCCCGACGCCGAGGATCATCGCCCCGATGTTCTCGGCGGCCGTCGACTCGAACAGGTCGGCGCCGCGGCCGGCGCAGTCGCCGACGTTGTCGCCGACGAGGTCCGCGATGACGCCGGCGTTGCGCGGGTCGTCCTCGGGGATGCCGGCCTCGACCTTGCCGACGAGGTCCGAGCCGACGTCGGCGGCCTTGGTGTAGATGCCGCCGCCGAGCTGGGCGAAGAGGGCGACGAAGGAGGCGCCGAAGCCGAAGCCGACGATCAGGAACGGCGCGTCCTGGGTCGCCTGGCCGCCGCCGAGGCCGCCGAACAGGCGGTGAAGATGCCGTAGACGCCGAGCGAGCGACAGGGCGACGACGAGGAAGCCGGAGACGGCGCCGCCGCGCATCGCGACCTGGACCGCCTCGACGAGGCTCCGCCGCGCCGCGGCCGCGGTGCGGACGTTCGACTTGACGCTGATGTACATGCCGATGATGCCGCGACGCCATCGAGCAGGCGGCGCCGACGAGGAAGGCGATGCCCGTCCGCCAGCCGAGGTCGAGGCCGAAGATCTGGTGTCGGCGACGTCCTTGGTCTCGAAGACCGAGATGACGGTCGCCGATGACGACGGCGCCGACGAGGGCGAGGATCCCGATCGTCGTGTACTGGCGCCGGATGAAGGCGACCGCGCCCTCGAAGATCGTGCCGGCGACGTCCTGCATCTCCTCGGTGCCCGGTGTCGCGGGCGCAGGACGTCCCGGGCCAGGTAGACCGGCGAACAGCACGGCGATCAAGCCGGCCGGCAGGATGATCAACTGGAGCGCACTGGCATCCATCAGGGTGTTCGACTCCTCCTGTCGGGATCGACCGCGGCGACGGGCCGCGGCTGGGCAGCGGGTGGGCTCTCGGCGAGATGGGGCGCGCGCGACACCCGCGATCGCATCGATGGATGCAACCTTGCAGACCGCGGGCGAGTGTATCGCGCGAGCGAGCGGAGGGTCAAACCGACCGGCGGCGCGGGCTATGCAGTCCCCGCCGGAACCGTTCCGCACCCGCCGGATGAGCGTCGGCGGGCGACCCACCGGCCTCGCGGGCCGTGCGCCCCTATACTGCCGACCTTGTGAGTCGACGCCCCTTGGGCTGTCTCTTCGAGATCGTCGAGACGCTCGTCCTGACCCTGCTCATCTTCCTCGTCATCCAGAACTTCGTCGCTCAGCCATACCGCGTCCAGCAGCAGTCGATGGAGCACACGCTCGAGCCCGAGCAGTACGTCCTCGTCGACAAGCTGACGCCCCACTTCGGCCCGTACAACCGGGGCGACATCGTCGTCTTCAACCCACCGGCTCCTGGACGCAGCAGGCGGACGGGACGCCGTACATCAAGCGGGTGATCGGCGTGGCCGGCGACACGATCGAGGTCAGGGACGACGGGTCGGTCTGGGTCAACGGCACGAAGCTGATCGAGCCGTACCTGTTCGCCCTGGACGGCCAGGCCCAGCCCACGGTCGCGTCGGGCCAGGACCGCTGGCTCGTCCCGGCCGACGAGCTGTTCGTGATGGGCGACCACCGCGCGAAGTCGGCCGACTCCCGGGCGTTCGGCACGATCCCCGTGAGCGCGGTCATCGGACGGGCCTGGCTCCGGTACTGGCCGTTCGACACGTTCGGGATCCTCTCGACCCCGACGCATCCGGAGCTCTCGCTCCCCGGCTCCATGAACCCGCTGCTCGGCATCGCGGCGATCGCGGTGACGGCCGGAGCCGTCGTCTGCGTCGCCGCACGCGACGGGCGGATCGCCCTCGCCGGCCTGGCCGGCGTGCTCCTCGTGAGCCCGTTCCTGGCCGACCCGCTGCCCCCCGTGCTGGCCATCCTCGTCCGGGTCGTGGCGGCCGTGCTCGCGGTCTACCTCGCCTGGATCGCGGTGCGCTCGCCCGGCTCGGTGACCCGCGGGTCGCTGCTCGGCTGGCCGGTCGAGGCCCTCATCGCGGCGGCGGCCTGGATCATCGGCTTCGGGACGGCGGGCCTGGGCGCGGCGCCGCTTGGTCCCGCCGAGGCGCAGGCGGCCGGCTTCGCCCTCGTGACCCTGTCGGTCGGACCGATCGTCCACGGTCGCGACGTCTACCGTCTGGGGGCGGGCGCGGTCCTCCTCGTGAGCGGCGTCCTCCTCATCCGGGCCGCCCTCGCCGGCACGCCGACCCAGCTCGAGGAGCTCGTGAGCGCCGCCCTCTTCATCGGCCTCGGCGGCGTCGTGGCGTTCCTGGTCGCGGAGGCCGAGGTCGCCGGCGCCTCGGGCGGCGAGGTCCTCGGCGACACCCCCGACGGTGCGATCGTGCACGCGTCGCGCATCGGGACCAGCGGCCGATGAACGGTCGCGGCCTCGTCGGCGGAGCAGCCGGCGCCGGAGCGGCCGCCGGAGCGGCCGGTGCCGGCCGCCGGGCCGCCACGGGCCCGTGAGCGTCCTGCCGTTCCTCGCGCTCGCGTTCGGCGGCGCGGCCGCCAGCCTGCTGCTGCGCCGCTGGGTCGCCGCGTCGGCGATCGTCGGGCTGTTCGCCCTCATCGCGGCGACGATCGCGGCGACGACGATCCGGCCGGATGACGGCATGGCCATCGCCGGCAGCGGCCTGGCCGGGTCGGCCTTCGGCCGGCTCTTCCTCGTGCTGGTGACCGGCGCGGCGAGCGTGCTCGTGTGCATCGCCCTGGCCACCGGCTGGACCCGCAACCTGCCCGGCGCGCTCCTGGCCGGCCTCGGCGGGATCGCCCTCGCCCTGAGCCTGCCCGACCCGACGATGGCCGCGCTGTCGACGCTCATCGGTGGCCTCGCCGGCGTGCTCGTCACGATGCACGGGACCGCCACTCCCCGCGGGGTTGCCGTGGCGGCCCGCGAGGTGCGGGCGATCGCGGTCGGCGGCGCCCTCGTCCTGCTGGCCATGGCCTGGATCAGCCGTCCGCTCGGCGCGCTCGCCCAGGACACCGCGGTCTTCGGGCTGGCCTATCTCGCCGTCGCGGTCGGCATGGCGATGCGCTTCGGCGCGATCCCGTTCCACCTCTGGGCGGCGCGCGTCGCCGAGGCGGCGCCCGAGGTCGCCCTGCCCCTGCTCATCGCGTGGGGCCCGGCCGCCCTGGCCGTCGTCGGGCTGGCCTGGGTCGACGGATCGATCGCCCCGGTCGCCCCGGTGACCGGGCAGCTGCCGATCGAGCACCTGGTCATCGTGGCCATCGGCGTCGCGTGCCTCGTCCTTGGCGCGATCGCGGCGTGGGTCCAGGAGGACCTCGAGCACGTCGTCGGCTACGCGACGGTCCAGGACGCCGGCGTCGTCATCCTCGCCTTCGCGGTCCTCGACCCGGCGGTCTGGGCACCGAGCCGGACCTGGATCCTCGTCCTCCTGGCCGTCCGGACGGCCTTCGCGGCCTGGGCGGTCGCCGTGCGCGCCCGCTACGGGACCCGGCGGGTCAGCGAGCTCCGCGGCTGGGCCCGTCGGTCACCCCTTCTCGTCGTCGCCCTCCTGGCGATCGGAGCCGCCAGCGTCGGCTGGCCGGGCCTGCTCGCCTTCGATTCACGGGCCACCGTCATCAAGCTGGCCCTCGAGGGTCCCGTCCAGGGGCTCGTCCTCGTGGCCGTGCTCCTGCCGCTCCTGTACTACGGGCGCCTGCTCGCGATCGGGTTCTCGCACGCCACGCCCGAGGTCGCGGCGGTCCCCGACGATCGGCCACGGACGCTGGCGAAGACGACCGGCGGCGGCGGGCCGCGGGCGCGCCTCGACGTGCTCGGCGGGTTGCTGGCGCTGAACCGGGGTCCGATCGTGGCGAGCCTCGTCGTGGTGCTCGCGGCATCGGCCGTCACGGTGGCGAGTGGCGGCTTCGGGTTCGTCGGGGTGACCGATGCGGCCGTCGAGGCCGCCCCGGTCGTGAGCGGCGGCAACGACCTGCCCGACTCGGGTCCCGGCCCGGGCGGGTCGAGCCCGGGTCCCGAGGACCAGGGTGGTCCGAGTCCCGGACCCAGCGGCCCCGACGCGTCGCCCGGCCAGGCGAGCCCGCCGAGGCCGTCGCCGAGCACGGCCGCGCCATCGCCCAGCGGCGGCACCTCGCCGAGCGCTGCACCGTCGAGCCCGGGTGCGTCGGCGACGCCCTCCGCCAGTCCCGGCGCGACGCAGCCGGTCGGCCCGAGCCCCAGCTCGAGCCCGAGCCCGAGCCCAGCCCCGCGTCGGCCGCGCCCTGACCCGCGGCCCCGGATCAGTCCTCCGGGGCGAGCACCCAGCGATCCACGTCGCGCTCGTAGGCGTGCAGCTCGGCCGGCTCGAACCACAGCGCGAGCTCGGCGGCCGCGGTCTCCGGGCCCGTCCGACGCGTGGACGAGGTTCTGGGCCGTCTCGAGCGCGAAGTCCCCGCGGATCGTGCCCGGCGCTGCCTGGTTGGGGCGGGTCGCGCCGTTGATCGTGCGCACGACGGCGATCGCGTCCGGCCCCTCGAGAGCCAGGGCGACGAGCGGGCCGGAGATGATGAAGTCGACCAGGCTGCCGAAGAACGGCCGCGCCCGGTGGACGTCGTAGTGGCGCTCCGCCAGCGCCCGGTCGACCTGGACGAGCTTGAGCCCGACGAGCTTGAGGCCACGCGCCTCGTAGCGCTCGAGGATGCGGCCGACGAGCAGGCGCTGGACGCCATCCGGCTTGATGAGGACGAGTGTGCGTTCGGTCACGATCCCTCCACTGGGTCGGGCGATGCTGGGTCGCCATGTTCGGCAGGTGCGGGCCGGGCCGGGTCCCGGACATCGTCCGCCGGGCCGGCGGCAGCGGCCGCGGCGAACGAGCGCCGGGCCTCGCCCTCGCGGCCGACGAGCCGGAACGCGTCACCGCGGATCACGTCGAAGGCGGGGCCTTCCTGGCCGCGCGCGAGGTCGAGGACGGCCGGCGCGAGCGCCGGTGAGGCACGCAATGCGAGCGCGAGCTGGACAGCCGCCGACAGCTGATCGTTGGCGGCGAGGGCCTCCTCGGCGGCGCGCAGCGCGCGGGAGCCGTCCGGCACGTGGCCGGGAGCGGCGACGGGTGGCGCGGCATCGGCCGCTTCGGCCAGTGGCGTAGGCGGCACGGACCCGCTCGCCGGTTCTCGGCGCCCGGTGGCCGGGCCGGCCGGTCCGGTCGCGTCGGGCTGGGCCAGTGGCTCGGTGCCGGCGACGCGCGGCCAGATCGACGAGCGCGGCAGGCCCGCGAAGACGCCGTCGAGCGAGCGATCGGCCCGCTGGATGGCCCGGTCGGCGAGCCGGCGGGCCTCGATCGGCCGGCCCAGCGCGGCCTGCGCCTCGGCCGCGATGACGAGGCCGAGCGTCGTCTCATGGCCGGCCTCGAGATAGGCGTCGGCGGCCTCCCCCGCGCCGGGCAGGTCGCCGGTCCGCCAGCGGACCTCGGCCAGGTCGATGAGCGCCTCGTCGTCGAGGATGCCGTCGCCGGCCATCGTCTCGAGCTCGGCCCGGGCCAGCGAGAGCGACCCGGTGCGCAGGTGGAGCGTGGCGAGCCGCTGGTCGGCGGTGCGCTCGGTGGCGCCCGCGTCGCGGTGGCGCCGGCCCATCATCGGACGTTCACGCGGGCAGCCGCAGGCTGCGGTCGAGCGTCGAGCCGACCTTCGGCGGGGCGACCACCGCGAGGCGGAGCACCTCGTCGCGGATGAGCGCCGACGCGACGCGGAGGATGTCCTCGGAGGTGACCTCGGCGACCGCGGCGAGGGCCTCGTCGAGCGTCATCACCCGGTCGTGGAGTGCCTCCTGGCCGCCGATCCACGAGGCCAGGTGACGTGTCTCGTCCATCCGCAGCTCGAGCCCGCCGGAGAGGAAGGCCTTGGCCTTCGCGAGCTCCTCGTCGGGGACCAGCTCGTCGCGCAGCCGGGCGAGCTCGGCGAGGATCGCCTCGAGGGCCCGCCGGAGGTGCTTCGGGTCGACGCCCGCGGAGATGCCCAGCGACGCCGGCGTCGGCGTAGTCGGCGATGCCCGAGCCGACGTCGTAGGCGAGGCCCTTCTCCTCGCGCACCGAGAGGAACAGCCGGCTGCTCATCCCGTCGCCGAGGACCGTGTTCAGCACGCCCAGGATCCACGAGTCGGGGTGGTCGCGCCGGAGCGAGGGCACGCCCACCGCGAGGTGGGCCTGGGTCGCGTCGCGGTGGCCGAGCAGGTAGCGCTTGCCGGCCGGCAGCTGCGGCGCCGGAGCGAAGGTCGGGAACGTGCCGTTGCCGGACCCGAAGGACCGGTCGACGAGCGCGACCGCCTCGTCGTGGGCGATGTCGCCGGCGACCGCCACGACGACGTTGGACGGCCGGTAGCGGTCCGCCCAGAACCGCCGGATCGTGTCCTCCGGCAGCGTCCGGATGCCGGCCTCGTCGCCGCAGATCTCGCGGCCGAGGGGCCCGTCCCCGAACATCGCCTGCTGGAAGAGGATCTGGCAGTACTCGGACGGGTCGTCCAGGTAGCTCCGGATCTCCTCGACGATGACCTGCCGCTCGCCCTCGATCTCCTGGGAGGCGAGGGTCGGCCGGACGATGAGCTCACCCAGGACGTCCATGCCCCGGGTCGTCTCGCGCAACGGCGTGCGCACCCAGTAGACCGTCGATTCGCGGTCCGTGGCGGCGTTGAACGAGCCGCCCACGCCCTCGATCGCCTCGGAGATCGCCCGGGTCGACGGGTAGGCCGTCGTGCCCTTGAAGGTGATGTGCTCCATGAAGTGGGCGACGCCGGCCTCTTCGGGCGTCTCCAGGCGCGAACCGGCCAGGACATACGCCGCGATGGAGACCGAGCGCGAGGCCGGCAGCCGGGCGCTGATGACGCGCGGCCCGTGAGGCAGCGCGGTCCGTTCGAACATCGGGGGGATGGTACAGGAACCGGCCGACGCCCCGGATGGAGGCGCCGGCCGGTGTGAGCGGCGGTGGTCGCGGACGCTACTTCGGCAGGATCCCGTTGATCCAGGTCTGGCCGAAGTAGACGATGAAGCTGATCGAGACGACCCACATCAACGGGTGGATGTCGGCGACCTTGCCCTTCGCGAGCTTGATGACGACCCAGGCGATGAAGCCCGCGCCGATGCCGACGGTGATGCTGTACGTGAGGGGCATGAGGATGATCGCGAGCAGGGCCGGGAACCCGTCCTCGACATCGCGGACATTGATGTCGGCGACGAGCTGGAACATCAGGAAGCCGACGACGATGAGGACCGGCGCCGATGCCTGGTAGGGCACGAGCTGGGCGGCCGGCGAGATGAAGATCGCCAGCAGGAAGAGCACGCCGGTGACGACCGACGCGAACCCCGTCCGGCCACCCTCGCCGACCCCGGCCGCGCTCTCGATGTAGCTGGTGTTCGAGGAGATCCCGGCGAACCCGCCGAAGACCGCCGCCAGCGAGTCGACGAGCAGGATGCGGCCGATGCCCGGGATCCGGCCCTGGTCGTCGACGAGGTCGGCCTCCTCTGCGATGGCCGTCGCGGTGCCCATCGTGTCGAAGAAGTCCGTGAGCATGATCGAGAAGATCGTCAGGACGGCGGCCAGGGCGGTGAACTTCGAGAACACCTGGCCGAGATCCATCTGGCCGACCGTGTCGAAGTGGAGCGACGCGTCAAACTTGGGTCGCCGACCCAACGCCGAGGACGATCGAGAGCACCGTCATGATGAGGATGCTCAACAGCAGCGCGGCCGGCACCTTGCGCACGAACAGGATGACCGTGAGGACGATGCCGACGACCGTGAGGAACTGGCCGGGCGTCGTCGGGAAGATGAACTCGACCGGGACGGGGCCGTCCCCCGTCGGCTGGCGGATGAGTCCACCGTCGACGAAACCGATGAACATGATGAACAGGCCGATGCCGACGCCGATGGCGCGCTTGAGCGAGTTCGGCACCGCATTCATGATCGCTTCGCGCAGGCCGACGAGCACGAGCAGCGTGACGACGACGCCTTCGATGAAGATGACGCCCATCGCGCCCTGCCAGGTGAGTGGACCATGGCCCGCGCCGGCCAGGCCGAACGCCACGATGCCGTTGATGCCGAGGCCCGCCGCCAGGGCGATCGGGACGTTCGCGACGACGCCCATCGCGATCGTCATGATGCCGGCGACGAGCGCGGTCGCAGCCGCTGCAGCGGGGATCGGCACGCCTGCCGCGCTCAGGATCAGCGGGTTCAGGAAGATGATGTAGGCCATGACCATGAACGTGGTCACGCCGGCGCGGATCTCCGTCGCGAGGGTCGTGCCACGTTCCGTGAACTTGAAATAGGACGCGAATGCCTCCACGGGCGCCTACCCTCCAGCCTCGCGGTGCGCCGGGCCAGGCGGCTCGGACCGCACCCTGACCTCCCTGCCCGGCCATCCCACCGGCCGCGGCGTCCCATCGGCCGTTCCCGGCGGCCGACGCGCTGCCCCCGATCCCCCGCTGCCCTCTCCCGATGCGCTGCTACTCGTCCTCGTGGGCGTCGAGGCCGAGCAGCTCCATCTGGACGAACCCGCTGGTGTCGAATTCGAGCTGACGCGGCAGGGGTGCCTCCCGGCCGGCGTCGCCGATGGGCGCGAACTCGATGACGACGCGCTCGTCACCCTGGACGAGCGCGTAGACGATGAGCTGGTCGGGGCGGGTCTCGAACTCGAGGTGTTCGAAGGAATCGATGTTCAGGCAGATCGCCAGCGGGGTGAAGTAGCTCGACACCTCGGGCTGGTCGAACACGACGCGCTCGACCCAACCGGTCCCGTGCTCGACCACGTCGCGGCCGCGGACGTACGTGTACGAGACCGTCTGCTTGAGGAGCGGACGCAGCAGGTGATGCATGTCGGTTCGGCTCGACACGATCCCGCGGTTGACGAAGAACTTCGCGGGCGGTTCGGACGACACGCGGCGCTCCTGCTCGATACGGGACGGAACCGACGGGGCGCGAGATGGGAGGCCGAAACGAGCGCTGGGGCGCCGATCCCGGCAGGCCGCGATGGTACCGCATCGCGCGTGCCGCAAGAGGCACCTTCTTGCAGGAATCGAGCGCCTGGCGGCGACGAACCGGCGCATGACTCGCACTCTTGTCCGGCACCTGCCCGAGGCGCTTCGGGCGGCGGCGCCCCTCCCTGGCAGCGCTCTCACGACTCCCATTCATGAGAGCGCCTGTATCGGGCCGGGCGACCGGCGATCCGGGCCGCTCGGGGCCGCGACTGCGCGCTGCGAGCAATGCGAGTCATGCGGTCGCGCCCGTGGCCTCACGGAGGCGCGCCCGACCGGGCACGAAGCGGCGCGTATCATCGGGCCATGCTCCTCGCGGTCGACATCGGCAACACGAACATCACGATCGGGCTCGTGCGCGACGGCGCGCTCCTGGCCACCCGGCGCGCAGCGGCACGGGACAGGGCGACCGTCGACGAGATCGAGCTGCTCCTCGACGGACTCCTCGGCCTCGACGAGGCCCGCCTCAGCGAGATCTCCGCGATCTGCCTCGCGTCGGTCGTGCCGTCGCTCGGGGAGGCCGTCGAGGAGGTCGCCGCGCGGCGGCGCCTGCGGATCCTGGTCGCCTCGGCCGGGACCGTGCCCATCGCGATCCGGACCGACCGACCCGCGGAGGTCGGGGCCGACCGGCTCGTGAACGCCCTGGCCGCCCACCGCCTGTACGGCGCGCCGGCGGTCGTCGTCGACTTCGGGACGGCCACCACGTTCGATGTCGTCTCGGCCGACGGCGCCTACGTCGGCGGGGCGATCGCGCCCGGCCTGGAGCTCGGCCTCGACGCCCTGGCGGCACGGACCGCCAAGCTGCCGCGGGTCGCGCTGCGAGGCGCCGGACCGGGCCATCGGTCGCGACACCGTCAGCGCGATCCAGTCGGGCGCGGTCCTCGGCCACCAGGCCCTCACGGCCGGGCTGCTGGCCCGCATCCGCGCGGAGCTGGCCGCCACGACCGGCATCGCGCCCCGGGACGTCAAGGCGATCCTCACCGGCGGTCTCTCGCAGGCGCCGTGGGTCGCCGCCCTCGAGGGCATCGACGCCGTCGATCCCGACCTCACCCTCCGGGGCCTGGCCATCCTCCATGCCGAGGTCGCCGGGGGCGAGCCGATCGAGCTCGGCCTCGGATGAGCCCCCGGAGAGCCCGCCCCGCCGGCGGTCGCCTCGAGGGCCGCCTCATCGCCCTGGGCGTCAGCGGCTCGATCGCGGCCTACAAGGCGCCCGACCTTGTCCGCGCGCTTCAGGCCGAGGGCGCCGAGGTCGTCGCGCTGCTCACGCCGGCCGCGACGCGCTTCGTCGCGCCCCTGACGCTCGCGGCCCTCACCCGCCATGCGGTCGAGGACGACGTCCTCAGCCTCCTGCCCGACGGCCGGATCGGCCACATCGTGGCCGCCGACTCGGCCGACGCGATCGTGGTCGCGCCGGCGACCGCCAGCTGGCTCGGCGCGATGGCGGCCGGCCTGGCGAGCGACGTCGTCACCGCGGCCTGCCTCGCGACGTCGGCCCCGGTCGTCGTCGCACCGGCGATGGACGGCGACATGTACGCCCATCGGGCGACCCAGGCCAACGTCGCGCGGCTGCGCGACGCCTTCGGGTACACGATCGTCGAGCCCGAGTTCGGCTCGCTCGCCTCCGGGCAGACCGGTATCGGCCGCCTGGCCGCCCTCGACGTCATCGTCAGACGCGGTCGTCTCGGCCATCGCCGAACGGCCGGTCCGCTCGCCCGGACCCGGCGACGCGCCCACCGGCCGCACCCCTCCCCCGCGAGGCGGACCTGGCCGGGCGGCACATCGTCGTCACGGCCGGCGGTACGGCCGAGCCCATCGACCCCGTCCGGTTCATCACCAACCGTTCCTCGGGCCGGATGGGCGTGGCGGTGGCGGAGGCGGCGCTCGATCGCGGCGCCCAGGTGACCCTCATCGCGGGGACCGTGAGCGTTGGGCTGCCCGACCGGGCGACCATCATCAATGTCGGCTCGACCGCCCAGATGCGGGCCGCGCTCCTCGTGGCGACCGTCACGGCCGACCCGGACGGACGGGCCTCGTTCGACGCGCTCGTCATGGCGGCGGCGGTGGCCGACTTCCGGCCGGCCCACGTCGCCGAGACGAAGCTCGTCCGCGGGGAGCACCTGACTCTCGAGCTCGAGCCGACCCCGGACCTGCTCGCCGAGGTCGGCCGGATCGTCCGGGGTGAAGACTCGACCGGCGACATCGCGCGCCAGGCCCACACCCCCAGGCCCATCCTCGTGGGCTTCGCGGCCGAGACCGGGTCGCTCGAGCGCGCCGCCGACAAGCTCAGACGCAAGGGCGTCGACCTGCTCGTCGCCAACGACGTCGCCGAGCCGGGCTCGGGCTTCGGCACCGAGACGAACCGGGTGACGATCTTCAAGGCCGGACGGGCCGCCGGACGCCTGGCCGCTGCTCACCAAGCGCGAGGTCGCCGATCGCCTGCTCGACCTGGTCGCCGCCCGGCTGGACGACCGCGACGCCGCACGCCAGACTTCAGGGCGGACTTCCGGGCCAGCCGGCTCGAAGACCGCCCAGCACGGAGCCCAGGACGCGACCGAGCGTCAGACGCAGGAGACCGGACGATGAGCGCCACCGTCGAGCCGACCCGTCGCCTCACCGTGAGCGACATCACGAAGCTGTACGCGGACGGGCAGCGCATCCCGATGCTGACCGCCTACGACTACCCGACCGCCCAGCTCCTCGACGAGGCGGGCATCCCGCTGATCCTCGTCGGCGACTCGCTGGGCGAGGTGATGCTCGGCTACGACTCGACCGTGCGGGTGACGATGGCCGAGATGCTCCACCACACCCGGGCGGTCGTGCGCGGCACGGAACGGGCCCTCGTCATCGGCGACATGCCGTTCCTCTCGTATTCCACGCCCGACGAGGCGCTCGAGAACGCCGGCCGCTTCCTCCAGGACGGCGGCGCCCAGGCGGTCAAGATCGAGGGCGGCGTGCGCTCCGCCCGGATCGTCGAGACACTCGTCCGGGCCGGCATCCCGACCATGGGCCACATCGGCTGGACACCCCAGGCCAAGCACGGGATGGGCGGCAAGGTCCGCGTCCAGGGCAAGTCCCGCGACCAGGCCCGGGCGCTCCTCCACGATGCCCTGGCGATCCAGGAGGCGGGCGCCTTCGGGATGGTCCTCGAGCTCGTCCCGGAGGCCCTCGCCGCGGCCATCACCGCAGCGCCTGCGCGTCCCCACGATCGGCATCGGGGCGGGCGCCGGCTGCAGCGGCCAGGTCCTCGTCGTCACGGACCTGCTCGGTCTCGGCTCATTCGTGCCCCGCCACGCGCGCCAGTACGCCCAGCTCCGGGGCACGATCCTCGAGGCTGCGAAGGCGTACGCCGCGGACGTCGTGGCCGGCACGTTCCCTGGGCCCGAGCACGCGACGAAGATGGACGAGGAGGTCCTCGACGAGGTCCTCGGCCAGGGCGGGGCCGACCGGCCGAGCGGCTCGGAGGCACCGGCCGGCGGGATCCCGCTCGACCGCGACCTCTGAGCGTGCGGGGCGCGCCCGGCCGGAGGGGCCGGACCGCCGGGCCGGGAGCCCGATGACCCGCGTGCTGCGGACCCGCGAGGAGTTGCGCGCCGCCCTTGCGGCCGCTCCGCGCCCGATCGGGCTCGTGCCGACGATGGGCTGGCTGCACGAGGGCCATCGCTCGCTCATGGCCCGGGCCCGGACCGAGAACGCGACGACGGTCGTGACGATCTTCGTGAACCCGCGCCAGTTCGGCGACTCGTCCGACTTCACGCGCTACCCGCGCAACGAGGCGCGCGACCTCGCGATCTGCGAGTCCGAGGGCGTCGACATCGTCTGGGCGCCGCCGGTCGACGAGGTCTACGTGCCCGGCTTCGACACGACGGTGACGGTCGGTGCGGTCGCCGGACCGCTCGAGGGCGCCGCCCGGCCGGGCCATTTCGCCGGCGTCGCGACCGTCGTCGCGATCCTGTTCTCGCTCGTCGGCGCGCAGCGCGCCTACTTCGGCCAGAAGGACGCCCAGCAGGTCATGGTCATCCGGCGGATGGCCCTCGACCTGGCCATGGGCACCGAGGTCGTGGCCTGCCCGACCGTCCGGGAGCCGGATGGCCTCGCGCTCTCGTCGCGCAACGTCCACCTGACGGCCGAGGAGCGGACGGCCGCGGCAGTCCTGCGCCGGGCGCTGCTGGCTGCCCGCGAACGGTGGTTCGCCGGTGAGCGCTCCGGCGACGAGCTGCGGCGCGCGATGCGGGCCACCCTGGATGCAGAGCCCCTCGCCGTGACCGACTACGTCTCGGTCGCCGACGCCGCCACCCTGGCCGAGCTCGACCGGGTCGACGGACCGGCCGTCCTGTCGCTCGCGGTCCGCTTCGGCGCGACCCGCCTGATCGATAACGAGCTCCTGGGTTGACCCGGCGATGATGCGCCGCCTGCCGCTCGCGTACGTCGTGTACTTCGGCGCGGTCGGCGCCGCCTTCCCGTACCTGCCGGTCTACTACCACGACCTCGGCCTCGACTTCGACACGATCGGGCTCATCGCCGCGCTCCAGGCCGCGACCCAGCTCATCGCGGCGCCGGTCTGGGGCGGGCTGGCCGACCGGTTCCCGCACTCGCGGTTGACGCTGCCGGCGGCCGCCCTCTTCGCCTGGGTCGGGGCGGTCGTCCTCCTCGTCGCGACCGACGTCATCGGTCCGGTCCTTGGCTCGACCATCGGCGGCGTCATCCTCTTCGCCGGCCTGGCCGGCATCGGCCCCGTGCTCGACGCCCGCTCGCTCGAGCTGCTCGGCTCCGACCGCGGCCGCTACGGCCAGGTCCGGGCCTGGGGTTCGGCGGCATTCGTCGTCGTGGCGACGATCGTGGGCGTCGTCCTGGACCGCGCCGGCGCGCGCTCCATCTTCGCCATCTACCTGCCTGCGCTGCTGCTCACCGCGCTCGTCACCTGGTTCCTCCCCCGCAAGGGCACGAGCCGGTCGGCGAGCATCATGCGCGGGGCGCGGACGGTCCTTGGCTCACCCGGTCTCGCCCTGTTCCTCGGCGGCGTCTTCCTGGTCTGGACCGCGCTCAGCGCCCTCAACGCGTTCTACTCGATCCAGATCGTCGCGCTCGGCGGCGGGGCGACGCTGGTCGGGGTGGCCTGGGCGGTCGGCGCCCTGGTCGAGGTCCCGATCATGTTCGGCTTCGCCCGCCTCGGGCGGCGCTTCGGCAACGAACGGATCGTCATCATCGGCTCGTTCGGCTTCGCCGTTCGGGCCCTCCTCGCGGCGCTGGCCCCGAACCCGGCGACCCTCGTCGCCATCTCGATCCTCGAGGGGTTCTCGTTCGCGTGCTTCTTCGTCGGCGGGGTGACCTACGTGGCGCGCCTCGCGCCGCCGAACCTCGCCGGGACCGCCCAGGGCCTGTTCGCCGCCGCCGCGGGCCTCGCGACGATCGTCGGCTCGAGCGGCGGTGGCGTCATCGCCGGCCTGATCACTATCCCCGGGCTGTTCGCCGCGTCGGCCCTGCTCCACCTCGTGGCGGCCGGCGTGGTCACGCTCGCGATCCGGCGCGGACCGGCGGTGCAGCGCACGATCGCAGCCTGAGGCGGGACGCTACGCCACGGTCGCTGCGTCGAGGATGCGGTCGATGTCGAGGTGCTCGGCGACGAGGGCCTTGATGAGCTCGATCTTCTCGAGGTCGGCGGGGTGCGTCTTGACGAGGAGGTCGTGGACCTCCGAGGCGACCCGGTAGGTGTCGTCGGCGACGAGCGTCGCGAAGAGGTCGGCCCGGCGGATGGCGTCGATGACCGCCGGCCGCGGCCGGTAGCCGCCGGTCAGCACGAGCCCGAGGGCCGCGCCCTCGTGGCCGTCGACCGCGGCGACGCCGCCCCACGGGCGCCCGGCGAGCCCGGGCCCCGCGCCGGCCTTGCCATGGGGACGACCGCCCGGCGGCCCGACGAGGTGGGCCGTCGTCAGGGTCAGGATCACGTCCTCGCGATCGCCCGGCACGATGACGAGCGTCCGCGGCCCGACCCGTTCGAGCATGTGGCCCGGCTCCATCGCCCCGATCGCCACGTCGCCGATGACCGCGTCGAGGTCCGGGCCCGGGTGGAGCGGCTCGCCGTTCACCCCCTCGAGGACCATCCCGAGCGTGGGGTTGGAGAGGATCGGCCGGTACGGCAGGACGCCGAGGAGCGCGATGCCGTGGCGGGCCAGGCCCCGGTCGAGCGTCCGGACGATGCCCGGCTGGGCATCGAGCTGGACCTTGTTGACGATGGCACCGGCGACGGGCACGCCGTGGGCCGCGAAGAGCGAGGCGTTGAGGACGATCTCGTCGATCGGCCGGCCGACGCCGCCCTCCGAGACGATGACCACCGGCACCCCGAGCATCGCGGCGACCGCGGCGTTGGAGAGGCCGATCACCGCCCCGACGCCGGCGTGGCCGGTGCCCTCGACGAGGAGGACGTCGCGATCGCCGAAGTCGCGGGCGCGCGACGCGGATGCGGGCGCCCAGGTCCTCGACGACCTCGCCCGCGATGTACGACTTCGTGAAGCCGCGCGGGATGTGGACCGGGCTCATCGCGGTGAGCGGGTCGGGCAGGTCGAAGACCGCCTTCATGAGGATCGCGTCCTCGTCGGCGGGCGTCCCGTCGACCTCGACCGTGCGCTGGCCGACGGGCTTCATGAACCCGATCGAGAGTCCTTCGCGAGTGAACCCGTCGAGGAAGCCGAGGGCCGTGGTCGTCTTGCCCCGGTTCTGGCCGGTCGCTGCGAGGTAGAGCTGGCGCATCGGCGGCGGGTCAGTGGGTCAGACGCGTCAGCCGGCCAGGCGGTCGGTGGGTCCGCGCCGGACCGTCAGCTGCGGGTCGTCGTCTTGCGCTCGACGAGCGCGACCGCGTCGCGCAGGCGGCCGAGGGTCTCGGCATCGATCGCGTCCGGCTCGAGGTACGGGCCGAGGCGCTCCATGATGTCGACGACGAGACCGAGGAAGACGCTGGCGTCGGCCACGAAGAACTGCGGCTCGTTGTTGTAGCGGACGAGCGTGAGCCGGCCCTGCAGGACGCGCCGGTCCTCCACGTGGGCGACCTGGGTCGCGAAGCTGTGGCCCTGGATGCCGTCCGGGTTGTTGAGGAAGTTGAGCGCGTTGTCGATGGCCAGGCCGAAGCGGGCCCGCCAGGCCACGAGGCGCTCGTGCACCTCGGCCGGGATGCGCACCTCGGCGACCTCGTCGAACACCTCGGGCGCCACGGTCAGCAACCCGACCAGGGTCGTGCCGGCCCGCGAGCCGAGCATGACCTGGAGGCTGCGCTCGAGGGTGAAGACCTCGGAGTCGAAGCGCGGGCTCGTGATGACGTCGGTCAGGAGGTCCTCGACGTTGTCGAGGATGCCCGGCTCACCGACGGCATTGGCGAGCTGGAGGATCTCCTCCTTGAACAGGAACTTCTCTTCGTGATCGAGCATGGCCGCGATGGTACACCGCGGGCACGCCCATTCATGTCGGCCGGACGTACCGCCGCGATGCAGGACCACCGCCACTGGCCGGACCGTCGCCGAGCCGGTCGAAGAGGTTGCGGGTCATCCGGACGACGCGCTCGTCGTACGGCGTGGCGAAGCCCCGATATGCCCGCGGCCCGAAGACGTCCACTGCCCACGACCACTGGAAGGTCCCGGCGGCGAACACGGTCGCGCCCGACGTCGCGGTGTACATCGTCGCGGTATGGATCGCCGGGCTGGGCACGTCGCCCTCGCCGGGCGCCGTCTGCATGACCGCGTCGACCGGCCCCTGGGCGAGGACTACCGTGCCCGATGGCGCGAACTGCGCGAAATACGTGTCGTACTCCTGGCCGACGAGGTTGGTCAGGCGGTCGCCGTCGCGCAGGCCCGTGCCCTCGTAGAGCCAGTGATCGGCGGATCGGACGACCCAGTCGGCCGGCCGGCGGACGATGTGGCCGTACATCTGGCCGATGAGCGTCGCCTCGGGCTCGCTGACCGGCGCCTCCCGCCACCGACAGGTCGTGAGCGCCGGTTGGCTGTGGGCCAGGGGGTCGAGCTTCGCGGACTTGTAGCAGGTCACCCGCCGGGCCGGACCGAGCCCTGACGCCTCGAGCCGGACCTGCCAGTAGATCTCGTTGGCGGACAGGAAGGCCACGTTCACGCCGGCGCTCACCGCGGCCGCCAGCGTCGTCCGCATCGGGCGCGACCAGTACTCGTGGTGGCCCGCGAACACCACGAGCCGCCGACCCGCGACGAGTTCCGGGTGGAGCTCGAGGTCGACGTCCGCGACGTAGTCCACGTCGCGGCCTTCGCGCTCCTGCCAGCGCACGAACGGGAGTTCCCAGCGGCGCTGGAACCCGGTCCCGCCATCCGCCGCGTACGGTCGATCGAAGCTGACCTGGAAGGCCCGGCGGCCGCTGGACGTGAGCGGGGAGTCCGCCGTGTAGGCGTCGTAGAGGTTGGCACCGCCCCACAGGTTGTAGGCCTGCCAGGTCGTGCTGGCGCTGACGAAGAGGACCGGGGCCGGGGTGCCGGTCCGGGGGTCGGGGCGCACGATGAACGGTACGTAGCCGGCGGCCCCGGTCGCCGGCTGCAGGCAGGCGACGTACATGCCGCTCATCCAGTCGCCCGGGATCTCGAAGCCGATCGCGGGTGGCCAGGCGGCCTCGGCCCGCCCCGTCCTGGCGTCCATCAGCGGCGGCGCGACCCGGCCACCCGGGAGGTCGCGGTCCACCCGGAGGAGGCGCCCACCGTCGCCGCCGTACCAACCAAGGCGGTACCAGAGCACGTCCACGGGGGTCGGGCTGGCGAGGTGGAGCGAGGGCCGGTCGCCGGGAGCGGCCGAGGCCTGGCTCAGGAAGCCGCTCGCGCCGGCCGGGACGTCGACCGGGCGATCCCAGTCGCGGGTCCCCGGTCGGCGGTTCTCTTCGGCGATCCTCGAGTCCCGGACCGCCGGCATGTCGGACGGCGGCGGGCCGGACGATGGCGGGACCGGCTCGAGTGGCGGCGTCGCCGAGGGGTACGGCTCCGTCGCGAGGGGTCCGGTCCGGCTCGTCGCCCGAGGGAGCGGGCTCGGGCCGCACGCCGCCCCGACCGAGGCGAGGCCCGACGCGAGGCCGGCCCAGGCGAGGCCGGTGAGGAACCGACGGCGATCCACGGTGGTGACTCCGGCCGCCCGTGGGCGCGGGTCAGGCGATGACTGGCGGAACGATCCTGCGATGCTGCGGACGGCCGAGAGGCCGTCCGCGTGGCGTCGCGGGGAGGAGACCTACGGGTAGAGGCCGCGCATCGCGGTGGCGTCGGCGACCCGCTGGACGGCGAGGAGGTACGCGCCGGTGCGCATGTTGACCTCTTCGGTCTTCGACAGCCGGAGCGTCTCGTCGAACGCCTTGTCCATGATCTCCTTGAGCTTGGCGTTGACGATCGCCTCGCTCCAGTGATCGCGGTTGAGGTCCTGCACCCACTCGAAGTAGGAGACGGTCACGCCGCCGGCGTTGCCCAGGATGTCCGGGATGAGGAAGATGCCCCGGTCGTAGAGGATCTCGTCGGCCTCCGGCGTGGTCGGGCCGTTGGCCGCCTCGGCGACGATCTTGGCCTTGATGTTCGCGGCGTTCTCGACGGTGATCTGGTTCTCGAGGGCGGCCGGGACCAGGATGTCGCACTGGAGCTCGAGCAGCGTCGGCGTTCGTGATGTCCTGCGCGCCCGGGAAGCCCTGCACGGTGCCGTGCTCCTTCTTCCAGGCGATGACCGCGGTCGATGTCGAGCCCATTCGGGTTGTAGATGCCGCCCTTCGAGTCGCTCACCGCGACGACCTTGCACCCTCGGCTCGGCGAGCAGGCGGGCGGCGATGGAGCCGACGTTGCCGAAGCCCTGCACGGCCACGGTCGGCGCCGTCCAGGTCGAGCTGCCCAGGTGCGGCGGCCGCCTTGACGATGCAGTACACGACGCCGCGGGCCGGTCGCCTCGTTGCGCCCTTCCGAGCCGCCGAGCGGCGATCGGCTTGCCGGTGACCACGCCGGGGACCGTGTAGCCCGGTGCATGCGAGTAGGTGTCCATGATCCAGGCCATGGTCTGGGCGTTGGTGTTCACGTCCGGGGCGGGGATGTCCCGCTCGGGGCCGATGATGATGCAGATCTCGGTGGCGTAGCGGCGGGTCAGGCGCTCCAGCTCGCGTGAGCGAGAGCTTCTTGGGGTCGACGATGACGCCGCCCTTGCCGCCGCCGTAGGGGATGCTGACCACGGCGCACTTCCAGGTCATCCACATCGCCAGGGCCTTGACCTCGTCGAGGGTCACGTCCGGGTGGTAGCGGATGCCGCCCTTGGCCGGGCCGCGGCCGAGGTTGTGCTGGACGCGGTAGCCGGTGAAGACCTGGACGCGTGCCGTCGTCCATCTTGACCGGGAAGTGGACGGTCAGCTCCCGGCGCGGTTCGCGCAGGACCCGGCGGAGGCCGGGATCGAGGTTCAGGCGATCGGCGGCCAGGTCGAACTGCTGTTGGGCGACGGCCCACGGATTGATCCGCGCAGCGGTCTGCTCGATGGTCATGGAGAGAAACCTCCGTGCCTGCGAAACCCGGACGAGGGCATCAGGCGTGCTGAGTCTTCTCCCGGAAGACCCCACGGTCCGCGGCGTCGGCCGTCGACTGGGCGAACCTGCCGCGCGGTGTCATCTACGGCCGAGTATAGCCACTCGGTTCCGGGCCGGACACAGGCCGGACCGCCCATCGGGACCGGCCATCGGTCCCATCGAGCACGTGCCGGCAGGCCGCTGACAGGACGTCAGCGAGCGTAGAGGACCACGGCGCCGATGCCGCCCGGACCCAGGTGCGGACCGACCGAGGGGCCGACCGGCTGGACCGAGACGAGGCTCGGATCGATCCCACCGGGCATCCGGCGGATGAGCGCGTCCCGGAACCCGTCGATGTCCTCGGCCATCGTGTGGAGGATCCCGATGCGCTCCACGGGCCGCTCGGTGAGGAGCTCGAGGACCCGCTCGCGGGCCTTCGAGCGGGTCCGCGGCTTGTCGACCGTCTCCACCGCCCCGTCCTTGATCGTGATGATGGGCTTGACCGAGAGGAGCGTCCCGATGGCCGCCCGGCTGCCGCTGATCCGGCCGCCGCGCTTGAGGTATTCCAGGGTGTCGAGCGCCACGTACAGGTTGAGGTCGGTCTTGCGGTCCTCGAGCACGGCCGCGATGTCGGCGGCGGAGCGGCCGGCGCCGGCCATCTCGCTGGCCATCTGGGCGAGGAGTCCCTCGCCCATCGACGCCGAACCCGAGTCGACGATGTGGATCTCGCGCTGGGGCAGCTCGTCGCGGGCGATCCGGGCGGACTTGATCGCGGCCGACAGGGTCCCGGCCACGTTGATGCAGACGATCGCCTCGGCGCCGCCGGCGAAGAGCCGCTCGAAGACGGCCTGGAAGTCGCCGGCACTGGCCGCGGCCGTCTTGGGGAACGGCGCGTCGGGCGCCGTCATGCGCTGCCAGAACTCCTCGGTCGAGAGGCTGACGCCGGCCTTGAAGCGGTCATTGCCGAAGCTGACCTCGAGCGGGACGACCGTGATCGCGCCTGCGGCGGCCGCCGCCGGGGTCAGGTCGGAGGCGGAATCGGTGACGATGGCGACGCGGCTCATGTGGGTGACCTCCTGGGCGCGAGGCGACTCGCTGACGTCCGCTGTTGGCCGGGGATGATACCGGCCGCGAGTGCGCGGGGCGACCCGCTCGCGCGACCTTGTCGCCGCATCGACCCTCGCGCCGCCCCGCATCGACCCCCGCGCCGGCCCGCATCGACCCCCGCGCCGGCCCGCATCGACCCCCGCGCCGGCCCGCATCGACCCCCGCGCCGCGTTTGGTGGCGTTTACTACGGCGGGTGGTGCAAGGAACCTCGCCACCGACCCCCGATGCCCGGGCGGGCATCAGCGCCTGCCAGATATCACGGGTGGTGGTATCTGGGGCCAAAACGGCCCGAATGAGGCATGGGCGACGCGTTGCGCGTGTCTAACATCACCCCGGGTAGTAGATGCAACGAAACGAGCGGGAAACGGCCGCCGGGGCGCGGGTCGCCGAACAGCCAGGCTGGCGTGGCGCCTCGCGGCCGCGGTGTCAGTCCGGTGCCTCGACGAGAAGCGGCTCCAGCCGGTGCTCGACCGCCCGCAGGCGCGACAGCGGCGCGAGCGCGATGGCGAGCAGGATGAGCGTCGCGACGAGGATGCCGTCGATGCCCCGGATCTCGGCGGCGGTGCCGCCGAGCAGGCTGCCGATGATCTGGCCGAGCGCCAGGAACACGCTGTACAGGCCCATGATCGCCCCGCGATCGCCGGGATGGGCCTCGGACGTGTCCGCCAGTAGGCCGAGCGCGGCCGGGGTCGCCCCGGCCAGGACGAACAGCCCGCCGAGGACGACCGCGAGGGGCGGCAGGCGCAGAAGGTCGTTCCAGCCGTCGCTGTGGTTGAGCACCAGTGCGGCCCCGATAATCGCGGCGCCCCCGCACACGCCGTAGAAGATGATCGTCGTGCGCCGGAAGCGCTTGAAGCGATCGCCCCAGAACGCGAGGCCGATGAAGAACAGCACGAGACCGATGCCCAGGCCGACGCTGATCTCGTTGGGCTCGAAGCGGCCCATGAGGAGCTGGTCCGCGAAGCGCGGGTCGGGTTTCTTCGTCAGGTTGAAGAGCGACTGGGTCGTCCACAGGCCGATCGCCGCGTTGAGGGCGATCCACGTCGGCGCAAGGACGAGCACGCTCGACTCGCGCAGCAGGGCCGGGTACGCCCGCCAGCCAGCCGTCCGGTCCGGCGGCGGGGCCGGTCGGGCGGAGCCCGCCCGATGGGCGACGACCTCGTCCGCGGGATCCACCCCGAAACGGTAGATGCAGAACGACAGGACGTAGACAAGGGCATTGAGCAGGAAGGCGTTGCGTCCGAGGCCGCCCCAGCCGCCGATGCCGATGTAGAGCGGTCCGGCGGCCACCAGGCCGACTCCGAGCCCGGCCAGGGTCGCGCCCTCGAACCGTGCCGCGGCTCGGCCGCGGAGCAGCTCGTCGCCGGCCGTGACGGCCGCGATGAACCCGAGGATCGAGGGCACGCTCGCGGCGGTCGAGGCGCCTTCGAGGATCCGCGTGCCGCCGAGCAGGAAGAGGTTCGTCGTCGCCCAGGTCAGGACGACCGCGACGCCACCGAACAGGGGCCCGAACTGCATCACCCGGTGATGGCCGAGCCGGTCGGAGAGGAGGCCGAACGGCGTCGAGAGCACGAGTTCGGTGCCGTAGAACGCCACCGCCAGGAGGCTGAAGGCGAAGGGATGCACCTCCGGTCCGCCGTGCTGGGGCAGGCGGGCCAGGTAGTAGCTGAGGAGGCCGCCGGTCAGGCCGGTGCTGAATCGGAGCGTGAACGTGCCGAGGAGGACAAAACCGAGAGAACGTTGCATGGGCCCCCGTAGGGTAGCGTCCCGCCCGGGGTCGGACGGTGCCGTCCGCCGGCGGCTAGACTCGGTCCGTGGACGACACCCGGAGCCCGAAGACCCGCCGACCGCTCGTCCCTGCCCCACTCGCTCGCGGCCGGCGCGGCGCTGTCGTGGCGCCCCACCACCTCGCCACCGCGGCGGGCCTGGGGATCCTCCGTGCCGGCGGGTCGGCGGTCGACGCCGCCATCGCGACGAACGGGGCGCTGGGCGTGGTCATGCCCCACGGCTGCGGGATCGGCGGCGACGCGTTCTGGCTCATCTGGGACGCCGCGACCGGGCGCCAGACGGCACTCAACGGATCGGGGCGCGCACCCGCGGCGGCGGACGCGGAGGCCTGGCGAAAGGCCGGGCGCTCGACGATGCCGCTCATCGGACCCCGCTCGATCACCACGCCCGGCGCGGTCCGCTCGTGGGGCGAAGCTCACGCGCGGCACGGCCGCCTGTCGCGCGACGCGATCCTGGCGCCCGCGATCGAGCTCGCCGTGGGCGGGTTCCCGGCTTGGGACGACTACATCGAGGCGGTCGAGTCGAGCGCCGCCACCTATGCCATTTCGGACGACCTCCCGGACCGCGGGGCCGGCTGGGCGTCCGTTCACCGACCGCACGGCCGGCCATGGCGACCCGGCGAGGTCGTCCGGTTGCCCGCCCTCGCGCGCTCGCTCGAGCGCCTCGCGACCGCGGGCTTCGACGATCTCTACGAGGGCGATCTCGCCGAGCGCCAGGCGCGTGGACTCGCAGCGGCCGGGTCACCCATCACGGCCGCCGACCTGCGAGCGCAAGCCGCGACGTGGGAGGAGCCGATCGGCATCGACTACCGCGGAGTGCGAGCGACCAGCCACCCGCCCAACAGCTCGGGCGTCGTCGCGCTCGAGATCATCGGCCTCCTCGCCCGTTTCGACCCGCCGCCGGCCGATGCCTTCGGCCCGGATGGGGTCTCCGAGGCGCGCTGGATCCATCTGGGCCTCGAGGCGTCCAAGCTCGCGATGGCGGACCGCGACGCACTGCTCGCCGATCCGGCGATGGCCGAGGACGCCACCGGCTGGCTCCTGTCCGACGAGAACCTGGGGGCGCTCGCGGCCTGCATCGACGACCGGCGGGCGGCGCCGGCGCCGGCCGCCCTCATCCCCCGCGGCGGGGGCACGATCTACCTCGCGGTGGTCGACGGCGAGGGCAACGCGGTGAGCCTCATCCAGTCCAACTACAAGGGCTTCGGCTCGGGCGTTCTCGATCCCGAGACCGGCATCCACTACCACGATCGGGGTTCCATGTTCACGCTCGCTGAAGGGCATCCGAACGAGCTGGCGCCCGGGAAGCGGCCGCTCCACACGCTCCTGCCGGGGATGCTGTTCCGGGACGGCCGGCCGTGGGTCGTGGCGGGCTCGATGGGCGGTGACGCCCAGCCGCAGATCCACGCCCAGGTCGTGTCGGCGCTGGTCGACGGCGGAGTCGACGTGGCGACGGCGGTCGGCGCCCCGCGCTGGTTCGTCGACCCTGAGGTGCACTTCGCGCCGCCGGTGGACGTGCGCCTGGAATCGCGGTTCGCGCCCGGGATCGCCCAGGGCCTGCGCGACCTCGGCCACCCGCTGACGGAGCTCGACGCCTTCGACAGCCTGGTCGGCCACTGCCACGCCATCGAGCTGGTGGCCGGCGGGCCGGCACGGAGGCGGATGGCTCGCTCGCCGCGGCGACGGACCCACGGAGCGCAGGGCTGCCTGCCGTCTGGTGACGTGACCCCGGCGCCCGCGCAGCCAACTTAGCCACTGGCCACACGGCGCGCGGGGACCTTTACGAAGGGCCCGAAGATCGGTTCTGAGAATTCGTGCTAACGGTTGCATTGCCCCCGGCCCACTGCTAGAGTCCCGCCACGCGCGCAACCGATTGCTCAAGTGGCAACGATTGACGGGCGTGGCCTGGGAGGGCGAGATGACCCACCGTCGCCGGCCGATGATCGGCCTGTTTCTTGTCGGCCTGATGGTGGCCGCCTGTGGGAGCACGGTGACTCCGGCCCCGGCTTCAGGGCCGGCGGGCTCGGGTCCAGCCGGGGGGGACGGCAGCACCGACGCGCGGCGGCACCGTGACCGTGTCCATGTTCGAAGAGCCAGACACACTCGACCCGACGTTCGCCGGGACCGCAGGCGCCCGGGAAGTGTTCATCAACATGTGCGAGCGGCTGTACGACCTCGATGCCCAGGGCAACCTCGTGCCCCAGCTCGCGACCGCATTGCCGAAGGTCTCCGCGGACGGGCTGACGGTCAACATCGACATCAAGACAGGGGTCAAGTTCAACGACGGGACCCCATGGATGTCGCGTCCGTCGTGTCGAGCCTCGAGCGCCACCGGACGGCGGAAGGCTCTCGCCGCAAGAGCGAGCTCGCCAACGTGGCCAAGGTCGAAGCGTCCGGGCAGCGGCATCGTGCTCACGATGAACAAGCCCAATTCGTCGCTCGCCGCCACGCTGAGCGATCGCGCCGGCATGATCATGTCGCCGACCCAGGTCACCAAGCTGGGCAAGGACTTCGGGACCAACCCGGTGTGCGTCGGCCCGTTCAAGTTCGTCGACCGCGTCGCGGGCGATCACATCACCCTGGCGCGATCGACGGATTACTACGACGCCGAACACGTCTACCTCGACAAGATCGTCTACAAGCCGATCGCCGACGAGACCGTCCGGAGTGCGAACCTCCGATCGGGCGACCTGCAGGTCGTCGACCGGGTCGCCACGACCGACGTGGCAGCGCTGCAGTCGGATCCCAAGTTCGTGTTCCTCAAGGTGACCTCGAACGCCTATACCTCACTCACGGTCAACGTCGCGAATGCGAACGGCATCGCGGGCGCGCCCGGGACCATCAAGAGCCCGTTGGCCGACCCGAAGCTGCGTGAGGCCTTCGACCTCGCGCTCGACCGCGAGCAGATCAACAAGATCGTCTATAGCGGCCTCCAGCAGGTCGGCTGCGGGCCGATCTCCCCGGCCAACCCGTTCTATGACGGGATCCCGTGCCCGGCCCGTGACCTCGAGGGCGCCAAGAAGCTCGTCGCCGCATCCGGCCTCACCACCCCGATCCCGGTCGAGCTCCAGGTCGCCAACTCGCCGGTCAACGTGCGTCTGGCCGAGCTCGTCCAGTCGCAGGAGGCCGAGGCCGGCTTCGCCGTGAAGGTCGTCCCGCTCGAGAACACGGCGGCGTTCAAGAACCAGACCGACGGCACGTTCGAGGTCCAGCTGACCCCATGGTCGGGTCGGGTCGATCCCGACGGCAACATTTACCGCTTCCACTACTCGACGGGGACGGACACACTCGGCCAAGGCGGTCGATCCGGCCCTCGACGCGCTCCTCGACAAGGCGCGCGCCGAAAGCGATTTCACGGCCCGCAAGGCGCTGTACAAGCAGATCGTCGAAATGGTGCGTGCACGACGGAACGTGATCACGTTCCAGATTCAGAACCTCTTCGCGGCCTACACCGCGAACCTGCACGGGTTCGCGATGTACGTCGACGGCATGCCTCGCCTCAAGTCCGCCTCCCTCGGGGGCGGCTGAGCGTCCCTCGCACCCACACGCGGCGAGCGACTCATGGGTCGGTTCCTCCTCCACCGAGCCATCGAGTCGCTCGTCGCATTGTGGCTGGCGTCGATCATCGTCTTCGCCGGCATGCGAGCGTTGCCGGGCGATCCCGCCATCGCTCTGTCCGGCGAGGGTCGCGATCCGGCTGTGAACGCGGTCATCCGGGCCCGCTACGGGCTCGATGAGGCGCTTCCGGTCCAGTACGTGCGCTGGGTCTCGCTCGCGGTCACCGGCAACCTCGGGACGTCGATCCGGACCGGGCTGCCGGTGACCGCGGAGATCGTCCGGCGGATCCCGACGACGCTCGAGCTGGCGGCGCTGGCCGGGCTCATCGCGATCCTCGTCGGGATCCCGCTCGGCATCCTGGCTGCGGTTCGACGAGGGACGGCCCTGGACTACATCGCGAACACAGTCGGGCTCGTCGGTCTGTCCATCCCGACCTTCTGGCTCGGCCTGGTCCTGATCCTCGTCTTCGCCATCGGCCTCAAGGTGTTCCCGGCTTCCGGCTTCGTCCCGCTCATCGAGGACCCTATCGAGAACCTCCGCCGGATGATTCTGCCGGCCGTCGTCCTGGGGTCCGGCCTGGGCACGATCCTGCTCCGCCAGATGCGCTCCGCGATGATCGCGTCGCTCGGGTCGGACTACGTCCGGACCGCCCGGGCCAAGGGTCTCCGCGAACGTGATGTCGTGTTGAGGCACGCCCTGCGCAACAGCCTCGTCACGGTCGTCACGGTGCTCGGACTCGAGATGGGCGCGCTCATCTCCGGTTCGGTGGTCACCGAGTCGATCTTCCTGATCCCGGGCTTCGGACGGATGATCATCGAGGCGATCTCGACCCGCGACTACCCGCTCATCCAGGGGGTCGCTCTGGTCAGCGCGGTCGCCTACATCGGTATCAACCTGATCGTCGACTTGCTGTACTCGGTGCTCAACCCCAAGATCGCCGTGGAAGCCGCGCCGCGATGACCGCCACCGTCCAACCCGTGTTCCGCGGCCCCGGGTTCGCGCGGCGGGTCCTCGCCCGCCCGCCTGCCGCGGTGGGAATGCTCGTCGCCGCGACGGTCATCGTGCTGGCGATCGCCGCGCCGGTCGCGGCGCCGTACAGCCCGGCCGCCAACGACTTCAAGGCCGTGCTGTCCCCCCCGACGGGCGCTCACCTGTTCGGTACCGACGAGCTGGGGCGCGACATCCTGTCGCGGGTCATCTGGGGAGCGCGGGCCTCGATGCAGGCCGGGGTTCTGGCGACGCTCCTGGCGGTCATTGTGGCAGTCCCGATCGGCCTCGTGGCCGGCTACTACCGGGGTCTGCTCGACACGCTCGTCATGCGCCTGACCGACGCCCTGCTGGCGTTCCCGTTCCTCATCATCGCCGTCGGGCTTGCGGCCATCCTGGGCCCGTCGCTCCAGAACGCGACCCTGGCCATCGGGATCGTCCAGATCCCCAAGCTGATCCGGGTGACCCGGGGCGAGGTCCTGGGCCTGCGCGAGGAGACGTTCGTCCAGGCGGCGATCGCCGACGGTGCGCCGGACCGCAGCGTCATCTTCCGGCAGATCCTGCCCAATACGATCAACGCCCTGCTCGTGCAGGCCACGATCGTCCTGCCGTTCGCGATCCTGGCTGAGGCGACCCTGTCGTTTCTGGGACTGGGCGTCCAGCCCCCGACGCCCTCGTGGGGCGTGATGCTCACGGCCGCACAGCCGTACCTCGGCACGGCGCCGTGGTTCGCGATCGCCCCGGGACTGGCCATCTTCGTGACCACCCTGTCCTTCAACCTCGTCGGCGATGGGCTGCGCGACGTGCTCGACCCGAAGCTCGCCGGATGACGACGATCCTCGACGTCCGGGACGTGTCGGTCCGCATCCGCGTCCCGGGCGGGCGCCACGTTCAGGCCGTGGACCGGGTCTCGTTGACCGTGGCCAAGGGTGAGACCCTCGCGGTGGTGGGCGAATCCGGCTGCGGCAAGACGATGCTCGCGATGTCCATCCTGGGTCTGCTGCCCAACGGCGGCGAGATCACGTCGGGCAGCGTCTTCCTGGACGGCGAGGACCTGCGGGCCGCCAAGCCATCGCGGATGCGCGACATCCGCGGCGCGTCGATCGGCACGATCTTCCAGGAACCCATGACCTCCCTGAACCCGGTGTTCACGATCGGCCGCCAGATCAGCGAGGTGCTCGAGCGCCACGAAGGGCTGAGCCGGCGTGCGGCACGGCCCCGGGTGACCGATCTGCTCGGGCTGGTGGGCATCCCGGATCCGGCGCGTCGGGTCGACCAGTACCCGCACGAGCTGTCCGGAGGCATGGCCCAGCGGGTCATGATCGCGATGGCCATCGCCTGCGGCCCCCGGCTGCTGCTCGCCGACGAGCCCACGACCGCCCTGGATGTGACGATCCAGGCCGCCATCCTGCGGGTCATCGACGACCTGCGGCGCCGGCTCGACATGGCGGTCGTCCTGATAACCCACGACCTCGGTGTCGTGGCCGACGTGGCAGACCGGGTGATGGTCATGTACGCGGGCCGGGCGGTCGAGGAGTCGACCGTCGACGACCTCTTCGGCGCTCCCCAGCATCCGTACGCCCAGGGCCTTCTCGCGGCCGTCCGGCGGCCCGGGAGCACGGTCCCGCGCTCGCGCCTGGTGGAGATCCCGGGTGTCGTCCCGACTCTCCTCGCACCGGCCACGTCCTGCTCGTTCGCACCACGCTGCACCCGGGCCGACGACCGCTGCCGGACGGAGCTGCCGCTCCTCGGACCGATCCGTCCGGATCACGCGGTGGCCTGCTTCCACCCGGGTGCCGACGGATGAGCGTCCCGTCGCAGGCGGCCCCCGCGACCGACGAGAACGTCGTCCTCGACGTCGTGGACCTCGTGATGCAGTTCCGAGTGGGCGGCCGGGCGTTCGGTAGGGGATCCGTGCTCCGGGCGGTCGACAAGGTCTCGCTGCGCATCCATCGCGGCGAGACGGTGGCCCTGGTCGGCGAGAGCGGGAGCGGAAAGACGACCATCGGGCGTTGTGTCGTGCGGCTGATCCAGCCCACAGGGGGACGGATCGTCGTCCTCGGCCGGGACATCACCCGGATCGGCCGGCGCGAGCTGCGCCCTCTCCGACGCCAGATGCATGTCGTCTTCCAGGACCCGTACTCCTCGCTCAACCCGCGGATGACGGTGGGCCAGATCGTAGGAGGGCCCCTCATCCACCACCGTCTGGCAGGCCGCGGCGAACTGCAGGCCAGGGTGGCCGAGATGCTCGGACGTGTCGGCCTGCGGCCCGAGCTCCAGGACCGCTTCCCGCACAGCCTGTCCGGCGGACAACGACAGCGCGTCGCGATCGCCCGCGCCCTCATCATCCGGCCCGGTCTCCTCGTCGCCGATGAACCGATCTCTGCACTCGACGCCTCGGTCCAGGCCTCGACCCTGAACCTGCTCGTCGATCTGCAGGCCGAGATGCAGTTCGCCTGTCTCTTCATCACCCACGATCTCTCGGCGGCCGAGTTCCTGGCCGACCGGATCGCGGTGATGTACCTGGGTGAGGTCGTGGAGGAAGGGACGCGCGAGGAGATCTTCGCCCGACCCCGCCACCCCTATACCCAGGCGCTCCTGTCCGCTGTCCTCATCCCAGACCCGGCCGTCCAGCGCACCCGCACCCAGATCCTCCTGCCCGGCGACCCACCGAGCCCGATCGACCCCCCGGCCGGTTGCCGCTTCCACACCAGGTGTCCGATCGCGATCGACCGCTGCGCGGTCGAACCGCCGGTGCTGTTGGACCCGACGGGCGGGATGCACCGATCGCGTTGCCACCTCGTCGGCCCGAACGGTGAGGCGCCTCTCATCGAGATCGCCGGTACCGCGGCGACCGGACGGTGAGGGCGGCGACGGGCTCATCCACGATCGTCTCGAGGCGACCACCCTCCCGCAGCGGCACACCGTGATCGACCCGAGCCACCTGCTGGCGGTGGCGCTGCTGGCCGTGTTCGCAGGGACCTTCGGGTCGCTGGTGGGGGTCGGCGGCGGCATCATCGTGGTCCCGGCACTAACGGTGTTCGTCGGTGTGCCCCTGAAGACCGCGGCGGCGGCCAGCCTGCTCGGCGTGATCGCCACATCGCTCGTGGCGGGCGCCCGGTACCTCGACGCCGGCACCGTGGACCGGCGGCTCGGTCTCGTCCTGCTGGCGGCCACGTCCTCCGGGGCCGTGCTCGGTGGGTTCATGGCCGGCGTTCTCGACGCGACGGTGCTGTCGGCCCTGTTCGGGGTGGTGCTGCTCCTCGTCGCGTGGCAGGTGGGCCGGTCGCGCGAGCGGGTGATCCGGGCGCCGACCGGCGGCTGGTTCCGCTCTTCATACGTCGAGCCGTCGACCGGCGCGACCGTCGAGTACCGGGCCGAGCGGGTCGGGATCGGCCTCGCGATCTCCGTTGTGGCCGGCAGTCTGTCGGGCCTGCTCGGGATCGGCGGAGGCATCGTCAATGTCCCGACGATGAGCACGATCATGGGCGTGCCCTTCCGGGTCGCGGTCACCACCAGCACGTACATGCTCGGGGCGACTGCGGCGGCCAGCTGCAGCGTGTACTACGCCCGGGGCCAGCTCGATCCGTTCATCGCCGCTCCCGTCGCCCTCGGGATCATCGCCGGCGCACGGGCAGGCTCGCGGATCGGGCCGCGGGTCAGCGCGACCGTGCTGCGCCGCCTGTTCGCAGCGCTGTGCGTGGTCTTCGCGCTCCAGATGCTGAGCCGCGCGCTGTGACCTCTCGGCAGGCCGGCCACGGGGCGACGACAGCCGTGCTGCGCGGTGGCGCCCTGGTGGCGGGCTCCGGATTCATCATCGGACTGGCGCTGGCGGTCGTGAAGGGCGGTGCGCAGAGCGGCTCGGTACCCATCCTGGCCGTCCCCGGAGGCCTGCTGGGCCTCGATCCGTCGGCCTGGCTCACGGCCGCGGCCATCGTGCTGATCTGCACGCCGCCGGCCGCCCTGTTGACGACCGCCGCGGAGTTCCTGAGCGTCGACCGTCGATCGGTCGCGGTGTGCGGCCTCCTGCTCCTGATCTTCGGTGCCAGCGTGGTCCTGGCGATCCGCACCTGACCCGCCGGTCTGTTCCGCCACCTGCCGCCGCTATACTCGGCTCGCCGAGACGACCCGCTCACCGCGTCGCCTTCGCTCGTCCCGCGACCCCAGGAGGAGCCCGTGACCTCGAACGTCGGCCAGAACTACCCGTATTCGAGCGAGGCGGACGGCGATCGGTCCTCCACGATCACCCGCCTGCTCGCGTCACGGGAGGGGCTGTCCGCGACCCTCGAGGCCGAGACGACGCCGCTCGACGAGAACGATCGCTGGTGGGTCTGGAAGTGCCCCACGAAGGGCTGCCCCGGCCTGCTCCACGCCGCCGGCTACGCGCGCGACAAGCACGCCCTCTTCGTCGTGTGCGACGGCACCTGCGGCAAGACGTTCCTGCGCTGAGGTAGGCCGCGTCGCGTCGCTGCACGAAGAGCCCGCTCGATGACCGCTCCCGCCGTCCCGACCCTCCGCGAGGCACGCCGGCGGCTGGCCGTCGACATGCTCGGGATCATGGTGTCGGCCGGCGCGTTCGGCTTCGTCTTCGGTCTGAGCGCGGCCCGGCTGGGCCACTACTCGCTCGTCGAAGCCATCGCGATGAGCACGCTCCTGTTCGCCGGTGCTGCCCAGTTCGCCGGCATCGGCCTCGTCGCATCGGGCACGCCGTGGCCGGCCATCGTGCTCCTGACCGGGTTGCTCAACATCCGTCACCTCCTGTACTCGGCGGCCCTCGCCCCGTGGTTCAAGAACGTGCCGTTCGTCCAGCGGGCCATCGCCGCCCACCTGCTGACCGACGAGGCCTTCGCCCTCTCGTTGATCCACTTCCGGCGCCTCGGCCGCCTCGACCTCGGCGGCTACTGGCTCGCGGCGATCGGCTCGACCTTCATCCCCTGGAACCTCGCCACGATCGCCGGCTTCCTCGGCGGGCAGCAGATCGAGTCTCCCGAGCGCTTCGGGATCGACGTGGTGTTCCCCGCGGCGATGGCCGGTCTTGCCGTTGGCCTGGTCACGGGCCGCCGCGAGATCGTCGCCCTGACCGCCGGCGTGGCGATCAGCCTCGTCGTCGCGCTCGCCTGGGATCCGCGGATCGCCGTCGTCGTGGGCGGGCTTCTGGGTCCGTTGGCCGGCCTCGCGCTCCCGGCCGCGACCCGCGTGGCCCCAGGACCGCACTTCATCCCGGCCAACCCCGCGCCCCTTGGCCACCTCGCGGCGCTCTCCGAGGTGACGGAGGAAGAGCTGGGCGGCGACCCGCCCGACGCGTCCGCTCCATGAACGTCGAGCTCGTCGGGCTGGCATTCCTCATGGGCGCCGTCACCTACCCTGCGCGCGCCCTGCCACTGCTCGTTCCGGGGATGGATCGGCTCCCGCCGATGGCGCAGGCGTACCTGCGCCTCGTTGGGCCGGCCGTCCTCGGTGCGCTCGCGGCGGTGAACACCGCGATCGTGGTCGACAGCGCGGGCCGCGGAACGTTCCACGTCGGCGTCGAGTGGCTGTCGGTCGCGGTCTGTGTCGGGCTCGTCGCCTGGCGCAAGAACCTGTTCCTCGGCCTCGTCGCGGCCGTGGGCCTGGCGGCCGTGGTCCGCGCCCTCAACCTCGGCTGATCGGGCGCGGGCCGGTCAGCCTCGCCGCGCCTCGACCTCGATCTCGACGAGCAGGCTGGGCTCGATGAGCGCGCCCACCTCGACGATCGTCGCAGCCGGCCGGATCGTCCCGAACAGCTCCCCGTGGACGGCGAGCACGGCCGCGGAGGTCGTCATGTCGGTCACGAACATACGGGTGCGGACGACGTCGGCGAGACCGAACCCCGCCCCGTCGAGCGCTGTCGCGATGGTGGCGAACGCCGCCCGGGCCTGGGCCCCGACATCGCCCGGATGGGTGGAGCGTCCGTCGGGTCCGGCGTCGGTCGTGCCGGCCACCCAGCACGCGTCGCCGACCACGACGGCGCGGCTGTAGCCATTCGGGCCCTCCCAGGGCCCGCCGGACGAGATCAGCCGGCGCGCCACGAGCCGACGACGGGGTCGCGGGCGACGGCGAGCAGGAGGCCCGCCGCGAGGGTCGTCCGGGGAACGATCGAGCCCACTTCGAGGTACTCCCCGGGGGCATGGTCGTTGCCGCCGATCGGGCCGAGGCCGTCGAGGCTCGGTACGCCCATCCCCGACGTGGTGTTGGCATCCGACGCGCCGCCCGTCGCCGCGTCGCTGAGCGGGAAGCCGAGGCGCCCGGCGAGCACGACCGCGGTGTCGACGAGCCGGCCCGATCGCTCGAGCTTCTCCATCGGCCGCCACGAGGCCATCGTCTCCATGTCCATCGTGACGTCCGCCACGGCCGGCGTGGCCATGAGATCGCGCACGGCCGCGACGACCGCGTCGAGGTCCTCGCCCCGGACCGCCCGGAGGTCGACCTCGAGACGGGCCTCCTCGGCCACGACGTTGGGCCTCGTCCCCGCGTGGATGACGCCGACGTTGCAGGTCACGCCCGGTCCGCGCCCGGTGAGGGCGTGGAGGGCGGGGACGAGGTGGGCGGCCGCGAGGATCGCGCTGCGGCCCTTCTCGGGCTCGACGCCGGCGTGGGCGGCCCGGCCGTGGATGACGATCCGGGCGTCGACGATGCCCTTGCGCGAGCTGACGATGTCGCCGTTGGCGCGGGCGCATTCGAAGACGAACGCCGCATCGACCCCTTCGGCCAGGGCCCGGATGATCGGCGTCGAGGTCGGTGAGCCGATCTCCTCGTCGGGATTGGCGACGAACCAGAGCCGCTCGAACGGCAGCTCCCCGGCGGCGCCGTCGCCCGCACCGACGCCCGGGCCGGCCTCACCGAGTCGCAGCAGCGTCCGGAGCGCGTAGAGCCCGGTGAGGAGGCCGCCCTTCATGTCGGTGACGCCCGGACCGTAGGCCAGGCCATCCGCGACCCGGAAGGGCCGGGCGGCGGCCGTGCCGGGGTCGAAGACGGTGTCCATATGACCGATGAGCAGCGCCCGGCGACCACCCGGCCGGCCGCGGAATTCGCCCACGATCGTGTCGCCGAGGATCGCGTCCGGGTGCCGCGTGACGCTCGCGCCGTGGCGTTCCAGGAACCCGCTCACCCAACGGCCGACCCGGTCCACGCCCGGCTTGGTGTAGCTCCCGCAGTCGATGTTGACGAGCGCCTCGAGGTCGGCGAGGAAGGCCGGCAGATCGGCCGCGACGAGCGCTTCGATGGCGGTCAGTTCGTCCGGCAGCACCGTGGCGCCGGCGGCGGAGGCGCCCGCCGAGTCGAGATCCAGCACGAAGCCAGTCTATCGGTCCTGTCGCCTTGCTATCCTGCCCGAACCGTGCGACTCGTCGAGGTCCGCCCGCTCGAAGGACCGAACGTCTACCGGCTGGCGCCGGTGGTCAAGCTGGAGGTCGCCGTCGGCCGGCGCCGGACCTGGTACGGCCAGCGCGAGCCGGCCCGTCACGCCCGGGTCCGCCTCGGGGCGGCCGTGCCGGCGACGGAGTGGCCGGACGGGGTCGCCGCGATCGCCGGCTGGGTGCGCCGGCTGCGGGCCGCCAACGGCGACGGCGCGGCCGGCCTCGTCGTCCACGGCACCTCGGAGCCGGGCCATTGGATCGTCACGTGGCCCATGGCGGCCGTGGAGCGGGGCCGGGCGATCGCCGAGGCCGCGTTCGCGCTCGCCGAACGGGAGGTCTCGCCGGCCCGCCGGGCGACGTTGACGGGCGCCCAGGAGCGCCTGCTCGCGCGGCACATGAGCGCGATCGCGTCGGCCTCGCTCGCGCCGCCGACGTGGGTCCGCGATGCCGAGCGGCGGATGCCGATCGTGAGCATCAGCGGGACGAACGGGAAGAGCACGGTCACCCGGCTCATCACCCACATCCTCGTCCTGGCCGGCCGGCACGTCGGCACGACGACGTCGGACGGCATCCTCGTCGACGAGCGGATGGTCGACGAAGGCGACTGGACCGGCCCTGGCGGCGCGGCCCAGATCCTCTCGCGCCACGACGTGGACGTCGCGGTCCTGGAGACGGCAAGGGGCGGCATCATGCTCCGGGGGATCGGCTACGAGTCCAACGACGCGAGCGTGCTGACCAACGTCTCGTCCGATCATCTCGACCTGCAGGGGATCCACACGCTGCCGGAACTGGCCGAGGTCAAGGGCACGATCGCCCGGATGACCCGGGCCGACGGCTGGGCGATCCTCAACGGCGACGACTCGCACGTCGTGGCCATCGCGCGCGGCCTGCGGGCCCACCTCGCGTACTTCTCGCTCGACGGGGAGAGCTCGGCGGCCGTCCGCCGGCACCGGGCCCGTGGCGGGCGGGGCTACCTGCTGCGGCGCGGTGCGCTCGTCGAGGTGGACGGGGTCGATGGGGTGGACGGCACGATCCACGAGATCGCCCGGGTCCGCGACATCCCCGTCACGATCGGCGGCCTGGCCCACCACAACGTCGCCAATGCGCTCGCGGCCGCCGGCGCCGCGCGGGCGCTGGGCGCGACCATCGAGCAGGTCGGGCGCGGCCTGCGCGACTTCCGGCCGTCGGTCGACCGCTCGCCGGGACGGCTCAACATCTTCCGGCTCGGGGCCCGCCTGGTCATCGTGGACTTCGCCCATAACGAGGCGGGCATCGCCGCGCTCCTCGACGTCGCCGAGGGGATCGCCGGCGGGGCGGCCGGGCGCACGGCGCCGATCACCGCGATCATCGGCACGGCCGGCGACCGGCCGGACGACACGCTCCGGGGGATCGGCCGGCTGGCCGCGCAGCGGGCCCAGCGGGTCGTCATCAAGGAGACCGGCAAGTACCTCCGCGGGCGGACCCGTGAGTCGGTCGTGGGCGAGCTGCTGGCGGGCGCGAAGTCCGGCGGCGCCTCGCCCGGGGACGTGCCGGTGTACCCGTCCGAGACCGAGGCGCTCCGGGCCGAGCTCAACGGGGCCGGCGGCGCGGTCAACGCCGGCTCCGGCGCCCGGCCCGAGGCGCCCCGCATCGTGGTGCTCATGTGCCAGGAGGACCGGGCCGGGGTCTTCCGCCTCCTGAAGGAGCTGGGCGCCCGGCCGGTCGACGTGGCCTCCGAGCTCACCGCCCTCGTCCCCCGCCTCCAGGACCGCGAGCGATGAACGCGCCGCTCGCCCCCTGACCGCGATCTCACTCGCGGCCGGCCGGCCCCCGCCGGAGGGGTCGCAAGTGGCCAGATCCAAGCCACGACACCATCGGGCCGGCTGTGACGCACGTCGCGGACCCATCGCGCCGTCACTGGCGGCCGATCCGTGCTCAGGACGCGGGCGCGGCGACTGCGGCAGGCGCCGATGGCGCGCCGCGCCGGCCGAGAACCTGTCCTCGGGATCGGCTGGGTTGAAACTGGCCAGGTACCCGGGGCAAGGCGGCCGGATGATCGTGCTGGTGAGCACGTGGCCGGCTCGTGGGGCCGCGGGCCCCCGGGTGCTGCCCCGCGACTACCCGTCCGGCGCCTCGAGCTCGCCCGGGTCCGCGAACGCCGATCCACCCCGGGCCGACGTGCCGGACGCGGCCATCGCCTCTCGGTAGACCGACACCGCATCGTCCACGCACATGACCACGAGGTCGCCCGACTTCGCCCGTGCGAGGCCGGCCCGGACGGCCGCCATCTCCTCGAGGATCGCCTCCGCTGCGCCCGTCCGGGCCGTGCCCCGGGCCCTGGCCGCCGCGACGCCGGCCAGCACGTTCCCGGCCGACACGCCCGGCTCCCGGCCGCGCAGGTTCTTGTCCTCGCGGACGATGATCTCGTCGAAGGCGCCCGCGGCCAGGGCGCCGTACATCTTCTGGTCGTCGTCGCGCCGGTCGCCGGGGATGCCGAGCACGCCGATCGCCCGGCCCCTGCGCGAGCGCCGCTCCTCGGGCGGGAGCACGCCCTTGTGGTGCCGGCGGTCCTTGCCGACCCCGGGCGACACGGAGTCGAGCATCATCCGGTCCACGAAGTCCGCCAGCTGGCGCATGCCGTCGACGTTGTGGCAGTAGTCGATCACGGCCCGGACGCCGCCGCCCAGCTCGAGCAGGTTGAGCCGGCCGGGTGCCTGGAAGAACGAGGTCGAGAACGTCCGGAGGCCCTGCCGGATGTCGTGGAGGTGCGCCCCGGACGCCCACGCGGCGGCCGCCGCGGCCAGGGCGTTCGCGACGTTCATCCGGGCCTTGCCGCCGAACGTCGCCGGGATGAGGTGCGTGTACAGGACCGGCATCGTCCGCGAGCCGAGCTTGAGCACGACGAGCTCGCCCTCGTCGGTCTCCTGGAGGATGAAGGCCGCGCCGCCGCGGCCGGTGTGCCCGTCGACGCGGTCGAAGCCGTCATCGCCCTTGTCGGTCTGCATGCTGAAGTAGACGACCCTGCCCGCGCAGTGGCGGCCCATCCGCGCCACGTGCGGGTCGTCGGCATTGAGGACGGCCGTCCCGGAGCGCGGCACGGCCTCCACGACGACACCCTTGACGTTGGCCAGCTGGCCGATCGAGTCGATGCCGCCGAGGCCGAGATGGTCGCCCGTGACGTTGGTCACGACGGCGACGTCATTGCGGTCGTAGCCCAGGCCTTCACGGAGGATGCCACCCCGGGCGACCTCGAAGACGGCCGTATCGACCGTGGGGTTCTGGAGGACCATCTGGGCCGACTTCGGCCCACTCATGTCGCCCTTCTTGATGAGCCGCCCGTCGATGACGATGCCGTCGGTCGAGGTCATCCCGACCCGCCGGCCCATGAGCTTGAGGATGTGGGCGATCATCCGGACCGTCGTCGTCTTGCCGTTCGTGCCGGTGACGGCGAGGATCGGGATGCGCGAGGTCGTGCCCGGCGGGAAGAGCGAATCCATGACCGGCCGGGCCACGTACTGCGGCTCGCCCTCGGTCGGGTTGGTGTGCATCCGGAAGCCGGGCGCCGCGTTGACCTCGACGATCGCCCCGCCGGTCTCGCGGACGGGCTCCTCGATGTCCGGGCAGATGAAGTCGATGCCGGCGATGTCGAGGCCGATGACCCGCGCCGCGGTCTCGGCGATCTCGACGTTGTCCGGATGGGCCTCGAGCGTCCGGTCGATCGAGGTGCCGCCGGTCGACATGTTGCCGGTCAGGGCCAGCTTGATCCGGACGCCGCGCTCGGGCACGCCGTGCAGCTCGAGGCCCTGGGATCGCACGAGCGCCTCGGCGGCGTCGTCGATCGTGATCCGGGTGAGGACCTTCTCGTGGCCGATGCCCCGGCGCGGGTCGGCGTTCGCGGTGTCGACCAGCTCGCGCACCGTGTGCTCGCCATCGCCCACGACCGAGGCCGGGACACGCTCGGCGACCGCGGCCAGGCGGCCCCCGATGACGAGCACGCGGTAGTCGTTGCCGTGGACGTACGTCTCGACGACGACCTCGCCCGCCCGGGTCTCCCGCATGGCGCCCGGGAAGGCGGCCCGGACGTCCTCCTCCGAGCGCAGGTCGAGGTGGACCCCCCGACCGTGGTTCCCGTCGAGCGGCTTGATGACGCACGGGTAGCCGAGCTTGCGCGCCGCCGCGACCGCGCCGTCCTCGCTGTCGACCACCTCGGAGCGCGGCACCGGCAGGCCGGCCGAGTCGAGCAACCGGTTGGTCAGGCTCTTGTCGGACGCGACGTCGACGGCGATGCCGGATGTGCGCGAGGTCATCGTGGCCCGGATCCGCTGCTGGTGGACGCCCTGGCCGAGCTGGACGAGCGAATGGCGATCGAGGCGGATGTACGGGATGTCCCGGCTCACGGCCTCGTCGATGAGAGCCTGGGTGGACGGCCCGAACGCGCTCCGCTCCGCCAGCCGGATGAGCCGCTCGAGCTCGGCGAGGAGGTCGAAATCGGGCGCCACGGACGAGTCGACCAGGTGGTTGACGAGGTCGACGGCGATCTTGCCGGCCTCGAGGCCGACGCTCTCCTCGCGGTACTCGTAGATGACGTTGTACTGGCCGACCGGACCGGCTCCGCGCGTCTTGCCGTGGCGGACATCGGTTCCGGCGAGGTTCTGGAGCTCGAGCGCCACGTGCTCGGTGATGTGGCCGGCCCACGTGCCGTCCCGGAGCCGGCTGATGAAGCCGCCGCGCCGGCCGAGCGAGCAGGCGTGATCCTCGAGGCTGGGCAGCAGCTCCACGAGCGCGTCCGTGAAGCCCGGCAGCACGTTCGACGGGTAGTGCTCGAGGACGCCGAGGTCGACGAGCATCCGCACGACCGGCTCGCGAGCCCAGTAGTTGGGGCCGCGCAGAACGCGCGACTCGATGATCGCCAGGGTCGGCGCGGGCCCGTCCGCGACCGCCGCTCCGTTCCCGGCCGCCTTGGCCGTCCTGGCCGTCCTGGTCGCGGCCGCCGCCCCGCCCGCGCCGGCTCCCGGGCCGGTCTTCCGGCGCGGGCGCGAGGTGGGTTGGGTCGAAGCCACGATCGGTCCTCCTGGGCGGCCGGGGTCGCCGGTCACCCGTGGATTGTCAGCTGGAGGCGGCCTCGCCGCTCGCGACGACGCGCAGAGGGAAGCCGGCGACACGGTTGCGGGTACGCAGGTCGAACCGGTAGCCGGCCGGCAGGGAGTGCAGCACCACGTTGCTGAGCATGATCGGACGGTGGCCGCCGACCTCCCAGGCGTCGGTCTCCAGGTGCGCGCCGTCGACGACCGTGATGCTGCCCCGGCCGATGACCTCCATCACGTGGTCGGGGCCGACCACCCCGGCCGTGTCCTCGTCGATGCCCAGGCCGAGCAGGCTCGGGTTCTGGGCGATGAGGCTGAGCAGGCGGCCGAGCCGGTTCCGCTGCTGGAAGTGCTGGTCGATGATGACCCCCGGCAGGACGCCCAGGCCCGCCGCGATCTGGGCCATCCGCTGCTTGGGGGTCGCCCCGGACGCCCCGAAGGCGATCATGTGGCTGCTCATGGCCGACGCGCCGGCCGACGTCCCGGCGACCACCGCCCCGGCCGCGAACCGATCGTGGATCGCCTCCGCCAGGCGGGTCCCGCCGATCGTCGACGACAGCCGCAGCTGGTTGCCGCCGGTGAGGAAGATGCCGGTCGCATCGCCGACCGTCTTGGCCCCGGCGTCGTCGTTCGCCTGCTGGCGCGTGACGGTGTGGAGCGGCCGGACGGTCTTCGCGCCGAGCTCGCCGAAGACCCGGCGATAGCGGTCACCGGCCTCGGTCCCGAGGGAGCTGGCCGTGCTGAGGACGACGATCGTGGCCTTCTCGCCCCCGGCGAGCGCGACGAACCGGCTGAGGATGACGCGGTCGCGGACCTTGTCCTCCGCGCCGCCGATCACGATGACGGTTCCTTCGGCCACAGCCAGAGCCTGCCTCCTCAGCTTGTGGGCGAGGATACAGGAACCCCGGGTGCGGACAGGCCGCCGACGCGGCAGGCGACCGTCGGGCCGGTCGGGCCGGTCACCGCTCCGTCGGCCCGTCCACCGGGTGATCGGCGCCGGAGTCACGGATCCGGAGACCCACCAGGAACCCGAGCGCGGTGCCGGCCGTGTTCGTGACCACGTCCGTCGTGCTCGCGAACCGACCAGCGGCCTCGATCGCCTGGCTGAGCTCGATGCCGATCGACAGGACCGCCCCGCCCGCGATCGCCGCGGCCGTCCAGGTGCGCCCCAGGCGCACGGCGGCCCACGCCCCGAACGGCATGAACAGGAGCACGTTCGAGACGATGTCGGCGGCCTCGGACGCCGGGGTGCTGAAGCCGTCCGCGATCCGGTCCACGGCGTCGAGGAACGGGATGAACCCGATCGGCGGCCGGCCGGACCGGCCCATCGGGACGACGGTCACGAGGAGGGTCAGCGCGAGCCACGTTCCCACGGCCAGGTCGAGGGCCGTCGTCCGGGCGGCCGCCCCCCGCGAGACCCGCCGGGACCGGAGCGCGAAGAGCCCCGCCCCGACCACCGCGAGCACGATCAGCGCGAAGGGCAGGTAGCCCGCGACGATGCCGGGCACGAGGTCGAGCACGCCGGGGGGTCGCATCGTGCGCCACTCTAGCGGGCCGCGCCGCGAACGCCGGCGAGGCCCGGGTGCGCCGGTGCGAGAATGGCTCGGCCATGACCGCCCTGGCCGATCCGCGCGCTCATCGCCACGCCGGCGTCTTCCGGCGCGCGCTCCGTCGGGAGGCGTCGCGGCTCCGGGATCGCAAGCGCCTGCTCGCGATGGCGATCCTGATCTGCGTCGGCGGGCTCATGGCCGCCGCGATCGTCGCCCGCGGCGACCCCGCCGGCGCTGATGCGCGGGCCTACTGGGCGGCCGTCCGGATCTGGCTCAACGGCGGCGATCCCTACCACCCGGCGGGCCCGTTCCTGCCGTACGTCTACGCGCCCTGGATGCTGCCGCTGTTCACGCCCTGGGCGGTCCTGCCGTGGGACGTGGCGTGGGTCGTGTGGCGCGGCAGCTCGATCATCCTGCTCCTCTGGAGCCTCGATTGGGCCTACAGCCGGCGGCCCCTCGCGACGGCCGTGGCGTTCCTCGTCCTGTTCTTCCCTATCGGCGCCAATCTCGACACCGGCAACATCGATATCTTCCTCGTCTTCATGCTCTGGGGCGCCCAGTCGGCCGAGCCGCGGATCGCCGGCCTGTTCTGGGCGATCGCCACGTGGATGAAGTGGATCCCCGGCCTCTTCCTGCTCATCCTCGCTGCCGCGGGCCCGGGCGTGGGGCGTCATCTGGCTGGCCGTGGCGGGCCTGCTGAGCATCGCGACGCTGCCGCTGACGGTCGTCCAGTTCCAGGCCCTGTTCGGATTCGGGGCGCGCCCGATCCGGCTCGACTACCTCGTCTTCCTCTGGGCGCTCGTGCCGTGGTGGTGGCGCAACCCCGACCGGCTGTGGTTCCTCCGCCCTTCGCGCTGGCCCGACATCGCGGCGTCGTTCCGGGCTTCGGTCCGCCACCTCCGCGAGGGCTGGCGCACGAGCCCGTCGGCCACGTGGGCGAAGGTCCATCGCCGGACGCGCCTGCGCGTGCGGGCCTATTTCGGTCTCGCGAGCCGGGAGTCCTGACCGGCGCGACCGCCGCTCCCTGGCCTACGCGGCGGCTTCGGCCCTCGTCGCCTTCAGGTCGTGGCGAGTGGGGTCGACCGGGCGGAGCAGGATCGCCGCGACGATGTAGAACGCGACGCCCACGATGAACGCCACGCGCGGTCCCGTACCCAGGCCGGCCGCGCTGTTGACGCCGTCGATGACGAACCCGGCGACGAACACCGCGACCGGCGATGAGGCGCCCGTGGCCACGTTGCTCAGGCCCATGTACCGGCCGGCCGAGGCCATCGGGATGATGTCGGTCATGAGCGCCCAGTCCACCGACAGGAACATCCCGGCCGACGCGCCGTAGAACGCCCCGCCGACGATCGCCAGCGGGACATTCGGGGCGAGGGCCGCCAAGAGGACGCCGAAGCGCGCCGATGCCGCAGGAGGCATAGATGATCGGCTTGCGCCCGAGCCGGTCGGACAGCCGCGACGCCGGGATCGTCGTGAGGACCGTCGTGATGGCGACGACGACGATCATCGTGAACTGGACGCCGGCCGCCTCGGTCTGCTCGAGGTGGTGGACCTGCTTGAGGTAGGTCACGATCTCGTTGAACAGGATCCCGCCGCCCATGAGGTAGAAGAACCGCGAGGCGAGCGAGCCAGACGTAGGACCGCTCCTTCAGGATGTCGGTGCCCCACGCCTCGCGGGCGATCGCGGGCCACGACCGACCTTCCCTGGGCCGCGGCGGCTGGCCCGGGCGAGACGCGATAGACGACGCTGATCATCGTCACGAGCTCGACGATCGGCGACGGCGATCATCGACAGCGGCATTGCGTTCAGGGCCAGGGAGATCGTGACGAGCGCGATCCCGGTGATGTTGCCGAGGATCTGCATGAGCCCCACGAGGGCGCTCGCCATGCCCACCTGGGGGGCCGCGATGAGGTCCGGGACGTAGCCCTGGAAGGGCCCGCGGGCGATGTTCGTGCTGAACGCCAGGAGCGTCACGAACGCCGCGAGCGAAAGGACGCTGTTCGAGGTCGCGATGCCGACGAGGAACACGACGTCGAGCAGCGAGCCGAACACGATGAACGGCTTGCGCCGCCCCCAGCGGGTGACGGCGTAGTCGCTCATCTGGCCGACGGTCGGCTGGAGGATGATCCCGATGATCGCGCCGCCGATGCCGATGAGGGCCTGGGCGCGCCCGACGTCGAAGTCCTGGACGAACCCGCCGTAGTTCACCCGGTTCTGGGTGAACAGGCCGACCGCGGAATCGATGGCGGTCAGGCCGAGCCAGTACGCCGACAGGCGAGCGAGCTGACCCAGGGGCAGGAGCGCGGTCGGGCGCCCGCCCTGCATCGCGGGTGTCGCGAGGTCCGTCATCGAGCTCCCTCCGCCGCGCATCGTACCTTCATCGATGTCCCGGAAACAGGGGTCAGACGCGTCGGGCGCGGGAATGTCACGGGGCCGCGGCGACGCTCTTGCCGTGGCGGACGCGCGCCGCACTCGCCTTAGGGCCCGGCGCGCCCGCTGCGTGGGCGCCGGCAGGCGCAAGGACTCCGCCAGGGACCTCGCTCGGGCCGTGGGTCGTGGTCAGCGCCCCATGGTCCGAGCACGTGCACCCTCGCCGCTGGCCTCCGGGCGGATCCGTCGCGGGGTCCGGCGGGCCTTATCGGAGGCCCTTGTGCTCGGGGCGACCATGCGCATGGCACGGCCGGGATCAAGGTCGGAGACCGGCCCGCTGTTCGAGGCGGACCCTCAGTCGAGACCGACCGTCGTGTGCAGGGGCACGAGGCGCCGGTCGGTCGCCGCGGGGGCGACGAACCGGAACAGCGACCGGTCGAGCGAGTAGATGCCCGTCGACGCGATGCGGATCGCGCCGAGCCGGAACGTGAAGACCGGGTTCTCCGGATTGCCGGCGTAGTGGTGGACGGACCCGTCCGCCTCGAGCAGCGCGAAGTTGGCCTCGCCGCCGAACGTGTCGTGCAGGGTCCCGAGCAGGTGGCCCGCCGGTTCGGTGGTCGACCAGGCGTCCTCGAGCCAGCGCTGGCCGACCTCCGAATCGGCCTTGCCATGGATACGTCCCTGGGCCCGGAAGCGCTCGCGCCAGGGCTTGTGGGCCGTCAGGTCGCCGTTGTGGCTGAAGACGAACCGGCCGGCCGGATCGGGGAAGGGCTGGGTGTCGGGCTGGCCGAGGGTCGAGAGCCGGGACGGGCGGCGCAGGTGGACGAGCAGGCTCCGCGTCTCGGTCGCGCCGATCCGTTCGCGGGCCGGGTCGTCGCGGAACGCCCGGATGTCGCGGTACGTGTCCAGCCGTCCGTCGCCGGTCCGCCAGGCCGCTCCCCAGCCGAAGCCGGCGATGCCGAACCTCTCGAGCTTCTCCGTGAATCCCCACAGCTCGTCCACCCGGAACGGTTCATCGGAACGGGCCACGAAATGCTCACACACGACGCCCGATGATACCGTCGCCACCTGGGCCGTCGGCGTGAACGTTCCGAGGCCCGCGGGCGTCAGGTACGGGCGGAGGGCTATGCACCGAGCAGGGGGGCTCCGACCCGGCGATGCGGACGGTCCCGACGACATCGATGCGACGCCGCGCACGGCGCTGGACACGGTGCTGAGCGCGCCGGCGATCGTCCGTGCACCGGCCGACCGCGCCACGACGTTCGCAGCGCTCGTCGAGCGACAGCTGGACGAGGCGTACCGGCTGGCCGCGGTCATCCTGGGCGACGCCCAGGAGGCCGAGGACGCCGTCCACGATGCGGCCGTGGCCGCCTGGGCGGGGTTCGCGTCGCTGCGCGATCCGGACCGCTTCGAGGCCTGGTTCGGGCGGATCCTCGTCAACGGCTGCCGGGACCGGCTCCGTCGTCGGAAGCGGGTCCGCCTGGTCGATCTCGGAGCGACCGTCGATGCGCTGCGCAGCGTGCAACCCCGGACCGACCTCTCGTCCGACGCGGCGGACCGCGACGCGATCGCCCGGTCGATGGGCCGGCTCGACCCCGATCACCAGGTCGTCCTCGTCCTCCGCTTCTGGCTCGACCTGCCCGTCGACGCCATCGCCGACCGGCTGGCGATCCCCGCCGGGACGGCCAAGTCGCGCCTGCACAACGCGAAGCGGCGCCTCCGCCAGGTCCTGGATGACGAGGCACGCCGATGAGCAGGATCGACGACGAGACCGGCTTCGACGAACGGATCCGCGGCGCGCTCACGAGCCGCGATCCGGGACCCGCGCCGGCGCGGCTTCACCATCGGGTGGGCGCCCTGACGTCCGCCGCGCCGGCGCGGAGCGGCCTCATGCACCGGTTCGGCGGCATCTTCCGGCCGGCCGTCGCGGCGACCATGACGCTGGCGGCGGTCCTCCTGGGAGTCCTCGTCGTCTCGGTCATCCGACGGGCCTCGCTCGTCCCGACCAGCCCCGACGTGAGCCCGGGCGCGGCCCAGCCCAACCCGACGGGCGGCCTCGGCGCGGTCGGCGACCCGCTCGCGCTGCCCATCGGCTGGACGGTCTTGGCGGCCCTGATCGCGCTCCTCGCAGCGTGGGCGGCGGTGGAGATCTACCTCGGCACGCCGTCCGCGGCGAGGATCGAGCTGCGTCGCCTGCGCCGCAAGCGCGCGCGGGGCCTCCTCCTCGTCCTCGCGGCGCCGATCCTCATCCTCGGCCAGGTCGTCCGCTTCGACGCCTCGCTGACCCAGGGCGGCTTCTTCGAGGCGTCGCTGGTCCATCTCGAGGGCATGGGCACGATCCCCAGCGGCACGAGCTCCCACGACGAGCCCGCCGCCTGGTTCCGGAACGTGTCGGGGGGGACCGTCATCTTCGTCCAGTCGGTGCGCAACGGGGGCAGGCTGCCGATCACCGTCACGGGCGGGACCGGCGCGAATGTCGCGCTCGAGCTCAGGCTCTTCGCCGTGCACGACCCGTCGGGACCCATCGATGTCGACACGATGCCGACCTACCCGTTCGCCCCGTTCCAGCTCGCACCCGGAGAGGAGCGCGAGATCGTGGGCGTCATCCACTTCGCGACGTGCCCCGGCAGCCCGGTGCCCTCGAGCGAACCGTCGCCCGACCTCTCCGGGAACTTCGTCCCGTCGCCCCCTTATGCGAGCCAGACGTTCCTCTCCATGGGCCTGGCCTACAGCGTCCTCGGCTTCGCGCGAGAGGTCGACGTCCCCTTGTTCGCCGCCGTGGCCGTGCGGTTCCCGGACGGATCCGACTGCGGCACGGACCCGAGCTGGGCGAACCCGACCGCGTCCCCAGGCGGCCCCTGACAGGACGGGCACCACCAGACGGTCCGGGGCAGATCGCGACCGAGCCGGGCCGCTCGCACGGGCGTGCGGCAGCGTCGGCACGGGCGGCCGGCCCGGCCGTAGACCCACAGCGATGCGCCGCCGGCCTCGCGCGCCCCGCCGGTCGTCGTACGTTCCGGACCGCGGCCACGGCCGGCGTTGGCGAGCAGGAGCCGGCGGGCCGTCGCGATGAGGCGCCCGAGCGCCGCATCGTCGAGCGAGGCGACCGTCGCGAACGGGTCGACCCGCCCGATGAAGAGGATCTCTGCCCGATAGACGTTGCCCACGCCGGCCATGACTCGCTGGTCGAGCAGTGCCTCCCCGATCGTCGCCTCGGCCCGTGACGGGTCGCGCAGGCGCCGCAGCGCTTCGGCCTCGTCGAACGGCTCGCCAAGGAGGTCCGGGCCGAGCGGCGCGAGCGCCGGATGGAGCGCTTCGGCCCGGGTCTCGAAGAGCTCGACGACCGGCGCATCGAAGCAGACGGCCACCGCACCGTCGACCTCGAGCACGAGAACCGCCCGAGCCGCCGGCCGGCGCCAGCGCTCGCCCGGCCGGTAGCGGTGCCACGTCCCGTTCATCCGCAGATGCGTCCGTACCTCGAGCCCATTGGAGAAGCGCAGGAGCAGGTTCTTGCCGATCGTGTCGACCGAGGTCACGGTCGCACCGACGACGCGGCCGACCTGCGCGCCGCCGGTCGCCCGGGCGGCGCGGACGGCGCGGCCCAGCAGGTACGGACGGAGACCGGCCGCGGTCCGGAAGAGGGTGTCGCCCTCGGGCATCGGCGCGCCGCGGTCAGGACGCCGGCGTGCGGCCGGCCGACGAGCGCAGCGCGAGCCCGCGATAGCCGGGCACGAAGCCAGCTTGGAGCAGCCGCTCTCGCCACGCCGAGCCGGCGACCGGCAGGCCGTCGACCTTCGCGATGACCAGCTCCCGGGCCCGACCGTCGGCCACGAGCGCTCCGAGGGCCCGCAACGCCCGGTCGCCGATGCCCGGATCGTCCGCCGCCGGGAACGTCTGCAGCCCGGCGCCACCTCGCTCGAGGTAGATCGCGGCCTGGCCGTCGACGAGGATCACGTACGCGCCGGCCGCCCGCGGCAGCGGCCGCCGATCGTCGTCGCCGCGACGCGGCCAGGCGAGCGCGGCGCCGTAGGGATTGGCCGGGTCGGCGGCGGCGAGGAGATGGACCCGCGGCGGGGTGGAACCGGTCGGATCGGCCGGCTCGCGGACGGCGCGCAGCCGGTCGAGCGCGCCGGCCTGGGCGAACTGGGCGGCCCCGAGACCGTCCACGAAGTACCCCCGGCGGATGCGCCCGGCCTCCTCCAGCGCCCGGAGGACCGGGTAGACCGCCGAGAAGCCGCCCGCGACGGCCTCGGCCGCGACGGCCTCGCGGGTCAGGACACCGTGCCGATCGAGCAGCGTGAGCGAGAGGGCGTGGAGGCGCTCCGTCCGGGCGGCGGGGCCGACGGTCTCGGCGACGGCCTCGACGAGCGACCAGCGGCCGGCGGCCTCCGGCGGCCCCAGCGCGGTGAGGCGCCCCGGCCGTGGGCGCGCCGTGGAGCGCGCCGGCCGGTGCCAGCGCAGGGCCCGCAGCGGCGCGAACGTGTCGTTCGTGACCTCGCCTGCCCACACGAGGTCCCAGAGCGCGTCCAGGACGTCGCGGTCCGGTCCGCCACCCGCCGCGCCGTACAGCTCGCGGTAGAAGCACGCTCCCCGGCGGGCCAGATGCGCGCGGATGGCTTCGTGGCGTGCCCCCTCCGGCCGGGCCGCCTCGTCGCCGGCGCCGGCGGCCGCGGACCGCAGCACCTCGCGCCCCGGGCGGAAGAGGGCGATCCGGCCGTCGTCGCGGTTGAGGCTGCCCCGACCCACCCAGGCGACCTCGCCGAGCGCGCCCAGCTCGTCGAGGAGCCGCGGCTGGTACCCCGGCACGCGGGCCGGGAGCACGTCCCGCTCGAGCACCGACGCCGGGATCGCGACCCCCGTGAGCTGGTCGACGACCTCCGCCAGCCGCTCGAGGGCGGCCTGGCCGCGGAGCGCCGGCCGGTCGCGCTCGCCGCCGATCGGCACGACGCCGTGCCAGTCCGGCAGGAACCGACCGAGGGCCGCCGATTCGACCGGCTCGACCTCGTGGCGGAGGCGGGCGAGGGAGCGTCGGCGCAGGGAGCGCAGGACGTCCGGGTCGCACCACTCCCGCTCGGCCCCACCCGGCCGGAACTCGCCGCGCAGCAGGGTGCCGGCGGCCAGCAGTCGCTCCAGGGCGTCCTCGACCATCCTCGCCGGCAGGCCCCAGCGGGTCGCCGGCTCGTCGGTCAGGAACGGGCCGTGGCTTCGGCCCCACCGCGCGAGCAATCCCTCGAGAGCGCCGGCGGCCGGCGCCAGGAACGCCTCGGGCACGCCCCGCGGCGGCGAGACCCCGAGCGCGTCGCGGTAGCGGGCCGCGTCCTCGATCGCGATCCAGCGCTCATCGCCGGCGATCCGCACGGCCACGGCGCGGTGGGACGCCACGAGCCCGGCAAGCCAGGCCGCGGCCGCCTCGGCGGCGTCGCCGAAGCCCGGGCCTGGCACGAGCCGTGCGGCGACCTCGTCGATGCGCAGGTCGCCCACCCGCCGGAGCAGGTCGTGGACCCCGTCCTCGGTCGAGACCCGGCGGTCCTCGGCCAGCCCCTGGAGGGCGAGCTCGAGGTCGGCCAGGGCGGCCGGGTCGAGCAGCTCGCGCAGCTCCTCCTGGCCGAGCAGCTCGCGCAGGAGGTCGCGGTCGAGGGTGAGGGCCTGAGCCCGCCGCTCGGCGACCGGGGCGTCCCCGTCGTACATGTAGGCGGCGACGTAGTCGAAGAGGAGCGAGCTCGCGAACGGCGAGGCGCGCACCGTCTCCACGCTGTGGACCGCGATCTCGCGCCGCTCGACGCCGGCGAGGACCTCCCGGAGGGCGGGCAGGTCGAACACGTCGGCCAGGCACTCGCGGTACGTCTCGACGAGGATCGGGAAGCTGCCGTAGCGGCTCGCGACGGCCAGGAGGTCGGCGGCCCGCTGACGCTGCTGCCAGAGCGGCGTCCGGGTGCCGGGCCGTCGGCGCGGCAGCAGCAGCGCCCGGGCGGCGTTCTCGCGGAAGCGCGACGCGAACAGGGCCGAGCCGGCGACGCCGCCGACGACGAGGTCCTCGACCTCGTCGGAGGCCGGGAACAGGAGGGCCTCGACGGCCGCCGGGTCGGTCTCCAGCTCACCCTCCGGCAGCCGGATCGCGATCCCGTCGTCCGACCAGATCGTCCGGACCGCGGCGCCGAGTCGCTCCGCGAGCCGCGCCTCCAGGGCGACCGACCATGGCGCGTGGACCCGGCCACCGAACGGCGTGAGGACCACGATCCGCCAGTCGCCGAGCTCGTCCCGGAACCGCTCGACGACGATCCGCCGGTCGGTCGGCAGGGCGCCGGCGGTCTCGCGCTCCTCCTCGAGATATGCGACGAGGTTCTCGGCGGCGAACGCGTCCAGGTCGTGGGCGTCGCGCAGCCGGCCGACGGCAGCGGCGCGGCCACGCGCGCCGCGCGCCAGGTCGCCCTCGACCTCGCGCACGAAGGCGCCGATCGCCCGCCCGAGCTCGATCGGCCGGCCCACGGCATCGCCGTGCCAGAACGGGAGCTTGCCCGGGACCCCCGGCGCCGGCGAGACCGTCACCCGGTCGTGGCCGATCTCCTCGATCCGCCAGCTGCTCGCGCCCAGCGTGATGACCTCGCCGGCCCGGGCCTCGTAGACCATCTCCTCGTCGAGCTCGCCCACCCGCCGGCCGGGCGTCCCCGCCTCGCCGACCATGAAGACGCCGAACAGGCCGCGATCGGGGATCGTGCCCCCCGACGTGATCGCGACGACCCGGGCGTCGCGCCGGCCGGCGATCTCGCCGGTCACCCGGTCCCATGTCAGTCGGGGCCTGAGCTCGGCGAACTCGTCCGAGGGGTACGCCCCGGCCAGCATGCCCAGCACGCCCTCGAGCGCCTCGCGGGTCAGTGTCTCGAACGGCGCCGCCCGCCGGACGATCTCGTCGAGCTCGTCGACCGTCCAGCGATCGAGGACGGCCATCGCCACGAGCTGCTGGGCCAGGACGTCGAGCGGGTTGCGCGGCAGCGTCGTCGTCTCGATCGCCCCCGCGTGCATCCGCTGGACGACGACCGCGCACTCGAGGAGGTCGCCCCGATACTTGGGGAAGAAGATGCCCCGCGACGGCGCCCCGACGTGGTGGCCGGCCCGGCCGACCCGCTGCAACCCGCTCGCGACCGAGCTCGGCGATTCGACCTGGATGACGAGGTCCACGGCACCCATGTCGATGCCGAGCTCGAGGCTGCTCGTCGCGACGAGTGCGGGCAGTCGCCCGGCCTTGAGGTCCTCCTCGATCGCCAGGCGCTGCTCCCGGGCGATGCTCCCGTGGTGGGCCCGGACGAGGTCCTCGCCGGCGAGCTCGTTGAGGCGCTGGGCGAGGCGCTCGGCGAGGCGCCGGCTGTTGGTGAAGACGATCGTGCTCCGGTGCGAGCGGATCAGCTCGAGGATCCGGGGATGGATGGCGGGCCAGATGCTCGTCCGGGCCTCCGGGCTCGTGGCCGGGCCGCCCGGCTGCTCCTCGAGCGGGAGGATCTCGCCGATCCGGCTCATGTCCTCGACCGGCACGATCACCTGGAGCTCGAGGGGCTTGCGCATGCCCGCGTCGACGATCGTCACCTCACGCCCGGGCCCGACGCCGCCGAGGAAGCGGGCGATCGTCTCGAGCGGCCGCTGCGTGGCCGATAGCCCGATCCGCTGCGGCGGCGCGGCGACCAGGTGCTCGAGCCGTTCGAGGCTGAGGGCGAGGTGGGCACCGCGCTTGCCGCCGGCGATCGCGTGGACCTCGTCGACGATGACGTGCTCCACGCCGCGCAGCACCTCGCGGGCGCCGCTGGTCAGCATGAGGTAGAGCGATTCGGGCGTGGTGATGAGGATGTCCGGCGGGTGGCGGACGATGTCGCGCCGCGCCTCGCTCGTCGTGTCGCCGGTCCGTGTCGCGATCGCGATGGTCGGCACCGGCAGGCCGAGCCGCCCGGCGGCGATCGCGATGCCGGCCAGGGGCGAGCGCAGGTTCCGCTCGATGTCGTAGGTCAGGGCCTTGAGCGGCGAGACGTACAGGACCCGGACGGTCCTCGTGGCCCGCTCGCCGGCGACCGGAGGCGTCGTCGCGAGCCGGTCGAGGCACCACAGGAAGGCGGCCAGGGTCTTGCCACTCCCCGTCGGCGCGTGGATGAGCGTGTGGCGGCCGGCCGCGATCGCGGCCCAGCCCTCGGCCTGGGCCCTGGTCGGGTCCTCGAACGTCGCCTCGAACCAGGCCCGGACGGGCGCACTGAACAGCGCCAGCGGGTCGGCGCTGGCGGTCTGGGCTGGCGGTTGGGCGGTCGCTGGGGCGGTCCTGGCCACGGGACCGAGAGTATAGGCGCGGCCCGCCCTTTAGACCAGATGTTCTGTTCCGGCAGCCAAGCCGGTGCGGGTCGACCCTGACCCGGCGCAACCCCGGGAATCGGATCGGCCCGGGGGTTGGCCCGGGCCGATCGTGCGTGGAAGGGCGTGGACGCTAGGCGGAGGATGCTCCGTGAGCCGGGAGGCCCGACGACACCTTCGCGCGCCAGGGGACCCCGAGCATCGGCAGGAGGTAGCGGTCGACGCCGTAGTAGCCGGCGACGCGCCAGGCGAGGATCAGGCCGATCTCGAAGAAGAACAGGATCGGGTTGGTGGACGCGGAGCCGGCGAGCATGAACGACATGTTCATCGTCGCCCCGAAGAAGGCCGCGATGCCGACGAGCGCACCGGTCAGGATCGCGATGCCGATCGCGAGCTCACCAAGGGTGACCAGCCAGGCGAACCAGCCCTGGGCCTGGTTGTCGATGAGGCTCTGGAGGAAGGTGCGGTACCACTCGAAGGTGATCGGCGGACGGCCCGGCGCGGCGGGGACGGCGACCGCGTTCTTCCAGAATCCGAGGAGGGCGCTGCCACCGTCGGTCCAGCCCGTGCCGGTCAGCTTGTGCCAGCCCGCTTCGATCCACTCGAAGCCGATGAAGATGCGGATCGGGAGCCAGAACAGGCCGGCCCGCGTGTTGCCGAACAGATAGCGGGTGAAGGCCGGGCCTTCGACCTCGACGACCTGGGCCTGGGGATCCTTGCGATCCTCGAACATCAGGAACACGACGACGATGGCGAGGACCCAGAAGACGACCGTGAGCGCCGGGGTGATCGAGGTGGGCGGGGTGACCCACGGGTTGTAGAGATAGAACAACACGATGGCCGCGACCGCCGCTAGGGGGACCGCATAGCTGCGAAGCCTGGACATCTCTTCGACTTCCCTTCCTGTGTGGTCCGGCCCATCTGGGGGGACCGCGGCGGCCAACTCTGTTGTGCACTCAGCGAGTGCTCTGGCCGTCTGCCGACACCATCGCCGATGACGCGCGCCCCGGGGACGGGACGAACGGCCCCTACATCAGGGGCCGCTCGGACGGATTCGCGTACGACTGCGCTTCGGGATATGCGTGCACCGCGGCCACGATACACCCGGAAAAACGTCGTCCGCGCCGATGAAAACCCTGCATCCCGGAGCCGGATCACGCACGGATCCCGTTCGACGACGGAGCGCGCGACCTTCGCCGGCACGCCCCGGCCGGGCAGCGGGTGCCGGATGGCACGGGCGAGGGCCAAAGGTCACACGGGCGGACGGCCGCGGATCCCGGGTCGCGGCCATCGACGCCGGGCGTCAGCCCACGCCGCGAAGGCGGCCCACGACGTGCTCGATGGCCCGACGGGAGGCACCATCGGCGATCTGGGCGTGACGGTCGTGCTCGCCATCGACCCGCGGTTCGTCGTCGAACCGCTCGGGCATGCCCGGGGTGCCGAACGCCTCCGCGTCGGCAGCCCAGCGCTCACGCCAGGCCACGGGCGTGGCGTCCGGAGCGCGGCGATGGGCACCCGCGAGCCAGACGAGCGCCCACGTGCGGGGCACGACCCGGTAGGCGTCGTAGCCACCGCCGCCGGTCGCCAGCCAGCGGCCCCCGGCGTGGCGATGAGCGACTTCGTCGACGATCCGGGCCGCTGCGCTCATCGCGGTCGTCGTGACCCGGAGATGGGCCAGGGGGTCCCAGGCGTGCGTGTCGGCGCCGTGCTGGCTGACCACGATGTCCGGCCGGAAGCACTCGGCGGCCAGGGGGACGATCGCCTCGACCGCCTCGAGCCAGACCGCGGCACCGGTGAACGCCTCGAGCGGCACGTTCAGCACGGTGCCCGGTGCGGCGCCCTCGGGGAACTCGTCGAGGAAGCCCGTCCCGGGGAAGAGCGTCCGGCCCGACTCGTGGATGGACACCGTCATGACGCCTGGATCGGCCGCGTGGAGTGCCTCGACGCCGTCGCCGTGATGCGTGTCGAGGTCCACGTACAGGACGCGCAACCCCTTCGACCGGGCCAGGGCGATCGCCAGCGCCGGGTCGTTGTAGATGCAGAACCCGGACGCGTGGTCGCGCATCGCGTGATGGAGGCCGCCGCCGGGATGGAACGCGTGGACGATCTCGCCGCGCAGGATCGCCGCCATCGCCTCGATCGAGCCGCCCGCCACGGCGGCCGCCGCGTCGTGCATGCCGGCGAACGGCGGATCGTCGCCGAACGTCGCGATGCCGCCGCCGGGCGGACCCGCCGGGTCGCGGCCGAGGCGTCGCACGGTCGCGATGTAGCCGGGGTCGTGGCACATCCCGAGCAGTTCGTCAGTGGCCGGCTCGGGGGCCAGCCCGGGCATGGCGCCCACGGCGGCCAGGAGGTCGATGCCCGGTCCGAACCGTCGGGGGGTCAGCGGGTGGCCGGGACCGAAATCGTAGGTCGTCGAGCGCGGCCCGAAGACGAGCAGCGGCCCGTCGTCCGGCATGGCCGGAGCCACGGTCGGGGGCGCTCCGGCGGGCGTGGGGCGACCGCGAGCCTTACTGGCCGTCGGTGCCGTCCGATGCTTCGAGGGCCACGCCTTCGGCCCCGGACCGCACGCCGGCTGCCGGCTTCGCCGGAGGCCGGCCGACCAGGAAGTCCGCCTGGTCGACGAGGGTCGGCTCATCGATCCGATCCACCAGGCCGAGTTCGAGGCACTCGTCGGGGCCGAGGAACCGGTCGCGTCCCGACCAGATGAAGCGCCGCCACCAGGCCGCGTCGCGATAGCGCGTCCGGGCCGCGAACAGCGCCGCCATCACCTCCTGGTAGTGCTCGGACAGGCGCTGGTAATCCTTGAAGACCTTGGCGTCCGCGCCCGAGATGGTCCACTCGCTCGAGTGGAGCATGAGCGTGCCGAACCGGCCGATCGACCGCGTGTCGCCGGCCTGGGCGACGATCGCGCCCATCGAGTACGCGTAGCCCAGGATCGCGGTGTCGATCCGCACGTGGTACTTGGCGCGCATGAGGTTGATGGATTCGATGATCGCCAGCCCATCGCCCACCGAGCCGCCGCCCGAGTTGATGTAGAGCGTGATCGGCTCGCTGTCGGCCTGGCCGGCCCGGGCCGAGGCCATGACGAGGAGCGACTTCGCGACGTCCTCCGCATGGGCCGGATCGATCTCGGTGATGAAGTACACGCCGGTCGCGTCGAGCGCGAGGCGACGCATGTGCTGGGCCTGGAGCAGTTCTCCCAGATCCGGACCCCGGAGCATCGTCGCCTCCTCGTGGGCCGCCGGCCCGCTGACTCCTTGGCCCGCCGAGCGTACCCCAACACCGGCGTCGTGGCACCGTCGGCCCGTGGTCGGCGGTACCATCCGGCCGATGGATGCCCTGACCGCGATCCTCCTCGTCGCGCTCGTCGTCGCGTTGCTGTACCGCGGCCCGAAGAACCTGCCGTCGATCGGACGGATGCTCGGGCGGGGCGTGAAGGCCACCAAGGACGAGGCGAAGGCCTGGCACGATGGCGATCCGCCACCCGGGCCCGACGCCGGCCCTCCCGGGAGCCCGCCGGCCGGAGGCTGATCGCGAACAGGGGGACTGGCGAGCGAAGGGCGAGGGATCGCTACCCCTCGACCCGGAGCGTACGCTCGACGCCGTCGGCGGTCAGGTCGACGAGGAAGCCCCGCAGGATCCCGTGGTTCGCCTCGGACCCAGCGTTCAGGCAGTGGGTCGCGCCGACCCGTCGTTCACCGCCGGATTCGTGGATGTGGCCATGTACTCCCAGGACGGGCTTGAACGTCTCGATCGCCCGTCGCACGCCCGTCGATCCGACCGGTCCGCGCAGCAGGTCCCCGGCCGACACCGTGGGTCGCAGGTCGGGCGACAGCAGCGGCGCGGTGTCGAGCCCGGAGTCGTACGGCGGGACGTGGGTCATGAGCACGGTCTTCCGCGCATCGCGGACACCCGAGAGGAGCGACGACAGCCGGTCCAGGAACTCCTCCTCGGGGAGCTCGCGCGGCGTCGACCACGGCGTCGGTGACGACCAGCCCATGCTCACGAGCTGGTGCCACGGCCCCAGGTCGACGACCTGCTCGTTGACGTTCCGGCAGTACGTCGAGTCGGAGAGAAGGCGATCGATGTCGAACGCGTCGTCGTTGCCCGGCATCAGGAGGATCGGGACGCTCGAGCCATCGAGCCGCTCGGCGGCAAGCGTCATCCAGGCGGCGATCCGGCGGGCGATCTGGATCTTGAAGTGGCTCGCCACGAGGGCCGGGTCGGTCTCCATCGCCACGCGCTCGGCCGGCGACACGCGGACGGCGTAGTAGCCGACATCGGCCACGGCCCGCTCGAGCGTTGCGAGCTCGACCTCGTCGCGCGCTGTCCGCCGAGCCCCGAGCAGCGTGGCCGTCCACGTCCCGGCCGGGTCTTCGACGACCGGGACAAGGGCCTTGCCGGTAAGGTCGCCGGCGATGAGGACGGCATCGACCTTGTAGGCGTTCGCCTTCGTCGCGTTGATCAGCTTGCGCCACGTGCCCTCGGCGGCGTGGATGTCGGAACAGACGTAGAGGCGGAAGGCCTTCGCCATCGTCGCGAGTCTAGGCGAAGATCGGCGGCCGGCGATCGGCCCACGGCCGGGCGATCTCGAGCTGGCTCGCCAAACGCAGGAGCGTAGCCTCGTCGCCGAATTTGCCGGTGAGCAGGCTCCCGATGGGCAGGCCGTCCGCCGACCACGCCAGCGGCAGCGAGATCGATGGCAGGCCCGCGATGTTGGCGACCGGGTTCCACGGGTTGAAGGTGAGGTCGAACCGCCACCAGGCCGACCCCCCGCCGTGCGAGGCGTTCAGGACACCGAGCGGCAGAGGTCGCTGGGCGAGCGTCGGCGTCAGCCATGCGTCGTAACGCGCGAAGAACGGGGCGATGGCTCGGCTCGCCTCCGCGAGCTTCTCGAAGGCCTCGAGCAGATCGACCGCGTCGAGCCCACGTCCGACCTCGACGAGCTCCCAGGTCGTCAGCTCGAGCTCGTCGCGCTCCGGCTCGCGGCCGATCAGCCGCGCGACGGACCGGACGCTGGCCGCGTTTCCTGCCGCCCAGACATCGCCCATCGGCCCGAGAAGCGCCTCTCCGTCGAAGTCGGGCGCCGCCTCCTCGATCTCGTGGCCGAGAGACGAGAGCAGCTCCGCGGTCGCTCGCGCCGCGTCCGCACACGCTGTGTCCACCGGCGCGTCGATAGGCGGTCGGGCGCTCCACGCGATCCTCAGCCGGCCGGGATCGACCCCGACCTCGGCCAGGAACGGCCGCGCCGGAGCCGGGATGACGAACGGATCGCCAGGCGCCGGTCCGGCTGTGGCGTCGAGGAGCGCGGCCGTGTCCCGGACGCTCCGGGTCAGGACGTGTTCGACGGCCAGGCTCGGGCCGCTGTCGCCCACCGGCGCCCGCGTGTTCCGGCCTCGGGTCGGCTTGAGACCCACGAGCCCGCAGCACGCAGCGGGGATGCGGATCGAGCCCGCCCCGTCGCCGCCGTGGGCGGACGGGACCATGCCCGCCGCGACGGCCGCCGCTGCCCCGCCAGACGATCCGCCGGCCGTGCGATCCAGCGCCCAGGGGTTGCGCGTCGGGCCGAACAGCACCGGCTCGGTCGTGGAGTGGTTGCCGAACTCCGGCGTGTTCGTCTTCCCGAGGACGATGAGGCCGGCCCGCTTGTAGCGCCGCACCAGCTCACCGTCGGCCACCGGCACGTTGTCGCGCAGGGCGCGCGAGCCGGCGGTCTGGCGAACGCCGCCGAGTGCCGAGCCCAGGTCCTTGAGGAGGAACGGCACGCCAGCCAGGGGTGCGTGCCGGAGCGGGCCGTTCGCGATCGCCGAGGCCGCGTCACGAGCCTCGTCAAAGGTCCGTGTCACGACCGCATTGATCGTCCCGTCCAGCCGCTCGATCCGCTCGATCGCGGCCTCCACGAGCTCGAGCGCTGTCATGTCGCCGCGCCGGACCAGCTCGGCCTGGCCGAGCGCGTCGAGCCCGGCGAGCTCGTCGGTGGCGACCACCTACAGCGACCCCGCCTCGTAGACGGCGCTTCCTTCGATCAGCGTGAGGAGCACCTTGGCATCCCCCACCCGCCCGGGCTGCTCGGCCTCGATGTCCCGATCGAGGACCACCAGGTCGGCCAGCTTGCCGGCCTCGATCGTGCCGGTCTCGTCGTCGAGGTGGTTGACGTACGCCCCGCCGATCGTGAAGGCCGCCAGGACGTCGATCAGGTCGAGCGCCTCGTCGGGGCCGAGCGGGGCCTGGTCCTCGAGTCCACGACCGACTCGGGTGATGGCGACCTCGGCCTCGGCCAGAACATCGGGCGTGCTGACCGTCCAGTCACTGCCTCCGGCCAGGATGGCGCCCGCCCGCCGGAGGCTGCGGAACGGGTATTGGTAGATCGCCCGGTCGGGGGTGATGAACGGCAGCGTCAGGTCGGTCATCTGCGCATCGCGACAGGCCCACAGCGGTTGCATGTTGGCGACCGCGCCGAGCTCGTGGAAGCGCGGCATGTCGGCCGGGTCGACCATCTGGATGTGGGCGAGGTGGTGCCGTCCGTCGGTCGGTCCGTTGGCCGTCCGCGCCGCAGCGATCGCATCGAGCCCCTCGCGGACCGCCCGGTCGCCCAGGGCATGGAAGTGAACCTGGAACCCGGCTGCGTCGAGCCGCGTGACGTACCGCCGCAGCGCCATCGGATCCACGAAGCTGATGCCGCGGTTGGCCGTCGGCCGCCCGTCCGGCCCGAGGTACGGCTGGAGCATCGCGGCCGTGAAGTTCTCCATCACCCCGTCCAACATGATCTTGACGGTGGTCGCCCGCAGGCGCCCGATGCTCGAGACTCGGCGCGCCTCGATCATCTCCTCGATCTGTTCCTCGCCGCGTTCTCGTTCCCACCACTGGCAGGCGATCGCTCGGCCGGTCAGGAGGCCCCGTTCGGCGAAGATCCGGTAGGCGGCGAGCTCGACCTGGCCGACCCAGGCGTCCTGCCAGGCGGTGACGCCCAGACGGTGGAGGTATGCCTGCGCCTGGCCCAGTCCGCTGACGAGGTCCTCGGGACTCGGTGGAGGGACCAGCCGGCCGACGAGGTCCATGGCGCCTTCATGGAGCGCTCCCGTGGGCGAGCCGTCGGGGTCGCGCTCGATGCGCCCATCGGGCGGATCGGGCGTATCGCGACCGATTCCGGCGATCGCCAGGGCGCGACTGTTGGCCCATGCCCCATGGCCGTCGCGGTTGATGAAGAAGGCGGGTCGATCCGGCACGGCCCGGTCGAGGTCCTCGCGCCGCGGCGTACCACCCGGAAAGACCGCCATATACCAACCGTCGCCCTGGACCCAGCCAAGGTCCGGATGCGCGGCCGCATAAGCCGAGATCGTCTCCAGGTACGTCTCCCGATCCATGGGCAGATCGTGGAGTGGGCACTGGAGGAGCCCGATACCGGCCATCACGGGATGGACGTGCGCGTCCTGGAAGCCCGGCAGGAGGGTCCGGCCGGCGAGTTCCACGACCCGCGTCCCCGGTCCGACGAGCGGGCGCAGGTCGGCGGACCGCCCTACGGCCACGATCCGGCCGGCACGCACGGCCACCGCCTCGGCCGGCCGCCGGATGGCGTCCATGGTCATGACCCGACCACCGGTCAGGACGAGATCGGCCTGTGCGGCGGCCGAAGTGCTGGACGTCGAGGTCACAGGCGAGGCTCCTGTCGAGAGACTGGGCGACCGGCCGGCGCGCGGAGCGGCGCCGGCCGGCTCGAGTGCGGCTGGAACCCTAGTCCGGCGGCAGCACCTGGTACATGAGCGACGTGTCGACGCCCTTGCGCCGATTGCGCGCCGACTGGACGAGGTACCAGACGATCCCCACGACGAAGACGATCGCGACGAACGTCACCCCGGAGCCATTGAGGTAGGCGAGCGGGTCGGCCTTGGGGTTCGTGAGGGTGTTGAGGATCGGGCCCACGCCGGCGAACCAGTAGAGAAGCACCGTGAAGATGAGCCAGACCGCCCCGATGATCGGCAGCTGCCGGATCCACGGCGCGTCCCTGACCAGATCGGCCCGGGTGAACCTGGCGAGGATCGCGTTGAGCCCGGGCAGGATCCAGCTGAGCGCCGATGCGAGGACGGTGAACCAGGCCGAGGCGACGAGGTTGAGCTTGCCGTCCAGCGCCGGGTCCCCACTGGGCGCGAGGAAGCCCAGCCCGACCACCTTCAGGATGGCGAAGTTGGAGAACAAAAGGAAGACGATCGCCATCACGAGGGTCGCGACGATCGCGTTGGCCGGCGCGCGGAGTCGCTCGGACACCTCGCCGAACCACTCGGGCACCTGGCGGTCGAGACTCCAGGCGAGCGCCATCCGACTGATGAACACCACGTAGACGGGCATCAGGAGGAAGGGGAACAGCGTCGACGCGGCTCCCACGACGGTCCAGATGGGCCACAGCTCCGGGCGGGCAACCACGCCGACGAGCTGGTAGTAGTTGGGCAGACCGAGCGGCAGCTTGGGATCCACCACGTAGCCCCAGAATGCGCCCGCCCAGCCGGTCTGGGCGTCCAGGCCGAGCCGCCGCGGCAGCATCTCGGCGTAGATGGAGTTCATGAGGACCGCCATCGCCAGCGCGCCGAGGACCGCGATGAGGATGCCCCGTTTGACGTTGCCGCGGACCTCACCGCTGATGTACGCGCTGTACTGGAAGCCGATGAATTGGAACAGCATCACCGCTGCGAGCAGGAAGAACGGCCAGTGCGTCCCGTCGACCGGGCCGAAGCTGAAGTCCGTGCCGGTGAGGCCGGCGGTGGCCGCTCCGGCGGACAGCTGGTCCACGGTCACGCCCGCGTAGGTCTGCAGGTTCGTGGCGAAGGTCGCCGCATCGAAGGTGAGCAGGCCGAAGATGGCCATCAGCGCCCAGCCGGCGATCCCGATGACCGTGAGCCACGTGACGATCTTGTGGAAGACCCGGGTCGGCTGGAGGACCACGAACGCGACGGCGGCGATGACCACCAGGCTGGCGAGCATCCCCGGGACACCCGTGACGTCGCCGCTGTCACCCTCCGTGAACCACTTCGTCGCATCATTGAAGAAGGCGCTCCCGGTCCCGATCCCGATGATCTTCCCCTCCATCTGGATGCCTTTGAGGGTCAGATTCGTCTCGAACTGGAGGAGCGCGATCGAGGCGAAGGCGAGGGTCCAGCTCTCAAGCCAGCCCAGGAACGGCCCGATCCTGGGCACGATCCGGCTGGTGAACACGTAGTCGCCGCCCGACCGCGGCATGACGCTCGTCAGCGACGCGAAGATGAGGGCCAGCAGGCAGCCGAACGCACCGACGACGAAAGCGACGATGGACCAGTTGGTCACGACGCCGACCACGACGACCGGCAGACCCGCGAGCACGGCGATGCCGAACGCGCCGCCCAGTGTCCCGCCGATGAACGCGGCGGTGTTGAAGAAGAGCGCGTTGACCACGCTCACCTCGCGGACAAGTCCGGACGACTGCCGCGTGAAGAGGGACCGACCATCCGAAGGCGCAGCCATGAGACGCATTCCTCCAGTCCCACATCCCGGGACCAGGGCTGCGTCCCCCCAACCGCGTGCCCCACGGCCGACCGGGCGGCGGCGCGTCGCCCCTCGCGACGACCGCGGCGAGCCTTCGAGGTCCGAAGGCCGCGCCAGTATACTCACCGCCATTCGTGCGAGATAGCCGTCCACGCACGGTTTTTTTTCGAACACGCGACTCGAGCCGGCGGCGGGCCGGCATCCTGGAGACGTACGGTCATGATCAACCCGCCGGGCCCGCTGGAAGACCCCCTTGCCGAGGCCGTCCGGATCATCGCCCTGGCCCAGGAACACGGCCTGCTGGTCCGCCTCATGGGCGGTCTCGCGTTTCATGCCCAGGCACCGACGTGGACGGCCCGCATCGACCGCGACGGCCGCGACATCGACCTGGCGACGCGCGGTCGCGACCGCAAGGCACTGAGCGAACTCCTGGTCGCGCAGGGGTATACGCCCGATAAGCAGTACAACGCGCTCTACGGGCACAAGCAGCTCTACTTCGTCGATGCCGCCCATGCCCGCCCGGTCGACGTCCTCGTCGACCAGCTTGAGATGTGCCACCGCTTCACGTTCGGCGATCGGCTCGCCGTGACGAGCCCGACCCTTCCTCTCGCGGAGCTGCTGCTTTCCAAACTCCAGGTGGTCAAGCTCAACCGGAAGGACGTCCTCGATGGGCTCATCGTCCTGAGCGAGCACGCGCTCGCCGACGAAGATGGCACCGGATCAGCGGCCGAGGCGACCGCGACGATCAACACCCGCCGGATCGTCGCACTGACGTCGGCCGATTGGGGCTGGTGGCGCACGATCACCGAGAATCTCGGCATCCTCCGCGGGTTCGTGAGCGGTGGGCTGATGGATGGCGAGCTCGACACCGGGCGGCCCCTGCGGTTCGATCCACAGTCCCAGATCGACGCGCTGCGGGCCGACATCGACTCGGCGCCCAAGTCGAGGAGGTGGCGCCTCCGCGCGCGCGTCGGCGACAGGATGGCGTGGTACGAGCTCCCCGAGGAGGTCGGCCACGGTCGCTGACCCGAGACGGAAGGCCGGCGGGCCGGCCACACTCCACCGGCCGAGGGCCTCGTCCTCCGTCGAGGGGATCCGGGTGGCCGTCGCCCAGGTCGGTGCGCGGGTCGGCGACGTCGCTGCGAACCTCGCACTCGCGGCACGCTATGCACGGCGCGCTGCCCGTCGCGAGGCGGACCTGATCATCTTCCCGGAGTGCTTCGTCCAGGGGTACTCGCTTCGGCCGACCACCCTGGCCCTCGCCGAGCCGATCGACGGGCAGGCCATCCGCGCCCTTGGGGCGATCGCGGCTCGGGTCGGCTTGGTGGTCGTCGCCGGGTTTCTGGAGCGCGCCTCCGGAAGCCCCGACCGGCCGTACAACTCGGCCGTCGTCCTCGGTCGCGATGGGCGAGTGCTGGGCGTATACCGCAAGACGCACCTGTTCGAGGGTGAGCGCCGGGCGTTCACGCCAGGCGAGAGGTATCCGGTCGTGTCGGTCCCTCTCGGGATCGGTCGGGCCCCGCTCATGCTTGGCCTCTGCATCTGTGCCGACATCGAGTACCCGGAGGTCCCGCGTCTGCTCGCGTTGGGCGGCGCCCAGCTCATCGCGGTCCCGTCGGCCGACATGGAGCCGTATCGAGCACAGCAGGCAGCCAACCTGGCGTGTCGGGCGATCGAGAACAACGTCCATGTCGCGCTCGCGAACACCGTCGACCGGCGCCCGAACGTGACCTTCTTCGGGGGCAGCGGCGTGGCTGCGCCGGACGGGGGACTCGCCTCGGCTGGCTACCTGCGTCCGCGCCTCGTCGTGGCGACCCTCCGTGACGCAGCTGTCGCAGCGTCCGGCGGCGCAGGCGGATACCTGCGCCAGCGGCGCGTCGACACGTACGCCGGACTCCTGGACTCGCGCTCGTGACCGGCGCCAGCGAAGAACCGCCCGAGATCGTCGACCTGCGCGCCCTGCTGGAGCGGCCCGGCCCCGGTCCGCACCGTGTCACGCAGTCGATCGGGGGCCGGGACACCGAGACACTGGCCGACCTGCCGCCCGCGCGGGGTGGCCTCCTCTTCGTGGGTCTCAACCCGTCGCCGGTGAGCGTCAACGCCGGCCACTACCACCAGGGCCCGCTCGGGCGCCGCTTCTGGGACCGCCTCGGCAGGGTCGGCGCGCTGCCGCCCGGCACACCGGTCGCGTCGGCCGACGATGCCCTGGTCGCGGCCGGTCACGGCATCACGGACCTGCTCAAGCTGCCCTCCGCCCGCGACACGGCCTCGGACGCGGATCTCCGGGCCGGCGTGGGGGCGCTCTGGCAGAAGATCGCCATCTGGCGCCCGGCCGCGGTCGTGTTCATCTACAAGCGCGGCGCCGAGATCGCCGCCGGCCGGCCCATCGACCAGCCCTGGGGGCACCTCGTCGGCGTCGCCCTGGCGGGTCGACCGTGCTTCCTGATGCCCGGCCCGTACGCGCCGGCCAAGGAGGTCGGCGAGGGCCTGAACCTGTTGCGCAACCTCGTCGCGTCGCTGCCGGACGACCGGGGCGCGGAGTCCTGAGAAGCGGATCGGCCCGGGGCGGGCGCCGCGGGCCGATCGAACCGATGTCGGGGACGAACGAACGTCACTCCGGTGGCAGCTCACGATAGACGAGGTCGATGTTGACGCCCTGGCGCGCCCGGATGAACCGGGCGACGTAGAACAGGGCGAGCCCGAAGACCACGATCCCGCCCATGAAGGTGGGGATCCACCACAGGTTGTCCTTGTTGCCGTACAGCGCGAGAGCCGGGTACTGGATCGTCAGCCAGGTCAGGAAGACCATCACGACGATCGCCAGGGGAGCCACGATCCGGAGGACCGGGATGCCCATGAAGTTCACATTGGCCGGTGACGCCCTGTAGAGATCGGGGCGCCGGCTCGGGAACATGAACGCCGCGACGGCCACGATGATCACGCAGACCACGCCGGCGAGGACGCCGAGGGCCAGCCACGTGGCGAAGTCGGTCGAGAAGATGCTCCACCCGAGCATCACGGTGACCAGGGCCATCACGAGCAGGATGGCCGGCACCGGTGAGTGCGTCCGTTCATTGACTTCCGAGAACTTCTCGGGCAGGAGCCGGTCGAAGGACCAGGCGAACACCGATCGGATGGGCATGAACGTGTTCCCCACCATCGCCGGCAGGCTCCAGAACAGGAACGAGCCGACGATGAGGATCGTCAGGACCGGGATGTTGTAGGTGAGAGCCGCGAGGAAGTGGTACCACGGGCCACTCGGGATCGCGTAGGCCGTGTTGCCACTGGTGTTCACCGCGACCATGAAGTCATAGCCGGTGACCTTGAACAGGAGCAGCACGCCGAGGACGATGAAGATGACGTCCCAGGCGAGCGCGCCGAACATGATCCCCAGCTGCCGGCCCCGATTGGCGGCACTCTTGAGCTCGCCGGACAGGTAGACCGACCACCAGTTCCACATCATGAAGACCATGATCGCGAAGATCGACGGCAGGGTGGCGTCGAGGTTCCCGGCGTTGGGGGCCGCGCCGGTCGCGTTCGCCGCAGTGATGACGGCCGCCGTCGTGCCGCCTCCGAACTTGGCGTTCATCTCGTTGAAGTGAGCCTGGAAATCGGCGCTGTCGCCGAGCAGCAGCGCGATGAACGCGATGAAGGTGCCCAGCGAGGCGATGATCCAGAACGCGTTCTGCCAACGGAACGTGGTCCGGATCCCGGCCACGAGGATGCCCGTCATCAGCGCGATCATCGCGAAGCCGCCGAGGAAGATCCAGAGGTTGTCTTTCTGGACCGCGCGAGGGTGCGGGCATCAGACGCCGATGTTGTGCTGGAAGTGGGCCTCGTTCGCGCGGTAGCTCTTGTACGCCTCGCGCCACTGGACGCGGGAGATGTAGGGCTCGGAGGGGTCGAAGCGCTGCTGGTTCCACGGCTCGAAGTAGCCGATCAGGTTGGACCTGGAGCCGCGGCGGTCGTAGCCCCGGCCGGCCTGGAAGTGGCCCAGGCGTCGTCGTCGAGGTAGGGGTAGTACTTCTCGAGCAGGATCGGGTGCAGCACGACCGGGGCCCGGTAGTCGGTGATGTGGCGCATCAGGAGTCGCTGCCACTTCTCGAAGCTGTAGTCGCCGATGTCGAGCACGATGTAGGCGCCGGCGTGGTCGGCCCGGTCCCAGCCGGTGTTCTCGTTGACGACCCGGACCATGTCGCTGATCCCGGTGCCGCTGGAGGTGGTGCCCAGCTTGTCGGCCCAGTGCGACTGGCCGAGGTCCTTGCCCTTCCAGCCCCAGGTGATCATCTGCATGGTGGTCGGACCGCACCAGTAGGTGCGTGGCCGCTCGGCGACCCGCTTGGTGGTCAGGACGGTGTCGCGCTGCGGGTAGTCCTTGAACCGCTTGGGCCGGGTCGGGGCCGGCGTCGTGGTGGCCGTGGGCGACGGTGAGCTGGAGGGCGACGTCGTGGTGCGCGCCGCCGGGGTGGTGCCGGTGGTGGTGCCGGCGAGGGCCTCGGGGTGCTCGGCCAGGAAGTCCTGGGGATTCGCGGTCCCCTCGATGTCGTGCCGGAGCAGCCACACCTTGGCGACGGAGCGGGCGGCCTGCGTCAGCTCCGCGCGCTCCTCGGCCGCGCGGGCGGAGGGGGACATCTTCGCCAGCCGCCGCAGCGCGGCCTGCTCGTCGAGGTCGCCGGTGGTCGTGGTGGAGGCGGGCCGGGCGGCGACGGCGCGGGCGGCGGTGGCCATCCGGCCTGCACTCTGGATGGGGTGCTCTCGGTCCACCCGGTGTGCAGGCAGTAGCGCTGGCCGTCGAAGTCCGCGCAGCGGATCAGGCGCGCCGCGAGCGTGTCCGGGGTCTGGATGACCGGGACCCGGCCGAACGCCTGGCCCTGGGCCACCACCCGGTCGATCTCGGCCTGCAGGTCGGGCGTGACCCTGCCCATCGCAGCGGTGTCGGCCGGTGCGAGGGCGTCGTACCGGTGGTCCCCGGAGGGGAGCAGGGAGCCCTCGTCGCTCCCGCCGCGGGGGATGAAGGGGCTGGCGGCGAGGAGCACCGCGAGGGCGCCGATCGCGACGGTGCGGGACGGGGGCGGTTCATCGGGATCCTCGAGACGCGTCGGTGAACTGACGTACCACTGTCCCCAATAGTCACACAAGACGTCAAGTGACCCATCAGTCACAGCCTGGGCGTAGCCCGATCCGGCACCGGTGGTGAGCGGTGCAGGAGAGGCCGGGCCGAAGCGAGGGGCCGGGCCGAAGAGAGGCGGGCCCCGGGTCGGACGGGAGCGGAGACGAGACTCGAACTCGCGACATCGACCTTGGGAAGGTCGCGCTCTACCAACTGAGCTACATCCGCACGACCCGGCGATGCGGGTCGGCGCACATGCTAGTTCATCAGTCGCCGCCGGGTGACACGGGGCGCGAGGAGAGCGGTACGGCCAGTCGCGCCAGCGTCGGGTAGCGCGGGCTCACGGTGTCTCCGGAGGACCGGCCGGTCAGGCGGCGGTGCACCCAGGGCAGCGCGGAGCCCCGTGCCCAGTCGAGGTTCTCGCGCAGCTGCTCGCTCCGGGTCGCGGTGGGCAGGTCGTGCAGGGGCAGCGGCGCCAGGCCGTGCTCGAGGCCGAGCGTGTCGAGCACCTCGATCGCCATCCTGCTGGTGCCCGGCCCGCCCATGTGCATCCGGTCCGCGTCCCAGTAGCGCCAGTCGCGGTACTCCCGCAGCCGCCGAGAGTCGACCACCGCGGCGCCGTGCCGGTCGGCGGCCTCCCGCACCAGCTCGTTGTAGAGCGCGAACCGGCCCCGGACCGGCCGGTAGATCGCCGAGCCGCCCGGGTCGAACGCCGTCCACACCAGCAGGCGCGCGCCGGTGGCGGCCAGCCCGCCCAGCGCCCGGTCGTAGTCCGCGGCCAGCGCGTCGAGGTCGACCCGCGGCCGCAGGATGTCGTTGGCCCCGGCGTAGACCGTGACGAGGTCCGGCTCCAGGGCGATCGCGGCGTCGAGCTGCTCGGCGATGATCGCGTGCAGCTTGCGCCCGCGGATCGCCAGGTTGGCGTAGCCGAAGTCCGGGCGGCTCCGGTCGCGAGCACCTCGGCGACCCGGTCGGCCCACCCGCGCAGCCCGTTCGGGCGCGCCGGGTCGGGGTCGCCGACGCCCTCGGTGAAGGAGTCTCCGAGCGCGACGTACCGGTGGTAGGACATGGCGGCATTCTCGCCCGGGCGCGGACGACGGCCCGTGGCGGCGTCCGCGCCGGTAGGGTGCCCCTCGTGCTGCTGTCAGACCGCGACATCCTGGTTGAGATCGACGCCGGCCGGGTCAGGCTCGACCCGTTCGACCCCGGCATGATGCAGCCGGTCCTCGATCGACGTGCGCCTCGACCGGTACTTCCGGGTCTTCGAGAACCACCGGTACCCGCACATCGACCCGGCCGTCGACCAGTCCGACCTCACCCGTCAGGTGGAGCCGCACGACGACGAGCCGTTCATCCTGCACCCGGGCGAGTTCGTGCTGGGGTCGACGTACGAGGTGGTCTCGCTGCCCGACGACATCGCGGCGCGGGTCGAGGGCAAGTCCTCGCTGGGGCGGCTCGGGCTGCTCACCCATGCCACGGCCGGCTTCGTCGACCCCGGGTTCTCCGGGCACGTGACGCTCGGGCTGGCGAACGTCGCCACCCTGCCGATCAAGCTCTACCCGGGCATGAAGATCGGCCAGTTCTGCTTCTTCCGGCTCTCCTCGCCCTCGGAGCACCCGTACGGCTCGGAGCGGTACGGGTCTCGCTACCAGGGCCAGCGCGGGCCGACCCCGTCGCGCTCGTACGCGAACTTCCACCGCACCCGGATCTGACGGTCACCGGACGACGGGGCCGTCGGTCAGTTGTCGATCCGGTCGGCGAAGCGGCGCAGCCGCTGGGCGACCCGGTGTCGCGGGGGGACCGAGGGGACCCGCGGCGCGGAGGCGCGGGCGATCCGTTCGGCGATCTGCTGCCGGGCCTCGGTCTCGATGAGGGGGTGGCTGACGTTCATGGTGCTCTCCTGGAGGGTTGGGCTCCCCGGGTTGGGGCTCCACTGGGTGGTGGTCTGCTGCTGGGCGGTCAGACCTGGGTCAGGACGACGTCGCCGCTGACGGTCTTTGCGCGGACCTCGACGTGGTCGGCGCCCTCCTGGGGCTGACCGGCGCCGTCGAGGTTGCTGTGGATCTCGCCGGACACGGTCGAGATGTCGGTCCAGACGGGCACCCCGGCCGGGATGCCGAGCCGGACGTCGCCGGAGGCTCCCTTGGCGGTGATGCGCCCGCGCCGGGCGGAGCGGACGACCAGGTCGCCGCTGCCGGTGGTGAGCGAGACGTCGGAGCGTGCGTCGACGACCCTCAGGTCCCCGGAGCCGGTCTTGACGACGGTGGGGCCGGCGCTCGTGCCGATCTCGACGTCGCCCGAGCCCGTGGAGACGACGACCGGCGCGCCTGCCTGGCCGATGTTGACGTCGCCGGAGCCGCTCTTGATCCGCAGTTCCCCGCGGGCCTCGTCGATGCGGATGTCCCCGGAGCCGGTCTCGACGACGGCGGGACCGCCGAAGACCTCGGCCTGCACGTCCCCGGACCCGCTGCGGACCTGGCTGGTGGCCACCGTGCCGTCGACGAAGACGTCGGCGCTGCCGGTGCGCAGGGCGATGTCGCTGTCGGTGGGGACGGTGACGAACACGTCGAGGCGTGAGTCGCCGGCGAGGAAGCCGGAGCGGTGCTTCGGCGCGACCACGCTGATCTGGTCGCCGGACTGGTCGACGCGCACCGCGTCGGCGTCGCGGCCGCGGACCTCGACCGTGGACTCGGTGGTCTCGGTCGCGACCACCTTGACGCTGCCCTTGCCGATCTCGACGAGGAGGCCGACGGGGCGGTGGGTCTCGAACTGGAAATGGGACATGGGTTCTCCCTGCGATGGGGTGTGTTCGTCCACGGGGCCGGCCTGCTGCTGGTCCCGTCGCTGTGCTTGACGGTGCTTGCGGTGCCGGGAGGGCTGCCCTCCCGGGGGGTGGGGTCGATCCAGCCGGTCATCCGGCGGTTGGCGCGCCCGGGGCCCTGGCCGCCGAAGGGGTCGTTTGCCGAGGAACGGGATGCTGGACAGGTCGAGGTCCACGTTGATGGCGTTCTCCCGGGTGGCGGCGCGCACGATGTTGACCAGCCAGGTGTTCAGCGAGTGCCCCGACCGGGCGGCAAGCTCCTCGGCCCGGGCCTTGACCGACTCGGGGATCCGCAGCGTGATCCGGGCGACCGCGCCGTCCTCCTCGCTCTCCTCGGCGCGCTGGGCGCCGCCGGTGGGGCGGACGGGGCGGGCGCGGCCGGCGGCGGGGTGTGTACGACGAAGTCGAGTTCGCGGCCGTTGAGTCGGACGTCGACACCGCCCTCCGGCAGCTCGGCGGTGATCTCGGCGGCGGCCTGGGAGACCGCCTCCATCAGCGCGAGCCGGGCGGCGGGGTCGAGGGCGAAGGTCAGCCGCTCGGCGGCGGCGCGGGTCTCGGGCCCGGCGGCCTCGGCAGCCGCGACCAGGTCGCGGCGGGAGGCTCTCGACGTACGGCGTGATGTCCATGTGCACCACCATGACACCACTGTGACGTCACGTCAAGCACTTCTGACATCACGATGATGTCGTGCGGCGTCAGATCGGCGTCAGATCGGCGTCGTACGTGTCGAGGGTCTCCATCCGGGGTACACGGTCAAGGCGGTCCCGCTGTCGGCATCTACGGTGTGGGGCGCGTCTTCACCCCGCAGCACCTGAACACGGAAGGGCTACGCATGGCTGGCTCCGGAATCCCGGTCCTCGCGACCGACACCATCATCAACGCGACCGCCGCCGACTACTTGCTTGTCGCGATCTACTTCGTGTTCGTCGTAGGCATCGGTTTCATCGCACGAAGTCAGATCTCGACCAGCCTGGACTTCTTCCTGTCCGGTCGCCGACTACCTGCCTGGGTCACCGGACTGGCGTTCATCTCGGCGAACCTCGGCGCGGTCGAGATCATGGGCATGGCCGCCAACGGCGCCGAAGTGGGCCTGTCGACCATGCATTACTACTGGATCGGCGCCGTGCCGGCGATGCTGTTCCTCGGCGTGGTGATGATGCCGTTCTACTACGGCTCGAAGGTGCGCAGCGTTCCCGAATTCATGCGCAGGCGATTCGGCACCGGCGCTCATCTGGTGAACGCCATCAGCTTCGCCACCGCGCAGGTACTGATCGCGGGCGTCAACCTGTTCCTGCTCGCGACGGTGATCAACGCACTGGTCGGCTGGCCGCGCTGGGTCTCACTGATCATCGCGGCCATCGTCGTGCTCAGCTACATCACGCTCGGCGGATTGTCTGCCGCGATCTACAACGAAGTGCTCCAGTTCTTCGTGATTCTTGCGGCACTGATTCCGCTCACCATCTTCGGCCTGATCCGGATCGGCGGCTGGAACGGCCTGAAGGACAAGATGATCGACACCGTCTCCGACGGCGGGGAGGCGACGGTATCCGAACAGATCACGACGTGGCCTGGTAATGCGCTGTCCGGCTTCGAGAGTCCGGTGTGGTCGGTGATCGGCATCGTGTTCGGCCTGGGGTTCGTGCTGTCGTTCGGATACTGGACCACCAACTTCGTCGAGGTGCAGCGCGCGATGGCGTCCAACTCGATCTCGTCGGCGCGCCGCTCGCCGATCATCGCGGCGTTCCCGAAGATGTTCATTCCGTTCGTCGTCATCGTGCCGGGCATGATTGCCGCGGGCTGGCGATCGGCGACATGATCAACCTGAAAACCCGGTGGCGACAGCACTATCACGTTCAACGACGCGATGCTGTTGATGATCCGCGACATCCTGCCCAACGGTCTGCTCGGCGTCGCCGTCGCCGGTCTCCTGGCCTCGTTCATGGCCGGCATGGCGGCCAACATCTCGGCGTTCAACACCGTATTCAGCTACGACATCTGGCAGCAGTACATCGTCAAGGAGAAGCCGGACGGCTATTACACACTGGTCGGTCGGCTGGCCACCGTCGTCGCGACGATCCTGGCCATCTTCACGGCGTTGATCGCGGCCGGTTATTCGAATCTGATGGACTATCTGCAGACCCTGTTCGGCTTCTTCAACGCGCCGCTGTTCGCCACGTTCATCCTCGGCATGTTCTGGAAACGGATGACCGCCACCGCGGGCTGGACCGGCCTGGTGGCCGGAACACTCTCGGCCGTCGCGGTCGCGTTCCTCACCGAGGACGCCTTCGGCTCCCTGAGCACCGGGACCATCCCCGTCGGAGGGCAGGGCGCCGCCTTCCTCGCCGCGTCCACCGCCTTCGTCGTGGACCTGGCGCTCAGCGTCGGCGTCTCCCTGGTGACCAAGCAGCCGAGCCTGCTGCTGAGCTCAAGGGCCTCGTCTACTCCGAGACCCCCCGGGAGG
>CAWDXA010000012.1:0-22650 GCA_963806175.1 uncultured Chloroflexia bacterium
CCCAGGCTGACGTCGCCGGTTGCCGCACTGGTGTCGGCGAGCTGGGTGTTGGTCGGCGGTGGGGTGATGTTGCTGGTCGGCCGAGGCGCGGCAGCAACCGTGATCGAGCCGGTCATCCCGACGATGTCGTGGAGGACGCAGATGTACGGGAACGTTCCGGCCTTGGTGAACTTGAGCGAGTAGGTATGCGGTGCCGGGATCGGCGGGCCGACGTAGAGCCCGGAGCTGACCCAGCCGGTGCCCGCATACGTCGCGCCACCGGATGGCGCCGCCGCCGAGGGATCCTGCGGTTCCGGCCCGAAGGAGACCGAATGCGGCTCGCCGTTCGTGTCGAAGTTGGTCCACTCGACGGTGTCCCCGACCCGGACGTCAAGGGTGGAGGAGATGAAGCGCAGGATCGAGATCGCGCCGCTGCCGACACCGGCCGCGAGGTGATAGGTCGTGGACCCGTCGCTGTTGGTCGTGCTCGTCGGCGAGAAGCTGGCCTCGAGCGTATGTCCGGTCGCGATGTCGGCCGCCTCCGCGGCCTGGTTGGCGGCGGTGACGGCGGCCTGGTCCTGCGGATACGCGGCGCCGGCGGCGGCCACGGTGACGGTCCCGTCCATGCCCGGGTGGATGAGGCAGTGGAAGGCATACGTGCCGGCCGTCGGGAAGGTCACGGCATAGGTGTCCTGGCCGGGTGCCGGGAACTTGATGCCCGAGCTGACGTAGGCCGAGCCGTCGAAGCTCGAGCCACCGGCCGGCGCCTGTGCCTCGGGGCTGTCGGGCGCGGGCGGCGTCTGGCCGGCGGTCAGGAACGAGATTGTGTGGGCGTTGCCGGAGACCTTCCAGGTGATCGTATCGCCGGCGTCGACGGTGATCGCTGCCGGGTAGAACTTGAGGGCCGCCACGCCCGTGGCGTCGCCGGTTCCAGCGTCTACGTTCCAGGACTGCGGGCCGGCCGCGGCCACCGGGCCTGCCGAGCCCAGCAGGCCGAGCAGCAGGCCGGCGCTTGCCAGCGCCCCGAGGCGCGCGCGTAGATGAACAGGACCCATGGGACCTCCCTCTCTTGTCGGACGATGGCCACCGTGACGGGCGGTGGCGGACACGCGGGGATGCGTCGTCCGGGACCTTGGCATACCGCGAAGGCCTTGTCCAGAGCGTTGTGCGGTGTGGACTCGGAAGACGGCCCGAGGCTCTACGATACGGCGGCCATGACGGACCCGAACCCGAGCCTCGCCACGCCCTACCGGAGCCACACCTGCGGCCAGCTGCGGGCCGGCGATGCCGGCACGGACGCTCGCCTTGCCGGCTGGGTGCACCGCCGGCGCGACCATGGGCAGCTGATCTTCCTGGACCTTCGCGACCGCCACGGGATCACCCAGGTCGTCGTCGACCAGGCAGACGCGCCGGCCGCCCACGAGGTCGCCAGCCGGGCCCGCCCGGAGTTCGTCGTGTCGGTCCTCGGCGAGGTCGCACCACGCCTGGCCGGTACCGAGAACGCGAGGCTGCCGACCGGCGCCATCGAGCTCCGGGCGACCGAGCTCACGATCCTGTCCGAATCGAAGACACCGCCGTTCTACATCAACGACCCCGACGCCCCCGTCGACGAGACCCTTCGGCTCAGGTACCGCTATCTCGACATCCGCCGCGAGCCGATGCAGCGGCGGTTGCTCCTGCGCAGCCGGATGGTCCAGGCGATCCGCGAGGTCCACCACGCCAACGGGTTCATCGAGGTCGAGACCCCGACCCTGATCAAGAGCACGCCCGAAGGGGCGCGCGACTTCATCGTGCCCAGTCGCCTCCAGCCGGGGACCGTCTACGCGTTGCCGCAGAGCCCGCAGCAGCTCAAGCAGCTGCTGATGGTGGCCGGCATCGATCGCTACTTCCAGATCGCCCGCTGCTACCGCGACGAGGACCTGCGCGGCGACCGCCAGCCCGAGTTCACCCAGCTCGACCTCGAGATGAGCTTCGTCGACGAGGCGACGGTCATGGCGTTCGTCGAGTCCGTCGCGATCGAGGTCTCCCGGGCGACCGTTCCGGACCGGCCCATCCAGCAGACGCCGTTCCCGGTCCTCACCTTCGAGGAAGCGCTCGATCGGTACGGCTCGGACAAGCCGGACATCCGGTTCGGGATGGAGCTGGTCGACCTGGCGCCGGCGTTGGCCGGGCCGGACGGCGCGCCGGCTTCCGGGTTCAGCGTCTTCGATTCCGCCCTGGCGGCCGGCGGTCGGGTCAAGGCGATCGTGGCCTCCGGGATGGCCGGCATCAGCCGGCGCGAGATCGACGAGCTGACGGATCGCGCCCGACGATTCGGCGCCAAGGGCCTGGCCTACCTGGCGCTCGGGGCCGGCGGTGAGATCCGCGGCCCCGTGGCCAAGTTCCTGTCGGACGACGTGAAGCGCGCGATCACCGAACGGGCGGAGGCTGCCGAAGGCGACCTGATCCTGGTCGTGGCCGACACCCCAGCGGTCACGGCTGATGTCCTGGGACGTCTCCGCGTGGAGCTCGGCGAGCGGCTCCACCTGGCCGACCCGAACGTGCTGGCCTATGTCTGGATCCACCGCTTCCCGATGTACCAGTGGGACGCGGAGATCGGCCGGTGGGACGCCACTCACAACCCGTTCAGCGGGGTCCTGCCCGAGGACGAGGCGCTGCTCGTGACGAGCTCCGGCGATCCGGCCAGGCCCGCCCCGGGCGACCCGGCCGGCCGTGCCCGGGCCCTCCAGTACGACCTGGCGCTCAACGGCTGGGAGCTCGGCGGCGGCTCGGTCCGTATTCATCGCCGGGAGCTCCTCGAGCGGTCGTTCCTGCTGCAGGGTCATTCGCTCGTGGGGATGCAGGAGAAGTTCGGGGCGGTCCTCGACGCGTTCGAGTTCGGCGCCCCGCCGCACGGCGGGATCGCGCTCGGGATCGATCGCTGGGCGGCCCTCCTGGCCGAGCAGACGAACATCCGCGAGGTGATGGCCTTCCCCAAGACCCAGTCGGGCAGCGACCTGATGCTCGAGGCACCGTCGATCCCGGACGAGGCCCAGTTCGCCGAGCTCGGCCTGCGCTTCGTGGGCGTGCCGGAGAAGCGCTCCTGATCCTCGCCGCCATCGACTGGTTCGCACAGCGGCCGCGGCTCGCGGCCCTGCTCGGCGCCGCCTGCATCTCCTTCTCCGGGATCCTCTACCGCTACGCCGAGGTCTCGCCGTCCACCGGCACGGTCTTCCGGGCGTTGTTCGGCCTGCCGTTGCTCGGCCTCGTCGCGTATTCCGAGCGGCGGCGGTTCGGCGCGCTGCCGTGGCCGACGATCCGCCTGGCGGCGATCGCCGGTGTCTTCTTCGCGGGCGACCTGCTCTTCTGGCACCACGCCATCGAGGCGGTCGGTGCCGGCCTGGCGACGGTGCTCGGCAATCTCCAGGTCATCGTCGTCGGCGTCGTCGCCTGGTTGCTGCTGGGAGAGCGACCGTCCCGCGCCACGCTGCTGGCCCTCCCGGTCGTCCTGCTCGGCGTGGTCCTGATCTCGGGCGCCGTCGGCGGCAAGCCGTACGGCGCGGATCCCGGCCTGGGCGTGGTCCTGGGGCTCTGCACGGCGCTGTGCTATGCGGGCTACCTGCTCGTGATCCGGCGCGGGGGCCGGGATGCCCGGCGTCCCGCCGGCCCGGTGGCCGTCGCGACGCTGTTCACCGTGATCGCCGCGGGGATCGTCGGTACGGCCTACGGCGACCTGGATCTGGTCCCGGCACCGGCCAGCCTCGCCTGGCTTGCGCTCCTGGGCGTCACGTCGCAGTCCGCAGGCTACCTGTTCATCTCGATCTCGCTGCCGCGCCTGCCGGCCGTCGTGACCAGCATCATCCTGCTGTCGCAGCCGGTGATCACCGTGATCCTCTCGATCGTCCTGCTCGGCGAGGCGCCGTCGGCCTCGCAATTCCTCGGCGTCGGGCTGGTGATCGGCGGGATCGCGGCTGCCACGGTCCCGATCGCGCGGATCCGGGACGGGCTCGCCGGTGCGAGGGCGGGTCGCGCTGTCGGGGCCGACGAGGGTCGAATGGGCTCCTGACCCGTACGAATGGTCCCTTGGACCAGCGGGCGCCGTCCGCCATCGTCGGGCGGCTATGCGTCTCCACGACCTGCGCCTGCGTGACCGCCGTCGATCACCGGGCACCGACCAGGACGAGCGCCGGGACCGGGCCGACCGGATCGTCGAGCTGCGGCGCGCCCTGCGGACGGGCTCGATCATGGTGTCGGCCACCCTCCTGGTGGCCGGCGTGGTGTTCGCCGATCGATATCCGGATCGTGCCGCCATCTTCCTGCTGCTGTGGACCGCGGGGGCGGTCGCCAGCTTCACCCTGTTCCTCGCCGCCCGACTCGCCCCGCAGCGGATCATCGTCCCGATGACGGTGGCATTCACGATCGTCCCGGCCACGATGCTGCTCGGTTCGGCCACCGAGCCGCGTACGCTCCTGGCGATCACCAGCGGCTTCACGATGCTGCCGGTCGCCGTCCCGCTCTTCCTTCCCTGGACCCGTCTGATTCGAACGGGCTGGCTCGTCGCCTACGCGATCGTGTTCGCCGGCGCCACGATCACGACCGGGTTCGGGCACCTCGTCGGAGCCGCGCGCGGCGACCTGGCGACCGACGTCGTGATCGGCGCGTTCGTCGGCTGGATCGGCGGCGAACTGCTCGAGCGGATGCGCGAGCGAACCCGGGGCCAGGAGGCGGAGCTTCGGCGCCTGAACCGGGAGCTGCAGATCCGGGCCACCACCGACGCGCTGACCGGGCTGGCGAACCGGCGACAGCTCGACACCGATCTGGGGATCCTGAGCAGTGCGCGCCTTGGCGGAGCCGCCTCCTGCGCGTTCATCATGCTCGACCTCGATCGGTTCAAGCGACTCAACGACGAGCTCGGCCACGCCGCCGGCGACGAGGCACTGCGGGTGGTATCGGCGGAGCTGCTGAGGGTGATTCGCCGCCGAGACACGATCTATCGGTACGGCGGCGAGGAGTTCCTGGTGGTCATGCCGGATTCGTCGCTGGACGCCGCGGCCGCGGCAGCCGAGCGCATCCGCGAGTCGGTTGCGGACCTGCGCATCCGCGCCGGTGTTGATCCCGCCGCGAAGACCCTGACGATCAGCGGCGGTGTGGCATTCTCGCTCTCGGCCCGCGAGCAATGGGAGGCCGTCCTCGCGGCCGCCGACGCGGCGCTGTACGAGGCCAAGGCCGCCGGCCGCGATCGAATCGTGGTCGCGCCCGCGGTCGTCCATGAGCTCCGGGCCGGCATCCCTCGAAACCGCCGGCGGCCGATCGAGCGCGGCCAGGACGACTCGCAGGAGGCCGAGGGCCTGGCCGACCGGGCGGGCTGATCGGCCGGAGGTCGCCGGCGTTATGGCTCGGGCAGGCCGGCCTCGGCGACGACGTCGGCGCCCCACTCGTGGGTATGGGCGGCGAGGGGTACCGGCGGGCCCTCGTAGCTGGGCAGGTCCTCGGGCGCGGTGTCCGCGTCGTGCACGACACCCGGGTCGCCGACTTCGAGGGTTCGCGTCGGGACGGCGCCGACCAGCTCCTCGATCACGGCCGGGGGCATGCGATCGGGCGCGATCGCTCGCAGGACGGAGAGATGTTCGAGCGGGACCAGGACGGGCCAGCCGGGCTCGCCCTGCCACGCCGGCCGCAGGACGGTCGCACGGTAGGCGCCGTGCGCCTCGATCAGGGAGGTGACCGTCTCCGGCCCCACCCACGTCATCCGGGCCGGCCAGAGCAGGACGGCGGTCGTCTCGCGCACTTCGGCAGCGGCCAGCTCGGCACCTCGCACCATCTGGCCGACGGGACCGGCATCCGACGGGGCAGGGGAGCCGTAGACGGCCTCCGACCCTGCCAGCGCCGCCGCCACGGTGCCATCGGGATCCGGCGAGAGGACGATGACCGGCAATGCGCCCCCGGACCAGGCCAGATCGGTCAGCCGCCGGACGCGGGGCTGGCCCAGGGTGTCGGTCAGCGACCCCTCGGCGGTGGCGGACAGGATCACGGCGGCGACGGTCATGATCCGAGTGTAGCGGGGCCGAGCCGGGGGCCGCGACGCGTTCCATGGCACAATCGGCTGTCCCCGTCGTCTGGAGATCGCTCGCCCCGTGCCCCACGCCGCCACCGACACCGCCATCCGCGCCGACCTGCGCAACGTCGCCATCGTTGCCCACGTCGACCACGGCAAGACCACGCTCGTCGACGCGATGCTCCGCCAGACCGGCGCCTTCCGGTCCAACCAAGCTCTCGTCGATCGCGTCCTCGACTCCGGCGACCTCGAGCGCGAGAAGGGGATCACGATCCTGGCCAAGCAGACGACGGTCGACTACGCGGGCGTCCGGCTCAACATCGTCGACACGCCCGGCCACGCCGACTTCGGGGGCGAGGTCGAGCGTTCGCTGCTGATGGTCGACTCGGTCCTGCTGCTGGTGGACGCGGCGGAAGGTCCGCTCCCGCAGACCCGGTACGTGCTCCACAAGGCGATGGCCCGGCGCCTGCCGGTGGTGGTCGCCCTCAACAAGATCGATCGTGGTGACGCCCGTCCGACCGAGGTCCTCGACGAGGTCTACGAGCTGTTCATGGACCTCGGCGCCGACGAGCACCAGATCGAGTTCCCGATCGTCTACACGAACGCCAAGCTGGGGACCGCGACCCGCAACCTGGCCGAACCCGGCCGGGACCTGAAGCCGTTGCTCGACCTCCTCGTCCAGGTCACGCCACCGGTCACGTACACGCCCGGCCACCCGCTCCAGCTCCTGGTCACCAACCTGTCCGCGAACGACTACGTCGGTCGAATGGCCGTCGGACGGATCTGGAACGGCGAGATCCGCACCGGGCAGCGGATCGTCGTGGTCCGCGAGGAGCCGGACGACACCTCCGGCGCGGTGGAGCCCGGCCGCACGACGACGCTGAGCGGCACGGTCACCAGCCTCCAGACCGCCCACGGCATCGACCGCGTGGACATCGAGGCGGCAGGCCCGGGCGACATCGTCAGCGTGGCCGGGCTGCCCGAGGTCACGATCGGCGACACCCTGACCGACCCGGCCGATCCGCGGCCGCTCCCTCGCCTCGATGTCGACGCCCCAACGCTGCGCATGACCTTCGGGGTCAACACCTCGCCGCTGGCCGGCCGGGAGGGCAAGTACGTCACGAGCCGGCAGATCAAGGCACGGCTCGAGAAGGAGGTCCTCGGCAACGTCTCGATCGAGGTCCGGCCGTCGGAATCCAGCGAGGCCTTCGAGGTCCGCGGCCGGGGCGAGCTCCAGCTGGCGGTTCTGATCGAGCAGATGCGCCGCGAGGGGTTCGAGCTGACCGCCTCGCGTCCGGAGGTCCTGCTCCGCGATGTCGACGGCGAGATCCAGGAGCCGTACGAGCGGATCACGATCGACATCCCGCCCGAGTACATCGGCGAGATCCAGACCGCGCTGGCCGATCGCAAGGGCCGTCTCGAGCAGCTGTCGACCGACGCCGACGGCCGGGTCCGGCTGGAGTACGTCCTCCCCGTCCGCGGGCTGATCGGCTATCGCGGCCAGCTCCTGACCGACACGCGCGGCACGGCGCTCCTCCACCAGATCGGCGAGGGCTATGGGCCGTGGGCCGGCGAGGTCACCCACCGGACGAACGGCGTGCTCGTCTCGGATCGCGCGGGGACGTCCAATGCCTACGGGCTGTTCAACCTCGAGCAGCGCGCCGAGCTGTTCGTCGGTGCCGGCGTCGAGGTCTACGAGGGCATGATCGTCGGCGAGAACAGCCGGTCGGGCGACATGGACGTCAACCCGACCAAGGAGAAGAAGCTGTCGAACATCCGCACGCACGCGCACGACGAGTCGCTTCGGTTGACGCCCGCCAGGCCCATGACCCTGGAGAGCGCCCTCGAGTTCATCGCCGCGGACGAGCTGGTCGAAGTGACCCCGCAGTCGATCCGGCTGCGCAAGCGCCTGCTGTCGCAGCACGACCGCCGGCGCGAGATCGGGCGCGCCGAGGAGTTGCGCCGGTCCGTCGAGCGCGAAGGAATCACGACCGGCTGAGGCCGGGAGGACCGCCGGGGGACGCGGCGTACAATCCCGCGCATGCCGATCTACCTCGATCACGCCGCCACGACCCCGTTGCGGCGCGAGGCACTCGACGCCATGCTCCCGTACCTCACCGAACAGTTCGGGAACCCGAGCTCCGCCCACAGCTTCGGCCGCGCGGCGCGGGCCGCCCTGGACGAGGCGCACGAGCGGGTGGCCGGCTGCCTGAAGGCGGACGGCCGCGAGATCGTCTTCACCTCCGGCGGTACCGAGGCCAATAACCTGGCCCTCAAGGGGGCCGCCTGGGCCGGCAAGGCTCGCGGCCACCGGATCGTGACCTCGGCCGTCGAGCACCACGCCGTGGGCCACACGCTGCGCTACCTGGAGAAGTTCGGGTTCGAGGTCGTGGAAGTGCCGGTCGACCGGTACGGCCGCGTCGATCCGGGCGAGGTCGACGCGGCCATCACCGACCGGACGATCCTCGTCTCGATCATGCTCGCCAACAACGAAGTCGGCACGATCCAGCCGATCGCCGAGATCGCGGCCGCGGTCCGCACGCACAAGGACGTCCTGCTCCACGTCGACGCCGTCCAGGCTGCGCCGTACCTCGAGCTCGACGTCGAGGGCCTCGGCGCGGACCTGGTGTCGCTGGGCGCCCACAAGTTCGAGGGACCAAAGGGCGCCGGCGCTCTCTACGTCCGCCACGGGACGCACATCCTCGCCCAGCAACAGGGCGGAACGCAGGAGCGTCACCGCCGGGCGGGGACCGAGAGCGTGGCCGCGGCCGTTGGCCTGGCGACCGCCTACGAGCTGTCCTGCGCCGAGCGGCCGGAAACGGTGGCACGCCTCCGCCGCCAGCGCGAGCGCCTGGCCAAAGCCATCCTGGCCACGCCCGGCACCGAGCCGACGGGTCATCCCAAGCAGCGGCTGCCGGGGCTGTTCTCGATGGTCGCCCGGGACACGGACGGCGCGTCCGTCGCGATGTCGCTCGACCTCGAGGGAATCGCCTGCTCGGTCGGGTCGGCCTGCACGACGGGCTCGACCGAGGTGAGTCACGTCCTGACCGCGATGGGCTACCCGGCGGAGGAGGCGCGCGGAGCGCTGCGCCTGTCGCTGGGCCGGACCACCACTGACGAGGAGATCAGCCAGGCGTGCGCGATCGTCCCGGGCGTCGTTGCCTCGATGCGGGTGGGTGCGCTGGCCGTGGCCGCCGACCCGCTCGGGCAGGGCCTGCCGGCGTGAGTCGGATCCTGGTCGCGATGTCGGGCGGCGTGGACTCGTCCGTGGCGGCGGCATTGCTCCATCGCCAGGGCCATGAGGTCGTCGGGGTCTGGATGCGCCTGCACGACGTGGCCGACACGTACTCCGAGTTCAAGAAGAGCTGTTGCTCGCTGGATGCGGCCGACGACGCGCGCCGGGTCGCGGCGCAGCTCGAGGTGCCGTTCTACGTGATGAACCTGGAGCGCGAGTTCGACGCCGGCGTGCTCCAACCGTTCCTCGACGCGTACCTGGACGGCCGGACGCCGTCGCCGTGCGTCGACTGCAACACGTACGTGAAGTTCGGCGCGCTGCTCGGGCGCGCCCGGCACCTGTACGACTGCGACGCCGTGGCGACGGGCCATTACGCCCGGCGCGACATCGGGCCGGACGGGCAGGCCCGCTTGCTTCGGGCGCGCGACGCCGACAAGGACCAGACCTACTTCCTGTACGGCCTGCGCCAGGACCAGATCGAGCACGCCCGTTTCCCGCTCGGCGAGCTGACCAAGCCCGAGGTGCGCGACATCGCCCGCTCGCTCGGCCTCGCCACCGCCGACAAGGCCGAGAGCCAGGAGATCTGCTTCGTGCCGGGTGGCGACTACCGGACGGCGCTTCGGGAGCGTGCCGGGTGGCAACCCACCGGCGGGCCGATGGTCGATCGCGACGGCTCGACCGTCGGCGAGCACGGCGGCGTGGCGGCGTACACGATCGGCCAGCGCCAGGGCCTCGGCGTGAGCGTGGGCGAGCCTCGCTACGTCAGCCGGATCGATCCGGTGACGAACACCATCACCCTCGGGCGGCGAGCGGACCTCGAGACGACGACGATCGGCCTCGACCGGGCGACCTTCGTTGCCGGCGAGCCGCCGCGCGGCACGGACCCATTCCGGGCGGAGGTCAGGATTCGCCACCGGGCGACGCCGATCGAGGCGACCGTCAAGCCCGTGGCAGGGAGCCGGGCCGGCCGCCCGGCGACTCGCTGGATCGTCGAGACCGACCGGCCGGTCTGGGCGGCCGCGCCAGGCCAGGCCGCCGTCCTGTACGACGGCGACGTGGTCCTCGGCGGCGGCCGGATCGCTCGACCCGGCGCATTCGGAGAGGAAGCCCGGGTCGAGCGCGACCCCGTCGTTGCCGGCGCGTGAGCCTCGACCCCTCGATCATCCTGGCTGTCCTGGTCGGGGTGTTCCACGCCTCGCTGTACGTCCTGATCCGTGGCAGCGCCGGCGGCCGGCTGCCGATCATCGTGGCCGCTGCCATCCTCGGGGCGTGGGCCGGCGACACGCTGGGCGACCGGCTGGGGCTCGACCTCTTCTCGATCGGCGACTTCCGCCTGGTGGCGGCCTCGATCGTGGCGTGGGTCGGGATCGGCATCTCGGCCACGGTTGCCGTGCTCGGCCCGACGGGGAGGGGAGCGTGAGCGCGACAGACCCGGACGAACGCGCCAGGGCGAGCTTCCTGCGTGGGCTGACCCTGGGCGCCCTGGTCGGGGCGATCATCGCGGGATCGTCGCTGTGGAGGCTCCGCCGGCGACGTCGTGATGGGTCTCGGCAGGGCGACCTGCCGACGCCCCACTCGCAAGCCAGACGAGGAGGCCCGCGGCGAGGAAGCCGTTGACCAGCCGAGCCACGCTCAGGGGTCGTGGGCTCGGGGCCTCGGTTGGGTACCATTGCGCGCGATGCCACCTCCCGTGCAGGTCCCCAATTCGCGGATCGTGGCGTTGCCCGCCGCCGAGATCCGCCGCCGGTTCGTCGACTTCTTCGCCGAGCGCGGCCACGCCGTTGTGCCAAGCGCCAGCCTCGTCCCGGCCGGCGACGCCACGCTCCTCTTCACCAACTCCGGGATGGTCCAGTTCAAGGACGTCCTGATCGGCGCCGAGACGCGCTCATACTCGCGGGCCGTCGACTACCAGCGCTGCCTGCGCGTCGCCGGTAAGCACAACGACTTCGAGGAAGTCGGCCGGACCCCGCGCCATCACACCCTGTTCGAGATGCTCGGCAACTGGAGCTTCGGCGATTACTTCAAGCGCGAAGCGATCCACTGGGCGTGGGACTTCCTGACCCGCGACCTGGGGATCCCCGGCGACCGGCTGGCGGCGACGACCTACACGGATGACGAGGTCGCCTGGAGGATCTGGCGCGACGAGATCGGCCTGCCGCCTGCGCGGATGGCGAAGTGGGGCGACGTCGACGCCGGAGACGACCACAACTTCTGGCGGATGGCCGACACCGGGCCGTGCGGCCCGTGCAGCGAGATCCACTTCGATCGCGGCACCCAGTTTTCCGAGGGGCCGGAATGCGTGCCGGATCACTCCGAGACGTGCCCGCGCTGGCTCGAGATCTGGAACCTGGTGTTCATGGAGTTCGACCAGCGGCCGGACGGCCGCGTCCCGCTTCCGTTCACCAGCGTCGACACCGGAATGGGCCTCGAGCGGCTGGCGAGCGTCCTCCAACAGGTCCCGACCAACTACGACACCGACCTGTTCACGCCGATCCACGCCCGGATGCGCGAGTTGATCGGCCACGACCCCGAGGCATTCGAGGCCGAGCGCTTCAGCTACCAGGTCATCGCCGACCACTCGCGGGCGGTCACGTTCCTCATCGCCGACGATGTCCTGCCGTCCAACGAGGGCCGCGGCTACGTCCTGCGCCGGATCCTGCGCCGGGCGGTCCGCCACGGGCGCCTGCTCGGGCGCCGTGAACCGTTCATGGCCGAGGCAGCGGAGGTCGTGATCGAGGTCATGGGCGAGGCCTACCCCAACCTGCTCGAGCGGCGACGCGAGATCCTCGACGTGATCGCCCGCGAAGAGGCCCAGTTCGCGCGGACGCTCGACGCCGGGGCGAAGCTGCTCGACGCGTCCATCACGGGGCTGGCGCCGGATGCGCGTCGCGAGGTCGGCCGCCGCCTTGAGGCCGTCCCCGGCGACGCGCCGACTCTCCCGGGAGAGCCCGCCTTCCGGCTGCACGATACCTACGGCTTCCCGTTCGAGCTGACCGAGGAGTACCTCGCGGAATTCGGGATCCGGGTCGACCGGGCCGGGTTCGACGCGGCGATGGCAGAGCAACGGACGCGCAGTCGCTCGGGCAAGAAGGCCGAGCTCGCGAAGCACGCCGAGCTTGCCGGGCTGTACGGCGCGATCCAGGCCCGCCACGGCGACAGCCGGTTCCTCGGCTATGAGACCACGACGGCCGACGGGCGCGTCATCGCGATCCTGCGCGACGGGATGGAGTTCGAGGAGCTGACCGGTCATGGCGAGGCGGAGATCGTCCTCGACCGGACCCCGTTCTATGGCGAAGGTGGCGGCCAGGTCGGTGACCACGGGCTGCTCCGGGAACCCGGCGAGGGAAGCGAGCAGTTCACGGTTACCGATACGCAGAAGCCGGTCGGTGGCCTGATCGTCCACCGTGGCCAGCTTCACGGGCGGTTGCGCGTCGGCGCGACCGTCGAGGCCGTGGTCGACGCCGAGCGTCGCGCCCACACGATGCGCAACCACACCGGCACGCACCTGCTCCACCGGGCCCTACGGAACGTGGTCGGGGAGCGGGCACGCCAGGCCGGCTCACTCGTGACGCCGGACTACCTGCGCTTCGACTTCCCGTTCGATCGGGGGCTGTCGGACGACGAGCTCCGGGCCATCGAGGACGAGGTCCACCGGATCGTCCGGGACGATCGGCCCGTCTCCGTGGCGTTCATGGGCATGGCCGAGGCGATCGAGGGTGGCGCGGATGCCTTCTTCGACGAGAAGTACGGCGAAACCGTGCGGACCGTCCGGGTCGAGGACTACAGCTTCGAGCTGTGCGGCGGGACGCACTGCCGCGCCAGCGGCCAGATCGGTGGCTTCCTGATCACGGGCGAGCGCAGCATCGGCTCGGGCATGCGCCGGATCGAGGCCGTCACCGGCGCGGCGGCCGACGCACTCGTCCGGGAGCGGTTCGCCCTGCTGGAGCGGGTTGAGGGTGCGGTCGGGGCCCAGACGCCCGACGCCGTCCCGGATCGGATCGCCGCGATCCAGGGTGAGTTGCAGGAGACCCGGCGCCGGCTCAAGGCCGGCGGCGCCGCGTCCGGCATCCCGAAGCCGGGCGCGCTGGTGGCCGGCGCCGCCGAGGTCGCACCGGGCGTCCGGCTGGTCGCCAGGGCCGTTCCGTACGACTCCATGGACACCCTCAAGGGCGCGGCCAGGGACGTCAGTGGAAGCCTCGGTTCCGGCGTGGTGGCGCTCGCCCTCGATGCACCCGAGCCCCAGCTGTTTGTGACCGTGTCCGAGGATCTCGTCGCCCGCGGCATCTCGGCCGGTGACCTGGTCAACGCCGCGATGCCCGCGATCGGCGGCCGCGGCGGCGGCCGTCCGGCGATGGCGCAGGGCCGCGGGACCCGGCGCGACGGGCTCGACGAGGCCCTGGCCGCAATCCGGTCTCGGCTCGAGACCGGGGCCTGATGGCCTTCTGGCGGCGGATCTGGCAGCGTGACGGCGAGGAGGCCCTCGCCGCCTGTACCGCGCTCGACGTCGGAACGGAATTCGCCAAGGCACTCGTGTTCGAGATCGATGGCCAGGGCCACGGAACGGTCCGCGGGGTCGGCCGCAAGCGCCAGGGGCTGTCACACATGCAGTCCGGCACCGTGGCCGACATCGCGGCGGTCGTCGACAACTGCGCGGTCGCGCTCCAGGAAGCGGAGGAGATGGCCGGCTTCCGACCGACCCAGGTCGTGATCGGGATTGCCGGCGAGCTCGTCAAGGGCTTCACCACCACCCATTCGCAGGAACGCAAGAAGCCGGACCAGCCGATCACCGAAGCCGAGCTCCAGAAGCTGATCGACGTCGTCCAGCGCGAGGCGCTCCAGGAAGCCGAGCGGGCGATCACCTGGGAGACCGGCCTGCCGCACGTCGACGTCCGGCTCGTGCACGCGGCCGTCACCGGTGCCTCGATCGACGGCTACGCCCTGACCAATCCGGTCGGCTTCCAGGGCCGGCATGTCAAGATCGGCATCTTCAACGCGTTCGCACCCCTCGTGCACCTCGGCGCGCTCCAGAGCGTGGCCTCGCAGCTCGACCTCGAGCTCCTCGAGATCGTGGCCGAACCGTACGCCGTGGCCCGGGTGCTCGGCAGCGACCACATCCGGCAGGCCGGCGCCCTGTTCGTCGACGTCGGCGGCGGGACGACGGACGTCGCCCTGGTCCGAAAGGGCGGCATCGAGGGAACCCGGATGTTCGCGCTCGGCGGCCGGGCGTTCACCAAGAGCCTGGCCGATCGCCTCGACCTCCCGTTCCCGCGCGCCGAATTGCTCAAGGTCGACTACGCACGCGGTATCGCGGTCGAGAACGCCGCCGACGTGGCGCAGGTCATCGCCGACGACGTCCGGGTCTGGGCGGCCGGCGTCGAGCTGGTGATGGAGGAGCTTTCTGCGGGGGATCTGCTGCCGGGCCGGATCTTCCTGTGCGGCGGCGGCTCGCGGCTGCCGGAGATCCGGGCGGCGCTGGCCGCCGAGTCGTTCTGGCAGCGGTTGCCGTTCGCGAGGCCCCCCGAGATCACGATCATGGCGCCCGACCAGATCGAGACCATCACGGACGCCACCGATCTGCTCGTCGACCAGCAGGACGTCACCCCGCTCGGGCTCGCCTACCAGGCGATCGAGCTGCAGACGAGCGAGGATGTGCTCGACGCCGCGCTCCGTCGCGTCCTCCGAGCGATGAAGGTCTGAGCCATGACCGGCGGGATCATCTACCTCGACATCGATGACGAGATCACCTCGGCGGCGGCGCGGGTACGCTCAGCCGGCCCGCGGCGGGTCGCCCTGGTCCTGCCGTACGGATCGCGCGTGGCGACCTCGCGGATCAACTTCCGGTTGCTGTCGCGCGACGCGCTGATCAACGAGAAGCAGCTGGCCGTGGTCGCCGCCGATTCCGCGACGCGGGCACTTGCGGCGTCGGCCGGGCTGCCGGTCTTCAGCTCGGTGGGTGAATACGAGTCGTCGTTCGCGGGCATGGAGGCCGAGTACGAGGCCGACGACATGACCGGGGCCCGGGCGGGCGCGGCCGAGCCGCCGCCGCCGAAGCCCACGAAGCCGGATGGCGCGCCTTCGTCGGATGCCCTTCGGGGCCGGTCCGCCGCGCCGGCTTCCGGCGGAATCGATCGGCTCGACACGGCCGCCGTACGGGACGCGACCGCGGCCGACCGCGCCGGGACGCGGCCGTGGGGGCCCGACCCGCGCGAGGGCGGCGCCGCCGGCCCGCCGTCCACGACCCCCTCACGGCCGCCCCGGCCGGGCGGGCGAGACGGCCGCCGGCTCCCCGTGGTGGTCGCAGCCGCCGTCCTCGGGCTCGTCGTGCTCGTCGGCGGAGTCGGCGCCTATGTGCTGTTGCCGTCGGCCACGATCGTCGTCACGCCGCGACCAGAGGCGCTGCCGCCGCTGACGCTCACGATCAAGGCCGACCCCGCCGCCACCCAGCCCGACGCCGCGGCGCTCGTCGTGCCGGCCGTCAAGCTGCCTTTAGTCGTCTCGGTGGGCGACACCTTCCCGGCGACCGGGAAGCGGGTCGAGGAGACGACGGCGGCCGGCCAGGTCCGGTTCTCCAACCTCGACTTCCTGCGGACCAACACCGTGCCCGGTGGGAGCATCGTCAGCACCGGCGCAGGCGTCCGGTTCCGGACCAATTCGAGCGTCACCGTGCCCAAGGCAGACCTCGTCGGCCTGACGGTCTTCCCGGGCCGGGTCAGCGTCGGGGTGACGGCCGTCGATCCGGGCGTCGCCGGCAATGTCGAGCCGAATACGATCGTCATCGTGCCCAGGGGCGAAGACCCGCAGGCGCTCAAGGTCGTCAACCCCGACGCGACCAGCGGCGGCACGCACGTCGAGTTCCCGAAGGTCGCGCAAGCCGACGTCGATGCCGCGCTCAAGCAGCTGTCGACGGCGCTCGACGCCGCGTTCCAGGATCGCCTGGCGGACCCGTCCATCGTGGCGCCGGGCGCGACGGTGTTTCGCGAGACCGCCGTGCTCGGGCCGTCCACCCCGGACCTCGATCCGGCCACGCTCGTCGACCAGGAGATCACCGCGTTCCAGCTGGGTTTGAGCGCAACGGGTACGGTGGTCACCGTGGATCCGACTCCCATCGCGTCGCTCGCCGAGCAGCAGTTCCGGTCGACCGTGACGGCCGGGCACCAGCTCGTGGCCGGCTCGATCAAGGTCGACGTGGGCGCCGCGACGGTCACGGGACAGGTCGTCAGCTTCCCGGCGACCGCCACGGGACAACAGATCGCCACGCTCGATCCGGCAGAGCTCAAGAAGCTGGCCATGGGCAAGTCGCTCGCCGACGCGCGAGCGGCACTCGCCGCGTACGGGGACGTGACGGTGACGGCCTGGCCGGACTGGGTGGGCAGCATCCCGACGATCGACAGCCGGGTCAGCGTGTCGATCGAGGGCTCCGTGCCGGTCGAGACACCCGGGCCATCGGTGTCGCCCTCGTGACGAGGCTGCTGGGCGTTGATCTCGGCGAGCGACGGGTCGGTCTGGCGCTGGCCGACGGGGACGGATCGGCCGCCCGCCCGCTGGCGACCATCCGGCGCGCCACCGGGCTCGACGGCGATGTCGCGGCGATCCGGATCATCGTCGATCGTTATGACGTCGACGAGCTCGTGGTCGGCGATCCGGTCGAGGCCAGTGGCGAGGAGGGTCCGCAGGCGGCGACGACCCGCGCCTGGGCCGTCGGACTGGGCGAGCGCCTCGGTCTGCGGGTCACGCTGCGCGACGAGCGCCTGACCAGCCACCTGGCCGAGACCCGCCTCGGCCCGATGAAGCGCGGCCGGTCGGGCGGGCCTCCGAGCAAGACCCAGCGCGACGCGTACCGGGCCCGGGTCGACCGCGAGGCCGCCGCGATCATCCTCCAGGACGAGCTCGATGCCCGGTCGGCCGCCCGTCGCGGGGCGGCCTCGTGACCATCCGATCCGGGCGCAAGCCGCGCGACCGTCGCGAGCAGCAGGCCCGGCCGTACGACGCCGACGCCTACGCCACCGAGACATCGCGCGACGAGGATCGGTCGCGCCCGCCGCGCGGCAACCGGGGCGGATCGGGCCGGGGCGGGCTGAGCGGGCTGTTGCGGTTCCTGATCTTCGCGCTCGTGCTCGCGGCGATCGTCCTGACCGTGGCCCTGACCGCGCTCCGTCCGGCCGTCAAGGGACTCGTCCTCAGTCTGGCCGAGGACAACCCGGCGACGCTCCAGCTGCCGTTCGTCAAGGACATCGTCCGCGAGGACCTGGGAGCGGCGCTGACCACGGCGGCGTCCTCCGACGCGACGCAGGTCGAGTTCCTGGTGGAGCCCGGGGACACGGCCCGTTCGATCGCGGATCGGCTGCAGTCGCAGGGGCTGCTGGGCGACAGCCGCGCGTTCGTGTTCATCGCCATCGACCGGCAGCTGACCGGGTCGCTCCAGCAGGGAACCTTCGTGCTTCGTCGGAACCTGACGCCCGACCAGCTGGTCAGCGCGCTGCTCAGTCCGCCGGTCGTCAAGTACGTCGACATCGAGCTGCGAACGGGGCTCCGCCTCGAACAGCTGACCGCAAAGCTCGAGACGCTGACCGACCTGCAACTCGACCCCGCAGCCTTCTATCACCTCGTCAAGTCGCCACCCGCCAGCCTCCTCGACGACTACCCGTGGCTCAAGGCCATCCTGGCCGACGCGCCGGCGGGCGCCTCGCTCGAAGGATTCCTGTGGCCGTCGAGTTATCGCGTGCTGCCCGACACGACCGCCGAGGAGCTCGTTCGGTTGATGCTCGACCGGTTCATCGCCAACGTCGGTGAGGAACGCCTGGCCGTCCCGGCCGCCCGCGGCATGACGTTCTACCAGGTGGTCACCCTCGCCTCGATCGTCGAGCGCGAGGCACAGCTCGACGAGGAGAAGCCGCTGATCGCCGGGGTATACGCGAACCGGCTGGATCCCAAGACGTGGCCGCGCGGCATGCTCGAGGCCGATCCGACGGTGATCTACGGGCACGACACGGCCGAGCTGGCCAAGCTGCCGGTCGGGGACTGGCGGCAGTACTCGTTCTGGGGCCCGATCGGTGGCGGGCTCGCGGACTATCCGCTCCCGGCCGATGTCGCCGCCTACAACACCTACAGCCACAAGGGTCTGCCGCCGGGGCCGCTGTGCACCCCGACGATCGCCTCGATCGACGCGGCCCTCGAGCCGGACACCAGTACGGGCTACCTGTACTTCGTGGCGAAGGGCGACGGCAGCGGAAGCTCGGCATTCGCCAAGACGTTCAAGGAACACCAGGCGAACATCGCCAAATACCTCAAGAAGCCGTGAGCGGCCGCGCGTGAGTCCAGCGGCGGGACCCCGGTCGTGGCCGTCGCCCGAGGAGTTCGCGGCACCGCCCGGGCGCGTCGTCCGAGCGGGCTGGGAGGCCGCCGACCGCGAGGCGCGACCGGCCCGTCTCGGTCGGCTCCGCGCCCGTCTTGCGGAGGCCGGCGTCGACGCCTACTTCGGCGTGCGGCGCGAGCACATGCGCTACCTCACGGGCTTCACCCTGGCCGACGGCGAGGAGAAGGTCGCGGGGCAGTCGGGGCAGTTCCTCGTGACCGGCGACGAGGTCGTGATCCTGGCCGATTCGAGGTACACGATCCAGGCGGCCCGCGAGGCGCCCGAGTCGAGGATCTTCGGCGCCTACAACGACCTGCCCGCACGCTGGCTCGAGCTGCTCGAGTCGGCGGGAGCGAAGCGGATCGCGGTCGAGGCCGGGTTTGTCTCGCAGGCCACCTGGAGCCGGCTCGCCGCCGCGGCCCCGTCGGCCGAGCTGGTCCCGGTCGAGGGCTGGGTCGAGGCGGACCGGGCGGTCAAGGAGCCGGCGGAGCTCGAGCGCGTGGCCGCCGCCTGCGCCGTAGCCGACCGAGCGCTGGCGACGTTGCTCCCCGAGATCCGCTCGGGGGTCACCGAAGCGGAGCTGGCCCTGCGCCTCGAGTGGTTGATCCGGACCGGCGGCGCCGAGGCGCTCGCCTTCGACGTCGCCTGCCTGTCGGGCCCCGAGGCGGCTCTCCCGCACGGGTCGCCGGGCGAGCGGCCGGTCCTCGACGGGACGGTGCTGCTGTTCGATTTCGGCGCGCAGGTGGCAGGCTACCGGAGCGACATGACGCGGACCCTGTTCGTGGGCGAGCCGTCCGATCGGGATCTCGAGATCTACCGGCTGGTCGCCACCGCGCAGTCGACGGCGATCGAGACGCTGGCCGAGGCGGTCCTCCACGGCCGGGCGCCGCTGCCCGGCGGCCGGGCGATCGACGCGGCCGCTCGCGACGTGATCGAGGCGGCCGGCCACGGTGCGCACTTCGGCCACGGCACGGGCCACGGCATCGGCCTGGCAACCCACGAGTCGCCGTCGCTCGGCAAGTTCGCCCCGGAGGCGCCGCTGCCCAGCCCGACCGTCTTCTCGGTCGAACCCGGGGTCTATCTCGAGGGGCAGATGGGCGTGCGGATCGAGGACCTCGTCCTGCTCGACGCCGCGGCCAGTCGCGTGGAGCGGCTGACGCACTTCCCCAGGGACGTCATCGTCGTGGGCTGACGCACGCCGGGCGTGGACCACGCCCGGCGCGGGCCGCGTGGTCGGCCGGCCACCGGTCGTCGGCTACAATCGCGGCTCGATCCCCAGACGGTCATCCCGGCGCACGCGTGTCACGAGACCGACCCGTCGCCGTCACCCAGGAGCCCACCGCATGATCAGCACCGGCGAACTCAAGAAGGGCGTGGCCATCGAGCTCGATGGTGAGCTCTGGCAGATCCTCGACTACCACCACATCAAGATGGGTCGCGGCTCCGCACAGGTCCGGATCACGCTCCGCAACATCAAGCGCGGCCAGACGGTGGAACGCTCGTTCCAGGCCGGGACGAAGTGGCCGCGCGCGTCGATGGAGAAGCGCCCGGTCCAGTTCCTCTACCGCGACGGCGACGACTACCACTTCATGGACACCGACACGTACGACCAGTTCGTGCTGAGCGGCGAACAGCTCGGGGACACCGCGCCGTACCTGAAGGACTCGATGACCCTCGATCGGACCAGCTACCAGGGCGAGACGATCGGCGTGGAGCTGCCGGTCACCGTCGACCTGACCGTGGTCGACACCGAGCCCGGGTTCGCGGGCGACACGCAGTCGGGCGCCCGCAAGCCGGCGACCACCGAGACCGGGCTCGTCGTCCAGGTCCCGATCTTCGTCGGGCCGGGGACACCATCCGGATCGACACCCGGACCGGGGAATACCAGACGCGCGTCTGAGACCCGTCGGATGACCCGCGAGGAGCCGCCGGACTGGGCGCTGCCGAGCTGGGACTCCGTCCCGACCGAACCCGAGCGGGCGCGACAGCCGACGTCTCGCGCCCCAGGCTCCCCGAGCGGTCCTGTCACCGCCGCGACGCTCGGCGCCTTCGGGGTCCGGATCCTCGGCGTCAGCGAGGTCACCCGGGCCATTCGCGGTGCCGTCCGGGCCGATCCCCGGCTGGCCGACCTGTGGGTCGAAGGCGAGATCGGGCGCGTCACCGTTTCGTCGGCCGGGCACGCCTATTTCGCCCTGAAGGACGAGCGCAACCAGCTCCAGTGCGTGTGGTTCCGCGACGACCGGCTGCGCTCCGCGTTCGAGGCCCAGGCCGGCCTCCGTGTCGTGGCCCACGGCCGGATCGACCTGTTCGAGCCACAGGGCGCGCTCCAGCTGTACGTCGATTCCATCCAGCCGTCCGGGCTCGGCGACCTCACGCTCCGGTTCGAGGCACTCAAGGCCCGGCTCGCCGGCGAGGGGCTGTTCGACGTGGCGCGGAAACGGCGCCTGCCGCACCGGCCGGGAACGATCGCCGTCGTCACGAGCCCCAGCGGCGCAGTCTGGAAGGACATCTGCCACGTCCTGGGACGCCGCTGGCCGATCAGCAGGGTCGTCCTGGTGGCTGCCCAGGTCCAGGGTGACGGCGCCCCGGCCAGCCTGCTCGCCGCGCTCCGCAAGGTCGAGCGGTACGCGGAGGAGCGCGCGGCCGCCGGTCATCCCGAGGAGGCGCCGTCGGTCACGATCCTGGCCCGCGGCGGCGGGTCCCTCGAGGACCTGTGGGCATTCAACGACGAGGCCGTGGTCCGGGCCGTCGTGGCGCACGCCCTGCCATTGGTCTGCGGCGTCGGGCACGAGGCCGACGTGACGCTGGCCGACTTCGCGGCCGACGTCCGTGCGCCCACGCCGTCGGCGGCGGCGGAGATCGTGGTCCCGGATCGCGAGGAGGTGCTCGGTGGGGTCCGGGCCCTGGGTCGCCGGCTGGATGGCGCCACCGCGGTTCGCATCCGCTCCGCTTCGCGCGAGGTGGCCGCGGAACGGCGGGCGCTCGACCGGCTCGGTCCCGGCGCCCAGCTGGCCTCGACACGCGAGCGCATCGGCCTGCTGCTCGACCGGGCGACTCGTGCGATCAGCGACCGGCTCGTGGCCGAGCAGCAGGCTGCCGGCCGGCTCGGTCCGCGGCTCGACTCGATCCTGCCGGGCCGCCTGGCGCGCGAGCGATCGCAGCTCGAGCGGTTCGGGCGCATCGACGGTCTGGTCGCCCGCCGCGTCGCCCAGGCCCGCGCGTCGCTCGACAGCAGCGTCGCCGCGCTCCAGGTGCTCGGGCCACAAGCCACCCTCGAGCGCGGGTACGCCATCGTCCGGCGGGCGTCGGACGAGCGAATCGTGCGCGACCCGGCGGAGACGCCGCCAGGCACGCGACTGACCGTCCGCGTCGCCCGCGGCGAGGTCCCGGCCACGGTCGATCCGCATGCCTGACCTGGCGATCTTCGTGGTCCTGGCCTTGATCGTCGCGGTCGCCGGCATCCGGATTGGTATGCTCGTGGCCCCGCGGCTCGACCGGATGACCGAACCCCGAGATGAGGACGATGATGGCGCCGCCGACTGATCCCGCGACCGACGCCCTGGGCTTCGATGACGCCCTGGCCGAGCTGCAGCGGACCGTGGCCGAGCTCGAGGCCGGCGGGCAGCCGCTCGAGGGCGCGATCGCCCTGTACGAGCGCGGCGTCGCGCTCCAGGCGCGCTGCGAGAAGCTGCTGGGGGACGCCGAGCTGCGCGTCCAGCAGCTCGTGGCGCGCGCCGGTGGCGCGTTGGAGACGCGCGACGTCCGCCCGGAAGACGCGTCCGAGGAACTGCCCGCGGGCCAGCTGTGACAACCGGGAACGTTGTCGGCCCTCAGGAGCCAGCGCCGCTTCGCAACTGTCCCTGGGTGTGGTCATGCGGGAAGGCCGGTGAACGCAGCCGCTCCTGACCACGTGTCCGGGTATCAAGGGCACGCCCGCGCCGGTCGCCTGGACCGTGCGAAAACGAGCGACCTGCAGGGAACAGGTTTACACTCTCGGCTGCGGGCCGACACCGTTGCCGGCGGCAGTTCGACCATCACACGGCTATCCGT
>CAWDXA010000013.1:0-6485 GCA_963806175.1 uncultured Chloroflexia bacterium
CAACGGCGGGTAACCGTGATCTGATGGACCGGCGAATCCTCGTGTTTGCCGCGCCGATCGGGCTGTCGGCCTTCCTGCTCTTCTCTGTCGAGCCACTGGTCGGCCGGCTGGTCCTGCCGGTCTTCGGCGGCACGCCCGCGGTGTGGGCCACGGTCCTGTTCTTCTTCCAGGCCGTCCTGCTCGCCGGCTATCTCTATGGCCACCTGTCCGTGACCCGCCTGGGGCGGCTGCGGTCCGCCCGTGCACCTGGTCGTGGCGGTGACCGGCCTCGTCCTGCTGGCCATCGCCCCGACCCGGATCGCGGACCTGCGGAACGAGACGATCACGCCGGTCGTCGGATCTCGTCCGCATCCTGGTGGTGGCGATCGGCCTGCCGGCGTTCGTCCTGACGACGACGACGCCGCTGGTGTCGGGCTGGTTCAACGCCTCGCGATCCGGGCGCCAGGGCGATCCCTACTGGCTCTACGCGCTCAGCAACGGGGGGTCGCTGCTGGCCCTGCTGGCCTACCCGATCGTGATCGAGCCGCGGCTCGGGCTCGGCTCGCAGCGGGCGGCCTGGACGGTCGGCTACGCGATCCTCGTCGGCCTGCTCGCGTTGGCGGCGTTTCGGGCGATGGCCGGCCTTCGGGCGCGCACGTGCCGGATCGTGCGCCCGGCTGAGCCCGTCGCCGGCTCGCCGGCGACGTGGTCAAGAGGGATCGACAGCGCGACGGCGCCTGCGCTGGCTGCTCCTCGCGGCGATCCCGTCCGGATTGCTGTCCGCGGTCACGAACTTCATCGCGACGGACTTCGTCTCGGCGCCGCTGCTGTGGGTGGCGCCGCTCTCGATCTACCTGGCCTCGTTCATCGTGGCGTTCTCACCGCGTGGTCGCCGGATCATCGCGGGAGCCGTCGTCGCGGCGCCGGCCATGATCACGTTCCTGTGGGTGCCGTACGGCTCGGCGGGCGGCTGGCCGATCCCGCTGATCCTCGTGGTCGAGCTGCTCGCCTTCGGGATCGTCGCCCTGGCCCTCCACGGCCGCCTCGCGCAGGATCGGCCCGAACCGGCCCATCTGACCGAGTACTACCTGATCCTGTCGCTCGGCGGCGCACTCGCCAGTGCGTTCGTCGCCCTCCTCGCCCCGCTCGTCTTCGCCGGCGTCTGGGAGTATCCGATCCTGCTCGTGGGGGCGCTCGTGGCGCTTGCCTCGATCGCTCCATCCGGCGCCCGCCCGGCACGAGCCCGCGCTGGGCTGGACTTCCGCCCGTTCGTGGCCGGCTTGCGCGGGCGGCTGGGGCCGTATCTGGTCGGCGCCGTCCTGCTCGTCGTCGCGCTGGTCGCGACCGGCGCGCTGGCGACCGAGGCCGGCGTCCGGTGGCTGCTGGTCGGCGGCCTCATCCTTGCCGTCGGCGCGCGGCCGTGGTTCCTGGCGGCATCGACCGCCTTCGTGCTGGTCCTCGCCACCTTCGTGCTCCAGCCGGCGGTCGACCTCCGCGTCCGCAGCTTCTTCGGGGTCACCGAGGTGCAGCGTCCACCGGGCGAGGATCGGACCGTCCTGTTCAACGGGACCACGGTCCATGGCACGCAGTCGTTGGATCCGGCCCTTCGCCGGGTGGCGACCACGTACTACGCCCCGGAGGGACCGGCGGGCGACCTGTTCGCGACGATCGGGTCGCTGCGCGGCGGGAGCTCGTCGGTCGGCGTCGTGGGCCTCGGGGCGGGCACGCTGGCCGCCTATGCCACACCCGGGATGACCATGTCGTTCTTCGAGATCGACCCGATCGTGGTCCAGGTCGCTTCGGATCCGCGCTACTTCACGTACCTGTCGGACGCGCCGGCGATGCCGCGGATCGTGCTCGGCGACGCTCGCCTGTCGCTGGAGGACGAGCCGTCTGGGGAGTTCGACCTGCTCATCCTCGACGCGTTCTCGTCGGACGCGATCCCGGTCCATCTCCTGACCCGCGAGGCGATCGCCGCCGAGGTGCGGACGATGCGGCAGGACGGGGTGCTCGCCTTCCACGTCTCCAACCGCTACTACGACCTGGCCCCGGCGGTCGCGGCCGGCGTGCAATCGGCGGGCCTGACCGTGCTCCAGCGGTCGTACGAGCCCGACCCGGCGGCGCAGGCGCGCGGCGCCACGCCGTCGCACTGGCTGGCGGCGACGACCGATCGCGCCACCACTGGCGGCCCTCGTCTCGCGGGGCTGGGAGACGGTCGCGGCGGCCGATCATCCGTTCACGGACGACTACGCCGACCTGCTGTCGTACCTGCACCTGGGCACCTGAGCGGTTGCGCCGGCAACCAAATCCGAGTCCGGTGCTAGAGTTTCCCCCGTGACCCCCTCCTCCATGCTCTCGGAGCCCCCGTGTCCGGCCCCGGCCGACACGGAACCGGTTCCGAGTCAGCCGGCGACGGGGCCCCTCCACGCCGAGCGGCGAGACGTCCGCGACATCCCGCGCGAGACCTGGGACCGCATCGCCGCGCAGAACGCCATGGGCGACGCCGTTCTCCGGCTGGGCCGTCCAGCGCGCCTGGTGGGACGCCTACGGCGACAACGCCCATGACGAGACGCTCGTCGTCTGCGCGGACTGGCCCGGCGGCGAGCCGATCGCGATCGTGCCGCTCATGCACCGCCACGAGGTCGAGCCGGGCGACGCGCTGACCCACACGACGATGCGCCACGAGGCGGGCTCCGAGCTCACGCCGGTCGAGCCGACCGCGACCGCGGTCTTCTTCGGCGCCTCGTATCACGCGGACTACGCGACGATCCTGGGTCGCCCGGCCGACTTCCCGGCGATCGCCGCCGCCCTCGTCGACCACTTCGCCGACAGCCGCGACGGGCGGCCCTGGGACGTGATCGACCTCCGCCGGCTGCGCTGCGGCGACCCGGCCGGGGACGCGCTGGCGACGGCGTTCGGTGGCCGCGAGATCGCCGAGGGCTGGACGCTCAACGTGGAGCGCGAGGACGTCTGTCCGGTCGTGCACCTGCCGTCGGGCGCCACGATGGACGACTACCTCGCGACGCTCGGCAAGAAGGAGCGCCACGAGGTGCGGCGCAAGGTCCGCCGCGCCGAGGCGGCCGGCGAGGTTCGACTGGAGGATTCGGTCGATCCGCTCGCCGATCTCGACGCGTTCATCGACCTGCACCAGAAGAGCTGGGGCGCGGCCGGCCTCTTCCCCGACACGGCCGGCGGCGCGCAGAGCCGGGTCTTCTTCCGGCGGATGTTCGAGCTGGCCGGCGCCGAAGGCCCGCGGCTGACGTTCCTGACGGTCGGCGGCCGGCGGATCGCGTCCGGCGTCCACTTCGAGACCGCCGACGGCTACCTCTACTACAACGCCGGCGTGGATCCTGATGCGCGCGACCTGTCGCCGGGCGTGCTGATGGTCTACGCGTACATGGAGCGGGCGCTCGCGAGCGGCAAGCCGCGGGTCGACTTCATGCGCGGCAACGAGCCGTACAAGTACGAGTGGGGCGCCCAGGACGAGCCGATCCAGCGCATCCTCGTCCGACGGCGGAACGGCTGAGGCGTTCGTGAGCGCACCCGCCCCCTGGGATCCGTGCCTGGAGCCCGTCGACCGTCCCGCCCTCGCCGCCGGCCGCCGGATCCGGGTCGTGGAGGTGCTCGCGACCGGGACCAACGGCGGCGCCCAGGAGCATCTCTATTCGCTGGTCACCCGGATCGACGCTGACCGCTACGAGGTGTCGGTCGTCGCGCTGTCGGCCGGCAGCGCCGTCCGGAAGCTGGTCAAGGCCGGCGTCCCGGTCCTGGTCATCGATTCGCCCGACGACGCGATCGCGGTCGGGGCGCTCGCGGCGCACCTGGCCGAGGTTCGCGCCGACGTCGTCCATGCCCACATGTATCGGGCCGAGACGGTCGCGACCCGCGCGGTCATCGCGCTCGGCGAGGCCGGCCAGCGGAAGCCGTATCTCGTGGCGACGATCCACTCGAGCCGGATTCGGTCGGTCGAGGACCAGGAGCACCTGCGCGCGCTGACGCCATACATGGACCGGCTGATCGCCGTGTCCCGGGCGATCGAGCACAAGCTGTGCGACGAGCAGCGAACGACGGTCCCGGTCAGCCTGGTCTACAACGGCGTCGACCTGGAGCGCTACGACCACCAGGAGGCCTGCTGCACGCTCCCCGAGGAGTACGGGATGGAGCCCGGTTCGGCGATCGTGGGGGTGGTCGCGCGGCTCGAGCCCGAGAAGGGGCACCCGACGCTGCTGGAGGCGTGGCCTACCGTGTTGCGGGCCTGCCCCGATACCTACCTGCTGATCGTCGGGGAGGGGAGCCGGCGCGATGCGCTGGAGGCGCAGGCACGCGAGCTGCGGATCGCGCATCGGGTGGTCTTCACCGGCCGGCGCGACGACGTGCCCGCGGTCACGGCGGCGCTTGACGTCGCCGTGCTGCCGTCCTATCGCGAGGCCCAGGGGATGGTCATCCTCGAGGCGATGGCGCTGTCGCGCCCGGTCGTGGCCTCCAACGTGGGCGGGATCCCCGAGATGATCCAGGACGGCGTCACCGGGCTGCTCGTCCCGCCGCACGAGCCGGCGGCCCTGGCCAGGGCCATCGTCCGGCTTCTCTCGAATCACCCCCTGGCCGACACCCTCGGCCGGGCCGGCCACGACATGGTCCACGACCGCTTCTGCATCCAGCTCATGGTCGGCGCGATCAAATCGATCTACGACGAGGGCGCCGCCTCCGTCCGCCCCTCCGAGCTCCCGGCAGTCGCAATCGCGGGGTAGCGCGGCCCGGCGGGGGGCGGGCGGCCTGCGCGGCGGTGCGCGGCGGCCTGGCGCGGCGGCCTGGCGCGGCGGCCTGGCGCACAGCGGGCTCCCCGGCGACACCGAGCGACACTGGGCAGCTGGGGGGCGGGGTCGCCCGCGCGGTCGATTCCGAGGTAGTTCCGCGCAAGCGGAACGACTTTGCCGCGCAGACTGGTTCCGCTTGGTTCGAACGATCTCGATTCGGTCTCGGGGGAAGCCCTCCGCCCTCGGCGCGGCGCTCCCGCCGGCCACGCGCTCCCGCCGGCCACGCGCTCCCGCCGGCCACGCGCTCCCGCCGGTCGCCCGCGGCCGGCGCCGAGTAGCATCCGCGCGTGAGCCTTCCGCGACTCTGGGCGTTTCTCGCCGTGGCGCTCCCGACGCTCGGGGCCCTCCTGGCCAGCCTCCAGAGCGTGGACCTGGCCTACCAGCTGCGGGCCGGCGCGGACATCCTCGACATGCGTGCGATCCCGTCGGCGGACTCCTGGACGTTCACCGCCGCCGGCCTCCCCTGGACGGACCAGCAATGGGGCGCGCAGGTGCTCCTGGCCGCCGTCTACCGCGCGGCGGGATGGACCGGCCTCGTCCTGTTCCGCGCCGCGCTGGTTGCGCTCATCTTCGGTTGCCTGTTCGAGATCGGGCGACGGCGCGGGATCGGGCTTCGGCGAGCCGCGTGGCTGACGATCGCGGCGTTCGTGGTGTCCGTGGCCGCACTCGCCCTGCGGCCCCAGCTCCTCGGCATGGCGCTGTTCGCGGTCGTGCTGCTGCTGGTCGCCGATCGCCGGGCGCATCCGGGCCGCCTGTGGCTCGTCCCGGTGATCGTCCTCGTCTGGGCCAACATCCACGGCAGCTTCTTCCTCGGTCCGCTCGCGCTTGGCCTGGCGTGGCTGGAGGACCTCCACGACGGGACCCCACGGCCACACCGCACGCTCGCCGTCGCGCTGGCCTCCGCCGCGGCCGCCTGCGTGACGCCGTTCGGACCGGCGGTCTGGGCCTATGCCGTGGGCCTGTCGATGAACCCGGAGGTCACGCGGCGGATCTCGGAGTGGCAGCCGACGTCCCTGCGCGACGTGCCGGGCCTCCTCTTCTTCGCCTCTGCGCTCGCGGTCGCCGTCCTGATCGCTCGCCGCGGACGACCCACGCCATGGCCGACGCTCGCCTGGCTCGGGGTCTTCTTCGTCATCGGTGCCTATGCCGCGCGCGGGAGCGCCTGGTGGCCGCTGGGCGCGGTCGTGGCCATCGCCGGCGTCCTGGTGACCGGCCCGAGCCAGGAGCCCGAGCGCGCCGAGGCCGCCGGTGGCGCCCGTCTGAACGCCGTCGTGGCCGCGGTCCTCGTCCTGGCGGGCGTGGCCCTGTTGCCGCTGTGGCGACCGCAGGATCCGGGGCTCCGGGCCCCGCAGGGCGTCGTGGCGGCCGCACCGTCCGGGATCACGACCGCCCTCCGCGGCCTCGTCCGGCCCGGAGACCGGATCTACAACCCGCAGCCGTGGGGCTCCTGGTTCGAGTTCGCCCTGCCCGAGGCCACGGTGGCCATCGATTCGCGGATCGAGTTCTTCCCGTCGGCCGTCTGGGACGACTACGAGCGGGTCGCAGCCGGTGCCGAAGGCTGGCAGGCACTCCTGCTCGATCGCTGGGGGGCGACCGTTGCCGTGGTCGAGGCGGGCGACGACGCCCTCTCAAGCCGGCTGACGGCTGCCGGCTGGCGGACGGCCTACTCGGACGCCGATGGGACGGTGCTCC
>CAWDXA010000014.1:0-9520 GCA_963806175.1 uncultured Chloroflexia bacterium
CACCCCCGGCGGAGGTGGTCGTGGCCGTTGGTGCGCCGGCCGCCGGCGCGAGGACGCTGATGCGGCTCTGCTTCTCGCGCTCGCGCGTGCTGACCTGGCGGATGGAGGCGGTCAGTTCCTCGCTGCTGAACGGCTTGACCAGGAACTCGCGGGCACCCGCGAGCATGGAGCGACGAAGGTAATCCGCCTCGCCCTGGACCGACATCATCACGACGGCCGCGCTGGGCGCCGTCGCCGAGAGCTGCTCGGTGGCGGTGATCCCGTCCATGTCCGGCATGTTGATGTCCATCAGGACGACATCGGGATGGATCCGGCCGGCCATGTCGATCGCCTCTCGACCGGACGACGCCGAGCCAACCACGTCGATGTCCGTCTCGAAGCCGAGGAGCTTCGTCAGGTGATCGCGGGTTTCCGGGATGTCGTCCACGACGAGGACGCGGATCTGGTCGGCCATCTCGCTCCGGTTGATTCCTTCGTTCCGATCTGGTGGTGTTCGTGGGCCGGAGACCTCGACGGGCGCGGGACCGAGTGGTCCGTCACGCCCGTCAGGTCGCGGTGATGGATCCGGGCCTTGGGCCCGGGATTACTGCCCTACGACCGGCCGCACGGGCTGGGCGGGCTTGTTGCCGGGGAGGACCGGCGCCTCGATGACGGGCGGCAGGACACCGTACTTGTCGATCAGTTCCCTGAGCGTGATGCCCGTCGTCTGCGTGATCACGGGGGCCACCGGCTGGCCCGTCGCGGGATCGATGAAGTCATCCGGGGAGCGGAGGACGAGCGAAACCGTCAGCACGGGATTGGCCTGGAGCTGCGCGTACCTGATGACTTCGGCCTGCTGGGCCGTGACGGACAGGATCACGATCTCCTGCTGCTCATTGAGGACCGTGCCCGGTTCGGCGGGCGCCGCCGAGGGCGCCGCGTCGTTGGGAGCGGGCGCGGCGACAGGCGGCAGGAGCGTGCCCAGGACCTGCATGCCCTGGAGGATGAGCTTGACCGTTGCACCCTTGGGCCCGGGGTTGATGACCGTCGCCTGGTCGTCGCCGGGGGCCGTCTGGACGACGGAGGCGAACTGCTCTTCCGTGAGGCCCAGGATCGCATCCACGTAGTCACCGGTCTTGATGACGGTGCCGACGCCGCTGATCTGGTCGACCCGGACGGCGATCGCGCGCTGCCCGGCCGGCGTCTGGACGTCGATCACGGTTCCGGACAGCCCGCCGTTGAGCGTCGTCTGCGTGAGTTGCGCTCCGGCGGCAACCGGCTGCCGGGCGATCTGGCCGACGACCTGCGACGGATCCTGGAACGCCCCGGTGTTGATCGCCGTGAGGTTGAGGGTCTTGACCTCCACCTGGTCGGCCCGAATGCGCGTGGAGAGCGGAATGTCCGTCTTGGCCACGACGACGGCTCCGGTCGTCGGCGGCTCCACGGTCCCATTGTTGCCGCTCGGCGGGCTCTGCAGCAGCAGCAGCACCAGGACGAACGCGACGATGGCCAGGAACACGCCGATCAACAAGACCAGGCGATTGGAGCGCTTCAAGTCGATCCTCCCCGCGACGGTGTGACAGGTGGCACCACTCTAGCACCGCCCAAATGCGCCGCGACTATACCAAAGGGCTAGGACCATCAGTGAGGAAACAGCAGGAAATCACGCGTGCTGCAAGGTGTTTCGCAAGGCGCCGGGACGGCTGCCGCCGACTGCACGTCGAAGGCCCGCCGGACCAGGTCCAGCGGGCCAGCGGACTTGCCATCCGACGGGTCAGAGGGCAGTCCCCACCACACTCAGTTTGTTGCTGATCTGGGTACCGAGGAACAGGAGCGCGATGATCGCCACGATTGCAATGAGTGCGAGGATGAGCGCGTATTCGGCGAGGCCCTGGCCCTTCTCGTCGTCGCGAAGCGGCCGGATGAATGACAACAGATAGCTGACCGGTGACATTCCGAGACACCTCCTTTCTTCCAGTCGGGCGGAAGGACGCGAGTCGATCGCCCTATGCGGCCAACATACGGTCGCCCAACGCGCTGTCAATAGGTCGTTGGTGGCCCGACCCCTGACCTAATGCCGACCGAAATGGTGAGGCCGCCGGCGCCAGCTGGCACCGACGGCCTCGCTCGTAACGCCCTGGAGGCGACTAGACGGAGTTGCCGACGTTGCTGAGGATCTTGCTGACCTGGCTGCCCAGGAAGATGAGGGCGATGATCGCCACGATGGCGATGAGCGCGAGGATCAGCGCGTACTCGGCAAGGCCCTGGCCTTCCTCGTCACGGTGGAGGAAACTCATGATTGCGAGATAGATCGACGTCATGTGAACGGGTACCTCCTTTCTCGGGTGCTCCCCGGTGGGACCGAGGGCTGCGCCACGGTACGGACATCGACCGAGCGTGTCAAGGGATGTTCGGGTTCCGTGGTGCGGCCGCAAACCAGAAGACCGCCGCCTCCCGAAGGAGGCGGCGGTCTTCGATTGACCCACTGGGTGGGTAGGTGTCCTAGACGGAATTGCCGACGTTGCTGAGGATCTTGCTGACCTGGCTGCCCAGGAAGATGAGGGCGATGATCGCCACGATGGCGATGAGCGCGAGGATCAGCGCGTACTCGGCGAGGCCCTGGCCTTCGTCGCGGCGATCCATGGCATTCATGACTCGAAGATACAGGTCGGTGATAAGGGCCATGCGGCATTCTCCTGGATGAGTACTCACCCCCAATCGAGGGCTCTCTCACTATAGGCAGGCCGTTCGCGCCGGACCATAGGTAATTGGTCCTGCCATGGGGCCGCAGTCGCCCCGATTCAGGCTCCCCCGGTTGCCGAATCGATGGCGTTGCCGATCGCCGCCAGCACGTCGGCCAGGGTGCCGCCCAGGACGCCGAGGATCAGGATCGTCAGGAGCAGGGTCAGGGCCAGGATCAGCCCGTACTCCACGAGGCCCTGGCCGGCGCGCAGCGGTTGCCGCGAGCTCATTCCGGTTCGACGGCGGCCTGCGGCAGCTCCATGTCAAGCCTCAACTCGGACCCGTCGGCGGACAGCTCCACATTCAGCCCGAGCGTGCTCGCGCGGCCCTGGATCTCCCGCCAGGTGGATGCGGGGAGCGACACGATCGAGGCGCGCTCGGCGGAGGCGACGCGGTCGCGGGCGTCCGCCCGCCGCTCCTCCATCATGGCCGCGAGCGCCGGCGGGAGATCGGCGTTCGGGGTCGTGTCGGGGAGCGGCTCGCCGGCCACCTTGACGATCGCCCGCGAGGCAGAGACCCGGGCGTCCACGCGGTCGGACCAGTCCAGCTTGAGCGTCACCAGCTCGGCGTGCGCACTCAGGTAGGCCGCCAGCGCCTCGTCGAGGATGCGGAACAGGCCGCTCTCCAGGTCCATCGGCAGGCGCTGGTCCTGGCCCATCGATTCGAACTCGACCGGGACGCCGGCCCGCCGGCCTCGATCCCGGGCGGCTCGCCGCAGCGTGGGCACCAGGCCGAGGTCGTCCAGGACCATGGGGCGGACGTCGAAGATGAACGACTTGGTGGCGTCGAGCGTCTGCTGGACCATCGCGACCAGCTGACGGACCTCGCCCGAGGCCTTCCTGGGATCGTGGGCGACGAGGTGCTCCACGATCTGCGCCTGGAGCACGATGTTGGTCAGGCTCTGGGCCGGTCCGTCGTGCATCGCCCGGGCGATCTCGCGGCGCATGTCCTCCTGGGCGGCCAGGAGCAGGCGGGAGACCGCCGGCGGGAGCGATCCGATCGGGTCGGCCGACCTGGCCGCTGCGGTGCCCTTCCCCGACGCCGTCTGCGGTACCGAGGTCGCGGGCGCGGCTCCGAGCGCCTCGGCATACGCGGCCAGGCTGTCGCGGAAGCGGGCGAGCGCGCGGTGCTTGCCCTCGAGGACGTCGACCTGCGATTCCATCAGGGCTGCGCGCTTGGTCAGGAGCACCAGCTGGGCGTTCTGCTCGGTGGTGTCAGGGACGGGTTCGGAGTTCGATGCGGCCAGGTGGAGCATCGTCGACAGCTTGTCCGAGGCGCCGGCCCGGCGCGTCTCATGGCGAGCCGCCTCGGTCTTCGCCTGGGAGATCAGCAGCTCCACCTCCTCGAGCTCGCTGCCGAGGCGGGCGACCTCGGCCAGCATCCGTTCCGCCAGCTCGGCGGCACTTGCGGGCAGCGTCGACTCGGTCGACTCGGTCGGCCCGGTCGGCTCGGGCGGCGCGGTGGGCTTGGCGGCGTTGGACTTGCTCATGGTCGCGAGTGACGCGGCGGCTGCCGATCAGTCCTCCGGCATCCGGATCCAGCCCTGGCGCATCGCGTACACCACGGCCTGGGTCCGGTCGTTGACGGACAGCTTGCGGAGGATGGAGCTCATGTGGTTCTTGACCGTCTGCTCGCTGATGGACAGGGCGTAGGCGACCTGCTTGTTGGTCATGCCCTGGGCGATGTTGTCGAGGATCTCGACCTCGCGCGGGGAAAGCGGAGCAAAGATCGGGGCCGCCTCCTGGCCGTACACGGCCAGCTCGCGGAACTCCTTGAGGACGCGCGACGCGACGGCCGGCTTGGAGAAGACCTTGTCGTTGATCAGGTACTCGCCGGCGACGACGCGGCGGATGATCGTGACCAGGTCGTCCGGTGAGACGTCCTTCAGGATGAACGCGGCGGCACCCGCCTTGATCGCGTCGAACAGGGCGTCCTCGTCCTCGCTGACCGCGAGCACGATGATCGCGGTGGAGGGCAGCTCGCGCTTGATCCGTGAGGTGGTCTCGATGCCACCGGGCGCGGACAGCGAGAGGTCCATGAGGACGACGTTGGGCGACGTCTCCAGGGCGCGGTCGATGGCACTGCGGGAGTCCTCGGCCTCGGCGACGATCTCGAAGTCGGGCTGCTGGCCGAGGATGTTCGCGATCCCCATGCGGAACAGCGCGTGGTCGTCGACCACGAGGATCCGCGTGATCTCATCCTGGGCCTTGCGGTCGGCCGCGCCGCGCCGGCGGTCCGGCCCGCTGTATTCCGTGGCACTCATCTGCTGTCCTCCGCTCCCGTCGAGGCTGTCATCGGGATCGCCAACCGGACGACGGTGCCGCCCTCCGGTCTCGATCGTACGTCCAATCTGGCCCCGATCAACTCCGCACGCTCGCGCATGAATTGCAGGCCGAAGTTCCGCCGGCCCCGTGCCGCGACCGCGGCGATGTCGAAGCCGCGGCCGTCGTCGCGGACCTCGAGGACCCAATCGCGGTCCTCGACCCGCGTGGCGACGGCGACCCAGCTTGCCCCCGCGTGCTTGCGCACGTTCTGGAGCGCCTCCTGGGCGACCCGCAGGGCGACCGTTCGCTGGCCGTCGGTCAGGACCTCGGAAGGGGCGCCGAACGCGGTCGTCACCGTCAGCCCGGCCATCGCCCGGACGTTCTCGGCGGCCTGGCTGATCGCCCCGTCCAGGCCGACCTCGTCGAGCATCGGCGGGCGGAGCTGGGTGATGAACGCCCGGACGTCACCGAGCTCGCGGCGGAGGAGCTCCCGCAGCAGGCCGAGCTCGGCGAAGGCCAGGGTCACGTCCGAGTCCATCACGCGCTCGATGTAGTCCACCTGGAAGATCGCGTTGCTGAGGGCCTGGGCCGGGCCGTCGTGGATCTCCTGGCCGAGGCGGGACCGCTCCGCTTCCTGGGCCTCCATGATCCGCATGTTGAGGTCGGCGGCCGTGGCGGGGCCGTTGGCCTCGCTGACCAGGGTCGCGTCGCCGCCCTGCAGGAAGAGCCACGTCCGCTCCAGCGTCTGCCAGGCGAGCTCGATCTTGGCCAGCTCGGCCTGGTGAGCGCCGAGCTCCACCGTGAGGTGGTCCGCGTCGCTGCGCATGGATCGGCGTCGAGCGTCATCCGCGCCGGCCTCGGCGGCGACGGCCGCCGCCTCGTCGTCGCCTTCGGGGGCGGTCCGCGACCGGCTGTCGCGAGGCTCCCGCTCCATCTGCTCGAGCTGGTCCCGCATGCCCTGCCACTGGGCGAGCGCCTGCGTGTAAGCCTCGCGGTAGCGCTCGCGGACGCTGCCGAGCGTATTCGCGCTGTACCCGACGGCCGCCGTGGCCTCCGCCTGGAGGCCGTCGAATTGGCTGTCCCCACCATCCGGACCGGCGCGTGCAGGCTCCATCGACTTTGGAGTATACGGGTCGGCCTTCACCGGCAGACGATCTCGAAGACGCGGGTCTTCGCCAGCGGGTCCGTCTGCCCGGCCGGGCCGGGCCCCAGGTCCAGCTCGTGGAAGCAGCCCGCGCCGCGCGTCCCGCTGTCGAGCACCGCCGGCCACCGGCCATGGTCATCGGTCACGATCAACAGGTGCGTGCCCGGGAAGGCCGCCGCGAGAGACATCACGTCCTCGGGCGTCTCGTCGGGCAGGGCGAGGGCAGGGATGTGCTCGCTCTCGGCCATCCAGATCGGGAAGTCGGTGATGACCGGACCCGCGCTCGCGTCCAGCGGGTGCCCGATCGCCGCCATGCGGACCCCGAGGTCCTCGTAGTACGTGGCCGTCGCCTGCGAGCCCGCGCCGAACGCGGGGAGCAGCACGATCGAGAAGAGGACCGAGCCGAAGACGCCGAGGGCACCGCCGAGCCAGGCGACCGGTCGCGTCCAGCCGCGCCGCGCACCGAGCCGCGCGATGCCGGCGTCGAGCCCCAGGAGCGCCGAGATCAGCAGCAGCACGTGCACCGGGCCCGCGGCGTGCAGGAACGTGCCCCACGTCGTGGCGACCGGGAAGGCCAGGGTCGTGACCGCGAAGCAGAGCACGCTCACCAGGACCAGCGGCCGCAGCGCGTGACCACGCGCCTGCCACGGCATCGCCAGCAGGCCGATCACCGCGATCGGGATGCCCGGCAGGACCAGGACGCTCACCAGGTTGTGCTCGAAGCCATCCACCCGCATCTCGAGCAGCCGCGCCGGGCCAACGGCCAGGTACCGGCCGAGCGTCGGCGGATCGTTCCAGGCGAAGATGTCGAAGCCGGTCACGGAGAACGCGTTGGCCACGGCCTGGCCGGGCAGCGGGCTGCCGAAGGCGGCCCAGTCGCGGATCGCCCAGGGCAGGAAGACCAGCCCGGCCACCACGGCGACCACGCCCACGAGCTTGAACCGCGAGGCGAAGTCCAGCCCCGGGATCGCCCAGACCACGATCGCCCAGGACAGCCCGAGCCAGACGGCCTCGTTCCTGGCGAGTGCCGCCAGCCCGATGAGCAGGCCGAGCGCCAGGAGGCGGCGGTCCAGCGCGCGCACGGCACCCCGCCCGGCGCCCGGATCGCTCGCGATCCGCGGCATCACGAGGCAGGCCCCGAGTGCCAGCGCGGCGAACGGCATCGTGGAATCAGGCAGGGCCGAGTGGAGGAGCAACGGCAGGTAGACCGCGCTCGTCAGGCCCGTCCCGATCGCGAGCGTCCGGGCGCGCTCCACGGAGAGCCGGCGCTCCACCGCGACATCGGCGGCCAGCCGCCAGGCCAGCACCGGCACCACCGCCCCGATGAGCACCGGCGCGACCTGCGCGGCGCGAAACGTCGTCCCGAACAGCGTCATGGGGATCGCGGCGAGGAAGGTCGGCAGCGGAAGCCAGACCTCGAAGGCCGGCCGCGGGATGACGAGCGGCGGCGTCTGGTAGCTCCACAGCGAGTCGGAGACGAGGCCGTGGCCGTCGACCAGGTTGCGGGCCACGCCGAAGTAGTAGGCGGTGTCCTCGGGCTTCGGGAAGACGATCTGGGCCGCGAAGACCGCGCGCACCAGCAGGGCCACCAGGAAGACCCCGAGCGCGGTCAAGGCGGCTTCGCGGCGGCTCACGGCTGCGCGGCCCCGGTCGTCCCGAAGCAGCGCGGATCGAACGTCGCGTTGAGGCAGACCGGGAAGATCGCGAGCGAATAGGCCTGCGGCGTGCCGTCGGCGTTGAGCCCCGACCCGCGCTCCGCGTAGATCGGCGGGCCGATCCAGGCCGGCCGCTCGTCCCTGTCGAGGATCGGCGACACGGAGGCGACGCCGTCCGTCCGGTCCAGCACCAGCCAGCGGATGTCGTAGGCAAAGCCGACGTCCAGGATGGTGGCCAGCGGATCGTTGACCAGCACCACGCCCCCGCGACCCGTGGCGTACTTCAGGCCGGCGGCGTCGATCGACATCACCCGATCGGTCAGCGGGACCTTCGCCGCGTCGAACGCGTCGGCGACGGTCGTGGCCCGGTCGCGCCGCTCGGCCCAGCCGGCGTGGACGCTGCCGATCCCCAGCACGGCGATCAGCACGCTGAACGCGATCGCGGCGGTCGTGAACAGCCGGGTGGCCGCCAGCGCCTTCCAGGCCGGGCGTCGCGCCGCCACCCAGACCACCGCCACCGCCACGCCCTCGAGCGCCAGGATGTAGCTGTACGGCGCGAGCGCCGCGGCCGAGTGGATGAACGTCCCGCCGGGCACGTGGATGGCCGAGACCAGGCCGGAGAACCCGAACAGGATCGCGGCGTAGGCGAAGAACGGCAGGAAGTCCAGCGAGCGGCGGCGGGCCCACGCGCCGACGGCGAGGGTGGGGCCGAGGATGACCCCGCAGACGAGGACCAGGTAGATCATCGCGGCCGCGATGAAGCCACCGATCCGGGTGACGATGAGCGGCCCGATCCCCATGCCCAGGAGCCAGCCCAGGTCGGCCGGCGTGGTGATGCTGTTCCATTCGCCGATGTTCCGGATGAACAGCACCTTGCCGGATGCCGTCGACGGCGACAGCGAGCCGAACGTCTGCAGCTGGCGCACCCACCACGGGGCCATGACCAGGACGAAGACGGCGACGCAGCCGAGCCCGGCCCACATCGGGATCCTGGGCCTGGGCGGGGCGGCGATCAGCGCGCCACCCGCGCCGAGCCGCGACATCCGCCACGCGCGCGTGCGATCCCAGGCGAAGGCGAGTCCGAGCGCCGCGAGGACCAGCACGCCGTCCGTCCGGGCCAGCGTCGCGACCCCCGCCAGCAGCCCGGCCAGGACGAACGACCGGCCCGATCCGCGCAGGCCGCGGGCGGCCATCCAGAGCGACCCGGTCACCAGCGGCTGGTACAGCGAGAAGTTGTCCGGCTGGGCCATGAACGGCAGCGACAGGAGCGGCAGCGCCGTCAGCACCCCGGCGCCCACCGCGACCAGCGGCCGAGCCCCGAGGTTCCGGGCGATCGCCCAGGTCAGCGGCGCCGCCAGCGCGCCGATCAGCGCGAACGGCAGGTCCGAGGCCCAGGCGACGTCGCCGAAGGCGAACAGGAACGGGACCTGGACCAGGGACGCCAGCGGCATCCAATGGGCGTTGGCGGCGATCGGCAGGACCGGGTTGGCCGGGATCGATCCGCCGACCTCGGCGAAGATCCAGATGAAGTCGACGTTGAACCCGTGGCCCGCGTGGAGCTGGCGGGCGACATCCACGTAGTACGCCGAATCCGGGTATGCGGGGTCGGGGAACTGGAGGATCAGCAAGCCCCGGACCGCGAGCGCGAGCACGTAAAGCAGCAACGGCGTACGCAAGGGAGTGCAGCCTAGCACCAGGTTTCCGCGCCGCCGACTGGTACGAACGACCTAGCCGCG